>NZ_JBSWTU010000005.1:905000-2335000 GCF_056158685.1 Leisingera sp. ABM4_103 | reverse complement strand
GCGCCGTGATAGCGGGTGATCTCGAACAGGATATCCGAGGCATCACAGATCAGGCGCAAGGTCTGGTCAGGCTCTGTCAGCAGGCCGTGTTCGCGGCCCAGAGACATCAGGATCGCGGGCATTTGGCTGAGGTGGGTGCCGGTCCGGGTGTCGGCCAGGAGGGGCGGCGCCATGAAGGGGTGCGGCTGGTTCGCCACATCCCGGCTTTTCAGCTCTGCCACCGCGTCGAAGCCGGGCTCTTCCCATTTCTGGCCGGAATAGGCCAGCACGTAGCGGATGAAGTGGCCCCGGAAGGGGATCGGCCAGTAGTAGAGCTGGTAGCGCGCTGCCATAGCCTCAGCCTTTCAGTTTCATGGCGATGTTCTTGGTCTGAACATAGTTCCACAGCGCCTCGCGGCCCTTTTCGCGGCCATAACCGGATTTGCCGTAGCCGCCAAAGGGCGTTTCGACGCCGCCTGCGTACCATTCGTTCACGAAGACCTGGCCCGCGCGGATCTGGCGGGCGCAGCGGGTGGCGCGGTCCAGGTCGCGGGTGAAGACGCCGCCGACCAGACCGTATTCAGTGCTGTTGGCGATCCCGATGGCCTCGGCGTCGGAGCGGAACTTGAGGACCGAGAGGACGGGGCCGAAAATTTCCTCGCTGGCGATGCTGTCCGACGGGGTGATGCCGGAGACCACGGTCGGAGCCAGGAAGGCGCCCGCGTTGCCGACGGGCGCGCCGCCGGTGGCGATGGTGGCGCCGTCGGCCTGGGCCTGCTGGACATTGCCCAAGGCACGGTCGCGCTGGGGCATGGAGACCATGGCCCCCATGTTGGCGCCGAACCCGGACCGGTCGATGCCGGGGCCAACGCTCAGGCTTTGGGCCACGTTCACCGCGCGCTCGACCAGCTCGTCATGGCGGCTTTCGTGCACGATCACCCGGCTCATGGCGCTGCAGACCTGACCCGCATTGAAGTAGATGCCCCAGCGGATGTCGTTCTCGAATGCGTCGAGGTCGGCGTCCTCATGCACGATGGCGGCGGATTTGCCGCCGAGCTCGAGCACGCAAGGCACCACATTCTGCGCCGCCGCGGTGGCGATGCGGATGCCGGTGGGGACGGAGCCGGTGAAGACGATCTGGTTCACCTGCGGATGGCCTGCCAGCGCCGCGCCGGCTTCATGCCCGTAACCGCAGAGCACGTTGACCGCACCGGCCGGGAAACCCGCGGCCTCCGCCGCGCGGGCGAGCCAGGCGTTGGTGAGCGGCGTAAGCTCTGGCGTCTTGATCACGCAGGCGTTGCCGGTGGCGAGCGCCGCCGACAGCGAACGCGCGGTCATCTCCACCGGGTAGTTCCAGGGGATGATCTGGGCGGAGACGCCCATCGGCTCGTTTTCCGTCCAGTCGAAATAGCCGCCGCCCAGCGGAATCGAGCGGCCCTCCACCGTGCTGGCCTGGTTGCCGTAGTATTCGAAATAGAGCGCGGCACCCTCGATCTCGATCCGGGATTCCCAGAGAGGCTTGCCCTGCTCCAGGGTCAGGACACGGGCGATTTCGTCGATATTGTCGAGCAGGTAGCGGCCCATCGCCTGCACCATGCGGCCCCGCGCAATCGGGCGCAGGGCTGAAAGCTCGCCGGACAGGTGCACACGGCGGGCGGCCTGCACAGCGCGGTCCACGTCGGCGGCATCAGCCAGCGCGTGGCGGGCCAGAAGCTCGCCATTGGCCGGGTCGGTGACATCGATCCACCCTGCCCCGCCGGGCACCCAGGCGCCGTCGATATAGTTCAGCCATTCGGCATCAAGCTGTGTCATAGTCCGTTAGTTCCCTGCTTCCTGTAGGTCGCGGTCTGCCGCTTCGCGCATCCATTTCTGAAGATGCAGGATGGAATGTTCCGAGTTCACTCCGCAAGAGGGATCAACCACCAGGGGCCCGGGAACATAACCGCGGCTTTTCAGGCCGCGCTGAACCGACTCCACCAGGTGAATATCTTCCTCCACCGTGGTGGCCCGGTCTTGCACCGCCATCCGGCGCACGGTTTCATTGTCCTCGCCGCGGATCGAGTACCATCCGCGCCAGACCACCACGTGATCGGCATCCACAGCGCGCCAGTGGTAGGTGTTCAAGAGGTTGCCGGGATAGACCTGGAACGAGAACATCGGCCACAGGAACCAGCTGGAGTATTTCTCGTTGTTCTCGAAGCCGGAGTTGATGTCATAGGTCATCTGGTCCAGCGAATTGCACTCGGTGGTGTGGCGCAGGCAGAAGCCCTGGGGCTGGATGTCGTAGGTTTCCGGCTTGATCACCCCGGTGGAGAAGGTCGGGTGGTTGAGGCTGCAATGGTAGCATTCGGAGTAGTTCTCGACCGAGACCTTCCAGTTGCAGTCTTCTGGGATCTCCACCCATTCCAGTGGCTTCAGGTCACCCCAGTTGGGGACAAAGCTTTCCAGCTCGCCGCGCACGCCCGGAAACCAGTCGTCCATCGGTTTGGCTTCGGGGTCGAGGTTCACGAAAATGAAGCCCAGGAAGACCTCGGTGCGGACCTCGGTCAGGCAGACCTTGGACTTGTCGAACCCCTGCACCGATTTCAGGTTCGGCCCGGCGCGCAGCTGGCCGGTCAGCTCATAGGTCCATGCGTGGTAGGGGCAGACCACCACCCGCGTGGTGCCCTCGCCCGAGACCAGCTGGTGGGCGCGGTGCTGGCAGACATTATAGAAGGTGCGGATCTCTCCATCGCGCCCCTTGATGCTGAACAGGCTTTCCCCCGCCATCTCGAAAGCGAAATAGTCGCCGGGGTTTTCCAGCTGGCTGGCGTGGCCGGCAAACTGCCAGGTGCGGGCCAGCAGACCCTTGCGCTCAGCTTCGAAGATGGCCGGGTCGGTATAATACCGCGCCTCCAGGGAATGGGTCAGAGGGGCGTTCATTCAGGTTCCTCCGCATAAAGGCCCAGCTGGTGCCTGCGTTTGTGAAATTTCTCCACCCGCTCGACGATTTCCTCGCTGGAGACCGCGATCACAAAGGAGAGCAGTGTTTCCAGCAGGGCGATGGTCGAGACGGATGACGGGAAGAATTGCGGCGTGTCCGCCGCGACGACAAAACCGTGATCCGCGTTCAGGACCACGGGGCTGGCGGGGCTGTCGGAGATGCCGACAATGGTGACGCCCTGTTCGCGCGCGATGCGGATCGCCTCGATCACTTCGGTGCGGTAGGGCTTGCAGGTCATGGCGATCAGCACATCCTGGCTGTCGGCCCAGGCAAGGTCATCCACGGCGGTGGACCCTGGCCGCGGGATGGCGTGGAACTGCTTCATGCCGGTGGAGGCGAGATAGGTGAAGTTGCGGGCGTTGGCATTGTTGACGCCGACCCCAAGGGTAAAGACCTGCCGGGACTGCCAGATCGCTTGCGCTGCGGCCTCCAGCCCGTCCGCGTCGATACCCGCAAAGGTCTCCTCGATATTGCGGATCGCTGCCCCCACCATATCGGCATAAAGCCCGCCCAGCTCGCCGGACTTGCCGATATCCTGCAGCCAGCGCGCCCGGTCAGGGAAGGACACCCCGCCCCGGCAAATCGCTTCCCGGAAGGGGGCGCGGAAATCCTCATACCCTTCAAAGCCCACCTGCCGCGCCATGCGGACAAAGGTATTGGGCTTCACATTCGCCGCCTCGGCAATCTCGCGCACGGTGGAGACCCCGACATCCGCAGGGTTTTCCAGTACATAGCGGGCCGCCTTCTGGGCCTCGGGGGTCAGCGCATCCCACTCGTCGGTGAGGCGCTCCAAAACGGTTGTTGATACATTTGTGCCATTCATGATTGACGATGGTACAAATATGGAATTAGCCTGTCGAGCAGAAAAGCAACTCTGCAATCAGGAACGGCGAAATGGCTCAGAAGGAATTCCCGGCACAGGCCCGTGTGGTCATCGTGGGCGGCGGCGTGATGGGGGTGGGCCTGGCCTATCACCTGGCGCATGAGGGCTGGGGCCCAGAAGTGGTTCTCTTGGAGAAGGCCGAGCTGACTTCCGGCTCGACCTGGCACGCGGCCGGGCAGATCACCCATTCCACCAGCTCGTTCGGGCTGGGCAAATGCGTGGACTACAACATCGGCCTCTATTCCGGGAAGCTGGAGGAAGAGACCGGCCAGGCGGTGACCTGGCACGGCTGCGGCTCGTTCCGGTTGGCCTATACAGAGGATGAGATGGACTGGCTCCGCCACACCCTCTCAGTTGGCCGCAGTCTGGGGTTCAATATCGAGCTGGTCGGCCCGGAGAAGGTTGCCGAACTGCACCCGTTTTATAACCTCGAAGGGGTTCTGGGCGCGCTCTACACACCCGATGACGGCCACGTCGACCCGACCAACGTGACCATGGCGATGGCCGCAGGCGCCCGTCAGCTGGGCGCGCGCATCATCCGCCACTGCCGCGCCACAAACATCACCCAGGCCGAAAACGGCGAATGGATCGTCGAGTCGGAAAAGGGCACCATCCGCTGCGAGCATGTCGTGAACGCCGGCGGCACCTATGCCCGCCAGATGGGCGAATGGTCGGGTTTGCAGCTGCCGATGACCTCGATGACCCACCACTATTTCGTGACTGAGCCGGTGCCTGAGTTCGAGGCACTGGACAAGGAATTGCCGGTGATCCGCGACGACAAGAAGGTCTCGGGCTACATCCGCATGGAGCAGAAGCGCGGCCTGATCGGGATCTACGAGAAGGAAGGCAGCAACTCGGTCTGGCACGACCACTGCCCCTGGGAATACGAGAACTGGCTGTTCGATGCCGACTATGACCGGGTGATGCCGTGGCTGGAGGAAAGCCTGAACCGGATGCCGATCTTTGCCGAGCTGGGGATCCAGCGCGAAGTGCATGGCGCGATCTCGCATCCGCCGGACGGCAACCCGCTGATCGGCCCGGCGCCGGGCGTCAAGAACTACTGGTGCTGCTGCGGCACACAGATCGGCATCGGCTGGGGCCCGGGCCTGACCCGCGAGCTGGCGCGCTGGATGGTGCATGGCGCCGCGGACATTTCGATGCGCGAGTACGACCCGCGCCGTTTCGGCTCTTATGCCACCAAGGACTGGCAGGTGACCAAGGCGCATGAGGATTACAAGCTGCGCCACGAGATCCCCTTCCCGCATTTCAACCGGCTGGCAGGCCGCCCGATCAAGCCGTCGCCGCTTTATAAGCGGCTGAAGGAGAAAGGCGCGGTTTATGAGGAGGTTTACGGCCACGAGCGCCCCCGCTGGTTTGCCAAAAACGGTGTGGAGCAGCGCGACCACTACTCCTTCAAGCGCAATGTGGTGCATGACATGGTCGGCACTGAGGTGAAGGCCGTGCGCGAGGGCGTGGGCATCATGGACATCTCCGCCTTTACCAAGGTCGAGGTCTCCGGCCCCGGCGCCGCGGCGCTGCTGGACCGGCTAACCGCCAACCGCCTGCCGCAGAAAGCGGGCGGCATTGCCCTCACCCACATGCTGAACCGCCGCGGCCGGATCGAGCTGGAAACCACCGTGGTGAAACTGGCAGAGGACAGCTACTACCTGGTCTGCGCTGCCTTCTTTGAACAGCGGCTGCTGGACCACCTGAACCAGAAGCTCGCGGGCGAAGAGGTGGAGATCACAACCCTCTCCACCGATTGGGCCGCCCTTGCTCTCAACGGCCCGAAAGCCCGCGAGGTCCTGGGCGCCTGCACCGATGCGGATCTGACAAACGCCGGCTTCAAATGGCTGACGGCGCAGCAGATCGAGGTCGCGGGCCACAAGCTCTGGGCCTTCCGGATGTCCTACGCCGGGGAACTCGGCTGGGAACTGCACATCCCGCGCGGCAGCGCCCTGGCGGTCTATGACGCGCTTTGGTCGGCGGGCGAGGCGCATGGCATTGCCGACTACGGCTCCTTCGCCATGAACGCGATGCGGATGGAAAAAGGCTTCAAGGGCGCAGGCGAACTCACCAACGAAGTGACGCTGGCCGAAGCGGACGTGCTGCGCTTTGCCCGCATGGACAAGGACTACCTCGGAAAGGATAAGACGCTGAACGACGCGGATAAGCCTTGGGTCTGCGCTTATCTGGAGATCGAACCGGACAGCATTGAGGACGGCCACGGCGGCGAGGCTGTCATGCTGGAGGGCAAGGTTGTGGGCTCCACCGCCTCGGTCGCTTATGGCCATACCGTCGGCAAGATCCTGGCCTTTGCCTATGTCAAGCCGCACGCCAATGTGCCGGGCACGGAGATCGAGGTGGTGATCGCAGGCAAGCCGCGCCAAGGCCGGATCCTGGGCGCCCCCGCCTATGACCCCGAAAGCCTGCTGCCCCGCACCGACGCCGCACTCGCCCCGGCGGAATAAACAAAACCCGGCTCTCCCTTTCATCTTTCCAGAAATACTCCGGGGGAGCCGAAGGCGGGGGCAGCGCCCCCTCCCCCATAGCGAAAAGGGAAACGCGAACAATGACCCTGCCCGAGACCATGAAGGCGATGGTGCTGACCGGCCACGGCGATCTGGACAAATACGAGTGGCATCAGGATTGGCCGGTGCCGCGGCCCGGCCCGATGGAGGCGCTGATCAAGGTCGGCGCCTGCGGGCTGAACAACACCGATGTGAACACCCGCTCCGGCTGGTATTCCAAGACAGTCGAGGACGCCACCACCGGCGGCGCCTTTGATGAGGTCGGGAAGGAAGACCCGACCTGGGGCGGCCGCCCCCTCACCTTCCCGCGCATTCAGGGCGCGGATGCGGTTGGCGTAGTAGTAGCCGTGGGGGATGGCGCTGACCCCGCCCTGATCGGCAAGCGCGTCATGGCCGGCGGCTGGGTGCGCGACTGGGACGATCCGGAGAACAAGGACAAGGCCGGCTATTTCGGCTCCGAGTGCGATGGCGGCTTTGCCGAATACACCAAGGCAGACGTGCGCGGCGTGGCAGTTGTCGAAAGCCCCCTCAGCGATGCGGAGCTGGCGACCTTCTCCTGCTCTTATGTCACTGCCGAGGGGATGCTGAGCCGCGCGCACGCAGGTGCTGGTGACACGGTGCTGATCCCCGGCGCCTCCGGCGGGGTCGGCGGCGCGCTGATCCAACTGGCAAAACGGCGCGGCGCGCGGGTGATCGCGATGGCGTCTGAGGCCAAACACGCAGAAGTGGCGGAGCTTGGTCCCGACCTGATCCTGCCGCGCGCGCCGGAGAACCTGCGGGCCGCCCTTGGCAACGAGAAAGTTACCGTGGTCGCCGATGTGGTCGGCGGCGCGCAATGGCCCAAGCTGATCGACGTGCTGGAGCGCGGCGGCCGCTACACCTGCTCGGGCGCGATTGCCGGGCCGATGGTGGAGCTGGATCTTCGCACCTTCTATCTGCGCGATCTGACCTTTACCGGCTCCACCGTGACACCGCATCATAACTTCACGGATGTGGTCTCCTGTATCGAGAAGGGCGAGATCAGGCCGGTGCTGGCGGCGGCTTACCCGCTGGAGCAGCTGAAGGAAGCGCAGGCTGCCTTCATCGCCAAGAAGCACACCGGAAACATTGTGGTGATCCCATGAGCAAACACCTGTTCGATCAGGCGCTGGAGGCCGCCAAGGCATTCCATACCGCCCTGCCCGCAGTGGCGGACTTCCAGCCCTGGCCGGATGACATCACCTGGGCCGGACGCGAGGGGCATCAAGTACCCGGTGCAGCACTGGCGCAATCCGATCCGGGTTTTGCTGCCGAGGGCATCCCGGCCGAAGCCGAGGTCCGCGCCCTGCAGCAGGCGATCATGGCGCTGGCGCCGCATGCGGAGTGGCGCCTTACCTATACTGAGGAGGAGGTCGGCCACAACTTCCTGCAGAGGTACGGCTGGTTTGAGCTGGTGGGACCCACCGGCCATTTCCACTCGCTGCAGTGCCGGATGACCATCGGCTACTGGGGACCGGGGCTCGACTACCCCTGGCACCAGCACGGGCCGGAGGAGCTCTATACCATCCTCTCCGGCAGTGCCGATTTCATGGCCAAGGGCGAAGAAGTGCGCCGCCTGGTGCCGGGCGATACCAAGATGCACGGGCCAAACCAGCCCCATGCCATGATTACCAACGAGCATCCGATCCTCTGCTTTGTCTTCTGGCGCGGCGCGGGGCTTGCCGATGATCCGGCGATGTCCCCGGGCTGAAGACCAGGAGCGCCACTCATGAAGATCACCCGTATCCGTGTGTTCCAGACCGGTCTGCCGTATGTCGGCGGAGCCTACGTCTGGGGAGCAGGCAACACCATTGAAACTGCTACAGCCTCGGTTGTGGTGATCGACACCGATGCCGGCCTGCAAGGCTGCGGTGAGTTCACCCCCTGCGGCGAGAACTACATAGTGGCGCATTCCGAAGGTGTGCCGGCGCTGGCGCGTCTGGTGGCGCCTGTGCTGATCAGCGAGGACCCGCGGGACGTCGCCCGGATCGAACAGATCATGGACCACCTCGTGCAGGGTCATGGTTACGCCAAGGGCCCGTTTGATGCTGCCTGCTGGGACATTCTGGGCCAGTCGCTGGATGCTCCGCTATGGCGGCTCTGGGGCGGCAAGCTGACCGATGGCGCGCCGATGTACCGGGTGGCGCCGCAGAAGGGCACCGAGGAAACCATCGCCGAGATGGACCGTTACCGGGCGCAAGGCTACCGCCAGTTCCAGGTCAAGGTGGGCGGCGACTGGGCCTCGGATATCGAGCGCATCCGCGCCACCGTGCCGCTGCTGAAGCCTGGTGAGAAGGCAATGGCTGATGCCAATCAGGGCTGGCGGGTCGACAATGCGCTGCGGGTGGCGCGGGCGACCAGGGACCTTGACTACACTCTGGAACAGCCCTGCAGGACCTACGAGGAATGCCAGCAGGTGCGGATGCGCACCGACCTGCCGATGAAACTGGATGAATGCGTGACCGGCATGCACGCCGCCCAGCGCATCGTTGCCGATCACGGCGCCGATCTGGTCTGCCTCAAGATCTCCAACCTCGGCGGTATCTCCAAGGCGCGCCGGGTGCGGGACTATCTGGTCGGGAACCGCTTGCCTGTGGTGGCCGAGGACACCTGGGGCGGCGAGATCGCCAGCGCGACGCTGGCGCATTTCGCGGCCACCACTCCGGCGGAATACCTGCACAACACCACCGACCTGATGAACTACAACACCCGCTCCACCGGCATCGGCGGCGCCTGGGCCGAGAACGGCAAGCTCTACGCGCCGGACACACCAGGGCTGGGCGTTACCCCGGATTTCGAAAGCCTTGGTGCACCTGTCGCCGAGTTTGGAGGCACCGCATGAAAATCACCCGCATCACCGTCTACCAGCTCGATATGCCGCTGACCGAGCCCTACTGCCTGTCGGGCGGGCGGCTGAAGTTCGAGAAGCTCGAAAGCACATTTGTGCGCATCGACACGGATGAGGGCCTCTCCGGCTGGGGTGAAGGCTGTCCCTGGGGGCATACATACTTGCCCGCGCATGGGCCGGGGATCCGAGCCGGTATCGAGACGCTGGCGCCCGCCCTGATCGGGCTGGACCCGCGCAGCCTGGATCATGTGAACCGGGTGATGGATGTGCAGCTGCCGGGGCACCCTTATGTGAAATCACCCATCGACATGGCCTGCTGGGACATTCTGGGCAAAGCCTCCGGTCTGCCCCTGTGGCAGCTGCTGGGCGGGGCCGAAGCGACGCCGGTGCTGGTGAACTCCTCCATCTCAACCGGAACTCCGGAGGAGATGCTGGCGCTGATCTCCCGTGCAGCGCAGAAAGGCTACACCGTGCATTCGGCCAAGGTCGGCGGCACCGACACCGGCCTCGACATCGAGCGGATCGAGGCGATCTCCGGCGGGTTGCCCAAGGGGCACAAGGTGACCTTTGACGTGAACCGGGCCTGGCAACCGGCAGTGGCGGTTGAGGTCTTGAACTCGGTCAAGGCGCGCGATTGGGTGGAGCAGCCCTGCGAGACGCTGGACCAATGCGCCCATGTGGCAGCGCGCGTGTCCAACCCGATCATGCTGGACGAGTGCCTGCATACCTTCGGCGACCATCTGCAGGCTTGGAAAAGCGGCGCCTGCGAGGGCGTGAAGGTGAAGCCCAACCGCGTTGGCGGGCTGACCAAGGCCCGGCAGATCCGCGACTTTGGCGTTTCCGTGGGCTGGCAGATGCATATCGAGGATGTGGGCGGCTCGGCGCTGGCGGATACCGCGGCGATCCATCTGGCGGCCTCAACGCCTGAGGCAAACCGGCTGGCGAGCTGGCTGTGCCACTATCATCTGGATGCAGATCCGGTTCCCGGTCAGGGCGCGCGGAATGACCGGGGCATTGCGGTGCCGCCCTCCCTGCCCGGCCTTGGTGTGTCTCCTGAAGACGGCGCGCTCGGGGAGCCAGTCGCGGTTTGGCAGTGATAGCGGCAATGACGGGAGAGGTATCATGAAGATCACGCGGATTTCATTGTGGCATGTGCCGCTGACCAGCCACACCGCCTATCACATGGCCGAGGGCAAGACCTGCGGCACGGTCGAAAGCGTTGTGCTGGCGCTGGACACCGATACCGGGCTCACCGGCTGGGGCGAGGTCTGCCCGATACCGCATTACCTGCCCGCCTATGCCCGCGGCGTGGTGCCGGCGGTGGAGGAATTGGCACCAGTGCTGCTGGGGATTGATCCGGTAGGGCCGGAGGCGGTGATGGCCAAGCTCGACCACTGGCTGCAAGGGCACCCATATGCCAAGTCCGCCATCGACATTGCGCTGTGGGATCTGACCGCACAGGCGGCGAACCTGCCGCTGCATGCGCTGCTGGGCGGGCAGAGGCAGGCGGATTTGCCGCTTTATCATTCGATCACCTGCGTCGCGCCGGAGGAGATGGCGCGCATTGCCCGCGAGGCGCAGGAGACGGGGATTGCCCAGTTTCAGGTCAAGCTGGGTGCGGACCGCGACTGGCAGGCGGACGCGGCGCGGCTGCGGCGGGTGCGGGAGGCGGTCGGGGACGGTCCGCTGGTCTATGGCGACTGGAACTGCGGCGCGACCTCGCTGGATGCGTCACGGGTGGGCCGGGCCGTGGCGGATCTGGACATCATGCTGGAGCAGCCCTGCGCCACCATCGAGGATTGCGCGCGGGTGCGGGCTGCCTGCGGGCTGCCGATGAAACTGGATGAGAACGCGCATGACACGGCATCTCTGCTGGCGGGCCACGCTGCCGGGGTGATGGATGCCGTGGCCATCAAGCTGTCGAAATTCGGCGGCCTGTCGGCGTCGCGCCGGGCGCGCGACCTGTGCCTGCATCTGGGCGCCAGGATGTGCATCGAGGACACCTGGGGCTCTGACATCACCACCGCGGCGCTGCTGCACCTGGGCGCATCCACCGATCCGCTGCGCGTTTTGAACGTCTGCGATCTGTCCCATTACGTCAGCCCTCGGCTGGCGCCGGAAGGACCGGAACGCCGCAATGGCCGCATCGCGCCGCCCGAAGGCCCCGGGCTTGGCGTGCGGCCTGACCGGGAGGCCTTGGGTGCTCCCGCAGCTGTGATCGGCTGATTTTTGACTTTCTGGTCAAAATACTCCCTACAATGGGCAACCCGCCCGCAACAGGACAAGAGACATGGAAAAGATCCTCACCCAGGCTGAATGGATTGACCGCGCCCGCGCGGTGCTGCCCGCGGGCGGCTTCGGCAACTTTGATCCCGGGATCGTCATCCGCGAGGGCAAGGGCTCCCGCGTGTGGGACGAAGACGGCAAGGAATACATCGACTACCTCATCGGCTCCGGCCCGATGATGCTGGGCCACGGGCATCCGGAGGTGATGGAGGCGGTGCTGGAGCAGCTGCCCAAGGGCATGACATTCTTTGCCAACAACGCCCGCGGGATCGAGCTGGCCGAGGAGATCTGCCGCGCGGTGCCTTGCGGCGAGCAGCTGCGCTACGTCTCCACTGGCGGCGAAGCGGATATGTATGCGATCCGCCTGGCCCGCGCCTTTACCGGGCGCACCAAGATCGTGAAGTTCGAGGGCGGCTATCACGGCATGTCGGCTGAGGCGCAGATGAGCCTGGCGCCCTCAGTCCGTGTGAACTTCCCGCAGGCGGTGCCTGACAGTGCGGGCATTCCGCCGTCGGTGGCGGCCGAGGTGCTGGTCGCGCCGTTCAACGACTTTGAATACATCAAGCAGCTGATGGCGGAGCATGGGCACGAGATTGCCGCCATCATTGCCGAGCCGCTGCAGCGCATCGTGCCGCCGCTGCCGGGCTTCCTGGAGCTGTTGCGCGAAGAGACACAGAAGCACGGCAGCCTGCTGATCTTTGACGAGGTGGTGACCGGATTCCGTTTTGCCTATGGCGGCGCGCAGGAACTGTACGGCGTGACCCCGGACCTGGCGACCCTGGGCAAGGTGATCGGCGGCGGCTTCCCCCTGGCGGCCATCGCGGGGCGCGCCGATATCATGCGGCATTTCGACAAGGCGCAGGTCGGGGCTGAGGGCTGGCTGATGCAGCTAGGCACACTGTCGGGCAATCCGGTGGCCGCTGTTGCGGGCCTCAAGACCATGGAGGTGCTGCGCCGCGACGGGGCTTATGACCAGTTGAACGGCACCGGCAAGCGGCTGATGCAGGCGACCAGTGCTGCGCTGGAAGAAGCCGGGGTGCCGTTCCAGATCGTCGGTGAGCCGTCGCTGTTCGAGGTGGTGTTTACCGGTGCCAAGGTGCGGGACTACCGCGATACGCAGGCAGGCGATGCGGAACGCACCAGGCGCTATAACGCGGTGCTGCGCGAGGAAGGCATCTTCAAATCGCCGGGCAAGACCTACCCGAGCCTGGCGCTGACGGAAGAGGACCTGCAGCAGACCGAAGCGGCAATCCGCAAGGCTGCCATGGCGCTGGACTGAAAGCACGCGCCGCTGAAGTCCTGAACCGGCGCTGCGGTGGAGCTGGCAAAGAAAAGGCGGGCCAATGGCCCGCCTTTTTGCTCCTGCTGCCGGGATCAGCCTTTGGCAGCGGTGACAATGAATTCGACCAGCAGATCCTCGCGGGCCAGCTTGGCCTCGCCGCAGGCACGCGCAGGGGCCTGGCCTTCGGGCACCCAGGCGTCCCAGACCGCATTCATCTCGGCAAAGTCCTTCATGTCAGCGAGCCAGATTACTGTTTGCAGGATGCGGGTCTTGTCGCTGCCTGCCTCGGCCAGCAGCGCCTCGATCTTGTCCAGGCAATCCTTGGTCTGCTGCTCCACACTGGCACCGGCGGTGCCGACCTGGCCGGCCAGATAGATGGTATCGCCATGGGTGACGATCTGGCTCATGCGCTGGCCGGTGTGTTTGCGGGTGATCTCGGACATGGGTGCCTCGCTCTTGAAATGTCAGAAAATCCTGCGCCTTGCTTAGCTCTGCCTCTGTGCCGCGGCAAGGACGCGGTTGCAGCAGATCATTGCGACAGAAGCCAGTCCCCGCCGGAGGGGCAGAACTTGCGGCGCACCTGTTTGGCATCCTGGCTGTCCTTGAGGTAGGCCTGATGCTGGAGCAGAAGGCAATCGCCTTCCTTGCCGGCCACGCGGACCTCTCCATTCGCGCCGCTGTCCGGGTTGCTCCACTTGGCCCTCTGGCCGCTGCCGCCCTCAGCCAGCAGTGCCTGCTCAGCTTTGCGCATGAGGTTGGTGTCCTGCGGCGTCAGCCCGGACTTGGCCAGAATACGGCTGAGCGGGTTGGCCGCGGCGGGCGCTGCAACAAGCGCTGCAACTGCGGCGGCGGTCAGAATTCGGGAAAATCGCATTTGAGTACTCCTGCCTGAAAGGAACCGGCCCGGCGCGCTGCCCTGCGGCGGGCCGCACCCAGACCAGTAAGGCGCAAGCCGCCGTCAAAGTCCATGCGGCAGGTCAGTTCAGGCCGGATCAGGAGAACTTGCGGAACAGCCGGGTCATGTCGAACAGCTCGTCCAGCCTGTCATAACGGTCCTTGGTCTTGTCCCAGCTCTCCTCTTGGGTGGCGGCGATCATCGCCTCCAGGAGCATCATGGTGGAGATGTTGGAGTCCCAGGCGGAGGGGATTTCGACCCAGCAGTTGAAGGTGTGTTCGGCGACCGAGGCGATGGGGCTGGCCCATTGGTCGGTGATCAGGACAATCTTCACCCCGCGTTCCGAGGCCAGCTCTGCCAGCCGCTGCAGGTTGGTCTCATAGCGGCGCACGTCGAACATCAGGAGCGTGTCGCCTTCGACCATGTCCAGCACGTAATGCGGCCATGTGGCGGAGGAGGAGGTCATATGGGTGACCCGCTGCCGGATCGCCTGGAAGTGGGTGAAGGCATAATCCGCCAGCGCCCGGGTGATGCGGCCGCCGACGACATAAAGCCGCCCCTCGGTATTGGCGAGCTGATGCACGGCGGCGTCGAACTGTGCCGAGTCGATGTTGGAAAACGTCTGCTGCAGGTTGTCAGTGACCGCCTGTGCAAATCTGTTCAGCAGATGGCCCTCGGGCGCCTCGGTCGCCCAGTTGTCGCGCCGCTTGGTGGGGCCGGAGACCTTGGCCTCCAGTTCTTTCAGCAGCGCCTGATGGAACTGCGGATAGCCCTTGAAACCCAATTTCTGCACCATCCGGGCCACCGTCGGCGTGGAGACCTCGGCATTTCCGGCCACGATGGTGATCGATGCTAGACCTGCCGCAGGATAGTTCTCCAGCAGAAGGTTCGCGAATTTGCGCTCGGACTGGGTAAGCGAGGAATAATTCTCGCGGATCAACTCGCGAACTGTGGCGGGCGGTTTGGACAACGGCGCTTCCCTGCGTTTGAACGGACACTTTCCTACCCGGATCCGGCCTGAAAAGAAAGTTTCAGGAATTCCTGTCCGAAACCGGTCATGAAAAGATATTGACACAAATATCTCTTCATGGAAACATTTTTCCAAATCGCAGGGAGACAGCAGATGCGAGAGAGCGATTCTCACGCTTTGGGAGAAACAGTCGAGGTGGTGAACCGTGAGGGCACCAGCCCGGTCCTGCTGCTGTGCGAACATGCCTCCAGCAACATTCCCGGCCGCTATAACGGGCTGGGGCTGCGCGATGAGGACCGGCTGAGCCATGCAGCGTGGGACCCAGGCGCGCGGGCGGTGGCCTTGCACATGTCCAAGGCGCTGGATGCAACGCTGGTGGCCAGCCGGGTGTCGCGGCTGGTCTACGACTGCAACCGCCCGCCCGAGGCGGCCAGCGCCATGCCGGAGAAATCCGAGCTGGTCGCGGTGCCGGGCAATTTCGGGCTGAGTGATGAAGAGCGCCAGGAACGCGTGGACACGGTCTATGTGCCGTTTTGCGAAACCGTAACGGACGTGATCAAGGCGCGGAAAAATGCCGGGCTGAGGACCTTTCTGGTCACCATGCACAGTTTCACTCCCGTCTATTTCGGCAAGCCGCGGGATGTCGAAATCGGCATCCTGCACGATGACGACAGCCGGCTGGCGGACGCGATGCTGGAACAGGCCTCTGCCCTGCCGCACCGCCGGGTGGAGCGCAATGAGCCCTATGGACCGGCAGACGGCGTCACCCATTCGCTGAAGCTGCACGGGCTGTCGCACGGGCTGGCCAATGTGATGATCGAAATCCGTAACGACCTGGTGGCGACGCCGGAACAAGAAGAGGCCATGGCAGAAGAAATGCTGACATTGCTGCGCCCGGCCCTGGCCGCGCTGACGGCTGAGGGAGGGCCTGATGCCTAGAATAATCCGGGCCTATGTCCGCGGCATCGACGCGATGAACCGCTTCATCGGACGCTTTGCCATGTACCTGATCTTTGCCCTCATCGGGGTGCTGCTTTGGTCGTCGGTCTCAAAGACCTTCTTTAACCCGTCGCTCTGGACGCTGGAGACCGCGCAGTTTGTGATGGTCGCCTATTACGTTCTGGGCGGCCCCTATTCGATCCAGCTGGGGTCAAACGTCCGGATGGACCTGTTTTACGGCGCCTGGTCGACGAAAACCAAGGCAATGGTCGATGCCTTCACGGTGCTGTTCCTGATCACCTATCTGGTGATCCTGATGTATGGGGCGCTCAGCTCCACGGCCTACTCACTTGGCTATTTCGGGCTGGAGCCGCTGGAGTTCTTCTGGGACCTCCTGACAACTCTGGTGACCGAAGGTCCCGCCGCCGCCGGTGAGAAGATCGGCTATCTGGAGCGCAGCTCCACCGCCTGGCGGCCGTTCCTGTGGCCCGTCAAAACCATCCTCTGCTTCGGCGTCTTCCTGATGCTGCTGCAATGCCTTGCCGAACTGTTCCGGGATATCGGACGCCTGCGCGGAGTTGAAATCTGATGTCCTACGAATGGATTGCGATCGTCATGTTTGCCGGCATGATGCTGATGCTGATGACCGGCCAGCGGGTGTTTGGCGCCATCGGCTTTGTCGGAGCGGTTGCGGGCATGCTGCTGTGGGGCACCGGCGGGGTGGAGATCCCGTTCTCTGCCGCAATGAAGCTGATGAAGTGGTATCCGCTGCTGACCCTGCCGATGTTCATCTTCATGGGTTATGTGCTGTCGGAATCGAAGATTGCCGATGACCTTTACAGGATGTTCCACGTGTGGATGGGTCCTGTGAAGGGCGGCTTGGCGATCGGCACCATCGGCCTGATGGTTCTGATTTCGGCGATGAACGGACTGTCAGTCGCGGGCATGGCCATTGGCGCCACAATTGCGCTGCCGGAACTCTTGCGCCGCGGCTATGACAAGATCCTGGTGACCGGCACCATTCAGGCGGGCTCCTCGCTGGGCATTCTGGTGCCGCCTTCCGTTGTGCTGGTGCTTTACGCGATGATCGCGCGCCAGCCGGTCGGGCAGCTTTGGCTTGCCGGCGTTATCCCCGGTCTGCTGATGGCCACCATGTTCATCATCTACATCTACGTCCGCGCCCGCATGCAGCCGCATCTTGGCCCTGCCATGCACGACGAGGATCTGGCGGAATACGAGCAGATCACCGACCACCCGCTGCGTCTGAACTACATCGTGCTAGGCGCGCTGGTTCTGGTGCCGCTTCTGATCCTGACCGGCGCGATGGAGACCAAGCCCGCGCTTGGCGTGGCGCTGGCCCTGGGCGCACTGTCCTTCCTGACCCGCAAGAATGCGCTGTTCTACAAAGATGTGTTCATGAAGGAGAAGTACCGCCTGCTGTTCTCCGGCGTGCTGCCGCTGGCGATCTTCGCTGCAATGATGGTGCCCTTTGTGAACGGCTGGACCTCGCTGGTGGAAAGTTCCGCGATCGGCGCCATGACCGCCTTCCTCGCCGCGGTGCTGAAGGGGCGGATGAACAAGGAGGTATTCGAAACCTCGGTGCGCTCGACCCTCGGCATCTCCTGCATGTTCATGTGGATCATCCTGGCGGCGCTGGCCTTTGGTGCGATCTTTGACGGGCTGGGCGCGGTCAAGGCGATCGAGGACCTGTTCACCACCAAGCTGGGCCTCAGCCCGTGGATGATCCTGATCCTGATGCAGCTGAGCTTTATCGTGATGGGCACCTTCCTGGATGACACCGCGATGCTGGTGATCGTGGCGCCGCTTTATGTGCCGCTGGTGGGGGCGCTTGGCTTTGACCTGATCTGGTACGGGGTTCTGTACACCATCACCACCCAGATCGCCTATATGACGCCGCCGTTCGGCTACAACCTGTTCCTGATGCGCGCGATGGCGCCGCCGGAGATCGGGCTGAAGGACATCTATGTCTCGATCATCCCCTTTGCCGCGGTGATGGTGCTGGCGCTGGCCCTGATCATGATGTTCCCGCAAATCGCCCTGTGGCTGCCGGAGTATGTCTATGGAAAATAAGACCATGCTGCAGGCGCTGGGGCCGGACATCTGGATCGTGGACGGACCAGAAATCCAGTTCTACAAGATCCCCTTCCAGACCCGGATGACCGTCATCCGCCTGGAGAACGGCGACCTGTTCCTGCACTCCCCGATCCGGTACAGCAAGGAACTGGCCGCAGAACTGGAGGCGCTGGGGCGCATCCGCCATCTGGTGTCCCCCAACTGGATTCACTACGCCTATATCGCAGAGTGGGCTGCAGCCTATCCGGAGGCCATCGCCTGGGCTTCGCCCAACGTGCGCGAGCGGGCCAAAAGCCAGGGCGTGGAGGTTCAGTTCGACCGCGACCTGGAGGACAGCGCGCCGCAGGACTGGGCGGCGGAGCTGGACCAGATGATTGTGCATGGAAGCAGGGCGCATACCGAAGTCGTCTTTTTCCACAAACGCTCCAAGGTGCTGGTGCTGACGGACCTGATCGAGAACATGCCCAGCAAGACGTTGCCGTTCTGGGTGCGGCCCCTGGCCTGGGCGGCAGGCATCCTGGCCCCCAATGGCAAGATGCCCATCGACATCTGGTTTTCCTTCGCAGGCAATCGGGACAAGCTGCGCAAAGCGCTTGCCCGGATGCTGGAATGGAAACCCGAAACCGTCGTGCTCGCGCACGGCGACATCCTTCGTGAGAATGCACCGCAACGGCTCCGCGAAGGCTTCAGGAACCTGGCGCCCTGCGGGCACAGGCATTGATTTAAGTTCAACAGAGGAGAGGAAGATATGACAACAAGACGCAAGTTTTTGCAAAGCGCCGGTGTCGGTGCCATGGCGGCACCGCTGGCTACCCCGGCGCTGGCCCAGTCCACCATCAAGTGGCGGATGCAGACCTATGCAGGTGCTGCGCTGGCCGAACACGTGGTGAAACCCGCCATCGACATGTTCAACAAGATCGCCGGCGACCGGATGCAGATCGAGCTTTACTATGCCGACCAGCTGGTGCCTACCGGCGAGCTGTTCCGCGCCATGCAGCGCGGCACCATCGACGCGGTGCAGTCCGACGATGACTCGATGGCCTCGCCCACCGAGGTCACCGTGTTCGGCGGCTACTTCCCGTTTGCCTCGCGCTATTCGCTGGATGTGCCGGTGCTGTTCAACCAGTACGGCCTGAACGAGATCTGGGACGCGGAATACTCCAAGGTCGGCGTCAAGCACATCTCGGCCGGTGCCTGGGACCCCTGCCACTTTGCCACCAAGGACCCGATCAACTCGCTGGCTGACCTGAAGGGCAAGCGCGTCTTCACCTTCCCCACCGCGGGCCGTTTCCTGGCGCAGTTCGGCGTGGTGCCGGTCACCCTGCCCTGGGAAGACATCGAGGTCGCGGTGCAGACCGGCGAGCTGGACGGCATCGCATGGTCGGGCATCACCGAAGACTACACCGTCGGCTGGGCCGATGTGACCGACTACTTCTTGACCAACAACATCTCTGGCGCCTGGGCGGGCTCGTTCTTTGCCAACCAGGGCCGCTGGAACGAACTGCCGGAAGACCTGCAGACCCTGTTCCGCGTCTGCTGCGACCAGTCGCATTATTACCGCCAGTGGTGGTACTGGGGCGGCGAAGCGTCCCTTCGCGTGAACGGCGACAAGATGAAGCTGACCACCATTCCCGACAACGAATGGCAGCAGGTCGAAGACGCAGCCGTGAAGTTCTGGGATGAAATCGCCGCCGAGTCCGAGACCAAGGCGAAGGTTGTGGAGATCTTCAAGAAGTATAACGCTGACATGCAGAAGGCCGGCCGCCCCTACCGCTACGGCTGAGGCTTCGGCTGAAACACGGGATTTGGCCTGCGCCGCAGCGGGCCAAATTCCTTACTCAAGGAATTTGCCAAAACTTTTGAGGAAAAGTTTTGCGCGCAACAGACAAAGGGCCGCTCATGCTCTCCTTCGACACTCTTAAGGACCAGGTTGCCGATGGCACCGTTGACACCGTTCTGGTCTGCCTTGTGGACATGCAGGGCCGCCTGATGGGCAAGCGCTTCCACGCCAAGCATTTCGTGAATGGCGCCTGGGAGGAAACCCATTGCTGCAACTACCTGCTGGCCACCGACCTGGCGATGGCGACGCCGGACGGCTACGCCTCGACCAGCTGGGAACGGGGCTATGGCGATTATGTGATGAAGCCCGACCTTTCGACCCTGCGCCCGGTGCCCTGGCTTGAGGGCACTGTGATGGTGCTGTGCGATGTGCTGGATCATCATACCCACGAGGAAGTCTCCCACTCCCCCCGGGCGATCCTGAAGAAGCAGGTGAACCGTCTCAAGGCGATGGGCTATGACGCCATGTGCGCCACTGAACTGGAATTTTTCCTGTTCGAGCAGAGCTTTGACGAGATCCGCAAATCGGGCTTCCGCGACCTGGCGCCGATCTCCGGCTACAATGAGGATTACAGCATCCTGCAGACCACCCGCGAGGAACACGTGATGCGCCCTATCCGCAATCACCTGTGGGATGCGGGCCTGCCGATCGAGAACTCCAAGGGCGAGGCGGAGACCGGCCAGGAGGAGCTGAACATCAAATACGCCGCGGCGATGGACACGGCGGAGTACCACACCATCGCCAAGCACGCGGTGAAGGAAATCGCCGAACAACAGGGCCACGCGGTGACCTTCCTGCCGAAGTGGAGCCACGACAAGGTCGGCTCCTCCTCCCATGTGCATCAGTCGCTGTGGCAGGACGGCAAGCCCGCGTTCTTTGACGAGAGCGACGAGCTGGGCATGTCGCCCCTGATGAAGAACTACATGGCCGGCCTGCTTAAATACGCGCCCGACTACACCGCTTTCATGGCGCCCTATATCAACAGCTACAAGCGCTTCATGAAGGGCACCTTCGCGCCCACGCGCATCATCTGGTCGGTGGACAACCGCACCGCGGGCTACCGGCTGTGCGGCGACGGGACAAAGGCAATCCGTGTGGAGTGCCGCATTCCGGGCTCCGACATGAACCCCTATCTGGCGATGGCGGGCATGCTGGCGTCGGGTATTGCCGGCATTGAGGAAGGCCTGGAGCTTCAAGCGCCCGCCAAGGGCGATGTCTACCAGGGCGACACCGGCATGATCCCCTCGACTTTGCGCGATGCGGCAGCGGCGCTGAAAGGTTCGGAGATGCTGCGCAAGGCGATGGGCGATGACGTGGTGGACCACTACGCGCGCGCCGCGGAAGTGGAGATCGAGGATTTCGACCGGGTGGTCACCGATTACGAGATCGCCCGCGGGTTCGAGCGGGCGTGATCCGGAAGCGCCGGGGGCCTGCCCCCGGACCCCGGAGTATTTTTTTGAAAGATGAAAAGGGCTTTGCCCTTTCCTGAATGGAGTGAATGGCGATGGGCCAGACCCTGAAGTGTATCTCGCCGGTCGACGGATCGGTCTTTGCAGAGCGCGAAGTGCTGTCGCGCGAGGACGCCTTTGCAGCAGCGGAACGCGCCCGGGCGGCGCAGCCCGCCTGGGCGGCACGGCCGTTGCAGGAGCGCATTGATCTGGTAATGGCGGGCGTGGCCGCTGTTGGCGCGATGAATGACGAGATCGTGCCGGAGCTAGCCCATATGATGGGCCGCCCGGTGCGCTATGGCGGTGAATTCGGCGGCTTTAACGAGCGCGCCAGCCACATGGCGAAGATCGCAGCGGAGTCGCTGGCGGATATCGAAGTGGGCGACGACGCCACCTTCAAGCGCTACATCAAGCGCATTCCGCATGGTGTGGTCTTTGTCGTGGCGCCCTGGAACTACCCCTATATGACCGCGGTCAACACCGTCGCGCCTGCGCTGATTGCCGGCAACACCGTGGTGCTGAAGCATGCAACCCAGACGCTTCTGGTTGGCGAGCGCATGGCGCAAGCCTTCCATTCCGCGGGCGTGCCGGAGGACGTGTTCCAGAATGTCTTCCTGGATCACGATACCACCTCGGAACTGATCGCAAACCGCGCATTCGACTTCGTCAACTTCACCGGCTCGGTTGGCGGCGGCCAGGCGATGGAGCGCGCCGCAGCGGGTACCTTCACCGGCGTCGGCACCGAACTGGGCGGCAAGGATCCTGGTTATGTGATGGAAGACGCCGATCTGGACGCGGCGGTGGACACGCTGATCGACGGTGCCATGTTCAACTCTGGCCAGTGCTGCTGCGGGATCGAGCGGATTTACGTGCATGAGAGCCTCTATGACGCCTTCCTGGAGAAGGCCGTTGCCATCGTGAAGGGCTACAAGCTGGGCAATCCGCTGGATGCGGAGACCACCATCGGGCCGATGGCCAATGTGCGCTTTGCCAATGAGGTGCGCGGCCAGATTGCCGAGGCGGTTGAGGCCGGTGCAGTGGCCCATATCGGTACCTTTGCCGAGGATGACGGCGGTGCCTATCTGACGCCGCAGATCCTGACCAATGTCACCCACGATATGCGGGTGATGCGCGAGGAAAGCTTTGGCCCCGTCGTTGGCATCATGAAGGTGTCCTCCGATGAGGAGGCCATCGCTCTGATGAACGACAGCGACTTCGGCCTCACCGCCTCGCTCTGGACTGCTGACGTGGAGCGGGCGCAAGCCGTGGGCGATCAAATCGAAACCGGCACCGTCTTCATGAACCGCGCCGACTACTTGGATCCGGGCCTGTGCTGGACCGGCTGCAAAGACACCGGCCGCGGCGGCGGCCTGTCGGTCATCGGTTATCATAATCTGACCCGTCCGAAGTCTTATCACCTGAAGAAAGTGACCGGCTAAGGGCGGCCCCGCCCGCCCCGGCGTCTCCTCCCCGGGGCGGGCCACTTGCATCAAAGGAAAACGAAATGTCTCTCGTTGGAAACTGGTCCTACCCGACCGCAATCAAATTCGGCGCTGGCCGGATCAAGGAACTGGCCGATGCTTGTGCGGCAGCCGGCATCAAGAAACCGCTGCTGGTCACCGACAAGGGGCTGGCCGATCTGCCGGTCACGCAGGGCACGCTCGATATTATGGAAGCCGCCGGACTGGGCCGCGGGATCTTCTCCGAGGTCGACCCGAACCCGAATGAGAAGAACCTGGACGCCGGTGTTGCCGCTTATAAGGCGGGCGGCCATGACGGGGTGATCGCCTTCGGTGGCGGCTCCGGCCTGGACCTGGGCAAGATGGTCGCCTTCATGGCGGGCCAGACCCGGCCTGTGTGGGACTTCGAGGACATCGGCGACTGGTGGACCCGCGCCGATGCCGACGCCATCGCGCCGATCATCGCCGTGCCGACCACTGCAGGCACCGGCTCAGAAGTGGGCCGCGCCTCGGTGATCACCAACTCTGTCACCCATCAAAAGAAAATCATCTTCCACCCCAAAGTGCTGCCCGCAGTGGTGATCTGCGATCCCGAGCTGACCGTCGGCATGCCCAAGTTCATCACCGCGGGCACCGGTTTGGACGCCTTTGCCCATTGCGTCGAGGCGTACTCCTCGCCGCATTACCACCCGATGTCCCAAGGTATCGCGCTGGAAGGCATGCGTTTGGTCAAGGACTACCTGCCGCGTGCCTATGCTGATGGCACCGATATCGAAGCCCGTTCGCAGATGATGTCGGCAGCCGCAATGGGCGCCACCGCCTTCCAGAAGGGCCTTGGCGCAATCCACGCCATGAGCCACCCGATCGGCGCCCATTTTAACACCCACCACGGAACAACCAACGCAGTCTGCATGCCCGCCGTGCTGGAGTTCAACGCCTCCGCGATTTCGGATCGTTTCGACATGGCAGCGGCGTATCTGGGTATTGAGGGCGGCTTCGACGGGTTCCGCAGCTTTGTGCAGGAACTGAACGACTCGCTGGGCATCCCGCGCGGGCTGTCGGACCTGGGTGTGACCGAGGGTGCAATCCCGGAGCTGGTCAAGGGTGCGATCATCGACCCGTCCTGCGGCGGCAACCCGATTGAGCTGACCGAGGACAACCTCGCCCAGCTGTTCCAGGCTGCAATGTAAGAAAACGCCTTTTGCCAGGCTTCAGCGCTCCCCGCCACGCGGGGAGCGCTTTGTCATTCCGGCACAATGTCAGCCGCTCACATAGACCTTGTCCTTGGGGTAATAGAAGATCTTCTGGTTGTGCAGCCGGCCCAAAAGCTCATGAACGCGGCGCAGTGTGTCTTCCTCACTGCTGCCCGCCGCGGGAAGCGCCTCTGACAAGGTGTCACGGGTGGTCTGCAGGGCAGTTTCGATCAGTTCCATGTCCGCGACGGACAGTTCGAACATGTCGTTGTACTGGGGCATCGGGGCTCCTTCGCCGGTTGGCTTGTCTGAACGGGCTGACTACAGGCTGCCCCAAGGCGCGCCGCAAAGCCATCGAAAAGCGCCGCAAATGCAGCCACCCTGCCCTTTCGGCGCGAACTGCCCCCGGTTTCAGCGGCGCTCAGACTGTCAGAGCGTCTCGCCCAGGCTGATCGCCGGGCACAGCCGGTCAAACACCAGCCCCTCCGTGCCGCCAGCTTCGCGCGATTGCAGGATGATGCCCGCCGCACGCTCGCCGATTTCCCGGCGGCAGGCGTCTGTCGTGGCCAGCTGCTGCGGCAGCCCCTGCAGGATCTGCAGGTTGTTGAAACCGGCAAGCGCAATATCCCCCGGCACCGTCAGCCCGGCGGCCAGGCAATGCATCAGACCGCCGACGCTCATCACGTCGCTGGAGAAATAGAGGCAGTCGAGCTCCGGGCTGCGCGCCAGCATCTGGGCGGTCATCTGGCGGCCGGTCTGGATCGAGCTTTCGCCGGAATAATGCTCCAGGTCGGCAAGGGTCACACCTTCTGCCGCGAGCCCGTCGGTGAAGCCGTCGAAGCGTTTACGGGCGCGGAAGTCCTGCGGCATCTTGGTGCCGATGAAGCCGATCCGGCGATAGCCGCGGGCCAGGATCTGCGCCGCCATGTCGCGTCCGGCCTGCAGGTGGGAAATGCCGACGCAGTGGCGAACCGGGTCGCCGTCCACATCCATCACCTCGACCACCGGGCAATCGGCCTGCTGCAGCATCCGCCGGGTGGCTTCGGTATGCTCCAGCCCCGCCACGATCAGTCCCGACGGCCGCCAGCTCAGCATTTCGCGGATGACGCTTTCCTCTTCCTCCAGATCATAGCCGGAGACCCCCACCACCGGTTTCAGCGGGCTGTCCTTCAGTATCGCGGAAACGCCCGACAATACTTCAGGAAACACAAAGCTGTTGAGCGAGGGCACCACCACCGCCACCAGATTAACCGATTGCGAGGACAGCGAGCCGGCGATGCGGTTCGGCACATAGCCATGGGTGCGTGCGATTTCCTCAATCTTCGCCTTGGTCTTAGCGGACACATCAGGCGCGCCGCGCAGCGCGCGGGAGGCGGTCATCTCACTGACTCCGGCGAGCCGGGCCACGTCTTTCAGGAGCAGTTTCTTCGTCATGGCTCCATGCTCCTGCAGATCGCAGGCCGCTGCAAGGGCAGCTCACTGGTAACGGGGGTTGATTTTGGGAACCGTTATCGTTATCGGTACCGAAACCGTTACCGCTACCGGCGCTTGCCCGGTGCAACTAGCCGGAGATCAGAGATGACACTGAAGATTGCAATCAACGGATTCGGGCGCATTGGCCGCGGGGTGCTGCGGGCGCTGCTGGAAAGCGGTGCAGATGATATCGAGGTGGTGGCCATCAACGACCTATCGCCGCCGGAAACACTGGAGCACCTGCTGAAATACGACAGTGTGCACGGGCGCCTGAAAACGCCGGTATTCCTGGCCGATGACCTGATCCGCGTCGGCCGTCACAGCATCCGGCTGAGCGCCATCCGCAACCCCGAAGAGCTGCCCTGGCAGGACGTGGACATCGCCTATGAATGCACCGGCCTGTTCACTGCAAGGGACCAGGCAGCGCGGCTTCTGAAAAACGGATCCAAGCGGGTGCTGATCTCGGCGCCGGGCAAGGACGCCGACCGCACGGTGGTTTACGGCGTAAACCACATGGACCTGACTGCAGACGACGTCATCGTCTCCAATGCCTCCTGCACCACCAACTGCCTGGCGCCGCTGGCAAAGGTGCTGGACGAGGCCTTTGGCATCAAAACCGGCTACATGACCACGATCCACGCCTATACCGGCGACCAGCCGACCCATGACACCAGCCACAAGGATTTGTACCGGGCCCGCGCCGCTGCGCTGTCGATGATCCCCACCTCTACCGGCGCCGCGCGGGCGATCTCTGAGGTGCTTCCGCATCTGAAGGGCCGGCTGGAAGGGTCCGCCATCCGGGTGCCCACGGCCAATGTCTCTGTGGTGGACCTGAGCTTTGTGCCGGAACGCCCTGCCACCGTTGAGGCGGTCAATGCTGCGGTGAAGGCGGCTGCCGGAAACGGACTGGAGGGCATCCTGTCATATGAAGAAGACCCGCTGGTCTCAGTCGACTTCAACCACGATCCGCATTCAAGCTGCTTTGCCGCCGCGCAGACCGCAGTCACCGCCGAAGGACTGGTGCGTGTGGTCAGCTGGTATGACAATGAGTGGGGGTTCTCAAACCGCATGGTGGACACCGGCCGCCGCATCGGCGCGGTTATGAACTCCTCCGGGGTTGCATTGGCCAGCTGACGGGGTTCTCCCGCCCGTCGTCCGGCCCCCAAGGGGCCTCCTCCCGTTGGGCCCGGCGCCGCGCTAACGCGCGGCGCTGTTGCAATTTGGTGCGGGCCTCTTTTGTCTCTTGTGAACGGTGCGAGACAAAAAAGCTGACTCCAGGATGCGTCAAAACAAACTCCTGGCAGAGCGCGGCTGGTATGACGCGTTGAATTGCGCCACAACGGGCGCAAGGCATGAACAGCTACAGGAGACTGGCGTGACCGTCACCCGTGAAACCGTCCTCGAGGCGCTCAGAACCATCACCGATCCCGTCAGCGGCAGTGATCTCGTCAGCGCGGGTGTCGCCCGCGCGGTCACCGTTGAAGGCAGCACCGTCCGCTTTGTGCTGGAGATCGATCCCGGCAAGTCAGAGGCCTATGGCCCGGTACGGGACCAGGCCGATGCGGCTGTGGCGGCGCTGCCGGGGGTGGAAAAAGTCTCCGCCATGCTGACCGCCCATTCCGAGAAAGCACCGCCGGATCTGAAACCGAAGAAAGCCGCCCAGCCGCAGCAGCAAGCGCCGCAGAAGGTGCCGGGTGTGGCACGGATCCTGGCTGTTGCCTCGGGGAAAGGCGGCGTCGGCAAGTCCACCGTTTCGGCCAATCTCGCCTGTGCGCTGGCAATGCAGGGTCGCAAGGTGGGATTGCTTGATGCGGATGTTTACGGCCCCTCCCAGCCCAGGATGCTTGGGGTCAGCGGGCGGCCCGCCAGCCCCGACGGCAAAACTATCCTGCCCCTGCGCAACCACGGCGTAACCATGATGTCGATGGGGCTGATGACTGGCGAGGACCAGGCGGTGATCTGGCGCGGGCCGATGCTGATGGGGGCGCTGCAGCAGATGCTCTTGCAGGTGCAATGGGGCGAGCTGGACGTGCTGGTCGTCGATCTGCCGCCCGGGACTGGCGACGTGCAGATGACACTGGCGCAGAAGACCCGCGTGGACGGTGCCATCGTCGTTTCCACCCCGCAGGACGTGGCGCTGATCGACGCCCGCAAGGGCATCGACATGTTCCGCAAGATGAACGTGCCGGTGCTTGGCATGATCGAGAACATGTCCACGCACATTTGCTCCAGCTGCGGGCATGAGGAGCATGTCTTTGGCCACGGCGGCGTGGCGCAGGAAGCGGAAAAGCTGGGCGTGCCGCTGCTGGCCGAAGTGCCGCTGCATCTGGACGTGCGACTGGCGGGAGACAACGGCACGCCAATCGTGGCCGCGCAGCCCGAGAGCGCCCAGGCCAAGGCCTTCCTCGACATCGCCACCCAGCTGGTCGACGCAGGCGCCGCGTAACCCTGCCGACCCCCGATCCAGGGCCGCGAGGCGGCGGTGCGCGGCACCTTTCACCTTTGCGGCGGGATTGCAGGCCAAACAACCGCGAAGGCGTGTCAGTGGCATACTTGCACCTGACACGCTTCTCAGCAGTGATAGCCGGATACAAAGTGATCCGGGCGATCATTTGAGGTTCGAACGGGTGCAGCCCTTCAGCGCCGCACAGCGGCGCCACGCCCAACTGTGACGGGCAATCTTTGAATGCGCGGGAACAGGCGGGAGCCCCCACCCGCCGGATCAGGCATATTTCTCCAGGAATTCCTCCGCCCGCAGGTTCCGGAAGTCCGGCAGCGCCGCGCGCAGGGCCTCGTGGTTCCAGTCCCACCAGGCAAGGTCCATCATCTGCTCGGCCACCGCTTCAGGATAACGGCGGCGGATCACCCTGGCCGTGTTGCCGCCGACGATCGTGTAGGGCGCCACATCCTTGGTCACAATCGCCCCCGACGCCACAACCGCGCCAGCGCCGACAGTCACCTCAGGCTTGATCATCGCGCCGTGGCCGATCCAGGTGTCATGGCCGATCCGGGCCAGGCGGCTGGCGCGGCGGGCGAACCAATCCCCGTCGTCCTCCGCATCATCCCAATAGCTTGCCGACCGGTAGAGGAAATGATGCAGCGAGGCTTTCTCCATCGGGTGGTCGGTGGCACCGATCCGCACACAGCTGGCGATATTGGCGAACTTGCCGATCTCTGCGTTGGCGATGTCGCAGCTGCGGTCGCAATAGCTGTAAGCCCCGAACACCGAATTTGCCACCCGGCTGCCGGCGCCGATTTCAACGTAGGCGCCAAAGGAGCTGCCGGTGATCTGGCATTCCGGGTGGATGAAGGGCATCTGCGCCTGCAAACGGGCCATGTCTTCTCTCCTTATTGATCGCGGCATACTGCTCAAGGCAGCAGGAAGGCCTTGCCCTTGCGCTCCTTACGCGTGGCCTGACCACCCTCCCCCTTGATCAGGCGGCGCCGCAGCCAGCCGGAGAACCAGTCCATCAGCATCACCATCAGGATGATCAGGGTGATGTAATAGGCCACTTCCTCCCAGTCCTTCTGCGTGATGATCGCCTGGGTCAGCAAGAGACCGATACCGCCGCCGGTAATCGCGCCGATGATGGTCGCCGAACGCGTGTTGGATTCCAGGAAGTACAAGAGCTGGCTCAGCAGCACCGGCGTGATCTGCGGGATCACCCCGAACCGGTAGCGCTGCACAGGTTTGGCGCCGGTGGAGGCAACGCCCTCGATCTGCTTCTGGTCGACGTTTTCCAGCGCCTCCGAGAAGATCTTGCCGAAGGTGCCGGTGTCCGTCACCAGGATCGCCAGCGCGCCAATCAGCGGGCCGGGGCCAAAGGCGCGGGCCAGAACCACCGTCCAGATCAGCGAGTCCACGCCGCGAACAAAATCGAACAGGCGGCGCATGGCAAAGCGGATGCTGCGCAGGGGCATGAAGTTTCGGGTCGCGGCAAAGGCCAGCGGCAGCGCGACCAGCCCCGCGCCGATGGTGCCGAGGAAGGCCATCAGGAGGGTTTCAGCAATCGCCCACGCGACATCCTGATGGCGCCACATCTTGTTGGTCCAGAAGTCCTGGAAGATCGCGCCCGCCTCGCCTGTGGCAGCACGCTGCAGCAGCTCCCCTGCCCCCATGCCGTAATAGGGGCTGTCGAGTGTGAAGAAGAACAGCTCCCATCCGGCGAAGTAGCGGAACACCTCGGCCCTGTTGCGGGTCACGGTCAGGCGGCCTGCTTCGGTGGTAACGGCCAGGCGGTTCTTGGAGACACTGATCCATTCCGGCACCGCCCCCGGCGGCAGCTCTGCCTGCACGCCCGCGCTGCGGGATGGTGTGGCCCGCACCGTGCCGTAGCCGGGGATTGCATATTCGATTGTTTCAGGGCCGAAGGCGACCGTATGGCCGTCCTCCAGATCAATGATCGTGGTCTCGCCAAAGGCCACCCAATCCGGTGCGGTTCCTTCCGGATATCTCCCCTTGCGCTCGCCTTCGATCGCGACCGAAACATCGCCGCTGCGGTTGTCGCGGGTGACATGGGTCTTGTAGCTGTAGCTGTCGCTGACCAGGGTCTTGGCGTTGTCCAGACTGGCACGCTCCCACAGGCCCGGCATGTCGAAGGCAAAAAACACATAGGCCAGATAGGCCAGCACCGCGGCAGGCAGGGCGAAACTCATCAGCCGCTTCTTCAGGAACAGCCGCGTGATGTCCGGCTTCAGGCCTGCCGGCGTCAGGGTGGTGTCAAAAGTGGTCATGCCTTCGCTCCATGGGTCAGGCGGTCACGCAGCAGGCCGGACAGCTGGTCAACGGCCACGATAGTGACAAAAAGGAGAAGGAAGATCGCGGCGGCCTCGTCGTAGCGCCCCTGGCCCCAGGACATGGCGTTCTTGAGTTCATAGCCAATGCCGCCAGCGCCGACAAAGCCGAGGATGGCCGAGGCGCGGATGTTGATCTCAAACCGCAAGAGCGCGTAGCTGACGTAGTTCGGACCCACCTGCGGGATCACCCCCAGCGTCATCCGTTGCGCCCAGGTGGCACCAACCGACGTGAGGCCCTCAACCGGTTTAAGAGAGGCGTTTTCATTCACTTCGGAAAACAGCTTGCCCAGCGCGCCGGCAGTGTGGATGGCAATAGCGATCATTGCAGGCACCGGCCCGCCGCCCAGCACAAAGATCAGCACCAGCGCGATGACAATTTCCGGGATCGCCCGGCAGATGTCGCTGATACGCCGGAACAGCGGGATCAGCGCAGGCCAAGGCGACATGCCACGGGTTGCCAGCAGTGACAGCAGGGTGCCGAACACGGTCCCCACCAGGGTCGAGGCGGCGGCAATGTTCAGCGTCTCCACCAGCGCGGGAAAGAAATGCACCAGATGGCCGGGCAGCTGCGCGGCCTTCTCTGTTGCCTCGGCCAGAACTTCGGTCGGGTAGTCGAAAATGCGTGTGAACCCGTCGGCAAAAGAACCTGCATTGCGGCTGTCTGCAGTGCGGAACCCCGCTGCCATCAGCGCCACAAAAACCGCGAGAAGAATGCCGCCATACAGTCTCTTGCGCTGAGTATGGGCGGTGTATTGCTGCCGGATATCCTCGATGCCCGGCCGGGCGGCTGTCAAATCTGCCATTTAGGGATCCTGGTCTTCAATGGATGGCCAATCCAGCGGCCATCAAGGAAATTGCGGGGCCCGGGCAAGCCGGAACCCCGCAGAGCGCGGACTGAAATTACTGGGACTTCAGCTTGCGGGCTTCGATGATCACCTCATACGCATCATGGGTGATCGGGTCGAAGCTCTTGGCCTCGCCGGCCGCCACGCCGTAGAAGCAGTCGCGGTCGATTTCGCTGAGGTTGTCCATCAGCGCGGTCATCTTGGCTTTGACGTCCGCCGGCAGGGCCTTGCGCAAAACCACCGGGCCTTCCGGGATCGGGGCGGATTTCCAGATTTCCACCATGTCGTTCATATCGACCAGGCCAGCGTCAACCGCACGGCGCAGCGCGCCCGACTGGTAGCCGTCTTCCCATTCGCCCAGGCCGTCGGCCCAGGTCACACCGCCGTCCACGTCGCCATTGGCAACCGCGACGATGGTCTGTTCATGGCCGCCGGTGAATTTCACTTCGCCAAAGTAGTCGCCGGAGTCCATGCTGGCATTGATCTTGTTCGGGATCTCGATCGACGGGATCAGGTAGCCGGAGGTGGAGTTCGGATCGCCAAAGCCGAAGGTCTTGCCTTTCAGGTCTTCCAGCGAGGTGATGCCGCTGTCTTTGCGGGCAAAGCCGACCGAGTAGTAGCCGTAGCCGCCGTCGGTGTTCACCTTGACCAGAACCGGCTCAACCGCTTCGGGATCGGACAGGTAGGTCTTGGCATAGCCGGAGGCGCCCAGCCAGGCCATGTCGATGGTGCCGCCCAGCAGGCCCTGGATCACGCCGTTATAGTCGGCAGGGGCAAACAGCTTGGTTTCGACGCCGAGTTCTTTCTCGGTGTATTCACGCAAGCACTCGTTGTTGTTCAGGCGGTCCTGAGCGTTCTCGCCGCCCAGGATGCCGATGCGGAATTCCTTGATTTCCTCTGCCGCTACGGGGGCGGTCAGCGCGGTGGTTGCCAGTACGGCAGCAATCAGCTTTTTCATCTTTTGTCTCTCCGGTTGGTCTGTTCCCGGAGGAGCAGCCCCGGGTCGATGAAAACGGTTCGGGGTTACTCGGCGGGAATGGCGGCGCGCATGGCGTCCGTCTTTTCCAGCGTCTCGATCTCGGTCGAAGTGGCGGCCTCGGAGAAATCCGCTCCGGCGCCATAAATTTCGCGGGCCACGCCCGTGGTTAGTTGTTCCGGCAGCCCGTCGAACACAATGCGCCCGTCGCGCATGCCAACCACCCGGTCGCAATAGCGGCGCGCGGTGTCCAGCGTGTGCAGGTTGGCAATGACGGTGCGCCCGTCTTCTTCGTGAATGCGGCGCAGCGCCTCCATCACGGTCTGGGCGTTCATCGGATCGAGCGATGCAATCGGCTCATCCGCCAGGATGATCCTGGGGTCCTGCATCAGCGCGCGGGCGATCGCCACCCGCTGCTGCTGCCCGCCTGACAGCGCTTCGGCCCGCTTGGCAGCATGTTCAGCGATGCCCAGACGGTCCAGGATGTCGATCGCCTGGTGAATGTCATCCATCGGATAGAGGTTGAACAGCGTCGCCATCGCATTGCGGCGGTTCAGCGTGCCATGCAGGACGTTCGACACCACGTCCATCCGCGGCACCAGGTTGAACTGCTGAAAGATCATCGCGCAGTCGGACTGCCAGGCGCGCTTGTCCCGGCCCTTCAGCCCGGTGATTTCGCGGCCCTCAAACAGAATGCGGCCTTCGCTGGCGTTTTCCAGCCGGTTCAGCATCCGCAGCAGCGTCGATTTGCCCGCGCCGGAGCGGCCGATGATGCCGATCATGCACGGTTTGTCGATGTCCAGCGAGGCCGCGTCCACTGCGGTCTTGTCGCCGAATTTCTTGGTCAGTTTCTCTATGCGCAGCACGGGTGGCGCTCCCTTGTCGTTCGGGGATTGCCTAGTGCCTCCGCTCAAACCTCATGTGTCACTGCCGTGAAAGTTTTGTAACGCGGCCCGGCGCAACCCGCGGGCGTTGCGCATCGTGAAACCGGCCTTGCCGGCATTCTGCCCCTGTCCAGGCGGGGCTGCAGAGGCTATATGCCCTTCGACTCCTCAATTCCCTTTGCAAAAGGAAGCTGCCAGATGTCCTTTGACCGCAACATCAAGATCGCGCCCTCCATCCTGTCTGCTGATTTCGCCAACTTCGGCCAGGAGATCCGGGCCATCGAAGCGCAGGGCGCCGACTGGGTGCATGTGGATGTGATGGACGGGCATTTCGTGCCGAACCTCACCTTTGGCCCGCAGGCGGTGAAAGCGTTCCGCCCGCATGTGAAGACGGTGATGGACGTGCACCTGATGATCGCGCCGGTGGATCCCTACATCGACGCCTACGCAGATGCCGGCGCCGATGTGCTGACCGCGCATTTCGAGGCGGGCCCCCACATCCACCGCACCCTGCAAGCGATCCGCGGCGCTGGCATGAAGGCCGGTGTTGCGCTGAACCCCGGCACCCCGGCCGAGGCGGTGGAGCACCTCCTGGACCTCACTGATCTGGTCTGCGTGATGACCGTGAACCCGGGCTTCGGCGGCCAGAAGTTCATCGACATGACCGCCAAGATCCGCCGTCTGCGCGCGATGATCGGCGACCGCCCGGTGCATATTGAGATCGACGGCGGCGTCGACCCGGCCACCGCGCCGCTGGTGGCCGAAGCCGGCGCTGACGTGCTGGTCGCAGGTTCCGCCGTCTTCAAGGGCGGCTCGGTCAACACCCCTGAGGTCTATGGCGAGAACATCAGCAAGATCCGTGCCGCCACAAAAGGCACGTGGGTCTAAAGCACGGGGCACTCCCGCTAATCGCCAAGCGCATCAAATATGCGCCGCTCTTGTTGGGCCAGGCGCCGCGCGTTCCGCGCGGCGCTTTTTCGTGATACGGCCAGCGTTTGCGCGCCCCGCCCGGCAAAGCCGGGCCGCGCCCTGATGGCCCTCGACGGGCCGGAAGTGCGCCCGCCCGCCTGCTCAGCTGCCTTTGTTCAGTGAGTCGAAGGTTTTTCCCTCAGCCACCAGCTGCTCCAGCAGCGGCGCGGGCTGCCAGAAGAAATCATCCTCTGCCGCATAGGACCTGATGTCGGCCAGGATACCATCCAGCCCCTGCAGATCCGCCCATTTCAGCGGTCCGCCCCAGAACCGCGGGAAGCCATAGCCGAACAGCATCACCATATCCACGTCCAGCGGGCGCCGGGCGATGCCCTCGCCCACCACCTTGGCCGCCTCATTGACCATGGCGCACATGTAGCGGCGCAGCACCTCTGCATCAGAGAACTCCCGCGGAGTGACGCCCTGCTGCTCCTGATCCTTGGTAATCAGCTCCGCCACCTCCGGATTCGGCACGCCGCCGCGCCGGCCCTCTTCGTAGACATAAAAGCCCTTGCCGGTCTTCTGACCGAAATCACCGCCTTCGCACAGCATCTCGTAGAACCGCGGCACCCGTTCGCGCGGGTCGCGGGTGGGCGCGCGGCGCTTGCGGGCGGCCCAGTTGATGTCGAGTCCCGCCAGATCGCCCATGGCAAACGGCCCCATCGGGAAGCCGAAACCGGTCACCACATTGTCCACTTGATAGGGCGAGGCGCCGTCCAGCACCACGTATTCCGCCGCCTTGCGGTAGGCATTCATGATCCGGTTGCCGATGAACCCGTCACAGATGCCGGAGCGGACCGCGACTTTCTTCAACCGTTTGCCCAGCGCGAACCCGGTGGCCAGAACCTCTGGCGCGGTTTTCTCCGCCACGACGACTTCCAGCAGCTTCATTACATGCGCGGGCGAGAAGAAATGCAGGCCGATCACATCCTGCGGGCGGGACGTCGCCGCGGCAATCTCGTCCACGTCCAAGTAGGAGGTGTTCGTCGCCAGCACCGCGCCGGCCTTGCAATGGGCGTCGAGCTTGCCGAAAACCTCGCGCTTGACGCCCATGTCCTCGAACACCGCTTCGACCACCAGGTCTACCTCGGACAGCGCGGCGTAATCCGTCGCCACTGTCAGCGCCTCGCCAGTCAACTGATCGTACTGCGCCTGGCTGATCTTACCGCGTTTAAGGGCGCCTTTCAGGTTGCCCTCGATCCGGCCGCGCGCCGCCGTCACCGCCTCATCCGTCATTTCGATCAGCACCACCGGCAGCCCCGCCAGCAGGGCCGCGGTGGCGATGCCCGCGCCCATGGTGCCTCCGCCGATCACCCCCATCGAGGCGACTTCTCGCGGCGCAACGCCTTCCAGTTCCAGCAGCTTGCTGACCGCGCGTTCCGAGAAGAAAGCGTGGATCAGACCCTGCCGCTGATCGGAGTCCATCAGCTCCATGAACAGCTCGCGCTCCCGCTTCAGCCCGGCATCAAAGCTCTCCGCTTCAGCCGCTGCCTGCACCGCGCGAACCGCCACCGCAGGCGACAGCTGGCCGCGGCCTTTCTTCAGCGTGGCGTCATAGACGGCATCGAAATCAACCGGCTCAGGCGCGGGCATTTCACCCACGGCCCGGCGCGGTGCGTCCTGTTCCAGCAGCTCCTGCGCATATGCAAGGCCGATATCGCGCGGCCCGCCCTCTTCGATCCGGTCGATGATGCCCTTCTCCAGCGCCTCCGCCGCGCTGACGTGGCGGCCGGTGGTGATCATCTCCAGCGCCGCTTCCGTTCCTGCAACCCGCGGCAGCCGCTGGGTGCCGCCGGCGCCGGGCAGAATGCCCAGATTCACCTCTGGCAGCCCCATCTTGGCCGAGGGCACCGCGATCCGGTAATGCGAGGACAAGGCCACTTCCAGCCCACCGCCCAGCGCGGTGCCATGCATGGCAGAGACCACGATCAGCGGCGTGGCCTCGATCCGGCTGCACAGCCCGGGCAGCCAGGGCTCCTGCGGCGGCTTGCCGAATTCCCGGATGTCGGCGCCGGCAAAATAGGTCTTGCCCTCGCCATAGATCAGAACCGCCTTGGCACCTTCGCTTTCGGCGCGTTCGATCCCGGCCAGCAGCCCCTTGCGCACATCCACGCCCAGCGCGTTCACCGGCGGGTTCTGCGCCTTCAGAACGGCGATATCGCCCACGCGCTCATATGCAATGGCTTCACTCATCCGGTCTTCCTCTCTCCTGCGGGGGCCGATGATGCAGACCCGCGCCCCAACTGATTAGGCACGGCGGCCGTCTTCGCGCCAAGCCCCAAAATCCGCCGCGCGCCAACGGACCCCGCGTCACAATGCACCGGGCCGCAGCCGCTGCGCTGCCGGAGTTACGTAACAGAATGCAGGTAAAAATCAAACTTCTTGAAACACGTCAGCCAGAGACTGCGCCTCCGGACAGTGCGGCTGACGGCTCAGCCGCCTTTCACAATGCCGCTGGCGATCCAAGAGTTGAGGATCTCCAGTGCTTTGTCCGCAAACGCTGCGTCGTTGATATGGCAATCCAGTTCATGCAGGCTGGCGTTTTCCGGGCAGCTGCGCCGCATCTCATCACAAAAGGCCGCCAGCCCCGCCGCGTCGTGCAGCGGCGCGCCGGGGCGGTCCCATTCGTTGCAGCCGCCGGCAGGCAGCAGCACCGCCACCGGCGCCTGGGCCGCCGCCAGCTTGCCGCAGACAGCCTGCGCCACCTGCCGCCGCTCGCCCGCTTCCAGCATTGCGGAGGTCAGCAATCGATTATGAGCATGGGTCTCCCGCCCCTTCAGCGGCGCGGGCGTTGCCTGCCAGCCGACGAAATCCACCAGATCATAGCAGCCCGGCGCGACCAGCTGCGGTGTGCCGGCGCGGCCTGCATTGGTCATCCGGTCCGCTCCTGCCGACAACCCGCCGAACAGGTGGTTCGAGATCTCCTGCGGCGCGAAATCCATCACCGCGGCAAAGGCGCCCTCAGCCGCCAGGCTCTCAAACGCGCGCCCGCCCATTCCGGTGGCGTGAAACACGGCGACCTCAAACCCCCGCGCCTCCAGCGCCGGTTTCAGCGTCACCATGTACCGCAACACCGTTTTGCCGAATGAGGTCATGCCGATCAGGGGCCTGTCCCGCTTGGGCGGCTCCACCGCCCGGGCCGCCCCCAGCACTGCACCAGCCGCCTGGCTGAGCGACGCCTTGCAGATCGAATTCAGCCCATAAAGCCCGCCTGCCCACAGGATCATCTGCACGTCCGCCGGGATCCGCTCCGGCGGCATCAGCGGCGAAAAGGCAACGGTGGAAACGATGTACTTCGGCACCCCAACAGGCAGCGCCGCACACAAGTCCAGCGCCAGATCGGTGCCCATGGTACCGCCCAGCACGATCACCCCGTCGATGCGCCCAGCCTGGTACAGTTCCAGCGCCTTGGCCGCCGCCCCCGCGCCCATGATCTGCATGGCGGTATTTTCATCACCGGACGCAATCGCCGCCTTGATCGAGCTGCCGCCGGCCTCTGCCACTGCATGCTTGCTGACATCCGCGGGGCGGGCGGGGTCACCCAGCACGCTCACATCCATCGTCAATACCTTGCCGCCCTGCCCGCGGATGACCTCCGCCAGATATCCCAGTTCATCGTCCTTGGTGTCATATGTCCCGGCAACCAAGATCGTTTTGACCGTCATATTCCGTCCTCCCTCCGGCCTGCTCTGTGCAGCGAGGCCGCCCCTTCATCTTTCCCCAAATACTCCCGCCGGAGGCTGCAGGTGTTGCCCCGGCAAAACCTGCATCACAGCTGAATCCATGCGGTCTTCAGATCGGTGTATTTGTCCAGCGCGTGCATCGACTTGTCATGTCCGTTGCCGGACTGGCCGACACCGCCAAGCGGCACAGTGTTGTCCGAGCCGCCATAGGTGTTCACATGCACCACCCCGGCACGGATACCTGCGACCATCCGGTGCGCCCGGGACAGGTTTTCCGTCCAGACCCCGGCCGCCAGGCCGTAAGCGGTAGCATTGGCCAGGCTCAGCGCCTCCTCTTCGGTTTCGAATTTGGTGACTGCCAGCACCGGACCGAACACCTCCCGCTGGAACAGCGCGTGGTCGCGCGCGACGCGGGTGACGATGGCCGGCGCCATATAGGTGCCGCCGGTGTCCTCCAATATGCGCTGGCCGCCAGTCACCACCTGCCCGCCCTCGGCCCGCGCCATGTCCATGAAGGACAGGTTGCGGCGCAGCTGATCCTCGGAGTTCACTGCCCCGATCTGGGTGTCCAGATCCAGCGGATCGCCCACCCGCAGCGCCTCCGCCTCGGCCTTCAGCATTGCGACGAACTCATCGTGGATCGACGCCTCCACCAGCAGCCGGGAGCCGGCGATGCAGACCTGTCCGGAGTTGCGGAAGATACCCGCGGCAGAGACTTTCGCCGCCTTCGCGAGGTTCGGTGCATCCGCAAAAACGATGTTGGGGGACTTGCCGCCCAGCTCCAGATAACACCGCTTGAGGTTCGACCGCGCCGAAGCTTCGAGGAGCTTCCGGCCCGTCGCGCCGGAGCCGGTGAAGGCCAGCACATCCACGCCGCTTGACGCCGCCAGCGCCGCGCCGGTCTCGACGCCGGAGCCGGTTACCACGTTCAGCACCCCGTCCGGCAGACCGCATTCGGAGCAGATCTCCGCCAGCCTAAGCAAAGATAAGGAGGCGGTTTCCGCCGGTTTCAGCACCACCGAATTGCCCATCGCCAAGGCCGGCGCCAGCTTCCAGGCGCCGATCATCAGCGGGAAGTTCCAGGGCACGATGGCCCCCACCACACCCACCGGCATCCGGTGCACCAGCCCCAGCACGTCCGGCGCGGTCGGCGCGACCTCGCCCGCCACCTTGTCCAGCGCCTCGGCGTAGTAACGGAAGGTGCCAGCAGCCGATCCCGGCTCGGCCTTCAGCGCCATATTGAACTCTGTGCCGTTGTCGCGCACGCCCAGCACGGCCAGCTCCACCGCCTCGGCCGCGATCCGGTCGGCGATCCGATGCAGCACCTGCTTGCGGGCGGCGGGACTCTGTCCCGCCCAGCGGCGGTCCTCAAATGCCCGCCGCGCCGAAGCGACAGCGTTTTCGACGTCCGTGGCAGAAGCGCCTGCCAGCGTCGTCAGAACAGATCCGTCAACCGGCGAAGCAACTTCGAGTGTCTGGCCCGTACCTTCTTGCCATGATCCTTCAAGAAAGAGTTTCTGCGGCGCCACATCAAGCTGCCGAAGCTTGTCGATGCGCGATTGGTCTGCCATTCGGCCTCCTTCAGTTCCTTCCGGTCCTTCAGCACCCGCAGGGTGTGGACCGCCAGAACGATGATGATGAGTAGAAACAGGATAAACGCCACCGGGCGGTCAATGAAATCGAGGGGTTCCTTCACCCTTGCCATGCCCGCGCGCAGTTTCACCTCCATGATGCCGCCCAGGACCATGCCCAGGATGATCGGCACCGAGGGCAGCGACAGGCGCTTAAGGATAAAGCCGAGGATGCCAAAGCCCGCCGCCATCACGCAGTCGGTGGCGGAGTTGCGCAGGGAGTAAACCCCGACGAAGCTGAGCGTCAGGATACAGACGCCAAGGAACCGGTTTGGGATGCGCACCACCTGGATCAGCGACTTGGTAGCAAAGAGCAGGAAAGCAAGGACCAGGACATTCAGCACCAGCAGCGCCAGGTAGAGCGCGACGACGAAATCCATGTCGTTCTGAAACAGCCCCGGCCCCGGCACCACGTTGTGAACGTAAAACACCGACAGCATCATCGCCGTCAGCGCCTCGCCCGGGATACCCAGCGCCAGCAAAGGCACCATGGCAGCGGCGGGCACCGCATTGTTGGCGGTCTCCGCCGCGATCAGCCCCTCGGAAGAGCCGTTGCCGAAGTCCTGCGGCCGTTTCGAGGTTTTCTGGGCATAGGTGTAGGACATGAACTGCGCGGTAAACTCGCCCACGCCGGGGATCATTCCCATCAGCACGCCGAAGGTGGCAGAGACCCCGGCCACCCGCGGATGGCGCGCCAGCTCGCGCAGGCCCTGGAACATGCCGCCGCGCAGGCGGGTCATGCGCACCTTCTCGTCTTCGTCCGTCAGCAGCACGAAGGCCTGCGAGATCGCAAACAGGCCCAGCACGACGACAATCAGGTTGATGCCGCCACCCAGGAAATCCTGCCCGAAGGTGTAGCGCTGGGTATATTTCACAGGCTCCAGCCCGATGGTCTGCAGGAAAATGCCGAAACAGGCCAAGGTGCCTGCAATCAGCGCCTGCCCGCGGTGGGCGACCACCACCAGAATGAGGCCCAGCAACGCCGCCATGAAGATCTCGCGGGAGCCGAACATCGGCGCGATCTTGGCCAGGACCGGCGCGAACAGGATCAGGCAGATCACCGAGAAGATGCCGCCAAAGAAGCTGGCGGAATAGGCCAGGCTAAGCGCGCGCCTGGGCTCTCCCCGCGCGGTCATCGGATAGCCGTCATAGGTGGTCAGCGCATTAACCGCGGTGCCGGGCGTGTTTATCAGGATCGCCGGGATCGCACCGCCGTACATTGAGGAGCCGTAGATGCCCAGCAGCACGGTCAAGCCGACAATCGGATCCATTGAGAAGGTCGCGGGCAGCAGGATCGCAATTGCCACCGCAGGGCCAACGCCGGGAATGGCGCCGATCAGAACGCCGCCCACCGAACCCGCCAGCAGCGCCAGCGCCACGTCCCAGCGCATCAGGATGTCTATTGCAGAGAGGATCAGGTCCATGACGGGGCTCAGAGATAGAGAATAAAGAAACTGCGCAACGATCCCGGCAGATACTCATAGATCAGCGCGCCCGGGATTTTCACCGACAGGAAGGCCTTGAACAGCACCACCACCACCACCGCAAACACCGCGCTTGTCCACAGCATGAAGGGGCTGCGGTAGCCCATCCGCCAGCTCAGCAGCGGCACAAACACCAGCGTCACGGGCAGATAGCCGATGACCGGCACCAGCATGACGTAGCCCATGAACCAGCCGGCAAATTCAAACACCTGCCCCCAGCGCTTGACCTCCCACAGGTCATAGCGGCTGACCCGCCGCCAGGGCAGTTTGTAGAGATGCAAGCCGCCGAGCAGCACCATGCCGCCAATGGCTACGGCAGGCCAGAAGCGGGGCTGGGCAAACAGTTTGGTCTTCTTGACCCAGGCGGTCTGATCCGTGATCAGGACCAGCAGCAGCAGTGCAGCGCCGACCATAGCCAAGGCAAAGACAAGCTGTCCGCGCCTGGGTCCAGCAAAGCGGCGTTCTCGTTCCGAAGGCATCAGAGGAGTACTTTGTCCGTACGGGGATGAGGGCACCAGGGCCGATCAGGGCCCCGGTGCAGGGGGAGGATTATTCCGACAGCAGGCCGCCGATGCGGGCCATCGTGTCGATGTCGTTTGCAACCCGCGCCGCACTGTCGTCGGCGCCCTGCCAATAGACCAGCGCGCCGGTTTCCTTGGCGACATTCTGAGCGCGCTCGCTCATCACCGTTTTCTCGGCGACCGCGATGATCTTATCGCGCACATCCTGCGGGGTGTCCTTGGTCACGAACAGACCGTTCCACAGGGCGATGTTCAGGCTCTCGTCCAGCTCGCCGATAGTCGGAGCGTCGGGGGCCAGCGGGATGCGTTCGTCGGTGATCGAGACCAGCACCTTGATCTGATCCAGGCAGGGCAGCACCAGCTGCAGCGTGGTGTTGATCACATCCGCATCGCCAGAGGCCAGCGTATTGCAGTCCAGCGCGTCAAATGCAGCGTCCGACCCCCACTCAAAGCCCGCGTTCTTGGCATAGGCCTTGGTCACTTGGGTCGGGGTCAGCACGTCGCCAAAGTGGCCCAATGCCACGTCGTTTTCCTTGGCATAGGCCGCCAGCTCTTCCATCGAGCTGTAAGGCGCCTCGCCTGAGGCGGCGATTACAAAGGGATATGTCAGAAAGATCCCGAGCGGGTCGAATTTCTCAGGTGTCAGCGGTGGAATGTCGATCTGGTGGCCCATCACCGGCACCCCGATCACGAAGGAGCCGATGGTGTAGCCATCCGCCGGCGCATTGGCGACTTCGATTGCTCCAGGAAACGGCCCGCCGCCGCCGCCCGGCTTATTCACAACCGCTGCCGCAACGCCGTATTCGTTCTGAAAATCCTCGGCGATCATCCGGGTCAGCACGTCCTCCAAATCACCCGGTGGCCAGGGCACGATAAAGTTCACCGGCTTCTCCGGATACTCGGCCTGCGCTGCAACCGCGCTCAGCCCCAGCGCCGCCGCTGCGGCCGCCCCTTTCATGAGGGTCTTGAGTTTCATGTCTTTCCTCCCAGTTTGTCACCAATCACCTTGCATGGTTCATTATGCGAACCGTTGGTTTGAATTTAGATTGACAGGCCGCCCGCTTATCTGTCAACAAAATTGCATCACGGGTGCGACTTTTTCAGAAGGCACCGCCCGCCAAGACCAAACAGGGAGATTGGGCAAGCGCATGGGAACGGTATCCAAAGCCTTGTCATTACTGACGCATTTCAACCACGGCCGGACCGGAATCGGGCTCAGCGACCTCACACGCCTGTCGGGCATGAACAAGGCAACCGTCTACCGGCTGATGAGCGAGCTGCAGGAATCGGGCTTTGTTGAGCAAACCGACGGCGACCGCATGTACCGGCTCGGCCCGCAGGTTCTGCGGCTGGCCGCCTTGCGCGAGGCGGCGGTCCCGATCCTGTCGGTCTCGCGCCGTGTGCTGCGCGACCTGAGCGACGAGACTGGTGAAACGACCCACCTGTCGCTGCTGCAAGGCAGTCAGCTGAACTCGCTGTCGCACGCCTATTCCCCGCGCCACGCCACCAAGGTTATGATGGAGGACGCCGAGGTGCTGACTTTCCACGGCACCAGTTCCGGGTTGGCCGTGCTGGCCTACGCAGATCCCGGCTTCGTTGAGGACGCGCTGGCACAACCGCTGAAGATCCACACACCCGAGACCATCACCGACCCGCAGGAAATCCGCGCCCAGCTGACGGAGGTGCGGGCCACCGGCCTGGCCCAGTCGATCGGCGGGTTTGAGGCCGACGTGCACTCCCACGCGGTTCCGGTCTTTGGCTCGGACCGCCAGGTGATCGGCGCGCTGGCCGTGGCCGCGCCTGTTTCGCGCATGACGGCGGAGCAGAAACAGCTGATCCCGGCGGCCTTGCGCCGCGCGGGTGCCACCCTCACCCATCGCATCGGCGGTTCTGCCCCCGCGGACTACCCGCAGGAAGAAACCGCTTGAACTTTTACCGGCCCTGAATGGGCCGCATCCAGGAGCTGCCCCCATGAAAGACTCCAATTTTTTGAAAGAACACAACGCCAAATCCCTCTGGCACCCGATGGCCCATCCCGGCGACAGCCTGGCCAACCCGCCCGCGATCATCACCTCCGCCCAGGGGGTGAAGATCACCGACATCGACGGGCACGAGGTGATCGATGCGGTCGGCGGCTTGTGGAACGTGAACCTCGGCTTCTCCTGCCAGCCGGTAAAGGACGCAATCGCCGCTCAGCTGGATGTGCTGCCCTACTACTCCACCTTCCGCGGCACCACGAACGATCAGGTGATCCAGCTGGCCGAGGAGCTGCGCAAGTTCTTCGCGCCCGACGGTCTCACCCGTGCCTTCTTCACTTCAGGCGGCTCAGATTCAGTGGAAACCGCCCTGCGCCTGGCCCGCCAATTCCACAAGATCCGCGGCCAAGAGGGCCGCACCAAGTTCCTGAGCCTCAAGAAAGGCTACCATGGCACCCACATGGGCGGCGCCTCGGTGAACGGCAACGCCAATTTCCGAACCCAGTATGAGCCGCTGCTGCCCGGCTGCCACCACATCCCGGCCCCCTACACCTACCGCAACCCGTTCAACGAGACCGATCCGGAGCGGCTGGCCCAACTCTGCCTGCAGGCGCTGGAGGATGAGATAGCCTTTCAGGGCGCGGGCACCATTGCCGCCTTCATCATGGAACCCATCCTGGGCGCAGGCGGGGTGATCCCGCCGCACAAGAGCTTCATGCCCGGCGTGCGTGAGATCTGCTCGAAGCACGGCATCCTGCTGATTGCGGATGAGGTGATCACCGCCTTCGGCCGCACCGGCTCATGGAGCGGCTCGCGCCACTGGGGCGTGCAGCCCGACATGATGGCAACCGCCAAGGCGATCACCAACGGGTACTTCCCGTTTGGCGCTGTGATGATCGCGGACCATATGACAGAGACCTTCGAGAAGGATGCCACCGGCAAGGCGGCCATCGGACATGGCTATACTTACTCCGGCCACCCTGTCGGCGCGGCTGCAGCCCTCGCCTGCCTTGCGGAAACCCTGCGCCTGAACGTTCCGGAAAACGCCGCCGCCCGCGGCACCCAAATCCACCAGGGCCTGCTGGCGCTGCAGCAGAAGTACGATCTCATCGGTGACGTGCGCGGCGGCCACGGCCTGATGTGCGCGATGGAACTGGTGTCCGACCGCACCACAAAGGCCGCGGTGGACAAGAAGACCATCGGCAAGCTGCAGGAAACAGCTTATGAGGCCGGTGCCATGGTGCGGGTCTCCGGCCCCAACATCATCCTGTCGCCGCCGCTGGTGCTGAACGAGGCAGAGGCGGACACCATCCTCTCTGCCCTGGATGCAGGCTTTGCGGCGGTGAGCTGACGGCAGCTGCAAACACCGCCCGCGCCCGGGCCGGCAGGTCCGGGCGCCACCAGATGCCATGGCGGGCCCGAAGCACATGCTTCGGGCCCGCGCCTCCGGCGGCGCCGCTGACGCGGCGCGGTGGCGCGATACGGAAACAGGCGCAGCTGCCGCAGCGGCGCGTGCTGCATAACCTTCGGAAGCCACTGAGATCTTTGCTTCAGAGGCCTCCGCAGACAGACCGTCCGGGGGCGGGCGATTTTCGGGCCGCAATCGAGGCAGCTTGTCCTCCGCCGCTTTCCGCCAGATCCGGCAGGGCACTTCGGACCCCTTGCACCGAACCGGATTTCCCTGCCCGCGCGGGCCTCACATAGACAGCGTTGAGTGCGTCAAATGAAATGCACGTAGAAATCGCGCATTCCCTCGCCTTCCAGGTCGCGGGTCTTGCGCACTTCCTTGCGTTTCATGAAGACGTGGTTGGCGACCAGTTCCGCGCCAACGGCCTCTGCCAATGCGGTGTCCCGTTCCAGATCATTCATTGCGCCCTTCAGGTCCACCGCCGTGCCCTCGCGCGCATCGGTGCGGTCGAACCCGTCGCCGGTCTCCATCGGCGGCAGCTGGTGGCCGTTCTCCACCCCCAGCCGCGCGGCCTGCAGCACCGACGCCACCGCCGTGTAGGGATTGGCCGAAGCATCCGCCGTCCGGTGCTCCAGCCGCGCCTTGGCACCGCCTTCGGAACTGATCCGCGTCGTCACATTGCGGTGGTCGCCGCCCCAGTTGCGCCAGTAGCCCGACAGCGACCCCGGCTGCAGCCGCATATAGCTGTTGGCGGTGGGCGCAATCAGCCCCGCCAGCCCCTTGTGGTGATGCAAAAGCCCTGCCAGGCAGCCGCGCGCCAGATCGTTCATATGCTCCGGCCCGCCCCGCGGTCCCGCAGACAGCGCATTGCCGCCCGCCTCGTCCAGGAAGGAGAAGTTGATATGCATCCCCGATCCTCCGGCCTCAGCCACCGGTTTCGGCATAAACGTCAGCACGATGCCGTATTCCAGCGCCACCTCACGCGCCATCAGGCGGAACAGAACGATGTCATCCACTGCCTTCACCGCGTCATCGAAGGTCAGCGTGTATTCGAACTGCGGGCTGTCGAATTCTGCGGTGATCATGTCGAGCGAGAAGCCCATGTCATCCGCCATCGCCCAGATCCGGTCGTTGAAGCGCAAGGGATCGGCAAAAGGTCCGGTGCCGTACACAACACCACCAGGCGCATCGTAGGGCATCAGCCGCCCCCGGTCGTCCGCCTGCAGAGCGAAAGCCTCCAGTTCAATCCCGACCTTCGGGGTCAGCCCGTGCTGCTGCCAATCCGCGACGGCCCGCTTCAGCGCCCGGCGCGGGCACAGCGCCAGCGGCTCGCCCTCGTCGTCAAAAAGGTCACCCAGCACCACCTTGGTCGAGGCATGCCAGCTGTCGCGGATATCGTCATGCAGCCACTTCAGCTCCATATCCGGCAGCCCCTGTTTCACCATCGCGCCCGGCGCATCCAGCAGGTCCTTGTCGTAATGGGTGCCAAAGACCGACCGGCAGAACCGCGTGCTGCCGTCACCGATCTTGGAATTGGGCAGATACTTCCCCCGCATGATGCTGAGGTGGTCACAGAACATCGCACGCAAGCGGGTCTTCATGGCTCAAGGTCCTTCCCTGCTGGACAGTCTTCGGCAGCGGCTTCCCGTGCTCTATTGCTTAACATATTTAGCGGTTTTCGCAGAGTCTTTCCTGCGGGGAGGCCCGGCCGCTACGCCGTCTCCACCCTGACCGGCAACTCCTTGATGCCGCCGACGAAGTTCGAGCGCAGGAACTTATGCGGCCCGGCGGCCTCGATACGCCTAATGCGCTTGGCGAGTTCTTGAAACAGCACCGTGACCTCCAGCCGTGCCAGCCACATGCCCAGGCAGACATGCGGGCCGAACTGCCCGAAAGACAAATGCCGGTTCGGGCTGCGGTGCAGATTCACGTGAAATGGATCGCCGAACTGCGCCTCGTCCCGGTTGGCCGAGACGAACCAGTACAGAACCTTGTCGCCCGCGCGGATGGTCTTGCCGTGCATTTCATGATCCCGCGTCGCGGTGCGCCGGAAGTAAAGCGCGGGCGTCGCCCAGCGGATGATCTCATCCGCCGCAGTGTCCCAGACCGCACCGCCCGCCTGCATCTGCGCCAGCAGCTCCGGCTGGTGGCACATCGCCTGTATGCCCGCGGCAATCGAATACCGCGTGGTGTCGTTACCTGCCGCCACCAGCAGGCAAAAGAAATTGCGGAACTCGGTCTCGGTAATGACCGAGCCGTCCTTGGCCGGCTCCAGGATCAGGTTCAGCACGCCCGAGGTATCGCCCTTGCGCGCCTTCTCTTCCATCAGCTCCTTGGCATAGACATACAGCTCCGCCCCGGCGGGCGAGTTGAAGGGCATCATCCGGAACTCATCCGTCTGCATCTTGTCGAGCACATGGGAGGTGAAATCCGGGTCCGTGTTGGCAATCAGCGCATCACCTTTCTCCACCAGCCAGGGCAGGTCCGCCTCCGGCAGGCCCACAACGCGGCCCAGCATCCGCATCGGCAGCTGGCGGGCGATCTCCTTTGTGGCGTCAAACTCTCCCTTGGCCAGCGCTTGGTCCAGAATATCCGCGCACAAGTCGCGGATATCCTGCTCATACTGCGCCATTGTGGTCTTGGAGAATGCCTTCAGCAGTTTCATCCGCACCTTGGAATGCTCCGGCGGGTCGGTCTCCTGAAAGGTGCGCCGCGCCAGGTATTCCTCGTAGGACTGATCCTCCATCCGGATCCCACGCGCCGAAGAGAACACTTCGGTGTTCTTGTTCATCACCGTGATGTCCTCATAGCGGGTCACCGACCAGAAGTTCTCGCCGCCCGCATATTCTGTCCAATGCAGCGGATCCTCGCGCCGGAGCCGGGCAAAGGTGTTGTGCGGCGCGCCATCTGCAAACGCGTCATGGCTGCTCAGATCCGCATAGCCGTCATCCGTCGGGGTCCAAACTGTCATCGCGGGCTTTCCTATCCTGCTGGCTCAATGTATATTAATAACCATCATAAATATGTAAAATGAAATCTTGCGAGCCGTCTCATGCATTTGGCCATATTGATGACCAACACCGACGAAAGCGAATTTGCTCATAGGCACCCGAAGGACGGTGAGAAATTCACCAGCCTGATCCAAATGGCGCGGCCGGACTGGCGCACCACGGTATTCGCCGTAAAGGACGGAGAGTTTCCACGGGACCTGCTTGAGCACGACGGTGCAATGATCACCGGCAGCCCCGCCTCGGTCCGCTCCGGCGCGGCTTGGGTGACCCGGCTTCTGGCGCTGATCCGTGAGGTGCATGCCCGCCATTTCCCGCTGTTCGGCGCCTGCTTTGGCCATCAGGCCATCGCGCAGGCCCTCGGCGGCGGCCTGGACCGCAACCCTGATGGCTGGGTTCATGGGCTCACTCGCAACCGGCTGCTGCACCGCCCGCACTGGGCCGCAGCCCTGCCGGAGGAAGTGAAGCTTTACGGCTCCCACTGCGAGTGCGTCAGAACCCTGCCTGACGGCGCAACCCCTTTTAGTGAAAGAGACGGCATTAACACGGGCTTCACCTTGGACCGCCACATCTTCACCACTCAGCACCACCCGGAAATGACCCGCAGCTTTATCCTCGCGCTGACTGAAGAAATGCGGGACCAACTGGGCCCGGAGACTTATGCTGCCGCCATAGACAGCCTCAGGCAGCACGCTGACCAACAGGTGTTTGCGGAAAGCCTCGCGCAATTCTTTGAGCAGGCGGCCCGCTAAGGCTTCACCTTTGCCCAAATACTCGCGCCGCAGGCACGGAGCCGTCAGGCTCCGTTCACCGCAATTTCAGCCCAGCGCTGCCAGCAGATCCATCACCGTGACCTGGTCAAACTGAACATGCGCGATCATCGCCGTCTCTGCGCCTTTCCGGTCATGTGCAAGGATCAGCGCGGCAATCTCGCGGTGCTCCCTGGCGGACTGCGCGATCACACCGGGATACCGGTAGCGCGCCCGGTAATAGGCCATCAGCTTGCGCGCGTTGGTCTTGATCATCTCGACCAGGAACGGATTGCCCGAGCCTTCAGCCACACAGGCATGAAAGCGCAGGTTCAGCTGGTAGTACCCCGCCGGATCGCCATCGCCCTTTTCCGAAGCATGCTTCTCACAAGCGGCCACTGCCGCCTCCAGCGCTCTGGCCTGCGCCGGAGACAAGCGCCGCGCCGCCAGCTCTGCCGCCTGACCTTCCAGCCGCGCATGCACTTCCAGGATCGCCAGAAACTCTTCCAGCGTCGGTTTGAACAGCACCGCCCCCTTGCGCGGCAGCCGCTTGATCAGCCCGATCGCCTCCAGCTGGATAAAGGCCTCCCGGACCGGCGTGCGGGAAACGCCATGACGCTCCACCAGTTCGCTTTCCTCCAGCGGCGCGCCCGGCACCAGGCGGCCCGCCTCGATATCCTCAAGGATCGCGTTCAGAACCTGTTCTGTCTGACCTGCCATTGTTCCGCCTGCATTACCCGTCCGGACACCCTAAGAGCCCGCCCGCCGCATGGCAACGCAGGCAGATGGGCGCTGCCCCCGCCCTGCGGGCTCCCCCGGAGTATTTCTGCAAAGGTGAATAGGCAGGGCGGCTACTGCGGTACCGGGCCCCGGTATTTTTCCGTCAATTCAGGCGCCAACTCATCCGGCTCATAGACCCCCAGCAGAATGCCCTTGCGCCCCGACTTGCCGCGGCGCGCCTTGATCTGCGTATCGGACAGGGTGATCCGCTGGGACATCCGCAGCCCCCACTCCAGCAAGCGGTCATACATCAGACCGATGATCTCCTGATGTTTGCCGTCCTTGGCCAGGTCCACCAGCTCTTCAGGGTCATTTTCCATATCGAACAGCATCGGCCGGAGCCCGCCCTCCGCATGCATGAACTTCCAGCGCTTGTCGGTTACCATGAACAGGCGCGCGTCCGCGGGTTCCAGACCCAGTTTCTCACACAGCGGCATGGTGGAATAGTCGAACTCTGCAATCGCAAAGTCCCGCCAGTCCGGGCTTTCCCCGCGCAGGAACGGCATCAGAGAGCGCCCTTCCAGGATATGCGGCGCCGGTTCCCCGCCCGCCGCCTCCAGGAAAGTCGGCAGGAGGTCGATCGCCTCCACCAGTTCATCGCAGGCGGTGCCGCGGGTGGGATCAGCCTCCGCGCGCGGGTCATAGACGATCAGCGGCACCTTGATCGACGGCTCGTGGAACAGGTTCTTTTCCCCCAGCCAATGATCGCCCAGGTAATCGCCATGGTCCGAGGTCACCACGATCATCGTGTCCTGCATCCGGCCGGTTTCCTCCAACCAGGCGAACAGCCGCCCCATCTGGTCGTCAGCCTGCTTGATCAGTCCCATGTACGCGGGGATCACCTTCTGCCGCACCTCGTCCCGGCTGAAGGTCTTACCGATCTGGCTGCTCATCATGCCTTCGAAGACCGGATGCGCGCCTTCGCGCTCTGCCTCCGAACGCACCGCCGGCAGCACATGCTGCGGCCCGTACATATCGTGGTAAGGCGCGGGCACGATGTAGGGCCAATGCGGCTTGATATAGCTCAGATGCGCACACCAGGGGCCTTCCGCCTGGGCGATGAACTCCATCGCTTGGGTGGTCAGCCAGGGGGTTTCGCTGTCTTCCTCGGCGATATTGGCCGGCTTGTCTGCATTAACCATGAACCAGCCGGAGGCGATGTCATTGCCCTCCATGCCGGCATTGGCAAAGTCGTTCCACGGGTTTTCTCCCGGGTAGCCCTTCTCCTTCAGGTATTCATTGTAGGGACTGCGCTTACTGTCATAGAACCCGTCCGGCCCTTCCGCCCACAGCCCGTCATCGCGGACCCAGGGGTCGAACCCGCATTCCGACTGGCGCACGCCGATCACGCTGTCCGGCGCCAGTCCCAGCCGCTGCATTCCTTCGGCGTCCGCCACCATGTGTGTCTTGCCAATCAGGTGGCAGCCCATGCCTGCCTTGCGAAGATGATCGCCCATGGTCCACTCGCCCACCCGCAAAGGGTAGCTATTGAACTGCACCCCGTGGCTGGAGGGGTAGCGCCCGGTATAGCTCGACATCCGGGACGAACCGCAGGTGGGCGACTGAACATAAGCGCGGCTAAAGCGCACCCCCTTGGCCGCAAGGCCATCGATATGCGGGGTGTGCAGATGCGGATGGCCTGCGCAGCTCAGGTAGTCGAACCGCAACTGGTCGAACATGATGTAGAGAATGTTCATCGGTGCCTCCCGCACAGTGCTGCGGCATTATTAAACACGTGAAGCAACCTTGACGAGGGTATTTCATTGACCGCCGTGCAGAGGACGCGCAACAGTGGCGGACATTGCGAAACCAGTTTTGAAAACGAAATATTGAACGCCAGCATGACCCCGGCCCTCCCCGCTGCTTCCCTACGGCCCGCCACCGAGGACGACTGCGCCAGCCTGGCCGCCCTCTCCATCGAGGTCTGGCTGGGCACATATTTGCGCAACGGGATCAACAGGGGCTTTTCAGAGTAGGTGCTAGGCACTTACACGCCGGGGCATTTTATCGAAGCCCTGCAAGATCCGGCAGAACACCTGATTGTTTCGCAAAACCAGGAAGGTATCGACGGTTACATCCGGATCACCCACGGCAGGCCGAGCCCGGCCGGCGGCCCCTCCCGCACCGAGATTTCGACACTCTATGTTCAGCCCCGGCATCAGGGGCGAAACATCGGGTGGTGTCTTCTTGACGCCGGACTGCAAACTTGCCTTTCAAACGTATGGGACGCACCGTGGCTTGCGGCCAACCCGCAGAACAATCGCGCCATTGCCTTTTATCTCCGGCACGGTTTTGAACTGGCGGGCCTGACCCACTTCCAGATCCAGGACAACCGGTACCCGAACGATGTTTTGCAGTATTGCGGGCGCTGGCCCCCTGCGGAAACCTGAAGCCCGCCGGGCCCAACGGGAGCGGGGCATTTTCAATGCACCAGCGACGGGCGGGAGGTTACTGCTGCCCTGTCACGTGGCGTCCTCGTCCTGCGGGATGACTTCAAGCAGCAGCTGCCCGGCTTGAACCTGCAAGCCCGCGCGCCCCGTAACAGCCGCGACAGTGCCCGGCGCTTCCGCCAGGATTTCATGCTGCATCTTCATTGCCTCCAACACTGCAAGGCGGCTGCCCGCGGCAATCCTGTCGCCTTGGGCAACACAAACCTCCCGGAGCAGCCCGTGCATGGGCGCAACGACTTGCCCTGCCTGACTGCCAGTACCTGCACCAGCTGCCGCCCGCAGGCGGGTGATTGCGAATATCCGCTTGCCGGTTGCCACCTGCAGCGTGCCGCCGTCCATCACCCAGGACCTGAGGTCCGCCCGCCTGCCGTCAACCCGCAGGCCGCTGCCTTGCCCCGTAACGCGACATTGCCAGTCCCCGCCGGCCACAGTCAGCTGCCCCGGTTCTTCAAGGATTTGAAGTTTATGGGTTTCCCCGTCGCACTCCAGGCGCATAGAGGACCGCAAGCCGCCCTGGCTCGACCAGCCTAGCATTTCCGGTGCCACGCCGCCAGCTGCGGCGCACCGCTGCTGTTGCGCGCGGAAGACCAGCGCTGCCGCCAAAGCCATGTCACTGGCGGTGAAAGGCGCCTCCAGCCCGTCCGGGAAATGGTTGGCGATGAAATCAGTAGCGGCCTCCCCTGCCGCGAACTCCGGATGAGCCAGAACCTCCAGCAGGAAGTCCCGGTTGCACGCGGGCCCGAACAGCACGCAATCCCGCAGCGCAGCCATCAGCCGCTGCCGTGCCTCTTCCCGCGTCCGGCCATGCGCAATCAGCTTGGCAAGCAGCGGGTCATAGAAAGCGGAAACCTCCTGCCCCGCAGCGATCCCCTCATCAACCCGGATGGCATCGCCGCTGGGGGGCTGCCACTGCGCGATCCGCCCGGCCTGCGGCAGAAAGCCTTGCGCCGGGTCCTCCGCATAGAGCCGCACCTCGATGGCGTGGCCCTCCATCCGCACATCCTCCTGCGCTAGCCCCAAGGGCTCGCCCCAGGCCGCCCGGATCTGCATTTCCACCAGATCCAGCCCAGTGATCATCTCGGTCACCGGGTGCTCCACCTGCAGCCGGGTGTTCATCTCCAGAAAATAGAAATCGCCGCCCTGATCCAGCAGGAACTCAACCGTGCCTGCCCCTTGATAGCCAATCGCCTGCGCGGCCTTGACCGCCGCGGCTCCCATCCGGGCGCGCAAGGCACCGTCCACGGCCGGGCTTGGCGCCTCCTCCACCACCTTCTGATGGCGGCGCTGGACTGAGCAATCGCGCTCGCCCAAATGGATCACATGGCCCTGGGTGTCTCCAAACACCTGCACCTCCACATGCCGCGGACGCTTCAGCGCTTTTTCCAGGATCATCTCATCGGAGCCGAAAGCCGCCAGCGCCTCGCTGCGGGCCAGCTCCAACGCAGCGCTGAACTCCGCCGCCTGCTGCACCAGCCGCATCCCCTTGCCGCCGCCGCCCGCGGCTGCCTTGATCATCACCGGAAAGCCGATCCGGGCGGCTTCCGCCGCCAGCACATCTGCCGCCTGATCCGCGCCCTCGTAGCCGGGTATGCAAGGAACACCTGCCGTAATCATCTTCCGCTTGGCCGCAGCCTTGTTTCCCATCAGGGCAATCGCTTCGGGAGACGGGCCAATGAAGACCAGCCCGGCGGCCGCACAAGCACGGGCCAAATCTGCGTTCTCCGACAGGAAACCGTAACCCGGATGCACCGCCCCGGCACCCGCCTCCCTGGCGGCCGCGATGACCTTGTCTATCGACAGATAGCTGTCCGCCGCCGGGCCTGCGCCGATGCGGATGGAGACATCGGCAAAATCCGCATGCGGGCTGGCAGCATCCGCATCGGTGTAAACCGCAACGCTTTTCAGCCCCATTGCCCGCGCCGTGCGCATCACCCGCAGCGCGATCTCGCCGCGGTTGGCCACTAGGATCGTGTCAAAACTGCTCATCCCGCCCCCGTCATATCCGCGCTACGCCAAAGCTGTTCGGGTTAAGTTCCCGCGCCCGAGCCTCCTGGCAGGTTTGCAAACAGAAGCCGATCACCCGGCGGGTGTCGCGCGGATCGATCATCCCCATGTCCAGCACCCGCCCGGAGGTATAGAAGGCGTCCGACTGCCCGTCGAAATGCGCAGTGATCCTGGCGCGCTGCGCTGCGAGCCGCTTTTCGTCCGGTTCCACTCCCTTGCGCGCCGCCGTGCGCCTGGCAACCTGCTCCATCGTCAGCGCCGCCTGCTCGCCGCCCATCACACCGGTCATCGCATTGGGCCAGGTGAACAGGAAATCGGCACCGAAGGCATAGCCGCACATGCCGTAGTTCCCTGCCCCAAAGCTGGCCCCGGTATAGAGAGCTATCTTGGGCACCCGCAGGTTGGTGACCGCCTGGATCATCTTGGCGCCGTGCTTGATCATGCCTGCGCGCTCTGATGCGGTGCCGACCATGTAACCGGTGGTGTTGTTCAGAAAAACCACCGGGGTACCGGCCTGATCCATCGCCTGCAGGAAATGCGTGGCCTTGGCCGCCCCGTCCGGATCCAGCGGGCCGTTGTTGCCCAGGAGGCCGACCGGCTGCCCCATGATCCGTGCCTGCAGGCAAAGCGTGGCCGGACCGAAGCCCGGCTTGAATTCACGCAGGTCAGATCCGTCGGCGATCCGAGCCGCCACTTCGCGCATATCGTACGGCTTGCGGTAATCCGCCGGCACCACACCGGCGATCTCGTCAGGCCGCAGCACCGGCTCGGCATAATCCGGCAGTGCGGGCGCGCAGGGCGTCCAGACCAGCCCGGCTACCACCTCGCGGGCGATTTCGATCCCGTGGGCGTCATCCTCTGCCAGATACTCCACCAGCCCGGTGGTTGAAGCATGCATCTCTGCGCCGCCAAGATCCGCGTCCTGCGCCACCTCGCCAGTCGCGGCCTGCACCAGCGCCGCACCCGCCAGCATCGCCATGCCGTTGCCCTTGACCCCGATCACATAGTCCGACAGGCCCGGCTGATAGGCCCCGCCGGCGGTGGAGGCGCCATGCAGCACCGTGATCACCGGGATGCCCGCCGCCGACAGCCGCGCCAGCCCTGCAAACATGCCGCCGCCATGCGCCCACAGCTCCACCGTGTAACGCATCAGGTCGGCGCCGGCACTTTCCACCAGGTGGATAAAGGGCAGTTTCTGCCGCTCGGCAATGGCGATTGCGCCCAGCGCCTTGTCCACCGATTTCTGCGTCATCGCACCCGCGTTGATCCCGGCATCATCGGCAAAGACCATCGTCCGCACCCCCTCGACAAAGCCGATCCCCAGGATGATCGAGGCGCCGGGGATCGAGGTCTCCGGGTCCGGATCATCCACCAGGTAGGAGGCCATGTTGTAGAGTTCCAGGAACGGCAGCCCCGGATCCAGCAATGCTGAGACCCGCTCCCGCGGCGACAGCTGACCGCGCTTGTCGAAGACCGGGCGGCGCTCTTCGGATTTTGCCGCCGCACGAGCCTCCAAATCACGCATCCGCTTGACCAGGGCCAGCATGTCCTCGCGGTTCTGGGCGAAGGTTTCGCTGCCGGGGCTGATTTTGGTTTCGAAGGCTGTCATTGCAATCCCCCGCCTTTCGCCCGGCGAAGCCGGGCAGTGCCCGGCCGCCCCCATGGGCGGGCACTTCGTTTCCGCCCGCGGCCGGGCACCGCCCTCTGCGTCATGCTGCAGCATTTCGGCATTTTCAAAACTCCTCCAGCAAGTCCGCATCCACCTGCACGGGTGCCGCCAGCAGCAACTGCGCATAACCCTTAGCCTGCGGGTCGTTGCGCAAGGATGACGTTCCGCCGCCGCCCAGCGCGCCGTGCAGCAGGATGTTCATCGACAGGCTTCCCGGCAGGAAAAACCGCTCCATCCGGCCATCCCAGAAGTGCCCGAACACCCGGCGCAGATGGGTTTCGTCCAGCGCCGCCCAGATCCAGGGCATCAGGTCCGGCCTGCGCGCGATGACGCCGATATTGGCGATGTCGCCCTTGTCGCCGCTGCGCGCCCAGGCAAGGCGGATCAGCGGCACCTCTGCCACTCTTTTCGAGGCCGGACCCGGCGGCGGCGCAGGCCGTTCCAGCACCTGCAGCGGGATAGCCGCAGCCGCCGGCACCGCATTGCGGCCCGCCGCATCCCGCACCGCCACCGGCACCTGCGCCTTGGGCAGCAGGCAGGAAAACAGCGCCAGCACCGGCGAGGGCTTGGGCCGGGCGCCTGCAAAACCGCTCAAGCCCGGCGGCGCCGACAGGCCCAGCCCCACCGCCTCCTTCAGGAATACGCCCACCCCTCGGGCCTCCGGGTGGCGCACCGCGATCTTGGCGGCCACCTCCCGCGCAGCACCGCTCTGCCGCAGCCCGCCGAACTGGCTTTCGCTGCCGATCAGCTCAATACTCACATCGCTGAAGTCCGGCAGCATCCCCCCCTGCAACACATCCCGCGCGCGGGTCAGCGCCGCCTTGGCAAAGGCCTGTGCCTTGGCTTCGGCATCAAGGCCGTAGAAGGTAAAGTAATGGCCGCTGCGAAATCCGTCCTGCCATGTGATGCAAGTCTTGTATTTTTCCGGTACCCCGCGCCCCCTGGCGCCAGCCACCCGCACCCGGTCCGGCCCGGCCTCCGTCACCGTAACGCCGGAGAAATCGCATACCACATCCGGCAGCACATAGGCTTGCGGGTCGCCGGTCTCATACAGCAGCTGCTCCGCCACTGTCGCACGGGAGACCAACCCGCCGGTGCCCGCAGGTTTGGTTACGTCAAATGTGCCATCCTCACGGACTTCCGCAATGGGGTAGCCGATCCCGGCCATGCCCTCCGCGACCGCCTGCCAGTCGGTGAAATTGCCGCCTGTCGCCTGCGGCCCGCATTCCAGGATATGGCCCGCCAGGCTGCCGCCCGCCAGCTGGTCCAGATCCGCCGCCGCCCAGCCGAAATGATGGATGCAGGCCCCCAGCGTCACCGCGCTGTCCACGCAGCGCCCGGTCACGACGATATCCGCGCCCCGGTCCAGGGCTGCGGCAATCGGGAAGGCTCCGAGGTAAGCGTTGATGCTGGCAATCTTCTCCAGCGGCGGAAACGGCGCGCCGGTGAACATATCTCTGGGCGCGGCCTCCGCCAGCTCCGCCGCGCGTCCGAGCAGATCGTCGCCTTCAACCATCGCCACCTGCAGATCCAGCCGCTGAGCGGCGATCTCCCGCCGCAGGGCCGCGGCACAGGCCTCCGGGTTCACCCCGCCCGCATTGGAAACGACCCGCACCCCTTGCCGCGCGATCTCTGCCAGGCTGGGCGCCATCGCCGCGGTCACGAAATCAGTCGCATATCCCGCCGCCGGATCTTTTGCACGCGCGCGCGCCAGCAGCGCCATGGTTATCTCGGCCAGGTAGTCATAGACAAGGAAATCCAAGCCCCCGGCCGCCAGCAATTGCGGGGTGGCCAGGGCGGCCTCCCCCCAGAACCCGGCAGCGCCGCCGATGCGCAGTATCTCTGGCATTGCTCCTCCCGATGGCCGCCATCCGGTGCACAGCATACACGGATTTGCCCGCAAACGGCGGCCCCTTGCCGCCAGCCTGGCCGCCAAGACCTTGGCTTCGCAACAATAACCCCGCGTTCGCTGCGGCGAAGACCGCGCTCCGCCACAGCGACACGTTACAGAATTTCCAAAGGTGAAAGTTTCAGGTTACATTTCACTTGCTGCGAATCATCTTCCAGCGTAATACCGACCCAACGGTCGGCTTTTCCTGCCGCCGCCACAGGAGACGCGAACACCCATGGATGCTTTCATCTGCGATGCCACCCGCACCCCGATCGGCCGCTACGGCGGCGCGCTGAGCCAGGTGCGTACCGATGATCTTGCCGCCCTGCCGATTGCCGCGCTTGCCGCGCGCAACCCGGACGTGGACTGGGGCGCCCTCGATGACGTGATCTTTGGCGACGCCAACCAGGCCGGTGAAAGCAACCGCAACGTGGCCCGCATGGCAGCGCTGCTGGCGGGCCTGCCCACCACAGTGCCCGGCACCACCATCAACCGCCTCTGCGCCTCCGGCATGGATGCGGTGGGCATGGCCTCGCGCGGCATCAAGGCCGGCGATTATGACATGGCCATCGCAGGCGGCGTCGAAAGCATGAGCCGCGCGCCCTTCGTGATGCCCAAGGCCACATCCGCCTTCACCCGCGCCAATGCGGTCTATGACACCACCATCGGCTGGCGCTTCGTGAATAAGAAAATGCACGAGATGTACGGCACCGACTCGATGCCGCAGACCGCCGACAACGTGGCCGAGGATTACGGCGTCTCCCGCGAGGATCAGGATGCATTCGCCGCCCGCAGCCAGGCCCGCTGGGCCGCCGCGCATGAGGCCGGCATCTTCAAGGACGAGATCACTCCGGTCACCATCCCCCAGCGCAAGGGCGATGATCTGGTGGTGGATACCGACGAACACCCCCGCCCCGGCACCTCGGCGGAGAAGCTGGCGGGCCTCAAGGGCGTCAACGGCCCGGACAAGACCGTGACCGCCGGCAACGCGTCCGGCGTCAACGATGGCGCCGCGGCGATCCTGATGGCGAATGAGGCCGCTGCTGCCAAGAACGGCCTGAAACCGATGGCCCGCATCGTCGGCATGGCCGCTGCGGGTGTCGAGCCGCGCATCATGGGTATCGGCCCGGTGCCCGCCACCCGCAAGGTGCTGGCCCGCACCGGCCTGACCATCGAACAGATGGACGTGATCGAACTGAACGAGGCTTTTGCAAGCCAAGGCCTTGCGACACTGCGCGAACTTGGCGTCGCGGACGATGCGCCCCATGTTAATCCTAACGGCGGTGCGATAGCACTGGGCCACCCGCTCGGCATGTCCGGCGCGCGGCTGGTGCTGACCGCCGCCTACCAATTGCAGCGCACTGGCGGGCGGTATGCGCTCTGCACCATGTGCGTCGGCGTTGGACAGGGCACCGCCCTGATCCTCGAACGCGTGTAACGAAACCCTGAGGAGGTCCCAGACATGTATGCTCAGATGATCAAATCCGAAGCGACCCAGGACGATCCGGAAAAGCTGGCGGCCTTCCAGGCGCGCATCGACGCGGGCGAGAAGATCGAGCCCAAGGACTGGATGCCCGAAGGCTACCGCAAGACGCTGATCCGCCAGATCGGCCAGCACGCCCATTCGGAAATCGTCGGCCAGCTGCCGGAGGGCAACTGGATCACCCGCGCGCCGACGCTGGAGCGCAAGGCAATCCTGCTCGCCAAGGTGCAGGATGAGGCGGGTCACGGCCTGTATCTCTACTGCGCGGCGGAAACGCTGGGTGTCTCCCGCGACGAGATCACCGAGATGCTGCTGGACGGCCGCATGAAGTATTCGTCGATCTTCAACTACCCGACGCTGAACTGGGCCGACATCGGCGCGGTCGGCTGGCTGGTGGACGGCGCCGCGATCATGAACCAGGTGCCGCTGCAGCGGACCTCCTTCGGCCCCTACTCCCGCGCGATGATCCGCATCTGCAAGGAAGAAAGCTTCCACCAGCGCCAGGGCTATGACGCCATCCGCAAGATGGCTGAGGGCACGCCGGAGCAGAAGAAGATGGCACAGGATGCGCTGAACCGCCTCTGGTACCCGTCGCTGATGATGTTCGGCCCCTCCGACAAGGACTCGGTCCACTCTGCCCAGTCGATGAAGTGGAAGATCAAGATGAACACCAACGACGAGCTGCGCCAGAAGTTCGTCGACCAGACCGTGCCGCAGGCCGAATACCTGGGCCTCACCATCCCCGATCCGGACCTGAAATGGAACGAGGAGCGCGGCCACTACGACTACACCGACCCGGACTGGAGCGAATTCTTTGACGTGATCCAGGGCAACGGCCCCTGCAACGTGGACCGCCTCGCCGACCGCAACAAGGCCTGGGACGACGGCGCCTGGGTCCGCGACGGCCTGCTCGCCCACGCCAAGAAGAAGGCCGCGCGCCAGCACGCCGCCGAGTAACCCCAAGCATTCCGGCGCTCCGCCCCCTATCGGGACCCGGCGCAGCACCCCCTCAGCCAGGAGGATTTGAGACATGAAAAACGAATGGCCCCTCTGGGAAATCTTCATCCGCGGCCAGCACGGCATGAGCCACCGCCACGTCGGCTCCCTGCACGCGCCGGACGCCGAGATGGCAATCAAGAACGCCCGTGACGTCTACACCCGCCGCAACGAAGGCGTGTCGATCTGGGTGGTTGAGGCGAACCACATCTCCGCCTCCTCGCCCAGCGACAAAGGCCCGCTCTATGAGCCGTCCGAGTCGAAGGTCTACCGCCACCCGACCTTCTTCGACATCCCCGAAGAAGTGGGGGCAATGTAATGAACCGCGAGAAAGCTTTTACCCAGTTTCTGCTGCGGATGGGGGACAACACCCTGATCCTCGGCCACCGGGTCAGTGAATGGTGCGGCCACGCGCCGGTGCTGGAAGAGGACATCGCGCTGGCCAACACAGCGCTGGACCTGATCGGCCAGACCCAGATGTGGCTTGGCCTCGCCGCTGAGGTGCAGGGCGAAGGCAAGTCCGCCGACGACCTCGCCTTCCTGCGCGACGCCTGGGATTTCCGCAACGTGCTGCTGTGCGAGGTGCCGAACGGCGACTTCGGCCGCACCCTGATGCGCCAGTTCCTGTTTGACGCCTGGCATTCGATCCAGCTGGGCCGCCTGTTGAAATCCTCGGACGAACGGGTCGCCGCAATTGCCGAGAAGGCCTCGAAAGAGGTGGCATACCACCTGGAGCGCTCCGCCGATACGGTGGTGGGCCTGGGCGACGGCACCGAGGAAAGCCACCGCCGGATGCAGGAGGCGCTGGACTACCTGTGGCCCTATGTGGGCGAGATGTTCCAGTCGGACGAGACCGACGCCGAAATGGTGAAGGCTGGTATCGCCCCCGACCCGGCGTCCCTGCGCGAGGAATACGACGCCCTGATCTCCCGCATCCTGGGCGACGCGACGCTGACCATTCCGGAGAGCCGCTTTGCCCACAAGGGCGGGCGCACCGGTGCGATGCACACCGAGCACCTGGGCCACCTGCTGACCCAGATGCAATGGCTGCAGCGCGCCTATCCCGGCGCCAAGTGGTAAGGCCACGGTCAAAGAACTGAAGGCAACGCCCGTCACGAGCGGCGGGCGTTGAACTCCTGCCCCGCGGGGGCAGGACGGGCGTTGCCCGGCGCACTGCCGGGCGGAACAGCCAATGAGGGTAACCGCATGAGCCAAGTGACAACTCAGCCAAGCACTGACCAGATCTGGGAGTGGCTCGACGCCGTGCCGGATCCGGAAATCCCGGTCATCTCGGTCGTCGACCTAGGCATCGTCCGCGGCGTGGAATGGCAGGGCGAAACCCTGGTCGTTTCCGTCACCCCGACCTACTCAGGCTGCCCGGCGACCTCGATCATCAGCCTCGACATCGAGACTGCGTTGCGCAGCAAGGGAATCGAGCACCTGAAGATCGAGACCCGGATCTCCCCCGCCTGGACCACCGACTGGCTGTCCGAGAAGGGCCGCGCCAAGCTGGAGGACTACGGCATCGCCCCGCCCCAGCCCGCCGGCGGCCCCGAAAAATGCCCGCACTGCGGCAGCAAGAATGTCACCAAGGTCAGCCAGTTCGGCTCGACCCCCTGCAAGGCCCACTGGCGCTGCCAGGACTGCCTCGAACCTTTTGATTATTTCAAGTGCATCTGAGGAGACCCTGATGGCGCGCTTTCACGACCTTGAAGTCACCGACGTCCGCAAGACTATCCGCGATGCGGTGGTTGTCACCCTGAAGCCCGCAAATGGCGCGGCTGGGGAATTCGATTTCACGCAAGGCCAGTACCTGACCTTCCGCCGCGACTTCGACGGCGAGGAGCTGCGCCGCAGCTACTCGATCTGCGCAGGCAAGGACGAGGGCATCCTGCAGGTCGGCATCAAGCGCGTCGACGGCGGTGCGTTCTCGACCTGGGCCAATACCGAGCTGAAGGCCGGCGACACCCTGCAAGCGATGGCGCCGATGGGCACCTTCTTCACCCCGCTGGATGCAGGCGCAGAGAAGAACTATCTGGGTTTTGCCGGCGGCTCCGGCATCACACCCGTCCTGTCGATCCTCAAGACCACGCTGGCGGCGGAGCCCAACTCGTCCTTCACGCTGGTCTACGCCAACAAGGGCGTGAACACGATCATGTTCCGCGAGGAGCTGGAGGATCTGAAGAACCTCTACATGGGCCGGTTCAACGTGATCCACGTGCTGGAATCCGACGCACAGGAAATCGACCTGTTCACCGGCCTGGTGACCGAGGAGAAATGCGCCCAGCTGTTCGAGCACTGGATCGACATCAAGTCGGTCGACACCGCCTTTATCTGCGGCCCGGAACCAATGATGCTGGGCATCGCTGCCGCACTGCGCACTGCCGGCCTTGATGACAGCCAGATCAAGTTCGAATTGTTCGCCTCGGCCCAGCCGGGCCGCGCCAAGCGCAAAGCCACCGCAAAAGACGCAGCCAGCAGCGCCAACCAGACCAAGGCCGCCATCACCCTGGACGGTGCCACCCAGACCATCGAGATGGGCAAGGACATAACCCTGCTGGATGCGGCGCTGGAAAACGCGATGGACGCGCCTTACGCATGCAAGGCCGGCGTTTGCTCCACCTGCCGCTGCAAGGTGCTGGAAGGCGAAGTCGAAATGGTCGCAAACCACGCGCTGGAGGATTACGAGGTCGAAAAAGGCTATGTGCTGTCCTGCCAGGCCTATCCGGTGACCGACAGCGTGGTTGTCGACTACGATCAGTAAGGGAATTTCAAATAACCGGTTAGCCGGAGTTTTCAGGGAGGACGTTTCATGTCCGAAGAGATGAGCATCACAAGCTATCTGGCCCAGGGCGGGGTGTTGACCAACCCGTCCAATGTGCCGCCGCGCTACCGCGCCGAGCTGATGAAGCTGATGGCGACCTTCGTCGACAGCGAACTGGCCGGCGCCGCGGGCTTTGCCGACATCATCAACGAAGGCCCCGGCATCAAGGCCCGCATCGCCGCGGCGCGGATCGTGCTGGAAAAGACCGATCACGCGGAGAAGGTCTTGCGGATCATGGGCGACTTCGGCGCCGACACCGAGCGTTATGCCGACCACCACCCCTGGACCGCGCGGCTGGAGCGGGATGCCGACATCGGGCAGAGCCGGACCAAGCACGACATGCGGCTGGCGGTGTTCAACTACCCGCTGGAAGGCTGGGCCGACGCGGTGATGATGAACCTGCTGATGGGCCGCGCAGTGGTGCTGCAGCTGGAGGAGCTGAGCCAAGTCTCCTACCAGCCGCTGGCCGAAGCCTTCCGCGCCATCCTGCCGCTGGAGACCCGCCACGCCGAGCTGGCTGAAGAAGGGCTGATGGTGCTGGTCGAGGCCCAGGGCACCGATGGCCTGCAGGAACTGGCAGACTACTGGTGGCCGCGGGTCGCGGCGAGCTTTGGTCAGGAGGCCTCGGATAAATTCGAAGGCCTGAAGGCCATGGGCCTGCGCCGCACCCCGAATGCAGAGCTGAAGGCCCGTTGGCAGCAGGACGCCGCGGCCATTCTGGACAAGGCCGGCCTGAAACCGGCCGCCTGATCCTGACCTGCAAACTCCCGCCCGGGCTGCAGCGCATCAAAGATGCGCAGGCCCGGTTGGGCCCGGCGCGCCTGACGGCGCGCGGGCCTGCGCCGCCGCTGGCGGTGCTGTGCAAATCCACAGGCACATGGTGCGGCGCTGCGGAATGGAACCCAAGGCGCTCAGCAGCCATATCTGCACCACCAGACAAATGGAGGCTGCAATGAGCACCGGCACGGCAAAACTTCCCGCAGGCACCGGCATTGGCCATGTCCACCTGAAGGTCTCGGACCTGGAGCGGGCAATCGGCTTCTACAGCGGTGTCCTCGGCTTTGAGGTGACCCAGCGGCTGGGCTCCTCCGCTGCCTTCCTGTCGGCAGGCGGCTATCACCACCACATCGGCCTCAACACATGGCAGTCGCGCGGGGGTCCTGCCCCGGCGCCCAATATGACCGGACTATATCATACCGCCATCCTGCTGCCGGACCGCCCGAGCCTGGCTGCGGTGCTGCGGCGGGTGCTGGACGCAGGCATCGCGCTGGACGGCGCCGCCGATCACGGGGTGTCCGAAGCGCTCTATCTGCGCGATCCCGACGGCAACGGGGTGGAACTTTACCGCGACCGGCCTGAGACGGAGTGGCCGCGCGGGCGCGACGGCAGCCTCGCTATGGGGACAGAGGCCCTGGATTTGGAGGCATTGCTCGCAGAGGTTGAGTAGGTCAGGCTTGCTGCCGGAATGTTTCGCGCGCGAAACAATTGGTCAGAAAGGCTGACCCAAAAGACGCAGCGTCAGAATGCGTCCATGTTCCCGGCAACACGCTGTAACGCAAAATAAAAGCAGCAAAACCGCTGCTTTTCCTGGACCCGCGCGGAGCATGTTAGGTCTGGACCTCTGACCTTTCCCTGCCTACCCTAACGGCAAGCGGAGGGAGGTGAAATATGGCTGTAAGCGGTACAATCCGGACCTATTTCAATGGCAGCTGGCATGACGGTGACCTGCCGGTGATGCGGGCGGCGGATCATGCAATGTGGCTGGGGTCCTCAGTGTTCGACGGCGCACGGTTCTTTGACGGGGTGACCCCGGATCTGGACCTCCACTGCGCCCGCACCAATGCCTCGGCGAAGGCGCTGCTGATGACGCCCACGCACACTGTTGAGCAAATGGTGGAGCTGATCCGCGAGGGTCTGGAGGGGTTTGTCCCCGGTTCGGCCGTCTATATCCGGCCGATGTACTGGGCCGCCGATGGCGACGGGACCCTGATTGCCCCGGACCCGGACAGCACCCGCTTTGCCGTCAGCCTGGAGGAGATCCCGATGGCGCCGGACACGGCCGCCGCAACTCTCACCCGCACCCGCTTCCGTCGCCCGGTGCTGGAGAACGCGGTGGTGAACGCCAAGGCCGGCTGCCTCTATCCCAACAACGCGCGGATGCTGCGCGAAGCCCGCAGCAAGGGCTTCACCAATGCGCTGGTGCAGGACGCCATGGGCAATGTCGCGGAGACCGCCACCACCAATGTTTTCATGGTCCGCGATGGCGAGGTCTTCACTCCGATCCCCAACGGCACCTTCCTGGCCGGCATCACCCGCGCCCGGCACATCGTGAACATGCGCGCCGGTGGCATCACCGTGCATGAATGCGTGCTGGGGTATCAGGATTTCGAAGAAGCTGATGAGATCTTCCTCTCCGGCAACATGAGCAAAGTGACACCGGTCACCGCTTTCGACGAGTGCCAGTATCAAACCGGCCCCGTCGCCAAGCGGGTCCGTGAGATGTATTGGGACTGGGCCCGCAGCCAGACCTGACACGATGCGCTGCGCCGCAAGCGGAGGCTCCCGCCCGTTCCGGGGCCTTTTTCAAAGGCCCTTGCACAGTTGGGCATGGCACCGTGCCTGCGCACAGTGCCGCGCCGCTCCTTGCGCGGCGCCAGGCCCAAGGCCGCAAAGGGGCTTCCGGCGCAGCCGGAAGATCCTGCGGGCGCGGGAGCGCCTCCCCGCCCGGACCTAGCGCCAGTTTCCTGAAACGGCTCAATGGGTTTGGCTCTATTGCCTGATGCGCCCGCTTGCGTCATGATCCGCCGAGGAACAACGAGAGAGCGAAAATGCGCAAATTCCTTGTGGTACTGGATGACAGCCGCGAATGCCTGAACGCCATGCGGTTCGCCGCGATGCGCGCGGCGCATACCGGTGCCGGCGTCACCATCCTGTCGGTGATCCCGCCGGACGAGTTCAACCACTGGATCGGTGTTGGCGAAGTGATGCGGGAGGAAGCCCGCGAGCGGATCCATGCGCATTTCGAAGTCTTTGCCAAATGGATGCGCGACCGCCAGAACGTCGACCCGGAACTGGTGATCCGCGAGGGCGAGCCGGTGCCGGAAATCCTTGACTACATCGAGGGCGATCCGGAAATCGGCGTGCTGGTGCTGGGGGCCGGCACCGGGCGCAAGGGACCGGGCCCGCTGGTCACCCAGCTGACCAAGAATTCCGGCACCCTGCCGGTGCCGATCACCATCGTGCCGGGCGACCTCAGCAAAGAGAAACTGGAAGCAATTACCTGAGCAGAAGGCACGGCAGCGGCGATGAGTGGCAGGATCTCATTCTGGTTCGAGTTCGCCTCCACCTATTCTTATCTCAGCGTGATGCGGATTGGCGAGCTGGCTGCCGGCCGCGGAATATCCGTTACCTGGAAACCGTTCTTGCTGGGGCCGGTGTTCGCCGCCCAGGGCTGGGATACCTCCCCGTTCAATATCTACCCCGCCAAAGGCCGCTACATGTGGCGCGACATGGAGCGGATCTGCGCGGCCCGCGGGCTGCCCTTCCGCCGCCCGGATCCGTTTCCGCAAAACGGACTGAAGGCAGCCCGGCTGGCTTTGGCCGCCGCCGAGCAGGACTGCCTTGAAGCTTTCACAATGGCGGTGTTCCAAGCGCAGTTCGGAGACGGCTCGGATATTTCCAGCGACGCGGTGCTTCAAGAATGCCTCCGCAAATCCGGCCTTGATGCAGGTTTGATTTCACGCGCACAATCCGCCGATATCAAATCGGCGCTGCGGTCACAGACCGAAGAGGCGATTACAGCCGGCATTTTCGGCGCGCCCAGCTTTACCTGTGGCCCGGAGCTGTTCTGGGGCGACGACCGTCTGGAGCAAGCGCTGGAGCACGCCGCAGGCCGCCCGAATTTAGAATAGTTCCAAATCTTGACTTGGCAGGCCGCAAGGCGCATATCGGGGGCACGCTTAACGGAGACCCGACATGTTCATTCAGACCGAATCCACGCCCAACCCGGCGACGCTGAAATTCCTGCCGGGCCAAACCGTTCTGGAGGTCGGCACCGCCGACTTCCCCAGTGCAGACGCTGCAGGTAAATCCCCGCTGGCCTCCCGCATCTTTGCGGTTGAAGGCGTGACCGGCGTGTTCTTCGGCAATGATTTCGTGACCGTGACCAAGGCCGACGGTGTTGATTGGGACCACATCAAACCCGCCATCCTGGGCGCGGTGATGGAGCATTACCAGTCCGGCCAGCCGGTGATGGCGGACGGCTCTGCCGATCCGGCCTCCGGCCACGCCGAGCATTCCGGCGAGGACGCCGAAATCGTCAACCAGATCAAGGAGCTGCTGGACAGCCGCGTGCGCCCGGCAGTGGCTCAGGACGGCGGCGACATCACCTTCCACGGCTTTGACCGCGGCGTTGTCTACCTGCACATGCAAGGCGCCTGCGCGGGCTGCCCGTCCTCGACCCTGACCCTGAAGATGGGGATCGAGAACCTGCTGCGCCACTACATCCCGGAAGTCACCGAAGTGCGCCCGGTTGCCGTCTGACCGGCTGCGAAAGGACAACACATGACCTCCGAACCGCTGGTTCTGGGCTTTGACACATCGGCCGCGCATTGCGCGGCCGCTTTGCTGCGCGGGGATCAGCTGCTGGCCTCCCGGCTGGAAGAAATGACCCGCGGCCAGGCCGAACGGCTGATGCCGCTGCTGGAAGAAGTTCTGGCAGAAGGCGGCGCCGCGTGGGCCGACCTTGATGCCATCGGCGTCGGTGTCGGTCCCGGCAATTTCACCGGCATCCGCATCGCGGTATCCGCCGCCCGCGGCCTGGCGCTTGGGCTGGAGATTCCGGCCGTAGGCGTTGACGGGTTTGAGGCCCGCGCGGCCGAAGGCACCCTGCCCGCGGTGCCGGCGCCGCGCGATCAGGTCTATGCCGCATTGCCGGGCGAGGCGCCGCGTCTGATGCCGCGCCAGGAGGCAGAGGATGCCGCCCGCGGCGCCGGACTGGCGTTTGCGCCTGAGGCGAGCCCCGCGGGGATGGCCGAAGCCATCGCCCGGATCGCAGCCGCGCGGTTTCAGACTGTAACCGAGCCGCCTGCCCCCTTGTACCTGCGCTCCGCCGATGCCGCACCGTCCAGCGATGTGCCGCCGGCACTGATTGATGGCTGACCCGCTGACACCTGAAGCGATGGCCGCCACCCATGCCGCGGCCTTCACCCAGTCGCGGCCCTGGTCGGCGGCGGAGTTTGCCTCCCTGCTGGACAGCCCGCTGACCTTTGCCGCGGGCGACAACCGCTGCTTTGCACTGGTGCGGGTGATCGCGGATGAGGCAGAGCTGCTGACCATTGCCACCGCCCCCGGCCATCAGCGCCAGGGCCTGGCCCGCGCCTGCATGGCGGATTGGGAATCAGCTGCCCGCGCACGCGGCGCGGCTGAGGTGTTCCTGGAAGTCGCCGCCGACAACGCCCCGGCACAAGCGCTGTACCGCGCCTGCGGATTCGCGGAATGCGGGCGCCGGGCCGGATATTACCGCCGGGAAGGGGCAAAACCGGCGGATGCAATCCTGATGAGAAAAGGTTTACGCTAGGCCAGTTGCGCGGATTTCGCACCAAATGGTCAAAAAGCGGTTGACCCTCTCCCTGCCCTGCAGGCTAAATTGCCGCACCCTCTATGGCCTGAACGTGGCCGGGCAGCGGAAATTCCCCGCTGCATCCAACAAAAATGACAGTGGGAGTTAACCTGATGACCCTGATGAAACCGCTGATGGGCGCAGCCGCGTCGCTGGCCCTGACAGCAGGTGCCGCGCTGGCCGAGCCCGCGCTGATCTTCGACCTGGGCGGCAAGTTCGACAAGAGCTTTAACGAAGCCGCGCATAACGGCGCCCAGCGCTGGGTCGAGGAGACCGGCGGCAGCTACCGCGAGATCGAGCTGCAGTCCGAAGCCCAGCGCGAGCAGGCGCTGCGCCGCTTCGCCGAGGCCGGCGCCAACCCGATCGTGATGGTGGGCTTTGCCTTTGCCGACGCCCTGGGCCAGGTGGCAGCCGACTATCCGGACACCAAGTTCACCATCATCGACATGGTGGTTGAAGGCGACAACGTGCGTTCGGTTGTCTTCAACGAGCACGAAGGCTCCTATCTGGTCGGCATGCTGGCGGCGATGGCGTCCAAGTCGAACACCGTAGGCTTTATCGGCGGCATGGACATCCCGCTGATCCGCAAGTTCGCCTGCGGCTATGCCGAAGGCGTCAAGGCCGCCAACCCGGACGCCAAGGTGATTTCCAACATGACCGGCACCACCCCGGCAGCTTGGAACGACCCGGTGAAGGGATCGGAGCTGACCAAGGCGCAGATCTCCCAGGGCGCTGACGTGGTCTATGCCGCGGCCGGCGGCACCGGTGTGGGCGTTCTGCAAACCGCGGCCGACGAGGGCATCCTGTCGATCGGCGTGGACAGCAACCAGAACCACCTGCACCCGGGCAAGGTGCTGACCTCGATGACCAAGAACGTCGGCAACGCCGTGTTCGAGGCGTTCTCGGACGGTGCCGAGATGGAGACCGGCTTCTCTGTCATGGGCCTGGCCAATGGCGGCGTCGGCTATGCAATGGATGAGCACAACGCCGATCTGGTGACCGGCGAGATGAAGGCCGCGGTGGACGACGCTGCTGCCAAGATCGCCTCGGGCGAGCTCAAGGTGCATGACTACATGTCCGATGACAGCTGCCCGGCACTGAGCTTCTAAAGAGAAAGCCCCAGGCCATGACGGAGTTTATTCATATTCTGTTTGCGGCCTGGGGCGACCCAACCCCCGAAGGCCGTGTTGCAAAAACCGACGCGGCGATCGGGCCCGAATTCTATTATTCCGATCCCAACACCCCCGCCCCTATCGAGGGCCGCGACGCCTATCTGGACTATATCGCGCAGTTCAGCGCGAAAATGCCGGGCGCCGAGGCCAAAGTCGTGGCCGTCTCGGAACACCATGGCCACGCGCGTGCCACGGTGGATTTTCTGAAGGACGGCACCCGCATGGTGCGCGGCCAGTATTTTGCTGATCTGCAAGATGGCAAAGTGGTGCGGCTGATCGGATTTACAGGCATGGGAGAGCCCTCTTGACTGCCCCCGCCATCGAACTCAAAGGCATCTCCAAGGCCTTTGGCCCGGTCCAGGCAAACAAGGACATTTCCATCCGCGTCGCCCCCGGCACCATTCACGGTATCATCGGTGAAAACGGTGCGGGCAAGTCGACGCTGATGTCGATCCTCTACGGCTTTTACAAGGCCGACAAAGGGGAAGTCTTCATCAACGGCAAGAAGACCGAGATTCCGGACAGCCAGGCGGCGATTGCCGCGGGCATCGGCATGGTGTTCCAGCATTTCAAACTGGTGGAGAATTTCACCGTGCTGGAAAACATCGTGCTGGGCGCCGAGGACAGCGGCATGCTGATGCCCTCGCTGCGCCGCGCCCGCAAGGAGCTGAAGGCGCTGGAAGAGGAATACGAACTGTTCGTGGACCCCGATGCGCGCATCGACGAAATCGGCGTCGGCGCGCAGCAGCGGGTGGAAATCCTCAAGGCGCTGTACCGCAAGGCGGAGATCCTGATCCTCGACGAGCCGACCGGCGTGCTGACACCGTCGGAGGCCGACCAGCTGTTCCGCATCCTCGACCGGCTGCGCGCCGAGGGGAAGACCATCATCCTGATCACCCACAAGCTGCGGGAGGTGATGGAGTACACCGACACCGTTTCGGTGATGCGGCGCGGCCAGATGACCGCGACCGTCAAGACCGCCGAGACCAGCCCCGAGCATCTGGCGGAGCTGATGGTGGGCCGCAAGGTGCTGCTGCGCGTCGATAAGGTGCCCGCCCAGCCTGGCGCCCCGATCCTGGAGATCGAGAACCTGCGGGTAGTGGACGAAGCCGGCGTCGAGCGCGTCAAGGGCATCGACCTGACCGTGCGCGCGGGCGAGATCGTCGGCATTGCCGGCGTGGCGGGCAACGGCCAGTCGGAACTGCTGGAGGTTCTGGGCGGCATGCGTCCGGGCACCGGCAGCATCAAGCTGCACGGCACCCCCCTGCCCCTGCGCGGGCCGGGCTCGGATGCCAAGGCGCGCCGGGACGCCCACATCGGCCATGTGCCGGAGGACCGCCAGCGCGAGGGCCTGATCATGGACTTCCACGCTTGGGAGAACGTGGCTTTCGGCTATCACCGCGATGCGGCCTATCAGAAGGGTGTGCTGATGAACAACGCCTCCCTGCAGGCCGATACCGAAGCCAAGATGGAGAAGTTTGACGTGCGCCCGCCGGATCCCTGGCTGGCGGCCAAGAATTTCTCCGGCGGCAACCAGCAGAAGATCGTTGTTGCGCGCGAGATCGAGCGCAACCCGGACCTGCTGCTGGTCGGCCAGCCGACCCGCGGCGTCGATATCGGCGCCATCGAATTCATTCACAAGCAGATTGTCGCGCTGCGCGATCAGGGCAAGGCGATCCTGCTGGTCTCGGTCGAACTGGAAGAGATCCTGTCGCTCTCCGACCGCGTCGCTGTGATGTTTGACGGCATGATCATGGGCGAACGCCCGGCGGATCAGACCGATGAGAAAGAGCTCGGCCTGCTGATGGCCGGTGTCGCGGGGGAGGCCGCGTAAATGGACAAGATGCCGAAATGGGCCGATGTGGTCCTGATCCCGCTGATCAGCCTGATCCTGGCTGCACTGCTGTCGGCGCTGGTGATCCTCGGGATCGGCGAGGACCCGGTGGCCGCGGTCAAGCTGATGGTCGACGGCGCCCTGGGCTCCACCTATGGCTGGGGCTACACGCTCTATTACGCCACCAACTTCATGTTCACCGGCCTGGCGGTGGCGGTTGCCGCCCATGCCGGCCTGTTCAACATCGGCGGCGAGGGCCAGGCGATGCTGGGCGGCCTGGGCGTGGCGCTGGTCTGCCTGCTGATCCCTTGGCCGCATTGGACGCTGGCGCTGGTCTTTGCTGCCCTTGGCGCCGGGATCTTTGGGGCTGCCTGGGCCGCAATCCCGGCCTATCTGCAGGCCAAGCGCGGCAGCCATATCGTGATCACCACCATCATGTTCAACTTCATCGCCGCGGCGGTGCTGAACTATGTGCTGGTCAACGTGCTGCGCCCCGAAGGCTCGATGGACCCGGCCACCGAACGCTTCCCCGAGGCGGTGCACCTGCCCTCCCTGCATGAGCTGCTGGCCCCGATCGGCATCAACTTCTCCAAGTCGGCCCCCGCCAACGTCAGCCTGCTGGTTGCCATGGGCGCCTGCCTGTTCGTCTGGCTGCTGATCTGGCGCACGCCGCTGGGTTATGAGATCCGCTCCCTGGGCAAATCGGAGCCCGGCGCCCGCTATGCCGGCATCTCCTCGGTCCGCACGATCATGATCGCGATGCTGATCTCCGGCGCGCTGGCCGGCATGATGGCCGTGAACAACGTGATGGGCGAAGCGGAACGCCTGGTGCTGAACGCCACCGAAGGCGCCGGCTTCATCGGCATCGCGGTGGCGCTGATGGGGCGCAACCATCCGTTTGGAGTGTTCCTGGCAGCGATCCTCTTCGGCTTCCTCTACCAGGGCGGCGCGGAGCTGGCGCTGTGGACCTCGATCCCGCGCGAGCTGATCGTGGTGATCCAGGCCCTGGTGATCCTGTTCACCGGCGCGCTCGACAACATGGTGCGGATGCCGCTTGAGAAGATCTTCCTGGCGGTGCGGAAGGGGCAGAACTGATGGATTTCCTGACGATCATCCAGATTCTGGATTCCACCGTCCGCCTGGCCACGCCGCTGCTGCTGGCCTGCCTCGCCGGCCTCTACTCCGAGCGTGCAGGCATCTTTGACATCGGCCTGGAAGGCAAGATGCTGATGGCCGCCTTCTTCTCCGCCGCCGTCGCTGCAGTGACCGGCAACGTCTGGCTGGGGCTGCTGGCGGGCATCGGCTCCTCGCTGCTCCTGGCACTTCTGCACGGGGTGGCGTCGATCACCTTCCGCGGCAACCAGCTGATTTCCGGCGTTGCGATCAACTTTTTGGCCGCGGGCATGACGGTGCTGATCGCCCAGGACTGGTTCCAGCAGGGCGGCCGCACGCCGTCGCTGTTCAGCGGCGGCCGGTTCACCCCGATCACCTTGCCCTTTGCCGACAGCCTCTCTGGCGTGCCTGTTCTGGGCCCGATTTACTCCGAGCTGCTGTCAGGCCATTCGGTGCTGGTCTACCTCGCCTTCCTGGCGGTGCCGGCCACCTGGTGGATCCTGTTCCGCACCCGCTTTGGCCTGCGCCTGCGCGCAGTGGGTGAAAACCCGGCGGCAGTGGACACCGCGGGAGTCTCGGTTGTCGGCCTGCGCTACGGCGCGGTGATGATCTGCGGCCTGCTGTGCGGCATCGCAGGCGCCTATCTGGCCACCGCGCTGCAGGCGGGCTTCGTCAAGGACATGACCGCCGGCCGCGGGTTCATCGCGCTCGCCGCGCTGATCTTTGCCAAGTGGCGACCGTGGCACGCGATGGGTGCCTGCCTGTTGTTCGGTCTGCTGCAGGCGGTCGCCCTGCGGTTCCAGAACATCGAGCTTGGCGGCATCGTGATCCCGGTTCAGGCCATGGACGCGCTGCCTTATGTGCTGACGGTGGTGATCCTGGCCGGCTTCGTCGGCAAGGCGATCCCGCCCCGTGCCGGCGGCCAGCCATACGTCAAGGAGCGCTGAGCGCCGTAACGGAAACACCGGAACGCCCGGCCTTGCGCCGGGCGTTTCTTTTTCCTGCCTGCTCCCGGCCTGCGTCTTTTCCGGGATAAGGGCCGCGGCAGCGGCAGCGCAAAGCGCCGTTCACTCTTGCCGCGGCAACGACGCAATTACACTCGAACAGGGCACTAAGGGGCAGCCCTGCCCCACCAGTGCACGGCGGCCACAGTTAAGTCCAGTTTACCGCGTCAAATCAGTCCTGCACGCTGCATAGCGGCATAGATCATTGATTTTTGAACGGTCTGCGGTCTAACAAAGATCATGCAGATATACCTTCCCATAGCTGAGGTCTCGGTGAATGCCTTCCTTCTTCTGGGCCTCGGAGGAATGGTCGGAATTCTCTCGGGCATGTTCGGAGTTGGCGGCGGCTTCCTGATGACGCCGCTGCTGTTCTTCATCGGCATCCCGCCGGCGGTTGCGGTGGCCACGGAAGCGAACCAGATTGTCGCCTCCTCCTTCTCCGGCGTGCTGGCGCATTTCCGAAGGCGCACGGTCGATATCAAGATGGGGCTTGTGTTGCAGGCTGGCGGCCTGATTGGGGCCGCGCTCGGGGTGGTGGTGTTCAACTACCTCAAGGCGCTTGGCCAGGTCGATTTGCTGGTCAAGCTCTGCTACGTCGTCTTCCTGGGTGTTGTCGGCGGGCTGATGTTCATCGAAAGCCTGAACGCCATCCGCAAGGCAAAGAAGGCGGGCGGCAGCGCCCCTGCGGCCCGGCGCCAGCGCGGCTGGGTGCATGCGCTGCCCTTCAAGATGCGCTTCCGCACCTCCGGGCTCTATATTTCGGTGATCCCGCCCATTCTGGTTGGTGTGGCCGTGGGTATTCTGGCAGCAATCATGGGTGTCGGCGGCGGCTTCATCATGGTGCCCGCGATGATCTACATCCTCGGCATGCCGACCAAGGTGGTTGTCGGCACCTCGCTGTTCCAGATCATCCTGGTCACCGGCTTTACCACCATGCTGCACGCCACCACCAACTACACGGTGGATATCGTGCTGGCGGTTCTCCTGCTGATCGGCGGTGTTATTGGCGCCCAGATCGGCACCCGCATCGGCGTTTATCTCAAAGCCGAACAGCTGCGTATCCTGCTGGCGCTGATGGTCATCGCGGTCTGCGTCAAGCTGGGCCTCGACCTGCTGCTGCAGCCCTCCGAGATCTTCTCCCTGGGCGAGCCGGGAGGGCATTGATCATGCGCAAGCTGCTCCTGTCCGCCCTGACGGCCGCCAGCCTGGCCCTGTTGCCGCAATCCGCCGCTCAGGCCGGCAAGGAAGAGGTTGTGCTCGGCCTCAGCCAGGACCGGGTGGCTATCACTGCCACCTTCGACGGTTCGGAAATCCTGGTCTTCGGTGCGGTGAAACGCGAAACCCCGATCCCGCAGGACGACCCGCTGGAAGTGGTGGTCACCGTCTCCGGCCCGGCCCCCTCCGTCATGGTGCGGCGCAAGGAAAAGAAGCTGGGGATCTGGGTCAATGTCGACAGCGTTCTGGTCGACTCGGCGCCGGCGTTCTACGCCGTGGCCACCAGCGCCCCGTTCAAGGAGGTGCTGACGGACACCGAGGACCTGCGCTACAGGATTTCGATCAAGCGCGCGATCCGCTCGGTCGGCGCTGCCATGCATATCCGCGGCGCCCAGGCCTTTGCCGATGCGGTAGTGCGGATCCGCGAGAAGAACGGGCTTTACTCCCTGCGCGAAAACACCGTTGCGGTGGATGAGCAAACGCTGTTCCGCACTGCCATCACGATGCCCGCCGACCTCACCGAGGGGGAATACCAGACCAGGATTTTCCTGACCCGCGGGGGCGAAGTGGTGTCGAGCTACGAGACCACCATCGACGTGCGCAAGGTGGGGCTGGAACGGTTCCTGTACTCGCTCTCGCGCGAGCAGCCGTTCCTCTATGGCCTGATGTCGCTGGCGATTGCCATTGCGGCCGGCTGGGGCGCGTCCGCAGCTTTCAGCCTGCTCAGGAACCGGTAACGAGGACCCAACCCACCGAAGACAGGTGGGAGGGGCGCAGCCCCTCTTGGCCTTGCGGCCAATTCACCCCGGAGTATTGCGGGAAAGATGAAGCGCCGTGCGGCTTTCTGATTTGTACGCCTGCCGGCGGCCCGCTGCGCGCCAGCGCAGCGCCCGGCCCAACGGGAGCGGCGCATCCGGGATGCGCCAGCGACGGGCGGGAGCGCTCAGCCGCGGCCGATGTAGGGCATCTTGGTGGCCATCACCGTCATGAACTGCACGTTGGCTTCCAGCGGCAGATTGGCCATGTGCAGCACCGACTTTGCCGCATCCTCCACCGCGAAGGTGTGCATCGGTTCGGCACCGGGGTTGGCCTCTGCGTGGCGCTGGCTCAAATCCTCCACCATCGGCGTGCGGGTGTTGCCGATGTCGATCTGGCCGCAGGCGATGTCAAAGGGGCGGCCGTCAAGCGACAGGCTTTTAGTGAGGCCGGTGATGGCTGCCTTGGTGGCTGCGTATGGCGCTGAATGGGGTCGCGGCACATAAGCGGCGATGGAGCCGTTGTTGATGATCCGCCCGCCCTGCGGCGCCTGCTGCCGCATCTGGCGGAAGGCAGCGCGGGCGGTCAGGTACATCCCGGTGAGGTTCACGTTCACCGAGGCAAACCAGTCTTCCAGCGGGATTTCGTCGATGGTGCCCGGCGGGGTGAAGATGCCGGCGTTGTTGAACAGCACATCCAGCCGCCCGGCCGCCATGGCAAAGCTGTTAACCGCATGATCCACCGCTGCCGGGTCCGTGACATCCGCAGGCAGCACCTGGGCGTTTGCAAAGCCCTGCGCCACCTCCTCCAGCTTACCCGCCCGGCGGGCCACAAGGCCCACCTGCCAGCCTTCGGACAAAAACAGCTCCGCCACGGCGCGGCCGATGCCGGAGCTTGCGCCGGTGATCAGGATCGAATGGCTCATGCGGGGGTATCCTCCTGTGCTTCAAGGGTGAGCGCGGCGGCGGGCATGGCTTTGAGATCATCCACCGGCAGCGGGCCAGTGGGCTTGGCGAGGCGGTTGCGGACCACCCAGATCAGCCGCTCCTGCGCCCGGGTGATGGCGACATAGGCCAGCCGTTTCCACAGGGGCTGGCCTGCCTCTACCCGGCCCATACGCGCGGCGGCGTAGATGTCCGGGGCAAAGACCTGCGCGGTATCCCATTGCGAGCCCTGCGCCTTGTGGATGGTCACCGCCGCGCCATGCAGAAAGGTTGCGCCCATGCGGGCGGCATAGGGGATAAAAGGCTCTTCCTCGTCCGGCTTCTCGATCTTCACAATCGAGGCGGCTGAGACCTGCGGATCTTCCGCCCCCATCACGTGCAGGCGGGAAAAGCCGGGTTTGCGGCCGGGGCCGAGAAAGATCACCTGCGCGCCTTTGATCAGGCCGCGGGCCTCCAGGTCCAGGCGTTTCTTGCGGTGCTTCATCGGCAGCTCGATACCGTCGCAAATCAGCGGCTCGCCTGCGATCAGCTCATCCTCCGGCGCGCCATGCACGGCGCGGAAGGCGTTGATCAGCCGGATGCGGGTGTTGTTGCGCCAGACCAGCACCGGCGAGCGCGCCATCAGGTCGACCTCCACCCGCTGGCCCCAGACCACCCGGTCGTCGCGGCGGGCTGTGTCCTCCACCATGCGCTCGAAATCCTCGAAACCCACTTGCGGGTCGGCCAGCGCGTGAGCGAGGTCGAGGATCGGGTTGCCAGCTTCCTGCCGGTGTATGCGGTTCAGGATCAGGCGGCGCGGCTCAGGCAGCGCGTCGAACACCATCGAGCCCGACTGGTTGACCGGCGCCAGCTGCGCCGGGTCGCCGAACAGGATCAGATTGGGGAAGATCTCCTTCAAATCCTCGAACTGGCGGTCGTCCAGCATCGAGGCTTCGTCGACAAAGCCGATGTCCAGCGGCTCTTCACGCCGTTTCCAGCCGGTGATGAAATCGGAACCGCGCAGGCCCGCGGCTGCCAGCGCGCCGGGGATTGACTTGTTCTTCTCAAAAAATGCCGCGGCGCGGGCCAGCGCCTCCTCGGTCAGGCCTTCGATGTCAGGCTGATCCCCCTGCCCGGCCAGCCATTCGGCAATGCGCTCGTATTCCGGGTCATAGACCGGGGTGTAAAGGATGCGGTGGATGGTGGTTGCAGGAACCCCGCGCAGGCGCAGGACGCTCGCAGCCTTGTTGGTGGGCGCCAGGATTGCCAGGGTGCGGCGGTCTTCGCCCTTCTTACGGCTCTCGTAGTCGCCCGAGACGACTTCAACCCCGGCCTGTTCCAGCGCCTTGTACAGCTCCGCGAGCAGCAGGGTCTTGCCCGATCCCGCCTTGCCGATCACCGCCATCACCCCTGCATCGCCGCGGGGCGGGTGCAAAAGCCCGTCATCAAGGTCGACCCCCGCCTGGCGCAGGAGTTCGGTCACGCTGTCAAAAGCCGTGGCCTGGTCATCGGAAAACTGTACGGGCAGAGCTGTCATGGCGCGACCCTACAGCCGCGGGACCAGGTCCGCCAGAGGATCCGGCCCCGGTTTACGTTTTGATCACGCGCTCAGCGCCACCGGACCTGAAGCGCCGGCGCCGCCGAAGGAGCGGTCGAACCAAAGCTGCGACAGCTCCGGCGGGATGCCCGCCTTGCGCGACACGCTGAGGTAGGTCTCCTCGGCATACTCCCAATAGCCCATGCAGATGGGGTTGCGCCCCTCGCGTTGCGTGCTGGCAATCTCTGGCGCGAAGCCCAGATTGCGGAAAGCCCTGGCCGTGTGCCGGTAGAAGACAGCCGTGTAGTGGGGGATGTCAAAGTTCCGCATGATCTCGAGGCTGCCTAGCATCAGCCCGGCTCCGATCCTGCCATGCACGTTTCGGGACAGGCAGAAGCGGGTGCACTCCCAGATCAGCGGGCTGCAGATGGGCACACCGCCGCAGAGATCCAGGAAAATTTCATTCACCATCACACGGCCGGTCGTGGGCAGAAACCGCATGGAGCCGCCATGGCTGCCATCAGGCATCTCCCAGATCATGTAGAGCGGATCCAGCTCGTCGTACTGGTCTCTCTCCTCGCCGTTGACGTCCACCTGCACATCCCAGCCGAGCCGTGTCTTGAACTGATCCGCCCTGTCCCGGAACATCGAATGGGCCAAGGCGGCATGGTTGTGAAGGTCGTGGCCATAAACATAGCGCAGCATTGCAAAATCCCCTTTTAGTAGAAAAACAGGGGAATGATACGCTCTTTAAGGTTAATGCCGGAGAGGATTTACACCTAAAGGTGTAGTGCTACCGTTAAATCACAATCAAACCAAGGCTCAGAGCCCGGGCGATGGCGTGTGTGGTATTGATTGCGCCGAGTTTGAACCGGGCGCTTTCGATGTAGACGCGCAAGGTGTGTTCCGAGATCGAAAGGGTCTGTGAGACCTGCGCACGGCTGTAGCCGATCGCCAGCAGGGTCAGGGCATCGACTTCCCGCGGCGACAGCGGCTGGGCTTGTTCGGCCGCCCTTGTCGGTTCCAGCTCCAGCACCTTGCGGTTGAAGTAATGCGCCACCAGAATGAAATCCCGGCCATACTTGCCGATAAGTTTTTCCCAGGCTGCGTCGTCGCAGTTGTGGCTGAGCGTGAACAGCGCGAACTGGCCGTTTGGCCCTCTGATCGGGATCGCATAGCCTTGATTGCCCACACCATGCACCAGCGCGTCTTTGAGAAACTCACGCGCCGGTTTGGGGTTCCAGTCTAGCCGTTTCCAATCGACCGGATGAAAACGCTGGTAGCAGCCCACGACAACCGGATCGACCCGCGAATAAGCTTTGTCCAGATAGCGGTCGGTCCACTCCTTAGAGTAGGTGCCGAAGTAATAGTGGTTTCCGGCGGTCTCCACCCAGAGGTACATCGCGTGGTCGACAGCAAACACCTCGCAGACCTGCTCGACGATCAGCTGCAGGCCTTCCAAGGTCTCAGTGGCGTCAAGCGCCTCCAAAATGCGGTCGAGTTCTGCTTTGTATGCCATGAAGTTGTTTGCTGTTGCCTCTTCGGTCCGGCCCCGGTTCTGATCGTTTGCCGCGGCAAGATGTTCTGCAGCGGACGGGCCGGTGTTTCCTGTTGTTTTGCAGCGAGGACCTCCCGGAGGTCAATGCGAAGGTTCCGCATTCGTTTATTTTGAGTGAACAGATCCGGCTGGCCGCGAAAAAACTGCGCAAAAACCGCGTAATAGAGATTCATCTTTTTCGGCAATCCGCCGCGACCTCCCCAGGAATAGCGAGGCCACAGCCCGCAATAGGCTGAATTCCTTCGGCATAATTCCGCAATTCCAGCAAAAAACCGCGAACCACCCGGGTGATTCGCGGCGTTTTGCAGAATCGAACCGGCATTAATGCCGGAGCGGGATCAAGCGTCCAGAACGTCCTGCAGAGTGCGCAGACCGGTCTTCGGCGCCTGCACCAGCACCGACATGTTGCCCGGCAGGTGCTCGTTGCGCAGCATCTTCATGTGCGCCTCCGGCAGGTCGTTCCAGGTGAACACCTCCGACATGCAGGGGTCCAAGCGGCGCTCAACCATCAGCTTGTTGGCAGCAGCGGCTTGCTTGAGGTGGGCAAAGTGCGAGCCCTGCAGGCGCTTCTGGTGCATCCACATGTAACGCACGTCAAAGGTCAGGTTATAGCCGGTGGTGCCGGCGCAAATCACGACCATGCCGCCTTTCTTGACCACGAAGGTCGAGACCGGGAAGGTGCTTTCGCCGGGGTGTTCGAACACCATATCGACGTTGTTGCCCTTGCCGGTGATGTCCCAGATCGCCTTGCCGAACTTGCGGGCTTCCTTGAACCACTCGGCATATTCCGGGGTGTTGACCGTGGGCAGCTGGCCCCAGCAGTTAAAGTCCTTGCGGTTCAGAACGCCCTTGGCGCCCAGACCCATGACAAAGTCGCGCTTGCTTTCGTCGGAGATCACGCCGATGGCGTTGGCGCCGGCGGTGTTGATCAGCTGGATCGCGTAGGAGCCGAGGCCGCCCGAGGCACCCCAGACCAGCACGTTCTGACCCGGCTTCAGGTCATGCGGCTCATGGCCGAACAGCATCCGGTAGGCGGTTGCCAGCGTCAGCGTGTAGCAGGCGCTTTCTTCCCAGGTCAGGTGCTTGGGGCGCGGCATAAGCTGCTGGGCCTGCACGTTGGTGAACTGGGCGAAGGACCCGTCCGGGGTCTCGTAGCCCCAGATCCGCTGGCTGGGGGAGTACATCGGGTCGCCGCCGTTGCATTCCTCGTCGTCGCCATCGTCCTGGTTGCAGTGGATGACAACCTCGTCGCCGACCTTCCAGCGGGTCACCTTGGAGCCCACCGCCCAGACAATGCCCGAGGCATCGGAGCCGGCGATGTGGAACGGCTTGCCGTGGCCGTCAAACGGCGAGATCGGCTTGCCCAGAGAGGCCCAGACGCCGTTGTAGTTCACGCCCGCTGCCATCACCAGAACCAGCACCTCGTGGCTGTCCAGCTCCGGCACGTCGACAACTTCCTGCACCATCGCGGTGTCGGGGTTGCCGTGACGCTCCCGGCGGATCGCCCATGCATACATCTTCTTGGGCACAAAGCCCATCGGGGGGATTTCCCCCATTTCATAGAGATCTTTCTCCGGCGCCTCGTACGACATGACGTCAGTCTGGGTATCCAATGCCATGATGGCCTCCTTTGTATCCTGTCCTTTGCCGCGGTGCAGAATCGCAGCGGTTATCTGAGGGATAGGATTGGCAGAGTAATATTGCAACCTCTTTTGGCGCATCTGGGTAATTTTATGACCCTGCGGATGCAGCATTCCCCTTAGCAGGTGCAGAAAAACCACGTTTTCCGTCCGCCTCCGCGCCGTCCCCGGGCAGCAGGTGGCGGATCGAATTGGCATAGAACGCCAGTATGTCGCGACGATCCTCCACCGGGGAAAACTGACCATTGGCCTCGGTCACCAGTCCGCGCCGCAGGAGTTGCCGCAGGCCGGTCTCAGCGGCATAGCCCAGGTTGTCCCGCGGCATGTGGACATGCGCCAGCGGCATCTCGGCAATCAGCCTGTCCATCCGGTGTTCGATGGCGGCGCGGCTGAGCGGCCCGTACCGCTGCAGGATGGCGGCGATCAGCGGCACCGGCAGCACCGGGACAATGGCGCTGATGCGCTCCATCAGCTCGCGCGCCAGCGGCTTGGTGATGTCCCCGTCCCGCCCGGCACCGAACCCGGCCAGGCTGAGCGGCCTGCCGAAATTGACCCCGGCATAACCGGAACGGTGATAGCGCCCGGTCATCCACAGCCACAGCTGCCGCAACAGCCGCAGCGCCACCAGCCCGATCCGGGCGCGGAACCGCCGCTCGCCCGCCCGGGCGGCAGAGGTCAGGATCTTGTCCTCCAGCACCCGGTCATAGTTCAGCGCCACTGGCACAAAAACCACATCGCGCCCGTCCGGATCATAGCCCTCGACGATGTATTTCAAGAGCCCCAGCCTCGGTGCCGCAAGGGCTCCGTCCAGGCTTAGGCCGCCTTCGGGGAACATCGCCTGGGTGGAGCCGCCGCGGGTGGCCAGCCGCACATAGGCGGCAAGCACCTTGCGGTAGAGATCATTGCGCGAGCGGCGGCGGATGAAATAGGCGCCCATCGCCCGAATCAGGCGGCTGAGCGGCCAGACCCGCGCCCATTCCCCCACCGCATAGGACAGCGCAGAGCGTTCCGCCGCCAGATAGGTGACCAGCACGTAGTCCATGTTGGAGCGGTGGTTCATCACGAAAACCACGGTGGACTTGGGGTCGATGGCGCGCAGCGCTTCCTCGTCCTGATGGCCCAGCCGCACCCGGTACACCGCGTTGGACAGGAACCGGGCCGCGCGGATGGCAAAGCTGAAGTAGGCGAAGGCCGAGAAACCCGGCACGATCTCGCGCGCATAGCGGCGCACCTGCTCAGAGGCCACATTTTCCGGGATGCCTTCCGCCGCCGCGTGGTCCGCCGCAGCTTGTGCCACCTGCGGGTCGTGGATCAGCCGCTGGATCATGTCATAGCGGCGGGTCAGTTTGAACGGCTCAATCGGGCGTTCAAGCCGCTTGTTCAGGCGCGCCACGGCGCGCTCCAGCCGCCGCCTGAAGAACCACCGCACCGACGGGAACAGGAAATGCGACGCAAAGGTCACCGCGGCAAAGCCGACGATCAGCACAAAGAGCCACAGCGGCAGTTCCACGGTTTGCGTCATCCCGCAAAGCCTTGCCCAAACCTGCCCGGTTTACAAGCCTTTGCCGCCTCAGCCCCCCGCCGCAGGCTGCACATCCTTGCCGCGCTCGGAGCTGCGTGCAAGCAGGGATCGGACGGCTGCTTGGGCAGGCAGCTCAACCAGCCGGAACACGGCCATCGACAGGACCACTATACCGCCCAGGACAAGGGCTGCGGCAAACACATAGGCCTCCCCCGCCAGCCCCGCGGGCAGCAGAGACAGCAGGGTCACGCCGATGTAATTGTGCAGCAGATAAACCGGGTAGCTGACCAGCCCCAGCCCCGCCAGCGGCCGCCACGCCAGCAGACTGGCCGCCCGCAGGCGCAAGGCGCAGGCAGCAACCGCCAAATAGATCAGGGCCAGGAAGACAACCTCCCAGCTGTCTTCAGCGCGGACGAAAGCGACCGCAAAACTCCAGAACAGAAGCGCCGCTTCCCGCTTGCTGCGGGCACCGGCATAGACCGCGGCAAAGGTTATGCCCGCCGCGAACAGGTGCGCATAAGCGAGAAATAATCCTTCGATCAGCACCTGCGGCACCAGCCCCGGCACCGCAGACTGAGCGACTGCGGCGAGAAATTGCATCAGCAAAAGCACCAAAGGGGCCGCCATGGCAAAGCGGCCGGCCGGAACCAGCCAGAAGATGGCCGCCGCCACCAGGTAAAAGCGGATCTCGATGGCGAGGGTCCAGTAGACGACATCAACATAGCCATCAAAGCCAAAGGCGCTGTGCCAGAAGCGCTGCGATGTAAAGGTCCAGGAGGCCACAAAGCCGCTCAGCCCGCCCTGCACCTCCCGGCTGAAACTGCTGTCAGCGATGTGCACGAATGCAAACGTGATGACGGAACAAACCGCCATTGCCGGCCAAAGCCGCGCCACGCGCTTCACCGCAAAACGCAAGGGGCCGGTTTGATGCGCCAGGGACAGGGTGATGACGAAGCCGGAAATCACGAAAAACAGCTCGACCCCAAGGTCGCCATATTTGGCCAAGGGAAACAGCCCGTCGCCATAAGGGTAGTGCCGAGGATAAGCCTGAAAGTAGTGGTACAGCACAACCGCCAGCACCGCGGCGCCGCGCAACCCGTCAATTTCAGGAATGCGCCGCCCGATCAAAGTGTTTTTCAAAAGGACACTCTTCTTTGAGGTAGATTAATCCAAGAACCCTAACCCCCCTCTTGCAACATCTCAACCTCACCCCCTGGCCGCCTTACAACTGCGCACCCGGCCGGCAGCCCTGCGAATGCCGCAACGCAGCGAATTGACATGGGTTGAAAATTGCAGTTTACATCAGCGTGACGAAATAAAATTACCTACACACTGACTCGCGAGGCCCGACATGCCGCAGATGCAAAAAGACCGCCCCTGGCTGATCCGCACCTACGCCGGCCACTCCACGGCCAAGGCGTCCAACGCGCTTTACCGCGCCAACCTGGCAAAAGGCCAGACCGGCCTTTCGGTCGCCTTCGACCTGCCGACCCAGACCGGCTATGACAGCGACCACGTGCTGGCGCGCGGCGAAGTGGGCAAGGTGGGCGTGCCTGTCTGTCACCTGGGCGACATGCGAAGCCTGTTCGACCAGATCCCGCTGGAGCAGATGAATACCTCGATGACCATCAACGCCACCGCCCCCTGGCTGCTGGCGCTGTACATCGCGGTGGCGGAGGAACAGGGCGCAGATGTGTCCAAGCTGCAAGGCACCGTTCAGAACGATCTGATCAAGGAGTACCTGAGCCGCGGCACTTATGTGTGCCCGCCCAAACCCAGCCTCAAGATGATCGCCGATGTGGCCGAATACTGCTACACCAACGTGCCCAAGTGGAACCCGATGAACGTGTGCTCCTACCACTTGCAGGAGGCCGGCGCGACGCCGGAGCAGGAGCTGGCTTTTGCGCTGGCGACTGCCCAGGCGGTGCTGGATGAGCTGAAGCCGCGCATCGCCCCGGAGGATTTCCCGGCGATGGTCGGCCGCATCTCCTTCTTCGTGAATGCAGGCATCCGGTTTGTGACCGAGATGTGCAAGATGCGCGCCTTCGTCGATCTGTGGGACGAGATCTGCCGCGACCGCTATGGCGTTGAGGACCCCAAGTTCCGCCGCTTCCGCTACGGTGTGCAGGTGAACTCGCTGGGCCTGACAGAGCAGCAGCCGGAAAACAACGTCTACCGCATTCTGATCGAGATGCTGGCGGTGACTCTGTCCAAGAAGGCCCGCGCCCGCGCGGTGCAGCTGCCCGCCTGGAACGAGGCGCTTGGCCTGCCCCGCCCCTGGGACCAGCAGTGGTCAATGCGGATGCAGCAGATCCTGGCCTATGAAACAGACCTGCTGGAATACGGCGACCTGTTTGACGGCAACCCGGCGGTCGATGCCAAGGTGGAGGAGCTGAAGGAAGGCGCCCGCGCGGAATTGGCAAACCTGGAATCAATGGGCGGCGCCGTCGCCTCCATTGAATACATGAAGGGCCGCCTGGTGGATTCCAATGCCGAACGCCTGAACCGGATCGAGAAGAACGAGACCGTGGTGGTGGGGGTCAACAAGTGGACCGAGGGCGAGCCCTCGCCGCTGCAAACCGAGGACGGCGGCATCATGGTGGTCGACCCGGCGGTGGAGCAGGAGCAGATCGAACGGCTGAACGCCTGGCGCGGCGAACGCGACAATGACGCGGTGCAATCGGCGCTGGCAGCCCTGCGCGCCGCGGCGCAAAGCGGCGCCAACGTCATGGAGCCGTCGATCGCCGCCGCCAAGGCAGGTGTCACCACCGGCGAATGGGCCGAAGAAATGCGCAAGGTCTATGGCACCTACCGCGGCCCGACCGGCGTGTCGGCCTCGGTGTCAAACAAGACCGAAGGGCTGGACGACCTGCGCGATGCAGTGAATGCCGTCAGCGACGTGCTGGGCCGCCGGATCAAGTTCGTTGTCGGCAAACCAGGCCTGGACGGCCATTCCAACGGCGCTGAGCAGATCGCCTTCCGCGCCCGCGATTGCGGCATGGACATCACCTATGACGGCATCCGCATGACCCCTGCCGAACTGGTGGAGGCCGCGCAAAAGGACGACGCCCATGTGGTCGGCCTGTCGATCCTGTCTGGCAGCCACCTGCCGCTGGTCGAAGAAATGATGACCCGGATGCGCGACGCCGGGCTCGGCCATATTCCCGTGATTGTCGGCGGCATCATCCCTGACGAGGACGCGCAAAAGCTGAGATCCATGGGCGTTGCTCGCGTCTATACTCCCAAGGATTTCGAGCTCAATTCAATTATGAGCGACATTGTCGACCTGGCAAAGCCACCGGAAATTGCAGTGAATTGACTTTTTACCGGCAATTTTCTGCATACCGATAAAAAAGATGCTGAAACGCGTCTGGTACTCAGTCCATAAAGAATGACATACCGGTTTTTCCGGTATGTCATTTTTTATATGGAGTTCAGAATGACCTTCGACCTTTCGGCAATGAGCAGAAAAGAGCTTCTGCAGCTTCAAAGCGATGTTGAAAAAGCACTGCAGGAAGCAGAACTGCGCGAACGCCAAGAAGCCCTGAAAGCCGCCGAGGAGGCCGCCGCGAAATACGGTTTCTCGCTGGATGAAATCGCCGCCGCGTCGCGCCAAGGCGCAAAGAAAAACAAGGCCGCTCCGAAATACCGCAACCCGGAGAACCCGGAAGAAACCTGGACCGGACGCGGCCGCAAACCGCATTGGGTGCATGCCGCGCTGACCGCCGGCAAGGATATTTCCGATCTGGAAATCTGATCTGGCTGGAGCTGAGCGATGACCATTCACATCGGCGCCGCCAAAGGCGATATCGCGGAAACCGTTCTGATGCCCGGCGACCCCTACCGGGCCAAATGGGCGGCTGAAACCTTTCTCGAGAACGCCAAGCTGGTCAACGAGGTGCGCGGCATGCTGGGCTACACCGGCACCTGGAACGGGCACCGGGTGAGCATCCAGGGCAGCGGCATGGGGATGCCCTCGCTGTCGATCTATGCCAATGAGCTGATCCGCGAATTTGGCGCCAAGACGCTGATCCGCATCGGCTCTTGCGGCGGTATGCAGGACAAGGTCAAGGTCCGGGATGTGATCCTGGCGATGACTGCCACCACCCTCAACAGCCCTTCCAGCGGCATCTTCCGGGAGCTGAACTTTGCCCCCTGCGCCGATTGGGATTTGTTGCAGGCGGCGGCCCAGGCAGCTGCCAAGCGCGATGCAGATACTCATATCGGCGGCATCTACTCCTCGGATGTGTTCTATGACGAACGCCCCGACCTGAACGAGCAGATGGTGCGCCACGGCATTCTTGGCGTGGAGATGGAAGCGGCAGAGCTGTATACGCTGGCAGCCCGCCACGGATGCCGCGCGCTGGCAGTGCTGACCGTGTCCGATCATCTGGGCACCGGCGAGGCGCTGCCCTCCGATCAGCGCGAGCGAAGCTTTGGCGATATGGTGGAAATTGCGCTGGAAGCCGCATTCGGCTGAAAGTTTTCATTTTGATAATTAGTAAGGGCAGCGGCTTTCGCCCTGCCCTTTTTTGCTGCCTGAAAGATCTGGCTTCATTTTCTGCACGTGGAAAACACGGGCCTAATGGTGTTTGCGGTCGGGTCAATTAATTGGCCTGACTGCTTCCATGAAGATATTGCGCCAATTTTGTCCTCTGGCCGGAAATCCAAGCATTATTGCCCGCTCAGCCAAGGCCGTGGCTGCGGTCATAACCATTGCGCTGCGGGCTTTTCCAATCCCCAAGGGCCCCTTTGGCCGGGGCAAAGATTTCGACCAGCAGCGGATAGCAGGCCGCCGTATCGCTGGAATGTTCCGCAGAGCAATCCCCGCCCGGGCAGGCGCTGAGCGCACCCAGCAGGCCGATCTCGGCAAAGAACTCCAGATAATCGCCGGGCCGGACTGGGCTGGCCTTCATGAAGTACTGGCCCGTATCACGGGTAAAGCCGGTGCACATGAAGACATTGAGCACATCATGCACGTGCGGCTCCGCTTCTGTCAGCGGCACCCCCAGATGATCCGCCAGCGCCCGGGTCAGGTTGGAATGGCAGCAGTGATGATACTGGCTGCCTGCCAGAAGGTTGCCGGTGTAGGGGTCGCAGCGGGTGCCGATCACGTCATGCACCGAGCCGCCGTACTGGTCGATGCCGTACCAGCCCAGCGTGTCGTCGGTGATGGTCGCCATCGGGCGCATGTGCGGAAAGCTGGTCCACATCCGCTCGCCCGTGGTGATATGGGTGCCGTGCAGGGCGCGGGTTTTGCCGGAATAGAACCGCTCGCTGAGGTCTGCCTTGTTCCACAGGTTCAAATCGCCCACCTGCGGCCCCTCCACCGAAGTGATCCGGAAGAAATGCCCGGCAGGCACCTCGAAACAGGCGGCATCGCGGGGCTGCACCAGCACCTCGCCGGTTTTCACGGCCCCCTGCCGCGCTTTCCGGTACAGCGGCAGATCCGGAACAGGCAGAGTGTCGTTGGGGTAGCAGATCACCGGCTTGACCGCGCGGCGGGCGTCCGCGTCGGCGGGGGCTTCGGGGAGGATCGTCATGGGGCAAACCTTCTTGTGCGTTTGCCCTATCAAGACGGCAACGCCGCAGGGTTTCAAGCCCTGCGGCGGCCGGTAAAGATCACAAGCGCCGGAAGGCGGAGGTCAGATCACCACCACGTCCAGCGGCGGGAAGCCGTTGAAGCCGACCGAGGCGTAGGTCGAGGTGTAGGCGCCGCAGGAATGGATCACCACGCGGTCGCCTGCCTTCAGACCCAGCGGCAGCTGCACCAGCTGCTTTTCATACAGCACATCAGCGCTGTCGCAGGACGGGCCTGCCAGCACACAAGGGCCGGTCGGCTCATGGTCGCGGCTGGTGCTGATCTGGTAGCGGATCGCCTCGTCCATGGTCTCGGCCAGGCCGGAGAACTTGCCGATGTCCAGATAGACCCAGCGGAACATGTCATCGGCATGCTTACGGGACACCAGCAGCACCTCCGCCGCGATCGCGCCGGCTTCAGCCACCAGGCCGCGGCCCGGCTCTGCCATCACTTCGGCAGCATCGGGGAAGCGCGCGTTCACCTGCTCCATCACCGCGCGGGCATAGTCCTCGGCGCCCATCACCTCGGTTTTATAGGAGGCCGGGAAGCCGCCGCCGATGTTCACCAGCTTTAGGTCGTGTCCGGCAGCGCGGCCAGCATCCCAAACCTCTGCCACCTGATCCAGCACCGGCGCCCACATCAGCGGGTCGCGGGTTTGCGAGCCGACGTGGAACGACAGGCCATGCACGGTGAGGCCCAGTGCGGCGGCGGCATCCATCAGGCTCAGCGCCATCGACGCCGACGATCCGAACTTGCGGCTGAGCGGCCAGTCGGCGCCCGACGCCTCGACGATCACCCGCAGGCAGACATGCGCACCCGGCGCGAATTCCGCCAGCTTTTCAAGCTCTTCCTGTGCGTCGGCGGCAAAATGGGTGATGCCGATGCCATGGGCAAAGGCAATATCGGAGGGCCGTTTGATGGTGTTGCCGAAGGTGATCTGCTCAGCCCGTGCGCCGGCCGCCAGGCAAATCTCGATCTCGGCGCGGCTGGCGGCATCGAAGTTGGAGCCCAGACGGACCAGGGTTTCCAGCACTTCCGGCGCCGGGTTGGCCTTGACGGCATAGTGGATGCGCGCCCGGCCCAGACCGCGGTCCAGCGCCTGGTACTGACGGGCCACCGCCTGGCTGTCGATGACCAGAGTCGGCCGGTCAAAGCGGCTTTGCGCAATGTGCTGCAGGTGACGGGATACAGATACGGAATCGCGAGCGGTCTGCCCGGCTACGTGTACGTTCATGGTCATCTCCAAAAGACCCGGCCATATATGACCGCTCAGTTCAGTCAGAGACGTTACCGTCGCTACGTAACCTTAGGGGAGTAACCCCTTTCGACAGAGGCGCGTGCGTTGGCGTCTTGCCCGCCCATATCGGGCAAAGAGGTGAGTTTTTCAAGCATTATTTTTTGCGGATCTGCCATGCGCGGAGCGAAAGGCTCCCGCCTGCTGCGGCGCCTTTGGAAAGGCGTCTCGCAGTTGGGCCCGGCACCGCGCCCCGGCGCGGTGCCGGGCCCAAGGCCGCACGGAAGGCGTTCCGGCGCAGCCGGGGCGCCTGCGGGCGCGGGAGTGCACCGTTAAGTCTTGCGCTGCGGATCGCGGCAGATGCGCGGGGCGGCCTCCCCCGGTTCCGCGGCGCCGCAATAGCTGCAGCGCCACTGGCCCTGGGCGCGCTGCTGGCGCCAGCGGCAGTTGCGGGTCAGGCTGGTGGAATGGTGGCGCCACAGGAAATAGGCGAACACACCCGCCAGAAGAAGAAGAAGCAAAACAGGCATACACCTGTCTACGCCGCAGCTGCCCCCGGCTCAACCGGATTGCCGCGCGCCCATGAGGCAGCCATCAGGCAGCCATCAGGCAGCCTTGTAATACTCGACCACGCCCTCAACCGCTTCGGCTTCTGCCGCTGCGGGCAGCGGTTCCGGGGTGTAATAGGCATAGGCCTGCTCCAAGGCCTCCAGCGCGGCCTGACGGGCCTTGTCTTTCGGGTCCTGCTGCAAGTTCATCGGGTTCATCGGGTTGCCTCCATAGTCTGGCACGATCCTCCCTTGCGACCCAGACTACCCGCTGGCTGTCTCAGATGCAGCCAGCCATTTTGCAAAGGCGGCATGCAGTTGCTGCATTGCAGCAACCCAGAGGGGTATCAAACTGTCAGCAAATGCCCCGCCAGCCCCAGCGCAAAGCCTGCAACCGCGCCCAGTGCCGGCACGCTGCTGCGGTTCGAATGCGCTTTGGGGGCGATGTCCTGAAACAGCAGGTAGAGGATGCCGCCCGCCGCAAAAACCATGATGCCCCCCAGCACCGCGTGGGCCTCTGCCAGCCAGACCAGCCCCGCCAGCGCGCAGACCGGCCCCAGCGCCGCCAGCCCCACAAAGGCCAGCAGCACGTGCCAGGCCGGGCTGTCACCGCTCCAGACCTCGCGGAAGGCGGCAAAGCCCTCCGGCAGGTTTTGCAGAAAGATCATTAGCGCCAGCAGCCAGGCGGTGGCGGCATCCGCCACCAGCATCGCCCCCAGCGCCATCGCCTCGGGCACGTAGTCCAGCAGCATCGCCAGCAAAAGCGCGCCGCTGCCGCCGCGTTTTTGCAGCACGGTATCGGCCAGATAGAATACGCCGCCGCCCGCCGCAAACAGCAGCACAGCCAGCACGGCTGGCAAAGCTTGAGCCCCCTCCGGCACCAGCACCAGCGCCACTGCCGAAGTGAGCGCGCCGCCGCCAAAGGCCGCGATAGCGTGCAGCACCTCGTCCCGCAGCGTCGGGTTGCGGATATGCTCGCACCAGGCAAGAAACCCGCCCAGCGGCATCGAAAGGCCGGCAAGGCCAGCCAGAAGAATTGCATAGAAATGCGGTTGCATTCCGGCACCTTAGGGTGGCAGCCGCTGCTGCTCAACCGCTTCGCGTCAGGTATTGATGCAGGACGTCGCCTGTGCCGCCTGCGCCTCGGTCACGTTAACCCCCGGCTGGACCGTTCTCAGCACTGTCGCCCCTGCCCCATGGCCCAGAAACTCCGTGCGCACCCGGTATTGCCCGGTAATGCCCGCAGCCGCGATGCAGCCGGGGATCTTGGCATCGGTCGCTGCCAATTGGGCGCCAATCCGGTCGTGATCCGTTGCCGTCATGCAGCCCGCCATAAAGGCCAGCGCGGCCGCTGCACATCCAAGTCGTTTCATGCCCGAAATCCAATGCCTGCCAAAAACACACCCCCGGTTTCGCAGGAAACCGGGGGCCATGCAATTTTCATGATTCCGGTGCGGCGGAACCTTGCGGATCAGCCCTTCTGGAAATCAAACGGTGCGTTCGACCATCATCTTCTTGATATGCGCAATCGCCTTGGCCGGGTTCAGGCCCTTGGGGCAGGTCTTGGCGCAGTTCATGATGGTGTGGCAGCGGTAGAGCTTGAACGGATCTTCCAGCTGATCCAGACGCTCGCCCGTTGCCTCGTCGCGGCTGTCGATGATCCAGCGGTAGGCATGCAGAAGGGCAGCCGGCCCCAGGTAACGGTCGCCGTTCCACCAGTAGCTCGGGCAGGAGGTCGAGCAGCTGGCGCACATCACGCACTCATAAAGCCCGTCCAGCTTCTTGCGGTCCTCGATCGACTGCTTCCACTCCTTGGCCGGGCGGTTGGTCTTGGTCTCCAGCCACGGCATGATCGAAGCATGCTGGGCATAGAAATGCGTGAGGTCCGGGATCAGGTCCTTGACCACCGGCATATGCGGCAGCGGGTAGATCGCCACGTCGCCCTTGATCTCGTCCATGCCGTAGATACAGGCCAGCGTGTTGATGCCGTCGATGTTCATCGCGCAGGACCCGCAGATCCCCTCGCGGCAGGAGCGGCGGAAGGTCAGCGTAGGGTCGATCTCGTTCTTGATCTTGATCAGCGCGTCCAGGACCATCGGGCCGCAGCTGTCCATATCGACGAAATAGGTGTCGACCTGCGGGTTTTTTCCGTCATCCGGGTTCCAGCGGTAGATCTTGAACTTACGCACATTGCTGGCGCCTTCCGGCTTGGGCCAGGTCTTGCCGGTGGTGATCTTGGAGTTCTTCGGGAGGCTGAATTGAACCATGGTCTGTCTCCTTAGAACGTCCGCGCCTTGGGCGCGATTTTCTTGAGGCTGATGCCGCCTTCATCCTCGGTGGTCAGCGGGTCGACCACCACCGGGCGGTAGGACAGATCAACCTTGTTGCCCTCCACGCGGGAGACGGTGTGGACGCGCCAGTTGTCGTCGTCGCGGTTGGTGAAGTCCTCATGCGCATGGGCGCCGCGGCTTTCCTTGCGCGCTTCGGCGCCAACGATGGTGGCCAGCGCGTTCGGCATCAGGTTGGTCAGCTCCAGCGTCTCCATCAGGTCGGAGTTCCAGACCAGCGAGCGGTCGGTCACCTTCAGGTCATCGAGCTTGGCCGCGATCGCGGTCATCTTCTCGACGCCTTCCGCCATGGTCTTGGAGGTGCGGAACACCGCTGCGTCCGCCTGCATGCACTTCTGCATCTCCAGCCGCAGGTCCGCGGTCGGGATGCCGCCATTGGCGTTGCGCAGGGCGTCGAAGCGGTCGAACGCCTTGTCGACGGAGGCCTGGTTCAGCACCGGGTTTGCCGCATCCGCGTCCACAACCTTGCCCGCGCGAATGGCGGAGGCACGGCCAAAGACCACCAGGTCGATAAGCGAGTTGGAGCCAAGGCGGTTGGCGCCATGCACCGAGGCGCAGCCCGCCTCGCCCACGGCCATCAGGCCCGGCACCACAGCGGTCGGATCGTCCGCGGTCGGGTTCAGCACCTCGCCCCAGTAGTTGGTCGGGATGCCGCCCATGTTGTAATGCACGGTGGGCAGAACCGGGATCGGCTCCTTGGTCACATCCACGCCGGCAAAGATCTTGGCCGACTCCGAAATGCCCGGCAGCCGCTCCGCCAGCGCCTCGGCCGGCAGGTGGGAGAGGTTCAGGTGGATATGGTCGCCCTCGGCGCCCACGCCGCGGCCCTCGCGGATTTCCATGGTCATGGACCTCGAGACATAGTCGCGCGGCGCCAGATCCTTGTACTGGGGCGCATAGCGCTCCATGAAGCGTTCGCCTTCGGAGTTGGTCAGATAGCCGCCCTCGCCGCGCGCGCCCTCGGTGATCAGGCAGCCGGAGCCGTAGATGCCGGTCGGGTGGAACTGCACGAACTCCATGTCCTGCAGCGCCAGCCCTGCGCGCGCCACCATGCCGCCACCGTCGCCGGTGCAGGTATGCGCCGAAGTGGCCGAGAAATAGGCGCGGCCGTAACCGCCGGTCGCCAGCACCACCATCTTGGCGTTGAAGACATGCATAGTGCCGTCGTCGAGCTTCCAGCACACCACGCCCTGGCACTGCCCGTCTTCGGACATGATCAGGTCGATTGCGAAATACTCGATGTAGAATTCCGCATTGTTCTTGAGCGACTGGCCATACAGCGTGTGCAGGATCGCGTGGCCGGTCCGGTCTGCGGCGGCGCAGGTGCGCTGCACCGCGGGGCCTTCGCCAAACTCGGTGGTGTGGCCGCCGAACGGGCGCTGATAGATCTTGCCTTCCTCGGTGCGCGAGAACGGCACGCCGTAATGCTCCAGCTCGTAGACCGCCTTGGGCGCCTCACGCGCCAGGTATTCCATGGCGTCGGTGTCGCCCAGCCAGTCGGAGCCCTTAACGGTGTCATACATGTGCCACTGCCAGCTGTCCGGGCCCATGTTGCCCAGGGACGCGGCAATGCCGCCCTGCGCCGCCACGGTGTGGGAGCGGGTCGGGAACACCTTGGTCACGCAAGCGGTGCGCAGCCCCTGCTCAGCCATGCCCAGCGTCGCGCGGAGGCCAGCCCCGCCGGCGCCAACCACGACCACGTCATATTCATGTGTTTCGTATTCGTAAGCAGCCATTGAAAAAGACCTCGGGGAGTTACAGGGCCAGGCGGATCAGCGCATAGGCGCTGGTCGCGGCGACGGCATAGGACAGGCATTTGACCAGAATGATCGCCAGACGGCCTTTAAAGCCGTGGACATAGTCCTCGATCATGATCTGGGCGCCGGATTTGAAGTGCATCATGCCAACCCAGATGGTCAGCACGGCCACCAGTGCCGGGAATGGGCGGGAGTAATAGGCGGTGATCTCCTCATAGGAGCCGCCCAGCGCAGAGCCGAAGGTGAAAACAAACAGCGGCACCAGGATCAGCAGAGCGATGGAGCTCACCTGCATCGACCAGTGGTGGCTGGTTCCGGATTTTGCAGCGCCCATGCCAACGGCGCGTTTGCGGTCAGTCAGATATCGCATCGCGTGTGTCCCCAGCTTAGACGATGATAATGGTGAGTACGGTCAGAACCGCCGAGCCGATCACGACAATCCAGCCCAGTTTCTCGGCCTGCTCCAGATCCAGCATATAGCCGTTGTCCCAGATCAGGTGACGGATGCCGGCCAGCGTGTGATACCACAGGCCCAGCACCGACAGGGTCATCACCAGATCGCCGAACCAACTGGTCAGCAGGCCGTTGGCGATGGCGAAGTATTCGGGCGAGGTTGCGGCGGCCAGGAACCACCAGGCGATCAGCAGCGCCGAGACGATCAGCGCGTTGCCGGTGATCCGCGTGAGGATCGACGTCACGGAGGTCAGCTGCGGGCGGTAGACCTGCAAATGCGGCGAAAGCGGGCGGTTGCCCCGATTGACATCGGCCATGTTGGCTCCTTTTCAGGTTGGCTGACGACGTTTTAGCCGATTTTTACGGCGTGTCACCCGACCGAACGGTTAAAAACAGCAGGTTTCCGCGCTGTTGGCGCTAAAACGTCACGTGTTGTGATCACAGCAAATATTTAGTGATCACAAAACGCCTCATTGGAAATCTTTTGCAGAATCACAGCCCCTTCTGCAAATCACTGCAAAGCCGCCACGGTCTTGCCGCCCTGCTGCCGGGCCGCTGCCGTCTGCCGCGCCACCTCCCGCACCAGCTTCTTGCGGATGCGTGACGGGTAGTCGGCAAAGCTCGCGGCTGTGACCACAAACGCCCCCTCGCCGCGGATCACGTTCTCAAAGAAATAGGCGGTCAGGTCAGGCTCGCTCTGCTCGATGGCGATGGCGTTCACGGTCACCCCCAGCGCCGACAGCGCGCCATGCGCCTCGCGCGGCTCGACCCCTTCGTTGGAGAACCCGTCGCCGGAAATGTCGATCACCTTGCGCGTGCACTCCGGCACAGCGGCGAACTGCTCCACCGCCAGAAACAGCGCCTCGCCGACCGCGGTGGAGTAATTACGCCAGGGCCGCGGCGCCTGTTCGATCCGCCGCGCCAGCCCCTCAACATCGGCAAAGCTGCGCACCTGCGCCCAAGGCAGCGTCACCTCTTGGCGCGACTCGCCCGACCACTGCAGCAGCAGAACCTGGGCACGCGCTTTGACCAGCGCCTCAGAGACCACCCCGTCGCGCAACCCCGCCGCCAAACCGTCCATCTGAATGCGGTATTCATCGGCATCAACGGAACCGGAGACATCCACCGCCAGCACCAATGCCAGATCGCAGGCCGCCGTGCGCAGCGGCCAGAGGGAGAGCATGGAGAAAACCAGAAGCTGCAAAACCCGCATGCCGCCAGCTTAAGCGGCAATTGCACCAAGGGTCATCACATTTCTGCCAGCCCCTGTTCTTCTGGCTGAAAATATCCTGGGGGTGAGCAGGCGCAGCCTGCGAGGGGGCAAAGCCCCCTGCCCGGTTACTTCGGCATCAAGGCCCAGTAGTCGAGATCCAGCAGCACATCCGGCAGGTACTTGCCGTCTTCGCCCTTCAACTCAAAAGGCGCACTGCCCTTGGTCGCCACCAGCCGCAGGCGGATCGCGCCAACACCCGGCGCGTCTGTATCGGCCGTGTCCAGCACCTCCGACCAGGCCCGCACGGTCGTGCCCGACAGGCAGGGATTGGCATGCGCGCCGCCATTCAGGCCCACGATCATCTGCGCGTTGGCCAGCCCGTTGAAGCTCAGCGTGCGCGCCATCGAGATTACATGACCGCCGTAAATCAGCCGGGTGCCATCGGGGCGCGCCGTCGTGTCGAAATGCACCTTGGCGGTATTCTGCCACAGGCGGGTCGCCATCATGTGCTCGGCTTCCTCGATGGTGACGCCGTCCACATGGTCGATGGTCTCACCCACCTCGTAATCGCCCCAGCGGTGCGGCTCGCCCGCCAGGGTGAAATCGTAATTACTGAAATCCAGCCCGGCCGGGACCACCAGCTGCTCCGCCGGGATCACCTTGTTCAGCTCGGGGATCACGGTTTCCGGCGCCGGCGCATCCAGGTCGCGTTTGCGCACCATCACCCAGCGCACGTATTCCATCACGCATTCATCGCGCTGGTTCAGCCCGCGGGTACGCACATAGACCACGCCCGACTTGCCGTTTGAGTTCTGCTTGAGCCCGATCACCTCGGACTCAGAGCGCAGCGTGTCGCCCGGGTAGACCGGCAGCAGCCAGCGCCCCTCGGCATAGCCGAGGTTCGCCAGCGCATTGAGGGAGATGTCCGGCACTGTCTTGCCGAACACCACATGGAAGGCCGCCAGATCGTCCAGCGGCGCCAAGGGTAGACCAGAGGCCCGGGCAAATTCATCCGAAGAATACAGCGCATGGCGCGCCGGGTAGAGCGCGTGATACAGCGCCCGCTCTCCGCCCGATACAGTGCGGGGCACTGCATGGCGGATCACTTCGCCGACGGTATAGTCTTCGAAAAACCGGCCCGGATTGGTCTTGGCCATCAGTGTTCTCCCAGTTTGGTCTCAGGGGTGTAGGTTCCGTCCACCTCTTTCACCACCGCCTGGCCGCAGCGCATGATCCCTTTGACGGAATCAAAGGCCTGGGTCGGGCTGCCGTGCAGTTCCCAGCCCTTGTTCAGCGCATCAGTCACCTTGTGGCAAAAGGCAGAGGTGTCGTCCTCGGACAAAAATCGGTACAGTTTCATGGCTTCCTCTCCTGCTCAGGGCCTATCCCGGAAACGGCGACGGCCCGATCAGCCCGTGGACGTAGCCAATCACCGCCAGCAGCACAATCGAGGCCAGGAAGAACATCCCGTCCTTGGCCAGCGTGCCCTTGGGCCCCGGCTGCCACTCCGGCTCGGACCGGTTGATCACGATGACCTCAGCCACCGCCCAGGCCAGCAGCCCGCCGAACAGGATGATCGAGGCCAGATCGCCATTGACCAGCAAATGCGCCACCGCCCACAGCTTAAATCCTGCCAGCATCGGATGCCGCATGCCATTCAGCAGCGCGCCTTTCTTGGGCGCCGGGCTCATCATCCAGATGGCGATCAGCACCAGCAGGTTGTTGATATGCACCATGAAGGACGGCGGCGCCCACACATGGATGAATTCCATGCCGCGGTAGCCCAGCACCATCAGCACAATACCGGCAACCAGCACCAGCGCCACTACGCCGCGCCCGGCATTGCCCATAGAGGCGCGCATATCCGGCGCCAGCCGTTTGAACAGGTGGCCGCCCCACCACAGCAGAAGTCCCAGGATCAAAAGCGCCATATCAGCCCCTCTTAGATGTTAAGCTTGTTAACACCTATGCGGAAAGCGCGGCGATTGCATCCGCTTTTGCCAGGATCTCGCGCGCGGTCGCCACATGCAGGTTCTCGACTATCTTGCCATCGACCACGGCAACACCCTGCCCTGCGGCCTGCGCCTCGTCGAATGCGGCAATCTGGCGGCGGGAGGTGTCGATCTCGCGCTCGGTCGGGGCAAAGGCGGCATTGGCCACCTCCACCTGCGCCGGGTGGATCAGGGTCTTGCCGTCAAAGCCCATGTCGCGGCCCTGCGCGCATTCCGCGGCCAGCCCTTCGGCATCCTTGAAGGCGTTGTAAACACCATCGACGATCACCAGCCCCTCGGCCTTGGCCGCCAGCAGGCACAGGCCCAGCCCTGCCATCATCGGCATCCGGTCGGGGCGGTAGCGGGTCTGCAGCTCCTTGGCGAGGTCATTGGTGCCCATTACCATGCCCTGCAGCTTGGGGTGCGCCGCGATGGCGGCGGCATTCAGCATGCCGCGCGGGGTTTCCATCATCGCCCACAGCGGGATGTCACCAGTGATCTCTGCCAGCGCGTCCAGATCTTCCGGCGCGTTCACCTTGGGAAGCAGAATCGCGTCGCAATCCATTTTGGCCGCCGCGATGGCGTCCTCGCGGCCCCATTCGGTGTCCAGCCCGTTAATCCGCACGATTTTCATCCGCGCACCATAGCCGCCCGCCTCCAGGGCCTGCGCCAAGGTTGCGCGGGCATTGGGCTTTTCATCCACCGACACCGCGTCTTCCAGGTCAAAGATCACCGCGTCCACCGGCAGGGTTTTGGCCTTTTCCAGCGCGCGCGGCTTGGAACCGGGAATATACAAAACCGAACGGTAAGGGCGCGCGCGCGGGTCCATGCAAGCTCTCCAAAAGTTATTTTATTGCGTAAAGCGGTACAGATTCGATTGTATACTTTCAAGTACAATTCCGCCGCAGCGCAGCGTAACTTTCCCCGCAATTGCAGCAAGTCTCTGATAACACGCGTGCTTTTCCGGCGCCCTCAGGGTTAACCACTTATCAGCACCTGACAGGCAAAGTTAAGGGTACCACGGCACAGGATCTCCGCCGCCCAATCAGGGCCGCCCCTGCTGCCCGCAGGCATGGGGCCTGCGACACGAATTGCGTCACACACCGGCCCGCTCAGGGATACGGGGGCTGCCGTCCGGCACCCTGCCCTGTCCGGCCGTTCCGGAAAGGGTAAAACGAGATGAAAAGGACAAAATTTGCACTGCCGGCCGTCCTGGCCGCCGTCACTCTGGCCGCGGCCCCCGCCGCCGCGCAAAGCCGCAATTGCGCCCCCCGCGATGCGGTGGTGAAACGCCTGGCCGAGAAATACGGCGAAAGCCGCCAAAGCATCGGCATGGGCCAGCAAGGCATGGTGATGGAAACCTTTGCGTCGGACGAAACCGGCAGTTGGACCATCACCGTGACCACTCCCAACGGGATGACCTGCCTGGTCGCCTCCGGCCAGTCTTATGAGGTGCTTGCAGAAGCACTGCCAAAAGCAGACAGCGACGTCTGAGCAGTTATTGAGGCAGGTTTCCAGGCCGCGGTTACAGTGGCCGGGGACGCCACGGCGGGCTGCGCCTGAAGGGGGCTTCAGGCCAGCCCGTCCCAGATCAGCTTGCTGCCGGTCACCATCAGCAGCACATAGGTCAGCGCAAAGAACCAGCGCTCCGGGATGCTGTGATGCATCTTCACCCCCAGCCAGGCCCCGAGCAGCGCAAAGGGCGCCAGCATCAGATCCAGCATCAGCGTTTCACGTGTGAACAGCCCCAGCGCGGCATAGGGCACCGCCTTGGCAATGTTGATCGCCCAGAAAATCAGCACCGTGCTGGCCTGATACTCAGTCTTCCGTAACCTCAGGCTGAGGAGATAGACCGCCGCCGGCGGCCCGCCGGCATGGCTGACAAAACTGGTAAACCCCACTGCCAGACCGGCAGCGAGACCTGCAAGGCGCGAAAGCGGCCGCGCCGCCACGGCCCGCAACCCAAGCCGGGCGCGCAGCTGCCACAGCACGAACCCCACCGCCACCGCGCCGATCAGCACCCGCATCGCATCGGCATCGACCGAGGTGTAAAGCCACGCCCCCAGCGCCACCCCCGGCAGCCCGCCCGCTATCAGCAGCAGTGCGGCGCCCAGATTCCAGCGCCCCCAATAGGGTTTCAGCGTCGCCACGTCGATCAGCATCAACAGCGGAAGCATCAGCGCCAGCGCCATTCCCGGCTCCAGCACCAGCGCCAGAATCGCCGCCGAAGCAAAGGCCGCGCCGGAACCGAAACCGCCCTTGGAGACGCCCGCAAAAACGACCGCAGGAATGGCAAAAACGAAAAACATCGCATCAAATGCCGCCATAGCCCGCCCCTGAAAGCCCTGAATTAAAGACCGTTTAGCGGTATCACCTCGGCATACGCAAGTATACCGCACCCTATGCCGCAGCGCAGAACCCTTGCACGGCCCGGGTTTACGCCGTAGGCATCAGGAAATTTCAACCGGACCGGAGACATTTACCAATGGCACGACCCAAAATCGCCCTCATCGGCGCAGGTCAGATCGGCGGCACCCTCGCGCACCTCGCAGCCCTCAAGGAACTGGGCGACGTTGTTCTTTTCGACATCGCCGAAGGCACCCCCGAAGGCAAAGCGCTGGACATCGCGGAATCCGGTCCGTCCGAGGGCTTCGACGCCTCGCTGAAGGGCACCCAGTCCTATGAGGACATCGCAGGCGCCGACGTCTGCATCGTGACCGCCGGCGTGCCGCGCAAGCCGGGCATGAGCCGCGACGACCTGCTGGGCATCAACCTCAAGGTGATGAAATCCGTGGGTGAAGGCATCCGCGACCACGCGCCGGACGCTTTCGTGATCTGCATCACCAACCCGCTGGACGCGATGGTCTGGGCCCTGCGCGAGTTCTCCGGCCTGCCCCACAACAAGGTTTGCGGCATGGCCGGCGTGCTGGACTCCGCCCGCTTCCGCCACTTCCTGGCCGAGGAATTCGGCGTCTCCATGAAAGACGTCACCGCATTCGTGCTGGGCGGCCACGGCGACACCATGGTGCCGTCGGTGCGCTACTCCACCGTGGCCGGCATCCCGCTGCCCGACCTGGTCAAGATGGGCTGGACCACCCAGGACAAACTCGACGCCATCGTGCAACGCACCCGTGACGGCGGCGCCGAAATCGTCGGCCTGCTGAAAACCGGCTCCGCCTTCTATGCGCCGGCGACCTCGGCGATCGAAATGGCCGAAGCCTACCTGAAAGACCAGAAGCGCGTGCTGCCCTGCGCCGCCTATTGCACCGGTGAGATCGGCGTCAGCGACATGTATGTGGGCGTACCCACCGTGATCGGCGCCGGCGGCATCGAGAAGATCGTCGACATCCAGCTGACCGAAGAAGAGCAGACCATGTTCGACAACTCGGTCAACGCGGTGAAAGGCCTGGTCGAGGCCTGCAAGGGCATCGACAGCTCCCTGGCCTAAGCACAGCATCGAGCGACAGCTCAAAGGGCCCGCATCTGGCGGGCCCTTTTCTTTTGCCGCAGCGTCCCGGTCCGGCGGCTGACGCTTTTGGCCTATGATGCGGCGGCGGCGGCCTTCCGGCCAAGGCTCGAATCACCGCCGTTAAGCCTCCGGTAAATTGTGATCACACCCCCAAAACCTGTGATCACAAAACCTGAAAATCTTCACCATTTCCCCGCCTCCCGTCAAATAAGCCTTTAACACTTGGCTTTAACACGGCCTATTGAACAGCAGACAATTGCAGCCAGACGGGACAGTTTCAGATGAACATCCACGAATATCAGGCCAAAGCCCTTCTTCGCAACTACGGCGCACCGGTGTCCGACGGACGCGTGGTGCTGCGGGCCGAGGAAGCCAAAACCGCCGCCGGTGAGCTCGACGGACCGCTGTGGGTCGTGAAGGCACAGATCCACGCAGGCGGCCGCGGCAAAGGCTCCTTCAAGGAAGCCGATGCCGGCGAAAAAGGCGGCGTGCGCCTGACCAAATCGGTGGAGGAAGCTGCCGAAGAAGCCAAGAAGATGCTGGGCCGCACCCTGGTCACGCATCAGACCGGCCCGGCGGGCAAGCAGGTGAACCGCATCTACATCAAGGCCGGCTCCGGCATCGAGCGTGAACTGTACCTGGCGCTGCTGGTCGACCGCCAGACCTCGCGCATCTCCTTTGTCTGCTCCACCGAGGGCGGCATGGACATCGAGGAAGTGGCCGCCGCCACCCCGGAAAAGATCCTGTCCTTCTCCGTTGATCCGGCCACCGGCTACCAGGCCTACCACGGCCGCCGCATCGCGTTCTCGCTGGGTCTCGAAGGCCAGCAGGTCAAGCAGTGCGTCAAGCTGATGGGCCAGCTCTACAAAGCCTTCGTCGAGAAGGACATGGAGATGCTGGAGATCAACCCGCTGATCGTCAGCGACGACGGCAACCTCAAGGTGCTGGACGCAAAGGTCGGCTTTGACGGCAACGCGGTCTACCGCCATGCCGACGTCGCCGAGCTGCGCGACACCACCGAAGAAGACCCGAAAGAGCTGGAAGCCTCCAAATACGACCTGAACTACATCGCGCTGGACGGTGAGATCGGCTGCATGGTGAACGGTGCGGGCCTGGCGATGGCCACCATGGACATCATCAAGCTGTATGGTGCCGAGCCTGCCAACTTCCTCGACGTGGGCGGCGGCGCCACCAAGGAAAAGGTGACCGAAGCGTTCAAGATCATCACCTCCGACGAAAACGTCAAAGGCATCCTGGTCAACATCTTCGGCGGCATCATGCGCTGCGATGTGATCGCCGAGGGCGTGGTTGCCGCGGTCAAGGAAGTCGGCCTGAAGGTGCCGCTGGTGGTCCGCCTTGAAGGCACCAACGTCGAGAAAGGCAAGGAGATCATCAACACCTCCGGCCTCGACGTGATCGCCGCCGACGACCTCAAGGACGGCGCCGAGAAGATCGTGAAGGCGGTTAAGGGCTAAGGGCCAGATCCGGTGAAGGCGGCTGTCTACCTCATAGGCTTGCAGCAGGCGACGGGCCGGGCGGAGCTGATGCAGCGCGAGCTGGATCAGGCCGGGCTCTCGGCTGTGCGCATTGACGCGGTGGACAGCACCCAAGTCAGCCGCGAAGAGATGCTGCAGCAGTGCCGGCCTGAGGGCAACTGGGGCTACTTCCAGACCAAGGACATGGCCTGCACCCTGAGCCATGCCAAGGCCTGGGAGGCGTTCCTGGCGTCAGACGCCGATGTGGCGCTGATCCTGGAGGATGACGTCTTCCTGTCGCCCGACACCGGCGCCTGGCTGGCGGATCTCTCCTGGTGGCCGCAGGATGCCGGCATCGTCAAGTTCGAACGCTGGCGCAGCCGCAAGCTGCAGGTGGCGCTTGGCAGGGACGGCTTCACCCATCTGGGCCGCGAGGTGCGCCAGCTGCTGTCCCGCCACGCAGGCGGTGCGGCCTATGTGATCTCCCGCCGGGCGGCGCAGCACCTGCTGGACAGCCGCCCGTTCGAAATCACGCTGGACAACCTCCTGTTCAACTTTGACGCCTCGCTGCCTGCGCGCGGCATCAAGGTTTATCAGGTCCAGCCGGCGCTTGCCGAACAGGGCAACGAGGCCCCGGACGAGCACGCCATCGGCCCGGCGCGCCACCGGCCCAAGGGCTGGCCGCTGGTCCGCCAGAAATTCCGGCGCGGGATTTACGAGTTCCGCGGCGGCTTCCGAATACTTCCCAGTGTGGTCTTGGGGCGGGCCACTCTCGAAAAAATCCGCTTCGACGGCCGTTCTCTGGCCACCCCGCAGACCCAACACACACATACCGCTTGAAGGAACCAAAAACATGGCAGTCCTCATCGACGAAAACACCAAGGTCATCTGTCAGGGCTTCACCGGCTCGCAGGGCACTTTCCACTCCGAACAGGCCATCGCCTACGGCACCAAGATGGTCGGCGGCGTGACCCCCGGCAAAGGCGGCCAGACACACCTGAACCTGCCGGTCTTCAACTCCGTGCATGAAGCCAAGGCCAAAACCGAGGCCAACGCCTCTGTCATCTACGTGCCGCCGCCGTTCGCCGCGGATTCGATCCTGGAAGCCATCGACGCCGAGATGGAAGTGATCGTGGCGATCACCGAGGGCATCCCGGTTCTCGACATGATGAAGGTGAAGCGGGCGCTGGAGAACTCCAAGTCGGTGCTGATCGGCCCCAACTGCCCCGGCGTGATTACGCCCGACGCCTGCAAGATCGGCATCATGCCCGGCCACATCCACAAGCGCGGCACCGTCGGGGTTGTATCGCGCTCCGGCACGCTTACCTACGAGGCCGTGAAACAGACAACCGACGTTGGCCTGGGCCAGTCCACCTGTGTCGGTATCGGCGGCGACCCGATCAAGGGCACCGAGCATATCGACGTGCTGGAATGGTTCCTGGCCGATGACGAGACCGAGAGCATCATCATGATCGGCGAAATCGGCGGCTCTGCCGAAGAAGAGGCCGCGCAGTTCCTGGCCGATGAGGCCAAGAAGGGCCGCAAGAAGCCGGTTGCAGGCTTCATCGCCGGGCGCACCGCCCCTCCGGGCCGCCGCATGGGCCACGCGGGCGCGATTGTCGCCGGCGGCAAGGGCGGCGCCGAGGACAAGATCGAAGCGATGAAATCCGCAGGCATCGTGGTCGCCGAAAGCCCGGCCGGCCTTGGCGAAGCGGTTCTGAAAGCGATCGGCAAGTAATGCCTCTTTCCGCTTTGCATACCACAAAGCGGACAATGCCCGGCGGCCTCCGCCGGGCATCCCCTCCTGCCAGGGCAGCACATATAATTAAGGACCTCGCCGCCAATCCGGTGCGCCCCACCGGATTGGCCGCAAGGTTCTGCGGCACATTCATCCAATTGAAACTCCTGCGCACCACCCTGCCGGGAGTGGCCTAAGGCCAGAACAAATACGGTCCCAACCCGCAAGAGGCACCAAAATGACCGAACAAAGCCCCAACGACCTCTTCCGCGCCTCCTCCTTCATGCAGGGGCACAATGCGGAGTACCTGGAGCAACTCTATGCCCAGTACGCCAATGACCCGAACGCGGTGGATGCCGCCTGGGCGGAGTTCTTCCGCCAGATGGGCGATGCCGAGCTCGACGTGAAGGCCGAGGCCTCTGGCCCTTCCTGGGCGCGCAATGACTGGCCGCCGATGCCCGCCGATGACCTGACAGGCGCGCTGACCGGCGACTGGCCCGCCCCGGCTGAGGCCAAGGCGGCAGGCAAGAAGATCAAGGAAAAGGCCGCCGCCAAGGGCGTTGAGCTGACCGACGATCAGGTGCAGCGCGCGGTGCTGGACTCGATCCGCGCCCTGATGCTGATCCGCGCCTACCGGATCCGCGGCCACCTGGCGGCGGATCTCGACCCGCTGGGCATGCGTGCCGCCACCCCGCACCCTGAGCTGGACCCCAAGAGCTACGGCTTCACCGGCGGCGACATGGACCGGCCGATCTTCATTGACAATGTGCTCGGCCTGCAGGTCGCGACCATGCGCCAGATCGTCGACATCGTGAAGCGCACCTATTGCGGCACCTTTGCGCTGCAGTACATGCACATTTCCGACCCTGAGCAATCCGCCTGGCTGAAAGAGCGGATCGAGGGCTATGACAAGGAAATCACCTTCACCCGCGAGGGCCGCAAGGCGATCCTCAACAAGATGGTCGAGGCCGAGGGCTTCGAGAAATTCCTGCACGTCAAATACACCGGCACCAAGCGTTTCGGCCTTGATGGCGGTGAAAGCCTGATCCCGGCGATGGAACAGATCATCAAGCGCGGCGGCGCGCTGGGTGTGAAGGACATCGTGATCGGCATGCCGCACCGCGGCCGCCTGAACATCCTCGCCAACGTGATGCAGAAGCCCTACCGGGCGATCTTCAACGAATTCCAGGGCGGCAGCTTCAAACCCGAAGACGTGGACGGCTCCGGCGACGTGAAATACCACCTCGGCGCCTCCTCCGACCGCGAGTTCGACGGCAACAGTGTGCACCTTTCGCTGACCGCCAACCCCTCGCACCTTGAGGCGGTGAACCCGGTGGTTCTGGGCAAGGTCCGCGCCAAGCAGGACCAGCTGGGCGACGGCGAGCGCACCCAGGTGCTGCCGATCCTGCTGCACGGCGACGCGGCCTTTGCCGGCCAAGGCGTGGTGGCGGAATGCTTTGCGCTGTCGGGCCTGCGCGGCCACCGCACCGGCGGCACCATGCATATCGTGGTAAACAACCAGATCGGCTTCACCACCGCGCCGCATTTCTCGCGCTCCTCCCCCTACCCCACCGACAACGCGCTGGTGGTTGAGGCGCCGATCTTCCACGTGAACGGCGACGACCCGGAAGCGGTGGTGCATGCCGCGAAGGTGGCGACCGAATTCCGCCAGAAATTCCACAAGGACGTGGTCATCGACATCTTCTGCTACCGCCGCTTCGGTCACAACGAAGGCGACGAGCCGATGTTCACCAACCCCTTGATGTACAAGAAGATCAAGGGCCACAAGACCACCCTCACCCTCTACACCGACCGGCTGGTCAAGGACGGTCTGATCCCCGAGGGCGAGATCGAGGACATGAAGGCCGCCTTCCAGGCGCATCTGAACGAGGAGTTCGAAGCCGGCAAGGACTACAAGCCCAACAAGGCCGACTGGCTGGACGGGCGCTGGTCGCATCTCGACAAGAAGGACGCCGACTACCAGCGCGGCCGCACCGCGATCGAGCCTGAGACACTGTCCGAAATCGGCAAAGCGCTGAGCCAGGTGCCGGAGGGCTTCCCGCAGCACCGCACCGTTGGCCGCTTCCTGGACGCGCGCGGCAAAATGTTCGCGAACGGCGAAGGCTTTGACTGGGCCACCGGTGAGGCGCTCGCGTTTGGTTCACTGATGCTGGAAGGCTACCCGGTGCGGCTGGCAGGCCAGGACGCCACCCGCGGCACCTTCTCGCAGCGCCATTCCGGCATCGTCAACCAGGAGACCGAGGAGCGCTACTACCCGCTCAACAACATCCGCGCGGGCCAGGCCCAGTATGAGGTGATCAACTCGGCGCTCAGCGAATACGCGGTGCTGGGCTTTGAATACGGCTACTCGCTGGCGGAACCCAACGCGCTGACGCTCTGGGAAGCCCAGTTCGGCGACTTCGCCAACGGCGCCCAGATCATGTTCGACCAGTTCATCTCCTCCGGCGAGAGCAAATGGCTGCGGATGTCCGGCCTGGTCTGCCTGCTGCCCCACGGGTTCGAGGGCCAGGGGCCGGAGCACTCCTCCGCCCGCCTGGAGCGGTTCCTGCAGATGTGCGGCCAGGACAACTGGATCGTGGCCAACTGCACCACGCCTGCGAACTACTTCCACATCCTGCGCCGCCAGCTGCACCGCACCTTCCGCAAGCCGTTGGTTCTGATGACGCCGAAATCGCTGCTGCGCCACAAGCTGGCGGTCAGCAGCGCCGAGGATTTCACCACCGGTTCCAGCTTCCACCGGGTGCTGTGGGATGACGCCCAGAAAGGCAACTCCGACACCCAGCTGGTCGCCGACGACAAGATCAAGCGCGTCGTCATGTGCTCGGGCAAGGTCTACTACGACCTGCTGGAGGAACGCGACGCCCGCGGCATCGACGATGTCTACCTGATGCGGGTGGAGCAGTTCTATCCGTTCCCGGCGATCTCGATGGTGAAGGAGCTGGAACGCTTCAAGCAGGCGGAAATGGTCTGGTGCCAGGAAGAGCCCAAGAACCAGGGCGCCTGGACCTTCATCGAACCCAACATCGAATGGGTGCTGACCCGCATCGGCGCCAAGCACACCCGGCCGCTCTATGCCGGCCGCGCCACCTCGGCCTCGCCCGCAACCGGCCTGGCCAGCGAACACAAAGCCCAACAAGCAGCCCTCGTGAACGAAGCGCTGAGCATCTGAGGATAAAGAGACATGACAACCGAAGTCCGCGTACCCACCCTGGGCAAATCCGTGACCGAGGCCACCGTGGCCACCTGGTTCAAAAAACCCGGCGACGCCGTTTCCGCCGATGAAATGCTCTGCGAGCTGGAAACCGACAAGGTGACCGTTGAGGTGCCCTCCCCTGCGGCCGGCACCCTGGGCGAGATCGTCGCCGGTGAGGGCGAGACCGTCGGCGTTGATGCCCTGCTGGCCACCCTGACCGAGGCCAACGGCGCCGCCGCGGCCCCGGCCGCGCCTGCAAGCAAACCGTCGGAGGCACCGGCCCAGGCCGATGCGTCCTCCGGCGGCGGCAGCGCCCCGGTGCCGGTCATGGTTCCCGCGCTTGGCGAGTCCGTTTCCGAGGCCACCGTCTCCTCCTGGTTCAAGAAGGTGGGCGACAGCGTCGCGCAGGACGAGATGCTGTGCGAGCTGGAAACCGACAAGGTGTCCGTCGAGGTGCCCGCGCCTGCAGCCGGCGTGCTGACCGAAATCCTGGCCGAGGAAGGCGCGACCGTGAACGCCGGCGGCAAGCTGGCCGTCATGTCGGCGGGTGAAGCTGCGGCAGCAGGCGGCACGGATGCCGGACCCGCCGCAGAAGCTGCCAGCGGCACCTATACCGGCCCTGGCGCAGGCGTCAAAAACGCCCCCTCGGCGGAAAAGGCGATGGCAGAAGCCGGCATCGACGCCAGCCAGGTCAAGGGAACCGGGCGCGACGGGCGCATCATGAAGGAAGACGTCGCGGCCGCCCTCGCCGCCGCCAAGTCCGCACCGGCGTCTGCCCCGGCACCGGCCCAGGTGCGCGGCCCGGTCACTGCAGACGACGCCGCGCGCGAGGAGCGGGTCAAGATGACCCGCCTGCGCCAGACCATCGCCAAGCGCCTGAAGGACGCCCAGAACACCGCCGCGATCCTGACCACCTACAACGAGGTGGACATGACCGAGGTGATGGCGCTGCGCAACCAGTACAAGGATCAGTTCGAGAAGAAGCACGGCGTGCGTCTCGGCTTCATGTCCTTCTTCACCAAGGCCTGCTGCCACGCGCTGAAGGAAGTGCCGGAAGTCAACGCCGAGATCGACGGCACCGACATCGTCTACAAGAACTTCGTGCACATGGGCGTCGCCGCAGGCACCCCGCAGGGCCTGGTGGTGCCGGTGATCCGCGATGCCGACCGGATGTCCTTTGCCGAGATCGAAAAGGCGATCTCCGAGAAGGGCAAGCGCGCCCGTGACGGCAAGCTCAGCATGGCGGAAATGCAGGGCGGCACCTTCACCATCTCCAACGGCGGCGTCTACGGCTCGCTGATGTCCTCGCCGATCCTGAACCCGCCGCAGTCCGGCATCCTCGGCATGCACAAGATCCAGGACCGCCCGATGGTTGTGAACGGCGAGATCAAGATCCGCCCGATGATGTACCTGGCGCTGAGCTACGACCACCGCATCGTCGACGGCAAGGGCGCCGTGACCTTCCTGGTCCGCGTCAAGGAAGCGCTGGAGGATCCGCGGCGTTTGCTGATGGACCTGTAAACCTTTGAGGGGAAAGCCTAGCCAGCCCTACAAAATCAGCGCGCCCAAGATTGGTGAAAGACCCAGCTTTTGGGCGCGCTGGTGCGGTATTAAATGCCCCGATTGTGGACGCATTCAATCAACACTGGCTATGATGCGGACAAACCCTTGGAGGGGTGTGAATAAGACCGATTTTCACCTTTGCGGAACCTGCGGCACACACCTCTATCTGACCGGAAAATCCCGCCATTGGCGTTTCTTCCTAGTAGTCGTGCCCATTTTTTTCTCTGTAATGGTGCTCATCTCAATCGCATTTAGCTGGTTGGGCTGGGTGACAACTGAAGGCCCGAAAAAAGGTGCACCAACTTTCGGTGCCTTGCCTTTGATGATGATAACGATTTTCAGCGTGATAAGTGCCATCAACGGTCGCCGGGAAGAGGTCAAGAGCGTCAAACTTGAAGATGGCCAATTCCCATGACCCTCCCGCTCTGGGGCCTTGTCTGCCTCTCGATCCTCGCCCTGATCCACGTGAGCTGCGACAGCTTCCTCTTGAAGCTTTCGGTGGGCAACGCCTGGACCTCTGGCCCGCGCGACACCGCTGTCAGCCGCAGCGCGCTGGCGGGCCGGGCCCGGCGCGCCTTCACCAATTTCCTGGAAACCGCCCCGGTCTTCATCTGCCTGGCGCTGGTCGCGAAACTGGCTGGCCTGCACAGCGCGCTAATCACCGGCGGCATCTACACTTACCTCGCCGGCCGCGCCTTCTACCTGCCCGCCTACCTCAGCGGAGTGCCCTACCTGCGCACCGCAATCTGGCTCATCGCCACCAGCGGCCTTGCCGCGATGCTCGCGGGGGTGCTCCTCGCATGAGCTTTCACCTTTGCCCAAATACTCCGGGGGAGGCCCGCCAGGGCCGGGGGCAGCGCCCCCAGTCCGCAAACCTTGCCGCTGGCTCCACCTTTATTGAGTGGTATCAAAGCGCTCTCCAGCCAATCCGGGGCATCCTGCCTCCATCAAGGATAAAGGAGTAACACCTATGGCAACCCATGTACTCTGGCAGGCCGATGTGGCCGATTTCGACGCCTGGCTCACCGTGTTCCGGCAGGACAAGCGCAACCGTCAGGCCTCGGGCATCACCGACATGAATGTCTGGAGCGATCCGGACCGCAAGAACCACGCCGTGGCGCTGTTCGCGATCACCGACCTGGAAAAGGCCCGCGCCTTCTTCGGCTCGGAAGAATTGGCAATGCACCTTGAACGCGACGGGGTCACCAATATCTCGATCAAAATGCTGACCCCAGTTTGATCACACATTAACTATCCCCAAGCACGCATTCCGACAAAGAACGGAGCCGGGGCCAAAAGAGGAAACCGACTTATGTCCCAATATGACGTCATCGTAATCGGCGCCGGCCCCGGCGGCTATGTCTGCGCCATCCGCTGTGCCCAGCTGGGCCTGAAAACAGCGGTGGTCGAAGGCCGCGAGACCTTGGGCGGCACCTGCCTGAACGTGGGCTGCATCCCCTCCAAGGCGCTGCTGCACTCGACCCACCTGCTGCATGAGGCAGAGCACAACTTTGCCCATATGGGCCTCAAGGGCAAATCGCCGTCGGTCGATTGGGACCAGATGAAGGCCTACAAGGACGAGGTGATCGGCCAGAACACCGGCGGCATCGAATTCCTGTTCAAGAAGAACAAGATCGACTGGATCAAGGGCTGGGCCTCGATCCCCGCGGCGGGCAAGGTGCAGGTCGGCGACGACGTGCATGAGGCCAAGAACATCGTGATCGCTTCCGGCTCGGTCCCCGCCTCCATTCCGGGCGTGGAGATCGACGAGAAGATCGTGGTCTCCTCCACCGGCGCGCTGGAACTGCCGAAGATCCCCAAGAAACTGGCGGTGATCGGCGCCGGCGTGATCGGACTGGAGCTGGGCTCGGTCTATGCCCGCCTCGGCTCCGAGGTGACCGTGGTGGAATACATGGACGCGGTCTGCCCCGGCATGGACAAGGACGTGCAGCGCTCCTTCAAGCGGATCCTGGAGAAACAGGGCCTCAACATCATCCTGGGGGCTGCCGTTCAGGGGGTGGAAACCTCCAAAACCAAGGCCAAGGTGAAATACCAGCCCAAGAAGGGCGGCGACGAGGTCACGCTGGACGCCGATGTGGTGCTGGTCGCCACGGGCCGCAAACCCTATAGCGAAGGCCTGGGGCTGGACGATCTGGGCATCAAGATGACCGAACGCGGCCAGATCGCTACTGACGGCCATTGGGCCACCAACATCAAGGGCATCTATGCCATCGGCGATGTGATCGAAGGCCCGATGCTGGCCCACAAGGCCGAGGATGAGGGCATGGCCGTGGCCGAGGTGATCGCGGGCAAGCACGGCCACGTGAACTATGGCGTCATTCCGGGCGTCGTCTACACCACGCCGGAAGTGGCCACCGTGGGCGCGACCGAGGACGCGCTGAAAGCCGAGGGGAAGAAGATCAAGGTCGGCAAGTTCATGTTCATGGGCAACGCCCGCGCCAAGGCGGTGCACCAGGCCGAGGGCGGTTTCGTCAAGATCATCGCCGACAAGGAAACCGACCGCATCCTGGGCGCAGCGATCATCGGCCCGGCGGCGGGCGACCTGATCCACGAGCTGTGCGTGGCGATGGAATTCGGCGCTTCGGCTGAGGATGTGGCGCTGACCTGCCACGCGCATCCGACCTACTCGGAAGCCGTGCGCGAGGCCGCGCTGGCCTGCGGCGACGGGCCGATCCACAGCTGAGCCGGGCAGGATTGAAAACACCGGAGGGCAGCTCGCCGCAGCTGCCCTTTTTCATTTGGCAAGCTGCGCCTTTGCCTCTTTACTGCTCCTGGATTTCAACCCGCCGGAGGCACTGCCATGGCCGTTTCACTGCAAGTCATCTACCCCGTCACAGAGGGCACCAACTTCGACCACGCCTATTATGCGGACACCCATTTGAAGATCGTAGAAGAGACTATGGGCGCGCGCATCCAGACGCTTGTGGTCACCAAAGGGCTGGCGGGGGGGCCGGACAAGCCGGCACCGTTTTATGCCATTGCCACGATGACCTTTGCCGACCAGGCCGCCATGGACGCCGCGATGAAGGCCGCAGGCCCCGCGCTGGAGGACATCCCGAACTTCACCGATGTGAAGCCCCAGATGCTGATTGGCGAGGTCATCAGCTGACAGGCCGCTCACCGGCAGCGCAACAGGCAGCCAGGGGGCGCAGCCTCACTGGCTGCAAAATTCTTCAAAGAATTTTGCCAAAGGATGTTCGAACGTCCTTGAGCGCCCCGCCGTCGGCTCACCACATGGTTTTGGCGGCCCGGGCGCTCCAGCTTTGATCGTACTCAGCCCCGCCTTCCTCGCCAGCCGTCTGTTCGGCCAGGATCTCGCCCATGGTCGGCAGGCCGGCGCTTTCGTCGGTGCCGCTCCAGGTGCCCGCCCGCAGCAGGGCACGGGCGCATTGAGAATAAATCTCACCGATCGAGATCACGATCACCGTGGCGGGCAGCTTGCCGTTCTTCCCGAAACGCGCGCGCAGATCCGGGTCGGCGGTCAGCCGGGCAGTGCCATTGACGCGCACCACGTTGTTCGATCCCGGCACCAGGAACATCAGCGAAACGCGCCCGTCGCGCACGATGTTGCGCAAGCTGTCCAGCCGGTTGTTGCCGCGCCAGTCAGGCAGCGCGAGGGTGCCCGGATCCAGCTCCTGCACCACCGGGCCGTCATCGCCGCGCGGGCTGTCGTCGGTTCCTTCCGGGCCGACGGTCGCCAGCATGCACAGTTTCGACGCCATGATCCATTTGCGGTAAAGCGGTGTCAGCTGCCGCGCCACCTTACGTAAAGAAGGCGCTCCCGGTTCCCCGTAAAGCGCCTCCAGATCTTCAATGCTGCTGAGGTATTGCATCCGGTTCAAATCCCGCTTCTCTCATCAATTCGTCCGAGCGCTGCTCCACCCGGTTTTCCAGCTGCGCCATGAAGTCTTCCCGGTCCATTCCCGGCTGCATCGGGTCGAGGAACTCCACCACTGCCAGGCCCGGCTTGCGGTAAATCCCGGTACGCGGCCAGAACACGCCGACATTGGTGGCAGCCGGGACGCAGGGCTGGTCCAGGCCCTCGTACAGCACCGCGGTGCCGATCTTGTAGGGTTTGCGGGCACCGGGCGCCACACGGGTGCCCTGGGAATAGATGATCAGCTGGCCCGGCACGTGGCTTTGCAGCGCCACGTCCTTGACCATCTTGGCAATCGCTGCGCCGCGTTTGCCGCGGTTCACCGGCACGCAGCCCAGACGCTTGGCATAGACGCCAATTACAGGCGTCCACATCAGTTCGCGCTTCATGATAAAACGGGCGGACGGCACCGCATTGAAGATGATCAGGATGTCCAGAAAGCTCTGGTGCTTGGCCGCGACGATCACCTCGCCGGTTGGCACCTGGCCGCGCACCTCGGTGCGGATGCCAACCATCCAGCGGGCAGTCCACAGCGCCCAGCGGGCAAAGCTCTTGCAGGCCGTGCGGGCCCCCCTCGGCGAAGCCATCGCCCAAGGTGCGAACACGACGCCCAGCACCAGCATCGCCAGATACATCTGCACGATGAACACAAAGGAGCGCAACCATTGGACCGGGTTCTTCAAGACAGTTCTCCCAAACGTTTGGTGGCGGCACGGGTGGTGGCGGCAAAGGCCACCAGCGCGCCCAGCGGCGGGATAAGGAGCGGCACCAGCCAGCCCCAGCCCTGAAAGCCAAGGCCGGTGAGGAAGCCGCCCTCATCCGAGGCTTCCGGCATCAGCCAGACCCCGATCATGCCCAATGCCACCCCCGCTGCGGCGCCGGTCAGCGCCCGCAGGGTAAAGCGGCGGATGAAGGCCTGGGCGATATAGCTGTCCAGCGCCCCGACCAGGCGCAGCACTTCGATAACCTGCGCATTGGCGGCCAGTGCCGCATTGGCGGCGAGGGTGATCATCGCCGCCGTTGCGCCGCCGATCAGCAGGATCGACACCCAGGCCAGCCGGCGCAGCGAGCGCGCCGCATCCACCAGCGGCTCGCGCCAGCGGGTGTGATCGTCCAGCACCGCGCCGGGCACCTCGGCCTGCAGCCGCAGCCGAAGCCCCTGGGCGTCATAACCGGGATCATCCGCGGTCACCTCGATCAGCTGCGGCAGCGGCAGGCTGCCCGCTGGCAGGCTGGAGCCGAACCAGGGCGCCAGCAGCGCCGCCTGCTCCTCACCGCTCAGGGCGCGGGCGGTGGCCACCCCCGGCGTCTGGCGCAGGATTTCCAGCGCCGCCTCGGTCTGTGCCGCGCGCTGCTCTGCCGGCGCGTTGATGCGCAGCGTGGCCGCGCGCGCCAGCTCCGAGGCCCAGCGGTCGGCCAGGCGGCCCGAGGCCATTGACAGGGCCAGCGCAAACACCGCCAGGAACGCCATAGCACCTGCGACGAACACCGTCAGCTGCGCGGTAAAACCGGTCGGCGGCACCACTCGGTTGGCCTGGGTGTCGCCCAGGATCAGCTTGCTCAGCTTACTGTCGGTCATAGATCCGCCCCCGCCAGCTGCAATTGCCGGTTGGAGATCCGCAGCACCCGCGCCTGCACCTGGTTCTTGGCGGCACGGATCAGCGACAGGTCGTGGGTGGCGACCAGGATCGTCTTGCCCATCCGGTTCAGCTCGACCAGGAGCTGCAGCAGCCGCTGCGACATTTCCCAGTCGACGTTGCCGGTGGGCTCATCGGCGATGATCACATCCGGCGACAGGATCACCGACCGCGCCAGCGCCGCCCGCTGGCGTTCACCGCCCGACAGCTCCGGCGGCAGCGCATGGGCGCGTTCCGACAGGCCGACCCAACTCAGAAGCTCGCTCAGGTTGGCCTCCTCGTGGTTCAGCTCGCGGCCCGAGACCAGCAGCGGCAGGGCGATGTTCTCGATCACAGGCAGGTGGTCCAGAAACCGGCAGTCCTGATGCACCACGCCGACACGGCGGCGCAGATAGGCCATCTGGTCGCGGTCCAGACCGTGCACATCCATGTTGAACGCGCGCACCCGCCCTGATGTCGGGGTCAGCGCGCCGTAGCAGAGTTTCAGCAGCGTGGTCTTGCCCGCTCCGGACGGCCCGGTCAGAAAATGGAAGGAGCCCGGCGCCAGCTGCACCGACACGGCATCCAGCAGCTCGCCGCCGCCGTAGTTGTAGCCCACATTTTCCAGCTCGATCACTGCCGCCCCCTGAATGCGCCTCAAACTTGCGCCCCGGTATTTTGCTCCGGTGTTTTGCCCCAAGGGGGCCGCAGTTTCAATGGGGGCTCTGTTGCCCGGAAGCCGCCGCCGCCTCAAGGTCCGGCCGGCAGCGGCAATTGCCACTTTCGCCAGCAGCGGGGGATGCATATAATCCCTTAAAAAACAACCTGCCGGAAGATGCACGGCAGGATGGTGCCGAGGAGAGCATGATGCGCCTGACCTGCCCGAATTGCGCAGCCGAATATGAAGTGCCGGAGGATGTGATCCCAGCCGAAGGGCGGGATGTGCAATGTTCCAACTGCGGCCAGACCTGGTTCCAGACAGCCGCCGGCAGCGCGGCGGCAGAAACACCGGCGCATGATTTCCCGGAGGACAGCGCGCCTCAGGCACCAGAGGAAGCCGCGGCGGCGGCGGAAGTCCCGGAGCCGGACAGCCCGCCAAGCGCCCCTGATGCTGCCGCAGATCATGCCCGGCAGCCGATGCCGGAAACCGATGCCGCGGGCCACGGCGCGGAAGATGACATCGAAGAAGCTTCCGAAGACGTTTTTGCTGAGGCCGAGGAGGACGTTCCGGCAGCGCGTTCCGAAGACACTCCGGCTGAGCAGGCCGAACCGCAGCCGCAACGCTCGCGCGGGCTGGATCCTGCCCTGACGGACATCCTGCGCGAGGAAGCCGAGCGCGAAGCTTCGCTGCGGGCCGCGGAAACCCAGAGTCTGGAGACGCAGCCCGACCTGGGGCTGGAGGAAGCCACCGCACCCGAAGACGAGGCCGCCCGCCGCAGCCGCCAGGCCCGCGACCGGATGGCCCGGATGCGCGGCGAGGATCCGCGCCAGCTGGCCGCTGCCGAAACCGGTTCCCGCAAGGAGCTGCTGCCGGACATCGAAGAGATCAACTCCACCCTGCGTACTGCCGGCAGCGCGGCCCCTGTCCCGCTTGCTATCCACGACGCGCCGCCGGCGCGGCGCAAGAGCAGTTTTGCCCGCGGCTTCTCGCTGTCGCTGATTGCGGCGCTGGTGATGGTGATGGTCTATGACAACGCCAGCCTGATAGCTGAGAAGGTGCCGCAAGCGGACTCCGCACTCAGCAGCTATGTCAGATGGGTGGATCAGATACGCCTTTGGCTGGATGCACTGGTAAAGCCCCAGGCCAGCGCAGAGTAACGGGGCAAGTCCAAGCCCTTCCTTCTAAGACGGAACAAGTCACCCGGCGCTGCTGGCAGCCGGTTCTCAGAACCTGTCCAGCAGCCGCTGCAGGTAGCTGCGTTCGCGCTCGCTGCGCTGCCGTTCGCCAGCCCGGCGGCGGATGTCCTCCAGCAGGTCCCAGGCGCGGCGGTAGGCATTGCCCTCGCCGACCTTGCCGCCGTCGTTCACTGAACCGTTGCTGCGGCCCAGCGGGTCCAGCCGTTCGCCCTGCGCTGTGGCAGAGGGCTGCTGCCCGTTCTGCTGCCCCGGCTGCTGCTGCTGCGCCAGCGCCTCGCCCAGGCTGCGCATCCCTTCGCGCAGCGCCTCCATGGCGTCCGACTGACGGTCGATGGCTTCGGCATTGTCACCGCCGCGCAGCGCATCTTCGGCCCCTTCCATGGCGCGGCCGGCCCGGTCCAGCGCCTCGCGCGCGGCCTCGCCGGCCTCACCGCCCAGATAGGGCAGCCCGTCGCGCTGCTGCTGCAATTGCTGGCGCAGGGCCTGCTGCCGGTCGGCCAGCGAGCCGCCCTGCCCCGGCTGTTCGCGGCCGTTGCCGCCCTGGCCATCGGGATTGCGGCTTTCGGCCCCTTCACCGCCCTGGCCGTCGCCGCGGTCGCCGCCCTGGTGGCTCTGGCCGCGGCCCAGACCGCCGTCGCGGCCCTCATTGCCCTGGCTCTCGCCGCTGCGGGCGCCGGGGTTGAACTGTTCCTGCAGGTCGCGGAAAGCCTGGTCCGACAGTCCCTGCTGCTCGCGCAGGGTTTCCGCCAGCCCCTCCATCGCCTCGCGGCCCTCGTTGCCCTGGCCCTGGCCCTGCTGCGAGCGGGTCATCCGCATGTTTTCCATCATCTGCTGGAACTCGCGCAGCGCCTGCTCGGCCTCGGCCATGCGGCCCTGCTCCATCAGCTCCTGGATGCGGTCCATCATCGCCTGCAGGTCATCCTGGCTGAGCGTCATCATGTTGTCCGGCATGTCGCCAGGATCCATCATTTCACCATCCGCCTCAGCCTGGCGGCTGAGCTGGCGGAGATAGTCCTGGGTCGCCTCCCGCAGCTCCTGCATCAGCCGGGCGATCTCCTGCTCGCTGGCGCCGTCGCGCATCGCCTGGCTCAGCCGCTCCTGCGCCCGCTGCATCCGCTCCAACGCATCCCCCACGTCGCCCTCTTCCAGCTGGATCGCCAGATCCCACAGCGCGGCGGCAATCTCCTCCTGGCGCGGTTCAGGGATGGCGGCTTGCACGGTATAGCCTTCCAGCCGCCGCAGGATGGTGCGCAGCCGCAGGTAGTCGCCGTAATCACGGTAGAGGCCGTCAGGCCGGTGCGACAGGGTGCGCAGGATCTGCGCCACCCGCGGCGCATTGGAGCGCGCCCACAGCAGATCGCGGCGCTGTTCGATCACCGCCGCCGCCAGCGGGTCAAAGAAGCGGCGGGTGACCATATCCGCGCCAAAGCCCGCCGCCGCAGCCGATTGACCGGCCTCATCCATTGCGGAAAAGGTGAAGACCACCGGCATATTGGCCCAGGGGTGCTGAGCGAAATCCTCGATCAGCTTTTCGGTGAACTCCTCGCGGGATCCGGACAGCGGCAGCGGCAGGTCCAGCACCAGCGCCTCGCGCGGGTCGGGATCAGCGGCCAGACCGTGCTGCCGCTCCACCGCGGCCAGATCCAGGGTGATCCGCACCTGCCCGCCGGCCACGCCGTAATCATCCCGGGCGCTGAAGGCGAGCGAGGTGTAACCGTCGTTCTCCAGCTCCGGCTGGCCCGCGACAGCAATCCCGGGCGGATGATCCGGGATCACCTCGACCTGCCAGCTGCGCCCGCCGCTGCCTTCGATGGCGAACCCGCCGTTGCGGGTGACATCAAAGGCCATTGCGCCCTCCGGCGCCGACGGCTGACCGGCGGCAGAGCCCGAGACGGTTTCCGACAGTGTGAGCGCCCCCACCTCGCCATAGAAGCGCAGGGTGACACGGCTGCCCTCCGGCAGTTTCAGCGCGCCTTCGGGCTGGTCATTGAGATAGAGCACCGGCAGGCGTGTATAGGCAGGCGGCTCAGCCCAGCCCTCCCAGGCGGGACCGTTCAGGGCTGCCGGGCCGCCCGTGCCCAGATCCCGGACCGACGCCACCTGCCAGATCGAGCCGAACAGCAGCGCAACCGCCAGGAACAGCCCCGCAACATAGCGCAGCGCATAGGGGTCGGCGGAGGCGACGTTCAGATCAGGCGCAGGTGCGCGGGCCCGGGCCGCGGCCTCGGCCATCCGGCGCTGATGCGCCTGCCACAAAGCGATGGAGGCGGCATCCTCAGCACCGATGGCCTGGGTGTCCAGCAAGGCGCTGACGGGACGGCCGGGCAAGGTTTGGTCGAGCCGCTCCAGCGCCGCCTCCCGGGACGGCCAGCGGAACCGCCATGCGCCCCAGGCAACGGCAGTTGCGGCAGCCAGAACAGCCGCAGTCGCGCCGGTCCAGACCACGGTTTCCGGCAACAGCTGGTGCAGCCCCAGCATCAGCGCCGCCAGCGCCGCCATCAGAACCGAGGCCAGCGGCCAGAAGGCCCGCATGGCGCGTTCGGCCACGAGTCCCGCCCGCGTCAGAGCCACAGGCCAGCGCAGGCGTTTCAGGACCGGATCGGCACGTCTGTCAAAGGGCATTCGGGCCTCATGATCTGATGGCCCGCGCCGGATCGCGCCCGGATCGCTTCAGAGCCACTCCGGGATGGTATCGCGGTTTATCATCTCTTCATAGTCCGGGCGGCGGCGGATAACCGCGAATTGATCCCCATGCACCAGCACTTCGGGGATCAGGGGGCGGGAATTATACTCGCTCGCCATCACCGCCCCATAGGCGCCGGCGCTGCGGAAGGCGACCAGATCACCGGCGGCAAGCGGCGGCAGATCCCGCTGCTTGGCGAATGTGTCGCCGGTCTCGCAGACCGGGCCCACGATGTCATAAGGCTGGCTTTCGGTCCCCGCCGCGGGCTCCTCGACCGGGATGATATCGTGATGCGCCTCATACATCGCCGGACGGATCAGGTCATTCATCGCCGCATCCAGGATCAGGAAATCGCGCCCTTCGCCCGATTTCACATAAATCACCTTGGAGACCAGCTGGCCCGCGTTGCCCGCGATCAGGCGGCCCGGCTCGATCTCAAGCTCACAGCCGAGGTGGCCGAGCGTCTCCTTGACCATCTGGCCGTATTCCACCGGCAGGGGCGGTGCGGAGTTGGACCGCTCGTAAGGAATGCCAAGGCCGCCGCCCAGGTCCAAGCGGCGGATGTTGTGGCCCTCAGCGCGCAGGGTTTCCGTAAGCTCGGCCACCTTCTGATAGGCCAGCCGGAACGGCTCCAGATCGGTCAGCTGCGAGCCGATGTGAACGTCGATCCCCACCACCTCCAGCCCCGGCAGCGCGGCGGCGCGGGCATAGACTTCCTTAGCGCGGGCGATCGGGATGCCGAACTTGTTCTCGGATTTGCCGGTGGCGATCTTGGCGTAAGTCTTGGCATCCACATCCGGGTTCACCCGGATGGTGACCGGAGCCTTGGTGCCCAGCTCCTCAGCCACGGCGCTGATCACTTCCATCTCCGGTTCGGATTCCACGTTGAACTGGCGGATGCCGCCGCTCAGCGCCAGGCGGATTTCCTCAGCCGTCTTGCCGACGCCGGAGAAGACGATCCTGTCCCCCGGCACGCCCGCTGCCTTGGCGCGCAGGTATTCGCCCTGGCTGACCACATCCATCCCCGCACCGGCCTGCGCCAGGGTCTTGAGGATCGCCTGGTTCGAGGCCGCTTTCATCGCAAAACAGACCAGGTGATCAGTGCCCTCCAGCGCTTCGTCGAACAGCCGGAAATGCCGCAGGAGAGTCGCGGTGGAATAGACATAGAACGGAGTGCCCACCGCCGCGGCGATCTCGGAGATGGGAACGTCTTCGGCGAAAAGCGCGCCGTCGCGGTAGAGAAAATGGTCCATAGCCCCGCGTTTAGGGCAAAAGGGGCAGATGGATCAAATGATTCCGCCCCGGGCCCGAGCCCAGCAGCAGCCGGAAACGCCCGCCCGCCGCGAAGCGCATTACAGATGCCCCCTGCTCCCGATGCACCCGGCGCCGCCAGCGTTCCGCTCCGGGCCTGCGGCGGGTTTTGAGTATTTGGGGAAAGATGAAAACACCGGCCTGCGCCTTCATCTTTCCAAAAATACTCATTTAACAACTGCTGCCGAACGCACATCGTCAATGTGTTGCCCCCCCGGCGCACGCCTGCCTCACCGCATCTTAAGCCCGGTCTGGCATGATCCTTCCTGATCGCGGTCACCGCCGGGCCTGACACCCCCGGCACCATGGAACAGGGCCCTTTGGCACGGGCACGCAAAGACGACGTTCAGCGTGCGGGAGAAACCTCCCGTCCCGCCTCCGCCCTTTGGCGGCGCCGCCACTCCTAACCGCTGAAGTTCAGCATATCAGATATGGAACGCTCCGCTGCAGACGGCAGCAGCCAGCAACCGGCCAGGCGGCAAGCCCGGACGGACGTTACTCGTGCTTCTAGAACGTATGGGACACCCCGACCCGGGCCGAGCCGGAGATCTTCACCCCGGTTTCAGCAGGCGGGTGCTTTTGCGGCGCCTTGGCCGCCGGCGCTCCGGTAGCACAGGCCGCAACGCCGATCAGGGCCAGAACGATAACCAAAGCTTTCATCGCAAAATCTCCAAGCAAAAACCGCCCCGGCATAGCGGCGGGGCGGTTAACAGATGGCGGCTGAACGGCTGCGCATCAAGAGCGCGAGGCCGCTAGAACCCCAGGTAGACGCTGACCGGCCCCTTGTGCAGCCCGACCGCGCCGCCGACGTGGACACCGCTGTCGCCGACGCCAACGCCGGCGTTCAGCGTCGGCTGCACCGGCTCGCCGTCGACGCCGCAGGCGGCCAGCGCCGCCAGCCCGATCAGGGCAAAGATCGCATTACGCATTGTCTGCCTCCTTGCAGCAGCCCGGCCCGGACGGCCTCAGCCGCCCAGAATCTCTCTCCAGCGGGCGATCTGGGCGCGCACCTGGGCGGGAGCGGTGCCGCCATAAGACATGCGCGAGTTTACCGAATTCTCAACGCCAAGCACAGTGAAGATGTCGTCGGTGATCCCTTCGTGCACGCCCTGCATATCCGCCAGCGAAAGATCCGGCAGGTCGCAGCCGCGGCTTTCGGCCATCGCGACCAGCGTCCCGGTCACGTGGTGGGCATCGCGGAACGGTACTTTCAGCACCCGCACCAGCCAGTCGGCCAGGTCGGTGGCGGTGGAGAAGCCGGAGCCTGCCGCGGCGGCCAGCGACTCGCGGTTGCCGGTCATGTCCTTGACCATGCCTTCCATCGCCGCCAGCGCCAGCATCCAGTTGTCGGCGGCGTCAAAGACCTGTTCCTTGTCTTCCTGCATGTCCTTGGAATAGGCCAGCGGCAGCCCCTTCATCACCATCATCAGCGCTGTATTGGCGCCGAAGATCCGGCCCACCTTGGCGCGGATCAGCTCAGCCGCATCCGGGTTCTTTTTCTGCGGCATGATCGACGAGCCGGTGGAGAAACGGTCGGAGAGCGTCACGAAACGGAACTGGGCGGAGGACCAGATCACCAGCTCCTCGGCAAAGCGCGACAGATGCACCGCGCTGATCGAGGCGCAGGACAGGAACTCCAGCGCGAAGTCGCGGTCGGATACCGCATCCAGCGAGTTGGCCGCCGGGCGGTCAAAGCCCAGCGCCTTCGCTGTCATCTCCCGGTCGATCGGGAAGGAGGTGCCGGCCAGCGCTGCGGCGCCCAGCGGCGATTCGTTCATCCGTGCGCGGGCATCGCGCACGCGGCTGAGGTCGCGGCCGAACATTTCCACATAGGCCATCATGTGGTGGCCCCAGGTCACCGGCTGCGCGGTCTGCAGGTGGGTGAAGCCCGGCATCACCCAATCGGCGCCCGCCTCGGCCTGCGACAGAAGCGCGCGGATCAGCGCCAGGAGGCCGCTTTCGGCTGCGTCCAGCTGGTCGCGCACCCAGAGTTTGAAATCGGTCGCCACCTGGTCGTTGCGCGAGCGGCCGGTGTGCAGACGGCCCGCGGGCTCGCCGATGATCTCTTTCAGGCGCGCTTCCACATTCATGTGGATGTCTTCCAGCGCGGTGGAAAACTGGAAGGTTCCGCCCTCGATCTCTGACAAAACGGTGAGCAGCCCTTCCCGAATGGCCTCGGCATCATTATCCGTAATGACGCCTGTGGCAGCGAGCATCGCCGCATGGGCCCTGGAGCCGGCAATGTCCTGCGCCGCCATCCGCTTGTCGAACCCGATCGAGGCGTTGATCGCCTCCATGATCGCGTCCGGGCCAGCGGCAAAGCGGCCGCCCCACATCTGGTTCGAGGATTGATCTGTCATGGTGTGGAACCCCGGAGATAATATGCGTCTGTTTCGTCAGCTTTCCCTTTATATGGCCCTCGCCTTGGGTGCAAATGCCGCGACTGCGGCAGATCAGGCGCAGCTTGAGGCCCTGCGCGACGGCTCGATGAAGAAGCTGGTCGTGCACGCCGAGCCGCGCGATGTGTCCGCCGCCGCGTTTGACCTGGCTGATGGCGCGGGCACCGCGACCCTGGCCGACTATCAGGGCAAGATTGTGCTCTTGAACTTCTGGGCCACCTGGTGCGCCCCCTGCCGCAAGGAAATGCCGCAGCTGGAGGAGCTGCAGCAGGAGTTCGGCGGCGAGGATTTCCAGGTGCTGACCATCGCCACGGGCCGCAATTCACCCGCGGGCATCCAGAAGTTCTTTGATGAGAACGGCATCGACAGCCTTCCCCGCCACCAGGACCCGAAGCAGGCGCTGGCCCGCGAAATGGCGGTGATCGGCCTGCCGATCACGGTGCTGCTGGACCGCGACGGCAAGGAGGTGGCGCGGCTGCTGGGCGATGCCGAATGGAACTCGGACAGCGCCAAGCAGATCATCGCGGCAATGATAGGCGAAGACGCCGCCACTGCCTCAGCCGGGAATTGAATAACCCGGACTGATCTGACACACTCTCCCGGTGTTCTGTTAACAAGTATACCGGGAGGGACCCCCATGAAATTTCTGCATTTGGCAGCCTGCGCCCTGGCGCTCAGCATCGCAGCCGCCGCACCGGCCGGCGCGGGCCCCATCAAGAGCGAAAAGGACTTCCTGGCCAAAATCGCCGGCAAGAAGCTGGTGGCCAGCGATCACTGGGTTCTTGCCACCGCTGACGGCAAATTGCAGGGCGTCTCGCCGAAGGGCGAAAAGATCGTCGGCGCCTGGGCCTGGCACAAGCGCTTCTACTGCCGCAATGTCTATATCGGGAAAAAGCAGCTGCCGCAGAATTGCCTCACGGTCACGACCGAGGGAAACACAGTCACCTTCACCCGCGACAAGGGCAAGGGCAGGTCAATCACCTATTCCTTCTGACCCCGCAGCCGCCGCCTGACCCGGCTGAATTTCGCACTATTTCACTCCTAAGGGGGCGTCGCGATCCGGCGCCGTGGTTTAGGGTGGAGCGTGAAATGAAACCTGTTGTGTTACTGATCGGCAAGCTGCCGCATGTGATCGGCAACGTCGCCGAGCAGCTGGACCATCTGCCGATCCAATGGCTGGGCGCGCATGACCAGCCCGAGGTGGTGCGCCAGCTGGAGACCGAGCCGCGCATCGAATGCGTGATCATGGGGGCGGGTCTGGACGACCAGACCCGCGGCGACCTGATCGGCATCATTGCCGCGCTCAGGCCGGATGTCTGCATCCACCTCAAGGACCGCAGCTCAGGCCCCGAAGGTCTGGTGCCCTTTGTCGAGCGCGTGGTGCAGATGCAGGTGCTGAACCATCCCCAAAGCACGGTGCCCGCGGTCTGAACCGCAGCGGCTATCCGGCTACGGCGGCCCTTTCTGCTTGCGGCGGGAGGAGCATCCGCTTGACCCCACGCCACCTTTGACAGCGGCCTGCCTGCCCGCCAGTCTTCCCGGCGGGAGGAAGACATGCCGCTTGAACTGCTGCTGGTTCTGGTCGCGGGCGGGATAGCCGCCATTGCCGCGATCCTGCATCTGACCGGGCGCTCCGCCGGAACCGTGCTGACGGCAGAGAGCGCCAAGCGCGCCTGGCTGCGGCATTGTCCCGGCGACACCGTCCATCACGTTCTGCCCGCCGCCACCGGCCAAGCCGTGCTGATTTCCGCGCACAGCGGCGCGGGCCTGGTCTGGGCCTTTGGCGCAGACACAGCGGCACGGCACCTGCACGGCGCCGCGATCTCCGAACGCTCCGGCGGTTTGCATATCCGTTTCAACGACTTCAGCGCCCCGGGCGTGTCCGTGGGCTTGTCCGGGGCCGAGCGTACCCGCTGGCAGAGAGTAATTGCAGGCGGCGGAGGAACAGCATGAGCGGAGACCTGACCTATCCCGATGCCACTCAGCTGGCAGTGCCCTTCTTCATCGCCGCCATCCTGGCGGAACTCCTGTGGATCGCCCTGAAAAAGCGCGGCGGCCGGTATGAAACACGCGACGCCGTCACTTCGCTGGTCATGGGCGCGGGCAGCGTTGCCGAGGGGCTGCTTTTGGGGTTCATCGCTTGGGGCTTCCTCATGATGCTGTGGCAGATCACGCCGCTGGACATGGGCACCTCGCTCTGGGCGGTGCTGGCCTGCTTTGTGCTGGATGACCTGCGTTATTACTGGGTGCATCGCCTGGGCCACCGGGTGCGCTGGGTCTGGGCGTCGCACGTGAATCACCACTCCAGCCAGCACTACAACCTGACCACCGCGCTGCGGCAGACCTGGACCGGGACCTTCACCTTTATGATGGTGGTGAAGGCGCCGATGGTGCTGCTGGGCTTCCACCCGGCGCTGGTGCTGTTCTGCGGCGGGCTGAACCTGATCTATCAGTTCTGGATCCATACCGAAGCGATAGACCGCCTGCCGCGCTGGTTCGAAGCAGTGATGAACACCCCCAGCCACCACCGCGCCCACCATGGCCGCAATGCCCGCTACCTGGACTGCAACTATGCCGGCGTATTCATCATCTGGGACAAGATGTTCGGCACCTTTGTTCCGGAGCAGGACCACGACCGCCCCGATTTCGGCCTGGTGCACAACATCGCCACCTTCAATCCGCTGCGCGTGGCCTTCCACGAATGGGCAGGCATTTTCAAGGACATGACCCAGCCGGGGCTAACCTGGAAACAGCGGCTGCTCTATGCCTTTGCGCCGCCCGGCTACAGCCACGACGGCAGCCGCGAGACCTCTGCCGGGATCAAGGCCGGGCACCTCGCCCGCCATCCCGAAGATGCCGGTACCCCGGGCTTTGGCGGCTGAAGCCGCCGGGGCGCCAGGCGGATCGGTCAAATTTGAACTTTAATCCCGCCTCAACCCTTTTGCGCGACGCTGCCCGGAGCATCATATTGTGTCAAACCAATGCCGGAACAGGGCCCCAGCAGCACATGAACAGACGAAACGCCATGGCAGACCTGCCCGAAGGCTCCGAAAACCCGCTGAGCGCGGCCGTGGCCGGCCGCGACCGGACCACGCTGGAGATGGTTGCCGATGCGGTAAAGCACGATCAGACCGTCCTGGCCTATCAGCCGGTCATGCAAGCAATGGCGCCGCATGGTGTCGCCTTTTACGAGGGGTACATCCGGGTGCTGGATCCGACCGGCCGGGTGATTCCCGCGCGGGAGTTCATGCATGTGGTCGAGGACAAGGAAGTCGGCCGCGAGATGGACTGCCTGGCGCTGCAGCATGGCTTGCGGACGCTGTCGAAATTCCCGCAGATCCGCCTCTCCGTCAACATGTCGGCGCGCTCCATCGGCTATCAGCGCTGGACCCAGGTGCTCCAGCGGTTTCTGAAAAGCGACGCCACGCTGGGCGAACGGCTGGTTCTGGAGATCACCGAGGCATCGGTCATGGCCGCGCCGGAGCTGGTACTGGATTTCATGGGGCGGATGCAGCAGCACGGCATTTCCTTCGCGCTCGACAACTTCGGCGCAGGCACAACGGCGATCGGCCATTTCCGCCAGTTCTTCTTCGATGCGGTCAAGATCGACGGCCAGTTCGTGCGCGGCATTCACGCCAGCCATGACAATCAGTCGGTGGTACGGGCCCTGATCGGCATTGCCAAGCAGTTTGACATGTTCACCGTCGCCGAGTCGGTGGAAAGCCAGGAAGACGCGGCCTTCCTGGTGGAAAACGGGGTGGATTGCCTGCAGGGCTATCTCTATGGCGCGCCGTCGGTGTCGCCGCCCTGGATCGAAGACCTGAAACAGCGCCAGCAAGCCGGGTGAAGACAGCCCCCGCGCAATTCCCGCCGGCATTGGCGCAGCCAGCCGGAGGCGCCTTGATGCCCGGCACATGGTCTGCGGCGCCCTGCCCCGCGCAATGGCCGCGCTGTAATGGCCGGCGCGTGTCCCCGGCGGTGCAGCTGCGGGCTGCAACCCGGCACCTCGCGTGTGCAAGCGTCTACAGCTTTGTCTTTCCAGCGCCTTTCCCAGCCGCCCCCCCGGCCGCCGCCTGCCGCCCGGGTCCGCTGCTCTGCGGCATCCCCTCCCTGTGCTGACGGAAATCCTATGGCGGAGGACGTTTCTGGCGGTTGACTCTTCCGCTCCGCCTGAGACACCCTGTCAATTGCTGCACGTGCAGCAATAGATTATGCCGATACCGGGAGGATACGGGAAATATTGTTGCGCAAACGCGGCTCGAACGTGTGCGCGGCGCTTTTCCGGGAGACCAAAATGAAGGCAGAGGACCCAAATCAATGACCAATGTTGTAATCGCATCGGCCGCGCGCACCGCCGTCGGCTCCTTTGGCGGCGCGTTCGCCAATACCCCTGCCCATGATCTGGGCGCCGCGGTGCTCGAAGCCGTGGTGGAGCGGGCCGGTGTGGACAAATCCGAAGTTTCGGAAACCATTCTGGGCCAGGTGCTGACCGCCGCCCAGGGCCAGAACCCGGCCCGTCAGGCGCATATCAATGCGGGCCTGCCCAAGGAAAGCGCCGCCTGGGGCATCAACCAGGTTTGCGGCTCCGGTCTGCGTGCCGTTGCACTGGGCGCGCAGCACATCCAGCTGGGTGACGCCTCCATCGTCGCTGCAGGCGGCCAGGAAAACATGACCCTTTCGCCCCATGCCGCGCATCTGCGCGCGGGCCACAAGATGGGCGACATGAAATACATCGACACGATGATCCGCGACGGTCTGTGGGATGCCTTTAACGGCTACCACATGGGCCAGACCGCCGAAAACGTGGCCGAGCAGTGGCAGATCTCCCGCGACATGCAGGACGAGTTTGCGGTTGCCTCGCAGAACAAGGCGGAAGCGGCACAGAAGGCGGGCAAGTTCGCCGATGAGATCGCGGCCTTCACCGTCAAGCACCGCAAAGGCGAGACCGTGGTGGACAGCGACGAATACATCCGCCACGGCGCCACCATGGAAGCGATGCAAAAGCTGCGCCCGGCCTTCACCAAGGACGGCTCGGTCACTGCGGCCAACGCCTCCGGCCTGAACGACGGCGCCGCCGCCACCCTGCTGATGAGCGCCGATGAAGCCGAGCGCCGCGGCATCGAGCCGCTCGCCCGCATCGCCTCCTACGCCACTGCCGGTCTTGACCCGTCGATCATGGGCGTCGGTCCGGTCTATGCTTCGCGCAAGGCGCTGGAGAAGGCCGGCTGGTCGGTCAACGACCTGGATCTGGTCGAAGCCAACGAAGCCTTTGCCGCCCAGGCCTGCGCGGTGAACAAGGACATGGGCTGGGATCCGTCGATCGTGAACGTGAACGGCGGCGCCATCGCCATCGGCCACCCGATCGGCGCTTCGGGCTGCCGGGTTCTGAACACGCTTCTGTTCGAAATGAAGCGCCGCGGCGCCAAGAAAGGCCTGGCCACGCTGTGCATCGGCGGCGGCATGGGCGTCGCAATGTGCGTGGAGCGCCCGTAAGTGGCGCAGAACCGCTGATATCCAAGGGCGCCCTATTGGGGCGCCCTTTTTCTTTTACAATTCAGCGGTATTCCGCGGGTGCGACAATTTTTTGCGGCAATGCAGAAATTTCACGACGCAATATTGTTGCGCTCAGACAACCAAAACTGTAGCAAGATTACCAAAGCAAAAACTCATCTGGAGGATTCTCTGAATGGCACGTACTGCACTCGTCACCGGCGGTTCCCGCGGCATCGGCGCAGCAATTTCCCAGGCGCTGAAGGCGCAGGGCTGCAATGTGGCCGCGACCTATGCCGGCAATGACGAAGCCGCGGCGAAATTCACCGACGAAACCGGCATCAAGACCTATAAGTGGAATGTTGGCAGCTACGAGGAAAGCGCCGCCGGCATCGCCAAGGTCGAAGAGGAAATGGGCCCGATCGACATCGTGGTGGCCAACGCCGGCATCACCCGCGACGCGCCCTTCCACAAGATGACGCCGCAGCAGTGGCAGGAAGTGATCGACACCAACCTGACCGGCGTGTTCAACACCGTGCACCCGGTCTGGCCCGGCATGCGCGAGCGCAAGTTCGGCCGCGTCATCGTGATTTCCTCGATCAACGGCCAGAAGGGCCAGTTCGCGCAGGTGAACTATGCCGCCACCAAGGCCGGCGATCTGGGCATCATCAAGTCGCTGGCCCAGGAAGGCGCCCGCGCCGGCATCACCGCCAACGCGGTCTGCCCCGGCTATATCGCCACCGAGATGGTGATGGCGGTGCCGGAGAAGGTGCGTGAATCGATCATCGGCCAGATCCCGGCCGGCCGCCTGGGCGAGCCGGAAGAGATCGCCCGCTGCGTGGCCTTCCTGGCTTCCGACAACTCGGGCTTCATCAACGGCTCGACCATCTCCGCCAACGGCGCGCAGTTCTTCGTCTGACACGCTGAACCTCTGACAGCCCGCGCCCCGCAATGCCGGGGCGCGGGACCCGTGCAGGCGGCGGCAGCCGCCTTGAGCCGCAACTGGTTGCGGGCACGCGAAGCACTACCCTTATACGTGCAGCAGAGAGGGAGTGCAGATCATGCAATTCGTGATGTCCAACCGGCGTGCCGGAAAGTTCCAGGAAACCGAAAAGATCGCCTCACGCGCGGCCCTGTCCGCGGCACTGACGGCGCTGCCCCCGGCCACTCATATCCAGTCGCAGACCCGCCCGGACGATGATCTGGCCCGGCACAGTGTTGTGCTCGAAGGCACCCCGGCTGAGATGCTGGCGCTGGATACGGCGACCCCCAGCGACGTGATCGTCGAGCCGCTGATCCTGCACGAGCGCGAGGGTGCGCTCTCCATGTTCAAACAGGCCCGGGCGCCCTTGGCGGGGCTGATGCACGTCGCGTCCGCAGGGGCTGCGCCGCTGGAGTTCCACGTGCGCGGCGGCGGCGCGCCGCTGGCGCAGGCCACCGTCATTCTGTTCCTGCGGCGCCTGGATGGCGAGGTGATGCGGGAGGAGGCCCGCACCGGGGCAGACGGGATCGCCGCCTTCCCCGGCAACCCGGCCTTTCAGCCCCTGGCCGCCATCGTCAAACCCTATGCAGGTTTCTGGGCGCGATGGGCGCAAGTCTCGGGGCAGAAGACCACGGTGGTCTGCAGCAAGCTGCCGGGCAACCGGCGGCTGGACTGGTGGCATCACGCCAGCGGCGTCAGCAGTTTCGCGCCGGACGCAGGCGCGGGCATCAGGGTCGGCGTCATCGACACCGGGCTGGGGCCGCACCCCCATCTTCAGGGCACCGACCACGGCGCCTTTATCCTCGGCATCCACGACCCCGAAGGCGGTGCGGATGCGGATGTGCATGGCACCCATGTGGCCGGCACCATTGCCGGGCGCCCGGGGGAGATTCTGGTGCATGGCGGCATCGCGCCGGGGGTTGAGCTGCACTCCGCCCGCGTCTTTCCGCCCGGCGAAGGCGCTGCGAATATCGACATCGCCGATGCGATCGACCGCCTCAGCCGAGCGGGCGCGGATCTCATCAACCTGTCGCTGGGCGCACCGGTCAAATCGGAGGTGGTCCAGGACGCGGTCCAGGACGCTGCCGAGCGCGGCACCTTGTGCCTGTGCGCCGCCGCCAATTCGTTCGAGTTCGTGCATTTCCCGGCCGCCCTGCCGGAAACCGTCGCGGTTTCCGCCGCGGGCAAGCTGGGCACGGCGCCGGAGGACTCCGTTTCGGGCGGCCAGCTGCCGGATCAGCCGGAGCTGTTCGGCCTCGACGGGTTCTACTTCGCCCGCTTCTCCTGCTTCGGCCCGGAGATCGACGCCATCGCGCCGGGGGTCGGCATCATCGCGCCGGTTCCAGCCCGGCACGGGCTGGCCGCGCCTTATGCGGCTCTGGACGGCACCTCCATGGCGACACCGGTGGCCTGCGGCGTGCTGGCGCGGGTGCTGGCGGAGGATGCGTCTTACCTTGCGATGCCGCGCAACATCTTCCGCAGCGACCTCGCCCGCCACCGGCTGCGGGAAATTTGCAGGACGATCGGACTTTCTGCCATACATGAAGGGCACGGAATGCCCCGAAGCTGAAGCAGAGGCCGGGCCTATGGCCGATTATGTGATTGCAGTGAAGCGCACCATGCGGGAGGAACTGCCGCAGAACTGGCAGAGCCAGCTGGAAGCCATTGACGGGCTCACGCTGCTCAGCCCGCCTGCCCCGGAGCGGGTGCTGGTCTCCGCCAGTCCGGACGCCTTGCGCCATCTGGACGCGCAGCTGGGCCGCTACCTTAGGGTTGAGCCGCTGATCCGCCACCAGACCTCCCGCTGAAGCGGCTGAATGCGGAAACGGCAAGGGCCAGCCCCGGGGGCCGGCCCTTTTCCTATCCCGTAAAAACCTTGCGCGCTCAGGCCCAGCGGGAAACCCTGGGGCGGAGGGCTGGCACCGGTTTGCTGCTAAACAGCCAGGTCCAGGCCCGTTTCAGCACCTGGCCGCGCTCAGCGTGGGCACGTGCCATGGCAGACTTCACGGCGGCATCAGCAGAATATTCCAGCATTTCAGGCCTCCTTTCGGATCAGTATCCTTTACCTGCACCCAATATGAGGACGTTCCGTCAATCGCACAAACGAGACTTTCCCGGCGTTCAGTTAAGGTATACTTATGTGAGTATGTCTGATCGCCTGCCGCCCCTCACCGCTTTGCGCGCCTTTGACGCTGCTGCCCGCCACATGTCCTTTGCCAAAGCGGCGGAGGAGCTGAACGTCACCCCTGCCGCGCTGTCCTTTCAGATCAAGTCGCTGGAGGAGCATCTGGGCCAGCCGCTGTTCCGCCGCCTGAACCGCGCGGTGGAGCTGACCGAGGCAGGCAAGACGCTGGCGCCCGGCGCTGCGGAAGGGTTCGAAGCGCTGACCGCTGCCTGGCGCTCAGTGCGGCGGCTGCAGGACAACACCACGCTGACGGTGACCGCGGGGCCGGGATTGACGGCGAAATGGCTGGCGCCGAGGCTCTATGAATTTGCCCGCGCCCATCCGGAGATCGACCTGCGGTTCTCCGCCACCCTGCGGATGCTGGATTTTGTCCGCGATGACGTCGATGTGGCGATCCGGTTCGGCTATGGCCCGGATGAGGGGCTGTATGTGCTGCCGGTGCCGCCGGAATGGGTGACGCCGGTTATGTCGCCGGAGCTGGCCGAGCGTTACACGACGCCGGAAAGCCTGATGGAGGCGCCGCTGATCTTTGACAAATCCATCAACTTTCTGGATCCGCCGTGCGACTGGCCGGCCTGGTTCCGCACCCAAGGGATCGATTTCACCCCCACCCACGGTTCGCATTTCTCGCAAGCCGACCATGCGATCGACGCCGCGGTTGCGGGCGCCGGCGTGGCGCTGGGGCGGCGCGGCATGGCAATCACCGATCTGCACGCGGGCCGCCTGGTGGCGCCGTTCAAGACCGCCATCGAGACCAAGGCGCATTTCCGGTTTCTGTGCGCGCCCGGAACGGAAAACCGGCCGCAAATTGCAGCCTTCCGCGACTGGTTTGTTGCCGAGATCGAAAAAACCGCCTACGTCTCGGAGGCTTTCGAGATCATTCCAGTTGAGGACATCCCGCCGCCATGACCAAGACCCGCGCGACCGCCATCGGCTTTATCGCTGTTCTGTTGTGGTCGCTGCTGGCGCTGCTGACGGTGGGGTCGGAGCCAACGCCCCCGCTCCTGCTGAATGCGCTGTGTTTCACCATCGGCGGCACGCTGGGGATGATCTGGACCGCTGCGGCGGGCAAGCTGAAGCAACTGCGACATGTGCCGGTCCGGGTTTACATCTTCGGCACGCTGGGGCTGTTCGGCTATCACGCGCTCTATTTCTCGGCCCTGCGGCTGGCTCCAGCGGCCGAGGCCGGGCTGATCGCCTACCTGTGGCCGCTGCTGATCGTGCTGTTTTCCGGCCTGCTGCCCGGCGAGAAGCTGAAGGCGGGGCACCTGATCGGGGCCGGCCTGGGCTTTGCCGGGGCGGCCACCATCATTTCCGGCGGCGGCGGCGGGTTTGAGGCGCAATACCTGCCGGGCTACGGGCTGGCGCTGCTCTGTGCGCTGACATGGTCCGGCTATTCGGTGCTGTCGCGGCTGCTGGGCGGGGCGCCGACCAGTTCGGTTGCGGTGTTCTGCCTGGCCACCGCCGCGGCCTCCTGGGGGCTGCATTTCGCGCTGGAGGAAACGGTGTGGCCCGCGGGCACGCTGGGCTGGGTCTCCACCCTGCTGCTGGGCCTCGGCCCGGTGGGGCTGGCGTTTTACGTCTGGGACATCGGCGTCAAGCAGGGGGACATCCAGATGCTGGGAACCAGCTCATACGCCGCGCCTTTGCTGTCGACGCTGATCCTGGTGCTGGCGGGGATCGCCGCGGCTTCCTGGGGGCTGGCGCTGGCGGCGGCACTGATCACCGGCGGGGCGCTGATTGCGGCGCGGGCCAGCGCCGGCACAGCAAAGCAACCCGAATAAAAAGAGGGCCGCCGCACGGGCAGGCCCTCCGTCTACTACTGTGCCGGGTTCTCCGCCCCGGCGGGAACTCTTCAGACTGCTTCAGCTGTCAGGCGCGTAATCTCTTCCTTCAGCTTTAGCTTTTGCTTTTTCATTGCTGCGATTTCCAGATCGTCGCTACTGGGCGATCGTTGGGCCTGTTCCACTTCCATGCTCAGATGCTCGTGCTTCTTCTTAAGTTCGGTCAGATGCGAGCTGAGGCTCATGGCAACCCTCCTTCTTTGAGCTAGATGTGTTTGACAGAAAGAGTGGACCACAAGTTTCGGCGTCTGTCACGCTGCAGCCGCAGTATTTTTGTCATGAAATTTTCATATCGGCTATGCGCCGCGCATTTTGCCGCAGGCGGTGGCGCATTCCAGCAGAAACAGGTGGAATTGGATTCGCCAAAGGTTGAAACCTGCGTGGGGCGCCCCTAAGTTTGCGCCGCCGGAGAAATCCGTCTCAGGCGGGCCAAGGCAAGGCCGCGCCGTCGCGCAGGACCGCACGGATATGCGGCGTATAGCTCTCTCCGTCGCGCTCGTGCCGGTCGCCTTCGTGCAGAATCAGCGGCGCATGGAGACGGAAGTCCGCCCGGCCGCCCTTGCGCGCGCGCAGGATCACCAGCTCTGCCGCGCGGCCGGCGCGCGGGGCCAGCGGCAGCACCTCAACCGATCCCAGGACGCCGCCGCAGGCGGTCAGCATATCCGGCAGGCGGTCCGCCCGCTGGATCATGTGCAGATAGCCCTTGGGCGCCAGCCGCCGGGCCGCCGTGCTGATCCAGTCCGCCAGCGGGGTCTGCTCCCCCAGCGCCACCTGCCGCCCGGCATCGCGCGCCTGGCTGTGAGCGCCGGCTTTGTAATAGGGCGGGTTGGCGATCACATGCTGGAACTGCCGCTGCTTCAGCGCCTCCGGCAAGGCGGCGAGGTCAGCCTCGAACACCTCCATCTCCTGCCGGTTGGCAGCGGCGTTGCGCCGGGCCAGCTCCGCATAAGCAGCCTGCAATTCGATCCCTGCAAGAGAAAGACCCGGCACCCGTGCCGCAAGGCACAGCAGCGCCTGACCGGCACCGCAGCCCAGCTCCAGCACCGCTTCCCCCGCCCGCGCGGGGGCCGCTGCCGCCAGCAGCACCGGATCCACCCCGGCGCGGTAGCCCTTGTGCGGTTGCCACAGCTGCACCCTGCCGCCCAGGAAGGCGTTGCGGCTCAACTCGTCCTCAGTGAAGGTTTTCATCGTCCCAGCGGGATTTCATTGTCGCGCATCACCACCAGCGCGTCCTCGTAATCATCGGCGCGAACCATCAGCCGGCGCGGGAAAATTCCGATGCTGCCTTCCAGGACGCTCATATTTACGTCCATTTGAAAGCAGTCTATATCCTCACCCTCAAGAAGGGCGGAGGCAAAGGCGATGATCGTCGGATCGGTGCTGCGCAAAAGCTCTTTCATGGAATTGGATCTAAGGGCAAGGCGCGCGCCTTGTCGAGCCTTGCAAGCGGGAAAGTGATGGACCAAGTGATGACCCGGAAGCCGCACGAAATGCTGGCCGCCACGCTGAGCCAGGAGCTGGAGGCGGTGAATACGCTGATCCGCACCCGGATGGCCTCCGAACACGCGCCGCGCATTCCCGAGGTTACTGCGCATCTGGTTGAGGCGGGCGGCAAGCGGCTGCGGCCGATGCTGACGCTGGCGGCGGCGCGGCTGTGCGGCTACGAAGGTGATCATCACCTGAAACTGGCCGCCACAGTGGAGTTCATCCACACCGCCACCCTGCTGCATGACGATGTGGTCGACGAAAGCGCCCAGCGGCGCGGCCGGCCGACCGCGAACCTGTTGTGGGACAACAAGAGCTCGGTGCTGGTCGGCGACTACCTGTTTGCCCGCAGTTTCCAGCTGATGGTTGAGACGGAGTCCTTGCGGGTGCTGGACATCCTCGCCAATGCCTCTGCCACCATCGCTGAGGGCGAAGTGCTGCAAATGACCGCGGCGTCGAACCTGAAGACCGATGAAAACATTTACCTGCAGGTGGTGCGCGGCAAGACCGCGGCGCTGTTCTCCGCTGCGACAGAGGTGGGCGGGGTGATCGCCGGCGCGCCGGAGGCGCAAGTGAAGGCGCTGTTTGAGTATGGCGATGCGCTCGGAATTGCATTCCAGATTGCCGATGATCTGCTGGATTACCAGGGCGACAGCAAGGCGACCGGCAAGAACGTCGGCGACGACTTCCGCGAGCGCAAGCTGACCCTGCCGGTGATTAAGGCGGTGGCGCAGGCGACGGATGAGGAGCGCGCCTTCTGGACCCGCACCATCGAGAAGGGCAAGCAGCAGGACGGCGACCTGGAGCAGGCGCTGGCGCTGATGGCGAAATACGGCACGCTGGAGGCCACCCGCGAGGATGCCCTAGGCTGGGCGGCCAAGGCGCGGGATGCGCTGGAGGTGCTGCCCGATCACGAGATCCGCACCATGCTGAGCGATTTGGCCGATTACGTGGTGTCACGCCTGAATTGACCGGTCAGAGGGGGCGCTGCCCCCTCGGCCTTGCGGCCTCACCCCCGGAGTATTTTTGCAAAGGTGAATGGGCAAGCCGGCGGCGCGCCGTGCGTCAGCGCGGCGCCTGGCCCAACGGCGGGCGAGCATCTTTGATGCGCCGTCCCGCGGGCGGGAGATCCCCGGTCAAAGCCGGGCGTTTCAGGTCAACGTGACCGCGCTGCACCACCAGTCCGGATGCTCCGCCCCGATCTCATAGGCCGCCATATGGGCGGCCTTCTTCGTGGGGTAGAGCGCAAAACAAGTGGCGCCGGAGCCGGACATGCGGGCCAGAAGCGCCTGGCGGGAGCTGCGCAGGTCGGACAGGGTCCGGTCGATTTGCGGGGCGAGACTGCGCGCCGGGGCTTCCAGGTCGTTGCGCTGTTCGCCGAGCCAGGCGGCGCAATCCTCAGCGGAAGCAAAGGACGGTATGTGTCCGGGCATCGGCGGGTTGTCACGGGAGGCAAGCGCGGAAAACACCGGTCCCGTAGTCACATGCACACCCGGATTGACCAGCAGCGCGTGCAGTTCCGGCAGCTCGACCGGTGCGACCTCTTCACCGATACCCTGCATCCGCACCGCCCGGGCGGTCATGCAGACCGGCACGTCGGCGCCCAGCGACAGGGCCAGCCCTTCGGGAATGCCGCCCCCCTGCCCGGCAAGCGCGCGCAGAACTGCGGCAGCATCAGAGGAGCCGCCGCCGATGCCCGCCCCGTGGGGCAGCTGCTTGTCGAGGCTGATCCGCCCGGTCCAGCCCGCCCCCGCGGCGGCCTTCCACACCAGATTCCGCTGATCCGCGGGCACGCCTTCCGCGAAGGGGCCGGTAACTTCCAGCGCCAGCTCCGGACCCGGGTCCAGCCGCAGGCGGTCGCCGGTGTCCGCAAAGACCACCAGGGAATCCAGCAGATGATAGCCGTCCTCGCGGCGGCCGGTCACATGCAGGGTCAGATTGATCTTGGCGGGTGCAAAGACCTCAGCCGCCATTGGCCACCTTCAGGGGCGCAGCGCCCTCCTCGGCCAGCACCGCATCCAGGCCGATGTCCAGCTTGCGGCGGATGCGCTCGGGGTCGGCCTCGCCATCGGTGTCTTCCGGGTCGATAAAGGAGAGCGCCCGCTTCCACTGGAACTCCGCCTCGCGCGCGCGGCCCACGGCCCAGTAGACGTCGCCCAGATGGTCGTTGACCACCGGGTCCACCGGCATCAGCTCCACCGCGCGTTCCATATGCGCTACCGCCTCGTCAAAGCGGCCCAGGCGGTAGAGCACCCAGCCCAGGGAGTCGACGATGTAGCCGGAGTCGGGCCGCGCCGCGACGGCGCGCTCGATCATGTTCAGCGCCTCATCCAGCTTGCTGCGCTTTTCGACCAGCGAATAGCCCAGGTAGTTCAGCACCTGCGGCCGGTCCGGCTCCAGCGCCAGGGAGGCGCGGAAGTCCGCCTCGGCCTGCTCCCACTGGTCCAGACGCTCGTGGCAGATACCGCGGGCATAGAGCAGGAACCAGCGGCTGCCGGAGTCTTCCGGCGAGTTGGCAAGCGCCTTGTCGTAGGCCCGGGCTGCGGCGGCATAGTCCTCCTGCTGGCGCAAGAGATCGCCCAGGCTGACGTAGACGCCCGGCTGGTCCGGGAATTGCCGCGCCAGCTGCTCCAGCACTTCGATCGCCGCATCCGGCTTGGCCGCGCGGCGCAGGGCCTCGGCCCGGCCCAGTTCGGCGGCGTGGTAGTCGGGATGGCTGCGCGGCACCTGCTTGTAGGTCGCCACCGACAGCTCATACCGGCCCAGCTGATCCAGCAGGCTGGCGCTCAGCAGGATCGCATCCACATGGTCGGGGCGCAGCGAGGCGGCCATGCGGACATACATCAGCACGTAGTCATTGGCAGTATCGCCATTGAGCGCCGCCCCTAGGGTAAAGAAGACCTCGGCAATCCCCTCACGCGGGCCGGGGGCGATGGTATAGGCAAGCGTTTCGCCGTTCTGCAACTGCGCATCCAGCGCTTCCAGCCCGGGGTCGAGGCGGCTGCCGAAGGCTGCTTGCAGCGTCTCACGCGCCTCATCGTTGCGGCCCAGCTGCGACAGGATCTGCACACGCGCCACCGCGGCGCGGCGGCTGAGGCTGGCCAGGCGGCCGTCCTCGGCGGCAAACAGCGCCTCGGCACCGCCGTAGTCCCCGGCAGACGCCAATGCAAGCGCCCGGTGGTAGAGCACGAAAGGTTTCAGGCTGCCGTCCTTGGCCAGCCGGTCGAAGGTTTTGAGCGCGCTGGACACCGAGCCGGTGCCGATATGCGCCCAGCCTTCCAGCAGGCCGTCGACCAGCGGGTGGATCGCTTCGCGTTCAAGATCACGGTCAAGAATCGCCTGGTATTCCCCGGCCGCCGCATGGCCGCCCGCAATCACCACATTGGCGACCTGGCTGCGCGCGCCGGTCTGCAGCAGCCGCTGCGCCACCGGCACCGCCAGCTCTGCCTTGCCCATTGCGAGCTGCGCGAACACCACGTTTTCCATCAGGAGCGGATTCTGCGGATCGCGCGCCAGCGCCTGGGTGTAATAAAGCGCCGCCGCGGCAAAATCGCTGTCATAGGTCGCGGCGCGCCCGGCCAGGTAGGACCCTGCCAGCCCTTCGGCCTGCACAGCAGGTGCGGACACGGCCACCAGGGCCGCACTTGTCAGGGTGCGAAAAATGGATACGGGCACGCGGGACCCCCTTACGATTTACTGCTCTAGCTCTTCTAAGAAAGCGTAGTGCGCCGTCCGTCAACACGCAATGGGGCGGCCCAAGGACCGCCCCTTAAAATCCGGCGAAAGCGCGCCGAAAATTTAAACTTCCCGTTACATGTTCGGGTAGTTCGGCCCGTCGCCGCCCTGCGGCGTAGTCCAGGTGATGTTCTGGGACGGATCCTTGATGTCGCAGGTCTTGCAGTGGACGCAGTTCTGGAAGTTGATCACGAACTCCGGCTGGCCGTCCTTTTCCACCACTTCGTAAACACCGGCCGGGCAGTAGCGCTGCGCCGGTTCCGCGAATTTCGGCAGGTTGACCCGGACCGGGGTGTCCTCGTTGCCCAGGCGCAGGTGGCAGGGCTGGCTTTCCTCGTGGTTGGTCATCGAGAAGCTGACGTTGGTCAGCCGGTCGAACGACAGCACGCCATCGGGCTTGGGATAGTCGATCGGCTTGTGCTTGGAGGCTTCCTCGGTCGCTTCGGCGTCGTTCTTGCCGTGGCCCAGGGTGCCGAAGAAGGAGAAGCCCAAAAGGTTGTTGGTCCACATGTCCAGGCCGCCCAGCGCCAGCGACGCAGTGAGACCCCACTTGGACCACATCGGCTTGACGTTGCGGACCATCTTGAGGTCCTTGCCAATGGCGCCTTCGCGCACGTCGGTTTCATAAGCGGCCAGCTCGTCGCCGGACCGCTCTGCCTTGATCGCGTCATAGGCGGCTTCGGCCGCGGCCTTGCCCGACAGCATCGCGTTGTGGTTGCCCTTGATGCGCGGCACGTTGACCATGCCCGCGGAGCAGCCCAGCAGCGCCACGCCGGGCGCCACCAGTTTCGGCATCGACTGCCAGCCGCCTTCGGTGATCGCGCGGGCGCCGTAGGCCACGCGCTTGCCGCCCTTCAGCAGCTCGGCCACCACCGGGTGGTGCTTGAAGCGCTGGAATTCCATGTAGGGGAACAGGTGCGGGTTCTTGTAGTTCAGGTGCACCACGAAGCCCACGTAAACCTGGTTGTTGTCCAGGTGGTAGATGAACGACCCGCCGCCCGCGTTGGAGCCCAGCGGCCAGCCCATGGTGTGGGTGACGGTGCCTTCCTTGTGCTTGGCCGGGTCGATCTCCCAGATCTCTTTCATGCCGACGCCGTATTTCTGCGGCTCCTTGCCGTCGGAGAGGCCGTATTTGGCGATCACTTCCTTGGAGAGCGAGCCGCGCACACCTTCGCCGAGGAAGACATATTTGCCGTGCAGCTCCATGCCGGGCTCATAGGCCGGGCCGGGGGTGCCGTCGGGGTTCTTGCCGAATTCACCAGCAACCACGCCCTTCACTTCGCCATTGTCGCCATAGACCAGTTCGGAGCACGCCATGCCCGGGAAGATCTCGACACCCAGTTCCTCGGCCTGCTCCGCCATCCAGCGGCAGACGTTACCCATGGAGACGATGTAGTTGCCGTGGTTGTTCATCAGCGGCGGCATCGGGAAGTTGGGGATGCGGACGTGGCCGGCTTCGCCGAGCATGTAGAAGTTGTCTTCCTTGACTTCCACGTTCAGCGGCGCGCCTTTTTCCTTCCAATCGGGGATCAGCGCGTTCAGGCCGCAAGGGTCCAGCACCGCGCCGGACAGGATGTGCGCGCCCACCTCGGAGCCCTTTTCCAGGACCACGACCTGCAGGTCGGCGTCCAGCTGTTTCAGGCGGATGGCCGCGGACAGACCGGCAGGGCCGGCCCCGACGATCACCACGTCGTATTCCATCGCTTCGCGTTCAATCTCGGCCATCTGCGGCGCTCCTTGGCTTTCTGTTCGCTACCGGCCCCACCGGGCGCAATTTTGTGTCGCGGCTGCTTAGCGTTTGCCAGCCCTGCTGGTCAATCCAAACTCTGCGTCAGGCCCCTGTAAAACAGGCTATCGCGACAATAAGTGCGTCCATTTTCGTCACTCAAGCACCATTTTCCGGCTCAGCCTCTGACTCGGGCCGGTCTCCCATGAGATATCTGGGTCCCTGCCCCTTCTGTGCCGCCCGGTCCTCGGGGTTGTAAAGTTTGCAATTCGGAAGCGACAGGCAGCCGCAGCCTATGCAGCCGTCCAGATTGTCGCGCAGCCGCACCAGGGTTTCGATTCGCTGGTCCAGGTGGCTGCGGAAGTTCTCCGAAATGCGCGCCCAGTCCTCTTTCGTGGGGGTCCGTCTGCCCGGCAGGCTTTTGAGGAAGCCGCGGATTTCCGGCAGGGAAAAGCCGAATTGCTGCGCGATCATCACGAAGCTGAGCCGCCGGATGTCGGCACGGTGGAACCGCCGCTGGCCGCCTGCGTTGCGCCAGGGCTCCACCAATCCTTGCGCCTCGTAGTAGCGGATGGCGGACACCGCGAGACCGGTGCGTTCGGCCAGATAGCCGATGGAAATTCCGGCGGATGCGGGCATGGCACTCTCCTGCAAAAACTTCTTGAGCTAAAGTTAGGTTTAGGAATTACGGTGAGTCGCATCAACAGGTTTGCTCAGGCAAGAAGGAGATTTCCGATGAGCGCAGTACTGGAACATGCAAATGTCACCGTTGCCGACCCCCATGCCACCGCCGCCTGGATGCAGAAGGTGTTCGGCTGGCATGTGCGCTGGGAGGGCGAGGCCAAGAATGGCGGCTACAGCGTGCATGTGGGCGAGCAGAACAGCTATCTCGCGCTTTACACACCGCGAACCCCGGCCGGAAAGGCGCCGGAAAGCTATGGCATCGTCGGCGGGCTGAACCACCTGGCGGTGATCGTCGACGATCTGGACGCCACCGAAGCCGCGGTAAAGGCCGCCGGTTTCACGCCAATGAACCACGGCGACTATGAGCCGGGCCGCCGCTTCTACTTCCACGATGAAAACGGCATCGAATACGAGGCGGTGCAATATGATTGATATCCTCTGGCAAGCGGGTCTTCCCCGGATACCCGCGCACGGCATTTTCTTGCGCATTCCTGTGGAAAAGCCGGCCAAACCACGCAGTTAGGCGGATTTGCACGCCAGCAGCCCCCGCGCCCACTTGAAATCAGGCGCAGGATTGGGTCAGGTAAATGTCAACCGGACCGGACGCCCCGCAGCCCACGCTGCGGGGCTCCGGCTTTCGTACTGACAAGAACAAAACAAAAAGCGACCTGGACCAATCACATGGAAAAGATCCCGATGACCCCGGCGGGCTTTGCCGCCTTGGAAAGCGAACTGAAAAACCTGAAATCCGTTGAACGCCCGGCCATCATCCAGGCGATCGCCGAAGCGCGTGAGCTGGGCGACCTGTCGGAAAACGCCGAATACCACTCCGCCCGCGAAAAGCAGTCCTTCATCGAGGGCCGCATCAAGGAACTGGAAGGCATCCTGTCGCTGGCCGATGTGATCAACCCGGCCAAGCTGAACGGCGCCATCAAGTTCGGCGCCAAGGTGACCGTGGTGGACGAGGACACCGACGAGGAGAAGACCTGGCAGATCGTCGGCGAGCATGAAGCCAACATTGAAGCGGGCCTGCTGAACATCAAATCCCCCATCGCGCGCGCCTTGATCGGCAAGGACGAAGGCGACAGCGTCGAAGTGCGCACCCCCGGCGGCGAGCGCGCCTATGAAATCCTCAAGATCGTCTATTCCTGACCGGTGAGGGCTGAGTGGTCATGACAGGCTCCAGCAGCAGCCCGGGCGCCAGCCCGAACCCCGCAAGCGGACGCCCGCTGCGCGGCCTTGACGCGCCTGCCGGCAACGGTCTGGGCGGCGCCGAGCTGGTGGCCATCGGGCTGGGGGCGCTGTGGCTGCTGGCGGCAGTTGCCTTTTACGTCTTTGCCCCGGAAAGCGCGGGCCTGTCGCAATGGACCGACCTGATCACCGGCGTGCTGGCGGTGGTGCTGCCGCCGGCGATGCTCTGGGTTGCGGCCTCTGCCGCGCGCTCGGCGCGGGTGATGCGGGAGGAGAGCGAACAGCTGCAGGCCGCCATCGACGGGCTGCGCCAGACCTATCTGACCCAGGCCCAGCAGCATGCCGCGGTGGCGGAACCTACGATGGCCAAACGGCTGGAGGAGATCGCCGAGGCAACCCGCAAGACCGAAACCGCGCTGGCCACCTTCCACACCAGCCGCCGGGCCAATCCGGTGCGCCCGGCCATCCCGGCCGAGGCCGCCGAGATGACCGCCGCCGGTCAGGGCTCGCTGGCGCTTGGCACCCAGGCCGAGGACACCGCGCCGCCGCTGCCTGCGGAACAGTTCATCCGCGCCCTGAACTTCCCGGAGACCGCCGAGGACGAGGAAGGCTTTGCCGCCCTGCGCGCGGCTCTGCGCGACCGCAAGGCGGCGCAGGTGATCCAGGCCGCGCAGGATGTGCTGACGCTCCTGAGCCAGGACGGCATCTACATGGACGACCTGCGCCCCGACATGGCCCGGCCCGAGGTCTGGCGCCAGTTCGGCCAGGGCGCCCGCGGCCGCGCGGTCGCTGCGCTTGGCGGCGTGCGTGACCGCACCTCGCTGGCGCTGACCGCGGCGCGGATGAAGCAGGACCCGATCTTCCGCGATGCGGCGCACCACTTCCTGCGCCGCTTCGACCAGATGTTCGCGGAGTTCGAAACCGAGGCCACCGACGGCGAGATTTCGGCGCTCGGCAACACCCGCACCGCCCGCGCTTTCATGCTGCTGGGCCGGGTGGCCGGGACGTTTGATTGATGACGTGAAGCGCCTTTCAGGCGCTGCCTGCGGCGCGAGTATTTTTGGAAAGATGAAATAGCCGGGCGGCGCCCGGCCCAACGGCGGGCAAGCATCTTGGATGCGCCGCGCCGCGGGCGGGAGAGGTCCGCCTACATCGCAAAACTGCCGTAGGGGATGAAACGCACCGGGTCGCCGGGCTTGATCTCCGCGGCGCCGTCGCCGAGCTCCACCAGCCCTTCGGCCCAGCTGAGGCCACTGATGCGGCCGGAGCCTTCGGATTTGAACACTTCCACCCGGCCATCCCGCACCCGCGCCCGAAGGTATTCGCGGCGGCCCGGTTTCTTGCGTTTTTCAAAGGCAGCAGGCACCTCAAACGCCTGCGGCTCCCGCCAGCCTGCGCCCGCCATCAGCCCCATCGCGGGGCGCGCAAAGATCAGCGTGCAAACCAGAGCCGCCACCGGGTTGCCCGGCAGCCCGAAGACCGGCGTGCCCTGCCACATGCCCAGCGCCAGCGGACGCCCGGGTTTAAGCGCAATGCGCCATTCCTGCATCGCACCCGCCTCGCGCAGCAGCGCCGACATGTGATCCTCGTCCCCGGCAGAGGCGCCGCCGGAGGTCAGGATCACATCCGTCTGCGCCGCGGCACCGTCGAGATGCGCGCGCAGGGCTTCGCGGTCATCGGCGGCCTTGCCAAGGTCCACCGGCACGAAACCCAACTGCCGGATCAGCGCCAGCAGCATCGGGCGGTTGGCGTCGAAGATCTGGCCCTTGCCCGCGGCCTCCCCGGCCTCGACCAGTTCGTCGCCGGTGGAAAGCACCCCGGCGCGCAGCGGCAGCCGCACCGTGAGCTCCGCCAATCCGGTGGCCGAGGCCAGGGCCAGATCGGCAGGGGTGACAACCCGGCCTGCCGGCAGGATGACCTCGCCTGCGGAGACATCCTCGCCCGCTTCCCGGGTGTTTGCCCCCTGTTTCAGTGGGCCGTTGAAGGCGATCTGCGTGCCGTCGGTGTTGACGTCTTCCTCCAGGATCACCGTGTCCACGCCATCAGGCAGCGCGGCGCCGGTCAGCACCCGGATGGCGCTGCCTTCGGGCACGGTTCCGCCATAAGGCACCCCGGCGGCGGCCCGGCCCTGCACCAGCGGCAGCACATGCGGCCCCTCGGCCCGCCCGCCTGCAAAACCGTAGCCATCCACCGCCGTGTTCGGCAGCGGCGGATTGGAGCGCTTGGCCACCGCGTCCTCAGCCAGCACCCGGCCGAGCGCGTCTGCCAGCGGCACGGGTTCGGCACCGGTGACCGGCCCCAACCGGTTCCGCAGCAGAGCCAGCGCGTCATCAACCGGGGTCCAGTCGACACCCGCAGGCAGGGCAAAGCAATCATTGCTGAGCGGCGGCGGTGTCAGCCTCTCCGGCTCTTCTGCGGCCAGCGTATTCAAGCGGTCTTCGTATCCGGTGCCCAATATCCAAGCTTCCTCTTGTGCGTCCTCAGGGGCGGCAGCCAGCATTCCGGCGAGCTCCTCAGCCGGCAGGCGGCTGAGCGCTTGCGACAGGAGCCGCATCTGCACCCGGTCGCGGATTTCTTCCGGGCCGGCAACAGCCATGGCGGCCTTGACAGCGGGTTCGATCAACCCTGGCCAAACTCCTGCAAACACAATTTGCGCTGTCTCAACCTTTTCTAATGGCCAGACAGCAGCACCGTGCCGGAGCCGCAGCCGCTGCAGAACCGGCAGCCCCATGAGGACCTGGCTGCCGACGGTCGGGTTGAAGAACAGCTGGAAGCAGGAGGAGGCCGCCTTAGCCGCCAGATCCGCGCTGCGCCGCTCTGCCACGTCCTCGTAGGTTACCCCGGCTTTGCGGTAAGGGATATCCGGCCAGCGTGCCGCATCCGGCTTGCCCCAGAACGGGCCGGCGCCGGAAAACAGACGGTTTATTTCAGAGGCGACATCGAACCGGTTGTTGCTGCCGTCTTCATCGTCTTCGATCCGCTCTTCCAGCCATTGCCACAGGGCGAAGGGGTCATCCGATCCGGTGACCCGGCGCGCGAACCCGCGCGGATAGCCGAAGGGAAAGTCAAAGGCCGCGAGCACCCGCCGCCCCGCGGACTTTTCCGCGTCGAGGAAGCGGCTGATCCAAACCTCAGCTTCCTGCCGGCTGCGGCAGTAGATTTGCTGTTCTGCGGTTCCGCTGCGCGCCACACCGAGCCAGATCGCGTCCTTGCTGGCGCGCGGCGGCTTGCGCTTGGCGGCGGACCAGTCGACGGCCAGAACGGTATCGAAAGGGATCACAGCCCCAGTTCCGTCTCGATGAAATCCGCAATTGCCGCTGTATCGTTCAGGTCGAACACCGGGCGGTCCAGAGCCAGCGGGGTATCGCTGGCGACGGCCCGGATGCTTGGATCCTGCGGGGCGATCAGGTCAGTGCCTGCAGCCTGCCGGAAGGCTTCGATCTTGGGGTGGGATTCGCGCTTGTAGCCTTCCACCAGCACCAGGTCGGCGGGGCTGAGGCGGGCCAGCAGCTCTGCCAGCGGCGGCTCGGGTGCGCCGCGCAGCTCCTGCATGATGGCGATACGGCCCGCGGAGGCCAGCACCACTTCCGACGCCCCCGCCTGGCGGTGGCGGTGGCTGTCGGTGCCGGGCTGGTCCACGTCCGTCGCGTGATGGGCGTGCTTGATGGTGGAGACCGTGAGGCCGCGGGCGCAGAACTCCGCCACCAGCCGCTCCATCAGGCCGGTCTTGCCGTTGTTCTTCCAGCCGGTGACGCCGTAGATCTTCATTTCAAGAGCGCCTCTGCCCTGGCCAGGTCCTCTGGCGTGTTGATGTTGAAGAAGGGGTCGAAAGGGTCTGCCTCAAATAGCGCCTCGCGGCCGCCGTGCTGATCGGTCCAGAGCACGACCTTGCGCAAGCCGTCATTCAACGCCGCCCGCAGGTCATCGCGCAGGGCGACGGGCCAAAGGCCAAAGGCCGGGTGCCGGTTCACTTTGCTCCGCCCGCCGGATTTCAGCGTCTCATCGCCAGTACGGGGGGTGGTGGCAAGGACCAGCGGCTGATCCATACCCTCCGCCGCTGCGGTCAGCCGCGCCACCAGGTCCAGCGGGAAGAACGGCGTGTCGGCAGCGGCGGTTACAATGGTGTCCGCCCCCTGCTCTGCCGCCCAGTCGAGACCTGCCAGGACGCCTGCAAGCGGGCCGGCGAAGCCCTCGATCGAGTCGGCAATCACCGGCAGGCCCAGATCGGCGAGCCGCCCCGGGTCGCCATTGGCGTTGAGCGCGAGGCCGGCAACCTGCGGCGAGAGCCGGTCCACCACACGGGACAAGAGGCTCTGGCCGCCGACCTTCAGCCGCCCCTTGTCGCCGCCGCCCATCCGGGTGGCGAGGCCGCCTGCGAGGATCACGCCCAATGGCTTCTGTTCTGTCATGACTTCTCCTCCTGCGGCGGAAAACAGGTGTTTTCCGAGCCGGATTTCACGTGAAATCCGGTTACCCCTCCGCACTCTTCCTACGGTGCTTCTTGTCTTCCACCGGTGCGTCCTTGGGATCCATGTCGCGCACCAGCCGTTCCTCGCCCGACAGGCAAATAAACCGCTGGCCGCGCATCCGGCCGATCAGAGTGAGGCCGACCTCGCGGGCGATCTCAACTCCCCAGGCGGTGAAACCTGAGCGCGAGGCCAGCACCGGGATGCCCATCATCGCGGTCTTGATCACCATCTCCGAAGTCAGCCGCCCGGTGGTGTAAAGGATCTTGTCCGCGGCCTCTGCCTGCTCCGACAGCATCCAGCCTGCGATCTTGTCCACCGCGTTGTGGCGGCCGACGTCCTCCATATAGACCAGCGGGCGGTCCTGCTGGCACAGCACGGTGCCATGGATGGCGCCGGCCTCAAGGTACAGAGAGGGCGTGCGGTTGATCTTGTGCGCCAGCGCATAAAGCCAGGAGGTGCGGACCTCCGCCTCGGGCAGGCGCACGTCCTCCAGCCCCTCCATCATGTCGCCGAAGACGGTGCCGACCGCGCAGCCGGAGGTGCGGGTCTTTTTCTTCAGCTTCTCTTCGTGGCTGGTTTCCACCGCGGTGCGGACCACGACGGTTTCCAGGTCCTCGTCATATTCGACGCGGGTCACCTCGTCCTCATCCTGCAGCATCCGCTGATTGCGCAGGAAGCCGAGCGCCAGGTATTCGGGGTAGTCGCCGATGGTCATGGCGGTGACGATTTCCTGCGAATTCAGGAAGATGGTCAGCGGGCGCTCCTCGACCACGGCGATCTCGCTTACTTCGCCGTTCTGATCCACACCGCTTACGGCACGGGTCAGCCGCGGGTCGGCGACACCGGGGGCGATCAGATATTCTGATGCGATATCCATACTCACCAATTGCATTCCTTCTGCGTCCGCCGTAGGCGGTATTCACGCAATCTAGGACGCGCAGATGGCAATCACCACCACCAAATCGGCCTTCTGGAAGGGGTTTCGCGACAGCGCACCCTTCATCTTCATGGCCTCTCCCTTCGGCTTCCTGTTCGGGGTGCTGGCGGCAGAGGCCGGGCTGATCGTGCCGGAGGCGTTCGCCTTCTCCCTCGCGGTCTTTGCCGGGGCCGCTCAGTTCACCGCGCTGCAGCTGATGCAGGAGAACGCGCCGCTGATCATCATCCTGATTTCGGCCCTGGCGGTGAACCTGCGGATGGCGATGTATTCAGCGTCGCTGACGCCGTATCTGGGCGATGCGCCGATGTGGCAGCGGGCACTGGCCGCATATTTCGTGGTGGACCAGTCCTATGCGCTGTCGATCGTGCAATTCGAGACCGAGCCGGAGATGCCGCTGGCGCAGCGGGTGGCCTATTTCTTTGGCACCAATGGCATCGTGGCGCCGGCCTGGGTGATTGCCACGGCGCTTGGCGCGCTGGTCGGCACCCGGATTCCGGAGAGCTGGGGCGTGGATTTCGTGCTGCCGCTGGCTTTTCTGGCGATGATCGGACCGATGCTGCGCACGCCGGCCCATATCGCCGCCTGTTTCGTGGCCGTTGCGGCCTCGCTGCCCGCGGCTGCGCTGCCCTATAATCTGGGGCTGATCGTTGCGGGTATTGCAGGCATGGTGGCCGGGGCGCAGGCGGAGCTGTGGCTGGAGCGGCAAAAGGCAAAATCGGAGGCCGCGAAATGAGCAGTATCCCCGCCCCCATCCTGTGGACCGTGATCATCGGGCTGGCGCTTGGCAGCTATGCCCTGCGGTTCGTCTTCATCGGCTTTATGGGCGGGCGCCCCATCCCGGAATGGCTGATGCGGCATCTGCGCTACACGGCGGTGGCGATCATTCCGGCGCTGGTGGCGCCGCTCGTGCTCTGGCCCGCGCCGACGGGAGGCGACCCCAGCCTGATGCATTTCGCCGCCGCGGCGGCGACATTTGCTGCAGGATATCTGACCAGGAACGTGCTGTTTGGCCTGGGTACAGGCGGGCTGTCGCTGCTGCTGCTGTATCTCGCCGCCTGACGCAACGCGCCGGAGATAAGTTAATCTGCGGAGGAGGTAAGGGCTACGTTGGCCCCGGAAATGCCCGCCTGCAGATCGCCGCTGTCATTCTCATAGTAGCGTTCGGTCCGCACACCCGGCAGCTGGCCGAACTGTTCCGCCAGTTTTTCCGGATAAAAGGTGCGGTCAATGCTCTCAAAGCCCGGGATCTGCTGCAGGATGCCGATGGTCGCCTGGGCACAGTAGGCACCCGGCACCCGGCCATTGGTCACTGCCAGCTGATAGGCCTTTTGGGCCTGTTCCGGCGTCACCTCGACCCGCTGCACAACCACGTGGAAAGTGCTGCGCGCGTGGGCGCCGCGGTAGGCCTTTTCCACCGCGGGCGTGATGCCGAAGAGCACATCGTTCCGCTCCGGCACGACCGAAGCGTAAAAGGAGCCTGCGGGATCGAAGATCACCCGTTCCGAGGCGTTGATCATCAGCGACGCGTGGCCGCCCCGCCCGGTGCGGTTGTTGATCATCGTATACAGGGTGAGCGCGGGCGGTCCGGAGTGGCGGTAAGCCGCCCGGGCCAGGGTCTCCGCATCCGCATTGGGCTGCTGAGGCGCAGCGCAACCCGCAAGCGCGGTCAGGACCGCGCCAAGGCACAGCAGATTGCGCATAAAGATGGTCTCCGGCCGGAAGATCAGGAGGCGAAGATTGCCAGGAAGATGGCAAAAAGGACCAGCGCGATGCTGAAGCGGGTCACAAAGGTCAGGAAGCCGGAATAGGTCTTTTCCTGAACGGTGGTGTCCATGGTGCCGTGCTGATGTTCAGCCATGTGAGTTTTCCCTCAATTCACGTGCATTTTTCCGGTGATTACTGGATTTGCACCGCTCTGTCACCACGTCAATCGGGCGCATCTGACAGAAATGGGGTGCAAAACCTGCTGCCGCAGCGGCAATCCGGGGCTGCCGTGGCGCGGCGTCCGGCCCCGGCGCCGAATCGGCCCCGGGGCGCCGGCCTCAGTCCTGCTGCAGGTCGGAAGCCAGGCGGAAGCCGATGCGGTTGGCAGGCTCTTCCTGACGCGCCTTGGGCACCGCGCGCAGCATCACGTTCAGCTGGCTGACGTGCTGCACCAGCTGGGTCCGGGAGCCGCCGCCCTCGCTGCCGTAGAAGGTGATGATGTCGGGATCGAAATAGCCCATGCCCTCGATCCGCAGCACCCCGGCATTGCCGCCGGCAAAGCCCATCGCGACCTCGTGTTCGGCATCCAGCTGTTTCTCGAAGTTCTGAATATAAAGTATCAGGCGCTCATAGGCCCAGCGGGCGGGGCTTTTGGCGGCGTCGGGTCTTTGCAGCTTTTCCGGCACCTCGGTCAGCCCGGTGCAGGCATCGGGGTCGGAGTGGACTTCGTGCACACAAGGCAGAACCGCCGCTTCTGCTGCCTCGGCGCTGGTTGAAATCTCGTCGTTCATGCTTCCCCCTTCTGCCGGGGTGCATCACCCCTTGCGCTGATAGAGCCAGGCACCGTCTTCGCGCTCCCAGCGCGTCACCTGACCGGTATGGTACAGATGATTTACATGGGCCACCGCTTCGACCAGTGCAAGCCCGTACTCGCCTTCGCCGATTGTGCGCTTGAACAGGGGGGCAAAGCAATCAGCGGCCGTGCGCGGCTCCGACAGGTGGTCCATCAGCCGTTCCAGCGCGCCGTGGTGGTTGCCGATCAGCTGCTGCATCCGCAGCGGCAGGCGGGTGAACGGCAGCTTGTGGCCGCCCAGCGCAAGGTGATCGGGGCGCGCCAGCCCCGACAGCCGCTCGCAGGCCTCCAGCCATTCGCCCAGCGGGTCCGCCATGGGCTCGGTCGCGTAGACGCCGATGTTGGGGCTGATGGTCGACAGGATCTGGTCGCCAGTGATCACCAGATTGTCATCGCGGCTCCAGAAGGTTGCATGCTCTGGCGCGTGGCCGTTGCCGATGTGCACATCCCAGTCGCGCCCGCCCATTCGGATCACGTCGTCCTGCTTGATCCGGGTGAAGCCCAGCGGCATCGGGTGCACCGTGTCGGCAAAGTTGAAGGGCCGGTCATTGACCCGCTTTTCATAGAACTCAGGCGCCATCCCCGCGCTGCGGTAATAGGCCAGGGTCTCCTCCGGCCAGACCTCCTGCACGTCCAGCGTCAGCATCCGGGCAAACAGCCAGGCGGTACGGGTGGTGACCAGCTCAGCGCCATGCCGGCTCTGGAACCAGCCCGCCAACCCGATGTGATCGGGGTGGTGGTGGGTGCCGACGACGCGCCGCACCGGCTTGCCCTGCAAGGGGCCGGCCATCAGGCTGTCCCAGATCGCGCGGCTCTTTCGGGTGTTGAAGCCGGTGTCGATCACGGTCCAGCCGTCGCCGTCATCCAGTGCGTAGATGTTGACGTGGTCCAGCTTCATCGGCAGCGGCTGGCGCATCCACAGGACGCCCTCGGCCACCTCGATCGCTTCGCCCTGCGCGGGCGGCTCCTGCCACGGGGTGCGGGGCGAAACGTCGGGGATATCGGTCACGGCGTCAGCCTGCCAGCTCGTCGAGACTGAGGGCAAAGGTGCCCGCAGCGCCGGCCTGAGCGTGCGCCAGGAGCGAGGCATGTTCCGGCAGCATCCGGGTGATGTAGAACCGCGCCAGCTTCTCGCGCGGGCCGCCCTGATCCGCCATCGCCGCGGCCAGGTGATAGTGGCCGCCCAGCACCCGGGCAAAGGCCCGCAGATACGGCACTGAGCCGGCAAAGCGGTCCTGCATGTCGTCTTGCGCCACCAGCCACTCGGTGGCCTCGCGCAGGGATTCACAGGCCTGCCAGACGGATTCCGCCATGTTCGGATGGGTTGCGCGGGCGCGCTCGGCGCGCTCCTCGATCTCGTCGATGAGGGCAAAGGCGGTCTCGCCGCCGTCCATCATCTTGCGCGCCACCAGGTCCATCGACTGGATGCCGTTGGTGCCTTCGTAGATCGCCGTCACCCGCACGTCGCGGTAATACTGTGCGGCGCCGGTTTCCTCGATGAAGCCCATGCCGCCATGCACCTGCACCCCGGTTTCCGAGACCCGGATGCCGGTGTCGGTGCCAAAGGCCTTGGCAATCGGGGTCAGGAAGGCCGCGCGGGCGGCCCAGTCCTTTTCGCCGGTCGCGGTCTGCATGTCGATCGCCTGGGCACAGGCCAGCAGGATCGCGCGGGAGGCAAAGAGATCCGCCTTCATCTCCATCAGCATCCGGCGCACGTCTGCGTGATCCACTATGGTGCCGCTGGCAGTGCGGCCCTGCTTGCGCTCCAGCGCATAGGCCAGCGCGTGCTGGTAGGCGCCTTCACCTGCGCCAACGCCCTGGCCGCCGACGCCGAGGCGCGCGTTGTTCATCATGGTGAACATTGCCGCCATGCCGCCGTGCTCTGCGCCGACCAGCCAGCCGGTGGCGCCGTCATACTGCATCACGCAGGTGGGCGAGCCATGCAGGCCCATCTTGTGTTCCAGGCTGACGACCTTCAGGTCGTTGGCCTTACCCGGGTTGCCGTCGGCGTCCGGCAGGTATTTCGGAACCAGGAACAGCGAGATCCCCTTGGTGCCCGGCGCCCCGTCCGGCAGCCGTGCCAGCACCAGATGGCAGACGTTTTCGCAGAAGTCGTTATCGCCCCAGGAGATATAGATCTTCTGGCCGGTGACGGCATAGGTGCCATCGCCGTTCGGCTCCGCCTTGGAGCTGAGCGCACCCACGTCAGAGCCCGCCTGCGGCTCGGTCAGGTTCATGGTGCCGGACCATTCGCCGGAAATCAGCTTGGGCAGATACAGTTCCTTGATCGCATCCGAGGCGTGATGTTCCAGCGCCTCGATCTGGCCCTGGCTCATCAGCGGGGCCAGCTGCAGCGACAGGCAGGCGCCGGCCATCATCTCGTTTACTGCGGTGGCGACCGTCAGCGGCAGCCCCATGCCGCCATGCTCCTCCGGCGCGCTCATGCCGATCCAGCCGCCCTCGGAGATGGCTTTGAACCCGTCAGCAAACCCGGGCGAGGACCGCAGCACGCCGTTCTCCAGATAGGCAGGCGTCAGATCGCCGTTGCGCTGCAGCGGGGCCAGCACCTCATCGCACATCTTGCCCGCCTCATTGAGGATGGCGCTCACGACGTCCGAGGGGGCCTCGGCAAAGCGGTCTGTGGCGGAAACATCTCCATAGCTGACAACATGGTTCAGCAGAAACTCGTACTCGGAAACGGGGGCACGGAAGGTCATGGGCGTCCTTTAGCGGTCTTTCGGGGGCGTCCTGGCGCGGGCAGTCTTGGCTTCCCGGCACGGGCCTATTATGGTCAGGGGCTTGACCGATTACCTAATCGGACGCCTGTTTCAATCAACCAAAACGCCGCGTCACCCGGAATGCCCCTGCAAAGCACCGAAATTCTTGCCGCAACGGAAGCGGGCATTGCCCGTGCCGCGCAGCTTTTGCGGGAGGGCAAGCTGGTCTCCTTCCCCACCGAAACGGTCTATGGGCTCGGCGCTGATGCCCGCCAGGGCGAAGCGGTGGCGGCGATCTATGAGGCCAAGGGGCGGCCCTCCTTCAACCCGCTGATCGCGCATGTGCACTCGGCTGAGGCGGCGCAGCGCTATGTGGAGTGGACCGAAACGGCAGAGACGCTGGCAGAGGCCTTCTGGCCCGGCCCGCTGACGCTGGTGCTGCCGCTGCGCGAGGGCCACGGGATTTCGCCGCTGGTCACTGCCGGGCTGGACACCTTGGGCGTGCGGGTGCCCGCCCATCCTGCGGGCCAGGCGCTGCTGCGGGCCCTGGACGGCCCGGTTGCGGCGCCCTCTGCCAACCCCTCCGGGAAGATCAGCCCAACCACGGCAGCGCATGTGAAGGCCGGTCTGGACGGCCGCATCGCCGCCATTCTGGATGATGGCCCCTGCGGCGTCGGGCTGGAGTCGACAATTATTGGCTTGGCCGGGCCGGAACCGGTGCTGCTGCGCCCCGGCGGATTGGCGGCGGAGGAGATCGAGGCGGTGCTGGGCCGCAAGCTGGCGGTGCGCGATGTGCACGACCCGCTGACAGCACCCGGCCAGCTGCTGTCGCACTACGCGCCGGGCGCTCCTGTACGGCTGAACGCCGACGCCCCGGCCGTCGGAGAACTCTATCTCGGCTTCGGCCCCGGCGCCTGCGACCTGAACCTGTCGGAGCGCGGCGACCTGGCTGAGGCGGCGGCCAATCTCTTTGGCCACCTGCACCGGCTGGACGCGCTCGGCAAGCCGATCGCCGTGGCGCCAATTCCGGAGCACGGGCTGGGCGAAGCCATCAACGACCGCCTCCGCCGCGCCGCCGCGCCACGGGAGTGAGCCGCGAGCCGGCAGCTAGTCCAGATGCTCCCGCCCCTTTAAGACCCATCACATATGGGCCGCAAAGCGTTGGGCCAGGCGCCGCGCAAGCGCGGCGAGGTTGGCGGCATTTCCAATCATTGCATCACGGGTTGGAAGGCTTTGCAGCAATTGGAAATCACGTTTTGCAGTCCGGGACGCCTGCTGCCATGCGCTCCCGCGCCGTGCGCCAGCACGGCGCCCGGCCCAACCTTTCTCCGGTCATCCTCGATGATCGGAACAAAGGGCGGGAGTACTCCCTTGACTTGGGACACTGTGGCCCCCTGCTGCCGCCTGCTTCAGGCGTGGCCCGCACTGGCCGAGAGGGTCAGAGGATCCACACCCAGCGTTTTCAGCGCAGCTTCCCATTTGCTGTCATCGGCCAGGCCAAAGACCAGCTCGGGGCTCGCCTCCGCCGTCAGCCAGCCGTTCATCGCAATCTCCGACTCCAGCTGCCCCGGACCCCAGCCGGCATAGCCCAAGAGCACCAGCAGGTCCTTGGGCCCCTTGCCGCCTGCGATATCCTCCAGGATGTCCAGTGTCGCGGTCATCGAAAAGCCGCCCGGCACCTTCAGCGAGCTCACATCCAATTCGTAATCCGGGGTGTGCAGCACAAAGCCGCGCTGAGTTTCCACCGGACCGCCAAAGCGCACCGGCAAAGCGGCCGCGGCACTGCCTTCGCCGCCCATGTCCAGCTGCTCCAGCAGATCGCCCAGCGCCACGCCGTCGGCGGGCTTGTTGACGATAAGCCCCATCGCCCCCTCCTCGCCGTGCGAGCATAGGAAAACCACCGCGTGCTCGAACCGGGGGTCGCCAATTCCAGGCATTGCAATCAAGAGCTTGCCAGTCAGATCCATGAATTTCCGTCTTTCTGCTGCCTCCCCCCACCATGACGCGCAGCCGCCCCGCACGCAAGGGGCGCAAATGCGCCGGGCGGTGAAGCCTCCGGCAAATTTGCCGCAAACACAGGGCGATGGGCAGCCAATGACCGGATCGTGACTTGGCAAACCGCGCTGCTGGGCGCATTTATCTGTGCATGAGTAAGATACTGACCAAAGCGGCTGCCTGCGCGGCGTCTCTGCTGGCTCTGGCGGCAGGCACTCCGGCCATCTCCGGCGCCGTGGACGGCGACATTGTGGAGATCGAAGTGCTGGACGGCGGCATGACGCCGCGCGGCACCTATATGGGCGCGCTGCGGGTCAAGCTGCAGCCTGGCTGGAAGACCTACTGGCGCGCGCCGGGCGACGCCGGCATCCCGCCCAGCTTCTCCTGGCGGGGTGCGCGCAACGTCGGCGCGCTGTCGATCACCTGGCCCGCGCCGGAAGTGTTCCTGACCTCCGGCTACCGCACCATCGGCTATCATGACCAGCTGGTGCTGCCGGTGGAGATCACCCCCAAGACCGCTGGCAAGCCGGTGCGCCTCAAAGGGCGGATGCAGCTGGGTGTCTGCAAGGATGTCTGCGTGCCTGCCGAGCTGAGTTTTGACCACCAGCTGGATAGCGATGCAGGCCGCAACCCGGCGATTGCCGCAGCGCTCGCGAGCCGCCCCTGGTCAGCCAAGGAAGCCGGCGTGCGCCACGCCGCCTGCAGCCTGCGCCCGTCTGAGTACGGCATGAAAGTCACCGCCCGCATCTCGATGCCCCCGGCTGGCGGCGAGGAGGTTGCGGTGATCGAGCCAGGCTCGCCCAACCTTTATGCCGGGGAGACCACCACACGCCGCGAGGGCGGGCTGCTGGTAGCGGAGACCGAGTTCCTGCCCGCCGATGGCAGCGCCTATGCCATTGACCGCTCGCAGCTGCGGATCACCGTGCTGGGCCGCAATCATGCAGTCGACATTCAGGGCTGCAGCGCCGGATGAGCCCTCCTGACAGCTCGCAGCGCCCGGTGGTCGGCACCATTGCCGTGGTCTGCCGCCAATTTTACGGCCAGGACCACGTGATCCTGGTGCAGCGCGGCAAGGAGCCGAACGCGGGCTGGTGGGGATTTCCCGGCGGCCATGTGGAAATGGGCGAGACTGCCCTGCAGGCCGCCGCGCGCGAGCTGATGGAGGAAACCGGCGTGTCTGCCCGGCCGGTTGAATATCTCACCAATGTGGATGTGATTGTCCGCGCCGAGCCGGGCGCGGTGCAGCGCCAGTACCTGCTGACCGTTGTCCTGTGCGAGCACACCAGCGGCGAACCGGTGCCGGATGACGATGCCGAACAGGCGGAATGGATTCCCATCGCAGAGATCGAAAGCCGCGGCCTGCAGCTGCTGGATCAGGTGGGCGAAGTCGCCCGGCTGGCTCAGGCCCGCTGGCGGGCGCTGAACCGGTAGACGGCACCCCCGGCCAGATAGGCCAGCAACGCCAACGCCAGCGCCCCGAGCACACAGGCCAGCAGCCCGGCCCGCACGGGCTCCATTGCCGCCAGCACAGGCGCCGCCCGCAGCAGCGGATGCAGTGCTCCCGTGGCCATCGCCCAGCCCAGGGTCAGCACCAGCCAAACCAGCTGCGCCAGCGCTGTCCCCAGCACCAGCCAGCGCAGGTGCCCTGCCCCGCGCCGCATGGCCCGGCGCAGCGCCGTCATCGGCCGCGACAGGTCGCGCTGCATCGCCACCAGGGCCGGCACCACCAAGAGCACCAGGAACATGCCGAAGCCAAGCCCATAGACCAGGGTGATCACCGTCGGTTTGAGGAATTGCGCCTGCTGCGCGCGTTCAAACAACAGAGGCGCCAGCCCCAGCACCGTGGTCATCGTGGTCAGCATCACCGGCCGCAGCCGGTCCGCCGCCGCGTCGATGATTGAGGGCACCAGTCCGCGGTCCTCGGCGTATTGGTCGATGGTGGTCACCAGCACGATGGAATCGTTGATGATGATCCCGGTCATCCCCAGCAGGCCAACCACCGTGAACATGCTGAGCGGCACTTCCCACATGTAATGCCCCCAAATGGTGCCAACCAGGCCAAAGGGAATGATCGCCATGACTACCAGGGGGCGGGTCCAGCTGGCAAAAATCCAGGCCAGAACCAGGTAGATGCCGGTGAGGCAGAGGATCAGACCCGTGCCCGCCTCCTGCAAAAACGTCTGTTCCTGCTCCGCCAGCCCAGACAGGCGCCATTCCACCTGCCGCTCGCTGGCGATAGCCGGCAGGATCTCCTCCTGCAGCGCCTGCATAACCGCCTCGGCGCGGGCCGGGTCGTCCTCGGAGATGTCGCCGGTCACGCTGATCACCCGGATGCCGTTCTCGCGCCGGACGGTGGAAAACCCGGTGCGCTGGGTGACCGAGACAATATCGGCCAGAGGCACGTAGATCCCGCTGGGCGCCCGCATCAGGGTGCGCTCCAGGAAGTCGGCGGTCAGTTCATTCTGCGGAAGCTCCACCCGGATCGACGCGCTGCGCGGCCCGTCGGGATAGGTGGCTGCTTCAATCCCGTTGAGCCGCGCCCGGAGCGCCTGGCCCAGGCTGCCGATGGTGAAGTTCAGCGCCTGCCCATGCGGGGTGAGGTCCAGGATCACCTCCTCCTTGTCATAGGCCAGGTTGTCCTCGACGGCCGAGACCTCAGGAAAGCGCAGCAGCGCGGTCTTCAAATCCTCGGCAGCAGCCTTGAGCGTCTGCACGCTGGCGCCTGCGAATTGCACGTCCAGCGCATCGCCGCCCGGGCCGGACCGCCAGCTGCGGAAGGAAATCGTCTCCACCATGGGGTGGCGCGCCACCTTCTCCTGCAGCTCCGCCACGAAGGCAAAACTGGAATAGGGCCGCAGGTCGGCGTCGATCAGTTCGATCGAGATCCCGCCCAGCAGATCCGTGTCCTTGCCCTCAACCCCTGACAGGCCGCGGCCCGCATTGCCGCCGGTCTCGGCCATCACGAAGTCCAGCGGGTTACGCCCGTAGCGTTCGGCATACTCCGCCCCCAGCGCCTCTGTCGCGCGCTGCATCTCCCGCATCATCTCCATTGTATCAGCGCGGGTAGCGCCCTCCACCATGGCGAAATTGCCGGTGACCGAGCCGCGCTCCGGCGCGTTGAAAAAGCGCCATTGCACGTCGCCGTTGATGAACAGCGCTGCCTGGCTGGCGAGGATCGCCAGCGCGCCAGCCAGCACTGCGTAGCGCGCAGTAACGATCAGCCCCATCAGCGGCCGGAACGCATGATCGCGCAGCCAGCGGAAGCCGCGGTTCACCATCCGGTTCGGCCAGTCGTACCAGTGCCGCGCCTGCGCATGGGTCAACGCATGGGCCAGGTGGTTGGGCAGGATCAGGAAGCATTCCACCAGCGAGGCCGCCAGCACCGCAATCACGGTGAACGGAATGTCGCGGATCAGCTCGCCGAACCGCCCGCCCACGAGGGTCAGCCCAAAGAACGCAATGATGGTGGTGAGGGTTGCGGCAAAGACCGGCATCGCCATGCGCCGGGCGGCATTCTCGGCGGCCTGCACCGGGTTTTCCCCCAGCCGCCGCACCCGGAAATCGGCGTGTTCGCCCACCACGATGGCGTCATCCACCACGATGCCCAGGGTGATGATCAGTCCGAACAGGCTGACCATGTTGAGCGTGATCCCGGCGGCATACATCAGCGCCACAGCGGCAAACATCGACGCCGGTATGCCGACCGCCACCCAGAACGCAATACGGGTGTTGAGGAACAGGAACAGAAGGCAAAGCACCAGAGCGAGCCCCATAAGTCCATTATCGACCAGCAGGTTCAGACGGTCGGTGATGTGTTCGGCGCGGGTGCGGATCAGTTGGGCCGTTACCCCCTGCGGCAAACTCGCCTGCATGTCCGCGACCACCTCCTGCACCTGGCGCTGCAGGCGGATGGCATTGCCCTGGTCAGAGCGGTCGACCCGGATCGACATTGCCGGATGCTCGCCCACGAAATAAGAGCGGTTGCGGTCCACCCCCTCGACCCGCACGGCCGCCACATCCTCGATAGTCAGAACGGACCCGTCTGCGTTGGTCCGCAGCACGATGGCTTCCAGCTCATCCGGCTGGCGCTTCTCGCTGCCGGTGCGCACCCGGGCATTGGCGCCGGTCACGTCGCCTGCAGGATCCGCATCAACCTCCGCCGCGATGGCCTCGGCAATCTCGCGCATGGTGATGTCATGGGTGATCAGCTTGGCAGTCGGCACTTCGACGATGGTTTCCGGCGCCGCAACCCCGCGGATGGTGGTGCGGGTGACACCGGCCTCGAACAGGCGGGTGATCAGCTCATCTGCGAACAGCCCCAGCTGCCCGGCCCCCACCGGCCCGGTGATCACCACGTCGGTCACCCGGTCGCGCCAGGCACCGCGGCGCACATCCGGCTCCTCCGCTTCTTCCGGCAAGGTAGTAATCCCGTCGACGGCGCTTTGCACGTCATCGGCGGCCTGGCCCATGTCGGAGCCCGGCTCAAACTCCAGCGTCAGCGTTGCTAGCCCCTCCCGCGATGTAGAGTAGGTTTCTTCCACCCCATCCACCGCCAGCAGCACCGGCTCCAGCACCTGGACGATGGCGTTGTCCACGTCCTCCGGCCCGGCGCCTTCCCATTCGACGGAAACGGTAACCCGCTCAACGATCACATCCGGAAAGAACTGCGCCCGCATGTTGGGCATCGCAGCGGCCCCCAGCACCAGCATGATCACCAAGAGCAGATTGGCCGCAGTGCGGTGGCGGGTGAAGTAGCTGAACAGCCCGCGGGCCGGCCGGGGGAGCTTGCGGACCATGGCCCTCAGCCTCCCATCCGGGATTCAATGCGCGTGACCAGCTGCGCCGGCACCCGCGCCTCAGCCAGCTGTTGCAGCATCTTGGCCTTCATCTCAGACGGCATCGCGCTGCTGCCCTCGACAAAGGCCACCAGCCGGGCACGGCGCTCGTCGCTCAGCTCGATAAGTTCCGGAAGCGCCTGCACCTCTGCGCCCTGGCGCAAGGGGCGCACCTTGATGCCAGCGCCCAAGAGCGGCGTGCGGCCGGTGACAACCTCGCGGCCCTCCAGCCCGGCGCCGCGGATCAGCACGTCATCGCCTTGGCGGCGCACCAGCTCGACCGGCAGCGCCTCCAGCCGGTCTTCCTCGCCCAGGATCAGCACCGAGCCATCGGCCCCCAGCGCCGAGGCGGGAACCCGGGCCACTGCCGCAACCTCAGGCTCTGTCACCTTGACAGTGACGAAATCGCCGGGCTCAAACCCCGGTGCAGCGTTCAGGCGCGCATAGACCAGCCGCCCGGTCTGCCCGTCACCCGCCGCACCGCTGGCGCGGGAGATCTGCCCGGCGGCGCTCAGCCCCGCCCCGTCGGCGTCCAGCGTCACCCGTACAGGCGCCCGCAGCAAATGCCCTTCGGTGTCCAGCAGCCGGGCGTATTGCGCAGTCGAGACCCTGAAGGCCACTTCCAGCAGGTCCGGATCAACCAGATCCGCGAGTTTTTCATTGGCCGAGACCAGCCGCCCCTGCACCAGGCTCACCGCCTGCAGGGTGCCGTCGAAACGTGCCTTGATCGTGGTGTCGTCGAGATCCCGCTGCGCCTCGTCCAGCGCAATCTGCGCACGCGCCACGCGGGTGGCGGCCTGATCCGCCCGCGCCTCCGCCTGGCTCACCGCCTGACGGCGCGAGATCACCGCCTGGCGCGCCTGCACCGCCGCCAGCTCCGCGGTTTCCACCGCCGCTGCGGTGCCGACGCCCCGGTCGGCCAAATCCACCTGCCGCTGAAACGCGCGCTCGCGCAGCTGCGCCTGATCCTGGGTGGCCTGCAGCTCATCCTGCGCCAGAACCAGCGCCCGGCCAGCATCGCGCTCCTCGGCGCGGGCATCCATCATGTCCGCCTCGGCCCGGTCCAGCGCCGCCTGAGCATCCGCCGGGTCGATCTGCACCAGCACCTCGCCCGCGCGCACGGTGCCGCCTTCCTCAAAGTCCTCAGAAAGCTGAACCACACGGCCGCCAACCGCCGTGCGCAATTCCAGCGTGCGGCGGCTCTCGACCCGGCCAAAGGCGGTCAGCTCCGGCGCCACCGTCTGCAGCTCCGCCGTCACCACGTTGACCGCAAAAATCCGCTCCCGCGCCGGGGGAGCTTTCTTCTCCGCGTTCAGCTGCGCCTCGATTGCACTGAAAATCAGCTGCCCGGCATAAAGCAGCAGTGCCGCCGTGACCGCCGCCAGGAATACACCTGTCACACTCTGACGCAAAAAGCGCATGTTTCTCCCTTCCGGTGGCGGCTGCTGCCGGGACCGCGGGCGCGGCCTGCCAAAGCGCAAAATGCCTTGTGCCCGGTTGGAAATATATGATTTTCCGCACGGGTTTGCGAGGTTACACGCCGCAGCCGGTCACTTCCGGCGCAGATGTTCTTCCAATCTGGGCATGATTTCCACGAAATTGCAGGGCCGGTGGCGGTAATCGAGCTGTTTTGAAAGAATTTCATCCCAGCCGTCCTTGCAGGCGCCGGTACTGCCGGGCAGCGCAAACAGATAGGTGCCGCCCGCGACCCCGCCAGTGGCGCGCGACTGCACCGCGCTGGTGCCGATCTTCTGCATCGAGACCCAGGTAAAGACGGTGCCAAAGGCCTCGATCTCTTTTTCATAGACATCGCGGTGCGCCTCCACCGTCACGTCCCGGCCCGTCAGGCCGGTGCCGCCGGTCGAGATCACCACATCCACCTCCGGATCCGCCACCCAGGCGCGCAGCTGCTCGGCAATCTCTGCCCGCTCATCGGGGATGATCTTGCGGGCGGCCAGCACATGGCCCGCCTCACCCAGCCGGTCCACCAGCACCTGGCCGGAGCGGTCATCCTCCAGCTTGCGGGTATCCGAGACCGTCAGCACCGCGATGCGGACCGGGATGAACTCCATGTTTTCGTCGATACGGGACATTGCCTGTCAGGTCCTCTCTGTACTCGCCAGCCGCAAGGCCAACGCTGCAAATATTTCCGCCGGGGCGCAAACGGGCCAGGCCGCATCAGCGCTCAAGGCTCCACGTCGAACCAGCTAACCGCGGGGCCCAGGTTGGCCACCTGTGTCCTGCCTAGTGTGCCGCGGAAGCCCCAGCAATCATGCACATGGCCGCAGAGCAAGAGCTGCGACCTGATCCGCTTCGCCGCGGCCCTGACGGCGGTGGAGCCAACCGACTGCCCGCCAGAGGTCACATCCCCCAGCCCCTTGGGCGGGGAATGGGAAATCAGGATATCCGCGTGATCACAGGCCGCCAGCATCGCCGCCGCCTGCACCTCGCTCAGGTCGCAGGACCAGCTGCCAAAGGGCGTTTCCGGCACGCCATACCCCAGCCCGAACAGACGCAGGCCTTCAAACGCCACACCATTGCCATGCAGAACCGTGGTATTCGGGAAACCCGCGGCACGCAGCTCATCGGCGCTTTCGCCGTTGCCTGGCACCGCCACCATCGGAGCCTTCAGCCCGGCCAGCATCGCCACTGCCCGGTCCATACCGTGCCGGCAATTGCAGAAGTCACCCGCTGCGATCACCAGATCCGCTCCGGCGCTGGCCGCCACTATATCCGCCGCATGGGAGGCCGAGAGATGCAGGTCGGAGAACGCCAGGATTTTCATCGCATTTCCTCAGGACAAGCTGCCCAGCCGCGCCTTCAGTTCCAGCAGATCTGCCCAGGCCAGCCGCTTCTGCGACGGCTGGCGCAGCAGGTAGGCGGGGTGGAACATCGGGATCACCGGCTTGTTCCAGGCCTGGTCCCACTTGCCGCGCAGCCGGGTGATACCGCGCTTGCCCAGCACCGCCTGGCAGCTGATATTGCCCATCAGCACCAGGATATCCGGCTCCGCCAGCGCCACATGCCGCTCCAGGAAAGGCGTCAGCATGGCAATCTCCGCCGGCAGCGGATCGCGGTTCTGCGGCGGCCGCCAGGGCAGCACATTGGTGATATAGACGCTTTCGGCGCGGCTAAGCCCGATCGCCTCCAGCATCTTGTCCAAGAGCTGCCCAGCCCGGCCCACAAACGGCTTGCCCTGCAGATCCTCGTCCCTGCCCGGCGCCTCGCCGATGATCATCACCCGCGCGCCAGGCTGGCCGTCCGAGAACACCAGGTTGCGCGCCCCGCGTTTCAGGTCGCAATGGTCGAAGGCTGCCAGCGCATCACGCAAGGCGGGCAGCGACGCTGCCCCCTTGGCGGCCTTTTGAGCCACCTCTGCGGGGTTCACCTCCTTGGGCTTGGGGGGCGGAGCCGGCGCTGCCCCCGGCTTCGGCTTCGGCGCGGCCTGTTCCAGCGCATAGCGGTCGACCGGCGCGTCGCACAGCGCTTCGGTCGCGCCCAGCTCCGCCTGCCACTCCAACAGCGCCCGGGCGCTCCAGTAATCCAATGCCGATTCCATGCGCCCAAGCTACTCCGCCCAGCCGGCAAGCGGAACACCCCTCCGCCGCGATGCCGCAGATTCAAGCCTTTCATCTTTCGGAAAATACTCCGGGGAGCGCGAGGGGCCGGCCCCTCGCCTGCTCTGCCTTGCCGCATCCGCCCGCCCCGCCTATAAGAACCGGCAAATCAAGCGGAGCCGCCCATATGTCCTTCGAACACCGCCACCTGCTTGGCATCGAACCGCTGAAGCCGCATGAGATCACCGCGATCCTTGATCTGGCCGACGATTATGTGGCGCTGAACCGCCGCCCCGAGAAGCACTCCGACGTGCTGGCGGGGCTTACCCAGATCAACATGTTCTTCGAGAACTCCACCCGCACCCAGGCCTCGTTCGAGCTGGCGGGCAAGCGGCTGGGCGCCGATGTGATGAACATGGCAATGCAGGCGTCCTCGATCAAAAAGGGGGAGACCCTGATCGACACCGCGATGACGCTCAATGCGATGCACCCGGATCTGCTGGTGGTGCGCCACCCGCATTCCGGCGCGGTGGACCTGCTGGCGCAAAAGGTGAACTGCGCGGTGCTGAACGCGGGCGACGGCAAGCACGAACACCCGACCCAGGCGCTCCTGGATGCGCTCACTATCCGCCGCTCCAAGGGCAGGCTGCACCGGCTGAACATCGCGATCTGCGGCGATATCGCCCACAGCCGCGTTGCGCGCTCCAACCTGATCCTCTTGGGCAAGATGGAAAACCGCATCCGCCTCATTGGCCCGCCAACCTTGGTGCCCGCCCAGTTCGCAGAATTCGGCGCCGAAATCTATGACGACATGCGCGAGGGGCTTAAGGATGTGGACGTGGTGATGATGCTGCGCCTGCAGAAGGAACGCATGGACGGCGGTTTTATCCCTTCGGAGCGCGAATACTACCACCGCTACGGGCTGGACGCGGACAAACTCAGCCAAGCCAAACCCGACGCCATCGTCATGCACCCCGGCCCGATGAACCGCGGGGTGGAAATCGACGGGACGCTTGCCGACGACATCAACCGCTCGGTCATTCAGGAGCAGGTGGAAATGGGTGTCGCGGTTCGGATGGCGGCAATGGACCTGCTGGCCCGCAACCTGCGCGCCGAACGCCTGGCTGAGGCTGGGTGAACGGCGTGGATGGCGTGATCCATATTCCGGCGGGCGAGCGCGGTGTGATCCGGCTGTTTGCGCTCGACATGCGGCCCGAGCAGGCAGCCTTCCTGAAGGAGCCCGGCGCGCTGGCGCAGGTGCTGGGGATCGAGGCGCTCGACATGGATCAGGTGGAGGTCTTCCCGGTCTCCGACCTGGAGGATATCGGCCTGACAGGCTACCTCACCGAAGGCTGCGGCGTGCCGCGGGCGCAGGTGGAGGAAGACCGCGCGATGCTGGAAGCGCAGGAAGGCCATGTGCTGCTGATCCGCTCGCGCGCTTTTGAGGGCAAGGAAACGCGGCTGACCCCGGCGGATCAGATCAAGCTGACCGGCACCTATGGCGAGCGCCGGACCAACTGGAGCGCGCCGCCCGAAACCGCCGAGAGCGCCAAGCCCTATTCCGCCCCGAAACTGCCGCCGCGCGCGGCGCGGTCGCAGGCCCGCCGCATCGGTGCGGGGCTGTTTGCCGTGGTGATGCTGCTGATTGCACTGCTGATCTGGGTGCTCGTGACCTGATGGCGGCGCAAGAATTCAGACCGGACCGCGGCGCCTATGTCCGCGCCCACGCCTGGATGGCAGCGCTTGGCATGGGCGGCGCCATGGCGGTGCTGTGGATCATGGGCAGCCCGCACATCTGGACCGGTGCCATCGGCGGCCTGGCGGCCATCGCCCTGCGCGGCTGGTACATGGCCAGCGAGGAACTGGCGGTGGTCTGGACGTTGACCCGGGAGGCTCTCTCCGGCCCCGCCGGGCGTTCAGTTCCGGTCACGCAAATCGAAGCTGTCAAAACCATGGGCAGCTATGTGCAGGTGGTCACCAAGGACGGCGGCAAGCATCTGATCAAATACCAGGCCGACCCGGCCGCGACCCTCAACGCAATCGAAAGAGCCAAGGCATGAGCACTCTCTTCACCAACGCCCGCCTGATCGACCCGGAGGGTGGCAGCGACACACCAGGCATGGTGCTGGTCCAGAACGGGCGGATCGCGGCGGTTGAAAAAAACGTCACCGATCCTGACCAGTTGCTTCGCGCGCGGAGCATCAGGCCGGAAGATGTGACCCTTGTGGATTGCGGCGGCAAATGCCTGGCGCCGGGGATCGTCGACATTGGTGTCAAGGTCTGCGAGCCGGGCGAGCGGCACAAGGAAAGCTATAAGACCGCGGGGCTGGCGGCAGCCGCTGGCGGCGTCACCACCATCGTGACCCGCCCGGATACCACCCCGGCAATCGACAGCCCGGAGACACTGGAATTCGTCACCCGCCGTGCCCAGGCGGATACGCCGGTGAACGTGCTGCCGATGGCGGCGCTGACAAAGGGGCGCGAGGGACGCGAGATGACCGAGATCGGCTTCCTGATGGATGCCGGCGCCGTGGCTTTTTCCGATTGCGACCACGTGGTTCAGAACACCAAGGTGTTTCAGCGCGCGCTGACCTATGCCCGCTCCTGCGGCGCCCTGGTTATCGCCCACCCGCAGGAGCCGGGCCTGAGCAAAGGCGCGGCCGCCACCAGCGGCAAGTTCGCAGCGCTTTATGGCCTGCCCTCCGTCTCGCCGATGGCAGAGCGGATGGGGCTGGACCGCGACATTGCTCTGCTGGAGATGACCGGCGCCAAATACCATGCCGACCAGATCACCACCGCCCGCGCGCTGCCCGCGCTGGAGCGCGCCAAGAACAACGGGCTGGACATCACCGCGGGCACCTCGGTGCACCATCTGACGCTCAATGAGCTGGACGTGGCAGGCTACCGCAGCTTCTTCAAGGTGAAGCCGCCACTGCGCTCCGAGGGGGACCGCCTGGCAGTGGTCGAGGCGGTGCGTTCGGGGCTGATCGACATCATCAGCTCCATGCACACGCCGCAGGATGAGGAAAGCAAGCGCCTGCCGTTCGAAGAGGCCGCAGCCGGCGCGGTGGCGCTGGAAACGCTGCTGCCCGCGGCGCTGCGCCTGTACCATGCGGAATTGCTGGACCTGCCAACCCTGTTCCGCGCCATGTCGCTGAACCCGGCCAAACGGCTGGGGCTGGAAAGCGGACGGCTTGCGGAAGGCGCGTCCGCGGATCTGGTGCTGTTCGACCCGGATGTGCCCTTTGTATTGGACCGCTTCAAACTGCGCTCGAAGTCGCAGAACACCCCTTACGACGGCCAGCGGATGCAAGGCCGCGTCGAAGCCACTTATGTGGCCGGTGAGCCCGTCTACCGGAGGGACTGATGCCAGTTATTGAAAGCTCTGCTGCTGTTCTGATCCTCTGGGCAGTGATTGGCTACGGCCTTGGCTCCGTGCCGTTCGGGGTGGTTGTGACCCGTTTGCTAGGGCTCGGCAACCTGCGCCAGATCGGGTCTGGCAATATCGGCACTACCAACGTGCTCAGAACCGGCAGCAAGGCCGCCGCGGCACTGACACTGCTTTTGGATGGCGGCAAGGGCGCGGCGGCGGTGCTGCTGGCCCGCTCCCTGGCCGGCGAGGATGCAGCGCAAGTGGCCGGCCTTATGTCCTTCCTCGGCCATTGCTTCCCGGTCTGGCTGGGCTTCAAGGGCGGCAAGGGCGTGGCCACATTCCTGGGCCTGCTGCTGGCGCTGGCCTGGCCGGTCGGCATCGCCAGTTGCCTGACGTGGCTGGCGGCGGCGGCGGTCAGCCGGATCTCCTCGATGGGGGCACTGGTGTCGGCCCTGACGGCGCCGGTGTGGGCATTTGTGCTCGGCTATCAGCCGGTGATTGCCCTGTCGGTGCTGCTGGCGGCGATTGTCCTTGTCCGCCATTCGGCGAATATCGCCCGGCTGCGGGCCGGCACCGAACCCAGGATCGGGCAAAAGTGACCGCCGCAGAGCTGCAAGCCTTTCTTGCAGCTTTCGACGCGCTGCCGCTCGGGGCCTTCACCGGTATTGCCGATGGGAGAAAATACACTGTCACCCGGCAGGATCTGGCAGCAGGCAAGGCACAGAAGCTGGTAGCGCGGGAGCTGGGCGGCACCGATTACATCAGCCTCAACCTCTACCGGCTGGCATCCGGCGCGCGGCTGAAGCCCTGCGAGATGCCCGCGGAGAAAGTGATCCGCTTCGTCGTCGCACTGGAAGTCACGGGATGAGACGCTCCAGCGCCCGGCCGTTGGACCAAGTGCCGTGCAGCTCGCCGCTGGGCATTCGCACATAGACCACCGGATAGGTGTCGCCCCAATTCACCAGAACCACGTCGCCATTACGGGTGCCGCTGCCGGCAAAGCTTCGGCTGCCAATCTGCCACTGCATCTCTATCGCCCCGCCGTTCTGACTGATCTGCACGGTGCCGGAGTAACTGCTGCCGTCCGGGTTCCGGCCCTCCGCGCGGTAGCTGCCGCCGATGTCTTGCGCGATGACCGGCATTGCCGCCGCCATCAAGACCGCGGCCAGCCCGCAGAACAATGCGCGGCGGGTGGGGGATGGGTGTGTCATGCTGACCTCCAGTTTGCCTGTCCCCACTCTGCCCGCCGCATCGCAGCCTGTCACCTGTTCTGCGCAGGAATGCACAGCCCGCTGCCGCCGGGCGCACAGTCAAATTGAGTTGTTTTGAACGTGATCGCCCGGCTCTCCACATCGGTGCCGTGACCCGCAGCATACCGCGGCACACATGGTGAAACGCCGGCCGGGCAAACAATTGGGAACGCCGCGGCCGGGATTTGAAAGGACGGGACCATGAACAAAGTAAAAGCACTCATCAGCGGTGTGGCACTGTCGGTTGCGATGGCAACCTCGGCCCTGGCGGCGGGCGTTGATATCAACGCATCCTCCACCGGTCTGGCCATGCAGGGCTACGACCCGGTCGCATATTTCACGGACGGCGCCCCCACCAAGGGCAGCTACAAAATCACTTCCATTTACAATGACGCAACCTACCGCTTTGCCTCGGAAGAGCACAAGGCGGCCTTTGAGAAGAACCCCGAGGCCTATGTGCCGGCCTATGGCGGCTACTGCGCTTTTGGCACCGCAATGGGCTTCAAGTTCGACGGTGACCCGAACCACTGGAAAATCGTCGACAACACGCTGTACCTGAACCTGTCGCAGGACATTCAGGACCGGTGGGAAGGCGATATCCCGAACTTCATCCAGAACGCAAACGCCAACTGGACCGACATCGCCGACAAAGACCCGGCGGAACTGCAGGCCCAGTAAGGCATTAGCCACCACTCACATGCGAGTAGCCGGCGGCAGGATACCCTGCCGCCGGTTTTTTTTGTTTTGCTGGCCGTTGCTCATACCGCGCCTCCGCCTTGCCCTGGTCCAAATTCCGCCGCAGTCCCAGCGCAACCCAGAGGAGATTATTTTTAAACAGGTTTCAGATGATCTCCCGCATTCTTTCCGCGCTTGAAAGCTTTGCTTTCAAGTTCCTCGACTTTGACGGCCGCGCTACCCGACTGGAGTACTGGTGCGTTATCCCATTGGTCTGGCTGTTTATTTTCCTGATGCTGCCGGGTGATGCCACTGAGGTATGGAGGCATCTCCTGCGGCGTGAGGTACCGCCGCTGAACCCCTTCCATTATGGCTCGCTCGGGTTGTTCCTGTTCACCTTTGCCCCGCGGCTGTCGCTGACCGTCCGCAGGCTGCATGATGCCGGGCGCAGCGGTAAATGGGCCAAGCTGCCATTCACTGCAGTTTCGCTGGGGCTGGTGTTGAGCGCTGGCCTTCTGACAGCAATTCCGATGAGTGATCCAAGCGGCCTTGGCCCCGGTCTGATGATTGCCGGATCGCTGACGGCCTCCCTGTCCGGTAGCTTCTGGGAGGCGCTGTTCAATCTGGCAGCCTTCGCCGATGCACTGGACTGGGACGCCATTCTGGCCACGCTGATGGGCGTTGCGGCTCAGGCCGATCCGGGGGCAGTTCTCGACGAGACCGGAGCCATTGCGGCGCATGACCCGCTGCTCGGTTTTCAGTATCTGTTCCAATTTACGCTGATCGCGCTCGGGCCGTTCATCGCCCTTCTGCTGCATCTCTATTTCATGCTGCTGCCCTCGCAGCGCGGCGAGTACGCCCACGGCACCAACGCGCTGACATCCCGCGCGCGCAGGTCCCGCGGCGGCCAGGAGAATGCCTACGCGGGCTATGCCTATCTGACGAAGCGCACGGATCAAGAGGAGAGGCAGCTGCAGGCCGCCCGCAAGGCGCAGGTCCGGGAGCTGTATCAGCGCCGGGTGCTGGGCAAGCCGGGCAGCTGAGCGCGGCACTGAAACAAAAAAGGCCGCGTTCTCAACGCGGCCTTTGCAGTCTCAGTCAGCGAAGTTGTCTTAGTAAGCAAACTCGCTGTAGATGCGGCTGAGGTCCCCGCCCCAGGCGCCGTTGTATCGCTCCAGGAGCTCATCTGCCGGGACCTTGCCGCTTTCGAGGCTGTCCTTCAGCGCATTGAGGAAATGAGTCTCATCCGGCACCAGGCCGCCCGCGCCGGGCTTGTGCCGGGCCTTGAGACCGCTTTCCGAAATTGCCACCACCTCACGCGCCAGTTCGTGCATGCTGATGCCGTTCACCTTGGCCTGCAGCCCGTGCTCAGAGGCCGCCACGCGCAGACCCTCACGGGTGTCGGCGTCCCAACCCTTGACCAGATCCCAGGCCGCGTCCAGCGCGCTCTGGTCATAGGTGAGGCCGACCCAAAAGGCTGGCAGCGCGCACAGGCGGCGCCAGGGGCCACCATCGGCGCCGCGCATCTCGATGAATTTCTTGATACGGGCTTCGGGGAATATAGTGGTCAGGTGGTCCGCCCAGTCGCTCAGCGTCGGGGTTTCGCCCGGCAGAGCGGGCAGCTCGCCCTTCAGGAAGTCGCGGAACGACATGCCCAGCGCATTGATATACTCGCCATTGCGGTAGACAAAGTACATCGGCACGTCGAGCGCATATTGCACCCAGGCCTCGAATCCGAAGCCCTCCTCGAACACAAACGGCAGCATGCCGGTGCGGTCGGCATCCAGCGAGCGCCAGACGCGGGAGCGCCAGGATTTGTGGCCGTTCGGCTTGCCGTCCAGGAACGGGGAATTGGCAAACAGCGCCGTGGCGACGGGCTGCAGCGCCAGCGCCACCCGCAGCTTTTGCACCATGTCGGCCTCGGACGAGAAATCGAGGTTCACCTGCACGGTGCAGGTGCGGCGCATCATGGTGGTGCCCATGGTGCCGACGTCCTGCATGTAGCCGTCCATCAGTTTGTAACGGCCCTTGGGCATCAGCGGCATATCTTCATGGTGCCAAACGGGGGCCGCGCCCAGGCCGATGAAGCCGACGCCGATCTTGTCGGCGATGTCCTTGACGTCGCGCAGGTGGGCGTTCACCTCGTCGCAGGTCTCGTGGATGGTTTCCAGCGGCGCGCCCGAGAGTTCCAGCTGGCCGCCCGGCTCCAGGCTGATGTTGGCGCCGTCCTTGGTCAGGCCGATCAGGTTGCCGCCCTCAACCAGCGGCGCCCAGCCGTGACCGTCGCGCAGGCCTTCCAGCACCGCTTGGATGGAACGCTCACCGGCATAGGGCAGCGGCTTCAGCGTGTCCTTGCAGAACCCGAATTTCTCATGTTCGGTGCCGATGCGCCAGTCTTCCTTGGGCTTGCAGCCGTCGGCAAGATACTGGGCAAGCTGCTCGTGGTGTTCGATCGGCCCGCCGCCGGACTGGGGAATGGACATGCCTGGCACTCCGTCCTGTTAGGTCAGTGTTGAAGGGTCAGTCGTGGGCGGAATCGCCGCCGGTGTCAATGCAGGCGCAGATGTTCCGGCCGGCTGGAATTGCGCTCCCAGATCACGACCTGGTGAGCGCCTTTGCGCCGCAGTTCCGTCAGCATGCGTTCGGTTTTGAGCCCGGGCAGCGCGGCAAAGACGTCAAACAGCGCCTCATAGCCTTCGGCATTTACCGGGATCGCCAGCGGTGGCTGGCCCGGCTGCTCCAGCAGCCAGTGCGGCGGTTTGGAGGAGTGATCAAGCGCCAGGCGTTCCAGTTCTGAGGCCGCCACTGCACCGCCGGTCAGCGGCCCGAAATAGGCAATCTGCCCTTCATCCACCTGCACCACGCCGGGCCCGCCTGTACCGCGCCGGAAGCGCATCCGCTGGGCGCCGATGACCGCAGTCACCAGGCCGGTGGCCACAAAGGCCCAGCCGGTGATGGCGGTGAACCCGACTGAGGAAAACGCCCATTTCAGCCCCAGCAGAAACATCATCGCTGCGGCCAGGACTTCGCGCCATTGCCACAGGGCGGCGCGGGCTTCAGGGCGGATGAAACTCATATACTTGCCTCGTAAAAACGTCTGGCAGGCGCTGCGGCCTGTCTTGACCCTTATGTGTGCGGCCCGGCTTGCGGATGCAATGGGCAATGCTGCAACTGCTGCCCCGCCCTAGCCGCCATCGACGGTTACAGGCCCGGAAAACTCGACAATCCGGTAGTCGCCGATGCGCTCGAAACCCAGTTTCCGGTAAGCCCGGACGGCGGCGGTTCCCGCGGCAAACAGAATCGCCTCCTGCACGCCGCACCCATGCGCCTCTGCCAGGTGCAGCGCCACGGCGCGGCGGGCAAAGCCGCGGCTTCGCTGGCCCGGCGGCGTGTAGACTCCGCCGACCTGCACCACCTGAGGCAGCACCGCGTTGAAGGCAGTCATTGCTACCGGCAGCCCGCCCAGTTCCAGGATCCGCCCGCGGCCGCTGTGCACCAGCGCCTCCGCCCGCGCGGTGGAGCGCTGGCGGATTTCCGGCAGGTTCTGAGAGCCGAAGATCTCCTTGTCATAGGCATGGCGCCATTCCGTGATCAATGGCACGTCCTCAGGATGCATCGGCCGAAGGCTGCTGCCGCCGAAGGGGATTTGAAGGTCCTTCAGCAGCAGACGGAAATGAGGCTCCTCCCCGGAAAAGCCGATCGCGTTCCGGTCCAGCTCCAGCGCGTTCAGCAGGGTCTCCGCCTGCCCCGCCTCACCCGTCAGCGACGCGATTTGCCGTCCTGCCAGCGCGTGGCGCAAATCCGGGGCCATCGCAGGAGTAAACTCCGGTGCCTCGAACATGAAATAGCCAGCCTCGGTCAGGCCAAAGACCCCTTTCACCTGCCCCCCGGCCTCGCTAAGCCAGACAGTGGTGGCTTTGGGATCGCCGGTGGCGTTCAGCCCGTGGTCGCGGATGTTGCCCGCCAGGAACATGGCGGTCGCCGCCCGCGGCGCCAAAAAACCTTCGATAGCCTGCAAATCCCCCTGCGATGCTTTGCGAATCAATTTGCCCTCCATGTCCGGTTTCCACTCCTGCACTGCCCCCGGAGGCAGGCCCGCGCCGAGCATCTCCTGCCGGCGGGGGCAGTGGCAACTCCGGGTTGCGGCCAATTTAACAGGAAGGGATTTCCAGACTCTGATCCGAGCGCGGATTTCCGGGCACTACCAGTCGCCGAGCGCCTGCTGCCAGAGAGTCATGGCCGCCACCGCCGCAGTGTCTGCGCGCAGGATGCGGGGGCCAAGGCTGACCACATGGGACTGCGGCAGCGCGTGCAGGCGTTTGCGCTCAAACTCGGAAAAGCCGCCCTCGGGACCGATCAGGATGGCCCAGGGCGCGTCCTGCTGGGTCTGCGCCGCCAGTTGCAGAGCATTGCCCACTTCGGCCTCGTCACAGAACATCAGCTGACGGTCCTGCGGCCAGGCATCCAGCAGGCGCGGGAGCTTTTGAAGCTCCGCCACCTCCGGCACATAGGTGCCGCCGCATTGTTCCGCTGCTTCAACGGCATGCGCCTGCAGCCGGTCTTGGCGGATGCGTTCGGAATTGGTGAATTCGGTCTGCACCGGCAGGATGCGGGCGGCGCCCATCTCCGCCGCCTTTTCAACGATGAAATCGGTACGCGCTTTCTTGATCGGGGCAAACATCAGCCACAGATCCGGCGGCAGCTGCAGAGGTTTGCTCTGCTTCTGGCACACCAGTGTGCCGCCGCGCTTGCCGGCCTCCGCCACTTCAGCCAGCCACTCGCCGTCCTTGCCGTTAAACAGCGCCACAGGGGCGCCGGCAGACAGGCGCATCACCCCGAACAGGTAATGCGCCTGATCCCGGTCCAAAGGAACCGTTTGCCCTGCCCCCAAGGGGTGCTCTACATACAGTCTGATTTTTGCACTCATGGGGTCCTACATATGCAAGGCCAGAAGCCAGCGCCAGAGGGTCAGGTCGCGGATGCGGTCACCGGAAACTGGGTCGACACACATGCCCCGGAATGGACGCGCCCCTACCTGCGGCTGAGCCGCGCTGACCGGCCGATCGGCACCTGGCTGCTGCTGATCCCCTGCTGGTGGGGGCTGGCGCTGGCAATCTTGGCGGATCAGACACCGCGCTGGAGCGACCTGTGGATCGCCATCGGCTGCGCCGCCGGTGCCTGGCTGATGCGCGGGGCGGGCTGCACCTGGAACGACATCACCGACCGCAAGTTCGACGGCCAGGTGGAGCGCACCCGCTCGCGCCCGATCCCCTCTGGCCAGGTGACGGTCAAGGGCGCGCTGGCCTGGATGGGGCTGCAATGCCTGGCTGGCCTTGCGATCCTTCTGACCTTCGACCAAGCGGCCATCGCCATGGGCATCCTGTCGCTGCTGCCGGTGGCGATCTACCCCTTTGCCAAGCGGTTCACCTGGTGGCCGCAGGTGTTCCTGGGCCTTGCCTTCAACTGGGGCGCCATGCTGGCCTGGGTGGCGCATACCGGCTCCCTCAGCTGGCCGCCGGTGCTGCTGTATCTGGCCGGTATCGCCTGGACGCTGTTCTATGACACCATCTATGCCCATCAGGACACCGAGGACGATGCGCTGATCGGAGTGAAGTCCACTGCCCGGCTGTTCGGGACGCAGACGCCGATGTGGCTGCGCCGCTTCATCGTCGCCTTTGTATGCCTTATGGCGATGGCGGTGATCGGCGCGATGCTGGACAGCGCCTCTGTGCTGGCGCTGGTGCTGGCGCTGGCCGCCCCTTGGGCGATGGGCTGGCATATGACCTGGCAACTGCGCGCCTTTGACGCGGACAACAGCCAGCGGCTTTTGCAGCTGTTCCGCCTCAACCGCGATACCGGCCTGATTCCGCTGATCTTCTTTGTCCTGGCCATGTTCGTGTGATTGAACCGCGGCGCCGTGCAGGGTAAGAGCCTGTAACGCAAACTGGGAATGTACCGCCGTATGCGCTTGTCTAAGCTGATGATCCCGGGCCTGGCCTTCGCCGCCGCAGCGGGGCTGAGTCTTGTTGCCGCCGGATTTGCCGTCACTGCCGTGGAGCGGAACACCGAGCGCGGGGTGCGCCAGGCGCTGGACGGCGGCGGCTATACCTGGGCCGAGGTGACGGCGGACGGGCTGCAGGTGCTGCTGGAAGGCACCGCGCCTGATGAAGCCACCCGGTTCTCGGTTAAATCCCTGGTCGGCACGGTCGTCGATGCGGCCCGGATCGTGGACGGGATGGAAGTGCCTCCTGCCGATGGCCTGGCGCCACCGCGGTTCTCGGCGGAAATCCTGCGCAACGATGGCGGTATTTCCATTATCGGTCTGATCCCAGCGGGTTCCGGCCGCAAAGCACTGGTCGAGGATCTGGAGGATCTGGCCGGCGCGGAAAACGTGGCCGATTTCCTGGAAACCGCAAAATACGGCATTCCCGAAGGCTGGCCTGAGGCGATGGGCTTTGCGGTGGAGGCGCTGAAATTGCTGCCGCGCGCCAAGATCTCGGTTGCGGCGGGAGAGGTCTCGGTGACCGCCATCTCCGGCAGCGAGGAAGCCAAGGCGCAGCTGGAAGAACGGCTGGGCCGCAGCGCGCCGCCGGGATTGCGGCTGGCGCTGGACATCGCCGCGCCGCGGCCCGTGATCACGCCGTTCACCCTGCGCTTCCTGCTGGACGGCGACGGCGCGGAGTTTGACGCCTGCTCCGCCGAAAGCGAGGAAAGCCGCGACCGCATTCTGGCCGCCGCCCGAAAAGCCGGTCTGCAGGGCGAAGCGGATTGCGTGATCGGCATGGGCGTGCCCTCGCCGAACTGGTCCCGCGCCGCAGAGCTGAGCATTGCCGGGCTGGCAGAGCTGGGCGGCGGATCGGTCACCATCGCCAACGCGGATATCACTCTGGTGGCCCCGGAAGATACGCCGGAAGAACGTTTCGATCACGTGGTGGGCGAGCTGGAAAGCGCCCTGCCCCGGGTCTTTGCCCTGCACGCAGTGCTGCCGGTGCCGGAGGCGCAGGATGCCGGCGGCGTGCCGGAATTCACCGCCACCCTCAGCCCCGAGGGCCAGGTTCAGCTGCGCGGCCGCCTGTCCGATGCCGCCCTGCGCAAGGTCGCGGACAGCTATGCCAAGGCACGGTTCGGCTCCGGCAACGTGCATACCGCGGCCCGGGTGGCCGCCAACTTGCCCGCGGACTGGCCGGTGCGGGTGCTGGCGGGGCTGGAGGCGCTCTCCTATCTTCAGCGCGGCGCGGTCACGGTGACACCGGGCAACGTGGAACTGCGTGGCATGAGCTACCGCAAGGACGCGCCGGCAGAGATTGCCCGCTTCCTGTCGGCCAAGCTGGGTGAGGCCGAAACCTATGGCCTCGACATCACCTATGAGAAGCCGCCGGAACCCAAGGACAAGCCGCTGCCGCCGGAACTGTGCGAGGCACAGCTGGCCAGCGCTCAGAGCGAGGGCAAGATCACCTTCGAGCCGGGCTCAGCCACCGTTGCGGCGGACAGCGCTGGAACCATGGACCGGATCGCCGGCATCCTGGGCCGCTGCGGCCCGGTGCGGATGGAAATCCAGGGCCACACCGACAGCCAGGGCCGGGAGGAGATGAACCAGAACCTCAGCCAGGCGCGGGCGCAGTCGGTTCTGAACGAGCTGCGCGCACGCCGGGTGGTGACCTCAACTTTTGCCGCCAAGGGCTATGGCGAGAGCACGCCGATTGCCGACAATGGCACCGAGGACGGCCGCGAGGCCAACCGCCGCATCGAATTCAAGCTGATCCGTCCGGCAGCCACGGCGGAATCTGCGGAAGACAGCACCGGTGACGAGCCTGCTGGAGAAGAACCCGACGAAGGCGCAGAGGGCGCACAGGAGACCACAGAGTAATGAACAGGACTGAGTTCATCATCACCACCGCGATCATCCTGTTTGCGGCCTTCGCCATGGGCTGGTTCGCCAATTGGCTGGTGCACCGATTCACCCGGGTACGCCAGAGCGACGTGGCTGACCTCGACCGGATGAGCCAGGAGCTGCACGAGGCGGAGGAGACCCGCGACCAGGCGATTACCTATCTGCAGCAGCGCGAGGCGGAGCTGACCAATCAGCTGACCCAGACCGAGGCTGAATTGCGCGCCGCGATGGATGGCCTGCGCGAAGCCCGCCGCGAGGCCGAAGAGCTTCGCAGCCAGATCCCGCACTGACTCTTTCGCTGCGGCGCACTCCCGCGCCTGCAGGCCGCGCTGGCTGCGCCAGCACAGCCTGACCAGCCTTGGGCCTGGCGCCGCGCTGACGCGCGGCGAAAACGCTTGGATCCACCGGCGGGTCAAGGAGGCCGCAGGCCCCGCGCAGCGGCTTGTCCTTGACGCGCCAGTCTTCAAACACAATCGAACACGGCCTGAAGGGGCAGACCTGCCCCTTCAGGCCTTCTCAGCAAACTGAAACCGCCGCGCCCCAGCGCGGCGCCAGGCCCAACAGGCGGAGATCATCTTTGATGATTGAACACCTGGCGGGAGCCCCCCCTGTTTCGGAGACTACCAGCGCTTCAAAGCGTCTTCGTCGGCTTCCTTGGCGGCCACCCAGTCCGAGCCACCGTCGGCCAGGAGTTCCTTCTTCCAGAACGGTGCGCGGGATTTCAGGTAGTCCATCAGGTACTCCGCCGCCTCAAACGCATCCTTGCGGTGGCGGGCGGCGGTGGCGACCATCATGATGCGCTCACCCGGGGCCAGACGGCCATGCCGGTGGATCACCAGCGCATCGGCCAGCGACCAGCGTTTCACAGCCTCCTCAGCGATGGAAGCCAGCGCCTTTTCGGTCATGCCGTGATAATGCTCGATCTCCATCGCGGCCAGCCCGCCCTGATCGGCATCGCGGACCACGCCGGTGAAGGTCACCACCGCGCCCGCGCCCGCAACGCCAGCGGCGAAGGCATCGCTTTCGGCGCCCAGCTCAAACGGTGCTTCCTGAACGGCAATCCGCATCGCCTCAGCCCCCTGTCATCGGCGGGAAGAACGCCACCTCTCGCACCCCGGCAAGCGGAGCGTCGAACTCCGACAGCTCCTGGTCCAGCGCCACCCGCAAGGCGGACAGGTCCGCAAAGGCGGCAGCATAACGCTCTTCCCGCGCGCGCAGTTCTTCGACCAGATCCGACACCGTGGCGGCGGAGGTTTCCACCTGTTCGCGCGGCAGGCCGATGCGTTCGCGCACCCAAGCGAAATAGAGAATGTCCATCAATGTGCCTCCTTCAGATGCGGCATCGCCTTGCGCAGGTAATCCAGCCCGGTGAGCGCGGTCAGCCCTGCGGCGATCCAAAGCAGCCACAGGCCGATGCGGCCGGTCCAGAACACCCCGGCCTCCTTCCAGCGCAGCCCGAACAAGTCCTCCAGCTCGCCGGCGATGATCTGGGTGTAGATCTGATCATCCATGCCAAAAGCGGACATCACCAGGTAATGCTCAAAGATGCCTTGTGAAAACAGCGTGGCGATGGCGAGCATCTGTGCGGTGGTTTTCCACTTGGCCAGTTTGGTGACCTTGAGCGTGCCGGCGGTGTCACCAAGATATTCGCGCAGGCCTGAGACGAATACCTCGCGGAACAGGATCACGGTAGCGGGCAGCACCAGCCAGGGGGTCCAGTGCTCAGCCGAGTAGCCCACCAGGATCATCAGCGCGATCACCACCATCGCCTTGTCGGCGATCGGATCCAGCATCGCGCCCATCTTGGTCTCCTGTTTCCAGGCCCGGGCCAGATAGCCGTCAAACCAGTCCGTCACCGCGGCGGTGATAAAGAGGAGCAGCGCGAACCAGTCCGCATAGGGGCGCGAGAAGTAGAGGAACATCACCGCAAGGCCGGGCGCAGCGACGAGCCGCAGCAGGGTGAGGATATTCGGCAGGGTCCATTTCATGCGGGCACATTATCCGGCTGGCTGGCGCGTGGGAAGCAGATGGCAGACAAAAATCCGCCCCGCGGGGGCGGAGGCCTCCGGCGGGGATATTTTGGGCCAGATGAGCAAGGGAGTGCGCCGGTTTTCAAGGGGTTATCTCAACTGCTGCCGTGGAAATGATCGTAGATACGTTCTGCCAGCGCCTCGGAGATGCCGTCCACCGCCTTGAGATCGGCCAGGTTGGCGCGGCTTACTGCCTTGGCGCTGCCGAAATGGGCCAGCAGCGCACGCTTGCGGGAGGCACCGACGCCGGGCACCTCATCAAGCGGCGTGGCGCTTACGGCCTTGGCGCGTTTGGCACGGTGGGTGCCGATGGCGAACCGGTGCGCCTCGTCGCGCATCCGCTGGATGAAATAGAGCACCGGATCATTGCGCTGCAGGGCAAAGACAGGCGCTCCGGGGCGGTAGAACTCCTCCTTGCCGTGGTCGCGGTCGACGCCCTTGGCCACTCCCACCATCGGGATGTCCTGCACGCCGTGCTCCGCCATGATCTCTGCCACGGCCGAAACCTGACCGGCACCGCCGTCGATCAGCAAGAGATCCGGCCACAGGCCCTTGTCCCGGTCCGGGTCCTCTTTCAAGAGACGCGAGAAGCGGCGGTTCAGAACCTCTTTCATCATCCCAAAGTCATCGCCCGGCACCAGGTCGTCGCCCTTGATGTTGAACTTGCGGTAGGCGTTTTTCATGAAGCCCTCCGGCCCCATCACAATCATGCCGCCCACTGCATTGGTGCCCTGGATATGGGAGTTGTCGTAGACCTCGATCCGCTGCGGCGGACCTTCCAGCCCGAATGCCTCCGCCAGCCCGCGCAAGAGCTTGGCCTGGGTTGCGCTTTCGGCCATGCGGCGGGCCAGGCTTTCGCGGGCGTTGCGCACGGCAAAAGCCACCAGTTCGGTCTTTTCGCCGCGCTGGGGCACCAGCAGCTCAACCTTGCGGTCTGCCTTCTCGCTCAGCGCCCGCTCCATCAGATCCGCGTTTTCAATACCGTCGGACAGGATCAGCTGCCGTGGCGGCTCCTTGTTGCCGTAGAACTGGCCGAGGAACGCCTCCATGATTTCTGCCGGGCTGTTGTCGGCGTCCACCCGCGGATAGAAATCCTGGTTGCCCCAGTTCTGGTTGGCGCGGATGAAGAACACCTGTACGCAGGCCTGGCCGCCCTCCATATGCAGGCCGATCACATCCGCCTCAGCGACGCCGCGCGGGTTGATCCCTTGGGACGTCTGCACCTGGGTCAGCGCCTTGATCCGGTCGCGCAAGGCGGCGGCGCGCTCGAACTCCATCGCCTCGGAGGCGGCCATCATCTGTTCTGCCAGCTCTTCCTGAACTTTTGTCGAGCGGCCGGACAGGAAGCGTTCGGCATCACGCACGCTGGCGGCATAGTCCGCTTCGGAGATCAGCCCGGTACAGGGCGCCGAGCAGCGCTTGATCTGGTACTGCAGGCACGGGCGCGTGCGGGTCTCGAACATCGAATCCGAGCAGTTGCGCAGCAGGAACGCCTTTTGAAGCTGGTTCAGCGTACGGTTCACTGCGCCGGCGCTGGCGAAGGGGCCGAAATAGCTGCCCTTCTGCTTGCGGGCGCCGCGGTGCTTCTTGATCTGCGGAAAATCGTGATTCTTGGCCACCAGGATATTGGGGAAGCTTTTGTCGTCGCGCAGCAGCACGTTGTACTTGGGCTTCAGCTGCTTGATCAGGTTCTGTTCCAGAAGCAGCGCCTCGGTCTCGGTCCGGGTGGTCAGGAACATCATCGAGGCGGTGAGCGCGATCATCCGCTCGATCCGCGGGCTGTTGCCGGGACGGGTATAGTTCGAAACCCGCGCCTTGAGGTTGCGCGCCTTGCCCACATAAAGCACCCGGCTGTCGGCATCCAGCATCCGGTAGACCCCGGGAGAAGCGTCCAAAGTCTTCACATAATCCTGGATCACGGCATAGCCGGTTCTAGGCTTGCTGGCGGTCGAATCCGGGGATGTTTCGGCAGGCTGGTCGTTCATGCGCTCAGACATATGATTCCCCGCCTCCGGCTGCAATGTTTGCCTGTCCGGATCAAGAGCGGGAAAATCCACGGAAGCTGTGGATAACTACGGAGATATCTTTGGGCTATCCCGCGTTTTTCCTTATTTCAGACTGGTTTTGGACGAATGCTTAATAATTAGGCACATTGTTAAGGCTCTGATTTGGTGCGTTATTTTTCAACGCCCCTGTCAAGGTTCTGAAAATAAAGGCACTTTTGTAACGTTTCCGCGACGGCATGTGCGCCGGTGCAAAACTTGCATGGGAAGCAACAGTTTTAGACCGGTATGCGTCACTCCAACCCATCGCTGTCCGGGGTCTGCCAGGCCAGGTGCTGGCCGCCATCCACGCAGATCATCTGGCCGGTCACTGCTCTTGCCTGCAGCAAATAGGCCAGCGCCGCCGTGACATCTTCCGCATCAGCGCCGCGCTGCAGGATTGTGGCCTGACGCTGGCGGGCAAACTGGCCGGCGCTCTGCCGCGGCCCCTGAAGGGTCGGGCCCGGGCCGATAGCGTTGACGCGGATCTGCGGAGCCAGCGCCTGTGCCGCGGTGCGGGTCAGCGTCCAGAGCGCCGACTTTGCCAGGGTGTAGCTCATGAAGTCAGGCGTCAGCTTGCGCACCCGCTGATCGATCATGTTGACCGCCAGTCCCCAGGCGCGCGGCTCGCCGCGGGCGTCCCGCTCCAGCGGCACGCCCTGCGCCGCCATCGCCTGAAGCAGCACGAAGGGGGCCCGCAGGTTACTGTTCAGATGCCGGTCCCAGCTGTCCCGTGTGGCACTGGCCAGCGTGTCATGCTCGAACACCGAAGCATTGTTGACCAGACATGTGACAGGCCCGCCCAGCGCCTCTGCCGCGCGCGGAAGCAGCGCCTGGGCCTGGCCATCATCCAGGAGGTCCGCTTGCAGCAACACCGCCTGGCGGCCAATAGCGCGGATTTCACCGGCAGTATCTTCGGCCTCCTGCGCAGAGGTTGCGTAGTGAACGGCAACGTCATGGCCTCGGGCCGCCAGTTCCAAGGCCATTGCCCGGCCCAGCCGCCTGCCCGCTCCGGTCACCAATGCCCGCATCTGCACCTCCCTGCTGCCGTTGCCGGCATAGAGTTAGAACAGGACGGACATATAAGCCAGATAAAGCGCGCTGAGAATGACGCCCCAGATCCTGGTGATGTCCTGCTTGAAGAAGACGAAGGGGATCAGCAGCAGCGAGGCCGAGAGCATCACCCAGAGGTCGAATTGCAGGAACTCCGGATCGACACTGATCGGGCCGACAAAGGTCGCAATGCCGATGATGGCCAAAAGGTTGAACATGTTGGAGCCGATCACGTTGCCCAGCGCCACATCCGCCTGGCGGCGCAGCGCGGCCATCACGGTGGTGGCCAGCTCCGGCAGCGAGGTGCCTATCGCCACCAATGTCAGGCCGATCACGGTTTCGCTGATGCCGTACAGGCGGGCGATGATAGAGGCGTTGTCGACCAGAAGATCAGCGCCCAGCGGCAGGCCGACCAGGCCCAGCAGCAGATAGGTGCCGACGCGCCAATAGGGCATGTCCGGGTCGGCCTCTTCAATCTCCTCCAGGTCCGGATCCCCAGCGCAGCTGTTGCCATTACCATTGCCGTTGCGGCGATGGTTGCGGGCGTCGCGGAACGCCACGCCCAGCACACCGGCCAGCGCGGTCAGCAGGATCAGGCCCGACCAGTAGGTGAAGGTGCCGCTGAAGGCGAGGCCGATGAACAGGACCGAGGCCCCCAGCATGAAGACATAATTCCTGCGGGTGCTGCATTCGCTGGTGTGCAGCGCCCGCAAAAGTGCAGGGATGCCAAGCACCAGCAGGATGTTTGCAGTGTTGGAGCCGACCACATTGCCCATCGCAATACCGTCGGCCCCCTCGTGGACCGCATTGATCGCAATCAGGAGTTCCGGCGCGGAAGTGCCAAAGGCGACAATGGTCAGGCTGACGATCAGCGCAGGCACCCCCAGCCGCAGGCTGAGGTTCACCGCACCGCGCACCAGTGCGTCGCCCGCCAGCAGCAGGATCACCAAACCAAGCGCCGAATACAGCCATGGCATCATTTGCCACGATCTCCTTTTTTGCAGGCGCAAGGCCCCTTGCCGATCTTGAAACGGCCGCAGGACGGGCAGCGCCTGGAATTGATGTGCTTCTGGCCGGGAAACCGCAGCTTGCCGAACATCGCAAGCACGGCCATCACCACCAGAAAGAGGGCAACGATCTTGAACAGCACGTCAGAGACCGAAACGCGCGAACTCGGCACGCTCCTCGATCCCGGCCAGCGCGTCCTGGGCAACCTGCATGCCGAACCGGCTCCAGAACGGCTTCTTGAGGCCGTAGCGGCGGAAGCGGACCTTCTCTCCATAGCGCTGTTGCATCTTCGGCTTCAGGTGTCCGATACCGTCGATCAGCCCCAGCTCTTCAGCACGCCGCGCCAGCCAGATTTCGCCAGTGAACAGGTTCTCGTCCGTTTTCAGCTTGGTGCCGCGCCTTTCGGTGACATGGTCGATGAAATTGGCGTGGATGTCGTTCAGGATCACCTTGAGACGCTGCACGTCTTCAGGGTTTTCCGGCCGGAACGGATCCAGCATGGATTTGCTTTCGCCAGCGGTATAGACGCGGCGCTCCACGCCCTGTCGCGCCAGCAGCACGTGGGCGCCAAAACCGGCAGAGATCACTCCGACCGAGCCGAGCACCGAGCTGGCATCGGCCCAGATCTCATCCGCAGCAGCCGCCAGCCAGTAGCCGCCGGAGGCCGCGACATCCTCGACAAAGGCATAAACCGGGATGTCCAGCTCTTCCGCCAGGCGGCGGATGCGGGCACCGATCAGCGAGCTTTGCACCGGCGAGCCGCCGGGGGAATTGATCTCCAGCGCGACGGCGGCGGGCTTGCCCTTGCGGAAGGCACGCTCCAGGATCGGGGCCAGAGCGGCGTCGCTGAGCGATCCGCGGCCGGGCATTCCGATGGCACCATTCAGGCGCACTACCGCCACCAGCGGCTGTCTTTTCAGGAAAGGCAGGCGAAATCTCATGGCGCCGATGTAGAGGGCCGCCCGGGGTGAAACAAGGTGCGCTGCCCGGGGATTTACGGTGAAACGCAAAAACCGCACTTCCGCGGGCATAAATGCAACGCTGGTTTACATCGGGTTAACACCGCCAGCAGCACTCCCGCCCGTCAGGTCAGCAGCTTGCAGCTGCAGCCTTCCCGTTGGGCCGGGCGCCGCGCTGGCGCGGCGCTTGACACCAGCTACGAGCGCAACACCGGGCACGCGCAGCCTGCCGGGCCCAACCGGGAGGGGCGCCCTCCGGGCGTCCTGAGCGGGCGGGAGCCCTCCCCTGCTGCGCTGCGCGCCGGATCAGGCCCGGATGCGCCAGCCGGTTTTGAAGATCCACCAGATCACCGCCATACAGGCGAGGGTAAATCCGCCAATGGCACAGAGGCTCAGCAGCACCGGCACATCGGCCTGGCCGAAGAACGCCCAGCGGAAGCCCGACACCAGATAGACCACCGGGTTGAACAGGGTGATGGTCTGCCACACCGGCGGCAGCATCGAAATCGAGTAGAACGAGCCGCCCAGGAACACGAGCGGCGTCACCACCAAGAGCGGCACCAGCTGGAGCTGCTCGAAATTCCCCGCCCAGATGCCGATGATGAATCCCATCAGCGAGAAACTGAGGCAGGTCAGAACCAGAAACGCTACCATCGCAACCGGATGCTGGACCGAGAGGTCCACGAACAGCGAGGCGGTACACAGGATCACCACACCGATGAACAGCGACTTGGTGGCCGCCGCCCCGACGAAGCCCGCGACGACTTCCAGGAAGTTGATGGGCGCTGACAGGATTTCATAGATGTTGCCGATGAATTTCGGGAAATAGATCCCGAAGGAGGCGTTGGAGATGCTCTGCGTGATCACTGACAGCATCACCAGCCCCGGCACGATGAAGGCGCCGTATTCGACCCCGTCGACCTCCTGGATCCGGCTGCCGATGGCGCTGCCGAAGACCACAAAATAGAGCGAGGTGGACAGCACCGGCGAGATGAAGCTTTGCAGAAAGGTGCGCCAAAAGCGCGCCATTTCGGCCTTGTAGATGGTGGCTACCGCAGTCCAGTTCATGATGCGCCTCCCGATGCTGAGGCCTTTGCCGCCGGCCCGCCGGAGACAAGGCCGACAAAGATGTCTTCCAGACTGGACTCCCGCGTCTGCACATCCGCCAGTACTAGCCCGGCCTGCGCCACATCGTTCAGCAGCGTTGTGATCCCGGTCCGTTCCGCCCGCGTGTCATAGGTGTAAAGCAGCCCGCCGCCGCCGTTGACCAGCTGCAGATTGTGCTGCGACAGCACCTCCGGGATCTCCCTGACCGGCTCGCTCAGCTGCACTTCCAGTTGCTTCTGCCCCATCCGGGCCATCAGCCGGTCTTTCTCCTCGACCAGCAGCAGCTCGCCGCCAGTGATGACGCCGATCCGGTCGGCAATCGCCTCGGCCTCTTCGATGTAGTGCGTTGTAAGGATGATGGTGACCCCGTCCGCCTTCAGCTCGCGGACGATCTCCCACATATCCTTGCGCAGCTCCACGTCGACACCCGCTGTGGGTTCGTCCAAAAACAGGACGCGCGGCTCGTGCGCCAGCGCCTTGGCGATCAGCACCCGCCGCTTCATGCCGCCCGAAAGATCCATGATGCGGCTGTCCCGCTTGTCCCACAGCGACAACTTTCGCAAGGTTTCCTCGACTAGGTACGGATCGGCCGCCTTGCCGAACAGACCGCGGGAGAAAGTGACCGTGTCCAGCACCTTGGTAAAGGGCTCCAGGGTGATCTCCTGCGGCACCAGCCCGATCAGCGCCCGTGCCGCACGGAACTGGGAGACATTGTCGAAACCGCCCACGCTGACGCGGCCTGAGGATGCGGTGGTGATGCCGCAAACAGTTGAAATCAAGGTCGTCTTCCCGGCGCCATTGGGGCCGAGCAGTGCCAGGATCTCGCCCTCCTCGATATCGAGCGAGACGCCTTTCAGCGCCTCGAAACCGCCGTCGTAAACTTTGCGCAGATCGCGGATGGACAGGATGGCCGGCATGGTGCCTCCGGGATGGTCTCAAATCCCGGCCACCCTAGCGGCGGCGTGCCGCATCTGCCAGCCCCGCGGCGCAAATTGGGCCGCAGAACGGCCTGTGCGCCAGTGCAGAGAGCGGCTGTTTTCAGCCGCGGCCCGTCACCTTGCTGAGCCAGCCTTTCTTCTCGCCCTCGTCCGGAGCATCGCCGCCCTCGCCCGTTTCTTCCGGAGCCAGATGCGCCTGCAGGTTGGCAAAAAACTGGTCCGCCATCTTCTTGGCAAAACCGTCGATGATGCGGCTGCCCAGCTGCGCCAGCTTGCCGCCGACCTTGGCTTCGACGTCATAGGACAACAGCGTTCCGGTCTCCGAAGGCGCCAAAGTTACTGTGGCACCGCCCTTGGCAAAGCCTGCCGCCCCGCCCTTGCCTTCGCCGCTGATGGTCAGCTTCTCGTTCTCCACCATATCCGACAGGGTGACCTGCCCCTTGAAGGTTGCTTTGACCGGGCCGACCTTCTGAGTGACGGCGGCCTCGAAGCCCTCTTCCGGCGTGCCTTTCACCTCCTGTGCGCCAGGCACGCAGGCCTGCAGCACTTCAGGGGTCAGCAGCGCCGCATAGACAGTTGCCGGATCGGCGGCGATTTCCTTCTGGTCACTCATCTGCATAGGCTGGGCCTCCCTGATACGGCGTTGCTGTTGCCTTCAGACCTAGCCGTCCAGCCTCCGCCTGCCAAGCCACAAAGGCCGCAGGCCAGGCGCGGCAGCACCGGAGCCCTGCGCCCGCCGGCGCTGCCGTTACGTCAACCCGAGCAATTTTATCTTGATATCAAGATTTATAATATCTATCTCGACATCAAGATAAAAAGGAGCACTCCAATGAAGATCATCATTTTCGGCGCCACCGGCGATGTGGGCAGCGCAGCAGTCAAAGCCGCAACACACCGCGGCCACCAAGTCACTGCCGTATCCCGGAACCCATCGGCCCTCACGGCAACCAGCCCTCTGGTCACTCCGCTGCCGCTGGATCTGCTGGCGAACCCAAAAGCCGCGGCCGGCGCCGCAGAGGGTCACGATCTCGTCATTAGCGCCCTGCGGCCGCCCGCCGGCCGTGAGTCCGACCTGATACCGCTGACCCGCGCCGCGGTGCAGGCGGCACGGACCGCGAGCATTCCCGTCCTGGTCACTGGCGGTGCCGCGCTGCTGAAGCTGGCGGATGACAGCGGCCACACGGTACTGAGCGCGCCGGGTTTCCTGCCGGAGAGTTCACGCCTTATTGCGGAGGCCTGCGCGGAGCAGGACGCGCTGCTGGAAGCAGAGACCGGAACGGAATGGACCTGCCTGCGCCCGCCTGCACTGCTGACAGAGGGGCCGCAAACCGGCCAGTACATTTTTGGCACCGACACGCTGCTGACCGACGATGCGGGCGTCTCTCAGATCTCCTTTGCCGATTTCGGCGCGGCATTGCTGGACCTGGCCGAAAACCCGCGCGGCGGCCTCCAGAGACTGACAGTGGCCTGGGGCACTCCCGCCCCCGCCCTGGCGGCCGGCTGACGCCGGGCCTTGGGCGGCGTTGGGTCGGGCAGCGCGCTCCGCGCGCTGCGGTCGCGCTGGAACAATCCGCCTCCCGGGGCTGAGAGAAAGCCCGCTCCAGAGAGGCACCGCGCCGTGCGTCAGCACGGCGCCGGGCCCAAGGCTTTGCCTTGCTTCCGCGATGCATGGCAGAGGCGCGGGAGTACCACCCTGCTCCGGTCAGCGATTGCGTCTTGGGAGTTCCTCGTTGGCGGTCCAGTCGTACGTGCCGTGATCCCGCTCCTGCACCGCCTGCTTCCAGCCTGCCTCTTCCGCCCGCGCCTTGAAATTCAGCCCTTCCGGCGAGTGCCGGGTGATGCCGTCAAAGATCGTGGCCAGCCGCTGGGTCTGCATCAGTCCGGTCTGCTCGATCGCCTGGTTGATCACCAGCTTCTGCATCGCCAGCTGATTGACCGGCACCGTGGCCATCCGCGCCGCCATTTCCTCGACCGCATCGTCCAGTTGATCCGCCGGAACCGCCTTCAGCACCAGCCCCATCTCCGCCGCCTCCTTGCCGCTGATCCGGTCGCCGGTGAACAGCATCCGCTTGGCACGCTCCGCGCCCAGCCGGTAGACCCACATCGCCGTCGTCGGACAGCCCCAAACGCGCGCGGGCATGTAGCCGATCTCCGCATCTTCCGCCATGAACGTGAGGTCCGCACACAAGGCAATGTCAGACCCGCCCGCCACCGCAAAGCCGTGCACCTTGCAGATCATCGGCTTGGCCGCCCGCCACAGGGACATGAACGCCTGGGTGTTCTCCCACATGAAACGGTAGTCCTTGATGGGGTCCCAGGGCATCGGCTGGGTCACCTCGCCGCTGCCGTTGCCCTCGGCGTAATAGGTGAGGTCATAGCCCGCGCAGAACCCCTTGCCCGCGCCGGACAGCACCATCACATGCACTTGCGGGTCCGCATCCGCCTGCGCCACCGCCGCGGCCAGCTCCCGCGGCATCTCGTCATTGATGGCATTCATCACCCCGGGCCGGTTCAGCGTGATGCGCGCAATTCGGCCGTCTTTCTCATACAGGACTGTCTGCATGGGTTTCCTCCTCTGCTGCGCAAAGGAGACCACAGGCCGCACGCCCCGCATAGCCGGGCCGACGCAGCGTCAACCAGCCAGGCGGCTGCCTGTCAGTATGGCAACCCGACGTAATTCTCCGCCAGCGACGCCTGCGCCGCATCCGAGGAGAACAGGTAGTCCAGATCCGCCCGCTGCAGCCGCAGATCCGTTTCGCTGCCCTCCGGAGCCCGGTGCAGCAGATTGGTCATCCACCAGCTGAACCGCTCCGCCTTCCAGACCCGCGCCAGCGCTTTTTCCGAATAGGCATCAAGCCCCGCGCTTTCGCCTTTCAGATAGTGATCCATGAATCCATGATAGAGGTAATGGATATCCGACGCCGCCAGGTTCAGCCCCTTGGCACCGGTGGGCGGCACGATATGGGCGGCGTCGCCTGCTAGGAACAGGTTGCCATAGCGCATCGGCTCCGCCACGAAGCTGCGCAAGGGCGCGATGGACTTCTCGATCGACGGGCCGGTCTGCAGGCCGGCCGCGACCGCGTCCGGCAAACGGCGCTTCAGCTCTTGCCAGAACGCCGCATCACTCCAATCCTCCACCCGGTCCGTCAGCGGCACCTGGATGTAATAGCGGCTCAGCACCCGGCTGCGCAGCGAGCACAGGGCAAAGCCGCGTTCATGGCGGGCATAGATCAGCTCCTCCGCCACCGGCGGCGTTTCCGACAGAACCCCAAGCCAGCCAAAGGGATAGACCTTCTCATATTCTTTCAGCACATCCGCCGGGATCGACTTGCGGCTGACCCCGTGAAAGCCATCGGCGCCGACGATGAAGTCGCACTCGGCCCGCTGCGCCTCGCCGTTCTGCTCCCAGGTCACAAAGGGACGCGTGTCGGTCAGCGCATGCGGCTGCACATTCTGCGCCTCGTGGATCACCGCCCCGCCCATGGCGTCGCGCGCCTCATAGAGATCGCGGGTCACTTCGGTCTGGCCATAAACCATCACCGTCTCGCCGCCGGTGTGCTTGGCCAGATCAATCCGGTCCAGCTGCCCCTGATGGGCAATATGAAAGCCCTCGTGGATCTCGCCCTCGCGGTCCATGCGCTCGCCGCAGCCCGCTTCGCGCATCAGATTGACGAAACCATGCTCCAGCACGCCTGCCCGGATCCGGCCCAGCACGTGCGCCCGCGTGTGCTTCTCCAGCACGATCGAGCTGATCCCCTTGCGGTGCAAAAGCTGCGACAGCAGCAGCCCCGAAGGGCCGCCGCCGATGATGACAACCTGCGTCTGATGCGTAAACATGCGCGTTCCCCATGATCGTTTGGTGCATTCGTGTGAGGGGAATTATGCGCTTGCCACCGGCTTTTGCGAATGGACCAAGCGCGCCACTTCTTGTACATTTCACACATGAATCCTTCAACCCGCATCGACAGCTACAACCTGTTTGGCGAAACCGCCGAATTGGCGGATGTGCTGCATATTGAGACAATTCGCGCCCGATCTGAGCTGCATGACTGGGAATTACGGCCGCATCGGCACGCAAGACTGCATCAGCTGCTGGTTCTGATCAGCGGGGAGGGAGAGGCTGATCTTGACGGAAACAGACATGGGCTGGCTCCGCCCTGCCTGATCAATGTGCCCCGCGGCGTGGTGCATGGGTTCCGGTTTGGCAGCGGTACCGGCGGCTGGGTTATCACTCTGACCTCCGATCTTCTGGACCAGAACCTGACACCCGGCGAAGGGGTGCGAGCGCAGCTGGACCTGCCTGTGGTCCTGCCGCTGCCCGACGGGCTTCAAGATCTGGCAGAGCAGCTTTTCAGCGAATATGGCCGCCGGGACTTTGGCCGCGCGCAGATGCTGCGCGGGCTGGCGCTTTCGCTAACCGCAGCGGCTGCGCGTGCCATCGCCGCCAGTCAGGAAACTTCGGCGCAGGCGCAGCATAGCACGCTATTCGCCCGCTTCGAGGCGCTGGTCGAGCGCGACTTCCGCCTGCGCCGCCCGCTGGCGGAATACGCGGGTGAGCTGGCAGTATCGCCGACCCACCTGAACCGGATCACCCATCAGGCCACCGGCCAGCCGGCCTCGGCGCTGGTCAGCGCCCGGGTGCTGCGGGAGGCGCGGCGGCTGCTGATCTATACCAACCTGACCGCGGCGCAGGTCGCCTATGAACTGGGCTTCAACGATCCCGCGCATTTCAGCCGGATGTTTGCCAGCGGCACCGGAATGCCGCCACGGAAATTCCGCCAGCAACTTGCCGGAAGCGGCTGAGCCGGAGCAGACTGGTCCTTGCAGGCCATCGTAAAGGGAGCGCAAAATGCTGCAAGGGATCCGCATTCTGGAGGTCGAGGGCCTGGGGCCTGGACCCTTTGCCGCGATGACACTGGCCGACCTCGGGGCGGAGGTGATCTGCGTGCACCGCCCGTACACCCCCCGTACACCGGGGATGCCGGAAAGCTCGCTTTTGGACCGGGGCAAGCGGTCGATCACGCTGGACCTGAAGGACCCCGCCGATGCGGACACCTTCCTGAAACTTGCCAAAAACGCACATGGCCTGATCGAGGGCTTCCGCCCCGGCGTGATGGAGCGGCTGGGGCTGGGGCCGGCAGAGTGCCACGCGGTGAACCCGGGCCTGGTCTACGGCCGGATGACCGGCTGGGGGCAGGACAGCCCGCTGGCCCATGCGGCCGGGCATGACCTCAATTACATCTCGCTGTCAGGCGCACTGTGGTACGCCTCCGCCCCCGGCGATGTGCCGCTCACGCCCGCCACGCTGGTCGGCGATATCGGCGGCGGCGCGATGTATCTGGTCGCGGGGATGCTGGCGGGAATCCTCAAGGCCCAGTCCTCCGGCGCGGGCTGCGTGGTGGATGCCGCGATCTATGACGGCTCGGCCCATATGATGAACCTCTTGATGAGCATCCGCCAGGCCGGGAACTTTGGCGTTACACGTGGAGCAAACCTGCTCGACGGGCCGCATTGGAGCCGCACATACGCCTGCGCGGACGGCGGCTATGTTTCGGTGCAATGCCTGGAGCCGAAGTTCTATGCGCTGTTTCTGGAGAAACTGGGGCTGTCAGAGGACGCGGAATTCCAGCAGCAGTTCGACAAGACCAAATGGCCCGCGCTGACCGGCCGCCTCGCCGGGATCTTTGCCAGCCACCCGCGCAACCACTGGGCGGCGCTGTTCGAGGGGAGCGATGCCTGCGTCGCCCCGGTGCTGAACCCGGAGGAAGCCAAGGCGCATGGGATGAACGCCCGCGGCACGTGGGTTGAAGAGCAGGGCATGCTGCAAGCCGCCCCCGCCCCGCGGTTTTCCGGCCAGCCTGAATGGACGCCGCCGGAGATCCCCCGGCGCGGCCAGCACACGGAGGACATCCTGGCAGAACTGAACCAGACGTAGGGTCAGTTCTCTTTCTTGGCCTTTTCGGCAGCGGCCTTCATCCGCTTGAGCAGCTCAGCCTTGTCCGCCTGCTTGCCAAACGGGTTTTTCTTGGTGCCCTTGGCATTGTGTTCCGAATGACGGGGTTTGTTGCTGCCCATGCGGGCGCCGCCCATTCTGCTGTAGTCCATCGTGAGACCTCTGGATGTATCCGAAGATGCGGCTATTGCCGCATCTACATGGATAACACAAGATCAGCCGTTGCGGACGGTGTCGATCATCAGCTGCACATTGTCCGGGTCCGCATCCGGGGTGATGCCGTGGCCCAGATTGAAAATATGCGGGCCGTTCTTGAATGCCTCGACGATGCGGCGGGTGTCATCGACCAGATCCTGCCCGCCGGTCACCATGTGGCGGGAGGCCAGGTTGCCCTGCACGCAGCCGTCCACCTGCACATTGGCCGCGGCCCAGACCGGATCAACCGAGTTGTCGAGCGCCACGCAATCGACCCCGGTTGCCTTGGCAAAGCCCACGTAATTCTCGCCCGCTTCGCGCGGGAAGCCGATGACGGGGATGCCCGGATGGCGTTCCTTCAGCGCCTGGGTGATCTGGCGGCAGGGTTCCAGCGCGTATTTCTGAAACGCCTCGCCCTTCAAAGAGCCCGCCCAGCTGTCGAAGATCTTGACGACTTCGGCGCCGGCCTCGATCTGCTTTGAGAGGTAGTCGATGGTCGCCTCGGTGATCCGCGCCAGCAGCGCCTCGAACAGGGCGGTGTTTTCTTCGCGAAGGGCGTGCGCAGGCCCCTGGTCCGGGGTGCCGCGGCCTGCGATCATATAGGTTGCCACGGTCCAGGGCGCGCCGGCAAAGCCGATCAGTGTGGTCTCCGGCGGCAGCTCGCGCGACAGGATGCGGACGGTTTCATAGATCGGGTTCAGCGTCTCGTGAATGTCGCTTACCGGGCCCAGCTTGGCAAAATCCGCCTCGGTGGTGATGGTCGAGAGCCGCGGTCCTTCACCGGTCACGAACCACAGGTCGGCGCCCAGCGCCTGCGGCACCAGCAGGATATCGGCAAACAGGATTGCGGCATCAAAGCCGTAGCGGCGGATCGGCTGCAGGGTCACCTCGGCGGCCAGATCGGAATTGTAGCAGAGCGACAGGAAATCCCCGGCCTCGGCCCGCGTCGCGCGGTATTCCGGCAGGTAGCGGCCCGCCTGGCGCATCATCCAGATCGGCGGCACATCCTGTTTCTCACCCGCCAATGCGCGCAGCAGCTTCTTTTGTCCGGCCATGGTCATCCTCGCTATCATTCGCCCCTTGAGGTCACGCCTGCGAGGGCGAATGTCAAGAGCAGGGGCGATCTGCCGCGCCCCGGGCACACGCGCCTTGTCCTATGTCAAAGTCCGCGCGCGGCCCCCGTGGAAGATGCGCAAAAACCGGTTTCCTCCGGGCCGCAAACTGATTTATGGCTTCTTTCATGACACTGACCCTGCCCTCCCCCGCTTCGCCCCTGAAGATCGGCACCCGCGGATCGCCGCTGGCGCTGGCCCAGGCCTATGAGACCCGCAGCCGTCTGGCTACCGCTTTCGACCTGCCGCAGGAGGCGTTCGAGATCGTGGTGATCAAGACCACCGGCGACAATCAGGCGCTGATTGCGGCGGACAAGCCGCTGAAAGAGCTGGGTGGCAAGGGGCTGTTCACCAAGGAGATCGAAGAGGACCTCCTGTCGGGCGCCATCGACATCGCGGTGCATTCGATGAAGGACATGCCGGTTGCCCAGCCGGAGGGGCTGCTGCTGGGCACCTATCTGCCTCGGGAAGATGTGCGCGATGCCTTTATCTCGCCGTCGCTGAAGTCGCTGCATGATCTGGCCGAGGGCGCGGTGGTCGGCACCTCCTCGCTGCGGCGCCGGGCGCAGCTGCTCAACCGCCGCCCGGACCTGAAGGTGGTGGAGTTCCGCGGCAATGTGCAGACCCGGCTGCGCAAGCTGTCCGAGGGCGTGGCGGAGTGCACATTCCTGGCGATGGCAGGGTTGAACCGGCTGGCCATGGACGATGTGCCCGCGACTGCGATTGAGACCAGCGACATGCTGCCCGCGGTGGCTCAGGGAGCGATCGGCATCGAGCGGCGGACAGATGACAGCCGCGTAGGCGACATGCTGGCGGCAATCCATGACGGTGAAACCGGCAAGCGGCTGGCAGCGGAACGGGCGTTCCTGGCGGCGCTCGACGGCTCCTGCGAGACGCCGATTGCCGGCCTGGCGGAGCTCGACGGCACCACCCTGCGCCTGCGCGGCGAGGTGCTGCGGCCGGATGGCGCGGAATCAATCAGTGATGATCAGACCTGCCCCATTGAAGACGGTGCGGAGCTGGGCCGTGAAATGGCGGCGAAGCTCTTGGAGAAGGCCGGCAAGGGGTTCTTTGACTGGAGGGCTTGAGCGAGGCTCTGCCTCGCGCTCCGGGATATTTGGGGCCAGATGAATGAAGGATCCGGTCTTCATCTGGCTGAAAATATCCTTGGGGTGAGCGCCGGTGGCGCGAGGGGGCAAAGCCCCCTTTCAAACTCCGCTAGATCTGCCCGGACCACCTGAGCCAGCTTTCCGGGCTGCCGCGGAAGGTGTTCAGATCCACGTCGCCCGCGACGCCAGGAACCTGGCCGGTGCCGGAATATTGCCAGAAGCTCCAGCTTTTGCCCGGGTAGACCTTTTGCGGGTGGCCCGCGACGGAGCGCAGCCAGAACTCGGTGCCGCTGAGGCGGCCGATGCCGGTGTCGCGGTAGAAATCCACCGTTGTGTAGACCACCGGGCGCTTGCCGTAGTGGCGTTCCAGAATGTTGAGGAATTTGCGCGCCTCGGCTCGCACCGTGGCGCCGTCAGGCCGTGTGCGGCAGGTGCGGGAGCGGTGGTTCCATTCCATGTCCAGCACCGGCGGCAGCGCGTTTGCGTCCTTGGGCACGTTGCGGATGAACCAGCGCGCCTGCTCCGCCGCCGGGCGGCAGAAGTGGTAATAATGGTAGGCGCCGCGTTTCATGCCCGCTGCGCGCGCACCGCGCCAGTTGTCGCGGAACTTGGCATCGGTGTGGTCGCCGCCCTCGGTTGCCTTGATATAGGCGAAGGACACGCCGGAACGGCGCACCTTGTGCCAGTTAATATCGCCCTGGTAGCGGGAGACGTCGATGCCGTGGACCGGGTAGGACCAGGGCTTGCGGCCTTCCCAGTCGTGCGGGTCGCGGTCGCCGAAGCGGGGATAGGTGGACAGGCCCGCCAGCCGCGCATTTGCGGGCTCGGTGCGGGTGACCTGAGGGGCGCTCACCGCCCTGTCCGGCGGCCTGCCGCATCCTGCTGCCAATGCCAGTGCCAATGCCCCAAGAACCAGTCTGCGCATGTGATGTGCTCCCTGCCTCGACTTGTAAAAAAAAAGCTGCTGTTATCTTTGCCTGCTCGGTCTCACTCTAGCGCAGGCAGGCGCAAAGTCGCGCGGCGGGACAGGCTGTCAGCAGAAATCCGCCAAAGAATAACGCGCCGCTTTGGGGGCGGCGCGCTGGCAGTGTCAAAAGCCGGGCGGGGTCAGACCCATTTGGCGAGCGGCGGCAGGCTCATCAGCACCGCGTTGGCGTCATGGCCGGTTTCCAGCCCGAACTTGGTGCCGCGGTCATAGACCAGGTTGTATTCGGCATAGAGGCCGCGATGGATCAGCTGGGCGTCCTTTTCGGCCTCATCGAAGTCCTGCACCCGGCGCTTTTCGACCAGCGGCACGAAGGCCGGCAGGAAGGCGCGGCCGATATCCTGGGTCAGGGCGAAATCGGCCGCCCAATCGCCCGAGTTCTGGTCGTCCATGAAGATGCCGCCGACGCCGCGGGCGCGCTTGCGGTGGGGGATGTAGAAATATTCATCCGCCCAGGCCTTGAGCCGCGGGTATTGGTCTTCCCCATGGGGATCCAGGTGCCGTTTCTGCGTCGCGTGGAAATGCGCGGTGTCCTCGTCGTATTCGATGCAAGGGTTGAGGTCCGAGCCGCCGCCGAACCACCAGGCGTGCGGGGTCCAGAACATGCGGGTGTTCATGTGCACGGCCGGCACATGCGGGTTGCGCATATGGGCGACCAGCGAGATGCCGGAGGCCCAGAAGCGCGGATCATCCTTCATCCCCGGAATGCCCTTGCGCGCGGCCATCGCGGCTTGCGCGCGCTCACCCAGGGTGCCGTAGACCTCGGAGATGTTGACGCCGACCTTCTCGAACACGCGGCCGCCGCGCATCACGCTCATCAGCCCGCCGCCCGCGTCGGAGCCGTCCTCCGAGGTGCGCTTGGTTTCCGTCACCTCGAACCGGCCCGGTGCCATGTCAGAGAACGGGCCTTCGCTGTGGCTGTCCTCCAGCGCCTCGAAGGCGGCGACGATCTGGTCGCGCAACTCCCGGAACCAGGCAGCGGCCCGGGCTTTTTCTTCTTTCATCTCAGCTGTCATGAGAAGTCTTTCCTTTAGTGTGCCGGCCGGTCAGTGGACCGGCGCTGCCACCGGATCCAGCAGCGTGCGGCCGCCGTCCAGCGTCAGCACCTGGCCGGTCATGAAGCTGGAGGCGTCGGATGCGAGGTACTGCGCCGTCTCGGTCAGTTCGGTGGGGGAGGCGATGCGGCCCAGCGGCGTGTGCGCCTCGATATCTTGGCGGTAGCTGCGGTTGTCCTTGAGCGTGGTCTGCATTGAGGCGCTCATCACCGAGCCGAAGGCGATCGAGTTCACCCGGATCCGGTGCGGCGCCAGCGCCACCGACAAGGAGCGGGTTGCCTGGTCCAGCGCGGCGGAGGCGATCGAATAGGCCATCAGGTCGGGGTGCGTGCGGCGCGCAGCGATGGAGGAGAGGTTGATGATGCTGCCGAGCGGGCCGTCATCATCCTCGTTTTCCTCGCCCTGCTTGATCATCCGCTTGGCGACCTGCTGCGACAGGCGGATGGTGGGCAGCAGGCTTTGGGTCATCAGCTGGTCCAGGGTTTCGTCCGCCGGGTCCAGCGGGTCGGTGGCGACCATCTGGCGGGCGCCGTTCACCAGGATATCCACCCCGTCAAAGGCGTCGATGGTGGCCGACAGCAGGTTGGCAATTGTCAGCCGCTCGCGCAGGTCGCCGGCGAAATAGCGGATGTTGCTTTCGTCCGCCTGCTCGCCCAGCTCCGCCACCAGCTGCGCTTCTTGCGTGTCGGCGAACATCACATTGGCGCCGGCATCGGCGAACTGCTTGCCGATGGCCAGGCCGATACCGCTGGAGGCACCGGTCACAATCGCGGTCTTGCCGGAGATGGAAAAGGACATTTGGGCACTCCCTGAGGCAATTTGGGCCGCACGTTAGACCGCGCCTGCCGGTTTGGAAACCGGCATTCACCCCGGCGCGCGGTTACTTGCGGCCGCGTTTCGGCCTGGCGGCGTGCAGGATCTTGAAGCGGTTGTCGCCGCCCTCCTCGCGCACCTGGGCAAAGCGTTCTGCCAGCGCGGTCTCATACGGCAGGTGCCGGTTGGCCACCATCCACAGGCTGCCATTGGGTGCCAGCATCGCGGCGGCCGCGCCGATGAAGGCCTGACCCAGCGACGGCTCTGCCGCGCGGCCGGTGTGGAACGGCGGGTTCATCACCGCGGTGTTGACCGGGCCCGGCGCTTTCCAGCTGCGGGCATCGGCCCAGTGGAACTGCGTTCGTGGGTCCGCGGCATTGAGACGGGCACAGGCCAGCGCGGCATGGTCTGCCTCAACCAGGTGCAGTTCTTCGACGCCCTCATGCTTCAGCACCTGCGCCGAGAGATAGCCCCAGCCCGCGCCCAGGTCGGCCACGCAGCGGCCCAGTTTCTGCGGCAACGCTGCCGCCAGCAATTGGGAGGCCGGGTCGATTCCATCCGCGGAAAACACGCCCGGCGCAGTGATAAAGCCCTCAACCTGATGCGGGCCTTCCGGCAGCCACTCGGACAGATCGGTTCCGCCCTCGATCCAGAACACCTTGCCATGTGCCTTAGAAACCGGCGCGGAGGGCTCGCAGCGCTTGCGCAGGTCCTTCAGGAGCGAATCGATGCCTTCCGTCTTGGCACCGTCGATCAGCACCTGGCCCCTGGTGGCAGCGGCAGCCTGTGCCACCAGCATCCGGGCCAGCGCCTTGGCCCGCGGCAGGAAGACGACGGCGGCAGCGTATTCGGCGCCTGCCTCCGGCACCGCAACGCAGTCATAGCCCTGCGCAGCGAAATGGTCGTGGTCGGGGCGGAACGGCTGCACGATCAGCAGCTGCGCCTTGGGCAGCGCCGACAGGTCATGCTCTGCGCGCGGGTGAAATACGGCGATGCGGCCTTCGGACGGCACAGCAAAGCCGCCCGATTGGGCGGCCAGGGACAAGCGAACGGACATCTAAGGGCCTCTTTATTCTTCTTTTTCCATGGTGCACTGCAGCGGGTGCTGGTGGCGGCGGGCGAAATCCATCACCTGGCCCACCTTGGTCTCAGCCACCTCATGGCTGAACACGCCAACCACGGCAACGCCCTTCTTGTGCACCGTCAGCATGATCTCAAACGCCTGCGCGTGGGTCATGCCAAAGAACCGCTCCAGCACCATCACCACGAATTCCATCGGGGTGTAATCATCATTCAGCAGCAGGACCTTGTAGCGCGGCGGGCGTTTGGTCTTGGGGCGCGTCTTGGTCAGGACACCAGCTTCGGTATCGTCGTCTGAATGATCCGTCATCATGATGGGCTGCAGCGGCATAAGCAATTTGATCCAGTGATGCATGGAATTTCCTGTGCCGCTTATATAGCCTCTTAGCTGTTCAGGAAAAGAGACTGAGACGCGCAGATTGACACGTAATTTGACAACAATCGGCTTTGATGCCGACGATACCCTTTGGCACAACGAACGGTTCTTCCGCGTGACGCAGGAAAAATTCGCCGAATTGCTGATGGATCACACACCGGATGACATCGGCCCGGAGCAGCTGGAGCGGCGGCTGCTGGACGCAGAGAAGCGCAACCTGGGACGCTACGGCTACGGGGTGAAGGGCTTTACCCTGTCGATGATCGAAACCGCAATTGACGTCACCGAGGAGCGGGTGCCGGGCGCCGTAATCAAGGAGCTGATAACCGCAGGCCAAATGATGCTGTCCTACCCGATCGAGCTGCTGCCCCATGCGCGCGAGGCGGTGGAGGCCGTGGCCGGGCGCTATAAGGTGGTGCTGATCACCAAGGGCGACCTGTTGGACCAGGAGCGCAAGCTGGCGCAATCCGGCCTGGGCGAGCTGTTCGACGGGGTTGAGGTGGTCTCGGAAAAGACGCCTGAGGTCTACCTGGGCATCTTCGCCCGCCACGGCGACGGTGCTTCGCGCGCGATGATGGTCGGCAACTCGATGCGCTCGGACGTGGTGCCGGTGATCGAGGCCGGCGGCTGGGGCACCTATGTGCCGCACGGGCTTGTCTGGGAGGTGGAGCACGCCGACGCCCCGGACCACAGCCCGCGTTATACTGAGATTGAAGACCTCGGCGGGCTGGCGGATCTGGTCGAGAGCCTCGGCTGACCGCCCTGCCCGTGCGGGTGCTGGACGTCCCCGCCCAGGGCCGCTATCCCTTTGCCAAAACGCAAGGGAGACACCGGGACATGCCGCACGCCGAGCTGAAATACTCCAGCGATCTGGAGATCGACGCGCCGTCTATCCTCGCCGCGATCGAGGCCGTTATTCTGGAGCACGACAGCGGTGCCGGTGCCTGCAAGGGCCGGGCCTATCCCGCAGATCAGTACCACCACACCCATATCGCGATCAGCGTCGCGCTGCTGAGCAAGCCGCACCGGGGCGAGTCGTTTTCCAGAGCGCTGCTGGCGGATCTCGAGGCCCGTATCAAGGAGCAGCTGCACCAGCCCTGCGAGTTCTCGCTTGGCCTCAGCTATTCCACCCCCTTCTATGTGACCAATTTTCACGCTGGATAGGGGCTCAGGAGCCATTCCCGCCCGCCTTATGACCTGTTCCGGGGCGTTTTTAACTGTGTGATTGCAAGTTTTTTTAGTAACCTTTTGTTAGGACATGCTGCATCTAGCGGCCCTGCAAACGAAGCCCACTAAATGCCGGCAGTGCTTAACAGCTGCTCCCGACTTGCCCGTTTCGCTGCTGTTTATTCCTCATAAACCCTGTGTTACGCTTTTGCTTACAGGCAGAAACGTCAGCCGGAAAACCGGCGGCATGAGGCAAACATGGCAGTGATCACGCAGGTCAATCCGGCGCCTGGCCGGTATTTCCGCACCCGAATACTTTGGGCAGCGACGGGTTTTCTTCTGGCAATTCTGGCGCTGGGACTGGCGCCGCAGCGGGCAGAGGCCGCGCCCTATGCGGCAATGGTGATTGACGCCCGGACCGGCGAGGTGCTGCATTCGCGCAATGCCGACACCCGGCTGCACCCGGCCTCGCTGACCAAGATGATGACGCTCTACATCGCGTTTGAGGCGGTACGGAACGGTGAAATCACCCTGGACACCAAGGTGAAGATTTCCCGCAACGCCGCTGCAGAACCGCCCTCGAAACTCGGGCTGAGGTCCGGCCAGCGGATTGCCTTCCGCTACCTGATCCGCGCCGCGGCGGTGAAATCCGCCAATGATGCGGCCACCGCCATCGGCGAGACGCTGTCGGGCTCCGAGGCCGCCTTTTCCCGCCGGATGAACCGCACCGCCAAGGCGCTGGGGATGACCCGCACCACCTTTAAGAACGCGCATGGCCTGACCGCCAGCGGGCATCTGTCGACCGCCAGCGACATGACCACGCTGGGGCGGCACCTGCTGTATGACTACCCGGAGTATTACAACCTGTTTTCGCGCCGCTCGACCCATGCGGGCATCCGCGAGGTCCCCAATACCAACCGCCGCCTGCTGGCCGCCTACCGCGGCGCGGACGGGATTAAAACTGGCTATACCCGGGCGGCAGGCTTCAACCTCGTGGCTTCGGCCAAGCGCGGCAACGAGCGGATCATCGCCACCGTGTTCGGCGGCAAATCCACCACCTCGCGCAATGCCAAGGTGGCGGAGCTGCTGGACCTCGGCTTCCGCCGGGCCCCCTCGCGCGCGGCGCTGCGCAAGCCGCAGCGGCCTGCCTATCAGGGGGCTGGCAATGTAGTGGTTGCCGATGCCGATGACGGTCCTGCGCACGGGGTTGCCGGCAAGACCATCCGGGTGAGCGGCCAGGTGGAGGCGAGCCTGCGTCCGAAACTGCGGCCGGGCGCCAGCCAGTCGCCGGTGCTGGTGGCAGCCCTTGAAGAAGCGCTGCAGACGCCGCCGGCGGAAGACCTGGCGGCGGCGGAGACGGAGGCCGCCGGGGAGCAGATCGAGAATGTGCAGACCGTCAGCGCGGAAGGCGCCTTGCAGCGGGATGCCGTGCGCGACAGCATTGCCGTTGCGCTGGCCGAAGCGAAGGCAGAGCCAGCGCCCCTGGACACTCCTGCGGCCGCCACGGTCATCGCAGCTGTGCAGCAGGTGCCCTTTACCGGCCTTCGGCCCGTTGCCCGCCCGGTGAGCCTGGCGCTGGCAGAGGCCTCTCCGGAGCCGGAACCGGTTGTGGTGACCCGCCTGTCCACCTCCGGCGGGCGTTACTGGGGGATCAATGTTGGCCTGTACACCAGCCGCTACCAGGCTGAGAAGGTGCTGCTGCGCACCGCGCTTTCGGAGCTGGAAACGCTGGACGGGTCCTTGCGCAAGGTGGCCAAGACCCGCCGCGGGTTTGAGGCGAATTTCCTCGGCATGAGCCAGGAGCAGGCGGAACTGGCCTGCCGCCGCCTGAACGCCCGCAACGTGACCTGCAACCCGATCGGCCCGTCGTAACCGGCTTAACCTGAGACCAGCAGCAAAGAGGCGCCCTTGCGGCGCCTTTTTTCATGTCTTGCATCCAGCATCAGCCGGCGGCTCCCGCCCGTCGTCAGGCTTTTCTGGCGAAAACCCCTCCTCCCGTTGGGCGCGGCCAGGGCCCCTGCAGGGGCGGGAGTTTTTGGGGGAATAGCCGATCAGGGCTTGGGCTTGTCGTCCCACTCGTCGCTGAGAATGCGGCGGGCGTCGCCTTCGGGGTCATCGTACTGGTTGCTGCGCACCGTGTAGATGAAAGCCGCCAGACCCACCGCGCCGAGGATCAGGGAAATCGGGATCAGGTAGGTGAGGACGCTCATGGGGTCGGTTCCGTGATTGCAGGCCCGCCCTCAACGCAGCCGGAGCGCGTTGAGGGAGACGGTAATGGAAGAGGTAGACATCGCCAGCGCCGCAATCAAGGGCGTGGCCAGCCCGGCCACCGCCAGCGGCACCGCGATCACGTTATAGAGCGTGGCAATTCGGAAGTTCTCGCGGATCCGGCGGGTGGCCTTCTGCGCCACGCCGCAGGCCTCGGCTAAGGGCTCAAGGTCCTGGCCCAAGAGCACGATGTCGGAGGCCACCCGCGCCGCATCCAGCGCCGAGGCCGGGGAGACCGACACATGCGCCGCCGCCAGGGCTGCGGTGTCGTTGAGGCCGTCACCGACCATCAGCACCTTCTTGCCCTGATCCGACAGAATCTGCACCCGGGCGGATTTGTCCGCGGGCAGCGCCTCGGCCACCCATTTGGCGATGCCCAGCCGCCCGGCCAGATCCTCGACCGCGCCGGTGGTGTCGCCGGAGATCAGCAGCACGTCTTTGCCCGCCTCCTGCAGCGCGCGCACGGCCTCCGCGGCTCCTGGGCGCAGGGCATCGGTGAACAGGAAGGGTTTGGCCGCCCCTGCCCCGCTATCGAGCCAGGCCGCCGTCTGGCTGCCCTGCTCAGCGCCGACCCAGGCCGCGCGGCCCAGGCGGACACGGGCGCCGCGGAAGACGCCTTCGGCGCCATAGCCAGGGACCTCGGTGATCTCCTGCACGCTGGCCGGTTTGATCCCGGCCTCCCGCGCGGCGCGGGTGAGCGCCAGCGACAGGGGGTGCGAGGAGCCTTCGGCCAGCGCCAGCGCAATTTCCAGATCGGCGCGGGCGTGATCGCCAAGGTTGGTGACTTCCGGCGTGCCTGCGGTCAGCGTGCCGGTCTTGTCGAACACAACGGTGTCCACCTCCGCCAGCCGCTCCAGCGCGGTGGCGTGCTTGATCAGCATGCCCTTCTTGAACAGCCGGCCCGAGGCGGCGGTGGTTACTGCCGGAACCGCAAGGCCCAGCGCGCAGGGGCAGGTGATGATCAGCACCGCGGCGGCGATGTTCAGCGCCGTGCGGATGTCGAAGGTGTAGAGATACCAGCCAGCAAAGGCGAGCGCCGACAGGATGTGGACCCCCGGTGCATAGAGCTTGGCCGCGCTGTCGGCGAGCGAGGTGTAGCGGGAGCGGCCCGATTCCGCGATGGCCACCAGATCGGTCATCCGGTGCAGCGAGGTATCCTCGCCCACGGCGGTCGCGCGGATGGTCAGCGGGCCGGTCAGATTCACTTCACCAGCGGAAACCGCCAGGCCCGGGGCGGCAAAGACCGGCAGCGTCTCGCCCGTCAGCAGCGAGCGGTCCAGTTCCGACTGACCCGCAACGATTTCGCCATCCACCGGCATCCGCCCGCCCGGGCGCACCAGGATAAGGTCGCCGATGGCGAGATCCGCCACCGGCACCTCGTATTCATCCCCATCCAGCAGCCGGATCGCTCGTGGCACCTCCAGCGCCGCCAGTTCCTCTGCCGCGGAACGCGCCACGGCGCGGGTGCGGTAATCCAGGTAACGGCCCGCCAGCAGGAAGAATGTCAGTGTCAGGGCAGCGTCGAAATAGGCGTGCTCGCCGGACAGGAAAGTTTCCCACAGCGAGGTCGCCAGCGCCAGCACCAGCGCCAGCACGATCGGCACGTCCATGTTGAGCCGCCTGACCCGCAGCGCGCTCCAGGCATTGGCAAAGAACGGCTGGGCGGAGAAGATGATCGCCGGGAAGGTGATCGCGGCGGAAATCCAGTGGAACATGTCCCGGGTCGCGTCCGAGGCGCCGGACCAGACCGACACCGACAGCAGCATGACGTTCATCGAGGCAAAGCCCGCTACCGCCAGCCGCATCAGCAGGTCGCGGCCCGCCTTGTCGCTCTGCGTGGCTGCCAGCGCCGCCAGGTCAAGCTCATGCGCCTCGTAGCCGATGCTTTCCAGCACCGGAATCAATTCAGCTGCGCGGATTTCCGGGTCAGCTTCGATCAGGGCGCGCTTGAGGGTCAGGTTCACCCGCGCCGAATGGATGCCGGGATGGGCATTCAGCGTCCGCTCCACCGCTGAGATGCAGGCCTGGCAATGGATGCCTGGCAGCGACAGCGCCAGCCGCGCCTCGGTTGGGGCCTGCTCTGCACTGTCATGCGGGGCGGCAACGCAGGCCGGACAGGCTGCAAGCGAGGGACGGAGCTGGGCGGTCATGGCGGTCAGCCTTTCACATGCAGGATCACACGCTGGGTGAACTCGGTGCCGTTCTTGGCCCGGGCCACCATGCGGATGTTCCAGTTGCCCGGACCCAGATCGGCTGGCGCCACATAGGCCTGGCCGTCAAAGGTGAATTCCGGCTGCTGGTCGTCCTGCACATGGGTTGCCCGGCCCAGGGTGGCGCTCAGCTTGGCCACCTCCACCGGATTGCCATCGGCATCGGTGATCTCCAGCTTGACCTGATCGCCCTGCGAGGACGCATAGACCGACCAGCCCAGTGCCTCCTGGGCAGAACGGCGCTTGTCGAATTCCTGGCTGGCGACATAGGAGTTCTTCACCTCCAGCCCAGGAAAGGTCTTCACCGCGTTCACGGCCAGGGCGATGTTCACCCCGATGATCACCGCAAAGGCGCCGCCGAACAGCATCAATGCGTGCTTGCCGGTAAATTCCCGCTCGCGCTTGGCCATGGTTCAGTTCCCCTTGCCGTTAAAGCTGGTGTCCTTGTGGGCGCGTTCCCCGTTTATCAGATCCTCGACCCAGATGCGAACCGGGCTGGTGTCTGTCTGCGCAGGAACGGAGCCCTTGGGAGCGACGATGTAGACCCGTTGCAGCAGCGCGGTGTCGGCCGGCACGTTCACCGAATGATAGACCGTGCCTTCCAGCTGCAAACGCATCGCCGGATCGCCCTTGATCGAGAGTTTGAACACACGGTCTTCGCCATGCTTGTTGCGCAGGCGCACGTCATAGGTGTTACGGATCGAGCCGTCGGACAGCGTCACATAGGTCGGGTTGCGTTCCGGCGCCACCGTCAGCTCGATGTCGGAGCGGATGAACAGCGCAAACAGCAGCCCCAAGCCCACCAGCGACCACAGGGTGGTGTACATAATGGTGCGCGGCCGCAGGATGTGCTTCCAGATGTTCTTGGGCGGTTTACCCTCACGCTCCTGCGCCTCATCCGACAGCGCCATATAGTCGATCAGGCCCCGCGGCTTGCCGATCTTGGCCATCACGTCGTCGCAGGCGTCGATGCACAGCGCGCAGGTAATGCATTCCATCTGCTGGCCGTCGCGGATGTCGATCCCCATCGGGCAGACGTTCACGCAGGCCATGCAGTCGATGCAGTCACCGGGCCCTGCGGCTTCGGCTGTACCGGTCGCGGCAGTGGGGCCGGCTTCCGGAGAGAGGCCCGGGTAAGGCGTGCCGGCATAAGCCGCCTGGCCGGGACCCGCCGCCTGAGCTGCCTGTTCGGCCGCCTCTGCTTCGGCCTTGCTGCGGCGGCGGACGTTGCCCTTGCCGCGCGGCTCGCCCCGCCATTCGCGGTAGCCGACGGTCAGCGTATCCTCATCCATCATCGCCGCCTGGATGCGCGGCCAGGGGCAGGCATAGATGCAGATCTGTTCGCGCGCGAAGCCGCCGAACAGGAAGGTGGTCGCGGTCAGCACCAGCATGGTGGTGTAGGCAATGGGATGCGCGTTCAGCGTCACCAGATCATAGGCAAGCGTCGGCGCATCAGCGAAATAGAACACCCAGGCGCCGCCGGTGGCCAGCCCGATCAGGAACCAGGCCACCCATTTGGTCACCCGCAGGCGGGCCTTGCGGAAATCCATTTTCTTTTGCCGGTGCAGGCGCAGGCGGGCGTTCCGGTCGCCCTCGATCCATCGTTCCACCAGGATGAACAGGTCGGTCCAGACGGTCTGCGGGCAGGCATAGCCGCACCAAACCCGGCCCAGGGCAGAGGTGAACAGAAACAGCCCCAGCCCCGCCATGATCAGGAGCCCCGCAACGAAATAGAATTCGTGCGGCCAGATCTCGATCCAGAAGAAATAGAACCGGCGGTTCGCCAGATCCAGCAGCACCGCCTGATCCGGCAGCGACGGCCCGCGGTCCCAGCGGATCCAAGGGGTCAGATAGTAAATCCCCAGCGTCACCGCCATGATGTACCATTTCAGGTTCCGGAAGGGTCCGGAGACGCGCCGGGGGAAAATCGGTTCCCTCGCGGCGTACAGGCTCGGGGCTGGGTTGGAATCGCTCACGGACTCTCTCCGTCTTGTGGCTGTCTGGCGCCCTTGTCACAGATGCAAAGTGCCGGAACTTTGACGTGGATCAAAAAGCGTATCACACAATCATGTTTTCACGCCCGGCAAAGCACCTTGTGAAGGCAAAATGCCACCTATGCCTGGGTGCCCCAGGCCGCCAGAGGCAAGTTGCCGCAGCGCAGCGGCTGCCGCGGGGCGCGGCCGCTTTCCGTTGCGGAAACAGACGTTTCAGTGCGCCTGCTGCTGCCGCCTGAGCCAGGCGATGAACTTGCGCGCCTCTGCCCGCAGCACGCCGGGGCGGGCGGCGATGTGGTAGCCTCGGCCTTCGCCCTCGGTGAACAGCGCCAGCAGTCTGCCCTCTGCCAAGTCTTCCTCGACAAAGGCGCGCACACTGACCGCGACACCCTGCCCCGCCTTCACTGCCTGCATCAGCAGGTTGCCCGGCAGCCGGGTGCGGGGGCCGCGCAGGCCTTCGCTGACGCCGCGCGACTGCAGCCAGTGGCTGGCCTCGGAGGTGCCCAGCTCTTCCAGCCACGGCAGGTCCAGCAGATCCTCCGGCGCCGTTACGCTCCGCCCGTCCAGCAGCCCCGGCGCGGCAATCACCACCATCGGCGAGGCCAACAGCAGCTCCGTTTCCAGCCCCGGCCAGTTACCGTCGCCATAGCGCAGCGCGATGTCGATGCCGCCGGGCTTCATTTCGACAAGGCCGCCGGAGGGGTCCAGGACCAGGTCGATGCCGGGATGTTCTGCCTGGAACCCCGGCAGCCGCGGCATCAGCCAGTGGGCGGCAAACATCGGTGTGCAAGTGACATGCAGCGGGCGGGCGGCGCTGGAGCGGGACAGTTCCCGCACAGCCGTCTGGATTGCGCCAAAGCCCAGCTGCAGCGCCCGGGCCAGATGCGCCCCTTCAGAGGTTAGCTCCAGCGCCCGGCCGCTGCGGTCCAGCAGCGCCACGCCCAGATGCGCCTCCAGTGCCCTCAGCTGCTGGCTGATGGCAGCGTGGCTGACATTCAGTGCGACGCCTGCCTGCACCACGTTTCCGGCTTCTGCGAAGGCAGCAAAAGCACGCAGAGATGCAAGCGGCGGCATGTGCAACCAGTCCATATGTAATTTCACCTTACACGTTGCGATTTTTCTTAACTCGCAGGAATCACCCGCTCGCGCAAGGATCAGGAACAGACAGCAGGATAGGAGGCTGACCCATGCTGACCGATATCTACGCCCGCTCGATGCTGACCGCGGCACGCCAAGACTGCGTGAAACTTCGCGATATGCCCGCCGCCAAACCGCTGCCGCGCGCTTATGAGGCACCGCGCCGCCGCGCGGGGCTGCTGAAACGGCTGGCGCTTTGGCTGCGCCGCCGCCCGGCCAGGACGCGCTGCATCCATCCGCAGAACATCTGAGGGTTTGACCTTGAGGAGAGAAAGAAAAAGCGCCGGTTTTCCAGGAAACGCGCGAACAGATCGGAAAACCGGCGCATAGCCCGTTTGGCCTGCACGTCGGCCTTGCGGGATCTCATGCTGCCCGGGAGGGGGATGTTGGCTGGGCAGCAATCTCTTTCACCTGTGTGTTTAGCGCGGTTCGCCGCGGGGCTGTTTGACACGGATCAAACAGACGCAAAAATTTGCCCGTCTCCCGCAAAAAACTACTCTCATTTCATGGCCAAGGGAGAGAACGGACAGGCAGACGCCGGGAAACGCGCTCCGCTGTCGGCGGCCGAGGTCGGCGCTTTGGCGCATTTGTACCGCGGCGAGGTTTATCGCAGCGTTATGTGGCGCACCCGGCTGGACATCACCACCAACTGGGCGGTGGTGACGCTGGGCGTTGCGCTGTCGATTTCCTATTCCTCACCCGAGGCCTCGCCGCTGCCGCTGATCCTGGTCGGCATCCTAATCATCTTCTTCCTGATGCTGGAGGCGCGGCGCTACCGGTTCTACAACGTCTTCCGCGCCCGGGCCCGCTGGCTGGAGAAGCATTTCTACGCGCCCATGCTGCATGACGGCGACCTGCATCTGGAGGAAAACTGGCAGAAGGTTCTGGCGCATGACTACAACCGGCCGGACTATCACATCAACCTGCTGCAATCGATCGGGCGGCGGATCAAGCGCAACTACCTGTGGGTGCTGCTGATCCAGTCGCTGGCCTATGCCGGCAAGATCGCGGTGCACCCGCGCCCGATCGAGTCATTCGACCAGGCGCTGGAACGGGCGGAGATCGGGCCGCTGCCGGGCGGCGTGGTGATCGTGTTCGGCGTTCTTTATGTGGTGAGCTGGAGCTGCATTGCCGTCTGGAGCAGCCTCTATGATCAGCAGGGTCTGGGCATCCGCCCGCCGGCGGCGGGGCGCAAGCCCAAGACCCTGGCCGACTCGGCGGCGGCTCAGGCCGCGGGCCAAAGCCACCAGAGATAGGCGCAGTAGCCTGCCAGCAGCACCGCGCCCTCGCGCCGGGACACCCGCAGGCCGGTCCAGGCCAGCATGAGCAGCGCAAGCGACACCAGCACCATCAACGGGTTGTCGAACCCCACGATCTGCGCGGGCACCGGCGAAGGCGCGATCGCCGCGGTGACGCCGCCGATGCCAAGGATGTTGTAGATGTTGGAGCCGACGATATTGCCAAACGCCATGTCACCCTGACGCCGCAGCGCCGCCATCACCGAGGTCGCGAGTTCCGGCGCCGAGGTGCCGATGGCAACGATGGTGAGGCCAATCACAGTTTCCGAAACTGCCAGCGAACGGGCCAGCTGCACTGCGCCGTCCACCAGCAAGCCGCCGCCTGCCACAACCAGACCAAGCCCTGCCAATGCTATAGCCAGCGAGGACCACAAGCCTGGCCGGTCGGCTGGCGCAGGTGCCGGGTCCGCAGGCGTGAGCGCCGGGTCCAGCGCCTCCAGCGCCGCCGCCTTCTCATGCAGCGCACCATGCCCCTCATCCGGCTCAGCTGCGCCGCCGGTTGCCGCGTTAGCCGGGCCGGCCGCAGGCACAGCCACGGCTGCCCCGGCGCGCTCCTGGCGGAAGGCAAGGAAAATATAGCCGGCAAGCGCCAGCACGAAGAGTATACCCGCGGTGCGGGTGACCGGCATCACCGCCGCCAACGCCGCAAACACCACTGCGGCCGCCAGCATCACTGCCCCGTCACGCTTCAGCGCCGCCGACTGCACCGCCATCGGTGCAATCAGGGCCGAGACCCCGGCGATCAGCAGGATGTTGGCGATGTTGGAGCCGACGATATTGCCATAGGCAATGCCGGGTGCGCCCGAAAGCGCGGCGCGCACCGACGTCACCAGCTCTGGCGCCGAGGTGCCGAAGCCGACAAGGGTGAGGCCGATGACCAGCGGCGACACTCCGAAGCGCTCCGCAACGCGCACTGCCCCTCGGACGAGGAACTCGCCGCCCAGGATCAGCAGAAGAAGCCCGCCCAGAAGCGGCAGCCAGATATCGAACACGTTTAATCTCTCCGGGAATGCGCCCCTTGCCCTTGCCAAGCGCCGCGCAGCTGACGCCCCTGCTGCGCCCCTCATCTTCCTAAGCAGAGCAGATTGGCCAGCAAGCGTCCAGCGCGGAAGTGAGATTTCGCCTTCCGGTTTTCAAGAGGCCGCAGCGGTCATTTCTTCGCGGTATCCCAGGCGCAGGCCGCAGCGCCGCCGCAAGGTCACTGGCTCAGGGTCTCCACCGACAGGATTGTTGGCAGGTGCCGGGCGATTTCGATCCAGTTTTCGCCCTCGTCAGAGCTGGCAAAGACCGAGCCTGAGTTGGTTCCGAAATAGAGGCCCGCGTCTGCATCTGTGGCCATAGACTGACGCAGCACCGTGAAGAAGCAGCTGCCTTGCGGCAGCCCGTCCCGTTTGGCCGCCCACGTTTCACCGCCGTCGGTGGATTTCCAAACCGCGGCCGATGCATCAGGCGGGAAACGGCCGTCCGCGTCGCCGTTCAGCGGCAGCACCCAGATTGTATCCGGGTAGTGCGGGTGGATCGCAACCGGGAAGCCGAAGGTGGACGGCAGCCCGGCAGTGATATCGCTCCATGTGCGCCCGCCATCCGTGCTGCGGTAGGTGCCGTGGTGGTTCTGCTGATAGAGCAAATCGCCGGGGCCGCGCTGCATGTTGTGCACGCAATGGCCGGTTTCGCCGTTCTGCGGCGCGGCGGGGTGATGGTGCCCGGTGCAGACCGTGTCGTTAGACAGGCGATTGCGGCGTTCCCAGGTCTTGCCGCCGTCCTCCGTGGCGAAAACCCCTGCCGCAGATATACCCAGCCACATCTTGCCGGCGCTGCCTGGGTCGCTGAGCATTGTGTGCAGCACCAGCCCGGCCGCGCCGGGGTTCCAGCTGTCGCGGGACGGATGGTTTTCGAGCGCGGTATTCTTCTGCCATGTCCTGCCGCCATCCGCGCTGGACAAAAGTTCGGCGGGATTGGTGCCCGCGTAGAGCACCCCATGCGCCCTGTGCAGCGACCAGACAGCCTTGAGGTTTTCAAAGGGAACCTCGGTGGGCTCCCAATTGAAGAAAGCCGCCGTTTCCGGGTCCGAGGCGGCCCATTCGTCGATCTGGCCGTTTGAAAGCTTGGACAGCTCCCAGGCCACGCCATCCTCGGAGCGCCAAACCCCTGCCCCTTGCCACTCGCCGCCCCCGCCCGCCCAAAGTGTGCCGCTGTCCGGGTCACCGATAACGTGGTTAATGCTCCAGCCATCGCAGTGGGGGCCTGAAACGGACCAGTCCTTGCCCCGCGGGGTCAGAATAAAGGCGCCTTTGGTCGTGCCGAGAAGAATGCGTGCGGATGCGGTCATAGCTGGCCTCCAAGCGCAAGGATACCACAACCTATCAGAGATGTCGCATGTGCAAGGGCGGCAGGGCGGAAACTGGCTATTCCAGGCCTTCGCGGCCTTACGGCCGGGCAGGTGCCGGTGGCGGCCAGACGAAAAAAGGGCCGCCCGCAGGCAGCCCCTTCGATCTTCTTCTAAAACCCGGTCCGGCTTATTCGCCGCCGCCCAGCTGGTGGACATAGGCCGAGACGGCGCGGATTTGCGCTTCGGTCAGGCGGGTATTCCAGGCCGGCATCACGCCATAACGCGAGTTGCTCACGGTCTCGGTCAGAGTGGCGTAGTCGCCGCCATAGAGCCAGATCGCATCGGCCAGGTTCGGCGCGCCCTGCGAGCGGTCGCCGGTGCCGTCTTCCATGTGGCAGGAGGCGCAGTTATCGGCAAAGACTACCGAACCGGCCTCGACCTTGGACGCATCCTGCGGCTCACCCGACAGGGACATCACGTAGTTGACCACCTGGCTGATCTCTTCTTTTTCAAGAAGCTCATCGCGGCCGAAGGCAGGCATCTCGGAGTAGCGCGCGTCGTCGCTGTCCTCGTTGCGGATGCCGTGCGCGATGGTGGCATGGATGTCCTCCACCGAGCCGCCCCAGAGCCAGTCGTCGTCCAGGAGGTTCGGGTAGCCCTTGGCACCGGCCGCGCCGGAGCCGTGGCACTGGGCGCACCAGGTCTTGAACACGGCGGAGCCTGCAGACACTGCGTATGTGTTCAGTTCCGTGTCACCCGCGATAGCAGTCAGCTCAGCCGCTTCCAGCTTGGCATTGACCGGCGCGTTGGCTTCTTCCACCGCGGTGATCTCCGCCGCCACGTCGCCGCGGGTCGACCAGCCCAGGATGCCTGCGGTGGCCGAGTTGACCAGCGGCCAGGCCGGATAGGCGATGGTGTAGAGGACGCCCCAGATGATGGTGGCGTAGAAGGTCCACAGCCACCAGCGCGGCATCGGGTTGTCGAATTCCTCGATCCCGTCCCACTCATGGCCGGTGGTGTTCGGATCGCCCTCGAACTTTTTCGATTTCTTGCTCATGCCCTCGCCTCCTTAGTCGCGGCGGGTTTGTCGTCGCCCTTGCGGGGCGCTGCTGCATCGGCTCCCCGGCGGGGCGCCGGTGCATCAACGTGGCGGAACGGGATGTTTGCGGTATCCTCGTAGGCCTTGGTGCTGCCTGGGCGGAACGCCCAGACAATGATGCCGATGAAGACGATGAACAGGAACAGCAGCATCCAGCTGTCTGCAAATTCCCGCAGGAGTGTATAGAGTTCCATCCTATCCTCCCTTACCGGCTTGCATCCGGGGTGAAGGTCGTGAAGTCGACCAGCGTGCCCAGCATCTGCAGATAGGCGATCAGCGCATCGGCCTCGGAGACACCTGGCTGACCATCGAAGTTGCGCACGTTGACCTTGTCGCCATAGCGCTCCAGCAGCCCGTCATAGTCGCTGTCCGGATCCGCCTGGGCGCGGAAGTCGGCCTGTGCGGTCTCGATCATCTCCTCGCTGTAGGGCGTGCCCAGCATGGCGTTGGTGGCCATGATGTCGCCGATGTATTTGCCGTCGATCTTCTTCTCTTCGAGGAAGCCGTATTTCGGCATCACCGATTCCGGCACAACGGCCTGCGGGTCGCGCAGGTGGTCGACGTGCCACTCATCCGAGTAGCGGCCGCCCACCCGGGCCAGGTCCGGCCCGGTCCGCTTGGAGCCCCACTGGAACGGGCGGTCGTACATCGACTCCGCCGCCAGCGAGTAGTGGCCGTAGCGTTCGACCTCGTCGCGCATCGGGCGGATCATCTGGCTGTGGCAGACATAGCAGCCTTCCCGGATGTAGACCTCGCGGCCCGCCAGTTCGAGCGGGGTGTAGGGACGCATGCCCTCCACCTCCTCGATGGTGTTTTCCAGGTAGAACAGCGGTGTGATCTGCACCAGTCCGCCGATGGTCACGACCAGGAAGCTGCAAATCAGCAGGAGGGTCGCGTTGGTCTCGAGGATCTTATGTTTGTCGAGAATAGCCATTGCTCCGGCCCTCCTTATTCAGCCGGGACCTGAACCGACAGGCTGGCCTCTTTGGCCGGTGCCCGGCGGACGGTCATCCACAGGTTGTAGCACATGATGATGGAGCCCGCGAGGAACATGGCCCCGCCCAGACCGCGCACCACATACATCGGGAACTTCGCTGCCACGGTGTCGGCAAAGGAGTTCACCAGGAAGCCGTTGGCGTCCACTTCGCGCCACATCAGGCCTTCCATGATACCGGTCACCCACATCGAAGCGGCGTAGAGCACGATACCGATGGTGGCGAGCCAGAAGTGCCAGGACACGAGGCTGAGGCTGTACAGGCGCTCACGCTTCCACAGCACAGGCACCAGGTAGTACAGCGCGCCGAAGGTGATCATGCCGTTCCAGCCGAGCGCGCCGGAGTGCACGTGGCCAATGGTCCAGTCAGTGTAGTGGCTCAGCGAGTTCACTGCGCGGATCGACATCATCGGGCCCTCAAAGGTGGACATGCCGTAGAAGCCGACGGAGATCACCATCATCCGGATCACCGGGTCGGTGCGCAGCTTGTCCCAGGCACCCGAAAGGGTCATCAGGCCGTTGATCATGCCGCCCCAGCTGGGCATCCACAGGATCACCGAGAACACCATGCCCAGGGTCGAGGCCCAGTCAGGCAGCGCGGTGTAGTGCAGGTGGTGCGGACCGGCCCAGATGTACAGGAAGATCAGCGCCCAGAAGTGGATGATCGACAGCTTGTAGGAGAACACGGGACGTTCGGCCTGCTTCGGGATGAAGTAGTACATCATGCCCAGGAAGCCTGCGGTCAGGAAGAAGCCCACGGCGTTGTGCCCGTACCACCATTGCACCATCGCATCCTGCACGCCCGGCCAGACGATCACGGACTTGGAACCCCAGATCGACACCGGAATGGTCGCGTTGTTGACCAGGTGCAGCATGGCCACGGTGACGATGAACGACAGGAAGAACCAGTTCGCCACGTAGATGTGCGGTTCCTTGCGTTTGATGATGGTGCCCAGGAACACGGCCAGATAGGCGACCCAGACGATGGTCAGCCACAGGTCAACGTACCATTCCGGCTCCGCGTATTCCTTGGACTGGGTGCCGCCCAGCAAGTAGCCGGTTGCCGCCAGCACGATGAACAGCTGGTAGCCCCAGAACACGAACCAGGCCAAGTTGCCGCCCCAGAGGCGCGCCGCGGAAGTCCGCTGCACCACGTAGAAGGAGGTTGCGATCAGCGCGTTGCCGCCAAATGCAAAAATCACTGCAGAAGTGTGCAGCGGGCGCAGGCGGCCGAAATTGGCAAACCCTTGCGCCCAATCGAAATTCAGCGCCGGAAAGGCCAGCTGGAACGCAATGAAGGTCCCTGCCAGAAACCCGACCACGCCCCAAAAGGCGGTTGCAATTGTACCAGCGCGCACAACGCTGTCGAAATACTCATTTTCCAGACCAACAACTGCCTTTTTCGGCTCGTTGGTGTGGCGCAAAGTATAGAGGAACAGGCCACCGGCCACGATCATCACGATGACCGCATGCACCTGGTAAGCCAGATCCCGCGCGTAATTGGTACCGATCATCGCAAACAGCGTGACCAAACCAAGCGCTATCAGCTTGATATAGTTAGACATCTTGCGTCCCTTTGCCGTGCCCCCGCGAATCCTGCGGATACGGGGACGTTAATAGACCGCGCTCTTCTTGCAAAACGCGCCTCCCTCCTGCCTTGATCTGCATCAAGACAATTCCTGGCAACATGTGACACTTCTTCCCGTGCAGTGAAAACCCCCGCGCCGGGGCCATGGGGGCCCGCGGCGCTGAGACCCCGCCGGGAGGTGTCATGTCCTACAAGTCCTTGCTTACCGTTCTGACGGCTGCGGAAACCGCAGCGGCGCCCCTGGCGCAAATTGCGGCCCTGACAGAAGAGTTCGGCGCCCATGCCGATGCGCTCTGCCTCGGTGTCGACCGCACCCAGACGGGCTATTACTACGCTGGCGCCAATGCCATGGTGCTGCAGGAAACCCTGGCCCGCGCCCAGGAAGAGGCCGAAGCGGTCCAAGCCGGCGCCGAGGAGGCGCTGCAACGGGCGGGCGTGCCCTTTGCCACCGACAGCGGCGTGGCCCAGATCGCCGATCTTGGCCGCCACGTGGCGCGCCACGCGCGGTTCTCCGATCTGGTGGTGCTGGGCAAGCCCTATGGCAAGGAGAAACGCGCCGAGGCCGAGCCGATCGTCGAATCGGCGCTGTTCGAAGGCCGCGCGCCAGTGCTGGTGGTGCCGGACAAAGGCGAACCGCTGCGCAGGCCCAAAACCGTGCTGGTGGCCTGGAACGAAAGCCTTGAGGCGATGACCGCAATCCGCAAATCTCTGCCGTTCCTGGTTGGCGCCGACCTCGTGCGCATTGCGGTCATCGACCCGCCGCAGCATGGGCCAGAGCGTTCGGATCCAGGCGGCATGCTGGCGCAGATGCTGTCCCGCCACGGCGTCACCTGCGAAATCGACGTGCTCAGCAAGACGCTGACCCGGGTGTCGGACATCCTGAACCGCCATGCGGCGGATACTGCCGCCGACCTGATCGTGATGGGCGCCTACGGCCATTCCCGTTTCCGCGAGGCCATCCTCGGCGGCGCCACCCGCAATATGCTGGAACAGGCGGCGGTCCCGGTGCTGATGGCGCATTGATACGCGCCGCAAGCTGATACTGATACAGACAAGAAAGGCGCCCCGCGGGGCGCCTTTTCTGTTTCGGGGCCTCGAGCGGCCTAGCTGGCCTTGCGGATCAGCCCGATCAGGAACAGCAGGATCACCGCGCCGATCGTGGCGTGGATCAGCGACCAGAAAAACCCTCCCCCTGCGGCAAAGCCCAGCGCCGGAAAGATCGTCCCGGCCAGAAAGGCGCCGACCACGCCGACGATGATATTGCCCAACAGGCCAAATCCGCGCCCCTGCATGATCTTGCCCGACAGCCACCCGGCCAGGGCTCCGATGATCAGCATCCCGATCACGCTTCCAAAATGCATTGCCGCCTCCGCTTTTGTGATGCGGCCAGTAGACCACAGTCCCTATGCCGGGTCACGCTCAAGGTTGAGGGCGCCCGGCGAACGGGCCGCTGCCAATCCCCCGTAGCTCTCCTGCCCGTCGTCGGCCCTTCTTGGCAGAAGGGCTTCCTCCCGTTGGGCATGGCACCGCTGCGCGGTGCCATGCCCAAGGCCGCCAGCGGGTCCGGCGCAGCCGGGCACGCGCGGGCGCGGGAGCTTCCCGCCGCTTAAGCGGTAAGCTGCTTTGATCAACCCACTCGGCCGCCGCGCAAGCCCGCGCTGGCGGGCCGTCCGCAACCGCCAGCAAATAGTTCGGTAAAAAAGGAAAACGCCGCCCGCCAGGTCAGCCCAGGAAGCCGCCGTCGCTGTCGTCGCCGGCCTCTTCCATCAGGCGGCGCATGTCGGGCACGGTCACATGCCGCTTGCCTTCCAGCTCGATAATGCCGTCCTTCTTGAGGGCGGAGATCTGGCGGCTCACGGTTTCCAGCGTCAGGCCCAGGTAGTCGGCCATCGCCTCGCGGGTCAGCGGCAGGTCGAACACCATCCGGTTGGTGGCCCCGCCCGGCGTCAGCGTCGCATCGCGGCGGGCGATGATGGCCAGGAGGCTGGCGATTTTCTCGCGTGCGGTCTTGCGGCCCAGGACCAGCATCCACTCCCGCGCCGCGTCCAGCTCGTCCAGCGTCATCTCCAGCAGCCGGTGCGCGATATGCGGGGTGCGCTCCATCAGCTCCTCGAACGGCTTCTTGCGGAAGCAGCACATCACCACATCGGTGGTCGCCGCCACATCATAGGCCGCGCCTTCGCGGCCCGGGCGGCCGACAAAATCGCTGGGCAGCAAGAGCCCCACCATCTGGGTGCGCCCGTCCTCCATCGTCTGGGTCAGAGAAGCAATGCCCGACACAACCGAGCCGACAAAATTCATCACGTCGCCCGACCAGATGATCGGCTGCCCCGCCTCATAGGTGCGGTAGTATTTGATGGCGTCCAGCTCCTCCAGCTCATCCGCATTGCAGCGTGCACAGACGGCACGGTGGCGGATCGGGCAGTCCCCGCATCTGGACTGTGACAGGATAGGAGCGTTCATTTGGGGGTCCGGTTGATCTGGGTCAAGGCTTGAGCTCGCGCGCTCCCTTAACGGTAATGGAATGGATCAGAAAGCTCAATTGGCCAAACTCGGTTTGTTTGACGCCAAAGTGCCGCGCTATACCAGTTATCCGACGGCGCCGCACTTTGGCAGATCGACCGATTCCGCACGGTTTTCCAGTTGGATGTCGAACATTGCACCGGGCAGCAGCATCTCATTGTATGTTCATGTGCCTTTCTGCCGCAGATTATGCTGGTTTTGCGCCTGCCGCACGCAGGGCACCCAATCGGACGCGCCTGTGGCGGCCTATGTGGAGGTCCTCAAAGCGGAAATCGCCCTGCTCCGCCAGCAGCTGCCCGAGGGCATCACGCTATCGCGCCTGCATTGGGGCGGCGGCACCCCGACCCTGCTGAACGTAGAGCAGATCCGGGATCTGGCGGCAGCGGTCACCGGCGCGTTTCCGCTGGCGCCTTATGCTGAGTTTTCGGTGGAGATCGACCCGAATGAGGTCGGCGACCGGCGCCTGGATGCGCTGGCCGAGTCGGGTATGAACCGCGCGTCTGTCGGGGTGCAGGATTTCGACAGCACCATTCAGCAGGCAATCGGCCGGATCCAGAGTTTCGAGACTACTAAGCAGGCCATCGACATGCTGCGGTCGCACGGAATCAGCAGCCTCAATGCCGATATTCTGTTCGGGCTGCCGCATCAGACCCCGGAGCGGATGACCGAAAGCGTGCAGAAGCTTTTGTCGCTCACCCCCGACCGGGTGGCGGTCTATGGCTATGCCCATGTTCCCTGGATGGCCGGGCGGCAAAGTATGATCCGGTCGGACACACTGCCGACGCCGGAGGCCCGGCTGGAACTGTTTGAGACCGCGCGCCAACTGTTCTTGTGGGACGGATACCGGGAGATCGGCATCGATCATTTCTCGCGGCCCGAAGACGGGCTGGCTATTGCCCAGCGCAGCGGCCGCCTGAGGCGCAACTTCCAGGGCTACACCGACGATCCGGCAGACGTGCTGATCGGCATCGGTGCCTCCGCCATTTCGCGCTTCCCGCAAGGCTATGCCCAGAATGCCCCCGGCACGTCGGACTACATCCGCGCCATCCGCGCAGGCCGGTTCGCCACCGCCCGCGGCCATGCGTTCCAGGGCGAGGATCTGCTGCGGGCGCGGCTGATCGAAGCGCTGATGTGCGATTTCCGGGTCTGCCGCCAGGAGATCCTGGCCCGCTTTGATGTCTCCCCGGCCCGGCTCGACACCCTGCTGCGCGCAACGGCAGCGGCGTTTCCCGGGATGCTGCAACTGTCGCCCGCCGGTCTGGAGATCAAGCAGGAGGCCCGGCCTCTGACCCGGATGATTGCCCGCAGCCTGGACGCCTATGAGCTGAGCAAAACCGGGCACAGTCCTGCGATCTGATCCCGCAGCGGCAGCGGGATATCGGAATCGATAGCTGGCACGGCCTTTACGCCGCCTGCACACTGGCACTGTGCTTCGGGATTCCCCATCGCTGCGCTTTCGAAGAGCTTTCCACGTTTGCGGGCTTTGTTCCTCCCGAAGCACCAATAGGGCTGCTGCTTCATTTGAGCTGCGGCCCTCCGCAACGGGTGATTTATGCCCGCCTGGCTCTGGGGGACAGGGCGGCGCTGGCTTAGCAGTGCCGTAGCAATTAAGCGAAGGCCGGGATCTCTATCCCGGCCTGTTTCAGAACTCCAGCAGACCCGCCTTGACAGCAATGGCGAGCGCTTCCTCCCGTGTTTTCGCGCCCAGCTTCTGACGCGCGGACAACAGGGTTTTGCGCACGGTGACTTCGGCGATGCCCAGCTCGTGCGCTATCCGGGTATTCAGATACCCTGCAGCAAGCAAAGCCAGAACCTGCTTTTCCCGGCCTGAAAGTGTCTTCCCGGCCCCCAGGTCATAAAGATCGAGACACTCCTCACCTTTGCCTGGCGCGCTGATAAATGCGGCGACGGCTGTTCCCGCCTGCCGGATCTTCTCGAACTGATCCGGGGTGAATTCCGAGGCCTTCTCGCGGGCGCAAAATACAACTGTCTTGCTGGTGTCCGGGCTGGCCCCGGCAAACCGCATGGCATACCCCAGCGTGTACCCCATATCCCAGGTTGTCCAATTGAAGTCCAAATGCCGCTGGCTTGGCGCCGCAGCGCGTTCCAATGTGCCGGTTATATGCAGGGACGGGTAGAAAGGCTGGGCAATTTCACAAACAAACTGATCCACCTCGTAAAACTTTTGGCTTGCATACTCGGTCAGGAATTCGCTGCTCATGCTGCTTCTCATCCAAAGAAGCCTGCGGGTTTTAATTTCAACCTCAGCCACGTTCAGCGCGGCGGCTCCAAGCGAGGCCATGACCTCGTTTGCAATACGCCACCGGTCAGCGCTGGTCTGTGCCGACATGAATCTTTCGTAAAGATCCATTCCCCCAATCTGCATTCGGATATTTTTGCATAATTTTACGGTATTTTGAACTGAATAAAAATTATGCACTCTATGCGCGCACTAAAAACAGCGGAAACATCTGCAACCTCAAGGGTTTATCCAGCAGCTGCCAAAAGCCTTCTGGTGTAGTCCTGCTGCGGATTGCGGAACAGGGCATCGGCCGGCCCGGCTTCGACCACATCGCCCTGGTTCATCACCAGCACATTGTGCGACATCGCCCGCACCACATTCAGGTCGTGGCTGATGAACAGATACGCCAGCCCGTAGCGCGCCTGCAGGTCGCGCAGAAGCTCGACGATCTGCACCTGCACGGTCATGTCCAGCGCCGAGGTCGGCTCGTCCAGCACCACCAGTTTGGGCCGCAGCACCATGGCGCGGGCAATGGCGATACGCTGGCGCTGACCGCCGGAGAACTCATGCGGGTAGCGGTCCATTGCGGCCGGGTCCAGCCCCACCTCGCGCATCACCTCGGCCACCAGTTCGCGGGTATCGCGGTGCTGGTCCACCTTGTGGATCGACAGCCCCTCCGCGATGATCTGGGCGCAAGTCATCCGCGGGCTGAGCGAGCCGAACGGGTCCTGGAACACAATCTGCATGTCCTTTCGCAAGCGCCGCAGGTCACGTGTCGACCATTTGCGCAGGTCCTGGCCTTGGAAGGTCACCGCGCCTTCCGACGCGATCAGCCGCATGATGGCCAGCGCCAGCGTGGTCTTGCCGGAGCCGCTCTCGCCGACGATGCCCAGCGTTTCGCCTGCCTTGACCGAGACCGTCACCGGATTCACCGCCTTGACGTGCCCCACGGTGCGTTTCAGCAGCCCGCGCTGAATCGGGAACCAGACCTTGAGATCGCGGGTGGCAACCAGTTCCTGTGCGCCTTGAGGCACCGGCGGCGGGGTGCCGGAGGGCTCCGCCGCCAGCAGTTTCTGCGTGTAGGGATGCTGAGGGTTGGCAAAGATCTCGGCCGCCGGGCCTTCCTCGACAATTTCGCCGTCCTTCATCACGCAAACCCGGTCAGAAATCCGGCGCACGATGGCGAGGTCATGGGTGATGAACAACAGCCCCATGCCCTCGCTTTCCTTTAGCTCCGCCAGGAGGTCGAGGATCTGCGCCTGGATGGTCACATCGAGCGCGGTGGTCGGCTCGTCGGCAATCAGGATGTCCGGCTTGTTGGCCAGCGCCATGGCGATCATCACCCGCTGCCGCTGCCCGCCCGACAGCTGGTGCGGATAGGCGCTGAGCCGGTTTTCCGCTTCGCGGATGCCGACCTTCTCCATCAGCTCCAGTATGCGCGCCCGCGCCGCCTTTCCGGTCAGACCCTGGTGCAGCGCCAGCGACTCCTCCAGCTGGCGTTCGATGGTGTGCAGCGGGTTGAGCGAGGTCATCGGCTCCTGGAAGATGAAGCTGATGTCATTGCCGCGCACCTGCATCAGGTGCTTCTCTTCGGCGCCGACCATTTCGGTGCCGTCATAGGTGACGGAGCCCTCGACGATGGCGCTGTCGCCCAGCAGCGACACGGTAGAGAGCGCCGAGACAGATTTGCCGGAGCCGCTCTCGCCGACCAGCGCCACGGTCTCGCCGCGGCCCACCGAAAAGGACACGCCGCGCACAGCCTGGGTGATCTTGCCGTCCTGGCGGAAGGAGACGCGAAGGTTCTGGACGTTGAGGAGGGGCGTATTCATTTCGGTCATTGTTCTTCCCCTTGCGGCACCACGATGAGGGCAATGCCCGTCCGCGGGCGGAAACGAAGTGCCCGCCCATGGGGGCGGACAGGCACTGCCCGGCGTACCACCGGGCGGAGCAGATCAATTTCGCCTGCCCCACTCATGAAAACGTCTTCCTCGGATCGAATGCATCGCGCACGCCTTCAAAGATGAACACCAGCAGCGACAGCATGATGGCGAAGGTGAAGAAGGCGGTGAAGGCCAGCCAGGGCGCCTCCAGGTTTTGCTTGGCTTGCAAGGTCAGCTCGCCCAGAGACGGCGCCGAGGAGGGCAGGCCGAAGCCGAGAAAATCCAGCCCCGCCAGCGCCGAGATGGTGCCGGTCACGATGAACGGCAGCATGGTCAGCGTCGCCACCATCGCATTGGGCAGCATGTGGCGGAACATGATGGTCATATTGCCGACCCCCAGCGCCTTGGCGGCGCGGACGTATTCCAGGTTGCGGGCGCGCAGGAACTCGGCCCGGACCACCCCCACCAGCGCGGTCCAGCCGAACAGCACCATCAGGAACACCAAGAGCCAGAAACTGCGCCCCAGGATCGCAAACATGATGATGATCACGTAAAGCGTCGGCGTGGAGCTCCAGATCTCGATGATGCGCTGGAACACCAGGTCCAGCCAGCCGCCGAAATAGCCCTGCACCGCCCCCGCCAGGATGCCCAGCACCGTGGCGGCGCCGGTCACGATCAAGGTGAACAGGATCGACAGGCGGAAGCCGTGGATCACCCGCGCCAGCACATCGCGCTTGGTGTCATCGGTGCCCAAGAGGTTCTGGCCGTTGGGCGGCAGCGGCGCCGCGCCCGGGCGGTCGACGGTGGTGTTGTAGCTGTAGGGGATCGGCGGCCAAAGGGTCCAGCCCTCCTCGAACCCCTCCGCGGCATAGGTGCCCGCGGAGATATCCTCCAGGATCGTCTCGGGTTCATCAAAACAGTCCTCGATCCCGCCGGAGCGGATCAGGCATTCCACCTCCGGGTCGCTGTAAATCGCCTCGGTCCGGAAGTCGCCGCCGAATTGGGTCTCCGGGTAGAACTTGAACACTGGAGTGTAGATCTCTCCGCGGTAGCTCACCAGGATCGGCTTGTCGTTGGCGATGAACTCGGCAAACAGCGACATCGTGAACAGCACGGTGAAGATGATCAGCGACCAGAAGGCGCGCTTGTTCTTGCGGAAATTGTTCCAGCGGCGCTGGTTCAGGGGGGAGAGTGCCATGGCTCAGCCCTCCCGCTTTTCAAAGTCGATACGCGGATCGACCAGCACGTACATCAGGTCGGAGATGATGCCGACCACCAGGCTCATCAGGCCGAAGATGAACAGCGTGCCGAAGATCACCGGGTAATCCCGCGCCACTGCCGCCTCAAAGCCGAGCCGCCCCAGCCCGTCGAGCGAGAAGATCGTCTCGATGATCAGCGAGCCGGAGAAGAAGATACCGATGAACACCGACGGGAACCCCGCGATCACGATCAGCATCGCGTTGCGGAACACATGGCCATAGAGCACCCGGTTCTCGCTGAGCCCCTTGGCGCGGGCGGTCATCACGTAATGCTTCTTGATCTCGTCGAGGAAGGAGTTCTTGGTCAGCAGCGTCAGCGTTGCAAAGGCGCCGATGGTCGAGGCCAGAACCGGCAGCGCGATGTGCCAGAAGTAATCGCCGATCTTGCCCAGCAGGCTCAGCTGATCCCAATTGTCCGAGGTCAGCCCGCGCAGCGGGAAGATCTGCCAGTAGGAGCCGCCGGCAAACAGCACCAGCAGCATGATGGCAAACAGGAAGGACGGGATTGCATAGGCCGCGATGATCACGCCGCTGGTCCAGGTGTCAAAGCGCGACCCGTCGCCCAGCGCCTTGCGGATGCCCATCGGGATCGAGATCATGTAGGCGATCACCGTCGACCACAGGCCGAGCGAGATCGACACCGGCATCTTCTCCAGCACCAGGTCTGTCACGTCGATCTTGCGGAAATAGCTTTCGCCGAAATCGAACTGCACATAGTTCCACAGCATCGTCAGGAACCGCTCCAGCGGCGGCTTGTCGAGGCCGAATTGCTCCTCCAGCTCCTTGATCAGCTCCGGCGGCAGGCCTTGGCGGCCGGCATAGTTTTCATTGGCGCTGATCGCCTCGGTGCCCGCGTCACCGCCGCCGCCGGCAAAGCCCTCGAACACGTCGCCGCCGCCTTCCAGCTGGGCGATGATCTGTTCCACAGGGCCGCCGGGCACAAACTGCACCAGCGCAAAGTTCACCAGCAGGATGCCGAACAGCGTCGGGATCACCAGAAGCAGGCGTCGGAGGATATAGGCTGCCATGTCCGTGTCTTACCGCAGGGCGCCAGCGGCCTTGAGCTCCGCCTCGCGGGCGGCGTCGATCCACCACAGATCCAGCATCCCCGTGTTATACGGCGGCAGGTTTTCCGGGTGGCGGTACATGTCCCAATAGGCAATCCAGTTCACGTCCAGATACCAGGCCGGCACCATGAACCGCTTGGCGCGCAGCACCCGGTCCAACGCGCGGGCATTGGCGCGCAGCTCCTCCTGGGTGTTGGCATTGACGATATTGCCGATCAGCGCATCCACCGCCGGATCGGCCAGGCCTGCCGGGTTGAACACCGAATACTCATGCGCTTCGGAGCCGAAATACTGGTAGAGCCCGGTCGAGGGTTCCAGCGACATCGGATAGGCATGGGAGATCATGTCGAACTCCTTTTCCCGGCGGCGGCTGGTGTACTGGGCGTAATCCACCCGGTTCAGCACCGCATCTACCCCCATGGTGCGCAAGTTGCTGATATAGGGCTGCACGATGCGTTCGATGGTCGGGCTGTCGGCGAGGAATTCGACCTTCAGCACCTTGCCTTCGGCGTTGCGGCGCACCCCGTCATCGCCAACGGTCCAGCCGGCCTCTTCCAGCAGCTTCATCGCCCGGCGCAGGTTCTTGCGGTCGCTGGGGCGAGACGCCTTGGAGCTATGCGCCATCACCGGCTCCGAGGTCAGGATTGACGGGTCGATCTGATCGCCGAGCGCTTCCAGCACCTCTTTCTCGCGGCCCTCCGGCAGGCCCTTCGCCGCAAGCGGAGAATCCTGCCAGAAAGACGAGCGGTGGCGGAACAGCCCGTACTGCAGGCTTTCGTTCGTCCATTCGAAATTGAACGCCAGCTGCAGCGCCTCGCGCACCCGGATGTCCTGGAACTTGGGCTTCAAGAGGTTCATCACAAAGCCATTGGCGGCAGGCACGTTGCCGTCCGGGATTTCGCCCTTGATCACTTGGCCCTTTTCCACCGCGGCAAAGTCATAAGCGGTGGCCCAGCTTTTGGAATTGTTCTCCGGCCGCAAGGTATAGACCCCTGCCTTGAACCCTTCCATCGCAGCAATCGCGTCGCCGAAATACTCCACCCGGATGCGGTCATAGTTGTGGCGGCCCACGTTCACATTCAGGTCTGCGCCCCAATAGTTGGGGTTGCGCTTGTAGGTGATGCGCTGGTTCACCTCGGCGCTTTCCAGCATGTAGGGGCCGGAGCCGATGCCCGGATCCAGCCGCGGCTCATCCAAGCGGCGGTTCTCCGGGTCGGCCTCGAACCAGGCCTTGGAGAACACCGGCGTGCCGCCCACCTGGGTGATCATCGCCCGGCGCGGGAAGTCCGGGCTGAAATGGAACTTCACCCGGTGCGGCCCCAGTGCCTCGGCCTTGGGGATGCGTTTGCGCACCGCCTCGGCATAGGATTTCAAGCCCTGGTCCAGCAGGATATTATGGGAGAACACCACGTCGTCAGCAGTAACCGGGGAGCCGTCGGAAAACGTCGCCTCGGGGCGCAGGTTAAAAATCACCCAATCCTGGCTTTCGGGGTATTCCAGGCTCTCCGCGATCAGCCCGTAGTAGGAGCCGGGCTCATCATAGGATTCCACCAGCAGGCTTTCGAAATGGTCCGACGACAGCGCCCCTGCCCTTCCCTTGCGGGTGAAGGGGTTCATGCTGTCAAAGGTGCCGACAGCAGAGATCGACAGCTCGCCGCCCTTGGGCGCCTCCGGGTTCACATAGTCGAAATGGGCGAAGCCTTCCGGGTATTTCAGCTCGCCGAACTCGGCAAAGCCGTGGCTCTTGATGATGGTCTCTTCCGCCTTGGCCAGCTTGGCCGCCGCAAGTGCCAGAATCAGACCCAAGGCCAGCGCCGCCGCGGCCTGCAGCGGGTTCACCCTGTCTTTCACGCGCACGCGTGCCGCAGCTCGAGCGGTTTTCATCTGCCAAGACCTCCTATGCCCGGAACTTCGGCCCGGATTTTTCGCCCCCAAGCTAATGTCCGCGGGCGGTAACATTCAAGTTGAGATTGGGTGATTAGGAGCGTGATCTGGGCATAAAGCAGCCGAAACAAGGACCTGCGCGCAACCGCGCTTGCGCGAAATAAAATTGCCTGCCAGCCTCACATCACAATTGCGTTATGGAATGAGGGAGTCTGCCGATGCTGAAATCAATGAAATTTGCCGCGCTTGCGGTTGCCGGAGCCGCCGCGCTCAGCGCCTGCGCCCAGCAGGAAGAAGAAGTGGTCTACAGCAGCCCGGAAGAGGCATATTGCGTGCAGACCGGCGGCAGTTACGTGCTGCGCAGCGGCAAGGCCGGCACCATCGGCGTCTGCATCCTGCCCGACGGCACAGAGCGCGATGCGCTGGCCTATTACCGGGAGAACAATCCGGCCTAAGCCGGCGCCACTTGCGAGGGCATCAAAAAAAGCCGCTGCGGTCTGCAGCGGCTTCTTTGTTTGGATAGCTGGGACAGCGGTCCGGATCAGTTGTCCAGGCTGTCCAGATAGGCGATGAGGTTCACCCGGTCGGCCTGCTTCTTCAGGCCGGCGAACGACATGGTGGTGCCAGAGGCATAGGCAGACGGCTTGGCCAGGAAGGCGTCCAGCTCTTCCGGGGTCCAGGCGCCCGGCAGTGCGGACAGGGCACCGGAGTAGCCAAAGCCCGGCGCGGCGGCGATTTCGCGGCCGACAACACCATACAGGTACGGGCCGGTGGCGTTGGCGCCATCTTCCAGCTTGTGGCAGGCAGAGCATTTCTTGAATACCTTGGCGCCTTTGGCGGCATCGGCGGAAGCCATCAGCTCTTCGAAGCTGACTTCCGGCTCGTCGCTGCCGGCGTCCTCGGCGGTGGCAACTTCGATCACATAGGAAGCCTCACCGTGGCTGTCCATGTGATACAGTACTTCTGCGCCCCATTTGCCCAGAAGGAATACCAGGAACGCGCCGCAGACGCCTGCGGTCGCTTTGGTGAGGGTCATCGTGTCAAACATGATCGCGAGTCCATTTAGCTGTCTGACGGGGTGTCTAAGGCTTCCCCTCCCAAGTGGCAAGGTATAGACAGCGCGACGAAACGCCCAAATATTGAAGTTTTGCACGGGGAACACACCCATGAGCCGCAAAATCGCCATTCAGGGGGAGCTGGGCTCCTACAGCCACGAGGCCTGCCGCATCGCCCGCCCCGGCATGGAGGTGCTGGCCTGCCGCACCTTCGAGGACATTCTGGAGGCGGTGCGCACCGGCGAGGCAGAGCAGGCAATGCTGCCGGTGGAGAACTCCACCTACGGGCGGGTGGCCGACAGCCACCGGCTGCTGCCGCACAGCGGGCTGCATATCATCGACGAGGCGTTTGTGCGGGTGCATATCAACCTGCTGGCGGTGCCGGGGGCAAAACTGGAAGACATCCGCGAGGCGCATTCGCATCTGGTGCTGCTGCCGCAGTGCGGAACCTTCCTGCGCGAGCATGGCATCCGCGGCCGCGTCAGCCCCGACAACGCCCGCGCCGCCCGTGACGTGGCCGAGGCCGGCGACATCCACTCCGCCGCGCTGGCCAGCGAACTGGCGGGCGAGATTTACGGGCTGGAGGTGCTGGCCCGCCACATCGAGGATAACGGCGACAACACCACCCGCTTCCTGATCATGGCGCAAGAGCCGGATTACACCCGCCGCGGCGCCCACAACATGATCACCAGCTTCGTGTTTCAGGTGCGCAACATCCCGGCCGCTCTGTATAAGGCGATGGGCGGCTTTGCCACCAATGGCATCAACATGACCAAGCTGGAAAGCTACATGGTGGACGGATCGTTCACAGCCACCCAGTTCTATGCCGATATCGAGGGCCACCCGGACGATGCCAATGTGCAGCTGGCAATGGATGAGCTGAGCTATTTCACCACCAACGTGGAAATCCTCGGCGTCTACCCGGCAGACAACGGCCGGTTCTAGGCCCGCCGGAATTCGGCGCGAATTCCGGCCAGGAAAAATTGATTTTTCCTGGCCGTTTTCATCGTATGAAAACGGCACCCTGCATCAAGCTGTTCGGGAATTAAGTGAGAGGCTGGACATCGACCCAAGCGGGGCTCGTTGTGGCTGCTTCCTTCCGGACCTGACCAGGTTGGCGAGGCGCTTGCCCGCGCCAACCTCTCGAATCCCGATATAAGCGCCGCCGCCGGGATTGGCAAGGGCCGCACCTGGCCTGGTTTCAATGGCTCACAACTGCAGTTCGAGCTGCCAGAAGCCGCTGCTGCTGAACCCGCAGGGCGTCACCAGCCCGGCAGGCAGCTCGTCCAGATGTGCGGCCGCGCCCGGCCCGGTCACAGCCACCGCGCTGGTGCCGGGCATCGGCGCCAGCCGCCAGGGGTACGGCACCCCGGCCAGCGGAACGGCAGGCAGCCGTCCGGCGATGCAGTCGCGCACCGCCTGGCGGATCCGCATTGGCGCCAGCGGCAGCTCTTCGGCCTCTCGCAGCATCCGGAAGCTGCCGCCGCCGCTGACCCGGTAGCTGTTTGCAGCCACCGCGAAACGCTGCTCCGGCGCCACTGGCCGCCCGTTCCAGCTCAGATCCGCGATCCGGCGCGCCGAGGGATTTATGCACTCCCCTGTGGCGGAAAACCGCGGCGGCTGCGACAGATCGATCTGATAGGTCAGCCCGAAGACCACGTCGAAATGATGCCCTGCCCGTTGCGGATCGGCCAGCAGGCTGCCGGAACTGCCCGGCTCGATCCGGTTGAACAGTCCCGCCGACATCTCCAGCCATTCCCGCAGCTGCGCACCGGTGACCGTGACCACCCGCAGTTCATTGGGAAACACCTGCAGATCGGCAATGTTGCGCGCGCACAGTTCCCCGGCCGGGATGTCGGTATAGGAATGCGGGCCGGAGCGGCCGCCGAATTTGCACGGCGCCGCGGCAGACAGCAGCGGCAGGTGTTCCGCGGCGGTGCCCCGCAGCAGCGGCCGCACCGCAGCCGCCTGGGCACAGGCAACCAGCGCCAGGCCCCGGTCGGGCGCGAAAAAAGTGAAATAGGAATGCATCGCCACCGGACTGTAGCCCGCAGGCTGCCGCATCCGCTCCAGGGTCCGGGCGTGGTCTGCCGCCATCGCCCGGGTGAAGCCGGCCTCCTCATCCACCAGTGGCTCAGCAGCACCGGAAGGCCCTGTCTGCGCCACCGGCTGAAGGCTGGCGGTGCCGCCAGCAAGCTGCCAGCCCGCGCCGGTATGCTCCAGCTCCAGGCTTATGACGCCCAAGTGCGACCCGTGCGCGCCTGGCATCACCACCGGCTTGGCGAAAGGATACTCCGGGTCGGGCAGCGTTAAATGGGTATGTCCGCCCACCACCGCATCAATCCCGGGCAGCGACGCCAGCTGTTCCAGCGCGTTCTCGCTGTGGTCCGCCCCGGTCCTGGCCGCGATGCCGGTGTGCGCCAGTGCCAGCACTACATCGCAGCCTTCATCCCTCAGCCGCCGGGCCTGGGCTTCGGCGGCTTCCACGATACCCGCGGCCTCCAGCTCCACTTCCAGCGCGTGGCCGCTCCAGATCAGTGTCTGGGGCGGCAGCACCGACAGCAGGCCGATCCGCACCGGCGGCAGGCCGGGGCAGCCCGGGATTTGCCGCTCCAGTACCGCGTTCTTTGCGAAAGGCAGTTCATACCCGGGCTGCACCGCCGTCAGGCTGGAGCACAGCACCGGGCAAGGCACGTCCGCAAGCACACCCGCCAGCGCTGTGAGACCGTAATCAAAATCGTGATTGCCCAGGCCGGCCGCATCATACTCCAGCACCTGAAAGGCGCGCGCCAGCGGATGCGGCCCTTTGGCACCGGGAACGATATCGCCCAGCGGCGAGCCCTGAAAGCCGTCACCGTTGTCGACCAATAAACAGGCTGCGCCCTGCTCAACCGCCGCGGCACGCTCGCGGGCGATCAGGCTGGCCACCCGGGACAGGCCGATGGCCGGGTCGGGGCGGTCGGAATAATAGTCATGGCTCAGAAGGTTGCAGTGCAGGTCCGTGGTCGCCAGGACGCGCAGCACCCCAGCGGGCCGGGCCTTCGGAGCCCCTGCCCCGCTCGTCATGTCCGAATCTCTGCTGACACCGCCTGCCCGCCGCTCCTCTCGCACCATTCGGCGCCATTCTTGATTGACGGCTATTTGAGTCAGCGTTCTAAGGATTTGCAATAACTCCTTTCGGCGGTTTGTTAACTTTTTGCGGCCGCCTCACCCCCTGCGGCATGGTTGCACCATGGTTTACTGAAAAAAGCCCCCGCGGCAGCCCGAAAGGTGTGGCGGCGCAGCGACAGGCAAGCGCGTATCGCGGTGAAATACTGGCAACGCCTGCGGCACACTGTCATGGATTGCCGCAGCCGGTCCGGGATGCCGGGTCAACAGCCGCCAGTCAAAGGGGAGCCGCCATGAAACGCGCAGAACAAGTGACCTTCGGCGGCGGCGGGCTGGATCGGGCTGCGCATCTGCGCACCGACGCAGGAGCGTTGAAAACGGCCTGGCACAGCGCCAAGGCCCGGGTGCTCTTGATGTGGCGCGGCAAGCCGCTGACACTGCGTGAAACAGAGGCGGATCTGCCCTGCAGCCTGGCCTGGACCGCGCCGGACCACCCGCTGGCCGCCAGCGGCCGGGACACAGCTCTGTTCCTCGGGCTGGAGCCCGGCGGCGCGCCCTGCTTCGCCTGCGATATCAGCGGCTGGCAGCCCGAAGGCCTGGACCAGGAGGCGCTCAACAGCTTTGCCGACGCCAGCGAGCAGCAGCACCCGGATCTGCCGAAGGCCCATGTCTTTGCCGAGCTGCGCCGGGTAATGACCCGCCTCACGCCGCTGGAGGCCGAACTGGCCACCACTGCCAAGGCCATGCTGTCCTGGCATCGCAGCCACCGGTTCTGCGCCTGCTGCGGCGCGCCCAGCGACATGGCGCAGGCGGGCTGGCAGCGGGTCTGCCCATCGTGCAAGGCGCCGCATTTTCCGCGCACCGACCCGGTTGTGATAATGCTGATCACCCATGGAGATTCAGTGCTGATGGGCCGCTCGCCCGGCTGGCCCGAGGGGATGTATTCGCTGCTCGCAGGGTTTGTCGAACCCGGCGAGACGCTGGAGGCCGCGGTGCGCCGCGAGGTGCTGGAGGAAACAGGCGTCAGGGTCGGCCCTGTCAGCTACCTGTCAAGCCAGCCCTGGGCCTTTCCCATGTCTCTGATGTTCGGCTGCGCAGGCGAGGCGCTCAGCCGTGAAATCACCGTCGATCCGGAGGAAATCGAGGACGCGCTGTGGATCAGCCGCCAGGATATGATGACGGTCTTTGCAGGCGATCACCCGGTTCTAAAGCCTGCACGGGAGGGGGCAATTGCCCATTTTCTGCTGAAGAACTGGCTTGCGGACACGCTGGACTAAGGCGCATATTGCCGCAAACCGCGCCACAGCCAGGCGGCGCAGAAGAGGCAGGCAGATATGAAATTTCAAAGCAAAGAAGACATCGAGTCCCCTATTGCCGAGGTCTTCGGTGCGATTTCCGATTTTGAGCTGCTGGAGCGCTCCGCCCTGCGTCGCGGCGTGGAGCTGCAGCGGACAGGCGACCTTGCCCATCCGGAGAACGGCCTGGCCTGGGACCTGAAATTCAGCTTCCGCGGCAAGCCGCGCGACATCCGGCTGACTTTGTCGTCCTACGCACCGGTGACGGGCCTGACTCTGTCCGGCAGCGGCAGCGGCGTTGACGGCCGGATGGAAGTGGAGCTGCTGGCGCTGTCGCCGCAGCGGACCCGGATGTCTGTAGAGCTGAAGCTGACCCCCTCCAACCTGACCGGCCGCCTGCTGGTGCAATCCCTGAAGCTGGCGCGCAGCAACCTGACCCGCCGCTTCAAACTGCGCCTCGCCGAATTCGCAAAACTCACCGAAGAACGGCTGAACCGCACCGCCTGAGCCGCTGCCAGGCGCCCGGCCCCGGGTCAGGCCTGTGGCAGCAGGCGCGGCCACAAGGCAGCGTTTTCGCGGGCAAACGCCCCCAGGTGGCCAATTGACTTCAGCCCCAGCTCCCGCGGGGCCAGAACTGCCCGGCTCTGCGCAGCACCGCCGAACACCTCACCCAGCCGCCAGACCGCCTCCGGCGGCACAACGCCATCATCCGCCATCGCAAACAGATCCACCGGGATGCCGGTCTCTGCCCAGCGCGGCTGCGGCAATCCGCGCCCCGCCTCCGGCAGATAGCTGCCACGGGTGGTGCACCAGCGCCGCCATTGCCAGTAAACTCCTGCCGGCAAATCGGCCCCGAACCCCACCGCACGCCCGGGCAGATAGCCCAGGACACGGGCCGCCAGCGGCACATGGCCGAACCAGAAAGCCAGCGCCAGCGCGCGGTAGGGCCAGGGATGATCGTGGTGATGCACCAAGCCGCCCGCAACCACGATCATGCGGGCGACGTCCTCAAGATCGTCCTGCAGGGGCATCAGCATCGCGCCCAGCGAATGGCCGATCACCCACAACGGCACGCCCGCATAGTGCCGCCGCATTTCGGCCCGGGCAGCGGGCTGATCCGCCAGCGCCCAATCGGCCATTGTCACTTTAGACCGGCGCGGATGGTCCAGCGCCGAGTCTCCGAAATCCGTGTAATCATAGGTCAGGCAGGCGATCTGCCGCTCTGTTGCCAGCCAGCGCGCGAAATGCCGGTAAAAGCGCTGCGGCACACCGGTTGCGCCGTTCAGCACCACCGCTGCCTTCACTGCGCCATCCGGGTGGTACAACCGTCCCGCCAGCGCCCCCGTTCGCGAGGCAAAGCGCACCTCTTCCTCCCGGAAACCGGCGGTAAGTTCTGCGTGTCCGTCGAGCATGGCAGCCTCCTAGACCAATCGGTCCAATTCCTGACTGGACCATTTGGTCTAATGCTGTCAAGCTGCCGCTATGACTGACGTGACGACAACCAGCCCGCCTTCCGGCAGCTCGGCCCCGACCCGGGACCGGCTGATCCGGGCGGCCGCCGGCCTGTTCCGGAACAAGGGCTATAACGGCACTGGCCTGGCTGAATTGCTGGCCGCCGCCGAAGCGCCAAAGGGCTCGCTCTACCACCATTTCCCCAACGGCAAGTCCGACCTCGCGCTGGCGGCGTCCACTTGGGCCTCGGACCAGATGCTGGCCCTGATTGACGCCGCCTTCGACCCGGCCCCAAGTTTCGAGGCCGGGGCCAAGACGGTCTGCTACAAGCTGGCGAAACTCTTTGACAAGCAGGGCAAGTGGAGCGGCTGCCCGGTCTCTGCAACCCTGTTCGCCGGGCCGGAAAACGACGCCTTCCGTCAGCACGCCGCAGACCTGTTCGAGAGCTGGATCGCGGCCACCGCCCGCCACGCCCAGCGCCTAGGCCTCCCGCAGGATGAGGCGCGCGCGGCGGCGGAAAATTTCTATATCCTGCTGCAGGGCGGCTGGCAGCTGGCGCGGGTGCGGCGCGATTCGGATGTGATCCGCGCCCTGCACACCCAGATGCAGCTGCAGAAAACCGATTGACGACTCAGGGAACCAGCCGCTACCGCTTGTGGTGATGGTTCCCGTGCCACAGAATCTTGTGTCCGGGATGAAAAGGGAACACGGTGCGGCCCCGCCCCAGGCAAGGCCAAGTCCGCGACTGCCCCCGCAACTGTAAGCGGCGAGCGACCCCGATAGAGCCACTGGTCTGATACGAGGCCGGGAAGGATCGGGAAAGCTGCGACCCGCAAGTCAGGAGACCTGCCATCGAACGTGTAACTCGAACCCGGGCGGGGTGTCCGGACAGGGTCTGATGGCACCGCGGGACTCCCGCTTTCTCATCCGGTCTCTTGTCACCCAAACCCCCGCACCACGCGCGGAGGGCGCAGATATGATGTGGACGGACCAGACGCATTTTTATGCGGCAACGGATTGCAAATACCTCGGGAAGCCTTGCCCAGCGGCAGAGCGGATGATCGCCAAGCTGGCCGAGGCGATGACCAAGGCCAAGCCGCTGACGCAAGAGGATTTTGAAATCACCGGCACCACCGCGCTGGACGGCTGCCCGCGCACCTGCCCGGCGCAGTTTGCCGCCAGCCATGACCGGATCCGGCTGTTCTGCGGCGTCGGCGAGGGTGCCCCGCGCGAGGGCCTCGACCGCTTTGCCGATGCGATCCTCAGCCGCGACGGCACGGGCTTTGCCGCCTCCCGCCTGGACGCCCGCCCCTGCGCGCTGATGGAGGCCCTGCCGAAAACTGCAGAGGCGCGGCAAGCAGAACATATGATGGCGCTTTGACCTGAAATTCAACCTGCCCGGCTTCTCGGCCGGGCGGTGCCGTATATACTCTTTCATGCGCCTGTGGTTACCGCTCTACGGTGCACAGGCCCAGTCGAGCTGCGCGTCCGTTTCCACTGCGCAGGGCCTGACCGACCGCAGCCGCGCCAGTGCCTGCGCCGGATCCTCGCCGCATTCCACCATCAGCCGCAGCACCGCCATCCCGGAGCGCCCGCAGCCGCCCCGGCAATGCACCAGCACCCGGCCGCCGCCGCCCAGCGCCTGCCGCGCCGACCGGCTGGCGGCAGGCCATTTCGCCGCCACCTCCGGCGGCGGCGTGCCGAAATCCGGCACCGGCAGGTGCAGCCAGCGGCAGGCCATGCTCTGGAGGTCCACCCCCAGCCGCGGCGCCCCGGCGGCCACGTGCTCGGCCTCCGTGGTCATCGAGAACACCAGCCCCGGCTTCCATTGGTAAATCTGGATCAGGTCGCCGCGGTAATCCCCCTCGGCACCGGGCAGCCGGCACAGCGCCAGAATGCCGCCGCCCGCGGACAGCGCGTGGATTGTCAGCCCAGCTTGCGCCGCCTCATCCTGCGCTGCTGGATCAGAGGTATCTTCAGATCGCATACCGCCTCCTAGCCGCTGCGTTCCTGCCTCCCCGCATTGCCCCCTCGGCCCCAGCCTAACCGGTCAGCGGACATTCCCAAAGTGCTTTTGCAGCCAGAGGATTGCCCCGTTCTGCGGTGGACGAACGGGCTGCGCTTCAATACCCTGCGCGCAACGCGGACCACCCCGCACACCGAATCCGGCACGAGACACCATGAACGATACCCCCAGCGGCACCACCGGCGGCACCGGCCAATCCCAATATCAGGTTCTGGCCCGCAAATACCGGCCCGAGACCTTTGCCGATCTGGTGGGCCAGGACGCGATGGTTCGGACGCTGAAGAACGCCTTTGCCGCCGACCGCATCGCCCAGGCCTTCATCATGACCGGCATCCGCGGCACCGGCAAAACCACCACCGCACGGATCATCGCCAAGGGCATGAACTGCGTCGGCGAGGACGGCACCGGCGGCCCCACCACCGATCCTTGCGGTAAATGCGAGCATTGCGTGGCGATCATGGAAGGCCGCCATGTCGACGTGATGGAGATGGACGCCGCCTCGCGCACGGGCGTCAACGACATCCGCGAGATCATCGACTCGGTGCAGTACCGCGCCGCCTCCGCGCGCTACAAGATCTACATCATCGACGAGGTCCACATGCTGTCGACCAGCGCGTTTAACGCGCTGCTCAAGACGCTGGAAGAGCCGCCCGCGCATGTGAAGTTCATCTTCGCCACCACCGAAATCCGCAAAGTGCCGGTGACGGTGCTGTCGCGCTGCCAGCGCTTCGATCTGCGCCGGATCGAGCCGGAGGTGATGATCGCCCTCCTGCGCAAGATCGCCACCGCCGAAGGCGCGGAGATTGCAGACGACGCGCTCGCCCTCATCACCCGCGCCGCCGAAGGCTCCGCCCGCGACGCCACCTCGCTGCTGGACCAGGCGATTTCCCACGGCGCCGGAGAGACCACCGCCGATCAGGTCCGCGCCATGCTGGGCCTTGCTGACCGCGGCCGGGTTCTGGACCTCATGGACATGATCCTGCGCGGCGACGCGGCCGCTGCCCTTACCGAACTCAGCGCGCAATATGCCGAGGGCGCCGACCCGCTGGCGGTGCTGCGCGACCTGGCGGAGATCACCCATTGGGTCTCGGTGGTGAAGATCACCCCCGACGCGGCGGAAGACCCCACCGTCAGCCCGGATGAGCGCGCCCGCGGGCAAGCGATGGCGGAAAACCTGGCGATGCGTGTCCTCACCCGCATGTGGCAGATGCTGCTGAAGGCGCTGGAGGAAGTCGCTGCCGCGCCAAACGCGATGATGGCCGCCGAGATGGCGGTGATCCGCATCACCCATGTGGCCGACCTGCCCTCGCCCGAGGAACTGATCCGCAAGCTGCAGGACACCCCGCCCCCGCCGCCTCCGGGTCCCGGCAGCGGTGTGCCGATGCAGGGCATGGGCGCCCCGGCCCTCGGCGGATCGGGCGGCGGCAATGCCCAGGGCGGCTATGGCGGCCCAGGCGGCCCCGCCGGCGGTGCACCTGTGGCCCATGGCGGTGGCGGCACCGTAACCGCGCTGGCGCCGCAGGTCAGCTCCGCGCTGGCGCGCTACCCGACTTTCGAACATGTCGTCGAACTGATCCGCACCAACCGCGACGTGAAACTGCTGGTCGAGGTCGAAGGCGGTGTGCGCCTGGTCTCCTACCAGCCGGGCCGGATCGAATTCACCCCCGCCGCCCAGGCGCCCAAGGACCTCGCCGCGCGGCTCGGTTCGGCGCTGCAGAACTGGACCGGCGCCCGCTGGGTGGTCTCGATCGCACCCGATGGCGACGCCCCCACCATTGCCGAGGTCCGCGACGCGGCTGAGAACGCCTTGCGCGAGAAAGCCACCGCGCACCCGCTGGTGCAGGCGGTGCTGGAAAGCTTCCCCAAGGCCAGGATCAAGCGCATCCGCACCCCCGAGGAGCTGGCTGCCGAAGTCGCCGCCGAGGCTCTGCCCGAGGTCGAGGACGAATGGGACCCGTTCGAAGACGGGTGACAAATTCACGTAGGACGGCGCCTGACCTTGGGTGGGCGCGATAGCGCTTTCCCAGGGCAAAGGTCAGGCGCTGCCCGGCCTGCCAGCCGGGCGAAAGGGCGCTAAAGTCCGGCAGCAAGACAAACCTGCCCCTTGTTTCACAGCCCCGCGGCCCGTATCTGTCCTCCAAACCGAAAATCTCAGGAGAACACAGATGCTCAAAGGCCTCGGCGGTCTTGGCGACATGGCCAAGATGATGAAATCGGCACAGGAACTGCAGACCAAGATGGCGCAGATGCAGGAAGACCTGCACAACGTCATGGTAACCGGCGAGGCCGGCGCCGGCCTGGTCAAGGCGACTGCCTCTGCCAAGGGCGACCTCAAGGCACTGGACATCGACCCCTCGATCTTCAACGGCGACGACAAGGAAGTGGTCGAGGATCTGATCCTGGCCGCGATCAAGGACGCCCAGGCCAAGGCCGCGGAGAAGGCGCAGGAAGAGATGACCAAGCTGACCGAAAGCATGGGCCTGCCCAAGGACATCAAGCTGCCGTTCTAAGCGGCTGCACGCTCCTATGTTTGAAAGGCGGCCCGTTCGGAGCCGCCTTTTTGCTTGCCCGCCTCAGCCGGTCTCGAGCCGGAATTTCAGGAAACGCCGCCCCTCGTATTGCACCTCCCCGGTCTGGACAGCCCCCAGCCGGGCCAGCGGACGCAAATGCCGACGCGTCGGCGGCAGTAGAAAGGTGACAAAGGGGATGCGCGCATCCCGCCGGGCAAAATTCAGCGCCTTGCGGGCAATGGAGGGGCCGAGGCCAAAGCAATCCGGCCGCAGCACCAGCCCGAAATCCCATTCACTGCCCTCTTTCTGGAACCCGCCCCAGCCGAAGTAAGTGCCGCCGCGCAGAAACGCCCAATGGCCCAGCCCGTCGCGTTTCCAGCAAGCCTCCTTGGCCGCAACGAAGGCTTTGGCCGCCTTCTCATCCCAAGCTCCTGTCAGCAGCGGCATATGCTCAGCCATCCGCGGATCGGACATGTGGCGGGCAATCTGCTGCGGCGCAACCTCCGTCAGCCGGGCAAACCGCAGCTTCCGGGCACCGTCGTCCATTTCCTCCGCGGCACGTCTCATTCAAAATCCTCACCCAGCTCTACAAAGGCATACCTCCGGGCAGCGGCAAAACAAACCCTGAACATTTTACCGCCCCGCCCTTGCGCTCCCCTGCCCCGATCAGCCTATATGGCTGGGAAGAAAAGGGCCCAAGGCATGATCAAGAACTCCACCAGCGACATCGAAGACCTGATTGCCCTGATGGCCAAACTGCCCGGACTGGGGCCGCGCTCGGCCCGGCGCGCGGTGCTGCATCTGATCCGCAAGCGGGCGCTGTTGCTGACACCCTTGGCCGATGTGATGAGCGAGGTCGCCGCCACAGCCCGCGAATGCCTCAACTGCGGCAACGTCGGCACCAGCGAGATCTGCCCGATCTGCACCGATGAGCGGCGCGCCAACGGCGAACTCTGCGTGGTCGAGGATGTGGCCGACCTCTGGGCGATGGAGCGCGCAGCAGTGTTCAAGGGCCGCTACCACGTGCTGGGCGGCACCCTGTCGGCGCTGGATGCGGTGGGCCCGGAGGATCTGCGTATTCCCCGGCTGGCGGACCGGGTGGCGACCGAAGGCATCAGCGAGGTGATCCTCGCACTGAACGCCACCATCGACGGCCAGACCACCGCCCATTATATCGCCGACCAGCTGCAGGGCCAGGTCAAGCTCACCTCTCTGGCCCAAGGCGTGCCGATCGGCGGCGAGCTGGATTACCTCGATGACGGCACCATTTCCGCAGCCCTCAAGGCGCGCAAGGAAATCTGACTTCGCGGCCTCCCTCAGCCTGTCAGCCGTAGAACCTCCGCAGCCCCTGCACCGCCCGCGCCAGCGCAGCGTCATCCGCATCCTTGTGCAGAACCATGCGGATCGCACCGGCACTGCCGCCGCCGATCACCACACCCTCAGCCGCCAGATGCGCCCGCAGCGCATCATTGCGCCCGTCGCCGGGCGTGAAAAACACCATGTTGGTGGCTTGTGCCACCTCTCCCGCTCCCAAGCGCCGAAGCACACGCGCCAGTTCTTCGGCACGGCCATGATCCTCCGCCAGCCGTTCCACGTTATGCTCCAGCGCATAATGCCCGGCCGCCGCCAGCACGCCCGCCTGCCGCATGCCGCCGCCCAGCATCTTGCGCCAGCGCCTTGCCCGCGCGATCACATCCGCAGGCCCAACAAGAACCGAGCCCGCAGGTGTGCCCAGCCCCTTGGACAGGCAGATCGAGACCGTATCCGCCAGCCCGGCCAAATCTGTCTCAGAGCACCTCAGCGCGGTCACCGCATTAAAGAACCGCGCCCCGTCCAGATGCACGGACAGCCCCGCCTGGCGCCCGGCCTCCGCCGCAGCTGCCATGTCCTGCAAGGGCACCGCCAGCCCGTTGTGCGTGTTCTCCAGCGATAGCAGCCGGCTGATGGCCAGATGGCTGTCGTCCGCCTTGACCGCCCCGGCAACCACGCCCGGATCCAGCGATCCGTCCGCACGCACCGGCACCGGGCACAGCGCAATGCCGCCCAGAACCGAGGCGCCGGCGGCCTCATAGGCGTGAACGTGGTAGCCTGCACCGGTGATGATCTCCTCGCCGCGCTGGCAATGGGCCAGCAGACCCGCCAGGTTGCTCATGGTGCCGGTCGGCAGAAACAGCGCCGCCTCCTTGCCCAGCCGTTCCGCCAGCGTGGCCTCCAGCCGGTTCACGGACGGGTCTTCGCCATAGACGTCATCGCCCAGCTCCGCCGCCCGGATCGCCTGCATCATACCCGCATCGGGGCGCGTCACCGTATCGCTGCGCAGATCGCAAAGGGCAGCATTGCCCCCCGCACCCGCAAGCCCTGCGTATTGGCTCATTCCGTCACCTGGTCATAGGCCAGCGCCGCCACGATATGGACGCGCCGGGTTTCGCCTCCGTTCAGCGCGGTGTGGTAGCCGCGGGTGTCAGTGAAATACACCGACCCGTCCGCTGGTAAGTGGGTGACGTGATGGTTCACGATGAACATCGAGCCGGGATTGGAGAGCACCGGGATATGCAGCCGCGGCTCCGGGTCGCGGTGCCAGGAATTACAGTTGTACAGCCCCTTGGACAGCACCCGCGTCCGGCCGATCGGGAAGCGCTTGGCCAGCTCGCTATGCACATGCTCGAAATAGGTGCCCGCAAATTTCGGATTGAACTCGGAAAACTCCACCTCCGGCACCAGATCCTCGCGCGGCTCCTCGACATAGCGGCTGTCGGCCCGCAGCCAGTAGCGGCCCGACAGGTCATTGGCGGTCCACTCAGACTGCCCCGGACGCTGGGTCAGCGGCAGCGCAGCAAAGCCCTGATCCTGCATGCCGCCCATGAACTCCTCGCGCCGCAGGCACTCCTCCAGCGCCTCCTGCAGCAGCTGGATGTCGAATTTTAACTCCAGCCGCTGGATGCCGGGCCCGGGCACAAACTCCGCCACCGAGGCGGAATCGGGCATGGTCTTCATGGCTTGGGTGACAGCCTGCACATCGGCGTCGTTGATCTGCGGTTCAAAACTCATATCGTGCGCTCCCGAGTGTCGTGCTGATCGCGTTGGGTGATGCATTCGGCGCCAGTGTGTCAGCCTCCGACCCGCAAAAACAGCCGGTATTCCGCACCCTCTATTGCAAAAATCGCAACACATGGCAGGGTGACCGCATGCGCCGCAAGATCCCGCCCACCGCTGCCCTCCTCTGTTTCGAGGCCGCCGCCCGCGCCGGCAGCTTTGCCCAGGGCGCCCGCGCCATGAACCTGTCCCAAAGCGCCTTCAGCCGCCAGATTCAGAGTTTGGAGGCGCAGACCGGCCAGACCCTGTTCAAACGCGAACGCCAGCGGGTGCAGCTGACCGGCGCGGGTGAGATGCTGCTGCAGGAGCTCGCGCCGCAGCTGGAGGCGCTGGAGGCCACCTTCTACCGCCTGCGCACCCGGGATAACCCCTATGGCGCGCTCAATATCGGCACCTATCCGACGCTCGGCAGCCGCTGGCTGATGCCGCATCTGGCGCAGCTCGCCCGGGAGCAGCCGCGGCTTACGGTCAACACCATCACCTATCTGGACAACGCTCAGGTGGATGCCAGCCTGGTCGATCTCGCCATTGTGCAGGGGGACCCGCCCTGGCCCAGCTTCCGCGCCGACCTCTTGATGCCGGAGACGCTGATCGCCGTTGCGGCGCCCGGCCTTCTCGACGGCCCGGTGCAAACCGCAAGCGCTCTGCTCGACCACCCGGCCCTGCAGCACACCACCCGGCCGCTCAGCTGGCAGATCTGGTTCGATGACCTGGGCCAAGCGCTGCCCGCGCAGCCCACCGGTCCGCTGTTCAGCCAGTTCGAGATGCTGATTGACGCCGTGAAATACGGCCACGGCGTGGCGATCCTGCCAGAGCTGCTGGTGCGCCGCGAACTGGGCGAAGGCACGCTGATCCAGGCCCATCCGCACCGTTGCACGCCTGCCAGCGCCTATTACCTGCTGACGCCGCAGGCCAAGGCCGGCACTAGCCGGATCGAACGGGTCCGCAGCTGGCTGCTGGAGCGCACCGCCGCCGGTTAGGCGCAGCCGCGCCGCGCGCCTGCGCGGCGCCGGGCCCAAGGCTGCCAGGCGGCCCCGCCAGGGGCAGCCGCAGGCGCGGGAGCCCTTCCCCTGCCCGCACCGCCCTCAGCGGAACAGCGCCTTGTACAGCTTTTCCTTGGTAAAGGGCTTGTCCAGCACCCGCACATCCGCCAGCTCCGGAAAGCCAGCGTCCGCCGCGCTGATGGCGAAACCGCTCATCATCACCGCATTCAGGCCCGGCTGCGCCGCCCGCAGGCCTGCCAGCGTCTCCCAGCCGCCGCGCCCGGGCATGCTCATGTCGATCACCGCGCCGTCAAACGGCCCCTCCGATGCCAGCAAGTCCAGCGCCGCGTCATACCCATCCGCCTGCGCGACCTCACAGCCGCGCAGCTGCAGCAGACCCGACACCGCCCGGCGCACCGTGTCTTCGTCATCCACCACCAGGATCCGCCGCCCCCCTGCGCCGCGCGCATCTGCAGACGCCCGCACCGCTGGTGCCGCCACCGCGGAGGCAGGGAAATAACAGCGGAAAACACTGCCCTTGCCCTCACGGCTCTCCACCGCCAGCCCGCCCTGGTGGCGGCTGATGACCCCCAGCGCCGCCGCCATGCCCAGGCCGCGCCCGCCGGGCTTGGTGGTGTAGAACGGATCAAAGATCCGGGTGACCATGTCCTGACCCATGCCGCCGCCGGTGTCGCTGACTTCCAGCAGCAGACAGTCGTCCGCCGCCATCCTGCGCCCCTTGAGAAGCTGGCGCCGCTCTGCTGCGCCCAGGCGGGTCCGCCGGGTCCTCACCGTGATGGTGCCCGCGCCCGGGCCAATCGCCTCTGCAGCGTTGAGCACCAGGTTCAGCACCAGCTGGCGCACCTCTTCCGGGGCCAACTGTGCGGCTTGTGCGCCTTCGGCCAGATCCAGCACCACCGCCTTGCCCCGCCTGCACGCCAGCGGCACCAGCGCCATCGCCTCATGCACAATGGCATTGAGGTCGCAGGACGCAGGCACCTGGCCGCTGCCGCCCCTGGCAAAGCCTTGCAGCTGCCGCACCAGCCCAGCCAGGGAGTGCAGCCCCTGCCCGACCTCCTGCACATGCTGCTCAGCCGGATGGGAAGCTTCCAGATGCGCCAGCGCCAGCTCGGCTCTGCCCTGCATCGAAGCCAGCAGATTGTTGTACTCATGCGCGATGGCGCCCGCCAGCCGCCCCAGGCTCTCGGCCTTGTGCCGGATCAGCTGCGCCGCCTCTGCCTGGTGGCGGCGCTTTTCGGCAGCCCGGCGGCGCATCTCCAGTCCGGTGCGGGCCGCAACCAGCGCCACCAGATCCGCGTCCAGACTGCCCGCCCCGATCTCCCGGTCATGCAGCACCACGAGCCAGCCGGTAGCCGCACCGCCTGCATCCCGCAGCGGGTAGCCGAGGCAGATATTCAAACGCTCCGCCTGCTCCGGAAGCACCTGGCGCAACCCGTCCGGCAGCCGGAACGCCTGCCATCCGTCAGGCAGGGAGGCGCCGGTTCCGTCAAAGACCGCAATCCGGTCTTCCGCCGCATCCACCAGCTGACCGTCGAGACAGCACGCCAGCACACGGCAGCGGTCCAGCCTGCCGCCGGCGCTTTCGGCAATGAAGGCAGCACGCACCCCAAGCGCAGCCTGCAGTTCCTGTGCCAGCTGCCGGAAGGCCGCGCCCGCAGACAGGCTGCGCGGCCCCTCTGCCAGGGCCGCCAAAGCCGCCAGCCGCCGCCGGTTTGAAATCGCTGCGCCAAGCCGCGGTGCAAACCGCTCCATCAGATCCACAGCCCGCTGCGCCCGCCGGTCCCCGATGTCGCGGCGCCAGGCCGCCTGCACCAAGCCTGCCGTGCCGCCGCCGGAGCCCTTCAGGGCAACGCCTGCATAACTGCGGATGCCTTCCTCAATGAGCATCCCATCCTCGGGATACAGCTCCTGCACCCCGCAGGGGACGACCTGCGGCTTTCCGCTCCGGACCACGTCAAGGCATGGCGCCCCGTGCGCGTCATATTCGAAATCCCCCAGCGGCAGCCCGTCGAAACTGCTGGCCAGAACCCTGATGCGTCCGGGTTCCGCGGCCCCCAGTTCGCCGACGGCGACCAGATCCGCCCCAGTGCAATGTGAAAGCTGTTCCGCAAATTCCTGACAGAACTCCAGCCCGTGCAGTTCCGCCAACGCCCCCAGATCCAGGCCGCGGCCGTCCCCCAGCCCCGGCGTCGCCGATGCGTCCATGTCTTGTACTCCTGCCATCCCTGCAAAGACCGGCTTCCTGCACCGGCCCGCTGGCAACACTCATTAAACTTTGTCCCTGACACAGCGGGAAGCCGCCCCTCTTTTCGGAGGCCTTTCCCGTTTCCCAATGACTGCGAGCAACCTGGAACACAGCCGCCCGCAACATCATGCTGCGCAAATCATTGGTGCGTAGTCAACATATTGTAATCTTGAGACTCAATTCTAACAGAAAAAGCCGCAAATCCGGAGCACCGGATTTGCGGCTTTTTAATGACTTCCCCAAATCCGGCCCGGGCAGGCCCGCCTGGATCAGATACGGGAATCCTCGTCGTCGTCCTCGTCGTCACCGCCAGACGGCAGGTTGAAGAAGCTGTCGGCGTCGAGGATTTCCTCTTCCTTCTTCTCCTCCTCGCTGCTGGAGCCGCCGCCCAGGGTAAAGGTCTCCAGGCCTTCGATGGCGCTCGGGATCTTCGGTTCGGCTTCCATCTCCAGCGATTGCTCGGTGGACACCAGCTTGCGGCGCTCGTCGTCGCTCATCACGCCGCCCTCGGCTGCCTTCTTGGCCGCCGCCTTCTGCACGGCCGAGTCCAGCTCGGACTGTTTGCACAGCCCCAGCGCCACCGGATCGATCGGCTGCATGTTGGCGATGTTCCAGTGGGTGCGCTCGCGGATCGACTGGATGGTCGGCTTGGTGGTGCCCACCAGCTTGGCGATCTGGCCGTCGCTCAGTTCCGGGTGGAACTTGACCAGCCACAGGATCGAGTTCGGCCGGTCCTGGCGCTTGGACAGCGGGGTGTAGCGCGGGCCGCGGCGCTTTTCCTCGCCAGCGGCTGCCGGGTTGAACTTGAGCTTCAGCTTGTGCAGCGGGTTGCCCTGCGCCTTGTCAATCTCGTCCTGAGTCAGCTGGTTGTTGGCCACCGGGTCAAAGCCCTTGACGCCCACCGCCACTTCGCCGTCGGCGATGCCCTGGATTTCCAATTCGTGCATTCCCACGAAATCTGCGATCTGCTTGAAGCTGATCGTGGTATTGTCCACCAGCCACACGGCGGTTGCCTTGGCCATCAACGGTTTTGCCATGTGCTCATCTCCTTAAAACACCTTGATCCCCGGATACATCTCTCCCGCCGCCTGAAAGGGCGTCCCCGGCGTGCGGGGCAGGTTTCCGTTGTCGGGGAACTTCTGCCCTATATAGTCAGCTTGATTTCATAAGGAAAGAGGCCAATGCGCAAGTTATTGCTGGGTTTGGCGGCTGTTTTGACCGGTTTTGCCACGCTTGCGGCGGCAGAAGGCGAGCCGGCCGGAGAGTTCGACTACTACGTGCTGGCGCTCAGCTGGTCGCCGAACTGGTGCGAACAGGAGGGCGATGCCCGCGATGCGGAGCAATGCGATGCCCGGCATGACTATGGCTGGACCCTGCACGGGCTCTGGCCGCAATACCACCGCAGCTGGCCCAGTTACTGCCGCACCGCCGAGGCGCCTCCCAGCCGGGCGATGAGCCGGGACATGGCGGACATCATGGGCAGCGCGGGCCTCGCCTGGCACCAGTGGAAGAAACACGGCACCTGCGCGGGCCTCAGCGCCCGCCAGTATTACACCCTGATGCGCGAGGCCTACGCCCGCGTCACCCGCCCCGCCGTCTTCCGCAAGCTGGACAAACCCGTCACCCTGCCCGCATCGGTGGTGGAGGAGGCGTTTCTCAAGGAAAATCCGCAGCTCACGAGAGACAGCCTGACCATCACCTGCCGCGACGGCGCCATCCAGGAGGCCCGCATCTGCCTGACCAAGGCGCTTGACCCGGTGCCCTGCGGACGCGATGTGATCAAGGACTGCACACTAAAGGACGCGCGCTTCGCGCCGGTGCGCTGAACCTGCCCGAAGGCCAAGCAAGGGCGCTGCCCCTCTTGGCCTTTCGGCCAATTCACCCCGGAGTATTTCGGGAAAGATGAAACTGCCGCCACACGCTTTCCAAGCGGCGCGGCCGAAGCCGCCGCCTCTTCATTTTTCTGCAAATACTCCCGCCGGAGGCCGGCGCCGCCAGGCGCCCCTCTCCTCGCGCGGCAATAAATGGCCTGTGAAGCACACTTTGCCGAGATTTGTGCTAGTATTAGATTATGTGCCGCGCCCGGCCCTGCCTGAACGGCACTTCCGTTTTGGTCAGCGAGGAGGAGGAAGCGCATGGCAAAAACAATCGGTAATCCGCTCAGCTGGCTTCTGCAGGGTGCAGAAACCACCGGGCACCATATCAGCGAAACCGTCAGCGAAATGGGCAGCGACGGTGTCAGAGAGATGCCCAAGGCGCGCGACCTGAGCATGGATGACATCATCCATTCTTTGGCCGCGGGTCTTGAGGACTTTGCCGCCTGCCGCAGCGACGCGATGTTCCTGGTGCTGTTCTATCCGCTCATCGGCATCGCGCTGATCGTGATGAGCCTGTCGATGAATTTGCTGCCGCTGATCGTGCCCATGATCATGGGCTTCGCAATTCTCGGGCCAGTCGCAGCAATCGGCCTTTATGAAATGTCCAAGCGCCGCGAAGAAGGTTTTGAGCCGCGCTGGGTCGATGCCTTCGATGTCATCCGCTCGCCCGCCTTTGGCGCCATCCTGGTGCTGGGCCTGTATCTGGCGGCGCTGTTCATTATCTGGCTGGTGGCGGCCGATATGATCTACAGCCGCACCCTGGGCCCGGAGCCGCCGGCCTCGATCGCAAGCTTCGCCAGCGACGTGCTCACCACCCGCGCCGGCTGGATCATGGCAATTGCCGGCGGCGCGGTGGGCGCGGTCTTTGCCTTTGCCGCACTGGCGATGAGCCTGGTGTCCTTCCCGCTGCTGCTGGACCGTCACGTGGGCCTGCCGGTGGCAGTGGCCACCTCGATCAAGGTGCTGCGCAGGAACCCGGTGGTCTGCATGACCTGGGGCGCGCTTGTCGGCGCGGCGCTGGTGATCGGCGCAATCCCGTTCCTGGCCGGGCTGATCATCGTGGTGCCGGTGCTGGGCCATGCCACCTGGCACCTCTACCGGCGCGCCGTGCAGTAGCACCCATGCAATCAAAAAAGGCCGGCGGATCCGCCGGCCTTTTTGCGTGGACCTCCTGAGGCGTCACCCGACCTTCAAAACGATCTTGCCGATATGGCCGGAGCTTTCCATCCGGGCGTGCGCCGCGGCCGCGTCCTCCAGCGCAAACTCGCTGTCCATCACCGGCGCCACCTTGCCCGCCGCAATCAAGGGCCAGACCGCCTCGCGCAGGTCCTGAGCAATCTGCGCCTTGGCCAGATCGCTTTGCGGACGCAGGGTGGAGCCGGTCAGCGTCAGCCGCTTCACCATCATCAGGGCAAAGTTCAGCTCTACCTTCGGCCCCTGCAGAAAGGCGATCTGCACCAGCCGACCGTCCTCGGCCATCGCCTTGACGTTGCGCGGGATATAATCGCCGCCCACCATGTCCAGCACCAAATCGGCGCCGCCTTCCTCCCGCATCACCTTGACGAAATCCTCGTCGCGGTAGTTGATCGCCCGCTCGGCGCCCAGATCCAGACAGGCCTGGCACTTCTCGTCCGAGCCTGCGGTGGCAAACACCCGCGCCCCGAATTCCCGGGCCAGCTGGATCGCGGTTGTGCCAATGCCCGAAGAGCCGCCATGCACCAGGAACCGCTCGCCCGCCTTCAGCCCGCCGCGGGTGAAGACATTGGACCAGACGGTAAAGAAGGTCTCCGGCAAACATGCCGCCTGTTTCAGGTCCATCCTTTCCGGCACCGGCAAACAATGCGCCGCAGGCGTCGCCACATATTCTGCATAACCGCCGCCGGGCAGCAACGCGCAGACCTGATCGCCTGCCGCGATGCCGCTGACGCCCGCACCTACGGCCACCACCTCGCCCGAGGCTTCCAGCCCCGGCAGGTCGCTGGCGCCCTTGGGCGGATCATAGGCGCCCGCACGCTGCAGCGCGTCGGGGCGGTTCACACCGGCATAGGCCACCTTGATCACCACCTCGCCATGACCCGGCTGCGGCACCGGGCGCTGCGTCAGCTGCAGCACCTCCGGCCCGCCGGGTTTGCTGATCTCCACCGCGCGCATCATCTCTGTCATCGGAAAATGTCCTCCTGATCCTTGCCCCTGCCTAGCACCCGTCCGGTCAAGCGCAAACAGCAAAGGCGCCGCAGCTGGGGCGGTTTGCGGAGTGCGCACCGGCGGAAATCAACTGCCAGAGCGGCATCACAAAGTTGGCGCAGAAATCTGGCCCGTTTTGGGGAAACAATGCGGGACTTTGCTGCCGTTCGCGAAATACTTGATATCTCTGAATATCCATGTAGCGCTGTTGAGTTACAATGAGCCAATAACGGGACGGTCAATTGGGAATTCTTTCAGGGAAAACGGCCATAGTCACGGGCGCGTCGGCTCCTCAGGGGATCGGTCGAGCGATAGCATTAAGGCTGGCGATGGACGGGGCTGACATCGTTGCCGCAGATGTTGACGGCACGGTAGAAGTGCAGGGAGAGCCCCGCTCCAGAGCGAACTTGCTTGCCGACCTTGTTGCGGAGATCAACCAAGGCCAAAGCCGGGCGATTGCCGTGAGACTGGACGTGACGCGCGAGGAGGATGTGAAGGCGTGCATCATCCAGACCAATTCGGCGTTCGCCCGAATAGATATTCTGGTCAACAACGCGGGATCGCTTGCCGGCTCAGACAATTTCCTTTCGACAACACCCAATCAGTGGGAAAATAGCTTTCGCGTCAACATGTTGGGTCCGATGATGATGGCCCAGGCGGTGATCCCCGAAATGCGAAAGATTGGTGGTGGACGGATCATCAACATAGGCTCTACAGGAAGCCTTGGCGCGGAACCGGGGTTCGGTGCTTACACTGCAATGAAGCATGGGCTCGTCGGACTTACCAAGACGTTGGCCGCAGAGTTTGGTGTTGATGGCATTCTCTGCAATACAGTTTGTCCGGGCTACATTGCAACGGATATGCATACGGCTGCCAACGTTCGGCTCGCCGCTGAGAGCGGTGCTTCCCTCGACGAAATAAAGACACAGCGCTACGCCAATGTTGCACTGCGGGATGCGGGTTTGCCAAAGGATGTGGCGAATGCGGTGGCCTATCTTGCGGGACCGCAGGCAAACTATGTCACTGGTATCAACTTGCCGGTTACGGGTGGCGTCCCGGTCGGAATATAGTCAGCAAGCAAGGGCAGATGTAGGCTCTCTGCCCCGTCCGCTGCAAGATGCGCGATTGTGCGCTTTGGCTGACGGTATGGATCGCGCCTACCGCAGACAGGCTTCCGCCCACCTGCGCCCCTACCGCCGCGGGCCAACCGACCCTGGCAGATCATCGCGGCCCTTCGGCGGCTTGATCTGCTCGGCCAGCCAGTTCGGCCCCACCAGGAATGGCTTCAGCAGAGGGTTCTTCTGCAGCCCCGCTTTCAGCTTCTCGAAATCCATCACGTTATCAATGCGCCGGTCCAGGAAGTCCCAGGTCGCCTGATGGTTCAGGCTGTCGTCACCCAGCCAGTACAGCACTGTGGCGGAATAGACGCCCGCCAGCGAGGCGCGCTTGGTGTACCAGTTCAGATCGTCGGAGCCGTCGCCCAGCGCCTCCCAGATCAGGTCGCAGGTGCCCCAGATCGCCTTGACCCCGTCGCCCGCATACTGCGGCAGCGTCAGCAGCGTTGTGCCGCGGCGCACCGCCTCCTTGTCGTCGACCGCTTCCAGCCGGAACCGCACCGCCGCCGCCACCTTGTCGCGGAAGCGCATCCCCGACAGATCCTCGGCCGCCAGCCGCTCCAGCATCAGCGAATCGCCGCGCGCATGATAGGCCAGCGCCAGGTCGACCCCGCCGCGCGGGCACACCGCATGGGCCAGCACCTCCGGCACCTCGGCGTCGTGGCAAGCGGCGCGGAACGTCACCTCCGACCAGCCGTCAAACGGTACATGCAACAGCGCCGCATCCAGCAGTTTTTCCCTGATATCGTCCTGCGCGTGATCCTGGTCTTCGGTCATCTCACCCTCCAGCTGGCAGTGTCCTGACACCCTACTAGACAAATTAGCGGCGCTTTGCTATACGGCCACTTCCTGCAAATCCTTGCAACTCAACTTAGAAAGGTGGTGAAAACCACATGCAGGTTAGTGTTCGCGACAACAACGTCGATCAGGCGCTTCGTGCCCTGAAGAAAAAGCTGCAGCGTGAAGGCGTCTTCCGCGAAATGAAGCTCAAGCAACATTTCGAAAAGCCGTCCGAGAAAAAAGCGCGCGAGAAAGCTGAAGCGATCCGCCGTGCCCGTAAACTGGCACGCAAGAAAGCCCAGCGCGAAGGTCTGCTGTAAGCAAACCTTGCTCTCCAGCTTTGGACAGCACTACGGCGGTCCCCGGACCTGCCGGAAAATAAGTTCAGACAACCCCCGCGGCCCCGCCCGGGGGTTCGTCATTTTTAACGGACCGCAAACATCGCCGAGCTTTTTTGCAGCACACGCAAAAATCGTGAAATCTTTAGGATTACATCTTTAGGGTGTATTTTTTGATTTCTGCCTGCTATAAAGGTGGCACGGCAGGGCAAAGCTGATGCGTTTCCCTTACCTTGTCCCTGCCGTCCGGGCCTGGAACACCCGGAACACTGAAACCCGGGGCTGGCTGCGTCCCCCCCCCTTTAATACCGGCGCCTGTCTTGGTCCCTGCAAACAAGGCACGCCTCTCCGGGTTTTCAATTGATGCCGGGCGCCGCCAGCTTCCCCCCGCCGGCGCCCGGCCCGCCCGTTTCCGCAGCATGAAAATCCATCCCCGGCCGCCTGCCCCGCAGATCAGAGCGAATCCCGCGCCGTCCACGCCTGCGCCAGGCGGCGGGATAGCGCCGGCGGAAGAACCGGCCTGCCCGTACCCGCGCTGCGCGCAGGAATCCGCGTATCGCGCCCCGCGCTTCGGGCAGAGCTTTGCCGCAATCCCGCCCCGCCACAGTGCTGCCCTTTCAGCGCCGGGAATTTCCGTTAACGGGATAGCGCACCGCCGCACAGCCGGCACACTCACGGAGCAGTAAACGATGTCACAGGCAAGCGAACTCGAGCGCCAGATGCTCGACCTGATCAACGCCGAGCGCACTTCACGCGGGCTTAATCCAGTGCAGCTGGAGCTGCGTCTCAACGATTCGGCAGAAGACCACAGCGAGTGGATGCTGCAGCAGAATGTGTTCTCCCACACCGGCGCAGGCGGCTCCAGCGCCGGCGACCGGATGGAAGACGCGGGCTTTCAGTTCTCCGGCAGCTGGACCTGGGCCGAAAACATCGCCTGGCAGAGCGAGCGCGGCGCCGCCGGCCTCTCTGACGACGTCGTCGACTTGCACAACTCGCTGATGGACAGCCCCGGCCACCGCGCGAATATCCTGAACGCAAATGTCGAAGTGATCGGCATCGGCGTTGAGCAGGGCAACTTCAACGGCTGGGACGCTGTCATGGTCACCCAGAACTTCGCCAGGACCAGCGCCGGCCTGCAGCTCGACAACGGCGGTTCGGGCGGCGGATCGGACGGCGGTTCGGGCGGCAACGAAGGCGGCAGCACCGGCAATGGCGCCACCGCCGGCGATGACAGCCTGACCCTTAGCAGCGCAGGCAGCCTGGACGGGCTGGCAGGCAACGACACCCTGACCGGCAGCAGCGGCGGCGACAGCCTCAGCGGCAATGACGGCCGCGACAAACTGCTGGGTAAAGGCGGCAGCGACGGCCTGAACGGCGGTTCGGGCAACGATGTCCTGCGCGGAAGCCGCGGTGCCGATGACCTCAACGGCGGAAGCGGCAAAGACAAGCTGTACGGCGGCAGCGGCAGCGACACCCTGGATGGCGGCAACGGCAATGACCGGCTGACAGGCAAAAGCGGCGCTGACATCTTTGTGTTCAGCAACGGCAACGATACCGTCACCGACTTCAACCCGAATGCCAGCGGCGAGCGTATCGACCTGGGCGCAGCGGACGGCATCGGCGGTTTCAGCGATCTGATGAACAACCACACCCGCCAGACCTCCAACGGCCTGCTGATCACCGACAACGATGGCGACAGCATGCTGCTCAGCGGCATCACCGCTCAGGACCTCGGCGCGGGCGACTTCCTGTTCTGATATCCCCACCGGGCAAATCTGATAAGGGCGCGCGGCCGCGCGCCCTTAAGCATGTTCAGGCCCCTCCCCCTTGGGGTCTCAAACCTCAATAGATCTTCGGCACATACAGCTCATCCGGCAGCACCTGGCGCTCATAGTCCGGATTGTACTTGCGGTCCGGCAGCTCGACCTTCTCATGCTGCACCTCCTCATAAGGGATCTTGGTCAGCAGGTGCTCGATGCAGTTCAGCCGCTCGCGCTTCTTGTCGTTGCCCTCGACAATGTACCAGGGCGCCTCAGGAATGTTGGTGCGCTTGAACATCGCCTCCTTGGCCTTGGTGTACTGCTCCCAGCGGATCCGGCTCTCCAGGTCCATCGGCGACAGTTTCCACTGCTTCATCGGGTCATGGATGCGCATCATGAACCGCAGCTGCTGTTCTTCGTCAGTGATCGAGAACCAGTATTTCAGCAGGATGATTCCCGACCGCACCAGCATCCGCTCAAATTCCGGAACGTCCTGAAAGAACTGCTCAACCTGGTCGTCGCTGGCAAAGCCCATCACCCGCTCGACGCCGGCACGGTTGTACCAGGAGCGGTCGAACAGCACGATCTCGCCGCCCGCCGGCAGATGCGGCACATAGCGCTGGAAGAACCACTGGCTCTGCTCGCGCCGGTTCGGCGCCGGCAGCGCCACCACCCGCGCCACCCGCGGGTCCAGCCGCTGAGTGATCCGCTTGATCACCCCGCCCTTGCCCGCCGCATCGCGGCCTTCGAACAGGATGCAGACCTTGGCGCCGCTATGCTGCACCCAGTCTTGCACCTTGATAAGTTCCGCCTGAAGCCGCAGCAGGTTACGGAAATAGACCTGCCGGTCCAGCATCTCCGGATGCTGCTCGCGGTAGATCTTGCGGATCTCCTGACTCAGCATCGGCTCGGAGAACTCGATCTCGATATCCTCGTCCAGCGTGTCCTGCAGCTCCGCTTCCAGCCAGTCCAGGGATGCGGTCTCATATTCGCGGGTCACGGGCAGGGTTCCTTCCTTGTCAGGTGCTGAAAAAGCCGCCTTGTACCGGCGGCATGTGAATGTTTGATGTCACCCCGCAGGGTCAGCCGCCGAAATCATGGCTGCGCCTAACGGGAAACCGCCTGACGGAGCGCCTCCGGACAGAAAACCGCGGGCCGGCAGGTACCTTTAAGGCAACCGGAAAACCCGCCCGGGTTCAAGCGCAAAAGCCCAGGCCTGCACGCCGAGCCGGCTGGAAAGCCGGCAGCTGACCGGATTAAGTGCAAGCCATGAGCTTTCTTGTGACAACCCTGCCCCAGACCTGGCCTTGGCTGATCCTGATGGCGGCGCTGGCCGCGGGCTGGAGCGGGCAGCGCGGGCGGGCCTTTGCCCTGCTCGCTGTCTTTGCTGCGGCCGCCGTTGCTGCCGGCCACCTAGCGCCGCTCGCTCTGGTGGCAATGGCAACCGGCCTGCTGTTTGCCTCATTCATCCCCCGCACCCGCGGCCCGGTCCGCTTGATCGGCCATGCGGTGCTGATCCTCTGGTCGCTGGCCCTGGGCGCGCATCTGCTTCCGGGCGTGCAGAACCTCCTGATTCTAGACAATGTGCAGTCCGGCCCCGCCAGCGCGCCGTACTCGCTGCATCTGAACCTCGACAAACCGCTGGTCGTCTTCGCCCTGCTGCTGGCGTGGCCCGTCCTGCTGCGGCGCAATGATCCGGCGGGGCGCCCGGCCTTGCTGTCCGGTCTCCTTCTCCTCGCCGCGCTGCTTCCGCTGGCCCTGCTGACCGGCGCGTTGCGGCTGGAACCCGGCTTTCCGGAATGGGCGCTCCTGTGGATGGCGTCGAACCTGCTGCTCACCTGCCTGGCAGAGGAAGCCTTCTTCCGCGGCTACCTGCAGCAGGGCCTCAGCCGCCGCTTCGGGCCCGCAGCCGGTATCGCTTCGGCAAGCCTGCTGTTCGGCCTCGCCCACCTGGGCGCAGGCCCGGCAGTCACCGGTTTCGCCACACTGCTGGGTCTGGCCTGCGGGCTCGGGTACTGGGGAAGCGGCACCTTCCGGGTCCCGGTGCTGATGCACTTCGCCTTCAACCTCACCCACCTTCTGCTGTTCACCTACCCCGCCCCAGCGTGAACTTACGCCGCGCCGGTGCACAGGGGGTGTACAGGGGGTGCACGCATGTCACCCCCTCCGATAGCTCAAACCGGCAGCGCCGTCGTCTTGAACACGGTGCGCAGCGCAAAGCTCGACTGCATCTGTGCCACCCCCGGCAGCCGCGCCAGATGCTGGCGGTGAATGCGGGCGAAATCCTCGGTGTTCTCCGCCACCACCTTGAGGATGTAGTCCGCCGTCCCCGCCATCAGATGGCACTCCAGCACATCCGGAATCCGCGACACCGCCTTTTCAAACGCGTCCAGCACCTCATCCGCCTGGCCGGACAGGGTGATCTCCACAAAAACCGTGGTCGGCACGTTCATCTTGCGCGCATCCAACAGCGCGACATAATCCCGGATATAGCCCTCCGCCTCCAGCCGCTGCACGCGGCGGTGGCAAGCCGAGGCCGACAGGTTCACCCGCTCCGACAGGTCCGCGTTGGAGATGCGCCCCTGTTTTTGCAGCACCGAGAGAATGCGACGATCTGTTTCGTCCAAAGACATTTTGCGAAGATCCTTGCTGACTTTCGCCTGTATAGACGAAGATTCTTCGAAAGGCATGTTTTTATTATGCCCAAAAAAGCAGCACCTTTTCTGCTGCCTGCGGCAAAATGACCGCAGAGAGTTTTGAGGAGATACTCACATGAAAATCGGCTGCCCCACCGAGATCAAACCGCAGGAATTCCGCGTCGGCATGACCCCCGACGCCGCCCGCGAGGCCGTCATCCGCGGCCATGAGGTTGTCATTCAGCAAGGCGCCGGCATGGGCGCCGGCTTCACCGACGAGGACTATGTCTCCGCCGGTGCCGTGATCCTCGACACTGCCGAGGAAATCTTTGCCACCGCCGACATGATCGTCAAGGTGAAGGAACCCCAGGCTGTTGAGCGCAAGATGCTGCGCGAAGGCCAGCTGCTGTTCACCTACCTGCACCTGGCGCCCGATCCGGAGCAGACCAAGGACCTGCTGGAATCCGGTTGCACCGCAATCGCTTACGAGACCGTCACCGACGACCGCGGCGGCCTGCCGCTGCTGGCGCCGATGTCGGAAGTGGCCGGCCGCCTGGCCCCGCAGGTCGGCAGCTGGACACTGCAGAAGGCCAACGGCGGCCGCGGCGTGCTGATGGGCGGCGTGCCCGGCGTGGCCCCGGCCAAGGTTGTCGTGATCGGCGGCGGCGTCGTCGGCACCCACGCAGCCAAGATCGCGGCCGGCATGGGCGCGGATGTCACCATCCTCGACCGCTCGCTGACCCGCCTGAAGTACCTGGACGACGTCTTCGGCCGCACTTTCAAGAACCAGTACTCCACCGCCGGCGCAACGGCTGAGCTGGTGCGCGAGGCCGACATGGTGATCGGCGCGGTTCTGGTCCCGGGTGCCGCAGCCCCGAAACTGGTGTCTCGCGCGCAGCTCTCGGAAATGAAGCCGGGCGCGGTGCTGGTGGACGTTGCCATCGACCAGGGCGGCTGCTTCGAGACCTCCAAGGCGACCACCCACGCCGACCCGATCTATGAGGTCGACGGCATCATGCACTACTGCGTGGCCAACATGCCGGGCGCCGTGGCGCGCACCTCGACCCAGGCCCTGGGCAACGCCACCATGCCCTTCATGCTGAACCTGGCCAACAAGGGCTGGCGCCAGGCCTGCGAGGACGACCCGCACCTGCTGAACGGCCTGAACGTGCACGCAGGCCAGCTGACCTACTACGCGGTCGGCGAGGCCCTGGGCATCGACGTTCTGTCGCCGAAACTGGCGCTGAAGCAGTAAGGCCCAAGCCATCAGGTAAAGCGAATAAAGGGAAAAGCCCCGCCGGACCGGCGGGGCTTTTTCTGTTCCGGATGCAGGCACTCAGCCGCCCAAGGACCTCCAAATTCTTGACCTTACGGAAAGCCATGGGCAATCGGCACGGTTGATCCTTGAAAACGCCGCAACCCTTGGTATAGCCCCTTTTTGCCAGCACTTTTAACGACTGTAAAACTTATCAAGGGTTGAATTCATGCCGACAATGACTGTGACCGGTTCTCTGGAAGCCCAGATGGCCGGGCTTGTTGCTACCTTCAACGGCGCACAACTGAGCAACAAATACGACACTGGCACCTTCCTGCTGATCTACAATTACCCCTATTCCGTGAGCCTATACGGCGAAGATTTGCGGGTTCCCGGCTCCGGCAGCTACTTCATCACCGGCAACATCACCGAATTCAACTATGCTGAAATCTCCCTGACCCCGTCGTTCCACACTATCAAAAAACTGGTTCTGGACGGCTTCGATGTCAGCGCGGGCGGCCTTTTCGACCTGACCAGCCGCACCGCCACGACCGCCACGGGCCGGTTCGATCTCGACCGGTTTGTATCTTTCGTGCAGGGCGAAGACTGGACCATCAACGGCTCAACCGAAGACGATATCATACGGCCCGGCCAGTACTACAAACTGGCCGGTAGCGAGACTATCGAGGCAGGGCGCGGGGCGGATACCGTTTCCGCCGGAGCTGGTGCCGATTTCATTTCCGGCGGCAGCGGCAAAGATGTTCTTAAGGGCCGAAACGGCAAGGATACCATTGAGGGCGGGTCCGGTGCGGACAAGCTGCTGGGCGGAAAGGGCAACGACAGCCTGAACGGCGGCGACGGCAAGGATATCCTGCGCGGCAACCGGGGCAAGGACACCCTGGATGGCGGCGATGGCGCTGACCTCTTCGTGTTCAAACGCGGAGACGGCGTCGACACAATCCTGAATTTCGACGCCAGCGAGGACCTGATCCAGATCAAACGCGGCGCCTCCGGCTTCTCCGATCTCACGGTCTCGCAGACGGAAAGCGGCGCCGAAGTCAGTTTTGCCAACGTCTCCATCACCCTCAGCGGTTTCGATGCAGAGGACGTTACCGCCGATTTGTTCCTGTTCTGATTGCGAACGAGAGCTGCGGCACAGCCCGCGGCTCCCGCTTACAGCCTTTTCCGTTTCACGGCACATGCCGGCCCGGTGCCTGCGGCGGCCCCAGTCCGCCCGCACAGGTTGAGGCTTTGACGCCGGAACTTTCCCCGCTGCGCCCTATTGCCACAGCTGCACTCTTCCACGACAGTCCGGGGCAAGCAATGACAGCGCTAAGGGACAGCGGACATGGAACAGATGATGGAACAGGCAGGCGCCTATTGGCCTCTGATGGTGAATGGCGCGAAAGCGCTGGCGGTGCTGATCCTCGGCTGGATCGCCACCGGCTGGATCAGCAGTGTAGTGCGGCGGCGGATCAACAGCACGCCGCGGATCGACCCGACGCTTGGCAATTTTGCCGCCAGCGCAGTGCGCTGGGTGCTGCTCCTGGTGGTGCTGGTCGCCATCCTCAACATCTTCGGCATCGAGGCCACCAGCCTGGTCGCCATGCTGGGCGCCGCCACCCTGGCAATCGGACTGGCGCTGCAGGGCACGCTCAGCGACCTGGCCGCGGGCTTTATGCTGATCCTGTTCCGCCCCTACAAGATCGGCCAGTATGTCGACATCGGCGGCACCTCTGGCACGGTGAAGGACCTGAACCTGTTCGTGACCGAGCTGGCCACACCGGACAACGTGCAGATCATCGTGCCCAACGGCCAGGCCTGGGGCGCGATTATCACCAACTTCTCGCATCACCCCACCCGCCGCGCCGACCTGGTGTTCGGCATCGACTACGCCGACAGCGCCGAAGAGGCCAAGGCGATCATCCTGGAGCAGGCAAATGCCAATTCGCGGGTGCTGCAGGACCCTGCTCCCTGGGTGCGGGTCACCAACCTTGGCGACAGCTCGGTCGACCTGACCGCGCGGGTCTGGTGCAAAGCCGAGGATTACTGGGAGCTGAAGTTCGCCCTGATGCAAGGGGTGAAGGAAGCATTTGACGCCAAGGGCATCTCAATCCCCTACCCGCATACGGTGGAAGTCAAAAGGGAAGGCTGAGGAACTCCCGCCCGTCTTCGGCCCCTGCGGGCCTCATCCCGTTGGGCCCGGCGCCCCGCCTGCGGCGGGGCGTTTTGCGTTGCGGCCGCGGCTAGCTCAGCGTGCCCGCGCAGCCTGGGCGGCACAGGCCGCAGCCTGGCGGGCGCGCACCGCACGGGCCCGCTCCAGCACCCTGTCCTGCGGCTCCTCGGGCGGCCAGCCGCAGACGACGGAGCTGCCGTCGAGATCGGTAAAGGCCCATTGCGCGGCCAGCAGCTGGTAGCTTTTCACCTCCCAGCCGGAGGCATCGGGTTCAAACCGCAGGCGCCAGGCGCCGCGCACCTGTACCGGCAGCCGCAGCCGCCGGATCTGCAGCATGGCCTCGTGCCCGGTCTCCGCCGATCGCACCCCCTGTGCGCGCAGCCTCTTCATCCGCTCCACCAGCGGTGCCGCTTCACGCATCCGGCGCCCGGCAAAGATCACCTCTATCTCGGTATCCGGCCTGACGATCCCCTTCACCACCAGGTCGCGCCGGTTATTGCGGCTGAACACCGGCACCAGTTCCACCGGAACATCGCGCACTTCGCGCTTGAACAGGCCCGCGTCCTCGATCTGCGGGGTGATTTGGGAAAGAGGTCTGCGACGGTTCTTCATGGCAATTCCCGGCACTGCCCGCAAAAGCGGACAGCTGCCTTGTCAGCTGTTTCGTGTCTTCACCCCAGCCTAGGCCGCCGCGCTTAACGAAGCGTTGAACGATCACAAAAAGCAAGACAGGCACGAAATCTCGGCGCAGAGTGGCGGGCTATGCCACCGCCGCGCCGCGCCCAACGCTGCGATGCGCTCCCCCTGGAAGCGCCTTCACGGGCGGGAGCCCCAGCTCAGCTCCGGGACACTGGCCGTTTCATGACCAGCGTTGGATTACCCTTGTACAGCGCTTCGCCTGCGGGCTCATACCCCAGCTTGCGCGCCACCTTCTGCGACACCGCATGCGCGGGATCAAAGATGCAGGCGGTTTCCGCCCAGTCCGTCGCCTCCGCCGCCCATCGGTGAATGCGGTGCACCGCCTCAGTCGCCAGGCCCTGGCCATGCACCTCGGGCGCCAGCACCCAGCCCGCCTCGGGGATGCCATCCAGCGGCGGCTGCATCTCCCGCCGGTAGTCGGCAAAGCCCACTTCGCCGATGAATTTGCCGCCGCCGCGCAGGGTCACCGCCCAATAGCCATAGCCCAGCGCCTGCCAGTGACCGATGTAGCGCAACAGCCGCGTCCAGCTTTCCGAAGGCGTCGAGGGCTTGCCGGAGATGAACTGCACCACCTCCGGCTCTGCCCACAGCGCCGCGACGCCGGCGAAATCCTGCACCCGATGCGGGCGCAGGACCAGCCGGTCCGTCTCCAGAACCGGAGGAATCATCCAGGCAGCTTGCCGGTCAGCACATAGCGCAGGATCTCGACCACCTGACGCGGCTCCTCTGCCACTGCCAGTGCCGCCGCATGCACCTCTTTCAGCGCGTGCTGATGCTCCGGCGGGCTCAGCACGATCACCGATTTGCCAAGTGCTGCGGCATAGCCTGCGTCGAACGCCGCATTCCACTGCTTGTACTTGTCGCCAAAGCGCACAACGACCACATCGGCGTCCGAGATCCCCTTGCGGGTGCGGATCGCATTCACCATCGCGCCCTTGTGGTCATGCCAGTACTTGTTCTCCTCAGACCCGAGGATGGCCACGCCGCAATCGTCGCTGGCGTCGTGGTCGGTGACCGGCGCGTTGAAACTCACCTGCAGCCCCTGCGCGCCGTCAATGATCTGTTCCCGCCAATCGGTGTGAATCTCGCCCGAGAGATAAACGTTCAATGCCACGTCTTGTCCTTTCCTGCGCCAGCCTGCGGGGCCGCGGCCAGGGCGGCCGTAACCTCGTCATCGCTGGTTTGCGTAAAATCCCTGTAATGCGCGCCGACCGCCCAGAATTCCCTGGGGCTCAGCAGGCAGATCACAGTATCAACCAGCGGGCGCAGTTCGTCCACCGCTTCCGGGGGCGCCACCGGCACCGCCAGAATCACCTCAGCAGGCTTACGCTCTTTGAGCCAGAAATGCGCCGCCATGAAGGTCGCGCCGGTGGCGATGCCGTCATCGACAACGATGACGGTCCGCCCCTCCACGTCCACCGGATCGCGCCCTTGCAAATAGCTGGCGCGGCGGGCGGCATTCTCCTCCCGTGCCTGGGCAACCTGGGACGCAAAGTCCTCCGGCTTCATGCCGGTGGCCTGAAGCAGGGCGCCGTTGAATATGGGGTTGCTGCCCTCCGCCAGCGCACCCGCGGCCAGCTCCGGGTTGGAGGGCATGCCGATCTTGCGGATCAGAATCAGGTCCAGCGGGGCGTTCAGTTTCTGCGCAATGGGCAGCGCGACAGGAACCCCGCCCCGCGGCAGCGCCAGCACCACGGGGTCCGTCATCGGCAGTTCAGCCAGTTTCCCGGCCAGCTGAAGCCCGGCAGAAATCCGGTCCTCGAACATAGGGGCCTCCACCCGGTAACCTAGCGCGCCGGGGCGAAAGGCAAAGCCTCAGCTGCGCCGGGCCACCAGATAGCGCCCGGGGGTATCTGCCGGGTAATTGCCGGTTTCGATGATGTCAAAGCCTGCGCGCTGCACCGCGGCCTCCAGTGTGCGGATATCCATGAAATCCACAAAGCCGGGCGCCTTGCCAGCCAGCCGCATCAGCGGGATGGCCACGGTGTACATCCAGTATTTCCAGGATCCCCGCGCCTCGCCCAGGCAAGGTGTCTTGGAGATAAACAGCCCGCCCTTTGGCAGCCTGGCCGCGATCGCGTCCAGCGCCGCCTCCAGATCCGGCAGCAGATGCAGCAGGTTGAAGGCCATCACCGCGTCAAACGGCCCCTCCGGCGCATCCTGCACGCCGCAGCACTGGAATTCGACATTGGAAGCTGCCGCGTTCCAGGCCCGCTCCTGCCCCACTTTCAGCATCCCCTCCGACAAGTCGGTAGCGGTGATCTGCGCCGCATTGCGCGCCAATGCGATGGCAGTGGTCCCCGTGCCGCAGCCCAGCTCCAGCACCCTGTCGCTGTCACTCAGGTAAGACCGGGTGCGCTCCAGCGTGTAGCGGTAGGCGTCCATGTCCCGGATCGGGGACTCGGCGTATTTAGGGGCAATCCTGTCCCAGAAGCGGGCATCGGCTGTCATGGCGGCTCTCCTTGCTTGCATAAAGCCTATCCATGCAGGAACCGCAGATAAATTGCTGAAATCCGCAAGGTTGTTATACATATCTGTATGGAAAACCCTGACTGGAACCACATCCGCGCCTTTCTGGCCACCGCGGAAACCGGCTCGCTTTCAGCCGCCGCCCGCCGCCTTAGCCTGACCCAGCCGACGCTGTCGCGCCAGGTGGCGGCGCTGGAGGCGGAGCTGGGCGTGTTGCTGTTTGAACGCCTCGGCCGCGCCTTGGCGCTGACTAACGCGGGGCACGAGCTGCTGATCCACAGCCGCAAGATGGGCGAGGCCGCAAATGGTTTGCGCCTGGCCGCCACCGGCCAGACGCAGTCCATCGAGGGCACGGTGCGGATCACCGCATCTGATGTGATGTCGGCGCATGTGCTGCCGCCGGTATTGCACCAGCTGCGCCAGCGGGCGCCGCGGCTGACCATCGACGTGGTGGCCGCCAATGACATCCGCGACCTGATGCGGCGCGAGGCCGATATCGCCATCCGCCACGTCCGCCCCGAGCAGCCCGAGCTGATCGCCCGCCTGGTGCAGGAGGCCACCGCCCATTTCTATGCCGCCCCCAGCTATCTGGCGCGCCGCGGGCGGCCCGCGTCGCCAGCGGATATGGCGGATCATGACTTCGTGGGCTTTGCGGACGTGGACCGTTCCATCGCGTTCATGGCGCCGCTGGGCATTCACCTGACAGCGGACAACTTCCGCATCAGATCCACCAGCGGCCTGGCATCCTGGGAGCTGGTCAAACAGGGCTTTGGCGTTTGCCCGATGATGGACGATGTGGCCGCCGTCACGCCGGGAGTGGAGCGGCTGCTGCCGGGGATCGAGCCGATCACCTTCCCGGTCTGGCTCACCACGCACCGCGAGCTGCACACCAGCCGCCGCATCCGGCTGGTGTTTGACCTTCTGGCAGAGTTTTTCGCCGCCAGGTGACACGGAAAAGGCAGCGCCCCAACGGGTGCGCTGCCCAAAAGTTTTCCTCAAAACTTTTGCCAAGACTTTTCAAAAAAGTCTTGGTGCCGCGTCACCCCCGCAGGGTGCCGCCGGTTGCCTTGGTGATCTTGGCGATGATCTTCTCGCTCACCGCCTCGATGTCCTTTTCCTTCAGCGTTTTGTCGCTGGGCTGCAGCCGCACGGTGATCGCCAGCGACTTCTTGCCCTCGCCCAGGGAGCCGCCGATGAACTCGTCAAAGACGCGCACATCCTCGATCAGCGCCTTGTCGGCACCAGCGGCGGCATTGACCAGGGTCAGCGCCTCGACATCCGCATCAACCACAAAGGCAAAGTCACGCTCCACCGCCTGCAGGTCGCTGATCGCCAGCGCCGGGCGGGTGGCGCCGCTTTTGCGCGGCAGCGGCACCTCATCCGGGAAGATGGTGAAGGCCACGGCAGCGCCCTTGATGCCCATCTGCTTCAGAACCTTCGGATGCAGCTCGCCAAAGACACCGAGGGTCTTTTTCGGGCCCAAGCAAATGCGGCCATGGCGGCCCGGGTGCCACCAGGCATCGCCGCCGCGCAGGATCTGCACCTTGGCCGGCGCGCCGATGGCGGCCAGCACCGCCTCGGCATCCGCCTTGGCGTCATAGAGGTCCACCGCGCGCGAGGCGCCATGCACATCCTTGGGCCCGGTGCGGCCCACCAGCAGCCCCGCGATCTGGGTCACCTGCTCGCCCGGCTCGCCGCCGGTGAAAGCAGGGCCTGCCTCGAACAGCGCCAGATCCATAAAGCCGCGTGCCTGGTTGCGGGCCGCGGCCTGCAGCAGGCCCGCCAGCAGGTCCGGACGCATATGCGACATCTCGGACGAGATCGGGTTGGCGAGCATAGTGGCATCGTCACCGCCGCCGAACAGCGCGGCAGAGGCTTTGTCGATGAAGCTGTAGCTGACGACTTCATTATAGCCGAGGCTGGCGCAGGTGCGGCGCGCCATCTGCTGGCGGCGCTGCTGCGGCGTCATCACCGGCTTCGGGATGCCATCGGTCAGGCGCGGCAGCGGCTTGCCCTGCAGCTTGGTCAGCGAGGCGATCCGCGCGACCTCCTCGACTAGGTCGGCCTCACCCTGCACATCAGGGCGCCAGCTGGGCACATGCGCCATGTTGCCCTCCAGGCGGAAGCCAAGGCGGGTCAGGGTCTGGCGCTGATCGCTTTCCGGGATTTCCATCCCCACCAGCGACTGCACCCGGTTGGAGTCCAGCTTGTAGGCGCGCGAGTGATCCGGCACGTCGCCCGCAATCACCACCTCCGACGGCTCGCCGCCGCAGATATCCAGGATCATCTGGGTGGCGCGGTGCAGCCCTTCGATGGTGTATTCCGGGTCCACGCCGCGCTCGAAGCGGTAGCGCGCGTCCGAGTTGATCTTGAGCGCCCGGCCTGCCATCGCGATCTGCACGTGATCCCAGAAGGCGCTCTCCAGGAACACATCCACGGTTTCCTCGGTGCAGCCGGTTTCCTCGCCGCCCATGATGCCGCCGATGCTCTCCACACCCTTTTCGTCTGAGATCACCATGTGGCCCGCGCCCAGGGTGTATTCCTTCTCATCCAGCGCCACCAGCGTCTCGCCGCCCTGGGCGCGGTGCACCCGCAGGCTGCCCTGCACCTTGGCCGCATCGAACACATGCAGCGGCCGGTTCTGGTCGAAGGTGAAGAAGTTGGTCACATCCACCAGCGCCGAAATCGGGCGCAGGCCGATCGCCGTCAGCCGGTCCTGCAGCCATTGCGGGCTGGGGCCGTTCTTCACGCCCTTGATCAGGCGGCCGGCAAAAAGCGGGCAGCCGTCGAGGGTGTCCTCGTCGATGGTGACCTTGATCGGGCTTGCGAAGTCGCCCGGGATCGCCTCAAACGCACGGGTCTTCAGGGTGCCCAGGCCGCGCGCCGCCAGATCGCGGGCAATGCCATAGACGCCCAGCGCATCGGGGCGGTTCGGGGTGATCGCAATCTCGATGACCGGGTCGACCTTGGCCGGATCGTTTTCCGCCAGCCAGTCCACGAACTTGTCACCGACATTGCCCGAGGGCAGCTCGATGATGCCGTCATGCTCTTCCGACAGCTCCAGCTCGCGCTCCGACGCCATCATGCCAAAGCTTTCGACACCGCGGATCTTGCCAACGCCGATGGTGATGTCGAGACCCGGGATATACATGCCCGGTTTGCACACCACCACGGTGATGCCCTCGCGCGCGTTCGGCGCGCCGCAGATGATCTGCATCTCGCCTTCATCGGTGTCCACCTTGCAGACCCGCAACTTGTCGGCATCCGGGTGTTTCTCGGCGTATTTCACATAGCCAAGGGTGAAGTCCTTCAGCGCGTCCGCCGGATTGACGACCCCTTCGACCTCAAGGCCCAGGTCGGTCAGGGCATCAGTGATCTCTTCCACCGAGGCGTCGGTGTCGAGGTGGTCTTTCAGCCAGGAAAGCGTGAATTTCATCGGTCGGGGACCCCTTGGCAGACATGCGTGTTGGCCACAGGCAATGGCAAAGATTGCGCCAAGGTTCAAGGGTCGGGGCGCCCTGCCCTCAAGGATAGCTGGGAGTGAGGTTCAAAAGCTCATCCAATTGCCGCCCGATCCAGCCGTGCGGGATGAAATGGCCGCCGGGATGGGTGTCCAGCACCACCTGTCCGCCGGCACAGCCCGGCCAGACCGTGCGCTCAAGCTCCAGGAACTCCACCACCTGCCATTGCCCCAGTGCGCGTGCCGCGCCGCAGCCCAGCCGCGCCCGCCACAGCGCTACCGGATAAGTCCGCTCGCCGCCGGGGCCATAGGGAAAGTCCATCACAGTGTCCTTCAGCCCATGCACATGTCGCACCTCGCGCGGGGCTTCGGGGCAATTCTCACTCTGCTGGAGGGTGCCGGCCACCGCCAAGAGCGCCGCCACGTCATTGCCGCTGTGGCAGACATAGCGCCACGCCATGGCCGCGCCATAGGAATAGCCGGAGACATAGATCCGCTCCGCATCAACAGGATAGTTCTCAGCGACGTCTTTCAGCACCGCATCGGCAAAATCCACGTCCTCCGTCTCCGCCGACCAGAAATCCCAGGTCTTGCGGCGTCCATTCGGCGTCACCAGCAGCACGCCCCGGCGCTTGGCCGAGACCCCGACCCGGTCACTTCCCTGCGCATGTCGCCCGGTGCGGGACCAGCCATGGAAATGCAGTAGGACCGGCAGGGGCGTAACCCCGTCCCAGCCCTCCGGCTCCATCACATGATAGGAGCGGTCGCCCAGTTCGCAGGGCGTTTCGCCGTGGCATTCAGCAGGCTTCGATGGCCCCATGGCGGCAGCGGCAGAAGCCCAAATCAGGGCAGCGGAAAGGGAAAGAACAGCTCGGAACATCTGTCCGAGCCTAGCCGCTGGGCGGCGGCTGTCACGTCACAAAATTGTGGGACCGGGTGCCGAGCCGCGCCAATGACTGAACTTGCAAGGCAGCGCCCGCCCCAGGGCCGCCGTCGGGGCGGAAGACAAAATGTCTAGCGTTTGAAGCCTTTGAGCAAACTTTGCGTCTTGCGCAATTGTGCTGTGGCGGCCCGCATCTCGCGCGCCTGTTTCCTTCTCGAACGCCGATCCAAGTTAAAGAACAGACTGGCCGGGGCACCCCCCAAGAATACAACCGGCAAAGAAATCTCTGCAGGCGCGAGAGAAATCAATGAACCGGCCACCGTAAAAAACAACAGCCCCGCCAGATTAATTTTCCAGCGGGGCGTGCTTTCAGAAATCGCATTACACCAGTTCACATAGCGCGACAGGTATACGCCAATAAGGTACACTTACCGGCTCAAACCGCCATGCAGCGCCGGCATATCCAGGCTCTGGAAGCCGTAGTGGCGCAGCCAGCGCAGGTCGCTGTCGAAGAAGGCGCGCAGGTCCGGAATGCCGTATTTCAGCATCGCCAGGCGGTCGATGCCGATGCCGAAGGCAAAGCCCTGATAGATCTCCGGGTCGATGCCGCCCGCGGCAATCACCTTGGGGTGCACCATGCCGGAGCCGAGGATCTCCATCCAGTCGTCGCCCTCGCCGATCTTCAGCGCACCACCCTCCCAGGAGCAGCGGATGTCCACCTCGGCAGACGGCTCGGTGAAGGGGAAATGCGAGGCGCGGAAGCGCAGCTCGACGTCGTCCACCTCGAAGAAGGACTTCACGAATTCCTCCAGCACCCACTTGAGGTTCGCCATCGAGATGTCCTTGTCCAGCGCCAGGCCTTCGACCTGGTGGAACATCGGCGTGTGGGTCTGGTCATAGTCGGCACGGTAGACGCCGCCCGGGCAGATGATGCGCAGCGGCGCGCCCATCTTCTCCATCGAGCGGATCTGCACCGGCGAGGTATGGGTGCGCAGCACATGCGGCGGGCGGTTGTCGCCCTCGGCGCGGTGCATATAGAACGTGTCCATTTCAGCGCGTGCCGGGTGGTGGCCGGGGATATTCAGCGCATCGAAGTTGTACCAGTCGGTGTCGATCCGCGGACCCTCAGCGACCGAGAAGCCGAGTTCGGCAAAGATCGCGGTGATCTCTTCCTGCACCTGGCTGATCGGATGCAGGCTGCCCTGGCGCTGGGGACGCGACGGCAGGGTCACGTCCAGCCACTCGGTGCGCAGGCGCTCATCCAGTGCGGCATCTTCCAGACCCGCCTTCTTGGCTGCCAGGGCCGAGTTGATCTCATCCTTCAGCGCGTTCAGCGCCGGGCCGGCCACCTGGCGCTCTTCCGGGGTCATTTTGCCCAGCTCGCGCATTTTCAGCGCCACTTCGCCCTTCTTGCCGACGGCGGCAAGGCGGATCGCCTCCAGTGCGGCCTCGTCGGCGGCCTCAGCAATCTGACCCAGGTATTTGGCTTTAAGATCGTCCATCACGGCCCCTCGAATTCTGCTTGTGCCCTGCTACCACAAGGGCCGCCGAAAGCAAGAGGGCGGCGGTGGAAGCCGCGAGGGTGTGTCACCGCTACGTGTTGCGCCGGTGCCCGGACCTGAAATCACGCCCGTTTTGTGGTATTCTTCGCGCAGATCATTTCAGCGGGTCGGGAGGACAGAACCATGGCACATGTGGATTGGTATATCGAAGGCCGCAGCTTCGGGAACTGCAACTGCAACTACGGCTGCCCCTGCCAGTTTGAGGATCTGCCCACGCACGGCAACTGCACCGGCTTCGAGGTGCTCCATATCGACCAAGGGCATTTCGGCGAAACCGACCTGACCGGCACCCGCGCCGCCCTGCTCTATGCATGGCCTGGCCCGATCTTCGAGGGCAAGGGCGCGCTGCAGGCGATCATCGACGACCGCGCCTCTGACGCCCAGCGCGCGGCGCTGGAAACCGTGCTCCTGGGCGGCGAGACGGATGAGGAAGCCACCCACTGGTGGGTGTTCCGCGCCATGTGCGACACAGTGCATGAGACACTGGTCAAAAGGATCGACTACGAGGCCGACATCGAAAACCGCACCGCTAAGCTCGACATCGAAGGGCTGGTCACCTCCACCGGCCGCCCGATTCAGGCCCCGCATGGCGGCGGCGCGCACCGGGTCCGTATAGATATCCCCGGCGGTATCGAGTTCACCCTGGCCGAGATCGGCAGCGCCTCCACCAAATCCAATGCGGCGATCAAGCTGGACTTGGATGACAGTTACGGCCAATGGGCCATCATCCGGCACGGCCCGCACGGTATTGCGGCCTGAGCGGCCTTAGCCCAGCAGCATCCAGGCGCCCATGCCCGCCATCATCAGGTTCTCGGTGAGCGACACAAAGCCCAGCGGCACCTCGCTGCTGCCGCCCATGCAGGCGCATTTCAGCTCCCGCTTGTCGATATAGACCGCCTTGAATACCGACACTGCACCCACGGTGCCAATCACCAGTGCCAGCGGCGCGGCCAGCCAGATCAGAACGCCCGCCAGCATGAATAGGCCCGCCAGTCCTTCGGCAAAAGGATAGACATAGGCATAAGTAACAAACCGGCGGGCCAGCAGGTCATAGTTCAGGAACATGCTGGAGAAGCTTTCCACATCGCGAAGCTTTTGCAGCGCCAGCAGGCACATCGAAACGGCGACGAACCACATCAGCGTCCGCCCCATGCCAAGCGCGCCGAAGGCGGCCCACTGCGCCGCCAGCGCAATCCCCAGCGCCATGGCAAACAGCGCAATTACCGGCACATAGGTGGTTTCCCCCTCCGCGCGCACAGGTATTCCGAAATAGGCGCGCAGATCCTCGTAGCCGCCAATCCGCTCGCTGCCGATGTAGGTCTGCGGCGTGGTTTCAACCCCCGCCTGCTCCCGGAAGCTGTCAACCTCCGCGCGCGTGGTCAGCCGGTGATCCTCCACCTCATGCCCCTTCCAGCGCAGCAGGGCCCTGGACTTGAGCCCGTAGGGGCACAGGTGGTCCGGCATGTCCATCCGGTAGAGCTTGGCGGTCCTGCCTTCTGACTTTGTATGCGCGGTGTCTGCGGCGGTCATCGCCTCCTCCTGTGCCGGTGCCGGATCAATAGCTTAACGAGCCCGCGCCATTGAAAGTTCCGGCCTGAGCGGGGCAGCGCGGCCCGCCGCCCCGCTCAGGCCGCGCGCCACCGGCGCAGCCGATCTTGCCAATCGGCATTAACCGCTTGCCAGCCCGCCGTTTTCATGCGCACGTTGACCGGCAGCTTGCGAAAATGGATGTGACACCATGCCTACGCATTTGGACCGCACAACCCTGACCTGGAAGATCACACCTGACTTGCTCGGTGTCATCAACTCCTCCGGCATTTTTACAGACACCAATCCGGCCTGGTTCAAGACTCTGGGCCTGCTGCCCGAGGAAATCGAAAGCCGTCAGTTTTTTCACTTTCTGCATCCCGACGATATGTCCCGGACAGAAGCGGCATTTGAACTGGTCAAGCAAGGCAGTCCGGTTCTGCAGTTCGAGAACCGCTACCGGCACAAGGACGGCTCTTACCGCTGGCTGTCCTGGAATGCGGTGCCGGAAGGGGACCGGTTCGTCTGCAGCGCCCGTGACGTCACCAAGGCCAAGGAAAACGAGGCCCACCTCGCCACCCGCGAGCAAGAGGCCCGCTTCCGCGAGCAGTTCATTGCGGTGCTGGGCCACGATCTGCGCAACCCGCTGACCGCGATCGGCGCCGTGCTGCGGCTTCTTGGGAACGAGCCGCAATCCGCCAAGGCGCTGGAGCTTCTGGCGAACGGCAGGCAGTCGGTCACCCGAATGTCATCGCTGATCAACGACATTCTCGATTTTGCCCGCGCCCGCCTGGGTAATGGCATCGAGATGAACCGCAGCCGGAAAATTGAGCTGCGGCCGGTTCTAAGCCAGACGGTGGAGGAGATCCGGCTGGCAAACCCGGACACCGCGCTGCGCGAAGAGTACAGTTTCGAGGACCCGATCGGCTGCGATCCGGAACGCATCGCCCAGCTGGTTTCAAACCTGCTGTCCAATGCTGTGACGCACGGCACCCCCGGCAAACCGGTGACGGTGACCGCCGGCGACGACGGCGGCGACTTCAGCCTGTCCATCGCCAATGCGGGCGAGCCGATCCCGCCGGATACCATAGAGCTGCTGTTCGAACCCTTCACCCGTGCCGAAACACGGGAGTCGCAGAACGGGCTGGGGCTGGGGCTGTTCATCGCTCAGCAAATCGCCAAGGGCCACGGCGGCCTGCTGTCGGTGCAGTCGGACGAGCAGCAGACCGTGTTTACCCTGCGGATTCCGCGCCAGAGCTGAAGACAGACGGCCTCACGCCGGGAACAGCAACACAGTGGTGAAACCCGGGCCGTCGGTTACCAGCTCCAGCTCGCCCTCCAGTTCCATCCGCGCGACATCGGCAATCTTCACACCCAGCCCCGGCGCCGCTTCGCCGGAGTCTCCGGGCAAGCCAACGCCATCATCCGAGCACACCAGCCGCAAGCTGCCCCCGCCGGCCTGCTCCAGCCTGATGGCGACACTGCCGGGGCGGTTTCCCGGGAAGGCGTGCTTGAAGGAGTTGGCAATGAATTCGTTCACAAAGGTGCCCACCGCCACCGCCTGAGTGGGGCTGACCTCCTGGGCGCAGGCTTCAAGCCGCAGCTCCACGCCCGGCGGCGCCAGGCCCGCCGTGTAGCCGCAAACCAGATCAAGAAACCCTTTGAGGCAGATGCTGCGGCCCTCCGGCTGCTGGTACAGCAATTCATGAACACGGCTCATGGCATCAACCCGTGCCATGATGCCTTCCAGCGCGGACTTGGCCTCAGGCTGCTCGTATTTGCGCTGCTGGAGGCGCGCGAAGGCGGACAGCGACGCAAGCGAGTTCTTGACCCGGTGGTCCGCCTCCTTGCGCAGAACGGCCTCAGCGCGCAGCGACTTTCGCAATTCGAGCTGCGCCATAACCTGGCGTGCCAGCACCTTCAGCGAGCGGCGCTGAAGGCTGGTCAGCTCCTTCGGCTCGTAGTCCAGCACACACAACGTGCCCAGGGGCAGCCCGTTGCCGGTCTTCAGCAGCGCGCCGGCATAGAAGCGCAGGCCCGGTTCGGCAAGACACAGCGGGTTGTCGCACATCCTGGGATCATTCAGGGTATCCCTGATTTCGACAAAATCCTCCTCCAAGATTACATGCGAACACAGCGAGGTTTCCAGCGGGGTCTCGCGGACACCCAGCCCGGTCTCGGCCTTGAACCACTGCCGGTCTGCGTCAATCAGGTTCACCACGGAAATAGCAGTGCCGCACAGTTCCGCGGCGAGATCCGCGATGTCGTCGAAATCCTTTTCCCGTTCCGTGTCCAGAACGTTGAAGGAGTACAAAGCGCGAAGGCGGTCTTCCTGTTGCGGGTGCGGGCTCGCTCTCATTTCAGGCCTCCAGCCAGGTCAGCAGCCGGTTGACTATTGGCCGGCTGGGCGCCGATAGCAACCTGCGAACCGCGGAGGCGGCAACCGGGCGCGAAAAAAGGCCGCTCCAGCTGGAGCGGCCTTTCTGCGAATTCAGATCCGTCCGGAGCCTTAGGCTGCCAGCGCGTCCTGTGCCTGGCGCACGATCGCACCGAAGGCTTCGGGCTCGTGCACGGCCAGGTCGGCCAGAACCTTGCGGTCCACTTCGATGCCGGCCAGGGTCAGGCCGTTGATGAAGCGGGAGTAGGTCAGCGCTTCGTCGTGCGAACGCACAGCAGCGTTGATCCGCTGGATCCACAGCGCGCGGAAGTTGCGCTTGCGGTTCTTACGGTCGCGGGTTGCGTACTGGTTCGCCTTGTCGACGGCCTGACGGGCAACCTTGAAGGTGTTCTTGCGGCGGCCGTAGTAACCTTTGGCTGCCTTGATGACCTTCTTGTGACGGGCGTGAGTCGTGGTACCACCTTTTACGCGGGACATCTCTCAAATCTCCTCTTAGCGGTCGTAGGGCATGAAGCCCTTGACGATCTTTGCGTCCGGTGCGGACAGGGTGGTGGTGCCGCGGGCATCACGGATGAATTTCTTGGTGCGTTTGATCATGCCGTGGCGCTTGCCGGCCTGACCTGCGATGACCTTGCCAGTGGCGGTCACCTTGAAGCGCTTCTTGGCGCTCGATTTCGTCTTCATCTTGGGCATTTCCGTCTCCTTCAATGCAGGTTCGCTAGACGCGCAACTCGGCATGCCTCGACGGCCGGCCGCGCGGAACAGAGCTGCCCTTTAAGCAAACCTCACCCTGGGGGCAAGCGGATTCTCTGGATTAAGCGCCCAGGACCCTGCAAAAAACGCATCCGCCCCATCATTCCCCGCATATCAGCCGGGTTTCGCCGCCACAGCACAGGCGGCCGGCGGACGCCGCCCGCTGAGCGCGGCAGGACCGGGGCGCCACGTCCCGGCAATCCGCGGCCCCGCACTCCGCGCAAGGCCGGTTTTCATGCTGCCTCAGCTCACGCAAGGGCCTGCCGGCAGCGGCGCGGCAGGCCCGTAGCCAAGGACCGGTTATTCCGGGTCGGTACTGTAGATCAACCGCTCGTCACAAGGGGCGATGCGCAGGATGTTGGTGGTGCCCGGCACATTGAACGGCACGCCCGCAGTGACCACGATCTGGTCGCTTTCGCCCGCATAGCCGCCCGCGCGCGCCGCGCGCGCCGCATTCACCACCGCGCCCTTGAAGCGGTCCAGCTCCGGCGTCATCACGCATTTGCACCCCCAGCTCAGGCACAGCCGCCGCGCCGTGGCGCTGACCGGGGTCATCGCGATGATCGGCACGCCGGGGCGCTCGCGCGCGGTCAGCAGCGCGGTTGTGCCCGATTGGGTGAAACAGCAAATCGCCTTGATCTCGGTCTTCTCCGCAATCTCACGCGCCGCGGCCACGATGCCATCGGCAACGGTCGTGCCCTTGGCAGAGCGCGAGGCGGCGATGATCTGGGTATAGGTCGGGTCGGCCTCAACCTCGATGGCCACCTTGTCCATGGTCTTGACGGCTTGAACCGGGTACTGGCCTGCCGCGCTCTCTGCGCTCAGCATCACCGCGTCGGCACCTTCATAGATGGCGGTGGCCACGTCAGACACCTCGGCGCGGGTCGGCATCGGGCTTTCGATCATGCTTTCCAGCATCTGGGTTGCCACGATCACCGGCTTGGCCGCGGCCCGGCACTTGCGCACCAGCCGCTTCTGGATCGGCGGCACCGCCGCCACCGGCAGCTCCACCCCCAGGTCGCCGCGCGCCACCATGATGCCGTCGGAGGCGTCCAGAATGGCCTCGAAATCCTCCACCGCCTGCGGCTTTTCAATCTTCGACAGCACCGCCGCACGGCCGTCCGCCAGCGACCGTGCCTCATAGACATCCTTGGCCCGCTGCACGAAAGACAGCGCCAGCCAGTCAACGCCCAAAGAACAGACAAACTCCAGATCTGCGCGGTCCTTTTCCGACAGCGCCGCCAGCGGCAGCACCACGTCCGGCACGTTCACGCCCTTGCGGTTCGAAATCGTGCCGCCGGTTTCCACCGTGCAATCGGCAAAATCCGGGCCGCAGGCGTCCACCACCAGGCGGATCTTGCCGTCATTGACCAAGAGATGCGCGCCCGGCTCCAGCGCCTGAAAGATTTCCGGATGCGGCAGGCACACGCGGTTCGCGTCGCCCTCCGCCTCATCCAGATCGAGGCGGAACCTGGCGCCCTCCTCCAGCTCTTCGGCGCCATTGGCAAAGACGCCGACACGCAGCTTCGGCCCCTGCAGGTCCGCCAGGATCGCAATCGGGCTGTCCAGATCCTTTTCCACCTGGCGGATAATCTTGTGCTTTTCGGCAATCTCCGGGTGGCTGCCGTGCGACATGTTCAGCCGGAACACATCGGCGCCGGCCTCATGCAGCGCGCGGATGGTGTCATAGGTCTCCGAAGCCGGCCCCAGGGTGGCGACAATCTTCACATTGCGCGAGCGTTTCATAGGGGTCTACTCCTCCGGACCTGAAATATGTTATCGCAAACAGCGTTGAGCTGCTTATCCCCTAATTCCCATTTTCCCGCAACTCCCCTAAACAGCCGTCAACAAAAGATGACAGGTCCATGACATATACACCCTATTTCGTGCACGGCGCCGACCGCCCCGCCCGCTGGCTGATCACCTGCGATCATGCGACCAATGTTGTGCCCCCCTTTGCCGGCGGCGGCGACCTGGGCCTCCCGCGCGAGGACATGGAGCGCCACATCGCCTATGACGTCGGCGCCTATGAGGTGTCGAAACTGCTGGGCGAAATGCTGAACGCGCCGGTGGTGGCGTCAAACTTCTCCCGCCTGGTGATCGACCCCAACCGCGGCGAGGATGACCCGACACTGCTGATGAAGCTCTACGACGGCACCATCATCCCCGCCAACCGCCACGCCGGCGAGGCCGAGCTGAAAGAACGGCTTGAGAACTGCTACCGCCCCTATCACCGGGCGCTGGCGCGGCTGGCGGAACGCCCCGGAACGGTGATCGTGTCCATGCACAGCTTCACCCGCCAGCTGCGCGGCCGCCCGCCGCGGCCCTGGGAGATCGGCATCCTGTTCCCGCAGGGCGAGCGGTTTTCGCCCTTTGTCGTCAATGAGCTGAACCGCGAGGACGGCCTGTGCGTCGGCGTCAACGAACCCTATACCGGCTATCTGCCCGGCGATGCGATCGAGACCCACGCCACCCATGCAGGCCGCCCCAACACGCTGGTCGAGCTGAGGAACGACCTGATTGCCGAACACAAGGGCCAGCACGCCTGGGCCGAACGCCTGGCCCGCATCCTGCCGCGGGCGCTGGACGCCTCCGGTCTCTGAACCGGAACTCGACGCGAATTCCGGCCCGGAAAAATCGATTTTTCCTGGCCGTTTTCCTCGCAGGAAAACGGCTCCCCGCGTTGCAGAACCGGCGGCGCACACCCATATCTGTAACGGGAACGCGGGATTTTCCGGGAAAGGAGCCGCCATGACCCAGGACACCCTCTCTGCCTTTTTCGGCTGGCTGTCCGTGCTGCACATCGGCCTGTTCACCCTCTCCGCCATCCTGCTGATGCTGATGCACGATTGGGTGGCCAGTCTGCACGCCCGCATGTTCGGTCTGGCGCCTGCCGATGTCAGCCTGACTGCCTACCGCTGGCTTGGAACCTACAAGATCGTGATCTTCGCCACCGCGCTGGGACCCTGGATCGCATTGCAGCTGATCTGACCCTGCCGCGCCTTGCCATTGCCCGCCCCTGCCCCGGCTGCTAGGCCTGCGGGGACACCAGAAAACTCCGGAGCCACCGCCATGGACAAGCAAACCGAGATCGAAATCCAGGCCGCCGCCTTCCGCCGCCTGCAGAAGCACCTGATGGAAGACCGCACCGATGTGCAGAACATCGACCTGATGAACATGGCGGGCTTCTGCCGCAACTGCCTGGCCCGCTGGTATCAGGAGGCCGCCAACGAGCGCGGCATCGGGATGGATAAAAACGAGGCCCGCGAGATCTACTACGGCATGACCATGGATGAATGGAAAGCCAACTATCAGACCGAGGCCAGCGCCGAAAAACAGGCAGCCTTTGAGGTCGCGTTCAAGGAAAACGTCACCGACAAGCAGTGACAATGCCGCAGGGGCACTGCCCCGCTGACGCTTGAAAATGGGGCGCTGCCCCTCTTGGCCTTGCGGCCAATTCACCCCGGAGTATTTGCCCAAAGGTGAAAAAGCCGGGCTGGCCGCAGCCTCAGTCTCTTAGCCGCAAGGCGGCGCGTGCGGGATCAACCGGCGCGCCCTGCGCATCAACAAGGGCGACCTGCAACGGTGCGCCGGTCTCCCGGTCCGCAACCCCGACCGGCGCGGCGCCGCCGGTGACATGCGCCTCGCCCCATTGCGCCAGCGCCAGAAATGTCAGCGCCAGCCCGCGCCCCGCCTCTGTCAGCACATAGGCCTGACGCACCCGGTCGCCCGCCTCCTGATAGGGCTGTTTCTTTAGGATCCCCTGCGCCACCAGCCTGTTCAGCCGGTCGGTCAGGGTAGAGCGCGGCGCCTTCAGATCCTCGCGCATATCGTCATAGCGGCATACTCCGTAAAACGCCTCCCGCAGGATCAGCAGCGTCCAGCGGTCGCCCAGGACTTCTGCGGCCAGCGCCATGGGGCAGAGGTCCTTGGGTACCAGGGCGCGGCGGCGGACGGCGGGCAGGGTTTCACGGGAATCAGATGCTGGGTTTGACATACGGACCCAGATAGGGAATTTTTACCTGAGTTCAAAATCAAGACTCAGACTCGCAGACAGGAAGAACACCCGATGACCCAACACCCAATGGACCAGGATGACGCGCTCGAAGACTTCGAGCCACGCCGGATCACGCTCAACGGTGCGGAGAAAACCGTGCATGTGTCCGGCCAGGGCCCCGCAGTGATCGTGTTGGCAGAGATGCCAGGGATCAGCCCGCATGTGGCCCGCTTTGCCCGCTGGGTGCGTGATGCAGGTTTCACCGTTTACATGCCTTCGCTGTTCGGCCGTGACGGTGCCGTGGCGACAGCGGAAGACGGCGCGGAGGTGTTCCGCCGCGCCTGCGTCAGCGCCGAGTTCCGCGCCTTTGCGGGCAATGGCGCCAGCCCTGTCACCCAATGGCTCCGAGCGCTGGCGCGGCTGGCGCATGAGGAATGCGGCGGCCCCGGCACCGGTGCCATCGGCATGTGCTTCACCGGGAACTTTGCCCTGTCGATGATGCTGGAACCGGCGATGCTGGCGCCGGTGCTGGCGCAGCCCTCGCTGCCGCTCGACGATCCCGCTGGACTGGAGAGTCCCCCCGATGAGCTAGCCGCGGTGCGCCAACGGCTGGAGCGCGAGGACCTTACGGTGCTAGCCTACCGGTTCGAGGGCGATACCTTTTGCCAGGCCCAGCGCTTTGCGGCCTATGCCGAGGCGCTGGGAGACCGGTTCGACGCCCGCACCCTGCCGGACAGCGCCGCCGCCACCGAGGTTCCGCCCTTCTTTGCCAAACATGTCCCTACCCCGCACAGCGTGGTGACGGCCCATCTGGTGGATGAGGCAGGCCAGCCGACCCTGCAGGCGCGGGACGGCATTCTGGAGTTCTTCAGACAACGATTGACGGAAGACGGCTGATCACGCAGCCGGCGGGGCATCTCTGCCCTGCCCTGCTCAGCGCTCCAGGCTTTCGAACCAGTCCAGCGCCATGCCGCTCCAGCCCTTCGGCAGGCCATGGCCGCCCTTGTGCAGGATCAGCTCCAGCCCGCCTGCCCCGCACTGCCAGCGCTTGCGCCAGACCCCGTCTGTTGCCTGATGGTCCGCGGCGTTGCTGGGACAGGCATTCTCCCGCCGCCACAGTTGCAGCCCCTCCCAGACATCGGCCTGCACGACACCGGCTTCAGAACCCGGGATCGCCCGGCCCTCCAGCGGCACAACCTTGTCCGCAAAGCCATGGATATGCAGCAGCTGCACCGGGCCTCTGCATTGCTGCGTCATCGGCAGCCAGAAGCCGCCGGACACCGCCGCATAAGCCGCCGCGAACTCCGGTTGCAGGCAAGCCATCTCCCAGACCATTGAGCCGCCGCGGGAAAAGCCGCTCAGCAGCAGCCGGTCCGGATCGGCACCGGTGCGGGCGGCGGCATCCGCCAGCACACCGCGCAGGAACGCCGCATCATTGCGCGGGTAAGTGTTCCAGCCGTCTCGCACAGACCAGTCCGCGGGCTTGCCTTCCTTCCAAGGCAGCCCGCTGGGGGCAATCACAGCATAGCCCCGCGCGGTAAAGGCCGTTACCAGCCCCTTGTTTGCGATCACCTTGGCGCCGCTGCTGCCATAGCCGTGCAAAAACATCACCGCAGGCCCGCCTTGCCAGCCGTCCGGCAGGGCCATGTGGTATTCGCCGCCCGCGATCCGGCAGGGGGTTTCGCCACCGCAGTCCGCCGTGTTTTCCGCCGCCCCCGCGGGCACCTCAGCGCAGGCAGCAATCAGCCCCGCCGCCAGCAGCCTCCGTATCCGGTTCAGCATCCGCGCCCCTTTCCGCCTGGTTCGGCGCCCAGAGTACCACACCAAGCCGCGCACGCCGCAATCCGCACTGCTAAGGAAAAAACAGGCCGCCCGTTTCGGGCGGCCTGCACAACAATAACTTCAAAAAATGACCGGCTGCGGCTCCGCCGCCGGGCGCGTTCCCCCCCGGGTGCGCGCCTAGCCGCGGAACCTGCCAACCAGCCGTGCCGCCAGCGAGCCCGCAAACCAGCCCCCGCCAGCAGGTGCCTGCGCGTAATCAGGATGCTCCACCACTTCGGCAGTCAGAACCCGGCGGACAGCCGCAAGAATTTCGGCATCGCTCGGCTCTGCGGCCTGAGCTGCCGTCATCTGACCCATTTCCGGCTGAAAACACTGTTCCATCTGGCACCTCCGCGGCTGTTTGCTTGTACAGGCGGCCTGTATTCCGGCGCCCTCTCATCTGCGATCCAGACTATCCTAATTCGCCGTTGACGTGCCCATTTTGTGTAAAATTAGTTAAAATCCCGAGCTGAAACGCAGGGTTTCGGCGACAGTACCGCAACAGCGGCGGCAATTGTTGACGGGCCTTGGAGAATACCCCCGGCTGAGGCACCGGAAGACGCGCTTTTCACGCGGTATTACCGTCCGGAAGCACCCCGAACGATTCCCCTGAAACGCAGAAAGCCGCCCACACAGGGGCGGCTTTCGATCCCGGATCCGGCGATCAGCCTCAGACGGCTTTCTTGCGGCTTTCTTCCAGATAGATCTCGCGCAGGCGCTTGGCGATCGGGCCCGGGGCGCCGTCGCCCAGCTGCACACCGTCGATCTCCACCACCGGCATCACAAAGGCGCTGGCGGAAGTGGTGAAGGCCTCATCCGCCTCTTTGGCTTCCTCGATGGTGAACAGGCGCTCCTCGATCTCCATCTGAGCCTCGGCGGCCAGACGCAGCACCGCGGCGCGGGTGATGCCGTGCAGGATGTCGTTGCTGAGCGGCCGGGTCACGATCTTGCCATTCTTGACGTAATAGGCGTTGTTCGAGGTGCCTTCGGTCACATAGCCGTCCTCGATCAGCCAGGCGTCATCGGCACCGGCCTTCTTGGCCATCATCTTGCCCATCGACGGGTACAGCAGCTGCACCGTCTTGATGTCGCGGCGGCCCCAGCGGATGTCCTCGATCGAGATGATCTTGGCACCCTTCTGCGCGGCAGGGCTGTCGGCCAGGCCCGGCTTGTTTTGGGTGAACAGCACCAGGCTCGGCGGGGTGTCAGCAGAGGGGAACACAAAATCCCGGTCGCCATCGGAGCCGCGGGAGACCTGCAGATAGACCAGGCCCTCTTCGATGCCATTGAGCTCCACCAGCTTGCGGTGGATTTCCAGCAGCTCCTCCTTGGAGCAGGGGGACGCCATGTCCAGCTCCTTCAGCGAGCGGTCCAGGCGCACGGCGTGGCCGTCAAAATCAATCAGCTTGCCGTCGAGGACCGAAGTCACCTCATAAACCGCATCGGCAAACAGAAAGCCGCGGTCAAAGATTGAAACCTTGGCTTCACCTTCGGGCAGGTATTCGCCATTCACATATACGGTACGGGTCATGGTAGTCTCCTCAGCCCCAGAGTTCTGCCTTCGGCGGATGCACCCCGGCGGCGTCAAATGTCAAAGGTTCCTCGCGGTCTTCGGCCAGAAGCAGCGGACCGTCAAGATCCGTAACCGCCGCACCCTGCGCCACAAGCGTCGCAGGCGCCATCGCCAGCGAAGATCCGACCATGCAGCCGACCATCACCTGGTAGCCCTCGGCCAGCGCCTGCTCGCGCAGCTTCAGCGCTTCCGTCAGGCCGCCGGTCTTGTCCAGCTTGATGTTGACGACGTCATACTTGCCCTTGAGCTTCGGCAGGCTCTCGCGGTCATGGCAGCTCTCGTCGGCACAGACAGGGACCGGGCGCTCCATACCGATCAGCGCTTCATCCTCACCCGCGGGCAGCGGCTGCTCCACCAGTTCCACGCCCAGGCGCACCAGATGCGGCGCCAGTTCGGCGTAAACCTCAGCCGACCAGCCCTCATTGGCGTCGATGATGATCTTGGCATCGGGCGCGCCCGCGCGCACCGCTTCCAGGCGGGGCATGTCGTCAGGGGTGCCGAGCTTGATCTTCAAGAGCGGCCGGTGCGCATTCTGAGCCGCCTGCTTTTGCATGTTTTCAGGGGTGTCGAGCGACAGGGTATAGGCAGTGATCTCCGGTTTCGGCTCCGGCAGCCCGGCGAGTTCCCAAACCCGCTTGCCGGCCTGTTTCGCCTCCAGATCCCACAGCGCGCAGTCGACCGCATTGCGGGCGGCGCCGGCGGGCAGCAGCGATTGCAGCTCTTCACGCGTGAAATCGGCGGGCAGCCCTTCGATCTCGGCGGTCACGCTGTCCAGCGTCTCATTATAGCGGGCATAGGGCACGCATTCGCCCCAGCCGGTAACGCCGTCCTTCTCCACCCGCACAGTCAGCACCTTGGCCTCGGTGCGAGAGCCGCGCGAGATGGTGAAGACCTGCGCCAGTTTGAAGACGTCCGGGGTGACGGTGATGGTCATGAAACTGCCCTTTCCTGCGGCCCTGCGCGCGAGCCGCGGCGGGCCTTGGCATGATGCCCGGCAACCCTGGCACCTGCCTTTTCATCTTTCCAAAAATACTCCCGCCGGAGGCATCCCAGGCTGTGCCTGCACACCTCCGGCGGGGCTGTTAGATCAGACCGCGGCCAGCGCGTCCACCAGGCGGCCGGCGCCGTGGCGGTACGGGTCAACGGCGGGCAGGCCCATGCGCTCTTCGACCTCGGCCAGGTATTTCACCGCCTCATCCTCGGACAGGTGCTGGGTGTTGACCGAAATGCCGACGATCTGGCAGTCCGGGTTGGACCGCTGCGCCAGCGGCAGCGCCACTTCGCGCAGCTCTTCCAGCGTCGGAACGTCATACTCCGGCAGGCCGCGCATATGGGTGCGGGTCGGCTCGTGGCACAGGATCAGCGCATCCGGCTGGCCGCCGTGCACCAGCGCCATGGTGACGCCGGAATAGGAGATGTGGAACAGCGAGCCCTGGCCCTCGATCAGGTCCCAGTGGTCGTCGTCATTGTCCGGGGTCAGATACTCGATCGAGCCCGCCATGAAGTCCGCCACAACCGCATCCAGCGGCACGCCGTGGCCGGTGATCAGGATGCCGGTCTGGCCGGTGGCGCGGAAGGTCGACTTCATGCCGCGCTTCTGCATCTCTGCGTCCATCGCCATGGCGGTGTACATCTTGCCGACTGAACAGTCGGTGCCAACCGCCAGGCAGCGCTTGCCGGTGCGGTTCTTGCCGTTGGCGATCGGGTAGCCGACGGTGGGCACGCGCACGTCGTGCAGGGTGCCGCCGTGGGTCTGGGCCGCCGCCACCAGGTCGCCCTCGTCGCGCAGCAGGTTGTGCAGGCCGGAGGCAATGTCATAGCCCATTTCCAGCGCTTCGATCAGGACTTCTTTCCACGCGGGAGAGATCACGCCGCCGCGGTTGGCCACACCGATCACCAGGGTCTTGGCACCGGCTTCTTTGGCTTCGGCCAGGGTCAGCTCCTTCAGGCCCAGGTCCGCGCCGCAGCCCGGCAGAGAGATCTGGCCGACGGCGTGATCAGGGCGCCAGTCACGGATGCCGATGGCAACCTTGGCAGCCAGCATGTCGGGCGCGTCGCCCAGGAACAGCAGATAAGGGGTTTCGATCATGGCGGGTTTCCTCTTCACTCTTGCCGGTGAGTTTGCGGAGATTCCCGCACAAGTTCATACCTTTTCCGCTGCACGCCGCCGTCACGACGCAAGATCCTCCGGCATTTCTTTCATTCAGCAGCAGATTCCTGCGTTATGTCATCATTGCTGACATTATTTTCCTCCTCCAGCCAGGATTTGGCCTGAAGCACCCCGGTTTGGGGCGCGCCAAGCACGGCAATCGCCTGCTGAGAGCCGGTTTCCTCCGGCGCTTCGGCCTGACTGCGCCGCAGTGCGGCAACGCCCGCGACCATAAAACACAAGGCTGCGAGCAGGATCAGCAATCCATTTCCGTCAGCAATGCTGACCATATTCGGGGCTGCCAGCGTGCCGCCGAACTGGCCGACGTTCAAAAGGAACACCATCGCACCGCTCGCGGGCACGATCTGCGCCGGTTTCAACTGGTCGTTGGCATGGGCAGAGCAGACCGCGTACATCGGCAGGCTGGCCCCCGCGAGCACCGCAAATCCGATGACCAGCGCCTGCGGCGCGGGCGTCGCCAGCATCCACAGGCAGGCTGCGCCACCGACCACGCCCAGCCCCACCAGCACCAGCCGCCGGTCGGTCTTGTCGCTGATCCAGCCGACGGGATACTGCACCACTGCGCCCACGATCATCGCCACCACCAGCACGCCGGAGGCCTCGGCCGCGCTCATGCCGCGCGACAGCGCATAAAGCGGCAGCGCGATGAACCAGCCCGCCACTGCCGCAGCGCTGACCAGATTGCCGAGCACCGCCATCGGCGAAACCCGGTAGAGCTTGCGCACCGGCATCCGGTCCGGCACCTGGTATTCCGGCGCCTTGTTGCCCGACAGCAGCAGCGGCACGATCGACAGCGAAATCAGGATCGACACCACGCCGAACAGCAGGTTGCCGCCGGGATCGGGCAGCGCCACCAGCGCGGTGCCTATGGCGGGACCTGCCATCCAGATCATGAAATAAATCGACAGGATCTGCGCCCGGTTGCTGTTTTCCGATTTCGCCTGCAGCCAGCTTTCGGTGATCACATACATGCCGGGATAGCAGAAGCCAGCCAGGAACCGCATCGCCGACCAGGAATAGGGGTCCGAGGTCAGCAGGTGCAGGATCGCCGAGATCGACACCAGCGACGCCAGCGCCGAAAAGGCCCGGATGTGGCCCACCTTGGCCACCATCCCCGGCGCCATCACGGTGCCCAGCAGCGCGCCGGCCGGATAGGCCGCCTGCATGATCGAAATGGTAAGGCCGGAGAAGCCAAGCCCCGCGCCCCGGATTGTCAGCAGGGTGACCAGAAGCCCGTTGGCCACCATTAGCATCAGCATGCCCAGAAACAGGGCCCAGTTTTCAATGAATGCACGTCTCATGCCTGATTGCTCGCACGGGCACCCTGCTCTTTCGCGCCTGTTTGCGGCAATGTTTCCGGCGCCGCATCGCAGCGGCACTTTCTGCACGTGCAAAATTCCCTTGCATGAGGCTGCGCAACTTTCTAACACTTCAACCCAGCAGAATTGAAACGTCATTACCCGGAGGATTGCCCCATGAGCTTCCGCATCCAGCCCGCCGCTCCGGCGCGCCCCAACCGCTGCCAGCTGTTCGGCCCCGGCTCCAAAGTGAAGCTGTTCGAGAAGATGGCGGCCTCGGCGGCGGATGTCATCAACCTCGATCTGGAGGATTCGGTGGCCCCGGATGACAAGGACCAGGCCCGCGCCAATGTGATCGAGGCGATCAACAATGTGGATTGGGGCAGCAAGTACCTGTCGGTGCGGATCAACGGGCTCGACACCCCCTATTGGTACCGCGACGTGGTGGATATTCTGGAACAGGCGGGCGACCGGCTCGACCAGATCATGATCCCCAAGGTGGGCTGCGCCGAGGATGTCTATGCGGTGGACGCGCTGGTCACTGCCATCGAACGCGCCAAGGGCCGCACCAAGCCGGTGTCCTTTGAGGTGATCATCGAATCCGCGGCGGGCATTGCCCATGTGGAGGAGATCGCCAAGTCCTCCCCGCGGCTGCAGGCGATGAGCCTGGGCGCTGCGGATTTTGCTGCCTCGATGGGGATGCAGACCACCGGTATCGGCGGCACGCAGGAGAATTACTATATGATCCGCGAAGGCCAGAAGCATTGGTCCGACCCCTGGCACTGGGCGCAGGCCGCCATCGTCGCCGCTTGCCGCACCCATGGCATCCTGCCTGTGGACGGCCCGTTCGGCGATTTCTCCGACGAGGACGGCTATATCGCGCAGGCCAAGCGCTCTGCGACGCTGGGCATGGTCGGCAAATGGGCCATCCACCCCAGCCAAATCGCGCTGGCGAACCAGGTCTTCACCCCGTCGGATGAGGCGGTGGCGGAAGCCCGCGAAATCCTGGCAGCAATGGAAGAGGCCAAGGCCTCCGGCGCCGGCGCAACCGTTTACAAGGGCCGTCTTGTCGACATCGCCTCGATCAAGCAGGCTGAAGTGATTGTGGCGCAGGCCGAGCTGATCGCGGGCAGCTGACGCCGGTCCGCGGCTAAAGATTCCAAGGGCGTCCCGGCGGGGCGCCCTTTCTGGTTGGAGAGATTGATGCCGGATTTGACATTGCTGCATACGGCGGAGGTGCATGTGGAGACCTTTCGGGCATTGGCGCCGGGGGCGGATCTGGACCAGCAGGTGCGCGCCGGCTGGCTGACACGGGCGCAGGGCGGAATTGATGCCGAACTGCGGGCCGAGATTGCCGCGGCCGTTGCGGCGGCTGATGGGCCGGTGCTGTGCACCTGCACCACCCTGGGTCCGGCGGCGGAGGAAGCCGGCGCCACCCGCATCGACTGGCCGATGATGCAAGAGGCCGAGCGCATTGGCGGGCCGGTGCTGATGGCCTATTGCCTGGAAAGCACCGCGGACCCTTCGCAGGCGCTGCTGCGGCGGGCGTTCGGGCCGCGCGATCCGCAGCTGACCTGCCTGGAGCTGGGCCATCACTGGCCGCTGTTTGAAGCCGGGGATGACGCCGGCTTCGCTGCGGCCATCGCGGCGGATACCGTCAAGGCAATGGGAGCGATGGATTTTGCCTGCATGGTGCTGGCACAGGCTTCGATGGCCGGGGCGGCGGAGCTGCTGCGGCAGCGGGTTACGGTGCCGGTTCTGGCCTCGCCGGAGATTGCGGTCAAAGCGCTTCTTTAGGGGGGACGGAAGCGCCCGCCTTTAGGTGCACGCACCTTAGCCCGGCCAAGGCCGCTGACCTGCCGGTGTGTCTGGTTTGTATTTGCCTGTTGCCATGTTCCAGTTGAGCGATGGCGGTAAGGATTGGCGGCGCCGCCAATATGGCGGAGATGGACGGGCGTATCCGCCCCCATGCTAAACGTTGTCTCTGCACGGCCCCGCTGCCAGGCGGGAGCCCTGTTCCAAGGGTGCCGGGGAGCCAAGCCCCGGCGGGTGATCGCGATCACGGGCAAGACTGCCTGAGGTCGCTTAAGATGTGGTGCAAGCAGCGTACGGCGGGTACGCAACACCTTCGTCGCGCTTGCCGCGGCTGCAGCGCAGTGAGTATTTAGGGAAAGATGAAAGGCAGTTGCGCTTCATCTTTCCCTAAATACTCAAATCCCGAAGCTGCCAAGGGTCACGCCCGCATGTCCTTGGGCGAGCCCATCACCACATAGGTCGTTATCCCGGTCACATACGGCGAGGTGCCGAGGATATCGGTGTGGAATTTCTTGTAACTGGGCAGGTCTGCGCATTCGACCCGCAAAAGGTACTCAATGGTGCCGGTGATATTATGGCATTCCACCACTTCCGGGGCCGCCTGCATGGCGCGTTCAAAGGCTTCCTGCGCCTCCTTGGTGTGCTCGCCCAGGCCGACACCGATGTAGGTGACAAAGCCGACCCCCATCTTCTGCCGGTCCAGCACCGCGCGGTAGCCGGTGATGACGCCTGCGCGCTCCAGCTCCTGCACCCGGCGCAGGCAGGCGGAGGGTGACAGCCCCACACGCTCGGCCAGCTCCAGGTTGCTGATCCGGCCATCGCGGGAGAGCTCTTGCAATATATGCTGGTTTATTCGATCACTTTTCGCCATTAGTTGCGAAAATAGAGACAGGGCGCTGCAAAACGCAATTACATTTGGCAGTTTTCACGCAAGCATTCTGCGCATGACTTATGAACTCCTCACCGCGCTGGCGCTTTTCGCCTTTGTCTCCTCGATCACGCCTGGGCCGAACAACCTGATGCTGATGGCCTCCGGCGCCAATTTCGGCTTCCGCCGCACCATCCCGCATATGCTGGGGGTGGCGCTGGGGTTCGTGTTCATGGTGCTGCTGGTGGGCGCCGGGCTGGTGCAGGTGTTTGACGCCTTCCCGGTGAGCTACACGGTGCTGAAAGTGGTGTCGGTCATCTATCTGCTGTGGCTGGCGTGGAAGATCGCCAACGCAGCGCCGGTGGAGGCGAAGGGGGCGGAAGGCCACCCGATGACGTTTCTGCAGGCGGCAGCGTTTCAGTGGGTGAACCCCAAGGCCTGGGCGATGGCGCTGACCGCGATCAGCGCCTACACGCCGGATCAGACCCTGATGGCGATCCTGCTGGTGGGGGTGATATTCGGCGCCATCAACCTGCCCTCGGTCGGCTCCTGGACGGTGCTGGGCCAGCAGATGGCGCGGTTCCTGACCAGCCCGCGGCGGCTGGTGCTGTTCAACTGGACCATGGCGCTGCTGCTGGTGGCTTCACTTTATCCGGTGATCTGGCCGCAGTAAGGCGAGCGGCCCGCCCTCGGGGAGAGGGCGGGCGGTGTCCTCACTTCAAGGGCAGGCAGATCTCAGTCAGCAGATCCTCTGGCGCGGTGTCGCGGGGATCGTTGAGGTAGACCTCGTAACAAGGCTGGTCGGCGGGTTCCTCTCCGGACCCGGGCAGCCAGTTGCCGAACAGGCTGTGATAGGCGGCGGCAAGGCCGGAATAGGGTCCCTTGTACGTGAGAACGGCGGCGCGGCCGCCGGGCAGGGTCACCTCTTCCATGCCATCGGGCAGAGCATCGCCGGTGAACTCCGCCCCGGCAAAACTGCGCAAATCCGCCTCGGGGACGTCGTCGGGGCTGTCGAAATAGACGCCCAGCACGGCGCCCAGCTGCGGCCAGAGCTGGCGGCTTTCGCAGATCGCGCCGAGGGCCTCAAAGCTCTTGCCGATTTCATGGTAGGCGCCTTTGTGCGGCAGGCCAGCGAGGCGGCGGGCGGGGTCGGTGCGGGTGATCACATCATGCATCGGATAGCTTCCTGTTCTGAGGGTTGGGTTCGGCAGCCGCACCTGGCCGTCGCGGCGGAAGGCCGCCGGGCTGCTGCCGTAGGAGTCGGAGAATGCGCGGGAGAAGCTGCCCTGGTTCGGATAGCCTGCCCTGGCGGCCACCCGGGCAATCGGCATGTCCGACATCACCAGCCAGCTGGCTGCCCGGTGCAGGCGGATGCGGCGCACGGCCTGGGCGCAGGTCTCGCCGGTCAGGGCGCGGAACACCCGGTGCCAGTGAAACCGCGACATCGCCGCCACATCCGCGAGCCGGTCCAGCGACAGGTCGCCGTCGGTGTTGTCGTGGATATAGGCCAGGACCCGCAGGATCCGGTCTTCGTAGCTGGCTGCCATCGGCGGCGCCTCCCCTCTCATTCTCTGCCCTCATCTGATGCCACGGCAGCAGATCACAAATCTTGCTGAGTTGCATCTTGCGGCGCAGGAGGCCATATAGCTGCAAACCTGCAGAGCAGAGGCAACATGACCCAGTATCTGGAATTCGAAAAACCGCTGGCCGAAATCGAGGGCAAGGCGGAAGAGCTGCGGGCGCTGGCGCGCGCGAATGAGGAAATGGATGTGGCGGACGAGGCCAAAGCGCTGGACGCCAAGGCGGCGCAGCTGCTGAAGGACCTCTATAAAGATCTGACGCCCTGGCGCAAATGCCAGGTGGCGCGCCATCCCGAGCGGCCGCACTGCAAGGACTACATCGAGGCGCTGTTCACCGAGTACACGCCGCTGGCGGGCGACCGGAACTTTGCCGATGATCTGGCGGTGATGGGCGGCCTGGCGCGTTTCAACGACCAGCCGGTAATGGTGATCGGCCATGAGAAGGGCAGCGACACCAAATCGCGGATCGAGCGCAACTTCGGCATGGCGCGGCCTGAGGGTTACCGCAAGGCGATCCGGCTGATGGAGATGGCCAGCCGCTTCAACCTTCCGGTGATTACCCTTGTGGACACCGCCGGCGCCTACCCCGGCAAGGGAGCCGAAGAGCGCGGCCAGTCGGAAGCGATTGCGCGCTCGACCGAGATGTGCCTGAAGATCGGCGTGCCGCTGATCTCAGTAATCATCGGCGAAGGCGGCTCCGGCGGCGCGGTGGCCTTTGCCACCGCCAACCGGGTGGCGATGCTGGAGCATTCGATCTACTCCGTGATCAGCCCCGAAGGCTGCGCCTCGATCCTGTGGAAGGATGCGGAGAAGATGCGCGAAGCGGCGGAAGCGCTGCGGCTGACGGCGCAGGATCTGAACAAGCTGGGCGTCAACGACCGCATCATCCCGGAACCGCTGGGCGGCGCGCACCGCGATCCCAAGGCGGCGATTCAGGCCGTGGGCGGAGCTATCCAGGAGATGCTGAACGAGCTGAAGGACAAGGACGCAGCCGAACTGGTCAAGGACCGGCGCCAGAAATTCCTGGACATCGGCTCTAAGGGGCTGGCGGCGTAACCGCCCGGACAGTTTGGTGAAACTCAAAGCCCGGCCTTTGCGCCGGGCTTTGCTGTTGCAAGGCCTGACCGCCGCCGCGGGTGGCCTGCGGGAACAAATCCGGGTTTGGCGCATTGAGGTAGGGAGAGCTCTCCCTTTGCCCAGCCGGAATTTGATGCCATGACAACCGACAGCTTTTTTAACGACGCCCGCCGCAAGCGCCTGCAGGATGTGGACCCTTCGGATTTTGCCTGGGCAGTGCCGATCATGCGGACCGGGTATGCGGGCCGGGCCCTGGTTTATCTGGCCATTGCCGGTGTGTCGCTGTGGTCGATCTGGCAGGGCGGCGAGGCCAAGGGCACGGCCGCGGCGCTGGAATGGCTGCAAGGCGGCTGGGGCACGGCGGTCATCATCCTCATCACGATCGGGCTGTTTGCCTATGCGGTCTGGCGCATGGTGGACAGCTTCTGGGATTTGGAGGCCTATGGCAGCGGCGCCAAGGGGCTGATCGCGCGCGCCGGGATGATCGTGACCGGACTGATCCACCTGGGCCTTGGCATTCTGGCGCTGTCGGTGCTGACCGGATCCGGCGAGGCGTCCGAGGGCGGCGGCGGCCTGAGCGGCTATTTCAACAGCGCTGCCGGGCAGACCGCGCTGGCGGTGGCGGGACTCCTGACCATTGGGGCCGGCGGGTATTACATCCGCAAGGCATGGCGGGAAAGCTACCGCGACCACCTGCGCGCCAACCCGGCAACCCTTCACATGAATACAGCACTGAAGGCTGGTGTGGCCGCGAACGGCGTGGTCATAGCCATCATCGGCTTGCTGATCCTGCAGGCGGCACTCTCCGCCTCAAGTGCGCCTGCGGGCGGCATCGGCAGTGCATTCGATTGGCTGCATGACAAGGTATACGGCCGAATTCTGGTGACGGCCCTCTGCGTTGGCCTGCTGGGGTTCGCCCTGTTCTGCCTGGTCAACGCGCTGTACCGGATCGTTCCGAAAGCCTCAGACAGCGCCACCGATACATTGCGGGCGGCGCTGGAGAAGAGCTGAGACCTGCCCCCCCCTAACCCGCCAGCAGCCGCAGCCCCTGAGTGACATCGGAACGCACTGCCAGCCGCAGGCCCGGCTCATCCCCCGCCTTGAGCGCGGCGATGATCAGGCGGTGGTTTTGCGGCGGGTCGGTGCGGCGCAGGCGGCCGTAAAGCGCCCGCATGGTGGGGCCGAGCTGCAGCCAGACGGTTTCAGCCATTGCCAGCATCGCCGGCGCCTGGGCGCGCAGGTAGAGGGTTCGGTGAAACTCCAGATTGGTGCGGATGTAGCCGACTGCATCGCGTTTGGAGACCATCTCGGCCACCGTCGTGTTGATCATCTGCAGACGGTCGATCAGGGCGATATGGGCCCGCGGCAGGGCGCGGCTGGCCAGTTCCACCTCCAGAAGCGCGCGCAGGGCGGCCAATTCCTCGATCCGTTCATTGGACAGCTCCGGCGTCGACACCCGGCCCGAGGAGGACAGGAACAGCGCGCCTTCGGCGGCCAGCCGCCGCACCGCTTCGCGCGCGGGGGTCATCGAGACGTTAAACTCGCGGCCGATACCGCGAAGGGTGAGTGCGGCGCCGGGCGTGATCTCGCCATGCATGATGCGGGTGCGCAAGGCGCGGTAGACGCGGTCATGGGCCGGGGCGGAGGCTGTGGCGGCGTCCTGGGAAGAGCGGGCGGTCAGGTTCATGCGCTCATGTGATCACAAAACACGCCCCGGTCAAGCGGGCAGATCCGCACGCGTACCGGCGGCGGCCAGCCGCGGAACCGGTCAAGGGCGGCCGGACAGCCCGGCCAGGCTGAGGCCGGTGCGCAGCCGCCGCAGCGGCGCCTGAGCGGAATACGGAAAGCCGGCCGCTGCCTGATCCACCGTCAGCGGCGCGCCTGAGAGTTTGCCGCAGGCCGCTGCCGCCTCCTCAAAGCTGCCGAGGGCGGCAAGGCTGGCGCAGTGCAGAACCAGTGCATGCTGGGCCCCGGGTTCCAGCGCCAGGGCCTCGGCGGCGGCGGCGGCAGCCTCAGCCTCCTGCCCGGCGGCGAGGCGGATGGCGGACTGCACCGTCAGAACGGCCGGCTGCGGCACCGGGTTGAGGCGTCGCACCTGGTCCAGGACCTTTTGCGCCGCACCGCCCTGCCCCGCCAGATGCAGCAGCCAGGCGCGGGTCAGCTGGCCCGAGGCATCATTGGGAAAGTCTTCGGCCAGGGTTTCAGCGTGCTGCAGCGCTTCAGCGGATTGACCGGCAAACTGCGCCGCCAGCGCCCGCAGGCCCAGCACCTCGGCCTGCGGCGGCAGACCCGCGGTCATCCGCCCAGCCTCAGCGGCGCGCTGCGGCAGGCGGGCCACCGGGCCGGTCAGAGGATCCAGATGCCACATAGCGGCAAGCGCCTGTGCCTCCGGCCAGTCCGGTACCATTTGCAGTGCCCGCTGCAAGGACTGCTTCGCGCCGCTGCTGTCGCCCTGCTGCATCAAGAGACGCGCGGTGAACAACTTCTGAACAGCAGCGCCGCCGATCTCAGAACGTTCGAAATCAGGCAGCGGTTTGCCGAAATAGCGGACGATGCTGGCCGCCAGCTCCGGTGCGAGGGCGGAGACCGCCGGCTGAGGCTGGGGCGGAAGGATGCTGAGAGGCTCTGCCCCGGCGCCAGCCTGTAGAATTTCCAGAGACACCCCGTCCTGCAGCGGCCCCGGCAGATGACCCGTGACCACAAAATCCGCCTCCAGCAGCGCGGCTGCTTCGGCGGGCAGCAGGCCCTCGGCTGCGCGGGCGCTGGCGGGGGCGATGATGCGTATCCCTTCGGCCGGTGCCAGGCTGCGGATCACCTCCTCCGACAGCATTTGGGCAAAAGCGGGCTGCAGATTTTCGGAGGTGAAGGGCAGCACGGCGATGACCGGGCGGCCCTCGAACGAGGCCGCGGCCGGCTTGCCCGGTGCCGCCGTGGCAACGCTGTTCTGCCGGGCCGTCTGTTGCCAGCCCCAAAGGCCCGCCGCGGCGGCTGCGGCCCCAAGCACCCCGGCCAGAAGCAGCACCGCAGGCCGCAGGCCCTGGCGCGGTTTGGCCCGTTCAGGCTTGGGCGGCGGAGGGCTGCGGCGCAGGCTGGGCAGCGAGGTCAGTTCCTGGCCCAGAACATAGACATGCACCGGTTCGGGAATGTTCTTGACCTCATGCAGGCCCAGATCCTCGAACGCATAGGGGATACGGCCCTGCACCTGCCCGTAGGCAGCAGCCGACAGCGCCACACCGCCCAACGGCGCCAGCGCTTCCAGCCTAGCGGCGATATTCACGTCGTCACCGTAGACATCGCCCCGGGCAATCATCACCTCACCCAGGGTGATGCCGATCCGAAGCTGCAGATGCCGGTTGCGGGCGGCACCTGCCTGAACCTCTGCCGCGGCCTGAACCGCTGAAATCACGCTGGGAAAGATGGCGAGCACCCCGTCGCCCATAAGCTTGACGATGCGGCCCTCGTGGTTGCGGATCGCGGGTGCGATGAGGCTTTGCTGCTGCGCCAGGACCTGATTGAGCGTGCCGGCTTCGTCCTCGGCCATCAGGCGGCTGAATCCGGAGACATCCAGCACGAAGATGGCAGCAAGGCGTCTTTGCGGTTTGTCTGGCACGGGCTGGCCTCTGGAACCGGGGCAACTGGAAACGGAAACGTGACGCGAGCTTAGCCCGCGCAGCCCGGCCCGCAAAGCACTGAGTTTATTCGTCGAACCGGTAGCGGTGCAGGCTGGCGCCGTTTTCCCGCAGCCAGGCGCGGGGGGCCTGCCAGCGGCCGTGGATACGTTCCACCGTGTCCCAGAAGGCCTGCGAGTGGTTCATTTCCTGCAGATGCGCGACCTCGTGGGCAGCCACATAGCGCAGCACCGCAGGCGGCGCCAGGATCAGCCGCCAGGAATACATCAGCCCGCCGTCCGCGGTGCAGGAGCCCCAGCGTGAGCGGGTGTCGCGCAAGGTCAGGCGGCTGTAGCCCTTGCCGAGCCGGTCGGCATAGTAGTCTGACGCCTCGGCCAGCCGGTCGCGTGCCAGCTCCTTCAGGTAGCGTTGCAGCGGCCGTGCCGGGTTGTTCCCCGGCACCGCGATCCGGCCCGCCTCCAGCTGGATCCGCCGCCCCTGGGCGCGCTCTACCACGCGGTTCTGGCCGTCAACCGGCAGCACTGTTCCAAACCCCGCCTGCACTGCTTCGGGGTGCTTTTGCAAATGGCCGCGGATCCAGTCCGCCTTTTCCTCGGCAAAGGCCAGCGCGGTGTCCTCCGGCAGGCTTTTGGGCAGGGTCAGCGTCACCCGCCCATCGAGCGAGGAGATCCGCAGGCTGATCCGCCGCGCCCGGGCTGACCGGCGCAAGGTCAGCGGCACCGGCGGATCTCCGGGCAGATGATAGTCGGCCATGCGCGCCCCCTTCCAGGCAAAGGCTTTGACAGTGCCCCCCTCATATGGCAAGGCACCGGAATTGTCGATACGACTCACCAGTAAATCAAGGGGATCCACATGCCCAAGGAAGAATGGGGTGTAAAGCGCGTCTGCCCTACCACTGGAAAGCGCTTTTATGACCTGAACAAGAACCCGATCGTCAGCCCCTATACCGGCGAGGTTGTCGAGCTGGACACCGGCAAGACCCGGATGATCGAGGCGGATGCCGAAGACGCGGCCACCCTGAAGGCCAAAGAGAACATGGACGCGGATGACGTGGTCCTGGATGATGACGACGACGTCGATGTCGATCTGGGCGATGATGTCCTGGATGATGACGACGATGACGACAACGTCTCGCTGGACGACATCGCCGACATGTCGTCGCCTGAGGACAATTCCTGAGGCCATTCAAGCTGTTCGGGGAAGCGCATGGCCTTCCCCGGACCGCGCTCCGGCCTGGCCCGGAAAAAATTTGGACCCCGGCGCATTTTCCGCTTGCAGCCCGCGCCGCCGTCCCGTAAACGACGCTCACACCGCAAGACGGGCCGCACCGGCGACGGAACGGACACCGAAAAGCGGACAGGTTTGGGGCCTTAGCTCAGTTGGGAGAGCGCTTGCATGGCATGCAAGAGGTCAGGGGTTCGACTCCCCTAGGCTCCACCAAATCTTCAAAAAATCTCCGAAAACGATACGCCGATTAAGTGCTGCGCTCACATGTGCAACCGGCAGCACTGCCATCTCGCGAGCCGCATATCTGCGGAACAAGGCTGAAAAGCACCAGATAGCTCTGCCTTTTTCGTCAGAGAAGTTGCCTCTGCCACGCGGACGGGTGCTGTTTCCCCTACGAAAATTCATGTTGCTTTGATCCGCGCCTTTCGACGTGTTGATTGCTTCGCAGCCCCTTCCCCCTGTCAAACCCGAAAATGGCCCATGAGCGACCACTTCTTCGTCGTGACGGGCGGCCCCGGTGCGGGCAAGACCAGCCTGATCACTGAGCTCGCCCGCCGCGGCTTTCCCGACATCATGGGCTACCTTAAGCTCTGCGGCCTCCCCGTGCCGCCCCACGTCGCCGCAGCAGCCAAGGCAGTCCGCTACAACGCACGGGTCTTCCTGGCACCGTTCTGGGACGAGATCTTCACGCAGGACGCCGAGCGCAAGCAGACCCGCGCCGAGGCCGAAGCGACCTGCGCCGTCATGCGCGAGACCTACACTGAACTCGGATACGAGATCACGGAGCTGCTGCGCGCCGATATTGTAACACGCGCCGACTTTGTCTGTAAGCAACTGGCAAATTGACCGTCATCTCTCGATGCCATGGCGAAACTGCTGAAGCAGACGAACCGCATGGTCCCTCCGGCCTCCCGCTGCCTGACACTCTCGGTGCCTTCCGGACATTGGCCCCGCGTTGGTATGCCGCATCACGGCCCGCCGTTCCTGCCATTCGCCGCAGCTGCATTGAGTTCAATCGTTGACAATTACTCCTTAAAGGCGAACAGTTAGGCAAAATTATTAAGACACTTCAGGAGTAAGCCATTGCCTAGTTGTCATCTTTTCCTGGCCGAATCCTAAGTGCACTTGCAGCAGCCAACCAGAAAATGGAAAAGTCATCTGATCGACAAAGCGCCGTACGGCTCTTGGCCTGCATCGCCGCTGGCGGCAGAGATCCGGAACCCGGCAAGTGGAACGAAGACATCGTTGCGATCCTGGACGGGCAAGCACGGTTACAAGCTCTAGACTTCTGGATGCGGTATCCCGATTATCTGGCGAATGAGTTGTTAAATGCCTACGAAAACGACGGCGCCGAAGAACTCTTTGATACAGCAAAACGTATCTTCGACGACCGTGAGCCGGATCTTCGCCATTTGCCTATGATCCGTTACCATTTCGGAGCATTTGAGCCACTAGACAATGCTTTGGCAATTCTTCGAGCCGCGGACCTTATCCGAGTTAAAAGAATTGGCCAGCCCGGCCACATCCAACGTCACCTATATCTCCTTACCCAACGGGGGTTAGAAGCGATGGAGACGCTCGCAAATGCAGCGCCGGAATTGGCATGGTACAGGGATCGCGCCCAACTGGTTGCCGATGTTGCGGGTGGACAAGGCGGCACGGCACTCAAGGATCGCCAGTACCTTCAGAAAGAATACGCCGAAACCGATTTATCGCAGCCCATTAGATCGATATCGGACCGCGTGCTCGATCGGATAAAAAATCTTGAAAGCGGGGGCCGGCATGAGCCAAAACTGGCTTGAGACGATTGCAAACAAAGCGAACCTGTCTCCAGAACAAGCAAGCAATAGACTTCGCCGCTGGGGGATCGCGCCTGATCGCGCGGCACGCCCAGCTCGATCCTTCGTGATCGAACGAATTGCATTCGCAGGCGAGAAGAAAGGCAAGACAACGGGTACGATCGACTTCGAGTGGGCTGGGTTAGGTTCTGGAGTCTGGGCCGTGACCAGCGAAGTCAACCTTCGCGGGAAATCTACCGTCTTGGAAGTCGTCTTGTGGTGCCTGCGCGGTGCGACGAAGAATCTCCAGGATGATGTACGTAGTTGGCTCTCGCATGTAACGTTGGAATTCTCTGTGGACGATGAGCGGTATAGGATTGCTTTCGATCTGGTCAACGGTGATCCAAACGGCCGTCTCGAGCGCCGTGCTCCGGACAACACGTACCACCCGCTAGAGAGCTTTACCTCCGACGAGGGGTTCGCTCTCGTGATGGCCCGGTTCATGATGAGTGCGCTCGAACTAGAAGTTCTGCCCGCAATGCAGGGAGATGAAAGTGAAAAGGGTGTCGTTGAGCACGGGTGGCTCGCACAATCGAACGTGTTCTATCTCGGGGGCGAACATAATTTCCTTCTAGCGGATACTCAGATGGGCGGTCTCCCAGCACGCATGCTGCAGATGTATGTCGGTTTCCCCTGGGCGAGTACCAAGATCTTCGCCACGACGGCGAAAAAGGAGCTTGAACAGAAGCGCAAAAAAAGGGATCGGGCGATACAGAGCTCTAAGGCCGATACTGAAGCCGCAATCAAGCGCTTAGAAGCCGAGATCGAAGCTAAGCGCAAACACATCGCAGAGTTGCCTACCGAGGCTACCACTGCAGAAGAGTTAACGCAGGCAGGAAAAGCGGTCGCCTTGGCAACGCGAAAGCTCGCCGAGTTGCAAGCTCAGGCCTCCAAAGCACAAGCTGAAGCCAGCCAAGTGCGAGAGGCTGCACTGCAGGATGAACGTTCAGTTCGAAACCTTCGAGAGACGATTGTCGCTACGGAGTTCTTCAATGGCTTGAACCCCGAATGCTGCCCACGGTGCGAGACCAAGGTTGCCGCAGCTCGGGTCAAGGCCGAAGCATCTGATCTGGCGTGCTCGCTTTGCGCGGAAACTATCCCGAAAGACCGTTTCGAAGATGTGAGCGAGACCCTGGAAGCCGCAGAAGCGAGGGCCGCCGCATCGAAAGCTGCTACAGAACGCGCCACAGCTGATAGCAAAGCAGCTACAGCGGCGGCCAACGCTGCTTCTGCCAAACTTTCCGAAGCGCAATCAGAATTGAATGAAATGTCAAAGGGGGCGGACTTTGCCGCGAAGCGAAACGCTGAACTTGAATTGGCACGATTGGAAGGGGCTCTGAAAGAACGCAGCACTTCGCCAGCAAAGGTCGAGGTGGACCCGGACGAGGACTTAATTTCGATTGCAGTGAAGGAAACGGAGAAAGCCTATAATAAGGGGCGGGTGGATATTCTAAAGGCCCTTGACGACGAAATCCTACCGCTTGGACAACAGTTGGGCATAGAGGCACTAGAATTGGTGAGCCTGAGTAGCAACGCGTCTATGTCGATCAAAAAGGGTGGAGCAGCTACGAGTTTCTCAAAAGTGACACCTGGCGAGCGATTGAGGCTCCGCTTGGCAACCGTAATCGCGCTCTTGCGGGTTGGGCCACAGCTGGGTATCGGCCGACATCCGGGACTTTTGATTATTGACTCTCCCGGTAAGGAAGAGGTGGCCAAGGTGAATCTCGAAGCGCTTCTCGCTGAGCTGAGAAAGATCGCGGAGGAGATGGACGGGTTGCAAGTTATCGTAGCCGGTACCAACGTGGACGAAATCGTCGGAGTGTTAGGAAAGGGGCGATGCCGCATCGCCCGAGGCGAAAACTATGTCTGGTAAGGCCCGGCTATGGCGGCCGGGATGAGCGTGAGCGCTGCACTTGAGGCGAGCGTTGCGAATGGCACGATCCCTTCAATCGTCGAACTAGGGGGGATCGACGCGATTCTCCAGGATCGGGACGCTATCATCGCCAGTCCATTTCTGGACGTATTTGTGGAAAGTCTCCGAGGTGGGTCGGTGCAGGAGCAGTCCGTACTGCTTGAACTTGTCGCGGATGGTTTCCTCAAGGCCAACAGTCCAACAGTCTTTCGAGACGCTGCGAATGCGTTCTTGGCTAACCCAGAACTGAGGGCGGTGGCGTGCCCAAAGCTCATAGAGGCCTTGGTCTTCCGGGCCGAAGGGCGGCAGTCTGGGAATGATGCACTGACTGCAGCATATGCTCTCGAAGCTCTGTTCCGCCTAGGACTGGAGGATCGACGAACAAAACTGCGGACTTTACTCCTGTTTGACGGATTGAAGAGTGACGACGATGGCCTATTCGCGCAGCATGCCGCGCGAATAGTCGGCGTAGCCTATCATCAGTGGGGGGACACCGAACTTCGGGACATCTTAGTTCGACTTCAGGCAAACGACGAAGCGGCAGACGAGGCATCGTTCGAACTTGCGATGATCGCTTTCGCCAATGCACTTAACGCCGCCGAAATGGCTAAGATTGAAGCGGGGATGCGCGAAGCGCGAGCCCTTTTCAAGAGTATCCTACGCCGAGATGCGAGCCGACTCGATGCCGAAGTGCAGCTCGCTGTGATCGATATCGTCCTTTCCTTCTCCACTGGCGTAGATGAGGGGCTTTCAGAGCGGATCGAAAAGCTCGGGCGTCTATTGGCTGAACGGCACGACCAATTGGGGTTAGGCCAGGCACCTAACTGGCTCAAACCCCGAATGGATCGTGAAGTCGAGTGGTGGTCGTTGCTCCGTCTACTCAGATCTGTCAATGACGATATCAATCGCGAAAGCTGGCGCTATGCGGGCAAAATACTGGAACAGGTCCTCGCCATATACGACGCGGAGCAGACGGTTATCATTGGAGGTGCCCTTCATGTGCTTTTTTCTCCACGGATAGAGGCAGCGTTCATACGTAGGAAGGGGCTTGCCGCGCACCTTCACGATTTCCTGGAAGACGAAGAGTGGACGCCGGTTGAGCGTCCGGTTGCACAGGCATTGCAAGATAGGATCGCAAAGCAGACTGAGGAGAGTTTCTCGGCGCGACTAGACGAGGAGGACGTCGCATTTCCTGCGCTCAGCGCTGTCCTCCAAGACAGCAGCTATCTGAGGCAGGTACCTAGAGAAATGGCCCGAGCGTTGGAGAATGCGCTGGCGGACAAAGTGAGCGGAGGACAAGGAAAGAAACGGCCATTTGTTCAGAAAATTTGCCAGGCGATATCTAAAGACTTGTCTGATGCAGCAGACTATCAGGGAGCCGAGCGTTTAGCGTTCGATGAACTAGTTCAGAAGATCGTGATTTTTTGCGAGGACCGCCAGAATGCTGATTTCGCACAAATTGGTGACCATGGGGCGTATTTAAGGAGAGCTGACGCGGTTGAGAACGATCTGCAACGCGATCTTAGGGTTTGGCTGCGAGCGACAATGCCAGCCGTCAGCATTCTTCCCGAAGTACCAGGCGTAGCGATTGGGCGGTCAGATCTCTATGTTGATTTCGGCGAGGTGCAGTTCGTAATCGAACTCAAAAAACACGAGGGGGTAGTTGATGATGCCGTCGCTCGCAAGTATCGTGCACAGGCCGTCGCTTATCAGGCAACAGGGCCTAAGCTCGGACTGCTCGGCATCCTCGAATTGGTCGATCGACCAGGACCTCCCCCGAGTTTGGAAGAGTGCATTTGGACAAATTCCTATGTTCCGGAGGGCAGTGAGCTCGTACGGCATCTCGTTGTTTTTCGAGTTCCAGGTATGTTGAAAACGCCATCAAACATGAAATAGCCGTTGAAGGGCCTGGTTGCACAAATCGGTGGCTGAGCTCACCATTGTGTTTATGGGCGGAAAGAAATTTGAGCTGGCAGCCGTGGTCGGCCGTTTTGCCGCCTGGTACGCAGCAGCACTGCAATCGTAGCGAAGGTCCGCAATCCGCCCAAACATGCTGTCGCCATGCGTGCGCATACCGAAGCATTCAGATTAGCGACTTAACCTGAGCAGATTCTGCTATGTGGATCCAGGCGGTTGCTACCGGCTCGGGAACCGTTTGACGTCCTCCGGACTGTGAATCGGCGTGCAAAATTGACCCACTTGGGTGGGTTATGAGCGAGTAAAATTGACCCACCTGTTTTCGTTAACATCCGCACAAAAAGTGCGGAGGAAAGAGCAGGTGTTACTGATGGAAAGCGTGTCGAAGATCCGACGATGGGTATTGGTTGAGGGACGCAGCATCCGGTCTGTTGCGCGGGCGACGGGATTATCGCGGAACACGATCAAGAAGTATCTGAAGGATGAGAGCCCGCCGAGCTACCAGCGCCAGGCCCCGCCGGTTCGGCACAAACTGTGCAACGGGTTTGATCTTCGGCTTCAGGAGCTGTTCGATCAGGACCAGAAGCGACCACGCCGGGAGCGGCGGACGGCCCAGAAGCTCTATGAGCAGCTCGTGGTGGAAGGCTACACCGGTTCCTATTCGCCAGTTCAGCGATTTGTCCGCGATCTGAGGCGGGCCGGTGCCGGTTCGGGCGAGGCCTTTATCCCGCTGCATTTTGCGGCAGGCGATGCGCTGCAATTTGACTGGAGCGAAGAACGGGTTGTCCTGGGCGGTATCGAGCAGAAGGTGAAGGTTGCCCATTTCCGCCTGTGCCACAGCCGCAAGCCCTTTGTCGTCGCCTATCCCGGCGAAGCCCAGGAGATGGTGCTGGATGCCTTTGCGCAGGCGCTGTCTTTCTATGGCGGGGTTCCACGCCGGGTGATCATCGACAACCCCAAGACCATGGTGACCTATGTCTCCCGCTCCAAGGACCGGATATTCCATCCCCGGTTCCTTGCCTTGATGAACCATTACGTTATGGAGCCGGTGGCCTGCACCCCGGCTGCGGGCTGGGAGAAGGGACAGGTCGAGAACCAGGTCCAGTTTTTGCGCGGCCGGTTGTTTGTGCCCAAACCTGCCTTTGATGATCTCGATGCGCTGAACGATTGGCTGCGCCTGCGCTGTGAAGAGCTGGCAAACCGGCCCCATCCCGAGCAATCGGATCGCACGATTGCAGAGCTGTTCGAAGACGAACGCGCCGAACTGCGCCCTCTGGGGCGAGCATTTGACGGATACGTGGAAAAGACCGTTCGTGTTCGCTCCACCTGCCTGGTTCAATATGCCAGCAATCGCTACAGCGTGCCGTCCCGGTTCGCGGGGCAACATGTGTCGCTGCGCGCCTATGCAGGCCGGATCGTGCTGGTGTCGGGCCAGGATGTCATCGCCGAGCACAAGCGTCGCTTCACCCGCAATGTCAGCTATTTTGAACCTTGGCACTACGTGCCGCTGCTGGATCGCAAGCCCGGCGCCCTGCGCGACGGCGCCCCCTTTGTGGACTGGCAACTGCCTGAGGCCATGCATCAGATCAGGGAGCACTACATGGCCGGCAAAGGCGGGGATCGGGAGTTCGTCGATCTGCTTCTGCTGGCCCAGGATCACGGGGTCGAGGTGGTCGAGACGGCTTGCGAACTGGCGGTGGAACAAAACACCCTGCGCCTGCCCGCCATCATCAACCTGATTAACCAGTTGGTGGAGCCGGTCATCACGCCGCTCAGCGACGCCTATACCTATCCGCAGCTGACCTTGCGGCCCGAGGCCGATTGCAAGCGCTATGAGACGCTGTGCTCGGCTGAGGAGGCTGCCGCATGAACGCCCTCATCGACCAACTGACCGCCCTGAGGCTGCACGGGATGGCAGCTTGCGCCCATGATTTGCTGTCCGCGCGCAAGCCACCAAGTCTGACCACAGCGATAAAGCAACTGATCGACGCTGAGACTGTAGAGCGGCGGGTGCGCTCCATCCAGTATCAAATGAGGATTGCGAAGTTCCCCCACCACAAGGACTTCGCCACCTTCGATTACAGCGCGGCCGCCGTCACCCAGCCCCAAATCGAGCCGTTCTGCTCAGGCCAATTCACAGAAGAGGCACATAATCTCATCCTGGTGGGCGGAACCGGCACCGGCAAAACCCACATCGCCATCGCGCTTGGAACCACCCTGATCAGCAACGGCAAGAAGGCGCGCTTCTTCAACGCCGTCGACCTGATCAACGCCCTGATCAAGGAACAGGCCGAGGGCAATGCCGGGAAGATCATCCGGCAGCTCTCGGCCCTGGACTGCGTCATCATCGACGAGCTGGGCTACATCCCGTTCCCCAAGTCCGGCGGCGCGTTGCTGTTCCATCTGATCAGCAAGCTCTATGAGAAGACCAGTGTCATCATCACGACGAACCTGGAGTTCGGCGAATGGGTCTCGGTCTTCGGTGACGCCAAGATGACAACCGCGCTTCTGGATCGCGTAACCCATCACTGCGCAATCATCGAGACAGGCAACACGTCATACCGGTTCGCACAGAGCAAGCGACGCAGAAAAACATAAACGTCGCGCAAGCAAAGCCCCCAGTCGGACTCGCTATATGAGGGCGGCCCGCCTGGGGCCTTTGCGCCACAAGGGGTGGGTCAAATTCAAACGCTGAAACCGGGTCAGTTTTGAACGCTCATTGACAGACGTCCCGCATCGTCCGGGAACGGTGTTATGATCGCATTTAAGGCGGGCAGTCAAAAGCAGGTGCGCGAGCTTCACACCGCAGCGCTTGCCGCTGGCGGCTTTGACGAGGGGCAGCCGGGTTTCCGTGACACGTACAGCCGGCAGTTTTATGTCGGCTACCTTCGCGACCCTCAAGGCAATAAAATCGCATTGTTCTCCAACGATCCGAACGAACCTGCACGCGGCGAATGACGCAGGTTCTGCAGATGCCAACGGCGAAGTGTTCGCAGGTCAGGCCCAAAGCATTTGCGTAGTATTTTTGAGCTACCGTGACGGAAGCAACACCCGCCGTTACAGAGGACCGGTTGACAAAGCCCGGCCCGGGTATTCGCTGCTGCGGCAGGATGCTCCTGCAGAGCGGTTTTGCGGATCTGGCGCCGGCAACCGCCGACGCACTTGAATTCCCGCTCCGCAGGCTCACGTAAAGCTCACAAACCGTGACGCGACAAATGGTTGCCTGCCACCCACGGACCTTTAAGGTAGAGTTCGTCAGCCCCCTGCGGAGATCCTCGCATGAAAGATCAAGCCCCCGCGCCGGACCTCAGTCCGGCGACCGCGCAGCCAGACCTTCCCGCAAAGCCGCCCGGGCTGCATGAGCGGGCGCTGCATCTGATGGCCCGGCTGCTGCCGCTGTCCTTTTTCCGCCGACCGCCAAAGATCATCATCATCGACGCCACCAACAGCTGCAACCTGCGCTGCCCGGTCTGCCCCGTCACCTTTGCGATGAGCCGCAAGCGCGGCATGATGAAGCCCCATGTGTTCCGCAAGATCATCGACGACTTCAAGGACCAGCCGGAAAAGCCCGCGATCTACTTCAGCTTCTCCGGAGAACCGACGCTGCACAAGGATCTGCCGGATTTCATCGCCTATGCCCATGAAAACGGCCACGACACCTATCTGTCGACCAACGCCACCCGCCTGACGCCGGACATGAGCGAGCGGCTGATCCGTTCGGGCCTGGCACGTGTGAACCTGTGCATGGACGGGTTCTCAAAGGAGGCGCAGGAGGTCTACCGCGTCAATTCCGACTTCGATAACGTCAAGGCGAGCATCGAGGAATTCCTCAGGATCAAGAAAGACCTGGGCATGAAGACCCCGGTCACGGTGCTGCAGACTCTGCTGACCAGTTATTCCGAACCGCAGATGGATGAGATGGAGGCCTGGGCGCGCGAGGCGGGCTTTGACCGGGTGCGGTTCAAGACCTTCTCGATCGGCTCCTACACCTCGGCCGACCAGAAGCGCGAGTTCGCCCATTTCCTGCCGCGCCAAAAGGAACTGCGCCGCCACCCGCGCCACACCAGCCACGCGCTGTGCACGGTGCCGCTGTTCCAGTCGGTGGTGTTCTGGAACGGCGATCTGGGGCTGTGCTGCATCGACTACGATCAGGTGATCCAGCTGCCCAATGTGGAGCGGGACGGCTTCCTGGCCGCCTACCGCTCCGACGAGGCGGCCCGCGCCCGCAAGCGCGGCTTCCTCAAGCAGTTCGGTATCTGCAAGACCTGCTCTTTCTCCAACGCCGAGAACATGGGCATACGGCGCGACCTCAAGAAATAGCCCCTGCGGCTTTCATCTTTCCCAAAATACTCTGGGGGTGAAGGCCGCAAGGCCGAGGGGGCAAAGCCCCCTCCCTTTTACCGCTGCAGCAGGATGGGGAACCAATCCTCGCGCAGGCGCTGGCCCGGCTGCATATCATGGCCCGGGAACGGCGGCGAGGTGCGGCCGGGGCGTTCGACATAGCGGGCATCATCGCCCACCAGCCGCAGCGAAAAGGCGCGGCGGCGCGAGTCGGAGGTATTGCCTCGGGCGCCATGCAGCGTCTTGTAGTTGAAGGCCACCGCATCGCCCGGCTGCATCGGGTACTCCAGCACGGTCATGCCTTCGGCATCCGGGTCCGGGACCGGCATGTACTGGCCCTCGTCCGGGAAGAAATCCTCCTCCGACACCCAGCGGGTCGGCAGCACCTCCTTCTCCCATTTGTGCGAGCCGGCCACGCAGCGCAGGGTGGCCTCTTTCACCTCGTCCAGCGGCGACCAGAAGCTGATGGTCTGCTCGCCCTCGACGAAGTAATAGGGGCCGTCCTGGTGCCAGGGGGTCGCCATCGAGGTGCCCGGTTCCTTGACCAGCACATGGTCATGGAACATCTGTACCGACTGGGATCGCATCAGGTCGGCGGCGACTTCGGCGACCGGAGAGTCTTTGATCGCCTGCTGGAATTCGGGAATGCGCGTCCAGTTGCAATAGTCGTCAAAGAAACGGCCGGTCTGGCCAGCCTTTTCGTTGTTCGACGCATAAGGGCCGGGGTTCTCCATATTGGCCGCGACGCCAGCGCGCAGCAGCTCCACCTGGTCCGCGAACAGACCACGGATCAGGACCACGCCGTCGCGCTGGTACTGCTCGACGTGTTCTGGGGTAATAAGGGGGTGGACCATTGCTGCCTCCGCTGCTGAATGATGCAAATCCGATGCGCCATTCCTGCCGCGGCAGATATATAGTTTCAATTCGCATCTTTCTAAGCTACCCATCACTTCATGTTATATCTTACATTGCGCCACTACGAATATGTCTGCGCCGTGGCCCGCCACGGCAGCCTGTCGGCAGCGGCGGACGCCGTGCATGTGAGCCAGCCGGCGCTCTCCGCCGCGCTCAGCCGGATTGAGGAGCATCTGGGCCACGCGCTGTTCCTGCGCAGACGCGGCACGGCGCTGGCGCTGACGCCGCAGGGGCGGCGGTTTGCCGAACAAGCGCAAGCGCTGCTGGATCAGGCGGCGCGGCTGGAAAACCCGAAAGAAGCCGGTGCCGCGCAGAAACTGGCGCTGATTTGTTTCTCCGACCTGGCCCCTTTTCTGCTGGCTCCTGCTCTGCAAGCACTGCGCCTGGCTTTGCCGGGCGTGGATATCCGCCATCGCGCCTGCGGATTCGAGCCGCTGATTTCCGCGCTCAGCAATGGCGAGGCGGATCTCGCCATCACCTATGATCTGGGCCTGGATGCGGCGTTCAGCCGCGCGGAGCTGGACAGAATAATCCCTCATGCGCTGGTGCAGCCCGGGCACCCGCTGGCGGACCGAGCCGGCGTAACCCTGGCAGAACTGGCGCAGCACCCGCTGGTACTGTCGCAGGAAGGGCTGTCGGTGCAGCACATGCTGGGTCTGTTCAAGACACAGGGGCTGGTGCCGCGGATTGCACACAGGGCGGGTTCCTTGGAGCTGCTTCGCAGTCTGGCGGCCAATGGCGAGGGGGTGGGCATCAGCTACAGCCAGCCGCCTGGCGGGATCAGCTATGACGGCAAAGCCTTATGCGCGGTGCCGGTCACCGACACGGAGGCGCAGGAGCCGGTGATTCTGGCAGCCCAAACAGAAATGCCGGAGGCGTCCCCGGCATTCAAAGCGCATCAAATTCTCCGAGAGACGCTGAGCGCCCGCCGGTCAGACCTTGCGCAGGCGGATCACCACATCGACTGAGGCGATTTCCATCCCCTCGGGCGCTTCCGGCAGCTTGTGAATCACCAGATCCTGCGAGGGCGCGTCGCTGACCCTGCCCTCGTCCTCCCAGAAGAAGTGGGGGTGGTCGTGGGTGTTGGTGTCGAAATAACTCTTGGAGCCGTCGAGCGGGATTTCCTGCAGCACCCCCGCATCGCAAAACGCGCGCAGGGTGTTGTAGACGGTGGCCAGCGACACTGCGGCCCCTTTTTTCTTGGCCGACTCGAACAGGCTTTCGGCGGTGATGTGGCGGTGCTTGCCGTCGCCCACCAGCAATTCGGCGAGCGCCACCCGCTGCCGGGTGGGTCTCAGCCCGGCCTCTGTCAGCCAGCGTGTGGCCACTTCTTCGCTGTTTGGCGTCATGAGCAGGTCCTGCATCGCGTTGCTGACCGTATATATAGGAGCAACACCCAAGGTTTTTCAAATGAAATTCATTCGCAGCTGAACTCCCCTTTCCGGTGCGCCTGTGGCACATTCAACGCAGGAAGTGACGCGGGGTCCCCTTGCAGGACCCTTTGGCCCGATGCTACAGAGCGCCAGATATATAGACCCGAACCCCAGGCAGGAGATGCGCCCGAATGGCCGATTACCCCAGCAGCTTTGACAAGGACGATTTGCTGAAATGCGCGCGGGGCGAGCTGTTTGGGCCGGGCAACGCCCAGCTGCCGGCGCCGCCGATGCTGATGATGGACCGTATCACCGAGATCTCCGGTGACGGCGGCGAGCATGGCAAGGGCCATGTGATTGCAGAATTCGACATCACCCCGGACCTGTGGTTCTTTGACTGCCATTTCCCGGGCAACCCGATCATGCCCGGCTGCCTGGGCCTGGACGGCCTGTGGCAGCTGACCGGCTTCAACCTGGGCTGGCGCGGCTGGAAGGGCCGCGGCTATGCGCTGGGTGTGGGTGAGGTGAAGCTCACCGGCATGGTGCGCCCGGACCGCAAGATGCTGACCTACCGCGTCAACTTCACCAAGGCGGTGCAGACCCGCCGCCTGACCATGGGCGTCGCCGACGGCATCGTCGAGGCTGACGGGGACGTGATCTATCAGGTCAAGGATATGAAAGTGGCCCTGTCCGAAAGCTGATACGCTTTCCGGCAAGACAAAAGTCACAGAAACAGGAGTACGCACATGCGCCGCGTCGTCGTCACCGGTCTGGGGATTGTCTCCTCCATCGGGAACAATGCCGAAGAAGTCACCGCCTCGCTGAAAGCCGGTAAATCCGGCATCGTCGCCAGCCCGGAAATGGCCGAGCACGGTTTCCGCAGCCAGGTGGCCGGCACCCTGAAAATCGATGTGGCTGAGCACGTGGACAAGCGCACCCTGCGCTTCATGGGTCCGGGTGCGGCCTATGCCCATATCGCCATGAGCCAGGCCATTGCCGATGCCGGATTGTCTGAAGATCACGTGGTGAACGAGCGTACCGGCCTGGTGGCCGGTTCCGGCGGCCCGTCGACTTCGGCCATGCTGACGGCGCATCAAACGGTGCTGAAAACCGGCGCCACCAAACGCATTGGCCCGTTTGCAGTGCCGAAATGCATGTCCTCGACGATCTCGGCCAACCTGGCGACCGCGTTCAAGATCAAAGGCATCAACTACTCGATCACCTCGGCCTGCTCCACTTCGCTGCACTGCATCGGCAATGCCGCCGAACAGATCATGATGGGCAAGCAGGACGTGATGTTTGCCGGCGGCGGCGAAGAGCTGGACTGGACCCTCAGCTGCCTGTTCGACGCCATGGGCGCGATGTCCTCCAAAAAGAACGACGAGCCGGAGAAAGCCTCCCGCGCCTTCGACCAGGACCGCGACGGTTTCGTGATCTCCGGCGGCGGCGGCATCGTGGTGCTGGAAGAGCTGGAGCACGCCAAGGCCCGCGGCGCAAAAATCTATGCCGAGGTGACCGGCTTTGCCGCAACCTCCGACGGCCACGACATGGTGGCGCCGTCCGGTGAAGGCGGCGAGCGGGCGATGCGGCTGGCGCTGGCCACCCTGCCCGAAGGCCGCAAGGTCGGCTACATCAACGCGCATGGCACCTCGACCCCGGTTGGCGATGTCGGCGAGGTTGAAGCCGCCCGCCGGGTGTTCGGCGAGGGCAGCGTGCCGCCGATCTCCTCGACCAAGTCGATGACCGGCCACGCCCAGGGCGCTGCCGGCGCGCTGGAGGCGATCTTCTGCCTCCTCATGCTGGACAACGATTTCATCACCCCGTCGATCAACGTCGACACCCTCGCCGAAGGCATCCTGCCAGGTGAGATTGCCACTGATCTGGTGGAAAACGCCGGGCTCAACTCGGTGATGACCAACAGCTTCGGCTTTGGCGGCACCAACGGCTCGATGGTTCTGAGCAAGTACAAGGGATAAATGGCGATGACGGGACTTCTGACCGGCAAGCGCGGCCTTATCATGGGCGTGGCCAACGACCGCTCCATCGCCTGGGGCATCGCCAAGGCCATGGCGGACGCCGGGGCCGAGCTGGCCTTTACCTATCAGGGCGAAGCCTTTGGCAAGCGGCTGGAGCCGCTGGCCCAGAGCGTCGGCTCGGATTTCATGGTCGACGTGGATGTGACCGACGATGCCTCGCTGGACACCGCGTTCGAGCAACTGGCAGCGCGCTGGCCCACGATCGACTTTGTGGTCCACGCGATTGCCTATTCCGACAAGTCGGAGCTGACCGGGCGGTTCCTGAACACCACCCGCGCCAACTTCAAGAACTCTATGGATATTTCCGCCTATTCCTTCATCGAGGTGGCGCGCCGCGCCTACCCGCTGATGAAGGACAACGGCGGCACCCTCTTGACCCTGACCTATCAGGGGTCGAACCGGGTGGTGCCGAACTACAACGTGATGGGCGTGGCCAAGGCGGCGCTGGAATCGGCGACCCGCTATCTGGCCAACGATCTGGGCCCGGAGGGCATCCGGGTGAACGCGATCTCGCCCGGGCCGATGAAAACCCTTGCCGGGGCGGCCATCGGCGGCGCGCGCAAGACCTTCAAGCACACGGCTCAGAACGCGCCGCTGCGCGACAACGCGACGCTGGAGGCCGTGGGCGGCACCGCAGTCTACCTGGCGTCGGACGCAGGCGCCTGCACCTCCGGCGAGATCATCCGGGTCGATGGCGGTTTCCACGTGCTGGGGATGCCGCAGCAGGATCACCTGTAAGCAGGCTCAGACAGCCATGATAATAAAGGCGCCCCCAGGGCGCCTTTTTCTTTGAGCCGTAGGGCCGTGCGGGCCTGAAGTGCTCAGCTTCGGGGCTGCGGTGCACTCCCGCCCGTCGCCGGACTTCTGGCGAAGCCCGCTCTCGTTGGGCGTGGCAGCCGGGGGACCTGCGGGCGCGGGAGAACCTCCCTGCCCTGCAGGCGCAGCATCAGTTGATGGACACCAGCTCGATGTCGAAAACCAGATCCTTGCCCGCCAGGAAATGGTTGGCATCGAGCGTCACGGTCTCTTCGGTCACCTCGACCACAGTGACCGGCAGCACATGGCCTTCGGGGCTTTGCATTTGCAGCTGCGTGCCCAGGTCCAGCGGGATGTCGGCAGGGATGCCTTCGCGCGGGATTTGCTGGCGCGCCTCGGGATTGATCGGGCCGTAACCATCGGCACACGCGATTTCCAGCGTCTTCTTGCCGCCGGGTTCCATGCCTTCCAGACCGGCATCCATTCCGGCAATCACCTGGCCTGCGCCGACGGTGAACTCCAGCGGGTCGCGTCCTTCGGAACTGTCGAAAACGGTACCATCCGTCAGCTTGCCTGTGTAATGGATGCGCACGGTGTCGCCGTTCTTTACCCCGGTCATGAGACCTCCAATCGGTTGCGGGTTCATAAAGGGGCGCAGCCTAGCGCCCGCAGACGTGATGTAAACCCGTATGGGTACAATTTCCGGCTTTGCCCGCCTGGCGCCTTCGTGCAAGTCTCGCCGCAAGGGAGGGAACCATGCCGATCACCACCTGTATCTTCGACGCCTACGGAACCCTGTTCGATGTGGCAGCCGCCGCCCGCCAGGCCGCCGGCGAGCCGCAGTTTCCGCATCTGCAGGACACCTGGGCGGAGCTGGCCGGCCACTGGCGGCTGAAACAGCTGCAATACACCTGGCTGCGCGCCATCACCGGAGCGCACGCGGATTTCTGGGATGTGACCCAGGACGGGCTCGACTGGGCGATGGAAGCCGCGGGGCTGGACGGTGACGCCGCCCTGCGCCAGCGCCTGTTGGATCTCTACTGGGAACTGCAGGCCTACCCGGAGGTGCCTGCGATGCTGAAGACGCTGAAAGATGCTGGAATGAACACCGCGATCCTGTCGAACGGCTCGCCTGCGATGCTGGACGGTGCGGTGCAATCGGCGGGGCTTGGCGGCGTGCTGGATGATGTGCTGTCGGTGGAAAGCGTTGGCGTCTTCAAACCTGATAGCCGCGTGTACGATCTGGTCGGCAAGCGCTTTGGCTGCGCCAAGGACGAAGTGCTGTTTGTCTCCTCCAACGGCTGGGATGCGGCAGGGGCTGCAGGCTGCGGTTTTGTTACCGCCTGGGTGAACCGGGCGGCAGAGCCGGTGGACCGGCTGCCCTGGAAGCCCGCGCATATCCTGCCGGATCTGACCTCAATTCCAGACCTTGCCAGGAGTTAGACGCAGCAATGGCGTTCTTTGAAACCACAGACGGGCTGCGGCTGTATTACACCGATAGCGGCGCGGGCTTGCCGCTTCTTTGCCTCGCGGGCCTCACCCGCGACAGCCGGGACTTTCGCTATTTCGCCCCTCATGCCGGGCAATACCGGATGATCACTCTGGACGCGCGTGGCCGGGGGCAGTCGGCGCGTGACCCTGAGTTCGCGAACTACAACGTGCTGCGCGAAGCGCAGGATGTGCTGGAGCTGCTGGATCATCTGGGGCTACAGCGCGCGGCGGTGCTTGGTACCTCGCGCGGAGGGCTGGTGGCGATGACGCTGGCCGCAATGGCCAAGGACCGGCTGGCGGCGGTGATCCTGAATGATGTGGGCCCGGAAATTCCTCCGGGCGGTATTGCCCGGATCATGGAATATGTGGGCCGCCGCCCGGCCGCCAAAACCCATGCACAAGCCGCGCAAACGCTGGCGGCGCTGATGGCGCCGGCCTTCCCGGATGTGCCCGCGGCGCGCTGGCGCGAGGAAGCGGAAGCGTTTTATGACCAGGGTCCGGAGGGGCTTAGCCTACGCTATGACCCTCGCCTGCGCGACGCGCTTCTGGCGCAGGCCGAAGCAGGCCCGGCCCCGGACCTGTGGCCGCTGTTCCTGGCGCTGGAAGGGCTGCCCAGTGGCGTGATCCGCGGCGCGAACTCGGACATTCTGAGCGCGGAAACCTTCGCAGAGATGCAGCGCCGCCTGCCCGGCCTGCACACGGCGGAAATTGCCAACCGCGGCCATGTGCCGTTTCTGGACGAACCCGAAGCGCTCGCCCTCATCCATTCAGTTCTGGACAACGTCAAATGACCTCAATTGCTATGATCGACGCCGCGGCGGAGCGGCTGAAGGGCCATGCCCGCGTCACCCCGCTCCTGTCCTCGCCGTTTCTGGACGAGATCGCCGGGCGCCGCCTGTTCGTGAAGGCGGAATGCCTGCAGCACACCGGGTCGTTCAAGTTCCGCGGCGGCTGGTCGGCGGTTTCGGCCCTGCAGGAAGAGACGCGCAAACGCGGTGTCATCGCCTATTCCAGCGGCAACCATGCGCAAGGCGTAGCAGCGGCAGCCAAGGCGCATGGGGTGCCTGCGGTGATCGTGATGCCCGCCGACGCGCCCCGGCTGAAGATCCAGAACACCCGCGATCTGGGCGCCGAGGTGGTGCTGTATGACCGCGCAGGCGGCGAGAGCCGAGAGGCTGTGGGCGCGCAATACACGGAAGCGCGCGGACTAACGCTGATCAAGCCCTATGATGAGCCGCAGGTGATCGCGGGCCAGGGCACGACGGGGCTGGAGATCGCGGAACAGGCCGCCGCCGAAGGCGTCACGCAAGCGGATGTGCTGGTCAACTGCGGCGGCGGCGGGCTGTCCTCGGGCATTGCGCTGGCGCTGGAGGCCCGCGCGCCGGGCCTGCGGGTGCGGCCGGTGGAGCCCGAGGGGTTCGACGATGTGACCCGGTCGCTGGCGGCGGGCGAAATCCACGCCAACCCCAGCCAGTCCGGCTCGATCTGCGATGCGATCCTGACACCGCAACCGGGCGAGATAACCTTCCCGATTCTCAGCCGCTTGTGCGGGCCGGGGCTGGTGATCACCGAGGAGGAGGCGATGCGGGCGATGGCGCTTGCTTTTCTGCGGCTGAAGATCGTGCTGGAACCTGGCGGCGCGGCATCGCTGGCCGCCGCGCTGTTCCATCCGGACCGGATCACTGGCGAGGCAGTGATCGCGGTTGCGACCGGCGGCAATGTGGATGCAGAGCTGTTCCGGGAGGCGCTCTCGCGCTATGCTTGACCCCTGGCCGCGCGTTTCATGGCGCGGCAGTCAGGGGGGCATTCATGACACGCTTCACCATCGCCTCGTTCAACGTCAAGAATCTGATCGGACCGGAGCGGGAATACTACCGCTTCCAAAGCTACACGCCGGAGGAATACGCCTGGAAGGCGGATTGGATGGCCGACCAGCTGCTGACATTGAACGCCGACATCGTGGGGTTTCAGGAGATCTTTGACGAAGCGCCGCTGCGCCAGGTCATTGCCGAAACCGACCGGCGCGGTGCGGAGGCCAACGCCGCCAGCATCCCCGACCCCTCGAAGCGCTATCACCGCAAGGCGATTTTCCAGAAGCTGGCCTATGCCTCCTATGCGGAAGCCGAGCTGGCTTTTGCCCCCAACGCCAACGACACTGGCGAACCGGGCAAGCGGCGGCCCGGGCTAGCGGTGCTGTCGCGCTTCGGTTTTGCGGAAGAGCCGGAGGTGATCCAGGATCTGGAGCAGCCGCTGGACATCCCGATGGCCTGCCTGGGCGAGGAAGAAGACGCCGGTTTCTACACCCTGCGCCGCCTGTCGCGCCCGATCCTCAAGGTTCGGGTACCGGCCGGGGATCAGGTGATCACGGTGTTCAACTGCCACCTGAAATCGAAACTGGGGGAATACATCAAGCCGCAAGGCGCCCTCTACCCGCCCGAAACGGTGCTGACCGCTTATGATGCGGCGGGCCGGGCGATGGGATCGCTAAGGGCAGCGCTGAGGCGGATGGGCGAGGCCTGGGTGCTGCGCCGCGCGGTGCTGGACGAGCTGGACCGCGGACGCCCGGTGATGGTGCTGGGGGATTTCAACGACGGCGAACACGCGGTCAGCAGCGAAATCATCTCCGGCGAGGTTCCGTTCAAGAACTACACCTGGATGCTGCGCCATGATGCCAAGCACCCCGGCGACCGCTACAGCGAAGAAGAGGACGCGCTTATCCGCGAGGCCATCGACCGGGTGCGGCTGCGCTCGGCCGAGAAGATGTTCTTGAAGAAATCCCTGCGCGACGTGGTTTTCACAACCGCCTTTGGCGGCGTGCATGAAAGCGTCGACCAGATTTACATGTCGCGCCATTTCGATCCGGCCTGGCCCGGTGCCATAGGGGAAATGCAGTATTACAGCGTTTTCAACGATCATCTCACTGACGGCAGCCACCCGGAGGCGCCATATAACAAGCTGGCCTCCGACCACGGGCAAATCATGGCCCACATGGAGCTGCGCGGCTGAGGCAAGCCGGGAAAATGCAATAGTTCCGGCTAATTTTCTTTCTCAAGAAAATTCCGCCGCCTGTGGCAGGCGGCTGGTTTACCTCTCTGCCCCGGCGCAGGTAGAGTGCGGCGGAACAGCAAAGAGGCGCTTTATGCAGATTGCAGACCTGGGCGATGTCCAGCTTCACTACCGCGTTGACGGGGACCCGGACGGCGCCCCCATCGTTTTTGCCAACTCGCTTGGCACCGACCTCAGGGTCTGGGACGCGGTGGTCGGCCGGCTGCCTGCGGGCCTGCGCATCATCCGCTATGACAAGCGCGGGCACGGGCTGTCCTCCTGCCCGCCCGCGCCCTATTCCATGGGGGCGCTGGTGCGGGACGCGGAAAGGCTGCTGGATCACCTGCAGGTGCGCGACTGCATGTTCGTGGGGCTGTCGATCGGCGGCATGATCGCGCAAGGGCTGGCGGTGAAGCGGCTGGATCAGATCCGGGCGCTGGTGCTGTCGAACACCGCCGCCAAGATCGGCACCGCAGAGATGTGGAAAGAGCGGGTCCAGACGGTGCAGCGCGACGGCATCGAGGCACTGGCCGATGCGGTGATGGAGCGCTGGTTTGCCCGCGGCTTCCGCGCCACGCCGGAGCTGCAACTGTGGCGCAACATGCTGGTGCAGCAATCCCGCGACGGCTATGCCGGCTGCTGCGCGGCGATTGCGGGCACTGATTTCTATACCCCCACCAGCGGCTTGCGGCTGCCCTGCCTTGGCATCGCCGGCACTGAGGACGGCTCCACCCCGCCCGATCTGGTGCGCGAGACTGTGGACCTGATCCCCGGCAGCCAGTTCCACTTGATCCGCCGTGCGGGCCACATTCCTTGCGTCGAGCAGCCTGACGAATACGCGGCGCGGCTAACCGCCTTCCTGAGGGAGACTGGGCACATTGGCTGACATTCTCCTGGTTCACGGCTCCTGCCACGGCGCCTGGTGCTGGCGCGATGTTGTTCCGGCGCTGGAGGCGCGCGGCCACACTGCCCGCACAATCACTTTGCCCGGCCACGGCGACGGGCGCGATCCGGCTGATGTCACACTGGCGGAAACTGCTAAGGCAGTGCTGGCGGCCTCGACTCCGGACACCATCGTGCTGGGCCATTCCTGGGCCGGGTTTCCCATTTCCGCCGCGGCAGAGGCCGGGCCTGACAAGCTGCGCGGGCTGATCTACCTGTGCAGCTATATTCCGGTCAGCGGCCTGTCCCTGATCGATATGCGCAAGGCCGGGCCGCGGCAGACACTGACCGGTGCGACCGCCAAGAATGCGGCCGGCACCAGCTACAGTTTCGTGGCAGAGACTGCGCCGGAGCTGTTCTATCATGACTGCCCGGCTGAAACGGTGGAGTTCGCGCTGGAACACCTCTGCCCGCAGCCGATCCCGCCGCAGGACACGCCGATCCAACTGAGCGATCGGTTCAAAGGCGTGCCCAAGGCCTATATCCGCTGCACAGGCGACCGGGTGATTCCGCCGGAATACCAGGCGCAGATGGCGGCGCAGCTGCCGCCGCAGCGGGTCTTTGACATGAACACTTCCCATTCGCCCTTCTTTGCGGATCCCGAGGGGCTCGCGGATCTGATCGGGCACATCGCAAAGGACTTCTGATGGCAGGTTCGGTTTTTGACAGCCAGGTGCATGGCGGCCTTTTCGGCTGCGGCGAGGCCAGTCGCCTGTTTTCAGACAGTGCAGAGGTGCGTGCCATGCTGCTGGTCGAGGGTGCGCTGGCCAAGGCACAAGGCGAAGCGGGCGTGATCCCGCAGGAAAGCGCCGCGGCAATTGCCCGTGCGGTGGTTGAAATCGCCGTTGACCCCGGCGTGCTGAAACAGCCCACGGCGCAGAACGGCGTGCCGGTGCCGGGGCTGGTCGCCGCCTTCCGCGAGGAGATGAAAGCGCCGGAACACGCGCAGTATGTGCATTGGGGCGCCACCTCGCAGGACATCATGGACAGCGCGCTGATGCTGCGGTTGCGCCAGGTTCTGGGGCTGGTGGAAGCAGACGTGAAGGCCGCAGCAAAAAAGCTTGGCAATCTGGCCAAAACCCATGCGGAGCTGCCGATGGCGGCCCGCACCTATGGCCAGCACGCCACCCCCACCAGTTTCGGGGCGGTGGCGGCGGGCTGGGGCACACCGCTTTTGAACCTGTTGGAGGAGCTGCCCGCGCTGCGCCAGTCTTGCCTGATGGTCTCCTTGTCGGGTGCGGCGGGAACGTCCGGTGCGCTGGGGCCGAAGGCCGCAGAGGTGCGCGCTGCAATGGCCAAGGGGCTGGCGTTGCAGGATCCGGGGCGCAGCTGGCACACCGACCGCACGCCCGTCCTGCGGATTGCGGACTGGCTGCAGCGGGTGACGCTGGCCTTCGGCAAGATCGGCGAGGACTGCATCGCACTGGCCCAAAGCGGCATCTCAGAGATTTCGCTGGGCGGCGCTGGCGCCTCCTCCACGATGCCGCAGAAGCAGAACCCGGTTGCGCCTTCGGTGCTGGCAGCGCTGGCGCGGCAAGGCAGCGGGTTGTTTTCGGTTCTGCAGGGGGCCTCAGTACAGCAGCACCAGCGCGACGGCGCGGCCTGGTTCACCGAATGGATGTGCCTGCCGCAGATCGTGCTGGGTGCGGCCAGCGCTGCGAAAACGGGCAGGGAGCTGTACGCGAGCCTGGCCCCCAACCCCGAGGCCATGGCCGCCGCCCTGTCCGGCGGGCTGGACATGATCCACGCCGAGGCGCTGAGCTTTGCCTTGGCAGAGCAGATCCCGCGTCCCGACGCACAGGCAGCGGTCAAGGCACTGTGCCGGGAGGCGCATAGCACACTCACGCCGTTGCGGGAGCTGGTAGCCCGCGACTATCCGGATCTGGACGCGGCGGCGCTGTTCGACCCGTCACATCAGATGGGCCGGGCACCGTGGGATGCCTTGCAGTTTGCCAAGAGAACCGGGGAGCTGGACAACGCGTAAAGGGCGTTGATGAGAGTTGGCGTGGCTGCTCTGTTCCTCTTGGCCATCGGCTGCGCGGTTTTCCTGCGCAGCCAATCTTCCGTAACGTAACACCGCCGCACTGCTGCCGCATTCCGGCTTGCTTGCAGGGCACCCGCCGCGCCACCCTGCCTGAAAACGGGGAGGAAGACCATGCAAACCATCAAAGCCGCCGTCTGCCATGAATTCGGTGCCCCGCTGGTGATTGAAGAGGTCCTGCTGGCGCCGCCCGGGATGGGCGAGGTCGAGGTCACGCTGGACGCGGTTGCCATCTGCCACAGCGACATCTCCTATGCCGAAGGCGCTTGGGGCGGGCATCTGCCTGCGGTCTACGGGCATGAGGCCGCCGGGGTGATAACCGGCGTCGGCGGGGGCGTGCAGGGATTCACTGAGGGCGACTCGGTCGTGGTCACCCTGATCCGCAGTTGCGGTACTTGCCCGTCCTGCGCAGGCGGCAGGCCGGTGATCTGCGAAACGCCTTATGACGGTGTGCACGGGCCGCTGAAGACCGCCGATGGCAAGCCCCTGGATCAGGCCATGGCCTGCGGCGCCTTTGCCGAAAAGGTGGTGGTCGACCAGCGGCAGATCGTCAAGATTCCTGCTGAGATAGGAAAGGACGTGGCGGCGCTGATCTCCTGCGGGGTGATCACCGGTGTCGGGGCGGCAGTGAACGCCGCGCAGTTGCGGGCGGGCCAGGACGTAGTAGTGATCGGTGCCGGCGGTGTCGGGCTCAACGCTATCCAGGGGGCCCGCATCGCCGGCGCCCGGCGCATCGTCGCGGTGGACATGAGCCCGGAGAAACTGGAGATCGCCAAGGAATTCGGCGCCACTCACGGGGTTCTGGCGACGGAAGAAAAACCCTGGAAAGCAGCATACAAGGCGCTTGGCGGCCGTGGCGCGGACGCGGTGCTGGTCACTGTCGGCGCCATTCCCGCCTATGAGCAGGCCCCGCGCTATCTGGCCCGTGGCGGCAAGGCGGTGCTGATCGGCATGCCGCATTCCGGCGCCAAGGCCAGCTATGAGCCGGTGGTTCTGGCCGCCGTGGGCCAGGGGCTGATCGGCTCCAAAATGGGCGATGTGGTGATCCAGCGCGACATTCCGTGGATGGTCGACCTGTATCAGCAGGGACGCCTGAAACTGGATGAGCTGATCTCGGGCCGCTGGTCCCTGGAGCAGATCAACGAGGCCATTGCCGACACCAAGACTGGCTCCGCCAAGCGCAATGTGATTGTGTTTGGCTGACACCCGCAAACCGGAGCGCAGCACGTGCTGAAATTCCTGACCAGCCTGTTCAAGCCTGAAGCGGTGAAACCCGCCCCGGCCACCTCTGACACGTCTATGCTATTTGCAGTGGAAGAGATTTCCCCCTTCCTTACCCGCCTTGCCAATAACTCCCGCTTCGGCCTTCCCGGCGGACTCGCGGCCGAGGCCGCCGCGGCGCTGCCAGAGCTCGCCGAACAGCAGAAGTGCCGCTGGCGCATTGACGGCGACTTTGACGGCACGCCTGCGCATTTCGAAATCGAGGTGATGATGGAGCGCGGCGGCGAGGCGGACGTCACTTTCCTTGCCCCGCAAAATGCCATCGAAGAGATCAACCGGGAACTGGCCGCCTTCGATGCGGCAGCGGAGCGCTAGGCCATGAAACTGCAGGATCTGGACGTCATTGTAACCGCCCCTCCTGCGCCCGGCTGGGGCGGGCGCTACTGGATCCTGGTGAAGGTCACCACCGACACCGGCATCACCGGCTGGGGCGAGTGTTACGCCTCCTCGGTTGGCCCCGATGCGATGACCCATGTGATCCGCGACGTTTTCGGCCGCCACATGGCGGGGGAAAACCCTGAAAACATCGAGCTGATGTTCCGCCGTGCCTATTCCTCCGGCTTCACCCAGCGCCCTGATCTGACGGTGATGGGCGCGTTCTCGGGGCTGGAGATTGCCTGCTGGGACATTCTGGGCAAGGACCGCGGCCGTCCGGTCCATGCGCTCCTCGGCGGGCGGATGAACGAGCGCATCCGCGCCTACACCTACCTCTACCCGCTGCCGCAGCATGACATGACCGCGTTCTGGACCTCGCCCGCGATGGCGGCGGAAGCGGCGGCGCAGAAGGTGAGCGAAGGCTACACCGCAGTGAAATTCGACCCGGCAGGCCCCTACACCATGCGCGGCGGCCACATGCCGGCAATGTCCGACATCTCGATGTCGGTGGCTTTCTGCGAGGCAATCCGCGAGGCGGTTGGCGACAAGGCGGATCTGCTGTTCGGCACGCACGGGCAGTTCACGACTGCAGGCGCCATCCGCCTTGGCCAGGCGCTGGAGCCCTATTCCCCGCTCTGGTTCGAGGAGCCCACGCCGCCCGACAACATTGAAGACATGGCCCGCGTCGCCCGCAACGTGCGTATTCCGGTGGCCACGGGCGAGCGGATGACCACCAAGTCCGAATTCGCCGCCGTGCTGCGTGCAGGCGCTGCGGAGATCCTGCAGCCCGCTCTGGGCCGGGCCGGCGGCATCTGGGAAATGAAAAAGGTCTCCGCGATTGCCGAGGTTTTCAACGCCCAAATGGCGCCGCATCTCTATGCCGGGCCGGTGGAATGGGCCGCCAACATCCACCTCGCCGCCTCAATCCCCAACATCATGCTGCTGGAAACCATCGAAACCCCGTTCCACGACCAGCTGATCAAGGGGGCGATCCGTGTGGAAAACGGCTTTGTGACGCCGCCGGAAGCGCCCGGGCTGGGCATAGAGGTGGACGAGGATTTGGCGCGCGCGCATCCCTTCACCGGCAGCGATCTGCACCTCAACATGCAGGAAGCCCCCTGCGATTATGCCAATGGAAATGCCTTCGCCGGTGGCTCTCCGCCTATTGTGAAGTGAAATGCAACTGCGGGGTGACTCGGCCGCCGGAAAGGGTCATGTTGCCGGGAAAAGACGACCGCAGGACCTGAGCATTGCCCCCTTCGCCCCAAGACGCCCTTCCCCCGGAAACCCCGCAGAACATGCAGGAAAGCGCCGCTGCCGCGGCTGCCTTCCTCAAGGCGCTGGCCCATGAGGGGCGGCTGATGATTCTGTGCCACTTAGGCGCGGGCGAGCGGTCGGTCGGAGAACTGGAGGGCCTGCTGGACATGCGCCAGGCCGCGGTGAGCCAGATGCTGGCCCGGTTGCGCGAGGAAGGCCTGGTTGCGACCCGGCGCGAAGGCAAAACGGTGTACTACTCGCTGCAGGACCGGAAAACTGAAGAGACCATTGCGCTGCTTTATAAGCATTTCTGCGGCGGTAACTGACCGGCGGGCATCTCAGGCCCCGAGGGGTGTAAGAGCCAGCTGGCCCCGCAGCGGAACCCGCGCTGCGCTTTGCGCAGCGCCACGCCCAACTGTCCGGTGCATTCTGCGAATGCGCCAGGACGGGCGGGAGCGCCCCGCTGTGCCTCAGACGTCCGCGCGGACGGTCTGGGTCTGGACGCCCAGGCCTTCGATCTCCAGCCGCATCACATCGCCTGGTTTCAAGTAGACCGGCGCGGGCTTGATCCCCATGCCCACACCCGGCGGCGTGCCGGTGGCGATCACGTCGCCCGGGTGCAGGGTCATCAGCTGGCTTAGATGCGCGATGATCTGCGCCACCGTGAACACCATCGTCTGAGTGCTGCCGGTTTGCCGGCGTTCACCGTTCACGTCGCAGGTCAGCCACAGGGCCTGCGGATCGGGCACCTCGTCGCGGGTCACCAGCCAGGGGCCCACGGGTCCGAAGGTGTCGCAGCTCTTGCCCTTGGTCCATTGTCCCGTCAGCTTGGTCTGATAGTCGCGCTCCGACACGTCGTTGATCACGCAATAGCCCGCCACGTGGTCCAGTGCGTCTTCTTCGGCCACGTATTTGGCGGCGGTGCCGATCACCACGCCCAGCTCCACCTCCCAATCCGATGCGACCGACCCGCGCGGCAGGACTACGTCGTCGTTTGCTCCAACCATCGAAGACGTAGCCTTGAGGAACAGGATCGGGTGCTCTGGCAGCGCCATATCCATTTCCTCGGCGTGATCGGTGTAGTTGAGGCCGATCCCCAGGAATTTGCCCGCCTGCCCGACACACGGCGCCAGGTCAGGCTGGCCCGGCACCAGCGGCAGTGTCTCCGCATCCAGCGCGGCCAGCCGGGCCAAGGTCCCGTCATCGAGAACAGCCCCGGTGATATCCGGCACATGCCCCGACAGGTCCCGGACCGCGCCAGCGCTGTCCAGCAGTCCCGGCCGCACATCTGCGCCAGTGCGGTATCGCAGCAGTTTCATGAGTGTCTTCCCTGTTTTCTGTGGATTCCAGTTCAGTTGGAGACGTAGCCCGCCACCACCTGCAGCAGCTTGAAGGCGGTCGAGGCATCGTTTTCTACAACCGCCAGGAATTCCTCTTCGCCGATGCGCAGGCAGCGCAGGTCGCTCTCCGCGATCATGCTCAGCGCCCGCGGCTCCTGGCGGATCAGGCCCAACTCCCCGACCAGCCGTCCCGGGCCGACCTTGGCAATCAGCCGGTCCTTCTCACCCTCTTGCGGCAGATAAAGACCCGCTTCGCCTTCGAGGATCATGTATGCGCCGTCCGAGGCCACATCATCCTTGAGAAAGACCACCTCGCCGTCCTTGGCCTCATACCAGCGCGCACCAAAGGCCAGCAGGCGCAGCTGGCGGCGGTTCAGGCCGGAGAACAGCTCTGTCTGTTCCAGCGCCCGCAGCTTGCGGGCCAGGTCCTGGCTGGCTGCCCCCTCGCTTGCCGCCACCGCCTGCGCTTCGTCGCTGACCAGCCGCCCCTGGCGCAGTTCATAGAAGACGTCGAACACGTCCGGGTTCTGGAAACCGGACGCCAGGTAGATCAGCGTTGTATCCGGCAGCAGTTTGCGCAGGTTCTTGTGCACCGCCACCCGTGTTTCGAGATCATAGCTCGCCATGGCAGAATCGAGGATCAGGATATCCGGCCGTTTGATAGTGGCCCGGCAGAACGCCAGCGGCTCGGCAAAGCTGGCCGCCAGCCCCTGCCCGCCGACGGCAATCGGCATGTCAAAGATCAGTTCCACCACCTGGTCACGCAGCCCTTCGCGCACCATCAGATCCGACACCAGCTTGCGCACCTCATCCGCTTTGCCGCCGGCCGCATCGGAGATCTTGCCGAACAGCGCGTTTTCCAGAACCGTCAAAGTGGGTGCAAAACTGTCGCCGGAGAACGGCACAAAGCTTGTGCCCAGCGATTTCAGCAGACTCTCACCGTGACTGCTTCGGAAGCTCAGGATTCGGTCCTTCATCCCGTCCTCAAAGGCCGGGCCAATCTGCTCTGCGGAAATGGTGAAAGGCACGATCAGCAGCTGCGCCAGTTCCTCACGGCTGAGACCCGCAATATCGCCGGGCCCCTGCCGGTCTACCAGTGCAATCGCTGCTTCATAGGCCTCGACATCCAGCCCCAGCTTGCGGAACAGCGGGTGGCCGGTGCCATCCATGCCAAAGATCTGCCGCAGCATCTCCACCACGTCACGGGTCAGCGACACCAGCCCTTCATCCAGCCCAAGCTGCTTGAGCTGGGCGAGAAACTCCGCATGCCGTTGCAGTGTTTCAACCGTCATCGTTTCCTGAGACGCCGCAAACAGCAGGTTCTCCGCAACCGGCAGCGCCGGGTTGTAGCTGCCGGCATCCAGAAAATGCACATGGACGTCCAGTCCCGCGGCCTCGATTTCCTTGCGCACAGCCGGGCGCAGCTTAACCAGCCGGTCTGCCAGCTCTCTATGAGCCGCGGACTCGAAATACTGGTCGATGCCGCGGCGGAACAGGGCTGTATCTGAGCCGATCCCCTCCACCAGTTTCAGCCACCAGTCCCGCAGCTCCTCCTCGCTGGAGAACCCCGCCAGCTCAGGGTCCAGCCAGGCCGCGTCAAAGGGATCCGGGCTGTTGCCCGCACGCACTGCGGTTTCCAGCCGCTCCAGGTCCTGACCCTTGCCCAGCGGGCGCAGCCGCATCGGCATCATCACGTTGTCGCCAAAGGACCCTTGGAACAGGACAGGCCGCGACGTCGCATAGCCGATCCGCGCCGCCAGCGTGGCCTGATGCATGCCGCTGAGGTTCTGATCCGCCACCGTCACCGTGCCGGAAGACGGCAGAATCTCCCGGGTCAGCAGTTCGGCCAGGGCCCGCCTGTCTTCCTCCGAGGGGGCGGCAATGCCGATCACCTGCCCGGCCGGGAAAGCCGCGCTCAGTTCCTCCAGCACAAGATTTCCATCGGCGTCCCGAACGGTGACGGAGTCCAGCACGATATCCCCGTTGAGATGCGCCAGTTCTTCCGGTTCCCCGGTCATCAGCTTTTCGCCGACCATGCCCTGAGGCGCAAAGCGTTCCAGAACCACGTCCCAGCGCAGGCTCATATCCTGGGTCTGGTTGTAATAGGCCAGCAGCTCCTTCCACGGCGCGGCGAGGTCCTTGTAGGCCGCTAGCGCTGCCACAAGCGCCCCCAGCGATACCTTACCCTGCAGCACCAGGTAGCCGCCGACGGCATAAAAGAAAAAAGGTGTCAGCTGGGTTATGAAGTTGTTGAGAAACTTCATAAAGAATTTCTTCTGGTAGATCTGGAAACGGATGTCGTACAGCCGCCCCAGCCGGTCGGTGATCACTGCCATCCGGTAGCGCCAGCCGCCGTTGATCCTGAGCGTCGCAGCACCCGCGGCGCTTTCCCCGATTTCGGTCGCAAGAGCACGGACCTGCTTGATCCGCTTTTTGTTGAGCTGATTGATCTGCCGCTGAAGCATCGGGATCAGCCAGCCCTGCAGCGGGATCAACGCGATGGCCGCCATCCCGAACCAGAAGTTCTGCAGAAACAGGAAGAACAGGATGGTAAGCATCTGGCCCGCTTGCAGGACCGGCTGGCTGACCGCATCACCCATCAGCCCGCCCATCGGCTCCGACTCTGAGGTCACCATCGACACCAGCTCACCCTGGCTGACGCGTTCGAAGTAGGGCTGCGGAAAACGCAGCACCCGGGCGATCAGCTGGTAGCGGAAGCGGCGCAGCATACGCTCGGCCAGCACGCCCTTCATGGTATTGATCCGCATCTTCAGCAGCCCGTGGCAGAGCACCGACACCAGGAACGCGCCGCAAAGGATCCACAGGAAGGTCAGCTGGTCGAAACTATAACCCAGCACGTTGACGGTGGAGGTTTCCGAGCCGATCGCATCGTTGATGATCCGCTTGGGCAGCTCCAGCGTCAGATACAGCAGCGGGAACAGGCAGGCGGTGACAACCAGCAGCACCAGCTGATCGCGTTTCGAGTATTTCCAGATGAAACGGAACAGAGAGCGTTCGATGGGAAAGCTCCATCAATGGCGGCTTCGGAATTAGACTTTCTTATGGGTAGCGCGGTTTACCGGGCACAGGCAATGGGCAGAAACCCGCTTCGTCCCGTTGCGGCACCTTGCGGGCGCGGCATTTGCCAGGCGGCAAAAAATCCGTAAGGTTCCAGCGAGGTACACATGCTGGAGGTCATTCGGTTTGCCGGATTATGTCGGATCTGTTCTGCTGCTGCTCTGCGCTTTGCAGGTCAAACACCTGTTTGCCGACTTCTTTCTGCAAACACCGAAGATGTTGTCCGGCCGCTGCGCCTATGTGCACATGGGGCGCGCCCAGCATGCCGGAGTTCATGTGATCGGCTCGGCCATCGTCTTCTTACTGTCCGGTGCGCCGGTGATGTTCATTCTGGTGCTGGGAGTGCTGGAATGGGTGGTGCACTTCCACATCGACTTCGGCAAGGCCCGGTTCTCCGAGCGGCGCAAGCTGAACCCGCAGCAGGCGATGTTCTGGCAGGCGATGGGCTCGGACCAGGCGCTGCATCAGCTAACCTATATTGCGATGGCCTGGGCCTGGGTGAAATACGCCGCGATGTGACTGCGGCGGACCGCTGGGGGCCGACCCCCAGACCCCCGGAGTATTTTCCGGAAAGATGAAAGGCCCGACTCGCGGTTTCAGTTTTTTTCCAGATACGCCGGTCCCGCCCCGGCTGGGGTGGTGTTCAGGGCACCACCGGCTTGTCCCGCTTGATTGTGCGCAGCACCACGTTGGTCTGGGCGCTGGCAACCGCTGGCAGGCGGAACAGGAAATCCTCGAGAAACCGGTTGTAGGCGTCCAGATCCGGGGCCAGCACCCGCAGATGGTAGTCCGCCTGGCCGGTGGTGGCGTAGCATTCCTGAACCAGCGGGCTGGTTTCCACCGCGCGGATGAATTCCACCAGCTTGTCCGGGTCATGACGCGTCAGATGGACATGCACAATGGCCTGAAACCCCAGCCCCATGGCAGGCGCATTCACCACCGCGCCGTAGCGCTCGATAATGCCTGCCTCTTCCAGAACCCGGACCCGGCGCCAGAGGGCAGACGGCGACATGCCCACAGCCTCTGCCAGGTCGGCATTGGAAATGCGGGAATCCTCCTGCAGCAGGGTCAGGATGCGGCGGTCGCGTCGATCAAGCTTCATTTTCCGGTGAGATTTTCCGTGACTATGCCCACTATAGGTCAATATACCCATAAATCTGCGCAAAACCAGCAAGTCTGGCAATTTTTTCCAGCCTGAGGGGATTATCTTTCCGCGATCCATAGAATCCGTGCAAGGACTTCCCCTGCGATGACCAAGCTGAGCCACGATTTCCGCAGCTACAAGCTGGACGACCGATATGACATGACCAAGGGCCGGGTGTTCCTGACCGGCACCCAGGCGCTGGCCCGGGTAATGCTGGACCAGGCCCGCCGCGACCGCGAAGCGGGACTGAACACCGCCGGCTTTGTGTCGGGTTACCGCGGATCGCCGCTGGGCGGGGTGGACCTGGAATTCTGGCGCGCCAAGACGCGAATGCAGGAGAACCGGATCAAGTTCATGCCCGCCGTGAACGAGGACCTGGGTGCCACCGCAGTTCTGGGGGCGCAGCAGGCGGTGCTCGATCCGCACTGCGAGGTCGAAGGCGTGTTTTCGATGTGGTACGGCAAGGGGCCGGGTGTCGACCGTTCCGGCGACGCGCTGAAGCATGGGAACGCATACGGGTCGTCGCCCAAGGGCGGTGTGCTGGTCGTGGCCGGCGACGACCACGGCTGTGTCAGCTCCTCGATGCCGCATCAGTCCGATGTGGCCTTCATGTCCTGGTTCATGCCGGTGCTGAACCCGGCAGATGTTTCGGAATACCTGACCTTTGGCGAATACGGGTTTGCACTGTCCCGGTACTCTGGCACCTGGGTCGGCTTTAAGGCAGTGTCGGAAACAGTGGAAAGCGCGCGCTCGGTCGAACTGCGGCCGGACCGCGAGTTCTTCTACCCTGAGCTGCCGGACTACCCCGGCGGGCTGCATATCCGCCGCGCCGACCTGCCCTCGCCTGAAATCGAGACCCGCATTCACGCCAAGCTGGACGCCGTGCGGGCCTTTGCCGAGGCAAACCCGATCGACAAGCGGATCTATGACATCAAGGACCCCCGCTTCGGCTTTGTTTCCACCGGCAAGGGGCATCTGGACCTGATGGAAGCGCTGCGGCTTCTGGGGCTGGATGAGACCGCCTGCCGCCGCCTGAAAATCGACATCTACAAGGTTGGCATGGTCTGGCCATTGGACCGGACCGATGCGCTGAAGTTCGTGAAGGGCAAGCAGGAAGTCTTGGTTGTCGAAGAGAAACGCGGCATCATCGAGAGCCAGTTCAAGGAAAACTTCTATGACTGGCCCGGCAACAAGCCGGAGAAGATGGTCGGCAAATACGACAGCGAAGGCAACCCGCTGATCCCCTGGACCGGCGAGCTGAGCCCGCTTCTGCTGGCGCCCATCGTCGCGGCGCGGCTGGACAAGTTCTTCCCGGAGGAAAACCTGCCCGCCAAGGCGGCGGCGCTGACTGCGGAGCCGCCGAAGGTGCTGAACGTGCCCGGCGCTACCCGCACCCCCTATTTCTGCTCCGGCTGCCCGCACAACACCTCGACCAAGCTGCCCGAGGGGTCCAAGGCGTTTTCCGGCATCGGCTGCCACGTTATGGCCAGCTGGATGGACCGTGAAACCGCCGGTTATGCCCAGATGGGCGGCGAAGGTGTGCCCTGGACCGTGGCGTCGCAGTTCAATGGCAACAAGCATGTGTTCCAGAACCTGGGCGAGGGCACCTGGTACCACTCCGGCAGCCTCGCGATCCGTCAAGCGGTCGCGGCCGGCACCAACATCACCTACAAGATCCTTTACAATGACGCGGTGGCGATGACTGGCGGCCAGCCCGTGGACGGGCCCGTGTCGGTGCATGGCATCGCCCAGACCTGCCGCGCCGAAGGAGTGGAGCGGATTGCCCTGGTGTCGGACAATATCGGCAAGTTCAGACACGGCGATTTCCCGGCGGGAACCACGTTCCACGACCGCAGCGCGCTGGACACGGTTCAGCGGGAGCTGCGGGAGATCCCCGGCGTGACCGTGCTGATCTACGAACAAACCTGCGCCACCGAGAAGCGCCGCCGCCGCAAGCGCGGCAAGATGGAGGACCCGAAACGCTTTGCCTTCATTAACGATCTGGTCTGCGAGGGCTGCGGCGATTGCTCGGTGGAATCCAACTGCCTGAGCGTTGAGCCGAAGGAGACGCCCTTTGGCCGCAAGCGCAAGATCAATTTGTCGACCTGCAACAAGGACTTTTCCTGCCTGAACGGCTTCTGCCCGTCCTTCGTTACTGTGGAGGGCGCAACCCGTCGCAAAAAGAAGATCGCCGGGCTGGATACGGCCGCGCTGACGGCGAAGCTGCCCGCGCCCGAACTGCCATCGCTCGCGGAACCGTTCGACCTGCTGGTCACCGGGGTTGGCGGCACCGGAGTTGTAACCGTGGGCGCGCTGATCACCATGGCGGCGCATTTGGAGGGCAAGGGTGCGAGCGTGCTGGATTTCACCGGCTTTGCCCAAAAGTTCGGCACGGTGCTGAGCTACATCCGGCTGTCCACCGCTCCGGAGACCTTGAACCAGGTGCGGATTGATCAGGCCGGCGCGGATGCCGTGATCGGCTGCGATGTGGTGGTCAGCTCGGCACCCAAGGCCTCGGTCCATTACCGGGCCGGCACCAAGGTGGTGCTGAACCGGGCAGAGATGCCCACCGGCGACTTGGTACTGCGCCGCGATGCCGACCTGATGGCAGGCGTTCGCGAGAAGACCATCGCCGAGGCTGTCGGCCCGCAAAACCTTTCTGGCTTCAACGCCAACGAGGCGGCGGAGAAGATGCTGGGCGATGCGGTGCTGGCCAACGTCATGATGCTGGGCTTTGCCTGGCAAAAGGGACTGGTGCCGGTCAGCGCCGGCGCGCTGGACCAGGCGATTGAACTAAACGGCGTCGCGATCGACAAGAACCGCCTCGCCTTCGCAATCGGCCGCGCAATGGCGGTGGACCCGGACCTGGTTGCCAGCCACTATGAGGAGGCACCGGAGAAAGAGGAGACGCTGGACGAGCTGATCGAACGCCGCGCCACCTTCCTCACCGGCTATCAGAACATGGCCTATGCCAGCCGCTATACCGCGGCCCTGAACCGGTTCCGCGACGCCCTGCCCCGCGACGCGCAGGAAGAGCTGACCGCCGCCGCCGCCCGGTCGTTGTTCAAACTGATGGCTTATAAGGACGAGTATGAGGTCGCCCGGCTGCTGACCAGCGACGGATTCCGGCATCAGCTGGAGGAGGAATTCGAGGGCGATTTCTCTGTCAAATACCACCTTGCCCCGCCGCTGATGAACTGGAAGCGGGATGCGCGGGGGCGTCCGGTGAAACGGGCCTTCGGCGCCTGGCTGCGTCCGGCGATGAACCTCTTGGCCAAGGGCAAGACGCTACGCGGCTCGGCCTTCAACATCTTCGGCTATCACGAGGAAGCCCGGCTGCACCGCGATCTGCTGGCGTGGTATGAAGGCGTGCTGGACGCTGTCGCCAGCCGCTATGCTGCGGACAAGCGCGAAGCCAGCCTGAAACTGCTGAAAGCACCGATGGAAATCCGCGGCTACGGCCCGGTCCGCCTGCAAGCTGCCAAGGACGTCCGCGCACAGGCCGAGGAAACGCTCAGCAGCCTGTAACCTTCGCCGCCAGCCGTGCCGGGCCGGCGCGTTACACGTCCCAGTGCTGGCGGGTGAACTCGGTAAAAGCCTCCATTTCCTCCGGCAGCGGTTCGCGCCCGGTGAACACCTTGAGGTATTCCGGCGTCACCTCCAGCCGGTGAGCGTGGCTTTCGTTGGGATCAGCCATGTCATAGCCAAGCTGCATATAATAAAGCACCTTGGCGCGGGTCACCGCCTCTCGCTCCGGGTAGCCGTAGCGCTCGAACATGCCGGTCAAGGCTTCGACGCGACGGCGGTCCGAGCGGTCCAGCAGGCTGCGCACCTTGCCGGAGCGGCGCGACCAGTCGCGTACGGCGAAATCCAGCGCCGTGTTGAACAGGGTGGGGTTGGTGATGCAGTGGAACACGTTCAGCACCGCCCCGGTGATTGTTTTGGCCGGCGCTTCTGCCTGACGCACCATACCCGCGGTGTTGGTCTGCTCCCATGTCTTGAGCAGCGCATCCAGCAGATCCTGGCGCGACTTGAAGTACCAGTAAAACGATGACCGGGAGACCTGCATCCGCTCTGCCAGCGCCAGCACCTTGACCTGCTCCACCCCGTCCGAGATCAGCACATCCATCGCCACATTCAGCCAGTCATTGCGGGTGACCTTGATATTGCCGATCAGCGGCTCCGCCTTGGGATCGTCGCGGTGAAGAACAGGTTTCTGCGCCATGTGCGGCCCTTTGGATCATTCGCATCCTGATCATCTTAGGCCGGGCGGGCTGCGAGCGCCAACATGGCAATGCCACAAGCCGGCGACAGATGCGGAGGCCAAGTGGCTTGCAGGCCACAGGCCCTGCACTTCCGGCCCGTATCGCACCTGAAGGTGCTGGCAGACAAACGTTATCGCCCGGCTTCCAGTACGCGGAACTGTCACGAAACCGGCACAAATTTGGGCGGATAGCCCCCGCGGCACCAGGCTGTGCTGTGCCATTGCCGGTAAAATTTCCCTTTCATCGCGGGCCTCTGGCCAAATGGGGTTTGACTAAACCGCCCCCGGCGCGCGAAGGTGAGGCCAAAAAACAGGGGAACACACGATCTCATGCACGCCTTGAACCAGCCGGGCGGACACATTTGAATGCGCCCGCTGCTATCCGTCGAAAACCTCAGCATCGGCTTCAACAAGGACAATTCCGTCGTCAAGGACGTGAGCTTTGCTGTCAGGCCAGGCGAAACGCTGGCCCTGGTCGGGGAAAGCGGGTCGGGCAAGACGATCTCCTGCCGTGCGGTTCTGCGCATCCTGCCGAAAGTGGCGCAGCTGCGCTCCGGGCGTATCATGCTGGATACCGGAAAGGACCAGCTGGATTTGGCCACGCTGGAAGAACGCCGGATGCGCGACGTGCGCGGCAACACTGTGTCAATGATCTTTCAGGAGCCCATGCGATCCCTGTCCCCTTTGCACCGGATCGGCAATCAGGTGTCCGAGGTTCTGTGGCTGCATGGCCGTAAAAGCGAGCGGGAAGCCCGCGAAATTGTACTGGAGTGCTTTGAACGGGTCGGCTTCCCGGAACCCGAACGGACCTACCGCTCCTATCCGTTTGAACTGTCCGGGGGTATGCGTCAGCGGGCGATGATCGCAATGGCGATGGTGGCAAAACCGCAGCTTCTGATCGCCGACGAACCGACAACTGCGCTGGATGTGACCACCCAGGCGCAGGTGCTGGGGCTGATGAAGGATCTGCAGCGCGAAACCGGCATGGCGATGATCCTGGTGACTCATGACTTGGGCGTGGTCGCCAACATGGCCGAGCAAGTGGTGGTGATGCACAAGGGCCGGGTAATGGAATCCGGCGGGGCCGAGCCGATGCTCCGCGCGCCTGCCCATCCCTATACTCAGGCGTTGTTCAAAGCCGCACCCGGCATCCCGGATGAAGCCGTTGTCGCCATCCCGCCCTCGCGCGAAGACTTGATCATGGAGATGAGATCGGTCTCCAAGACCTACACGCTGAGGGCTGGTAAAGGCTGGCAGGCGCCAACTCTGATCCATGCCTGCCGCGAAATCGATCTGCGGGTGAGCCGCGGCGAAACACTGGCGATCGTCGGAGAAAGCGGCTCCGGCAAGACCACCGCGGCGCGGATTGCGCTGGGGGCAGAACTGCCCGATCCGGGCGGCGAGGTACTGTTCCGCCCGGCGGCCGGAGAACCGCCGGTGACCGTTCACAACATGGACCGCGCAGCGCGAACTGCCTTTCAGCGGCAGGCGCAGATGGTGTTTCAGGACCCCTATTCCTCGCTGTCGCCGCGCATGCGCATTCAGGACACGCTGGTGGAGCCGCTGGACATCCACCGCATCGGCAGCCGCGCCGAGCGCCGCGACAAGGCGGCGGAAATGCTGCGCCTGGTCGGCCTGTCGCCGGACATGCTGAAGCGTTACCCGCACGCATTTTCCGGCGGCCAGCGCCAGCGCCTGTCCATCGCCCGCGCGCTGATGCTGGACCCGGCGCTGATCGTCTGCGACGAGCCGACCTCGGCGCTGGATGTCTCGGTGCAGGAACAGATCCTTCGGCTGCTGGAAGAGATCCGGGAACGGCAAAAACTGTCTTACCTGTTCATCAGCCATGACCTGGCGGTGGTCGCCCGGATTGCAGATGAAGTCGCTGTGATGCGGCGGGGACTGATCGTTGAGCAGGCGCCGCCTGAAACCCTGTTCTATAATCCCCAGCACCCTTACACCAAGGCGCTGATCGCCGCCCAGCCGGAGCCTGATATCGACCGGCCTATCGACCTGAAACTGGTGGCCCAGGGCGCGGGAGCACCGGAATGCTGGCCAGAGGAGTTCCGCTTCGACGGCGCCGAAGCGCCGCCGCTGGTGAACATGCTCCATCTGGAACACGGCCACAAGGTACGCTGCCATGTTTGATGCCCTGAAACCCCTCCTCGCCGCCGCGCTCTGCCTGGCACCGCTCAGCGCACTGGCCGGCCCCGAGGTGCAGGAGAGCGCCTTCTGGAGTTCGGAAGTCAAAGCCGGTTACATGCCGCCTGCCGACAAACGCATCCCCGAGGTGCCGCTTGTTGTGGACCTGGCGGCCAAGGGCCGTCAATTCGGCGTGCAGGGCGGCACCCTGAACACCATGGTCACCCGCTCCAAGGACATCCGCCAGATGGTAGTCTACGGCTACGCGCGGCTGGCCGGGTATGACGAGAATTACCAGCTGCAGCCGGACATCCTGCTGAGCTTCGAGAATGAGAACAACCGCCGTTTCACTCTGAAACTGCGCCCCGGGCACCGCTGGTCCAGCGGCGAACCTTTTACCTCGGCCGATTTCCGGTACTGGTGGGAAGACGTCGCAAACAACGAATTGCTGAGCCCGGCCGGGCCGCCAGATTTCATGCGGGTGCTGGGCAAGCTGCCTCGGGTGAGCTTTCCGGACGAGAGCACCGTCATTTACGAGTGGGACGCGCCTAATCCGGGCTTCCTGCACCTGCTGGCGCAGGCCCGCCCGCCCTTCATCTACCGGCCGGCAAACTACCTGAAGCAATTCCATGCCGATTATGCCGACCCGGAGGTTCTGGCGGAGGAAGTCGATTATGCCCGCGTCAAAAGCTGGGCGGCGCTGCACAACAAATACGACAATATGTACAAGTTCGATAACCACGAGCTTCCGACATTGCAGCCCTGGATCAACGCTTCGCCCGGCAAGAAGATCCGCCACCAGTTCGTGCGCAACCCCTACTATCACCGGATCGACAGCCGCGGTGTGCAGCTGCCCTATATCGACACGGTGGAAATGGAGATCGTCACTGCCGGGCTGGTGGCGGCCAAGTCGAATGCGGGCGAGACGGACCTTCAGGCCCGCGGCCTCGGCTTCCGCGACATTCCGATCCTGCGCAAGGGCGAAAAGGACGGCCGCAACTACAAGACCTATCTTTGGGGCTCGGGCGCTGCGTCGCAGATTGCCATCTATCCGAATCTCAACGTGAATGACCCGGTCTGGCGCGAAATCCTGCGCGATGTGCGTGTTCGCAGGGCGCTGTCGCTGGCCATCAACCGGCGCGCCATCAACCGGGCGCTCTATTTCAATTTGGCCAAGCCCGGCGCCATGACCGTACTGGAGCAAAGCGAATTCTTCGATCCCGCCCTGCGCGAAGCCTGGGCGGACTTCGACCCGGAACTGGCCAACCAGCTGCTGGACGAGGCGGGCCTTACCGTCAAGGACGGCTACGGCATTCGTTACCTGCCTGACGGGCGGCGGATGGAGCTGGTGGTGGAAACCGCGGGCGAGCGTGAAGAGGTGGAGAACGCGCTGCAGATCATCACCGACGACTGGCGCGATGTCGGTGTGAAACTGGTGATGCGGCCGCTGGACCGCGACATCCTGCGCAACCGGGTGTTTTCCGGTACAACTATGTCCTCCGCCTGGTTCGGCTGGGACAACGGGCTGCCGCAGGCCTATACCTCGCCCGCCTATCTGGCACCTACCGATCAGGTGTTCCTGTCCTGGCCGAAGTGGGGCCAGTACTACCAGACCGGCGGCGACGCAGGTGAGCCGCCGGACATGGCCCCTGCCCAGCGGCTGATGGAACTGCTGCAGGACTGGAATATGGCCACCACCGAGCAGGAACGCGCAGCAGCCTGGCGCGAGATGCTGAAGATTCACGCGGACCAGGTCTACGCCATCGGCGTGGTGGCCGCCGCCCCGCAGCCCGTCGTGGTCAGCAACCGCCTGCGCAATGTGCCGGAAAAGGCGATCTGGGCCTGGGATCCGGGGGCGCATTTCGGGGTCTACCATCCGGATGAGTTCTTTTTCGTGGATGGCGAGGGCTGATGGAAATCCTGCGATACGCCATTTACCGCTTTGGCACCATGCTGCTCACGCTGCTGGTGGTGTCGGTGCTGATCTTTGCCATCATCAACCTGCCGCCCGGCGACTATCTGTCGAACCAGATCGCAGAGCTGCAAGCCACCGGCCAGTCCGCGGGTGTCGCCAAGGCGGAGTTCCTGCGCAAGGAATATGCGCTCGATAAGCCGTTGTGGCAGCAATACATGATCTGGATGGGCTTCATGCCCGGACCGCACGGGTTTTCCGGCATGATCCAGGGCAACTTCGGCTGGTCCTTCGAGTTCGACAGCCCGGTGGCTGATATCGTCGGCGACAGCCTGTGGCTGACCGTCCTGGTGAACCTGGCTGCGGTGGTGTTTGTCTACGCCGTGGCGCTGCCGCTGGGGGTTCTGGCCGCCGCCCGCGCCCGTACTTGGGTCGACTACACCACCGCTTTTGTCGGCTACCTGGGGCTGGCGACGCCGAACTTCCTGCTGGCGCTGATCCTGTTCTACTACGGCCACCGCTGGTTCGACCTGCCGATCGGCGGACTGATGGCGCCCGAATTCGAAGGCGCGCCGATGAACTGGGAGAAGGTGAAGTCCATCCTTGTCCACCTGATCGTGCCGACCTTTGTGATCGGCACCGCCGGCGCCTCCGCAATGATGCAGCGGCTGCGCGCCAACATGCTGGATGAACTGGGCAAGCCATATGTGGAAACCGCCATCGCCAAGGGCATGGCGCCCTCCCGCATGCTGGCGAAATACCCGCTGCGGGTCGCGTTCAACCCCTTTGTCGCCGATATCGGCAACCTGCTGCCCGCGATGATTTCCGGCTCGGTGCTGGTGTCGGTGGTGCTGGGGCTGCAAACAATCGGCCCGACCCTGCTGACTGCACTCAAGACCCAGGACATGTTCCTCTCGGGCTTCGTGCTGATGTTCGTCGCCCTGCTCACCCTGATCGGCACCATGATCTCCGACGTGCTGCTGGTGCTGCTTGATCCCAGAATCCGCTACGAGGGGCGCGACGCATGACCCAGCTGCCTGACGGACGTTACGTCGACGACGAACCCTTCGACCCGCAGGCCTCTTTGCTGGAGCTGGAGCGCAAGGACCTGGACGCCCCCAACTGGCTGCTGGTCTGGCGCAAGTTCAAGACACACAAGCTGGGACTGATCTCAGGCATCTTCCTCCTGATAGCCTACGGCCTGATCCCGTTTGCCGGCTTCATTGCGCCTTACGGCCCCAATCAGCGGTTTTCAGAGCATCTTTATTCGCCGCCGCAATCCATCAAGCTGTTTCACGAGGGTGAATTCGTCGGACCGTTCGTTTATCCAATGACATCCGAGGCAAACCTCGAAACCTTTCAATGGGAGTTCAAGCCAGATACCTCGCGTCCCCTCAAACTGTCGTTTTTCTGCGAAGGCAGCACCTATAATCTGGCTGGTTTCATCGAAAGCAACCGCCACCTGTTCTGTGCCAGCGAGGACGCGACGATCTTCATCCTGGGGTCCGACCGCCTGGGCCGCGACATCTTCAGCCGCGTCTCCTACGGGGCGCAACTGTCTCTGACGGTGGGCCTGATCGGGATCACGGTCTCCTTTGTGCTCGGCATCTTCTTTGGCAGCGTTGCCGGCTATTTCGGCGGCCGGATCGACTGGATGGTGAACCGGGTGATCGAGATTCTGCGGTCACTGCCGGAGCTGCCCCTGTGGCTGGCGCTGTCTGCCGCGGTGCCGTCGAACTGGTCGCCTGTTGCGGTGTTCTTCATTATCTCGATTATCCTCGGCATTCTTGACTGGCCCGGGCTGGCCCGTTCGGTGCGCTCCAAGTTCCTGTCCCTGCGGGAAGAGGAATACGTCCGCGCAGCCGAGATGATGGGCGCCTCGTCCGGGCGGGTGATCCGCAAACACCTGCTGCCGAACTTCATGTCGCACCTGATTGCCTCGGCCACCCTGTCTATCCCGGCGATGATCCTGGGCGAAACCGCGCTCTCATTCCTTGGCCTGGGCCTGCGCGCGCCTGCGGTCAGCTGGGGGGTGATGCTGAATGACGCGCAGAACCTGACCGCGGTCGAGATCTATCCCTGGCTGGCCGTTCCGATGCTGCCGATTGTGATTGTCGTGCTCGCCTTCAACTTCCTCGGCGACGGTCTGCGCGACAGCCTGGATCCCTATCAGCAATGACGCTGCTTGCCGCCCTGCCTGCTGCGGGCGCCTACCGCCTCACCGGCACAGGCCAATGGCGCAGCGCCTTTGCGGTGACGGAGCTGGCCAAAACCACGATTGCCGCCGTGGGCCTGGAGCTTGCCCGGCTGATCGAGGCGCTGAACCTCGCGCCCTCAACCCCGGAGGTCACTGTAGATCAGCGGCTGGCGTCGCTCTGGTTCAGCTACAGCTTCCGCCCCGAGGGCTGGAAGCTCCCCAGCCTCTGGGATGCAATCGCTGGCGTGTATGAAACGCAGGACGGCTGGATCCGCCTGCACACCAACCTGCCGCACCACCGGCAGGCCGCGCTGCGGGTGCTTGGCTGTAAGGGTGAGCGCAGCGCCGTCGCCGCCGCGGTGCGCGCTTGGCAGGCGGACAGGCTGGAGAGTGAAATCGTGGCCGAAGGCGGTGTGGCTGCGGCCATGCGTGGCCGCGCGGAGTGGCTGGCGCATCCGCAAGGCCGCGCCGTCGCGGCGGAACCGCTGGTCCATTGGACTTCTCCCTGCGCCGTCCGCTTGCGGGACAGGCCGCAGGCAACGGCCACGCGCCCGCTGGCGGGGCTGCGTGTGCTCGACCTCACGCGGGTTCTTGCCGGGCCGGTCTCCACCCGCACGCTGGCCGGATTCGGCGCCGATGTGCTGCGCATCGACCCGCCCGGCTGGGATGAGCCAGGGGTGATCACCGACATTTCCCTTGGCAAGCGCATGGCCGCGCTGGATCTCACCAAAGGTGAAGACCGGCTGGTTTTCGAGACTCTTCTGGCGCAGGCGGACGTGCTGGTGCACGGCTACCGCCCCGGCGCACTGGATGCGCTGGGCTACAGTGCGGACATCCGCCGCGAAATTGCTCCCAACGCGGTGGAGGTAACGCTGGATGCCTACGGGTGGACCGGTCCCTGGGCGGGCCGCCGCGGCTTCGACAGTCTGGTGCAGATGAGCGCCGGTATAGCGGATGCCGGCCGTGCTTGGGCCGGATCGGACAAGCCGACCCCGCTTCCGGTACAAGCACTGGACCACGCCACCGGCTATCTGGTGGCTGCCTCGGTGCTTTCAGCACTCACCGCAGCGGCCCGGGGAGCGGAGGTTCCCTCAGCGCATCTTTCTCTCGCGCGCACGGCTGAGCTTCTTGCCGGACTGCCAAAATCTGCTGAAGGCCCGGACCTGACCGCCCCGGCGGACAGTGATTATGCCACGGAGACCGAGCGCAGCGGCTGGGGGCCTGGCCGCCGTCTGGAACCGCCGCTCCGGGTTGGCGCGGCCCCGATCCGCTGGACCCTGCCCGCTGCCCGGTGCGGCAGCGATGCGGCCTGCTGGCCCGAATAACCGGATGCAACGGCGCGCGCTGCGCCGCGCGGCAGCGCGGCGCCACGCCCAACCCCAAGCGGAGCGCGCCAGCGGTCCGGCGCGGGGGCGGGAGAGCCCCGGCCGCGGCCTCAGCGGTCGTCGCCGCCGGGTCCGCCCATTTCATCGAGCATATCTTCGTCGATGGCCGCCTGCACCGCGCCTACCGCGGCCTCCTTTTGCTTGGGCGTCATTTCCTCCTCCTGGTCGGGTGCCAGCCGGACGGTGACCTCGCGGTGCGCGAACTTGATGCCCTCGCGCGCAAACAGCTCGCGGATTTCCTGATACACCCGCTTGCGGACGATCCACTGATCTCCCGGCTTGGTCATGAATTTCACCCGGATGATCATTGCCGAGTCCTGCATCTCGATCACGCCCTGGGACTTCAGCGGCTGAATGAACGTATGGCCGACCACCGGGTCATCCATCAGGCTTTGGCCGAGTTTCTTGATCAGCTTGCGGACCTTTTCCACATCGGTGTCGTAGGTCACGCGCAGCGGCAGCTTCATCATCACCCAGTCGCGGGAATAATTGGTCAGAACCTTGATCTCGCCAAAGGGAATGGTGTGCAGCGCGCCCAAGTGGTGGCGCAACTGGAAGGAGCGGACCGAGATTTTTTCCACCGTTCCCTTCACATCGCCTATGTCAATATATTCGCCTTTCCGGAAGGCATCGTCGATCAGGAAAAAGGCGCCGGAAAAGATGTCCCTGACCAGCGCCTGCGAGCCGAAGCCCACCGCCAGGCCAACCACACCGGCACCGGCGAACAGCGGGCTGACGTTGATGCCCAGCTCCAGCAGAACAATCAGCACGATCGACACCAGAACCACCGCGAGGATCGCCCCACGGAACAGCGGCAGCAGCGTTGCCAGCCGGCTGGCGCCACCCGCGCCGCCTTCGTCGCCCAGCTCTGCCTCGACAACGTCCCCGGCCTCCTCGTCGATCTTGCTGTCGATCCAGATCCGGAACAGGTGATAGACGATATAACCGATGAACAGGATCACCGTGACATCAACCGCCCGTTCGGCGGCGGTGGAATCGATCCAGCTGGCGTCGGGGTTCCAGACGATCACCAGCGAATAGGCCCCGACCACAAAGGCGAGGATGCCTGCAACCCGGCGGGAAAGGTCCTCATAAGTGGCGATCGGGTGCTTGGACCGCGGCGCGATTTCCTCTTCGTCGCCTTCGTCTTCCGGCTCCGGAAATTCGGCGTCCAGCGGGACGTCTGCAGCTCGTGCATTCAACACCCCGGCAGCTGGCGGCCCGGAGTCCTCAGGAATGCTCTCAGCCGTGTCAGGCGCCTCGGCAGCCGGTGGGACGAGTTCCGCGTCCCCGGCTTCCGCTGCAATTTCCTCCGTCTCCACCGCCTCGGCCTGCACCAGACGGGCACGGCTGAAATAGCGCTCAATGCCGTAATTGATCGCGCCGTAGACCACCAGGATCGTGGTGAGAACGAAATAGCTGCCCGCCATCAGCGGGATCGAAATGTCTTGTTCCAGAACCAGGTCAAAGGCCAGCTTGAGCCAGCCGAACGCCATGTAGACCATCAGCACCGGCGCCCAGGCGACGGCGAGGACACGCACCAGCCAGGAACACTCTTCGGGCGCCCGCCCTGCGCGAATGGCGTTTGAAATTGCCCGGCGGTTGACCAGAACCATCAGCAGGTTGCCCAGCGTCCCGACCAGGGCCAGAACCCCGTAGACCAGCGCATAGACATTGTAGTTAAGGCCGAAGTCCCCGACCCAAGTGGCAAACAGTGTCGAGGAAATGTCATAGGTCGCCAGCACCGACGCCCAGATATAGAGCCGCTTTGCATCCCGGTCGGAAAACACGGGGATCCGGTACTGGGCCAGAAACGGCGACAATACCATCCGCCACAAGTCAGACACCGTGCGCGCCAGGAAAAAGGCGGTATAAACAGCCGTTACGGTGAATTCGATGGACGGATCGCCGGAAGCTCCGAAAATCAGGTAGGAAATCAGCGCCGCGAATACCATCGCAAAAAGCGTAGCGCCAATCCCCATCAGAAACCGGAAGACCAGGAAGGGCATCTTTTCCTGATAGCCTTTGGGCTGGTCCTAAATCCGCGCGACCACGAACCGTTTGGCAAACCGCTTGCCGTAAATCTCCGTCGACAGCCAGCGGCCGATCAGCAGGAACAGCACGCTCCAGCCCATTACCTCGACATAGGTAAAGATGCGCCCGTCGGGGCTGGTCTGACGCAGGATGTATTGCATTTCGAAGATCGAGTAAGGCAATGCCTCAAGCCGGCTGTTCAGCTCCGCCCGGAAGGCGGCGACCCTGGATTGCGCCTTCATCAGTGCCGAAGGCTGTTCCATCACGTCAGCAGCCGGATGACCGGCGTCCCGCTCTGCCGCCGGCGGCGCATTCAGCAGCTGCCCGCTGCTGTCGACCACAACCACGCTGACACCGCTTTCGGCCGCCTGTTCGATCGCTTTGGAGAGCGCATCCGCCGGTGCCGTTTCACTTTCCTGCGCGCCAGCGTGAGGCGCCAGACTGAAACTGAGCAGCAGGCACAGAAGGAACCGGAAAAACATTTGCAGCATGGCCGCCTATCCTTTTGGAAACTTGTATCAAACTAACCACGCGCAAGAGCGTTGCGCAAATGGCGCGCGCGCAATTTGCTGTGCATTATCCAACCGTGGCGCATGATTGCATGCGCTAGGTGTCCGGGCTATACAAAACCGGATATCCGCCCACAGGGCGGTCAGCTGTGTCCGGCCCCTGCAAAACCCTGCCAGGACAAGCAGCTGCAAAGGCAAATACTGACCGCGCCCCCGCCCTATCCGGTTGCGGTGCGCGCAATCTGAGGCGGACGATGGCGGAGCACAACAGCATGCGCCCGGGGACGAGCGGCAGCATTGGCCGGCGTGCCTGTGGCACCGCCGGAACCACCTCCTTGCCCGGCGCGGCCCGGACCCCCTATCAGGCAATCCTATGATGGCAACAGGCACTCATGAGACAGCAGCGGAAGCCGGCGCACGCGGACCGCGGATCATGTTCTACAGCCATGACACCTTCGGGCTGGGGCATCTGCGCCGCTCGCGGGCGCTTGCTGGGGCGATCACCGCGGCGAACCCGGACGCCTCGGCGCTGATCCTCACTGGCTCGCCAGTGGCGGGGCGGTTTTCCTTCCCGACCCGGGTCGACCATGTGCGCCTGCCCGGTGTGATCAAACGCGCCGATGGCTCCTATGCCTCGCGCACCATGGGCATGAGCATCGAGGAAACGGCTGATCTGCGCGCCGCCCTGATCCGCTCCACTGTGGAACAGTACGAACCGGATGTGCTGGTGGCTGACAAGGAGCCGACCGGATTCCGCGGCGAGCTGATGCCGGCGCTGGAGCTGCTGAAGTCCAAGGGCCGCTGCAAGATGGTGCTGGGCCTGCGCGATGTTCTGGACGAGCCGGAGGTGCTGGCCGCCGAATGGGAGCGCAAGCACGCCGTTGAGGCGACCCGTGATTTCTATGACGAAATCTGGGTCTACGGGCCGCGGTCTGTCTATGACCCGACCGCCGGGCTGCCCTTCACGCCGGAGATGCAGGGACGGATGCATTGGACCGGCTACCTGCGCCGCGACCTTGGCCAGGTGGGGGAGCCGCCAGAGCAGCCCTATCTGCTGGTCACCCCCGGCGGCGGCGGCGATGGCGAAATGATGGTGGATCTGGTGCTGTCGGCCTATGAAGCCGACCCGGAATTGTCCCCTCGCGCAGTGCTTGTCTACGGTCCTTTCCTTTCCGGCGAAACCCGCGAGGATTTCGAGGAGCGCGTTGCCCGGCTGGATGGCCGCGTCACCGCTGTCGGCTTTGAATCTCAGATCGAAACGCTGTTTGCCGGCGCCCAGGGTGTGGTTTGCATGGGCGGTTACAACACCTTCTGCGAGGTGCTGTCCTTTGACAAACCTGCGGTGATCGTGCCGCGGACCACCCCGCGTCTGGAGCAATGGATCCGCGCCAGCCGCGCAGAAGAAATCGGTCTCACCACAATGCTGGACGAGACACGCGACGGGTGGACGGCCCCGGCGCTGGCCAAGGCGATCCGTGCGCTGGCGACCCAGCCGCCGCCTTCGGCCGCGGGGTCCGAGGGTCTTTTGGACGGGCTGGACTACGTGACACGCCGCGTCTCTGCCCTGTTGCAGGACACGCGCCGGGAGGCTGCCGAATGAGCACGTCCCGCCCGCCCCTCGCGGTGGTGGTCAAAGGCTGGCCGCGGCTGTCCGAGACCTTCATCGCCCAGGAACTCGTCGCCCTGGAAGCGGTCGGCCACACGTTCGAGATCTGGTCCCTGCGTCACCCGACCGACATAAAGCGCCACCCGCTGCACGCGCGGCTGCAGGCCCGCGTGAACTACCTGCCCGAATACCTGTACCAGGAGCCGGAACGTGTCTGGCGCGCCCGGACCGCTGCGCAGGCCCTGCCCGGCTACGGTGAGGCCTACCGCATCTGGCGCGCCGATCTGCGCCGCGACCTGACCCCCAACCGCATCCGCCGCTTTGGCCAGGCCTGCGTGCTGGCCGCCGAAATGCCGGACGAGGTACTAGGCCTCTACGCGCATTTCCTGCACACGCCCTCCTCCGTCGCGCGCTATGCCGCGATAATGCGCGGGCTGCCGTGGAGCTTTTCGGCGCACGCAAAGGACATCTGGACCTCGCCGGACTGGGAGCTTCAGGAAAAACTCTCTGCCGCCCACCACGGCGCAACCTTCGGCGCCACCTGCACCGGCTTCGGCGCCAAGCACCTTCAAGAGCTGGCCGATACACCGGACCGGGTTGATCTGGTCTATCACGGGCTCGACCTGTCGCGCTTCCCCGCCCCGCCGGAGCGCAAGGCCCGGCAGCCGCAGGATCCGATCCGCTTCATGTCGGTTGGCCGCCTGGTAGAAAAGAAGGGGTTCGACCGCCTGATCGCCGCGCTGGCGCTGCTGCCTGCAGGCCTTGACTGGCACTGGACCCACATCGGCGGCGGTGGCTTGGGCGACCTTCTGCAAGGGATGGCGGAGGATGCAGGTATCGACCACCGCGTCACCTGGCGCGGGGCCTGCGACCAGCCCGAGGTGATCGAGGCGATGCGCAGCTCCGACCTGTTTGTGCTGCCGAGCCGGGTCGCTGCGGACGGCGACCGCGACGGGCTGCCAAACGTGCTGATGGAAGCTGCCTCGCAAACCCTGCCGATCCTGTCGACCCCGGTCTCCGCTATTCCGGAATTCATCACGCACGGCACGCACGGTCTGCTGAGCGAAGACAGCCCCGAGGCGCTGGCCGAAACGCTGCTCTACGCAGCCCGCCATCCGCAAAAGCTGGCAGAGATGGCCGGGGCAGCGCTGGAGAGGCTGCGCTCCGACTTCGGCATGGAACCCGGTATCGCCCAGCTTTCCAAACGGCTTACGGCGATGCTGCAGGGCGGCTGACAGGTCATGCCGCCGGGAGCCGGAAAGCGGGTCGCCTTTTACGCGCCGATGAAGCCGCCGCACCACCCGGTGCCCTCCGGCGACCGCGAGATTGCCCGCAACCTGATGGGCCTTCTCACCGCCAGTGGCGCAGAAGTGCAACTGGCCTCGGACCTCAGGATCTACGACAAACACGGCGATGCGGCGCTGCAGGCAGATCTGCGCAAGGCGGCAAAGGCCGAGGCCGAACGGCTGATCCATGACCTGTCGGCAGCTGACCTCTGGGTCACCTATCACAACTATTACAAGGCACCGGACCTGATCGGACCTGCCGTGGCCCGCGCCCGCGGAATACCCTATGTGCAGATCGAATCCACCCGCGCCAAGAAGCGCCTGACCGGGCCATGGGCGGGATTTGCCGAGGCCGCTCACACTGCTGCCGATGCCGCTGCGGCGATCTTCTATTTCACCGCACAGGACCGCTTTGCGCTGGAGCGCGACCGATGCGGCAACCAGGTCATTGCTCCCCTTCCGCCTTTCCTTCCGTTTGAGGATCTGCCCGCTGCCTCATCTTTAGACGGCCCAATGCTGACCGCAGGCATGATGCGCGCGGGCGACAAGCTCGGTTCCTACCGGATCATCGCGGAAACTCTTGCGCTCCTGCCGGGGGAATGGCAGCTGGACATTGCTGGCGAAGGCCCGGCCCGTTCCGAAGTTGAGGCGCTGATGGGTGCCTTTGGCGGAAAAGTCCGCTTCCTCGGCCAGCTCACCCGCGAGGAGTTGTCAGCAGCCTACGCCCACGCCTCCCTGTTCCTGTGGCCCGGTGTGAACGAAGCCTTCGGCATGGTCTATCTGGAGGCTCAGGCCCATGGGCTGCCGGTGGCCGCTCAGAACCGCCCCGGCGTGCGTGATATACTGCTTCCCCAAACCTACCCGGAGCCCGAAGACGGCCCGGAAGCTTTGGCCGCTTTCACGGCCAGCCTGCTGGCAGACCCCGCACTGCGCTCTCGCATTGGCCGGGAAGGACGTGACCACATCGCCCGAAACCACCTCGCCCCCGCCGCGGCCCGCCAGTTTTGGGACATTACCGCCCCGCTGATGGAGACACCCGCATGATCCGCCTCGCCCTTCTGCGCCACGGCCATACCGCCTGGAACCGCGCCGGGCGCATCCAGGGGCGCAGTGACATCCCGCTCGACGATCAGGCCCGCGAGGAACTGCGCGGTTACACCTTGCCTGCGCCGTGGGACCAGGCGGAACTCTGGTCCAGCCCGCTGATGCGCGCGGTGGAGACCGCTGAACTGGCTGCAGGCCGCCCGCCCCGCACCGCGCCAGAGCTGATTGAGATGAACTGGGGTGACTGGGAAGGCCTGCACGGGCTGGACCTGAAGGCGGATCCAAACAGCGGATTTCGCGATATCGAGGACTGGGGCTGGCACTACCGCCCGCCCGTCGGCGAGAGCCCAGCAGAGGTCTGGACCCGCATTGCCCCTTGGCTGCACGGCCTGACACGTGACGCGGTCGCGGTTTGCCACATCGGCATCATGCGGATGATCCTGGCCCGCGCATACGGTTGGGATTTCGACGGCCCCGCCCCGTTCCGCATCAAACGCAACCGGCTGTTTGTGGTGGAAATGGAGGGGGTCTCTCTCACCCCTTGGGCCGAACCTGTCCGGCTGATCCAAGAGTGGACCTCATGAAAGTCCTGATTGCCGTCACCCACCTCCTCGGCACCGGCCACCTTTCGCGGGCACTGACGCTGGCGCGTGCCTTCACCGCGGCCGGGCACCAGGTTCAAGTGGCCTCCGGCGGTTTCCCCGCCCCGCAGCTTAACGCCGAAGGGATCGAGGTGATCCAGCTGCTGCCGCTGCGCTCGGACGGAGTGGATTTCACCCGGCTGCTGGCCGCGGATGGGTCATTGGCAGAGGAAACTTATCTGGCCCGCCGCCAAGACGCCCTTTGCGCAGCCCTGCACGAGCTGCAGCCCGACGTGCTGATTACCGAGCTTTACCCGTTTGGCCGCCGCTCCTTGCGCCGTGAATTTCTGGCGCTGCTGGAAGCTGCTCATGCGCTGCCACGGCCGCCGTTGATCTTGTCCTCAATCCGCGACATCCTCGCCCCGCCCTCCAAACCGGAGAAGGCGGATAAGGCCGATGAGGTCATCGCCAAGTATTACGATGCGGTGCTGGTCCACTCCGACCCCGCGGCCACCAGGCTGGAGGCCAGCTGGCCGGTCTCGCCGATGCTGGCCGGCAAGCTGCGCTACACTGGCTATGTGGCGCCGCCAGCCGCGGGTCCTCATCCACAGCAGGCGGGCTGCGGCGAGGTGCTGGTCAGCGCCGGCGGCGGCAGCGTCGGCACGCCTCTTTACCGGGCAGCCCTGGAAGCCGCCAAGCAGATGCCGGACATCCCTTGGCGCCTGCTGGTCGGCGGCGCGGACGCCGGCGCGCGGATCGCGGAGTTTGCCAAGGCAGGCTCCCCTGCCCTGCTGGAGCCGGCGCGCAGGGACTTCCGGCAGATGCTCTCTCATGCCGCCGCCTCTGTCAGCATGTGCGGCTACAACACCGCGCTCGATCTTTTGCAGGCCGGGACGCCCGCGGTCCTGATCCCCTTTGATGCGGGTAACGAGACCGAACAGGGCCTGCGTGCCGCCAGCCTTGCACCCCTGAACGGCATTGAGGTGGTCAAAACAGCGGACCTCACTCCTGAAACGCTATGCGCTGCGGTCAAGGCGGCAATGCAGGCTCCGCCGCGGCTGGCAGGCGGTTTCAGGTTTGACGGAGCCGCCCGGAGTGTGGAGATTGCCGCAGAACTTGCGGGAGGGCGCGGATGAAACCGGATTGGAGCGGTCTGGACCGGGAACTGGAGCACTGGCAGGAGGCGGGCCTGACGCTGCCCTTGTGGTGGCGGGACGATGACGCGATGTCCCAGTCGGCGGAACTGGACCGGTTGGCGGACCTCTCCGCGGAGCTTGATCTGCCGGTGCACCTGGCCGTGATCCCGCAGGGCACCACGGCAGACCTCGCCCGCTTTGTTGCAGACCATACGCAGCTGATCCCGGTGGTGCACGGCTGGGCGCACCAGAACAACGCCCCTGCAGGCGAGAAGAAGGCGGAGTTCGGGGCTCACCGGCCGCTGGACGAACTGCTGGACGACGCCGAGCGCGGCCTGACCCGCCTGCGGGAGCTGTTTGGCGCCAGCCTGCGCCCTATGTTCGTGCCGCCGTGGAACAGGGTCTCGCCGGAAATGCTGACCTGGCTGGCCGGCGCCGGTTTCACAGCCGTCTCCACCTTCGGTCCGCGCAGCAGCGCCAAACCCGCCTCCGGCCTGTTGCGGGTTAACACACACCTGGATCCGATCGACTGGAAGGGCTCCCGCAGCCTGCTTCCGCAGCAGCAGCTGATTTCGCAAGTCACGCGTCAGCTGCGCGACCGCCGCCAGGGTGATGCGGACAATACAGAACCCTACGGCCTTCTCACTCACCACCTTGTGCATGACGAAGCGGTCTGGGAGTTCACTGCCGCGCTTGCAAAGCGATTGCTGGCAGGGCCGGCCGAGGCCTGGATCTATGATGAAAGGATGTCCTGAATGAGCCGTCTCGACTCCATGCTGCGCCGCCTGACTGCCCAGCGCGATGGGCTGAACTGGGCCGCAGAGCAGATCAGCGCGATGGAGGGCGATGTGCTCGACATGGGGCTCGGCAACGGGCGCACTTACGACCATCTGCGCGAAATCCTCTCCGGCCGCCGCATCTGGGTGATCGACCGGGTACTGCAATGCCACCCCTCCTGCATCCCGCCGGAACAAGACTTTTTGCAAGGCGAGGCAAGGCCGATGCTGGAGCGGCTTGCCGCCGAAGACCGCCGGATTGCCTTGGCGCACTATGACTTCGGCTTCGGGGTCAAGGAAAAGGACGTGGCCGAAGCGGCTGCCCTGTCCCCTGTGATTGCGGAGGTGATGGCGCCGGGCGGCATCATCGTCTCCGGCCAGCCGCTGGCCGGTTTCGAGGAGCTTGACGGTCCCGAAGGCATCCCGGCGGGCCGCTACATGTTCTACCGGGCCGGCTGATCCAGCTCCCGCCCCGAGAGGGCGGGCGCTTCGCCCGCATTCGCGGCTGCGCGGTCAGGCCACCCGCAATCCGCGCGACCAGACCCCGCGAACTGCAGGCGCACCTGCTGTCACACGGAACCGGATCAGATCGGCACGCTTGCCGGTCTGCAGCCGCCCGCGGTCGTGCAGCCCCACCGCATCGGCCGGCGCATGCGTGACCGTGCCCAGGCCGCGCGCCGTGTCGCCCCACAGGTCGCCCAGCCGCACAGCCGCCATTAACAGAGCGGCCGGCACATAGTCCGACGACAGTATGTCCAGCAGTTCCAGCTCCGCCAGCTCATGCGCTGCAACATTGCCGGAGTGCGAGCCGCCGCGGATCAGGTTCGGCGCGCCCATCATCACCTTGATACCATGGGCGTGGCAGGCCTGCGCGGCCTCCACTGTGGTCGGAAACTCCGCCAGCTGAATGCCATGGCCCGCCGAAACGGCCACCTGCCCTGCCGTTGTATCGTCATGGCTTGCCAGCACCGCGCCGAACCGCTTGGCCGCCTTCACCGCCTCCGCCTCGTGCAGATCGCCGTAGGTCTCGCGCAGCTCCCTCAGATGGGCGACATGCGCCTGGAAGCCCGCATCGTCGAACCCGTGCTTGCCCTTCACATACTGCTCCAGCTTGGAGAGGTCGCGGAACTGCCGCTGGCCCGGGGTGTGGTCCATCAGCGAGACCAGCCCGACCCTGTCTGCCGCGCCAAAAGCCTCCAGCTCCGCAACCAGCGAGTCCGAGCAAACCTCTGCCCGCAGATGCAGGAAATGGGAGATCTTCAGCGCGTCCGCCGCCCGAAGCTCCAGCAGCTCGCTGGCCAGCCTGCGGGCATAGGCGCCATAGCGGCTTTCCTTGCGGGTGATCGAGCCAACGCGCATTGCATCAAACACCGTGGTGATGCCAGTGCCCGCCAGTTCCGCATCATGTGCAATGATCGCGCTGGCGTGCGGCCAGTCCACTTTAGGACGCGGCTGGATATGACGCTCCAGATTGTCGGTGTGCAGCTCCACCAGCCCCGGGCAGACGAAATCGCCTGCGCAGTCGATGGCGCCTTCCGGAACCGCGGTGCCTTCCGCGATATCCGCTATCTCGCCGCCGGCAATCTTCACGCTGCCGGTTCGTGTTTCCCCCGGGAGGACCAGCGTGGCATTGGCAAGGATCAACTCTTCTGTCATCTGAACTTCACATCTTTCGAGCTATGGAAGGCCACGTTTAGGAGGCCAATGTGACATTCACGCGATACGCGATCTATTACGCCCCGCCCGCCGAAGCGGAATGGAGCCGGTTTGGCGCCAGCTGGCTGGGCTGGGACATGGCGGCGGGCCGCAGCCTGCCCCAACCGGAGGGAACCGGGCTGGAGCTGTCCGCGATCACGGAGGTTCCGCGCAAATACGGGCTGCACGCCACCCTGAAGCCGCCAATGCGCCTTGCCGAAGGACAAACCCAGTCCGGTCTTGAGGCTGCCTGCGCAGAACTGGCCGCGACGCAAACACCGGTCTCGCTGGACGGGCTGCATCTTGCCCGGCTTGGCCGCTTCCTGGCCCTGCGCCCCACAGGCGATGAGGCGGCGCTGAACTCCCTGGCCGCCGCTTGCGTGACGGAGCTGGACCGTTTCCGTGCGCCGCCGGCCCAAGCCGAACTGGACCGCCGCCGAGGCGCAGGCCTGAGCCCGGAACAGGACGAAAACCTGAACCTCTGGGGCTACCCATTTGTTCTGGAGCAGTTCCGGTTTCACATCACGCTCACAGGCAAGCTGCCCAAACCGGATCTGCCGGCGGTCGAGGCGGCTCTTGAAGAGCGTCTGATCCCGCTGCTCCCGGCACCGCTGATAATCCGCGACATCGTACTGGCGGGCGAAGGACCTGACGGAAGGTTTCACCTGATCCACCGCTACGCCCTTTCCGGCTGAAGGCCTGCCAGAGCGGCCGTGACGGCCGCGCTGAGCGCGCCGCTGTTGTCGACCTCATGCACCCTGCGCAGCCCGTCCGGCAAGGGCTTGACGGCCCGGGCCAGACGGCGCTGAACCTCTTCGGCACCTTCCCGCCCGCGGGCAGACAGCCTCTCGGCCAGCACCTCTGGCCGCGCAGTCACCGACAGCACGATGAAATTGCCGAACACCTCCTGCGCCTCCAGCAGCACAGCGCGGGAGAGGTTCACCAGCACTCCGCCCGCACCTTCCCGCACCAATTCGATGTCACGCGGGATGCCGTAGTGCAGGCCATGCGCCTGCCAGTGCAAGGCAAAGACATCATTCTCCGCGAGGGCGGAAAACTCGGCCTCCGTGACCGCGTGGTAGTCCTCCCCGCCGGCCTCCGGCGCGCGGGTGATCACCCGCCGCATCAGCCGCAACTGAGGGCCGGACACCGCCAGGGCAGACATCAAACTGTCCTTGCCCACCCCCGATGGCCCGACCACCGCGATGACGGGCCCCTTTTCAGCGGGCCCGCTCATGCCGCGGCCTGGGGCGCATAGCCCGACACATCCACGAACCGGTCGCAAACCTGCTGGCGCGCCGCCTCGTCGTGGAAGATACCAATGATCGCCGCCCCGCGCGCCTTGGCGCCTTCGATCAAGCCCAGAACGGTAGCGCGGTTCTGCGCATCCAGGCTGGCCGTGGGTTCATCCAGCAGCAGCGCCGGGTAGCCATAGGCAAAACCGCGGGCAATGTTCACCCGCTGCTGCTCCCCCCCGGAGAAGGTCGTGGGGCTGAGGCTCCATAGGCGTTCGGGGATGTTGAGCTGCGCGAGCAGCGAAGCCGCCTTGTCGCGCGCCTGCTCCAGCGGCGTACCGACGGCCAGCAGCGGCTCGGCCACCACATCCAGTGCCGGCACCCGCGGCACCACCCGCAGAAACTGGCTGACATAGCCCAAAGTCTCGCGGCGCAGTTTCAGGATTTCACGCGGCTCGGCCTTGGCAACATCGACGCCGCCGACCATGACACTGCCGGAAGCTGCCAGATAGTTGCCGTAGATCACCCGCATCAAGGTGGACTTGCCCGCCCCAGAGGCACCGGTCAGCCCCACGCATTCGCCCGGTTTCACGGTCAGGCTGGCGTTTTCCATCACCGGGATCACCGCGCTGCCCTGATTGTGCAGGGTGAAGCTCTTGCTCACGTTGTTCAGTTCAATCATCGCCCCGTCCTCAGACTTGCAGCACACTGGAGACCAGCAGTTGGGTATAGGCGTGCTGGGGATCGTCCAGCACCTGATCGGTCAGCCCGGTTTCAACCACCTGGCCGTCCTTCATCACCATCAGCCGGTCCGCCAGCAGGCGCACAACGGCCAGATCATGGGTCACGATAATCGCGCTCAGCCCCATCTCGCGCACCAGCCCGCGCAACAGGTCCAGAAGCCGCGCCTGCACGGACACATCCAGGCCTCCGGTCGGTTCGTCCATAAACACCAGCCGCGGGCCGGTCACCAGGTTGCGGGCAATCTGCAACCGCTGCTGCATGCCCCCGGAAAAGGCCGAAGGCCGGTCGTCAATACGGCTTTCGGAGATCTCGACCCGGCCCAGCCAGTCGACTGCCCGCTCACGGATCGAACCATAGTGCCGGTCGCCCACGGCCATCAGCCGCTCACCGATATTGCCGCCGGCCGAGACAGACATTCGCAGCCCGTCGCGGGCGTGCTGATGCACAAAGGCCCAGTCGGTCCGGCCCAGCATCCGCCGTTCCGGCTCAGACATGGTGACTGTGTCCACAGGTCCGTCCGCACGGGTGTCAAAGATGACCTCCCCCCGGTCCGGCGTCAGATGGCCTGCCAGGCTGTTCAGCAGGGTCGATTTGCCCGAACCGCTTTCACCCACAACCCCCATCACCTCGCCTGGGTAGAGATCGAAGCTCACACCAGTGCAGCCGATCCGTGCGCCATAAAGCTTGGCAACGTTTTTCACTTGCAGCAAAGGCGTCATCACGCGGCCTCCTTACCCAGACGGCCGCTGTGGCCTGCGTCGCGCCGGGAACGGCAGTAATCGGTATCTGAGCAGACGAACATCCGGTTGCCCGCGTCGTCCAGGATCACTTCATCCAGATAACTGTCCTGCGCCCCGCACAGGTCGCAGGCATGATCCGCCTTGCTGGCCTCGAACGGGTAATCCTCGAAATCCAGCGACACGACTTTGGTGTAGGGCGGCACTGCATAGATACGCTGCTCCCGGCCCGCGCCGAACAGCTGGATCGCCGCCATCTCCATCTTAGGGTTGTCGAACTTCGGGATCGGCGACGGGTCCATCACATAACGCCCCTCCACCTTCACCGGATAGGCATAGGCAGTGGCAATCGCGCCATGCTGCGAGATGTCTTCATAGAGTTTCACGTGCATCAGCCCGTATTCCTGCAAAGCATGCATCTTGCGGGTTTCGGTCTCCCGCGGCTCCAGAAAGCGCAGCGGCTCCGGGATCGGCACTTGGTAGACCAGGATCTGATCTTCGGTCAGCTCCGCCTCGGGAATCCGGTGGCGGGTCTGGATGACGCTGGCCCTTTCGGTTTCCTCAGTGGTCGCAACCCCCGCTGTTTTTTCAAAGAACTTGCGGATCGAGACCGCGTTGGTGGTGTCATCGGCGCCTTGGTCGATCACTTTCAGCGTGTCGTCCGGTGTCAGCGTGGCAGCCGAGACCTGCACCCCGCCGGTGCCCCAGCCGTAAGGCATCGGCATCTCCCGGCTGGCGAAGGGCACCTGATAGCCCGGCACCGCCAGCCCTTTGAGGATCGCCCGGCGGATCATCCGCTTGGTCTGTTCGTCAAGGTATGCAAAGTTGTAGTCGGTCATTCCGCAGCCTCCCGTGCCGCCAGCGTCTCTGCCAATTCCGCCGCTTCCCGGCGCAGTTTGCGGACCAATTCCAGCTCGGACTGGAAATCCACGTAATGCGGCAGCTTGATGTGCTCCAAAAAGCCGGTGGCCTGGATGTTGTCGGCGTGGCTCAGGACAAACTCCTCGTCTTGCGCGGCGGCACCGACATTGTCCTCGCCCAGTTCCTCCCAGCGCAGCGCGCGGTCGACCAGCGCCATGGCGATGGACTTGCGCTCTGACTGGCCGAAAACCAGCCCGTAGCCGCGGGTGAACTGCGGCGGCACTGTCTTGGAACCCTTGAACTGGTTCACCGTCTCGCATTCGGTCAGTTCCACCTCGCCGATTTCGATCGCAAAGCCCAGCTCCGGGATTTCCATTTCCACCGGCACCTTTCCGATCCGCAGTTCACCGACAAAGGCATGGTTGCGCGCATAGCCGCGCTGGGTGGAATAAGCCATGCCCAGGATGAACCCCTCGTCGCCGCGGGTGAGCGATTGCAGCCGCACCGCGCGGCCCGCCGGGAAGGACATCGGCTCACGCGTCAGATCGCCCGGAACCGCGTCCGAGGCCGGCTCCCGCTCGATGATGTCCTCTCCTTGCAAAAACTCAGCAATATGCGGCGTGGCCGCCTTGCGCGGCTCCGCGGCCGGTGCCTCGGGCACCTCACCTTCGGCGGCCAGTTTAAAGTCCAGAAGGCGGTGGGTGTAGTCAAACGTCGGTCCCAGCACCTGCCCTCCCGGCGCGTCCTTGAAGGTTGCCGAGATCCTGCGGTCGCATGCCATCTCCCCGGTCTCCACTGGCTGCGAATAGCCAAACCGCGGCAGGGTCGTGCGGTAGGCCCGGATCAGAAAGACCGCCTCGATCAGATCCCCGCGGGACTGCTTGATCGCTAGCGCCGCAAGGTCCGGATCGTAGAGCGAGCCTTCCGCCATCACCCGGTTCACCGCCAGGCTGAGCTGCTCGCGGATCTGAGCGAGGGAGAGTTCCCCCACATCCTTGTCGCCGCGGCGCTCCTCAGCCAGCCAGGCATGAGCGTTTTCAATGGCGCGCTCGCCGCCCTTGACTGCAACATACATAAGCTCAGGCCTCCGCGGTTACTTGCGTTGAACGCGGCAGCGCAGCCACCTGCGATCCCGCTGTGAAGAAGACGTCCACGCCCAGCGGGTAGAGAGCCGCGTTGTTCTGAAACGCAGCCAGCTCCGGCAGTTGCATCCGGGCGGTGTCCTTGATGCCGGGGCCGCGCAGCACCGCGTTGGGTGAAGCAAAGCCGGGTGTTTCGACAATCAGGGTGGCCGAGCGGTCGGGGTATTCCGGGCTACCGATGCGGAAGCGGTCGAGCGGCGCCAGCGCTGCCCAGCCGCCGAGCGCGAAATCCGCTTGCTCCGCCGGCACAATCGGCGCGCCGGTGTGGAATGCCAGCCAGCCTTGCAAGGCCTCGCTGTCCACATCCGGCGCCAGGTAGACACCGGTTTCCGGGTCACACAAGGCCAGCAGCAGGCTGCCCGCCGCGATCGAGATCCCATCTGGCGGTACAGCTCCGGTGATGTCCTGGACTTGGCCGGGCCGGGCCATCGCATTCATCGCCGCACGGAAGGCATGTGCTGCAGCCACCGGGGGATTGCTGAAGCCGCCCGCATATACGGCATTCCGGGGTTGCAAGCTCATCAATCCTCTCCCCGCACCATAGTGAAAAACTCGACCTTGGTCGCTGCCGCCTTGGCTGCGCGCCCGTCCTTTTGCGCTTGCCGCGCTGCGGCCAGAGGCGCCAGCACCGCCGCGCGCAGGCCTGCCGCAGCACTGGTTTGCATCAGCGCATCGACCTTGGCGGCAATCGTTGCCTTGGCCTTGCTGCGGCCCTGCACGTAACCGTGGCCAATGGTGCCATCCTCCAGCGACAGCGCACACCGCGTTACGGTCATCTCACCGAGGTTGAAGGGTGCACCGGAACCGCCCATGCGGCCCCTCACCATGACACCGCCGGCCTCAGGCACGCGCAGCCATTCACAAGCGGGATCGGTCCCGTAGGTTTGCCACAGCTCAGCAAGCCGGGCCTCATCAGCAGTGGCCAGAAGGCTCATCCAGCCTTTGCGGTCCTCTGCGGGAAAAGTGGGTTTCATCTGTCTATGCCTCTTGGCCGGGTTGTCTATTTTTACTATACAACTAGACAAATGTTAGCCGAGTCGCCTCGGCCGGCGCAATCCCAGACTTGTGAAAGTTCCGTGACATGGCCCGCACACCCGTTTGGAAATCCATCGCCATCGCCCTGACAGACGATATTGCACAGGGCCGGTACGCGACCGGCGGCAAGCTGCCGGCAGAGGCGCAGCTGGCGGCCCGGTTCGGTGTCAACCGCCACACCGTGCGCCGCGCACTGGCGGAGATGGCAGAGCAGGGCCTGGTGCATTCCCGCCGCGGTGCAGGGGTGTTCGTGGCCGCCAGGCCAACCGACTACCCGATCGGCAAGCGGGTGCGGTTCCATCAAAACCTGACACGCGAGGGGCGGACTCCGGCCAAGAAAATGCTGATGCTGGAAACCCGCGCCGCCGGGCTGCGCGAGGCGGAAGCGCTGGGGCTGGAGGCGGGAGATCCGGTGCATGTCTATGACGGCCTCTCGCTGGCCGACGGCCAGCCCATCGCCCTGGCCCAGGCGGTGTTTCCCGCCGCGCGGCTGCCAGGGCTGCGCGACGCGCTGGAGGCGGACAGCTCAATCACCGAGGCCCTGAAGCGCTGCGGGATCGAGGACTATACCCGCCTGGAAACCCGCATCGCTGCCAAGCTCGCCACCGCCACCCAGGCGCTGCATCTGCACATCAGCGAAGGGGCCCCCATCCTGCGCACCACGTCTGTCAGCGTGGACACAGCCGGAATCCCGATCGAGTTCGGCCGCACATGGTTTGCGGGCGACCGGGTGACGCTGACGGTTGGCGGCGAAACCTGACGCGGAATGCTCCCGCCTGCTCCGGTGCAATTGAAATTGCCACTCACAGTTGGCATAGCGCCGCGCTGACGCGCGGCGCGGCAGTTCTCCCAAAAGCCGAGTCAAATGCTGTACCAGCAGCCGTACACCAGGCCAGTTCACCCTTCACGCGGTGGGGGGGCGGATCGGATTCGGCACAGCGCTTCGGGGCACACACCTCACCGAAGCACGGGACCGCACCGCGCGCAGCGCGGTGCTGCGCCCAACCATTCAGGGCATCTGTGATGTCCGGAATGGGCGGGAGTGCCTGCGCTGCCTTACTGTTCGGCGTTAAAAATAAATAGCGTCTCGCCGTTGATCCGGTAACCGTTGATCAGGTCCCTTGCCTTGTCCGAGACCAGCCAGCTTTCCAGCTGCATCGCCAGCCCGTTCTTCACGTGGCCATGCTTTTCCGGGTTCACCGGGATGTAAGCGTATTGGTTAAACAGCACCGGGTCGCCCGAAAACAGCAGCGCCAGTCCGGCCTTGTTGCCAAAGTTCAGCCAGCTGGCCCGGTCCGACATGATGTAGGCGTCCATGCCCGCCGCCGTGTTCAACGCAGCACCCATGCCAGAGCCAACCGCCCGGTACCACTCGCCAAACCCCTCGGGCTCCAGCCCCGCAGCCTTCCACAGTGACAGCTCTTTCTTGTGGGTGCCGCTGTCATCGCCGCGGCTAACGAAGGAGGCGTCCGCCCCGGCAATCTTCTGCAGCGCAGCCGCCGCGTCCTCAGAACCGGCTACCCCGGCGGCATCGCCTTTGGGGCCGATGAAGACAAAGTCATTGTACATGATCTCTCGCCGGTGGGTGCCGTTGCCGCCCGCCAGAAACTTCTCCTCGGCCGTCTTGGAGTGCACCAGGATCGCGTCCACGTCGCCCGCCTCGCCAAGACGGATCGCCTGGCCGGTGCCAACCACCAGCAGCTGCACATCCAGACCCAGATCCTTCTTGATCTCCGGCAGCAGGATCTCCGCCAGCCCGGAATTGTGGAAGGAGGTCGTCACCGCCATCTTCATCTCTTCAGCCAGCACGGCAGAGGCAAAGGCCATGGATGCAATGGCACCAAAAATCAAACGTTTCATTCGACAATATCTCCGTTCAGAAAGGCACGCCCCTGCGGCGTTTGGGGCCCGGCAAAGAAATCCTCCGCCGGGCTGAATTCGTGGATGCGGCCGCCCAGGACAAAGATCACCTCATCCGCCAGCCGCCGCGCCTGCCCCATGTTGTGGGTGGACATGATGAGCCGCGTGCCGCTTCCGGCGGCATGGGCCAGGATCTCCTCGATCTCGCGGGTGGCGCGCCCGTCCAATGCGGCGCAGGGCTCGTCCAGGAAGAGGACATCCGGCTCGCGCACCAGGGCCCGGGCCAGCGCCAGCTTCTGCCGCTCACCACCCGACAGCATCGTGGCCTGACGCTGCAGGATCCTCCCCAGGCCGACACGGGCCGCCCAGTCCGCCGCCCGCGTGCGCGCCTCGCGGCGGCCGGTGCCCGTCAGCCGCAACGGATAGGCAATGTTATCGATCACCGTACGGCGCATCATCACCGGGGTCTGGAACACAAACGCCTGCCGCTTCTGCGCTTCTTCCAGCGGGCAGGCCCAGTCGAGGCTGCCGCCGTTCATCCGTACAATGCCATGCAGCATTTTCAGCAGCGTGGTTTTGCCCGCCCCGTTAGGGCCGATGACGATAGAGGTTCCCTGCCCGCCAAGCGTCAGATCGACCGGCCCGACCAGCACCTTGCCGCGGCGGCGCACCTGGGCGCCCTGGGCCACCAGCGGGAACATCTGCATCACCAGCGCCCCTCACTCTCGGTGCGGCCCAGCCAGTGGATCGCCAGGTTGACCGCAATCGCCAGGGCAATCAGCACAAACCCAAGCCCCAGCGCCATGGCGAACTCCCCTTTGCCGGTCTCCAGCGCAATCGCAGTGGTCAGCACCCGGGTGGCATGGTCGATGTTGCCGCCCACCACCATGATCGCGCCCACCTCGCCGATCGCGCGGCCAAAACCCGCCAGCGCGGCGGTCAGCAGTGCCCGGCGGCCATCCCATAACAGCGTCTGGATGCGCTGGAATTGGGTGGCATTCATCGAGATCAGCAGATCGTGGTAATCGCTCCACAGCTCCCGAAGCGACTGATGCGCGACCGAGGCCACCAGCGGCACCACGATGATCACCTGCGCGATGATCATCGCCGTGGGTGTGAACAGCAGGCCAAAGACACCGAACGGTCCGGCCCGGGACAGGAACACGTAAACCACCAGCCCTACAACCACCGGCGGCAGCCCCATCAGCGCATTCAGCACCGCAATCGTGGCGCGGCGCAGCCGGAACCGGCGCACCGCCAGAAAGGCCGCCAGCGGCAGCGCAATGGCACAGGCGATGGCCAGAGCGGTCAGCGTCACCCGCAAGGAGCGCAGGGTGATCTCCACCAGATCCGCGTCCAGCGTCACCAGCAGCCAAAAGGCCTGGCACAGTCCTGCCCACAGATCATTCATCGCGTCCGGTCGCTCTCCCAAGGGGCCCCAATTCAGCCCGGTTTAACATGGCTTTGCACGGCTCAAAATCACAGGACAGGACGCCGGGACAGCCAAAAACGGCACTCCGGCTGGAAATTTATGCCCTTGATCCCCATCTTTGAAACACAAGCGTCCTGAAGATGCCGCCTGTTAGCGCCAAATCACCGCATTTGCGTGCAAAACCCGACACGCGTGCTTGCGTGCGCGTTTTGAACGTGAAACAACCCCCGCCCAAAGTGTCACCCCGGACGCAACCTTGAGGAACCGCCATGTTCGACCTGCAATCCATGCGGGATCAGCTCGCCGCCCACTATGATCTGGCCCCTAACCCGGCCCTGGCCGAACAGATGGCAGATGTCTACGCCCGCATGAACCGCGTGGTGAACCCCATCGAATGGGCCACCCATGCGCCTTATGTTGCGGCCATCCTGGAGCTGAAGAAGCAGCGCAACGCGGTGATTCTGGCGCATAATTACATGACGCCCGAAATCTATCACGGCATCTCGGATGTGGTCGGCGACAGCTTGCAGCTGGCGATCGAGGCCACCCGGGTCGAGGCAGACGTGATCGTCCAGTGCGGCGTGCATTTCATGGCCGAAACCTCCAAGATCCTGAGCCCGGAGAAAACCGTGCTGATCCCCGACATGGAGGCAGGCTGCTCGCTGGCCGAAAGCATCACCGCCGAAGGCGTCGCCGAAATGCGCCGCCGCTACCCGGGCGCGCCGGTGGTCACCTATGTCAACACCACCGCTGAGGTGAAAGCCGCGTCGGACATCTGCTGCACCTCCTCCAACGCGGCGCAGATCGTTGCAGCGATGGAAGAAGACACCATCATCATGACGCCGGACCAGTATCTGGCGCAGAACATCGCCCAGCAGGTTCCGGAAAAGAACATCGTCTGGTGGGAGGGCTCCTGCATCGTGCATGAGCAGTACACCGCCAAGGACCTGCGCGACTTCCGCGAATGGAACCCGGGCACCCGGCTGATCGCCCACCCGGAATGCCCGCCCGACGTGGTGGCCGAGGCTGACTTCTCCGGCTCGACCAGCGGCATCGTGAAATACGTGACCGACGAAAAGCCGGAAAAGGCGCTGCTGATCACCGAATGCTCGATGGCCTCGAACATCGCCGATCAGCTGCCCGAGGTGGAGTTTGTCGGCCCCTGCAACATGTGCCCCTACATGAAGAAGATCACGCTGGAGAAAGTGCTGTGGTCGCTGCACACCATGACCGAGCCGGTCGAGGTGGATCCCGAAGTGGCCGACAAGGCCCGCGTGGCAGTGCAGCGGATGATCGACCTCAGCCAAAAACTGGGCATCTGATCCGTGATCGAAACCGGCCGTATCGTCATTGCCGGCGCAGGTCTGGGCGCGCTTTACGCCGCGCTTGAGCTGGCACCCCGGCCGGTTCTGGTGATCTCCCCCGAGACCTTGGGCGAGGGCGCAAGTTCGGCCTGGGCGCAGGGCGGCGTGGCTGCCGCCATGGCCAACCATGACACGCCTGAGGCCCACGCCGCCGATACCCTGCAGGCGGGTGCCGGCACGGTCGACCCCGAGGTCGCCGCCATGGTCACCCGGGTGGCGCGTGAACACATCATTGATCTCACCGAGCTCGGCACCCCCTTCGACCGCGACGCGGACGGGAACTACGTGATGAGCCGCGAGGCCGCCCATTCCGCCGCCCGCGTGGTGCGGGTAAAGGGCGATCAGGCCGGTGATCAGATCATGCGGACACTGATTGCCGCCGTGCGCGCAGCTCCCTCTGTTCAGGTTCTGGAAAACACCCAGGCCGTGCGGCTGGAGACCGAGGGCAGTTCCGTCACCGGCATCTGGATCACCCGCGCCGATGCGCCTTCTGCCCCGGTGCTGATCAAGGCGCCCGGCGTGCTGCTGGCGGGCGGAGGCTCCGGCGGGCTTTATGCCCACACCACCAACCCGCCCCGCATCCGCGGACAGGTGATCGGTTTTGCCGCCCGCGCCGGCGCCTGTATCGCCGACCCGGAATTTGTGCAATTCCACCCCACCGCCTTTGACATCGGCGAAGACCCGGCACCGCTGGCAACCGAAGCCCTGCGCGGCGAGGGTGCGGTGCTGATCAATGCAGACGGTGAGCGCTTTATGCTGGCCGCCCACCCCGACGCCGAGCTTGCCCCCCGCGACATTGTCGCCCGCGCAATCTTTGCCGAAACACAAGCCGGCCGCCGCCCGATGCTCGACACACGTGAAGCATTGGGCGCAGAGGTGCTGACCCGCTTCCCCACCGTGGCCGAAACCTGCGCCCGTGCCGGCATCGACCCCGTACAGGAGCCGATCCCCGTTGCCGTCGCTGCCCATTACCACATGGGCGGAGTGGAGGCGGACATGAATGGCCGCACCAGCCTGGCAAATCTCTGGGTCTGCGGCGAGGCATCCTCTACCGGTCTGCACGGCGCCAACCGGCTCGCCTCCAACGGCCTTCTGGAAGCGCTGGTCTATGCCCGCAACGCCGCACAGGACATGGCGTCATTGGACACCCCATCAGACGCCGAAGAGGTCCACCCCAGCTTTCCCAAGGGCGGGCAGGACCTGGACCCGGCCGCGCTGAAGACCTTGCGCGAAACCATGACCGCCCACGCCGGCGTCCGCCGGACTGGCGCAGGCCTGAAACAGGCGCTCGCCGCCATTGCCCGGCTCGAGGGTGAACAGTCCGCAGACGAGAATTTTCTCAACATGTGCGCCACCGCCACGCTAATTGCCGCCGCTGCGCTGAGGCGCGAAGAAAGCCGCGGCGGCCACTTCCGCGACGACTTCCCCGAAGCCGACCCGGCGCAGGCCCATCGCACCCGCATCACTCTGGACGAGGCCTTGGCCATCCGCGCCGAGGTTCAAAAGGAACTGACATGAGCACCCAATTCGCCACCCTGCCCGACCTGATCCTTGAACCGATGGTGCGTGCCGCATTGATGGAGGATCTGGGCCAGAACGGCGACATCACGACCCGCGCGGTAATCCCGGCCGCCGCTACCTACTCCGCCCGCCTGAACGCCCGCGAGGACGGTGTGGTTTCCGGCATGCAGATCGCCCGTATCGCCTTTCACCTGGTGGACGCCGGGCTGAAAGTCGAGACCCTGCTCCCCGACGGCAGCCCTTGCAAGAAGGGCGACACGCTGATGACCATCGAAGGCTCCGCCGCTTCGATCCTGTCGGGTGAGCGCGTCGCACTGAACTTTGCCGGCCTGCTGACCGGCATCGCCACGCTGACCGCCGCCTTTGCCGCCGAAACCAGGGGCACCGCCACCCGCATCACCTGCACCCGCAAAACCACCCCGGGGCTGCGCATCGCAGAGAAGCAAGCCGTGCTGCACGGCGGCGGCTACAACCACCGCTTCGGCCTGTCGGAGGCGATCCTGATCAAGGACAACCACATCGCGGCCGCCGGCGGGGTCAAAGCGGTGCTGGAAGCCGCAAAGGCCAGCGTCAGCCATATGATGAAGGTGGAAATCGAGGTCGACACTCTGGACCAGCTTGCTGAAGTGATCGCCACCGGCGGTGCCGACGTGGTGCTGCTCGACAATATGGACACCCCCACACTGGCCAAGGCAGTGGAGATGGCCAAGGGCCATGTCGTCACTGAGGCTTCCGGCAGCATGCGGCTGGAGCGCATTGCCGAAGTGGCGGCAACCGGGGTCGACTACATCTCGTCGGGCGCGCTCACCCACTCGGCACGCACCCTGGATTTGGGTCTCGACTTCTGAACTTACCCAAATATCAAAGCCGCAGGCAGCAGGCCCCCAAGCCTGCCTGCTAGTCTGTGTGACGCTGCTGGCGGGCCGCCTCCAGCTTCCCTTCCCGCAGTGCCACGGGCGACAGCATCAGCACTGAGCCGCCTTCAATCTGGCGCACCTCGAACCCTCTCCGGCCTTGCAAGCCGCCGCGCAGCTCATCCGGCAGCGCCGCGCAATCTTCGGGACGGCTCTCGCACATCACGATCTCGCGCCCGGTCAGATGGTGCAGGCGGAACGTAACCGACTGGTCCTTTTGCAGATCCGATTTCCGGGCGGCCTCCAGCGACAGGTAGGTTCCGGTGACATAGACCGGACCCTGCCCCTCAACAAGCTCTGCCGCCATCGCCCGGCTTACCTTATGCCACTCCGACAGAAACTGGTGGGTCAGCCCGCCGAAGATCACGTAGACCGCGGTCACGGTAAACAGCAGGTTCCGGCTCAGCCGCGCCCGCCCGCTGTCGCGCAGTGCAATCACGAACAGCCCAATGAAGACGGCCCCGAAGATCCACAGGAACCCGCCGGAGCGCACCGGCATGTCGATGCCGCTGCGGACCACCTGCAGGCAGATCAGCGCCAGGCCCAGGGCCGCCCCGGACAGCAAATAAAGCGCCCGCCACTTGTCCCGCCGCAGCACAACCCAGACCGCACAGGCCAGCAGCGCCGCCTGCAAGAGCGCCAGAACCGCGTTGTTATACCCGCCCTTCTGCGCCAGGCTGACCAGGAACTGCCAGGCGAGCTTGGAGTTCTCCAGCGCCGAGGCCAGATCATGCGCCGGACTGGGGTTGCGCCATTCCGCCATCGGCACGCCGAATACCCCATGCACCGTATAGTTCAGCGAATAGATCGCCAGCATGCCCAGCGCGAAACTGGCGATGAACAGCGCCAGCAGGCCCGCCAGATCTCTCGCAGAACGCGCAACACCGGCGCGGGTCAGGCTCAGCCCCAGGATCAGAAACGGATAGGTGGTGTAGGCCATCAGCGAGACCGGCACAAAGACCAGCATCAGCCAGCGGCAGGCCCGCTCGCTCAGCCGCGTGGCCAGCCAGGCATAAAACGCCACAACCGCCAACCCCAGGATCAGCGTATTGAACCACATCGAGATCAGCACCCAGGGCAGGCCGAGACCCGCAATCAGCGCCACCATCACACGTTGCCAAATCTCCGCGTCCCGGCCAAAGGCGTTGTGCACCAGGCAGCCAAGATAGACCGCCCACAACAGCTGATAGACCAGAAAATTCAGCCAGGCCGGAGTTACAACACCACGCAGATGCCACAGGTAGTTGACCCAGCGCCCTTCGGTCAGGGTCTTCGCGTAGAACAGCGCAGGATCCGCCAGCAGCGCCGGGTAGTCATCGTGCCGGATCATCGGATCCGGCAGCTGGAACAGCGCCGTCAGCAGCAGCACAGCAAAAACCGCAGCCACCGTGACCGGCAGTTGCGGCAAGGCGCGCCGCTGCGCAACACTGCTGCCGGCGGTGGCCAGTGTCATCCCGCGGCCTCCTGCAGGCGCCGGGCGCGGCGGGCCAGCACGGCGGCACGGCCCTGTGCGATTCTGGTCACCATCGGCTGAGGCATCAGTGAGACAATGCCGCGCCGCATCCGCCAGCCCAGGCTGCCCGCCAGCGGCACCTTCTGCCCGGCCGGAATTTCTGTTGCCAGCACCTCCTGCGGCAGCTCTTGGCGGCCCGCGGCGTTGGCATAAAGCACGGTGTTGTAGCGGTACCAGGGCTCGACACCCGACATGTGTTTCAGCCGGGGGCGGGCAAAGTCAAAGGCAGTGAACCCGCGCGCCGCAAACATCTCCTGCCAGAACGACAGCGGCTTCTCGTTGATATGGAACTCGCCCCCCTGCCCCGGCACAGCGGCGGAGAACAGCACCCGGTCAGCGTGGCGGGTCAGGCTGTCGACCAGCTTTTCCGAGGCTGCCTCTGGCAGGTGCTCGCCCACCTCCAGACTCTGCGCCAGATCGAATTTGCGTCCGAGATCAAAGGGTTTGGTCAGGTCGGCAGCATGGAACTGCTGGCGCGGGATCGCCAGACGGTCGCGATCGACATAATCGCCGTCAACGCCAGCCACATCGGTCACCCCCGCCTTGATCCACTCGCTCAGCCACACGCCGCGGCCGCTGCCCAAGTCCAGAACGCTGCCCGCTTGCAGCTGCGGCTGGACCACCGAAATCATCGCCTGCGCCGAGGAGCGCGCGCCCTGGTCGATATAGTCGTAGAACTCGTTGGAATAGATATGGGACATGATTGCTCCGAACTTTACTCGCCAGCCGCGGCATACACCCAGAGGCGGAAAATGATGAAATTCTGAACCGGCAGGATCACCGTGACGGCGGCGGCGGACAGCCAGTCCGCCCAGCCCAGCGCCGGGCCTATCACACCGGTGATCAGCGCCGAGACGGCAAAACCCGCGGCAATGGCGCAGGTAAAGCGTGCCATCTGGTCGGGCAGGCCCAGCGGGCGGCGGAAGGTCCACCAGGTTTGCAGCACGTATTGCACCGCTACCGCAGCCGCAAAGGCCAGCGCATTGGCAGGCGCCTGCGCCATCCCTGCGGCCAGCAGTGCGGTATAGCCCAGCACATACAGGCCCGCGACCGTGGCGCCGACGACAGAAAAGCGCAGGATTTGCCCCGCGCCTCCCATGCTCACGACGCTTCCTTGCGCAGCGGTGCGGGCTCGGCATTCGCCGCCTCCGCAGGCGCGCTACCGCCGGTTTCCTCTGACAGGAAATACATCGGGCGCTGTTTGCTCTCCATGTAAAGCCGCCCGATGTACTCTCCCATTATCCCCAGCGTCAGCAGTTGGATCCCTGAGAAGAAGGAAATCGCCAGCAGCATCGACGCCCAGCCGGGGGCAGTGTTGTAGAGGATCAGCGACAGGAACACATAGACCGCCATCAGGAAGGTCACATAAAGGCTCAGGAACGCCAGCCGCGTCGCCATTTTCAGCGGTTTGGTGGAAAAGCCGGTCAGCGCGTCCGTGGCAAAGCGCAGCATTGCCCGGAACGGGTATTTTGTGACGCCGGCAACCCGGGCATCCCGGACGTATTCCAGACCGATCTGCTTGAAGCCCGCCCAGGCGAACATGCCGCGGATGAAGCGGGCCCGCTCCGGCATCGCCAGAACCGCATCCAGCGCGCGGCGGCTGACCAGGCGGAAATCGCCGGTGTCCTTGGGGATGTCCACATCCGACAGCGTGTTCAGGAAACGGTAGAACAGATAGGCGGTTGCCTTCTTGAACAGGGTCTCCCCCTGCCGTTCGGCCCGGCGCCCATAGACCACGTCATAGCCGCGGTCCATCATCATCATCATGTCGGGCAGGATTTCCGGAGGGTCCTGCAGGTCGGCGTCCAGCATGAAAACGCGGTCGCCGCGCGCGGCCTCAAGACCGGCCGTCAGCGCCACCTGGTGACCGCGGTTGGCAGACAGCCGTATCCCCCGCACCACCGGGTGCCTGGCATGGGCCGCCTCGATCGCCGCCCAGGTGCCGTCGCTGGAGCCGTCATCCGCCAGGATGATCTCGGCGTCCTGCGCCCATGGTTCAATGGCCTGCACCAGCCGCTCCACCAGAAGGGGGACCGACTCTTCTTCGTTGTAGCAGGGCACAACAACGGAAAGCTGCACTTTCTCGCCCTCAAATCTGTTTGTTAACCGCTCGTTAACCACGATACTGACCGATCCGGCGCAGGAAGGGCAACGGCAGCCCGATGAGAGCTGAATTTGCAATTAAATGGTTAAGAGCCTGTGTGCTTTGGGTAACGCACTATGGCGAAACCAAGGCAAATGCGGACGAATTGCCGAAAATTCGCCCGCATCCCGCCCCGGTCTACAGCACGCCGCGGGGAATCGTTTCCTGCCACTCCTTGGTCAGGACAACCTCCCTGTCCGCGCCCTCAAAGGCGGTCACCTTGCGCCAGAGATAGAAATTCTCCCGGTCGCAGGTCACTTTGTTCCCGGTCTCAATCGCGACCTGCCAGCCGCCGCGCTCGAACTCGAAGGTCCAGTCGCTGGCAAAAGCCGCCGTGGCAGGATCGTCCGGATGCACCTCATAGTGCATGCTCACATGGCTGCCTGCGCACATGCCGTGATAAGGGTCCACCGCCTTGCCGTAGTCATCAAAGGTATCCAGCACCAGCGCACCATCCTCGCGGGTCCAGGTTTTCGATGTGCCGCCCGCGGGGCGCAACTGCTCGGCCTGCAGCACCGGGTAGCCGCGCGGCGCGCCAGGGTTCTGCGGGGCAATCTCTTCAGCAACCCGCCGCTCCGGCAGCACCAGCGCGCAGCCTTCCAAATGCAGGGTGACTTCCGCCGCCTCAGGCGCAGGCCAGACAACCGGCCAGTATGACGCCGACAGCGCCAGCCGCAGCACATGCCCCGGTTTCAGGCGGTGCGCGCATTCGTTCAGCTCGATCTCCGCCTCATAGCGCTCCCCCGGCACAAGGGTCTCCGGCGCCTCAAACCCATTGCGGCACGTCAGGTTCAGCGGCCGGAAGGTGATCCGCTGCGACACGCCTTCAGGCGACACATCGCACAGCCGCGCCACCAGCTGCGCCACCGGCTTGTCGGTGCTGAAGGCCACCTTGAGCCGCGGCCTGCCCAGCAATTCCAGCGGCTCCGTCAGCGGCGCGGTGTCGAAACAGGCCGACAGCGCATCGTCAACCGCCTGGTCCCCGGCCAGCTCATTGTCAAACCGCATCCCCGGGCAGAAATAGCCGGACGCCTGCCCGACCGTCGCCGGATTGCTGACTGCTATGGCACCTTGCCCCGGTGTCTCCGCCAGCACACCCTGCCCCAAGTGCATCACCCGGTCCTGCACGTTGGGCGAGGGCCATTCAGCCTCCGCCACCCAGCGGCCCTGGCGCGGTTTGTTCTGCATGGCGGGGTTAAAATGCTCCTGCATAAAGACGCGGTAGTCCGGCAAGTCTTTGGCGCCGGTCTCCTCGCCCTTCAGCCATTGGCCGAACCAGCGCAGCACCTCGCCGTGAAAATCCGCCGGATCCAGCTTGGCGATATGGGCATAGCGGTGCTCCCACGGTCCGATCATCGCCTTGGCGGGCACAGTCAGATTGGCCGCCAAGGCAGGCGGCGCGTTCACATAGGCGTCCGCCCAGCCGGTGATCGCCAGCACCGGCGCCTGGATCGCAGACCAGTCCTCGCAGACCGAGCCGTGCTTCCAGAAGCTCCCCCGGGTCTGGCGCCGCAGCCACTCGGCAGCCATGAAGGGCATCCCCTCAATCCGCTTGATCCAGTCCTCGCGCCAGTCCGCCCGGTGCTCCGGGTCCGCTGGACGCGACTGATAGGCAAACATCTGGCTGCCCCAATTTGCGTTGTCGCTCAGCAGGCAGCCGCCCATGTAATGAATATCGTCAGCATAGCGGTCGACGGTCGAGGCCACAGACACCACCGCCTTCAACGCCTCAGGCCGGCGGAACGCCAGCTGCAGCCCGTTGAACCCGCCCCAACTGATGCCGATCATGCCGATGTTGCCGTCGCACCAGGGCTGCGCGGCGATCCAGGCCAGCACCGCCTCACCGTCGCTCAGTTCCTGTTCGGAGTATTCGTCGTCAAACACCCCCTCGCTGTCACCCGTGCCCGCTATGTCCACGCGGATGCTTGCATAACCTTCGGCAGCAAAAACCGGATGTGTGGTCTCATCCCGGGGCGCGGTGCCGTCACGCTTGCGGTACGGGAGGTATTCCAGGATCGCGGGATGCGGCCCCGCGCCCTCCGGCATCCACATCCGCGCCGACAGCCTGCGGCCGTCCGGCAGAGGGATCCAGGTGTTCTCAATAATGCTGTAAGCGCCGGGCATAAGTATGTTCCTGTGGTTGTTTTGGCTACGGCCGCACTCAGCAAATTCACCAGATCACCTGCCGAAGAAAAGGGTGCGTTTATGCGCGGATGTAAGCGAACTGACGCGGGATAGGCGCAAATCGCCACGGCCAGCCCGAGCATTCCACGCGTTTACCGGCGTTCACTTGCCCGCCCCAGCCGCACCCAAACAGCACCGCAACGCACCGCAAGGCGGAGACGGAGTACCGCCGCAGATGGCAGCAGCGCGGTTATCCCGGCAGTTTCGGCGCCGACTTATCCAGCGCCAGTTCGGCGTCCGAGAACTTCCACGGTCCCCGGACCCCCGGCACGCCCTCCGGTGAGATCTGCATCTCCCGGTGCTTTATCTGCGGATCCTCAAACGCCTGGCCAATGGTGTTGATCGGCCCAGCCGGAACTGTCGCCGCTTCCAGCGCTGCCAGCAGGTCCGCTTGTGCCCACGCCGCCAGCACCTCCTCCAGGATCGCCGTCAGCGCCCTGCGGTTGGCGACCCGCAGCTGGTTGGTCTGGAAGCGGTCATCCGCCTTGGCCTCAGCCAGCTCCAGCACATCGCACAACCGCTGGAACTGCCCGTCATTGCCCACCGCCAGAATCACATGGCCATCCTTCACCGCCATCACCTGGTAGGGCGCAATATTCGGGTGGTCATTGCCCAGCCGGGTGGGGCTGTCGCCGGTCGCCAGATAGTTCATCGCCTGGTTTGCCAGCAGGGCCGTTGCGCAATCCAGCAGTGACATGTCCAGATGCTGGCCGCGGCCCGTCCTGTGGCGCTGCTCCACCGCCGCCAGAATGCCGATGGCGGCGTACAGGCCGGTGACAATATCGGTTATCGCCACACCGACCTTCTGCGGCTGGCCGTCCTGCGCACCGGTGATCGACATCAGCCCCGACATGCCCTGCAGCAAAAAGTCATACCCCGCCCGCTTGGCATAAGGCCCATCCTGGCCAAATCCGGTCACAGAGCAGTAGATCAACCGCGGATTGACCTTGCTGAGGCACTCATAATCCAGCCCGTATTTCTTCAGCCCGCCGACCTTGAAGTTCTCGATCAGGATGTCGGCATCCTTGATCAGCTCAAGGACTGCCTGCTTGCCCTCTTCAGTGCGGAAGTCGGCGGTCACGCAGTCCTTGCCACGGTTGGCGGCATAGTAATAAGCGGCCGTTTTGTCACCTTCGCGCTCGATGAACGGAGGCCCCCACTTGCGGGTATCGTCACCATCCGGGCTTTCCACCTTCACCACATCGGCGCCCAGATCCGCCAGCGACTGGCCGATCCAGGGCCCGGCCAGGATACGGGCAAGTTCAACCACCTTGAGGCCTGCAAGCGGGGTCATGGGCACTCCTCCCTGTTGGTGCCGTCGTCTTTGCTAGCATGCTTAGCCGCTGCACTGCCCTCCTGCAAGATTTGATCAAATCCCGGCCCGGCGAAAACGCCCCTCAGGCTGCAAACCGGAAAACACGTGTTTTCCGAGCCGTTTCCCGCGCCGGGAAACGGGATTTCCATTGTCACGGCATCCAGACATCTCCGCGCAAGTCAGACTGCGTATCCAGAGCCAGTTTCAGCCGGCAAATTCCTGATGGAATGCCGCAGGACAATATGTTAGCGATAACTCAACTTTAACCGGCCCTGTGCCAGCAGAGGCAATTGAATTGCCCCGCCCCAGGCGGCACAATGGCCCGGCCTTCGGCCCTCAATGGAACAGCGATGTAAAATCAATGGTTTCCCGCGTCATCCCCGTCCAGCCCTTTGACCTCGTGCTGTTTGGCGCGACCGGCGACCTGGCCCGCCGCAAGATCCTTCCGGCGCTGTTCCACCGGTTCCAGATCGGCCAGTTCAACACGGAATGCCGGATCATCGGCAGCTCGCGCAGCGAGCTGACCGCGGAAGAGTTCCGCAGCCAGACAGCAGACGCCATCCGCGAATTCGGCCAGGATGTGGAAACCACGGCCGAGGAAATCGCCGGATTCACCGCGTTGTTGGACTATGCCGCGGTGGACGCCCGCGGTGAGAGCGGATGGGATGTGATTCACGGGAAACTGCGCGACGATGCGGCCCGCGCTTTCTATCTATCGGTGGGGCCTGGCCTGTTCACCGATATTGCCCGCCGCCTCAGCGAAACCGGCATCGCCACGCCCGACAGCCGCATCGTTCTGGAAAAGCCCTTCGGCCATGACCTGGCGTCGGCCCAGGCGCTGAACGCGGCGCTGCGGGAGCATTTCGAAGAACGCCAGATCTACCGGATTGACCATTACCTGGGCAAAGAGACGGTGCAGAACCTGATGGCGCTGCGTTTTGCCAACTCGCTGTTCGAGCCGTTGTGGAACTCCTCCCATATCGACCATGTGCAGATCACCGTCGCCGAAAGCATCGGCATCGAGGGGCGCGAGGAATATTACGACAAGTCCGGCGCCATGCGGGACATGGTGCAAAACCACCTGATGCAGCTTCTGTGCCTGACCGCGATGGAGCCGCCCGCCCATTTCGCGCCCAATGCGGTTCGGGACGAGAAGGTCAAGGTGATCGAGGCTCTGCGCCCGGTGGCGCAATCCAGCATCGCCCGCGGCCAGTACCGGGGCAAAAGCGGAGAGGGCTACCGCGATCACGCGGGCAACCCCGCCAGCCGCACCGAAAGCTATATCGCGCTCAAGGTCGAAGTGGCGAACTGGCGCTGGGCCGGCACGCCGTTCTACCTGCGCACCGGGAAATGCCTGCGTGACCGGGTGAGCGAGATCGCGGTCTATTTCCGCGACCCGCCGCACAACATCTTCGAAGGCTCCGGCCCGGTGCACGGCAACGTGCTGGTGATCCGGCTTCAGCCTGACGAGGGCATTACGCTGAAAACCACCATCAAGGACCCCGGCCCTGGCGGCATGCGCCTCACAGGCGCCAACCTGGACATGACCTTCGCCGATGAGCTGCCGGAGTCGGGCCGCCCGCAGGACGCCTATGAACGGCTGATCATGGATGTGATCCGCGGCAACCAGACCCTGTTCATGCGCGGCGACGAGGTCGAGGCCGCCTGGGCCTGGGCCGACCCGATCATCGCCGGCTGGGAAGACACCGGAGAAGCCCCGCAGCCCTATGACAGCGGCAGCGCCGGCCCCGACAACTCACTCCTGCTGATCCACCGCGACGGCCGCCGCTGGCGCAGTATCGGAGCCTAAGACAGCCGCCCTCCCCCTTGCCCCCGCAGTTTGCTACAAAGGCACCCCATGAGCTTGAATTCCACACTGGCCGCCGTCACCGACCGCATCATCGCCCGCAGCGAGACCACCCGCGCGGCCTATCTGGAACGGATGCGCGCGGCCAGCGGCAAAGGGCCTGCGCGGGCGCATCTGTCCTGCTCCGGCCAGGCCCATGCCTATGCGGCCACCGGGCCGGACCAGCAGACACTGGCCGCAGGCAGCCAGGGCCACCTCGGCATAGTCACTGCCTATAACGACATGCTGTCCGCGCACCAGCCGTTTGAAACCTACCCTGCGCTGATCCGCGATGCGGTCCGCAAGGCCGGCGGCACCGCGCAGGTGGCTGGCGGCGTGCCCGCGATGTGCGACGGGGTCACCCAGGGCGAGGCCGGCATGGAGCTCAGCCTGTTTTCCCGCGATACCATCGCCATGGCCACCGGCGTCGCGATGAGCCACAACGTCTTTGACGCCGCCGTCTACCTTGGCGTCTGCGACAAGATCGTGCCTGGACTGGTGATCGGGGCGCAGGCCTTTGGCCATATCCCGGCAGTGTTCCTGCCGGCAGGCCCGATGACCAGCGGCCTAGCCAATGACGAAAAGGCCCATATCCGCCAGAAATTCGCCGCGGGCGAAATCAGCCGCGAGGAACTGCTGAAGGCCGAGATGGCCGCCTACCACGGCCCTGGCACCTGCACCTTTTACGGCACTGCCAACACCAACCAGATGCTGATGGAGTTCATGGGGCTGCACCTGCCCGGGTCCTCCTTCGTGAACCCCGGCACCCCCCTGCGCGAGGCGCTGACGGTGGAGGGCGCCAAGCGCGCCCTGTCGCTCAGCGCGCTTGGCAACAACTACACGCCGGTCTGCGACGTGCTGGACGAGAAAGCCTATGCCAACGGCATTGCCGGGCTGATGGCCACCGGCGGCTCGACCAACCTGCTGATCCACCTGATCGCCATGGCGCGGGCGGGCGGCATCCTGCTGGACTGGCAGGACTTCGCTGACCTCTCCGACGTGGTGCCGCTCCTGGCCCGCGTCTACCCCAACGGGCTGGCCGACGTGAACCATTTCCACGCGGCCGGCGGCCTCGGCTACATGATCGGTGAACTGCTGAAAACCGGCCTCCTGCACCCGGACACAAGGACCGTGGCGGGCGAAGGGCTGGAGCATTACACGCAGGAACCTTTCCTGTCGGAGGACGGCCTCACCTTCCGCCCCGGCCCGGGGCAGAGCCTGAACGACGCGGTGCTGCGCCCGGCGGACGTGCCGTTTCAGAAGACCGGCGGCCTGAAGCGGCTGACCGGCAACCTGGGCACCGCCGTGATCAAGGTCTCGGCAGTGGCGAAAGAACACCACATAGTCGAAGCTCCTGCCCGCGTATTCCACGACCAGGAGGAGGCCAAGGCCGCCTTCAAAGCGGGCGAGCTGACCGGCGACGTGATCGTGGTGGTGCGCTTCCAGGGCCCCAAGGCCAACGGCATGCCCGAACTGCACAGCCTCACTCCATTCCTTGGCATCATGCAGGGCCGCGGCCAGAAGGTGGCGCTGGTCACCGACGGACGGATGTCCGGCGCATCCGGCAAAGTGCCCGCCGCGATCCACGTGGTGCCAGAGGCCCTGGATGGCGGGCCGATTTCCCGGATCCAGAACGGCGACCTGGTGCGGCTGGATGCGGTGAAAGGCACGCTGGAAGTCCTCACCGAAGGCGCGCTGGAGCGCGAGCCCGCCACCGCCGACCTCAGCGCCTATCAGCACGGCACCGGCCGCGAGCTGTTTTCCCTTTTCCGCCGCTCGGTCGCTTCGGCCGACGAAGGCGCCAGCGTTTTTGGAGTGTAACTCATGCGGATAACCCCTCAGGACGCCAGCCTGCGCACCTGCGAGATTTGCGCCCTGGCACCGGTGATGCCGGTGCTGGTGGTAGAGGACGCGGCCCACGCCCGCCCCTTGGCCGAGGCACTGGTTGCGGGTGGCCTGCCTGCACTGGAAGTCACCCTGCGCACCGGCGCCGCGCTGGACGTGATCCGCGAGATGGCGCAGGTGAAGGGCGGTGTGGTTGGGGCCGGAACCCTCATCACCCCCAAGGACGCCGAGGCCGCCAAGGAGGCCGGCGCCCACTTCGGCGTCTCGCCCGGCGCCACGGACTATCTTCTGGATGCTTGCGAATCCATCGGCCTGCCGCTTTTGCCCGGGGCCGCCACGGCGACCGAGGCGATGCGCCTGCTGGCTCGCGGCTATGGCATGCTCAAGTTCTTTCCGGCTGAGGCCTCCGGCGGCGCCCCGGCGCTGAAAGCCATTGGCGCGCCGCTGCCGCAGATCTCCTTCTGCCCGACCGGCGGCATCAGCCCCGCCAATGCCGAAACCTACCTGAGCCTGCCCAACGTGGTCTGCGCCGGCGGCAGCTGGGTGGCCCCCGCCGACCTGGTCAAGGCCGGCAACTGGAGCGCCATCGAAGCACTGGCGCGCGACGCCAGCAAGCTGGGCAAAGGTTAAGCTACCGCAAAATCATCCTGGTATTTCCGCTCGCCAGGGCGGATTTGCTCCGGCACGCGAAACCGAAACCGCCGCCGCCCGCACCGCAAACTGCAGGCACGCTTCCAGATCCTGCACGGTAATTTCGCCTGACGCCGCGGCCCTCAGCAGGCCCCACTCCTGCGCCTTGGCCAGAAAGCCCGCATTGAAGGTATCCCCTGCGCCGACCGTATCAGCGACCGCGACGGGCACGGCATCTGCCGTCACAATCCGTCCGTCCGGCAGATGGGCCTCAGCCCCCCGTGCGCCGTGGGTCAGCAGCACCAATTTGGGCCCAGCCGCGAAGAGGCTTCCCAGTTTCGTGCCCGTGTCCCCGCGGGGACAGAGCCAGGAAAGGTCCTCTTCCGAGACCTTCACGATATCCGCCAGCGCGACCAATTTCTCCAGCCGTACGCGATAGGCCGCCTCATCCTTGGCAAATCCGGCGCGTACATTCGGATCGAGCATCAAGGGCCGGCGGCCTGCTTCGCGCTGCGCCAGCGCCAAGTAAGCGTCGGCCGCGGGCGGGTTGCACAGGCTGATGCCGCCAAGCAGCAGCGCTTCCACGCTGTCCGGCAGGTCCGGCACATCCTGCGGCGTGAGCGACGACCCGGCCGAGCCGGTGTCATAGAAGCTGTAGCTGGCGTCCCCATCCGTCAGATGGACAAAGGCCAGGGTGCAGGGCCGCGGGCTGGTCACCGTAAGGGAGGCGTCCACCCCGGCCTCCGCCAGCCTTGCTGCCAACTGCTGCCCGAACACATCCGAGGACATTCCGGTGAACAGCCCCGCACGCACCCCGAGCCGTCCCAGCGCCAGCGCGGTGTTGAACGACGCGCCGCCGCCATGCGGGACATATGCCGCCTGCCCCGCAGCGGTCTTGCCGGGGATCATATCGATCAGCGCCTCGCCGCAGCAGAGGATCATGGCGCAGCCCCGCCGCTGCCGGAACCAAGCGCGTTCTGGTAGGCAAACAGCGCGGGCAGCCCGCCGGTGTGCAGCAGCAGCACTTTCTGCCCTTTGCGGATGGCACCCTCCTCCAGCAGCCCCAGCAGCCCGGCAAAAGTCTTGGCGGAATAGACCGGGTCCAGCAGGATCCCCTCCGCGGCGGCCATGCGCTGCAAAGCTTTGCGTGTCGCGGGTCCTGCGCGGCCATAGCCGGGCGCCAAGGCACCGTCCGAGGTAAGGATGTCACCGCCGGGAAATGGCTGCGGGATGTTCATCAATCCGGCCAGCTCTGCGGTCACCTGCTCCAGCCGCGCCTTCTGTGCTTGCGCATTGCGGCGCACGCAGATGCCAAAGACCGGCGCGGTGATGCCGGCCAGCCGCACGCCGGTCAGGAACCCGCCATGGGTGGCCCCGCTGCCCGAGGGCACCACGGCGGCATCAAATCCGCCGATCTGCGCCGCCAGCTCCGCTCCGCCCTGCACATAGCCCAGCGCGCCCAGCGGCGGATGGCCGAGGCCGAGGGGAATGATGTAAGGTGTGCGGCCTGCCGCGCGCAGCTCCTCTGCCCGCGCTTCCAAGGCGGCATCCGCGCCGGCTTCATCCTCTCCCTCCGGGTAACTCATGCTCTCTGCCCCCAGGATTTCCGACAGGAAAACGTTGCCAGAGCTGTAGTAAAGCGGGTCCATGCCCGGCACCCGCTCCTCGCGCTGCAGTATCGCCTGCATCCCGTATTTCGAAGCCGCGGCGGCGGCCGTGCGGGTAAAGTTCGACTGCACCGCGCCGGTGATCAGGATGGTGTCCGCCCCGGCCGCCCGCGCCGCGCCGATGTAGAACTCCAGCTGCCTGGTCTTGTTGCCGCCAAAGCTGAGGCCGGTCAGGTCGTCGCGCTTGATCCAAAGATCCAGTCCCAGCTCTTCCGACAGTCGGTCCAGCCGCTCCAGCGGTGTTGGCTGGGACAGCAGCTTGGCGCGCGGGAACGCGGAAAGGAGCGTGTCGGTCCTGAACATTGCGGTCTCTTTCTTTCTGATCGGGCAACGGCGCCAGCCTGACTGGGCCGCACCACGTTGCAGCAGTATGTGCAACCGGGCAAGGCCTCGAAGGCCAGCGGTTGCTTTTCAGGCGCTGCGCCCCCATGTCCCTGCGAAGCACCGGAAATCCAAGGATACGCGCCATGACAGAGACCGCCCACAGCCCCGCCCTGCGGGTCGATATCATCTCCGACGTGGTCTGCCCCTGGTGCGCGGTCGGCTACAACCAGCTGGCCTTTGCCGCCCGCCGGGCCGGGGTGGCTCTGGACATCCACTGGCAGCCGTTTGAGCTGAACCCGGATATGGCGCCCGAAGGCGAGGACCTGCGCGAGCATCTGGCCGCGAAATACGGCAGCACGGCGGAGCAGTCCGCCCAGGTGCGGGCGCAGTTGACGGAGATTGGCGAGGCCCTTGGGTTCACCTTCCGCTTCTTTGACGGGATGCGGATCTACAACACCTTTCAGGCGCATCAGCTGATCGAGTGGGCGGAAGAGCACGGCAAGGGCCACGAGATGAAACAGGCGCTGCTGAGCGCGTATTTCACTGATGGCAAGGATGTATCCGATCCGGAGGTGCTGGTAGCAACCGCCGAAAGCCTCAGCCTGGACGGCGCCGGTGCGTGTGCGGCCCTGGAGAGCGGCAAACACGCGGAGAGCGTACGCCAGCGCGAGGCGTTCTGGATGCAGCAAGGCATCCGCGGCGTGCCTGCGATGGTGTTCAATGGCCGTCACCTGGTGACCGGCGCGCAAGGGGTGGGGAATTACGCCAGCATCCTGGAGCATTTGGGTCTGACAGCCAAAGCGTTTTGACTGCCGGGATTTCGAAAAACGTTTAGGTGCAAATCAATACGCTGAGCGTTCGCCCGGGCGGGTGCGGAACGCGCCCGCCTTGGGGCGGGCGGACGCGTGCCTGCCGCTGGCGCGACAGGCGAAAGGACACTAGACCAGTCAGGTCTACCCCTGCGGCAAGCACTGGGTGATGGCGGATTCCAGCTTATCCACCACCTCGGTGATCTGCTCATCGGTAATGATGAAGGGCGGTGCCAGCAGGATATGGTCGCCGTTCTGGCCGTCGCGGGTGCCCGACATCGGGTAGCAGATCAGCCCGGCCTGAAAGGCTGCCTTCTTAATCCGCCCGGCAAGCCCCAGCGCCGGATCAAACGGTTCCTTGGTGTCCCGGTCGGCGACCAGCTCCACCCCGCGGAACAGCCCGCGGCCGCGGATGTCGCCCACGTTGGGATGCTGGCCGAAACGGTCCTCGAGCGCCGCCTGCAGCTTCTCTCCCATCTGAGCGCAGCGCTGCACCAGCCCGCGCTCCAGCATCGCCTTGACCACGGCTAGGCCCGCAGCGGTCGCCACCGGGTGGCCGATATAGGTGTGGCCGTGCTGGAAGAAGCCGGACCCATGCTCGATCGCCTCATAGATCTGGCGGGTGCAGAGCATCGCGCCGATCGGCTGGTAGCCGGCGCCCAAGCCCTTGGCGATGCAGAGAATATCGGGTGCCACGCCGTCCGCCTCGCAGGCGAACAAATGCCCGGTGCGGCCCATGCCGCACATCACTTCGTCCAGGATCAGCAGCACGCCGTATTGGTCGCAGATCTCGCGGATGCGCTTGAAATACCCCTCAACCGCCGGCACCGCGCCGGAGGTGGCACCGACTACAGGCTCCGCCATGAAGGCTATCACGGTCTCGGGGCCGAGGCGGAGGATTTCCGCCTCCAGCTCATTCGCCACCCGCTGGCCGTAGTCATAGGTGCTCTCGCCCTCAGCCCGGCCCACATACTCATAGCAGGGCGAGATATGGGAGATATCGATCAGCAGCGGCGCGAATTGGGTACGGCGCCATTCATTGCCGCCTGCCGCCAGCGCGCCAAGGGTGTTGCCGTGGTAGCTTTGCTTGCGGGCGATGATATGGCGGCGCTGCGGCTCGCCGCGTTCCAGGTGGTACTGGCGGGCGAGCTTGATCGCCGCCTCGGTCGCCTCCGACCCGCCGGAAACGAAATAGACCCGGTCAATATCCCCCGGCGCGTTGGCCACCAGCAAGTCCGCCAGCTCTTCCGCCGGTTCCGAGGTGAGGAAACCGGTATGGGCAAAGGCCAGCTTGCCGACCTGCTCCTGCACCGCCTTGATCACATCGGCGTCGGAATGGCCCAGGCAGGAGACCGCCGCGCCGCCGGAGCCGTCGAAATAGCGCTTGCCGTCCGCGTCGATCAGATAGCAGCCGTCACCGGCAACGGCAGTAGGCAGGCTGGCTTTGGTGTGGCGGGGAAAGACATGACTCATGATCAGCACTCCTTGAGGGTATGGCCCTGGGCCTTTGCGGCCTGAACGAAGGCGGCAACCGAGGCTGCGTTATCCGCCAGCAGCCCGCCCTCCGGTGTTTCGATGTTATTCTCAAATCCAATTCGCGCATCCCCTCCGGCGGCAACCGCCGCCAGCAGACAGGCCTGTTCATGCCGCCCGAAAGCGCAGACGGCCCAGTTGAGGTGCAGATCCGCCGCGGCGTCCCGGAAGACGGTGAGCCCCTCGGGCCGGGCCAGAACCGGCGGATTGTACTTGCCCAGAACAAAGATCGCATCGCGCATGGCGCCCGGAACGGTGCCGTCCTGATACCAGGCGCGCAGTTGGGCGATGCAGTCCGGACCGTACAGGATATGCTGCACCTGCGTGCCTGCTTCGGCGCACAGGGCATAGGCGCGCGCGGCCAGCCCCGCATCCCGCGCCATTTCCCGCACCGAGACAGAGGCCGCCGCCGGTCGCAGCGCCTCTAGACAGGTGAACTGGGCGGCCACGTCGTAGAGGCCCGCGCTTTCCGTGGTGATCTGCACCGCCATCGCCGGAGCGCTTTCCCGCACCGCATCAAGGGCTTCGCGGTAGCGGCCCGCATCCAGCGAATGCCGCCCCTCATCATCGCGCACATGCAGGTGCAGCGCATGGGCCCCAGCGGCAAAACAGGCCGCTGCGGTCTCAGCGGTTTGCTGCGGCGTGACCGGCAGCTGCGGATGATCCCCGCGTCCCCGCCGGGCCCCGTTGGGCGCCACCATCAAACTGTATTCCGCCACCGGTTTCCTCCTTTGCCGACTGACCCGCAGCGACTCGCGTCCGGGCTGCCCGCAGCTTGACCAGCAGCACAGAAGCTCTCAAGGCGGGAATATCAGAACATTTGTTTTCTTACCCGCACCGGCGGGCCGCTGGCCCATGACGTCAACCGGCCGCCTCTGGACCTAAGCAAGCACATGCTCTGGCCCTAACGAATTCCGCGAAACTGACGTTTCTGGTACATAATACGCCTTAAAGCCCGTGTAGGGTGCCGGGCAGCCCGATTCACTTCCAATGCCGAAAGGACATGTCATGGACGGCACGTTCAACGAAAACGATCTCTCCCGCGTGGTGGAGGCCGACAAGGCCCACATGTGGCACCACCTGTTCCAGCACAAGGCGCTGGAAAGCGCCGACCCGCGCATCATTGTCGAGGGCAAGGGCATGCGCGTCTGGGATCAGAACGGCAAGGAGTTCCTGGATGCGGTTTCCGGCGGCGTCTGGACCGTCAACGTCGGCTATGGCCGCGAAAGCGTCTGCAAGGCCGTCTACGACCAGCTGATGAAGGTCTGCTATTTCGCCAACTCCGCGGGTTCCATTCCCGGCGCGCTGTTTGCCGAGAAGCTGATCGAGAAGATGCCGGGCATGACCCGCGTTTACTACACCAACTCCGGATCGGAGGCCAACGAGAAGGCCTTCAAGATGATCCGCCAGATCGCCCACAAGAAGTACGGCGGCAAGAAAACCAAGATCCTGTACCGCGACCGTGACTATCACGGCTCCACCCTGGCGACCATGTCGGCGGGCGGCCAGGACGAGCGCAACGCGCAGTACGGTCCCTTTGCGCCGGACTTTGTCCGCGTGCCGCACTGCATGGAATACCGCAAGCATGAGCTGGGCCTGGAGCACCTGTCCGGCCGCGAGTTCGGTATTGCCGCTGCGGACGCCATTGAAGAAGTCATCCTGCGTGAAGGCCCGGAAACCGTTGGCGCGCTGTGCCTGGAGCCGGTGACCGCCGGCGGCGGTGTCATTGAGGCCCCCGAAGGTTACTGGGAGCGCGTGCAGGAGATCTGCAAGAAGCACGACGTGCTGCTGCACATCGACGAAGTGGTCTGCGGCGTCGGGCGCACCGGCAAATGGTTCGGCTACCAGCAGTACGGCATCAAGCCCGATTTCGTGACCATGGCCAAGGGCGTGGCCTCCGGCTATGCGGCGATTGCCTGCATGGTGACCACCGAGGAAGTCTTTGAGATGTTCAAAGACGACGCGGGCGATCCGATGAACTACTTCCGCGACATCTCCACCTTCGGAGGCTGCACCGCGGGCCCCGCGGCGGCGCTGGAAAACATGCGCATCATCGAGGACGAGAACCTGCTGGAAAACACCGTGGCCATGGGTGAGCGGATGCTGACCAACCTGCGCGCGCTGCAGGAAAAGCACGCCGTGATCGGCGATGTGCGCGGCAAGGGCCTGTTCCTGGGCGCCGAACTGGTGCAGGACCGCGAAACCAAAGAGCCGGTGGACGAGAAGCTGGCGCAGCAGGTGGTCGCGGAATGCGGCGCGCAGGGCGTGATCATCGGCGTCACCAACCGCTCGCTGCCGGGCCGCAACAACACCCTGTGCTTCAGCCCGGCGCTGATCGCCACCGCAGACGACATCGACGCGATCTGCGATGCGGTCGACAAGGCCCTGACCAAAGTTTTCGGCTGACACCTCTCCCTGTTGGACGAACAAACTGCGCCCCGGGAAATCCGGGGCGCTTTTTTGTTCAGGACACCGCGGCTTAGACAAGACGCACGGCAACCCCGCCGTCCACTGCCACGGGCGCCCCGGTCACAAAGCTGGCGCGGTCCGACAGCAGGAACAGCGCCGCCTGCGCTATTTCGTTCGGAGCGGCCATCCGTTTCATCGGGTGCAGCCCTGCGATAAAGCTGTGGGTTTCCGGATCATCGCCTGCCATTGCCGTCTTGGTCCCGCCCGGCAGCACGGCATTCACCCGGATGCCATCCGCCGCCAAATCCGAGGCGAGTGACTGGACCAGCCCGGCCAGCCCGGCCTTGGACGCGGCATAAGCCCCCATACCCGGCATCCCGCCGTTGCTGACTCCGACAAAGGACCCGGTGAAGACCAGCGATCCGCCGCCCCGCTCTTTCAGGGCCGGAACTTGCGCTTTGGCACAATAAAAGGCGCCGGTCAGGTTGGCGGCTATCACCGCGTTCCAATTGGCGGCTTCCATGTGCTCTACCGGCCCGGTCTCCCCCATCATACCCGCGTTGTTAAAGGCACCATCCAACCCGCCGAACTCTTCGGTGGCAAGCGCCACCAGCGCCTGAGAATAGGCCTCGCTGGTGACATCGCCAGCCAGAAAGGCTGCATGGCCGCCGCTTTGATTGATCTGCCCCGCAAGGGTCTCCAGTTCAGATTGCCGCCGGGCGCCCAGCACGACATTGGCCCCTTCTGCCGCAAACAGCAGCGCCGCGGCGGCGCCAATGCCACTGCTGGCCCCGGTTATGATCAGTGTCTTGTTCTGAAGTTCCATCGTCATAGCCTCCGTTGGTTGGGCGGCTCTGACCTAAGCGCCGCGCGCGGCTCCGCTCGACCCGTTTCCTGCTCTTCCCGCTTGGGGCGGGTCCTTTACCGCAAGAAACGGGTCAAAGCGGGGAATTGGCGGCGGTCCGGGTCAAGGGGACCGTAAGCCCCGCCGGCAGGCGGCAGGCTTCGCCTGTTCGCGAGCGAAACGTTCCCCGAGAACATTTCCGGGAAGCCCGCTCATCCTTGGCGCGCCTTCCTCAAGACAAAGCGGATTTGGCATCTTAGGGGCAGGCTTCTCCCTAAGACCCTTCTCAGCAAAACGGACAGCGCCGCGCGTCAGCGCGGCGCTGGGCCCAACGGGAGCGGGGCAATCTTTGATGCGTCGCGACGGGCGGGAGTGCCCCGTTCCGCCGCCACCTCTCAGATCAGCTGAAACAGAATGCCAGACAAGATCGCTCCGCTCACCCCAAGTCCCAGGTAGGCCGCGAAGACCTTGGGCTTGACCAGCGACCAGACCGCGGCCATGGCCGGGACCGAGCTGACCGCGCCTGCCACCATAAAGGCCATTGCGGCACCTGCGCTCATCCCCTGCTCCATCAGCCCGGCCAGCAGCGGCGGCGCGACATAGGAGTTCAGATAGGCAGGCATCCCGACCAGCGCCGCGGTCGCAATCGGCAGCACACCTTCGCCGCCCACCAGCCCGGCGATCACCCCAGCCGGAACATAATGGACCAGGAGCGATTCCAGCACATAGGCCAGAGCCAGCCATTTCAGCAGGAACAGACCGTTGGACACAAACTCTTCGCGGAACTTCACCCGGCGCTGTGCCTCGGTCCAGAACCGCCAGTTCGGCCTGGCGTCCGGCTTCGGCCCGCCGCAGCCGCAGCAGCCTGTGCTTTGCTGCTTGCGCAGCGGGTTGGCAAAAACCCCATGACCCCGCAGCAGCTTGATGGCAAAGCCGCCGAACAGCCCCAGCGCCACTGCCGCCACCGCCTTGCCAATGGCGAATGGCCAGCCCAATGCGCCTGCGGTGATCAGCAGAGTCGGCGGGTCGATCAGCGGCGAGGACAGCCAGAACGCCATAACCGCCGACAGCGGCGCGCCCAGCGCCAGAAGGCCGGCAATGAACGGGATCACTTCGCAGGAGCAGAACGGCGCCAGCCCGCCGAACAGCGCCGCCAGCAGGATCATCCGCGTCTCGCGCCCCTCAAAGGCACGCGCCACCATCGCCTCCGCCCCCGTCGCCTTGAGATAGGCCAGCAGCAGGACCGCAAACAGGATATAGCGCGCGGTGCTGCCCAGCGCTGCCAAGGTAAACTCCACGACGGAGCGGAAGTTGCCCGGGTCAAGGATGGCTGCGCCTGCCAGCAGGGCAAGGCTCAGCGCCCAGGGCGTCTTCAGCCAGCTGCCCAGTGATTTTGCCTTACCGGGGTTTTGTGTCAGTTCAGCCATCGTTTGCCGCCTTTTTGCCTGCGTCTGCGCAGCATTCGCTGAGAATGAAACCGGCCAACGCTTCCAGCCGGGAGAATTCGGCGCGGCTGATGGTCGACCGCCCCACGCGCTCCTGCGCCACCACACCGGCTCCGGTAAGGAATTTCAGATGATGCGCCAGGGTCGAAGGCGCAATGCCTGTGCGCTCCTGGATGTCCCCGACCGTCAGCCCGGCCTCGCCCGCCCGGATGAGGCAGCGCAACACCTGCAGCCGCGCCTCCGATCCCATCGCGGCAAAGCCCTGTGCGGCTTCTTCCCATTGCATGATGTCAGCTCCGATTGATTCGACTAAACTAGTTTTATGGTTTTGTTGATCGGTATTCAAGAGCGCTGCATATTATCCGTAACACGACCTGCCGGCCGAGAATTGCAGACCAGATCGCGAAGCCACAGCAAGGCGCAGATTCCTCCAAACTGGCCCTAAGTCCAGATTGCACCGCGTTTAAGTCCACCCTAAGGTGGCGCGCATGGCCATTTCCGTTGACACCTTCTTCCTCAACCCGGACGCCCAGGGCACCCTGCAGGCGCAGATCCAGGAAATGATTGCCGAGGGCATTCTGTCCGGCCGGTTCCGGGTCGGGGAGAAGCTGCCGTCCTCGCGCAAGCTGGCGGCGCATCTCGGCATCAGCCGGATCACCGTGACGCTGGCCTATACCGAACTTCTGGCCAACGATTACCTCACTTCACGCGGGCGCTCGGGGTATTTCGTGTCGGAAAACGCCCCGGTGCCGCCCTCGTACACGCCGCAGCAGAAAGCCGGCGATGCGATGGACTGGGACAAGGTGCTGGCGCGCAGCTTTTCCGGCGGCGACACGCCGCGTAAGCCCCAGGACTGGCGCGACTATCGCTATCCGTTCATTTACGGGCAGGCGGACGCGTCGCTGTTCGACCACGCAAACTGGCGGCTGTGCGCGCTCAGGGCGCTGGGGCAAAAGGATTTCGCGGCGCTGGCAAACGACTACTTTGATCAGGATGACCCGCTGCTGATCGAGTACATCGCCCGCCACACGCTGCCGCGGCGCGGGATCACCGCGCGGCCGGAGGAAATCCTGATCACGCTGGGTGCTCAAAATGCGCTGTGGATCACATGCCAGCTGCTGCTGAACCGCAACCGCCGCGCCACGGTAGAGGACCCGGCCTATTACACCCTGCGCGACCAGGTGGTGCAGACCCGCTGCCATGTGGACTGTATTCCGGTGGACGAAGGCGGGCTGCCGCCGGAGGAGATCCCGGACGGCACCGATGTGATCTTCTGCACTCCCAGCCACCAGAGTCCGACCACCTTCACCATGCCGATGGAGCGGCGCAAGGAGCTGCTGCGGCGGGCCGGCGATATCGACGCGGTGATTGTCGAGGATGACTACGAATTCGAGATGTCGTTCCTCGGCGCCCCCTCGCCGTCGCTGAAATCGCTCGATACCGAGGGGCGTGTGATCTATGCAGGCAGCTTCTCCAAGTCGCTGTTTCCGGGTCTGCGTCTGGGGTATCTGGTGGGGTCGGAGCCGTTTATCCGTCAGGCAAGGGCGTTGCGCGCCAGCGTGCTGCGGCATCCGCCTGGCCATGTCCAGCGCACGGTCGCCTATTTCCTGTCGCTGGGACACTACGATGCGCAGATCCGCCGTACCGCAAAAGTGCTGCATGACCGGCGCGCGGTGATCGAGGACGCCATCCGCAAGCACGGGCTGGAGATTGCAGGCGTCGGCGGTTACGGCGGCTCCGCCCTGTGGATGCGCGCACCCGACGGGGTGGACACTTCGGCCGTGGCGGAGCGGCTGAAGGAGAAAAGCGTGATCATCGAACCCGGCGCGCCGTTCTTTGCCGCCGGGAACCGCAAGCAAAACCACTACCGGCTTGGTTACTCCTCGATCCCCGCCACCCGGATCGAACCCGGTCTCGCCCTGCTTGCCCAGGCGCTGAAGCAAGGCTGACCCCCGCATTTCGGGAAAATCGCGAAAAAATGATACTCTCAGTATCATTTTTTAAACGCCATTGGGAATAGCCTCCCCATCGGGTGACTGGCTGAACTATATTAGAAAATACCGGTTCACTGGCTCTATGGGCGGGCATTTGGACCTATCCCACCGGGTCAACTGGCCCTAACCCGGCCCTGCCCCGCCCCCTAAACCAGAGTCAATTCCGGCCTCCGCGCCCGGAGGAATTCCGCGTCTCACTCAGGAGAACCCCGCCATGAAAATGACCACCGAAGAAGCCTTTGTCAAAACGCTGCAGATGCATGGCATCCAGCACGCGTTCGGCATCATCGGCTCCGCAATGATGCCGATTTCGGACATCTTCCCTGCCGCAGGCATCACCTTCTGGGACTGCGCCCACGAAGGCTCCGGCGGCATGATGGCGGACGGCTATACCCGCGCCACCGGCAAGATGTCGATGATGATCGCCCAGAACGGCCCCGGCATCACCAACTTCGTCACCGCCGTCAAAACCGCCTACTGGAACCACACCCCGCTGCTGCTGGTCACCCCGCAGGCGGCCAACAAGACCATCGGCCAGGGCGGCTTCCAGGAGATGGAGCAGATGCGCATGTTCGCCGACTGCGTCTGCTACCAGGAGGAAGTGCGCGACCCGACCCGCGTGGCGGAAGTGCTGAACCGGGTGATCATGAACGCCAAGCGCGCCTCGGCGCCGGCGCAGCTGAACATCCCGCGTGACATGTGGACCCAGGTGATCGACATCGAACTGCCCGCCATCGTCGAGTTCGAGCGCCCCTCCGGCGGCGAGACCGCCGTGGCCGAAGCGGCGAAACTGCTCTCTGAGGCGAAGAACCCGGTGATCCTGAACGGTGCCGGCGTCGTCCTGTCCAAGGGCGGCATCGAAGCGTCCAAGGATCTGGCCGAGCGCCTGGATGCTCCGGTCTGCGTTGGCTACCAGCACAACGACGCCTTCCCCGGCTCGCACCCGCTGTTTGCAGGCCCGCTGGGCTACAACGGCTCCAAGGCCGGCATGGAGCTGATCAAGGACGCCGACGTGGTGCTGTGTCTTGGCACCCGCCTGAACCCGTTCTCCACCCTGCCGGGTTACGGCATGGAGTACTGGCCGGCCAACGCCAAGATCATCCAAGTTGACATCAACCCGGACCGTATCGGCCTGACCAAGAAAGTCTCCGTCGGCATCATCGGCGACGCCGCCAAGGTGGCGCAGGGCATCCTGGCCCAGCTCAGCGATACCGCTGGCGACGAGGGCCGTGCCGAGCGCAAGAACCGTATCGCGGAAACCAAATCCCGCTGGGCCCAGCAGCTGACCGAGATGACCCACGAGGACGACGATCCGGGCACCACCTGGAACGAGCGCGCCCGTGCCGACAAGCCGGACTGGATGAGCCCCCGCATGGCGTGGCGCGCAATCCAGTCCGCGCTGCCGAAAGAGGCGATCATCTCCTCTGACATCGGCAACAACTGCGCCATCGGCAACGCCTACCCCTCGTTCGAGGAAGGCCGCAAATACCTGGCCCCTGGCCTGTTCGGCCCCTGCGGTTATGGCCTGCCGGCCGTTGTCGGCGCCAAGATCGGCAATCCGGACACTCCGGTTGTCGGCTTCTCCGGCGACGGTGCCTTTGGCATCGCGGTGAACGAGCTGACCGCCATCGGCCGCGGCGAGTGGCCCGCCGTGACCCAGATCGTCTTCCGCAACTATCAGTGGGGCGCGGAAAAGCGGAACTCCACCCTGTGGTTCGATGACAACTTCGTCGGCACCGAGCTGGACCAGCAGGTCTCCTATGCCGGCATCGCCCAGGCCTGCGGCCTGAAAGGCGTGGTTGCCCGCACCATGGACGAGCTGACCTCGGCGCTGGCCCAGGCAATCGAAGACCAGAAGAACGGCACCACCACCCTGATCGAAGCGATGATCAACCAGGAGCTGGGCGAGCCGTTCCGCCGTGACGCCATGAAGAAGCCGGTCCGCGTGGCAGGCATCGACAAGGCGGACATGCGCGAACAGCAGGTCTGACGCCCGTGCCCCTGCCCTTTGACCTCTCAATGGGCCAGGGGGCCTATCTGGCCGCCGCGTTGTTCGCGGCGGCCCTGATCCGGGGATTTTCCGGCTTCGGGTTCTCCGCGATCTTCATCATCCTGGCGGCGCTGACCACCAATCCGCTGCCGCTGATCCCGGTGGTGTTTTCCTGCGAAATCGCCATGACCGCCTTTCAGGCGAGAGGCATCCGCCCGCATATCGACTGGCACCGGGCCATAGCCCTGCTGGGCGGGGCTGCCATCGCCACCGTTCCCGCCATCGCGATCATGGCGCGGCTGGGCGAACAGGAAGCGCGGCTGGCGATCTCCAGCCTGATCCTGGTGCTGAGCCTGGTGCTGCTGAGCGGCTGGCAGCTGTCGCGCCCGGTGGGGCGCAACGGCAATGTGGGTGTGGGCGCCATTGCAGGCATTGCCAACAGTGCCGGCGTTGGCGGCCTGCCGGTGGCGGCCTTTCTGACCGCGCAGCCGGTGCCGCCCGCGGTGTTCCGCGCCACCATGATCGTGTTCCTGACCGGCATCGACGTGATGGCGCTGCCGGTTATGGCCGCAAACGGGCTGGTTGGGCCGGAAACCCTGACCGGCATCCTGCTGGCCTTTCCTATTCTGGGTCTCGGCATCTGGGCCGGGTCTCATGGCTTCCAGGCGGTCTCCCAAAGGCTGTTCCGCCGCGCGGTGGTGCTGATGCTGACCGCGCTTTCACTGATCAATATCGCTCGGCTGGCGCTCTGACCGCCCGCCCTGCCCCGAAACCGCTGTTACAGGACGCACGCCCGTGACCCAGACCTCGTCCCCGCTCGAACTGCTGCAGGCTGAAGCCCCCGCATCACGTCCCGTCGTCGCGCTGAGCGAAGGCACCGATCCCCGCGTCGTTGCGGGTGCCCTGGCGGCGCACCGGGCTGGTATCGCCGATGTGATCCTGGTCGGTCCGCAGGCTGAGGTAGAGGCTGCCCTGCAGGCCGAAGGTGCCAGCGCCGGCGAGGGCGTGGCAATTCATGACCCGGCAACCTCGGAGCTGACTGAGGCCTTCGCGGCCGAGTATTTTGAGCTTCGTAAACACAAGGGCGTTGATGCGGCCAAGGCCCGCGCCGCCGCCGAAACCCCGCTGGTTTATGCCGCCATGCTGGTGCGCCTGGGCCATGCTGCCGGCACCGTCGGCGGAGCCGTGCATACCACCGGCGACGTGGTGCGCAGCGCCATTCAGGTGATCGGCATGGCGCCGGATGCGGGCATGGTCTCCTCCTTCTTCCTGATGTACCCGCCCGAAGGCGCGCCGGAGGGCGCCCGGGCCATGCTCTATTCCGATTGCGGGCTGGTCATTGACCCCAGCCCTGCCGAGATGGTCTCGATCGCCGCCGCCTCCGCTCAATCGGCCCGCGCCCTGCTGCGGGTGGACCCGAAGCTCGCCTTCCTCAGCTTCTCCACCACCGGAAGCGCCAAGCACCCCGCGGTGGACAAGGTGACCGAGGCCCTGGGCCTCTTCCGGGCCGCGCATCCTGACCTGCCGGCGGACGGCGAGCTGCAATTCGACGCGGCCTTTGTGCCCGCGGTCGGGGAGCGCAAGTCGCCCGGGTCCAGCGTCGCGGGCCAGGCCAACGTGATGATCTTCCCCAATCTGGATGCGGGCAACATCGGCTACAAGATCACCCAGCGGCTGGGCGGCTATTCCGCCATCGGCCCGGTCCTGCAGGGGCTGGCCAAACCGGCCAACGACCTGTCCCGCGGCTGCAGTGCCGAGGATGTCACCCAGATTATCGCCGTCACCATTCTGCAGGCGAACCCGTAAATCTACCCTTCGGGCGCAGCACACTCTTGACCAGAGGCCAGAATGTGCACCCCATGGGTCAATCAGGAAAGTTTCCCGCCATGTCCGTTCTGGCACAGATAACATCTCTGCAATCGGGTGAATTGCAAAACAAACTCCGCCAACTGCTGCCAGGGGTGGCGGTTTCGGCGCTTGTGGCCGTCACCGCGCAATTCCTTGCGGAGCATTACGCAACACCGGCCATGCTGCTGGCGCTGCTGCTGGGGATTGCCGTCAGCTTCCTGGGAGAAGAGGGCAAGACAGTGCCCGGCATTGCCTTTTCCGCCCGCTCGCTGCTGCGGCTAGGGGTGGCGCTCCTGGGGGTGCGGGTGTCGATGGTGCTGATGATGGGGCTTGGCTGGGACCTGATCGCGCTGGTCGTTGGCGGCGTGATCGCCACCATCGCCTTCGGCCTCGCCGTGGCCCGGTTCTTTGGCCACAAGTGGCGCTTTGCCTTTCTGACGGCGGGCTCCGTTGCAATTTGCGGCGCGTCGGCTGCGATGGCGATCAGTGCCATCCTGCCCCGAGATGAGCGCTCCGAGGAGCGGCTGATCTTTACCGTGATGGGCGTGACGGTGCTGTCGACCGTGGCGATGATCGCCTATCCGATCCTGGTGAACCTGCTGGAGCTGAACTCGATCCAGGCCGGTGTGTTCCTGGGCGGCACCATCCATGACGTGGCACAGGTGGTCGGCGCGGGCTTTTCGATTTCCGAGCAGACGGGCGACACGGCCACCCTGGTCAAGCTGATGCGGGTGGCGATGCTGGCCCCCATCGTGCTGGCGGCCTCGCTGATGATCCGCTCCTTTGCCGAGCTGCCCAGCGACGGCAAGCGCCCGCCGGTCCTGCCGGGCTTTGTGATCGCATTTCTGGTGCTGGCCGGGCTCAACTCCTTTGGGCTGATCCCGTCGGCCGTTACCGAATTCCTCAGCCAGGCCTCGCGCTGGCTGCTGCTCACCGCGATTGCCGCGGTGGGAATGAAAACAAATCTGAAACAGGTCCTGGCCGTAGGAGGCGCGGCCATTGCCCTGATCATCGTCGAAACTCTGTTCATTGCCGGGCTGATCCTGGCGGGGATTGAGCTGTTGACCTGATCGGGGAGACCAGAAGGGAGGCCAGATGACATTCCAGCAACCCCGGGTGGACACGTCCCCCCCTGTATCCGATGAGGTGCGGAAAACCACCTGCTACATGTGCGCCTGCCGTTGCGGCATTAACGTGCACATGAAGGATGGAAAGGTCGCCTATATCGAGGGCAACCGCGACCACCCGGTGAACAAGGGTGTCCTGTGCGCCAAGGGGTCTGCGGGGATCATGCAGGTGAACGCACCGTCGCGGCTGCGCGCCCCGCTCAAGCGGGTGGGGCCGCGCGGATCCGGCGAGTTCCGGGAGATTTCCTGGGATGAGGCGATCAGCACCGCCGTCGGCTGGCTGAATGAGCTGCACGAAACCGCGCCGCAAAAACTGGCCTTCTTCACCGGGCGCGACCAGAGCCAGAGCTTCACCAGCTTCTGGGCGCAGAACTTCGGCACTCCGAACTACGCTGCGCACGGCGGCTTCTGCTCGGTTAACATGGCGACCGCCGGGATCTACACCATGGGCGGCGCGTTCTGGGAATTCGGCCAGCCCGACTGGGAGCACACCAAACTGTTCATGCTGTTCGGCGTGGCCGAGGATCATGACTCCAACCCGATCAAGATGGGCATCGGCAAGATCAAGAAGCGCGGCGCGCGGGTGATCGGCGTCAATCCGATCCGCTCCGGCTATAATGCGGTGGCGGATGACTGGGTCGGCATCACCCCGGGCACCGACGGGCTGTTCATCCTGTCGCTGATCCACGTGCTGATGAAGGCGGGGAAGATCGACCTCGACTACCTCAGCCGCTACACCAACGCGCCGGTGCTGATCAACGCCTCCGAAGGCCCGGACAAGGGCCTGTTCCTGCGCGACGGTGACGGCAAGATGCTGGTGATCGACCGCAACACCGGCGAGCTCACGCCCTTTGACCAGCCCGGCGTGCGCCCGGACCTGACCGCGGTTTACGAGAAGGACGGCGTCACCCACCGCCCGGTCTTCCACCTGATGGCAGAGCGGTATCTGTCGCCGGAATACGCGCCCGAGGCTATTGCCGGCAAATGCGGCATCCCCGCCAAGCGCATCCGCGCCATCGCCGGCGAACTGGCCCGCGTCGCCTTTGACGAGTCGTTTGAGCTGGACGTCGAATGGACCGACTTCCGCGGCGAGAAACACAGCAAGATGACCGGCCGCCCGGTGTCGATGCACGCGATGCGCGGGGTGTCGGCGCACGCCAACGGCTTCCAGACCTGCCGCGCGCTGCATGTGCTGCAGATCCTTCTGGGCACCGTTGAGGTGCCCGGGGGCTTCCGCTTTAAACCGCCCTACCCCAAACCGGTTGAGGCCCACCCCACCCCGCACGGCGACCGCCGACCCGGCCGCCCGCTGGATGGCCCGCATCTGGGCTTCCCGCGCGGCCCCGAGGATCTGCTGCTGGACGAAAACGGCAAGCCCCAGCGTATCGACAAGGCGTTCACCTGGGAAAACCCAATGTCGGCGCACGGGCTGATGCACATGGTGATCTCCAACGCCCATGCGGGCGATCCGTACAAGATCGACACGCTGTTCATGTACATGGCCAACATGTCGTGGAACTCCTCGATGAACACCAAGGGCGTGATGGAGATGCTCAGCGCTCGCAACGACGACGGCGGTTACATGATCCCGCACATCATCTATTCCGACGCCTATTCGTCGGAGATGGTGGCCTATGCCGATCTGATCCTGCCTGACACCACCTATCTGGAACGCCACGATTGCATTTCGCTGCTGGACCGTCCGATCTGCGAGGCGGATGCGGCCGCCGATGCGATCCGCTGGCCTGTGATCGAGCCCGACCGGGACGTGCGCGGTTTCCAGTCGGTGCTGATCGAGCTGGCCAACCGGATGAGCCTGCCGGGCTTCACCAACGATGACGGCAGCCCCAAGTGGAAGGATTACGCCGACTACATCGTCAACCACGAGCGCAAGCCTGGCATCGGCCCACTGGCAGGCTTCCGCGGGGAAAACGGCGACAAGGAAGGCCGTGGCGAGGTGAACCCGGACCAGCTGAACCGCTATATCAAAAACGGCGGTTTCTACGTGGCGCATATCCCGGAAGGCGCGGACTACTACAAGCCCTGGAATGCCGCCTATCAGGACTGGGCGGTGGGCATGGGGCTCTTTGACAGCCCGCAGCCCTATCTGTTCCAGCTTTACGCCGAGCCGATGCGCAAGTTCCAGCTCGCCGCCGAAGGCCACGGCGAGCGGCAGCCGCCGGAGCACCTGCGCCAGCGGGTCAAGGACGTGATGGACCCATTGCCGATCTGGTACGAGACCGACCAGCAGGGCAACGAGGGCTTCACCGTCAACGCGCTGACCCAGCGGCCGATGGCAATGTACCACTCCTGGGGCACCCAGAACGCCTGGCTGCGCCAGCTGCATGGCCGCAATCCGCTATATGTGCCGACCAAGCTGATGCGGGAACATGGGCTGCAGGACGGCGACTGGGCCAAGGTCACCTCACCGCACGGCGAGATCACTGTGCCGGTGATGGAGATGGCGGCGCTCAACGAAAACACCGTCTGGACCTGGAACGCCATCGGCAAGCGCAAGGGTGCCTGGGCGCTGGAAGAAGACGCGCCGGAGGCCACCAAGGGTTTCTTGCTAAATCATCTGATACACGAGCTGCTGCCGCCCAAGGGCGACGGTATGCGGTGGGCCAACTCGGACCCGATCACCGGCCAGGCGGCCTGGTTCGACCTCAAAGTCAGAATCGAAAAGGCCGCCGCCCCGGACAGCCTGCAGGAAAGCCAGCCAGCCTTCCCGGCGCAGAAGTCGCCGGTCGGCACCGGCCCTGAGGAACTGAAATGGAAGGTCGGCAAATGATGGGAGCAATTTTCTTCGAAGAAAATTGCCAAGAAAATTGGAATTTTCTTGGCTCCGCACTCTGCACTGGGGGTACGCAATGACTGAGCTTCCCGCCAAGACAGACCGCAAGATGGGCCTGGTCATCGACCTGGACACCTGCGTTGGCTGCCATGCTTGCGTGATCTCCTGCAAAGGCTGGAACACCGAAAACTACGGTGCGCCGCTGAGCGATCAGGACCCCTATGGCGGCGATCCCTCGGGCACGTTCCTGAACCGGGTCCATTCCTATGAGGTCCAGCCGGAGCAGGGCCATGCCCAGCTGATCCACTTCCCCAAGTCCTGCCTGCACTGTGAAGACGCGCCCTGTGTCACCGTCTGCCCCACCGGCGCCAGCTACAAGCGTGTCGAGGACGGCATCGTGCTGGTGAACGAGGATCACTGCATAGGCTGCGGCCTGTGCGCCTGGTCCTGCCCCTATGGCGCGCGGGAACTGGACTTGGCCGAAGGTGTGATGAAGAAATGCACCCTCTGCGTTGACCGGATCTATAACGAGAACCTGCCGGAGGTGGACCGCACTCCCTCCTGCGTGCGGACCTGCCCTGCGGGTGCGCGCCACTTTGGCGATCTGGGCGACCCGGACAGCGAGGTCTCCAAACTGGTGGCAGAGCGCGGCGGCATGGACCTGATGCCGGAGATGGGCACCAAGCCGGTGAACAAATACCTGCCGCCCCGGCCCAAGGACAGGATCGAGGATCAGATCGACATCCTCGCCCCGCTGCTGGCACCGGTTGCCGAAGAGCCGCAGGGGTTTCTGGGCTGGCTGGACAAGGCGCTCGACAAGCTTCCGGGGCAATCTTCGGGAGGAGCGAACTGATGCATCCCGCACCATCCGTCATCCTGTTCACCACCCTCTCCGGCCTGGGTTTTGGCCTGCTGTTCTTTCTCGGCCTTGGCCAGCCCGCAGTGACCGGCGCAGTGGCCTTTGTATTCTACGCCATCGCCTACGCGCTGGCCGTGGGCGGGCTGCTGGCCTCTACCTTCCACCTGGGCCGCCCGGAGCGGGCCTGGCGGGCGCTCACCCAGTGGAGGACCAGCTGGCTGTCCCGCGAGGGCATTTGTGCTGTTGCGGCGCTGATTGTCATGGGCCTCTACGCGCTCGGCGCGGTCTTCCTGAACAGCCATTGGACACTTCTCGGCTGGATCGGTGCAGGCCTGAGCCTCGCCACCGTCTTCACCACCTCGATGATCTACACCCAGCTCAAGACCATCCCACGGTGGAACATGGAGCTGACGCCCGCGGTGTTCCTCTCCTTCAGCCTGGCGGGCGGTGCGCTGCTGGCCGGGGCAGAAGACTTGGCACCCTGGCTGCTGGCCATCGCAGGCGCGGTGCAGCTGGCCTACTGGGCCAAGGGCGACCGGGCGCTGGAAAACTCCAGAACCAATCTCGGCACGGCCACCGGCCTGGGGGACCGCGGCGCGGTGCGGGCCTTTGAGCCGCCGCATACCGGTTCCAACTACCTCTTGCGCGAGTTTGTGCATGTGGTGGGCCGCAAGCACGCGCAGAAGCTGCGGATCATTGCCTTTGCCCTCGGCTTTGCGCTGCCGCTGCTGCTGATCCTGACGCCGGTGCAGGGTTTTGCGGTCAAACATCTTTTTGCAGCCCTTGCAGTGCTCTCCCACCTCGCAGGCGTTGCGGTGTCGCGCTGGCTGTTCTTTGCCCAGGCCGAACATGTGGTCGGCTTCTACTACGGCAAACGCTGACACGATCCGGGGCGCCAGTCTCAGGTGCCCCGGAACTTTTTTCGGCATTTTTTCAGGCAGCATGTCACAAACCGCCCCGCTGCCTCGTCCTGTTCCTGAAGCCATCAGAAAGGAACAGATTGATGACCCCGCGCCTCGACACTTTCGCCGTCGCCCCCGACCTGTTTAAACCGATGCTGGAGCAGGAAAACCTGTTCAAGGACAGCGGCCTGGAGCACAGCCTGGTGGAGCTGGTGAAACTGCGCGCCTCGCAGATCAACGGCTGCGCTTTCTGCATCCACATGCACAGCCACGACCTGCGCGCCCATGGCGAAAGCGAAGACCGGATGCAGCTCTTGAACGCGTGGCGCGAGTCCTCTCTCTATTCGGACCGCGAGCGGGCGGCGCTCGCCTGGACTGAGGCGCTGACCCGGGTGGAAACCAGCGGCGCACCGGACGCGGATTACGAGGCTGTAGCGCAGCTGTTCTCCCCGCGAGAGCAGGTGGTTCTGACGCTGCTGGTCAGCGCGATCAACGCCTGGAACCGGATTGCAATCGGCTTCCGCACCCCGCATCCTGCCGCGCAGGAGGCCAATGCCGCGTGACTGCACCTGCACTAAATGACGGAACCGATGCGTTCCTGACCGCGCGGCCGCGACTATTCGCGGCCGCCTACCGCATGCTGGGCACCGTCAGCGACGCCGAGGACATCCTGCAGGACGCCTACCTGCGCTGGCAGACGGCACCGCAGGCAGAGGTGAAGGACGCCACAGGCTATTTGATGCGGATAACCACACGGCTGTGTCTCGACCAGCTGAAGTCCGCCCGCGCCCGGCGCGAGACTTATCCCGGCGAATGGCTGCCCGAGCCGCTGCTGACCGAAGACGCGACTGAGCAGCTCGATCACGACGTCTCGGTTGCGCTGCTTCTGGCGCTGGAAACCCTCTCACCGCTGGAGCGCGCCGCCTTTCTGCTGCATGACATTTTTGACAGCGCCTACGGCGAAATCGGTGCCGCGCTGAACCGCAGCCCCGATGCTTGCCGGCAGCTGGCCGCCCGGGCACGGCGCAAAGTCCAGCAGCTCCGGCCGCAGGCGCCTGCCGACCCGGATCAGGGGCGGGACTTGGCCGAAGCCTTTTTTCGCGCGTCCAAAACCGGAGACACCGCGGCGCTGACGCAGCTTTTGGCGCAGGATGTGCAGCTGATCTCGGATGGCGGCGGCAAGGCGATGGCCACGCTGAACCCGATTTACGGGCTGGAACGGGTGCTGCGGCTGTGCGAGGGGCTGGCCCGCAAAGCAGGGCGCAACCTGCCGGACCGCTGGCGGCTGTGCCAGCTGAACGGCCTGCCTGCCATTCTCAGCCGCGAACCGGACGGAATTCTTCAGGCGATAGCGCTGGAAGTCCGGAACGGGCGGATCGTCCGCATTTATGTAACGCGCAACCCGGACAAGATGCGGCATCTGGCGGACACGCTGAATTAGGCAGGAGGGGCCAGCCCCTCTTGCCCCTGCAGGGGCAATTCACCCCGGGATATTTTCAGCCAGATGAACAGAGGATCCCGGAAAGAAAGCGGGCGGCGCTCCGTGAGGAGGCCGCCCGGCAATTTCTGAATTCGCCTGTGGTCATAGCAGGCCGGCGTGGACCATGGCAGCGTCAATGGCCGCCTTGGTGCTGTCTTCCAGAGTGGTCAGCGGCGAACGGACCTCTTCGCTGCACATGCCGAGTTTCGACAGGCCGTATTTTGCACCGGCCAGGCCGGGCTCGATGAAGATCGCCTCATGCAGCGGCATCAGCTTGTCCTGATACTCCAGCGCCTTGGCATAGTCGCCTGCCAAGGTCGCGGCCTGGAACTCAGCGCAGAGCTTGGGCGCCACGTTTGCGGTCACCGAGATACAGCCGACGCCACCGTGGGCGTTGAAGCCCAGTGCAGTGGCATCCTCGCCGGAAAGCTGGATGAAATCCGCACCGCAAGAGGCACGCTGCTGGCTGACGCGGGCCAGATCGCCGGTTGCGTCCTTCACACCCGCGATGCGCGGCAGCCTGGCCAGCTCACCCATGGTCGCAGGCGTCATATCGACGACCGAGCGGCCGGGGATGTTGTAGATGATGATCGGAATTCCGGCACAATCGTGGGCCGCGGTGAAATGCTGCACCATGCCGCGCTGGGTCGGCTTGTTGTAGTAGGGCGTCACAACCAGGGCCGCATCGGCGCCGACCTTCTCCGCGAATTCCACAAAGCGAATCATCTCGACGGTGTTGTTGGAGCCCGCACCGGCAATAACCGGCACCCGGCCTGCTGCGGCCTTGACCACTTCGGCGATGACAGTTTCATGCTCCTCGTGGGTCAGGGTCGGGCTTTCACCGGTCGTGCCGACCGGCACCAGGGCGCTGGAGCCCTCGGCAATCTGCCATTCCACCAAGCGTTTGAGCGCATCCAGATCCAGCTCGCCGTTCGAAAACGGGGTGACGAGTGCTGGCATAGAGCCTTTGAACATGGGCACGCTCCCTTTGCTGCAGGTGCAGGCGGCAATCCGCCGCCGTCAAGATACGGAATGCCAGTGATTTGAGTTGATACCGGCACGCCAATGAGTAACGTTCAAGCCTCTATCCCCGGACCGCTGGAAAATGCAAGAGATGACACGCATCCTGGCCCTTATTCTGCTGATATCCGCGGCTCTGCCCGGCCTCCCCGCGCAGGCGCGCGATCTTGGCACCGCGCTGGAGCTGATGCGGTCCGAGAAATGGGACAGGGCCGCCCGCGAGGCCGGGGCACAGCGGAGCGTTGCCCGCGATGTCATCGAATGGCACCGGCTGCGCGCCGGGCTGGGGTCGGCGGGCGATGTGATGGCGTTTTTGCAGCGGCGCCCGGACTGGCCGGGGCTGGCTTATCTGCGGCGCCAGAACGAGGATGTGATTGCCGCCACCGGCCGCGAGACCATCCTGGCGTTTTATGCGAATGAGCGTCCGCAAACCGCCGAGGGCGCGCTGAGCCTGGGCAAGGCGCTGATTGACGATGGGCGGCGCGGCGATGGTGAGGCGGAGATCGTGCTGGCCTGGCGCACCATGGCCATGGGCAGCGCCATTCAGGATCTGTATCTGCGCGACTTCGCCAAGCTGCTGAAGCCGCATCACACCGCGCGGCTGGACCGGCTGTTGTGGGAGGATCACCTTGTCAGCTCCAAGCGGATGCTGCCGCTAGTACCCGAGGGCGAGCGCAAGCTGGCGGAGGCGCGCATCGCCCTGCAGGAGCGCGCGCCCGGCGTTGATGCAAAAATCGAGGCCATTCCAGACCGGCTGCAGGGATCGGCAGGCCTCGCCTATGACCGGTTTGCCTGGCGCGACCGCAAGCGGCTGCAGGACAGTGCCATTGCCATGATGATGGACCGCAGCACCAGCGCCGAAAGCCTGGGCGAACCCGGCAAATGGCTGCGCCGCCGCCGCGATCTGGCGCGGCAGGTGATGCGGGACGGCGATCATGAGCGGGCCTATCAGCTGGCGGCCTATCACTTCTCTACCCCCGCAGACGGCTATGGCTATTCCGATTGCGAATGGCTGGCCGGCTACATCGCCCTGCAAAAGCTGCGCGACCCGGAACTCGCCGCAATGCATTTTGAGCGTTTCCTTGCCTCGGTCGAAACTCCGATCTCGATCGGTCGCGGCGGTTACTGGCTGGGCCGCGCATATGCGGCGATGGGTGAGGCCGACAAGGCGCATGAAGCCTATGCCAAGGGGGCGGAGTACCAGACGTCTTTCTACGGGCTGCTGGCGGCTGAGAAACTGGGCCTGCCCTTTGACCCGGCGCTGGTGAAACCTGCACCGCTGCCGGATTGGCGGTCCGCGGGCTTCATGAAGTCCTCAGTGGCCGAGGCCGGTTTGCTGCTGCTCAAGGCGGATGATTTGGCGCTGGCCGAACGCTTCTTTACTCATCTGGTCGAGGACCTGCCGCCGGTGCAGGCGCGCCAGCTGGGGCAGATGGCGGTGGAGCTGAACCAGCCGCACCTGGCGGTAATGATTGCCAAACGTGCCGCCCGTGGCGGAGTGGAGCTGGAGGGCGCTTATTACCCGCTGCACCCCGTTGCCAGGCGGCAGCTGCCGATGGCCGAAGAAATGACCTTGGCGATTGCCCGGCGCGAAAGCGAGTTCGACCCGGCGGTGGTCAGCCATGCCGGCGCGCGCGGGCTGATGCAAGTGATGCCTGCCACCGCGAAACTGGTGGCGACCGAGCTGGGCATCCTGGCGGGCCACAAAACCTCCCGCCTGACGGCGGAGTGGGACTACAACGCCAAGCTGGGGGCGAACTACCTGGCCGGGCTGGCCGGCAAGTTCCGCGGCAACGTTGTGATGATGGCGGCAGGCTATAACGCCGGGCCGCACCGCCCCGCGTCCTGGATGGAACGCTATGGCGATCCGCGCGGCGGCGGCCCGGACATTGTCGACTGGATCGAGCACATCCCGTTCAACGAGACCCGCAACTACGTGATGCGGGTCACCGAAAGCCTGCCGGTCTACCGGGCGCGGCTGGGCAAGACGCCGCTGCCGGTGCCGTTTTCGCAAGAACTGCGCGGCTCAACGCTTCACGCGTTCGCGCCATAGGGTGAACAGCCCCGCCGCGATGATGACCCCCGCGCCGATGGCCACATTGGTACGGATCACCTCGCCGAACACCGCCATGCCCAGGATCGCCGCCCAGATCAGGTGGAAATAGGCAAACGGCTGCACCGCGCTGGCCTCGGCCATCTCGTAGCATTTGATCAGCAGCCAGTGGCCGGTCACGCCGGAGACGCACAGAAGGGCCATCCAGAACCAGTCCCGCTGGCTCATCGGCTCCCAGAACCAGATGCCGATGGCGGTCATGAAGACCATGCCGGCGACCCCGGTCCAGAAGAAGCTGGTGGCGGTGCTGTCCTTGCGGGCGGCATAGCGGGTCACCAGACCGTAGACGGCGAACATCAGTGCCGAGATGAAAGGGATCACCGCCGCCGGGTTGAACACGCCCATGCCCGGCTGCAGGATTATCAGCACGCCGATCAGGCCGACCCCGATCGCCGCCCACCGCCGCCAGCCGACGCTCTCGCCCAGCACAGGGCCGCTGAGTGCAGCCACCAGCAGCGGATAGCAAATGAAAACGGCTTGGCTTTCGATCAGGCCGAGAATGGTGAAGCCGTAGACCGCCACGCAGATTTCGCCGACCAGAAGCACACCCCGGAAGATCTGCAGCCATAGCTGATCCGTGCGCGCAGCTTCCTTGATGCCGCCCTGCGCACGTGCTGCCAGAAACACCACAAAGGCGGCAAAGAACCAGTAGCGCACCATGACGACCATATAGGTGTTGTAGGTGCCCGCCAGATGGCGCGAGATACCGTCCTGCAGGGCAAAGACAATGGTCGCGCCGATCATCAGCAGGATGCCCAGCGGCACGTTGTTCTGCTGCACCCGGGGCTGGGGCAGGCTTTTGGCCTGTGGAACCATGCTCATCGCAGTACCGCCTTTGTCATATGCCGCTTGCGCCCGTAGCCGGGAATGCGGGCCACTTCGAATCCTGCCGCCTCCAGCCCGCGGCGCACGAACCCCGCCGCGGTATAGGTCGCAGCCGTTCCGCCCGGCGCGGTGTGCGCGGCCACCTGGGCCATCAGGGCCTCCTCCCACAGTTCGGGGTTCTTGGCCGGCGAAAACCCGTCCAGAAACCAGGCATCTGCCTGCCCTGTCCACTCCGGCAGCGACATCCGGGCGTCGCCCTGGATCACCTCCAGTTGCAGGCTGCCCAGATCGCAAGCCCCGGTGCCTTGCCACTTGGCCAGAAACCGCTCTGCCCACGGAGCGACCGCCGGAAACGCCTCCAGCGCCTTGGCCATGTCGGCGGGCGCCATCGGAAAGGCCTCGAAACTGGTAAAGCGCAGCGGCGCCGCCTGCCCTGCCGCCTCCCAGGCGCGCCAGGCCGCCAGCATATTGAGACCAGTGCCAAAGCCCAGTTCGGCAATCCGGAACCCCGGCGAAAACCGGTCCGGCAGGCCGTTGCCCGCCAGGAACACATGCTCCGTTTCCGCCAGCCCGTCCTGGATCGAGAAATAGGGATCATCGAACTGATCCGACACTGGAACGGTGCCATCACGCCAGCTGAGGCGGGCCTGCTGGTCTGCCATGCTATAATCCCCTAAGTGATTGTCCGGAACGGCGCGACACTGGCGAAAGGAATACCAAATGGCAATGGCAGATGTAACGGTGCGCGGGGCGGGCATCTTCGGCCTGTCAATCGCCTGGCTCTGTGCCCGGCACGGTGCAAAGGTGCAAGTGGTGGACCCGTTCGGCGCAGGGGCTGGCTCCAGCGGCGGGCTGGTCGGTGCGCTGGCGCCGCATGTGCCGGAGAACTGGAATGCCAAGAAACAATTCCAGCTGGAAAGCCTGCTGATGGCAGCAAGCTTCTGGGATAAGGTCGAGGCCACCGGCGGCGTCTCCCCCGGCTATGGCCGCACCGGACGGTTGCAGCCGATCAACGACGATCGCACGCTGGAGCTTGCCCGCCAGCGCGAACAGACCGCACACGAGTTCTGGAAGGACGCGGCCGAATGGCGCGTCTGCGAGGCCGCATCCTTGGGCCCCTGGGTGCCGCCCAGTGCCACCGGCTATATCATCCACGACACCCTCAGCGCCCGCATGCACCCCCGCCGCGCCTGCGCTGCGCTGGTCTCTGCCCTGGCGGTGATGGGGGTCGAGGTGCAGCCGGAGGCGTCCGACCAGGGCAAGGTGGTGCACGCCAAGGGCTATGCAGGTTTGCTGGAGCTGAACGAGCGTTTCGGCAAGACCATCGGCGGCGGCGTTAAGGGCCAGGCCGCACTGCTGCGCTTCCACGAAGGCGAGGTGCCGCAGCTATATGCCGATGGCCTGCACATCATCCCGCATGCGGACGGCACCCTCGCCATAGGCTCCACATCCGAGCGCGAGTTCGAGGATGGCAAAACAACCGATGCCCAGCTCGACGATGTGATCGAGCGCGCCCGTGCCGCGGTGCCGGTGCTGCACGGCGCCGAGGTGATCGAACGCTGGGCCGGCGTGCGCCCGCGCGCCAAGTCCCGCGCGCCGATGCTGGGCGCCTGGCCCGGCCGCGACGGACACTTTATCGCCAACGGCGGTTTCAAGATCGGCTTCGGCATGGCCCCCAAGGCGGCCCTTGTGATGGCGGATCTTCTGCTGGAGGGTAAGGACAGCATTCCCGAGGGCTTCCGGGTCGAAGACAACCTCTGACTCCGCCCCCTTCGGCCCCTTGACGGGTCAAGGGCAGCTTGGGGCGCGGGAGCCCCCCGCTTCACTCCTTGGGGACCGCCACGGCACTCATGCACTGCCGCCCGTCCGGTCCGCGCACCCACAGGTCCCGGCCCTTGTGGCACAGCGTTGCGCTTTCAAAATGCATCAGCGGCGAGGATGCCCGGAAAGAGAACTCCGCCAGCGGTCCCATCAGTTCCTCCGCCAGCAGCATCAGATGCTGCGCCAGCAAGGGGCCATGCACCACCAGCCCATCGTAGCCCTCAACATCGCGGGCATAGTCCAGATCATAATGGATCCGATGCCCGTTGAAGGTCAGCGCCGAGTAGCGAAAAAGCAGGGTCGAACTGAACGACACCTCCCGCGTTTCCGTCTCATCAGCCCGCGCCACCGGCGGCACCGGTTTCGGCGCGGCGGGGTTCGGGTCTTCGCGGTAAACCAGATCATGCCATTCGGTGAGGCAGAGCCTCCCTTCCTGGCGGATCTCATGGCGCAGCGTCACCAGCCCGAGGGGGCCGGTCCTGCCTGTCTTCCGTTCCGCCTTTTCCAGCACCGAGGACTTCTCTGCCGCAATCCCGGCCCGCAAGGGCGCCTCGAACCGCAGCCGCCCCCCGGCCCACATCCGGCGCGGCAGGCCCATGTCCGGGATCAGCCCGGCACCGCCCACCTTGGGATGGCCGTCGCGGCCCAGCCTCTCCGGCGGCAGCGGGGTCCAGAAATAGAGCTGGTGAAAGAACGGCGGCAGCTCGCTGCCGGCGGTAATGTCCGGCGCCCGCCCCAGCGCCGCCTGAAACGCAGCGGCCCGGGCCGGGTCCATCATATCGGTCAGATGCTGCGCGGGGGCGGCGGCGGTATCACTGGTCATGCCGCCACCTTAGCCGCGCCCCGCGACGAGGCAACCTCAGCGGTCGAGTTCGGCGCGCAGTTTCTGCATCAGCTTGGTCAGCGTCGCCTCATACTGCTCGCTGGTCAGCCTGCCGGTCTCATCGAACTCCTTGCTGGAGCCTGCCAGATGCACCCCGGGACCGGACAGAACCCGCGGCTGGAACGGCACCAGGAAGCCGCGCAGCAGCGCCTGTGCCTGCTCGCCGCCAGCCCGGCCTGCTGCCGCCGACATCACCGCGACCGGCTTGTCCGCCCAGGGGTTTCCCTCGGTGCGGCTGACCCAGTCGAGCGCATTTTTCAGCACACCGGACGGCCCCTTGTTGTATTCCGGGGTGGAGATCACCACTGCATCCGCGGCTGCTATCTGATCCGCCAGCTTCTGCACTGCGGGCGGGATACCATCTGCCGCCTCGGCGTCGCCGTCATACAGCGGCAAATTCAGATCCGCCTCTGCCACCGACGCGGGCCCGAACACCCGTACCGCCTCCGCCAGCAGCTTGCGGTTGGTCGCCTCGCGGCGCAGCGAGCCGGAAATGGTGAGCAATACAGGGTCAGCCATAGGAGATTCCTTCTGTTCGCGTCTCTGTTGCACCCATCATGCAAGAGACAGCCCCCGGTACGAAACAGCTATCGGCGCGCAGGCTATGTGCAGCGTTACGGCAATCGGGCCGGGAGCGCAAAAAAACAGCCCGCCCCACTGGGGGACGGGCTGCGAATACTGCCGTCAGGTGCCGGATCAGGCCGCCTGCGGGATCACCACCACCTCGACGCGGCGGTTACGGGCCTTGCCCTCCGGCGTCAGGTTGGAGGCCACGGGCTGCTCCTCGCCCCGGCCGATGATGCGCATGCGGTGGTAGGGCACGCCGCCGGCCTGGATGTGGCTGGCCACTGCGTTGGCGCGGCGCTCCGAGAGGCCCTGGTTGTAGCCGGCATCACCATCGCTGTCGGTATGGCCGATCACCTGGATGGTGCTGTTGGGGTAGCGCACGAGGCTGTCGGCCACCCGGCGCAAATCACCCTGCACCGCCGGGGCCACCGCAGCGCTGTCGGTGGCAAAGGTCAGGTCATTAGGGAACGACAGGATCAGCCGGTCGCCGGTGTTGACGATGGTGATCGAGTCATTGGCGAGCGTCTGGCGCAGCTCGCGCTCCTGCGCGTCCAGCTGGTTGCCGATCACGCTGCCGGCGGCGGCACCGACCAGGGCACCGGTTGCCGCGCCGAGACCACGGTCGGAATCATTGGCGATCGCACCGACACCCGCACCGATGAGGCCGCCCAGGACTGCGCCCTTCTGGGTGTTGCTGCCCGGCGTGCCGACGGTTGCGGGATCCGTACAGGCGCTCAGGCCCAGTGCTGCGGCGACAATACCAGCCGTGGTGAGTTTCATCTGCATCATCAAATTGCCTTCTGCTTTCTAAGATCCGGGCGGTGCCCGGCGGTCGGGACGAATATCGTGCCGGCACCGCGCCTACTCAAGACAGGGTCTCGCTGTTTCGGCGAAATACCGCGCAAAATCCGCGTAAACACCGCATTTTAGGGTGCAAAGGCAAAGTCCCAGCCCTCCTGTTCCATCCACAGTTTGCGCAAGGCACCGGCTTCGGGGGCAAAGCCGTCCTCCAGTATGCCCGCCGCGAGCATCCGGTCGGTGCGGAAGTGGCGGAAACCGCCGCGCAGTTCGCACCAGGCCGCCAGCATGGTGCAGTCGATATGATAGATCAGTGCCAGAGGCCGCAGGGTGCGGCAGCTCTCGCCGCTCTCCGGGCTGAGGTAGGTGAGCTGCAGCTTGCGGCTTTCCCGCACCGCCTGGCGCAGCAGCGCCTTGGAGACGCAGCCCTGCTCAGGGTCGTCCAACGGCGCGCCCCAGGGCGCGACCTGCAGCCAGTCGGCAGTTGCATGGACATCCTTGATCTTGTGGCTCACCCGCTGTGCCGCCTTCTGCAAGGCGCCGTCCCCGGTGCGCATCAGCATCGCCAGGCCGACGTGCAGCGCCTCCAGCTCTTCCTCGTCGAAATTCAGCGGCGGCAAGTCGTAGCCGTTGCGCAGCATGTAGCCGATCCCCGCCTCGCCCTCCACTGGCGTGCGCATCGCTTGCAGCGCTGAAATATCGCGGTAGATCGTGCGTTTGCTGACCTCCAGGGCCTCCGCAAGGTCCTCCGCCCGCACCGGTGCCGTGGCGGTGCGCAGGATCTGGATGATTTCAAACAAGCGGCCGGTGCGGGGCATGGGGCAGGCTCCAGTGACAGTCTGCTGACACTCTAGCACATGCCACTGACAACAGCCTGTCAGCAGTGCTCTGGTTTTCTGGCCTCCTCAAGAAGGAGAAACCCCATGCTGAGTTACGACTGGATCGTGCTGATCACCCTGGGACTGGACCGCTGGGAATCCCAGCGCCGCCCATTGGCCCCGCATGAAATTGAGCTTGAGGTGGCGCGCAGGCGCCACGAGACGCAACAGGCGGCCAGGCCCGCCCGCCCAGGATTCCTGGAGCGCCTTTTCAGCCGGCGGCGCGCACTTCCTGCGCCGCGCTGTCCTCGTCCCGCGCGGCCTCGTAAGCAAGCATCGCGCGTTTGACCGGCAGGCCCCAGTGGTAGCCGCCCAGCGCCCCGGACTTGCGCAAGGCACGGTGGCAGGGGATCAGCCAGCTGACCGGGTTGCGCCCCACCGCCGTGCCAACGGCCCGAACCGCCTTGGGAGAGCCGATCGCCTGGGCCAGCTCAGAGTAGGTCGTGACATGGCCGGAGGGGATGCGCAGCAGCGCCTCCCAGACCTTGATCTGCAACGGCGCTCCGATCATGTGCAGCGCGGTCTCACCCTTCTGGGCAAAGGCTGCCTCCGCCAGCGGGCGCAGATATACTGGATCCTCAACAAACTCCGCCTGCGGCCAGCGGGCGCGCATATCGGCCATCGCTGGCTCTGCCCCGGTTTCGGCTGCGAAGGCCAGCCCGCAGATGCCCTTTTCGGTTCCCATCACCAGGGCCAGGCCAAAAGGACTGTCGAACCAGCCCCAGAAGATCCGCAGGCCACCACCTTTGCGCGCATACTCGCCGGGGCTCATCGCCTCCCAGCGCAGGAACAGGTCGTGCAGCCGCCCGGACCCGGACAGCCCCACCGCGTGCGAGGCCTCCAGCGTGGTGAACCGGTCGCGCAGCAGCGCTTTGGCATGACCCAGCCGCAGGTACTGCTGGTAGCGCTTGGGAGAGACGCCAACCCAGGCCGAGAACAGCCGCTGGAAATGCGCCGGGCTCATGTCCATACGAGTGGCCAGCTGCTCCAGCGTCAGATCCTCGCCGCCATCGTCGATCAGCTCAATCGCCCGCCGCATGACGCCGTAGTGATAGGTGTTTTCCCGCGCTTCGATATTCATCGCTGTGTCCTTCGGCTCTCTTGAGTGCCAAGGTACCGCGCGCGCGGCCGGCATTCGACCCGGAACTTGCGAAATCCCCCGCCCCGCGTGCTAGCTTCGCAAAGGGAGGCCGGGCCATGATCATTGCAGTGCTGGACGATGCGGGAAGGCTGTTTCGCGATGACGCGCCAGAAGCCGTCTTTCCCTGGTGGAGCTTCACCAAGCCGGCCATTGCAGCGCTGGTCCTGCAAGCAGCCGAAGGCGGGCTGGTGCATCTGGATGCACTTCTGCCCGGCTGGCCCTTCACCACGCGCCAGTTGCTGCAACACCGCGCGGGCCTGCGTGACTATGGCCCCCTGCCCGCCTACAAGGCCGCAGTCGCGGGCCGCCAGCCTCCTTGGCCCGATAGCCGCCTTCTGGCCGAGGCCCGCGCCACAGAGCTTGCTTATCCTCCTGGTGAAGGCTGGCTGTACTCGAACCTCGGCTATCTGCTGCTGCGCCTTCAGCTGGAAGAGCTGCACGGCTGCGGACTGGCGGACATCCTGCAGCAGCACATCCTCCGCCCCCTGGGCCTCAGCGCCTGGCTGGCCCAAACAGCCGCGGATTTCGAAGTCCTGCACTGGGAGGCAGACGGATACCACCCCGGCTGGGTCTATCACGGCTGCCTGGCCGGGACGGCCTCGGATGCCGCTCTGCTGCTGCATGGGCTTTTGAACGGCAAATTGCTCAGCCCCGCTGCTCGCGCGGCCATGCTGGACCAGCAGATGCGGGCGGGCCCGATTCCCGGCCGGGTGTGGCTCGAGACCGGCTACGGTCTTGGCATCATGAACGGCACGGCAGAGGGCGCGGGCCGCGTCATCGGCCACACCGGCTGCGGCCCTTTCTGTGCCAATCTGGTGGCGCAGTTCCCGGATCTACCCGGGCGGCCGATCGCAGCGGTCTTTGCCGAAGGCGGCGACGAAACACCCGCCGAATTCGCCGCTGTGCGGGCTGCGCTGGAGGTTGCCGGGCCGCCCTCTTGAAACGCCCTGAAATCTGTTTGCCCGGGACAAAATAAATTGCGCTTTAAGGTCTGACCTGTACATATGGCGCGCGATGGCCAAGCAACTCGATTATCATACGCTCCGCGAGATCTTCACGCGGTTCCAGGCAGCTGAGCCCGAACCCAAGGGCGAGCTGGAGCATGTCAACGCCTACACGCTGGTGGTGGCGGTGGCGCTGTCGGCACAGGCCACAGACGCCGGCGTGAACAAGGCAACCCGCGAATTGTTCAAAATCGCGGACACTCCGCAAAAGATGCTGGACCTGGGCGAGGAGCGCCTGATCGAGCATATCAAGACCATCGGCCTTTACCGCAACAAGGCCAAGAATGTGATCAAGCTGTCAAAGATCCTGGTGGAGGACTACGGCGGCGAGGTGCCCAATTCCCGCGCCGCACTGCAGTCCCTGCCGGGTGTCGGGCGCAAGACCGCCAATGTGGTCCTGAACATGTGGTGGAAACAGCCCGCGCAGGCGGTGGATACCCATATCTTCCGCGTCGGCAACCGCTCCGGCATCGCGCCGGGCAAGGACGTGGATGCGGTCGAACGCGCGATAGAGGACAATATCCCCGCCGATTTTCAGCAGCACGCCCATCACTGGCTGATCCTGCATGGCCGCTACCACTGCAAGGCGCGCAAGCCGATGTGCGGCAGCTGCCTGATCCGCGACCTCTGCATGTATGAGGACAAGAATTTGTGAGCCGCAGGCGCAGATATTCAGCCGCGACCCTGCCGGCCAGCCACCTGACTGAAGCCGGCTTTTCCGTTTCTCAAGACAAGCCCGCCGGACCCGGACCCGGCGCAACACTCCCCGAGGAGGGCAGCCTATGACCAAAACCTATCAGCTCGTCGGTATCGGCAACGCCGTCGTCGATGTGATCGCACAGTGCGAGGACAGTTTCCTGGCCGAACAGGGCATCGAAAAAGGCATCATGCAGCTGATCGAACGCGACCGCTGCGAGGATCTTTATGCGGCGATGGGAAACCGGGTGCTGACCCCCGGCGGCTCTGTGGCGAACACCATTGCCGGCGCCGGCGCGCTGGGGCTGGAGGCCGCCTTCATCGGCCGGGTCCGCGACGATGCACTGGGAAGTTTCTATGCCGATGCCATGAACAACGAGGGCGTGGCTTTCGTGAACCCGCCGGTTGCCGACGGCGAGCTGCCAACTTCGCGGTCGATGATTTTTGTGTCGCCGGACGGTGAGCGTTCGATGAACACCTACCTGGGCATTTCCTCGGAGGTGAGTTCGGCAGATGTGCCGCAAGAGGTGGCCGGCAATGCTCAGATCATGTTCCTGGAGGGCTACCTGTTTGACAAGGACAAGGGCAAAACAGCCTTCCTTGAGGCCGCACGCGACTGCCGCGAGGGCGGCGGCAAGGTCGGCATCTCGATCTCCGATCCGTTCTGCGTCGAACGCCACCGGGCCGATTTCCTGAATCTGATCGCCAACGAGCTGGATTTCGTGATCGGCAACCAGAACGAGATCTGCGCCCTGTTCGAAACCAGCGATCTGGAAGACGCGATGGCAAAGACTGCTGCGATCTGCCCGCTGGTGGTCTGCACCCGCTCCGGCGACGGGGTCACAGTTCTGAACGAAGGTGTGCGGGTCGACGTTCCGGTCGAGACGATCGTGCCGGTGGATGCCACCGGGGCGGGCGACCAGTTTGCCGCCGGGTTCCTGTTTGGCATGGCCACTGGCCGCAGCATGGAAATCTGCGCGCGGATGGGCTGCATCTGCGCGGGCGAGGTGATCCGCCACATCGGCCCGCGCCCGGAAACCCAAGTGCTGCACCTGCTGGAAGAGGCCGGGCTGGTTTAAGGGCAGCCAGCGGCTCCCGCCCGTCGAAACCGCACCTGACGGTGCAATTTCTCCCGTTGGGCGTGGCGCGGAGCGGCTCTGCCGCTCCGCGCCACGCCCCGCCCGCCGTCCGCAGGACGCAAGGGCGTCAGCCCGCGCAGGATCACAGGCTCAACCCGGGTGATCCGTTTCAGATTGATCGGCTGCCGCCTGAGCCTTGCTCAGAAGCCCGGTCAAGGCCTCCACTTCCTCAGCACTCAGCCCTGCGAGCAGCCGTGTCTGGGTCTGCACATGCGCAGTCACCGCCCGATCGATCAGCGCAAACCCCTCCTCCGTCAGTCCGACCAGGAAACTGCGGCTGTCTTCCGGGTTCACCTCACGCTTGACCAGCCCGTCCGCTTCCAGCCGGTCAATCCGGTTGGTCATGGTGCCGGAGGCCACCATCGTCGCCTTCAGCAGTTCCCCCGGTGACAACGTGAAGGGGGCTCCGGAGCGGCGCAAGGTGGCCAGCACATCGAACTTGGCCGCGTTCAGCCCGAATTCCGCGAAGGTCTTATGCATCCCCCGCTGATAAGCCAGGTACAGCCGCGCCACCCGGCCGATAACCCCCATGGCCGTGACATCCAGGTCCGGCCGCTCTCGTCCCCATTGCTGGGTGATAAAATCCACATGGTCCATGCAACTGGTTTAGGCCTTTACATCTTGACGTCAAGATAAAATGCATTATCTCGACATCAAGACAAGGAGAGACACATGCCCATCCGGACCCTTTTGCTGACGGCGCTGGCCCCTGCCATTTGGGGCAGCAGCTATATCGTGACGACGACCCTCCTGCCCGGCCACTCGCCGCTGGTGGTGGCCCTTCTGCGGGCACTGCCTGCGGGGCTTTTGCTGTTACTGCTGGTGCGCCAGCTGCCGCCGCTCAACTGGCTGCCGCGGCTGTTGGTTCTGGGCGCGCTGAATTTCTCGCTGTTCTGGGTGCTGCTGTTCCTGTCGGCTTACCGCCTGCCCGGTGGTGTTGCCGCGACCTTGGGCGCGGTGCAGCCATTGATCGTGGTATTCCTGTCGGCGCTGTTGCTGCAGACGCAGATCCGCGCCGCCGCCGTTGCTGCCGCCCTTCTGAGCATGGCAGGCGTCGCACTGCTGGTTCTCACACCAGCGGCCAAGCTCGACACGCTGGGCGTTTTGGCGGGGCTTGGCGGCGCAGCTTCGATGGCCGCCGGCGTGGTGCTGACCCGCAAGTGGCAACCGCCGGTGCCGCCCCTCACCTTCACCGCCTGGCAGCTGACCGCGGGCGGGTTGCTGCTGGTCCCCGTTGCGCTGTGGGCGGTGCCGGAGCTGCCCGTCTTCACCGCCGCGAACATCTTCGGTCTCGCATATATGAGCCTGATCGGCGGTGCGCTGACCTATATCCTGTGGTTCCGCGGACTGGCCCGGATCGACCCATCGCAGGTTTCGCTTCTGGGTGTGCTCAGCCCGCTTTCCGCGGTGTTCCTCGGCTGGCTGCTGCTAGGGGAAACGCTGACGCCCAACCAGATGCTGGGTGCGCTGCTGGCGCTGTTCAGCCTGTGGCTTGGCCAATCCCGGCTGCGGCTGCGCGCGAAACGCCCCGCAGCCCCGGCAGAGTAACCCCCGTCACCGCGGCATTGCGGGCTCACAGGCGCCGCCGCGGTGGCACTCCAGCACCTGCCGCCGGACTTCGGCAGTGTCAGCAAAAACAGACCCGCCGCAGGCAGCCGCGCGGACCATCAGCTCCTGCCCGCGCTGCTCGGCAAACAAAACATAATCCGCACCAGACGTCATGCCGCCGCACCAGGGGCCGAGGCATTCCACCTCCAGCACCGCCGGAACATTGACCCGCCCGGAGAAATACTTGCCTTCCAGCATCTTGCCTGAGAGCTGTGCCGGAATGCGGGTCAGCGGCGGAGTGTCGTTCGGATCGTCCGAATGGGATTGAGGCAGCAGGCTTTCGTCGAACCGCAGTTCGCCCGCGATAACGTTGTAGACGCTGTCCGACTGTGCGGCGTGCAGATAGGCGTCGGCAGGTCCCCACGGAAGACAGCTAAGAGCCGCGGCGGGGCTTGCAGACATTGCCGAAACGAACGCCGCGGCCAAAACTCCCAGGGCAGCGCCTAGCCTTGGGAAGGTGCGAAGCGCCTTCCCAGGGGGAAGGTCAGACGCTGCCCGGCCTGCCCGCCGGGCGAAACATCCGGCAAGAAACCCCGGCAATCCCATCTCACAAGTACTCCCGGAACTCAGCCACCACCCGCGCATAGACCTCGCGCTTGAAGGGCACGATCTTCCCCACCAGGCTTTCGACCGGCTGCCAGCACCAGGCGGAGAACTCCGGATCATCCGTTTCGATATTGACCTGATCATCGGTGCCCAGGAACCGCATCAGATACCACTTCTGCTCCTGCCCGCGGTACTTGCCGCCCCAGAAACTGGGCACAACATCGTGCGGCAGGTCATAAGGCAGCCAGCCATTGCTTTCCGCAATGATCTCCACCAGCTCCGGCGCGACGCCGGTTTCTTCCTCCAGCTCACGCAGGGCCGCAATCCGCGGGTCCTCTCCGGCATCGATCCCGCCCTGCGGCATCTGCCAGGCGTCCTTGTAGCGGTCCTTGCGCTGGCCAACGAACACCGCGCCCTCGGCATTGATCAGCATCACCCCGACATTCGGGCGGTAGGGCAGCTTGGCAATATCTTCCGGCGTCATCCGGCTCTCCTCAGTATACGCTGGAACAACCTTAGACCGCTTGCCGCCGGGGCACGCAAGAGGGTGACGCGGCGTTTGCCCGTGACAAGCCGCCCCCGCCTCGTGATCCTAGGGGCAACTGCCAGGGAGAGTTTCGAGATGACTGCGTACCCCAACCTTCTTGCCCCGCTGGATCTGGGCTTTACCACGCTGAAGAACCGGGTGCTGATGGGCTCCATGCACACCGGGCTGGAGGAGACCGGCGACTGGAACCGGGTGGCCGAATTCTATGCCGCCCGCGCCCGCGGCGGTGTGGCCCTGATGGTGACCGGCGGGATCGGCCCGAACCTGGAAGGCTCGGTGCTGCCGGGCGCCTCGATGATGACCTCGGCCAAGGACGTCGAAAACCACCGCGTGGTGACGGACCGGGTGCATGAGGCGGGCGGCCGGATCGCCATGCAGATCCTGCATGCAGGCCGCTATGCCTATGGGCCGAAATGCGTCGGCCCCAGCCCGGTGAAGTCGCCGATTTCCCCGTTCCCGCCGAATGAGCTGGACGAAGAAGGCATCGAAAAGCAGATCGCGGACATCGTGAATGCCGCCCGGCTGGCGCAGGAAGCCGGCTATGACGGGGTCGAGATCATGGGGAGCGAAGGTTACTTCCTCAATCAGTTCCTGGTCACCCGCACCAACAAGCGCACCGACCGCTGGGGCGGCTCCTATGAAAACCGGATGCGCCTGCCGATCGAGGTCGTGCGCCGCACCCGCGAGGCGGTGGGGACTGACTTCATCATCATATACCGCCTGTCGATGATCGACCTGGTGCCGGAAGGCTCGACTCACGAGGAAGTCGTGCAGCTGGCGCAGGAGATCGAAAAGGCGGGCGCGACGATCCTCAACACCGGCATCGGCTGGCACGAGGCCCGCATCCCGACCATCGCCACCAGCGTTCCGCGCGCGGCCTTTGCCTGGGTCACCAAGAAGCTTATGGGCAAAGTCAGTATTCCTGTGATCACCTCCAACCGCATCAATACGCCGGAGGTCGCGGAGGAGGTGCTGGCAGACGGCTGCGCCGACATGGTCTCCATGGCGCGCCCGATGCTGGCGGATGCGGATTTCGTCGCCAAGGCCGAAGCGGGCCAGGCGGACCAGATCGCCCCCTGCATCGCCTGCAATCAGGCCTGCCTCGACCATACCTTCAGCGGCAAGCTTACCTCCTGCCTGGTTAACCCGCGCGCCTGCCACGAGACCGAGCTGGTGATCGAACCGGCAGCAACCGCCAGGACCGTGGCCATCGTCGGCGCCGGCCCTGCCGGTCTGTCCACCGCGCTGACGGCGGCGCAGCGGGGCCACAAGGTCACGCTGTTCGACCGCGCCGACGAAATCGGCGGCCAGCTCAATATGGCCAAGCAGGTGCCGGGCAAGGAGGAATTCTGGGGCCTGGTGGACTGGTACCGGGTGATGCTGGCCGATGCAGGCATCACGCTGGAGCTGGGCCGCGAGGTTTCGGCGGATGATCTGACCGGTTTCGACGAGGTGGTGATTGCCACCGGCGTCCTGCCGCGCGATCCGGCTATCCCGGGCCAGGACCGCGACAATGTGCTGAGCTACATCGACGTGCTGCGCCACAAGAAACCAGTGGGCAAACGCGTCGCCGTGATCGGCGCCGGCGGCATCGGCTTTGACGTCTCCGAATTCCTGCTGGAAGAGGGCCACAGCCCTGCCACCGACCTGCCGCTGTGGATGCAGGAGTGGGGCGTTTCCGACCCGGCCGAGCACCGCGCAGGCCTTGCCCCCGAAGGGCCGCAGCCCGCCGCTCCTGCCCGCCGCGTGACGCTTCTGCAGCGCAAGGCGGAACGGCACGGCAAACGGCTTGGCAAGACCACTGGCTGGATCCACCGGGCAACGCTCAAGATGAAGGACGTCGAATTCCTCGGCGGCGTGAACTACGAGAAGATCGACGACGAGGGCCTGCACGTGAGCTTCGGCGAGGCCCGCGAGAACCCCACGCTTGTGCCGGCAGATACCATCGTGCTCTGCGCAGGTCAGGTCTCCGAGCGGTCGCTGGCGGATCAGCTGGCTGAACGCGGCATCACCGCCCATGTGATCGGCGGCGCCGACATCGCGGCAGAGCTGGACGCCAAACGCGCGATCAACCAGGGCACCCGGCTGGCCGCCGGGCTCTGAAATGCGGCGCAACGCCGCAAACCGCTGGTTCTGCGCCCCCGTCCGGAACACCTCCGGGCGGGGGCGCGTTTGTTCTGCAGCACCGTCCGGACGGGCGGCTTGGCATTTCAGAACAGAAAGGAGCCCGTTATGCCCAAAATCGCAGATGCAAAGATCCTGATTATTGCCACCCATGGGTTCGAGCAGTCGGAACTGGAATTCCCGCGCGACCAGCTGCGGGTAAAGGGTGCGGAGGTCCATGTCGCAACGCTCGATGGCAAGCCGGCGAAAGGCTGGGAAGGCAGCGATTGGGGGCGCGAGGCCGATGCCGATCTGAAGATCGCTGATGCCACGTCTGATGGATATGACGCCTTGGTGATCCCGGGCGGCCAGATCAACCCGGATCTGCTGCGGGTGGAAGACGATGTCATCAATCTGGTCAAAGCCTTTCATGACAACGGCAAGGTGATCGCCGCTGTGTGCCACGCCCCTTGGGTGCTGGCCGAGGCCGGTGTTGCCAAGGGCCGTGACATGACGTCCTTCCATTCGATCAAGACCGACATTTCCAACGCCGGTGCCAACTGGAAGGACGCAGAGGTCGTGGCAGATCAGGGCATCGTAACCAGCCGCCAGCCCGAGGATCTGAAGGCGTTCGTATCAAAAATCACCGAAGAAATCGAAGAAGGCACGCACGCGCGCCCAGCGGCCTGACCGGTATCCGTCCCGCCCCGCGCTTTCCGCGCGGGGTGCTGTCGTGGTGCCGCCGGGATCAGCCGTGTGCGGCACGGCTGTCTGCCGGGGCTGCGCCCCGAATGTTCATCCCGTAGTCGCGGATCACCCCGGCCACCCGCAGCCGGTAGCCTGCAAAGATCCCGGCCCGCCCCTTGTCCTGGGCGGCCCGGTGTTCCGGCAGCTGCCGCCAGCGCTGCACTGCCGCCTCATTCCGCCAGAAGGACAGCGACAGCAGTTTGTCCGGGCTGCTCAAGCTCTGGAACCGTTCCACCGACAGAAACCCGTCCACCTGCTCCAGCAGCGGCCGCAGCTCCGCGGCAATCTCCAGATAGCTTTCTTTCTTCCCGCGGGCGATCTCCACCTCGAAAATCACGGCAATCATCTGTGCCTCCTCTACCGGGCCTGCCCATGCGGTGCCGAGGCCTTCTTGAGCCAGGTCCGGTCCTCACGCAGCAAAAACCGCTCCTTCCGGGCAAATTCGTAGTTCTCGCGCCCTAGCGGATCAGCCGCCAGCCGCGCGCGGTAAGCCTCATACTCCGCAAGGCTCTCCACATTATAAATCCCATAGGCCAGCGTCGAGGAGCCTTCATGCGGCGCGTAGTACCCCACCAGATCCCCCCCGCAGCGCGGAATTGCCTGACCCCAGTTGCGGGCGTATTGTTCGAACTGCGCCTTTTTAGCGGGGTCGATATGGTAGCGGATGATGCAGGTCAGCATGATGGGTCCTCTGGTTGTTCAGGACCACCTCCCTAACCTGCCCCACCAACCGGATGCTTCGGTGCAGACCGAACCGTCACTCCACCGTGATGGTAATTTGCTCCGAGACAATCGGGGTTGAGTGCGGCACATGCCCCGCATCGCCCAGCACTAGCTGCAGCGTGTGACGGCCCGGGGACAGCTCCAGTGTCACTTCGGTCTGACCGCCGCCGAAATGCAGGTGGTTATCATCCGACGGCAGGCCAAAGGCCAGCTCATCAGCGCCATCCTCCCCCTCGCCCAGCGGCGGGCGGTCGATCAGCAGATGATGGTGGCCTGTGTTTTCCTTCTCTACCCCCGACGGCGCCACCCCCATTCCCGACAGGCCAAAGACCAGCGTCACGGGCGATGTGACCGTGTCCCCGTCCTGGATATTCGCAAAATAGACCTCGGCCTCCGGGTTCGAAGCCGTCTCCCCGCCAGCCCACAGCGGAGCCGCCAGGCAAACTGACAAGGCAGCCGCAATCAGCAGTTTCATATCCGGTCCTCCAGAAATTTGCTCAACCAACAGGACAAAGCTAGCGGCTCACCCGGGTCTGGCAATCCTGCCGCTCGCAACGAATGCGCAAAAATGCGGCAGCCGTCCGGAGTACCGCCGCATCTTTCATCCTTCCGCTTGCCTGCTGCCCCTGCCAGCGGCAGTGTCACCGCGCGGCAGCGGAGCGGGAGCCGGTCATGGTATTTGCAGTCATTCTGATGGGCCTCACCCCCAGCTTCCTGATGGTCGGGCTGGGCGGGATGGTCCGCAACCGGCTGGCGCCGCAGGCTTGGCAGGGCCTCGACAAGCTGAATTTCGAGGTGCTGTTCCCGGCCCTGCTGTTCTTTGCCGCCAGCGGCCGGCCCATAGCGGTGGCGGATCTGGGCCGCATCGGCCCGGCGGTTTGGAGCATCCTCGCCCTGGCTTTGGGGCTGGGCCTTCTGGCACGCCGCTTTGGCCCTGAGAAATTCCTCGATTTCGCTGGTGCCTGGCAGGCCGCCTGGCGCTTCAACACCGCCATTGCCTTTGTCGCCCTGCCCTCGGTCGGCACAGAGCTGACAGGGCAGATGGCCGTTGCAATCGGAATGGCGGTGCCGGTGGCCAATGTTCTGGCGGTAAGCGCCCTGTCGCGCGGCGGCAGCCTGTCGTTGCGGCAGACCGCGCTGAAGGTAGCGCTGAACCCCTTCCTGCTGGCCTCGGTCGCAGGCGTTGCGGTGGGACTATCGGGCTACAATATCCCCGCGCCGGTCCTGGCCCCGGCGGAGATGCTGGCGCACGCAGCGATTCCCATCGCGCTGCTCTCCATCGGCGCCACCATGAACTGGCGGGCGCTTGCGCGGCTCGACCTGTTCAACGGCTACCTGTGCCTGGTGCGGCTGGTGCTGGTGCCGGCTGCAACCCTCGCCGCCTGCCTGCTGCTGCAAACGGACCCCGGCTTTTCCGCGGTTCTGGTGTTGTTTGCCGCCCTGCCCACCGCCTCGGCCGCACATGTTCTGGCCTCCGCCTTTGGCGCCGACCGCACGCTCGCAGCCACGCTTATCGCGCAATCCACATTGCTCAGCGCGATTTCCCTGCCTCTGTGGATCCTGATCATCAAACTCGTGCTTTGAGGTTGCGTAAATGCCCGTCCGCGCTGGCAAATCCGGCCGGCAGGCCGTTTCCACCGCGCAAACGATCCGCGCAAAACCCTGCAATTATCCCACCCCCGCCCCGATCTTGCCCGATTTCCCCGGCAACACTGAGGCCAACACGGATACACGAGGATGGGTGAACATGGACCGACTGACCGAGATGGAGGCCTTTGCCAATGTGGTGGACCAGGGCGGCTTCACCGATGCAGCACGCAAGATGGGGATTTCTAAGTCGGCGGTTTCCAAGCACGTCTCCAGCCTGGAGGCCCGCCTGGGCGCGCGCCTTTTGAACCGAACCACCCGCCGGGTGTCGCCGACCGAGATCGGTCTTGCCTACTACGACCGCGCCCGCCGGGTGCTGAACGATGCGGGCGAGGCGGATGCGCTGGTCACCTCGATGCAATCGGCACCTTCAGGCCTGCTGCGGATTTCGGTCGCCACCGACTTCGGCGTGAACCACCTGTCGCCGGTGCTGTCGGACTTCCTGCGTGACTTCCCTGACATCACCGTCAACATGGTGCTGAACAACCGCTATGTGGAGCTGATCTCCGAAGGCTTCGACATGGCGGTGCGGATCGGCGAGCTGGAGGACAGCTCCCTGCGCGCCCGCAAGCTGACCGAGACCTCCAAGCGGATGATCGCCTCCCCCGCTTATCTGGAGAAATTCGGCCGCCCTCAGAAGATCGACGAGCTGAACAACCACAAGCTGCTGCATTACTCCAGCCAGTCCAGCGGCAACGTCTGGAAGATCACCGCCCCGTCGGGAGAAAAGCGCCAGGTGCGCACTTCCGGCTGGCTGTCGGTGAACGACGGCCAGTCGCTGCTGACCGCGGCGATCTCCGGCCTCGGCATCGCCTATCTGCCCAGCTACCTCTACGCGGAGGCGATGGAGGAAGGGCTGGTCGAGGACGTGATGCCCAGCCTGCCGGTCGAAACCCAAGGCATCTACGCGGTCTACCCGCCCGGCAAGTTCACCCAGCCCAAGGTGCGGGCCTTCATCGACTTCCTGGTCGCAGCCTTTGCCGACCGCGACCCGTCCGAATGGAAAACCTGAACCGGTTCCCCTTAAGGCCCGGACCAAGACATCCCTCGAAGACCTGCCCCCGCGCCCTCGCGGGGGCTTTTTTTTACCTCTACCCACGGCGTTTGCCGGCAAGGCGATGGACTGGCTCTTTTGGGTCCAGCGGCTGCATTGCAAATGCAGACCAGGATTGAAGCCACAAGTGGCTTATCTACAGACCTGCCTGAAGCGCGCGCGCCACTTCCAGGCACCGGCACGCCAGTCACTCAACGGGCCCCGGCAACCGGGTTTGGTCCGCTCCCCGGTTAAAGCCTGTTGAAGGCCAGCTGCCAGCGCCGCCAGCGGGCCATGCACCGCCGAATGCAGCCGGAACGGTTTGGTGCTCCGGCAGCACTCCCGCCCGGCGCAGGAGTATGTGCCATGCTACCGCGTCCGTTGGGCCAGGCTCGCCAAGGGGTCTTGGCAAAGCCAAGGCACCTGCGGGGACGGGAGCCCCTTGTTATTCTCATGCCATTCGCGGCTAACCGCCGAGCAGCACCGCTTCCACACGCCGGTTGGCTTCGCGCCCCTCCGGGATAAGGTTGCTGGCAATCGGAGCCATGAACCCGGCACCGGCAACATCTATGCGCGCCTCATCGGCCTCATAGGCTTCGACCAGCCGCTCCTTCACCGACTGCGCCCGGCGCTGGGAAATACCGGTATTCTGCTGCTGCGATCCGACCGTGTCGGTATGGCCCACCAGCAGCAGCCGGTATCCGGGGTTGGCGGCCAGGTAATCTGCAAGCTGCTTCAGGCTGTCATAGCGCCCCTCCCGCAACCGGGTGGAGCCGCTCTCGAACACCAGATCGCTCAGCACCGCGTGACCGCGGACCTCCAGCACCTTGGCCAGCTCAACCGGCCGCACAGGGGCGGGTGCCTTTGCGGCGGGCTTGACCTCCGGCGCCTCCGCACCGCCCGGCTGCACGGTGATCATCTGCACATAAGCCGTGCCGCCTGCCCGCGACACCAGGATCGAGACCGCTTGCCCGTCCTTGGCTGCCGACAGGAAGTGATAGCGGGAGATATCGACCATCATATCCGGTGCCGGCACCACTTCGATTCCGAAGCGGAAGCCAAAGCCGCCGCAATCGCGCGCCGCGCAGTCGAGCAGCACCTCATACCCCTGCGCCAGCAGCTGCTCCCGCATCGGCGCCAGGATCTCCAGCACCGTGCCGCCGCCCTCCAGACGCCAGGTGCGGCGCAAAATCCGGCCCTCAAACCGCTGCGACGGCACCTCGTCCGCCGCCTCCGGCCCCACTGGAAGCTGATAGACACCCAGCACTGTGACGCGTTCGGACACAGCAGCCGCACCGGCCGGCAGAGTCATCTCCACAGCTCCGGCGATGCCGGGCAGCAGCACCGCCGCTGTGAGGCCAGCCAAGGCCGCCAGGCGTCTTAGCGGCACTGGCTGTGATATTCCGGGTTGGGCACCATGGCGGTTGCGCTGGCCACCCGGTTGGACATGTTGAAGAAGCCGGCGACATTAGCGATGTCCCAGATGTCCCGGTCGCTAAAGCCCGCGACCCGCAGCGCTTGCCGGTCCGCTTCTTCGATCTCCGCGCTGGCCGTGGTCATCTTGGCGGCAAAATCCAGCATCGCCCGCTGCCGCGCGTCCAGCGGCGCCACCCGGTAGTTCATTACCAGCATCTCGCCCAGCTGCGGGTCCCCCGACAGCTGCCGCACCGCGGCGCCATGCGCCACCAGGCAGTAGAAGCAGCGGTTGATCGAGGAGACCACCACCGCGATCATCTCCCGCTCCAGCTTGCTGAGGCCGCTGTCCGCGAGCATCAGGTCGTTATACATGCCTGTGAATGCGTTGAGCTTATCAATGTCAAAGGCATTGGCCTTCAGGACATTGGGCACAAATCCCAGCTTCTCGACGCAGATGTCGAAATACTTCTGTGTTTCCGGCGGCAGCGGGTCCACCATCGGCAGGTCAAGGGCTGTGGGCTGGGTCTGATCAGTCATCGCGGTCAATCGCCTTCCTTAAAAATCCGGTAGTGGTACTGTCCGGTGCAATCCATCCCGAGAGAAGCGTAAAGCCCGTTTGCGCCCTCGTTACGTTTCGTACAGAGCACCGCCAGTTCGCTGGCGCCGTTTTCCAGCGCCCAGAACGCGGCCTGGCGCATCATCCAGCCGCCCATACCGGCCCGGCGCTGATGCGGCAGGATCTCAAGCGCATGCACCATCGCGACGCCGTCATGAATGGCCACAAATCCGGCACCGGCCGGTTTATCCCTATGGCGCCCAAGCAGCCCCGTCATCGGCCCCTGCACCCGCCGCATTACCGCCAGGCGCTCTGGCCCGATACCGGCCTGTTCCCAGATCTCGCGCTGGATCGCCAGCGGCTCCCAGACGCAAAAGGCGGTGACACGCGGCACCGGAATGTCCGTCAGCCGCTCCGCCGGGCAAGTCCACAGGTTGACCGGATCCTTCACCACGTAGCCGCGCGCCTCCAGCTGCGCATCCAGCTCCGCCTCGCCGTCGCGGATCATGAACAGGCAGTCCTGCCCCATGGCGCGCATCGCCTCTTCCGCCGCTGCGATCTGGGCGTCTGTGACCGGGCCGGACACCGTCGCCGCCGACACCCGGCTGCCGCCGCCCTGCCCCTCGCGCAGAGTTACGGGACCAACCTCGCGCACCGACGCGGGCGGCCAGGTCGCCTCGGTCACGGCGTAGTAACGGGGATCGGTGGTCACTGCTCCAGCTCCTTTGCCAGCTCCGTCATCGCTGCGTCGATCCGTGCGCCATCGGTGCCGCGGATCACCACGTTGGCGCCGAACACACCATCCTTCTGAAACGGATAGCAACCCACCGACAAGTCCTCATAAGCCTCTGCCAGCAGGCGCAGCGGCCCGGCAATCTCGCCCTCGCCGCGCAGCACCCGCAGGGTCTGCGACAGCATCGGCTGGCCGCCGGTAAGCGTCGGCATCACGCTGGCCACCATCGCCTGAAAGATCATCGGCACCCCGGCCATCACATGCACATTGCCAAGGGTGAACCCCGGCGCCGCCGAGACCGGATTGTCGATCAGATCGGCACCGTCCGGGATCCGCGCCATCCGCAGCCTGGCCTCGTTCAATTCCAGCCCTTGCGTATCGTAATGCGCCTGCAGGATCGCCCGCGCGTCGTCACGCACGTCCAGATGCGCGCCGAAGGCCTTCGCGATGCAATCGGCGGTGATGTCATCATGGGTCGGCCCGATGCCGCCGCTGGTGAAGACATGGTCATAGGCTCCGGCCAGTGCCTTGACCGCGGTGATGATCGCCGCCTCATCGTCGCTGACGATGCGGACTTCCTTCAGGTCGATGCCATGCTTGGCCAGCTCACCGGCCAGGTAATGCATGTTGGCATCGCGGGTGCGTCCCGACAGGATTTCGTCTCCGATCACCAGCATGGCAGCCGTCGGGTTGGCCATGATCTTCCTCCCTTGATACCTCGTTCCCGCAGGTATAGGCCCGTTGTCATGCGCTTTGAAACCCCTCTGATCCCCGCCGTGCTGATCCGCCGCTACAAACGCTTTCTCGCCGATTGCCGGCTGGAGGACGGACAGGAGATCACCGCCCATTGTGCCAACCCCGGCAGCATGATGGGGCTGGCAGAACCAGGCATGAAAATCTGGCTGGAGCCGAACGACGATCCGAAGAATTCTCCGGAAGCCAAATCAAAAGTGACGCAACGGGAAAAATTCCCACATAAACACCAATTAGTTACGCCGAAAATTCACGCGCACCTAACCAGAATGTGACACAATACGACATTTGCGTCATTTTACCCTAAACAACGAATGACATTTACGCCCCTCTCAGTTGCTCACCTAAAGACGCCCCATCCAAACCGCTATATCGGAGAAGTGGCGCTTGGAGCGCTTGAGTTCATCCCTAGCCACTCCTTCTCCACTGAGCCCACGAAAACCAGTGTGGGTCTTTCTAAGTCGAGAACCATTAAGGTCACCTAGAGTCAGGACTTCGGTAAAGGGGGCTTTCCAATCAATCGGTTTTAAGCAGGCAAATTGATCCGCCGAGGCGGTTTCACCAGTTATTTTCTGGCCCGTCGTGCTGTCTGTCTTGGCTTTCGATTGAGGTCCCACGGATACATGCTTCGGTCTGTGGTCAGCGCGCCGACTACCAGCATGATGCTGGTTCGATCCGGTTCCGATGCATCCATCTCATTGGCGTGTTTGACAGCAGTCAGCGACGGTCCAGACCTCGGCGTCATCGGAACCACGCCCTTGCGAGACCTCGACGTGCCGGAAAGCGCATTTCAGTTCAATAAGTTAGCAAGTTGCAATGCGCACCTTGCAACTTACTGTTTTTAATTGATTTTTCTGCAAACTCACGTCACCCTGCCCTAAGCCAAGGGTGACATTCATGCTCCGATTAACCGTCCGTCAGAAATCAATCATTCCGACCCGCGAAAACGGAGAGGTGGCACTTGGGGTACTTGAGTTCATCCTAAGCAACTCCTTCTCTGTAAATCGGCGTGCAAAATTGACCCACTTGGGTGGGTTATGAGCGAGTAAAATTGACCCACCTGTTTTCGTTAACATCCGCACAAAAAGTGCGGAGGAAAGAGCAGGTGTTACTGATGGAAAGCGTGTCGAAGATCCGACGATGGGTATTGGTTGAGGGACGCAGCATCCGGTCTGTTGCGCGGGCGACGGGATTATCGCGGAACACGATCAAGAAGTATCTGAAGGATGAGAGCCCGCCGAGCTACCAGCGCCAGGCCCCGCCGGTTCGGCACAAACTGTGCAACGGGTTTGATCTTCGGCTTCAGGAGCTGTTCGATCAGGACCAGAAGCGACCACGCCGGGAGCGGCGGACGGCCCAGAAGCTCTATGAGCAGCTCGTGGTGGAAGGCTACACCGGTTCCTATTCGCCAGTTCAGCGATTTGTCCGCGATCTGAGGCGGGCCGGTGCCGGTTCGGGCGAGGCCTTTATCCCGCTGCATTTTGCGGCAGGCGATGCGCTGCAATTTGACTGGAGCGAAGAACGGGTTGTCCTGGGCGGTATCGAGCAGAAGGTGAAGGTTGCCCATTTCCGCCTGTGCCACAGCCGCAAGCCCTTTGTCGTCGCCTATCCCGGCGAAGCCCAGGAGATGGTGCTGGATGCCTTTGCGCAGGCGCTGTCTTTCTATGGCGGGGTTCCACGCCGGGTGATCATCGACAACCCCAAGACCATGGTGACCTATGTCTCCCGCTCCAAGGACCGGATATTCCATCCCCGGTTCCTTGCCTTGATGAACCATTACGTTATGGAGCCGGTGGCCTGCACCCCGGCTGCGGGCTGGGAGAAGGGACAGGTCGAGAACCAGGTCCAGTTTTTGCGCGGCCGGTTGTTTGTGCCCAAACCTGCCTTTGATGATCTCGATGCGCTGAACGATTGGCTGCGCCTGCGCTGTGAAGAGCTGGCAAACCGGCCCCATCCCGAGCAATCGGATCGCACGATTGCAGAGCTGTTCGAAGACGAACGCGCCGAACTGCGCCCTCTGGGGCGAGCATTTGACGGATACGTGGAAAAGACCGTTCGTGTTCGCTCCACCTGCCTGGTTCAATATGCCAGCAATCGCTACAGCGTGCCGTCCCGGTTCGCGGGGCAACATGTGTCGCTGCGCGCCTATGCAGGCCGGATCGTGCTGGTGTCGGGCCAGGATGTCATCGCCGAGCACAAGCGTCGCTTCACCCGCAATGTCAGCTATTTTGAACCTTGGCACTACGTGCCGCTGCTGGATCGCAAGCCCGGCGCCCTGCGCGACGGCGCCCCCTTTGTGGACTGGCAACTGCCTGAGGCCATGCATCAGATCAGGGAGCACTACATGGCCGGCAAAGGCGGGGATCGGGAGTTCGTCGATCTGCTTCTGCTGGCCCAGGATCACGGGGTCGAGGTGGTCGAGACGGCTTGCGAACTGGCGGTGGAACAAAACACCCTGCGCCTGCCCGCCATCATCAACCTGATTAACCAGTTGGTGGAGCCGGTCATCACGCCGCTCAGCGACGCCTATACCTATCCGCAGCTGACCTTGCGGCCCGAGGCCGATTGCAAGCGCTATGAGACGCTGTGCTCGGCTGAGGAGGCTGCCGCATGAACGCCCTCATCGACCAACTGACCGCCCTGAGGCTGCACGGGATGGCAGCTTGCGCCCATGATTTGCTGTCCGCGCGCAAGCCACCAAGTCTGACCACAGCGATAAAGCAACTGATCGACGCTGAGACTGTAGAGCGGCGGGTGCGCTCCATCCAGTATCAAATGAGGATTGCGAAGTTCCCCCACCACAAGGACTTCGCCACCTTCGATTACAGCGCGGCCGCCGTCACCCAGCCCCAAATCGAGCCGTTCTGCTCAGGCCAATTCACAGAAGAGGCACATAATCTCATCCTGGTGGGCGGAACCGGCACCGGCAAAACCCACATCGCCATCGCGCTTGGAACCACCCTGATCAGCAACGGCAAGAAGGCGCGCTTCTTCAACGCCGTCGACCTGATCAACGCCCTGATCAAGGAACAGGCCGAGGGCAATGCCGGGAAGATCATCCGGCAGCTCTCGGCCCTGGACTGCGTCATCATCGACGAGCTGGGCTACATCCCGTTCCCCAAGTCCGGCGGCGCGTTGCTGTTCCATCTGATCAGCAAGCTCTATGAGAAGACCAGTGTCATCATCACGACGAACCTGGAGTTCGGCGAATGGGTCTCGGTCTTCGGTGACGCCAAGATGACAACCGCGCTTCTGGATCGCGTAACCCATCACTGCGCAATCATCGAGACAGGCAACACGTCATACCGGTTCGCACAGAGCAAGCGACGCAGAAAAACATAAACGTCGCGCAAGCAAAGCCCCCAGTCGGACTCGCTATATGAGGGCGGCCCGCCTGGGGCCTTTGCGCCACAAGGGGTGGGTCAAATTCAAACGCTGAAACCGGGTCAGTTTTGAACGCTCATTGACAGTCGACGAAGCGTCGATGTGTTCACTGCCTGATATCTGGCGCATCTTAAAACGCCTGGGTGAGGCTCAACTCATCCTTTGTGGTGACCCAGCTCAGCTGCCACCAATCTCATTTGGACTGGTCTTCCATGTTCTTGCGAATTCGGCTTCGATGCCATCTGTAACACTGGATCGAATTATGCGTCAGCGCAAAGACAGTGGCATTCCTGCCGTTGCTGAGGCCATTCGTTTTGGGCGCCTGCCAAAGTTGAAACAGTACAGTGGTGCAAAACCTGGCATTACCTTCAACGCATGTTCAGATACCGATGCGATTTCCCTTATCACTCGCATTATTCGTGACCTTGGAAGCGCTGGTATTGATCAGGATGACGTTCAAATCATCGGGTCAATCAAGAGCGGTGAAGCTGGTGTTACTGCTATCAACGCCCACTTCCACGACGAGGTTGTGAAAGATGGCGCAGACCTCTGGCCGGAGGCCAAGCACATCGCTGCTGGGGAGCCAATGATCTGGACAAAAAACGATAGATACACTGGTTTCACAAACGGTTCTATGGGTCGTGTGACAGGCATTGAAGGTAGTGTTGTCAGTGCTGTCATTGACGGGCAAGGTGTAGAGCTAGACGCAGGCATTGCAAAAAATATGACCGAGCTGGCTTACGCTATCACAGTCCACAAGAGCCAAGGCTCGCAATGGCCGGTCATCATTGTTCCAGTCTTCAAGAACCGTTTGCAGGATCGTAGCATGATCTACACCGCGATCACGCGCGCTCAGGAACAAGTCATACTTGTTGGTGACTATGGTGCACTTGTCGAAGCAGTTGAGACAACGCCAGCTGCGCTTCGGCGTCAGGTTGGCTTACCAACTTGGTTGTCACTGACGTGCTCCGCGTAGAGTCCGCGGCTATTAGTTCGCCCTGTTCAGGGTTTGGCTTTCTCTTGATCGTTGGTCATGACGTGACCCCGTCGAGGCTCGTGTACCTGTCTGTGGTTGTCGACCTTAGCCGGTCAAGCCGCGAGAATAGGCGCAGCAATGGTGATTTCATCCGGGCTGATCTGGGTGGTATAAATCAACTGCTCCACCCCTTTGGCTTTGGCGCTTGCAAACGCCATCGCATAAGTTGGGTCGATGTCCGCCGCCAACTGAAAACGGTGGCAATCTGTACGCTGAACAAGATAGAGCATCACCGCCCGATGGCCTTGTTGCGATATTTTCGCCAATTCTCCGAGGTGTTTTGTTCCACGTTTGGTCACACTATCAGGGAACTCTGCGAGCCCCGGTTGGCGCATCAAAGTGACGCTTTTCACCTCGACATAGCAGTCAGGCAGACCGTCTCGGCTCAGCAGAAAATCAATGCGGCTGTTTTCACCATATTTCACCTCTGGCCAAATTGTTTCGTATTCGGCCAGTTCAGGGATTTTTTGTTCTTCAAGCGCTGCCCTCAGCGCCCGGTTAGGAACCGAAGTATCGACACCGGTGAAATGACCATTCTCGTGATCCACCAGGCGCCAGCCATAGTTCAGCTTTTTTTTGCCATCATTGGGTTCCAGCCAGACCCGCATCCCTGGTTCAGCCAGCCCCATCATCGAACCAGGATTGGGGCAGTGCGCAGTGACTTCCTGTCCGTCTGACAGCAAGCAATCGGCTAAGAAGCGTTTGTAGCGGCGAACCAAAGTGGCGGGGATGAGAGACGTGGTAAATTTCATTTTTCCTACCTATCTCACCCCCACTGTATATCAAACCCTATCGCAGGATTGAGTACATCCTCAGTAGTCTCAAATTTTGCACGCCATCGGCAACGAATTCAGATCTTCTCTCCTATGGCCCCAATCGGACATCACAGCGCCCTACCTAGTCCTTCGCCCAGCAGCATAGAGAAAGTTCCCCAACAGGATATCTCCGACTGACATCTATGTATGGGATTGAAATGCCGATGCGCTATTTTTCCAAGACAGCGCCATACAGCACTAACACTAGCAAGGCTTATCGGCACGGAGACTTCAAATATCGTAGGGCTGATAAGCCTTGCGGGCGTGGTTTTGGTTACTCGAAGAAGACCACTCAGATCGCCCCTTACATTCTGCCTAATTCTGTTTCGATCATTTTTTTTGGCAACTCGCGTCGACTGCAAAGCACCCTCAATCCGCCCCGTTTCAGTGAAGAGCAGATCATAGGCACGATGAAGGAGCTACACCAGAGGTCAAGAGAAAACCGAACCCTGAATAGAGCGACCTGAAAGTCGCGATCTTTCTGTGTGAACAGGCATGGGTCACACCTGTAGGATCGCGCATAGTTTTGCTCATTTTGCCCATAGGTTTGCGCGTTCGCTGCGCCTACCTCGCAATGAAGTTGCAAGGGCCGTCAGAAAATCAACTCAAGCACATCCCAGCTCTACATATAGCGCATCAGACTCCACACTGGACAACCCAAAGTTTTACTGATGCTATCTGCTGCGGCTGGGGTTATTGGTGAGCGTCCAAACATCAATGAGGCAAGGGAAAGAGCTTCTAAGGCCAGTCTTGCACGATTAACCAGATCAGATCCCTCAGATCGGTCCCCCGCACACAGTCAGTCAGTCATCACGACTGACATTCATCATTGCGCAAAACAATCTATCGACAACATCGTCAGCGCCTTGATAGCCAACTTTAAGCCCGTCCAGGCCAACGGAGGCGTGAAGAATTGCAGGCGCAGGAGCCGTCTTCGCTTCCTGAGCAAACCAACTCTCAAAATCTTTGACGTCGCGATCAGATCCGTGCGCAATCAGCGCTGCCAGGATGCAATCATGCAGTTTTTGCCAAGACTGCAGCACCGTTTCGTCACTCATATCACTTCCCCGGTTCAAACGCCGTAGCACTTCAACCGGGGTAATGAGGATTTGTCGGTGTCGCAAGAAGGTTGCACTCCCTTTGGTGCTTACATTCGAATCTCGTTGAAATGTGTGTTACAGACACTACCTAATTTTTGTCTGGAACCTCTTGTTGCTTAAGGGATCAAAACCTTGGTCGAATGGCTGCCCGTGTCACTTCAGACGCTCTATGCTGAAGTGGTCGACCGAAGTTGGGGCGGCTCGTACGCAGAGTTGCTCGAAGCTGGCGGCACGCCTTACAAGCGGTCCCTGAAAGGTCGTGATTACTGGTATTTCAAGACTTCTCCTGTTGGAACCGGTTCACGTAAGGACCTCTATCTTGGCCCCAACACCAGCGCTGTGCGTCAGCGAGTGGATGAGTTGCGCGACCTCAAGCGCATCCGCAGGGACCGCATTTCAATGATCCGCGCGCTGAGAGCGGCAGGGCTGCCGGCACCAGATGCCATGAGCGGCAAAGTTCTTTCGGCTCTCTGTGAAGCGGGCGTATCCCGTCTGCAGACCGTCGTCGTTGGCACCATCGCGTTCCAGACCTACGGTGCGATGCTGGGCGTTCGTTTCAAAAAGAGGATTGCCCAGACTTCCGATCCCACCCAACTCCACTCAGTCTCTATCTACGTCGACAAACAGATCAAGGGTGATCTGCTGTCCCTCTTGCACCGTGTAGACGAGAGATTTCGGCTTGCACCTCAAGCGTTCGACAGCACGAAATCCCTGAAATATGTGCTCGCCCCTGAAACTCAGGAAGAGTTCTCTGTCCATGTCCTGCACTCCCTTGCGGGCTCTGAACGCCGCGGCCGTAGCGCAGAGAGAAATGCGATCCAGGGCGGTGACGAGATCCACCTTTGTCATGGTTTCCTCATCAAAGGGGCAATCAACGCAGTTGCCCTTCACGGCATCGGTATTCCGATTAACGTGCCTGCGCCAGAGCGCTACGCCGTGCATAAGCTTATCGTGTCTCGCATGCACAAGGGCTTAGCCCAGAGCCAGGCCAAGACCCGCAAAGACTTGGCTCAAGCCCAAGTGCTCATCGAAGTGCTGCTCGAAGATCGGCCATATGAACTTCAGCGTGTTTGGAACGAGGCTTTTCTAAGGGGACCGATGTGGTCAGAGGCGTTACACCAGGCTACCAACATAATTGATGGTGGCATCAAAGAGCGCCTGATGGCCCTCACCGGGCTGGAAATCTGACCAAGGCCCATGGTTGGGAGTTAGCAGAGCAACAGGAGAGAACAAGCCCACGCCTTTGCTTCCCGCCGGGTGACGACGATCAAATTTTGGGGCTAAGATGACCTGTCGCTACCCATTAATCAGTTCAGGTACCGAATATGGCCCAAACTGTGAAACTTGCTGATGAGATCATGGCCTTGGTCCGCCGCGAGGCACGATTGAATGGCCGCTCATTGACTGGTCAGGTCACCCACTGGCTGAAAATTGGCCGGGCCATCGAGCGCTCCGGCAGTTTCGACTACGCCCGCATCACCGCCGCGCTTGAAAACGATCATGCCTCCACGCGACCGCATGATGATGAGGAAGACGCGTGGCTGGATACATTCACCAAAAAGATGGGGCATCCGACGGAAGCTGAAGAGAATTTCTTTCGCCGGCGCCAATCACTCGGCCGCGGAGTTGGCCTCGATGCTGAGGGCAACCTCGTCTACGCCAAGCACGGCACCGCCGGTTGAGGCCGAACCTTACCTCACATGGGGACGCTTGTCGGCCAGGACTGATTGCCTCTTGGCAGGCGGAAATATCTTAGCCCATGGCAGCGGCACTGTTCACATTTTCCAAGCTTCGCGTTTCAAGTCTCGAATGTAACGAGCTACGCGAAACACCTCACCACTGTTACAAAGGTCAATCGGCCGTCTCCCGCTGAATGCGTGGTGCTTCCTTTTCAGCCAGCTTCGGGCGTACTTGGGGCTTTCAGACCATGCCACAAGCATCTTGACGATTACACGCTCTTCAGCCGTCATAACGTCCGCTCCCAGTGTCTCTACGCTTTGGAAGTGCCATTGATTTCTCGATGTAATTCACGCGGTCATGCAGCACGGAGATCGCGTCATCGACACCAAATGGGCGATCTGCATTCAACGAGCGATGAAGAAAGGCCAGCTCAGCTTCGAGCCAGTCTGTTGCTGTTTCCACCAGCCTGCGGTGTTCCTGGTTGGACGGCTCATACTGAATGTCCGGAAACAATCTTGACCAGATGAAGCCGACGGGATCTGAGTGTGTTTCCCTCAATCGGGAACTGATCTCCTGCAAGAGCTCGCGAGCGGTCGCGCATCTCAAATCATCTCGTGACATACCTCTTTCCTCCAATAAATCTTGGTGGAAACGCCGGGATTTGCACCCGGGGGTACACTCTGATCTGGAGCTACTGGGGGTATAAGGCCCGTCCCGCACTACGCCGCTTCCGCTGTCTGATCTCTGATCAGGCGGATATTCGTTGCGGCGTATAGAAGGCGAAGGTCATGGTCGCATCGTAAGTCGAGTTGGTCTGTTCGGTCAATTGCCACGGAAGAGCACGTTCCAGCCCACCCTGACCAGACGATCAAAAGCTGCTGAGAACGGCGGTGCGAAAGTCGACCACGGTATAGGTATCCAAAATTAGCCCCCTATTTGACGCGCGATTAGCTGGCCCGATGCGGTGTAGCCTCCACAAAGCGAAGCCATGTCGGGCTAGCGTCGGCTCGACTATCCCCGGTTATTGAAGCGCCAGCTCTCGTTGCCAGTTTCGAAAACGTCCCAATGGAAGGCAACGAGAACGGTGAGAGTGACTTCTGCCCTTCCGAAGCAGTCTAGAGAATAACTTCCCTAGCTGCCTTCTCTTGAGTTCAACAACCCAAGCGCAAAACAACCCCTACATCACGGAACTGCCCCATTTTTAAACCCAGCGAAACGTTACCAATTTATCAAGAGAAGGAAATAAAAACGAAGGAACTGATATGAAGACACTTGTTGTTGTGCACCCGGGGAGCCTGTTTGGGAGCGCCGACTTTTCCGTTGGAAAGCGTGCAGCCTGGGAATGCCGAAACCGGATAATGGAAGAGATCTCGGGGCACCAGGGGAACCTCATTGTGATAGATGGTTTTCTTTCCGATGAAATTAGCGAAGAATTCGAAGACGTCATCCAAACAGGTTTATCTAACGCAATCACTTTCGCAACTAGAATGGGGCAGTTGGGGACTTTCACAGCTTTGCGTGTATGGGGCTGTGACGGAGGGGAAAGGCCATTCGAAGGCTGGCATGGTTTTGGGAGCTACACCCAGCCGATGGAGTTTTCGGGCCAGGAGGAAGCAGCGGAGTACATTTCCAGTTACTTAACCTCGGATGAAGTCGTTGTCACCGGAGCATGGGCCACTGAGCATGGGAAGTGGGGGTGCGTGAACTCGGTTGCTGATGTCTTTCACTCTAGGTTACCGAAAGCCTCTGTTCGGGTTTCTGAAGATGCACTTTTTGAGGGCCGCGGAACAAAACCCAATTCGCTAAACATGTAATTGAGCCGGTGCACGAGTGGCTTGTTTCCGTTGATCCACCACTTATTCAATAGCTGCGAGTTTCATTTTACTGAGGCGGCTGACTGAGCACCGGCCGCTTCAGCTTGCTAAGCTTCTGGTGTTCATGATCGCCCTACCTGGAATTCTTGGCCAGGCCATGCATCCAACTCGAGAAGCAACGGGCGTTTACCATTAGTTTGGGCAAACGATTTGTCCGAGAAGTGAACGAATTCTGCACCACCAACAGTCCGAGCTTGCTCCATTGCTACGCATTGACAGCCAGCTTGCTCATTGATGTCACTCGTGCTTGACTACAGGCACTGGGCGCCTCCGCTGCCCCGAACCAAAGGCCAGGAACCAATCGAAGGGCATTTGCCTGCGGATGAACAACTTTGAACCTAGCACTGTATCTCGGTGCGAGGGCTCTCCTGGCAGCTCCGCACCAATGGAGATTCACTCATGGTTCACCTCGTCTCGCCCACAGGGACAGCCCTCGACGTCTTGAAGAAAGCCGCGCGCCAACGTCAAAACGACAGAAAGCTGCCTTTCACCAGGGCACTCGACCAAATCGCCCAAGAAGAGTTTTGTCGAATGCGGCGGAAGAAACTTGTCCCTCATAGCGGCTTTGGCGGACCTTTCGAGGAAGAGCTTCTGGAGCAAGCTTCGTGGCGTGACCTCGCAGCCCTGGCCTGGAGTTTTGATCCGGCGAAGCGGACATTGACCTCCCCGCCATCACGGAAAGAAGTTGGAGTACTAGAACGTCGCTATCTTTCTCATATTCTCGACTGGAGCAAGATCGAACCTGACCCAAACCTCTTTGGAAAACCCCAAACCAGACACAATAAATGGGGTGATGATACTCTTCACGTTTGGATCAGCGTCGAAAGACGCGGCGTATATGATTATCCAGCGCGGGTCTATTTCGTTGGGCACGAGGAAATGGAGACCGTACCAGTTGCCCGCGCAACTGTCATACCAGGCAGCTTCGAAACTCTGGAAGACAACCTCGCGGCCGCTATGAAACTGGAATGGAGTCTCCATCAGGCTCTGAGAGATGCAAAGTCTTCCGGATACCAAGTCGACCCACGTGCCAAGTTTGAACTACAAGCTAGTGAGATGCAGAACGGTAGCTCCCAACTGCTTTGCATTCTCGGCCCTGCAGATGACGTTCCGGGCGGCTTTGGGGCTTGGTTTTCGCATTTCCCTTACTTTGACAGCCCGCCAATGGTGCATTTGGCAAGTTTCGGTCATGACCGCTCTTTCGGCGAACTAAGCTTGGAATCCTTAACACTGCAGGCATGGAATGGAATTGTGGCAAGCTGCTCGACCTCAGCGCACAGCCAGGCCATCAAGGCTAACAAGGAATACTATGACGTCGCGATACCGCTTACTTCAGCCGATGCTGGTTCAGTCAGGGCTGCTATTTTTCACCCCACGCAACGGGGTCCAGCGTAACCGCCCGATTTGAACCGCCTGCTCGTGTGTCCTGGAGATTGGTAAGAAACGTCCATAAAGACGTCTTTAATGACGTCTCCTACAGGGAGGGAGGCAGCTGTGCGGGGCGAAATTCTTGGCTTGGAGCGTCGGCGCCGCTGGAGTGACGACGAGAAGTTGGCGATTGTGCTTTCGGTCGGGGTGAACGGCGCGACCGTGTCGCAGGTCGCACAGCGCCACGAGATCAGGCGGCAGCAGATCTATGCCTGGCGATACGAGCTGAGGAGGAAGGGGCTTCTGACGCCAGACGACGCGACGCTATTCCTGCCCGTCGATATTACGTCGCCGCCGGAACCGCAGGAAGCGTGCGCCCCTGAAGCGAGCTTGGCGTTGATTGAGGTGGTTCTACGCAATGGTCGCAGCTTGCGGGTCGATGCCCATGTGGATGCGGCGGTGCTGACCCGTTTGATCCAGGCGGTGGAGGCGGCATGATCGGCCCGGGAACCGGCATTCGCGTTTACCTGGCCTGCGGTCACACTGATATGCGCAAAGGTATCGCGGGGCTTTCAGCGATCGCGCAGGATGTCTTGAGGCAGCGGCCATCGAACGGTGCCGTGTTCGCGTTTCGAGGGCGCCGCGGCGACAGGGTGAAGCTTCTGTATTGGGATGGCCAGGGCTTTTGCCTGTATTACAAAGTCCTGGAGAAGGGTCGTTTCCCATGGCCTGCGGCGACGGATGGCAGCGTGCGTCTGACCGCCGCTCAATTGGCCATGCTCTGGGAGGGGATCGACTGGCGCAGGCCGGATTGGGGCGCGCCACCAGCCCGGACGGGCTGATTTATCTCCCTGGAATCGTTTGTTTTTATGGCGTCCGACCTTGGAGAATGGTATCCACCACCATGTCCGTAGAAGCCACGCCTCTCCCCAATGATCCCGCCGTTCTGAAGGCGATGATCGCCGCGTTGCAGGCGGAAAACCAGAAGATGTCCGCCAGTTTGCGGGCGCATGATCTGCTGGTTCAGGCGCTGCGCGTCCGGATTGCCAGATTGCAGAAGCAGAAATTCGGCTCCAGTTCGGAAAAGATCGAGCGGGAGATCGAGCAACTGGAACTGGCGCTGGAGGACCTGCAGGTTGCGCTCGCCGAGGCGGATGAACTGCCGCCGGAGGGCGACGATGAGCCGGAGACGGACAACCAGACCCCGGAACCAGCCGAACCGCGGGAGTCGAGGCGCCGCCGTCCGAAGGTGTCGCAGGACACGCCGCGCGAACGCCGCGAGCTTGACCCCGGCGACAGTTGCCCGGATTGCGGGGGCGATCTGCGTGTGGTCGGGGAGGATGTCAGCGAGCTGATCGACATGATTGCAGCCCAGCTGAAGGTCATCGAGATCGCGCGTATCAAGAAATCCTGCCGGCGCTGCGAGCGTATGGTTCAAAGCCCGGCACCCAGCCGTCCGATCCCACGGAGCATGGCGGGCCCGAACCTTCTGGCTTATGTGCTGACCTCGAAGTTCGACGACCACGTGCCGTTGTATCGTCAGAACGAGATCTTCGCCCGCATGGGGGCAGACATCCCGGACACGACCCTGGTCGACTGGTGCGGCGGGGCAATGAAGGCGCTGGCGCCGCTGATCGAGAAGATCGAGGCCGAGATCATGGCCAGCAATCTTCTGCACGCAGATGACACGCCCATCCGGGTTCTCGATCGCGGCCGCCGCGACAAGGGGCTCGGAAAGGGCGTCAAGAAAGGCCGGATCTGGGCCTATGTCCGGGATCAGCGCCCATGGGCGGGCACGGCCCCGCCCGGTGCGGTCTATCACTTTGCCCCGGACTGGAAGGAAGAGCATGTCCTCGCCCATCTTGGCGAGACCAGCGGCATTCTCCAGGCTGATGGCTACAAGGGGTATGCCAAGCTCTATGCCGCGGACCTGGACGGCAAGAGCCAGTTCCGGGAGGCCGCGTGCTGGGCGCATCTTCGCCGCGACTTTCACGATGTCTGGACCGCGACGAAATCCGCAATCGCGCGCGAGGCGCTCGACCGTATCGGCAAGCTCTACGACATCGAACGAGAAATCAGCGGCAAGCCTGCCGAACTGCGGCTGGCCGTGCGCCAAAAGGAAAGCAAGCCCAAGGTTGATGCGTTCCGGGACTGGGCCGAAAGGCAGCTCACCCGTATTCCCGGTAAGAGTGATCTGGCCAAGGCGTTCCGCTACGGGCTGAGCCGTTGGGCTTCATTCACGCTGTTTCTGGAGGACGGGCGCGTGGCCATCGACAACAATCCCGCCGAGCGCGCGCTGCGGCCCATTGGCGTTGGCAGGCGGAACTGGCTATTCGCGGGTTCGGATACCGGCGGTGAAACGCTCGCCCGCGCCATGACCGTCATCGAGACGGCAAAGATGAACGGCCTCGATCCGCAGGCCTACCTCGCAGATGTCTTGGACCGTATCCACGATCACATGGTCAACCGGCTGGCCGAATTGCTCCCTTGGAACTGGAAGCCGGCAGATCAGAGCCGCAGCGAGGCTGCGTGATGGCAGCGACGACCTACGTCTGCTCCATCGCCCATGTCGCCAGCCTGCTGGGCGAGGATCCTGGACTTCTCGAGGCCATCGTCAGCAACGACGACAACCTCTCCTACGGCAACATCGTCAGCGTCCACATCGGACGGGACGACTACATTACGGCGCTGACCGACGAGGGCATCGACGAATTGCGCGACATGCTGGCATCAGCACGAGTGTCCGTTGAGGCTTGGCACAGCTTCCTCGAAGACTTCGTCGCTGAGCCCGGCATCATCGCCCGCGTCAACAATCAACCGCTGCGGTAAAAATCGGGCGCTTACGGTCCAGCGTTTATTCATGAAGAAGTTCCCTGGATGCTTGCCAGACCGAAAAAAGGAAAAATCAGGCACGTCTCCGAAATCCTTGATGGTACGAGGCGTGGCATTGTTGCCCCCCTAATGGCACCTTCGTAACCGATGAGGAACAGCCACAAGAACCATATTAGGTGCCTATCTTACTTTTAGCGATGGGCACGAAATCCAGCTAAGCACCTTTCTCCTTGAGAGGCGCCACTTTGACTGAGGCATGCTGTTCTGGAGATCCTTTAATTGAGAGCTGACGCCGAATGGGCTACATCATGCATCACTGGTCTTTTCTTGCCGTAAGAAACCTGCACTCTACACCTCTTAAGCTTGCCCCGATGTCACTTTTCTGATTTGACCGTGCAAAACTGAAAAAGGTGAACTATGGAAATTGATATTACCGGCCTCAACGTTTCTGAACTTGAAGCACTCTCTCAAGAAATTGAGGCTCGCAAGGCCCAAGTTGCTGAAAAGGCCAAGCAGAATGCTTACAATGAGATGCTCGCCATCGCTGAAAAGCACGGCGTTAGCTTTGAAGAAGTTGTTGCTCTGCACAGCGGCAAAGGCCGTAAGTCAGGTTCGAAAGCAGCCGCGAAGTACGCCAACCCCAATGACCCCTCGCAGACTTGGAGCGGACGTGGTCGCAAACCTGGCTGGGTTCATGAGGCCTTGGAAGCTGGCAAGTCTCTAGAGGACATCGAAATCTGAAGCATTGGATGACGGGAGAGGTACTCTTCTTCCCGATCAGTTCCCACATTCCTGAGCACAGGCGGCTGACCGCCGCCTGGCTTTTTACTGAGTTGTTGGGTCCCCGAAAAGACCGTTCAACCACTGTTTAAAGAACTTACAGCATCCATCTAAGGGGAGCTGCTCAAAATCTATCTGACAGCATGCGCAATGTAGAAATGGGCTTTGACTGAGCGGAGCAAGTGCTCGAAATCCCCAGAAACCGCCTTCTTCAAGAAGCTATCAATTCTGGGTTCCTCTACGCTGGCTTTTTCAGCTGCGTTTCGACAGATCGCCAAAATCTCGAAAGCATTTGTACTTTCAGCAGGCAGCTCGATGGCGGCAATTTTTTCCATATCCAATCCTTAAAGTTAATACTCGCCTACCATCGCAACACTGGGTTAATCTGGCATTAAATAATTGGGGAAGCGGGACAGCGCGGTCATCTGAATACTTTCGCCGGATGAGCGGTTTGGGGCCCTTCACGACAGTATTGGGCTGCCATAGTTCTTCGGGGATCTGGAAGACAGGTCTTGGTTGGCGGCACACGCAGTCAAACAAAACCGATCGTCGCCTGCGCGAGCAAAATCTGGAGATGATCGAACTCCCAGTCTGCGGGACCTTCCCGCCGTTCGCCGCAAGTGCTCAATCGTCGCTGCAGTAGCGAAGGCGACCTGAAAGAAGGGCGGAAAGCGGTCATTCGCTGCTTCGCTCGTGAACTGCAATATTTCTCCGTCCAGTAGCGTTCTTGACACCCTGCTGGGATGAATTCTACTGGGACCAGGGGGTGCCAACATGACTATTTCAACGTGAGCAGTAAGTTATACATGGGGACTCTCCGATGAGCTTGATCAAAGAGCTGCTACTGAGTGTCGGGATCGATGACGGAATAGCACTTAGTGCCTTGGCAGTTGCAGCATTTAGCTGGTGGTCAGCCCACCGAGCAGCAAAGGCGTCTGAGCGTTCTGCTGCGGTCGCGCAAAGCCAACTCGATATTCTTACAAAAAAGGTGGCAATGATTGACGAACCAGGGAAAATGGCGGAAGTCCTTCCTGCTTGGTTTGTCGAGAGGATGGCTACCGATTTCTGGTATTTCGGGCTTTTGATGGACAACAACACAGTCCTGCCCATTCACCAGATAAAGAAGATCTCCGATGATGGGCGGTGGCTGGAGGTCGAGCTTATGGAGAAAGGGGATGAAATTCACGAATTTCCGGACAGCCCAGTTTCAGAAATGAAGATGATCTATGCTCTCGAAGACCGCAATACGGCGAACGTGCAGGTCTCTAAAATTGTTGCAACTATAGAGCTTGCAAACACATGAACAACAAGGAAAATTCAGATTTTATTGTCCGGCAGAATTTTCATCATTTTCATATTGGGAATATTCGTTAGATGCCGCTCTCCGTCAAACATAACATCCTTTCCTATGTCGTCAATGACAGAAAGAACCACGCGGGCAGTGCAGCCGCTCCCAACCGGGCCTCGTATGGCTATAACGAACACTAATTGAGCATGGAATTTTAAGAGATGAAAGCATCAAGTTACGTCAAAAAAATTATCGACTTCGATGACAACACGCTAAAAATATATGCTCGTCTTTGGCAATTCGAAACATGGCTGCGGCGTATGGTATACGTTGAGAGACGTGCGCAAGAAGGTGATGCTTGGTCTGTTGGTCTAAAGTCAACATCTGATATTCAGAGCGAAGACAAAGCCTTTACCCACATGGAAACACCCGAAACCAATGATCTGAGCTACGCTCAACTATGGCAGTTGTTGGAACTGATCGATCAAAACTGGAGGCTATTTGAAAAGTATTTTCCACCCAAAAAGGTGTGGAAGGCGAAGGCGAGCGAGATATATCAAATTCGAAACAGGATCGCTCACTTTAGATCCACTCACTCTGATGATCTGCAGCGTATCGAGAGCTTTCTGCGAGATATAGATAAGGGATTTTGGAGTTTCTGCACCAGCTTCAATGATATTCAACCGGCTTTGCCTCCAGATTCCGATGCCGTAACGAAGCATTTTCTCCACTTGGACCCACTTCCGTGGGGTGAGGTCAACCCGAAAGAGTGGGCTCGCATCGGAATAGTGGACAAGACGATGGTGGTCGGAGTTCAAGTCAACAAGAGTTACCGCCCGTGGTTCGATAAAAACTCTGAAGTCAAAGAGGGGAGTGGGGTGCTCTATGATGTGACTCTAATGTCTTTTGATCGGAAATTCGACTTCCAACGACTGTTGCAAAGCACTAAGCGCCTACATAGACACTTCGTTACAATTGAATGTGATGCAAATTGCTCCGCAGTGCGGATTGTTCTTCCGTGTGTAGAGGGGGCTGATAAGGCTATTGAGTTGATCACAGAAACGGAGAGATGGGCTCGAAACGCAGTGGGAAGATATCCAGCGGCGGGCGATGTGAAGTCCATAGCCACACAATGGCCGGAATACGTTCTCGCGCCAGATGACCCTCTGACATTTTTGTGTCCCGATATGCCTTGTTCCTTCTTCAATGTGTGAGCTGCGCTTTCCCGCTTCCTCTAACGCTGACCGAGTTGCGTCGCATCATTTCTGTGCGCTTTATCTACTCCTCGCCGCTATATTTTGCTTCTCGGCGATGCTGGTCCGGCCACCGCTATCGGCCTGTTGTTAGATCTGGCCCGTAGGGAGCTTTTCATGAATGTCCGCAATGGGCCGGCCTCGGACGCAGCTCAATAGTTTCCTTCGAACATCATCCGTAAATCATGGTCATGCTGCAAAATGGCATCTATCAAAGAGAGCGCGTTTCCGACCAATTCGTCGTTTCGATCTTTATCTGGGTCACCGCTCTTGCCTCCGTGGAAGAGGTTGTTTCTGACTCGTCGAAGAGAGCCTATTAACTCCTGGACGTTTGAAACTGCGCCTACCTGCTCCCAATTCAGGTAGCCTTGCCCGTCGACGATTTGCCGCTTTGGCGGCGTCTGGAGCAGAACGTTCACGTTACCCGCCGCCTTCATCGCATCAAAAAACGGTGCGCCAAGACTTTTATTGGCAAACCTGTCCCAATCAACCTCAGCGTTCTGGTTTCTTTCGGTTTTACAATAGCCGATTTCTTTGAGGCCAAATTCAAGGCGCATCATGACTTTGAAGAGCAGGTCGGCTCCTGCCGGGTGTTCATCGGTCTTCGAATAGTTCACCTCAACACCCGCCAAAATCGTCGCCTCCTGCTGGACGTTAACCATCGTTGTTTGCTTCACTACAGGTAGCATTCAATGTCCGCTTCCGGCAAGCTGCCCTGCGGCAAAGAGGCTGATATGAGCGGCCGCTTTGGGCCGTTAGCGACGGGAGGAACCTTGCTGCACGCGCGAACTTAGCGTGGCAAACCGCAGTGATTAGGGCTCCTTGCTGCCCTTCGCTGACTGGCGAGGCCAGGCGTCCAGAAACCGCCGGAACGAGCAGCCGCTATGCCGGACAAAATGAACTTTCGCTGCGGCTTGGCCAATGGCTACTTTTGGGTGCACGTCAAAACGGTGGTTTTCGCAGATGACCGAAACCAATCGGCTTCGGCAAACAGTCACACGAGCGCCATGCTCCACTTTGCTGTGAGCGCAGCGCTTCCCGCTTGAATTGTTTTGATATTAGCATTAAGCTAGCTGGCGTTGTTAACAGTTTTTTATGTTGCCATGAAACCATCTCCGGAAGATGCGCTGGATCGCGGGAAACGATCGGACGAGACGTTCTTTCAGTGGTTCTCCCGCATTTCTGGACAAGACTTAAATGCAGGCGACCGGGAAAAATTGCGCGGCTATTTTGCAAGCCGTGGTCCCGACTGGTTCGGCGAACTTTGGAGCGCATGGCATGATTTCCACGAGAATTACGCAGGGTTTGCTATTCCCGATCTCAGCGGCGAGCGGAGCCGGCCTGCAGAGTCTGGGCGCGCGACTCCGCGCCGACCATTTGTTTGGAACCAGCTCGGCACAGCGGGCCCCAGCAGCGGCCAAGGTGGCCTCGATGCCCGTTTCGCCTTCTTCGGCCCCCTGTTCTATCCCGGTATTGTCTTCACCGATGCAGTCGCCGTTCCGAGCGAAATCTGCAAATCCCTAACCAAGGAAGAACTGCAACATCATCACAGCAGAGCCCATTTCCTTGAATTTGTCGATCTGCTCATCGACTATTCGCCGCTTTTCGGCACCGGCCAGATGGCTGTGATGTCCGAGCGCACAGCATTTGGCGCGGTGCAACCACCTTATCCGCATCAAAATCCTTGGAAAAGCGAGTTCATCGAGCAAGATGTTCTGAACCGCACGATGGATGGTACGCTGTCAGAGGATGATCGTCGGGCGGCAGCGGGGATACCCTGGATACACGGCAATCTGGCGCTTGCCGAGGCGCATGACCTTGATCCGATGTTTGTAGAGGACGATTTTCGGAAGGTCGCGCTCGCCTTTGACTACCTTGCCGAGGCGGCTTTCGCAGGAAATCCGCGTGACGTGTTCGCTGAACTCGTCCTTCCCCCGAAATTTCTGTTCCAGTTTATCCCAGAGCAGGAGCCCCGGACCAAGCGCGAGGCCGCCGAGATTTTGGTCGGCTTGATCGACGACGAGTATTGGGGCCGGGTCCGCGAGATCATGCGCGATGCAGCGGCTGCGTCCAGTCGCGGCGACTACATCCAGCATATTCAGGACGGAATGCACGAACTGTCAGCCAATCAAAGGACGCCGCCACCGGCTCATATCAGTCTGTCTACCGACTTTGCGCAAAATTATGCAGGATCGGCGGCGACTTGGCTTTCAATTTCCGCAGCCTCCTATGTCGGACTTGACTGGTTGAACCAGTACATGAATTCGAATGTCGGCGCGAATCTACTATACTCGGCCGGAACGGCGACTGTCTTGAACACTGTCGCCAACAAGCTAGTAGCTCGCGTCCAGCGCCGCCGCCACGTCGGGCCGGACGTTCTTAACTTTGTGTCGAAAGTGGTAGGCGACCCGACGCAAGAGCAGCGGGAGCGAGACGTTGCAGCAAGGAAATATATGCGGAACCTGCGCCGTCCGCCAGAGACCTGAAATCCTCGGACCACCTATCTGTGGTGTTGACCGTACAGTGATTTCGGTGAATTCATGATACGACTGGTCTTCCAGCAAGGTAGGGTACCCTAGTAAACCCGAGAAAGGAAAAGGCCCAGCATGAGCTGATCGAGAAGGTCGCTTGACCAACACCACATAGAAAAACCAATGCGCCACTTACGGTCGTTTTCGGGTTTGACACTGCAGTGACCGTCGTCGGTGACAAATCCTATGCCACCAACCCTTGGCAAAACTCCGCTTCATTTCGGCATGTATTTCAACTTGTCCGAAGAAGCCGACGTTCTTCCGAAGCGCGGCATTTTGAAGTTTGGGCTCTCCTGACACCTTCGCTGCGATCTGCACCAAGGGCCGGTCTGGGGTGGATCGACTTTCGCTGCGTGTCCCGTGAACTAGCAGTGGGCCGGACTTTGCCGCCGTTGCCTTTCCGGGTGTTTGCTGACGCAGCATCTACTCGCAGACGGGGCACGTTCACCGCTTCGTTGCAGGCGATGTCACCAGACCAGTCATTCAAAGTCACATAGATGCCCAAATCTCAAACCGTCCTTTCGTTGCATCCAGGGTCGATCACCAAGGAGTCGGACGGAGCCGCTTTTTCGCTCTTGCAGCTATTGCTGACGCAGAAAATCATCTCCCCCGCAGCGCTGAATTTTCGACAGCGCTGCAAGTTTTTCGCTTGCTGTCATTCGGGTCCGCGAATTTCGGCAGAGCTCGACCGCTCATTTGCTGCAGTCAGGTTACTCAGATCAGCCAGGGCATCAGCAGCGTAGCGAGGCTGAGAACAAAGAAGAAGCCGGCCATGTCGGTGATCGTGGTTAAAAGCGGGCCGCTTGCCGCGGCGGGGTCCTGGCCCAGCCGTTTCAGAAACAGCGGCACCACCCCGCCTATGGACACTGCCAGCATGGTGTTCAGGGCCAGCGCGACGCCGATTACGATACCCAAGGCCGGATTACCCTTCCATAGCCAGGCGACAAGGCCGATCAGGATGCCAAGCGCAATTCCGTTGATAACCCCGACCGAGATCTCCTTGAGCCAGACCCGGGCAGCATCCATCGGCCGCACCAGGCCAAGACTTAGTTCGCGCATGGTAACGCCGACGGCCTGGTTGCCGGAGCAGCCGCTCATGTCGGAGACCATCGGCAGGAAAATGGCCAGAGCGATCACCGCCGCAAGCGTCTCCTCATAGGCGGAAATCACGCTGGCCGCGATGATGTTCAGGACGATGTTTGCTGCCAGCCACGCGAGCCGCCGCCGCGACCGCAGCATCAGCGGCATCGAGCGCAGTTCATCGCCAACAACACCCTGGCGTTTCAGGCTTTCGCTTTCCGACCGTTCCAGGGTGGCTTCGGCCACGGCCGAGCGGGAGACAACGCCGGCCAACGTGCCATCGGCATCGACAACCGGCACCCCGAGGAAGGGATGCTCGCCGAACACATCCTCAAGCTCTTCCAGCCGCATATCCAGCGGCACCGTCAGCGGCGGCACCATGATGGCGGTCAGCTTTTCGCTGCGCTTGGCGGTCAGCAGGCTGCGCAGCGAGACCACGCCCACCGCCCGGTTGTCCTGGTCGACAATATATGGGTGCTGTCCGCGGTAGCGCTCAAAATCGTCGTCGTCCGACGCCAGATAACGCAGGACATTGCCCACGGTCTGGGTGTCGCTGAACCGGAACACCTCTGTCATCATCAGGCCGCCCGCGGTGTCGTCCTCATAGGTGCTGAGAAGGCGAACGTCCGCGGCTTCTTCCTCGTCCATTTCGGATAGGATTGCCTCGGCGTCGGTTTCATCCAGCTCGCCGATGACATCTGCCTGGATGTCGGAATCGAGCTGTTCCAGGATTTCGGCGGCACGTTCCGGCTCGAGCCGCTCGACCAGCTCGACCGCCATCTCGTTTGGTGCTTCTTCGACCAGACCCGCCGCCAGACCAACCGGCACGATCTCCAGAACGGTGTCCCGCTCAGCCGGGGACAGCAGCAGGAGCTCGCGGAGGGCTTCGCTGCTGCTCAGCGGATCCAGAAGGTCCTCCAGCTCCGACGCACTGGACTGCCCGACGGCATCCCGGATGCGCTGCGAGAGGTTGCCGTCTTCCAGCAGAATCTCTGTTTTCCCGTCCATCGCTCCGTCCCTCCGATCTGGTTGCTATCCCACTATGAAAGTTAGGCTCTTTTTCTCGGCCAATAGACGCCAATCATTGATACGTGCACGTTCAGCGCTGCACGGGCGCGTCAAATGATTTCATCTTCATAAAACATCGGATCATCCGTAAGCTGAGAATTTAGATCCTCGACGGCATCTTCCGCTTGAACCAAAGATCTGACCCGGCCGAGGTGAAAAACTGCATCCCCTTCGTTGACAATCGGCATCACGGCACGGCCGACAATGATGCCGGAGAATGGTGCCTCGATATGCTGCTCTTCTTCGCCAAAGGGGTCTGAAATCGTGGCTAGCAAATCGCCTGCACGAACCAGTTCCCCATCAGCTTTGTAGCTTCGGATAAGGCCGCCCATCGGCGCGCACAGCCACTTGCTTGAGGGGCAGAATTGCGCGGCGGCCTTGGGTTTGGATACCCCCTTGGCCGGGATCATTGCCAAGTGGCGCATGACCCGAAGAATTCCAGCAACGCCAGCCCGGACCGAGAATTCATCGAATCTCAGGCCTTCTCCTGCTTCAAACAGCAAAATATCTTTTCCAGCGTCTTTCGCCGCCTGCCGGAGCGATCCGTCCCTCAGGGCAGACCGCATAACAATCGGCGCACCAAACACCTGGGCGAGGTTTTCCATTTTTGTGTCGTCAGGCGAGATACGCACTTGCGGGTAGTTTGTGCGGTGTATGGCCGCTGAATGGAGATCAATGCCCAGATCCGACTTCTCCAGGATTTCAGACATGAACTTGTGGGCCAGCCGCGAGGCAAGCGAACCGCCAGCGCTTCCCGGGAAGACTCTGTTCAGGTCCCGGCGGTCAGGTAAATAACGGGAGTGGTTGATAAAGCCGAAAGTATTCACAATCGGCACTGCCAGAAGGGTGCCTTTGAGCTTGGACAGGCCCGGCGTGTTCAAAACACGCCGGATGATTTCCACTCCGATCACCTCGTCACCATGAATTCCACCGCTCACGAACAGGGTTGGCCCAAGGCGTCTGCCGTGCAGAACATGCACCGACATAGTTACCGGGGTATGGTCGGACAGCACGCTGACAGGAAGATCGACCGTTTGACGGGTGCCCGCGGCGATCCGGTAATCTCCGATGCAGAAATCAGCGCGCGGCATTATCCCTTGCCTTTCGTCTTGGTAGCGCCCTTTCTGGCATTCTTTTCAAGGTACTCAATCATCATGCCCGCGATATCCAGGCCAGTGGCCTTCTCCACGCCCTCAAGACCCGGCGATGAGTTCACTTCCATGATGACAGGGCCGTGATTAGCCCGGAGCATGTCGACGCCGCAGGCATTCAGCCCCATGGTCTTGGCGGCGCGGACCGCTGTTGCGCGTTCTTCGGCCGAAAGCTTCACCAGTTGCGCAGAGCCGCCGCGGTGCAGGTTCGACCGGAATTCGCCCTCGGCGCCCGTACGCTTCATAGCTGCGACAACTTTCCCGCCCACGACGATTGCGCGGATGTCTGTGCCGCCAGCTTCCTTGATGAATTCCTGCATCAGGATGTTCACACCTGCGCCGCGGAACGCTTCCACCACCGATTTGGCGGACCGGTTTGTATCGGCCAGAACCACGCCGATCCCCTGAGTCCCTTCAAGGAGTTTGATAACGATAGGTGCCCCGCCCGCCAGTGCAAGCACCTCTTCGGTCTGCTTCGGGTCATGGGCGAAGGTGGTGACCGGGAGGCCGATCCCGTCACGGGCCATCAATTGCATCGAGCGGAGCTTGTCCCGCGATCTGCCGATAGCGACGCTTTCATTCAGAGGATAAACACCCATCATCTCAAACTGGCGTAAAACTGCTGTACCATAAAATGTTACGGACGCTCCGATCCGCGGGATGACTGCGTCATACCCGGTGAGCTTTTCGCCGTTGTGGTAAATCTCAGGCTTGCGCGAGGCGATGTTCATATAGCAGCGCAGAGTGTCGATGATGTCGAGCGTGTGACCGCGCACTTCAGCGGCCTCTTTCAGCCGCTGATGCGAGTAGAGTTTGGAGTTGCGCGCCAGCATAGCGATTTTCATTTCGGGGACTCCTTGTTGTTACTATGAGGGCAATTTCAGAAAGGCGGGTGGAGGATCAGCTGTCCCGGCAATAGGGCACACCGCGCCCGGAGATCATGCCAAGGCTTGCACAGGCGCGGAGCACCTGGTGGTAGCTGCGCCTGATGATCGTCTCATCTGCTTTCTCTGTGTCTGAGAACGGCAGCACCATCGTCCGGTCGATTTCTCCAAGAACCGACACCGAAGGCAGATCGCTCAGCAAATTGTCCAAGGCGCTGGTTCGGATCAGCACAAGGCTTCCCCGCATCCAAGGCAACGTCGGGATCGACAGCAGCCGGTCAAATACGTGCTCAGAGGACGGGCAGATCCCCGCGACGACCAATTGCGGGCCGGCTGAAGCGCCAACAAGGCGGTAGCCAATGACCGTGCCTTTCGCCGTTGCAGTCAAGGCCTCGATGTAGCCGAAATCTGCTTGCGCCAGCTTCTTCCAATTCGACATGGGAAAGCCCTTCCGCATTGGATGTTTAGAAAAGGGGGCGGATTGCTCCGCCCCAAGTTTTCGAGGGCAAAATGGCTTCGTTCAGAAGCCGTAGACCAGGGACACACCAAGCTTGTTGTCGGTGCTCTTCAGGCCCGGCAGCGGGTCGCTGTCCCACTCGGTGCGGTAGGAGACGCGGGTCGAGAGGCGGTCCGTCATCTTGAAGTTCACGCCCAGGTCATTGGTCACAACGGTGTCTTCGTCCGAGAACAGCACATCGGTGTCCATGGTCAGGTTCACGGTCTCGTTGATGGCCAAATAGTAGCGCGACGCTGCAATGCCTGCGAATTCGGTGCTGTCATTGCCCAGCTGGTCCTCGATGTAGCGCACGCCCGGGCCCGCCTGGATCCGCCAGGTCTGGTCCTGAGTGTTGATCACCCGGTAGCCGGGGCCGAAGCCAATGAAGCCGTCTAGACGGTTGGAGTCGAAATCGTCGTAGCGCACCGATCCCAGACCGAAGAGGTAGAACTGCTCGGTCAGATAGCGGTTCACGTCATAGGTGACGAAGATCTCTTCCTTGTTGCGCACGTCATTGTCTTCGGAGAATTCACCCGCGAAGCCAAAGGTGTGGTTCCAGGGGCCGTTGCCATAACGGAGGCGCCCTGCGAAATCGAGGTCGGCAGTGTCTGTGTTGCCTGAAGTGCCGGAGAAACCAAGCGAGGCGCTGCCGGTCCAGCCCTGAGCGTACTGGTTGGTGCCAAAGCGGTCCTTGTCGCTGCCTTCCGCCAGTTCATCACCAACATCTTCCTGAATATCGTCGATGCGGTCGTCCAGATCCTCGATCCCGACGATTGCGCCCTGCGCGAAAACAGGAGCAGCCACCAGAAGAGCCAGGACCGACGCGGCCAGAGTATTGCGTTTTTTCATGGGTCTATCCTTTCCCAACAATGTGACCCGTCCCGAAAGAGCGGGGGCATCTCTGCCAAGACTGGAGATAGGAAACCCGATAAGATTAGTGAAATTCGAAATAATTGATGATAAAACGATTTTTACTCACGCAAAAGCTCGTCTTCAATATTTCCAAGCACTTCGACAGTGTGCCCGGCGCTGATATCGCAAAGCTCGGCGAGGACGGCGTTTTGATCGGCGTCGATCTGTGACTGGATTGCAACAAGAGTGGCCTCCGCGGTTGCGCGGACTTCCTGATCAAGGTCGTCGCGCCAGATCGACCAAACCGGGTACGGAAACATCGGAGCGTCAGGAACCAGATGCAGCCTGCCGTCATCCAAGTATTTCTTGATATAGCGTGCAGGCAGGTAGGCGGCGGCCTGTCTCGAAACGATATAATCGGCCGCCATAGCGCCAAGCGACAACGTAAGGCCGGGGTTTGTCAAATCCGGCAGCTCAAGCGCGTGGGCATGGACAAATTCCGGGCCCCAATCAACAAAAACATAGTGCGGAACGATATCGTCAAATGCCGCGGGCCAAGAGGCGGCAAGAACCAGGTCCTCTTCAATCACCTTGTGCGCTGACAGGCCGGGACGCAGCTGCGGATTGTACATCAGCCCGATCTGCACAACGCCCTCGATGAGAAACCGCATGATCCGGTCGGGCATGCCAAGCTCCGCCCGGATGTTCAAAGTTGGCATTTCCTGCTGCATGATATCGATCCAGCGGAATCCCAGCCGGGGCCACAGCGAATACTGGGCGCCGACAGTCAGGGATTTGGTATAGCCTTCCGGCACGCCCACTTGCTGGCGTGCCTCTTCCCAGATCTTGATCAGAGATAGTGCATAGCGCTCGAATTCCCGGCCTGCAGAGGTCAGCTCTGCACCCGCCTTGGAGCGGGTGAAAAGCGGTTTGCCCAATGCGTCCTCCAAACGCTGCACCCGCAAGCTGACCGCGGACTGTGTGACAAACAGCCGTTCGCTGGCGTTTACGAAAGATCCGGTAGCAGCAACTTCGAGAAAGGTTCGGACCAGGCTGATGTCCATCACAGTACCCATAAGCTAAACTTGCGATAAGCATATTTCTTATTCGTTTTTCTGCTCTCAAGAAACCCTCTAATTAAAAGCCGTGCAGGCGGACCAAAGCTACTGAAGTGCCGCTGAATAGCATGACGGGGACGATGCCCCAACGCACTGGCCCCAAGATGCGCTTTCACATGCAGCAAACCCTCTTGTTGGGAAAAGGAGACAAAAATGAAACTTGACGCTGTTCGCAAGATGACCATCGCAGCTCTGATCTCCGCGGGTGCCGTTTTGTCCGCCTGTTCGACTGATCAGGCGATCGACAACACAGTCGGCATCGCCGCTGGGACAGGCAAAGTCGTTGCCAAAGGCGCAGTCGGTGCAGGGAAACTGGCCTACCGGGGCGGTAAAGCTCTTGTCGGGGCTGGAGAGTGAGCACACGGTTTAAATAGCGACATTGACAGATTCCCGGCGCCTGTGAGGTCTCTTCCTTGCAGGCGCTATTGCGTATTATCATCCAGATATGCCGGTTTTGTCTCGCGCATCGGACACTGCCAATCGAGGTATCGCCGTTCCGTGCCTGAAGGCCCGCAATTCCTTCTGCAATGCAGCGAGTAGTTTTCGGCGGCGCAGCGGGCCTTCGAGCGGCGAGCGTGCGCCGCAAGGTTTTGGAACTTCCGGGTTGGGCTCCTTGCTGCCCTTCGCTGACTGGCGAGGCCAGGCGTCCAGAAACCGCCGGAACGAGCAGCCGCTATCGGGACTATGCGGCCGTTCGCTGCGGACGCAGCTTTGGCCGTCAGGCACGGTCACAATGCGCAGTAAGTGTACCTTGCAAAGTCTCACGGACAGCTCAATCCCGATCGATGGTTAGTGATTCCGATGATGCGGAGAGGCCCAAATTTTTTCTGCCATTCGCTGCGACTTCGAGATTTGGCGATGTTGGAACTTATAGGGTGTGGTTGGCGAAGACTAGGAATATGGCCGGGCCATGCAGAAAGGGGTAGCGGTATAGGTCAGTTTCGCAGTACTCGTTTGGCGATAGTCGAGGTTACAGAAGAGCCAACTTCATAATGAACATTTATACTCGCGGTTCTGCCAAAATTGAACATTTCGAAAGTAAAGAAGTATTCGAAATCTACGAAGACGAATTGGATTGGAAAGCTGTTGGCGGAAGCGACCGAGGTATGGGCCAGGAAAATATCTACGAAGCTGTTGTGGACCATGATGATCTGGGTGAATTACGTTGGTCAATTTCTGAATATCCTTTGGGGGTCGAGAATTTCTCTGATACAGATGTCGGCGCACATCGAATAGTTTCAGATTTTGATTACGGGTTGGAGAATGAACCTGACAATTGGGGCGATCAAGATGCTGCATTCAATAATTCGATAACTTCCGAAAAAATGGTGGAGTGGTTCCACCGGTTTCATGAAGACCCTCAGAACGAGACCCCCTACGATAGCGAAAAGGGGAAGTATTTTTTCCCTTATGGCGGACCGTACGATGCGTCCGAAGTGCTTCAGAGTGAATTCGGAAGCAAGGTGGATCACGCGGAAATTGAGAAAGCCGTCACGGAAATCGAAAAGGAAGGGACATTTGAATGGGCTCCCTCAAATCGTCATCCAGACCAAATTGCAACGGCTCGTGAATACGAAGAGCAATTGCAAGAGCAAGACAGATTCGAGCGCCGCAAAGGATCTGGATTCAATGTTTCCAGGGAGGCAAAAGAAATTATTTTAAACAGCCGAAGTTTCGCACTTGGGTTGGCGCATCTTTTTAAAACTGCCAGGGGAGAGTTTTCGTTTGCGCTTTTTGGTCGTTGGGGGAGTGGGAAAACTACAATTTCAGGCTTGGTGTCCGAATTTCTACTAAACCCAACAGAATACGAGAAAGAACTCCAAAAAGCTTACGGCCCTGATGTAAAGGATGAGCAGAAACTGGAATACGCCATCGTAAACTTCAATGCGTGGAAATACCGACAAAAACCAGAGATCTGGGTTTATCTATACGAGAGCTTCTTGGAAACCTTTTTGAAGGTGGGGTATGTTGCGAGGGTTTTGAGAACTATTCGTGTCGCCATACATAAGCACGGTGTCATTCCGTCTTCGTTCGGCCTAGTACTCCTTGCGCTCTCGACTTTCCCCCTTATGTGGATAACAAGTATATTCCCATATGCGAAAGCCGTTTTTGGTGTCACGGGCATTATCGGGCTGGCGTTATTGGCTTACAATTGGAATGCGTCACTTCGAAAACTATACGATCGGTATGGAATTGTAACTTCACATCAAGAGCACCTTGGAATGCAATCTGTTATAGGTGAAGATCTGAAGACGCTCATTTCCTCTCAAGTAACTGAAAAACAATTTAAGCAATGGGAGCAAGCCGCCCTAATCTTGGCAACCGCGATCGTCTCATTGCTTTGGTTTCTAATAACCTGCTTCAATAGCAGTGATTTTCAATCTGCCCTTCCTTCGTTAGTGGCTTGGTTAATTTGGACCCTAATCGCAGCAACCTTTTGCTGGTCAACGGTGTCCAGCTCCGATCGTATTGATCGAATTCTGTTAGTTGTGGATGATCTTGATCGGTGCCCTCAAGAGGAAATCCTAGAGCTAATTGATGGCATCAAGCTGATGGTTGACGATGGTCAGATCGGCAACTTTGTTCAACCTCTGATACTGGTTGATAACTCAATTCTACGCGAGGCGGTTAGAAACCGTTTAGAGAAAAGTTTGCGCCCACCAGAAAATGGAGAAGCCAATTCAAGCGAAAACTTAGATCATTTGAAAAAGTTGAATGATCTTGAACTTAGGATTGTTGAACACATTGAGAAGGTGTTCTTGTGCCACGTTCACGTTCCGAAAACTACTGAAAGTGATGTAAACGATCTAGTGCTCATGTACGCCAAAGAATTTGGAGCGGAACAAGAGAAAGACCACACTGGAGGCCCGTTTCAGAGGCCTCCCCTTCCTAAGCATACTTCCTCTCCACCTTCATCTTTAAGAGAACAGTCAGATACTGTTGAGCTTGTGCTGTCTATTGCTGAGGTTAACTCGATTCAAGCTGCACTGAGCTCGTATTGCAGCAGGTATAATACAACAATAACGCCTCGAATGGTGAGGGCATTTTTCTTTAAATATCAAATTGTGCGAATGATCCTGCATATCGGCAGGAAAGACTTCAAACATCAGGATCTGGCGGAGGAGTTGGCGACTGCGGTTGCAGGTTCTAACGGATTTTGTACAAAGGAATATGCAAAGCCTGACAGCAATTTGACTGACTACATTTCTTTAGCCGTCTAATGGCTTCATGCACGACCTTAGTGCAGAAAACTAAGCCGATGGTCAACGGCAGTTTTTGATTGTGACCGCCATGCTGCGGCAGCAAAGTAGCTGACCTGGGCAACGGCGGCAGTGGGCTCAAACCGTACCACTGCAGCGGTGCGACCGTAGGTCTGGTCTGGATTGGCGAACGGCAAGTGCCGCCCGCCAAGGTGGTTCAAATGTCGATTTGCTCGGCGATGCTCAACGCATCTTCAAGTTCGACACCAAGATATCTGACAGTGCTGTCAACCTTAGTGTGTCCGAGCAACAGTTGAACCGCTCTGAGATTTCCGGTTTTGCGGTAGATCTCCGCCGCCTTGGTCCGGCGCAGCGAATGGGTGCCGTAGCCGCTGGGTTCCAACCCAATCGCAGCCACCCAATCCCGCACAAGTCGGCCATATTGGCGGGTTGAGATATGTAGGCGGTCATGAAACCGGCTAGGAAACATGAAACGGCAGCCGATCATTTCCGGCGACTTGATCCATGCGGTAATGGTATCCCGCGTGTTTTCAGAGAGTTCGAACTGAACGGGTCGCCGGGTTTTGCTCTGGATCACAGACACCCTCTCGCGAACGCGGTCATCTCTGACCAAATCGCTGACGGACAGTTTCACCAAATCGCATCCGCGAAGCTTGCTATCAATCGCCACGTTTAACAGCGTGAGATCACGCAGATTCCTGGCCAATTCGAGCCGCGCGCGGATTGCCCACACTTGTTTCGGCAACAGCGGCCTTTTCTGGCCGACGACCCGGCCCTTGTTCCAGGCTTTTCGTTTCGGGGTGACTGCGGGAAGTTGGACTCTTGGCATATTGGCCCCTCCAATCCTCCCGCCAAGCCCAGACATCAGCACCGCGCTGACACTTGAATTTTACTGTTGGTTTGAATGACCGTTGTCCGATTGCTTGTTCTTCGGGAAACGTTACGGGTGCATTGGGTTGCTCTGAGCCCATACAGGACCTTCAACAGGCTTCTGAGCTATGCTTGTGCAGCATATCGATCCGTAGTCCAAAGCGGACATCCACAAAGTATCTGGCAGCCAGCAAAATTTTTGTTTCTCATTTCTATATGGAGTCGACGCTGGGCATCTTCTTCAACAACGCCAGTCTTCCGGAGGGTGAAATCCACCGCTTTACTGTAAAGTGAATGATGGGTAGCCTCGCTGGACTTATAGTAGAGCAATTTCTGCGGGAAAACATTGAGCATTTACATTCGCAAACCGACCGCAAAACGCAATTGGTCCAAAGTTGTGGAACATATCAGCTTGGCGGCGCTAGAGGGGCTCACCCTCAACATCCCAAATGTGATCCGCGAAGCTGATAGCGCTGTCTCAGACACCTTTGAGAACCACAGCCCGGACGAAGTCGCCTGGACCTGGATGTACACTTCGCTGGCAACCGCGCTTTATACTCACCACCGTTCGCTGCCGTCATCACATCGAATTAGTGAAACAAGCTGCCGAGCAATGGTAAAAAAGTTCGCGAAAACGGTGATGGCAAAAGTTGAAGGCTCAGAACTGTATCCAAGTGACCTTGTAAATCCCGCCGATGCAGCAGCCTTTCGCCCACTAATGCAAGCAGTGGCGTCGACCCTTCAAGACCTTTCTGCTGACAAAGGCAATGAGGGTGCGGACCAGAAGCAGTTTCGTTCTGCGCTCCGCGCCGCCTCCGCGCGCGTTCTAGCGCTGGACCCGGAATACTACGCTCCGTTGCACGAAATTCTGAACACTCCGATGAATGAAGGGGTACAGCGCGATAGGGCATGGCAGCGTCATGCTACATGGATACGCGGCCTTTTTGAACGCAAGCCGATCTTCTCAATTGACCCAGACAAACGTATCGCGCTGCGCGATGTATACCAACGCCTTCGCGCGTATTGGCACGACGAAGTTCGCGACGAAGACGCTAAAAACGAACTCGACCATCATCGCCCCGAGCGGCAGCATAAGATGCGCTTGCGCGCCCATGTGGATCGCCTGCACGTGGTAATGCATGCTTGGCTTGGCAAAAGCACCGCCCCACCCTTGCGAATTGTCGCAGGCGGCCCCGGCAGTGGTAAGTCGTCTTTTGCCAAGGCTTTCGCAGTTGAGGTGTCGGATCAAACCGAATGGCGAGTGATCTTCATCGAGCTTCAGAACCTCGCGTTCGACAAAGGTGAACTAGAACGCCGGATCGGGGAGTATCTGACTTCTGCTGCTGTCTATTCAGCCATAGACCCCGCCGGTACAGCGGGCTTTCCCCAAAACCCGTTGTCATGGAGAGTAGAGGCGAGCGACCCAGTCTTGCTGATTTTCGACGGTCTGGATGAGCTCAGTGCATCGGACGAGACCTCCGCCGAGCTGTCCCGCGCCTTCGTTTTGGAGGTGAATAACTACCTTGTCAGGGCTAACTCGAATACAGGGATTGCGCCTATCCGCGCGATCATATTGGGGCGCAACACAGCGTGTGAGCTAGGAGTGCGGGCAGCCAATTTGCCACTGGGCACCATGATCCATGTTGCTGCGCTGAAACCTCTGGAAAAACACACTGACGTGGGTCTACCTGAGAATCACGATGAGGAGCGCGTTCAGATTCTTGACCCACACACAGTGCGTAAATTTGACCAGCGTCAGGAATACTGGAAACGTTGGGCGGCACTGACAGGCGCTGCGATGGTGGCGGTACCAGAAGCTGTAACTACCGACGTGCTTGAGGAATTGAATGTCGAGCCGCTGTTGCTGCACTTGCTGATCCAATCGGGGTACACTGGGGACAACTGGGAAAAGGCGGCGGACAACCGGAACCGCGTCTATTGGGAAATCTTCGACCGGGTTCTGACGCGAAACGCAGACAAAACGCGGTTGAACGGCAAGGCACTCGCTACAAGTGATGCCATGATTGCGCTTGAATGCATGGGGTTGGCAGCATGGCGCGGTGGCGGACGTACCGGCGGGAACGACGCCTTCCGCGAACTATTGGAACGCTATTCACCGCGTTTGTACCGCACTCATAGTGGCAACGACTTGCTTTCCCAGCACTACATTGCAGTGCAGTTTCACACACGGCAAGGCTTTGGCGACGGATACGAATTTCTGCACAAGAGCTTCGGCGAATACCTAACGGCCCGTGCTTTACTTTCCATTGCGCAGGTCACCGCACGGCGGATGCGGGACGAGGAAGAACCGGAATCACCAAAAGAGGCCGCGCGGAGATGGTGCACTCTGGTCGCAAGCGCCGAGATGACCGATTTCGTTGTAAACTTTGTTTTGAATGAGGCCCGCTTACTGGCAGAGCGAAGAGACATTCTGCCAATCAAAGACACACTGACGCAACTATTTTCTTGGGTGCAGCATCACGGTATGCCGGTACACGAAGGGGCAAGTGGGACATATCGCGAAATCGAAACTGCTCAACGCTGTGCCGAAACCGCGCTATTGACCGTGTTAAGTGCTTTAGCGCGTGCCTGTCGGAAGACGGGCGACAATGGCGCCGAATTCCAAGCCGTTGATGCTCCGCCTTGGAGCATCAATGTTGACTGGCCTCGAGTTTTGACCGAGCGTGGCAGTGCCTCTACTATGGGTTCGACTGCACCTCGCAGAATGCTAACGCGACTGGGTGATGCTTGGGAGCCAGCAATTCGTCGATCACTTGGCGGTCTAGTAATGACAGATTCATGGCTGAGTGATCTTTGGTTAATTGATGCGGATTTGAGTAGATCAAACTTGAGTGGCTCACACTTAGTTCTGTCGAATTTCGCTCGCGCTGATTTGACTAGGGCGAGCCTAATCTGCGCGTCTTTAGGTGATGCACACATTGCTCAAGCGAACATGTCAGAGGCAGATTTGAGTAGTGCAGACCTGACCGAGGCGACTCTGACCGACGCGAATCTAACTGAGGCCAACCTTACTGAGGCAGACTTAACTGGGGCGAACTTGCACGGAGTGGATCTCACGAGAGCGAACCTAACCGAGGCGGACCTGACAAGGGTGGATCTTACAAGGGCAAACCTAACCGAGGCGGACCTGACAAGGGCACAATTGATCGAAGTGAACCTGGCCGAAGCGGACATCACAAAAGCGGACCTGACCGAGGCGAACCTGTACGGGGCAGATCTTAGAACAACGCAAAACTTGACACAGGAACAGGTTGACTCTGCCGATGGCAGCAAGAGCGAAACCAAGTTGCCACCAGGCCTCACCTATCCTGATAGTTGGGAGGAGGACTAAGTCCACTGGAGATGCGCATCCGCTTTGCTGCGCATTGCTGCCGTTCGAATTCGCCTATGCTGCGTTTGCGGCGAAAGTCTGCTCCGTCCCGCATTGTGCAGTTTCACGGTTTCAACTTCGCTGCACCCGGTGTGAATGGCCGAGATCTCCGCTGCACCGCAGGCCGGTTTTCCATGCCAGCGCAGAAAAATTCTTCCACTTTGCACATGAAGCACAATTCTGACAGGTCCGGTGTGGGCTCAGACTAAGCCCAAGGTGACCAATGCTGCGGTAAGCTCTGACAGCTGCTAAGCGCGCAAACCGACCTGTGAATGACGTTCCCCCTTCAGTAGTCTTTGCATTTTGGATCTCGGTAGCACCAATAGGTGGATTGATCTCGGCGCGGGCGAACTATGCGTGGAGGCGGAAATTTGGCTCGCCGGTTTCGTGTGGAAAACCGTGGGTTAGAAAGTTAGGTCCGCAATGATCCCCCTCATGTGGAGACCTGCTGTCGTGTCTTGATCAAGTGGGACAAACCGACCATAACTCTGTAATGCCAATTTCAACCGACAATTCTGTATTTGACTCCGCTGGCCGCCTTTTGTTCTGTAGTGCTGATCGCTTTGTTCGAGACATCTGCCACGGCGACAATTGCCTAATATGCGGTCGCAGCGAGACAGAAACTCCCTTCAACCGAGAGCATATCCTGCCAAACTGGCTGCTCCATCAATTCAGTCTTCACGGCCAGACCATAACGCTGCCCAATGGTGAGCAACATAGATACGGAACATACACGCTTCCGTGCTGTATGAATTGCAACCAAGAGTTGAGCGAAATCTTTGAAGCGCCGATTAGCGAGGCCTTTAAGCTCGGTTTCGTAGGTGTGGAAGCAATGGTCGTCCGAGAGGGGATAGAGCGGCTATTCCTGTGGATGGCACTCATATACCTCAAGTTTCACCTTAAAGATCGGTTACTTAAGAAGTATCTTGACCGGCGGCTTGGCATGCAAGCCATCTCTGAAAACTATGATTGGCAGACCTTTCACCACATACATTGCTTAGCCCGCGCGCATTACACGGGTGAACGACTCAACGACTTCGTGCTGGGTTCATTTTTGGTTGTTCAGCTAGTTCCGGACCCTGAGGAAGAGCCTTTCGACATTACGTCTTTGACTGATGCTTCGACATTGTTTCTTCGTGCTGGCGACGTCGCACTCTATGCCGTTTTTAATGATGGCCAAGCTTGCACCCAAGCAATCAAACCAATCCTTGACCGCATCAATGGTCCACTAAATGCAATGCAGTCGCGTGAGTTGGCAGCTGAGCTTGCCGCCGCCAATCTCCATCTCATAAATCGACCGCTCTTCAGAACAGTCGTGGCCGACACAGATGGCGCTGATCTTCAAATGAACACGACATTAGACCCTGCTGGACCTCGCTTTCTGGACAAGGATCCGAACACGGTTGGGTCCATTAAGAGTACATTGTTCAATCACGTACTTGATCAGATTGAGGGCAAGACTCGTGAGGAAGCAGTGAAACTACTCAAAGAGAACCAGCTGTCGTTTTTATTTAACGATGATGGAGACTTCATAAGCGATGGCAGGAGCAGCACTGCACCAGCAGCTTCTTAAGTGTAATCCTGCCCATCGTGGTGTTCTACTTGATTGCTCCGCAGCAGAAACACTACTTGGCTGAAGGTTCATCGGCGAAAGCGGGTGTAACCAGGGAGGCAAAAACTGCAACAGTTGAGATCAGATGCTTCATTTGAGTCTCCATCAGAAGTGTTTCAGATGAACCTTATGTGCCATTCCGATTTCGCGATTTATCTCCGGATCCGATCAACGTTTTACGCTATTCGCTCAAGTTGATCTTTTTTCAGGGCTGAATTCGATATTTCTCTACCGAAACGCAGAATTTTGGACAGCAATGACCAACGAGTTCTTCGCCGACCGGCAATTCAGACCAACTCGCGTAGTGCCAAAGCAAACCGCACGGGCTTCAATGCTGTGAAGCGAATGCATCCGTCGCTCGCAATTTCCCGGGCGTTATGTTGAAGCGGGACTTGAAGGCCTCGCTCAACCGGGATTGAGAGCTGAAGCCGCATTCAAAAGCAATCTCCGCAAGCGAATGATGTGTGGTCTGAATCCGCGTCAAAGCATAGGACAGCCGAACATCGCGCAGTATCTCTGTAAAGCCAGTGCCTTCCTTACTCAGGGTTCGGCGCAAAGTGGCTTCACTCATACCCAGTTCATAGGCGGCATCCGGCGCTTTCTTCGCCCAGATATCTTAACCAGTCTCCAAGTATGAGATGATTGACCGCGGATCTGCTGGTCGCAGACTTTTTGAGAACCACATCAGGTTGTGCGATGAAGTAATTTTTTGCGGTATCAAGCGGCATGGTGCAATTCTCCTATGTCGAAAAATTACTTTATTACCGCATATCTTTTGCGTTTTGAGAAGTCTCACCACACAACCCTGAGTACTACCGTGCCGCTCGCGCTTATGAAAGTAAGATCGACAAACTGGAAAAGGACAAACTTCTTGCGCTGCAAACACTTGCAGATTTGAAGAGTTCAATGGACAGCTTTCAGAAAAGATCGAGCTCGCTTTGAGTTTCCTATCAAACACTTGCAAAATATGGGATCTAGGCGTCCAGAGCATGCGTAGGTTGTTGCTGATAATGGTCATTTCGGCTCGAATTCCCTATGACAAAAAATGAAGCATCAAACACCACAAGCCTATGTAATATTTAGGTTTTTATCCGATCTTTGCGGAAACTGTAAAATGGTGCTCTGGGACGGAATCGAACCACCGGCACTGGGATTTTCAAGCCCACAACCAATAATTCGAGTGGAGCAAGTCTGCTGTGAATGGCAGCTTTCCAAATTCTCTCAACCAGGTTTCGCGCTTGCAGCGAATTGCCGCTTCCCGCCGATTTCGTGGAAAACAACCGTTCGCGAGCGCAGAAACCCGGGGCTTAAGAAGGGCCCGCGCGCCTTCCGTGTCAGGCGTTCCGCATCTGCTGCGGTGCGGGAAGGATTTTGGCGAGTTTCCGGAGATTCTGAGCGGTGGCGGCGAGCAGGAATTCGTCATTTGCACCGCATGGGCCGCGTAATCGGTGCCTTCCCAGACCCAGGATGCGCTTGAGGTCCGCGAAGAGCATTTCGACCTTCTTCCTCAGCTTCATTGAGATCGCGGATTGCTCGGTCTTGGCAATGTCGCGAGCAACTTGGCGGACGTCTTCATGCTCTTCGCGGGCGATCTTGCGCGCGTCGGCATTCGGGCAGCATTTGGCTTTGGACGGGCAGGCCTTGCAGAGTTCTTTCAGCGCGCGATACCGGGCAGTGCCTTTTCCGGTCGGTCCCCGGTTAGGGTCGGAGTAGTTGCGGCGGAATTGCTTCAGTTCGTGGCCTTCAGGGTAGATGTATTGATCATTAGCGGCGTCCCATTCGAAATCAGCCCGGGTCCAGGTGCCATCGTTGCGCCCTGACTTGTCGAAGACGAGAATATGCGGGGCGATCTTGCGGCCGACCAGCCAGCCCAGCATCGGGGCGATGCCGTAGGCCGTGTCCGCGATCGGGCGTTCGGGATGCATATCAAACCTGGCCTTCACCCGCTCCAGCATGGTCCTGGCCGATCCAACCTCGGCTTGCCTGATCAACCGGGTCGCTTCGACAACGACTATGACGCCATGGTCTGTGTCGATCAGGTAGTTGTCGGAACAGCTAAAGAATGCCGGGCCTTGCCCAAGGTGGATTGGCTCCTTGGCGATAGAGGCTACGACGCCGACTGGTTCAGAGAAGCATTGAAAGACAAAGGGATACGCGCATGCATCCTTGGTCGAAGGAAGCGCAAGAAGCAGGTCAGATACGACAAACGCCGCAACCGTATCGAGATCATGTTCGGCAGGCTGAAAGACTGGCGGCGCGTCGCAACACGTTACGACCGATGCCCAAAGGCGTTCTTCTCCGCCACCGCTCTAGGCTGCAACGGTCATCTACTGGCTCTGAAACTCAATGTTTCCAGACCCTAAGGCCTTCTGAGATCGTTACTCTCTAGATCTATAAGCTTTTTCGATCTTCAGAAAGAACTCAGACAGACCCAACCCTAAACCGTCACAAATTTGGCCAATCGTTTCCAACTTAGGCTGGTGATGCTTCGTTTCCAAATACGAAATGTACCTAGGACTCACTTGGCTCCGCCGTGCAAGCTCTTCTTGAGAAAGCTTCTGGGCAGTTCGTTCTGACTTCAACGCCTTAGCAAAAGCCCACAAAAGGCGATCTTTTTCGAGTTCTGCCATGCGGCGAACATTCATCCAACCCAATCGCCCGTCTACGAAGTACTCTATGAATCTCGGACTATTTTCTGTATCGTCTGAAGAAGCTCTCGACACTAGAAAGGACAAGGCTGATCACATGGGTGCAGACCAAGGGTTGCTAGAAGGCCAACTGGATCAAATAGCTGACATGATTGAAGCTCGAGTTCTCGATAAGCTTGCGCAAAGTCACAAGCTCCTTCCTTTGCTGAAGAAGGAGTTGCCGACGGACACAGTTAAGGAAACCAAAAGAGGGCGGACACGCTCAAAGTATCAGACCCAACTTCATCTAAAGGTATCTCAAGAAGACAAAGAATGGTTTATGGATACCGCGCAGGTGTATGATGTGCAAAACGGAAAGCTCTTTGCGCACCTTAGAGCTCTTCATGAAAAATACGAACAGACTTGACGAAGACACTCCAATCGGCCGCTTGAATTGAGGAACTTGACCTGTTGCCTCAAATACTCGACCGCTGTCACCCATAGCCTAGAATTGAACGTTCTTGACTACTTATTGGGCTTCAAGACCGCGAGCTACAGGCGGCTCTGCCCTTTCGCTAAAAAATTTGCGACGCAAATGCGTAGTTGTACGACAGGGCACTATAGTAATCGAACACACTTTCGTTGTCAGACGTGACAAGAGCCCGCTGTCTGGCAGCAAGGCCAGCGCTGATTCTGCTCAAGACTATGCGAACTTACTTGTCGCTCACGGCGCTGTGCTAGATCAGGATCCCTAGTATTAACTAATCTTTTCATAGCGTTCGTGCAAAGTTTGACGATGGAACTGGCAACCGGACTGGGTACAGGTTTCCCTATCGTATCTGACAACAAAAAAGGCTGACATTCCGAACCAAAATTGGAGGCGCTAGAATGTCAAAAATTTAACCTCCTCCTGGTTCTGACATTCCAAATCAGATTTCAGGTGCAAAAACATGGTCCTAGCTCGGTCAGTCAGTTTTTGCTTCCAAAGAACCGGATAAAGCTGAAGTACGGCTGGCGTCTGGTCGAGCATGAGGGCGGCCATTTCACCGGGGTCGACACCTCGGTGCCGAACCGCGCCCTTCGCGCCGCGCTTGAGGCCGGGGAGATCGCAGAGCTTGCCGCCTACAAGACCGTGCGGGCAGAGGTGAAATACGGAGAGAAGAGCCGCATCGACTTTCTGCTGAGCCAGGACGGCCTGCCCGATTGCTATGTCGAGGTGAAAAGCGTGACGCTCTCGCGCCAGCCCGGTCTGGCGGAGTTTCCCGACAGCGTCACCGCGCGCGGCACCAAGCACCTGGGCGAACTCGCCAGCATGGTGGCTCAGGGCCACAGGGCGGTCATGCTGTATCTGGTGCAGCGCACCGACTGCGGCCGGTTCCAGCTGGCAGCGGATATTGACCCCGCCTACGCCGGCGCCTTCGCCAGCGCTCATGCTGCAGGGGTAGAGCGGCTGGTGCTGGGCACCAGAATCTCACCCCAAGGGCTTGAGGCCGGCGCCCCCATCGCCGCCGGGGAGTAACGGCGAGGGGGCTGGCGCGCCTGCTCAGGCGGCCTTGCTGGCCTCGCCCTCCTGCGCGTCCGGTTCGGCCTGCACGATGGTGCGCGTCGGGAAGGGAATATCGACCCCGGCCGCATCCAGCGCTTCTTTCACCTTGCGCTTCATGTCGGCCTGATACTGGAAGTACTCCTCCGCATCGACCCAAACCCGCACCAGGAAATCAACCGAGCTGCTGTTCAGCTCATTGACCTGGACGAACGGCTCCGGCTCGCTGTGCGAGCGGCTGTCGCTCATGATGGTCTCGCGGATCACCCGTTCGGCCACCGCCAGGTTGGCACCGTAGCCGACGCCAAACGTCCACTCGGCCCGGCGGGTATCGAAAGATGAGTAGTTGGTGATGGTGTTACCCCAAACCTCAGAGTTGGGAATGATCACCTTCAGATTGCTGAGGCCCGCAAGGACGGTGTTGTTCAGGTTGATGTCCATCACAGTGCCCATCTCACCGTCCACTTCAATGAAATCGCCCAGCTTGAAAGGACGGAACAGGATGATCATCACACCCGCAGCAACATTGGACAGCGCCCCCTGCATCGCCAGGCCGATCGCCAGCCCCGCAGCACCGATGGCCGCGATGATCGAGGTGGTCTTGACGCCAAAAGTGTTCAGAACAAACAGAACCGCGAAGGCGAGCACAACATAGCGCGCCAGATTGCCGAGGAAGTGAAAGAGAGTAACGTCCAGATTGGCATGCGTATCGCCCAGCGTGACGACCCGCCGCTTGACCCAGCTCGCAACGATAAAGCCAGCCAGCAGGATCACCACTGCAGCCACAACGCTGCCCAGCATCTCGGCCAGGAACTCCAGGGTCACCAGGTCGGAAAGTGATTTCCCGCCATAAATTTCAGTCTGCATCAGATCGTTGAAGCTGTTCATGCCGCTGCCTCTCTCCGTTTCGCCGCAGGTTCCCTCACGACTGGTAACGCGGCGCGGCGGAAAAAGTTCCCGGGTGCCGCCCCTGCCCCCTCTGGCCCTTTTGCAGGGAACCCCTTACATAGCTACGCAAAGACACCCGATGGAGCTCCGCCCGATGAGATCGAAAGACGGCCGCACGACCAAGGACGGCATCCGCATTCATGAGCCCGGCGATTTTGCGGGCATGCACAAGGCGGGGGCGCTTGCCGCGCGCATTCTGGACGATATCGCAGCCCATGTGGTCCCGGGCCAGACCACCGGGGAGCTCGACCGCCTGATTACCCGGATGGTCGAGGATGCAGGCGCCACCTCCGCCACCATCGGCTACAAGGGCTATCAGCACGCCAGCTGCATCTCGGTGAACCACGTGGTTTGCCACGGCATTCCCGGCGACAAGAAGCTGAAGGACGGCGATATCCTGAACATTGACGTGACGGTGATTGTCGACGGCTGGTTCGGCGACACCTCGCGGATGTTCGTGGCGGGCAAGCTCAGCCGCAAGGCAGAGCGGCTGATTCAGGTTACGCACGATTCGCTGATGATGGGGATTGAGGCGGTGAAGCCCGGCAATACCTTCGGCGACATCGGCCACGCGATCCAGACCTATGCCGAGAGCCAGCGGATGAGCGTTGTGCGCGATTTCTGCGGCCACGGGCTGGGTCAGGTGTTTCACGCGCCGCCCAACGTCCTGCACTACGGCCGCCCCGGCACCGGCCCGGTGCTGGAAGAGGGCATGTTCTTCACCATCGAGCCGATGATCAACCTGGGCCGCCCGGAAACCAAGATCCTGGCGGATGAGTGGACCGCCGTCACCCGCGACAAGTCGCTGTCGGCGCAGTTCGAGCACTCGATCGGGGTAACTGCTGACGGGGCAGAGATTTTCACCCTGTCGTCGGCCGGAAAATTCCATCCGACCTACGGCTGAGCCGCTACTGCCGCAGCGGGGGCCAGCCCCCGCACCCCCGGGATATTTTCAGCCAGATGAAGGCCGGATCCCGTCAGGAACCGGCGTCGTCCTGCCCCTCGGCTTCCTGTATCCGCCAAAGGGCCAGAAGCAAGGTGCCGTCCGCCCAAGGTGTCACCGCATCCTGGATAAACAGCGGAGACCGCGCTGGTTTCGGTTTGGGTTTTGTCCCGGCTTCGGCCTTGGTCACAGGCGGCAGGAACGGCGTACGCAGTGTCTGTTCCATGCCCCGAACAATAGCACGCCCGGCTCAGATCGACAAAAGCGCGGGCACCTCTGCCATATCGCTGAAGACCTCCGCCCCCAGCGCCGCAAGCTTTTGGCCGCCGCCCTGGGGCGCATAGCCGAGGCAGCGCATTCCCGCGCGCACCGCGGCGGTGACACCGCTGCCGCTGTCCTCGATCACCAGGCAGTCGCGCGCCTGTACCCCGAAATGGCTGGCGGCCGCCAGGAACAGGCCCGGTTCCGGCTTAGCCACTCCTAAGGAATGGGCAGAAAACATCGCCTGCGGGTGGAACCGCTCCCACAGCCCGTTCTGGCCCAGGGTGATGCGCATCTTGTCCTCGCTGCCGTTGGAGGCGACGCAGACCGGGATGCCATTTTCATCAAGCCGCGCCAGAAGATCCGGAATGCCCGGAGACAGCGGAACGCCCTGTTCCAGAAGGGCATAGGTCTCGGCATAGACTTCGCTGATCCAGTCCTCCGGCAGGTCTGCCCCCAGGCCGCGGGCCTTGTCCATGACCCCGGCCATGGTGCTGCCGACGAAATACGCCATCGACTGCTCCATGGTCAGCTCCAGCCCGTGCCGGGCCAGGTTGCCGGTCAGCGCCTGATTGGAGGCTGGCTCGCTGTCGACCAGCACGCCGTCGCAATCGAAAATCACCAGTTTCGGGGTCGGATATGTCTTGGGCATGAAAAAGCGCCTTTGCTGAAAAACTTGTTTTGAACCACAGGTCTATTCGGCAATCAGGACCCCGGCAAACTCGGCGCTGCGGGTTTCCGCCTGAGCCTTCACATTCAGACCCTTTCCTGAAACAGCCCGAAACAAAAAATGCAGGGGAAGCCCCTGCATTTCATATCTTTCACCGGTCTAGCTAAGCTCAGAACTTGCAGCGCTTTTTCTTGGCCAGTGCGACCAGCACTTCATGGCGCTTGTTTGCCGCGTTCATGGCCTCGTTTGCGTTGGAGTAATTGCCGATGACCGCCGGCCAGAACAGGATCGCCGCCGCCACATTTGCGCCCGATGCGGTCTTGCCTTTCTTGGCCTCGGCGCGGATCTCGTCCAGCTGGCCCATCTGTGTCTTGATCTCTTCGCAGGTCAGCGAGCTGTCGTCGATGTTGTTGGTGGTGACAACGTCAGGAGACACGCAGCCAGCCAGGAAAAGCGAACCAGCGGCCAGCAGGCCAAGGATTTTTGCAGTTTTCATGTGAAACCTTTTTAAACCGTCTGAATTGACGGACATTTGATTAAAATCACTGGGTTGTTACCTATGCTGAGATGTATTTGCAAATAGAAAATCAATTATTTGGCGAAAACGCCCATTCGCGCAGGCACCTGTTTTACTGCCGCCACATCAAAGAGATATGGGTGTCGCCGTACTTGCGGCTGTCGTGCAGTTCGAACCCTTCCGGCACGGCCATCGGCGCGTTTTCCTCCCAGACCACCAGAGCGTCATCCGCCACCCAGCCGCCTGCCATCGCGGCGGCCAAGGCTTTCTCTCCCAGCGCCTTGCCGTAAGGCGGATCGAGGAAGATCAGGTCAAAGGGCGCGCCCGGGTTCTGCCCCAGCTTCAGCGCATCGCGGCGTGTCAGGGTGCAGCGGTCCCCGGCCCGGCAGATGCCAATGTTTTTTCGGATCAGACCGGTGGAAACCCGGCCGTCATCGACAAACACCACCTCCGCCGCGCCGCGCGACAGGGCCTCCAGCCCCAAGGCGCCGGTGCCCGCAAACAGGTCCAGCACCCGGGCGCCGGGGATGGCGCCGGTGTGCATCAGCACATTGAACAGGCTTTCGCGCACCCGGTCGGTGGTGGGGCGCAGATGGGCGCCCGCATCCCCCTTGCCCACCGCGGCCAGAGCCCGGCCGCGGAACTCTCCTGCGATGATCCTCACGCCTTCAGAAGCGGCTTCAGGTCAGCGGAAGGGTCGGAAACCACGGTCTTGTCCGCGGTCTTGCCCATGTCGATCAGCCGCTTGGCCACCATGTAGGCGCGCGGGTCGTTCATCGCGTCAACTGCCACCAGCTGATCACCGGCGTAGTACCAGAACGAGACTTGCTGGCCTTCGCCCTGACGGGTGACCACGTCGTCATAGCCGGTGTTGAGACCCGCGATCTGCAGCTTGACGTCATACTGATCCGACCAGAACCAGGGCGTCGCGATATAGTCCTTGGCCGCGCCCAGCATGTTTTGCGCAACGACCTCCGCCTGGTCGATTGCATTGGGCACGCTTTCCAGGCGGATGCGGCTGCCCTGGAACGGGAAGGAGGCGCAATCGCCCGCGGCCCAGATGGACGCATCCGAGGTGCGGCCCTGAGCATCCGTCTTGATGCCGTTGTCCAGCTCCAGCCCCGCCATCTCCGCCAGCTGCGTGGCCGGGGTGATGCCAACACCCACCACGACAAAATCCACGTCCAGCACCTCACCGCCGCTCAGCACCGCGCGGGTCACCTTGCCGCCCTCGCCTTCGAGCCGCTCCAGGCCGACGCCTTCGCGGATGTCCACGCCGTGGGAAGTATGAAGGTTGCGGAAGAAATCCGATGTTTCCGGCGCCGCGACACGCTGCAGAATGCGGTCTGCCATTTCGACCAGAGTCACTTGCACGCCGCGCTTGGCGCAGACTGCCGCTGCCTCCAGACCGATATAACCGCCGCCGACGATCAGCGCGCGCTTGCCTTCCGTCACATGCGGTGCCATCGCATCGACGTCGGTCAGCCCGCGCACAACATAGACGCCCTCCAGATCACCGCCGATCGCAGCCGGCAGGCGGCGCGGGTCGGAGCCGGTGGTCAGCGCCAGCTGGTCGTAGGAAATCACCTCATCGTCCAGCGAGACCGTCTTGGCCGCCGGGTCGATCGCGGTTACCCGCTGGCCCAGCTTCAGGGTGATGTTGTTTTCAGCATAAAAGCTCTCGGGCCGCAGGAACAGCCGCTCCACTTCCATCTCGCCCAGCAGATAAGCCTTGGACAGCGGCGGGCGCTGATAGGGCAGCGCTGTCTCTGCGCCGATCAGGGTAATCTCCCCCTCAAACCCGTCTCTGCGCAGCTTTGCCACCAGCGAGGACCCCGCCTGCCCCGCTCCAATCACGACGATGTGGGACATCTCTGCTTGCCTCCCGCAATAGTTCCCGTCACGCTTCCAACGGACCCTATATACCGAGGGCCCCAAAACGCAATCACGAGAAAGAGGAACGTGCAATGATTTCTGTTGGAGACCAGCTGCCCGACGCCGTGCTGACGCGGATCGGAGACGACGGGCCGGAGCAAGTTCAGCTGTCAAGCAAGCTGAAGGGGCGGAAAGTGGTGATATTTGCGGTTCCTGGCGCTTTTACCAGCACCTGCCATTCGGCCCATGTGCCCAGCTTCATCCGCACCAAGGATCAGTTCGCCGCCAAAGGTGTGGATGAAATCATTTGCCTGGCCGGCAATGACCCGTTCGTCATGTCCATCTGGGGCGACAATACCGGCGCGACCGACGCCGGGATCACCATGCTGTCGGATGCCGAATGCACCTTTACCGAGGCGATCGGCATGCGTTTCGATGCGCCTCCCGCCGGTTTGATCGGCCGCTCGCTGCGTTATGCGATGCTGGTGGAGGACGGAGAAGTGAAGATCCTGAACAAGGAAGAAAACCCCGGCCAGTGCGAGCTGTCGGCCGGCGAAGGGCTGCTGGACTCGATGGGCTGAGGCCTGGCTTTCTGCGGCTGCCAGTACGGGCGGCCGCAGGCGCAAACCCTTAACAAAACATGAAAAATCAGGTCAAAAGCTCTGCCGCAATGTTTCGCGCGCGAAACATTCGGACAGGACTGCTGACCTTTTACGGCAGTCTCTGCAGCTCAGTTCTGCGGCTCGCCGTAAAGGCCGTCCATCTTGCGCGCCAGCTTGGCATCCTGGGCGCTGATGCCATCCACGTCATGGGTGGTCAGCACCACCGTCACCTTGTTGTAGACGTTGCTCCATTCCGGATGGTGGTTCCACTTTTCAGCCCAGATCGCGGCGCGGGTCATCCAGCCGAAGGCATCGGCGAAATTGCTGAACTTGAAAGTCTTGGTGATGGCATCGCGGCCTTCCACCATTTCCCAGCCGGTGGCAAACAGCGGCTCCAGCAGCGGGCCGCGGGTGGCGTCGGACAGTTTTTCCGTCATTCTTGCTCCTCCACATGCGCTTTGCGGAACGGGCCGTAATCGGTCAGGATTTCGATCTCTTCCTCAGTGGCGGCCCGCTCAGCCTCGAGGTAGCGTCCGACGGCCCCGGCAAACCCGGGATCGCCGATCCAGTGCAAGCTATAGGTCTGGCACGGCAAATAGCCGCGCGCCAGCTTGTGCTCACCCTGCGCGCCGGCTTCGATCCGGTCAAGCCCCAGGGCGATGGCCAATTCTATGGCCTGATAATAGCACAGTTCGAAATGCAGGCACGGATGGTGCTCGACGCAGCCCCAGTAGCGGCCATAAAGCGTATTCCGGCCTATGAAATTCAGCGCTCCGGCCACATAGCGCCCGTTGCGCCACGCCAGAATCAGCGCCAAGTCCTGCGCCAGCGTCCGGTGCGCAATATCGAAGAATTGCCGGGTCAGATAAGGCGAGCCCCATTTCCGCGCGCCGGTATCCTGATAGAATTCCCAGAACGCATCCCAATGTTCGGGCCGCAGGCTGCTGCCCTGGAAGACCTGGATCTCGCCGCCAAAGCACTGCGCCTGCATCCGCTCCTTGCGGATGTTCTTGCGCTTGCGCGACGACAGCGCCCGCATGAAAGCCTCGAAGTCGCCATATCCCTGGTTCTGCCAGTGGAACTGCTGGGTGGTGCGGAGCATCAGCCCCATTTCCTCGCCCAGCCGGGCCTCATCCGCGGTGCAGAAGGTCACGTGCAGCGACGACAGGTTGTTGTCCGCCGCCAGCTGCACTGCGCCCTGCAGCAGTGCGGAGTGGCCTATGCCGTCGAATCCGGGCCGCACCAGGAACCGCCGCCCGGTGGCCGGCGTAAAGGGCACAGCGATCTGCAGCTTGGGGTAATAATGCCCGCCGGCCTGTTCATAGGCATGTGCCCAGTTGTGGTCAAAGATGTACTCGCCCTGGCTGTGCCCCTTGGCATAAAGCGGCGCGCAGGCGATCAGGCGGCCGTCCTGATAGGCGGTCAGATACTGCGGCTGCCAGCCGGTGCCCGGCCCGACAGAGCCGCTGTCTTCCAGCGCGCTCAGAAACCGGTGGGTTGTAAAAGGGTCGAGCGGACGGCCTCCGTCCGCCGCTTCGGGACAGGCGCAGGCGTCCCACTCCGCCGCCGCGACCTGCGACAGCGACGACAGCACCCGGATTTCGATTTGCGCCTGGGACATGCCTTTCCTCCGCACCACTTCACAGATGTGGGGTGCGGCTTAGCCTGATCAAGATGTTAGCGGAGACAGGTACTGTTCAAAGGTCACATTGTCGGCAAAGGCACGGGCCGCGGCCTCCTCTGCCGGCGACGTCACGGTCCAGCACAGAACCGGCACGCCTTCGTTGCGCAGCGCCTGCACCCGCGGCCGGGCCAGGTCGCCGGCCTCGTGGCTGATAAAGCTGGATCCGGTACGCTCAAAATCCGGGATCGCGCGCAGATCATCGCACATGGCGCGGGACAGCTCCGGCCAGTCCGCCGGATCATAGGCGCTGGTGGTGAGGCCGCGCGGAAGTTCGGGTGCCAGGCGGGACAGTTCCGCCACCGAATGCGGGTTGAAGGACATCAGCGCCACCGGGCCGCGATAGCCCTCCAGCGCCTTGGCCGCAGCCCGTTCCAGCGCCCCATTGGTGACCCCCATCTGGCCGTGCTGGTCCTTCAGCTCGATCAGCAGCGGCACCCGGCCGGCCACCAGCTCCAGCACTTTGGCCAGATCCGGAATGCCTTCACCATCGCCGCCCTTCAGCGGGATGGCAGCCAGTTCCTCGCGGCTTCGCGCACGGACCGGACCGGCAGCTTCTGCCAGCCGGTCCAGCGCATAGTCGTGAAACACCATCGCGCAGCCGTCGCCGGACAGCTGCAGGTCGATCTCGATGCCATAGCCTGCGGCCAGCGCTGCCCGCACCGCAGCGCGGCTGTTCTCCGGGCGCCCGTCCGCCGCATCGTGCAGGGCACGGTGGGCCAGCGGGACGTTCAGGAAGGCAGCAGGCAGGGCAGGTCTCATTTGATCTGGAAGACTCCGTCGATTTCAACTGCAACGCCCAGCGGCAGAGAGGGCGAGCTGACGGCGGAGCGCGCGTGGCGGCCAATGTCGCCGAGTGCTTCGACCAGGAAGTCGGAGGCGCCGTTCACGACCTGCGGCTGCTGGGTGAAATCAGCGGTCGAGTTGACAAAGGCGCCCAGCTTGACCACCCGCACGAGCCGGTCCAGATCGCCGCCGCAAGCCGCCTTGAGCTGCGCCAGCAGAGCGATTGCGCAGCGCTTGGCCGCGGCCTGCCCGGCCTCGACATCCATGTCTTCGCCCAGAGTTCCGGTTATCAGCCCATTGTCATCGGCCGAAATCTGGCCGGAGATATACACCATGTCGCCCGCGACGACATATGGCACATAGTTTGCTGCCGGTGCCGGCGCGTCGGGCAGGGTCACCCCCAGCTCTTTCAGTTTCGCTTCGATGCTCATGGCCGAGTTCCTCCGAGTCTTTGCTGGCCGGGACGCTACCCGCCGCGGCGGCTTTCGGAAAGAGCAAATGCGAAGCCCCTTCGCGCCTTTCCGCCCCGTTGGTCCGGCAGGTGAACGGCGCCGGTTTCATGCAATTAAACCGGCCATGAAAAATTCGACTTTTCATGGCCGGAAACCGCGCCGGTTTCCGGCTGCCGTCAGCTTTCGCGGAAGGCTTTCACGAAATAATCGGACAGCGGTTTGACCAGGTAAGCCATGGGCGAGCGGTCGGCGGTGCGGATGTAGCTTTCCACCGGCATCCCCGGAATCAGCACGGTACCCTCAGGCAGCCGCTCGCGCTCGCCGGGATTGAGCTCGATCTCGGCACGGTAGTAGGACACCCCGCTGCCCTGATCCTCAAACGCATCCGCTGAAACCTGGGTCACATGGCCGAACAGCTCCGGGGTGCTGCGCTGATCCAAGGCGGAGAAGCGCAGGGTCACCTCCTGCCCTGTATAAAGCTGGTCGATATCGGTCGGCGCCACCTGCGCCGCAATCACCAGCGGCCGGTCCTGCGGCACAAGATACAGCACCGGGTCAGCCGGGCGGATCACCGAGCGCGGCGTCTGCACCTGCAGCCCGTAGACGATCCCAGACACCGGCGCAGTAATATCCAGCCGCTCCAGCCGCTGCCGCAGCGAGCGGCGGGTTTCGGCCAGCTCCAGCTCCTGCGAGCGCAGGTCGCGCAGGCGGGTGATCGCCTCCTCGCGCTGGCCGGTGGCCAGTTTCAGGATCTCGATGTCGATCTCGGTGATCCGCCCCTCGGCCTGTGCCTCTGAGGCGACCAGCTCACCCAGCTGCCCTTCCAGGTTGGCCTGGGTGCGGCGCAGGTTCAGCACCGTCGCCGCCTGCGCCAGGCCGCGGTCCAGCAGCGATTGCTGGTTGCTGAGCTCTTCGTTGATCAGCTCCAGCTGAACTTTCATCGACTGCTGCTGTGCCTGGACGCCGCGGATCTGCTCCTCGATCTGCACCCGGCGTTTCTCCAGCTGCTCGATCTCGCGGGCGGTGGTGGCCCTGCGGGCCTGGAACAGGCGCTGCTGGCCATCCACCAGATCCTTGACCTCCGGCTGGCTTTCGGCGGCTTTCAACAGCTCCGGGTCAAAGGTGATTTCCTCGGCCTCGTCCCGCTCCGCCTCCAGCCGGCCGCGGCGCGCCATCAGCTCGAACAGCTGGCCTTCGGTGATCACAAGCTGTGACGTCAGCTCATTTGCGTCCAGCCGGATCAGCGTGTCGCCCTCTTGCACGGTGTCGCCTTCATCCACCAGGATTTCCGCGACAATGCCGCCGTCCAGATGCTGCACAACCTGCCGGTTGCGGTCGACCTCGATCCGGCCTGTTGCCACCACCGCGCCGGAGATCGACGACAGCACCGACCAGGAGCCGAAGCCGCCCACCAGCACCAGAAGCGCGATCAGCCCGATAACCAGCGGCCGCCGCGCGGACCAGTTGCCATCCCCGCTCATCGCACGCCTCCTGCGCCTGTGGCCTGGCGGATGTTCTGATGGTTCGCGACCATTTCCTGCAGCACCTTGTCCTTGGGCCCGAAGGCCGTCTGGGTTCCCTTGTCGATCACCAGGAGCATATCACACTCCTGGATCGCCGCCGGGCGATGCGCCATGATCAGCACCGAGCGCCCTTCCGCCTTGATCTGCTTGATCGCCTGGTTCAGCGCGATCGAGCCTTCGTTGTCGAGGTTTGAGTTCGGCTCGTCCAGGATCACGATCACCGGATCGTCGAACAGCGCCCGGGCCAGGCCGACCCGCTGCATCTGGCCGCCCGACAGCCGCCCCCCGGAAGCCGTCACCCGCGTGTCATAGCCTTCGGGCAGCTTGAGAATCATCTCATGCGCAGCGGCCTTGCGGGCGGCTTCCACCACCTTCTCGGCATCGGGCTGCTGGTTCAGGCGGGCAATGTTCTGGGCGATAGTGCCATCAAACACCTGCACCCGCTGCGGCAGATAGCCGATGTGCCCGCCCAGCACGTCCGGCGCGTACTGATCCAGCGAGGCGCCATCCAGCCGCACCGATCCGGCAGCAGGCCGCCAGACTCCAGTGAGCGACCGCGCAAGGGTGGACTTGCCGGAACCGGAGGGTCCGATCACCCCGATCGCCTGACCCGGCTGCACACGGAAATTCACGTTGCGCAGCAGCGGCGCGCTGCTGCCCGGCGGCACCACCGCCAGCCCCTGCACCTCCAAAAGCGCCTTGGGCTTGGGCAGCGCGGTGCGCGCGGCCTCCTCCGGCACCTTGTCCAGCAGCTCCGCCAGGCTGTGCCAGCCCTTCAGCGCCCGCTGCACCATCGGCCATTGGCCCAGGCCCAGTTCAATGGGCGCCAGCGCCCGGCCCATCAGGATGGAGCCTGCAATCATCGCGCCCGGTGTCACCTCGCCCTGCAGCACCAGATAGGCGCCCAGGCCCAGCATCGCCGACTGCAGGAACAGCCGCAGCGTCTTGGTCAGCGTGGTGAAGCCGCCGCCAGTGTCATTGGCGGTGACGCTGTCGGCCAGCGCCGCGTCACGGGCCTGCTTCCAGCGCTCGAAGGAGGCGCCGCGCATACCCATGGACTGGATCATCTCCGCTTCGTTGCGGATCTCCTCGGACATCAGATTGGCCTTGTGGCCGGTCATGTTCGCCTTCTGCATCGGCAGCCGGGTGAACAACTGGTTGAAGACAGCAATAACCACCAGCACCGCCCCGCCCGCCAGCGCCAGCAGGCCGAGCCAGGGGTGGAACAGGGCGATGCCCGCCAGGAATACCGGCGTCCACGGCAAGTCGAAAGCGGCGGTCAGTACCGGCGAGGAGATCAGCCGCTGAACCGATTCCAGGTCGCTGAGGCCGGTCTGCGCAGCCGGGTCCTGCGCGACCGCCGAGCGGCGGATCATCGCGTCGAACACCCGTTTGTCCAGCGCCGCCTGGAACCTTGCCCCCACCCGCGCCATGATCCGGCCGCGGGCATAGTCCAAAAGCCCCATCATGCCATAGAGGAACACAACCAGCAGCGACAACGCCAGCAGCGTCGCCTCAGAGCGGCTGCCCAGCACCCGGTCGTAGACCTGCATCATGTACAAAGGCCCGGTCAGCATCAGAAGATTCACGAAGAAGCTGAAGATCCCGGTAAACCAGTAAAGGCCACGGCTCTGCCGCCGCACGGCACGCAGTTCCTCATAGCCATTTTTATAAACACTTTTATTCATGGGCAGACTGCACTAGTGGTTCCTTGGCTTCGGGTCAGGGCTGGGTTGCATCATGGTCTGGGTTGTATCAGTTGTGACACAAGCAGGTAAAAAAATGCAATCAGACTGGAAAACGGCGGGAGAATCCTTATTTGCCCTCCGACGCGCCGGCGCCAGTATCAATTTGGACACTTAACCGAATGCCCTATATGTTGCGACCGCATAAATTTCTGTTTGCGCTGATTTTCGCCGCCTTCGCTGCTGGCTGTGCCACCCAGGATCCTGTCGCGCGGGCCTCCGGCGAGGTGTTCGACCCCTACGAGAAGACCAACCGCACAGTTCACGCCTTCAACCGCGGGGTCGACCGGCTGGCGTTCCGGCCTGCTTCCAAGGGTTATGTGGCAATTGTTCCCCCGCCGATGGTGACCAGCTTCTCCCACTTTGCCGAGAACCTGTCGATGCCGGGGCAAATGATCAACGCGCTGCTGCAGGGCGATCTGAAGATGGCCGGCAACGCGTTTTCGCGCTTCGTGATCAACTCCACAGTGGGCTTTGCGGGCCTGGCTGACCCCGCCAGCGAGTTCAACGTGCCGCCAGTCGATACCGACTTCGGCGAGACGCTGCACGTTTGGGGCGTTGGCGAAGGCGCCTACGTCGAGCTGCCGTTTTTTGGCCCCTCCACCTCCCGCGATGCCGCGGGGATTGCGGTGGATTTCTTCACCAACCCGCTGGGATATGTCGAGCAGAATACTGCCGACAACATCAGCATCTATGCGGAAATCGTGCGCCGCATGGGCGATCGTGGCAACTATTCCGACACGATCGATTCGATTCTCTACGAGAGCGCCGACAGCTACGCGCAATCGCGCCTGATCTATCTGCAGAACCGCCGGTTCGAGCTGGGCGATGGCGAAGAGATCAAGGAAATCGACCCGTTCGAACTGGACACCGAAGGATTCTGACGATGGACCGCCGCAAATTTCTGATAGGTGCCGGCGCCGTGCTGGCCACCGCGCCGCAAGCCCTGTGGGCGCTGAACGAAGCCAGCGCCAGCACGCTGATCAACAGCCTGGTCACCGACGTAAACCGTGTGATCGCCTCCGGCAAGGGCGAGAGCGCGATGTACCGCGACTTCGAGCGGATCTTCCAGCGCTACAGCGACACCTCCTATATCGCCGCCTATGCGCTGGGTTCTGACGGACGCCGGGCGTCCTCCGCACAGAAGCAGGCGTTCTCCCAAGCCTTCCAGGGCTATATCTCGCGCAAGTATGGCAAGCGCTTCCGCGAGTTCATCGGCGGCAAGCTGGAGGTGACCGGCGTCAAGAAGGTGAAAAAGTGGTATGAGGTGAGCACCATAGCCTACCTCAAGGGCCAGTCCCCCTTCGAGGTGACGTTCCTTGTGTCGGACCGCTCCGGCCGGGATCTGTTCTTCAACATGTTCATTGAAGGCGTCAATCTCCTCCTGACCGAACGCACCGAGATCGGCGCGATCCTGGACAGCAAGCGGGGCGACATTGACGCGCTGATCGCAGAGCTGAAGCGGCTGAGCTGAAGCACCCCGTCACTGGACTAGAAATAGGCTCCCCGCGGGGAGCCTTTTTTGTTCTGCTGACGGTATTTGCCCGCATTCAGAGGTGCACTCCTGCCCGTCGCTGCAGCATCAGTGATGCCTTGCTCCCGTTGGGTCTGGCGCCCTGCCCCGCGGGCAGAGCGCACGCCGCACCCTCTGGGTGCGGCGCCGGGCCCAACTGCCGAAGGCCTCCGCAAGGCGGCCTGAGACAGGCGGGAGAGCTCCCGCCAGCCCCGACGCCGGTCAGTTGCCCAGGATATCGCGCAGGATGTTGTCGACCGCGCGGCCCAGCTCCTGGCCAAGGTTCGGCCCCTGACGGCGGCGGCGCTCGCGGCGCGGTTCCTGCGGCGGCGGCGCTATCGGCGCTGGTTCCAGCATCGGCAGCGGCTTGGGCTCCAGCCCTTCATGCACCCGCACCATGGTTTCCTTCCAGATCTCGGCCGGCAGGCCGCCGCCAGTCACACCGGACAGCGGCGTGTTGTCGTCATAGCCCATCCAGACGCCCGCCACGTAATCGGCAGTGAAGCCGATGAACCAGGCATCCTTGGCCGCCGAAGTGGTGCCGGACTTGCCCGCCGCCTGCCAGCCCGGGATCTGCGCCCGCTGGCCGGTGCCGCCGGCAATCACCTTCTCCATCATCCAGACCAGCTGCTGCGCCGCCTCAGTGCGGATCACCCGTTCGCCGATACCGCCGCTGGCGCCCATCAGCGCGTTGCTGTCCTCGACCAGCTTCAGCTCGGTCACCCCGTAAGGCGTCACTGAGGAGCCGCCGTTGAGGATGCCAGCGTAGGCCCCGGTCATTTCCAGCAGGCTGCTTTCGGAGGCGCCCAAGGCCAGCGCGGGCCCTGCCGCCAGGTCGCTGTCGATGCCGAAGTCCCGGGCCACCCGGCTCACCTTGTCGCGGCCCACGGCCTCGGAGATCTTCACCGCCGGCACGTTGAGCGAATCCCGCAGCGCCCGCGCCAGTGTCACCTCGCCATAGAACTTGCGGGTATAGTTGTCCGGGCACCATTGGCCGGAACCGGGAATGTTCAGGCAGTATTTCGCGTCCAGCACCCGGTCATACGGCGAATAGCCAAGCTCCAGCGCGGTGGCGTAGACAAACGGCTTGAAAGCCGAGCCAGTCTGCCGCTTGGCCTGTGTGGCGCGGTTGAACACACCCGACACCTTCGTCTTGCGGCCGCCGACCATGGCGCGCACGGCTCCGTCGGCGCTCATCACCACAATCGCCGCCTGCGCCTTGGAGCCTTCACGGACCTTGTTCTCGAACACGTATTTCAGCGCTTCTTCAGCCGCCGTCTGCAGGCGCTGATCCAAGGTCGAGCGGATTACCACATCCTCGGTGGTCTGGTCGCCCAGGAAGTCCGGGATGGTATCCATAACCCAGTCGGCAAAATAACCGCCAGCCCGCGCCGCGGCGGCCTCGCTCAGCAGGGCAGGGTTATCCTGGTTGCGCTTCATCTCCGCGGTGGTGAGATAACCCTGTTCCTGCATCAGCCGCAGCACGGTCGCGGCGCGGTCCTGCGAACGCTTCAGGCTGTTGGTCGGCGCCAGCGTGGACGGCGCAGTCAGCAGACCGGCCAGCATTGCGCCTTCCGCCGGAGACAGCTGGTTGGCGGATTTGCCGAAATACCGCTGCGCAGCCGCCTCGGCGCCATAGGCGCCTCCGCCCATATAGGCGCGGTTCATGTAGATCGAGAGGATCTCGTCCTTGGTGTATTTGGTCTCCATCGCCAGGGCAAATACCGCCTCGGTCGCCTTGCGCCACAGCGAGCTCTTGCGGCAGTCAGCCTCATAGGCGCTTTCGCTCTTCCACTCAGCAGGGTCATAGACGCGCCCCAGGCACAAGAGCTTGGCAGTCTGCTGGGTAATGGTAGAGCCGCCATGGCCCGACAACGGCCCGCGGCCCTCGCTGAGGTTGATGCGCACGGCACTGGCGATGCCGCGCGGCGAGATGCCGAAATGGCGGTAGAACCGCTTGTCCTCAGTCGCGACGATCGCATTCTTCAGATGCGGCGAGACGGTATCCGCCGTCACCACGCCGCCGAACTGGTCGCCACGCCAGGCAAAGACCTCGCCCTCGCGGTCCAGCAAAGTGACCGAACCGCGCGCGCGTCCGTCGAGGTAGGCAGAGACTTCCGGCAGCCTTGCATACTGGAAAGCCACCGCCAGGCCGATCAGCCCGCAGACCACCATGCCGATACGCCAGGTGAATCCCCAGACCAGCCGGAACGCCCAGGCAAAGGGCGCCAGCAAAAGGCCGATAAGGCCGCGCTTCTTCGGTGCGGGCCTTGCGCGCGTCTTCTTGCGGAACAACAGACCGAAGAACCCGGCCTTCTTTGCCTTGCGCGCGGGCTTCCTGCGCACGGGCTTTTTCGCGGCAGAGGCCCTGCCCTTGCCGCCTGCGGAATAGCGTTTTTCTGCCACCAGAGGCTTGCGCCCGGATCCTTGAGCCATCGTCATTTCCTGCCCGGTTTGCCCGTTTGCCGCGACAATACTCTGCCTGCCGCGGTTTGTAGAGGGGCAGAATCCGGACCTTTCCCCTTTTGCCAGATGGCCGGTTTTTAAGCGAACCGGGCAAAAGGCGCAAAATTATTGTGCGCTCGCAGAAAGACGCGCGGAAACTTGCTGGCCGTTTCTTTGCACGACTCGGGCGGCCCGTTTTGCTGCAAGTGCGAAATGCATCGGCATGGGGCCGGCGTAAGCAAATGCAGGGGATGCTGAGATGAAACTGATCATAGCTGCCATCAAGCCCTTCAAGCTGGACGAGGTCCGCGAAGCGCTGACCTCGCTGGGTGTCAGCGGGCTGATGGTCACCGAAATCAAGGGCTTCGGCGCGCAGGCCGGGCACACGGAAATCTACCGGGGCGCCGAGTACGAAGTGAACTTCGTGCCGAAGCTGAAACTGGAGCTGGTGGTGCCCGCCGATCAGGCCGAGGCCGCCGTCAGCGCCATCTCTGAGACCGCCCGCACCGGCAAGATCGGTGACGGCAAGATTTTTGTTCTGGATGTGGAACAGGCCGTGCGGGTGCGCACCGGCGAAACCAATCTCGAGGCGCTCTGAGCGCGCCCGGCATGGAGGAAAGACATATGAAGCAATTGAAACTCCCCTTGGCCGCGCTGGCGCTGACGGCGCTGCCGGGCCTGGCCCTGGCCCAGGACGGCCCGGCCCCGGGTGTGAACCCTGCAACCGACACCGTGTTCATCCTGAACTCGCTCCTGTTCCTGATCGGCGGCTGCCTGGTGTTCTGGATGGCGGCGGGCTTTGCCATGCTGGAAGCGGGCCTGGTGCGCTCCAAGAACGTCACTATGCAGCTGACCAAGAACATGGCCCTGTTCTCTCTGGCAGCGGTGTTCTACTGGCTGATCGGCTATAACCTTATGTATCCGCTGGGCAATTGGGCCGTCGACGGTGTGCTGTCCGGCGTCTTTGGCCCCGGCGTTCTGGAAGCCGTGGGGATCACCGCAGAAGGCGCGGATGATTACTCCTATGCCTCCACCGGCTCCGACTTCTTCTTCCAGCTGATGTTCTGCGCCGCCACCGCTTCGATCGTGTCGGGCACCCTGGCCGAGCGCATCAAGCTGTGGCCCTTCCTGATCTTCACCATCGTGCTGACCTCGGTGATCTACCCGTTCCAGGCCAGCTGGAAGTGGGGCGGCGGTTTCCTGGAAGAGATGGGCTTCCTGGACTTCGCAGGCTCGACCGTTGTGCACTCTGTTGGCGGCTGGGCCGCACTGACCGGCGCGCTGATCCTGGGCCCGCGCATCGGCAAGTACAAGGACGGCAAGACCATCCCGATGCCCGGCTCCAACCTGGCGCTGGCAACTCTTGGCTGCTTCATCCTGTGGATGGGCTGGTTCGGCTTCAACGGCGGCTCGCAGCTGGCAATGGGCTCGATTGGCGACGTGGCTGATATCTCGCGCATCTTCGCCAACACCAACGCTGCTGCCGCAGGCGGCGCCGTGGCGGCGCTGGTGCTGACCCAGCTTTTGTTCCGCAAGCCTGACCTGACCATGATCCTGAACGGCGCGCTGGCGGGCCTGGTGGCAATCACTGCAGAGCCGCTGACCCCGGGCCTGGGCCTGGCCACCCTGATCGGTGCCATCGGCGGCGTGATCGTGGTCTTTGCGGTTCCGTTCCTGGACAAGCTGCAGATCGACGACGTGGTCGGCGCCATTCCGGTGCACCTGATCTGCGGCATCTGGGGCACCGTGGCCGTGGTTCTGTCGAACCCCGAAGCCAACCTGCTGACCCAGCTGACCGGCATCGCCGTGGTGGGTGTCTTCACTGTCGCAGCCTCTGCCGTGGTCTGGATCATCCTGCGTGCCACCATGGGCATCCGGGTCGAGGAAGAGGACGAGGTCAACGGGCTCGACATGGCGGAGCTGGGCATGGAGGCCTATCCGGAGTTCTCGCCGAGCTGACATTACAGCCCTTGAAAGAAATGCGCGGCGCCTGCTTCAGGCGCCGCGTTTCGATTTGGGCGGGGCACTCCCGCCAGGCGCGGGATCATCACAGATGATCCCCCCTGTTGGGCCAAGCGCCGCTGCCTCGGCGCAGCCGGAGGGACCCGGATTCGTTCCTCCTCTGCACCGCGCCAGCGGTGCCACGCCCAAGCCTGCAAGGGTCTTGGCGCAGCCAAGGCACGCTGACAGGCGCGGGAGCCCCGCCCTTGTCAAGCCCGTTACCAGAATTGAAACGGGCAACAGTTTTTGGAAAACTTTTGACAAGACCTTTCACAACAAGTCTTGCGCGGCCTCGAGCCAATAGAAAAACGCGCCCGTTTCGCGGGCGCGTTTTCACCTTAACACGAATGACGCTCAGACGCCTGCGTCGACGATCGCCTTGGCCAGAACCGGCACGGTCTGCGCATTGAGGCCCGCGATGTTCAGGCGGCTGTCGCCCACCATGTAGATGCCATTGTCCACCCGCATCTTCTCGACCAGCTCCGGCGTGGTGCCCAGGAGAGAGAACATGCCGCGGTGCTGGGCGATGAAGCTGAACCGGTCAGAGCCGGTCAGCCGCTGCAGTTCATCCGCGAGGCTCTGACGCAGGCCCAGCATACCGAGGCGCACCTCTTCCAGCTCTGCCGCCCAATCGGCACGCAGGGCATCGTCGTTCAGGATCATTGTCACCAGCCGCGCGCCATGATCCGGCGGGAAGGAGTAGTTCTGCCGGTTCAGGAACGCCAGGGTGCCTTGGTTCAGCGCCTGCGCAGAGGCATCGTTGGAAACCGCCATCAGCAGGCCGGTGCGCTCGCGGTAGATGCCGAAGTTCTTGGAGCAGCTGGCGGCGATCAGCGTCTCGGGGCAGCTGGAGGCGACCAGGCGCACGCCCAGCGCATCCTCTTCCAGGCCGTCGCCAAAGCCCTGATAGGCGATGTCGATCATCGGGATCAGGCCGCGTTCGTTCAGCAGCGCGATGACCTCTTTCCACTGCACCTCGTTCAGGTTGGCGCCGGTCGGGTTGTGGCAGCAGCCGTGCAGCAGCACCACGTCGCCCTTCTCAGCGCCCTTCAGGTCTTCCATCATCCCGTCGAAGTTCACGCCACGGGTGTCGCGGTCAAAGTAGCGGTAGACGACGGTTTCGATGCCGACGTAGTTCAGGATCGACACGTGGTTCGGCCAGGTCGGATCCGACACGAAAACGCGGGCCTTGGGGTTGGCCATCTGGATCAGCTCAAACGCCTGGCGCACCGCGCCGGTGCCGCCGGGTGTGGCTGCGGCAGCGATGTTTTCGCGGGCAACGGCATCGCCCAGGATCAGCTTGATCATCGCGTCTGAGTAGGCCGGATCGCCCGCCAGGCCGACATAAGCCTTGGTGGTCTGCTCTTCCCACAGCTTATGCTCCGCCGCCTTGATAGCGCGCATCACCGGGGTGACGCCCTCGGGGTTCTTGTAGACGCCGACGCCAAGGTCGATTTTATCCGCGCGCGGGTCGTCGCGGTACATCTGCATCAGCGCCAGGATCTTGTCGGCGGGCTGGGGTTTCAGGGTCTCGAACATCAGTTCTCTCCGGTAGCAACGGGAAGGGTCGGGAAGGCACCCCATTCCACCCAGGACCCGTCATAAAGCGCGTGATCGGTTTTGCCGGTCCGCTCCAGGGCGAGGCTGAGGATGGCGGCGGTGACGCCCGATCCGCAGGAAGTAATCGCAGGTTTGCTCAGATCGACGCCGGCAGCTTCAAAGGCGGCACGCAGCCCTTCGGCATCCTTCATGGTGCCGTCGTCATTCAGCACCTGGCCGAAGGGGACATTTTTGGAGCCCGGTATATGGCCCGCACGAAGTCCCTCGCGCGGCTCCGGCGCGTCGCCGCGGAAGCGCTCGGCAGAGCGGGCGTCGATGATTTCATGGTCTCCCAGCTTGGCGGCGGCAGACACCTGGGTCACGTCGCGCACCATGTGGTTCTGCACCCGCACGGTCATATGGCGGTCGCGGATCACCGGCGGCAGATCCTCGACCGGATGGCCCTCGGCCTGCCACTTGGGGAAACCGCCGTCGAGAACCGCAACATTGGTCTGGCCCATCAGCCGGAACAGCCACCAGACACGGGCGGCGGAGAACAGGCCGGCGCCGTCATAGACCACCACCTGATGGCCGTCGCCGACGCCCATGGCGCGCAGCTTGGACATGAATTTCTCGACCGGCGGCACCATATGCGGCAGGTCAGACCGGTTGTCGGAAATATCGTCGATATCGAAGAACCGCGCGCCAGGAATGTGGGCGGCCTCATACTCCGCCTTGGCGTCGCGTCCCTGCTGCGGCAGATACCAGGAGGCGTCCAGCACCCGCAGATCCGGGTCCTTAAGATGGGCGGCCAGCCAGTCCGTGGAAACCAGCGTCTTCGGATCGTCCTGCATCAAAGCGTCTCCCTGTCTGCACTTAGCGCCATGGGTACATCCGGCAGCACAGCGGCGCAAGCTATCCCGGCCGTCTGCCTGCGGTTACAAATTTCTTGCGGCGCTTTAACGTGCCGGTAATAACCGCAGACACAATTTGAGCTTATTATTGCAGAGGTCTATTGCCATGCCCGTTTTTCGACGCATCATTCCAGTCCTCCTCGTTTTTCTTTGTCTGGCCAGCCCCCAGGCGCTGCGTGCAAGCTGCGTGGAGATCGGAAAAACTTGCATTAATGACAATGACTTGAAGGCGCAGATCCGGATAGGACGCCACACTCCGGACTTGCAGGGACTGGAACGGTTCAGCGATCTGAAAGAACTGACACTGATGGCTGACTTGCGCTTTGACGCGCCAGTCGACCTCTCGCCGCTGGCGGCGTTGCCGGGGCTGGAACGGCTGGCGCTGGTCGGCATCACCGCACCCGACATAACCCCCCTCACCCGCCTGCCGGAACTGAAGCGGCTGAGCCTTGATTCTGTCCGCGCGCCGGACTTCACTCCGCTGGCCGGCGTGACCGCGCTTGAGCACCTGTCGGTCTGGGGCATCAAGGACGTCACCGACCTGTCCTTTGTGCGCCGCCTGACCCGGCTGCAGAGCCTGAATATCGCAGATTCCGGCGTTACCGACCTGAGCCCGCTCGAGGGCCTTAAGGAACTGGAGGTCTTTCTGGCCTTCAACACGCAGGTTTCCGATCTGAGCCCGCTGGCCGCTGCAAATCTGCGGGTGGCCTGGATTTCCAACTGCCCGGTGGAAAGCGTTGCCGCGCTGGCCGCCTCGGACCGGCTGGAGATGCTGCGGGCGGATGGCACCCGGCTGCTAAGCCTTGAGGGGCTGCAGAACAAACCGGCGCTTCAGACCCTGATCCTGTCGGACACGCAGGTGGCGGAGCTGGCCCCGATTGCGGATGCGGCAAACCTGAATGAACTGGCGCTGGACGGCACGAATGTCAGTGATATTTCTCCGCTGGCCGGGCTGAACGCGTTGCGCAAGCTGACCCTGAAAGGCACCGCGGTTAGCAGCCTGAAACCGCTCGCAGGCAAGAACCTGCGGGAGCTCTCGGTGACCAACACTGCCGTTGCGGACCTGGAGGGGGTTCAGGGGATGGGAGAGCTTTGGGAGCTCAGCATTTCGGGGACCGGCATTCGCGACCTGACGCCGCTCAGCGGATTGAAGAAGCTTTCCATCCTGCGGGTGATCGGCGTGCCCGCCGCGGCGCTGCAACCGCTTCTGGAGATCGACAGCCTGCGGATCGTCTTTGCCGGCCCCGCCCTGAAGTCCCACAAGCGTCTGCTGGGCCGGGAGAAGATCACGGAATACATCACCAGCGTGCAATAAGGCTGGCGGCTCTTGCCTGCCGGCACTGCGCTTGCGTCAGTATCAAATGGACGCGCCTGCCTTCCCAGGGGTTTCAGGCCACCACCCGCAATCGCGGAGCTTCCGGCCGGGCTGCTGCGTGGCCCGCGGAAAACCGGTGCGCAAAGGCAAGGCCGGCCCGGATCACATGCGGATCCATCTGCCCGCCGGTGACATCGGCGACGGCTTCACGCGCGCCCGGCGTCTGGTCCCGGCGCATGTGATGCAGCATCCGCAGCAGCGCGGCCTCTTCCGGCGTCACGGTCCCGCGCAGTTCCAGGTCAAAAGGATCAATGTAGGCAAACTGCCCGTCCCGGCAGTCCATCACCGCCCGCAGCAGTTTCATCAGCGCCTGCGCCGCGGGCAGCCCGATAGCCTCGCCCCAGCGTTCCGCCGCCACCATATAGGCCCGCTGCCAAGCTTGGCTGTCCGGCGTCTCATAGCTCATCAGAAAATGCCGCAGCACCGGCAGCAGCCCGGTCTCGAATTCGTCAAATCCATGCGCCGCCAGCGCGGCCTCATGCGAAACTCTACTCATTCGCTTGTCCCTTACGATGGTCCCGACAGCAGGCGCGCTGTCCTCTTCGTCCGGGCTGGATCCTTAGGCGGATTTGCTGGGAACCACATGTCTGACTTATTTTGTCGGATATTGCAACAGCAGACGGCTGCAGAACAGCGCCTTGCGGCGCCGGCCTGCGGCGCAAGTATTTTCAGAAAGATGAAAGGGAGCGGCGCGCTCTCGCCAAGGGCCTTAGCGGGCGTCCTTCAGCAGCCGCTGCTTCTGGCGGCCCCAGTCGCGCTTGGCCTGGGTTTCGCGCTTGTCATGCAGCTTCTTGCCCTTGGCGATGCCCAGTTTGATCTTGGCGCGGCCCTTGTGGTTGAAATAGATCACCAGCGGCACCAGAGTCATCCCCTTGCGCTGGGTCAGGTTCCAAAGGTCGGCCAGCTCCTTGCGCGACACCAAGAGCTTGCGGCGGCGGCGCTCTTCATGCTTGAACACCTTGGCCTGCTCGTAGGGCGGGATATAGGAGTTCACCAGCCACAGCTCGCCGTTTTCCACTGCGGCGTAGGAATCGGCAATATTGGTGCCGTTGCCGCGCAGCGCCTTGACCTCGGACCCTTCCAGCACGATGCCGCACTCGATATCGCTTTCGATCGCGTAATCGAAACGGGCCCGCCGGTTCTCGGCGATCACCTTGTAGTTCGGGTCTGATGTCTGCTTCTTCTTGGCCATGGGCGGCAGATGTAAGGCCGCGCGGCGGCGGGCGCAAGATGGCGCTCACACCTTGCGGCTGCGCAGCAGCGTGAAAACACCACTGCCGACGATGACGGCGCTGCCGATCAGGGTCAGCGCATCGGGGCGTTCGCCAAAGACCAGCACCCCCAGCACCATGGCAAATACCAGGCGGGTATAGCGGAACGGCGCAATGACAGAGATCTCGCCCGCCCGCATGGCGCCGGACAAGGCGTTATAGGCAATCACCCCGATCACCGTGGCTGCCGCGATATCCAGCCAGTTGCGCGGAGCCGGCCAGACCGCGCCGCCGGTCCAGCCCAGCGCAAGTGCGCCGGCCACCACCAGCATCGCAAAGCCCAGGAACCCCAGCTGGTTGTTGCTCATGTCCTTGGGTGCCGCGCGGGTGGCCAGGTCACGGCCTGCAAAGCCCAGCGTGCCAGCCACCGCAAACAGCGAGGCAGGCTCAAACCCGCTAAGCCCCGGCCGCAGGATCAGCAGCACCCCGGCAAAGCCCAGTCCGATCGCCAGCCAGCGCCGCCAGCCGACGGTCTCTCCAAAGAATACCACCGCGCCCGCGGCAACCACCAAGGGCGTCGCTTGCAGAATGGCCGAGGCCGAAGACAGCGGTGTCAGCGCAATCGCCAAGGTATAACACAAGCGCCCCGCGACTTCAGACACGGACCGCAACAGCATCGGGCGCGTGCCAAAACCCGGGTGCCAGGGGGCGTGACCTTGCGCACGCGCCAGGCCTGCAAAAACCGCCATGCCGCCGAGACCGAACAGGATCAGGATCTGCCCCACCGGCAGGCTGGCGGCCGCGGATTTGACGAACATGTCCTCCAGCGCAAAGGCCGCCATGGCCAGCACCATCAGGAGGCTTCCGCGCAGCGTGTCCATCCCTGGCTCCAATACCTGCAACATCAATCACTTGCGCAATTGGTAGGCACCCCGGGGAAAATACACAAGTGAAGCACCTTAATCCCGCTGCGTCAGAACCGCCTGCCGGTAGTGATGCATGTTGAGAAAGGCTGCGCCGGTCTCCAGGCTGCGGTAGCCGTGCGGCTGATCGGCAGCAAAGCGCAGGCCCTGGCCGGCCTCCAGCGGCACCCATTCCCCGTCTTTCAGCACCTCCATGGAGCCATGCAGCACATAGACCTCCTCGGTCACCCCGGTGTCATGCGGCTGCGACTGGTGGCTTTGGCCCGGCTTCAGCGTCACCTGAAAGGTCTCGGCGCCCAACAGCGGGTCAAAGGGAAACACGATCTTGACCCCGATGCTGCCGGGGAACTGCACGGTCTCATATACCCCGGCGGCCTCCCCCACCGGCCGGGTTGCTTCGCCGATCAGGGCGGTCAGCGGCAGGTGGAATCCCTTGGCGATCTTCCACAGCGTCGCAATCGTCGGGCTTGATTCGCCGCGCTCGATCTGCCCCAGCATCGCCTTGCTAACCCCGGTGGCCTCTGCCGCCTTTGACAGGCTAAGTCCCGCCGCTGCCCGGATTTCCCGCAGGTTCAAGGTGATGCCGTCGTCGCTCATTGTCTCCGCCCGTCAAAAAAGCCTTGTGCGCTATAACGCACGGGATGTAGTGTGCGCTATAACGCACAAAACCCCTACCCGATCCGGCGCCAGAGGAAAACCCGCATGCTCAAGGATCTGAAGCTGTCGCATATCGTCTCTGGCGCGGTTGCCGTGCTGGTCGGCTATACAGGCTCGGTCGCCATCATCTTTCAGGCGATCGAGGCCGTCGGGGCCACCCAGTCCCAGGCCAACAGTTGGATGCTGGTGCTGGGCCTCGGCATGGGGCTCACCAGCCTGCTGCTGTCGCTAATCTACCGGATGCCGGTCCTGGCCGCCTGGTCGACGCCGGGCGCGGCGCTGCTTGCGGTCAGCCTCAATGGCGTTCCGCTGGCAGAGGCGGTGGGCGCCTTCCTCCTGTGCGCAGTCCTGCTGACCCTCACCGGCGTTACCGGCTGGTTCGCCGCCCTCTCGCGCCTGATCCCGGAGAGCCTGGCCAGCGCCATGCTGGCGGGCATCCTGTTCCAGTTCGGGCTTTCCGCCTTCACCTCGCTGCAGACCGACACCGCGCTGGTCGCCGTTATGGGCCTCACCTTCCTCGCGGGCCGCAAGCTGTTTCCACGCTATACTATCCCCGCGGTGCTGGCAGCGGGCGTGGCCTGGTGCGCAGGCACCGGCGCATTCGGCAGCCTGGAGGCGCTGGACCTGACCCTGGCGCGGCCGGAGTTCGTCATCCCCGCCTTCTCGCTGCCGGTGCTGATCGGCATTGGCCTGCCCTTGTATATCGTCACCATGTCCTCGCAGAACATGCCCGGCGTGGTGGCGCTGAAGGCCTGCGGCTATGAACCGCCGGTGTCTGCCAGCCTCACCGTCACTGGCCTGGCGTCGCTGCTGCTTGCCCCCTTCGGCGGCTTTGCCTTCAACCTCGCCGCCATCACCGCCGCCATCTGCGCGGGCCCGGAGGCGGACGAGAACCCGGACACCCGCTATCTGGCGGGCGTGATGACGGGCCTTGTCTACATCCTGGTGGGGCTTGGCGGCGCCACTGTCATCAGCCTGTTCCTGATCGCACCCAAGGCGCTGGTCGCCACCGTGGCGGGCCTGGCGCTGCTGGCGACCATCGGCAACAGCCTGTCAGCCGCGCTGGCAGAACCGCAGGGGCGCGAGGCGGCGCTGATCACCTTCATGACTACGGTCTCCGGCATCAGTTTCCTGGGAATCGGCGCACCGTTCTGGGCGCTGGTGCTGGGGCTGGCGGTAAATCACTGGCTGAAGCCGCCCGACCCCGCCCCGGTACGCGCCTGAGAACCACCACCAGAGACATTTCGCCACTGAAATCCGGCGCAATCTGCGCCAATATTACCGAAGAGAGCCCCGCCCGGTTGCCTTTATTGCGCAAATCGTGTCCCTGAGGGCAAAGACTAAGGGAACCAGCCTGATGCCAAAGTACCGATCCAGAACCTCCACCCATGGCCGCAACATGGCGGGCGCGCGCGGTTTGTGGCGCGCCACCGGCATGAAGGACGATGATTTCGGCAAGCCGATCATCGCCATCGTCAACTCCTTCACCCAGTTCGTGCCCGGTCACGTGCACCTCAAGGACCTGGGCCAGATGGTCGCCCGCGAGGTCGAGGCGGCAGGCGGCGTCGCCAAGGAGTTCAACACCATCGCGGTGGATGATGGCATCGCCATGGGCCATGACGGCATGCTCTACTCGCTGCCCTCGCGTGAGGTGATCGCCGACAGCGTCGAATACATGGTCAATGCCCATTGCGCCGACGCGATGGTCTGCATCTCCAACTGCGACAAGATCACACCCGGCATGCTGATGGCCGCCATGCGCCTCAACATCCCGGCAATCTTCGTCTCTGGCGGGCCGATGGAAGCGGGCAAGATCGACATTGCCGATCTCGACATGAAAAAAATCGACCTGGTGGACGCCATGGTCGCCGCCGCGGATGACAAGTTCACCGACGAGCAGGTGAAGCACATCGAGGAAAACGCCTGCCCGACCTGCGGGTCGTGCTCGGGCATGTTCACCGCCAACTCGATGAACTGCCTGGCCGAGGCGCTGGGTCTGGCGCTGCCGGGCAACGGCTCGACGCTCGCCACCCATGCCGACCGCAAGGAGCTGTTCCTGGAAGCCGGCCGCAAGATCGTCGAGATCACCAAGCGCCACTACCAGGACGAAGAGAAGGGCCTGCTACCGCGCGAAATCGCGACCTTTGAAGCCTTTGAAAACGCGATGAGCCTGGACATCGCCATGGGCGGCTCGACCAACACCGTGCTGCACCTGCTGGCCATTGCCAACGAGGGCGAGGTGGACTTCACCATGTCCGACATGGACCGCCTCAGCCGCCGGGTGCCCTGCCTCTGCAAGGTGGCCCCCAACATCCACAACGTCCACATGGAGGACGTGCACCGCGCCGGCGGCATCTTCTCGATCCTGGGCGAGCTGAGCCGCGCAGGGCTGCTGCACGAGGACTGCCACACCGTGCATACCGCCACCATGGGCGAGGCGATTGCCAAGTGGGACATCAAGGTTGCCAACAACCCTGAGGCTGAGGCGCTGTTCAAGGCGGCACCGGGCGGCGTCCGCACGACGCAGGCGTTCTCCCAGGCCAACCGCTACAAGGAGCTGGACACCGACCGCGAAAACGGCGTGATCCGCGCCAAGGAGCACGCCTTCAGCCAGGACGGCGGCCTTGCGGTGCTGTTCGGCAATATCGCGCGGGACGGCTGCATCGTGAAAACCGCCGGCGTCGATGAGCACATCCTGAAATTCACCGGCTCGGCCTATGTCTGCGAAAGCCAGGACGCAGCTGTGAACGACATCCTGACCGGCAAGGTCAAGGAGGGCGACGTGGTGGTGATCCGCTACGAGGGCCCGCGCGGCGGTCCGGGGATGCAGGAAATGCTCTACCCCACCTCCTACCTCAAGTCGAAGGGGCTCGGCAAAGCCTGCGCGCTCCTGACCGACGGCCGCTTCTCCGGCGGCACCTCCGGCCTGTCGATCGGCCATGTCTCGCCCGAGGCAGCCGAAGGCGGCACCATCGGCCTGGTGCGCCAAGGCGACAAGATCGAGATCGACATCCCCAACCGCACCATCCACCTCGCGGTATCCGACGAGGAACTGGCGGTGCGGCGCGAGGAACAGGACGCCAAGGGCTGGAAACCCGCCGAGCCGCGCAAGCGCAAGGTCTCCAAGGCACTGAAGGCCTATGCGCTGCTGGCCACCTCCGCCGCCAAAGGCGCTGTGCGCGCGCTGCCTGACGAGGATTGAGGCCATTCAATATCGAAGCAAAGCAAAACCCGCCGCCTCAAAACGGCGGGTTTTCTTCTGCTCTCCGCGCCGGGGGCCGGGTCAAGGGGCCGCGCAAGGCGCGGCGGCGCAGCTGCTTGCCCTTGAGGCGGTTTCAGGCGCAAAACAATGGGCCAGGCGCGTTCAGGGCAGACCTGCCCCTGAACCGCTTCTCAGCAGATTTCTTTCATCCGCAAAGCTCTCCCGCCGCCGCTATGGCCCGCTGGCTGCCGCCAGCACGCCAAGCCGCGTTGGGCCAAGCGCCGTGCTGGCGCACGGCGCGCCTCCGGCGGGAGTATTTGGGCAAAGGTGAAGCCGTATGGCCGATTGCACCACCCGCCCGCGCCGCGTCAGCGGCGCCGGGCCCAAGGCTTTGAACTGCATCTTTGATGCAGCGGCAAAGGCGCGGGAGCTCCCGCTTGCGGCCCTGTCCGCCTACTCCCCCAGTTTGGCGTGCACCTCGTCCAGGTCGATCTCGCCCACCGGCATCTTGTTGGCCGGGTTCTCGAAATCGTATTTGAACAGCTCGAAATCGCGCTTGTAGATCTCGTAGACGAGATGCATCGACAGATCGTCGAAGTAATCCTCTACGGCGTGCGCGCGCTTGGGGCCGTGGCCTTCGCTTTCGTTGAAGCGCGGGATTGCGGTCAGGTCCACCGGATGCGGCGTCTCGATCGCGTCCAGCACCTGCTGCATGCCGTCGTTGAAGGCCTCGGTCCAGAAGATCTGGTTGTAACGCCCGCCGTTCAGGATGAAGGTCGAGACATGCCCCGACATTGCCGACCAGTGGATGTCCGGGTCCATCGGGCGGCGCCAGCGGATGGTGTCGCGGGCAAACAGCAGGAACCGGCGGAAGCTGGCGATCTGGTCGAACTCCTGCTTGCCGTCCTCACCGCCGACTTCGATCCCGTACTCATAGGCCAGCTTGGGCACCAGGTTGCCGCGGTAGCGGCGGCCGTTGCGCTGGATGCCGCAGATCTTGTCGAAGAAGGAGCTGAGGATGCGGGTATAGGGGTTTCTCACACATGTGAAAGCATAGGACCGCTGCCCCTGCACATTGCGGGTGATCGGCCCCTGGCTGTGCTCCTGTGCCCATTTGTGCAGCCCCTCCTTGGCGTCGTGAATGTCGCCGTCGAAGAATGTGCCGTGATCGGAGTAGTAGAGGATCTGCCCGATCGTCGAGCAAGCGCATTTCGGCACCACCCGGTAGACCACACTTTCACTTTCCGTCATCCAGGTGCCGGGGAACCCCATCCGCTGCCCTCATCTTGTTCACGCCATTCCCAGCTTCATCGCATATGTTTACCGAAACGGAAACTATCTGGTTTATTCGTGCCTTCAGCCCGCCTATCAAGGGAAACAATCAGGCAAGTCGAGGCGCTCCGTCCACCCTATGGCGAAAATCGCATATATCCTGCTCTGCCATAAAGACCCCGAGGCGATCATCCAGCAGGCTGAGCGGCTGACTGCGGCTGGCGATTACATGTCCATCCACTTCGACGGGCGGGCGGCGCCGGAAGACTACCGGATGATCCGGACGGCGCTGGCGGACAACCCGAATGTGGCCTTCGCGGGAAAGCGGATCAAATGCGGCTGGGGGGAGTGGTCGCTGGTGCAGGCCACCCTGCACGCGCTGAACAGCGCGGTGGAGGAGTTTCCGCGCGCAACCCATTTCTACATGCTGTCCGGCGACTGCATGGCGGTGAAGACGGCGGAATATGCCCACCGGTTCCTGGACGCGCACGACAAGGACTTTATCGAGAGCTTCGACTTCTTTGAAAGCGACTGGATCAAGACCGGCATGAAGGAAGGCCGGCTGATCTACCGGCACTTCTTCAACGAGCGCAAGCACAAGCAGCTGTTCTACTGGAGCCACGAGCTGCAGAAACGGCTGGGGCTGCAGCGCGAAATACCGTCAGATATTCAGGTGCAGATCGGCAGTCAGTGGTGGTGCCTGCGGCGGCGCACGGTGGAGTGGATCCTGGACTTCATCCGCGAACGCCGCGATGTGATGCGGTTCTTCCGCTCCACCTGGATCCCGGATGAAACCTTCTTTCAGACCCTGGTGCGCCACCTGATTCCCGAACAGGAGATCGAAAGCCGTACCCTCACCTTCCTGATGTTTACCGACTACGGCATGCCGGTGAGCTTCCACAATGATCACTATGATCTGCTGCTCAGCCAGGATTTCCTGTTTGCCCGCAAGATCAGCCCTGAGGCCAAGGAGCTGAAATCCCGCCTGGGGCGGCTCTATGCGGCGCAGGGCGTGGATTTCCAGATCTCCAACGAGGGGCGAAGCCTGTACCAATTCCTGGCCCAGCGCGGCCGCATCGGGCGCCGCTTTGCGCCGCGGTTCTGGGAAACCGAAAGCACCCTGGGGCGCGAGCGCGAGCTGCTGATCGTGGTCTGCAAGAAATGGCACGTGGCCAAGCGGCTGCTGGAGCAGATCCGCCAGGTGACCAACATCCCCGCCATTGAGTACCTGTTCAACGAGGAAAACACCCCGCTGCCGGACCTGGGCGGCATCCAGACGGCCCTGATGAAGCGCACCCGCCACCGCCGGGCGCTGATGCGGATGCTGTTCGAATACTACGAGACGGATCAGCTGATCATCTGCCTGGACCCCGGCGCCATCGACCTGATGAATGATTTCCATTCCGACCGCTCCTCGACCCGCTTCCTGCACATCGAATGCGAGTTCAGCGATGATTACCTGGTCGGCCACGCCCACCGGGTCGGCCTCGCGGGCGAGCGCACACCGCAGCTCGCCCTGGACCGGCTGCTGCCGACAATCCGGAACGATATCCTGCACGAAGGCGACCGCATCCGCGATGCCGGGTTCAACCAGCTGTTCCACGTGCGCGAGGGCGCAAGCGCCGAGGAAAACGCGGGCCAGCTCAGCGGCTTCCTGTCTCTGTCAGGCGACAAGGCGATGGAGCTTGCCGCAACCCGCCACCTGTTTGCTGACTGAGCCGGCTGCCAGACACGCCGCGGCGCAGGTTAACAACCCGGTACCGGTGGCTTCGTCATATGCAGATGCGCGGAACTGTCCGGGACAGCCTGGCGTTTGCCCGTCACGGGCGCAGGTGCTCGAACGCTGAAAGGGGCAATGGATGGCAGACCAGGCGGAACCCAAGGCGGTCTTCCTCACCGGCAGCCTGATGCGGCATGTGACGCGCATGTCGCTGACAGCCAGCATCGGGCTGATGGCGATGTTCGCGGTCGATTTTGTCGACATGGCCTTTATCGCCATGCTGGGCAATGACGCACTTGCCGCCGCCGTGGGCTATGCGGGCACCCTGCTGTTCTTCACCAACTCGATCAATATCGGCCTGTCGATTGCCGCAGGCTCGCTGGTGGCGCGGGAGCTGGGCGCGGGCCGGCCGGACCAAGCCCGCCATTACGCCACCAGCGTCGCCGCCATCGGCGTCCTGACCGGGCTGCTGATGCCCGTTGTTGTGCTCGCCTATCTGGAGCAGATCCTGACGCTGCTAGGCGCGGGTGGCGAGGTGCTGCGGCTGGCGATGCGCTATGTCTGGATCATCCTGCCGACGATGTGGGTGATGGCGCTGGCGATGACCGGCATGGCCGTGCTGCGCGCCCATGGCGATGCCCGCCGCTCTATGGTCGCGACGCTCTATGGCGGCGGGCTTAACGCGGTGCTGGATCCGCTGCTGATCTTTGGCCTGGGACTGGGGCTGAACGGGGCGGCCATCGCCTCGGTGCTGGCACGCGCCTGTATGTTCGCGGCCGCGTTCTGGCCTGCGATCCGGGTGCACCAGGGCTTTATGCGGCCAGCGCCGGCGCAGGTTGCAGGCGATCTGCGGGCGATCCGGGCGATTGCTTTGCCGGCGGTTCTGACCAACGTCGCCACCCCGGTCGGCAACGCCATTGTTTTACGCGAGATTGCCCAGTTCGGCACTGAGGCTGTGGCCGGCATGGCGGTAATCGGCCGCCTGATGCCGGTGGCCTTCTCGGTGATCTTCGCACTGTCGGGCGCCATCGGCCCGATTATCGGGCAGAACTTCGGCGCCGGGCAGTTCGCCCGCGTCCGCCAGGCCTTTATGGCCGGCATTACCTTCACCGCGGTCTACGTGCTGCTGATGGCGGCGGTGCTGTTTGCCCTCAGGGTGCCGATTGCCGATCTGTTCTCCGCCACCGGTGAGACCCGCACGCTGATCTACCTGTTCTGCGGGCCGCTGGCGCTGGCCTACTTTTTCAATGGCGTAATCTTTGTCGAGAACGCCAGCTTCAACAACCTGGGCCGTCCGGTCTATTCCACCTGGATCAACTGGGGCCGCCACACCCTGGGCACCTGGCCGCTGGCGGTGCTGGGCGGCTATCTGGCCGGCGCGCCGGGGGTGCTGCTGGGCCAGGCCGCCGGCGGGATGATCTTTGCCGCACTCGGCGCGCTCTTGGTGCACCGGGTGCTGCAGGACCTCACCCAGCCCGCTCCGGTCGATGCTTTTGCGCCGCAGAACCGGCTGCATGCCCTGCTGGGCCGCCGCGGCTGGTAGAGCCTTTACCGCCTGACCTGCCCCGCCAAGTGTTCGGCAATCCAGTCGAACACCAAACTCGGCCCCTGCAGGCGGCTGGAGTAGTCGCGCGACATCACATAGCCCGCGTCGCTCACCACCACATCGGGCACCGCCTGCACCAGCGCGCCGCTCTGCAGCAGCCGGTCGATCAGCCCCAGCCAGCCCAGCGCAATGCCGTCGCCGGACACCGCCGACTGCACCACCATGTCGTAGTTGTTGAAGCTGATGTAGTGCTTCGACCGCTCCCCCGCGATGCCCAGCCGGTCAAACCACCCCTGCCAGGTCTGCCACTCGGCCGAGGCCGGTTTCGACAGGCTCAGCAGCTGGCAGTCCAGCAGGCCGGCGGCCGAGGGCACCGGGCCATGCTTCTCCAGATAGGCCGGGCTGCACACCGCACCGACCCGCTCCTGCAGCAGCATAACGTCGCCATCGCCCATACTGCTGCGCGGGCCGACGTGGATCTTGATATCGCAATCCTCGCCATAGTCATCCGGCGGCACCTGGCTGGCCAGGATCTGGATCTCGATCTCATCCCCCAGCTCCGCCCGCAGATGCGACAGCCGCGGCAAGAGCCAGAAGCTGGAAAACGCAAAATCCGCTGAAATCCGCACCCTGGGCCGCGACTTGCGTTCCAGCAGCGATGACACGGAATTGCCCATTTGCGTCATCGCAGGGCGCACCACATTGAGCAGCCGCACCCCCTCGTTGGTCAGCGATACCCCGCGGTGCCCGCGCCGGAACAGGGCAATGCCCAATTCAGTCTCAAGCCCCTTGATTTTCTGCGAAACCGCCGACTGCGTCAGCCCCAGCGCCTCTGCCGCGCCGGTGAAGTTTCCATGCCGCGCCACTAGGTCGAAGGTGTGCAGCGCGACCAGGTTGTAGCTCAGCTTCCTATTAATGCTGCTAATGTCATCCATAAATAATTGCCTACTGCAAAAGGCGAAATTTTTATAACAGAAAATGCCCTGCGTAAGTTCTGCTAAAGCCGCAGCCCCGGCGGCGTCAACCGGCAGAGCAAGGGAAACAGGGATACTCTATGTCAATCAAACCTCCTTTGACGGATCTGCCGATCGGCACATCCGACCGCGGCTTTTACCGGGGCTTCAGCCAGATCGTCACCATCTCCTCCAAGCTGATGATCGGCGGGCTGGTGGTCTGGGCCATCGCCTTCCCGGAACAGTCGGGCGCGGTGCTGAATTCGATCAACGGCTTCATCCTCGCCTCCTTCGGGGCCTGGTACATCTGGACCGTGGCGCTGTTTGTGCTGTGCTGCGCAGCACTTGCGATCTGGCCCACTGCCGGGCGGCTCAAGCTGGGGCAGCATGGCGACCAGCCCGAATTCTCCAACTTCTCCTGGTTTTCGATGATGTTCGGCGCAGGCATCGGGGTCGGCATGCTGACCTGGGCCGTGGCCGAGCCGATCTACCACTGGAACAACAACCCCGAAGTCATCCAGGGCCTCACCAACGGCGGCACTGTGGACAACATCCGCATGGCCTACAAATGGTCCTTCCTGCACTGGGGACTGGGCGCCTGGGCCTGTTATGCGATTGCCGGGCTGGCGCTTGGCTTCTTCAGCTACCGCCGCGGCCTGCCGCTGACCATGCGTTCCTCGCTGACGCCGCTGTTCGGCGCCCGCCTCTCCGGCTCCATCGGCCATACCGTCGACATCGTCGCGGTGGTCGCCACCATCCTCGGCGTCGCACAAACGCTGGGGTTCGGGGTTGAACAGTTTGTCTCCGGCCTAACCCGCATCGGTATCGGCGGGCTGACCAACGAGGGCGGCACCGCCAACACCACCGGCGTCATCGTCGCGATTCTGGTAATCATGGCGGCCTCTACCGCGTCGGCACTGTCCGGTGTGGGCAAGGGCATCAAGTGGCTCTCCAACATCAACATGGTGCTCAGCATTGCGCTTTTGAGTTTCTTCCTGCTGTTCGGCTCCACCTTCTTTGGCCTGCAGGCGCTGCTGGTCGGCCTGTGGGACTACCTGATCGCAATGCCCGACATGCTGTTCCGGGTTTGGACCGGCGACGGCAACCCGGACAGCGTCGCCTCCAAGCTCGAAGGCTGGCAGGGCGGCTGGTCGGTGTTCTACTGGGCCTGGTGGATTGCCTTTGCGCCCTTCGTCGGCCTGTTCCTCGCCCGCATCTCCAAGGGCCGCACCATCCGCGAGTTCGTGCTGGGCGCGATGATCGTGCCGTCGCTGATGTGCTTTGTCTGGTTCACCTGGGCGGGCGGCACCGCCATCGACCTGGAGCTGCACGGCGGCGCAGGCGGCCAGATCAGCTCAGCCCCCGATGGCGACAAGATCTTTGCCATGGTGCAGTACATGCTGTCGCCCTGGCTGGGCTGGGCGATGTCGGTGATGATCGTGATCCTGCTGATGACCTACCTGGTGACCACGGCGGACAGCGCGGTGCTGATCGTCAACACCATCAACGCCGCAGGCGACGAAGGCCCCAAGGCCCGCCCCCACATCGTCTTTTGGGGCGTGGCGCTTGGCGCGGTGGTGACGGCGCTCTTACTGGTCGGCGGCCTCAAGGCGATCCAGACCGCGATGGTGATCGGCGCCCTGCCGTTTTCACTGGTGATGGTGCTGCAATGCGCCGCCCTGGTGAAGGCGATTTACAACGACGGCCGCCGCGAACAGGCAGGCCTGGCCACCACCGTCACCCAGGAGCCGGCGGAATAAGGATCTCCCCAGGCGGATGGCTGCGGACGGGCAGCGCAGCCATTCGCCACTTTACAAGCTCCGCCGCTCCTTCATGCTAGGGGCGGACGCCTTCAACCAAAGGACCATAAAAATGACCAAATACTACAACAGGGAATCTCTCCACCCCGCGGTGCGGATGCATGCGGAGGAAGTTGCGCAACACAAGCTGGACCGGCGCGAGTTCCTGAGCCGCGCAACCGCGCTGGGGGTGACCGCCTCTGCCGCCTACGGGATGATCGGCCTCAGCCAGCCGGTGCAAGCGGCGGCCAATGCCCAGGAAGGCGGCACCATCCGCATCCAGCAGGTGGTGCGCGCGCTGCTCGACCCGCCGCTGTTCAACTGGCCGCAGCTGGGCAACCTGGTGCGCGGCTACATGGAATACCTGGTGCAGTACAACGCCGACGGCACCTTTGAACCCCGCCTGCTGGAAAGCTGGGAGGTCAACGAGGACGCCACCGAATACCTGCTGCACATCCGCCCCGGGGTGCACTGGAACGATGGCCGCGGCACCCTGACGGCCAAGGACGTGGCCTACAACTTTGCCCGCTGGTGCGACGGCAAATGGGAAGGCAACTCGATGGCCGCCCGCATGGGATCGCTGCAGAACGAGGCCGGCGACGGCCCCGCCGAAGGCGCGCTGGAGGTGGTGGACGAGCTGACCCTCAAGGTGAAGCTCACCCGCCCCGATATCACCATCATCCCGGCGGTGACCGAATACCCCGCCGCCATCGTGCCGGACGGCTGGTCCGGCGATCCGGGCGCCGACCCCATCGGCACCGGCCCCTACAGGCTGGTCGAATACGAGGTCGGTGTTAAGGCGGTGCTGGAAAAGGACCCGGACCACCAGTGGTGGGGCGAAGGCGCCCATCTCGACCGGATCGAGTTCATTGACTTCGGCACCGACGGCGCCACCCACCTGTCGGCAGCAGAATCCGAAGAAATCGACATGACCTACGAGACCGTGGGCGAGTATGTCGACATCTTCACCTCCATCGGCTGGAACGTCAGCGAGTCGGTCTCGGCCAACACCCTGGTCCTGCGCACCAACCGCGACGCCGAGGTGGACGGGATGCAACCTTATGCCGACGCCCGCGTCCGCCGCGCCCTGGCGCTGGCCTGCGACAACGCGGTGCTGCTGGAGCTCGGCTATGACGGCCGCGGCACCCTGGCGGAAAACCACCATGTCTGCCCGATCCATCCGGAATACGCCGATATCGGCGCGCCGGTGCGCGATGCAGAGGCCGCGCGCCAGCTGATGGAGGAGGCCGGGATGCTCGACTTCGAGCATGAGCTGATTTCCATCGACGACGACTGGCGCCGCAACACCACGGACGCGCTGGCGGCGCAGATGCGCGATGCGGGGCTGAAGGTCAAACGCACCGTGCTGCCCGGCAACACCTTCTGGAACGACTGGGACAAGTACCCGTTCAGCTCCACCGACTGGGGCCACCGCCCGCTGGGGGTGCAGGTGCTGACGCTGGCCTACAAAACCGGCGTTGCCTGGAATGAAACCGGGCTGGCCAGCGCTGAGTTCGACTCCATGCTGGAAACCGCCTCAGCCATTGCCGACGCCGACACCCGCCGCGGGCACATGGAAGGCATCGAAAAATTCATGCGCGAGGACGGCACCATCATCCAGCCCTACTGGCGCTCGCTTTACCGCCACGCCCGGCCCGGCATCATCGGCGCCGAAAGCCACCCGATCAACGAAATCCACGTGCACAAGCTGGCACTGGAAGCCTGATCAGGCGCTTGGAAAGGAAAAGGGCGCGCGCCATGCCGGCGCGCGCCCTTCTTTATGGTCAGATCGCGACCTCAACCCGGCCAATCGGGTTGGAGCAGCAGGCCAGGATGTACCCCGCCTCCACATCCTCTTCCGAGATGCCGCCGTTGTGGACCATATGCACATCGCCTGCGGTCTTCTTGACCTTGCAAGTGCCGCAGATGCCGAAGGTGCAGCCCGACGGGATGTTGAGCCCCGACGCCTTGGCCACCGCCAGCACAGTGTCGGTCTCGGTGCAGTTTGCGGTCACGCCCGACGCGGCAAAGGTGATCTCGGCGGCGGCGGTTTCCTCGGGAACCACATCGTCCAGCTCCGGCGCGTCTGCCTCGGTCTCCACCGGCGCGCCAAAGCTTTCCTGGTTGTAGTTCTCCATGTCGAAGCCCAGGCCGTTCAGCATGTCGCGCACGGCCTGCATGAACGGATCCGGCCCGCAGCAGTAGACCTCGCGCTCCAGGTAGTCGCCGGCAATCAGGCCCAGCATGATCTGGTTCAGCTGGCCGCGGTAGCCGGTCCAGACCTGATAGGGATCGTCCTCTTCCACCACGAAGTGCAGCTTGATGCCGGGCACCCGCGCCGCCATGCCCTCAAGCTGGCGCCGCGCGATGATCTCGCTGGGGCGCTTGGCGCAGTTGATGAAGCAGACGTCGGGCGACTGGCCGCGGTCGAACAGGTACTGTGTCATCGACAGGCTGGGCGTGATGCCGGAGCCTGCGGAGATGAACAGGAACTTGCCGTTCGGACGCTTGGGCAGGGTGAACACGCCCGCAGGGCCAGAGGCCTTGAGGAACATGCCCGGGCGCAGGTTGTCCAGCATCCAGCGGGTGCCGATGCTGTCCGCCTGCGCCTTCACCGTCACCGAGATCGACAGCGGCCGCGACGGCGACGAACTGATGGTATAGGTCCGCCAAACGGTTCCGCCCGGCACCGGCAGCTCCAGCGTCAGGAACTGGCCCGGCTGGTATTTGAACCACGCGCCGGACGGCGCGCGGAAGCTGAAGGTGGCGGTGTTCGGCGCCTCCGGCACCACGGAGACGCATTCCAGCATCTCGTCGTCCTTCCACGCCAGGGTCTCGTCCAGCGTCTCGAAATTGGCCTGCAGTCCCATGCGCTTACTCCGCCGCGATCAGGTGGCGGCCGGTCAGCGCGCGGGTCAGGTGCCCGGCATACCAGTTGGAGAACTGGATCACGCCGCTTTCCTGCACTTCCGAGTACGGGCCGGGCTCATAAGCGGGCGAGTTGATGCCCTGCTGGTTGTCTTCGACCACGATGCGGTCCTCGTCGTTGGTGGCAACCCAGACCTCGGTCAGCCGCTTCAGGTCATAGTCCTGGCCTTCGACGGCATCCTTGTGCACCAGCCATTTGGTGGTGACTTCGGTCTCGGTCGGGCTGATCGGGGTGACGCGGAACACGATGGAATGATCCGGCAGGAAGTGGTTCCAGGTGGTCGGATAGTGGAATTTCAGGAGCGTGCCCGCATCGGCAAAGGGCACCCGGCCCAGCTTCTTGGCTACTGCCGCCTTGCCGTCCATGGTATAGCTCTCGGCGCCCTCGTTCAGCGGCATCCGCGCCACCCGGTACTGGCCGCGCGCGTCGATCCTGAACTGTGCCGGGATGCCCGCGCCTTCGATGCGGTCGAAATGCTTCTGCAGGTGCGCCGGCGTCTCGCCGCCTTCGATGCCGGTGACGGACGGATCCTCCGGGAAGGTCCGGCACAGCGACGGGTGGTTGCCGCCGCAGTGATAGCACTCGCGGTTGTTCTCCCAGACCAGCTTCCAGTTGCCCTTCTCGATGATCGAGCTTTCATAGGCCACCTTGGCATTGCCCAGGTCGTGCGGCTCCAGATAGGGACGCGCCACCTCGGCAAATGCATCGAAATCCGGCGCTTCATCCGCCAGGCAGATGTAAATCAAACCCGCCAGATCGCGGCAGTGCACCGGCTTCAGCCCGTGCTTGGAGGCATCGAAATCCGGCCCCATGTCGCGCGCCCACAACAGCGAGCCGTCCAGCTCATAGGTCCACTGGTGGTAGGGGCAGACCAGTTTGGGCGAATTGCCTTTCTTCGCCTTGCAGACGACCGAGCCGCGGTGGCGGCAGGCATTGTGGAAGGCGCGCACCTGGCCATCGGTGCCGCGCACGATGATCACGTTGTAGGCGCCGACCTGATGGGTCACGAAATTGCCCGCCTTCGGGATCTCGCAGGCGGGAATGGCAAACAGCCACTCGCGATAGAAGATCTGCCGCATGTCCAGATCCAGAACGCCCGGATCGGTATAGAACGCCTGTTCCAGGGAATAGTTTTTCTGACGGGCCACCAGTTTGGCCAGAATCTCGCTGTCCTGAAGCATCTGCTTCTCTCCTTTGCCGCATCCCCGCGGCAGGTTGGCTTGGCTGCGGGCATGGATGGAGAGATCGCAGGCCACGCGCCTGCAACCGCCCCGCCGCCGCCCGCGGTTGACGTTTTTTGGGGCAAGGCTGGTTTCCGGACTGTCCCGGGGCCATTCGGCGGCGGGGCCTGGCACCTTCCCGAAGCCATTGGCTTCAGTGGTTTTTTTCCATGCCTTGCCCGGGGTCACCGTTGCGGGGGCAGTGCCGGAGTTTCACCAGCTTCCCAATTCTCCGCCCCGAAAGGGCGGCACCTTGCTGAGGCGGAAATTGCCCTAATCCCGGCCCGCAAGCGGAGACAAATCCGACCCGCCGAAACCGGAAAAAGACATGCATGTTTGGGGGGGGCCGGCGGGACAGGGATGTCCAAAATCTCAAACCGGCATCCGCCAGCCTGTTTGCGGCAAGGCGCTGATCTTTGGTGTATTTCCCCTCGAACCAGACACAAGGACCAATTCGCGGGGTGGTGGCCAGCAGGCAGGCCGGGCTGCGCCGCCGGATTCCGCCCTTGCCGCCGCCCCCGCCCTGCGGGCAATAATTGCGCCAAGTTCAAAGACCTTTCACCAACCCCGCGTGATCAGAAAAGGCCGCCCATGCCCGGACCCGAAACACACAGCAGCGTTAAAACCATGATGGCCGTCGTGACCACCGGAAACGGCGGCTATGACAAGCTTGAATACAAAGCCGTACCGATCCCGGAGCCCGCAGAGGGGGAGCTTTTGCTGCGGGTCCTCGCAGCTGGGGTGAACAACACCGAAATCAACACCCGGCTCGGGTGGTATTCCTCCAGCGTGACAACGGACACCGCCGCGGCCGCCGGCCATCAGGAGACCCATGCCGAGCAAAAGGCCGACGGCGGCTGGAACAAGGCAACCCCCTTCCCCCTGATCCAGGGCACCGACTGCTGCGGCGAGGTTGTCGCCGCCGGCCCAGGCGCCAGCCAGACCCTGACCGGCAAGCGGGTTCTGGTGCGGCCCTGCATGCGCCCCAAGGGCTACGATGTGATGGACAACGTCTGGATGGCCTCGGACTTCGACGGCGCCTTTGCCCAGTACGTCAAAGTCCCGGCCTCCGAAGTATTCGCCGTTGACTGCCCCTGGTCGGACGAGGAACTGGCAACGATCCCCTGCGCCTACGGCACGTCCGAGAACATGCTGCACCGCGCAAACGTCCGCGCAGGCGAATTGGTGCTTGTGACCGGCGCCTCCGGCGGTGTCGGCTCCGCCACCGTGCAGCTGGCCAAACGCCGCGGCGCCCGGGTGGCGGCGGTCACTAGCCAGAGCAAGATGGATCAGCTGCGTGGCCTGGGTGCGGATATCGTTCTGGACCGCGGCAGCGATCTGCTGGCGGAGCTGGGCGGGGAAAGCGTGGACGTGGTCGTCGACAACGTCGCGGGGACCGGCTTCCCGCAGATGCTCAAGCTGCTGAAACGCGGCGGCCGCCTGGTGTCCAGCGGCGCCATCGCCGGGCCGGTTGTCGACTTGGACATGCGGGACATGTACCTCAAGGACATCACCCTGATCGGCTGCACCGCCTGGGACGAGCCGGTATTTCCAAACCTGATCTCATATATCGAGCGCGGCGAGATCCGGCCGCTGCTCGCCAAGGTCTTCCCGCTCAAGGACATCGCCAGGGCCCAGCATGAGTTCCTGGAGAAAACCCATTTCGGCAACTTCGTTCTGGTGCCGCCGCAGGCCTGACGGCCGGCAGGCCTTCAAGACCAATGAAAAGGCCGCCCGGACGGCGGCCTCTCCTCACTTCGATTTCCAGCTGTCCAGCCAGCGGCGGAACCGGCCCTGCCGCTCGGAAATCGCATCGCCCGCGGCATAAAGACTGTCCTCGGCGCTTTCGATCATCGGGTCGATTCGCGCCCGCCGGAACCGGCGCCAGCGCACATAGATGGCCCACATGACCGCGGCCAGCAACACCAGGAAGATGATCGAGAACCAGTTGGTCGGCTTGTCCTCCGGCCCCGCCACCGGCTTGATCGACACCGCGTTCGGGAAGATCGACAGGAACTCGTTGCGCCAGCCATAATGCATGACTGCCACCCACTCCGGATTGGCCCTGGTCGAGATACTGTCATTGGCGTCCGTGTACAGATTGGCCGTGTCGAACTTGAAATAGGGCGGCCAGCTCCAGCCGGTGTCTTCGTTGCGATAGACGATGGCCCGGCCGCTGGGGCGCACCCCTTGGATAAACTGCACATCCCGGTTGATCAGCTGCACCGACTGGTCGTCAGGCTTGGACCAGAAGATCCGGGTCCAGTCGTTCAGCTCCTGCCGCTCCTCATAGGTGTTGACGATGCGCACCACATCGTACTGCGGCAGCGTGTAATGCAGGAAGGCGCCGAACAGCACCCAGAAGGTGATCAGGAAGGCCCATTTGATGAAACGCACGGGGCAGCTCCTCACATGAAGTTAATGACATAGACCAGAAGCGCGATGGCTCCCAGCGGAACGATATAGACCAGGAGGATCAGCTTGCGCCGGAACGAGCGGTCATACTGCCTCAGCCCCCGCTGGATGAAGGCCGCACGGTCGCCGGTCAACCCCTTGTCTTTCCAGCGTCGTTTCAGCTTCGCCCGCCGTACCTCGCGCGAATAGAGCGAAACCGCGCCATAGGCCACGGTCAGCACCACCATCAGGATCAAGAGCAGGCGGATAAAGCCGAACATCTCTAGCGCCCCCTCCCCCGGTTCACCGCACCCCAAGGGCCAACCCGCTCTACCAGCCCCTGGCGCCGGTTGCGCGGCAGCTTCGGCATCCGCCCCTCCATATCCGGCTCATGGCCGAACAGCGCCTCCCGCGCGCCGGCCTTGTCCACTGCATATTCCCGCGCCAGGAATTCCGCCGCATAGGCCTTTTTCGTCTCCGGCCAGCCGCGGTACTGGCGGTAAAACTCCTCCTTGTGGCAGATGAACAGCTGCCGGAAGTCATGCGGGCACAGCTCCGCCAGCAGCATGTTGACCAGATCCCGGTCGGCCGCGTCCGAGGCCCGCAGGGAATAGAAATAGGCCGGATGGTCCGAGCGGATCCGCGGCCACTTGCCGCCCCCCTCGGCCCAGCGCACCAGCGCCGCCAGCCCCTCGAACTCCGCCGGCAGCTCATCCGCATGACGCGCCGCCATCCGCCGCAGGTCGGACCGCGACAGGCCCGACAGGTCATTGCCCTTCTCCGTCAGCACCGATACGGCAAGGAACCCCATCTTCTGCCGCAGGATCGCCGCCCCATCAACGCCGCGTGCCCGGATCACCGGCTCCGCCAGCCCGTTCAGCTCCAGGAACCGGGCAATCGCATTGCGCTCGCTTAAGCTAAACACATGGCGCAGCGGCACGCCTTCGGGCTTCGCCCCGCTGGCAATCACCGCCGGATGCTCGACGTCCTGAAACAGGTACAGCCCGCCGAAATGCGCAGTCCAGAAGTTCGACTGCTCAAAGACCTCATGCTCCAGATGCACCGGATTGCGGGTCACATCGCCGGTCTGCTCCGCCGTCGCAATCATCTCCCCGATCAGCGCATCATCAAACCAGGCATCCTCCCCGGTCTTGAACCGCCCCACCAGCTCCGCCAGGTGGTCCGCATGGCGCAGCGTGCCGCGGGTGGTATCCACCTCGATCCGCACCTGCCGGATATCGAACAGCTTCGCGGGCGAGGACACCTCAAACACCGAATTCACCAGCTCCCCCGCCACCGCATCCGTCGCCGTCAGCGCAAACAGCTGGCGTTCGTTCACCTCGATGAACCGGCGCAGAATGTCCCGGCTGGTGGAGAATTTCACGTGAAGCAGCGGGCAGCGCTTCTGCTCGGTCGACAGCAGAATGAACTGCCGGTTCACGCCCGCATGGTTCAGATAGTGATCATCCCCCAGCTCATCTCCGATTTCGGGCGAAAAGCCCGAGATATCGACGTGGAAATCCGTCAGAGCCGTGGTCTTGCCGGTCAGATGCTTCAGCGCGCGGTTATACCGCTCCACCAGCGCAGGCGAGGCCACATGGAAGAGATTGCCGAACATCAGGCCATGCTGGATGAGGCGTTTCATGTTGTCCTCCTTTCCGCATCATGGAAGCGATGCGCCCGGCCCGAGGGTGGGTGCGGAACGCGCCCGCCCTGGGGGGCGGGTCGGGCGCGTCGCGGCTTTGCCGCGGGAAATACTTTAGTTTGTGGCATTACATTCATCCCCGAGAAATATCGGAACTTTGCGTTCCTCAGGAGTGCCGACTAACTCCGGACCAAGCTTGAATGATTTCTTTAGCGCCTTCTTCTGCGAGAACCTTGGCAGAAGAAAGCGCTTCAGGCAGCTAGTAAAAGTACCTTCCAACCACTGACTCGCGGCCAAGTTCCACTCGTACCACTCGTTGATCAGCTCTTGTTTTTCTTCCTTTGAACTGAAATTAGCACCCACCCGGTTCATACCACCAACGAACATAACTTCTTCGCCCATTGGGTAGTACGAGTTACCCGTCATTTGATGAAGGTATAGGCCGCAATTTGCATTATCTGGAACATGCCGCAGGTTTTTTCGCGCAGCTGAAAGCGAATAATGATGGGTAGCTTCATGCCGCATATTGCGAGCAATTTCATACCCATTTCTCCCCCTAAGCTTTTCGAAATCATCTAAAGCCTCAGCGGCGAATGCAAGTATGCTCCTGTCTTTCAGAATTTTCTTTTTTCCTCCGAACTCCAAGAATTCCTTAACTTCGAACAGCCTTGAAGAAGCAGTCCGCAGCAAAACAAAGCGTTGTATCGAGATTGCGGTGTCGATTGCATCTTCACCTGTCATTTCGTGAGAGGCAAAAATGAACATCCTTCGGAGTGCGTTGGATTCGGTTGTTGCATAACTAAGAACACCAACAACTGCTTTTTCATCGTCCGATAGGCTGGATAGCTCCGCCCAAGAAATGGGGAGCTCGACAACAACTTCCTCGTTGCTCACCCCTTCCCCTCCAGATACCGCCGCTTGGCCTCTTCCTGCCGCCCGAAATCGCGCACCATGTTCTCAATCGCCACCTCATCCGACTTGTCGGCATAGCGGAACTCGCTATCGGCGTAGCGGTTGATCTCCTGGATCACCATGTCGACCGTAATCGGCACCCGCAGCTCGGCAATCATCGCGGATTTGGTCTCGTAATCCTTGAACAGGAACAGCTCCGGGTTCTCCATCCATTCATCCGGCAGCTCGAAATCCATCGCCCGGACTTTAACCGCATCGGTGATGTTCTTGATGGCACGGCCGGTGAACCGCTCATCCGCCTGCTGGATCGCCTTGAGATAGGTGCCGAGCTTGGCCAGATCATCCAGTTCGCCGATCTGGTCGTGCACCCGGCCAAAGACCTCTGCCAGCCCCGGCTCCTGCGGCCGGTTGTGCGCCTCGAATGACCGCGCGACGGCCTTCTTGATCTCCTGCGCACCGTACAGATCGTGCTCGCCTAGCGGGATCGCATGGTTCTTGCCCATCAGCAGCGTCAGGATGTCGATGTAATCCTCCCGCGTCTGCGGCCCGTCCACCAGGAACCGCGCCCCCGCCCGCTGGCGCAGCGCGTCGTCCACATTCTCCGGGTAGTTGGAGAACATGCCAAAGGTGCAATTGCCGCGCACCACGGTGTTGGCGCCGGCAAAGGCCTCCATGAACACCGCCGTCACCTCCTGCTGACCGGCGCTGGACTGCCGGTCGCCGCGTTTCCCTGCGATCTGGTCGATGTCGTCGATGGTGCCAAAGCCGATGACACCCGGGTCGATCACGTTCTGGATGAAGGATTTGGCGTTCTGCCCCGACTTGCCCTGGTAACTGTCGATATTGTCGATACCAAAGTTCTGATAGCGGAAGGCATAGCCCGCGTTCTGGCAATAGTCGTGGATCAGCCCGGCCATCATCTGGATCAGCGTCGTCTTGCCGGTCCCTGGCTTGCCGTCGCCCATGAAAGTGAAAATAAAGCCACCCATCTCGGCAAACGGGTTCAGGCGGCGGTCGAAATCATAGGCCATCAGCATCTTGGCCAGCCGCATCGCCTGGTACTTGGCGATATGGTTGCCCACCACCTCATGCGGCTTCTTGAACGCCATCGTCAGGGTGGTGGATTTCGCCTTGGCCGCGGGCTCAAAGCCATTGATGGTCAGGTCATCCGCCTCCACCCGCCAGGAAGCCGCGGTGAAGGCCTCCAGCCGCGGCACATTTTGCGCCCGCAAAGCGGCCTTCTCCATCAGCTGCTCCGCATAGGCCGCCGCAGCCGCAATCAGATGCGCATCGTCTGGCGCATGCAGCGCCAGCTTCTGGTCCAGCTCCCACAGCGCCCCGTGCAGCCCCAGCGGCGCGTTGTCGGTCAGCAGCTCCTCCGCCTCGCCCACCTCGGCCTGCGTCTCGGACCCGTGCGGCGCCAGCAGATAGGCGGTGGCATTGGCAAACACATGCACCGCAATCAGCGCCTCGGCGGCCAGCAATTCGGTGAACTCCCCCTTGCGCGCCGCGTCCAAAGAGCCTGCCAGATTGGCCCGCTTCAGATCCGCGAGGCCGGAGACATCCGCATAAGCCTCCGCCATCGCCAAGGAGACCGCCAGCGCCCGGCGCAAGGCGTGCTGCAAGGTCGCCTGCAACGGAGAGGTCAGCGGATCCTCCCCATCCGCCGCCTCGATCCGGGCAATCAAATGCACCCCTTCGGGCCGCGCGGTGGAGCGTGTCACCAGCCCCGGCGTGGTCGAGCGGAAGCGGCGGCTGCGGGCAATCCCCGGGGAGCGTTCCGGCGCCTGTGCGACGGCCTGCGGCTTGGCAATGCGCGGGGTGTGGTCAAACCCCTCCAGCATCGCCGCCGCAGCGGCGTAATGCTTGCGGATGTCCTCTTCCCGCAGCTCCATCTGGTTGCCTGAAATGCTCATCTCACCCTCTCAATCCGCACCTTGCGGGCAAAAAATCCACCCGCACTTCTTCTGGCTCAAAATATCCCCGCCGGAGGCTCCCGCGCTCTCGGAAGGTACGCCGCTCAATAGCGCAGAACCTGCCCCGCCTCGCTCACCACAAACTTCTGCACGTCCGCAAACCCCGGCGGATCCAGCTCTGCCAGCACCTGGAACGGGCGCTGCGGCAGGATGATAGCGCGCCGGGTCCGGGTCGCCCCGGTATCCGCCCCGCGCCCGCCAAAGGGGTCGAGCGCAAAGATCTCCCGCTGCACGGTGCCGAACCAGCCCGCGCGCTCCTCGCGCACCTCCTCGCTTTCCAGCTCCTCCAGCGTCCAGGCTAAGGCCCAGTCCTGGCCCTCGGGCGCTTCGGCCTCCTCCAGCACCCGGTGCAGCGGCCCGGACTGCTCGGTATAGGCGGAGGAATACATCGGCCCGACGTGGTAGCGGCGCAAATGCTTGGGGTGGAGGTCGTCGAAATCCTCGTCGAACCCCTTGGCAATGGTCACCAGCTTCAGCCCGGCCAAGGCCTGCGCCATCAGATGCGCCTGAACCTCGGGCCAGCGGCGTTCGTCCTTCGGCAGCGCCACCTTGCCGCTGTCCTCCAGCTCCATCAGGTAGATCACCGGCAGGTTCACCTGGCTGTCGTAGGCCGCCCAATGCAGCAGAAACCGCCGCCGCCGCTCACCGATGTTTTCCAGCCATTCGCATTCCGGGTCGTTCTGGGTCCAGAACAGCTGCCCCTTCAGCAGCTCCTGATAATACAGCCGCTGCGACAGGGCGAATTGCAGTTTCGAGGGCACCGTACGGTCGGAGATGATGGTGCGCACCATATCGTCCTTCAGCTGCGTCTCGCTGGCCATATTTGCCAGATGCCGCTCCGCCTGCTGGGCGTCATTCGCCATGGTCATCAGCTCCGCCGCCACCGGAAAGCCGCTGTCGCGCTTGTCCATCGCCAGGCTGCCGAAAAACCGCCCGGTATCGCGCCCCGCCATCAGGTATTTCATCGACAGCGCACGGAAGGTGAAGTTCAGCCGCATCAGATAGGCGGTCAGCACCTTCACGTCGGATTTCGACAGCCGCCCCTCCGCCTGCATCGCCGCCGCAACCCGGGTCAAATGCCGGATGATGGTCTCGAACTTCCGGAAATACCGGCGCGAGGCGAAAGTATCGCTGAGGCCTGCGTGGTCGCGGGAAGGATCGGTCATGCCCCTCCCCTTTCCGGACGTGCCGCTTGCGGCGCGGACAGCGCCCGGCCGCCCGCGTCAAACCGAAGGTTTGCCTCCGGCAAAACGGCGAGCGCCACGTCCCCACCCGCGGCCGGGAGCCGTCCTTTGTTTTGCAAAGCCAGCCACTGGTGTGTGACAAAGGAACCTGCGAATTCTAGAATTCGGTCTGTCATTTTCTGGGCCTGTAGTCAGGTATTCCGATGAGATCACGAACAGGTTTGGGCCAGCCTGCAGCAGCCTTGGAAAGCCCGGTTTCAACCGTTCTATAGATCCAGCCGACAGCCAAAATGACCTGTACGAACAGATAGCCGAAACCAACCGTCCACACGGCCAGTGGCAAGTACCAAAGGTATTCAACCAAGCCTTCCCCTCGGAGCGCAGGCTGCTCTCTAGCCCAAAATACAAGGTACCCAATCAGCGCCAGAGCGGCTGCCACAACCAAGAACCTAGTGATGGGGTTACGAAACATCACCCACCATACAGGTTCTTGTCGTGCTTCTCGACAATCGCGGCGAACCGGCGGGCAAAGCGTTCATCCGCCTTGGCCTTCTTCTCCAGCACGTCGCGGGCGAACACCATGTTGCCCTCATGCGCTTCCAGCATGTCGGCCATCTTCTGGTTGGTCGCGGTGCCGATCGCCGCCATTGCGGTCTGGGCTTCCTTGTCGGTCTGCACGCCGATCTCGTTGATCCGGTGCGCCACATCCTGCTGCTGCGCCGTCTTCAGCGATTTGGTCAGCGCATCATACAGCACCACCCGCTGCTGGGTGTCCGTCTGCAGCTTGTTGATCAGCACCATCTGCGTCGCCGCCTGGTTCTGCAGGCTGTCGACCCAGGTCTTGCCCTTCTCGATATAGCGCTCCAGCGTCTGGGACTTGGCAAGCTTCACCTGCTCCTCCTGCACCAGCGCATTGTACTTGGTGTTCAGCTCCGCCAGCTCAGTTTCCAGCTTGGTGCGCGCGGCGGCGTCCTGCTCGACCGAGATCTTGTTCTCCAGCTCGATGATCTGCGGGTCCAGCGCCACAATCTCAGCCCGCACACTCTCCAGCTCCTGCACGGTGAATTCACGGTCGTCCAGCGTGGCGGTCAGGTTCACCTGCACCTTCTCGCGCTGCTCTTCCAGCGTGGCCAGCTGGCCCTCCAGCAGCTTCACGATCACGTCGGACTTGGCGATCAGGTCCTGCAGCTTGTCGTCGATATTGGCGGTGCGCATCCGCTCCTGGCGCATCGAGTCCGATTTGCCCTTGGAGAAGAAGCCGACAAAGCTCTCCCAGCCGGTCTTGGAGCGCATCTCGTCAAAATCCTTGGAGAAAGCCGCCGTCACATCGTCCAGCCCCATGATCAGCTCGGCGATATTGGCATTCATCACCTCGGTGTGCGCGTGGACATCCTCCAGGGTGGCGTTTTCGATGTCGATGCTGGCATCCTCGCCCGCCTCGATCTTGCTGCGCGCGGTCTCGATGCGCGAGGTCAGCGCCTCAATCCTGGCCTGAGAGTCCCGGACCTTCTCCTGGCTCTCCTCCACCATCCTGTCAAATTGGGAAACACTCATAGTATCCGTTCCTCCCGCTCAAATAACTGATCTGGATATGGGGATGTAAAATGAATTTACATCCCCTCGGACGGCGCAATTCCGCCCGTTTACAGGTCACTGTTGCAGAGAGGCCGCACAAAGAAAACCCCCGGGGGAACCCGGGGGCTGTTTCGCGCAAAAGGGGCGGCGTCACATGGTCTGCCGCTTGCCCAGCACCAAGAATGTCATCATTCCGAACGGCGGGATATTCTCCTGCTGCTCCACGCACAGCCCGTCCTCCTGCAGCACCGTTTCCAGCGCGAAATCGGAGTGCCAGCCAATCACGTTGGCAAGGGGCGCCGAGAGCTTCTCCAGCGAGGCACGGACCCCCTTGCCGCTCTTGAAGTGGTTGGTGATCACCACCTTGCCGCCGGGTTTCAGAACCCGCGCGATCTCGCGCATCACCTGCTCAGGATCGGGCACGACGGACAGCACATGCATGGCCGCAACGGTGTCAAAAGAATTGTCCGGGAAATCCAGCTGCCGCGCATCCATCTGCCGCAGCGCCTCGACTTGGGTCAGCCCCATCTCCCGCACCTTGGCTTGCGCCTTCTTCAGCATGTCATGGCTGAAATCAATGCCGGTCACCTGCAGGTGCGGCGCATAATGCTGAAGCGACAGCCCGGTGCCGACGCCAACCTCCAGCACTTTGCCCTGGCGGGAATTGATAAAGCGGGTTGCGCGGCGGCGGCCCGAGCGCGTCACCGCTCCGAAGGTCCTGTCATATACCGGCGCCCAGCGCGCGTAAGATTCCTCTACTGCCTTGATATCCAATTCGTCCCTCCCCTTGGACGTCTTGGGCTAGCCCTTCGGCTTGGAAACCAGCCCCCAAATAACCATAGCAACGTAGCCAACGCATAGCACAACCAGCACCGTCCATGCATAGGTCAACAGTGCCGCAGCCATGAAGGCAAAGCCCACCAGCAGGTATTTAACATACTCGCGGGAGATTTTCATCGCCTTGGGCGACCAGGTCTGGATGTGGCTGATCATCAGCAGGCCGACCACCACCATATGCAGACAGATCAGCAGCTCCGGCAGCACCATCGCCCCGTCAAAGGCAAAGGAGACAAACATCGGCAGCATCGCCAGAAACGCCCCGGCAGGCGACGGGATGCCTTCGAAGTAACCGCTGCGCCCCTTCGGCTCCTCCTCCGACTTGCTGCCGACATTGAACCGCGCCAGCCGCACCACGCAGCAGACTGAGAACACCAGCACCGAAATCCAGCCCACGCCGCGCACATCCTGCAAGGCCCAGAGATAGATCACCATCGGCGTCGCCACGCCGAAGTTCAGGAAATCGGCCAGCGAATCCAGTTCCGCGCCCATCTTGCTCTCGCTGTGCAAGGCCCGCGCCAGCCGCCCGTCAAGACCGTCCAGCACCGCAGCCAGCAGGATCAGCATCACCGCCAGCGTGTAATTGCCGTAAACCGCAGCGCGGATCGCCGACAGGCCCGCACAGATGGCGCCGATGGTCATCATGTTCGGCATCAGCTGGATCAGCGCGAATTCGGATTTCTTCTTTTCCGGGGCGTCATACATGGCGGTGGCACTTTCTTCCTCGCGGGGCGCTGGAGAGGCCGCGGCGCAGAGGCAAACCTTGGGGTAAACTTGGGGGCTATTGTAACCGTTGCGCCCGTATGCCCCAAGAGCCGCCGCGGCGCAATATTTGCGGCCCCGGCAGCCGCCCCAGTGCAAAGGGGATGCCAAGAGGGTGCACAGGGGGTGTACGCAAGGTGTACAGGCGGTGCCGCCTGAAATGAGAGGGCACCGTGCATCGCACGGTGCCACGCCCAACTGCGCAGGCCGCCCTCCGGGAGGCCATGAGCAGGCGGGAGCGCCCCGCCTGCTCCGCGGCTCATCCGACCACGTTGAACTCCGGGCCGTAGGGGTACTTGGTGATGTTCTCGTTGCCATCCTCGTGGATCACCAGGATGTCGTGCTCGCGGTAGCCGCCCGCGCCGGGATTGCCCTCGGCAATGGTCAGCATCGGCTCCATTGAGATCACCATGCCCGGCTCCAGCACTGTGTCGATATCTTCGCGCAGCTCCAGCCCGGCCTCGCGGCCATAGTAGTGCGACAGCACGCCGAACGAATGCCCATAGCCGAAGGTGCGGTACTGCAGCAGATCGCGCTCCTCAAAGAAGGCATTGATCTTATGTGTGATTTCCGCACAGCTCGCCCCCGGCTGCAGGAGCGAGATGCCGTATTCATGGGCCGCCACATTGGCCTCCCAGACCTTCAGGCTCTCGGTATCCACTTCCTTCACGAACATGGTCCGCTCCAGCGCGGTGTAATAGCCGGAGATCATCGGGAAAGTGTTCAGCGACAGGATATCGCCGCGCTGCAGGGTGCGCCCCGTCACGGGGTTATGGGCGCCATCCGTGTTGATGCCGGACTGGAACCACACCCAAGTATCGCGGTATTCGGCGTCGGGGAAACGCTTGGCAATCTCCAGCTCCATCGCATCGCGCCCGGCCATCGCCACGTCGATCTCGCGCACGCCTTCCTTGACCGCATCGCGGATCGCAAAGCCGCCCACGTCGGCCACCGCGGCGCCGGCCCGGATCATTTCGATCTCGGCCGCCGACTTGCCCATCCGCTGGCGCATGGTCGGCTCATAAAGATCAACCAGCTTGGACGGCGCCAGGAACGCCTCCAGCTTGCCCTTCTGCAGCAGGGTCAGGTGGTCGCTTTCATAGCCGACAACCGCGCCCTCGCCGCTTACAGACTTGATTGCACGCCAGAAATTGTCGCGCTGCCAGTCGGTATAGGTGATGTTGTCGCAGAACGAGCGGCGCCAGGGCTGGCCTGCGTCGATGCCGGCCGAGATGGTCACGGCCTCGGTCGCGGTCACCACCAGCCCGTAGGGGCGGCCAAAGGCGCAATAGGTGAAGCCCGAGTAGTAGGAGATGTTGTGCATTGAGGTGAAGACGGCGGCGCTCACCCCGGTCTCCGCCATGATCTTGCGCAGGCCCGCAATCCGCACCTCATACTCGGAGACAGCAAATTGCAGCGGCGCCTTCTCACCATTGTGAAAACGGTACATTTCAGGACGTGCAGTCATATCAGACCCTTCCTTCTTACAAGAAAGGTCCCGGCGTTCAGGACAGTTTTGGAATGTGGGGGCACCATGTATCCCATGCGGCGACGCCATCGCCTGGCCCTTGCGCGGAAGATGCTGCGGAAACCGGATTCTGGCAAGAAGTTTTTGCGGCCAGTGAATCTGTAGGGTGGGCAATTCCGCCCACCGCTCCGCGATCAGTTCACAATCAGCGCCACCATGTCACTTTCGGGATCCGCCAGCGGGTCGATCACGTTGAAATGATGTTTGCCAAAAGCGATCACATGATCCGCCTCCCAGGCCTCCACCAGCCAGATCGCCTGGTCCAGAAACGCCGGGCGCTCCTCGCCGCCGACCCAGACCGTGACCTCAGCCGGGTAGCGGTCCGTCATGTCCACCGGGCTTTCGGCAATGGCCGCAGCCAAGTCCATCCTGAACTTCTGGTTCATCGACGTCCGCAGAAGCGGCCGCAGATCCGCCAGCGGCGAGATCGGGATCACCGTCTTGATCCGCTCCCCCACCTCTTCCGGCAGCAGCGCCTTGTCCAGCATCCGCGCCACCAGATGACCGCCCGCCGAATGGCCCGCCAGCGCAATCGGGCCCTCGACCTCTGCCGCGATCCGGGTCACCGCCGCGGTGATCTGCCGGGTGATATCGGCGATCCGCACGTCCGGGCAAAGGTCGTAGGACGGCATCGCCACCGCCCAGCCATGCGCTATCGCCCCGCGCGCCAGATGCGACCAGGAGCTTTTGTCGAACGCCAGCCAGTAGCCGCCGTGCACAAAGACAAACACGCCCTTCGGCGCGCCTTCCGGAAGGAACAGGTCAAACCGGTGCCGGCTGCCTTCGCCATAGGGGATGTCCAGGCGGGCGCGCTCATGCAGGCTGTTGCGGAAATCCTCGGCCGAGGCCGCCCAGCGCGGCGGGTATGCCTCTGCGTTCTCAATATAGGCCCCGTTGGCATAGGCATCATCCAATTCCATGCCTGATCTCCCCTTGAAATTATTCTTTGCGGCTACCTGACAGTCTCGCACAGGACATGTCAAATTGCCCGGCTGAAAATCCCGCCTCCCGCAATCCCTGCCGAAAAATTTGATCAAATTCTGGACTCATCAATCCTTCTGGACATATCAAGGCACAGCTGATTTGCATTTCAGCGACAGAACACCCGGGAGGCACGCAATGCTTGACGCAACCACTGACCTGAAATCCCTGCTCAAAGACCCCAGCCTGCTGGAGACCCGCGCCTATATCGGCGGCAAGTTTGCCGACGGCGACGGCACCTTTGACGTGACCAACCCCGCCCGCGGCGACGTGATCGCCCAAGTGGCCGATGTCAGCCGTGCCCAGGTGGCCGGAGCCATTGCCCAGGCTGAAGCCGCGCAAAAAGACTGGGCCAAGTGGACCGGCAAGGAGCGCGCCAACGTGCTGCGCAAGTGGTTCGACCTGATGATGGAGAACCAGGAGGATCTGGCGGTGATCCTGACCGCCGAAATGGGCAAGCCGCTCAGCGAGTCGCGCGGCGAGATCGCCTATGGCGCCTCCTTCATCGAGTTCTTTGCCGAAGAGGCCAAGCGGGTCTACGGCGAGACCATCCCCGGCCACCAGCGCGACAAGCGCATCACCGTGATCAAGCAGCCCATTGGCGTCGCCGCCTCGATCACGCCGTGGAACTTCCCCAACGCTATGATCACCCGCAAGGCCGGCCCGGCGCTGGCGGCGGGCTGCTCCTTCGTTGCGCGCCCCGCGGCTGAGACGCCGCTGTCGGCGATCGTGCTGGCGGTTCTGGCAGAACGCGCCGGGATCCCTGCGGGCGTGTTCAACGTGGTTACGTCATCGCGTTCTTCGGATGTGGGCAAGGAGTTCTGCGAAAACCCCGCGGTACGCAAGCTGACCTTTACCGGCTCCACCGAAGTGGGCCGCATCCTGCTGAAGCAGGCCTCCGAGCAGGTGATGAAATGCTCGATGGAACTGGGCGGCAACGCGCCCTTCATCGTGTTCGACGACGCCGATCTGGATGCCGCCGTCGAAGGTGCCATCATGTGCAAATTCCGCAACAACGGCCAGACCTGCGTCTGCGCCAACCGGATCTATGTGCAGGCCGGCGTCTACGATGCCTTTGCGGAGAAGCTGAAAGCCGCGGTCGAGAAGATGAACGTGGGTGATGGCCTCAAGGAAGACACCCACTTCGGCCCGCTGATCAACAAGGACGCCCTCGACAAGGTGCAGGAGCATATTTCCGACGCCACCTCCAAGGGCGGCGAAGTGATCCTGGGCGGCAACCCGTCGGAGCTGGGCGGCAGCTTCTTCCAGCCGACCATCGTCAAGGGCGCGACCCAGGACATGGCCTTTGCCACCGACGAGACCTTTGGCCCCCTCGCCCCGCTGTTCAAGTTCGAGGACGAGGACGAAGTGATCGCAATGGCCAATGACACCATCTTTGGCCTGGCGTCCTATTTCTACGCCAAGGATCTGAGCCGCGTGTACAAGGTGGCCGAGGCGCTGGAATACGGGATCGTCGGGGTGAACACCGGCATTATCTCCACTGAGGTCGCCCCGTTCGGCGGCGTCAAGCAGTCCGGCCTGGGCCGCGAAGGCAGCCACCACGGTATCGAAGATTACCTGGAGATGAAGTACATCTGCATGTCGGTCTGATCAGACCTCTATACCATCGCCCGGACCAGCCGGGCGATGGCCTGCCCCCAAGCTTGTTCCATCTCTGTGTCGAACTCGCTGCCCAGAACCTGCCGAAGGGCCTTGAGCAGGGACTCCACTGTCTTCTCAACTTCATAGCTTCCCAGACCATAGGCGGAGTGGGATACTTTCAACCCTTCGCACAGTTCGCAGAGATCACGCTCGTCAGTAAGCCCGCCTACCGCCGCGGCAAGCATAATCGAAAACATCTCTTTCTGCTTCGGCGCCTCGCCGGTGAAGTAGGGTTTTACGTGGGGAAGCTCTGCAAGCAAGTGCCTGTAGAAATGTTCGGCTAGAACAGCTTTTTGCGAGTAGATACGGCCAAAGCTTCCGGTGACGATTTCTATATGCCGCGGCTCCACCCACCTACCCTGAACTTGAAAGTTTCAAGATTAAATCACCAAAAAATTACATCTCAATGATTGAATTTGATATGGCCGTTTGCGGCATCTTACAGTCCAAAAACGACATGCGCACCTTGAGGCCCGGGGCAACCTGCGCCCCGACGCGGAACCGGCCCCCTAGCCAAGCCCTTCAAAGAGCGCAAAAAAGCCCCCCGCAATGCGGGGGGCTGGAACACTCGATAATCCGCGGGATCAGTTGACCGTTTTGGCCTCGATCTCGGGACGGCTCGAGCGGGAGGAGGAGATTTCGATCCGGCGCGGTTTCAGCGCCTCCGGCACCTCGCGGTGCAGATCGATATGCAGCATGCCGTTTTCCAGGCTGGCGCCGGTCACGCGGACATGGTCGGCCAGGGTGAAGCGGCGTTCAAAGGCGCGGGTCGCGATGCCGCGGTGCAGGAAGGTGCGCTCTTCGCTGTCTTCGGCCTTCTTGGCGGCGACAACCAGGGCATTTTCCTTCACTTCGACGCTCAGGTCTTCTTCGGCAAAACCGGCGACGGCAATCGAGATGCGATAGCTGTCGGCGTCGGTCTTTTCGATGTTGTAGGGCGGGTAGCTGGACTGGGCGGCATCGGCGCTCAGGGCGCGGTCCATCAGGTTGGCGATCTGGTCAAAGCCGATGGTTGCACGGTGCAGCGGTGTGAAATCAAAAGTACGCATTTTCCATCCTCATTCATGAGCGATTTCTGGGTGCCTTCCCCGCGGGGACAGGCTGGAATTTTCCGGGCCCCAATCAGCGGCTGCCCGGATGATCCAGAGATAGGAAGGGGAAAATACGGCTTCAAGGGGGCTGTCAGCCGCCCGGGCGCACAAATTTCGCACCGCCTGCGGAGCTGCCGCCGCCGACCCGGATCCGCTTGATCCGCCGGTCCGGCGCCGCCGCCGGATTGCGGCGCAGCTGGGCCTTCAGCTCCGCCACCCGCTGCGGCAGTTTCATGCCAAAGGCCACCTGCTTGCCCCGGTAGTTGCCACCGCCGGAGACCAGCGCCAAAATGCGCCCGCGCCCGCCCACCTGCGAGAACACCGGCGCCCCGGAAGAGCCGAAGGTGACGTTGCAGTCGATCATCAGCACGTCCTGATGCTCTCCCATCAGGTTGCACTGGCGCTGCCGCGACAGCGCCTCTGCACGGCCCTGGCCATAAGACGTGACCGAGATATCACTGCCGTACTCACGGCCCGAATGCAGGGCAAAAGCATCCGCCTGACCGCTGAGGACCGGCTCTGCCAGCCGGATCAGCGCCACGTCGTGACGGATGTTTTCCAGGCTCAGCGGGGTACGCGGGTCAAAGCCCGGATGCGCGGCGATCTGCAGCGCCCGGCGCTCGGCAATTGCCACCCCGTCGCGCAGGCCGGCGCGGAAGGTGATCTGCTCCGCCGGACGCAGGCCCTTGTCCCGGCCATAGACGCAATGCGCCGCGGTCAGCACCAGATCCGGTGCGATCAATGTGCCGGTGCAGAACCCCTGGCCGTTCAGCTCCAGCCGCCCCACGGCCTCCCAGCCCAGCAGGTCATCGCGATCAGTCAGGCGCCGCAGGCCAGTCCCCTGCGCCGTTGCGCTGCCAGCGTACGCCAGCATGGCAACAGCTGCTATCAAAGCCCGCCAGATCATTGCCTGATGAACTTGGCGCCGGAAGAGCTGCGCCCCTCGCCAACCCGCACACGCCCGACTCCGGGCGGCAAACGGCCGCCTGTCGCCACCCCGGTCAGCTGCGCCTCCAACAGCGTCAGCTCTTCGGCCAGGGCAGAACCGAGCGAGACTTGCTCGCCGCTCACCTCGGCCTTGGCGGAAATGACCGAGACGATCCGCGGGGTGCCGCCTTCAAAGGAAAACACCGGCGCCCCGGAGGAGCCGAAATCCACGTCGCAGGACATCACCAGCACCCCTTGCTGGCGCGCCATCACCGCGCAGACTTCCTGCAAGGACGGCGCCTCGGAGCGGTCATGGGCATAAGAGACCACACCGATTTTCGCGCCCTTGCGCGGGCGCTCTTCGGTTTCAAACGGCGTTACCGTGGTGTTGCGGATCGGACGCTGCAATTGCAGCAGGGCAATGTCGTTGCGCACCCGGTCCGTCGACAGCTCACCGTCATACACATAGGAGGGATGCTGCACCGCCCGGCGCACGCTGCGGTAGGCCGAGGCGCGCCCGTTGCGCCAGCCGGCCAGGAATTCGATGGTGGCGGGATCAATCGGCGCCTTGGTGCGGCTGTCATAGAGGCAGTGAGCAGCGGTCAGCACCAGGTCGGGGGCGATCAAGGCACCGGTGCAGAACCCCTCGCCATTCACGTCGAGGCGGCCAACGGCCTCCCACTTGCGGCCTGCATCCAGCGTATCCATCCGCTGCAACCGGCTGTCCTGCGCCATTGCCGCGGCCGGCAGCAACAAAGCTGCAACCGCAAGAATCCACTGCCTCACCTGCGTCTCCTCTTATCCACCGGCTGGGAGATTACCTGTCTGTTCAGGCAAAATTACGGCAAGCCTGCGGTGAATGCAGCCCAATTCTTTTGACGGCAGCCTCAGCGCAGGATCGGCACCTCCGGCGCGCGTTTGCCCGGCGCAGTCATAGCAGGCGGCTGCGGGCCGCCGGTGGCCCAGTCCAAGAGCTCCACCGTGTGCACGATGGGCACCTCCGTGCCGGAGCCGATCTGCATCATGCAGCCGATATTGCCGGCGGCAATCAGATCGGGTGACTTCGCCTCCAGCGTCTTCACTTTGCGCGCCTTCAGCTCGGCGGAGATTTCCGGCTGCATCAGGTTGTAGGTGCCGGCCGATCCGCAGCACAGGTGGCTGTCGGCGGGCTCCACCACGGTGAAGCCCGCGCGTTTCAGCAATGTCTTGGGGTGGGTCTTGATCTGCTGGCCGTGCTGCAGCGAGCAAGCGGCGTGATAGGCCACGGTCAGCCCTTTGTCTGCGCCCTCGGGCAGCTCCAGCTGCATCAGCAGTTCCGAGATATCCATCGCGATGGCGGAAACCCGCGCCGCATCCGCCGCCAGCGGTTCGTTGCGGAACATATGGCCGTAGTCCTTGACCGTGGTGCCGCAGCCGGAGGTGTTGATGACAATGGCGTCCAGCCCTTGTTCGTCCATCTCCGCCGCCCAGGCGCGGATATTCCTGGCCGCAGTGGCGTGGCTCTCGTCCTCGCGCCCCATGTGGTGGGTCAGCGCGCCGCAGCAGCCCGCGCCCTTGGCTACCACCACCTCGCAGCCCAGCCGGGTCAGCAGGCGGATGGTGGCGTCGTTGATATCGGTGTTCAGCGCCTTCTGCGCGCAGCCGGTCATCAGCGCCACGCGCTTCTTGCGCGGAACCTCGGGCGCAAAGCTCTGCGGATCGTCATTGCGGCTGACCGGCGGAATGGTTTTCGGCGCCATATCCAGCATCGCGCGCAGCCGGGGATCCGGCAGCAGCCCCTTGAAGGGTTTCGCCAGCTTGGCCCCCAGCAGCGCCAGCCGGAACCGGCCCGGATACGGCAGGATCCGTGCCAGAAGCCAGCGCAAGGCGCGGTCGCTCCACGGGCGGTCGTAGTGCTTTTCGATGTAGGCGCGTGCATGATCCACCAGGTGCATGTAGTGCACGCCCGAGGGGCAGGTGGTCATGCAGGCCAGGCAGCTGAGGCAGCGGTCGATATGCTTGACGGTCTTTGCGTCCGGCACCCGCTCGTTCTCCAGCATGTCCTTGATCAGATAGATCCGGCCGCGCGGGCTGTCCAGCTCGTCGCCCAGCACCTGATAGGTGGGGCAGGTGGCGGTGCAGAAACCGCAATGCACGCAGGTCCGCAGGATTTCATTAGCGCGCTTGGTGCCGGGGTCCTGCAGTTGTTCTTCAGTGAAAGTGGTCTGCATGTCTTACCCCATCAGGCCCGGGTTGAGGATGCCGCGCGGATCAAACTGGCGCCGCAGCCCTTCGGAAATGGCCGCCAGCGGTGCGGGCTGCGGCTGGAACACGCCCAGCCGGGCGCGGGTGTCCTGCGAGGCACGAACGAGCGTGGCATGGCCCGGCACGCTGATCCGGTTTCGCAGCTCTGTCCCCGCGGGGACAAGCGCCCAGATCAGCCCGCCGCCCCAGTCGAACTGCAGCGCCTCCGCCTCCAGCCGCGGGGCCAGATCGACGGCATCTGACGGTTTCACCGATATCCGCCAGACGTCTCCGTCCCGCCCGTGAAAGGCAGACACATCGCGGATCCTCTGCCACAGGCCTTGGGCATCCTCTTGCACTTCGGTTGAACCGCAGGCCGACAGCAGCTCCGCCAGCCTGCCGCTGCGGTAGGCGGCGGAGTCCTGGAACCCCTCCACCCGGATATGCGCCTGTTTGCTCTGCGCATCATAGGCCGCGCCAGTAACATCATAGGGGGAGCCCAAAGCCGCCGACATCGCCCGCACCGCAACGGGCAGATCCACGCCGGCCACGGTCACCGTGGCACTGGCCTCGGCCCGCGGCAGCACCTTGAGAGACACCTCAGTCAGCACTCCCAGGGTGCCATGGGCACCGCACATCAGCTTCACCAGGTCATATCCGGTCACGTTCTTCATCACCCGGCCGCCATTCTTGACCGCCTGGCCGCTGCCATCCACGAACCGCACCCCCAGCAGGTGATCGCGCGCCGCCCCCGTCTGGATGCGCCGGGGGCCGGAAAGACCCGCCGCAATCACCCCGCCTATGGTGGGCTCGCCATCCGTTCCCAGCAGCCCGCGGTGGTCCATCGGCTCAAACGCCAGCTGCTGGTTCTCCGTGGCCAATAGCGCCTCCACTTCGGCAACCGGCGTGCCCGCCTTGACCACCAGCGTCAGGGCGCCGGGCTCGTAGAGTTCCACTCCCGACAAACCGCGGATGCTCAGGACCTCACCCTCAACTGCAAGCCCGCGGGTGCCGCCGCCCTGGATACACAATGGCCCGCTTGCGCCTGCAATGGCTTCGGCCAGTTCCGCCTCGCTCCCTGGTGTCATCATTTTCATCTTTCCGGAAATACTCTGGGGGTTTGGGGGCAAAGCCCCCATTACTCGGCAGCCAGCGCCACGGCCCGGCGGCCTTCGGTCACCGAGAGCGGAAACACCTTGGCCGGATTGAGCAGCCATTTGGGGTCAAACACGTCCTTGACCTTCAGCTGCGCCTCCAGGTCCGCCTCAGTGTACTGATGCAGCATCAGATCGCGCTTCTCGATCCCCACGCCATGCTCGCCGGTCAGGCAGCCGCCTGCCTCGACACACAGCTTCAGGATCTCGGCGCCGAAGGCCTCGCAGGTCTCCAGGTCGCCCGGTTTGTTGGCGTCGAACAGGATTAGCGGGTGCATGTTGCCGTCGCCCGCGTGAAAGACGTTGGCCACGTCCAGACCGAATTCCTTGCTCATCTCGCCGATCCGGCGCAGCACGAAGGGCAGCGAGGACACCGGGATGGTGCCGTCCAGGCACATGTAATCGTTGATCTGCCCCATGGCGCCAAAGGCCGATTTGCGGCCCAGCCAGATGCGGGCCGCCTCATCCGCGTCGCTGGCCTCGCGCAGTTCCACCGGGTTGTGGGAACGGGCAATCTCCACGATCAGTCCAAGCTGGTGGTCGATTTCCGCCGGGCTGCCCTCAACCTCGATGATCAGAAGGGCCTCGCACATCGGGTAGCCCGCCTTGGCAAAGGCCTCGCAGGCCTCGATGCAGGGGCGGTCCATGAATTCGATGGCCACCGGCAGCACGCCTGCCTTGATGATGTCCGACACACAGGCGCCGGCCACCTCGTTGCTGTCATAGCCGATCAGAACCGGCCGGGCGCCCTCCGGCTTGCGCAGGATGCGCAGGGTGGCTTCGGTCACCACACCCAGCTGGCCCTCGCTGCCGCAGATCACGCCCAGCAGGTCCAGCCCGCCCGGATCCAGATGGGCACCGCCGATCTCCACCACGGTGCCATCCATCATCACCATGGTCACGCCAAGCAGGTTGTTGGTGGTGACGCCGTATTTCAGGCAATGCGCCCCGCCGGAGTTCATCGCAATATTGCCGGCAATCGCACAGGCCAGCTGCGAGGACGGGTCGGGCGCGTAAAAGAACTCTTCCTCCTCCACCGCGCCGGAGACGCTGAGGTTGGTGCGCCCGGTCTGCACCCGGATGATTCGGTTTTCGTAATCGGTCTCCAGCACCTCGTTCATCCGGGCCACGCCCAGGATCACGCAATCTGCGGTCGGCAGCGCCCCGCCCGCCAGCGACGTGCCCGCCCCGCGCGGCACCACCGGGACGCCTTCCTCGTGGCAGATGCGCAGAATGTCTGAGACCTCCTGCGTGGTGCGCGGCAGCACTGCCATCAAGGGCGGGCACTTGTAGGCGGTCAGCGCATCGCACTCATAGGCGCGGGTCTCCATCTCATCCTGGATAACCGCATCGGACGGCAGCACGGCCAGGAGCCGCTCGGCAAGCCGCGCCTTGCGGGCCAGAATGGCGGGGTTCGGGGATGGCATCTCCATGGGGCTCTCCTCTTTGGTAAAATAATATTACCAATTTATCGCATCTGGCAAGGGGCGGATTGCCGCGCTAGGGTCGGGCCATGATCTGGACCACCCGCCTTGCGCAGTTTTCCCTGTTCGACCTTGCCGCCCTGACCCTGCTGATCGCCAGCTGGCTGTGGATCGGCTGGCGCATCGAGAACCCGCCAATAGGGCGGCCGTCGGTGTCCTGGCTGATGGCCGATTTCCGGCGCGACTGGATGAAGCGGATGGTGGAGCGCGATCCGCGGATCTTTGACGCCCAGCTGGCGGGGAACCTGCGCCAGGCGACGGCGTTCTTTGCCTCCGCCGCGATGATCGCCATTGGCGGCGGGCTGGCGCTGATCGGCAATACAGAGCAGCTGGCAGGCGTTGCCGAGGACCTCATCCAGGACAGCGCCCCGGCCTTTGTCTGGGAGGTCAAGATCCTGGTGGTGCTGCTGTTTCTGTCGAACGCGTTTCTGAAATTCGTCTGGTCCCACCGGCTGTTCGGCTATTGCGCGGTGGTGATGGCGGCTGTGCCTAATGACCGGGAGGACCCGCTGGCCTATCCGCGCGCCGCGCAGGCCGCCGAGATCAGCATCACAGCCGCGCGCAGCTTTAATCGCGGCATGCGGGCAACCTATTTCGCCCTCGCCGCAGTGGCCTGGCTGGCGGGTGCGCTGCCGCTGGCCGGTGCAGCGGTGATCACCTTCGCCGTCCTCTACCGGCGCGAGTTCGTCTCGCACTCGCGCACTATCCTGATGCGCATCCCGCCGGAAAGCGACGGGGACACGGTTTCGTGACTGCACGCCTCTGCCAGCAAAGATATGGTCCTGGCATGAGACACCTGCTTCTGCCGCTTATTCTTTCTGCCGCCGGCCCGCCTGCTTTTGCGGATGAACCGGTGATTGAGAACGCCGCCGCCCGCCACTCCGGCGGCGGCTGGACCTTCAGCGTCACCCTCTCCCACCCCGACACCGGATGGGAGCATTACGCCGACGGCTGGCGGGTGCTGGACATGGAAGGCAATGAGCTGGGCTTGCGCGTGCTGGCGCATCCGCATGAGCAGGAACAGCCCTTTACCCGGTCCTTAAGCGGCGTGCAGGTGCCGGACGGCACAAATCAGGTGCGGATTCAGGCCCGCTGCCTGACGGATGGCTGGGGCGAAGAAACATACGTCCTCACCCTGCCCTGACTTTCATCTTTCCAAAAATACTCGCGCCGCAGGCATGCGCCGCAAGGCGCATTCACACCCGGTGATACGGGCTGCCCGCCAGAATGGTTGCAGCGCGGTAGATCTGCTCGGCCAGCATCACCCGCACCAGCATGTGCGGCCAGACCATCTTGCCGAAGGAGATCGAGAAATCGGCCTCAGCCCGCAGGCTGGGATCAATCCCGTCCGCGCCGCCGATGATCAGCGCAAGATCCTGGCGGCCGCTGTCGCGCCAGCCGGCCAGCTTGTCCGCGAAATCCGGGGAGGATATCACCTTGCCGCGCTCGTCCAGGGTGCAGATCACCGCGCCCTTGGGCAGCGCTTTGCGCAAGAGTGCGGCCTCAGCCGCCATGCCTGCGTTCTTCTTGTCCTCAATCTCCACCACCCGCGCAGGCCCCAGGCCCAGCGCGCGGCCGGTCCGGTCGAACCGGGTGAGGTAGTCGTCGATGAGGGATTTTTCCGGGCCAGCCCGCAAACGGCCGGCCGCACAGATATGCAGACGCATGACAGTCCTGAAAATACCCGGCCTGAAAATACCGGGCCTGAAGCAATCCGGCCCGCACCCAGGCGCGGGCCTGCATCAAATCAGCCGTTGGCTCAGCTCTCGGCGGCGGAGTCTGCCGCGGTGGCTGCGGGCATCCACATCTTCTCGAGCTGGTAGAACTCGCGCACTTCCGGGCGGAAGATATGGACAATCACATCACCGGTGTCGATCAGAACCCAGTCGCCTGTATCCTTGCCTTCGACCTTGCAGCTGATCCGGAACTCCTGTTTGAGCCGGTCCATCAGTTTTTCCGACATTGCCGCGACCTGGCGGGTGGAGCGGCCGGAGGCCATCACCATGTAATCGCCAATCGACGTTTTGCCGCGCAGGTCGATCTGCACAACATCTTCGGCCTTGTCATCGCTGAGTGAGGAGAGAATCCGCTCCAGCAGCTGTTCGCTGGTGGGCTGGGACTGGGCGGCCATCACGGCTGCCCCATTAACAGCGGCATCCGCCGCTTGAGGTACGGGTGACAGGACATGGTCCTCCTTACAACGCGCCGTCAAGCCCCGGCGCCGGGCCTGTTAATAATGTAGCAACCAGTGGGTAAACTTTCAATGAAAGCCCCTCTCCACGATGCAAGCCATGTGCTTTATCCGTCATCTTCGCCGGGTGCAACCCTGACCGGCAGCGGGTCGTTCAGCATCCGCACCTCGCGCTGCGGGAAGGGGATGGAGATGCCCTGAGCCTGAAACGCATCCCACAGCGCCAGAAAGACGTTGCCGCGGATATTGGTCAGCCCGCCGGTGGGGTCGTCGATCCAGAACCGCAGCACGTAATCAACGCTGCTGTCGCCGAAACCGGTGATGTGGCAGACCGGTTTCTTGCTGCCGTACTGCAGGACACGGCTGACGCCGGAGGCCGCCTCAATCGCGATCTTGCGGACCTTGTGGGGATCATCCTCATAGGCGGTGCCGAAGTTCAGATCCAGGCGGACGAACTTGTCCGAATGCGACCAGTTCACAACCTGGGTGGTGATCAGGTCCTCGTTCGGGATCAGGTATTCGCGCCCGTCGCGGGTGACGACGGAGACATAGCGCGCGCCCAGCGCGTTGATCCAGCCGAAGGTGTTACCCAAAGAGATCACGTCGCCCGGCTTGATCGACTTGTCGAGCAGGATGATCAGACCGGACACAAGGTTCGACACCACCTTCTGCAAGCCAAAGCCGAGGCCCACGCCGATGGCGCCCGACAGCACCGCAAGGCCGGTCAGGTCGATACCGATGGCCCTCAGCCCGATAAAGAAGGCACCGCCGAACAGCAGGATCTGCGCCAGCTTGGCTGCCAGCACCTGCATTGACGGGGAAATCTCGGAGTTGGCACGGATCCGGTTTGCGGCAACCTGCGAAATCACCCGTGCCAGCGTGAGCATCACCCCGAGGATGACAGCCGCCTGAACCACCAGAAACAGCGAGATTCTGAGGTCGCCGAAATCAATCGCGATGCTGTCCAGCAGCGCTGTGGCCTCCTGTGTGATCCCCAGGATACGCAGGGTGATCCAGGTCCAGGCGCCGTATTTCACCAGGTTTCGCAGCAGCGGGTTGCCGACCAGGCGGGTGGCGAAGGAGACGATCAGCCAGGCCAGCGACAGGTTGGCAATCACCGCCAGCAGGCGCGAGCGGCTGGGCCAGGTGGTCTCTTGCATGATCAGGACAACCGTCCAGATCAGCACCACGAACAGAACCCCGCGGATCCGCTTGTGCACCACCAGCCCCAAACGCATCCGCCAGCGCGGCCAGCCCTCGCGCCCGCGCAGCCAATTGTGAAATGCCTGGGCCACCGGCCGGGCAATCAGGGTCGCCAGCACGAAGAGCGCTGCCGCGATCCCCACCTGATAGGCGTTCCAGGGCCTCAGCAGCAGCTCAATGCCGCCGGCGGCGAATTCCCACAGCTGCTGGCCGAGCTCAATCGCTTCCGCGGCGCTTTCGGCCAGTGCGTCCTTGGGTTGGGTCTGCTCCTCCGGCTCCATCACGCCCCCTTTTTTAGGCAGTCTGCCGTCCGGACGGGATTTGATCAAGAACAGACGCTGGACGGATAGCCGGCGCAGTGACCGGGTTATCTCCCAGCTTCGGGCCTGGAAGCCGCGCAGCAGAGAACGAATTTTGATTGCCGGCCCGTGCGGATGTATCTGACAGCCATGACCCTCGTATTGGCCCAAAAGATCGAACTGCAAGACCGCGCCCGCCTGCGCGAGCGGTTCTTTGGCGCCGCCCGCACGGTCCTGGCGCGCCTATAAGGTGCCTGCCCAGCCCAAAGCCAGCATACCCAATACATCACGGGAGAGGACCCATGTCCCCCAAGACACTCTATGACAAGATCTGGGATGCGCATGTTGCGCATGAAGCAGAGGACGGCACCTGCCTGCTCTATATCGACCGCCACCTGGTCCACGAAGTGACCAGCCCGCAGGCGTTTGAAGGCCTGCGCATGGCCGGCCGCAAGGTGCACGCGCCTGAAAAGACCATCGCTGTGCCGGACCACAACGTGCCCACCACGCTGGACCGTGCCAAAGGCATCGAGAACGAGGAAAGCCGCATCCAGGTCGAGGCGCTCGACAAGAACGCCAAGGAATTCGGGGTGCATTACTACCCGGTGGATGACGTCCGCCAGGGCATCGTGCACATCGTCGGCCCGGAACAGGGCTGGACCCTGCCCGGCATGACCGTGGTCTGCGGCGACAGCCACACCGCCACCCACGGTGCCTTCGGCGCGCTGGCGCATGGCATCGGCACCTCCGAGGTGGAGCACGTGCTGGCCACCCAGACGCTGATCCAGAAGAAGTCCAAGAACATGAAGGTGGAGATCACCGGCAAGCTGAAGCCGGGTGTGACCGCCAAGGATATCACTCTGGCCGTGATCGGCGAGACCGGCACCGCCGGCGGCACCGGCTATGTCATCGAATACTGCGGCGAAGCGATCCGCGACCTGTCGATGGAAGGCCGGATGACCGTCTGCAACATGGCAATCGAAGGCGGCGCCCGCGCCGGCCTGATCGCGCCGGACGAGACCACCTTTGAATACGTGAAAGGCCGCCCGCACGCCCCGAAAGGCGCCCAGTGGGAAGCGGCGCTGAACTGGTGGAAGACCCTGTACACCGACGAAGGCGCGCATTTCGACAAGGTGATCACCCTGAAGGGTGAGGACATCCAGCCGGTCGTGACCTGGGGCACCTCGCCCGAGGACGTGCTGCCGATCACCGGCGTTGTGCCGAACCCCGAGGACTTCACCGGCGGCAAGGTCGAGGCGGCACGCCGCTCGATCGAGTACATGGGGCTGACCCCCGGCCAGAAGCTGACCGACATCGAGATCGACACCGTGTTCATCGGCTCCTGCACCAATGGCCGCATCGAAGACCTGCGCGCCGTCGCAGAGGTCGTGAAGGGCAAGAAGATCAAGGACGGCATGCGCGCCATGATCGTTCCCGGCTCCGGCCTGGTGCGGGCGCAGGCCGAGGAAGAAGGCCTGGCAGAGATCTTTGAGTCCGCCGGTTTCGAGTGGCGCCTTGCGGGCTGCTCCATGTGCCTGGCGATGAACCCCGACCAGCTGGCCCCGGGCGAGCGTTGCGCCGCAACCTCCAACCGGAACTTCGAAGGCCGCCAGGGCTATAAGGGCCGCACCCACCTGGTGTCGCCTGCCATGGCTGCCGCCGCTGCCCTGACCGGCAAGCTGACCGACGTGCGCGAGCTGATGTAAGGAGCCAGAAGCATGGAAAAGTTCACAAAGATCCAAGGCGTTGCCGCACCGATGCCGCTGGTTAACATCGACACCGACATGATCATTCCGAAGGTGTTCCTGAAGTCCATTCAGCGCACCGGTTTCGGCAAGAACCTGTTCGACGAGATGCGTTACAACCGCGACGGCACCGAGATCGAGGATTTCGTGCTGAACAAGCCGCAGTACCGCAACGCCGAGATCCTGGTGGCGGGCGACAACTTCGGCTGCGGCTCCAGTCGTGAGCACGCGCCCTGGGCGATTGCCGATTTCGGCATCAAGTGCATCGTGTCGACCTCGTTCGCGGACATCTTCTACAACAACAGCTTCAAGAACGGCATCCTGCCGATCGTGCTGCCGCAGGAGCAGGTTGATATCCTGATGGCCGACGCGGAGAAGGGCGAAAACGCCCGCATGACCGTCGATCTGGAAGCACAGGAGATCACCACCTCGGACGGCGAAGTCATCAAGTTCGACGTTGATCCCTTCAAGAAGCACTGCCTGCTGAACGGGCTGGACGATATCGGCCTGACCCTGGAAAAAGCCGGCTCGATCAAGACCTTCGAGACCAAGGCCGCGCAGGAGCGCCCCTGGGTCTGATCCCGGCTGAATCAGCCGAAGCTTTCCAGAGCCGCCCGCCCGGGCGGCTCTTTCTTTTGCGGCTTCAAGAGAATCGCACTGTGCCTATGCACCGTTTAAGCAGCGCATTATCGGGCGCGGCTGCGTTGTGCGCGCTCTCCCCGCCACCACAGCATCTGGTAGAACGCCCTAAAAACGTGTCTTTTTCGCCCCCACGATGATGCAATACCGCACCACTCTCGCAGTCAATGTGCCCCTTTCCCTGCTGCCGGGCCTTGAGCGGAATACCGCCTGCCGGCAACAGTAAATCAAAAATGAGGCAGAGCACCCCGGGCTGTCCCGGGGGGCTTCAATTCCGGAACCAGGGACAAAAACACCCGGTCCGGTTTGAAGGGATACGGAGACGTGTTAGCACGAATAACAGGCGCGGCTTTCCGCGGCTTACTGGTGGCTATGCTGTTCGCAATGCCGACGCTGATCCTGCCAGCAGCCTCTACCGATTTGCCGGAGGTCGTCCTGTTCATTGCCCTTCTGGGCTCTGCCCTGGCTTTCACCGAGTATTACACCCATTTCCCCAGCTTCATCGAGTTCCGCAATGCACCGCCAATCAACCGTATGCGTTTTGGCGCCTGCGCCGCCTCGCTCGGCGCGCTGAGCCTGCTGGCGGCCCATCCGCTGGCCCCGACCGGGCTGACAGCGCTGGTCCAGCGGCTGGGCTCCTGGCTGGGCGGACAGCTGGATTTTGCCTACTCTCCGGTGCAGCTGACGGTGCTGATGATGCCGCCGCAGGTGCCGGAGGCCACGGTGCTGATGGTGCGCGATGCCGCCGGGCTGGCCGGCACGGTCGCAGCCTTGGCAATCGCCGTTTTTGCGCTGGTGATCCGGGTGGGCCATTGGCCGGTCGGCAGCGGCGCATTCAACGTCTGGATCAACCTGCCCCTGTTCGATCCGACAGCCGGCGGCGATGTGGTGCAGCGGCTGCAGCGGGACGGGCGGATCAATATCGTCGGCGGCGTGCTGCTGCCCTTTGCCCTTCCTGCCATGGTCAAGATGATGTCGGGCCTGGTGGATCCGGGAATGCTGGCGGCACCGCATATGCTGATCTGGGTGATCAGCGCGTGGGCGCTGGTGCCGGCCTCGATGATCATGCGCGGCATGGCGATGCTGCGCATTTCCGGCCTGATTGCACAAAAGCGCCGCGCCGCCTGCAGCAACGCAGATGAGGCGATGCAGACCGCATGAGGCGGCTGGCGGCGGGTCTTCTTCTGATCCTTGCCGCCGGGACGGGCCGGGCAGAAACGCTCCGCATCGCTACTTTCAACACTGAGCTGTCGCGCGACGGGCCGGGATTGCTGCTGCGCGATATAGAGCGCGGTAAAGACCCTCAGGTTGCCGCCGTTGCGGCCGTCATAACCGCCGCGCAACCGGATGTTCTGGCGCTGCAGGGAATTGATTGGGATTACGAAGGCCGGGCGCTCGCGGCCTTGGCCGGACAGCTGGCGGACCAGGGCCTGAGCTACCCGCACCGCGTCCACTTGCAGCCCAACGCAGGACTGCCGCCCCCTGCCCCGCTGGATCTGGATGGCGATAGCAGGACCGGCGGGCCGCGCGACAACCAGGGCTATGGCCGGTTCCGCGGCCAGGGCGGGATTGCGCTGCTGTCGCGGCTGCCCGTTGGCCGCCAAGGGGTCCGCGATTTCTCAGCCCTGCTGTGGCGCGACCTGCCGGAACCGCTGCTGCCGCAGCACCCGGACGGACGGCCCTTCCCCTCAGCTGAGGCGCAAGCGGTTCAGCGCCTGTCTTCAACAGCGCATTGGCTGGTTCCGGTGCAGCTGCCGGATGGACGCTGGCTGAACGTGATGACTTTTCATGCCACCCCGCCAGTCTTTGATGGGCCGGAAGACCGCAACGGGCGGCGCAACCACGACGAAATCCGCCTGTGGCAGCTGCTGCTGGACGGTCAGCTTGGGCCGGTGCCCGAAGCCCCCTTTGTCATTGCCGGCGACGCAAATCTCGACCCTGAGCAAGGCGAGGGCCGCAAACAGGCGATCCGCAGCCTTCTGGCAGACCCGCGCCTGCAGGATCCGCAGCCGCAAAGCACCAGGGGCGGAACCGCCACGGTGGATTGGCAGGGCGTCGGACAGATGCGGGTCGATTATGTGCTGCCCTCGGCCGGGCTGGCTGTCACCGGCAGCGGCGTTGCCTGGCCGGACAGCCCGGAGGATGCGTCAGCCGTCGCCAGCCGCCACCGCCTGGTGTGGGTGGATTTGTTGCTGGACTGACCCGGCCGACCTTCCCTTCATTGCGCGGCCAAATCCTCATCAGACCCCTTTATTTCCAAGGGCCGTTATTGACCCTGCCCGGCTGTCCCGCTACGCCCATGCCAGCTGTTTTTTTGGAGGATCCCCATGCCCAACCCATCGATTCTGATTCTGCCCGGCGACGGGATCGGCCCCGAAGTCATGACCGAGGTGCGCAAGATCATCACCTGGTTCGGCGACAAGCGCGGCCTGCAGTTCGATGTGAGCGAGGATCTGGTCGGCGGTGCGGCCTATGACAAGCACGGCAAACCGCTGGCGGATGAAACCATGGCCAAGGCGCAGGACGTCGACGCGGTGCTGCTCGGCGCTGTTGGCGGCCCGGCCTATGACGACCTGGACTTCTCCGTGAAGCCCGAGCGCGGCCTGCTGCGCCTGCGCAAGGAGATGGACCTCTATTCCAACCTGCGCCCGGCACAGTGCTTTGACGCGCTGGCGGATTTCTCCTCGCTGAAGAAGGACATCGTCGCCGGTCTCGACATCATGATCGTGCGCGAGCTGACCTCCGGCGTCTACTTCGGCGAGCCGCGCGGCATCTTCGAAGAGGGCAACGAGCGCGTTGGCATCAACACCCAGCGCTACACCGAGAGTGAGATCGAGCGCGCCGCCCGTTCCGCGTTCGAGCTGGCAATGCGCCGCAACAAAAAGGTCTGCTCGATGGAGAAGGCCAACGTGATGGAATCCGGCATCCTGTGGCGCGAGGTGGTGACCCGCGTTGCCGCCGATTACCCCGAGGTCGAGCTCAGCCACATGTACGCCGACAACGGCGCGATGCAGCTGGTGCGCGCGCCCAAGCAGTTCGACGTCATTCTGACCGACAACCTGTTCGGCGACATCCTGTCCGACTGTGCGGCGATGCTGACCGGCAGCTTGGGCATGCTGCCCTCCGCATCGCTCGGCGCGCCGATGGAAAACGGCCGCCCCAAGGCGCTCTATGAGCCCGTGCACGGCTCTGCACCGGACATCGCGGGCCAGGGCAAGGCCAACCCGATCGCCTGCATCCTGAGCTTTGCCATGGCGCTGCGCTACAGCTTTGATCAGGGCGCCGAAGCCGACCGGCTGGAAGCCGCAGTCGAGAAGGTGCTGGCCGACGGCGTGCGCACTGCCGACCTGCTGGCCAGCGAAGGTGTGGAGCCGGTTTCCACCAGCCAGATGGGCGACGCTGTTGTTGCCGCGCTGGACGCAAGCCTCTGATTTTCTGAGCATTCTCCGGAACCCTTAAAGCCCCGCCCGGTTGTCCGCGCGGGGCTTTTTCATGGCCGCCTGCACCTCGCCGCGAGCCGCTAAAAAGAATTCTCAAAAACCGCATCTTTCTGTGGAATCGCCCTTGTCAAACCCCGCGCCCTGGGCTATTTCGCCCCCCACGGTCGGAGTGTAGCTCAGCCTGGTAGAGCACTGTCTTCGGGAGGCAGGGGTCGGAGGTTCGAATCCTCTCACTCCGACCAATAAAACAAGGCGCCTCAGGGCGTCTTTTTTATTGGCCGGGACCGTACTTTTTGGGCAGACGTCTAACCGGCTTGGCGAACAAGCGACGCTCAGGCGGCCTTCGTCGCAGTGCGTTTCAGCTGCTTCCAGAGCACATCCAGTGTCTGCTTGGTGCTGCGGGGATCGCGGTAGAGGCGGATTTCCAGATCGGTGGCGAGACGCTCATCCACCACCGCGAACCGTCCCTGCTTGATCTCCTCCCGGCACAGGCTCAGCGGCAGCCAGCCCATGCCGAACCCCTCCTGGATCATCGCCTTGACGCTGTTGGCCAGCGCGTTCTGGTTCACGACAAAGACCTTCTGCGTCGGCAAAAGCTGCGTCAAGGCGAATTCCTGCACCGACCGCAGGGCGGACACCGCGCCATAGGACAGCAGCGGCACCGCGTCCTTGCTGCCCGCCGCAAAACCGAACTCCGGCGCCCCGTCCGGGGTGCTGCGGGAGACCGGCACATAGCGGTCCGTTGACAGTGTCAGGTATTCGAAATTGGCGACCTCCAGCGGGCCGAGGAAATCCATCGACGGATGCCAATAGGTCAGGATCACGTCGCAATAGCCCTGCTGCAGCGCGCTGACGAATTGGTCAGCGGCCCAGGAAGTGGAGTTGAGGTCGGTATCCACCCCGCCTTCGCTCGCCAAGGGCGCAATCAGAGTTTTGTAATGGGTCATGTAGAGCGACTGCGAAGCGGCAAAACGGATCACGTTCTCGCCCGCCGCGTCGATGGTCTGGCAGCGCTCGATGGTTTCCTCGTAAGTGCGCAGCATGATGCGGGACTGGGACAGGAACACCTCCCCCGCCGGCGTCAGGGTCAGCGGCAGTGTCTCGCGGTTGATCAGCCGAACCCCGATCTCATTCTCCAGCGCCCGGATACGGCGGGAGAAAGCGGGCTGGCTGACATTACGCTCTTCGGCCGCGCGCGAGAAATTCTTGCACGCGACCAATGCCTCAAAATCCTTGAGCCAGATAATGTCCAACTAGCGTCCCGTCCTCAGCCGGCGGCCACCGCATCCAGCCTGTCTTCCTCGACGGCGTGGCAAGCAACTACGCTGCCATCGGGCTGGTGAATGGCTTTGGGCTTTTCACTCTTGCATCGTGCATCCGCAAAGGCGCAGCGGCTTTGGAACGGGCAGCCTGTCGGCAGGTTGATCGGCGTCGGGATCTCGCCCTTGAGGCGGATATGGTTCGGCCGGTCGTCCTTCAGCTGCGGCACCGCGGACAGCAAGGCCCGAGTATAAGGGTGTTTCGGGTTGGAGAACAATGTCGCGGTGTCCGCAACTTCGCAGACCGACCCGAGGTAAAGAACCGCGACGCGGGTGCCGAAATGCTCCACAACACTCAGATCGTGCGTGATGAACAGATAGGTGAGACCGCGGCTTTCCTTGGCCTCCAGCATCAGGTTCAGCACCTGCGCCTGGATCGACACGTCCAGCGCGCTGATCGGCTCGTCCGCGATGATGAACTCCGGATCGACGGTCAGGGCGCGGGCAATGGCGATCCGCTGGCGCTGGCCGCCGGAGAATTCATGCGGGTAGCGCTTGGCCCAGCTGGGGTCGACACCCACCGACAGCATCACCTCGGTCACCTTGTCCCGCACCTCCGCCGCCGAGGCACCGGGGTTGTGGTGGCGCACGGGTTCTTCCAGCGCCTGCCGGATGGTCATGCGCGGGTTGAGCGAGGCATAGGGGTTCTGGAAGATCATCTGGATCTTCTTGCGCAAGGGCTGCATACCGCCGCGCGACAGATCGTCGATACGCTGCCCGTCATAGTGAATCTCCCCAGAAGTGGGGGTCAGCAGGCCCGCAACCAGGCGCGCGACGGTGGACTTGCCGCAGCCCGACTCGCCCACCACGCACAGCGCTTCGCCGCGGCCCACCTCCAGCGAGATGTTGTTCACCGCGTGGACCGAGCGGGTCTCCCGCACGATCTTGCCCTTCTTGAACTTCAGCGTCTCCAGGAAGCCATGATCGAGATCGAACCGCTTTTCCAGGTTCTTGATCTCCAGCAGCGGGCGGTCAGTGTTTACGTCCTTCATGCCCGTGCCTCCTGACGGTCTTCATCGCTGTGCAGGCGCTGCACTTCGTGGCAGGCCACCGCAACCTCGCCGTATTGCACGACTTCCGGAACCCGGCTGCGGCACAGGTCGGTGGCATATTTGCAGCGCGGATTGAAGGCGCAGCCCTGGGGGATGCTGGCCAGTCCCGGCATGTTGCCGGGGATCTGCTTCAACCGCTGGCCTGGCACCGTCTGCTGCGGCAGCGCGTTGATCAGACCTTGGGTATAGGGGTGCTGCGGATCATTGATGATTTCCCGGGTGCGCCCTGCTTCGATGATGCGGCCCGCATACATCACAAGCGTGCGCTCGGTCATCTGGCTGACCACGCCCAGATCGTGGGTGATCAGGATCAGCCCAACCTGATTGGACTGGCACAGCTCCAGCATCAGCTCCATGATGTCGGCCTGAATGGTCACGTCCAGCGCCGTCGTGGGTTCATCCGCGATGATCAGCTGCGGATCCAGCAGCAGTGCAATCGCGATGATGATCCGCTGCCGCATACCGCCCGACAGCTCGTGCGGGTATTGCTCCAGCCGCTCTTCCGGCGACGGGATATAGACCTCGCGCAGCTTGACGATGGCGATCTGGCGCGCTTCCTCGCGGCTCAGCTTGCGGTGCGCCATCAGCGTCTCGATCATCTGCTGGCCGATGGTCAGCACCGGATTTAGCGTCACCATCGGATCCTGAAAGATCATCGCCATCCGGTTGCCGCGCAGGTTGCGCAGGCGCTTGTCGTTCATTTGAACGACATCCTCGCCGTCAAACAGGATCTGGCCGCTGTCGATGTAGCCAGGGCGGCTCAGCAGGTTCATCAGCGAAAAGCCGGTGATCGACTTGCCGGCGCCGCTTTCGCCGACGATGCCCAGACGCTCGCCCTTGGCGAGGTCGAAAGAAATGCCGTCGAGGGCGGTGACCGTCTGGTCGCGCATGGCGAATTTGACGGTGAGGTCGCGAACGGAAAGAAGGCTCATCGCGTTACCCCTTGTAGAGTTTCGGGTTCAGGACGTCGCGCATCCAGTCGCCCAGCAGGTTGATGACAAGGACCAGCACCACCAGCACCACGCCCGGAATGGCGGTGATCCACCAGCTGCCGGAAAAGATGTAGTCGAAGCCGGAAGAGATCAGCGAGCCCAGCGACGGCTGGCTCGGCGGCATGCCCAGCCCCAGGAAGCTGAGCGAGGCCTCCGAGATGATCGCATTGGCGACCTGCACGGTGGAGATCACGAAGATCGGCGACAGCGAGTTCGGCAGGATGTGCCGCACCATGATCCGCATCGGGCCAAAGCCCAGAACGCGGGCGCTGTCGACATATTCCTTCTTCTTCTCGGCCAGCACGGTGGCGCGCACGGTGCGGGCGTATTGCGGCCATTCCGCCACCCCGATCACCGCAATCAGAAAGACAACGGCATACCGGTTAAAGGTGTCAGAGCCGAACATCGCCTGCGTGACCGCCAGAAAGATGATCGCCACCATCAGGGTCGAGAACGACAGCTGGATATCGGCCAGCCGCATCAGCAGGCTGTCCAGACGGCCGCCGACATAGCCGGCCAGCAGCCCGATCGAGATGCCCAGGAACGCCTGCAGCGCCACGGCACAGATGCCGATCAGCAGCGACAGGCGGGTGCCGTACAGGATGGTGGACCACAGGTCGCGGCCCTGGTCGTCGGTGCCCAGCATGAATTCCGGCAGCGCGCCGTCGATCCAGACCGGCGGGTATTCCGAGTTCATGATATCAATGGACCCCGGGTCATAGGGATCATAGGGCGCGATCACCGGCGCCAGGAAAGACGCAGCCGCAATCAGCAGGAAGACGATCATGCTGACCACCGCCACCGGATTGCGGCGGAAGCTGTAGCCCATGTTGGAGTTCCAGGCCTTGGACCAGCGCGAAGGTTCGGATTTAGGATTTAGCGTTTCGGTGCTCATGCGCCCATCCTCGCAATATTCACGGTCGGGTTCACCAGGCCGTAGATCAGGTCCACGATGGTGTTGGTGACCACAAAGATGAAGCCGACGACGATCAGGTAGGCCACGATCAACGGGGTATCGACGCGGTTCACCGCCTCAAGGAACATGAAGCCCATGCCCGGCCACTGGAACACCGTCTCGGTCAGGATGGTATAGGCCACCATGGTGCCGATCTGCACGCCGCCCACTGTGATCACCGGCAGCAGAGTGTTCTTAAGCGCGTGGACAAAGTAGATGCGCCACGGGTTGATGCCCTTGGCCTTGGCGTATTTCACGTATTCCGACTGCAGCACTTCCATCATCTCGGCCCGGATCAGGCGGACAAACAGCGGCAGCATGATCGACGCCAGCGCAAAGGAGGGCAGAATGATGTGCATCCAGCCGTCGGCGGTGGCAAAGTTGGTCTCCCAGTAGCCCCAGACATGCACGGTGTCGCCGCGCCCGTAGGAGGGGAACCAGCCGTATTCCACCGAGAACACAAAGATCATCAGGATGGCGGTCAGGAACACCGGGATCGAGATTCCGACAATCGACAGGCCCATAATGATGCGGCTCAGGATACTGTCGGGCTTGATCGCGGTATAGACGCCCAGCGGTACCGAAAAGCCGACGATGATCAGCGTCGCGCCGAACACCAGCTCCAGCGTCGCGGGCAGTTTCTTCAGGATCACGTCCAGCGCCGGCTCCTTGAAGAAATAGGAGGTGCCCAGGTCGCCCTGCAGGGCATTGCCCGCAAACCGCAGGTACTGGGTCACGAAGCTGTCGTTCAGCCCCAGCTCATCGCGCAGCTGCTGGCGCACTTCTTCTGAGACCGACTGGCCGACCAGCTCGCGCAGCGGGTCGCCCAGGTTGCCCTGGATGGCAAAAGCAATCAGCGAGATGACGAACATCACCGCAATCGCCTGAATCACTCGCTTTGCGAGATAGGCAAACATCTTCCTGACCTTTGTAGAGTTCGGTTACAGCACAGGACGCAGGTCCCAAGGGTTCCGCAGCGCCTGCAATCGCGGCCTTGGCAGCCGCTTGTTATGGGGGTGTCCCGGGCCGGCCGGGGGAGACCGGCCCGGGTCTGTTCAGTGGCTTAGCTGCCGGTTTCGACAACCAGGTCACCGAAGTAGGGGAAGTTCAGCGCGTTCACGATCTCTGCCGCGTTCATGCCGGACTTGGCGCCCCATGCCAGGTTCTGCCAGTGCAGCGGAATGAACGCCGCTTCTTCGTACAGGATGCCTTCCAGCTTCTGCAGCAGCTCCGCACGCTTGTCCGGATCGGTTTCCGCGTTGGCCTGGTTCATCAGCTTGTCGGCTTCTTCGTTGCAGTAGTTGCCGGAGTTGTACTGGCCGTTGCCGGTTGCTTCATCCGGGCAGGCGGTCAGGAACTGATGGAAGTTGGCGGAGTCTTCGGTGTCCGCGTGCCAGCCGATCATCATCATGTCCGCTGCGCGCTCGTCGAACGCCGGCCAGTACTGCGCCTTGGGCATGGTCTGCAGGTCAACCTTGATGTTGATCTTGGACAGCATCGAAGCCACCGCCTGGGCGATCTTGTCGTCGTTCACATAGCGGTTGTTCGGCGCCATCATGGTGATCGAGAAACCATCGGCATAGCCTGCTTCAGCCATCAGCGCCTTGGCTTTTTCCACGTCGAAACGCGGTGCCAGCGCCTCGTCATAGCCGAGGTAGCCTGCCGGGCTGGCCTGTGCGCCAACGGTGCCGAAGCCGCGCATGATGCGGTCAACGATGCCTGCGTTGTTCACGGCATAGTCGATCGCCTGGCGGACGCGGGCGTCCTTGAACGCTTCGACGCGGTTCTGGTTCATCTGGAAGGTAATGATCCGGGTGCCGGGCATGGTGATCAGGTCAACGCCCTCAGCCTCTTCCACGCGCTTCAGATCGGTCGGCGGAACCGGCGCGATGAAATCCACGTCGCCGGACAGCAGCGCCGCGACGCGGGTCGGGTCTTCCTTGATCGGGGTCAGCACGATCTTGTCGACGTTGCCGCCGCTTTCGCTGTCCCAGTAATCAGCATAGCGGTCGAACACGACGCGCACGCCCTGCTCACGCTCGGAGACGATGAACGGGCCGGTGCCGGAGACATTGCGGGAGGCAAAGCTGTCGCCGTGCTTGACCACTTCGGCCTTGTCTTTGCCGTCAGCTGTGGTGCCGGAATAGAAGGCGCTGTCCATCGGGAAGATGTAGGTCGCGGTGTGCAGAACCAGCGGATAGGGCTCCGAGGTCTTGAGGTCGAAGGTCATGTCGTCAACGACTTCGACATCGGTGAAGGGAGCAAAGATGCCCTTGAAATCGTCACTCTGCTTCAAACGGTCGAAGGTCCAGTCGACGTCCTTGGCGGTCAGCGGGTTGCCGCTGTGGAAGGTCACGCCGCTGCGCAGCTTGAAGCGCATGGTGGTGCCGTCGATCTGCTCCCAGCTTTCGGCCAGGCGCGGCTCGAACTGCAGGTCCTGGGTCCAGCGCACCAGCGGATCAAAGACCATGTGCGACAGCTGCAGCGTGCCGCCGGACAGCTGCTCGTGCGGGTCCAGCGAGACCGGGTCAGCGTCATAGGCTACGCGCACGGTGGTTTCGGCATAGGCAACCGGTGCCATCGCCACCACCGCAGCAGCCGCCAGGCTTCTGACAAATTTCGTCATTAGGCATACTCCCCTGTGATTATGGCGCAAACGCTAACCTGCGGCGCGGGCGCTGTGAAATGCCGATATCGCATAGGGTATGCAGGAGTCACATCAGGGCTATGCGCTCAGGGAATAGCCGCACCTTTGCAACGGCTTACCTGCGGCGTGCCAGCCGGCGGACAGCGCAGCTTCCGCGGCGCGCCGCCATTGGCACAAGTCTTTGACGCGGGCAAAACCGCCGCAGACCGGGGTCGGCAGGCCATCACCAGACCTGCCGTTCTGAGCATCAAGTTTAGCCGCAGCCTGCCGGGAACGCGGCGCAAAGCGCGGCCGCCTTGGTCTTGCAGCGCCCCACGGCGGCCTGTGCATCCCCGGCCGCTTCCGCGTCCACCAGGTCCGCGATCATGTGCCCCAGCGCCTCGAACTCGGCTTCCTTCATGCCGCGCGTGGTGGCAGCCCCGGAGCCCAGCCGCAGGCCAACCCATTCCGGCGGCCGCGGGCTGTCGTTCGGGATGGCGTTCTTATTGGCGGTGATGCCGGCCTGCTCCAGAACCGCCTCCGCCCGCTTACCGGTGATCCCCTTGGGGCTGAGGTCCACCAGAACCAGATGGGTATCGGTCCCGCCAGAGACGATCCGCAGCCCGCGTGTTTGCAGCACCGCCGCCAGCGTGGCTGCGTTCGCCTTCACCTGCCGTGCGTAGGCTTTGAACTCATCCGTCAGTGCCTCGCCCAGGCACACCGCCTTGGCCGCCAGCACTTGGCTGTGGATCGAGCCCTGGACGCCCGGAAACACCGTAGATTGCAGCTTGTGGAACCAATCCTGGTTGTTGGTCAGGATCAGCCCGCCGCGCGGGCCGCGCAAGGTCTTGGTCGTGGTGCAGGTCACGATGTCCGCATGGGGAAAGGGCGACGGGTGCCCGCCCGCGGCCACCAGCCCCGCGATATGCGCCATATCGACGTGTAGCCATGCACCGGCCTTCTTGGCGATTGTCCCCATGCGCTCGAAATCAATCACCCGCGGGTAGGCCGAACCGCCGGCGATGATCAGCCGAGGGCGGAGCTGTTCGGCCTGTTTCTCAAGCGCGTCATAGTCGATGACCTCGCTCTCCGCATCGACGCCATAGTGATGCGGCTCGAACCAGCGTCCCGACAGGTTCGCCTTCAGCCCGTGGCTCAGATGGCCGCCTGCAGCGAGATCCAGCGACAGCACCTTGTCACCGGGTTTGAGCAGCAGGAAGAACACCGCCAGATTGGCCTGGCTGCCGGAATGCGGCTGCACATTAGCGTAGCCGCAATTGAACAGTTGTTTGGCACGCTCGATGGCGGCCTCTTCCACCACATCGACAAAACGCCCGCCGCCGTGAAAGCGGTTGCCGGGGTAGCCTTCCAGCGTCTTGTTTGTCATTTCGTGGCCCAGCGCGTCCAGCACTGCCCGGCTGACGATGTTTTCCGACGCGATCAGCTCGATCTGGTCCTGCTGGCGCGCTTTCTCGCCAGCCAGCGCTTCGGCCACCAGCGGGTCCGCAGCGGTGACGGTTCGGGTGAAATGCTGCAGCATCGTGGCTCCTCCGCATCTGCTGTTCAACTGGCTTCACAATGCGGGGCCGACCCTGTTCACAGCAAATCAGTATTGCTATTATTTTCGCGTAGAAAAACTAAGGCTCAAACGCATGGCCATTGCCCCGCTCCGCCCCAAGGGCCCGCATCTGAACGCGCTGCGCGCGTTTGAGGCCGCCGCCCGGCTGGGCAGCTTCACCGCGGCCGCTGAGGAATTGTCGGTGACACCGGGCGCAGTCACCCAGCACATCAAGTCTTTGGAGGAATGGGCCGGGGCGCCGCTGTTCCGCCGCCATGCCCGCGGCGTGGCGCTGACACCGCTGGCGGAGGAGCTGGCGCCCGGCTTCACGCGGGCGTTCGACCAGCTCGGGCTGGCGGTGCAGGCGCTGCGGACCAAAGCAGCGCCGGGCAAGGTCAAGGTTGCCGCCCTGCCCTCCATCGCCCAGCTCTGGCTGCCGCCGCGGCTGCGGCAGCTGCGCAAGTCAGCGCCTGAAATCTCGGTTTCTGTGGTGGCGATGGAAGCCCCGCCGAACCTGGCGCGCGAACCTTTTGATCTGACCCTGTTCTACAGCTCAGCACCGTTGGGCGATGACGAAAGCGAAGTCTGCAAAGACCGGATCTTTCCGGTCTGCGCGCCGGAGATTGCCGCCCGGCTCACGTCGCTTTCGGACTTGAACCATGAGACGCTTCTGCATGACGGCGCCTGGGCCAACGACTGGAATATGTGGCTGAATGCCCAGCCCGGCGGCGGCTCAATCAGCCGGACCGGTGTTGTGCATTCCCTGTTCTCGGTCGCCCTCGAAGAAGCCCGCCACGGCGGCGGCGTTCTGATCGCCCACGAGGCGCTGGTGCAGCCGCTGCTTGCCAGTGGCGAACTGGCGCGCCCGTTTCCTGCAACCCTTGAACTGGAGGCTAGGATCGCCGCCCGGTTCACACCGGCGTTCACCCGCTCGCCAGCGTATGAACCGCTGCGCGAGGTCCTGTTCGAAGGCTCCGGCGGCTCCTGAATGCCTCTTTCTGCAATTCCGGCCTGTTCCCGTTCAGGAACCAGTGAAAATACGGCTCAATCGGAAAACGCCCAAGCTGCCGTGGCGCGGTCCGGACCGCCGCCTCCAGACGCCAGCGATCATCACCGCTGCCGCCACCAGCGCAGCGGCGAAGATAGCCAGCGCAGGCAAAAGCCCCAGCATGTCCGCCAAGGCTCCGCTGGCGATGACCGGCAGCGAGAACCCGCAATAGGCGTAGACGAAAAGGCCCGCCGTGGCGCGGGCGCGGTCCTCCGGCGCGCGCGCCGGCACCTCTGCCAGGGACGCCAGGTAGGTGAACCCGTAGCTTGCCGCGCTCGTGATGCAGGTTCCGGCCAGCACAAGGATAAGCGCCTGAAGCCACACCCCCGCCAGCAGCACCAGGAACCCAAGCGGCACCAGGAGAAATCCGGCGCCAAGCGCCTGGCTGTTGGTCATGCGCCGGGCAATGGGCTGGCACAGGAAACCCGCGAAAATCGCCAGGAAGATCACCAGCCCGGTCCAGCCTCCCAGCCCATGCGCCGCCAGTTGCAGCGGCACCACTGCAATGGTCATGCCGGTCGCGGACCACGCCAGCGCCATTGCGGCCCCATAGACCCAGGTGCCGGACGGAAACACCGGCAAGCGCAGCACAGTGACCGCTTGCTTCCGGTCCGCTTGCGGCAGCGCGACAATCAGCGCGGCCAGGACCGGCGCGGCGGCCAGCAGGAGAACATAGCTGACCGGGACAAGCACCGCCCCTTGAACCGCCAGGCTGACACCGGTGGCAAGCGCGCCGCCGCCAAAGCCCAGTGACGTGGCCGAGGTTACTATCAGAGCCGCAGTCCGGGCCCGGTCTGTGCCAAGGATCTCTGTCATCCAGGCGGTCCCGGCGGTCGTCGCCAGGGCGGTCCCTGCGCCCAGCAGGAACCGTGCGGCAATCAGGCTGCTCCAGCCCGGGGCCACGACCAGCAGCGCAGTGGCCGTAAATCCGAAAAGCAGCGCCAGCGCCACGGGAACACGGCGCCCGATCCGGTCCGACAGCCCGCCGAGCAGCAGCAAGGCCGGCATCAGCCCTGCAACGTAAGCCGCAAACGCAACCGTCACCGCCGTCGCTCCGAACGCACTGCCGGCCGCGTAGACCTCATACAGCGGGGCCTGAAGGTTGACGGCAAAGGTCACCGTGAACAGGCACAGGGCCAGTAAGGGCGCGGAGAGGACACGGGGCATGGAACAAACCTCAAGGTTGACTTGAGACCGGGATGCCACGAGGCTCAACCCATGACAATTTTTCTATTGTACTAATGACAGCGATCCGATGAGCAAATCCAGGTACACGCAGCTTGCCGACCTGCTTTCCAAAGCTATCCGGGAAGGCAAACTGGCGCCCGGCTCCAGGCTGCCGACGCACCGGGCCTTTGCCGAGGCATCCGGGGTCGCCCTGGCCACCGCGACGCGCGTCTACAAGGAGCTTGAGCACAGGGGGCTGGTCACCGGCGAGGCAGGACGCGGGACATTTGTGCGGGACCCCGGCCTGCCAATGACGCTTGGCGTTCACCAGACCGCGGCCGAAGGCGTCACAGACCTCGTGTTCAACATGCCGGGGGAGGCTGCCGACGCCGCCATGCTGCGCACCGGGCTGCGGCGTCTGGCAGCGGCGGGTGATCTGGAAGCGATGCTGCGCTACCAGCCCCACGGCGGACGGATGCATGAGCGGCGTATCATTGCCGGACATCTTTCTCCGCTTCACGGCCCAATCAGCCCGGAACAACTGCTGGTCACGTCAGGCAGCCAGCACGGCCTGGCCGCCGTCTGCCTGGGGCTGTTCGGGCACGGCGACGCCATTGCCGCCGATGCCCTCACCTACCCCGGTTTCAAATCCGCCGCAGCCCTTCGCAGCCTTGAGCTGGTGCCGGTCAGCGCGCCGCAGGGTGTCATGGACCCGGAGGACCTGGACCGGCAATGCGGCCTGCGCAAGATCCGCGCAGTCTATCTGATGCCGACGGTCCAAAGCCCGCTCGGGGCGGTCATGGATGAGCCAACCCGCCACCGCCTGCTCGCCGTTGCCCAGCGCCACAATCTCCTCATCATCGAAGATGCCGCCTATGCGTTTCTGGAGCCTGACCCGCCGCCAAGCTTTCTGGCGCTTGCACCGGACAGGACCGTGTACATCGGCGGGTTTTCCAAAAACCTCGCGACGGGGCTGCGGCTGGGGTATGTGATCGCACCGCCCGCACACACCGCACCGCTGCTGGAGGTGATACGCGCCACGACCTGGAACGCCCCGGCGCTGATTTCCGCACTGGTGACCGGCTGGATCGAAGATGGCACGCTGAAGCAGTCCGAAGAAAACCGCAGGCGCGACGGGGCAGAGCGCCAAGCCATTTGCCGGCGCGTCTTCGCAGACCTGCCCCTTGTTTCGCACCGCAACGCGGGCTTTGCCTGGCTGCCGCTTGAAAAGGGCGCGCGCGCCCAGCCCATCGTGACACGGCTGAAGGAACAGCAAATCTCCGTCTCCGGCGCCGAACCGTTTGCAACCGCCGCAGCGGCACCGCAGGCCCTGCGGCTGGCCTTCGGCGGCGTGTCCAAGTCGGACCTGGAAGGTATCCTGCAAACGGTGCGGGAGGCGGTGCGCACCCAAGCCCCGGCTGGCTGACGGCCGCCGCCTGCCATCTTGGCCAAGGTGCTTTACGTTAAGCCCGCGCCGGTCCTGCGGGCCTCTCCAATCCGAAAAACTTGCTTTGAATGGCCCGCAATGGCAGCATAAAAAACGGAACGCGCGTGGACAGCGAAACCGGATTCGCACGTCACAGGGACGGCCGCGCCTCTTCCTTGTTTCAGGTTAACGATAGCGGGCGCAGCCCCGGCGGCGCCGGGAGTGCATGGTTATGACCCCGTTTTCACGTGTCTACTACTTCGGCGACAGTCTGACTGACGAAGGCAATGCAGTGGACCTTCTGGCCTCGGTGATCGAGCCGGTCATTCTGGCCGGTCTGATCCTTGACTTTGGCGGTTTCCCGTCGCCGGAGGAACTGGACGCCCTGCGCGCCCAGGCCAAGATCGAGGCCAGGCAGACTGTGATCGGCAGCTATGACGAAATCGGCCCCGAGGGCGCCGTGACCAATGCGCTGACCCATGCCAGCTATGCCGCCGCTCTGGGCGGGTTTGAGGCTGTGAATTACGCCTTCGCAACGGCCACGGCATTGGGTGACGGTTTCCTTGCAGACATGATAGACCTCGAAGCCCAGATATCGGATTTCGCGGAAGATGCCTCCGGTGGCGTGCCGGCGGAATCGGCTGCGTTCCTGCTGATCGGGGGAAATGATTTCATCAGCCTGCTGGGCACGGTCCAGGATCAGCAGATCACCACCCAGGCCGAATTTCTGGCCTTGGCGACGCCGGTGATGGAAGGCCTGATCGCACAGATAACCGCCGCGGCAAACACCCTCAGCGCCACGGGAGTCGGGACAGTGTTCCTGGCAACCCAGCCGCGGGCAGGTTTTTACCCGGAATTCGACACGCTCTCCCCTCTGTACACCGGCTTTGCCGATCTCCTCATCGACACCTACAACGGCATGATTGCCGCCAGTATTTCCGATCTGCGCGATGCAGGGACCGACGCCCGGGCGGTTGACCTCTTTGCGGTCTCGGAGGCCCTTACCGAGGACCCGGCAGGCTTCGGGATTCTTGCGGAGCGGACGGATTTCCTGATCGACGGCAGCGCCTTTGACAGCGATCAGGTACTGGCGTGGGACGGGATCCACCCGGCTGAGACCGCGCATCAGCTCTGGGGCGCCTACAGCGAATTTGTCATGGGCGGCGGCAGGACCGCGCTGCTGGACGGCGGCGCAACAGACAAGTGGTGGGGAGCCAAGGCCAACGCAATCTTTGCGCTCGGCGGTGATGACACCATCAAGGCCGGCGGCGGCAGCGATGCCGTGATCGGCGGCACCGGAAACGATGTCATCCAGGGCAACAGGGGCAGCGACGTTCTTCTTGGCGGCAGCGGCGACGACACCGTGAAAGGCAACCGCGACGACGACATCATCAGCGGCGGAGACGGCAATGACGAGCTGCGCGGCGGTGCAGGCGATGATGTGATCGCGGACGGCAGGGGCATCGATCTGGTCTTTGGCGGCAGGGGCGACGACACCTTCGTTTTCACCGAAGCCGCACTGGCCGACGGCGGCCCTTCGGCCGGCACTTTCCGGGGCGGATCGGGATCGGACACGCTCTACCTTGTGCTGGATGAAGCAAACTATGCGGCCTTCGCGTCCGGTGATACGGACGGTGTTCTGGCCGGCCTCGGCATCGCCGTTTTCGGTGTCGAGTTTATCCGCGCCATTGACGGCCGCGGCAGCATTGCTGCGGAGCTTGGCGGTTTTGACTGGTTCGCGGCGGCCGATAGCTGGGGAGCGGTCTCAGCCCCGCTGCCGGATAACGCGCTGCTGGTTTGACTGCGCATCCGGGGCGGGTTGTCAAGCGGGCGGCGCGGCATTCGGGCTGTTCCGCTTGCCCGAAACAACGGCCAGGCGGTCAAGCGTACAATCGCTGCCCGGATTGCTGTTCAGCGCCGAGATCAGACGCGACAGTTCTTTGTCTTCGGCGAACTGCGCCTTAGGAATGTCGGCAAACTGGTTTTGCCCGCCGCTGCGCTTGAGGTACACCACCAGTTCCTGCGCCACCTGAAACGCGACGGCCGATCCGTGATCCCGGCGAAGGATTTCCAGAGCCAGGTCAAAGCCCGACGAGGTAAAAACCGGAGTCTCAATGCGGTAGAGCTCACCCTGCTTTGCCACTGGCCGAACGGAGGCGCGAGCGGAAATGCTGGACAGAGGAAAAAAGAAAGGGTCTGCCTCAAATGGCAGAACATTTTCATCGGGCAGGTGAGGAAGTGGCGGACCGAGGAGGATTCGAACCCCCGACCCCTTAATTCGTAGTCAAGTACTCTATCCAGCTGAGCTATCGGTCCACTGCGGCGGGGTTTAATCCTAGCACCGGGGAGTCGCAACCCCCAAAACAAAAATAGTTTCATCCGCCTGTCATATTTCCGCCCGCCCCCGGCAGCACGTCAGATCGTGCCGTCGCCCTTGGGCAGGCAGATCTCAAAGACTGTGCCATCGGGGCCGGTTTCCTTGAGCACCACAGTGCCGCCGTGGCCGCGGGTCAGCTCGCCGGCGATGGCCAGCCCCAGCCCGGTGCCGCCCTTGCGGGTGCCGCCCTGGAACGGGGTGAACAGGTTGTCCTGCGCCTTCTTCGGCAGGCCGGGGCCGGTATCCGCGACCGTGATGTACCAGGCACCTTCGGTCTCGCGGGCGGCCACCGATATCGTGCCCGCCTGCCCGGTTGCGGCGATCGCCTGCCGGGCGTTGCGCACCAGGTTCATGATAATGCGGAACAGCTGCTCCGGATCCGCGCGCAGCATCATCGGGGCGGGCACGGTGTTGATGATCTCGACCTTGGCGCTGTCGGCCGCCAACAGCTCGCTTTCGGCGATGTCCCCCACGATTTCATGCAGGCAAACGACCGCAAAGGTGGGCGACGGCTCTTCTGCCCGGCCAAAGGCCAGTGTGCCCTCGCACAGCGACACTGCGCGGGTGATCGAATTCACCAGCTTCGGCGCCAGGCGGCGCACCAGCGGGTCCTCGCTGCGCTCGATCCGGTCGGTGAACAGCTGCGCGGAGGTCAGGATATTGCGCAGATCATGGCTCACCTTGGCCACCGCGCCGCCCAGCTGCGCCAGCCGCTCCCGCTGCTTCAGCGCGTGGGTCAGCTCGGTCTGCAGCTGCATCAGCGCCTCCTCCGCCTCGCGCAGCTCCACCACGCCGGAGCTGGGATGGATGATGCCGCGCACATCTTCAGGCGCTGCCGCATAGCGCTGCATATAGCCCACCACGCTCTTGATCGGCTTCACCAGCACGATCCGCACCGCAACAAACAGCAGCAGCGCGGTGAAAATGGAGATCACCGCCGACAGAATCAGGATCCGCACCCCGTAATCCAGCATCGCCTGGCGCAAGGGCGCGGTTTCCATGGTGACCTCGATCAGCAGGCCCGCGTCGCGCACCGGCGCGCCGATCACCCGGATAATCTCATTCTCCGGCCGGGCCAGCCGCAGCACCGCGTCCTTGATCAGCGTCAGCGCGCCCGCCATGCGCAGGTCATAAGTGCCGGTGATCTGCTGCGGGATCGGCGAAGCCAGCATCAGCTGGCGGATCTCATCGCGGCGCAGCACCACGTTGTAGACGCCCGCGTTCTCCAAGAGTTCCGCTTCCAGCTCGGTCTCCAGCATGTCATCCGCCAGTAGCGCAAGCGAGGCGATCTGCGCCCGCTCCAGCCGGTCCGACAGGTAATCCAGGCGGAACCGGGCGATCGACGGGACAAAGATCAGCACCTCGGCCAGCATCACGAAGACCGTGGTCAGGACCAGAAATCTGCCCGAAAGCGTGTTGAGCATCCCGCCGCCCTTACCTCATGGAATCCAGCGCTGAACCAGGCGCACCGCGCGTTTCACCAAATTGCTTTCAAAAAGCCGCGGTGAAAAATACGCACCCGCCGCCCGTTTATTGATCTCGCCAAAGGAGGGATAAGGCGCGACCATTGCTGCAATTTGGCTCATTTTCAGGCGGTTGGCCAGTGCCAGGGACCACAGGCTGATCAGCTCCCCGGCCTGATGACCGGCGATGGTGGCACCAACCGGGCGCCCGCCGAAGACCATCACCTTGATAAAGCCCTTGGTCTTGCGTTCGGCGATGGCGCGGTCGTTGTGCTCATAGTCGAAACGCACCACCTCCAGCTTCACACCATAGCGCTCGCGCGCCTGGGTTTCGGTCAGCCCGACCTGTGCCAGTTCCGGGTCAGTATAGGTCGCCCACGGGATATGGCCGGTCTTCACTTTCGACGGCAGCCCGAACAGCGCCGAGCGGATGATGACGCTGGCGTGGTAGCCCGCCACATGGGTGAACTGCATCCCTCCGGCCACGTCACCAATGGCATAAACCTTCTTGTTGGTGGTCAGCAGGCTCTCGTCCACCTTGATGCCGTTGCCCCGGGTCTCGATCCCGGCGGCCTCCAGGTTCAGCCGCTCGGTGTTGGCCTTGCGCCCCACCGCCATCAGCAGATGTGTGCCCTTGAAGCGGCTGCCGTCCCTGGTCTCGACCTCGATCGCACCCGCCTGGCCGCCGATGCGGGAGACCATGGCGCCTTCGGCAATCTCCACCCCCTCGGCGCGCAAGCTGTCCAGCACCAGCGCGGCAGCTTCCGGGTCATCCTTGCCCAGCGCCTTGAACCCTTCAATCACCGTGACCTTGCAGCCCAGCCGCACATGCGCCTGCGCCATTTCCATGCCGATCGGCCCGCCGCCGATGATCAGCAGATGCTCCGGTTTTTCGCGCAGATCGAACAGCGTCTCATTGGTCTCATAAGGCACCTTGTCCAGCCCGGGAATGGGCGGCACCAGAGGCGAGGACCCGGTGGCGATCACGATCCGCCGCGCCGTGATGCGATACGGCCCGGCCACCACCTCCGAGGGGGAGACGAAATGGCCGAATTCGCGGATCACCCGCACGCCCAGACCCTCGAACCGCTCCTGGCTGTCCACCGGCGCGATGGTTCCGATGACCTGATGCACATGATCCTTGGCAGCGGCATAGTCCGGCTGCGGGCGCTGATCCGCCACGCCGAAATCCGCGGTATGCGCCTGGCCATAGGCGGCCTTGGCACTGGCCAGCAGCGCCTTGGAGGGCACACAGCCATAGTTCAGGCAGTCGCCACCCATCTTGTGGCCTTCCAGCAGCACCACATCGGCGCCCATCTGGCTGGCGCCTGCCGCCACCGACAAGCCCCCCGAGCCAGCGCCGATCACCAGCAGGTCGCATTCGATACGGGTCATGTTCAGCTATCCTTGTTTCTGCGGCCGCGGATATTGCCGCGGACGGCTTTGACCAGGATCGGCATCGCCGCCAGCACACACAGCCCCAGGATCGGCCCGATCACATGCGGCTCCCACAGCAGGCTCAAGTCCGGGTCCTCGCCGCGGTCAAAGACGGAACCGACCCCGACCCCGATCCAGGTAAAGACGATGGCGCCGGGGATGATGCCCACCGCGGTGGTCCACAGGAAGTTGCCAAACTTCACACCCACCAGCGCGGGCAGCAGGTTGGCGACAAAAAACGGCACCGCCGGCACCAGCCGCAACAGCAGCAAAACCTCGATCTCGTTCTCCCGCAGGGCCTGTTTCAGCATCTGCACCCGGCCCTCAGCCGCTTCCATCTTGGCGGTCAGCCAGGTCCCCAGCCCCCAGCGCGCCGCCAGAAAGATGCCCGCCGCGCCGATGGTCGCCGCGATCACGTTGAACGCGGTCCCGGTGGCCAGCCCGAACAGGAACCCGCCGGTGACCGAGGCCACCGCCGCACCGGGCAGCGAAAACACCACCATCAGAATGTAGATGCCAATGAACAGTGCGGCGAGCCCCAGGTAATTCTGATCCCGGAACGCCATCAGCGCCTCGCGGTTGTCGCGCAGCGTGTCGAACGTCAGGTAATCCCTCAGCGTCACCGCCCCGATCAGGGCCACAGCCACCACCGCGATCAGCGGCAGATGGCGGGCCAGGCCGGGCTTGGAACCAGCTTGCGGCTCGGTATTCGGGGTCTCGGTCATATCGCTCATCGGTCCGTGTTTGCTGCAGGGTTTGTTGCTACGTGTTAAATGGCCCCGGTGCGAGGGTAAGCAGCCCCGCTTCACAGGTGCTTGAACACGCCCCCCCGATTCCGTGAGCTTTGTGGCAGAATCACCGGCCCCATGTTACAGCCGCCCTGTCCGGACCGGCCGTTCCGGGGCAGTTTTTGGCAGAAATGTTGCATATTGCCCGGAAAAGGCGGCCTGCGGGGTTTGACTTGGCCGTCATTCCCTCCTAAAGACCGGGCTTCGAGATAGACCCCGGGCGGGCAATTCCGCGCCGTACCCGTAGACATAATGTGGAGACCGGAGCGATGAAACGCACCTATCAGCCTTCGAACCTGGTTCGCAAACGCCGCCACGGCTTCCGTGCGCGCATGGCCACCAAAGCAGGCCGCAAGATCCTGAACGCACGCCGCGCCCGCGGCCGCAAAGAACTGAGCGCATAAGCTCAGTTCACGTTCTGACGGACATGACACCGCCGGAGGCCCCCAAGGACGGCAACGCTGCCCGCGGGGACTCGCCTCCGGCGGTGTCCGTTTGCGCATCGGATGCGCCCAAGCTTGAGGTCATGGCCAAGCGCCGTGATTTCCTCGCCTGCGCCCGCCCCCCTGCCCGCAAGCAGGGCACCAAGGGCATGATGGTGCAGGGCCGCAACCGCCAGGATGACGGCGGCATCCGCATGGGCTTCACCTGCTCCAAGAAAGTCGGCAACGCAGTCGCCCGCAACCGCGCCAAGCGCCGCCTGCGCGAGGCCGCGCGGATGATTCTGCCCGCGTACGGCCGCCCCGGCTGGGATTACGTGCTGATCGGCCGCGCGAATGAGACCGCCCAGCGCCCGTTCGAGGAGCTGAAGCAGGATCTGATCTACGCACTGAAGAAGATCCACGGCCAGTAACGCACGCAGGCCCCTCGCCTTGCTGAGCCATTCTTGTCCGGCCGCCAGGCCGGACAGCGCCCGGCCCTCCCCACGGGAGGGCGCTTCCGCCCCCTCCCAGGCTCGGGCGCTGTCATCATTGCCTTACTGCCTGACTACCCCTATCTATCCGCAATGACCCCGCTGGCCCATCTCTTCGCCCTGCCCGTGCGTGCCTACCGGCTGCTGTTCAGCCCCTGGGTCGGCTTCAACTGCCGCTACCAGCCCACCTGTTCCGCCTACGCACTGGAATCGCTGGAAAAACACGGCGCCATCAGGGGCGCCTGGCTCACCATCCGCCGCATCGGCCGCTGCCACCCCTTTGGCGGCGACGGCTATGACCCGGTGCCGGACAGGAAAGACTAGGCTCACTTCTTCCGGTTCAGCCCGCGCGCGATGGTGTCGATGATCATCCACATCAGGATGATGAACGGCAGGAAGGCCATCATCGGATCGCCCGCCGCCTTCCCGGCCTTGGCCGCCTTCAGCAGGGTGCCGACACCCTTGGGCGGCTGGCTGATATAGCTCTCCAGCTCGCGTGAAGCCTTGACCAGAATGCCGTAATCCTTGTCCGGCTTCTTCTGCATCAGCTTCAGCGCACCGGCGAGCCGCCCCAGCACGTTGTTCAGCTCATTCACCACGCTGTCGAGCCAGGTCACGCCGTCCTGCACGTCCAAAGGCAAATCGCCAAAGAACGGCGCGTTCTGAAGCTTGGTGACCTGCGACTGTTTCTTCATGAAGGCAGTGACCTTCTGCGCCGCAGCCTTGCCCTTGGCGGGCGTCATTGCCCCCTTCTCGAACTGCTTGACCACACCGCGCAGCTCTTTCTCCAGCCCTTTCAGGCCGGTCTCCGCCTCGCCCACGGCCTTGCGGACAATCCGTGCCTCCTTGCTGTCTTCGCTCATCAAATGCCCTCACTGATCAAATCGCTTTACCGCTCCAGCTTAGCGCGCCTTGCCGCCGGCCCCTAGCGCTGCACAGCTTTTTTCCTTGGCAAAAGCGCCCGCCTCGGCTAGGGCGCGCGCATGCTTGATGATGATCTGGACGAAATCCATCCGCTGTTTGCCGGCGCGCCTGCGACCACTGAGTTCAAGAAGCTCAGGAAGCGCATCGTGCGCTATGCGCGTGAAGCCATCGACCAATACGGCATGGTGGAGCGCCGCGAAGACGGCAGCACGCCGAAATGGCTGGTCTGCCTGTCGGGCGGCAAGGACAGCTATACCCTGCTGGCGGTTCTGTATGAGCTGAAATGGCGCGGCCTCTTGCCGGTGGATCTCTTGGCCTGCAACCTGGACCAGGGCCAGCCCGGCTTCCCGGCCACGGTGCTGCCGGAATTCCTGGAAAAGATGGGCGTGCCGCACCGGATCGAATATCAGGACACCTACAGCATCGTGGTCGACAAGGTGCCGCAGGGGCGCACATATTGTGCGCTGTGTTCGCGCCTGCGCCGCGGCAACCTCTACCGCATCGCGCGCGAGGAAGGCTGCTCAGCAGTGGTGCTGGGCCACCACCGCGACGACATCCTGGAAACCTTCTTCATGAACCTGTTCCACGGCGGCCGCCTTGCGACAATGCCGCCCAAGCTGGTGAACGAGGAGGGCGACCTGTTCGTGTTCCGCCCGCTGGCCCATGTGGCAGAGGCTGATTGCGAGAAATTCGCCCGGTCCATGAACTACCCGATCATCCCCTGCGATCTCTGCGGCAGCCAAGACGGGCTGCAGCGCCAGCAGGTGAAACAGATTCTCGATCAATGGGAATCAAACTCGCCAGGACGGCGCCAGGTGATGTTCCGGGCGCTGATGAATGCGCGCCCGTCGCACCTTCTGGACCCGAAACTGTTCGATTTCGCCGGTCTGGAGCTGAAGAATTCCGGTGCTGACGAGGAAAAACCTGGAATTCCCAAGCTGCGTTAACTCCCGGGTTAGAACAGCACCTTAGTCTCAGGCCGGAACGACTGGCTGCAGACGAAGGGTCTGAGAATGACAAATACGGGTTCAGGTCTCCTGGCACGGCTCCGGCAAACCCTTGCCCCCGCACTTTTCGGGCCGCCCGTGCTCGCTTTCCTGCCCGCGCTGACGCTGGCCACCTACTGGCTCGGCGGCGAGGCGGCGCTGCTGTCTGTGGCGCTTGGCCTGCCGGTGCTGATCGCAGCAACCGGCGGCTTCAGCAAGCTGGGCGGCCGCGGCCTCCCCCGCGACAGCATCACCGGCATGCTGCTGCGCGATGGGTTCGAAGCCGAGACTGACCGGGTTTACGGCGAATGCGCCGAATCCGATTTGCGCTCAGCCGTCTTCATCGTGGAACTGGACGACTATAAAGAACTTGCCGACCGGCACGGCCAGGAAGCCGGCGACCGGATCATGCAGCACTGCGGCGCGCAGATCGCCTCGGCCCTGCGCCAGAACGACACCGTCGCCCGGATCGGCGACAGCCGGTTTGCCGTCTGCCTGGCGCCGACCCTGCAGCTGGACCTGGAACTGTGCATACAGCTGGCGGGCCGGATGCAATCCGCCACGGAAGAGCCGGTGCCGCTGGACGGCACCACGGTCTACATGACCTCGTCCATCGGCTTCTGCCAGCGCAACCGTGCCCCCGGCACGACCAGCACCGAATGGACCGGTGCCGCCATCGCCGCCCTGGCGGAGGCGCAAAGCAACGGCCCCGGCGGCGTCCGCGCGTTTTCGGCGGATATGTCGGGCCGCGGCAAGTCCCGCACCAGCCTGCGCGACGAAGCCGCGGCGGCGCTGGAATCCGGCCAGATCCAGGCATGGTTCCAGCCGCAGATCTGCACCGACACCGGCCGGGTTTCGGGGTTTGAGGCGCTGGCGCGCTGGTCGCACCCGGTACAGGGGCTGATCCCGCCGTCCACCTTCCTGCCTGCGCTGGAGGAGGCCGGGCTGATGGACCGGCTCAGCCAGGTTATGCTCTATAACGCTCTGGTGGCGGTCAAGGCCTGGGACGCGGCCGGTGTGGATGTGCCCTGCGTCGGCGTCAACTTCGCCACCCAGGAGCTGCGCAACCCCGGGCTAGCCGGCCGCATCAAATGGGAGCTGGAGCGGTTTGAACTGCCCGCCGACCGCCTGTGCGTCGAGATCCTGGAAACCGTGATGACCGATCAGCCCGATGACGTGGTCACCCGCAACATCCTCGCCCTCAGCGCACTGGGCTGCCACATCGACCTCGATGACTTCGGCACCGGCCATGCCTCCATTGCCGCGGTGCGCCGGTTCAACATCTCCCGCATCAAGATCGACCGGTCCTTTGTGATGAAGGCGGATCAGGACCCGGAACAGCAGAAACTGATCTCGGCCATCCTCACGATGGCAGAACGGCTGGATCTGGAAACCCTGGCGGAGGGGGTGGAAACCGCGGGCGAGCACGCGCTGCTGGCGCAGCTGGGCTGCGGCCATGTGCAGGGCTTTGGTATCGGCCGCCCGATGCCGTTCGACCAGACCCTGGACTGGATCACCGCCCACGAGGCCAAATTGCAGGATACCCCCGTGATCGGCCGTCAGACCCCCTGACCCGCTGCATTCCTCGCAGTTTATGCCGCGCCGGGACGCTCTGCCGCCCCGGCGCGGCCTGATTCTGCTTGACCTTTGGGGTCCACCTCTGTTGAACCCCTCCTGTCCTTCCCAATTCGAGGTGGCAGTCCCCAATGGACGATCAGAACAAAAATCTAATTCTCGCAACCGTACTCAGCTTTCTGGTGATCCTCGGGTGGTACACGTTCTTCCCGCCCCCGGAGCCGGAGCAGGCGCCGGAAACCGCGATCAGCGAAACCGCCCCCGCAGGCGATACCGCACTGGCGCCCAGCGCCGCGGCTGAAGCCGTGGACGGCAGCGCCCCGGAACAGGCCGAAGCCCCCCAGGCCGCGCGCCTGGCCATCGACACGCCGCGGGTGACCGGCAGCATCTCGCTGCAGGGCGGCCGGATCGACGATCTGTCGCTGAAGGACTACCGCGAGACGCTGGACGAGAATTCCCCGATCGTCAAACTGCTGAAGCCCGTCGGCGAACAGCAGGCCTATTATGCGCTCTATGGCTGGGCCCCGGGCGCTGGCCTGTCGCTGGATGAGGTGCCGGGCGCGAACACCATCTGGAGCGCCGAGGCAGATGCCACCCTGACCCCGGACAGCCCCGTCACCCTGACCTGGGACAACGGCAAGGGCCTGACCTTCAGCCGCACCATCTCGGTCGACGAGGATTACATGTTCTCGGTCACCCAGTCGGTTGCCAACGCCTCCGGCGGCACCGTCTCGCTGGCGCCCTACGGCACCCTGGCCCGTCACGGCCAGCCTGCGGATCTGAAGAACTTCTTCATCCTGCACGAGGGCCTGGTCGGCATGTCCGACGGCGAGCTGGCCGAGATCGACTATGACGACATGGCCGATTTCGAGGCCGATCCGCGCGACGGCTCCAAGGCTGAAGTCCGCCAGGTCGCGGAGAACGGATGGATCGGCTTCACCGACCACTACTGGATGTCGACCCTGATCCCCGAGCCGGGCCAGGCCTTCCGCTCGATCGCCAAATTCGACGAGCGCCGCGAGATCTACCAGACCGACATCGTGCTGCCGACCGTGACCGTCGCCGACGGCCAGTCGTCCGAAGTGACCACCCAGCTGTTCGCCGGCGCCAAGGAATGGGACGCCATCCGCGGCTACCAGTCGGAAGGCATCGAAGGCTTCCTGGACGTGATCGACTGGGGCTGGTTCTTCTTCCTGACCAAGCCGATGTTCTGGCTGCTGCACAATCTGAACGTCCTGATCGGCAACATGGGCTGGGCGATCATCGGCCTGACCGTGGTGATCAAGGTCCTGGTATTCCCGCTGGCCTATAAGTCCTATGCCTCTATGGCGAAGATGAAAGAGCTTCAGCCGGAGATGGAGAAGCTCAAAGAGCGCGCTGGCGACGACCGCCAGAAGATGCAAAAGGAGATGATGGAGCTCTACAAGCGGGAGAAGGTGAACCCCGCCGCGGGCTGCCTGCCGATCCTGATCCAGATCCCGATCTTCTTCTCGCTCTACAAGGTGATTTTCGTCACCCTGGAACTGCGCCACGCACCGTTCTTCGGCCCGTTCCAGGACCTCAGCGCGCCGGATCCGACCTCGATCATGAACCTGTTCGGCCTGCTGCCGTTTGCGGCACCGGCCCCGGAAAGCATCCTGGCGCTGATCTTCATCGGCATCCTGCCGATCCTGCTGGGTGTATCGATGTGGCTGCAGCAAAAGCTGAACCCGGCGCCCACCGACCCGACCCAGCAGATGATCTTTGCCTGGATGCCCTGGGTGTTCATGTTCATGCTCGGCGGCTTTGCCTCCGGCCTGGTGGTCTACTGGATTGCCAACAACACGATCACCTTCACCCAGCAGTATCTGATCATGCGCAGCCACGGCTATTCGCCGGATGTGTTCGGCAACATCAAGTCGAGCTTCAAGAAGAAGCCGAAGGCTGAGAAGGAATGACCTTTGAGGTCACAGAAATCTGGCGCCACCCGCTCAAATCCCACGGGCGGGAGGCACTAGAGGCAGTAACCGTGAGCGCCGGGCAGACCATGCCCGGCGACCGCGTTTGGGCGGTCGCGCATGAGGCATCCAAGGCAGATGGCTCCGAATGGGTGCCGTGCCAGAACTTTACCCGCGGCTCCAAGGCGCCGCAGCTGATGGCCATCAACGCAAAGCTGGACGATGCCAACGGACAACTGACGCTGAGCCACCCGGACCGCCCCGATCTGACCTTTGACCCGGAGGACCCTGAGGACCTGCCGTGTTTCCTGGACTGGGAAAAGCCGCTGCTGCCCGCGAACCGGGCCTGCTTCTCCCATATCGTCCGGGTGCCGGGCCGCGGCCTGACCGACAGCGATTTCCCGTCGATCACCCTGTGCAACCGGGCCTCCCACCACGCGGTGGAGCAGGCCATCGGCCACGAACTGTCGCCGCTGCGCTGGCGCGGCAACATCTGGTTCGACCTGGGAGAGGCCTGGGCCGAAAACGACTGGCTGGGCCGCGAGGTACAGATCGGCGCGGCGGTCTTTGCGGTGCGCGAGCGCGTGGTGCGCTGCCTGGCGACCACTGCCAATCCCGAAACCGGCGAACGCGACGCCGATACGCTCAAGACCCTCAAGGACAATTGGGGCCACCAGGATTTCTCAGTCTACGCCGAGGTGGTGCGCGGCGGAGAAATCCGCCTGGGCGACGCGGTAAAGGTGCTGTGATGCAAATGCAATTTTCCCTGGCCGAAGCGCCGGACGACATTTCCGCCGAGAAGGGCCGCAAGCTGTTTGCGGGCGAGACCGAGTTCCTCAAGGGCGTGGTGGCGATGAACGGCCTGCCGGATGCCGACCGGGTAGAGGTCTGCTTTGCCGGCCGGTCCAACGTCGGCAAGTCGAGCCTGATTAACGCGCTCACGGGCACCAAAGGCATCGCGCGCGCCTCCAACACGCCCGGCCGCACGCAGGAGATCAACTTCTTCACCCAAGGCCCCGACCTCTATCTGGTCGACCTGCCCGGCTACGGCTATGCCAACGCGCCGCTGAAGGTGGTGGAGCAATGGCAGAAGCTGCTGAAACGCTATCTGTCAGGCCGCCAGAACCTGCGCCGCGCCTTTGTGCTGATCGACAGCCGCCACGGCGTGAAGGCGGTGGATGACGAGATCATGAAGCTCCTGGACAGCTCTGCCGTCACCTTCCAATGCGTGATGACCAAGGCCGACAAGGTAAAGGAGAAGGACCGCGCCAAAGTGCTGGAGCAGGTCAAGGGCGCGCTGGCCAAACACCCCGCCGCCTACCCCGAGATCGTGCTGACCTCGTCCGAGAAGGGCGATGGCATCGCCACTCTGCGCTCCATCATCGCCGGGCTGTAACCGACGTGCTCAGCCGCCTGCCCTCCCTGCTGGTTGTGATTGCCCTGGCCGTGGCCGGGCTGATTCCGACCGGCTGGATGCCGGGCACGGCGCAGGACGGCAAGGTGCTGCTGGTGATCTGTACCGGCCATGGCCCGGTGGAAACCTGGGTCGACCTGGATGACGGCGAACCCCATGCGCCCGCTGAGCAGATGGAGGACCGCAGCTGCCCCTTTGCCGGTCTTGGCGCGGTTGCACTGCTCCCCGGCACTCTGATCGACCTGAACCTGGACACGCCTCTCAGTGACCGCTGGTCGCGCGAGGCCTTCACCCACCATACCGCCGGCTTCCACTGGCGTTATGACGCCCGCGGCCCGCCCGCACTCTCCTGATTTTCTGAACACACCTGACATTTACGCCGGCGCCCCGCGCGCCCGGCCCTGTTCCGATATGGAGAGACCCAATGGCGACCAGCCAACCGCATTTCGCGGGCCAATCGCGCCCGCTTTCTGAGAAATTCTACTTCGCCGTCTGGCGCTGGCACTTCTATGCCGGCCTGTTTGTGATCCCCTTTCTGATCATGCTTGCAGTGACCGGGCTGATGATGATGTTCATCACCCAGGTGGACGGCCGCGACGGCGAGAAGGTCACCGTCACCCAAGGCGCTGCCGAGCTGAGCATCCCTGCGCAGGAGGCCGCCGTTCTGGCCGCCCAGCCCGGCACCATCGCCGAATGGATCGGCCCCAAGGCCCCCGATCTGGCCGCCGTGTTCCGCGTGAAAACCGATGAGGGCCAGCGCTTGGTAGCGCTGGACCAGTACAGCGGCGAGGTGATCGAGGTCTGGGACCGCCGCGCGGGCTGGTACGATCTGGCCGACAACATCCACTCCACCCTGCTGATCGGCGACACCGGCGACCGGCTGATCGAGATCGCCGCGGGCCTGGGCCTCGTTCTGGTGCTGACCGGTCTCTACCTGTGGTGGCCGCGCGGCAATGCCGCCAGCGCCTTTGTCCCGAATTTCCGCGCCAAGGGCCGCGCCCTGTGGAAGAGCCTGCACGCGGTCACTGGCTTCTGGATGTCGGCGCTCTTGGTCATCTTCCTGATCTCCGGCCTGTCGTGGACCGGCATCTGGGGCGGCCGGCTGGTGCAGGCCTGGAGCACCTTCCCGGCAGCGAAATGGGACAACGTGCCCCTGTCGGACGACATTCACGCCAGCATGAACCACGGGTCCACCAACGACGTGCCCTGGGCGCTGGAGCAGACCCCGATGCCCGCCTCCGGCTCTGACGCAGGGATCACCGGTGTGGCCGAAGGTGCGCCCTTGGATGCCGCCAGCCTGATCGCTTTGGGCCGGAGCCTGGGGATGGAGGGCCGCTTCCGCCTCGCCTACCCCGGCGGAGAGACGGGTGTTTGGACCATCAACCGCGACAGCATGAGCGGCGACGGCGACAGCCCCTTCATCGACCGCACGGTGCATGTGGACCAGTACAGCGGCAAGATCCTGGCGGATGTGAAATACGAGGACTACTCCTGGGCGGGCAAGGCGATGGCGGTCAGCGTGCCGTTCCACATGGGCCTGATGGGTACCTGGAGCTTTGTCCTGAACGTGGTGTTCTGCCTGGCGGTGATCTTTGTCTGCGTCTCCGGCCTGGTGATGTGGGTCATGCGCCGCCCCGCAGGCGCCGCCCGCCTGGCCGCCCCGCCGGAACCGGCAGAGATGCCGTTTTGGAAGGGTGCTGCGCTGATTGCCGTGCTGGTGTCGCTGGCCTTCCCGCTCACCGGCCTCGCACTGCTGGCGGTGCTGGCTTTCGACGTGCTGCTGCTGGGCAACCTGCCGGTGCTAAAACGGGCGGTCTCTTGACCGTGCTGAGGCGCAACCTCTGAGAAGGGTAACGCCCGTCCGCCGGGTGGGCGTCCCAAACTTTCGTGTGGCAGTTTATTCCTCAAACCACATCCTCGGCAGCGTAAGCCCGAACCGTCCCAAAACGCCCGCCCGAGGGGGCGGACGGGCGTTGCCCGGCGCGCTACGCGCTTGATTCCGGGCTGGGATCACTTTCTTAAACGTGCTGTGCGCCGTTCACCTCGATCTCCGCGCCGGAGATGTAGGAGCTGCCCTCCGAACACAGGAAATAGATCGCCGCCGCCACTTCCTCGGGCTGGCCGAGCCGCTGCATCGGCAGCTTGGCGACGATCTTTTCAGTGCCGGGCGACAGGATCGAGGTTTCCACCTCCCCCGGCGCAATCGCGTTCACGCGCACCCCCATCGGCCCGAAGTCATGCGCCATCTCCCGCGTCAGCGCCGCCAGCGCCGCCTTGGAGGTGGCATAGGCAGCACCTGCAAAGGGATGTACCCGGCTGCCCGCGATCGAGGTCACATTGACCACGGAGCCCTGCGCCGCCGCCAGTTCCTCCTTGAGGCCCCGGGCCAGCACCACCGAGGCAAAGAAGTTCACGTGGAACACCTTGCCCCAGTCCATCAGGTCGGTGTTCAGGGTATTGAGCCGCTCCCCGTCCGGGCCCTTGGGCGAAATCCCCGCATTGTTGACCAAGGCGTCCAGCCGGCCGTCCAGCAGCTCCTGGATCTGCCCCACCGCGTTGATCGTGTCCGACGGGTCCGACAGGTCCAGCTGCACATGGTTTTCCTGGCCGCCGCCCCAGGGGCATTCCTGCGGGAATGGCTGGCGCGAGCAGGTGATCACCCGCCAGCCCTCGGCATTGAAGCGGCGCACGGTGGCGTGGCCGATGCCGCGGCTGGCGCCGGTCAGCAGCAAAGTCTTCTGGCGCATGGCGCACTCCTTGTGTGAGAATCTGGCCTGAGCCTAGCACCCGCACAGCCATCCGCAACGGGGTGCGCCAAACGCAACCCTTGGCAGCGGCGGCGGAACCCCTTAACACATCTCTGCCAAGGGATGATGCAGCAATGAAGAAACAAGATATGAACCGCGATTGGATTGCCACCGCCGAAACCCTCTCCAGCGCGCTGCCGTATTTCCAGCGCTTTGCCGGGGCGATTGTCGTCATCAAGCTGGGCGGCCACGCCATGGGCAGCGACGAGGCGATGGACACCTTCGCCCGCGACATCGTGCTGATGCGGCAGGTGGGTGTGAACCCGGTGATCGTGCATGGCGGCGGGCCGATGATCAACGCGATGCTGGAAAAGCTGCAGATCAAGTCCGATTTCGTGAACGGCAAGCGGGTCACCGATGCCGCCACCATGGAAGTGGTGGAGATGGTGCTGTCCGGTGTCGTCAACAAGCGCATCGTGCAGGCGATCAACCGCCAGGGCGGCCGCGCGGTGGGGCTGTCGGGCAAGGATGCGAACCTGATCACCTGTGATCAGGCCGACCCGGACCTGGGCTTTGTCGGCGCGCCGGCCGAGATGGACCCCAAGGTGCTCTATGGCCTGTTTGAGAAGAACATGATCCCGGTGATCGCCCCGATCGGCGGCGGCCGCAATGGCGAGACCTTCAACATCAACGGCGACACCGCCGCCGGCGCCATCGCCAAGGCGCTGACCGCCGACCGGCTGCTGCTGCTGACCGATGTGGCGGGCGTCAAGAACGCCGAGGGCGACGTGGTGACTGAGCTGAAGGCGGCGGATGTCGAAGACATGACCGCCAGCGGCGTGATCGCGGGCGGAATGATCCCCAAGACAGAAACCGCGCTGGATGCGGTGCGCAACGGCGTGCGCGCCTGCACCATCGTCGACGGGCGGGTGCAGAACGCGGTGCTGCTGGAGCTTTATACCGACCACGGCGCGGGCTCGATGATCCGCGCCTGACGCGGCTGCCGCAAGGGGGCTGAGGGGCGCTGCCCCCGCCGCCTGCGGCGGCTCCCCCGGGATATTTTCGGCCAGATGAACAGGGGATCCCTGGTTCAGGCGGTGGGCTGCGGTGTTCGGAGTTGCTTTTTGCGGCTGCATGCGCATCGCTGAAGGCATGGAGCATGAAGTCCTGATCCGCCTTGCGGCCTTCCTGGGGCTGTTTGCGCTGTTTGCAGCGGCAGAGGCCTGGGCGCCGCGGCGCGCCCGGTGCCTGCCGCGGCAGCGGCGCTGGCCCGCCAACCTGACCATATCCGTTCTGAACGTCCTGACGCTGCGGGCGCTGGCGCTCGGGATGCCGCTGCTGGCGGCCGGGGCAGCGCTGGATGCGGCAGAGCACGGCTGGGGGCTGCTGAATGCGGTCCGCTGGCCCGGCTGGCTGGAAGTGCTGCTGGCGGTGCTGGTGCTGGATTTTGCGATCTGGCTGCAGCATCTGATCACCCACAAGGTGCCGCTGCTGTGGCGGCTGCACCGGGTGCATCACGCCGACCGCGACATGGATGTGACCACCGCAGTGCGGTTTCACCCGGTAGAGATTGCCCTGTCGATGCTGCTGAAGATTGGGCTGGTCTATCTGTTGGGGCCCTCGGCCCTGGCGGTGGTGCTGTTTGAAATCCTGCTGAACGGCACCGCGCTGTTCAATCATGCCAACCTGCGGCTGCCCCCCAGGGCAGACCGGCTGCTGCGGCTGCTGCTGGTGACGCCGGACATGCACCGGGTGCATCACTCGATCCATCGCCACGAGCATGACAGCAACTACGGCTTTGCCCTGTCGGTCTGGGACCGGATCTTTGGCACCTATACGGCGCAGCCCGGCCAGGGGCATGATGGCATGACCATAGGGCTGCAATGGCAGGACGGGCGGCCCGCGCGGCTGGGCTGGAGCCTCTTGCTGCCGTTCCGCCGCCGCTGAAACACAGGCAGGAAGACGCCGGCAGGCGGTTACGGGACGATTTTGCACTCTGGAAGGGCGCTGCACGCTGCTAGGCTCGCCTCATGCCACCGGACCGGATGCCGCAGATGACCCTGACCGACTTGCCAGATGCTCCCGCCCGGGGCGGGCCTGATTACGCGCAGATAGACGCGGCAGCCGCGCACTCCGGCCTCATGGTTCAGGGCGCGCTGCATCCGCGGCGCCGGCCCGTCAAAGCGCTGGAGGGCGGCACCCTGGTGCTGCTCGGCACGGCCCCGGCGTTCTGGCCCCGCTTCACTGCCAGCCAGGAGTACAGAGACGGCGCCCCGGACCCGGTGGACCGCTGGTCGCAGCGGGTGATCGGCGCCTTGGCAGACGCCCTGGGCGGCTGCGCGTATTACCCTTTTGGCGGGCCGCCCTACACGCCTTTCATCAACTGGGCGCTGGCTTCGGGGCGGTTTTTCACATCGCCGTCACAGATGATGGTGCATGATCAGGCTGGCATGCTGATCTCCTTGCGGGGGGCCCTTCACTTTGAACAGGAATTTGACATCCCCCCTCCGCCTTTGGCAAAGTCACCCTGCCACAGCTGCCGCTCCCGTCCCTGCCTGGCCGCATGCCCGGCCGCCGCACTGGCGGACGGGGGACCCTACGATCTGGCGGCCTGCCATGACTATCTCGATACCAGCGCAGGCGCCGGCTGCATGACCGGCGGCTGCCTTGCCCGCCGGGCCTGCCCGCTGAGCCGCACCGCCGGCCGGGATCCCGCCCAAACCGCACATCACATGAGGCATTTTCATCCGCAATGACCTGCACTTTGATCCTGACCCGCCACGCCAAATCCGCCTGGGACACCAATGTGCCCAGCGACCATGCCCGCCCGCTGAACAAGCGGGGCCGCCGCTCGGCCCCGGCCATTGCCGACTGGCTGCGCGGCAACGGCTACGTCCCGGATCAGGTGATCGCTTCCTCTGCGCAGCGCAACCGCGAGACGTATGAGCTGATGGAGCTGGGGGTGCCCGCGGCCTTTACCGAGCGCCTGTACCACGCCAATTCGGAGATCCTGTTCAAGGTGCTCAGTCAGGCCGAGCATCCCCGCGTGATGCTGATCGGCCATAACCCCGGCATTGCCGCCTTTGCCCATTCCATCGTGGCCACCCCGCCGGACCATGCCCGCTTTGACGATTACCCGACCGGCGCGACGCTGGTGGCGGAGTTCGATATCGGCAGCTGGAAGGACCTGAGCTGGAGCACCGGCAAACCGATAGATTTCGCCGTCCCGCGGGAGCTTCTGGGCGACTAGCGGCTGCGGCACGCTGGCGCATCCCGCGCGGGAGTCCCCTGGCACAGCTGCGCAGGCAGGCCTATATTTTCGGCCGGAGACACGCCTTGCGAGGACTGGAGAAGACCCATGCACCGCCGTACCCTGCTGCTGGCCGCAGCCGCCCTGCCCTTCGCCGCCCTTCCCGGCTTTGCCGCGCCGGCGGAGACCGTCCGCATCATGAAGTCGCCAACCTGCGGCTGCTGCACTGCTTGGGCCGACCGCCTGGCCGCCGCCGGTTTTCAGACTGAGGTGCGCAATGTGGCAGATGAGGAGCTGTGGGCCATAAAGGAACGGCTGGGGATCACCAGCGACTTGTCCTCCTGCCACACCGCCATGGCCGGCGGCTACGTGATTGAGGGCCATGTTCCGGCCGGGGATATCAAGCGTCTGCTGGCAGAGCAGCCCGCCGCCATCGGGCTGACCGTTCCGGGGATGCCGATCGGCTCGCCCGGGATGGAGATGGGGGATGAGCGCGAGGCGTTCGATACCCTGCTGATCCTGGCGGACGGCACCACCGAAGTCTTCGCAAGCCATTCCTGAACAAAAAAAGGCCGGGCATTGCGCCCGGCCTTTTTTGTCTTCCCAAGCCCCGCAGGGCGGGCAATTCCGCCCACCGCGGGTACGGCTGTCAGTGACCCAGGATCTGGCTGAGGAACAGCTTGGTGCGGTCGCTCTTCGGGTTGTTGAAGAACTCCTCCGGCTCGTTCTGTTCGACGATCTGGCCCGCATCCATGAAGATCACCCGGTTCGCCACCTGACGGGCAAAGCCCATCTCGTGGGTCACGCAGAGCATGGTCATGCCTTCTTCCGCGAGCTCGATCATGGTGTCCAGGACCTCCTTGATCATCTCCGGGTCGAGCGCCGATGTCGGTTCATCGAACAGCATGATGCGCGGCATCATGCAAAGCGAGCGCGCGATGGCCACACGCTGCTGCTGGCCGCCCGACAGCTGGCCGGGATACTTGTGGGCCTGATCCGGGATCTTGACCTTCTCCAGGAAATGCATCGCCCGGTCGATTGCCTCTTTCTTGGGGGTCTTGCGGACCCAGATCGGCGCCAGGGTGCAGTTCTCCAGGATCGTCAGATGCGGGAACAGGTTGAAGTGCTGGAACACCATGCCGACCTCGGAACGGATCTTGTCGATGTTCTTGAGGTCATTGGACAGCTCGGTGCCATCCACCACGATCTTGCCCTGCTGGTGCTCTTCCAGCGCGTTCAGGCAACGGATCAGGGTGGACTTGCCGGAGCCCGACGGGCCCGCGATGACGATCCTCTCGCCCTGGTTGACGGTCAGATTGATGTCGCGCAGCACGTGGAACGAACCGTACCACTTGTTCATGCCGGAGATTTCGATGGCGACCTCGTCGCTCACCTGCATTTTGGAGCGGTCGATTGCGCGGTCGGACATAAGTTCAGACATGTGTTGAACTCCTTAACGGTGATCGGTGGCGAGACGGCGCTCGAGCCACTGTGAATATTGAGAGATGCCGTAGCAGACGACAAAGAAGAGAAGCGCGGCAAAGCCCAGAAGCTCCCAGTACACCCCGTTCCACTCGGTGGAGGCGAGGATCGGGCCGCGGATCATGCCGACCAGGTCGAACATCGAGATGACCGAGACCAGGGTGGTGTCCTTGAACAGGCCCACGGCCACGTTCACGATGCCCGGGATGGAGATCTTCAGCGCCTGCGGCAGGATGATCAGCCGCATCGCCTGGGGGTAATCCAGGCCAAGGCTGTCAGCCGCCTCATACTGCCCCTTGGGAAGCGCAGCGAGACCGCCGCGGATCACCTCGGCGATATAGGCCGCGGAGAACATGGTGATCATGATCACCACGCGCAGGAACAGGTCGACCGTGCTTTCCGGCGGGAAGAAGTAGGCCAGCATCACCGATGCCACGAACAGCAGGGTGATCAGCGGCACACCGCGCACGAACTCGATGAAGATGACGCACATCCACTTGATCAGCGGCATGTCCGACTGGCGGCCCAGCGCCAGCGCGATGCCCAGCGGCAGCGACAGCGACACACAGGTCACGCCCAGCATCAGGTTCAGCATGAAGCCGCCCAGATCGCGCGAGGGCACCGGCGACAGCCAGGCGTTCTCCGAGGCGCCTTCCGGGATCAGCATTCCGCCGATGATCCAGACCGCAAACGCCGCTGCGATGGCCCCGAAGAAACCGATTGCAAAGCTGCTCTTGCCGAACTTCTGGAACACGGCCGCGGCCGCGGCAAAGCCCAGCAGCGCCACCACCGGCACCATCAGCGTGCCGCCCCAGATCAGCCAGAATGCCAGGAACGGGTAGACAGCGGTAAAGATCAGCAGTTTGCGCGGCAGGTCGAAAAACAGCACCGGCGCCGCCGCGACCAGCAGCAGAACCAGGGCGAGGTTGGGACGCCAATATGCGTCAGTGGGATACTTGAAGCCGTACAGCAGCTGGTTCCAGCGCTCGGTCAGCACCGAAAAACAGGCCCCGGCCTTGCCTTGCAGAACTTCACGGCATTCGGCCAGCGAGTTTGTGGTCCAAACCCCGTTCAGAATCCACGGCAGGGTGTTTTGCAGCACCATGTAGATCACTGCCAGCGCCACGATGGTAAGCGCGGAGTTCGCAGCATTGGAGAACAGGTTCTCGCGCAGCCATTTCACCACGCCGGTTTCCGACGCCGGCGGCGGGGCCGGCGGGATCTGGGTTTCGCGGACAAAGGCGACGGTTTGTGCGTGTGTATCGCTCATGTCTCAGCGCTCCTTCAGCTTCACAGATGCGTTGTAGACGTTCATCACCATCGAGATCACCAGCGAAGCCGTCAGGTAGAACAGCATCAGGAGCAGCACGCACTCAATGGCGCGGCCGGTCTGGTTCAGGGTGATCCCGCCAAGGGTCGCGGTGATATCCGCATAGCCCACGGCGATGGCGAGCGAGGAGTTCTTGGTGATGTTGAGGAACTGCGAGATCAGCGGCGGGATGATGACCCGCAGCGCCTGCGGCAGAACCACCAGGTTCATCACCCGGCGCGGGCGCAGGCCCAGCGCGGCCGCGGCCTCGGTCTGGCCCTTGGACACCGCCTGGATGCCCGCGCGGACGTTTTCCGCGATGAAGGCGCCGGTGTAGATCGACAGCGCGAACCACAGCGCGATCAGCGGGCCGCCAATCTTGATGCCGCCGCTGAAGTTGAAGCCCTTCAGCTCAGGGTATTCCCAGGTCAGCCCCATGATCAGTGTCAGCGCCAGGAACGGCACCAGCCAGGCTGCGAGGATCGGCAGCAGGGTCTTGGGGCGGACACCGGTGGCTTCCTGCTTGTGGTTGGCCCGGACGTTGATCTGATGCGCCACCACCCAGGACAGGCCAAAACCGGCCAGGATCAGCAGCCAGTTCATCGCGGTGCTGGCAAAGATCCCGTTCTGGAACCAGGGCAGCGGCGTGTAGATCCCGCGGTTGGTGAAGGCGAACGCATCGAACAGCATGCTTGCGGCCGGGTCGTCGCCCCGGAAAGCCCGCGGCCCCGGCAGCACTGCCGTCATGATGGTGAAGATGATGATGATCCAGATCAGCACCGGGATATTCCGGAAAATCTCCACGTAGACCGCCATCAGCTTGGAGACGAGCCAGTTGTTGGAGAGCCTCAGAACCCCTGCGATCACCCCGAAGACGGTTGCAGTGATACAGGCCAGGAAGGCGACGAGCAGCGTGTTCAGCAACCCGACCAGCGCGGCGCGCGCGTGGCTGGACTGGCTGTCGTATTCAACCAGGGTCTGGTTGATGTCGTATCCGGCCGAGTCGCCAAGGAAGGTGTAGGAAATATTGAGCCCGGCAGCCCGCAGGTTCTGGATCAGGTTGTTGCCCAGATACCAGATACACAGGGCCAGAACGATCGCCGCAATCACCTGGAAGGTCAGTGACCGGTAGCGCGTATCGTTAATGAGCATAGACAGCCGAAAACCTTCGTTCGGCGGGTCAGTAAGCGTTGACATGTATTGTGATCCCCTGGCTCCGGTTTTTTGTCCTGGCGGCGTTTATCGCCGCTCCGCAGTGGACCGGAGCTTTTTTCAGATAGGAAAAGGGCGCAGGAAATTCCTGCGCCCCTCCCGGTGGTATGTTTAGCGGAACGGCGGAGCGTACAGCAGGCCGCCTTCGGTCCACTGTGCGTTCAGGCCGCGGGCCAGGCCGACCGGAGTGTCTTCGCCGATGGTCTTGGCAAAGATTTCACCGTAGTTGCCGTTGGCTGCGACGGCTTTTTGCGCCCAGGTGGCATCCAGGCCCAGCATCTCGCCCAGGGTGCCTTCGCTGCCCAGCAGGCGGTTGATTTCCGGGTTGTCGGTGCCGGCTGCCATTTCGCTGATGTTGGCCGAGGTGATGCCCAGCTCTTCAGCTGCGATCAGCGACATCAGGGTCCAGCGGACAACGTCGCCCCACTCGTGGTCGCCATGGCGGACCAGCGGGCCCAGCGGCTCCTTGGAGATGATTTCCGGCAGGATCACGTGGCCCGACGGATCGTCGAAGGTGGCGCGGGTTGCGGCCAGGCCCGACGCGTCGGTGGTGTAGACGTCACAGGCGCCCGCCAGGTACTGCTGCTGCGCTTCGGCGTTGGTCTCGATCGGAACCGGCTCATACGAGATGTTGTTGGAGCGGAAGAAGTCCGCCAGGTTCAGCTCGGTGGTGGTGCCGGTCTGGATGCAGACGGTGGCGCCGTCCAGTTCCTTGGCCGAGGACACGCCCAGATCTTTCGGGACCATGAAGCCCTGGCCGTCGTAGTAGTTCACGCCCACGAATTCGAACTTCAGGTCGACGTCGCGCGAGAAGGTCCAGGTGGTGTTGCGTGCCAGCATGTCGATCTCGCCGGAGGCCAGCGCGGTGAAGCGGGTCTTGCCGGTGGTCGGCACGAATTCAACAGCGGTCGAGTCGCCCAGCACGGCTGCAGCCACAGCACGGCAGACGGCAACGTCAAAACCTTCCCATTCGCCATTCGCATTCGGGGCCGCAAATCCGACCAGGCCGGTGGTGACGCCGCAGTTCAGCTTGCCGCGGGCCTTCACGTCATCCAGCGTGCCGGCAGCAGCTGCGCCAGCCGCCAGACCAGCAACGGTCAGAGCGCCCAAAAATACGGTTTTTTTCATTTTTACCTCTTCCTGATAGTCCGCCTGTACGGCGGTTCTTATTACCCGGCGATCCCCCGCCGGAAATGAGACCGAAGAAGGGTTTACCCCTTTTTCGCGCCCAAGTGTGGGCGCATTCATCAACAAACGTCAAGTGCGGGATCAGGAATTTCGATGGGCGCAATGCGCACAAATGCCCCGGGAGTAAAAAATTTTACTCCTCGCGGGGCGAAATGGTAATTTTCTGTTCTCTCAGGAAAAATCAAAGAACCGTTTGGCGTGCAGAAATTCCTGCCGTTTGACTTCGGCGGCCGCCGCGGCCTCCTCGTCCTCGCCCCACTGCTCTTCCTGCCAGCGCTCGTCCAGCCGCGACAGCAGCCAGATCTCATCGGCGCTGCGCCAGCCGTGCGCGGCGGCAAATCCCAGGATCAAAGAGCCGGAAATCCCTACCAAATCGTGGAATGCAGCCAGCTGGAACGGGTTCATGGCAAGAACCTTGTCCGCCAGCGCTGCCAGCGCCGCGGCGTCCTGCGGCTGGTGCAGCACGCCGGTGCGCGGCTGCAGCCGCACCCCCAGCGCCTCTGCCGCCCAGTCCAGCGCCGGGTCCCATTCCTGCGCTTGACGCGACGTCAACTCAACCGGAGTGTCAGCGCGGTAGCACAGCAGATCGGAATCGCCGTATTCGGCCAGCATGGCGGCAACTTCGCTGTGCTGATGTGTCACCTTGTCAATCGCGGCGTTCGCAGAGCGGGTGCAGGGCATGGCAGACGGGTCAACTGATTCGGTCTGCGCATCCCACTCGGCGGCGATGGCCTCGGCCATCTCCCGCGTGGGCACCGCCAGCGGTGCCTTGGCCGGTGTCTTGACCCGGCGGCCGTCCAGCTCCACCGCGAACCCGTCACCGGTCTCTGCAACCGAAACCTCTTTCCAGAACCGTTTCTGCGCCCAGCCGCTCATCTCTTAGCCTTTCCAGATCTCTGCCAGCAGCGGGCGCAGCTCCGCGAAGTCGCGGATCAGGTAATCGGCGCCCAATGTCTCTGCCGGATGGTATCCCCAGGGCACGGCGATGGTGGTTACCCCCGCTGCGCGCCCCATCTCAATGTCAAACCGCGTGTCGCCGATCATCACGGTGCTTGCCCGGTCCACCCCGGTTTCCGCCATCGCCGTCAGCACCATCGAGGGGTGCGGCTTGGACGGGTGGTGATCGGCCACCTGCCGGGTCACGAAACAGTCAAGCCCGTGCGCCGCGATCAGCGCCTCCACCCCGCGCTGGGATTTGCCGGTGGCGACGCCCAGCAGGTACTCCGGCACCGCGTGCAGCTCCATTAGCGCCTCCCGCGCGCCGGGATAAAGCGGCGAATGCGCCGCGCCTGCCGCCAGGCGGGAGGCCATGTAGGAGGACTTGTAGCCCTCCACCAGCGTGTCAACGGTGGCGGCGTCCTGCTCCGGTGCCAGTTCCTGCATTGCCAGCGGCAGCGACAGCCCGACGATCGACAGAATCGCCTCGCGCTGCGGCACCTCCAGGCCGGCGCCCTGAAACGCCTCAGCCATCGCGCCGGTGATCGCCCCCTGGCTATCCGCCAGGGTGCCATCAACGTCAAACAGGATCAGCCGCAGCGGTGAGCTCACTTCAGATCCTCGAACGGGTCGTCGGCTGCCAGGTCCTCGGTCCAGCCGAATGTGTCCCAGCTTTCCTTCATATGCTCCGGCAGCGGCGCCACCACTGAGATCTGCTTATGCGTGACCGGGTGCTCAAACACCATCCGGCGCGCATGCAGGTGCAGCTTCTTGGAGATCACCCCGCCGATCTGCGCGCCCCAGCCGTCGCCCAGGTTCTCCTGGCCCGACCCGCCGTATTTGCCGTCGCCCGCAATCGGATGGCCCATGCCCGACATATGCGCGCGCAGCTGGTGGGTGCGGCCGGTGATCGGCTCCATCGCCACCCAGGCGGCGCGGCTGGCAACGCGGTAGAGCGTGGCATAAAGCGTATGCGCCCGCTTGGCACCGGGCGTGTCGTCGATGTCGCGCGGATGCACGTTGATCATCTTCTCGCCCTCGCCGGACTTGCCGTGGCCCGGCGCCTTCACCAGCCCGTTCTTGATCTCGCCCAGATAGGGCGTCGGCACACCGGCCACCAAGGCCCAGTAAATCTTGCGGGTGTTCTTGTGGCGGAAGGCGGCGGTCAGCGCCTGCGCCGCCTTTCGGTTGCGTGCCAGCACCAGCACGCCGGAAGTGTCCTTGTCGATCCGGTGCACCAGCTTGGGCTTTTCCTCCAGCCCGAACTTCAGCGCCTCGGCCAGCCCGTCCACATGTTTGGTGGTGCCGGAGCCGCCCTGCACCGCCAGCCCGGCGGGCTTGTTCAAAACGATCACATCATCGTCGCGGTAGATGACGCAAGACTGGATCATCCTGGCGTCCGCATCCGAAACCCGCATCTGGCGCGGCTCGGCCGGTTTCAGGTCGCTGTCCGCAAGCGGCGGCACCCGCACCACCTGCCCCGCCTCGACGCGGGTATTGGCCTTCACGCGGCCGCCATCCAGCCGCAGTTCGCCCTTGCGGCACATCTTCTCGATGCGGCTCTGGTTCACATGCGGAAACAGCCGCCGCAGCCAGCGGTCAATACGCTGGCCGCCGTCGTCTTCGCTGACGGTAATCATCTGAACGCCGCTCATGCGAACACTCCTCTTGCAGCCATCAGGCCCAGAAACAGACCGCCGACCGACAGGCCCACGGACAAACATACGTACAGCGCCGCCTGCCCGAAGGCGCCGCGCTCGATCAGGTTGGCGGTCTCCAGCGAGAACGCCGAGAAGGTGGTGAACCCGCCCATCAGCCCGGTCATCACCAGGGGGCTTGCCCACGTCAGGTCCCGCAAGGCCGCCGCCACCACGAACATCCCCATCAGGAAGGAGCCGAGGATGTTCACCGTCAGGATCGCCACCGGAAAGTCATGGTGCCCCAGGACCCGGATGATGCCCAGTCCGGCCAGATAGCGGCACACCGCCCCGATTGCGCCGCCAAGGGCCACCATGGAAACCGAAGAAATCATCCCCGTCCTGTCGCGCGGGTGCGCCGGGATGTCAAGTTTTCCCCGTATTGCAGCGCTTGCAAGGCTCCGCCCCCTGCCCCACTTGGAACATCAAAGGGATTTTCGGAAAGGATTTTATAATGCCCCTGCTGCGCCCGCTGGCCCTGGCTGCTGCCATGGCTGCCACCGCCGCCTCCGGCGGAGACATCGAAGACTCGCTGCAATCCGCCTTTGACGCGGGCAAACTGCCCGGCCTGCACGGCGTCCTGGTGCAGCGGCAGGGCGAAACCCTGGCAGAGATCTATTTCACTGGCCGGGATGAGCGCTGGGGCACCCCTCTGGGCAACCGCCAGTTCGGCCCGGAGGAGCTGCACGACCTGCGTTCGGTCAGCAAGAGCATTGTCAGCCTGCTCTACGGCATCGCGCTGGCGCAAGGGCTGGTGCCGCCGCCCGAGGCCCCGCTGCTGGCGCAGTTCCCGGAACATGCCGGTCTCGCCAGCCCGGAACGCGATGCGATCACGGTTGAGGATGCGCTGACCATGCAGCTGGGGCTGGCATGGGACGAAAGCCTGCCCTACAGCGACCCCAGGAACTCCGAGATTGCGATGGAACGGTCCGGCGACCGGATCCGCTATGTGCTGTCGCGCCCGGTTGCAGCCGCGCCCGGCACCCAATGGGTCTATTCCGGCGGCGCCACCGCGCTGCTGGGCGAGCTGATCACCCGCGGCAGCGGCATGGCGCTGGATGAATTTGCAGCCGAATACCTGTTCGCCCCGCTGGGTATTGACCGGGCGGACTGGGCAAACGGGCTGGACGGCAAACCCGCCGCCGCCTCCGGCCTGCGGCTGACGGCCCCGGGCCTGGCCCGGATCGGCGGGATGATCGCTGACGGCGGCCGCTACGGGGACAGGCAAATCGTGCCCGCTGCCTGGCTGGAGCAAAGCTTCACCCCGCAAGCCGATACCGGTGATCTGCGCTATGGCTACCAGTGGTGGCTGGCCCCGGAAGGCAACCCGCCGGTCTGGGCTTCGGGTTTTGGCAACGGCGGCCAGCGGCTGACCATCGGGCGGCAAACAGGCGCCGTGGTGGTGATCCAGGCGGGCAATTACAACCAGCCAGACGCCTGGCAGGTGCCGGTCGCGGTGCTTACCGAACACGTCCTGCCGAATCTGAGGCGCTAGCCGCCAGCCCCTTCATCTTTCTCCAAATACTCCCGCCGGAGGCAGCGGCTTTCCGGCGGGAAAGCCGCTTTACTTGTTCCGCTTCATCCTGAGGTTCGCGAAGTAGTCCGTGCGCCGTTTCAGCTCGCGCTCGAACCCCCGCTCCACCGGCTGGTACAGCACCGGCCGCTTCACCCCGTCCGGGAAGTAGTTCTGGCCGGAGAAGCCGTCCTCCGCGTCATGGTCATAGGCATAGCCGTCTCCGTAACCCTGCTCCGCCATCAGCTTGGTCGGCGCGTTCAGGATATGCTTGGGCGGCGGTGCGCTGCCGGTCTGTTTGGCCAGCCGCCGCGCCGCCTTGATGCCCACGTAAACTGCGTTGGATTTCGGTGCCAGCGCCAGATAGACCGCGGCATTGGCCAGCGCCAGCTCGCCCTCGGGGCTGCCGAGCCGCTCATAGGTTTGCCAGGCATTGAGGCAAACCGTGTTGGCCTGCGGGTCAGCCATGCCGATGTCCTCGGTCGACATCATTGTCAGCCGCCGGGCCAGAAACCGCGGGTCCTCGCCGCCCTCCAGCATCCGCGCCAGCCAATAAAGCGCCGCATCCGGGTCGGATCCGCGGATGGATTTGTGCAGGGCGGAGATCAGGTTGTAATGCTCGTCGCCGGACTTGTCGAACTTGGCCGCCCGGCGCATCAGCCGGGCCGACAGCGCCTCGCGCCCCAAGGGCGCCTCCACCTTCCAGGCGGCCACCTGCTCGATCAGATTGAGCAGTGCCCTTCCGTCTCCATCCGCCATCTCATGCAGCGCATCGCGGGCATCGCCATTCAGCGGCAGGGCGCGGCCCAGCTCCTTCTCGGCGCGCTGGGTCAGGCGTTCGAGATCAGCAAGCGACAGCCGCTCCAGCACCAGCACCTGGCTGCGGCTGAGCACAGCGGCATTGAGCTCAAACGAAGGGTTCTCGGTCGTCGCCCCGACCAGGAGGATGGTGCCATCCTCCATATGCGGCAGGAAGCCGTCCTGCTGGGCCTTGTTGAACCGGTGGATCTCATCCACGAACAGCAGCGTGCCCTGCCCGTTCTGGCGGCGGATCCTGGCGGCCTCAAACACCTTGCGCAGCTCCGGCACCCCGGTGAAGATCGCCGAGATCTGCACGAAATGCAGGTCGGTCTCCTTGGCCAGCAGCCGCGCGATGGTGGTCTTGCCCACCCCCGGCGGCCCCCAGAAGATCAGCGACGACAAGGAGCCCGAGGCCAGCATCACGCCCAGGGGCGCCTCCGGCCCCAGCACTTGGGCCTGGCCGATCACATCGCCCAGCGACTGCGGCCGCAGCCGGTCGGCCAGCGGCCGGTTCGGTGCGGGCTGCTGCGGATCGCTGTCCGCGGATGCGGGGCTGCCGAATAGATCTGCCATCAGAGCCGGAACCTCAGCGCCATATGGCGGCCGCGCCGGTTCAGATCCAGCTGGATCCAGCGGCCGCTGTCCGCAAGGATTGCATAAACATCGTCGGTGCTGGCCACCTGCTGGCCATTCACGGCGAGCAGCTGGTCCCCCGTCTGCACCCCGCCGCGCCCGGCATAGGGGCCGGGATCGGTGACCACCACGCCCTCCGCCGACAACGGCAGGCCGAGGCGGGCGATAACCTGCGGATTGATCCGCGCCACGGTCAGCCCGGGCAGCGCAGTCTTTTCATCCAGCTGCACCGGGTTGGCGGGCGGCTGGTCTGGCGCCACAATCATCGGCACCTCGATCTCCTGCCGTTCACCGCCGCGCAGGCGGGTGATGACGGACATATCCCCAAGCCCCGCAACCGACATGCGGAACACCATCTCGGACGGAGAGTTCACCACCTCGCCATCGACATGAGTGATCACGTCGCCGACCCGGAAACCGGCCTTGGCAAAGGGGCTGTCGCGGTGCAGGTCGGAGACCACCATGCCCTCCGGCAGCTCCATCCCCAGCGAAGCTGCCAGATCCGCATCCACCGGCTGCCCGGCCATGCCGGCCCAGGGGCGCTGGAATTCCTCCGCGCCATTGCGGGCCTGGTTGACAAACTCCGCCACCAGGTTGGCGGGAATGGCAAAGCCGATGCCGTTGGAGCCGCCGGAACGGGACAGGATGCGGGTGTTGATGCCAATGAGATCGCCATTGACGTCGATCAGCGCGCCGCCGGAGTTGCCCGGGTTGATCGGCGCGTCGGTCTGGATGTAGTAGCCAAAGCCGTCGCCCGCCCCCATGCCGGTGCGCGCGAGCCCTGAGATGATGCCGCTGCTGACGGTCTGCCCCACCCCGAACGGGTTGCCGATCGCCAGTGCCAGCTCGCCCACTTCGACCTGATCGCTGTCGCGCAGTTCCAGATACGGCAGGTCCTCGGCCTCTTCCAGCTGCAGGATCGCCAGGTCGCTGGCCTTGTCGCCCAGGATCACCCGCGCATTGTATTCGCGCCGGTCCGCGGTCACCACGCGGATTTCGGTGGCGCTGCCGACAACGTGGAAGTTCGACACCACGATGCCGTCCGCGGACAGGATCACACCCGACCCCAGCGAGTTCTCCACCCGCGGCTGCGGCTCGGCAAAGCCGCGGAAGAAATCATCGAAGAACGGGTCGTTCATGAACGGCGACCGGCGGCGCTGCTGCACCTGGCGCACCACCTTGGCGTAGATGTTCACCACCGCAGGCGCTGCCTCCTTGACCAGCGGCGCGAACCCCAGCGCAATCTCCGCCTGGCTCTGCGGCACCCGGGTTTCGGCGGCGGCAGGCAGGGCAAGAACGATGGCAAGGGCGGTCAGCGCGGGACGGATCATGGGGGCTCCAGCAGATGTTGCCCGAAGGATATGCGGAGTGCGCGCGCGGATTGCAAGACGGGAGAGGCCCCAGGCCGCTGCGGGGGCGCAGGGGCGCTGCCCCTCTTGGCCTGACGGCCAATTCACCCCGGGATATTCAGGGCCAGATGAAGCAGGCGGCCAAAAAGGCTCCGGCCTTTCATCTTTCCCCAAATACTCCCCGCCGGAGGCACGCGCCGCAAGGCGCGTTTCCTTGCGGCAGGTCTCAGGCCTCGGCCAGCTCCCCTTGCGCGGCAACGGCGCGGCGCTTGGCCACGGCTGCGGCCAGATGCTCCAGCTCTGCCACGGTGTCCTCCCAGCCGAGGCAGCCGTCGGTGACCGACTGGCCGTAGGTCAGCTCCCCCTTGCCCAGATCCTGGCGGCCCGCCACCAGGTGGCTTTCCACCATCACGCCGGTGATGCGGCCGTCGCCCGCGGCAATCTGGCCCGCTACATCGCGCAGCACGGCAGGCTGGCGCATCGGGTCTTTGCCGCTGTTGGCGTGGCTGGCGTCGATCATCACATGGCCGCGGATGCCGTCCTTCTCCGCCAGTTTGCAGGCCGCATCGACAGAGGCCGCGTCAAAGTTGGTGCCGCCGCCGCCGCGCAGGATCAGGTGGCCGTCCGGGTTACCGCTGGTGGCGGCAATCGCCGCGCGGCCCGATTTGGCCAGCGCCATGAAATGATGCGGATGCGCGGCCGAGCGCACCGCGTCCACCGCAATCTGCACATTGCCGCGGGTGCCGTTCTTGAACCCCACCGGGCAGCTGAGGCCCGACGCCATCTCGCGGTGGATCTGGCTTTCGGTGGTGCGGGCGCCGATGGCGGCCCAGGCCACCAGATCAGAGATGTACTGCGGCACCGCTGTATCCAGGAACTCGGTCCCGACCGGCAGGCCCAGGGCGTTGATGTCCAGGCACAGGCGGCGGGCCAGCCCCAGGCCCTCGTTAATGCGGAAGGAGCCGTCGAGGCCGGGGTCGTTGATCAGCCCTTTCCAGCCCGAGATGGTGCGGGGTTTCTCGAAGTAGACACGCATCACGATTTCCAGCTCTCCGGCCAGCCGGTCGCGCAGGGGGGCCAGGCGGCGGGCGTAGTCCATCGCTGCCTTGGGGTCGTGAACGGAGCAGGGGCCGACAACGGCAATCACACGGTCATCGCGGCCGTGCAGCACGTCCTGGATCGCGGTGCGGCTGGCCAGCACGGTCTCGGTGGCTGCTGACGTGCTGGGCAGCTGTGCGGCGAGGTCCTCGGGCGAGATCAGTTCCTGCATGCCGGTGATGCGGAGGTTTTCGGTCTGGGGTGTCATGTTTCAGCTTCCTTGGCGGGGGCCCTGGGCGCTGCGGCGGATACAAAAAAACCGCCTGCGGGCTGCGGGCGGTTGGTGGTATCCTGGTGCGTTCCGATGTCCTAACTCAGAATGCGCTGACCCCTCCGTCCGCCATGTGGCGCGGATAAAAGAAATACCAGAATGCGGCATAGGTACGGGTCATGGGCCGGACGCTAGCGGAGATTCGCCCCCCTGTCACCCCTGGAAATGGCAAATGGCCCTCCGCGCGGGAGGGCCAGTGCATGGCAGCGCAAGCGGATCAGAAGTCCTGCCAGAGGTCGCGGGCAGCGTTGCCCTCCCCCGCCGGGACCGCGGCCGGGGCCGGGCTGACCTCGATGTCCCAGTCGTCCCCGCCGTGGGCGGTTGGCGCCGGCGATGCCGGAGCCGCAGGAGCCGCAGGCGCGGCGGTGCTGCCGTCCACCTGAAAACGCGCCACCAGTTCGGCAAGCTTCATGGCGTCGGTATTCAGCATGTGGCCTGCCGCGGTCGCCTCTTCGACCATGGCCGCGTTCTGCTGAGTCACCTGATCGAGCTGGGTGACGCCAGTGTTGATCTCATGCAGGCCGGTGGACTGCTCCTCCGCTCCTTCGGCGATCTCCGACACCAGGCTGGAGATATGGCTGACCTGGCCCACGATGGACTGCAGCGCCTGGCCGGCGCGGCCGACCAGATCGACACCTTCCGCCACCTGTCGCGAACTGTCGCCGATCAGGGTCTTGATCTCCATCGCCGCATCCGAGGACCGCTGCGCCAGGGCGCGCACTTCCGATGCGACCACCGCAAAACCGCGGCCTGCCTCGCCCGCGCGGGCAGCCTCGACACCGGCATTCAGCGCCAGCAGGTTGGTCTGGAAGGCGATGTCGTCGATCACCGAGATGATCTGCGAGATCTTGTTGGAGCTGTCCTCGATACCGCTCATCGCGGTCACCGCGTCCTGCACCACCTCGCCGCTGCTTTCGGCCTCCTGGCGGGCCTCCCGCACGGTGGTCTCCACGTTGCGCGCGCCTTCGGCTGCCGAGCGCACGCTGGCGGTCAGCTCGTCGATTGCGGCGGCCGTTTCCTCCAGGGTCGCCGCCTGGCTTTCGGTGCGGTGCGACAGGTCGTCGGAGGCCTGGCTGATCTCAGCCGCGCCGTTGCGGATGCTGGCCGAAGCGCCGATCACCTCCTGCACGGTGGCGGTGAGGTTGTCGATGGAGCCGTTGAAGTCCGCCCGCAGCTGCTCGTATTCCTCCGGGAACGCCTCCTCGATACGGATGGTCAGGTCGCCGTGCGACAGGCGCGACAGGCGCTCGCTCAGCTGCTGCACCACGCCCGCCAGTTCAGCGTCCTTGCTTTCCGCCTTCTGCTTCTCCGCTTCTTGCATCCGCACCAGCTCGTCGCGGAACTTCTCCAGCGCGCGGGCCATGTCGCCAACTTCGTCGCCGCGGTGCTGGCCGTGGATCTCCACCGCGTTGTTGCCCTCGGCCAGGCCGCGCATCGACACCACGATACGGCGGATGCCGGAGGCGATGCCGGAGCTGGTGACCAGCGCCATAACCGCGCCAATCAGAATAGCCGCGCCGATAGCGGCGGGAATCATCATCCGGGTCTGGGCTGCGATGTCATCGCTGGCGGCGCGGCGGGCGGCCATGGTCTCAGCGCCGCGGGCCTGCAGCGAGGCCAGGCTTTCGCGGAACCGGTCGAAATACGCCTTGCCCTGCCCCTCGGCGACCCGGTCGGCCATGTCGTCCATGGTGGCCGCGCTGCCGATCACCCGGCGCAGCTGCAGCATCGGCACCACCACGTCATTGCGCCAGTTGCCGATGATCTCTGCCACCGTGTTCAGCCGGTTGGTCTGCATCAGCTTGTCCGTGAAGGCCACGCGCAGATCGGCCATGATCTCGTTGAAGCGCTCGTTGCCTTCCATATAGGGGTCCAGAAACGCCCGGTCGCCTGCCAGAAGGAAGCCGCGCACGCCGGTTTCCATGTCAACGGCGGCGGCCAGCAGGTCCTTGGCGGTGCTGATCACCTCATGGGCCTTCTCCACTTCCTCCAGGGAGGCGCTCAGATAGTCCGGATCGGCAATCCCCGCATTGACCAGCGAGGAGAAAATGTTGCGGCGGTTGGCCAGCTCCACTTCCTCGTCCGCGATGATCTTGCCGACTTCGGCGCGGAACTCATCAAACAGGATCCGGCCCTTGGATTCCTTCACCGCATCCGCCATGTCGTTCATGCTCATGGCGTCGCCGATTTCCCGGCGCAGTTCGATGGCGCCAGCGGCCACGTTCTCCTGCCAGCCGGTCAGGATCTGCTCCGCCTCCTGCAGGTCCGCCATCATTTGGGGATCATCAGCCGCCAGAGATTTCAGCGCCGTCAGCGCACGTGCCAGGTCGGTCTGGCCAGCCTCATAGGGTTCCAGAAACTCCTCCCGTCCGGCCAGCAGGTAGCCGCGCAGCCCGGCTTCCATATCCAGGGCGGCCACGGCCAGCGACTGCGCCTCGCTCAGGATCTTGCCGGTGTGGTCCACCGCCTTGGAGGTCTTTTCCATGCGGCCCAGGTCCACAACAGCCAAGACGCCGACGCCAAGCACCAGCAGCAAGGGAAACAGGGCCACCGAAACAATTTTCGCTTTGGTACTGAGATTTGCCAGTGAGAACCGCCTGGCCGCGGAGGTCTTATTCTTTTTCATCACATCCGATCCGGTTCTAAAGAGATGCGGCAGTGAAATCAGAATAAAATTACCATACTCTTTCAATTAGAATGTGAATTCTAAACATCCAGAGATTGTCGTCGCGTAACGAAAAACCCCCGCTCCGGGCGGAGCGGGGGCCAGATAGCCGAACCCTAAAGGGTCAGCGCGTCTTATTCGTCTGCTTCAGCAGCTGCTTCTTCTGCTTCCAGGCGGGCCTTGTCGGCAGCACCCTTGGCGGAAACGTCGCGGTCGACGAACTCGATGATGGCCATCGGAGCCATGTCGCCATAGCGGAAGCCGGCCTTCAGGACACGGACATAGCCGCCCTGACGGTCCTTGTAGCGCGGGCCCAGAACCTCGAACAGCTTCGCGACGTCCTTGTCCTCTTTCAGCTTGGCTGCGGCCTGACGGCGGGCGTGCAGGTCGCCGCGTTTCGCCAGGGTGATCAGTTTTTCAACGATCGGGCGCAGTTCTTTTGCCTTGGGCAGGGTGGTCTTGATCTGCTCGTGCTCGATCAGCGAGCCGGCCATGTTGGAGAACAGGGCCTTGCGGTGCTCATGAGTACGGTTCAGGCGGCGGTAACCACGTGCGTGACGCATTTTTCAGTTCCTTATCTTGCGTTTTGCTTTGTCAGGCGGCTGATGCGTGTCAGCTGCTCTCCTTGGGGCAGGTGCCCATGTCGTCCCCGGCAGGCCCGGGCATTGAAGAGGAGGGCCGGAGCCCTCCTCGAAAACCTTAGAAGCTGTCTTCGAACTTCTTGGCCAGATCTTCGATGTTGTCCGGCGGCCAGTCCTCGACATCCATGCCAAGGTGCAGGCCCATGCCCGACAGCACTTCTTTGATCTCGTTCAGCGACTTGCGGCCGAAGTTCGGGGTGCGCAGCATCTCCGCCTCGGTCTTCTGGATCAGGTCGCCGATATAGACGATGTTGTCGTTCTTCAGGCAGTTTGCCGAACGCACCGACAGTTCCAGCTCGTCCACTTTCTTGAGCAGAAGCGGGTTGAACTCGAGACCGTCGTCCTCGTCCTGGCGGCCGGCCGATTCCGGCTCGTCGAAGTTGACGAAGATCGACAGCTGGTCCTGCAGGATGCGGGCGGCAAAGGCCACGGCGTCATCGGGGGTGATGGAGCCGTCGGTTTCCACCTTCATGGTCAGCTTGTCGTAGTCCAGAACCTGGCCCTCACGGGTCGGCTGAACGTCATAGGAGACCTTCTTGACCGGCGAATAGATCGCGTCGATCGGGATCAGGCCGATCGGTGCGTCTTCCGGCTTGTTCTTCTCTGCCGAGACGTAGCCTTTGCCGGTGTTCACGGTCAGTTCCATGAACAGGTCGGCGCCATCGTCCAGGTGGCAGATCACGTGATCGCGGTTCAGAACCTCGATGCCGGCGGTCTCAGCAATGTCGCCTGCGGTGACGACTGCCGGGCCCTTGGCATTGATCGACAGGCGCTTGGGGCCTTCGACTTCCATGCGCAGGGAAACCTGCTTGAGGTTCAGGATGATGTCGGTGACGTCTTCACGCACACCGGCGACGCTGGAAAACTCGTGCAGGACGTTGTCGATCTGCACGCTGGTGATGGCGGCGCCTTGCAGCGAGCTCATCAGCACGCGGCGCAGCGCGTTGCCCAGGGTCAGGCCGAAACCGCGTTCCAGCGGCTCTGCAACAACGGTTGCCTGGCGTGCAGGATCGTTGCCCGGCTTCACTTCCAGCTGTGCCGGCTTGATCAGCTCTGCCCAGTTTTTGTGGATCATGCGTTCCCTCCATTCCTGTCCCTGCCCCATGTCCGGAAGGCCAAGGACGCCCGAGGTTTAAATGACGCACTGGGGCCCTGCGAATCAAGCGGGGCCCCAGCAGAATTTTGCGATTAGACGCGGCGGCGCTTCGGCGGGCGGCAGCCGTTGTGCGCGATCGGGGTCACATCACGGATCGAGGTGATGTTGAAACCGACGGCGGCCAGTGCGCGCAGTGCCGATTCACGGCCCGAACCGGGGCCCTGAACTTCGACTTCCAGAGTCTTAACACCGTGTTCCTGTGCCTTCTTGCCTGCATCTTCTGCAGCCATCTGAGCGGCATAGGGGGTCGATTTCCGCGAGCCTTTGAAGCCCATGGTGCCGGCGGACGACCAGGAGATCGCGTTGCCCTGCACGTCGGAGATCAGGATCTTGGTGTTGTTGAACGAAGAGTTCACGTGAGCAACGCCGGAGGCGATGTTCTTGCGCTCTTTACGCTTAATGCGGGATTTATCGCGTGCCATTGATCAAGCCTCCCTTACTTCTTCTTGCCGGCGATCGGCTTCGCCGGGCCCTTGCGGGTGCGGGCGTTGGTATGGGTACGCTGACCGCGGACCGGCAGGTTGCGGCGGTGGCGCAGGCCACGGTAGCAGCCGAGGTCCATCAGGCGCTTGATGTTCATCTGAACTTCACGGCGCAGGTCGCCTTCGACGGTGTAGTTGGCGTCGATGTGCTCGCGCACGGCCAGGACTTCAGCGTCGGAGAGTTCGTTCACACGGCGGGTCGGGTCGATGCCCACGGCGTCGCAGATCGCTTTCGCCGAGGTGTTGCCGATACCGGTGATATAGGTGAGGGCGATGGGAACCCGCTTTGCAGTCGGGATGTTAACGCCGGCAATACGTGCCACGTGTCACTTTCCTTTTCGTTGCGGTTCCGTAGTTCCGGAACCTTTTTTCACAACACTTGACCGTGGCAGTGTGGCCAGAGGGTCCAGCATTTCGAGGTGGTAAGGCAGACAGACGAATCCGCCCGCCGGGAATCATTCCCAGAAGGGATGGGGTTGCCTATGTGGAATTGCCGCGGGGGTCAACCCCGTGTTCCGCGAAAACGCCCTCCCCCCCCTGGCCCCTGGCCCTTCGGCCTTTAAAAAAGAAAATGCCCCGTGCCATCGGGGCACGGGGCATTTCAATCCGGTAGACGGCGGCTCACTCGCCCATGATCCACGCCATGTTCTGGCGCACTTCGTCGATCGAGGCGAGGCCGTCGATGCGCTGCAGGTTGCCCTTGGCATAGTAGTAGCCGATCAGCGGCGAGGTCTTCTTGTAGTATTCCATCAAGCGGGTCTTGAGGCTGTCCTCATTGTCATCCGCCCGGCGCTTGACCTCGGTGGAGCCGCAGTTGGCGCATTTGCCGTCGGCGGGCCAGGGCTTGGTCTGGTCGTGGTAGACCTCGCCGCAGCCGCCGCAGGTAGAGCGGCCGGTGATGCGGGCGACCAGCGCCTCGTCATCGACCTGCATCTCGATCACCGCGTCGAGCTTGAGATCCATCTCCTCCAGCAGCTTGGCCAGCGCATCAGCCTGGGCCAGGGTGCGCGGGAAGCCGTCGAAGATGAAACCGCCCTCGGCGCCGCCCTGCAGCTTCTCGCGGATCAGGCCGATCACGATCTGGTCGGTGACCAGCTTGCCTTCGGCCATGATGGCGGCAACCTTCTTGCCCATCTCGGTGCCCGAGGTCTGGGCCTCGCGCAGCATGTCACCAGTGCTGAGCTGCACCATGCCGCGGCTTTCCACAAGGTAGCGCGCCTGCGTACCTTTGCCCGCCCCCGGCGGGCCAAGGAGAATAATGTTGGTCATCGGCGAGAGGGTCCCCGTTTTGTCCGTTTCTTGTTGCGCCCGCGCAGCTGGCTCTTCTCGATAAGGCCCTCATACTGATGCGCGAGGAGGTGGCTTTGCACCTGCTGGATTGTGTCCATGGTGACGGATACCACAATCAGAACGGACGTGCCGCCAAAATAAACCGGGATGGCGAATTGGCCGCGGAGGACCTCCGGCAGGAGGCAGACCAGCGCCAGATAGGCCGAGCCCAGAACCAGCACGCGGTTGACCACATACTCGATGTATTCAGCGGTCTTCTTGCCGGGGCGGATGCCGGGGACAAAGCCGTTCTGGTTCTTCAGGTTGTTCGCCACGTCCTCCGGTTTGAAGGAGACGTTGAAGGTGTAGAAGTAGGCGAAGAACACGATCATCACGACGAAGAACAGCAGGTACAGCGGCTGGCCGGGGCCGAAGTTGGCCAGCAGCCAGGACATCACCGGACCGGTCGCCGCACCCGAGGAGAACGCCGAGATGGTGGTCGGCAGCAGCAGCAGCGAGGAGGCGAAGATCGCCGGGATCACACCCGCCGGGTTCACCTTGACCGGCAGATGCGAGGAACCGCCGTCATAGACCTTCATGCCGACCTGGCGGCGCGGGTACTGGATGTGGATCTTGCGCAGCGCGCGTTCCATGAACACCACGAACATGATCACCGCGACGACCATCAGGATCACGCCGATGATCACGGCCGGGCTGATCGCGCCGGAGCGGCCGGAGGCGAAGAACTGGGCAATCGCAGCCGGAACCTCGGCAATAATGCCGACGAAGATGATCAGCGAGATGCCGTTGCCGATGCCGCGCTGGGTGATCTGCTCGCCCAGCCACATCAGGAACATGGTGCCGCCGACCAGGGTGATCATGCAGGCCATGCGGAAATACATGCCCGGATCGGTCGCCAGGTCGCCCTGCTCCAGCGACACGGCCAGGCCATAGGCCTGCGCAGTCGCCAGCGCCACGGTGCCATAGCGGGTGTACTGGTTGATCTTCTTGCGGCCCTGCTCGCCCTCTTTCTTGAGCTGCTCAAGCGAGGGCACCATCGAGGTCAGAAGCTGAACGATAATGGAGGCGGAGATATAGGGCATGATGCCAAGGGCAAAAATCCCCATCCGGCCAAGCGCGCCGCCGGTGAACATCGACACCATGCCGCCGATGCCCTGGCCTGCCTGCTCCATGAACTGGCGCAGGGCGGCTGCGTCGATTCCCGGAACCGGAATGAAGGTGCCCAGGCGGTAGACAATCAAAAGGCCGATGGTGAACAGGATGCGGTTGCGCAGATCCGTGGCCTTGCCAAGGGCAGCCCAGCTGGTGTTCGCCGCCATTTGTTCTGCTGCTGATACCATGAAAAGGTCTCTTCTTTAGCGAAACGCCGCCCGGAACCGTTTTCCGGCTCGGGCGGCGTTCTAGGAAAACTTAGGACTATGTAAGCGGCATTGGCGCCGCTCACAAGCCGTTACTCTGCGGCGGCTGCAGTTGCCACAGTCAGAGCGCCGCCAGCTTTTTCAACGGCCTCAACAGCGGCCTTCGACGCGCCGGTGACCGAGATGGTGGCTTTGGCGGTCAGTTCGCCTTTGGCCAGGACGCGGATGCCGTCCAGCTTGCGGCGCACCAGGCCGGATGCAACCAGCGAATCCTCGTCGATGGAGGCTGCGTCCAGTTTGCCTGCGTCGATGAACTTCTGGATCAGGCCCAGGTTCACAACGGCGTATGCCTTGCGGTTCGGCTTGTTGAAGCCGCGCTTGGGCAGACGCTGGTACAGCGGCATCTGGCCGCCTTCGTAGCCATTGATCGAGACGCCCGAACGGGATTTCTGGCCTTTGATACCACGGCCGCCCATTTTGCCTTTGCCGGAACCCGGGCCACGGGCCACACGGGTGCGTTTCTTGGCGGCGCCGGGATTGTCGCGCAGTTCGTGAAGTTTCATGTCGCTTCTCCTTGCCGGATGCGGGCCCCGAAGCGTGATGGCCCGACCGCGGCGTTTCTTGATTGGTGATTCCGTGGCGCAGAACGCCACCGGGTGCCTATAGACGGGTTGGGGGAAGGGATCAAGGGGGCGAGGCAGCCAGTGTTGACGTTCACTTCAGCGCGCAGTTTGATCACCCCATTGTTAATGAGAAAAAGATTTATGGATATTACAGGAACTGAGCACGACGATCTTTCGATCTATGAGTTCACACGCGAAAAGCTGAAGCGGCATAGCGCAGCCAAGACTGTCGAAGGGCAAAAAATTCTTCAAGACAAACGCCTGTTCCTCAGCTTTGTCAGACTAGAAAGAAGCAGGGCAGCGTCTGACTTTGACAGAGTTACGAGGGACGCCTGCAATTGCAGAGCCAAGCTGCGCGATGCCGGTATCGAGCAAGCATATGGGTTCGTGCTGCTTTATTTGCGCTTCAGCTACGCTGGTGTCCACAGGCATGCACCGGTCAGGCAGGATAGGACAATCACTTACTCTGCAACTTACCAACGCCACATAACGCCCGAGCAGATCCTGATTCAGGATTGGGCAGAGCTTCAGGACAAGAAGTTTGGAGAAAAAATGCGAAGAGCAATGCACTGGGTGGCCTAGCGGTGCCATCGCTCTGCTTGAACGCCACTGCAATTGGCATGTGCGCACCCCCCCAAGGCCCCTGCCCTGCCGGTTGCTGCTCCTGCCGTCTGTCTCTGTTTCCGTTCCGCTGCTGGCCGTCCGTTAAAGGGTGGCGGCGCCGCCGGGGTGGAGATGGGATGGGGTTGCCCCCATGCGAAAACGCGTCTGCGCGCTCCGGGTGCCACGCCGGAGCCCAGTTCCAGGTGCCGGGGGTGTCAGGCCCGGCGGGTGATCATGACCGGGGATGATCCTGCCAGACCCGGGTTTAATTCCGGTGCGCGGTGCGTACGGCGGATGCGCAACGGCCAGCACACACCGGCCTTGCGGCCGGGCGGGGCGCTGAACCTGAAAAACAAAAACGCCCCCGCCGGGTCGGCAGGGGCGCTTTGGGGCCGGGTTTTGGAGAGGGAGGAGGATCCGCAGCCGGCCAGGGAGATCACTTGCCGTAGACGTGCTCGCGGGCGGCGCCGGGGATGGCGCAGCGGCTGAGGCCGATGTCCGCCAGATCACGGCTGGACAGCGCGCGCAGCTCACGCACGGTGCGCTGGTACTCGCGGCGCAGCTTCCAGTTCTGGATCAGGCCAGCGGCGATGCCGCGCAGACGGGCGGGAATGCCTGCAGACGCAGGCGCGGTGAGAGTTGAATAAGCCATTGTTCTTGTTCCTTCGCTGCGGTGCCGGAACGTGTTCCCGGCGCGTAGCTTTATCTGTTCGTCTGAGGTGGACGGGAAATAGGGATGGCCCGGAACCGGCGCAACGGCTGCTTTGGTCTGGCGGCTATGCAGCGCCCGCATAGCACAATCGCGTGAGGGAATTTGAAGACCCGGCAAAAGAAAACGCCCCCGCCCGCGAGGGCAGGAGCGCTTTGGCCCGGGCTTGAAGGAGGAGGAGGAGGAGGAGAGAAGCCCGGAGCGGGAGAATTACTTGCCGTATACGTGCTGCTGCACGATGTCGGCGATATCGCTGCGGCGCACGCCGATATCTGCCAGCTCGTGATCGCTCAGGCCGTCCAGCTCGTTGTAGGTGCGCTGGTATTCGCGGTGCAGCGCCCAGGCTTCCAGTACGCCGTCGACAGTGCGGCGGATGCGGGCGGTCAGGCTGAGCGACGGGGCGGCGGTGATAACATGTGCCATCTTGATGTTCCTTGTCTCTTGGGCCGGGCCTATTCCCGGCGGTCCGTTGTTTGGTCTTTTCTGTGACAGGCCCGAGATAGGCGCACCGCCCGATTCCAACAACTGACGCAACCGGCAAGCCGATATGCACGCGCTGCAAGGGATCGTTAGGGCCGGATAGCCGCCCTGCCCCGGCGCAAACCTTGGTCATTGATGGGAGTATCCGCAGCCTGTGCCGGCCTGGGATGCAGGCCTGGCACCGGTCACGCGAGAGGCATTGAGGGCGTCACCCGCCGGCCGCGGGACGCAGGACGGCCTTCAGCAGCGACAACGCCCCCCAAAGCAGGAAGACCGGCAGCACGAGCATCCGGAGCGTAAAGATACCGATTATTGTCTGGGAGGAGCGAAGAATTGTATCGGCTTCCTCCACGAAGACCTGGGCGGCCTCCAGATACCGGCCGCTCTGCTCAAAAACACCGCTTACGCTGTCGCCGGCTTCGCTGATCCGGCTGCTCAGCCAGCCAAACACCCCTGCATCCCCCTCCTCTGCCGGAGACACCGCCGCCGCCTCATCCGCCTCCGCGCCGATGAGGAAATTCGCCTTCTGCGCGACGGCATCAAGTTCTGCAATGGCAGTGCTCATCTGCGCTGCAGTGGCTTGCTCCCCGACCCGCACAGCCAGCACGAACACTGCAGGGATGGCAAAGCCCACCGCGATGCCAAGGGTGATCCCCTTATCGCAAAGCGGTTTCACTGTTCGGGCGAACGCCGGACTGCGGCCGAGGGCGATCCGGCCCAGCAGCGCGGCGCCGAGAACGACGAGGCCAACCGACACCACCGGCGCCAGACCAACGGCGGCAAGCGCGGCGCCGGCCGCAACGAGGAACACGGCATCGGCCACGCGCTCCACCGTGTCATCAACGGGTTCCAGCACCTTCAGCGGCTGCAGGCTCGCCTGCCCGACAACCGATGCGCCCACCTCGATCTCCTGCGCCGTGGACAGCGCCGCGTTGATCGCCCGGAGCGAAACGTAAACTGTCACCGCTGAGGCCGCGATGGTCTCCGCTGTCTGCTCTGAGACAGTGGTAAGCGGGTTCCAATCGCTGCGCCCGGACAGGCCAAGGACACCGATGAGCAGAAACAGCAGGCCCGCCATCAGGGCAAAGACGGTGCGGGCGGGTGTCCTCGGGGCATCGCGGGTCGGGTCGGTCATTGCGGGTTCGCTGCCTTTGCCAGAACGCATCTGCAAAGGCATACCATGCAAAGGCGGCGGCACAACACGTCCGCGTCTCCTCAGTCCGGACAATCGGGACCTGAAGCGGCGCCCGCGAAACGAAAAACGCCCCCGGCAGAACCGGGGGCGTTTTCCAAAGTCTGATACCGAAAAGGGCTTAGCCGCGCTCTTCGATGATCTGAACCAGGTGCGGGATCGAGTTGACCATGCCGCGCACGGAGGGGGTGTCCTCCAGCTCGCGGGTCTTGTGCATCTTGTTCAGGCCCAGGCCAACCAGGGTTGCGCGCTGTTTGGCGGGGCGGCGGATCGGCGAGCCGATCTGCTTGACGACGATGGTTTTTGCCATGTCTCTCTACTCCTTACGCTTCAGCTTCGGCAGCTGCCGGTGCGTCGTCCCGCTTGGGCAGGATGTCAGCAACCTTTTTGCCGCGGCGCTGAGCCACCGAACGCGGGCTCTGCTCTTTCTGCAGGCCGTTCAGGGTGGCGCGGATCATGTTGTAGGGGTTCTGCGAGCCGATCGACTTGGAGACCACGTCCTTGATGCCCAGCATCTCGAACACGGCACGCATCGGACCACCTGCGATGATACCGGTACCTTCAGGCGCGGTGCGCATCACAACTTTGCCTGCGCCGTGACGGCCGGCCATGTCGTGGTGCAGGGTGCGGCCCTCTTTCAGCGGCACGCGGATCATCTGGCGCTTCGCTTGCTCAGTCGCCTTGCGGATCGCCTCAGGCACTTCTTTCGCCTTGCCCTTGCCAAAGCCCACGCGGCCTTTCTGGTCGCCAACGACAACCAGGGCTGCGAAGCCAAAGCGCTTGCCGCCTTTTACGGTTTTCGACACGCGGTTGATCGCGACCAGACGATCTGCGAACTCCGGAGTTTCTTCACGGTCGCGGCGGGGGCCGCGGCGGTTTTCACGTTCTGCCATCAGGCATTCCTTTCATAGGGCGCCAGGCGCCTTTTGTTCTCAATCCTTGGTGAACCCGGCACAGGTCCGGGTTCCCGGATCATCGGGGCGGCCCCGAGAGGCCGCCCGCATGAGATTAGATCTTCAGGCCGCCTTCACGCGCAGCGTCGGCCAGAGCCTTCACCTTGCCGTGGAACAGGAAGCCGCCGCGGTCGAAGTAGGCTTCGGTCACGCCAGCCGCTTTTGCGCGCTCGGCGATCGCTGCACCAACCTTGGCCGCTGCTTCGACGTTGTTCTTGCCGACAACGCCCAGATCTTTTTCCAGGGTCGAAGCGGACGCCACGGTCACGCCGCGCAGGTCGTCGATCAGCTGAACAGAGATGTTCTTGTTCGAACGGTGCACGGACAGACGCGGACGGCCTGCGTTCACTTTGCGAAGCTTGTTCCGGACGCGCAGCCGGCGCTTCAGAAACAGGGTACGTTTGCTGTTTGCCATTTTGCTGGTCCTTACTTCTTCTTGCCTTCCTTGCGGAAGATGAACTCGCCCTTGTAGCGGATGCCTTTGCCCTTGTAGGGCTCCGGACGGCGCCAGTCGCGGATTTTCGCCGCCACTTCGCCCACCTGCTGCTGGTCGATACCTTCCACAACGATTTCGGTCTGCTTCGGCGCGGTAATGGTGATACCTTCCGGAGCAACGAAGTCGACATCGTGGCTGTAGCCCAGGTTCAGCTTCAGGGTGTTGCCCTGCATCTGAGCCCGGTAACCCACACCCTGGATCTCCAGTTCTTTCTTGAAGCCCTGGGTCACGCCGGTCACGAGGTTGGCCACCTGAGTGCGGGACATGCCCCACTGCTGACGGGCACGCTTGGACTTGCCGCGCGGCTCGATGGTGACAACATTGTCGTTGACCGACAGGGTGACGTCGTCAGTCGCGGTGAAGGTGCGGGCGCCTTTCGGGCCTTTCACTTCGATGGTCTGGCCGGACACAGAGGCGGATACGCCGCTGGGCAGTTCGACCGGTTTCTTACCAATACGGGACATTGCGAGGCCTCCTTAGAAGACGGTGCAAAGCACTTCGCCGCCAACGTTGGCTGCGCGTGCGTTTGCGTCCGACATCACACCCTTGGGGGTGGAGACAATCGACACGCCCAGGCCCTGACGGACCGACGGGATGTCATTGACGCCCATGTAAACGCGGCGGCCGGGCTTGGAGACCCGCTTGAGCTCGCGAATGACAGGTTCGCCGTCGAAGTATTTCAGGCTGATTTCGATGGCCGGGTGGCCATTTTCACCAGTGGTTTTCTCATAACCGCGGATGTAGCCCTCGTCCGCCAGCACGTCCAGCACCCATGCCCGCAGCTTGGAAGCCGGGGTCATGACGGTGGATTTGCCGCGCATCTGAGAGTTACGGATACGGGTGAGCATATCGCCGATAGGATCGTTCATACCACTCTCTCCCTTACCAGCTCGATTTCACCAGGCCGGGGATCTGGCCAGCAGACCCCAGCTCGCGCAGCGCGATACGGCTGATCTTCAGCTTACGGTAGTAAGCGTGCGGACGGCCGGTCAGCTGGCAGCGGTTGTGCAAACGGCTCGGAGCCGAGTTGCGCGGCAGTTTCGCCAGTTTCAGACGCGCCTTGAAGCGCTCTTCCATCGGGCGGGATTCGTCGTTTGCGATTTCTTTCAGCTCGGCACGCTTTGCGGCGTATTTTGCCACCAGGCGCTCGCGCTTCTTCTCGCGTTCGATCATGCTTTTCTTAGCCATGGTCTCTTCCTTCCCGCGCTTAGCTGTTGAAGGGCATGTTGAAAGCTTTCAACAGCGCCTTTGCTTCCGCGTCGGTTTTCGCGGTGGTGGCGATCACGATGTCCATGCCCCAGGGCTCATCGATCTTGTCGAAATCGATTTCCGGGAACACGATGTGCTCTTTCAGGCCCATGGCATAGTTGCCGCGGCCGTCAAACGAGGTGCCCGAAACGCCGCGGAAGTCGCGGATACGGGGCATCGCGATGGTGATCAGACGATCCAGGAATTCGTACATCCGGTCGCCGCGAAGGGTCACCTTGGCGCCCATCGGCATGCCTTCGCGAACGCGGAAGCCGGCGATGGAGTTCTTGGCCACGGTGGTCAGAGCTTTCTGGCCCGCGATGAGGGTCAGGTCGGCCTGAGCGGATTTGGCTTTCTTGCTGTCTTTGACAGCAGCGCGGCCACAGCCGATGTTCAGAACGATTTTCTCCAGCTTGGGGAGCATCATGTCGTTCTTGTAGCCGAATTCCTCTTTCAGAGCGCCACGGATGGTCTCTTTGTAGAGGGTCTTCAGGCGCGGGGTGTAGGTTGCAGCGTCAAGCATCAGACAGTCTCCCCGGTGGTCTTGGCGAAGCGCACCTTCTTGCCGTCTTCCTCGCGGAAGCCGACGCGGGTTGCTTTGCCGTTGCTGTCCAGCAGTGCCAGGTTCGACAGGTCGATCGGCAGTGCCTTGGGCAGACGGCCGCCCTGGCTGTTCTGGGTCTGGCGGGTGTGGCGGATCGCCATGTTCACGCCTTCGACAACGGCTTTGCCGGCTTTCGGGTCAACGGAGGCGATGGTGCCTTCCTTGCCCTTGTCCTTGCCGGCCAGCACGACGACCTTGTCGCCTTTGCGGAGTTTAGCAGCCATGATTACAGCACCTCCGGAGCAAGCGAGATGATCTTCATGAAGTTCTTCGCGCGCAGTTCACGAACAACCGGGCCAAAGATACGGGTACCGACCGGCTCGTTGTTGTTGTTCAGGATAACGGCTGCGTTCCGGTCAAAACGGATCGCGGTGCCGTCTTCGCGGCGGACTTCTTTGGCGGTGCGCACGACAACGGCCTTACGGACGTCGCCTTTTTTCACGCGGCCGCGCGGGATGGCTTCCTTGACCGAGACGACGATGATGTCGCCTACGGATGCGTATTTACGCTTGGAGCCACCCAGAACCTTGATGCACTGAACTCGGCGTGCGCCGGAGTTGTCAGCAACATCCAGATTTGTTTGCATCTGGATCATGTGGTTTCTCCCGACCTATGGGGCAGCGATGCGTGCTGGTATCCCCCAGGGTTTCGACTGACTGTTAAGTCTAGCCGCCAGGAGTCTCGGATGAGACTCTTAGGCTTCCAGAACTTCCCAGCGTTTCGTTTTCGATTTCGGCGCGCATTCGATGATGCGGACAGTGTCGCCGACCTTGAAAGCGTTCTTTTCGTCGTGAGCCCGGTATTTCTTGGACTTACGGACGGTTTTCTTCAGAACCGGGTGCGTGAAGCGGCGTTCAACCGAGACGGTGACGGTCTGGGCGTTTGCGTCGCTGGTCACAACGCCTTGCAGGATACGTTTGGGCATTGTGTCGCTCCTTATTCGGCTGCTGCTGCAGCTTTTTCGTTCAGGATGGTCTTCACTTTGGCAGCGTTGCGGCGGGCCGCTTTGATGCCGGCAGTGTTTTCCAGCTGACCGGTTGCCTGCTGAAAGCGCAGGTTGAAGCTCTCTTTTTTCAGGGATGCGAGCATATCGCGGAGTTCATCCACGGTCTTCTCGCGCAGATCATTGGCGTTCATCGCCTTTGTTCCTTGTCCAAAGCACCAGAAGGCCCCTGACGGGTCACCTTGCAACCTGGTGGGTTATGTCAAACCGCGCCGCAAAGCGCGGAAAAAGAATCACTTGGCCCGGATCCGAGACGGATTGGGGACAAGCGATGGGTCCCTATAAAGGAGACAGGGTGCGGGGGCAAGCGAAAGATTGGCCGCCCCGCCGGCGGCTGCGGCCCCGGCCCCTCAGCCGGTTTTCAGCGGGCTGCCGGCCTGCACAAACCAGTCGTCATAGCCGGACGCCCCGGCGGCCACGTTCCTGTAGCCGTTCTGCTCCAGCAGCGCACGGATCGCGGCCCTCTGCTCAGTGTAATTATGCTCCACCGTGATGGCATTGAACCGGTACTTGCTGAAATCGAACGCCTGCAGAATGTCCAGTTCGCTGCCCTCGGTATCAACCGACATGAAATCAATCTCCCGCGGGGCGCCGTGGCGGTCGAGCATATCCAGCAGCGAGACGGTCTTGACCGGATAGCTTATGGCCTTGCGGCGGCTTCGGGAGTGCAGGTCGGCTTCGCTGAAGTCTGAAATCGTCGACAGCTCCGCCGCGCCGGTTTCCTTGAACTCCAGCTCGGCCCCGGTTTCCTTCCAGACGCAGTCGAACTCGACCTCGCAGGACCGGTTCCGGCGCAGATCCTCGTGCCAGCACTTCGCGGGCTCAGCCACGATACCGGTCCAGCCGAACTCCTTTTCCAGCGTGTACGTGTTGCTGATGGATTTGCCGTTGGTGGCCCCGAACTCGACGAAATACCCGCCCCGCTTGAACCCGTTGGCAACCAGAGCGAAGACATCCTGGCTGGCCTGAGACTCCCAGCCGGCGCTTGTGCCGTTGAGATTGGCCAGCAGGAAATCCCGGAAGGCTTTGCCCTCAGCAGCCTTGCGGCGGCTTTCCTCCAGCGCGTTCTGCAACGCCTTGTACTTGGACGCACTGCTTACGTGGAGGCCGATTGCATGAAGCGCGCGTCGGATCTTGGGATGCATTTGGGGTTCCAGTCAGTTGGTGTCAGACAATCGCCTTGCCAGAAGCGGCGAACGGGGTTCACTCCCACTTGTAATTGAAGCTGACCGAGATCCGCTCGTCCTCGGCCATGTTCATCGGCACTTCGTGGCGCAGCCAGCTTTCCCACAGCAGCACATCGCCCACGTCCGGCTTCATGTAGATGAAGGGCTGCAATTCGCGCCGCGCGTCCTTGGTGCGGGTGGGCGCCGCCATCATCCGGGCAGAACGCGGATCCTCCAGCTTGAGCGCGCTGGCACCGTCCGGCATCGACACATAGGTGGTGCCGGATATCACCGAATGCGGGTGCAAGTGGCTGGAGTGGGTCCCGCCCTCAGGCAGAATGTTGATCCACAGATCCTCCAGCTTCAGCTCGCGCCCGTCCAGGTTAAACTCCAGATCCTTGGCAAAGGCAGCGACGTGCTGATCCAGCGACTTCACCAGGTCGGCAAAGATCGGGAACCGCCAGGGCAGATCCGTCAGCGAGGCATAGGAGGTATAACCGGGATAGCCGTTCTCCTCGCACCAGTCCTGTCCGGCATCGTCATCGCCAGCGATGACAAGGCAGGAGTTTTCCAGTTCCTGCGCATCAACCTTGGGTCCGAATTCGGACAGCTGCGCGCGGTAGAGACGGGTCACAAAGAGCGATTCAATCTGGGCCATGTCCGCGTCATACCGCAGACCGCCGGCAAGCGCGAGACCCTGCCGCGGGTCCGGATCCGGTTGTGCAGCGCCCCCTTGGCGCAGCCCGGGACCGCGAATTTGTTCGAATAATGAAAATTGGAACGCCGAATATCACGCTGATTTAACGATTGGCCGTCATCGTGGATCAAAAAACTCCAGAATGATGTCTCAGTGAAATGGTCCAGGTCACATGAAACCAAGATTTACCGTCAGTACTGCTATCCTCTCGATCATCGTTTTGGCCGGCGGCTTAATGGCCGCCCTGGTCAGCCTCCTGCTCTATTCGCACGGTGTGCGCGACGACATGCAACAGCGCGTCGCCGGAATTGAAGAGATCTACCTGAGCCTCGATGAAATCGAGCTCGAGTTCCTCATGGCCCGCCGCGCAGAAAAGGATTTCCTGCTGCGCCGCGACGAGAAATACACCATCCGCCACGCGGAAACGATGGATCGGATCAAGGAGGCCTATGCGGCCCTCAGCCGGCAGATGCCGGAGGTCGCGGAACTGTCGGGGTCCGTACGGCAGCTGAAAGAGATCGGCGCTTCGATTGAGGCCTACGACGCCAGCTTCATCGCGCTGGCCGGCAGCAACAAGCGGCTGGGGCTGGATGAAAACAGCGGCCTGGAAGGGCAGCTGCGCAAGGCCGTCAAGAATGCCGAAGGAACGCTCAAGGAACTGGATCAGCCGGTCATGCAGGTGAAGATGCTGATGATGCGGCGGCACGAGAAAGACTTTATCATGCGGCAGGCGCCAAAGTACCTGGACCGCCTGAACGCCCGGGTGGAAGAGTTCCGCGCCTTCCCGGCCAGCTTCTACGACAGCGGGGCCCAGCAGAAAGAGATCCTGGGGCTGATGGATGTCTATCAGAAGTCCTTTGCCGCCTATGTGGAGGAATCGCTGAAGGAAAAACAGCTGCGCAAAGAGGTCTCCGGCCACTACGCCAACGCCGAGCCGCTGCTGGCTGCCGTCCACACGGACGTTCGCGGCCTGCTTGACCAGGTGCGCACCCGGGGCAAGACCGTCAGCGCAGAGGCTCAGACCAATGCGCTGCGGGCCGGTATCGGCGGCTCCATCCTCTTTGTGGCGGTGGCCCTGCTGCTGGCGCGCAGCATCGCCCGGCCGCTCAAACAGACCGACACCGTTCTGAAGAAGATGATGCAGAACGACTTCAGCCCGGAAATCCCGAAAACGAGCATCCGTGAAATCGCTGCTATTGCCAATGCAGCCGGTGAGTTCCGCAAGGCGGAGGCCGCCAAACAGCAGCTGAACGGGGAGATTTCCGAAGTCATCGCAGCCTGCGGCGAAGGGGACTTCTCGCGCCGCATCGCAACCAGTGGCGGCGGCAGCGACAGCGGCCTGGGCCAGGGCGTGAACACCATCGGCGAAGTGGCCGAGAAAGGCCTGGGCGATGTGCTGCGGGTGCTGGACGCCATCGCCGAGGGCGACCTGACCCAGCGGATGCCTGCGGGCCAGAAGGGCGTTTTCAAGGACATCGCCGGGGCGATCGACAACCTGGCCGGCAGTCTGGAAACCGTGGTCCGGCAGCTGGCAGGCAGCGGCGATATGCTGAACAACACCTCGCAGGAGATTTCCTCTGCCGTCGCCGACGCGTCGCAACGCGGCGAATCCTCCGCCGCAGCGCTGGAGGAGACCTCCGCCGCGTTGCAGATCGTCCGCGACACGGTCCACGATACCGCCAGCAGCGCGCAGGACGCCCGCCAGTTCGTCAACGATGCCCAGACCAAGGCGGAAGCCACCCGGGAGGTTGCCGACAAGACCGTCTCCGCCATGCAGCGCATCAAGGAATCCTCGGACGCGATCTCCAAGATCACCGGCCTGATCGACGACGTGGCCTTCCAGACCAACCTGCTGGCGCTCAACGCCGGGGTGGAGGCCGCCCGTGCGGGCGAAGCCGGGCGCGGGTTTGCGGTTGTCGCCTCGGAAGTGCGGGCGCTGGCGCAGCGGTCTTCGGACGCGGCCAAGGAGATCAGCACGCTGATCAGCAGCAGCCAGAGCGAAGTCACCGGCGGGGTGGAACTGGTGGATGAGGCCGGCGAGGCGCTGGTTGCCATCCTTCAGACCGTTACCCAGGCTGCGGAGAAGGTGAACGAGATCGCCGAGAACACGACCGAACAGGCCAACGGCATATCCGAGGTGAATGTGGCGCTGGAGGCGCTGGACAAGGATTCCCAGCGCAGCGCTGCAATGCTTGAGGAAACCGCGGCGGCCGGCCAGATGCTGCGGGACGAGGCGGCAAGCCTGGCGCGCGCCATTGCCGGCTTCCGCCTTGAGCCTGCCGCGCCCGCAGCGCCAGCCGCGGAACCTGGCTGGGCGGACGCCGCACAGGCGGCGTGAACGCTGCCCCTGCACCGGCCGCAACGGGCCGGTGCAGCAATGCCGCCCTCCCCCTATCCGGCAAGCCAACTGAAAAAGCCCCTGCAAGGAAACTTGCAGGGGCTTTGTCCTATCGGGGATTTTGGCCTGTCGGGGATGGCACAGGGCCCGCCTTCAGGGCGCGGCCAGTACCTTCAGGGCGCGGCCAGTACCGGAGCCTTTGAGCCTGCCCCCGGGTGCCGCGCCTGACGGACTGCTGCGCAGGCCAGGCAGGCAGGCTCTCGTGCCGGGCTTTCTTAGTAGCCGTCCACCACGGTAATTGCGCAGTCCCGGTGCGCATTCGGCATCCCGACGTGATGCGGGTTCTGAACCAGATACCAGACCGGTGCACGCCCGGGCGCCTGGGTGCGTGAATAGGTGCAGCCGTTCGGCGAGGTCCAATGCGCGGAATGGCCGCTGCGCGACACGGTTTCCTGCGGCAGGAAGCTTTGCACCATCTCCCGCTGCGCTACCGGGTTGCGGTAGTTGGTTGCGGGGCCGAACATATTGGAAAGATCGTTAGGGTCTGTCTCTACCGCTGCGCAAGCGGACAGAGAAACAAGCAGGGCGGCAGGAAACATCATTCGCATCGCTGGGCACTCCATTCATTACTAAACAAACACGCTGTCCTGGCGGGTTTCCGACCCGCGGCCCTCCTCCAAGGAGCAGGCACCGGACAGCACAACCTCTGGGCTCAGGATTGAAGCAATTGGTGAACAGGTCCTTAAGAAATCAAAACCTCGTAAAATGCGACCTACTTCTCCCGGCGGCACGGCCGCGGCATGCTGCCGGTGCAGAGGCCGGCATTCAGCAAACGGAAAAGCCCCCGCCGGTCTCCCGGCGGGGGCTTGCATTTCGCGGAAGCAGCAGGGCTTACCAGTCTTCGCGGACCACGACGCGGGTCTTGACCGGCAGCTTCATCGCCGCCAGGCGCAGGGCCTCGCGGGCGATCTCATCGCTGACGCCGTCGATCTCGAACATCACGCGGCCAGGCTTAACCTTGGCTGCCCAGTAGTCCACGGAGCCTTTACCTTTACCCATACGGACTTCGGTCGGCTTCGAGGTCACCGGAGTGTCCGGGAAGATACGGATCCAGACACGGCCCTGACGCTTCATGTGGCGGGTCATGGCACGGCGGGCAGCCTCGATCTGGCGTGCAGTCACACGCTCAGGGGTGGTTGCCTTCAGGCCATAGGTGCCGAAGTTCAGGTCCGAGCCGCCTTTTGCCAGGCCGTGGATCCGGCCCTTGTGCATCTTGCGGAATTTAGTGCGCTTTGGCTGAAGCATCTCAAATCCTCCTTAGCGACGGCCGCCACCAGCACCACGGGGTGCAGGGCCGTCCTGGATTTCTTGTGCTTTACGGTCACGCGCCGAAGGATCGTGCTCCATGATCTCGCCTTTGAAGATCCAGACCTTGATCCCGATGATCCCGTAGGGGGTCATCGCTTCGGAGTGTGCGTAATCGATGTCGGCACGCAGGGTGTGCAGCGGCACGCGGCCTTCACGGTACCATTCGGTACGCGCGATTTCCGCACCGCCCAGACGGCCAGCGACGTTCACCCGGATACCCAGGGCGCCCATGCGCATGGCGTTCTGCACGGCCCGCTTCATGGCGCGGCGGAAGGACACACGGCGCTCCAGCTGCTGAGCGATCGACTCGCCGACCAGCTGAGCGTCCAGTTCCGGCTTGCGCACTTCAACGATGTTGAGGTGCAGCTCGGAGTCGGTCATCTTGGCCAGCTTCTTGCGCAGGACTTCGATGTCCGCGCCTTTCTTGCCGATGATGACGCCCGGACGTGCGGTGTGGATGGTGACGCGGCATTTCTTGTGCGGGCGCTCGATGATCACGCGCGCAACGCCTGCCTGCTTGCACTCTTCCTTGATGAACTCGCGGATTTTGATGTCCTCGAGCAGCAGATCACCATAGTCTTTGGTGTCGGCGTACCAGCGGCTGTCCCAGGTGCGGTTCACCTGAAGGCGCATGCCGATCGGATTGACTTTCTGACCCATTAGGCTTGCTCCTCAACTTGACGCACCTTGATGGTGATCTCCGCGAACGGCTTCAGGATTTTGCCGAACCGGCCACGGGCACGCGGACGGCCGCGCTTCATGGTCAGGTTCTTGCCAACCCATGCCTCGGCGACGATCAGTTCATCGACATCCAGGTTGTGGTTGTTTTCAGCATTCGCGATGGCGGACTGAAGGCATTTCTTCACGTCCTGCGCAATCCGCTTGTTGGAGAAAGTCAGGTCGGTCAGCGCCTTCTCGACTTTCTTGCCGCGGATCATCTGAGCCACCAGGTTCAGTTTCTGCGGGGAGGTACGGAGCATGCGCAGTTTTGCCATTGCTTCGTTGTCTGCCACGCGGCGGGGGTTCTTTTCCTTGCCCATGACTTACTTCCGCTTCGCTTTTTTGTCTGCGGCGTGGCCATAATAGGTGCGGGTCGGCGAGTATTCACCGAACTTCTGACCGATCATGTCTTCCGAGACGTTGACGGGGATATGCTTCTGGCCGTTGTACACACCAAAGGTCAGGCCGACGAACTGCGGCAGGATGGTGGAACGGCGCGACCAGATCTTGATCACTTCATTGCGGCCCGATTCACGCGCTGCTTCGGCCTTCTTCAGGACGTAAGCATCAACGAAGGGGCCCTTCCATACGGAACGTGCCATGGATTAGCGGCCTTTCTTCTTGGCGTGGCGCGAGCGGACGATAAGCTTCTGCGACGCCTTGTTTTTGTTGCGGGTCCGTTTGCCCTTGGTCGGCTTGCCCCAGGGGGTCACCGGGTGGCGGCCACCGGAGGTCCGGCCTTCACCACCGCCGTGGGGGTGGTCGATCGGGTTCATCACGACACCACGCACGGAGGGACGCTTGCCCTTGTGGCGCATACGGCCGGCTTTACCGAAGTTCTGGTTCGAGTTGTCCGGGTTCGACACGGCACCGACGGTGGCCATGCATTCCTGACGGACCAGGCGCAGTTCGCCCGAGGACAGGCGGATCTGAGCGTAACCGCCGTCACGGCCAACGAACTGAGCATAGGTACCGGCTGCACGGGCGATCTGGCCGCCTTTGCCGGGCTTCATTTCGATGTTGTGAACGATGGTACCGATCGGCATGCCCGAGAACGGCATTGCGTTGCCCGGCTTGATGTCGGCCTTCGCGGAGGCGATGACCTTGTCGCCGACTGCCAGACGCTGCGGCGCCAGGATGTAGGCTTGCTCGCCGTCTTCGTATTTGATCAGCGCGATGAATGCGGTCCGGTTCGGGTCGTATTCGATCCGCTCAACGGTGGCCGCTACATCAAATTTGTTCCGTTTGAAGTCAACGATCCGGTAGAGGCGCTTTGCGCCGCCGCCACGGCGGCGTGCAGTGATCCGTCCGGTGTTGTTCCGGCCGCCCGATTTGGTCAGGCCCTCAGTGAGGGATTTGACCGGACGCCCTTTCCAAAGCTCCGAACGGTCGATCAGAACCAGCCCACGCTGGCCCGGCGTCGTCGGTTTATACGACTTGAGTGCCATGCTTTCTGTCTTCCGTTTAGCGTGCAGGCCCTTAGGTTCTTGTCTTTGGACCCGCTATGTTTAAGGCCCCCGTAGGTGCCTGAGTTATAGGGCCCCGAAGGTCCCCAGGTTCGAACATCCTGACAAACGTAACGACCCCGGAACGAATCCGGGGTCTGCAGGATTGGTGCGCAATAGCAGAGGTGCTGGAGGGAGTTTAGGGGGTGTTAGCCTTCAACCAAAACAACACGCCTTTTCAACATTTCTTGCTTACCGGCATCGGTCAGTGCCCACGTCAAAAACGCTCGCCCCTTATCGCTTGTGTCAACTTCTACGTTTACTAATCCAAGAGCGATAAGCTGTACTTTCAAAGTTTGAAAGACTTCGTCGCTTGTGGAAAAATCACGTTCCCTGCCACCTTCCCCATGACGTCGCTTCCACAAGTTCCTGAACGCCAACACGTTCACTTCACGGTCAGTCGCCGGCATTAAAAGGTGTGGGCCTAGAAGTTCGAAAACCTCACCGTAAGAGGTTGCGATAGAGGAATTTTGAGGCAACCTTCCAATAGCGTAGGGCTCAGGGTTAGGAACCGTGTACGAACCAGACAAGATAAGCTCGGCATCCAGGCCAGCCAGCCCTTCTAACGGCTGCGGCCACCCGCTCAATTCTTCAAGCTGAGCTCTAAGTGCTACATTTTCCTCTTGAAGTTTTACGAGTTTGGACAGTGCTTCGACGGGTACCGCCTCACCGCCCCTCACCCATCCGGGTCGCGACTTAGTAGCTTTCGCGTGATCCAAGGCTTCCCTTACAGCCAGCTTCAAGCCATCTTTAGTTCGCCACCCCTTCCTAAGCCGTCCGTTGGAAACTTTTTCAATGAATGCCTCCAGCAGCTTTCGTCCTTCTACGTCTGCTTCACAATTCTCCTGCGGTAACGCCCCCCTGTTGTCGTGCAACATGACCAGAACGGGAATTCCTTGCTCTACAGCATAGTGATATTCCTTCTCTGTGTAGCTTAGCCCATCCGTAGCAATAGAGCCGTAGCGGCCAGCAATAATGAGAACGTAGTAGTCGCAGAGATCAATCACACTCTTAATGAACTCAAACTGCTCATCATCAGCCGCTGGAAACGCTTCCATCCCGACTGGAATGTCCCCAGCTCGAATGATTGTTTCTTCAACGGCTTTCCGCTCTTCTTTTAAGTCCGTGTAAGTAGAGCTGATAAAGACCTGATATTTCTTGCCCATCCAACCTGCACCTGGAATTCCTCAACAAACGAAACACTAGTCAACTTTGAGCTGATCGCAAACGGAAAGCCGAGCCAGCGCCGTCCCGCGGGGTGGCGCTCTCAACGTGGCGTTTGGTAGTTTATCCCAGCCAAGTCCGTACGACCTCGCCGACACGCAGAACACCAGCCAAAGCGCCGCCCCATGGGAGCGGGACGGCGCTGGCGCGGCGGCCTGCGGCCTTGATTCCGCGCCTGGGAGCAAGATCGCAGCTCAGCGCGTTGAAGGCTGTTGCGTGAGGTGCGCACGCAGGGCTTCGCGGATCTTAACCAGCAGCGGCTATACCTTGAGGCAAAGCTGCCCTTAGGACCCCGCCATGCCCCTTAAGCCCCCTGCGCATACGAAAAAGGCCCCCGCTTGCGCGAGGGCCTCTCAATCTTGTCAAAGACACAAATCTCAGAGTCCAGTGGACACGTCGATGGTGTTGCCTTCTTCCAGGGTCACATAGGCTTTTTTAACGTCCTTGCGGCGGCCCATCTGGCCGCGGAAACGCTTCACCTTACCCTTGGTGACGGTGGTGTTGACCGCTTTCACCTTCACACCAAAGAGCGCTTCGACAGCTTCTTTGATCATCGGCTTGTTGGAGTCGATTGCCACTTCGAACACCACTGCGCCGTTTTCGGACGCCATGGTGGATTTCTCGGTGATGATCGGCTTGCGGATCACGTCGTAGTGTTCTGCTTTCGCGCTCATTTCAGGCGAGCCTCCAGTGCTTCGACACCTGCCTTGGTGATCACCAGGGTGTCACGCTTCAGGATGTCATAGACGTTGGCACCGATGGTCGGCAGGATGTCCAGACCTTCGATGTTGCGCGACGCTTGCAGGAAGCCTTCGTTGACCGAAGCGCCGTCGATGACCAGAGCGCGTTTCCAGCCCAGGTTCTTCACCTGCTTGGCCAGAGCGGCGGTCTTGCCCTCAGCTGCTGCGTCCTCGATGATGACCAGCTCGCCCGCTTTCGCTTTTGCGGACAGCGCGTGGCGCAGGCCCAGCTTGCGGAACTTCTTGGTCAGCTCGTGGCCGTGCGACCGGACAACGGGACCCTTGTAGATACCACCCTTGCGGAAGATCGGCGCGTTGCGGTCACCGTGGCGTGCGCCGCCGGTGCCCTTCTGGCGGTAGATCTTCTTGGTCGAGTAGGAGGTCTCCGAGCGGGTCTTCACCTTGTGGGTGCCCTGCTGCGCATTGTTGCGCTGCCAGCGGACCACGCGGTGCAGGATGTCCGCACGCGGCTCCAGGCCGAACAGGTCTTCGGACAGCTCGATGTCGCCAGCCTTGCCGCCGTCGAGTTTGATCACGTCAAGTTTCATGCTTCACCACCTTCCGCGGATGCTTCCGCAGTTTTCAGAGCGGCCGGGAACGGCAGACCCTCGGGAGCTTTCTTCTTCACGGCATCCTTGACGGTAACCCAGCCGGATTTCGGGCCCGGAACGGCGCCCTTGATGAAGACCAGGCCGCGCTCGGCGTCGGTTTTCACCACTTCCAGGTTCTGGGTGGTCACGCGGGCTGCGCCCATGTGGCCGGCCATCTTCTTGCCTTTGAAGACCTTGCCCGGGTCCTGACACTGACCGGTCGAACCGTGCGAACGGTGCGAGATCGACACACCATGCGAGGCGCGCAGGCCGCCGAAGTTGTGCCGCTTCATGGCACCGGCGAAGCCTTTACCGATCGAGGTGCCGGTCACGTCCACTTTCTGGCCAGCCAGGAAGTGTTCGGCCGAGATTTCGGCGCCGACTTCGATCAGGCCGTCCGCGGGAACGCGGAATTCGACCAGCTTGCGCTTGGGCTCAACCTTGGCTGCTGCGAAGACACCGCGCATGGCTTGCGAAGTACGCTTTGCCTTGGCCGCGCCTGCACCCAGCTGAACGGCGGTGTAGCCGTCTTTTTCCTCGGTGCGCTGTGCAACGACCTGCAGGCCGTCCAGCGACAGAACGGTCACAGGGATCTGCTTGCCGTCTTCCATGAACAGCCGGGTCATGCCGACTTTCTTTGCGATAATACCGGAACGCATAATCTATACCCTCCGATCTTACGACTGCAGCTTGATTTCGACGTCAACGCCGGCGGCCAGGTCGAGCTTCATCAGCGCGTCCACGGTCTGCGGGGTCGGGTCGACGATGTCGAGAAGACGCTTGTGAGTGCGGATCTCGAACTGATCGCGGGATTTCTTGTCAACGTGGGGGCCACGCAGAACAGTGAATTTCTCGATCTTGTTCGGCATCGGGATCGGGCCGCGCACTTGCGCGCCGGTCCGCTTGGCAGTGTTGACGATTTCCTGGGTGCTGGCATCCAGCACGCGGTAGTCAAATGCCTTCAGCCGGATACGGATGTTTTGGCTTTGCATCGTATAGCCTTATTCTAGGCGTTGGGGTTGAGAGGAGGGCCTGCGCTCACCGCAATCCCTCATCGAACCCAAAAGGCGGGAATCATCCCGCCTCCATTCGCATCAGCGAACTCGCGCCCTATACGCCCTGCGGGCCCCTGTGGCAAGGGGTTTCGCCGCGAAACAGTTGCGTTTGCGGAGGACGGTGCGTTTGAGGTTTGTTTGGGGGGGGGCGTTAAGAACTTCGACACACAGACCGATTGCAGTTTCGACTGCGACGATAACTAGGTTTTCTTTATACGCAGACCGCAGCTTTTGGAAGAAAGTGTGTTACACTCTCATGACCAAACCCGAGCTTGCACACGCTCAATATAGAAATGGGTGGGGAACATGGGAACGTCCGAAATTTCGATCAAAGACGTGCCAATATCGGTACTACTCGACATAGCAAAACAAATAGCACAAGGAATTGTGACTGAAAACCTTTTGGTTTTCTCCTTTTTGTGCGTGCTGCTAAGCTCACTTGCTATAATCTTATTTTGGAATACGCCCCTTCACCGTATAAGGTTGGTAGCTTTTGTAACTACCACTGTCTTCTTCTCGGGCATCGCGGTTGCAACAGTTCTCAGCACCACGAATTCGTTACACCGACAATCAGACGAAGATGTTTTCTTGCCAAAGCAGGAAGCCGAGGAGGAAGTAGGTGTTCAGCCCGACGCCGAAATCATCGCTACAGTTGGAAACATAGTTGGCCTCGAAGGCACAGCGGTCGGTCCACTTCCTGAAATTTACGGACGTTTTATCGTGATGAACTCCCCACCTTTTCAAGAAAAGGCTAATGCCGCTACATTCAAGGTGACGTCAACGACTGGGGGGATATATAGTTTACAGATTAGGTTGGCTGCTGCCAGTTCGCGGCCTGTAAATGTTTCAGTAAACGACCGTGAACTGGTTCTGGAGAACGTTGCAGGCGAGCCAACGGGCGGGTGGGGTTTGGAGTACCAACGCTACCAAGAAGCTGGCCAAGTTACGCTAGAACCAGGTCCAAACCTGGTGCGGCTGTCTTCTGACAGTGTATTCCCACATATCGAAGCGCTAAAGTTCACGCTTGTCCCGTAAGACTTCTTCTGCGCTGAGCGCGTTCGGGCCGCGCCCGGCCTGCGCCGGACCTAAGGTTTGCCTCCGGCAAAACGGGCGGGCGCGATTGCATCGCACCCGGAGCTGGCGCTCCCTGCGGCCTCAAATGCTCCACTGGAGCTTTTGCAAGACGGCCTCCGGCCCCAGGCCGGTCCCTGCCCTGTTCAGAGGTTGCGGGAAGAGGCAGGGAGGTGGGCGTGTCCAGTGTTCCAAAATGGTGGGCAAATTGCCCACCCTACGGAGGCCGTGCGCCACATAGAAAAAGGGCCGCTCAATCGAGCGGCCCTTTCTGTAATCAGAACCGTGTGGCTCTCAGCGATTTTCCTGCGGAAAACCGCCTGCCGCCCACTGCTTCCAAAATCACTCGATGATTTTGGAAACAACGCCGGCGCCGACGGTGCGGCCGCCTTCGCGGATGGCGAAGCGCAGGCCGTCTTCCATCGCGATCGGCGCGATCAGCTCAACCGCGAACTTCAGGTTGTCGCCCGGCATCACCATCTCGGTGCCTTCCGGCAGGGTCACGGTGCCGGTCACGTCGGTGGTGCGGAAGTAGAACTGCGGACGGTAGTTCGCGAAGAACGGGGTGTGGCGGCCGCCTTCTTCCTTGGTCAGGATGTAGGCTTCGGCTTCGAACTTGGTGTGCGGGGTCACGGAACCCGGCTTGCACAGCACCTGGCCGCGCTCAACGGATTCACGGTCCACACCGCGCAGCAGGGCGCCGATGTTGTCGCCGGCTTCACCGCGGTCCAGCAGCTTGCGGAACATTTCCACACCGGTGCAGGTGGTTTTCGAAGTGTCTTTGATGCCGACGATTTCGATTTCGTCGCCAACATTGATCACACCGCGCTCGACACGGCCGGTCACAACGGTGCCGCGGCCGGAGATCGAGAACACGTCTTCGATCGGCATCAGGAACGGCTGGTCAACCGCACGCTCGGGGGTCGGGATGTATTCGTCCACGGCCGCCATCAGCTCTTTGATCTTGTTTTCGCCGATTTCCGGGTCACGGCCTTCCATCGCCGCCAGCGCGGAACCTGCGATGATCGGAATATCGTCGCCCGGGAACTCGTAGGAGGACAGCAGCTCGCGGATTTCCATTTCCACCAGCTCCAGCAGCTCTTCGTCGTCGACCTGGTCCACTTTGTTCATGAACACGACCAGCGCCGGAACGCCAACCTGACGCGCCAGCAGGATGTGCTCGCGGGTCTGCGGCATCGGGCCGTCAGCAGCGTTCACCACCAGGATCGCGCCGTCCATCTGAGCGGCACCGGTGATCATGTTCTTGACGTAGTCGGCGTGGCCGGGGCAGTCGACGTGGGCGTAGTGGCGCGCGTCGGTTTCATATTCCACGTGGGCGGTGGAGATGGTGATGCCGCGGGCTTTTTCTTCCGGCGCGCCGTCGATCTGGTCGTAGGCTTTGAAGTCGCCGAAGTACTTGGTGATCGCTGCGGTCAGCGTGGTTTTGCCGTGGTCAACGTGGCCGACGGTGCCGATGTTGACGTGCGGTTTATTACGTTCAAACTTTTCCTTAGCCATGATGGCCTCCTTTTGTTTCGAGAGGGGCCCGCGCGGATTGCGAACCCCTCAATTTCTTGACGCTTACGCGTATTTCGCCTGGATCTCTTCCGAGATGTTCTGCGGCACCGGCTCGTAGTGGTCGAACTGCATGGTGAACTGGGCGCGGCCCGAGCTCATCGAACGCAGGGTGTTGATGTAGCCGAACATGTTCGCCAGCGGCACAAACGCGTCGATGGCGATTGCGTTGCCGCGGTTCTCCTGGCCGGACACCTGGCCGCGGCGGGATGTCAGGTCGCCGATGATGCCGCCGGTGTATTCTTCCGGGGTGATCACCTCAACCTTCATCACCGGCTCGAGCAGTTTCGCACCAGCTTTGCGCATGCCTTCACGCATGCCCATGCGGGCAGCGATTTCAAAGGCCAGAACCGAGGAGTCCACGTCGTGGAACTTACCGTCGATCAGGGCAACCTTGAAGTCGATCACGGGGAAGCCGGCCAGCGGGCCGCTGTCCATGACGGACTGGATGCCTTTTTCGACGCCCGGGATGTATTCCTTCGGAACCGCACCGCCGACGATACGGGATTCGAAGGAGTAGCCTTCGCCCGGCTCTGTCGGCGAGATGATCAGTTTCACCTCGGCGAACTGGCCCGAACCACCCGACTGTTTCTTGTGGGTGTAGGAGTGCTCGACCTCTTTGGAGATGGTCTCGCGGTAGGCCACCTGCGGCGCACCGATGTTCGCCTCAACCTTGAACTCGCGCTTGAGGCGGTCCACCAGGATGTCCAGGTGAAGTTCGCCCATGCCCTTCATGATGGTCTGACCGGACTCGAGGTCGGTCTCGACGCGGAAGGACGGGTCTTCGGCGGCCAGACGGGCCAGACCCTGGGACATCTTCTCCTGGTCGGCCTTGGTTTTCGGCTCGACCGCGATCTCGATCACCGGATCGGGGAAGGTCATGGTTTCCAGAACGACCGGGTCGTTGACGGCGCAGAGGGTGTCACCGGTGGTGGTGTCCTTCAGGCCTGCCAGCGCGATGATGTCGCCTGCGAACGCTTCCGTGATTTCCTCACGGTTGTTCGAGTGCATCATCATCATCCGGCCAACGCGCTCTTTCTTGCCCTTGGTCGAGTTCAGCAGGGTGTCGCCCTTGTTCAGCACGCCGGAGTAGATCCGGGTGAAGGTCAGGGAGCCGACGAACGGGTCGTTCATGATCTTGAACGCCAGGCCGGAGAACGCCATGTCATCGTCCGCGCGGCGGGCAATGTTACGGACTTCTTCTTCGTCACCGGGTTTGAAGCCCATGTAGTCGACAACGTCCAGCGGGCTGGGCAGGTAGTCGATCACAGCGTTGAGCAGCGGCTGAACGCCTTTGTTCTTGAACGCGGAACCGCCCAAGACCGGAACGAAGGCCAGCTCCAGGGTGCCCTTGCGCAGCAGTTTGCGCAGGGTCGGAACGTCGGGCTCTTCGCCTTCCAGGTATGCTTCCATCGCGTCGTCGTCCATTTCGACGGCCGCTTCGATCATCTTGCCGCGCCATTCGTCAGCCATGTCTTTCAGGCTGTCGCGGATCGGAGCTTTGACCCAGGATGCGCCCAGGTCTTCGCCCTGCCACAGCCATTCTTCCATGTTGACCAGGTCAACCAGGCCTTCCAGCTCGTTCTCGGCGCCGATCGGCACACCAACCGGAACCGCGCGGGCGCCGGTACGGTCTTCGATCATGTTGACGCAGTTGAAGAAGTCGGCGCCGATCTTGTCCATCTTGTTGACGAACACCATGCGCGGAACCTTGTAGCGGTCAGCCTGACGCCACACGGTTTCGGTCTGCGGCTCAACACCGGCGTTGGCGTCCAGAACACAGACAGCACCGTCGAGAACCGCCAGCGAACGCTCAACTTCAATGGTGAAGTCAACGTGGCCGGGGGTGTCGATGATGTTCAGGCGGTGCTTCGGAGAGTCAGCGGTCTTGCCGTCTTCGGTGCGTTCCCAGAAGGTGGTGGTCGCAGCCGAGGTGATGGTGATGCCGCGTTCCTGTTCCTGCTCCATCCAGTCCATGGTGGCTGCACCGTCGTGCACCTCACCGATGTTGTGGGATTTGCCGGTGTAATACAGGATGCGCTCGGAGCAGGTGGTTTTACCTGCGTCGATGTGCGCCATGATACCGAAGTTACGGTACAGTTCGAGGGGATATTCGCGTGCCATAGGTCTAGGTCCTCTAGCTTACCAGCGATAGTGGCTGAAGGCTTTGTTCGCCTCGGCCATCTTGTGGGTGTCTTCGCGCTTCTTGACCGCGGTGCCACGGGACTGAACAGCGTCCAGCAGCTCGCCGGCGAGGCGCTCTTCCATGGTGTTTTCGTTGCGGTTGCGTGCGGCGGTGATCAGCCAGCGGATTGCCAGAGCTTCGCGGCGCTCGGGACGGACTTCGACCGGAACCTGGTAGGTTGCACCGCCAACACGGCGGGAGCGGACCTCAACGGACGGCTTCACGTTGTCCAGCGCTTCGTGGAAGACTTCCACCGGGGCGCGCTTGATCTTGGTTTCAACGCGGTCAAGCGCGTTGTACACGATACGCTCTGCGACCGACTTCTTGCCGTCGATCATCAGGTTGTTCATGAATTTGGTCAGAACGCGGTCGCCGAACTTGGCGTCGGGCAGGACTTCGCGCTTCTCTGCGGCGTGACGACGGGACATCTCGCTCTCTCCTTCTTACTTAGGACGCTTCGCGCCGTACTTCGAGCGGCGCTGCTTACGGTCTTTAACGCCCTGGGTATCCAGAACACCGCGCAGGATGTGGTAACGGACACCCGGAAGGTCTTTTACACGGCCGCCACGGATCAGAACCACAGAGTGCTCCTGAAGGTTGTGGCTTTCACCGGGGATGTAGGAGATCACTTCGAAACCGTTGGTCAGGCGGACCTTCGCAACTTTCCGCATAGCGGAGTTCGGCTTCTTCGGGGTGGTGGTGTACACGCGGGTGCAGACGCCGCGCTTTTGCGGGCACTGTTCCAGGTGCATGGACTTCGAGCGTTTAACTTTCGGCTGCCGCGGCTTGCGGATCAGCTGCTGGATCGTTGGCATTCCGGTTTATTCCCCGTTTTGCAACACTGTCATGCACGCCGGCGCGTGCGGGTGATTTCGCTGCACTCATGCGTCCACAAGCGCAAAAACCGCAATCGCTCCCATTCCGAGGTGAGACGACGCGGTGAGTTTACAGAGGGCCCGGGTGGTAAAAGTGCCCAGGCCTTGAGCCACTGCAATTTTGAATTCGGCTTACGAAGAATACACTCCGGGTGCCGGATAGCCGCGCGTATATGGGGAGTCGCGCTGGTTGTCAACAGCGGGCGGGCGCGGGGCCCCTGCCCGGCCCCGTGCCGGCGCTTGCCAGACATTGGCGCGCCCGGCATAGTCGGCGCAACCGCCTTTGTCACGAAACGGATTTCAGAATGCAAGTCATCGGTTTGTGCCGGTTTTCCTATCCGGCGCTTGGCGGGTTCCAGGTCGAGCATGAGACGATCAAAGAGCGCATCGCCTACCTTTATGCCGAAGCGCGGATGGAGGAGCGGTTCCGCCTGTTCGAGACCATCTCCCTGCCCTGCCTGAAAGAGCAGACCGATCAGGATTTCGACCTGATCCTTGTGACCGGCGACAGCCTGCCCCGGGTGCATCTGGACCGGCTGCGCGACCTGACCGCCGGAATGCCTCAGGTGCAGATTCGTGCAGAACCGCCGCGCCGCCACCGGGAGGTTATGAAGGAGATCATCAACCAGGCCCGCCGGGATCACGACCAGCCCTGCCTGCAGTTCCGCCATGATGATGACGACGCCGTGTCGGTCGAATTTGTCGAACGGCTGCGCGCGGTCACCGAGGACTGCCGGCCGCTGATGCGGAAGAACAGGACCGTGGCCATTGATTTCAACCGGGGCTTCATCGCGCAGGCGGGACCGAAGGGGATCGCGGCGGCGGAGGGCGTTCACCCCTATTTCGTGGCCGCCCTGGGCATGCACGTGCGCCGCGGCTGTGAGCAGACGATCATGAATTTCGGCCACCACAAGATCAACCGCTTCATGCCGACGGTGACGCTGACTGACTACCCGATGTTCGTGCGCACTCATAACCAGTTCAACAATTCCAGGGCCGAGGGCGGATGGCAGCCTGACCTGACGCCGCTGACACCGGAAAGGGAAGGCGAGTTCGAAGCCCGGTTTGCGATCCGGTCCGCTCATGTGAAGGAAGTGTTCGGCAGGGGCTGAGAAATTCAGACCCGCAGCTTTCGGGCCTGCCTGCGTTCCCGGTAGAAGGTGAACATCCCTGCACCGGCGACGATTGCCGCCCCGGCAATCGTCAGCAGGTCCGGCCACTCGCCGAACACCAGCCAGCCCAGGATCAGCGCCCAGATCAAGCCGCTGTAGCGCAAGGGCGCGATCACGGCGATCTCTCCCACCCGCATGGTCATGACCGAACACAGGTAGCCCGCGAAAATGAACAGTGCCGCGCCGGTCAGGATCAGATAGCCGCTGCTGTGCATCGGCTGCCAGTCCACTGCGGCGGAGGTGGCTATCCCGAACGCCGTCACGGCGAGGGAAGACATCAGGGTCACGGTCATCGACGGCACCTCTGGCGGCATCCGGCGGGTGACCAGGTCGCGGGCGGTGATGCAGGCCACTGCCGCCAGCGCATAAAGCGCGCCGTCGCTGAAGCCCTCCGGCCCCGGCCGCACAATCAGAAGCATTCCCGCAAAACCTGCGGCAATCGCCGCCATCCGGCGCCAGCCCACGGGTTCGCGCAGGAACAGCGCCGCACTGAGCGTCACCGCCAGCGGCAGCACCTGAAGCACCGCGGTGACGTTGGCGATCGGCATCAGCAACAGCGCGGTCAGGAACAGATAGGTGGCCGCCACCTCCGCGGCACAGCGCAATGCGATCATACCCCAAGCCCGGCCCGGCAGCCGCAGGCGGAGGCCGCCTAGCCGCAGGGCCAGAAGATAGATCAGGAAACTGGCGGCAATGCCGCGGACAGTCAGGATCTGCGGCAGCGGCAGCGCCCCGCCGATCAGCTTTACCAGCGCGTCGTTGAAGGTATAGGCCGCCATCGCCGCCGTCATCAGCAGCGCCCCGGTCTGGTTCGGGGTCATCGCTGCCCCGCTGTGGTCAATTGCAGCCTGGCATTCATCCCTGCGCCCTCCCTGTCCGGCAACAGATAGCCGCAGCCGCAGAAATGAAAAAGCCCCCGCACCGGAGATGCGGGGGCTTTTCTGTTTGCTTGCTGCCGCAGCTTAGTCGCGGCTTTCCGGGGTTTCGACCAGAATATCCGCGTCGTCGCCGCCCATCACGTCCTCGTCCATCACCGGTGCGGCCAGGGCTGCAGCGGCTTCGGCTTCCTCGCGGCGGGCTTCCAGCACCACGTTGTCGCGGCCCTGGGCAATCTGGCGCACCCGCTGGGTCGCGCCGCCGGTGCCGGCCGGGATCAGGCGGCCCACGATGACGTTCTCCTTGAGGCCGACCAGCTTGTCCTTCTTGCCCTGCACCGAAGCCTCGGTGAGGACCCGGGTGGTCTCCTGGAAGGAGGCCGCCGAGATGAAGGAGCGGGTCTGCAGCGATGCCTTGGTGATACCCAGCAGGATCGGTTCGCCCTGAGCAGGACGCTTGCCGCGGGCCAGCGCCTTTTCGTTGGCGGCGTCGAATTCCTGCTTGTCCACGTGCTCGCCTTTCAGCAGCGTCGTGTCGCCGGAGTCGGAGATCTCCCACTTCTGCAGCATCTGGCGAACGATCACCTCGATGTGCTTGTCGTTGATCTTCACACCCTGCAGACGGTAGACGTCCTGGACCTCGTCGATCATGTAGTTCGCCAGTGCCTCGACACCCATGATGGACAGGATGTCATGCGGCGCCGGGTTGCCGTCCATGATGTAGTCGCCCTTCTGGACAAAATCACCTTCCTGAACCGGAATGTGCTTGCCCTTGGGCACCATGTATTCGACGGCTTCCATCGACTCGTCCGACGGCTCGATCGCGATACGGCGCTTGTTCTTGTAGTCGCGGCCGAAGCGCACGTAACCATCGATTTCGGCGATGATCGCGTGATCTTTCGGACGGCGGGCTTCGAACAGTTCCGCAACGCGCGGCAGACCACCGGTAATGTCCTTGGTCTTGGCGCCTTCACGCGGGATACGCGCGACAACGTCACCTGCCATGATCTGCTGGCCGTCTTCGACCGACAGAATGGCGTCCACGGACATCGGGTAGGTCAGCGGGTTGCCGTTGTCGTTGCGCACCGGTTCGCCGTTGCCATCGACCAGGATGATTTCCGGCTTCAGGTCGGAGCCCTTCGGAGCCGCACGCCAGTCGATCACGATCTTCTGGGTCATGCCGGTGGCTTCGTCGGTCTCGTCGCGGACGGCCAGGCCCGAGACCAGGTCGACATACTTGGCGGTACCCGGCTTCTCGGCGATGATCGGCAGGGTATAGGGGTCCCATTCGAACAGCTTGTCGCCGCGGTTGACCTGCTGGCCTTCCTTGACGAACAGCTTGGAGCCGTAGCCCAGCTTGTGGCTGGCGCGCTCTTCGCCGTGCTCGTCCTGGATGATCAGCTTCATGTTGCGGCCGACAACCAGGGTCTCGCCGTTGGCGTTCTCCAGGGTCTGCGGCATCTCGAACACGATCTTGCCTTCCTGAGACGCTTCCAGGAACGACTGCTGGCCGCCCTGGGCAACGCCGCCGATGTGGAAGGTCCGCATGGTCAGCTGGGTGCCGGGTTCACCGATCGACTGTGCCGCGATGATGCCGACAGCTTCGCCGGTGTTCACCTGAGTACCGCGGGCCAGGTCACGGCCGTAGCACATGGCGCAGACGCCCTCTTCCAACTCACAGGTCAGCGGCGAGCGGATGCGGGTCGACTGAACGCCGGCCTCTTCCACTGCATCTGCCATGCGTTCGTCGATCAGCTGGCCAGCCGCGATGATGATCTCATCGGTGCCGGGACGCTTGATGTCATCCGCAGCCACACGGCCCAGGATGCGTTCGCCCAGCGAGGCCACCACTTCACCGTCGTTGATCGCCGCTTCCGCAGTGATCGCGCGCTCGGTGCCGCAGTCATGCTCACGCACGATGCAGTCCTGAGCCACGTCGACCAGACGGCGGGTCAGGTAACCCGAGTTCGCCGTCTTAAGCGCGGTGTCGGACAGACCCTTACGGGCACCGTGGGTCGAGTTGAAGTACTCGAGAACGGTCAGGCCTTCTTTAAAGTTCGAGATGATCGGGGTTTCGATGATGTCGCCGTTCGGCTTGGCCATCAGGCCGCGCATCCCGCCCAGCTGCTTCATCTGGGTGACCGAGCCACGCGCACCGGAGTGGGCCATCATGTAGACCGAGTTCGGCTCCATCACGGCGCCGTTCTCGTCCCGGCGGTCAGCGGAGATGGTGCCCATCATCGCTTCGGTGACCTTGTCGTTACACTTCGACCAGGCATCGACAACCTTGTTGTACTTTTCGCCCTGAGTGATCAGGCCGTCCATGTACTGCTGTTCGAAGTCTTTCACCTGCTCGCGGGTGTCGTCGACGATGGTCCACTTGCTGTCCGGGATCACCATGTCGTCCTTGCCGAAGGAGATGCCGGCCTTGAACGCTTCGCGGAAGCCCATGGTCATGATCTGGTCACAGAAGATGACCGACTCCTTCTGGCCGCAATAGCGGTAGACGGTGTCGATGACCTGCTGCACCTCTTTCTTGCGCAGCAGGCGGTTGACCAGTTCAAACGGTGCCTTGGCGTTTTTCGGCAGCAGCGCGCCCAGACGGACACGGCCCGGGGTGGTCTCGAAACGCTGGAGAACCTCGTTGCCTTCTTCGTCGATCTGGGTGATCCGCGCGGTGATCTTGGAGTGCAGATGCACCTCGCCGGCGTCCAGCGCGTGCTGAACTTCGTCGATGGTGCCAAACACCTTGCCTTCACCCGGCATGCCTTCGCGCTCCAGGGTCAGGTAGTAGAGACCCAGAATCATATCCTGCGAGGGAACGATGATCGGTGCGCCGTTGGCGGGCGACAGAACGTTGTTCGTGGACATCATCAGAACGCGCGCTTCCAGCTGGGCCTCAAGGCTCAGCGGGACGTGCACAGCCATCTGGTCGCCGTCGAAGTCCGCGTTGAACGCCGAGCAGACCAGCGGGTGCAGCTGGATCGCCTTGCCTTCGATCAGCGTGGGTTCAAACGCCTGGATGCCGAGACGGTGCAGCGTCGGTGCGCGGTTCAGCATCACCGGGTGCTCGCGGATCACCTCGTCCAGGATATCCCACACTTCGGGACGCTCTTTTTCGACCAGCTTCTTCGCCTGCTTCACGGTCGAAGACAGGCCCTTGGCCTCCAGACGCGAGTAGATGAAGGGCTTGAACAGCTCCAGCGCCATCTTCTTGGGCAGGCCGCACTGGTGCAGCTTGAGTTCCGGACCGGTCACAATCACCGAACGGCCGGAGAAGTCGACGCGCTTACCCAGAAGGTTCTGACGGAAGCGGCCCTGCTTGCCTTTCAGCATGTCGGACAGCGACTTCAGCGGGCGCTTGTTGGCGCCGGTGATGACGCGGCCGCGGCGGCCGTTGTCGAACAGCGCGTCCACGGATTCCTGCAGCATCCGCTTTTCGTTGCGGACGATGATGTCCGGCGCACGCAGTTCGATCAGGCGCTTCAGGCGGTTGTTCCGGTTGATGACGCGGCGGTACAGGTCGTTCAGGTCGGAAGTCGCAAAGCGGCCGCCGTCCAGCGGAACCAGCGGACGCAGTTCCGGCGGGATGACCGGGATCACGGTCATGATCATCCATTCCGGACGGTTGCCCGACTCCAGGAAGGATTCCACGACTTTCAGACGCTTGATGATCTTCTTGGGCTTCAGTTCGCCGGTTGCTTCGGCCAGTTCGGCGCGCAGCGTTTCGGCTTCCAATTCCAGGTCGATCTGGGCCAGCATGTCCCGGATCGCTTCAGCGCCAATGTTGGCGGTGAAGGCGTCCATGCCATAGGCATCCTGGGCGTCCATGTACTCTTCTTCGGTCATCATCTGACCATAGGTCAGGTCGGTCAGGCCCGGCTCGATGACAACATAGTTTTCGAAGTACAGAACCCGCTCCAAGTCGCGCAGGGTCATGTCCAGCATCAGGCCGATGCGGGACGGCAGCGACTTCAGGAACCAGATGTGCGCAACCGGTGCGGCCAGCTCAATGTGGCCCATGCGCTCGCGGCGCACTTTCTGCAGGGTGACCTCGACGCCGCATTTTTCACAGACGACGCCGCGGTACTTCATCCGCTTATATTTGCCGCACAGGCATTCGTAGTCTTTGATCGGTCCAAAGATCCGGGCGCAGAACAGGCCGTCGCGCTCCGGCTTGAAGGTCCGGTAGTTGATGGTCTCGGGCTTTTTGATTTCGCCATAGGACCAAGACAGGATCCGTTCCGGGCTGGCCAGCGAGACTTTGATTTCATCAAAGACCTTCGGCGGGGTCAGCGGGTTGAACGGGTTGTTGGTGATTTCCTGGTTCATTTTGATACCTCAAATCTTGCGGAAGGGGGGAGCGGGAGAAGGGCGCAGGGCCCTTACTCCTCAACCTCCGCATCCAGGAGTTCCATATTCAGGCCGAGGCCGCGGACTTCTTTAACCAGAACGTTGAACGATTCCGGAACACCCGCTTCAAAGTTGTCCTCGCCCTTGACGATCGACTCGTAGACCTTGGTCCGGCCGGCGACGTCATCCGACTTGACGGTGAGCATCTCCTGCAGGGTGTAGGCGGCGCCATAGGCTTCCAGAGCCCAGACTTCCATCTCACCAAAGCGCTGACCGCCGAACTGCGCCTTACCGCCCAGCGGCTGCTGGGTGACCAGCGAGTACGGGCCGGTGGAACGCGCGTGGATCTTGTCGTCCACCAGGTGGTGCAGCTTCAGCAGGTACTTGATGCCAACGGTGACCGGACGCGCGAACTGCTCGCCGGTGCGGCCGTCGAACAGGATCGACTGGCCGGACTGGTCAAAGCCCGCACGCACCAGGGCGTTGTTGACGTCATCTTCCTTGGCGCCATCAAAGACCGGGGTTGCGATCGGCACACCGCGGGTCACATTGCCTGCGGCTTCGATCAGCTGCTCCTCGGACATACCCGCGATGCCTTCGTCGTAGACATCATCGCCATAGGCGCCGTGCATCGCTTCACGCACTGGGGTCAGGTCGCCGGAACGGCGGTATTCCTGCAGCGCCTCGTCCACCTTGATGCCGAGGCCGCGTGCGGCCCAGCCCATGTGGGTTTCGAGGATCTGACCGACGTTCATACGCGACGGCACGCCCAGCGGGTTAAGGCAGAAGTCGACCGGGGTACCGTCGGCGAGGAACGGCATGTCCTCCATCGGCACCACTTTCGAAATCACACCTTTGTTGCCGTGACGGCCGGCCATCTTGTCGCCCGGCTGCAGCTTGCGCTTCACCGCGATGAAGACCTTGACCATCTTCATCACGCCCGGCGGCAGGTCGTCGCCGCGGCGGACCTTCTCGACCTTGTCCTCGAAACGGGCATCCAGGGCGCGCTTCTGCGCCTCGTACTGCTCGTTCAGGGCCTCGACCACCTGTGCGTCCTGCTCGTCTTCCAGCGCCAGCATCCACCACTGGCCGCGGGACAGCGAGTCCAGCAGATCCTCGGTGATTTCGGTGCCGGCACGCACGCCTTTGGGGCCTTTGACAGCCACTTTGCCCAGCAGCATGCCGCGCAGGCGGGCGTAGATGTTGCGGTCCAGGATCGCCAGCTCGTCGTCCCGGTCACGGGCCAGACGCTCGACTTCCTCACGCTCGATCTGCAGCGCACGCTCGTCTTTTTCCACACCGTGGCGGTTGAAGACACGCACTTCCACGACAGTACCGTAATCGCCCGGCTTCACGCGCAGCGAGGTGTCGCGCACGTCAGATGCCTTTTCACCGAAGATGGCGCGCAGCAGCTTCTCTTCCGGGGTCATCGGGCTTTCGCCCTTCGGAGTGATCTTGCCGACCAGAATGTCGCCCGGCTCCACATCGGCGCCGATGTAGACGATGCCCGCCTCGTCGAGGTTGCGCAGGGCTTCCTCGCCGACGTTGGGGATGTCGCGGGTGATTTCTTCCGGCCCAAGCTTGGTGTCACGGGCGGCGACTTCGAATTCCTCGATGTGGACCGAGGTGAAGACGTCGTCACGCGCGATGCGCTCAGAGATCAGGATGGAGTCTTCATAGTTATAGCCGTTCCACGGCATAAACGCGACGACCACGTTCTTGCCCAGAGCCAGTTCGCCCATGTCGGTCGACGGACCGTCGGCGATGACTTCGCCCTTGGTCACGGTGTCGCCCACTTTCACCAGCGGACGCTGGTTGATACAGGTGTTCTGGTTCGAACGCTGGAACTTGCGCATGCGGTAGATGTCCACACCCGCGTCGCCCAGTTCCAGGTCTTCGGTGGCCCGGATCACGATACGCTGCGCATCGACCTGGTCGATGATGCCCGCACGCTTGGCCTGGATGGCCGCGCCGGAGTCGATCGCAACCTTTTCCTCGATGCCGGTGCCGACCAGCGGCGCCTCTGCGCGCAGCAGCGGAACCGCCTGACGCTGCATGTTCGAGCCCATCAGAGCGCGGTTGGCGTCGTCGTTTTCCAGGAACGGGATCAGCGAGGCCGCAACCGAGACCAGCTGTTTCGGCGACACGTCGATCAGGTCGACGCTTTCATTCGGCGCCAGGGTGTAGTCACCCGACTGGCGGGTGGACACCAGGTCGTTGATGAACTTGCCGTTCTCGTCCAGGGTCGCGTTCGCCTGCGCCACGGTGTGGCGCATTTCCTCGGTGGCGGACATGTAGTGAACCTCATCGGTCACCTGTCCTTCTTTCACCACGCGGTAGGGCGTCTCAATGAAGCCGTACTTGTTGACGCGCGCAAAGGTCGCCAGCGAGTTGATCAGACCGATGTTCGGGCCTTCCGGGGTCTCAATCGGGCACATCCGGCCATAGTGGGTCGGGTGCACGTCGCGGACCTCAAAGCCGGCACGCTCGCGGGTCAGGCCGCCCGGGCCAAGCGCCGACAGGCGGCGTTTGTGGGTGACTTCCGACAGCGGGTTGGTCTGGTCCATGAACTGCGACAGCTGCGAGGAGCCGAAGAATTCGCGCACGGCAGCTGCGGCCGGTTTCGCGTTGATCAGGTCCTGCGGCATCACCGTGTCGATCTCGACGGAGGACATCCGTTCCTTGATCGCACGTTCCATGCGCAGCAGGCCGACGCGGTACTGGTTTTCCATCAGTTCGCCGACGGACCGCACGCGGCGGTTGCCCAGGTGGTCGATGTCGTCGACATCGCCGCGGCCGTCACGCAGGTCGACCAGCGCCTTGATACAGGCGACGATGTCTTCCTTGCGCAGGGTGCGCTGGGTGTCTTCGGCGTCGAGCGCCAGGCGCATGTTCATCTTCACGCGGCCAACAGCCGAGAGGTCGTAACGCTCGGAATCGAAGAACAGGGTGTCGAACAGAGCCGACGCGGCCTCGACGGTGGGCGGCTCGCCCGGGCGCATCACACGGTAGATGTCCATGAGCGCGCTTTCGCGGGTCCGGTTCTTGTCCTGCGCCATGGTGTTGCGCATGTAGGGGCCGACGTTGACGTTGTCGATGTCCAGCACCGGGATGTCGGTGATACCGGCATCCAGCAGCTCTTTCAGGGAGCCGCCGATCAGTTCGCCGTCCTTGTCGTATTCCAGGGTCAGCTCATCACCGGCTTCGACATAGATCGCGCCGTTGTCTTCGTTGATGATGTCCTTGGCGACGAACTTGCCGACGATATGCTCGAAGGGAACCAGCAGCTCGGTGATGGTGCCTTCCTCGATCATCTTCTTGACGGCGCGCGGGGTGACTTTCTTGCCCGCCTCGCAGATGATCTCGCCGGTGCCGGCGTCCACCAGGTCATAGGTCGGGCGGGTGCCGCGCACGCGCTCGGGGAAGAAGGGGGTGACCCAGCCGCGGGACTTCTCAAGCTTGAAGTTGACGGTGTTGTAGTAGGCATCCATGATGCCTTCCTGGTCCAGGCCCAGGGCATACAGCAGGGTGGTCACCGGCAGCTTGCGGCGGCGGTCGATACGGGCAAAGACGATGTCCTTGGCGTCGAACTCGAAGTCCAGCCAAGAGCCGCGGTACGGGATGATGCGGCAGGCGAACAGCAGCTTGCCCGAGGAGTGGGTCTTGCCCTTGTCGTGGTCGAAGAACACGCCCGGCGAGCGGTGCATCTGGGACACGATCACACGCTCGGTGCCGTTCACGATGAAGGTGCCGTTCGGGGTCATCAGGGGCATGTCGCCCATGAAGACGTCCTGCTCTTTGATGTCCTTGACGGACTTCGCACCGGTGTCCTCATCGACATCAAAGACGATCAGGCGCAGGGTGACCTTCAGCGGCGCCGAATAGGTCATGTCGCGCTGCATGCACTCTTCGACGTCGTACTTCGGCTTCTCAAAGGAATACTTCACGAACTCCAGAACGGAGGTTTCGTTGAAGTCCTTGATCGGGAAGACCGACTGGAACACACCTTTGATGCCTTCGCCGTCAAGCGGCTCGCTCGCATCGCCGGAGCGCAGGAACAGATCATAGGAAGATTTCTGCACCTCGATGAGGTTCGGCATTTCCAGCACTTCGCGGATTTTGCCGTAGTATTTACGTAGACGTTTCTGGCCAAGGAACGATTGAGCCATGTCAGATGTCACCTTTCCGAGTTCTCACCGGTCAAGGTTGCCGCCGGGCCCCGGCACCTTGCCCATACGAGACAGCGCGTTCGGATCAATTCATGGCCACCGTCCCGAAGGCGGCCTCCCGATCCCTTGAACCTCGCCTGAAAAAGCGCCTCTTGCGTGAGGCCCTTTTTAAGACAGGTTCGGCTGGGCCCGGAGAACTCCGGACCCAGCCAAATTTCCGATGCATCGGAGATGCACCAGAGGCAGGACTTAGGCCAGCTCGACTTCGGCGCCAGCTGCTTCCAGCTTGGCTTTGATGTCTTCTGCTTCGGCTTTGTCGATGCCTTCTTTGATTTTGCCGCCTGCTTCAACCAGCTCTTTGGCTTCTTTCAGGCCCAGGCCGGTGATGCCGCGAACTTCTTTGATCACGTTGATCTTGGAAGCGCCGGCGTTCTTCAGAACGACGTCGAATTCGGTCTTTTCTTCTTCAGCTGCACCGCCGGCGTCGCCGCCAGCTGCCATGACAACTGCGCCGCCAGCTGCGGGCTCGATGCCGTATTCGTCTTTCAGGATGGTTTTCAGTTCTTGTGCTTCCAGCAGGGTCAGACCCACGATGCTTTCTGCGAGTGCTTTCAGATCAGCCATTGTATCAGCTCTTTCCGTTTACAGTATGTGTGTTCCAACGTGCGGGCTTGTGCCCCACGCCAGCCGTTCAGTGCCAACCGCTTACGCAGCTTCCGCCTTCTCTTCGATGGTCGAAAGGATGCTTGCGATGTTGCTTGCAGGTGCGCCAATCGCGCCGGCGATGTTCGAAGCAGGTGCGCCAATGCAGCTTGCGATCTGAGCGATGAGCTCGTCGCGGGACGGCATTTTCGACACGGTTTCGACACCGGCACGGTCCAGAGCGTTCTCACCCATTGCACCGCCAAGGATCTCAAACTTTTTGTTTTCCTTGGCAAAATCCTCAGCCACTTTTGCAGCGGACACGGGATCTTCGGAGTAGGTCAGAACGGTCATCCCTGTCAGCAGGTCGGCCATGCTTTCACACGGCTTTCCCTCGAGGGCGATTTTGGCGAGCCTGTTCTTGGCAACACGCACGGAGCTGTTCGCGTCACGGGCACGTGCGCGCAGATCCTGCATCTCAGCAACTGTCAGACCGGCGTAGTGAGCAACCACCACGACGCCAGAGCTTTCGAAGATCTGGCCGAGTTCCTCGACCACTTTCTCTTTCTGGGCTCTATCCACAGTTCTCTCCAAGTTAGGGATGCTTACGCATCCCGGCTCATATTTGCCGAACCAGATGGCCCGGCGTTCAGGTCCGTTTTACGGGATGAGCCAAATCCGCCCGAGGGATTGAAAACCCCCGATCTTCTTGGTCTGTACCCGTCTCAGGAGGGAAATTAAGGTCCGATCGGAGACCACCCACCATCTTGGACGAAATGAAATAAAGCGCACGACGAATCGCACGCTTTATCTCAAGGCCGTAGTTATTCCCATTTGAAGGGATTTCCAAGAGCGAAATTGGAAAATACACCTGCTCGCTGGGTTCCGCCAGGACAGAAAAAGGGCGGCCCTTGCGGTGCCGCCCCTTCTGACATCAGCTGTGCGCCCGATTACTCGGTGACAGCGTTGTCCACGTCAACCGTGATGCCCGGGCCCATGGTCGAGGACAGGTTGATCTTTTTCATGTAAGCACCCTTGGCGCCGGTCGGCTTGGCTTTGGCCACGGCCGACACGAAGGCGCGGATGTTTTCGACCAGCTTGGCTTCGTCGAAGGACGCTTTGCCGACGCCTGCGTGCACAACGCCGCCTTTTTCCGCCTTGAACTGCACTTCGCCACCCTTGGCTGCTTCCACGGCCGCTTTCACGTCCATGGTCACGGTGCCGACTTTCGGGTTCGGCATCAGGTTGCGCGGGCCGAGGATCTTACCCAGGCGGCCGACGACGGGCATCATGTCCGGGGTCGCGATGCAGCGGTCAAAGTCGATGTTGCCGGCCTGGATGGATTCCATCAGGTCTTCGGCGCCAACGATGTCTGCGCCGGCTTCCTTGGCTTCGTCTGCTTTCGGGCCGCGGGCGAAGACTGCAACGCGCATGTCTTTGCCGGTGCCGTTCGGCAGGCCGACCACGCCGCGGACCATCTGGTCTGCGTGGCGGGTGTCAACGCCCAGGTTCATGGCGATTTCGACGGTCTCGTCGAACTTCGAGGTTGCGTTGGCTTTCACCAGGGCAACTGCTTCTTCCACGGACAGGTTTTCTTTGCCAGCGAAAGCTTCGCGCGCGGCGCGGGTACGTTTACCGAGCTTTGCCATCTTACTTCACCTCGATGCCCATGGAGCGGGCGGAGCCCAGGATGATCTGCATTGCAGCGTCGATGTCGTTGGCGTTCAGATCTTTCATCTTGGCTTCGGCGATCTCTTTCACCTGGGCCACAGTCACGGTGCCGACGGTTTCACGCGACGGGTTGTTCGCGCCGGATTTCACCTTGGCCGCCTTCTTCAGGTAGTAAGACGCGGGCGGCGTCTTGATGTCCATGGTGAAGGACTTGTCCTGATAGTAGGTGATCACGGTCGGGCACGGCGCGCCGGGCTCCATGTCTGCGGTCTTGGCGTTGAACGCCTTGCAGAATTCCATGATGTTGATGCCGCGCTGACCCAGGGCCGGGCCGACGGGCGGAGAGGGGTTTGCCTGACCTGCAGGAACCTGCAGCTTCATCGAACCAACAAGCTTCTTAGCCATTTGGTTTTCCTTTCAACACAGACGGGACGCGTCCCATCCAATTCAAGTTGCGTGGTCGGATTTCAGGGTCGCGACCCGTCCATCTCCCACGAGAGAATCTCGCCCGAAGACGATAGAGGCGGCATGTACAGGGGAATGCCGGAGTTGGCAAGTGGCCCAGCCGTTCAATCGGCAGCGGCTGGGCCGCGACGGAAGCAGACGCTGCGCGCCGCGGGTCAAGGGCAGGGCCAGGCGGGTTACACCTCCGCTGGCGGCACGGCCCGCCGGTAGAGATGCCATGTGGTGTGGCCAAGGACAGGCAGGGTGACAATCAACCCCAGAAACGCCGGAACCAGCGACACCAGCATGGTGAGCGAAATGATCGCCGCCCAGGCGAGCATGACCATGGGGCTTTCCGTAACGACGCGAATGGACGTCAGCATGGCAGAAACGAAATTGGTCTCCCGGTCGAGCAGCATAGGCATGGCGACGACGGTCACCGCGAACAGGACTGCCGACAGAAATGCGCCGACACAGGTGCCGATTGCCAGGAAGGTCCAGCCCTGCGGCGTGAAGAAGACGATGTTCAGGAACCCGTCAAAATCCGAGAAGGATGCATTCTTGAGGGTTATCGCCAGCCATAGCCGGACCTGGTAGATCCACACCCAGAAAATAAACAGTGTGACAAAGGCCATCCAGCCCATTTCGCGCTTACGCTGGCTGGCCATGACAGTGAGGATCTCGGACCAGGTGAAACTTTCTCCCTTCTGCATCCGGCGGGACATTTCATATAGCCCGGCAGCAGCAAAAGGCGCGACCAGCGGAAAACCTACAGCGGCAGGAATGATCATCCAGATCGCGCCGAGCCAGACCAGGCACCAGACGAACAGGATGCCGAAAACCGCATAGAACAGGCCGAAGAAGCCACTCAGGAAAGGGCGCGCCAGAAAGTCGGAGAACCCTGCCTTCAGAGACGCGGTGATATCACCCGCCGTCACCTTATTGACCGCGGGCACGGCCTGATGCTGCGGTGTCAGGTTGTCCGGCGGTGTGGAACCTGCGGTTTTGGATGCCAAGACACACTCCTCCCAAAGCATGGCACCGCGCAGGTCCTTTTGCGATTAGACCCAGCGGTGAGACAGACATCCCTCCTCCCGATACAAGTTTGCATCAGGCGAGGCATACGGGCAAGGGGGAGTATGGCCGCTCCTTTCAGAATGGCGATCACAAACAAGAAACGCCGCGGTGCATCGTGCAACGCGGCGCTATGATTTTCATTGCAGGACCGGTCAGCCTTGCTTGGTGACCTGGGTAAAGTCCAGTTCCACCGGGGTTTCGCGGCCGAAGATCGACACGGTGACCTTGAGCTTCTGGTTGTCGTCGTCGACCTCTTCGACCATGCCGTCGAAATCCTCGAACGGTCCGTCGTTGACCTTGACCTTCTCGCCCACCTCGAAGTTGATCAGGGTGCGCGGCGCCTCGACGCCTTCCTCGACGCGGCCCAGGATGCCCTGCACCTCGGCGTCACGCATCGGCATCGGGCGGCCCTGCGGGCCCAGGAAGCCAGTCACGCGGTTGATCGAGGAGATCAGGTGATAGCCGCGGTCGGACATTTCCATGTGGACCAGAACGTAACCGGGCATGAAGCGGCGCTCGGTCGAGACCTTCTTGCCGCGGCGGATCTCGATCACCTCTTCGGTCGGGACCAGCACCTCGTCAATTTCGTCCTCGAGCCCCTGCTCGGCGACCGCGGTGCGGATCTGCTCTGCGATTTTCTTTTCGAAGTTCGAAAGAACGCTGACCGAGTACCACCGTTTCGCCATGAACCGTTGTCCTTGTTCTGCAGGGCGGGCCGGTGCCGCGCCGCTGCGTAATCATTCCGTTGCAGCTCTTAAGCTGCGCTCTCCAACAAAAAGCGGCGTGCAAACCGAATTGCTGCACGCCCGCCTCAATGTTCCTGCTCAGGTACCGCCCATCGCCGCCAGAATCAAGTGCTGCGCAGCAACCGCGGCCCCGGAGCCGTCATACCGCTGCAGGCTCAGCCGAACATCCCCAGAAGGCCCTGCAGGCCATAGCGGATCAACAGATCGACCAGCGCAAAGAACAGCGCCGTCAGAGCCGCCATGATAAACACCATGACCGTGGTCAGCAGCACCTCGCGCCGGGTCGGCCAAACGACCTTGGACACTTCGGCACGAACCTGCTGGATAAACTGAACTGGGTTGATAGTCGCCATGGTGGGGGAGTCTCTCTGCTAGCAGTGCAGGCGATGTAACCGGTGCGGCAGCTGAATTCAAGCCCTGCGCCCGCAACAGCCGGTGTTCCCGGCCGCGGTCAATCCAATTTTAATCCACTTCCCGCAAAACTGAATCCAGCAGCCCCGGCGCAGGACGCGCGCCGTGTTGGCGCACCCCCGTGTGTTTCAGTGAGACAGGATGCCATGACACCCGCACAAACCCTTTCCCAGGCCGAGCAGCTCGAACGCGACGCCAAGTTCGAAGATGCAGTGCTTGCTTACTCCGGAATTCTGGCGCGCAACCCCAAGAACGCACGCGCTCTGCAGGCCTTGGACTCGCTGCGCGGCCGTCTGAGGGAGCAGCGTGAGCCCTCCGATGACACAAAGGGGGAGCTGGAGGCGGCACTTGCCGCCGGACGCCCCTTTGAAGCGGCGGACAGCTGCGGCGCCTTGCTCAAGACCTTCCGGGAGTTGCATTTCCTGTGGGATTTCCTGGGCCGCTGCCACCTCGCTGCCGGCCATCTGGACAACGCGGCCACCTGCCTGAACAAGGCGTGCGGGATCAACCCCAAAGAAGCCGGAACCTATGCCGCCATGGGCCGCGTTCACATGGCGCGCGGACAGGCGGACAATGCCGTGGCGCTCTACCGCAAGTCACTGGCGCTGGATGCCGATTGCCTGCTTGCGCTGCGCAGCCTGGCCGAGGCGCTGCCGCTTGAGGGCCGCAGCGCAGAGGCCGCGTCGGCCCTGCGCCGGGCGGTTGCGCTGGCACCAGATGATGCGCTGCTGCATTTCAGCCTGGCGGGCCTGCTGCACAATCTCGGCGCGGTGGCAGAGGCTAAGGACCACTACAAGCGCGCTGTCAGCTTGCGGCCGGGTCTGAACGAGGCGCAGTACCAGCTGGGCCTGCTTCTCAAGGCCGAAGGGCGCCATGCCGATGCACTCCCCTGTTTCGACAAGATCCTCCAGATCTCCCCATCCGATGACCGGGCCCGCACCCAGCGCCTGCACGTGCTGGCAGAGCTCAACGATTGGCGCTGGATACAGGAGTACGAACAATACCGCCGCCTGCTGGGCCTGCGCGGCAGCGGCTGCGATCCCAGCGCGCTGATGCTGATGGAGGACAATCCGGACCTGCTCAGGGTGCGCGCGCAAGCCTACGCCAGCGAGCATTTCCCCGAAGTGGAACCGCAGACCGCCCCGCCCGCCCAACAGCGCCCGGAGCGGCTTAGGATCGGCTATTTCTTCTCCGCCTGCGACGCCTCGGCGCTGCTGAGCCAATACACTGCATTTTTTGCCGCTCACGACCGCAACCGGTTTGAAGTCTTTGCCTATGCCACGGGTCCGGGTTTTAGCGAAGAAGCCGCCTCAGCGTTCCCTGTGTCCTGTTTGCGGATGCTGGACGGGACCTCAACCGACGGCGCGGCCGCGGCAGCTAAGGCCGATGAACTGGACATTGCGGTGGACCTGTCAGGCTATTCCAACGGCAACCGGACCGGCCTGCTCAACACCCGGCTGGCGCCCCTGCACATTGCCTGGCCCGGATACCCTGGAACCATGGGAACCGCTGCTTTCGACTACCTGATCAGCGACGGCACCACCTGCCCGCCCGGCAGCGAGCGGTATCACAACGAACACCTGCTGCGCCTGCCGAACAGTTGTCTGGCGATGCCGCCCGCCAGCACTGTCAGCGCCCCGGTCCGGGCCGACTGCGGACTGCCGGACGAGGGTTTTGTCTTTTGCAGCTTTGCCGCGGCCAGCCAGATCACTCCGCAGGAGTTCGATATCTGGATGCGCTTGCTGGATGGCGCCCCTGACAGCGTGCTTTGGCTTCTGGATCATGGCGCACACGCCGTCTCGAACCTGCGCCGCGCCGCGGCCGCCCGCGGCATCGACCCGGACCGGCTGATCTTTGCTCTGCCTGCGGACCGCGCGGAGCATCTTGCCCGGCTGCCCCTTGCCGGCGTGTTCCTTGACACCTTCACGGTCAACGCCGCCACCGCTGCCCGCGATGCACTGGCCGCGGGAGTGCCAATGATCACCCTGCCCGGTCAGCAGCTTGCCGCCCGCACGGGAGCAAGCCTGCTGCAAGCGGCCGGACTGCCTGAACTGATCGCTGACAGCGCGGAAGCGTATGAGGCAAAGGGCGCCGCAGTTGCCGCAGATCCGGAGGCGTGCGCCGTGCTGAAGCGTAAGCTGCGCCAGCAGCACCAGGTCGCCCCGCTGTTCTCAGCCGCGCAGCTTAGCAGGCAGATTGAGAGCGCCTATGACGCGGCCTATGACCGGTTTTTGCAAGGATTGCCTGCTGGTCATCTGACCATCTCCGGCAAGGAGACGCCGCAGGGCTGATACAGAACCGCCGGCCACCCTGTGTGGGCGGCCATGATCTACGGACTTTTTGGAGACTGGCAGGGGCAGCAGGGTTCGAACCCGCGACCTACGGTTTTGGAGACCGTCGCTCTACCAACTGAGCTATACCCCTGTAGTGCGGCATGTCCTACGGCAGCCGTGCGGCGGTGGCAAGAGGGAAAACCGATTTTCTGCGCGCCGCGCGGCGGTTTGCGGGCCGCGGGCTTTGCCCGCTCCCACCCATGCGGTAAGAGGGGCCGGAAAGCGGGCCGCGCGCCCGGCCAATCCCTTGGAAATGAGCCTGAAACCGTGAGCCTGAGAAAGAAATTCGCCGACAGCCCCCGGGTGAACCGCGCTATCGAGGGGCTGTTTGCCACCTATGTGCGATTCGCCTTCCGCACCTCCCGCTGGAGCCGCAACGGTTTTGAGGAGATGGACGATTGCGTGCGGCGCGGCGAGCCGGTGATCTTTGTGCTCTGGCACCAGCGGCTGATCATGGCGCCCTATCTGTTCGACACCTCGCTGGGACGAATCTGCGCGCTGACCTCCGCCGCCCGCGCCGGGCGTCTGGCGGGACAGATCCTGGTGCGGCTGGGGTTTGAGACCATTCCAATGTCGAGCCACAAACGCCATGTGGCGCTGTCGCGCGAAGTGCTGCGGCGCACCCGGGAAGGCTGTTCCATCGGCATCGCCGCCGACGGCCCGCGCGGCCCTGCCCGCGTGTCCTCCACCGTGCCGGTGGTCTGGGCGCGGATGACCGGCTGCCGGGTGTTCACCGTCGCCTTTGCAGAGCGAAAAGTGATCAAGCTGCCAACCTGGGACCAGCAGATGCTGCCGCTGCCGTTTTCCCGCGGGGTGCTGATGTGCCGGGAATGGACGGATGAGGTGCCGAAAAAACCGAGTGACGCTGAGGTGGAGGTCTTACGGCAGAGCCTGGAAGCCTCGCTAGATGCTGTCACGGATGCAGCGGACGCGGCTGCCGGGCGCAGCAGCTAAGATCCGAAGACGCCTCAGACCTGACCCACCGTTTTTTTCTCGAAAGGCGGTCATGAGAAACCGGTTTTTCATGGCCGGAAACCGCGCCGGTTTCCGGCGGCGGCACAGCAAAAAGGCCGCCCGGAGGCGGCCTTTCCGTCGATCAATCAGGAGACCTGATTACTCGATGATTTTGGACACAACGCCGGCGCCGACGGTGCGGCCGCCTTCGCGGATGGCGAAGCGCAGGCCGTCTTCCATCGCGATCGGGGCGATCAGCTCAACCGCGAACTTCAGGTTGTCGCCCGGCATCACCATCTCGGTGCCTTCCGGCAGGGTCACGGTGCCGGTCACGTCGGTGGTGCGGAAGTAGAACTGCGGACGGTAGTTCGCGAAGAACGGGGTGTGGCGGCCGCCTTCTTCCTTGGTCAGGATGTAGGCTTCGGCTTCGAACTTGGTGTGCGGGGTCACGGAACCCGGCTTGCACAGCACCTGGCCGCGCTCAACGGATTCACGGTCCACACCGCGCAGCAGGGCGCCGATGTTGTCGCCGGCTTCACCGCGGTCCAGCAGCTTGCGGAACATTTCCACACCGGTGCAGGTGGTTTTCGAAGTGTCTTTGATGCCGACGATTTCGATTTCGTCGCCAACATTGATCACACCGCGCTCGACACGGCCGGTCACAACGGTGCCGCGGCCGGAGATCGAGAACACGTCTTCGATCGGCATCAGGAACGGCTGGTCAACCGCACGCTCGGGGGTCGGGATGTATTCGTCCACGGCCGCCATCAGCTCTTTGATCTTGTTTTCGCCGATTTCCGGGTCACGGCCTTCCATCGCCGCCAGCGCGGAACCTGCGATGATCGGAATATCGTCGCCCGGGAACTCGTAGGAGGACAGCAGCTCGCGGATTTCCATTTCCACCAGCTCCAGCAGCTCTTCGTCGTCGACCTGGTCCACTTTGTTCATGAACACGACCAGCGCCGGAACGCCAACCTGACGCGCCAGCAGGATGTGCTCGCGGGTCTGCGGCATCGGGCCGTCAGCAGCGTTCACCACCAGGATCGCGCCGTCCATCTGAGCGGCACCGGTGATCATGTTCTTGACGTAGTCGGCGTGGCCGGGGCAGTCGACGTGGGCGTAGTGGCGCGCGTCGGTTTCATATTCCACGTGGGCGGTGGAGATGGTGATGCCGCGGGCTTTTTCTTCCGGCGCGCCGTCGATCTGGTCGTAGGCTTTGAAGTCGCCGAAGTACTTGGTGATCGCTGCGGTCAGCGTGGTTTTGCCGTGGTCAACGTGGCCGACGGTGCCGATGTTGACGTGCGGTTTATTACGTTCAAACTTTTCCTTAGCCATGCCTTGGACGCCTTTTGAAATGAGGGGTCAGCGTTGACCCGGTTTCCTCTGCGCGGGCGGATTATTTGGTTTGCGCGGAAAAATCAACCCGTTCCTGCTTGACAGAAGCGGAAATCGCCGGGCTCAGCCGGCCGGCGCCGGCTCCGCAGCATCCGGTGCAGCCGTACCTTCAGCGGCCGTGCCAGGACGGGGCGCGAACCACCCCTGCTCCTTGTGGTTTTCTGCCATCCACTCCTCGACCTTGTCGGCGATATTGACGGCCAGCCCCTGGATCTGCTGCTCTTTGGTGCGCGCATGGCCGGACCCCAGCAGCGCGCTTTCGCCGGTGGTGCTTTCGAAGATCTCCATCTGGTGCTTTTTGGCGAGGAATTTCTTGTTTGCCACGTCGTAGACAAACACGTTCACCACCACAGCACTCTTTGGCGAAAACAGCACCGGCACGCCGGGCGGCGCCAGCATGAAGCCCTCGAGCGTCACGGCAACGTCGTATTGCTGGGCGCCCGCATAGCGGCGCAGCCGCGTGTTCAGCGCATTCTCGATCGGGGCGGTCCATTCACTGTGGTCGGCATCGCGCGAGAGCGGCCATTGCAGCGCCTTTTCCGTATAGACATGCGTCACGCGGGCCTGGAAGGCACCCAGATCCTCGGGCGCTTCGTCGAGGCGGGTTTCGCCGCAGGCTGCGAGCAGCACCAGCGCGGAAAACAGGGCGAGAATGCGGGTCATGGGAGTCCCCCGTAAGAATTCGGTCCTGCCCTGATAGCCCTGCCGGGCGCAGGGGGTAAAGACCCGCAAACAGCAACCCCCGCGCGGGTGGCGCGGGGGGCACAGGCAATTCGCAGAAAGATGCCGCTTATTTGAACTTGTAGCTCCGCGGGAAACCGTGCGGTGGGCGCTTGCCCACGCTGGCGCGCTTGCCCAGCCATTCGGTGAGGTCGGCTGCGTGTCGGGTCTTTCCGCCTCCCATCTCCCACTTGAGGCCGTCGTCCCAGTTGAACGTGGTGATGTCGCTGAGGCCGCCGTCCAGCTCCAGCGAGCCCTGCTTGCCGCGGGCCATGTTGTATTTTTGCAGGCGCACGCCCTTGCCGCGGGTCAGCTCGGGCATTTCCTCGACCGAGAAAACCAGGAACTTGCCGTTTTCCGAGACCACGGCGACGTGATCGCCCTCCACCGGGATACATATCTTGGCGCGCTCGTCGTCCTTGACGTTCAGCACCTGCTTGCCGCTGCGGGTCTGGGCGACGATGTCCTTTTCGGCGCAAATGAAACCGTTGCCCGCGTCGGAGGCGACCAGCAGCTTACCCTCCGGGTTGTGGATCAGCAGGTCGACGATTTCCACCTCATTGGGCAGGTCAACCATCAGGCGGACGGGTTCACCCATACCGCGGCCGCCGGGCAGGTTCGCCGCAGACAGGGTATAGAAACGGCCGTTGGAGCCGAACACCAGCAGCCGGTCGGTGGTTTCCGCGTGGAAGATGAAGCGCGGCCCATCGCCATCCTTGAACTTCAGCTCGCGGTTCAGGTCGATGTGGCCGGTCATGGCGCGGATCCAGCCCATCTGCGAGCAGACCACGGTGATCGGTTCCTTGTCGATCATGGCCTCCAGCGGCACGTCTTCGACCTCGCCCGCCTCGGCAAAGCGGGTGCGGCGGGCGCCGCCTGCATAGTCCTTACCGAACTGCTTCTTGGTTTCTTTCAGCTGCTCGGAAATGCGGGACCATTGCAGGTCTTCAGAGGCCAATAGTTCGACCAGCCCGGCGCGTTCCTCGCGAAGGGCATCACGTTCGCGGACCAGTTCGATTTCCTCGAGCTTACGCAAAGACCGCAGGCGCATGTTCAGGATCGCCTCGGCCTGCACCTCTGTCAGCTCGCCCGCGCCTTGCGCCGGGGTGATGTAGTCTGCCTCGGTGAAGGCGCGCGGGTGGTCCTTGCTCCAGTCCTCGCGGATCAGGGCGGCCTTGGGGTCCTCGTCATAACGGATGATGTCGATCACCCGGTCGAGGTTCAGGAAGGCGATGATAAAGCCCTCCAAGACCTCCAGCCGGTGGTCGATCTTTTCCATCCGGTGGCGGGAGCGGCGCTGCAGCACGTCGCGGCGGTGGTCGAGGAAGGCGCGCAGCACCTCCTTCATCGAGCAGACCTTGGGGGTTACGCCGTCGATCAGCACGTTCATGTTGAGGCTGAAGCGGATTTCCAGGTCCGAGTTGCGGAACATCATGTTCATCAGAACCTCGGGGTCCACGTTCTTGGACTTGGGTTCCAGGATGATACGGATGTCGTCCGCCGATTCGTCGCGCACGTCGGCGAGGATCGGCACCTTCTTGGTCTGGATCAGCTCGGCGATCTTTTCGATCAGCTTGGATTTCTGAACCTGGTAGGGAATCTCCGTGACGACGATCTGCCACTGGCCGCGGCCCAGGTCCTCAACCTCGTGCGTGCAGCGCAGGCGGAAGGAGCCGCGGCCAGTGCTGTAAGCCTTGGCGATGTTTTCCTTGGGCTCGACGATGATACCGCCGGTGGGGAAATCGGGCCCCGGCACATAGTTCAGCAGGGTGTCGTCGCGAGCATCCGGGGTTTTGATCAGATGCAGGCAGGCGTCGATCAGCTCAGCAATGTTGTGGGGCGGGATGTTGGTGGCCATGCCCACCGCAATGCCGGCCGCGCCGTTTGCCAGGATGTTCGGGAAGGTGGCGGGCAGCACCGCCGGTTCGGTCAGGCGGCCGTCGTAGTTGTCGCGGAAATCGACCGAATCCTCATTGAGGCCTTCCAGCATCGCCTCGGCGACGAAGGTCATCCGCGCTTCGGTGTAGCGGGAGGCCGCAGGGTTGTCGCCGTCGATGTTGCCGAAGTTGCCCTGGCCGTCGACCAGCGGGTAGCGGACGTTGAAGTCCTGCGCCAGGCGCGCCATCGCGTCATAGATCGCGGCATCGCCGTGGGGGTGGAAGTCGCCCATGGTGTCGCCGGAAATCTTGGCCGACTTCAGAAAGCCGCCGCTGGAGCTGAGCCGCAGGCGGTTCATCGCGTAAAGGATCCGCCTGTGCACAGGTTTCAGGCCGTCGCGGGCATCGGGCAGCGCCCGGTGCATGATGGTGCTGAGCGCATAGGTCAGATAGCGCTCGCCAATGGCGCGGCGCAGCGGTTCCAGGATTTCGCCTTGTTCGGGGGCGGAGGGCATGTCGGGATCTTCTACCAGGTCGGTCATGAAATCGTGATACTGCCGGCGCCGGAATTGGTAAAGCGGGCGCGCACGAATTTCGCACAGCTTCGCCCGCTGCCAGCCAGGCGCGGGGAGAAGACAGAAGAGTCTCCCCTGTTTCCTGTCCGTCAACTTGCCCTAGATAAAATGGAACCAGGCAGCCGCGCCGCGCGTTACTTTCCAAACTCTTGCAACCAGGGCAGCGGCCTTTTGCGGGTCATTGAATTTGCCTGTCTATTTTTGGTCTGGGGGGACCGGGTTATGTCGCGATTTGTTATGTTGTCCTTCGCTTTTCTGGGATGGGGATTTTATGAGCTGAGCGGAGGGGCGGACTTTGAACCGCCGCAACGGCCCGAGCCCGTGGCTGCCGCCAAACCCGATGCCCGTAAATCTGAACCTGTCAGAATCACCGCCGCTTCCCTGACGGCTCAGCCTGTTCTGACGCGCCGGTCACAGGCAGAAACGCCGGTGCGGCCCAAGGCTGATCCGGCGCTGCGTCAGCGCGTGGCGGCCGCTCAGCTTGCCAGTGCATCCAGTGTTCTGACCTCCACCCAAGCTGCATTCTCGGTCGGCTCCGGAGGCGGCACTTTGCAGCTCGCATCCCTGGATGGCGGCCTAGCCTCGATCACTGCGACGCCCGCCTCCACGTCAGAGGCGGCCTCCGCCGCCGCGGCAGAGCCTGCTCCGGAACCGGTTATCGACCGCCGCAGTATCCGCGCATCACGGGTGAACATGCGGCAGGGGCCAGGCACTAACTATCCGGTGATCACCCGGCTTCTGGCAGGTGACGAAGTCATCGTGATCGAGGATTCCGGCACTGGCTGGCTGCACCTGCGCGCGCCAGAGAAGGGCCGCGTCGGCTGGATTGCCGCTTCCCTGGTGAGCAAGAAACGCCCATAACTGGCCCCGGGCAAACCGGGTCAAGAGGCGTTCCACATGAAAAAAACCATCCTGATTACCGGCTGTTCCTCAGGAATCGGCCTGGATGCGGCGCGGGGAATGCGGGAGCGGGGATGGCGGGTGTTTGCCTCCTGCCGCCAGCAGCGTGATTGCGACCGGATGCGCGCTGAAGGATTTGAAAGCCCGCGGATTGATTACACCGACCCGGCCAGCATCGAATCCGGCCTGGAAGAGGTGCTGGAGGCCACCGGCGGCACCCTGGACGCGCTGTTCAACAACGGCGCGCACGGGCTGCCCGGCGCGGTCGAGGATCTGCCCACCGAAGCGCTGCGCACAATTTTCGAGGCCAATTTCTTCGGCTGGCACGAGCTGACCCGGCAAGTGATTCCCGTGATGCGCAAACAGGGGCACGGGCGGATCGTGCAGAATTCCTCGATCCTGGGCTTTGTCTCCTTTCCGTGGCGTGGCGCCTATGTGGCGACGAAATACGCGCTGGAAGGTCTGACTGACACGCTGCGGGTCGAACTGAAGGGGTCGGGCATCCACATGGTGCTGATCGAGCCGGGGCCGGTGACGTCAAAGATCCGGGAAAAGTCAATTCCCTATTTTGAGCGTTTTATCGACTGGAAGGCCTCGCCGCTGCGCGAGCTTTACGAGACGCGCCTGTTGAAGCGGCTGTATGAGAACAGCGGCCCGGACCGGTTTGAGCTGCCGGCCTCCGCCGTGACCGCGAAACTGGCACACGCCTGCAAATCCCGCCGCCCGCGCGCCCGCTACTATGTCACCACCCCAACCCATATCGCCGGGGTCCTGCGCCGCATCCTCAGCACAAGGGCAATTGACCGCATCCTGGTGCGGCTCGGATAGCGGATTCGCGGTCGCCTTCGCCTTGCACGCGGGGTAGATGGGTCCAACAGAATTGATACGCTTGGGGGACAGAATGAGCGATCCGCTGTATTATCTGGCACTGGCAGCCGTGGCGGCTGTGGTTGTGGCACTGGTCATCGGCATTGGCGGCTTTGGCAAAGGCGGCGAGTTTAACCGCCGGAACGCAAACAAGATGATGCGCCTGCGCATCCTGTTTCAATTCATTGCAGTGGTGCTCTTGCTGTCCTACGTCTACCTGCGCAGCCAGGGAGGATAATTGACGATGGTCGTTCTGAACAAAATCTACACCCGCACCGGCGACAAGGGCGAAACCGCCCTGGGCAACGGCGAGCGCGTGGCCAAACACTCGGCCCGTGTGAATGCATATGGCACTTCGGATGAGCTGAACTCCTTTGTCGGTGTTGCCCGGTTGGAAGCCGAAGGCGAGATGGACGCAGCACTGGCGCGCATTCAGAACGATTTGTTCGATCTGGGAGCCGATCTGTGCCGGCCGGAAATGGAGAAGGACGCCGAGGCAGAATACCCGCCGCTGCGGGTTGCGGCCGCGCAGGTCGAGCGGCTGGAGGCCGAGATCGACGGCATGAACAAGGATCTTGAGGCGCTGCGCAGCTTCATCCTGCCGGGCGGGTCCAAGCTGGCGGCGCATTTGCATGTCTGCCGCACCGTCGCCCGCCGCGCTGAGCGGCTGGCCACGGACCTGAGCACAACCGAGGACGTGAACCCGGCAGCGGTGAAATACCTGAACCGCCTGTCCGACTGGTTCTTTGTGGCCGCCCGCACCGCCAATAACGGCGGCAAGGACGACGTTTTGTGGGTGCCCGGCGCCAACCGCTGAGCCCCCTGCCCCGCTCTGATTCGCCGTTTAGCGCCGGATTTTTGCGAATCCGGCGCTAAACGCGTCATCCGCGGCAACGGCACCTTGCCGTCGCGGCAGGCGGATTTCCCACCGGAAACATTCTTGCAAAAATGATGTTCCAAATGAGCAAACGCGACGTCGGCGTGCGCTAACGTGACGATTTTGCCCTGTTGCAGGCGCACACCAGCCGGTATCAACGCTGCGAGAGCATAGAGGGGGAGTCGCCCTGAGGCGGCTTGCCGTTTGTTAAGGAGAGAACGCAAAATGAAGGTACTTGTGCCTGTCAAACGCGTGATTGACTACAACGTGAAAGTCCGCGTCAAAGCGGACGGCAGCGGTGTCGATCTCGCCAACGTTAAAATGTCGATGAACCCCTTCGACGAAATCGCCGTCGAAGAAGCCATCCGCCTGAAGGAAGCCGGCAAGGCGGACGAGGTCGTTGCGGTTTCGATCGGCGTGAAGCAGGCCCAGGAAACGCTGCGCACCGCGCTGGCCATGGGCGCAGACCGCGCCATCCTGGTGGTTGCAGCCGACGACGTGCACACCGACATCGAGCCGCTGGCGGTTGCCAAGATCCTGGCCAAAGTGGTCGAGGAAGAGCAGCCCGGCATCGTGCTCTGCGGCAAGCAGGCGATTGACAACGACATGAACGCAACCGGCCAGATGCTGTCGGCGCTGCTGGGCTGGTCCCAGGGCACCTTCGCCTCTGAACTGGACATCGAAGGCGAGACCGCAAAGGTTACCCGCGAAGTCGACGGCGGCCTGCAGACCATTTCCGTGAAGATGCCCGCCATCATCACCGTGGACCTGCGCCTGAACGAGCCGCGCTATGCGTCGCTGCCGAACATCATGAAGGCGAAGAAAAAGCCGCTGGACGAGAAAACCGCCGCCGACTACGGCGTCGACGTCTCCCCGCGCCTGGAAATCGTCAAGACCGAAGAGCCGCCGGCACGCGCCGCAGGCATCGTGGTCGGTTCGGTTGACGAGCTGGTTGAGAAACTCAAAGAAGCGGGGGCTGTGTAATGGCTGTTCTTCTCCTTGCTGAAGTGACCGACGGCGCGCTGGCGCTGGACGCAACCGCCAAAGCCGTGGCTGCAGCCTCCAAGCTGGGCGACGTGACCGTTCTGGCCGCCGGCGCCTCCGCTGCTGCGGCTGGCGAAGAAGCTGCCAAGATCGCTGGTGTAACCAAGGTGCTGGTCGCCGAGGACGCATCGCTGGGCCACCGCCTGGCGGAGCCGACCGCGGCGCTGATCGCTGGCCTGGCCTCCGACTATGAGCACATTGTTGCTCCGGCCACCACTGACGCCAAAAACGTTCTGCCGCGCGTTGCTGCGCTGCTGGACGTGATGGTGATCTCGGACGTTTCCAGCGTTGTCGACGGCAACACCTTCGAGCGCCCGATCTATGCCGGCAACGCGATCCAGACCGTAAAGTCCAGCGACGCCAAGAAAGTCGTCTCCTTCCGCACCGCGTCCTTCGACGCGGCCGGCGAAGGCGGCTCGGCTTCGGTTGAGACCATCTCTGCCGCCGACAACCCGGGCCTGTCCGAGTGGGTCGAAGACAAGGTTGCCGCAAGCGACCGTCCCGAGCTGACCTCTGCCGGCATCGTTGTCTCCGGCGGCCGCGGTGTTGGCTCCGAAGAAGACTTCAAACTGATCGAGACCCTGGCCGACAAGCTGGGCGCCGCTGTTGGCGCATCCCGCGCCGCCGTCGACTCGGGCTACGCCCCGAACGACTGGCAGGTTGGCCAGACCGGCAAGGTTGTTGCCCCAGACCTGTATGTCGCCATCGGCATCTCCGGCGCGATCCAGCACCTGGCCGGCATGAAGGACTCCAAGGTCATCGTGGCGATCAACAAAGACGAAGAAGCACCGATCTTCCAGGTTGCTGACTTCGGCCTGGTTGCCGATCTGTTCGAAGCCGTCCCGGCCCTGACCGAAAAGCTGGGCTAAGCCCGGCTGGACAGCTGACTAAACAGGAAGGCCCGCCAGCCGGCGGGCCTTTTTCCGTTCCGGGGACTGGTGTTATTCTTCCTGCAGCATTGGCTGCAGATAGGCGGCAAGCGCCTCGGCAATGCGCAGATGCTCGTTGGGGCCTATCATGTGACGCGCTGCCGGCAGCTCCATCTGGCCGAACACCATACCGGCGATATCCCTGGCAGCGGCTGCCGATTGCGCCCGGAACTCCACGATTCCCTGCACCTTGGGACGCAGAGCATCGGCCATCGAACGGTCCACGAGCACGGGCTCTTCCGGGAAACCGGCATCCGCATCCAGATGATAGCGCAGCCACAGCAACAGCACCTGGCCATCCAGCGCCTTGATCAGGCCGCTCATCCGCTCCACCCAGCTGCGCTGCAGTTGTTCACGCACCTGTTCGAACCGCTGTCCAGAGATATCCCGGAGCGTGCAAAGAAGGTGCTTGTTGAAATGGAATTCGGTAAAATCCACTTCCGGATAAAGCGTCTTAAGCGCCGGCTGCGCTTGCAGGAAGCGGTCATTGCGGCGCGGATGCACCCGGTAATACGGGTTCGAGATGTTCTGCGCCCCCAGCATCTGCAACACCGTGACCCGCGCGTCCCTGGCAAGTCCGATCATGGTGTCATCCTGCACGAAACTGTCCAGCCCGGCGTTCACACTGCCCAGATTGACGCAATTCACACCAAGCCGCCCCTGCAAGGAGTCGACAAAGGGAAATTCAACGAATCGCCCGTAAACTTCGGTTCCACCGAGGAAAGCAACATAAGGCTCGTCCAAGGACCGGTGCGGCCCCCGCACCAGCAGCCGGGATTTCCCATATCTGCATGGTTCCCCCGAAAGCGCCCCCGCGCTTTTGAGTTCATAGCTCATTTCACCACCAATTTTTCACCCGAGACTCACTCTGGAGGCGAACCATTGCAATTTCCCTAAAGCGAGAATTTGCCTCAAATCCACCCAAGCTGCTCTTGTGCCTGCCCTTCCCGGGCCAGTAAGGTTGCGGCAGATATTTCAGGAGCCTGAGGCATGGAAATTCAGAAGGTTGGTGTGATCGGCGCCGGGCAGATGGGCAATGGCATTGCCCATGTTATGGCGCTGGCAGGGTATGATGTCGTTCTGAATGACGTCAGCCAGCAGGCGCTCGACAGCGCGCTGAGCCTGATCCAAAGGAACATGGCCCGCCAGGCCAGCAAGGGGAAGATCGCCGAGAACGACGTGAAGGCGGCGCTGGCGCGGATCGTGCCGTCGCTGACCCTGGCAGAAGTCGGGGCAACCGATCTGGTGATCGAGGCTGCCACCGAGCGGGAAACCGTCAAGCAGGCGATTTTCGAGGATCTGCAGCCGCATCTGAAGCCGCACACGATCCTGACCTCCAACACCTCGTCCATCTCGATCACACGTTTGGCCAGCCGCACCGACCGCCCCGAGCGTTTCATGGGGTTCCACTTCATGAACCCGGTGCCGGTGATGCAGCTGGTGGAGCTGATCCGCGGGATCGCCACCGACGAGCCGACGTTCAACGCCTGCCAGGAAGTGGTTGCCCGGCTGGGCAAGACCTCGGCCAGCGCCGAGGATTTCCCGGCTTTCATCGTCAACCGCATCCTGATGCCAATGATCAACGAAGCGGTCTACACGCTGTATGAGGGGGTGGGGTCGGTGAAGTCGATCGACGAATCGATGAAGCTTGGTGCCAACCACCCGATGGGTCCGCTTGAGCTGGCGGACTTCATCGGCCTGGATACCTGCCTGGCGATCATGAATGTTCTGCATGACGGGCTGGCAGATACCAAGTACCGCCCCTGCCCGCTGCTGACCAAATACGTCGAGGCAGGCTGGCTGGGCCGCAAGACCCAGCGCGGGTTTTATGATTACCGCGGCGAAACACCGGTGCCGACGCGCTGACCTTGAACGGCAGGAGGGGGCCAGCCCCCTCTTGGCCTGGCGGCCAATTCACCCCCGGGATATTTTCAGCCAGATCAAGAGACGGATCGGACTCAGCTTTGCTTGCCCAGATTGAGCGTGTGCTCGCGCAGCCAGGCCATGAAGCCGCGCGGGTCGCTGTGCAGTTTCTCCATCTGCTCATCGGTCAGCGGCTTGCCGACGACCGGCGCCTGCGGTTTGTTGCAGGAGCGCACGATTTCATGCAGCAGGAGGCCCTGGCGCAGGATGGGAGAGATCTGGCAGGCGATCTGGTACCAGCGCGAGTTCGATCCCGGGAAATAGATCGGCACCACCCGTGCGCCAGAGCGGCGGATCAGCTGGGCGGTGAAGACGTTCCATTCCCGCTCAACGGCAGGGCCGAACCAGCTGTCGGACGACATCACCACGCCGGACGGAAACAGGGCAACGGCGCCTCCCTCCTTGAGGAAGGCCATGGTCTTGGCCCGCATATCGACCATCTTGCGCTGCGCTTCGGGGTCATGCGGGAAGGGCACCGGAATCATGAAGGAGGTCGCGGCCTCGTCCAGTCCTGTCAGCACCGAGCGGGTCAGGATCCGGTAGTCCAGGCGGCGGCGGCCGATCAGGTCAGCGAAAATCATGCCGTCGACCATCCCATGCGGGTGGTTGGCGACGATCACCACCGGCCCGTCGGCAGGGATGTTATCGATCTGCTCCTGCGGCGTCTCCAGGTCGATGCCCATGGTATTGAGCGCTCCGCGCCAGAACTTCTGGCCGCGGTATTCGGCGTTGTTCTTCTCGAACTTGCTGACCATGCGCAGGATCGTCAGCTTGCCGGTAAGCCATTCGATGGTCTTGATCGCCAAGGAGGTCCAGCGGTCATCAAAGGAGTTGGCATAGGTCAGCGTGCGGCGGTCATAGACCTCGCCCGTCTGATTAGCGGTATCCGATGCGATGCCGGTGTTCCTGTCGTGTGCGGTATCCGCCAATGTGTTCTTCCCGTTCCGCTGCCGGCGCGGGCCTAGTAGCCCTCGCCGAACTTATCGGCCACCAGGGCCTCCAGCGCATGCGCCAGCGCATCAGCATCGGGCCCCGAAGTCTCGACGTCAATAGTCGTTCCTTTCGAAGCTGCCAACATTAAAAGGCCCATAATGCTGTCACCGGAGGCGGACAGCCCGTCCTTTATCACCTCAGCCGAGGCGTCAAACCCTTCGACCACCTCCACCAGCTTGGCCGAGGCCCGGGCGTGCAGCCCTTTTTCATTGATGATTTTCAGCGTCTTCAGAGCCATTTAGTATGCCTGCTCCCCGTCAGGGTTTACGTTTTGCGCGTTGATATACTTGCGCCCGGCCTCCATGGCTTGCCGGACCGCGTCGGCCACCGGCAAGTGGCGGGATTTTGCCAGTTTGATGAGCATTGGCAGGTTGGCGCCGTAGAGAATCCGGCGGTCAGGCGGTGCGCATGCCTTGAGACTGAGATTGGAGGGGGAACCGCCGAACAGGTCTGTCACGACGACAACACCGCCTCCGGTGTCGACCTCATTCGCGGCAGCGCAGATCTCGTCCTGCTTGGCCGCCCGGTCGTCATCAGGGCCGATGGCGATGGCCACCAGGCTGGGCTGCGGCCCAACTACATGTTCCACTGCGGCCAGGTACTCCCTTGCCAGCCCGCCATGTGCTACGATCACGATCCCGATCAACCCGGCCTCTCAATTCTTTTGCTGGCCTTGCAGCTCGCGGTGTCTAATTGACACTTGCTGGCCGTCTTCTGCAAGGGCCTTGGCCAGGGTTTCCGCCATTGTGACCGATCTATGCTGGCCTCCCGTGCAGCCGAAGGCGATGGAGAAATGCGATTTTCCCTCTTGCCGGTAGGCCGGCAGCAACAGGCGCGTAAGGTCCAGCACCCGGGTAAAGAACGGCTCGTACAATGGGTCTTCCCTGACGTAGTCCTGAACGGCCGGGTCCTGGCCACTCAGCTGCCGCAGCGACGGCTCCCAATAAGGGTTCGTCAGAAACCTGCAGTCGAACACCATGTCGATTCCGTGCGGCACCCCGCGTTTGTACGAGAAGCTTTGCACGGACAGCGCCAGTGCCCTGCCCTCCGGTGCGAACCAGCGTTCGATCTCCGCCTTCAGCTGGTGGACATTCATCTCTGAAGTGTCGAGCAGGATGTCGGCGCGGTCGCGGATCGGCGCCATCAGGTCGAGCTCCCGGCGCACACCCTCTCCCGGTGATTCTGCCGGAGCCAGAGGGTGGCGGCGGCGGGTCTCGGAAAAGCGGCGCAGCAGCACGTCGGGCTGCGAATCGAGATAGAGCACGGTCAGCTCGACCTCCCGGCGCCCGGCCAGCATGTCGATCACATCCAGGAGCGCCCGCGGCGAGAAATCCCGGTTGCGGCTATCCAGTCCCAGCGCCACCGGCCGCGGCTCCGCAGCAGCATCAATCAAGCCGGGCAGCAGCCGCAGCGGCAGGTTGTCGATAGCCTCGAAACCGAGATCCTCCAGAACGTTGATCGCAGTGGTCCGGCCCGCGCCCGAAGGACCGGTCACCAAGACAGCCGGCACCGCCTTTTTGTCGGGATCAGGCATCGGGATCCAAGGCTCCGCATCTGAGGAATTGCATCAGCGCCGGGGCGAAATGTGGGGCATCGACGCGCTTCAGGCGGACCACCTCCTGCTCCAGGAGCCGCGTGGTCTGGCGTACCGGCAACCGTTCGGTTTCCTTTTCGTCCAGGTCCACCAGTGCCACGACAGGGACAGGGCTGCGGATTTGCGCGTGAAGGAGGCCCATGCAGCGGGCCTCTACCAAGCCGCGGATCGGCTCCGGCGCGCTGGCGACCACCTGTCCGTGCAGCGGTTGCAGCAGTACCCGGTCATCGGCGACCAACTGAGCACCATAAGCCATCAGCTGCAACGCCAGGGCCGACTTGCCCTGGCCGGACGTACCGGTAATCAAAAGCCCCCGCCCCTCCAGCGCGACGCAGGAGGCATGCAGGATAAGGCTTTCCGTATCAGACATGGTTACACCGGCAGACCAACCACAAAACGCGCGCCCAGTGGTTCAGAGGTGACATCGGCCTCAGTCGGACGGATGTTCTCGGCCCAGATCACGCCGCCGTGCGCCTCGACAATCTGCTTGGAGATGGCCAGGCCCAGCCCGGAGTTGTTGCCGAAATGCTCCACCGGGCGCTGCGAGTAAAACCGTTTGAAGATCTTGGAGAGCGCCTGGTCCGGGATGCCGGGTCCGGTATCCTCGACCACCACCAGCACCCGGTTGGCGCGGCGGCGGGCCCACACGCGAATGGCATCGCCTTCCTCGCAGAAGGAAATCGCATTGGTAATCAGGTTTACAAAAACCTGCGCCAGCCGCGCCTCCAGCCCCTGCAGCTGGATGGGCTGGGCGGGCAAGTCCGTAATGTAGTCGATCCCTTTGGCACGCGCGTCTTCGCCCAGATACTGGTTCAGGTTGCCCAGCATGGCCAGCAGGTCGAAATCCTCTTCCTCTTCCTTGACCAGTTCGGCATCCAGTCGCGAAGCGTTGGAGATGTCGCTGACCAGCCGGTCAAGCCGGCGCACGTCATGCTCGATCACATCCATCAGCTTCTCGCGCTGATCGTCGCGTTTGACCATGCGCAGCGTGCCGACGGCTGACTGCAGGCTGGCAAGGGGGTTCTTAATCTCATGCGCTACATCAGCAGCGAACTGTTCATTGCTGTCGATGCGGGAATAGAGCGCCTTGACCATGCCGCGCAAAGCGCGGCTGAGGCGGCCAATCTCATCCGGGCGGGCGGAGAGGTCGGGAATACGAATCCTTCCCGGACTGGACTTGCGGCTGCCGCGTTCGCGGCCCAGCTCAGCCGCCTCGGCCAAATCGGCCAGCGGATTGGCGATCGTAGAGGCCAGCACCAGGCTGAGACCGACCGAAACGAGCAGCGCAACAACAAACATCTGCAGCACCCGCTCCTGCTCTCCGCGCACCAGCGCGTCCACTTCGCCGGTGGGAGACGTCAAGGCAATCACGCCGACAGCCTTGCCGTTATGCATGATGGGCGTAGCGGCGGAGATTACCCGGCTGCCGCCTGTATCCACCACGGTTTCGACACCCGTGCCGCCATTCATGGCCCGGTCGACCAGACCACCCAGCCGCGTTTCAAGCGACGGGCTGTGACCGCCCGCTGCGGCGGCAGGCGTGCCGTCGCCATCAGCGAGACCCCAGAGTGCAGACAGCGCATCGCTGATCAGCGTTCTGTTCGTGCCACTGTCATTCAACACATTCAGGGCGTCACTGCGGTCGACCCCCTTGATGCTGGAAATAAGATTGCCGGTGGTGTCGAAAACAAATGCTTCGACCCCGCCGCGAAGGCTGAGCCGGGCCAGCGTGTCCCCGGCCTGGATGCCATCACCGGCGGCAAAGCTGACCGCCCCTGCGGCCGGCATTTCCGCCTCGAACACATCCGCCGCAAGCATTGCTTCAGAAACCAGGGTGCCCGCGCGCTGCTGTACAAGGCTTTGACGCGAGGAATTGAGGTACAAGATGCCAGTGACCAGAATGATCAGCGCAATCAGGTTGAATGTGATGATCTTGCGGGTCAGCGGTGAACCCTTAAGCGACAGCAAGCTGCGGCGCGCGCGGCTGACCTGCATTTCACGCGTGACTGATTGCTCCGGGGTGACCCAATCCTCCCCCAGAACAACATCGCCGTCCTGCTGACGTTGCACTATGCTGGTATCGCGCATACGCGCCCACTCCTCCGGCCGGGGGCAAACCGCCCCTCTCAAACGTGCCGCTTATTCTTCATTATAACGGTAACCGATTCCATAAAGAGTTTCGATTGCCGCAAATTCCGAGTCCGCGCTGCGCATTTTCTTCCGCAGGCGCTTGATATGGCTGTCGATGGTGCGGTCGTCCACATAAACCTGGTCATCATAGGCCACATCCATCAGCTGGTCGCGGCTTTTGACAAAGCCCGGACGCTGGGCCAGCGCCTGCAGCAACAGGAATTCGGTCACCGTCAGCGACACATCCTTGCCTTTCCAGCTGACTGCATGCCGCAGCGGGTCCATCCGCAGATTACCCCGCTCCATGACCTTTGTCTCAGGACTGCTGCTGCCGGCAGCATCACTGCTGATCGCCTCCTGCCGACGCAGCAGAGCGCGGATCCGTTCGACCAGCAGACGTTGCGAAAACGGCTTCTTCACATAGTCGTCAGCGCCCATCCGCAATCCCAGCACCTCATCGATCTCATCGTCCTTGGACGTGAGGAAGATCACCGGCATCTGGGTTTTCTGTCGCAGCCGCTGCAGCAGGTCCATACCATCCATGCGCGGCATCTTGATGTCCAGCACCGCCATATCGGGCAGCTTTTTGTTGAACGCGTCCAGTGCCGCCTGGCCGTCATTATAGGTTTCGACCTCAAAGCCCTCGGCCTCAAGCGTCATGGAAACCGATGTCAGGATATTCCTGTCATCGTCCACCAAAGCAATCTTTGACATTGGAATTGCCCCTAATCTGCTCTGTTCTCTGTTATGTTTTTACCACTTTCATCGCCGTTATGATCCGCCGAATCAATCCCAATTGAAGAATCGCGGCGATCTTTGGGTTCCATTGGGGCAAAAATACCTTAGCGTCTGCTGAACAAGCGGGCGGTTTTCCCCTTTGCAAATAATGGTTGCGCTAAACATTGCCTTGGTGGCGCTAACTAGGGGATGCCGGTCTGTTCACCGCCTGAAACGCCATGTTAAGACCGCGCCACCGGCAGCGATGCCGTTTTCTATTGCCCCAATGGCGCAGCCGCGCAGCCTGCGTGCCGCCCGCGCCGCCACAGGAGAAAAAACGCATGACATCTGGACGGGTTAACCCGCAATTCCGCCTCGAAGATCAGGGCATCGAGGGCCTGGGAAATGTCTATTACAACTTCATGGAGCCGGCGCTGATCGAAGCCGCGCTGAAGCGCGGCGAAGGCACGCTGGGCAATGGCGGCGCCTTCCTGGTCACCACCGGCAAATTCACCGGCCGGTCGCCCAAAGATAAACATGTCGTGAAAACCGACAGCGTGCGCGACACCATCTGGTGGGATAACAATGCCGCGATGAGCGCCGAAGGCTTTGACGCGCTGTACGCCGACATGCTGGAGCACATGAAAGGCAAGGACTACTACGTCCAGGACCTGGTGGGCGGTGCCGACCCGGCGCATGCGATCAACGTCCGCATGGTCACTGAGCTGGCCTGGCACAACCTGTTCATCCGCACCATGCTGCGCCGTCCGGACCGCGAAGACCTGGATGATTTCATCGCAGACTTCACCGTCATCAACTGCCCGAGCTTCAAAGCTGACCCCAAGCGGCACGACTGCCGTTCCGAAACAATCATCGCGATGAACTTCGACAAGAAGATGATCCTGATCGGCGGCACCGAATATGCGGGCGAGAACAAGAAATCGGTGTTCACCCTGCTGAACTACCTGCTGCCGGAAAAAGGCATCATGCCGATGCACTGCTCTGCCAACCACGCCAAGGGCAACCCAGTCGACACTGCCGTGTTCTTTGGCCTCTCTGGCACTGGCAAGACCACCCTGTCTGCTGACCCGGACCGTGTGCTGATCGGCGACGACGAACATGGCTGGGCCGACAACGGCACCTTCAACTTTGAAGGCGGCTGCTATGCCAAGACCATCAATCTGAACCCAGAGGCAGAGCCGGAAATCTATGCCACCACCTCCAAGTTCGGCACCGTGATCGAGAACATGGTGTTCGACGAGGAAACCAAAGAGCTGGATTTCAACGACGACAGCCTGACCGCCAACATGCGCTGCGCCTACCCGCTGCATTACATCTCCAATGCATCGGCCAGCGCACGCGGCGGCCACCCCAAGAACATCATCATGCTGACCTGTGATGCGTTCGGCGTTCTGCCTCCGATCTCGCGGCTGACCCCGGCCCAGGCGATGTACCACTTCCTGTCGGGTTTCACCTCCAAGGTGGCCGGAACCGAGCGCGGCGTGACCGAGCCGGAACCGACTTTCTCCACCTGCTTCGGCGCCCCCTTCATGCCGCGCCGTCCTGAGGTCTACGGCAACCTGCTGCGCGAAAAGATCGCCCAGCACGGCGCGACCTGCTGGCTGGTGAACACCGGCTGGACCGGCGGTGCCTATGGCGTTGGCTCGCGGATGCCGATCAAAGCGACCCGCGCGCTGCTGACCGCAGCTCTCGACGGCTCGCTGGCCGAGGCCGAATTCCGTAAGGACGGCAACTTCGGCTTTGACGTGCCGGTCACCGTGCCGGGTGTGCCGGAGGTGCTGCTGGATCCGCGCCGCACCTGGGACGACCAGGAAGCCTATGACCGTCAGGCCGCCAAGCTGGTGCAGATGTTCTCCGACAATTTCGAGCAGTATCTGCCGTTCATTGACGAGGACGTGAAAGCGGCTGCCATCGGCTGATGCCGTCCGAATTCCTCTGAGTAAAGAAAACCCCGGCCTTTTCGCCGGGGTTTTTCATTTCAGGAAATTTATTTTCCAATAAACCATTCTTTAACCCTTCCAGCGCAAACCTTCCGCAAGCGCGACTTTGCGGCTGTTTTACTGATTTTTGCGCCACATCGGGGAGGGCGAGATGGATAAAGAGGCCTTGAAGGTTTTCAACAGCATTTTCAGCACCGGCAGCGCCTTTGTGTACCGCTGTGCCAATGACGAGACCTTCACGATGAAGTTCATGGCCGGGCAGGTCGAAAAACTTTGCGGCTGCCCTAAATCGGACATTCTTGGAAATGCCAAGGTGTCCTACGTTGATTTGACTCATGCCGAAGACATCGACCGTGTCTTTGCCGATGTGGACGCTGCCATCGAAGCAAAGGAGAACTGGGATGTCGCCTACCGCCTGAGCCGTCCCGACGGCTCGGACGCCTGGGTGCGCGAGCGCGGCAACGCGGTCTACGACGACAGCGGTGAGATGGTCTATCTCGAAGGGCTGGTGGTAGATGCATCAGCTGAGGTCAACCTGCGCATGGAACTGCAGGAGACACTGAACCGGACTGAGGAGGCCAACGCCGAGATCATTAACTTGGCTGAGAACATTCTACGGTCCGTTCAGAAGCTGTCCATCCTGGCGATCAACGCCGGGATCGAGGCCGCACGGGCAGGCAAGGCAGGCTTGGGCTTTGCCTACCTCGCCCGGGAGATCAAGGCGCTAGCGGATGAGAACAACCGCTGGGCCAGCCGCATCACCGACACGATGGCCCAGCGCAAGCGCGATGAGGCACGGGAGGCGGCCAGCGAGGCAGAGGCCGGTTAGCGGGCCACCGCCCCCGTGATCATGTCCCGCACCTTGAGCGCATAGCGGTCGGTCATGCCAGAGACGAAATCGGCCAGCGAGTGCATCGCGGTGTAGGCGTCCTCCACCCCGCGCAGGTCCAGATCCACAGCGCGGATCAGCTTGGCCCAGTAACCATGACGGGCTTTCAGTTCTTCTGCGTCCCAGCCGCACGCACACAGGTCCTCATATAGGCCCTGGAAATGGTCCAGCACCGAGTGCAGTACTTGGCGCCCGGTAATCTCCAGTTCAGTCTTGCGGCGGGCGACAAATATCCGCTGCTCCGAAAGCTCTTTCAGCCGGGCAAAGGCCTGCGCCTTGGAGGACACTTCCATCAGCCCTTCGTTGAACTCGCCCATCATGATGGCGTCATAGTTTTCGATAAATGCCTCTACGGCGGCGTCAATGGACTGGCCAATTGCGAAGGCACGCAGCAACCCGATACGGTCGCGCATCGGCAGGCGGCGGTCCTCATTCGGTTTCCCGACAATCCCCTCAAGGGCCTCGGCAACCTCGGCGCGGTCCAAGTCGCCAACGCTGGCAGCGTCCTCGATATCAAGTATGCGATAGCAGATGTCATCTGCCGCCTCGACCAGAAAGGCCAGCGGGTGCCGCCGCCTCCAGCCTCCGGACTCAGCGGGCAGGCCCAGCGCATCGGCGGTTTCTTCGAACAGCTCTGCGTCGGAGTTGAATACCCCGAATTTCTTGAGGCCGACATAGGGCGCCTTGCCGGCTCCCACAGCTTCATCCCGCACCAGACGGGTGCAGGGATACTTCATGAAAGCGCCCAGTGTCGCATAGCTGAGCCGCAGCCCGCCCTGCTGCTGAGCGTATTCCAAGCGCCCGACGATACGGAAGCCTTGCGCGTTGCCCTCGAAATGCTCGAACTCGGCGCGCAGGTGCTGCGGCACTTGTGCTGCGATACCGCGGCCGGACCGGAACTGGGCTGCGAACCAGTCGCCGATGCTGTCCTCGCCTGAATGGCCAAACGGCGGATTGCCGATATCATGCACCAGGCAAGCGGCCTCGACGTGGCCTGCCAGCCGTGCGACCTGCTCCGCCTGCAGGCTGCCGCGTTCCACCAGCGCAGCCCCCACGCCTGCCCCCAAAGAACGGCCCACACTGGCCGTTTCCATGCTGTGGATCATCCGGTGGTGCACGTGGTCATGGTCATGCAGCGGGTGCACCTGGGTTTTCTGAGCCAAACGGCGGAATGGCTCAGAGAACAGGATCCGGTCGTAATCCTGCAGATAGGCCGGACGGCCTGCTTTCTCGCCATACTCCGGCCGACACAGCCGCCCGGGGCTCAGCAGCCTGTTCCACTCCATCGCCATGTGCCTGCTCCTTTGCCTGTCTGGCAGTGCTTAAACGGGAGGCCGCGTGGAATTGCAAACGCTTCAGCGCGGCTTGATCCCGGCGGGCTCCAGCTTGTGCTCCGGCTCCACGTGAATCACCACATCCGCATCCGGGAGCGCGCCCTTCAAGGCAGCCTCCACCCGGTCACAGATGTCATGCGCAGCCTGCACGGACATGGCACCATCAACCACCATATGAAACTCTACGAACAGGGCGCGGCCGGCGCGGCGGGTCTTGAGCCCATGGACCTGCATCGCGCCATTGGCGCTTCGGTGGATGATCTCCTCGATCCGGGCGCGTTCACCTTCAGGCGCGGCCATGTCCATCAGCCCGTTGACGGACGACGCGATCACCCGCCACCCCTCCCGCAGGATATTAACGGCCACCAGAAGCGCCAGCAGCGGATCGAGAATTGCCCAGCCGCTCGCCAACGCCAGCCCCAGCCCCGCCAGCACCCCGGCAGAGGTCCAGACATCGCTCATCAGGTGCCGCCCACCTGCCGACAGCGCCGGAGAGCTCAGCCTTGCGCCTGCCCGCAGCAGCACCTGCGCCCACAGCAGGTTCACGGCCATCGCCAGCGCATTGACCAGCAGGCCCGCGGGGCTCCAATCCGCCATCTCAGGGCGGGACAAGGCGTTCACGGCCTCATGCACGATCACAAGTGCGGCGATCACGATCAGGATACCCTCCGCCACAGCCGAGAAATACTCGGCCTTGTGATGTCCATAGGGGTGTCCTGCATCCGGCGGCCGCTGGGCATAGCGCACGGCGAACCAAGCCATAACCGCGCCGCCGATGTTCACCAGCGACTCCAAGGCATCCGACAAGAGCGCTACCGAGCCGGTCATCATCCAGGCCGCAGTTTTCAGCCCCATGACCGCCAGCGCAATCAGGATGGAGCCCGTTGCCAGTTGCTGGGCACTGAATGTCTGTGACATTATCCCTCCCGCCTGCGCCTTGCCTACATCAACAACCCGCGGCGCAGCAGGTTCAGTCCTGCAATCAGCAGCACCACCAGCGTTACCCGCCGGAACAGCATCTGGTCGATCCTGTCATGCAACCGCCCGCCGATCCACATTCCCGCCACCGCAGGTACAATCAGCGCCAGCGAGAACGGAGCGGTTTCGGCCCGCATCACGCCAGAGCCGACATGAGCGACCAAAAGAGCTATGGCGCCGAGACCATAGATTACCCCCTGCACCCGGATCTGCTCTGTCTTTTCCGTGTTTAACGCGGTGAGATAGGCCACGGTTGGCGGCCCCCAAACACCTGAGACGCCACCGATCAGCCCGGCCACGCCACCGACAACCGCCTCAGTGCGGCGGGTGGGGTTTGTAATGGAGAACACCTTTCCCATTAACTGGATACAGGCAAAGACCGTGACCGGCACTCCGATCACCAACAGCAGTACCTGCTGCGGCAGGAGACGTACCATTTGGGCGCTTAGAAGCAGGCAGACCAAGCCGATCAGAAGGAACACACGGAACTTGCGGATCGAGGCCATAGCTGCGCCCGGCCCCTGCCTCAGAGCTTGCATCCCGTTGGTGACCAATGTGGGCAGGATCAGTCCCGCCAGCGCCAGGTCTGGCGCCAGGAACATGCTGAGGCCCGAGATCAGAATCATCGGCATGGCAAAGCCAACCAGGCCTTTAACCGTGCCCGCCAGCAGCGCGATGCCAAAAGCCGCTGCCAGTTCAGCTGGGGAAAGAAATGAAAACAATGCCGTCATCCCTCCGCTCTACCACAAACAGGTGGCGCTGCACCGGCAAAATGGAGACGCAATATTTGATCCAAATGACGCACATGCGGGTATTTTTGTTGCGCTGCACTTGCAAAATGATTTACCACCAGGCGACCGAAGAAGGATCTGATTCATGGCCCACGACGGACAGGACTTGCATATGAAACCGACTTCTCATTCCCGACCTGCTGGCGCTGACCGGCGCAGCGCTGGAACCACTGGACCAGCTGCTTGAGGCCGCGCGAGCCTCTGTGAAGGAAATGGTGAGCAGCGAAGGCCGCGTCTCCGGCAAGCTGATCGAGGAAAACCAGGTGGCCGCCCACGGGCTGTCGTGGCTGGCAACCTATGTCTACTCCCTGCGCCAGATGCAGAAATGGGCTGAGAAGCTGCAGGCTGAGGGCAAGTTCGGCGAGATGGAGCAGCTGCTCCACCAAATCGGCTTTGGCGAGTACCTGTGGCAGGTCTACGGCGGCATCCAGATGAACCAGGGCGAGATCGTCCGCCTGCAGGATCTGGGCCTGTCGCAGGACGCCCAGCGGTCTCTGATGGTGCCTGCAGTGATGACGCTGTGCGAACAGGGCAACAGCCAGGCCGCCCGCTCCCGGCTGGTTGAGCTGATGGAAGAACAGGCCGGCGCCACCATGTTCGGCAGCTCCGGCCTGGAAGAAGAGCTGGAAATGATCCGCGACCAGTTCCGCCGCTATGCGGTGGAGAAGGTCGAGCCGAATGCCCACGACTGGCACCTGAAGGATGAGCTGATCCCGATGGAGGTGATCGAGGAACTGGCCGAGATGGGAGTCTTTGGCCTGACCATACCCGAGGAGTACGGCGGGTTCGGCCTGTCCAAGGCCTCGATGGTGGTGGTCTCTGAAGAACTGTCGCGCGGCTATATCGGTGTCGGCTCGCTGGGCACCCGGTCGGAGATTGCCGCGGAGCTGATCCTGTGCGGCGGCACCGACGAGCAGAAGGCCAACTGGCTGCCCAAGCTGGCCAGCGCCGAGATCCTGCCCACCGCCGTGTTCACCGAGCCGAACACCGGTTCCGACCTCGGCTCCTTGCGCACCCGTGCGGTGAAGGACGAGAACGGTGATTACAAGATCACCGGCAACAAAACGTGGATCACACACGCCGCCCGCACCCATGTCATGACGCTGCTGGCGCGCACCGATCCCAACACCACTGACCACCGCGGGCTGTCGATGTTCCTGGCAGAGAAGACGCCCGGTACGGATGAGCACCCCTTCCCGACCGAAGGCATGACCGGCGGCGAGATCGAGGTTCTGGGCTACCGCGGCATGAAGGAATACGAGCTGGGCTTCGACAACTTCCATGTAAAGCAGGAGAACCTGCTGGGCGGTGAGGAGAACAAGGGCTTCAAACAGCTGATGGAGACCTTTGAATCGGCCCGCATCCAGACTGCAGCCCGCGCCGTCGGCGTGGCGCAGTCGGCGCTGGACATTGCCATGCAATACGCGCAGGAGCGCAAGCAGTTCGGCAAATCTTTGATCAATTTCCCGCGCGTCTCCGGCAAGCTGGCGATGATGGCGGTGGAGATCATGATCGCCCGCCAGCTCACCTATTTCTCGGCCTGGGAAAAGGATCACGGCCACCGCTGCGACCTGGAGGCCGGCATGGCCAAGCTTTTGGGCGCACGGGTGGCCTGGGCCGCGGCCGACAACGGCCTGCAGATTCACGGCGGCAACGGCTTTGCGATGGAATACAAGATCTCCCGCGTGCTGTGTGATGCCCGGATTTTGAACATCTTCGAAGGTGCCGCAGAAATTCAGGCCCAAGTCATTGCCCGCCGGCTGCTGGGCTGACGGCTTGATAGCAGCGTAATCCGGGAGCACTCCCGCTCAAGCCCGGCGTTCGCGCCGGGCTCTCGTCCTGCGGTACTGAAGCCGCGTTGGATGCGTTATCGCCGCAACCAATGAGAGGAATAGGACTGTTTCCAATCTAGGTTATTCGATCCTTAACAATTTGTGGTTAACAAGTGTCCATGACACTCTTCCGCTGCCTCCTTTTACCTGTTTTTCTGCTGCTCTCCGCCTGCACAGCTTCGGTGCAGCCAGAGAACCCGTCCCGTATTCTAGCGATGGGGGATTCTCTTTTGGCCTGGCACAGCCTGTCCGGCAAATCTGTGGCTGACACTGTAGCCCGCGAACTGCAGGAGCCGGTGGTGGACCGCTCAGTCTCAGCGGCGCGGGTCATCTACAAGCTGCCGATTTCTGGCGCGGCCGGGATGAATATCCGTAAGCAGTACAAGCCCGGCAATTGGGACTGGGTGATCGTGAATGGCGGCGGCAATGACCTGTGGCTCGGCTGCGGCTGCTTCGCTTGCGACCGCAAGATGGACAAGCTTATCTCGGACGATGGGCGCCAGGGCGCCATCCCCAGTATGCTGTCCGAATTGCGCGCAACCGGTGCCCAGGTGATTTACGTTGGATACCTGCGCAGCCCCGGTGTCGGCTCGCTGATCGAGCATTGCCGCGACGAAGGCAACGAACTGGAAACCCGCATTGGGCGGATGGCTGCTTTGGACGAGGGTATCCATTTCGTGTCCAACAAGGACATGGTGCCCTATGGCGACCGCTCCTATCACTCGCTCGACATGATCCACCCGTCTGTCAAGGCCAGCGGCGAGATCGGCCGCAAAGTGGCGGCGGTTATTCAGGCTAACTAACCGGCGGCCCTCCCGCCCCCCTATTGCGCATTCTTGGAATACCCTTCCGGGGGTGGGCCTGGCGCCGTGCTGCGCACGGCGCAGCAGTGTGCTTTATTCTCGGATCGGCACCCGCCGCGCAGCGCGCGGCGCCCGGCCCAACGGGAGCAAGGCATTTTCAATGCCGCCGCGACGGGCGGGAGAGCTCCCGTAAGTGAATTCCCGCTGACAGCGCCGAAAGCGTTGCAGATCCCCGGGCTGACCCGCACAGTACGGAAGTTACTCTACCGGGAATGCTCATGCTGCGTCTCTCCGTGCTTCCAGCCTTGCTGCTCTTTTCGGCCTGCACAGGGGACGAAACCCTGTCGGCTTACGGGGCCGCGGATAAGTTATGGCGTTTGCAAAGCATTGATGGCACGGCCTATACCGCCGCCGCCAGCCTGCACTTCCCGGAGCCCGGAACCATTGAGGGTCAGGCACCCTGCAACAGCTTCACGGGTAAACAAACCGCGCCTTATCCTTGGTTCTCGGTCGAGGCCCTTGCCGTAACACGGGCGGCCTGCCCCGGCCTGAAAGCCGAAGCCGCTTTCCTGCAGGCGTTGCAGGAAATGACGCTGGCGGAAGTTTCCGGGGACGTGCTGATCCTCACCAGCGGCCAGGGGCGCGAGATGCTGTTCACAGCCGGCGGCTGAGCAGATCCATCAGACGCCCGCGCGCCTCCGGCAACGGGTGGCTGCCCAGGGATGGCGCCAGGTGTGTTTCCATGAAATAGCCGGTGGTCCGCAGGGCCTGGAGGATTTCGGTATCCCCTGCATCGCCCTGGCCCAGCAACACCGGCGGCAACGGCAGGAGCCGGTCCGCCCACTCCCCGGCGCCTTCACGTGAAACAGCCCGGCCCGTCTTTGGCGAGACAAATGCCAGCCCGGCCAGCCTGCCGGTCACCGCACAAGCGGACAGGTCCAAGCCAAAACCCGTCTCCTCCAGCAGTGCCAGTTCCCACTGAAGATAAGCGAGCGGCCAGAGGTCCTCGTGCTCCAGCAGATCCAGCAGTCTTTCGCTGCGCACATAAAGGTCCGGATGCGGCTCCCGCTCCGGCAGGCAGAAGGCCAGCAGCGCCGTGACCGCATTCAGCCCTGCCAGCGCCAGCCGCCCGGACAGAGCCGCCGCCGCCCGGCTGCGCAGGGGTTCGGCGTGATAACTGCCCAAATGGTCCTCCAGCCGCGCCCGCCAGGTCACGTCCAGCTGCGCGCCGGGCTGCAGGACCGGAGCCATCCTGCGGCTGGCTCCGCCGCGCACCACGCCCGCGTGGCGGCCGTGCTTCTCGGTGAAGACGTCTATGATTGCCGAACTTTCGCCGTGGCGGCGCATCGATAGCAATATGCCGTGATCACGCCACTCCAAAGGCGGGCCTCCCTGTCATCCGGTCTGCCCCAGCAGAACGCATTGCAGCCCAGCCTGCAAGCGGCAGGGTCACTCCAGCCCCGGTTCGTCCAGCAGATGGCGGCCGGAGCGGTCTTCGACCTCGATCACCCAGAGATCCGGGTCGAAATCCCGCTGGCGGCGGATGGAGCCGTCAACGTCGTTTTCGGGCCCGGCAGCCAGCTCATCCCATATGCGGTCGCCGGTCATCAGGTCAAAGGTCCGGTGAAAGGCGCGGGCCTGACCGTCCAGCGTATTTAGCTTGACCAGCACCGCGCCAGCGGTGTCGTCGCCGTGCGAGGTGATGAAGGCCGGGATGTCCTGAAACCGCAAACGGGCCAAGTATGCATCAACCCAGAAACGGGCCGTTAGGCGGGTCATGCCGCGCCCTCTCCGGCCTGAGCGCGCAGGGAGAGTACGGGAGCCTCCGGCGGGGATATTTCAGGCAAGAGGAAGAACAAGGACCTGCGCTTCAATTGCCGTCTTTGAAGTCAAGGCCCATTTCCGAGTAGCGCTCGGCCTCTTCCAGCCAGTTCGGGCGCACCTTCACCTGCAGGAACAGATGCACCTTACGGCCCAGGAACTCTTCCAGCTCGGCGCGGGCGGCCTGGGAGACGGCCTTGATGGTCTCGCCGCGCTTGCCCAGCACGATGCCCTTGTGGCCGTCACGCACCACATAGATGATCTGGTCAACGCGGGCGGAGCCGTCCTTGCGCTCTTCCCATTTCTCGGTTTCGACGGTCAGCTGATAGGGCAGTTCCTGGTGCAGGCGCAGGGTCAGCTTTTCGCGGGTCATTTCCGCCGCGATCATCCGCATCGGAAGGTCGGCGATCTGGTCTTCGGGGTAGAGCCAGGGGCTTTCCGGCAGCTTGCCCGCCAGCCACTGGCGCAGGTCGTCGACGCCATGGCCGCGCTCTGCCGAGATCATGAAGGTTTCGGCAAAGGCGTAGCGGCTGTTCAACTCCTGGGCGAGGCCCAGCAGTTTTTCGGCCGGCACCTTGTCGATCTTGTTGATCGCCAGCGCCACGGTGCGGCCTTCGCCGATTTCCGACAGGCCTTCAAGGATGGCTTCAACGCCTTCGGTGATGCCACGGTGGGCCTCGACCATCAGAACGACCACGTCGGCATCCGCTGCGCCGCCCCAGGCGGCGGCAACCATTGCACGGTCCAGGCGGCGGCGCGGCTTGAACAGGCCGGGGGTGTCGACAAACACCAGCTGCGCGTCGCCCTCCATCGCCACACCGCGGATACGGGCGCGGGTGGTCTGCACCTTGTGGGTCACGATCGAGACCTTGGCCCCCACCATGCGGTTCAGAAGGGTGGATTTGCCCGCGTTGGGCTCTCCGATCAGGGCAACGAATCCGGCGCGTGTGGTCATCTGTACTGGTCCTGTTTGCAGATCAGTGCCTCTACAGGATTTTACCCACAGGGGCCAGAGGCGTTTTGAAACGGGGTCTCAGCCACGGTCGCACAAGCTTGCCCTATGTCAAAGACCTGTGGCAGAGAGCATGGGAGAACCGCAGCGCCAAGCCGATCCGCCAGCCAGGCCTTTCTTTGATTGCATGACAGGAGGCCTGCCTGATGAACCGCCGTGATTTTCTGCTTGGAACTGCCGCATCTGCCGGAGCGCTTGGCGCGGGGGGATGGAGCCTCGCGGGTGCGCCAGCTGCGCAACAGCTGACCATCCAACCTGCCAGCTTTGCTTTCCGTGAGACGCCGACCCAGGGGCTGGTGAGCCTGTCACCGCATGCGCCGCCGCCGGTCCTGTTTGGCACCCAAGGCGAACCCATGCGGCTGCAGGTGAAGAATGGCACCAACGACTACACCGCAATGCATTGGCACGGGCTGCGGATTGCCAATGCGATGGACGGGGTGCCCTATCTGACCCAGATGCCGATCGCGGGCGGGGAGAGCTTTGAGTACGCTTTCACCCCGCCGGATGCCGGCACCTATTGGTATCACCCGCATTGCATGACCATGGCGCAGATGGCGCATGGGCTGACCGGGGTCATGGTGATCAAAGAGGCGGAGGATCCCGGGTTTAACGGCGATCAGGTTATCAATCTGCGGGATTTCCGGTTGGATGAGGACGGCGCCTTCCTGCCCTACTACACCGCGCGCGGGGCGGCGCGGGGCGGAACACATGGCAATGTACTGACCGCGAACTGGCTGCAGGCGCCGGTCTATGACCATCCGGCGGGCGGGCTGGTGCGGCTGCGGGTCGTCAACACGGACACCACGCGGATTTACAAGCTGCATCTCAGCACGGATCAGGCGCGGATCGTTGCCTGGGACGGGCATCCGGTGGAGGTGGAGCTGCCCTTGCCTTCTGCCAAGGACCCGCTGCTGGTCGCTCCCGGACAGCGGGTGGATTTCGCTGTGCGGATGCCCGCAGGAGAGGGGCAGACAGTAGACTTGCTGGCAGAGCTGCCGGGCCGGCCCGCCCGCATCATGGCGCAGCTGCGCTCAGTTGGCGCAAACCTGTCGCGTGACCTGCGGGAACTGAAGCCACTGCCCGTTAATCCGGTTTCCCGGCCGGATCTGGCAGAGGCAGAAGTGCATGATTTCGTCTTTGGCTGGACGCCGGAAGGCGGACCGCCAAATGACGGCTTTTGCGGCTCAATGGGTTACAGCTTCTGGTCGATCAACCGCACGCCCTGGGCTGGGGATGCCGCCAAGGGAACCGGGCCGCTGGCCGTGCTGGAGAGGGACAAGAGCTATGTGCTGCGGCTGAGAAACGAATCTCCGAACCTGCACCCGATTCACCTGCACGGGCTGGCGTTCATTCCGATCAGTTCCAACCTGCGCCAGCTGCCGCCGCTGGTGACGGACACCTTGCTGCTACTGAAAGACGAGGTGGCAGAGATCGCCCTGGTCGCCGACAATCCGGGCGACTGGGCCTTTCACTGCCATGTGATCGAACACCAGAAGACCGGCCTCGCGGGTTATATCCGCGTGATCTGAACGCCTAACCGAGCTGTTCCAGCAGCGCCTTGGCGGCGGCCTGCTCCGCCTGCCGTTTGGAGCCTGCGGTGGCCTGTGCCTCGGTGCCATCCTGCAAGCGCGCGGCGATGGTGAAGACCGGCGCGTGGTCCGGGCCGCTGCGGGAAACCTCCACGTAAATGGGCACCTTCTGCCCGCGCGCCTGGGCCCATTCCTGCAGCGAAGTCTTGGCGTCGCGCGCGTCGGTTTCCACCTGATGGATACGGCTGCCCCACAGGCGCAAGATCATCTCGGCCGCGGCGTCAAAGCCCGCATCCTTGTAGACAGCGGCGATCACCGCCTCCATTGCATCGCCCAGCAAAGCCTGCTTGCGCCGCCCGCCCGACATCATCTCGGAACGGCCCAGCTTCAGCACTGCGCCAAGGTCAATCTCCTTGGCGACATCGGCGCAGGCTTCCTTGCGCACCAGCGCGTTGAAGCGCGGCGCCAGCTGGCCTTCGGTGGCGGTCTTGTCGTGCTCCAGCAGCGCGGTCGCCATCACCAGGCCCAGCACCCGGTCGCCCAGGAACTCAAGCCGCTGGTTGTCCTTGCGGTTGGGCGAGGACACGGACGCGTGGGTCACGGCGCGCTGCAACAAGTCGGGGCGGGCAAACTTGTGCCCGATCCGCTCCTCAAACGCGCGCAATTCTTTTGACAGTTTCACTCGATCCCCTTGAAGAAACGGTCGCTGCGCCAGGTCCAGAAATAGAGCATGGACCGCCCGGCGGACGAGAACATTATCCGGTCGGCGCGGCCGATCAGGTTTTCATAGGGCACAAAGCCAACCCCGCCGGCAGATTGCGGCAGGCGGCTGTCGGAGGAGTTGTCCCGGTTGTCGCCCATGAAAAAATAGTGGCCTTCCGGCACCTGGTAGACGCCGGTGTGATCCATACCCTGATTGGTGATATTGAGCACGATGTGCTCATTGCCGCCCGGCAGGGTCTCCAGCTTGCGCGATTTTTTGCAGATCGCGCCCTGGCCCACCGGCGCGTTTTCACAGCGCGGGAACGAGCCCTGCGGCCCCTGGCGTTCCATCACTTCTTCGAACTGGCCTGCATCCTCCAGCTTGACCGGCTCGCCATTGATGAACAGCACGCCGTTCTTCATCTGGATCTTGTCGCCCGGCAGGCCGACCAGCCGCTTGATGAAGTCGTTGCCGTTGACCGGGTGGCGGAACACCACCACATCACCGCGTTCCGGCTCGCCGCCCATCAGGCGCGTATTGTCGCCGTCCAGAAAGCCGCAGATGTCCTTGGCGTCGATGTTCAGCCCGACCGCCCCAATACGCACGCTGGGGCAGGAGGCATAGGAATAGCCATAGGCCATCTTGTTCACGAACAGGAAATCCCCGATCAGCAGGGTTTCCTTCATTGATCCGGACGGAATCCAGAAGGGCTGGAAAAACAGGGTGCGGAAGACACCGGCGATCAGCAGCGCGTAGACGATGGTCTTGATCGTCTCAAGTATCGAACTGCCGGTCTTTGCTTTGGCCGTCATCAGGCTCTCCGGTTTGGAAACAGGGTCCGGGGCTACATGCGGGCCTGCGGGGGCCAAGTCAAGTTCCCGAAGGTGATTCCGCCGGGTCGCTGGCGGCCGGGCGCGCCTCGATCACCACAAAGGCCTGCGCCCAGGGGTGGTCGTCGGTCAATGTCACGTGAATCACCGCCTCGTGGCCGGGCGGGGTCATCTCGCGCAGCCGGTCGGCGGCCCAGCCGGTCACATGCATCACCGGCTGGCCGGTGCGCAGGTTGGAGACCGCCATGTCCTTCCAGGCGATGCCCATGCGCAGGCCGGTGCCCAGCGCCTTGGAGCAGGCCTCCTTGGCGGCCCAGCGCTTGGCATAGGTGCCGGCCACGTCGCGGCGGCGTTCGGCCTTGCGCTGTTCCACTTCCGTGAACACCCGGTTGCGGAACCTGTCGCCGAACCGGTCCAGCGTGCGCTGGATGCGTTCGATATTGGCAAGATCGGTTCCGACACCCAGGATCATTCTTGCAGCCGTTTCAAACCCAGCTTTATGCCATGGCCCAGAAACAGGCGGTTGACCATCAGGATGACCGCCAGCAGCAGAACACAAACGCCTGCCAAATACAGGACCGGAACCGTTTGCCGCGCCTCGACCATCACCGGGTTGTTCCAGTAGAGCGGCAATTGCACAATCGTCAGCACTGCCACCACCCCGGTCATCGCCGCCGCGTTGGCCCAGGCCGCCTTCCCCGCAAGCGGTTCCCGGGTTGCCTGCGCAATGCGCATCCCCTCCAGCACCGAAGCAAACATCGGCGGCAGCACGGTTGCGAGCCCGGCCGGCATCCCGACCCCGAACTGCGCCAGCAGCAGACCCAGCAGCAGCATTCCGACAGAGGCAGCCATCCACAACAGCCCGTAGCGGATCAGATTAACCTGCATCGCTCCCTTACCCTCGCGCTTCATCCATCAGGCGGCGCATTTCCTGCACCGCCGGGGTCAGCCCGCGAAAGATGGCTTCGCCGATCAGGAAGTGGCCGATGTTGAGCTCCTTCACCTCCGGGAAAGCCGCAACCGGCTGCACCGTTTCATAGGTAAGGCCATGACCCGCGTGCACCTCCAGACCCAGCGAATGGGCATAGGCGGACATGTCCCGCAACGCCTCCAGCTCGCGGTCGCGCTCTGCAAGCTTGCCCTCGGCGTGGAAGTCGCAATAGGCGCCGGTGTGCAGCTCGATCACCTCGGCACCGATCCGGTGGGCGGCCTCGATCTGCTTCCGGTCTGCGGCGGTGAAGATCGACACCCGGCAGCCCGCTTCGCGCAGGGGCGCAATGTAATGCGCCAGGCGGTTTTCCTCGCGGGCCACTTCCAGCCCGCCCTCGGTGGTGCGCTCCTCGCGTTTTTCCGGCACGATGCAGACCGCGTGCGGTTTGTGGCGCAGGGCGATCTTCTGCATTTCCTCCGTCGCCGCCATCTCGAAATTCAGCGGCACGGTCAGCGCCTCCATCAGCGCGTCGATATCCGCATCGGTGATATGGCGGCGGTCTTCGCGCAGGTGGGCGGTGATGCCATCGGCACCTGCCTCCTCCGCCAGCTTCGCGGCGCGGACCGGGTCCGGATAGGCGCCGCCGCGGGCATTGCGCACCGTAGCCACGTGATCGATATTCACGCCCAGGCGCAGTTGGTTCTGTGTCATGAGAGGTCTCTCATCCGTCTGAAGTCAAAGCGTTACATCAAAGACTAGACAGACGGCGGGCAAGAGCAAGCCTGCAAGCGATAATGGTACAATCCGGCAGCGCGCCTCAGGAGCCGGTGCTGACCTCGGCGCGCTGCTTGATTGCCTCGAACTTGGCCTTGATCTTGGCCCGGCGGCGCTGCTGGTAGACGCGGATCACCGGCAGGCTGAGCATGTAGCACACCGTGGCGGAGATGATGCCCGGGATGATGCCGCCGATCATGTAAGGGTAAAACACTTCGTTGTAGAACAGGTGCAGCCCCTGCCAGTCGGCAGGCTTGTCCATGAACAGCGCAAACAGGTTGTCCTTCAGGTCGCCGCCGGCAGCCAGGAACTTGCCCACTAGGGATTTGTCGACTTCCTCGTCGAACTCGGTGCCCAGCAGCCAATGGCCGGTCTGCAGGCTGGCCACCCCGATCGGGACATAAGTCAGCGGATTGCCAAAGAAGGTGGCGCTGAGCGAAGCCAGGATATTGCCGTTCATCAGCCGGGCGATGATCGCCGCCACCAGGAAATGCAGCCCATAGAACGGTGTGAAGGTGGTGAACACCCCGGCCCAGATACCGCGGGCAATGCGTTCGGGCGAATCGGGCAGCCGCCGCACCCGGTGTTTCACGTACAGGAAGGCCCGGCCCCAGCCGCCGCGCGGCCAGACAAAATCCGCCAGCGCCCGGATGGGCGAACGTCTGTCCCGGCGCCTGAATACCAAAGCTGTCCGTCCTTCCCAGTTCCGGCTCAGAGTTTCAGCGGCTTATCCCGGAAAATGGCGCTCTTCCGGCTTGTTCCGGAACCGCGCCACCGCGGCAACATCGCTTTCTGCTTCAAGCGTCAGCATCAGCGAGTGCAGCTGCTCCACATCCCGCAGCTCCACATTGATCATAAGCCGGTAAAAGTCTGGTTTCCTGTCAACAAATTCAAGGTCCGAAATATTGGCCTTTTTCTCGCCGATCAATGTGCAAATGCGTCCCAGCACCCCGGCATCATTGCCGATTGTCAGCTCCAGCGTGGTGCCATAGGCGGCCGGGTGGGTGCCGCTGTGCCACTGCACGTCCATCCAGCGTTCCGGCTGGTCCTCGAACTCGCCCAGCTTGTCGCAATCGGCGGCATGAACCACCACGCCGCGGCCGCGGTAGGTGATACCGATGATGCGCTCACCCGGCAGCGGCTGGCAGCAGGGCGCGCGCTCAAAGCTTTGACCCGGCTCCAGACCGATAACTGCCCGGCGCGGGGAAATCTCATCGCCATCTCCGGAGGTGGTGAGTTCCGGATAGACCGACTGCACCACGTCGTGCGCGGTGATCTCGGCCGCGCCCAGCCTTGCCAGCAGCTCGTTCACGCCGCTGGCCCGCAGCGCGCGGGCCGCGGTTTCCAGCGCCTTGTCAGTCGCCTTCTTGCCGACATGCTCAAACGCCGAGCGGGCCAGCTCATGCCCCAGTTTTACAAACCGCGCCCGGTCCGCCTCGCGCAGCGCCCGGCGAATGGCTGTGCGGGCCTTGCCGGTGGTGGCGATTTCCAGCCAGCTCACCTGCGGGGTCTGGCCCTCGGCGGTGATCACATCCACCGACTGGCCATTGCGCAGCCTGGTCCACAGCGGCACCCGGATACCGTCCACTTTGGCCCCCACGCAGGCATGGCCAATCCGGGTGTGGATGGCGTAGGCGAAGTCGATCGGCGTCGCGCCCTTAGGCAGCTTGATCACGTCGCCCTTGGGGGTGAAACAGAACACCTGGTCCGAATACATCTCGAGCTTCACGGCTTCGAGGAATTCGTCGTGATCGTCCTCGGCGTCAAACTGCTCCGTCAGCGAGGCAATCCACTTGGCCGGGTCAACGGCAAAGGGGTTTTCCGAACGCACGCCATCACGGTACGACCAATGCGCTGCCACGCCTGTCTCTGCCACGTCATGCATCTGGCGGGTGCGGATCTGCACCTCCACCCGCTTCCCGTCGCGGCCCGAAACGGTGGTGTGGATCGAGCGGTAGCCGTTCGACTTCGGCTGGCTGATGTAATCCTTGAACCGACCCGGCACCGCTCGCCAGCGCTGGTGAATGGCGCCCAGCGCTCGGTAGGCATCCTCCTCGGACCCGGTGATCACTCGGAATCCATAAATGTCGGAGAGCCGTGAAAAGCCCTGATCCTTGGCCTGCATCTTGCGCCAGATCGAATAGGGCTTCTTGGCGCGGCCAAAGACCTCGGCCTCGATCCCGGCCTTTTCCAGCTCCAGCCGCATGTCGCCGGTAATCCGGTGGATGACGTCACCAGTCTCCCGCTGCAAGGTCACAAAGCGGCGGATGATCGACTGGCGCCCCTCGGCATTCAGCACCCGGAACGCCAGATCCTCCAGCTCCTCGCGCATCCACTGCATACCCATACGGCCAGCCAGCGGCGCATAGATATCCATGGTCTCGCGCGCCTTCTGGGCCTGCTTTTCCGGGCGCATCGCCTTGATCGTGCGCATATTGTGGAGACGGTCGGCGAGCTTGACCAGGATCACCCGCAGATCCTTGGACATCGCCATGAAGAGCTTGCGGAAGTTTTCCGCCTGCTTGGTCTCGCGGCTGCTGAGCTGCAGGTTGGTCAGCTTGGTGACACCATCGACCAGCATCGCCACCTCGCCGCCGAAGCGGCGGGCGACTTCCTCGTACGAGGCTTTGGTGTCTTCGATAGTGTCATGCAGCAGCGCGGTGATGATGGTGGCATCATCTAGGCGCTGTTCAGTCAGGATCGCGGCGACGGCCACCGGATGCGTGAAATAGGGCTCGCCCGAGTGGCGGTACTGCCCCTCATGCATCCGTTCACCAAAGGCATAGGCCTCGGCGATCCGTTCCGCATTGGTCTTGGGATTGTAGTTGCGGACCAGAGCAATCAGGTCGTCAGGGGAAATCATGTCCGGTCCGCAGCCTCAAATTCCAGACGCGCGCCTCAGCCCTGGCCTTGGGCCTCCATCAGTGCGCGCAGCAGTTTCTCTTCCGACATGTCGTCTTCGGCGGGCTTGTCGCCATCCGCGCCCATCAGCAGAGCCATGGAATCCTCTTCCGGCTCGTCAACTTCGATCTGGGTCTGGTTGCTCTCGATCAGACGCTCGCGCAGCTCGTCGGCGCTCTGGGTCTCTTCGGCAATCTCGCGCAGGGACACGACCGGGTTCTTGTCGTTGTCACGCTCAACGGTGAGCGGGGCACCAGCCGAGATCTCGCGGGCACGATGCGCTGCAAGCATTACCAGCTCAAAGCGGTTGGGCACCTTGTCTACGCAATCTTCAACCGTCACGCGGGCCATCAGCGACTCTCCAATTCATTCCTGGTCCAGAAGGCAGACATTTACGCCCAAATCTTTCTCTTGACAAGGGCGGAAAACGACGCATCGCACGGGTTACAGGGGGACAACTTCCGCCGCCTCTTCCGGCTTCAGGTCCGCCAGCATCTCAGCCACTGTTTTCTGCAGCACCGGATGCCGCCAGCGCGGCGCGATATCCATAAGCGGCACCAGCACAAAGGCCCGGTCCTGTATGCGCGGATGCGGCAGGATCAGCTGCCCCGGCGCCTCTTGCATCTGCCGCTCCAGCGGCAGCCCGTGCCAGCGGGCGTACCCCGCGGCGTCCGGCAGAACTGCGCCGCCATGATCCAGCAGATCCAAATCCAGCGTGCGCATTCCCCAGCGCTGCTCCCGCACCCGGGCAAACCGCGCCTCAACCTCATGGAGCCGCGCCAGCAGAGCGTCCGCGGACAGGGCGGTCTCCACCGCAACCGCGGCGTTCACATAATCCGGGCCGGCTCCGGCCGGAAAACAGGGCGTGCGAAAGAAGCGCGAGACGCTGCGCAGCCTCAAATCCTCCGCCTGCAGGGCGGCAATGGCCTTTGACAACGTGACTTGCGGCGCATTAGCGTCAACTGGCAGGTTTCCGCCAAGCGCGATCAGCGACAGGTTCCGGTTTGCGGCCATTTTTGACCCTATTTCAGAATGGCAGTATACTTGCGGCAGATGACAAATAACTTACATTAAGTCCACCCGTTTCGCCGATTTCAAGCACTCACTCACGGACACCCGGCCGAGGCGGATATACCGGAAGGAACATTTAATGTTTTACAAAGACGAACGGCTCGCGCTGTTCATAGACGGGTCTAACCTGTACGCCGCGGCCAAGGCGCTCGGGTTCGACATCGACTACAAGCTTCTGCGGCAGGAATTCATGCGCCGCGGCAAGCTGCTGCGCGCCTTTTATTACACCGCCCTGCTGGAGAATGACGAATATTCTCCGATCCGGCCGCTGGTTGACTGGCTGCATTACAACGGCTTCACCATGGTCACCAAACCGGCCAAGGAATACACGGACAGCCTGGGCCGCCGCAAAGTTAAAGGCAACATGGACATTGAGCTTACCGTTGATGCCATGGAGCTGGCACCGCGGGTGGACCATATCGTGCTGTTCTCGGGTGATGGGGATTTCCGCCCGCTGATTGCCAGCCTGCAGCGCCAGGGCGTGCGTGTTTCGGTGGTCTCGACCATCCGCAGCCAGCCGCCGATGATCTCTGACGATCTGCGCCGCCAGGCCGACAACTTCATCGAACTGGAAGAGCTGCGCGACGTGATCGGCCGCCCGCCGCGCGAGCAGAGCGACCAGCGCTCGGCAACCGTCGCGCACGGCTAAGCAGAAGCAACCGCTTCATATCCGGAGCAAGGCGCCAGATGGGGCGGCGCCTGCTCCGGACCAAATCAATCGACCGCCTGGCTGTTTATCTGGTTGTGACGGGCGATTATCTCTTCGGGCCAGCGGCTCTTGATATAGGCCAGCACCGCCAGCATCTCCTCCTCAGTCAGCACACCGGCGTAGCCGCCCATGCGGCTGCGGTAGCCATTGCCGATCAGCTGGGCGACGCCGTGCCTGGTGATCTCCAGCAGTTGCGCGTCCGGGTGATGCCAAGTGTGGCCGCTTTCGTCCTGCGGCGGTGCAGGCAGATAGCCTTCGCTGTCCCGTTGATGCCAATTGGGCTCACCCTGCAAGTCTCCTCCGTGGCAGCTGGCACAGTGGTCCAGATAAATCACCTGCCCAGCGGCCACCGCCTCCGGATCCAGATAGGGCAGGATCCCGACTGCCCGCGTTTCGGCCTCCGCCAGCCAGTAATACGCAGCCGCTGCCACCCCGGCCGCAGCGGTAAAGGCAATCACCTGCTTCATGCTGCCCTCATGCCTGTTGCTATGCCTTTTGCTGTCCAAGGCGGGCTTTTGCCGCCTTCCCCCGCAGGAACCTCCAATCACATACCTGTGATGCCGCCCGGGCACTGGACCTTGCCGCCTGAACCGCTTACCTCTGGCCCGCAAGGAGACGCCCATGACCAAGCCAACCCTGACCCTCTACCTCGCCGCACCGCGCGGCTTCTGCGCCGGAGTGGACCGCGCCATCAAGATTGTCGAAATGGCAATCGGCAAATGGGGTGCGCCGGTCTATGTCCGCCACGAGATCGTGCACAACAAGTTCGTGGTCAACTCCTTGCGTGAAAAGGGCGCGGTGTTTGTCGAGGAACTGGACGAATGCCCCGATGACCGGCCGGTGATCTTCTCCGCGCACGGCGTGCCTAAATCGGTGCCCGCCGCGGCCGAAGCGCGTGAAATGATCTACGTCGATGCCACCTGCCCGCTGGTCTCCAAGGTGCACATCGAGGCGCAGCGCCACGCGGAAAACGGCCTGCAGATGATCATGATCGGCCACAAGGGCCACCCGGAAACCATCGGCACCATGGGCCAGCTGCCCGAGGGCGAAGTGCTGCTGGTGGAAACCGCAGCGGACGTGGCCACGGTAGAGGTCCGCGATCCGGACCGCCTCGCCTATGTCACCCAGACCACCCTGTCTGTCGATGACACCAAGGGAATCGTCGCGGCGCTGGAACAACGCTTTCCCAACATCATCGGCCCGCACAAGGAAGACATCTGTTACGCCACCACCAACCGCCAGGAGGCGGTGAAATCGGTGGCCCCCAAGGCCGACGCTCTCCTGGTGGTCGGTGCGCCCAACTCCTCCAACTCCCGCCGCCTGGTCGAGGTCGGCGCCAAGAACGGCTGCGATTACGCCCAGCTTGTGCAGCGTGCCGATAACATCGACTGGCGCGCGCTGGAGGGCATCCGCTCCGTCGCCATCACCGCCGGTGCCTCCGCTCCGGAACTGTTGGTCAACGAGGTGATCGACGCCTTCCGCGCCCGCTATGACGTGACCGTCGAGGTGGTGGAAACGGCTGTCGAAACCGTGGAGTTCAAGGTGCCCCGCGTTTTGCGGCAGCCCGCATAATCTCCCCGCCGGGTGCAATCCAGGTTACAGAAAACACACCCGCCGCGGGCTAATCATGTTACGCATTAATCCCCGGGTATTTCTTCTGGAGCTGCATTCATGATTACGCTGCACTTTCTGATCACTGCATTTGTTGTCGTCCTCGCCCCCGGCACAGGGGTCATCTACACACTGGCCCTGGGCCTCGGCCAAGGCTGGCGCGCGTCCATTTGGGCGGCGGTCGGCTGCACCTTCGGTATCGTTCCGCACCTCGCAGCCGCCACCCTGGGGCTGGCCGCCGTCCTGCACAGCTCCGCCGTGCTGTTTCAGATCGTCAAGGCGGCGGGCGTCGCCTATCTTCTGTATCTCGCCTGGCAGGCGCTGCGCAGCGGCGGTGTTTTGGCCGTGGATTCCAAACGCACCACCCAGCCCGGCTGGAAAATCGCCTGGCGCGGGGCGCTGATCAACATCTTGAACCCCAAGCTGTCGGTGTTCTTTCTGGCTTTGCTGCCGCCCTTCCTCAGCGGAAATCCCGCCAGCGCCACTTTGGAGATGTCGGTTCTGGGCCTGGTTTTCATGGCAATGACCTTTGCCATCTTTATGCTCTACGGGTTGTTCGCCGCCCAAACCCGCGCCTATCTTCTGAACAGCGAACGGGTGCTGAAGTGGATGAGCCGCGGCTTTGCCGCCGTCTTTGCAGGCCTTGCCGCCCGGCTGGCCGTGGAGCGCGCCTGACTACGCGGCCTGGAGATGACCAGATGAGCGATGACAGAACCATCAGCGTCTATGACGAGCACGCCGCGGAATACGCGGAACGCTTTGCCGGCAGCCCGGACACAGGGGAGGAGGCCGACTTCCAGGCCTTCACCACCCGGCTTCCGGAAGGCGGCACAGTTCTGGACCTCGGCTGCGGCCCCGGCCATTGGGCGGCGCGCTTCAGGGACGCGGGCTACCGCGTGGCTGCGCTGGATGCTTCGCAGGAGATGGCAGAGGCCGCCCGCAGCGCCTATGGGATCGAGGTCACCGTCGCAGGGTTTCATGCCCTGGACGCCGAAGCGGTGTTTGACGGCGTCTGGGCCTATTTCAGCCTGCTGCATGTGCCGCGCGCCGAGATTGCGATTCATCTGTCCGCCATCCGCCGGGCTCTGACCTCCGGCGGCACGTTGTGCCTGGCGATGAAACTGGGCGAGAGTGAAGGCCGCGATGAACTGGGCAGGTTCTATGCCTACTACAGCGAGGATGTACTTCGCGAAAAACTTGAAGCCGCCGGCTTCACCGTGCTCGGCAGCCGCCGCGGCACAGGCAAAGGACTGGCTGGCACCGACGCGGACTTCGTAGTACTGACCGCGCATGCCTGAATTATTTGCTTATACCGACGGCGCCTGCTCTGGAAATCCCGGCCCCGGCGGCTGGGGCGTCCTGCTGCGCGCCATGGACGGTGACACCATCGTCAAAGAAAAAGAACTCAGCGGCGGAGAGGCCGAGACAACCAACAACCGGATGGAGCTGCTGGCCGCGATCAACGCGCTGGAGAGCCTGGCGCGGCCGTCCACCATCACCGTCGTCACCGACTCGGCCTATGTGAAGAACGGCGTCACCGGCTGGATCTTTGGCTGGAAGAAGAACGGCTGGAAGACCTCCAGCAAGAAGCCGGTCAAGAATGTCGAGCTGTGGCAGCGGCTGGACGAAGCGCAGCGCCGCCACAAAGTGACCTGGGAATGGGTCAAGGGCCACGCAGGCCACCCCGAGAACGAGCGCGCGGATGAGCTGGCCCGCGCCGGCATGGCCCCCTTCAAGAAGAAGAAAAGCGCCTGATGCGCAGGGCTGGCGTATGAGCTTTCTGACCCTGCTCGACTACGCCTCGGTGCTGGTCTTCGCCCTGACCGGGGCCCTGGTTGCCAGCCGGGCGCAGCTCGACATTGTCGGCTTTGCCTTCGTCGCCTGCCTGACGGCGGTCGGCGGCGGCACGGTCCGGGATCTGCTGCTGAACCGTGATCCGGTGTTCTGGGTCGGTGACCCCAACTACATCCTGCTGGCAGCGGGCGCCGCGGTGGCGGTTTTCTTTACCGCGCATCTGGTGGAAAGCCGGATGCGCTGGGTGATCTGGCTGGACAGTTTTGCCCTGGCGGTCGCCGTGCCCGCAGGCACCGGCGCGGCGATTGCACTGGGTAAGGGGCCGGTGATCGTGGTGCTGATGGGCATGGCCACCGGTTCGCTGGGCGGGCTGATGCGCGACGTGGTCTGTAACGAGGTCCCGCTGGTCCTGAAACAGGGCGAACTGTACATCACTTGCGCCATGGCGGGCGCAATCACCGCCGTGCTGGCAATCTCCGCGGGGCTGGATCTGCGGTTTGCCCTGCTTGCCTGTGCCGGCGTCTGCTGGACCTTGCGCGCAGGCTCCATCTTGTTCGGCTGGCACCTGCCCGTCTATAAGAGCCGCCCGCCCCGCAGTTGAACCGGATCAGGTGTTTCTGCGGCTGCCTTCCACAGCTTTCAGAAACGCCTGCCCCTCCTCGCTGATCCGGGCCTTGCGGCCGCGGCGGCGGTGCCAGATCTGCGCCATCTCGTGGTATTCCCGCAAACTGGCGTCCCGCAGCAGATCTTCCTTGATCTCCAGCGCGGCAGCGAAATTGTCAGCCAGCCGCCGGTCCTCCGCCTCGTTCCTGTCGAACTTGTGCCAGTAGCCCGGCTCAATGGCCGACGTGAAGTGATTAGCCCGGCCGCGGGCTTTCTTGTTCAGGAACCCGTCGCGGGAGCGCAGTGCGTAATGGTTGAGCTGCGCGGCTGAATATCCGTAACTGCCACGCACGTACAGGGCGCCATCCAGCTCATTCTCGGGCAGGCGGGTGCCATCGGCCAGCTGCCAGTTCACCTCCTCCGGCGCAACTGCCAGGAAGGGGCGGTGGACGCCCATCCGGTCGAATTTCCCATTGTTGCGGAAGGCCGTCTTGAAGAACCGGTGCTCATCCGCACGCCCTTCCTCCGGCTCGGCCCGGACAAAGGCCTGCGGCACAGCGGGATGGTCCGCAGTCCCTATGCCCGCATTTCCGAAGATCCGCCATACAAACGAGACCGCGTCTGCGTCCGGACGCTCTGCCAGAAGCCCCGGCAGCGTGCCTTCGGCGGTATTGATCTGCAAATACTCGTCGACATCCACCACCAGCACCCAGTCGGCCTGGGCTACCTTGGGTTCATACTCCGCCCACATCAGCGCGCTTTTGTGCGGCCCCCGCCGCATCACCCGGCTAAAGCGATGCTCCACCACTCCCATCCGGTGCAGGCAGCGCAGAATATGGTCGGTGGGATCCGAGCAGTCGTTGGTGAAAATAACGAAATCGCTGACACCGATGGACTTGTAGTGGCTGATCCAGTCCAGGATATACGCGCCTTCATCCTTCATGGTGGTCACAACCACCACATTCGGCGCACCGGGCCGGCCGCTGTCCTGTGTCATCTTCAATTGCTCTCCGCCTCTGTTTCCGCCGCTTTTCTTGCGGCGGTTAGGGCACCTTACCCATCGGACAGCTATGTGCAGCAGGAATTGTGCATTCTCCCTCCGGCTGTGTCCCGCGGGCCTCAGCCTGGGTTATCTGCCAAAGTAGCGCTGCCAGAGCCAAATCAGCACCAGGGCGCCCAGAACCGCGCCAACGAACCCGGCCATGAACCCCATCACGGCAAGCAATCCCCGCAGCACCAGCCCGCCCACCAGCGCGCCGGCCATACCGATGCAGACCGTTGTAATAATATCGGTTTCCAACCGCATCAGCCGGGTCGCCAGAAAGCCCGCCGCAGCGCCGATGATGATCAGGGCAATTATGGGCATGCCGCGCCTCCGGTTACAGGCGGCTGCCCCTTTGAACCGGGAAGCCGCGCAGGAATACATCCGGATCCTGCGCGCTTTTGCCTGCCCGTTGCAAGCGCAACAGCTGTACAGCCCCTGCGCCGCAGGCAACCGTCAGGGCGTCATCCAGCACCTCGCCCGGCGCGCCCTGCCCCTCTGCCAGGCGGGAGGCCAAGAGCTTGACGCGCTGGCCTTCGATCTCGCACCAGGCGCCGGGGAAAGGCGATAAGCCGCGGATCTTGCGGTCGACCTCTGCCGCCGGACTGGACCAGTCGATCTGCGCCTCGCCCTTGTCTATTTTCTCAGCATAGGTGACGCCCTCCTCCGGCTGCGCTTCTGGCGTCAGCTCCGGCAGGCGGTTCAAGGCCTCAACGATCAGCCCGGAGCCCATTTTCGACAGCCGGTCATGCAGCTGGGCGGTGGTTTCCTCTGCACCGATCGCAGTGGCCTCGCGCAGCAGCACCGGGCCGGTATCGAGCCCCGCCTCCATCTGCATGATGCAGATGCCGGTTTCCGCGTCGCCCGCCATGATCGCCCGGTGGATGGGCGCAGCCCCGCGCCAGCGCGGCAACAGGCTCGCGTGGATGTTCAGGCAGCCATGTTCCGGAGCATCCAGAATGGCCTGCGGCAGGATCAGCCCATAGGCCACGACCACCGCAATATCAGCGTTCAGCGCTGCAAATTCCGCCTGCTCTTTCGCGCCTTTCAGTGAGACTGGGTGGCGCACCTCAAGCCCCAAGGCCGCGGCGCGGGCGTGGACCGGGGTTGGACGGTCCTTCCTGCCGCGGCCCGCAGGCCGGGGCGGCTGGCAGTAAACAGCAGCAATTTCGTGCCCTGCCTCGACCAGCGCGTCCAGCACCGGTACCGAGAAGTCAGGCGTTCCCATGAAGATGATGCGCATCGGCGTCCCCCGTCTGCACCCCGGTTGCCTTGCCGCACTCGCAGACGGGCTTGCCTGAAACAACGCAGGTTCGCGCCCGGTCCCGGGGTGGGCGTTTCGCGTCCGCCCTGGGGGCGGGGCCGGGCGCGAACCGGGCCGCAGGCGGCCCGGGAGTTCAGTGTTCAGCCTCAGCCGGTCAGCTTCTTCGCCTTGCGGATCAGCATGTCGCGCTTCACCTTGCTCAGCCGGTCAAAGTACATTTTACCGTTCAGATGGTCGATCTGATGCTGGACCGAGGTTGCCTCAATTCCCACAAAATCCTTGCGGTCCACCATCCCTTGCTCGTTGAGGAACCGGACCGTCACGGCCCTCGGGCGTTTGATCTTGGCCGAAACTCCGGGCAGATTGGGACTGGCTTCGTCGTGCTCGCGCAGCTCGACCGAGGCATGCAGGATCTGCGGGTTCGCCAGCTTCACCGCCTTACCGCGCTCGGTGGAGCCATCCACCACCGCCAGCCGCAGCATCACGCCGATCTGATTGGCGGCTAGGCCCACGCCCGGCATCGCCTCCATGGTGTCGACCATGTCATTCCAGATTTCGCGGATCTCATCGGTGATCTCTGTCACCTCTTCAGCCTTAGTGCGCAGGCGCTTGTCAGGCCAGGGCAGGCAGGTGCGGACGGTCATGTCTGGAAATCCCTCAGGCGCGGGCGCGTTCGCGCTTCAGCTTCTGCATCTTGCGGGTGATCATCTGGCGCTTCAGCGGTTTCAGGTAATCAATGAACAGCTTACCGTTCAGATGGTCGATCTCATGCTGCACGCAAGTCGCCCACAGCCCGTCAAAGGTTTCCCGCTGCGCATTGCCGTTGCGGTCCATCCACTCGACCTCTACCACCTTGGGGCGGGTCACCTCGGCATACTGGTCCGGGATCGACAGACAGCCTTCCTCATAGACGCTGGTTTCGTCCGAAGCGGAGATGATTTTCGGGTTGAACATCACCAGCGGGCGCGGGTCGCCATCCTCTTCCTTGACGCAATCCAGCACGATCAGCCGCTGCATAATGCCGATCTGCGGCGCCGCCAGGCCGATGCCGGGGGCTGCATACATGGTTTCCAGCATGTCATCCGCCAGCACGCGCAACTCGTCGCTGAGGTCCGGCACAGCCGCGCAGACCTTTTTCAGGCGGGGATCGGGATGGATCAGGATCTGTCGTTTCATGAAGTTCATGTATGCGATCCGCGGCCCCATCGCAACGCCCCCTTGCGCCCGCCGCTGCAGCGATTAGCTTCGCTTCCAACCACAGGGGAGTTCACCACATGGATTTTGACACGATCATCGACCGCCGCGGCACCCACAGCTCGAAATGGGACAAGATGGAGCAGCTCTTCGGTGTCTCCCCGCAGGACGGCCTGGCTATGTGGACGGCGGACTCTGATTATCAGACTGCGCCCTGTGTCATCGAAGCTGTCAAGAAGGCCGCAGAGCACGGGGTTTTCGGCTATTCCTGGCAGCACCCGGAGTATCTGCAGGCGGTGCAATGGTGGATGAAAACCCGTCATAGCTGGGACATCGAAACCGATTGGGTGCTGACCACCCAAGGTCTGGGCAACGCCATCGCCCTGAGCCTGGATGTCTGGAGCCAGCCCGGCGACGGCGTTGTGATTTTTTCGCCCGTCTACCATGAGTTTGCCCACAAGGTGAACAAGGCCGGGCGCAAGGTCACCGAATGCCCGCTGGCGCGGGACGGCGATACCTACAATCTGGATCTTGATGATGCCCAGTCGCGCCTGAACGGGAGTGAAAAACTGCTGCTGTGGTGCTCGCCTCAGAACCCCTCGGGCCGGGTCTGGACACCGGAGGAACTGCGCGCGGTGGCGGAATTTGCCAAGCGCAATGATCTGATCCTGGTCTCTGACGAAATCCACCACGATCTGGTCTATCCGGGCAGTACCTTCGTGCCGATGGATGTGGCAGCGCCTGAGGCGCGCGCCTGGACCGTTACCCTGACGGCGCCCTCCAAAACCTTCAACATTGCAGGCCAGCGCACCGGCAACATGATCATCCCAGACCCGGACTTGCGCGCCGCTATGCGCCAGCGGCTGAACACGCTGGATTACGACCCGAGCGCGCTTGGTGTCGCAATGATCACCGCGGCCTACTCTCCCGAAGGCGCCGAATGGGTTGATGCCCAGATCGGCCATCTGGAGGGCAACCGCAAACTGTTCGACGATGCGGTCAACGCGCTGCCGGGGCTGAAGTCGCTGCCGCTGCAGTCGACCTATCTGGCCTGGGTCGACTTCTCCGGAACGGGCATGAGCCGCGCGGAATTCATCAAGCGCCTGCGCGAAGACGCCAAAATCGCCACCTCGCCCGGTGACGGCTTCGGCACCGGCGGCGAGTTCATGGAACGCTTCAACCTGGCCACCCAGCGCGCCCGGGTGGAGGAAGCCTGCCGCCGCCTGACCAAGGCCTTCTCGGACCTGCAGTAACCATGAAGCGCCTGCTGCGCCTCCTGGCGCTGGTTGTCCTGACCGGCGCCGCCTGGGCCGCTTGGCAGGCCTTCGCTCCACGCCCGGTGCCGCCGCAGGCCACCGCCGTGGACCGGATCGACCGTATCGACCGTATCCTGATCGAGAAATCCGCCCGCCGCCTGACCGCCAGCAGCGGCGGTGAGACGGTACTGGAATACCCCATCGCGCTGGGGTTCGAACCGGCGGGCGACAAGTTCCAGGAAGGCGACGGCAAAACCCCTGAGGGCACCTTTGTGATCGACCGGCGCAACCCTAACAGTGCCTATCACCTGTCCTTGGGGATCAACTACCCGCAGCCCGAGGACCGCGCCCGCGCGCGCGCCGCAGGGGTCAGCCCCGGCGGCGATATCTTCATTCACGGGCAGCCGAATTCGGTGGGCAGCCTGATCACCCTGCCCGGCGACTGGACCGCCGGCTGCATCGCCGTCAGCAATGAACAGATGGAAACGCTCTGGCGCCTGGCACAGACCGGAACCGAAGTGGAAATCCGGCCCTGATCTGCCGCCTTAGATCTTGCCCTGTGATTGGTCAAAGGGGATCAGCCCGGCGGGACCGTCCGGCGACTTGTAGAAATCCAGCGGCGCCGTGTCGGAGGCAAGCGTCGAACGCTTGAACTCATACCGCATCTCGCCGCCCTCTTCCTCGCTGGCAACAATCAGGCATTGCGACAGGTGGCGGGCCCCTTCGTAAATGTCCACCAGCCCGCGCAGCATCGGCGCGGTATCCGCCTCAACCGAGAACCCCGTCTTCCAGATCCGCAGCACCGGATACAGCTCATTATCCGCCATCACCCGCAGCCGGCTCTTCTTCCGCATCCCCTGCAGGCGGGCGGTGTCCAGCGCTTCCTGCACAGCTTTGGGAACGTAGGTATTCATAGCAGCAGCCTTCCAATCGCTTGGTTTGTCACGGGTCCGTCCTATCAACGGTGCGTCACAAATAGATAAAATCAAGTGAACACTTTCGGAAATTTCACGGCGGCGCAATTTTGTTGCGCTTGTGCAGTGGCGCAGAGGCCTTGCGCGCTGCGCTGCATAGGCGCATGGCCCCGCCATGCCTATGTTTGAACCGCACAGCAGCAGGAGCAGACACGATGGGCCTTTTGATCGACGGGAAATGGCACGACCAATGGTATGACACCGATTCTACCGGCGGCGCCTTCAGACGCAGCGAATCGCAGTTCCGCAACTGGATCACCGCAGACGGCAGTGCAGGCCCCTCGGGCGAAGGCGGCTTTCCGGCGGAAAGCGGGCGCTATCACCTTTACGTGTCGCTGGCCTGCCCCTGGGCCCACCGCACCTTGATCTTCCGCAAGCTGAAAGAGCTGGACGACCACATCTCCGTCTCTGTCGTGCATCCCGACATGCTGGGCGAAGGCTGGACCTTCGAGGCCGATGAACACGGCGCCACCGGCAATTCGCTGTTCGGCAGCTCCCATCTGCACCAAGTCTACACCCGCGCCGATTCCGGCTACACCGGCCGGGTGACGGTACCGGTTCTGTGGGACAAGACGCGAAATACCATCGTCTCCAACGAAAGCTCCGAGATCATCCGGATGTTCAATTCGGCCTTCGATGGGCTCACCGGCAACACCGATGACTATTGGCCGGAAGAGCTGCGCGAGCCGATTGAGGCGGTGAACGCCCGTGTCTACAGCACCGTCAACAACGGCGTCTATAAAAGCGGCTTTGCCACCTCGCAAGAGGCCTATGACGCCGCAGTGGAGCAGCTGTTCGAAAGCCTGGATTGGCTGGAAGACCTGCTGTCGCAGCACCGCTACCTGCTAGGCGACCGCATCACCGAGGCCGACTGGCGGCTGTTCACCACCCTGCTGCGCTTTGACCCGGTCTACCACGTGCATTTCAAGTGTAACCGCAAGCGGCTGGCGGACTACCCGAACCTCTGGGCCTATACCCGCGAGCTGTACCAATGGCCCGGCGTGGCAGAGACTGTCGGAATGCACCACATCGTGCGCCACTATTACTACAGCCACGACACCATCAACCCGCACCGGATCATCCCGGTCAATCCCAGGATCGACTGGATGGAACCGCACCGCCGCGGCTGACCCCCGCGACCTGACGCCACCTGGCGTCAGATCCGCCTTTCCTGCATCAAATAGGGAGTTCCCGCACTGAAATTGTTGCTTTAAGAAACGGGTAATCTCATATGGCAAACGATCAGCCTGGAGAGGAATATCCACCGGTGACGCCCGTGATGCCCGAACGCCTGCATGAAAACGCAACCCCGCCCCGGGACCACGGCGGCAACCTCAGCGCGGCGATGGCCGAATTTGGCGGCAGCCGCAACGGCTGGATGGACCTGTCCACGGGCATTAATCCGCACCCCTACCCGCTGCCGGAGTTCACCGCAGGCGACTGGGGGGCGCTGCCGGATGCCGATGCCCTGGCGGAGCTTGAGAACGCAGCGCGAGCTTTCTGGAACATTCCGGAGGAGGCCGCCGTTCTGGCCGCGCCGGGTGCTTCGGCGCTGATTGCCGCCCTGCCCGCCCTGGCCGCACCGCGCTGGGTGCAGATCTCCAAGCCCACCTACAACGAACACGCCGCCTCCTTTGAAGCCCGCGGCTGGAGGATCCGCGTTGACGGCCCCGCCGAGGCCCGCGTGGTTGTGAATCCGAACAATCCCGATGGCCGGCTGTGGAACGAAGAGCAGCTCTCCTCGCCGCTTACCATCATCGACGAAAGCTTCTGCGACGTCTGCCCGGATCAGAGCCTGATCCGCATGGCCGCCCGCCCCGGCGTTGTCGTCCTGAAAAGCTTTGGCAAATTCTGGGGCCTTGCAGGGCTGCGGCTGGGGTTTGCCATCGGCGACCCCAAGCTGATTGCCAATCTTGCCACCTGGCAGGGCCCTTGGGCCGTCTCCGGCCCCGCGTTGCGCACCGGGGCGATGGCCTTGCAGGACCGCCCGTGGGCCGATGCCACCCGAACCCGTCTCAGACAGGATGCCGCGCGGCTGGATGAGCTGGTGCTGGCCAAGGGCGCCAGCCTGGCTGGTGGCACCGATCTGTTCCGGCTCTACAACGTGGAGGATGCTGCCGCCTGGCAGCGCCAGCTGGCCAGCGCCCATATCTGGAGCCGCATTTTCCCCTACTCCCGAACCTTTCTGCGCCTGGGCCTGCCGCCTTCGGACGGCTGGGACCGGCTGGAGGCGGCGCTATGAGCACCGCTGCGATGCTGGCCCTTGCCCTGCTGCTGGACGCTGGCTTTGGCGAGCCGAAATGGTTGTGGTCCCGTTTTACCCACCCAGCAGTTCTGATGGGCAAGGCGGTCGGATTTCTGGACCGCAAGCTCAACACCGGCAGCAACCGCCGCGCTCAGGGTGTGCTGGCGGCGCTGGCGCTGGTCCTGTGCGGCTATTTCGCGGGCAAACTGCTGGCGCTGCCCGGGGCGCTGGTGGAAATTCTGGTTGCCGCCGTCCTGATCGCCCAGCGGTCGCTGACCGAACATGTCACCGCGGTCGCCAAGGGGCTGCGCAGCAGCTTGGCGGAAGGCCGCGAGGCGGTGGCGATGATCGTCAGCCGCGACACGGGCTCCATGTCCGCGCCGCAAGTTGCGCGCTCCGCCATCGAAAGCGGGTCGGAAAACCTGTCCGACGGTGTCATCGCGCCCGCCTTCTGGTTCCTGATCGCTGGACTGCCGGGGTTGATTATCTACAAGATGATCAACACCGCCGACAGCATGATCGGCTACCGCAATGACCGGTACAAAGACTTTGGCTGGGCTTCCGCCCGGCTGGACGACCTGCTGAACCTGATCCCGGCGCGTCTGACCGGCCTGCTGATCGCCCTGGCCGGCGGCCAGTTGCGCCACTGGAGCGCCATCGCCGCCGACGCCCGCAAGCACCGTTCCCCCAACGCCGGCTGGCCTGAGGCTGCCATGGCGCGGTCGCTGGACACTGCCCTGGCCGGCCCGCGCTCCTACGACGGCCAGATGCGCGACTTTCCCTGGGTCCACGCCGAAGGTGCCAAAAGCGCCAGCGCCGAAACCATCACCCGCTCGGTTACCCTTCTCTGGCAAACTTGGGCAATTGCCTTGGCTCTGACCATTGCCATTACCTTGATTCTCTAGCAAATAGGGTCACGTGGGAGCGGAAAGACAAGGAGCGCCGAAGCCATGCGCCTATTGCCCTTTGCCCTCGCGGTGGGCCTGCTGCCAGCGGCGGCCGCAGCCCAATGCGGCGGCGGCTTTCAGAATTTCGTCAATCTTTTGAAAGACGAGGCGGTCCAGGCCGGCTACGGCATGAGCACGGTTAATGCCTTCTTCGACGGCACCCGACAGGACCGCCGGGTGCTCGAGGCCGACCGGGCACAGGGAGTATTCCAGAAGCCCTTCACAGATTTTTCGCGCCGCCTGATCTCGCAAGACCGCCTGCGGCGCGGTCTGAAGATGTCGCAAAAGCACGACAGCACCTTCCAGCGGATCGAAAGCACCTACGGCATCAGCCGCGGCGTACTGCTGGCCTTCTGGGCGTTCGAGACCGACTATGGCGGCTATCAGGGCGATTTCAACACGCGCGACGCGCTGGTGACGCTGGCCCATGACTGCCGCCGCCCGGAGCTGTTCCGGCCGCAGGTCTTTTCGGCGCTGGAGATGTACCGGCAAGGCAATTTCGACCCAAAGCGTACAACTGGTGCCTGGGCGGGTGAAATCGGCATGGTGCAGATGCTGCCCAGCGATATTCTGGAGCACGGCGTCGATGCTGATGGCGACGGCAAGGTCAGCCTGAAAACATCTGCCGCCGATGCGCTGATGTCCGGCGCCCGGATGCTGTCGCACCTGGGCTGGCAGCCGGGGCAGCCCTGGCTGCAGGAAGTCACCATCCCCGACGGGCTGGACCTGTCGCTGACCGGAACCGCCCGCAAGAAAACCGTGGCGCAATGGCGTGAACTGGGCGTTTCAGCCCGCGAAGGCAGCCTGCCCGATCCCTCCATGCGCGCCTCCCTTCTGCTGCCGCAGGGCCACAAAGGGCCGACTTTCCTCGCCTACCCCAACTTCGATGTCTACTTCGAGTGGAACCAGAGCTTCACCTACGTGCTGACCGCCGCCTATTTCGCCAACCGGCTGGAGGGCGCAGAGGTCTACCACGCCGGCAAGCCCGAAAGCGGCTTGACCGGCACCCAAATGAAGCAGCTGCAACAGAAACTGCAGGCACGCGGCCACAATGTCGGTGATATCGACGGCATCCTCGGCGCCCGCACCCGGCTTGCCGTTCAGAAAGAGCAGAAACGCCTCGGCCTCCCCGCCGACGCATGGCCCACCCCTGCGCTGCTGAAGGGACTCTAACGCACCGGGAACCGCTCACCTTTCTCGGTGATCAGGATCACCCGGCTGCCGTTGCGGACGTACAGATCGCAGCGGGCAAACCCATTGGCGAAATTCACGCAAATGCTGCCATCCTCGGCAATCCGGTAGCTGCCCCAGGCAGTGCCGCCGCCGTTCTCCAGCGAATAGGTGTAGGAATAGGCGCCATCGCGGCCAAAAAGCAACTCGCCGCCGTCATAGAAGCGGAAGGACTGCCCGGCCAGCGCCTCCAGTTCAGTGCGTGCGAACGGGGCATCGCCCGGGCGCAGCTCCCAGTCCGCGGCCTGAGCTGTGCCAGCCGCCAGGCAAACAATAAGGGGCATGATCCAATTCATGCCCCCACCCTAACGCTTGTATTTTCAACCGGCCGTCACGATGCGGTGACAGCGGCACTTACCAGTCGATAAAGGTCTCGAAATCCTGCATCGCCCGGGTCCACAGGCTCACCGCTTGCGCAAAATCGTCCGGGCTCATGCCGTCGTCGCCAAGAAACAGGTCCATCTCGATCCGCGCCGAGCCTTCCTCGGAGATGTAGCCGCGGGCAAAGCGGTTCTCGGTGTTCCACTCGTTGATCTTGGCCAGGCGCACGCTGCCTTCGGTCTGGTAACCTGAGAAAAACTGGATGGCGTCGCAGTCGACGTTGTTGTCGCAGCCGTAGTAATAGACAGAAAAATCGTTTCCGTAATACTCGACCTTGACGTTCGGATCGCCGACGCTGTCGGTGGTCAGCTCTACCTTGGCGCCTTCATCCTTAAAAAAACCGGCAACGCTTTCCCCGGTCTTGGCCACCACGTTCTGGGCCGCCGCCGCAACCGGCAGCATCAGAACCGCAGAGGCGGCAATTGCCTTGAGCATATTCATTTGCATCTCCCAATAAACTTTGCACGCCTTCGCCTGTCCCCACGGCGCCGGCCTGCTCAGGCCACCATCGCCTCTGCCTTCTTCAGGTCAACGGAAACCAGCTGGCTGACGCCTTTTTCCTGCATGGTGACGCCGAAAAGCCGGTCCATCCGCGCCATTGTCACCGCGTGGTGGGTGATGATCAGGAACCGTGTGTCGGTCTGGCGGCACATCTCGTCCAGCAAGTCGCAGAAACGGGTGACGTTGGCATCGTCCAGCGGCGCGTCGACCTCGTCCAGCACACAGATCGGCGCCGGGTTCGACAGGAATACCGCAAAGATCAGCGCCATCGCGGTCAGCGTCTGCTCGCCGCCCGAAAGCAGCGACAGGGTCGACAGCTTCTTGCCCGGCGGCTGGCACATGATCTCCAGCCCCGCATCCAGCGGGTCGTCGCTTTCGACCATCACCAGATTGGCCTCGCCGCCGCCGAACAGATGGGTGAACAGCATGGCAAAGCTGTTGTTCACCTGCTCGAACGCGGTCAGCAGCCGTTCGCGGCCCTCGCGGTTCAAACTGGCAATCCCGTCGCGCAGGGTCTTCACCGCGCCTTCCAGGTCCAGCTTCTCCGCTACCAGCGTATCGTGCTCGTTCTGCACCCCGCGGGCGTCCTCCTCGGCACGCAGGTTCACCGCGCCCAAGGCGTCGCGCTGGCGCTTGTAACGGTCGACATCCGCTTCCAGGCTTTCCGAAGGCGGCATTTCGTCCGGTGACACGCCCAGTTTCTCCAGCAGCGCCTGCGGCGTGATCTGCTGTGCCTCGATGATCCGGCCCGCGGCCTGCGTGACCGCGTCCTTGGCCGCGTCACTGCGCGCCTCGGACCGTGCCCGCGCCTCGCGCGCCTCAGAGGCCAGCCGTTCGCACTCACGCTCCTTGTGGACCGCTTCGCGCAACTCGGCTTCCGCGGCGATCAGCGCCTCGGTGGCGGTAGACTTGCGCGCTTCCGCTTCAGAAATCGCCTCGTTCAGCTCTTCCCGCTTTTCCGCGATCTCCGCCGGAACCGCATTGGCCTCTTCCAGCTCCTCCTGCGAGGCCTCGCGGCGCTCCGCCAGTTCCTCGATCCGCTGCTTGGCGCTGTCCAGCCGGTGGCGCCAGCCCGACAGCTCCTTGGTCACCTCTTGCGCCCGCTTGGTGCGCGCTTCGCCCTCGCGGCGCAGCTCGTCATGGCTGGAGCGGTGGGTCAGCATGGTGATCCGCGCCGCCTCGACCGACTGCTTGATTTCCTCAACGGCCCCGCGCGCCTGATCCAGATCGCCCAGCTCGCCCAAGGCATTCTCCGCCTCTTTCAGCTGGAGGCCCGCATTCAGCGCGTCTTCTTCGTGGCGGGAGACCGCAATGCCCAGTGTCTCGAGCTTGGCCTCCGCAAGATTACGGTCCGCCTCGGCCCGGCTCAGCGCGCGGGCCGCATCGGCCACCCGCTGATCTGCAACCCGGCGCGCCTGGCGGGCGTTCTGGTCGGCTTGCGTCACCTCTTCCAGCTTGCGCAGCAGCATCTCATGCGCGTCGCGGGCACCGTCGGCCTTGGCGCTGACGCGCTCCATGTCCTGCTTCAGCGCCTCCAGCTTGTTAAGCTGCTCCAGCCGCAGCGCGGCAGCGCTCGGCGCATCCTCGGCCCAGGCCCGGTAGCCGTCCCAGCGCCACAGGTCGCCCTCAACCGTCACCAGCCGTTGCCCCGGCTTGAGCTGCGCTTGCAATCCGGCGGCTGCATCTCCGTCCACCAGCCCGATCTGCGCCACCCGGCGCGAGAGCGCCTCCGGCCCGGAGACAAACAGCGCCAGCGGCTGCACGCCCTCCGGCAGCGCCGCGTCGTGGTCATAGCCCGGCAGGGACACCCAGCCGGTCGGCCCGTCCGCCTCCGCCAGCGGCGCCCGCAGATCATCGGCCAGCGCCGCGCCCAAGGCTTTTTCATAACCCGGCGCCACGGTCAGCTCGTCCAGGATCTGGCCGCCCTCCGCGGTGTCGCGCTCCACCAGCTTGGCCAGCGCAGTCACCTCGGCGCGCAAAGCGCCCAGCTCCCCCTCGGCCTCTGACCGCTGCGAGCGCGCCTCTGCTTCAAGGCTTTGGGTCTCCGTGCGCAGCTCGTCCGCGGCAGCCAATGCCTCCTCCGCCACTTCAGAGGCCTCGCGGGCCTCTTCCTCGGCGGTCACGGCTGCTTCGAACTTCTCCGAGGCCAGCTCCAGAGCCTCGCGCGCCTCGCCCTGCGCGGCACGGGCCTTTTCCGCCTCGGCCTCAGAGCGGCCAAGCGCCCGCTGGCAATCCTCGACGGCGCGGCGCGCCGACTGGTGCCGGGCCGCCAGACGGGCGACATCTTCAGTCACCTGCGCCAGATGGTCCTCGCGCGCCTGCAAAATCGAGCCCGCATCGCGCGCCAGCTCCGCCGCCTCCGCCAGACGGCCATCGTGCCCCTCGCCGGCCTTTGACAGCTCGCGCTGCTCCCATTCCAGCCGCTCGATGGTTTGGCCCGCGTCGTTGTTCAGACCGGACTCGCGCTCGATATCATTGCCCAGCTGGACAATCCGGCTGCTAAGCCGCTCAATGGCTTGGCGCGCCTGCGCCTCCTGATCGCTCAGCGAATCCCGCTGCACCACCAGCCGCTGCAGGATCGCCGCAGCAATCGCCTCCTCCTCGCGCAGGGGCGGCAGCTTTTCCTCGAACGTGCCACGCTGCGCCGCCGCCGCGCGCACCAGCGCCTCGGCCTTGGACGCCTGCTCGACACGCACCCGCAGCTCATCCTCGGCAGTCAGCCGCGATTCATCCGCCTCGCGCCAGCGCCGGTACAGCAGCATGCCTTCCGCCAGCCGCAGCTTCTCACCAATCTCGCGGTAACGCTGCGCCTGCCGCGCCTGCTTGGCCAGCTGCGACAGCTGCGCCGCCAGCTGCTCGATCACGTCATCGACGCGCAGCAGGTTCGCCTCGGTGTTCTTCAGCTTCAGCTCCGCCTCGTGGCGCCGCTGATAGAGACCGGAAATCCCCGCCGCCTCTTCCAGGATCCGCCGCCGCGCCTTGGGCTTGGCGTTGATCAGCTCGGCAATCTGCCCCTGCCGCACCAGCGCCGGCGAATGCGCACCCGTCGAGGCATCGGCAAACAGCATCTGCACGTCGCGCGCCCGCACGTCCTTGCCGTTGGATTTATAGGCGCTGCCCACATCGCGGGTGATCCGGCGCACGATTTCCAGGATGTCGCTGTCATTGAACCCGGAGGGCGCCAGCCGTTCCGAGTTGTCGATCTGCAGGCTCACCTCGGCAAAGTTGCGCGCGGGCCGCGAGGACGTGCCTGCAAAGATCACATCCTCCATGCCCCCGCCGCGCATCGCCTTGGCGCGGGTCTCGCCCATCACCCAGCGCAATGCCTCCAGAAGATTGGATTTGCCGCAACCGTTTGGACCCACAACCCCTGTCAGCCCATCGGCTATGACCAGTTCGGTAGGATCAACAAAGCTTTTGAAGCCGTTCAGCCTGAGCTTGGAAAACCGCAAAGCTGCCCCTTCGTGATTCCGTATCGAGAAAGTTCAGCGGTTCCTACCTGTTGAGTCAACGCTCCGCACCCCCAAATCGGGGCGAATTCTGTTCAAACCACACCATATCTTGTGGATAACCCGCAGGTTCCGGCGGTGTTTTGCCCAGCAGCAGGCTGCCCGGCCTCATACAGACCGCAACAGCCGCCCCAGCCGGGCAATCCCTTCCTCGATAGCCGTATGGTTGGAATTGGAGAAGCTCAGCCGGATCGTGTTCTGACCGCTGCCATCGGCAAAAAACGCCTGCCCGGGGACAAAGGCCACTTTCTCCGACTCCAGCGACCGCGCCAGCAGGTCCGCCCCGTTCATCCCCTCCGGCAGCGTCACCCAAACAAACATGCCGCCCTCGGGCCGGGTCCAGTCCACCCCCTCCGGCATGTGTTCCTCCAGGGCCGCCAGCATCACATCCCGGCGGCGCTGATAGACCGCGCGCAGCTGCTCCACATGCGCGTCAAAACAGGCTTCGGCAACACCATGAACGGCCATCTGGTTGATGGTCGACGTATGCAGGTCTGCCGCCTGTTTCAGCAGCACCATCTGCGAGATCACAGGCTTGGCCGCCACCGCCCAGCCGATCCGCAGCCCGGGTGCCAGCGTCTTGCTGAAGGTGCCGCAGTAGACCGTCCGGCAGTCCTCGATCGAGCCCTTCTGCTCCAGCTCCAGCGCCAGCACCGGCGGCACCGGCTCCCCGTCATAGCGCAGCGACTGATAGGCGGCGTCTTCGATGATGGCGCAGTCCAGCGTGTCCGCCAGTTCCAGCAACCGCAGCCGACCGGCGCGGTCCAGCGTCTCACCGGTCGGGTTGGCGAAGTCCGGCGACAGATAGGCAAATTTCACCGCACTGCCCGCCTCCGCCGCGCCCTCGGCATAGCTCTCCGCCGTGCGGTTGCCTTTCAGTGACAGCCGGTCATAGCGCGGCTCATAAGCGTTGAACGCCGCAAGCGCCCCCAGGTACGTCGGCCAGCCCACCAGCGCAGTGTCGCCAGGCGACAGGAACAGCTTGCCAAGGTAGTCTAGGGCCTGCTGAGAGCCGGAGGTGATCAGCACATTTTCCGCCTCGCAGGCAATCCCGATCTTCGCCATCTCCCGCACGATCCACTCACGCAGCGGAAGGTAGCCCTCGCTCACCGAATACTGCAGCGCCAAAGCCTGCCGCTCCGGCGTCAGCGCCGCCTGGTAGGCCTCTGCAAACTCCTCCGCCGGGAACAGCGCCGGGTCCGGGATGCCGCCGGCAAAGGAGATGATGTCCGGCTGATCCAGCAGCTTCAGCAGTTCGCGGATTTCCGACGCCTTCATCCGAGCATTCCGGGTGGCAAAGATCTGGTTCAGCTGCATGCCTGTCTCCTCGCGTATGATCTAGGGTCACGGTAGGAGAGTGCAAAACAAAGTCAACAAAGCTGACCTACTGTTACAGCCTTCGTGATCCCTGCCCGCCCTTGCAGCTGCCTCTCGCGCGTGGTCATATGTTTTGACCAATTCAGCAGAGCGCAAAGATGCCGTTTCAGAAAGTCCAGCCCGAGAAACTCTCCGCCTCCGTCGTCAAGCAGATCGAGCAGCTGATCCTGCGCGGCATTCTTTCGCCTGGCGAACGCCTTCCCGCCGAACGCGAGCTGGCCGAGCGGCTGGGCGTCTCCCGCCCGTCCTTGCGCGATGCCATCGGCGAGCTGCAGGCGCGCGGCCTGCTGGCGTCCAAGGCCGGCTCCGGAGTGTTTGTCGCAGACGTTCTTGGCTCCGCCTTCTCGCCGGCCCTGATCCAGCTCTTCGCCACCCATGACGAGGCAGTGTTCGACTACCTCTCCTTCCGCCGCGACATGGAAGGGCTGGCCGCGGAACGCGCCGCCCGCTTTGGGTCCGACTACGACCTGCAGGTGATCCAGGCGATCTTCGAAAAGATGGAGGCGGCCGGTAATCCAGCCACCTCCGAGGAAGCCGCCAAGCTCGACGCGCAGTTCCACTCCGCCATCATGGACGCCAGCCACAACGTGATCATGCTGCACATGATGCGTTCGATGTTCGACCTCCTGCGCGAGGGCGTCTTCTACAATCGCCGCATCATGTTCCAGCAGCACACCACCTATGAAGCGCTCTTGGAACAGCACCGCGCCATCAACGCCGCCCTGCAGGCCCGCGACCCGCAGGCCGCCCGCACCGCGGTTGAGGCGCATCTGGACTATGTCAAACAGGCCCTCACCGACCACCAGCGCGCCGAGCGCAACGCCGAAGTTGCAAAGCAGCGGCTGGAGCATGAGACAGGCAAGGGGTGACGATGAAGTTTAATGACCGATATGCCGGACATACCAGACTTCCGTCGTTTTTTTCGAACGGCCGGTCCTGCTACGGGAAGTTGATTTCAGCTGCAGTGACCTGACTTATCAGACCGCCCGTGTTCACCGCACTATAGATAGACTTGGGCGGGCGGACGGCTCCATCAACGCGGCGGCACACCCAATTCCTTGCTTCCATTGATTTCAATGACTGCGACAACGCCCGATCTGTTATCGAAGGCAGGTTTCGCTTGATGTCGCTGAAATGGCTCGGTGTGTGGAGCGAAGTCAGAACCGGCACAGTCCACGACCGGCGCAGCAGGGGCTTATCTTCCTCTGCAGAAATGCCGTGGATCCTATTGGCGATGGCCGCGGCCGCCCCCCCCAACTGTGTGAGCCGGAATTCCGGGCGCAGCGGATGACCGTAACCAGGGTTTCGTTCAACCAGGCCCAGTCCGATCAAATGGTCCATACTTTGCCCAAACGCGGTCCTGCTTGCACCGGTCGCAGCCAGTAGCGGAGCTTGCCGCCCTACGACACCTGAATGCAAACTCGACAGTATGGGCATTGCCCAAGCCCTTGAAGTGATGTTGACAAGCATTACAATGTCCATAAAATATAGTTAGTATATTTTTATTCATAGGGAAAGCCCATGCCACTTGTTTCCGTAGACCACACCATCACCATCGCAATGTCAGTCAAGGATCGCCATGCGAGCGCAAAGTGGTACGACGCCATGTTAGGATTTGAACTGCTCTACCATGCTGATGATGCAGGCTGGTCCGAGCTTCAGACAAACACGCCCGGTGTCGCCATTGGCCTTGGCGAACACACCAAGCCCGTGCCCGGCAATTGCGTACCAGTCTTCGGGATCTCTGATTTGGACTCTGCCCGGCAAAAACTGGAACAGGCCAAGGTCAGATTTGATGGCGAAACGGATGTCGTCGAAGGCATGGTCAAGACCGCAACATTCTACGACCCCGACGGCAACGCCCTGATGCTTGCTGAGGATTTGACCGGAGGAGCTGGATAATGCTTGGGTTGCTTATCGTCTCTGGAACGCGTGTGCTTCAGTCGGAAAGTGTTTTTCCCACTTAAATCGTTTTCCCATAGCTGCCGGTTAAGACCTTCACAGCATCGGTTAAAACTGGCTCAGAACACCCCTGCCAAAAACAAAAAACCCGGCCACTCGGACCGGGTTCTTTTACCTTGTCTGTATCGGCCAGAGCTTAGTGCAGCTTGGCGTCCACATCCGCGATGGCGGCGTCGATCAGCTTGTTGGCCTCGGCCGCGGTCATCTGCTTGGAGATCACCTCATCCGCTGCGGCAACAGCAATCGAGATTGCCTGGTCGCGAACTTCCTTCACAGCCGAAGCTTCTGCCGAAGCGATCTGCTCCTCGGCAGCCGCCAGACGGCGGGCGATGGAGGTTTCCAGATCCGCCTTGGCAACTTCCGCTGCACGGGCAGCCTCGTCACGGGCGGCAGCCACGATCTGATCGGCCTGGGTCTGAACTTCCTGCTGCTTGCGCTCATAAGACGCCAGAATCGTCTGGGCCTCTTCACGCAGCGCGCGGGCTTCGTCCAGTTCCTTCTGGATGGCCTCGGCACGGTTGTCCAGCTGGTTGCCCAGCAGACCCGGCACCTTGGCCAGCAGCAGGATGCCGACGAACAGAAGGAAAGCCAGCAGAACAACGAAATCGGTGTTGCCCAGCGACAGGAACGGGCCTTCTGCAGCCAGCGCCGGGCCGGCCGCGCCAAAGGTCAGGGCAAGAGCGAGAATATTGCGCATGTCCTTATCCTTTCGTCCGCTGTGCAACTGCCGAAGCAATTGCGTCTTTGTCTGCCGATCCGCCCAGCGCGGTCACCAGCGCCTCTGCGGTCTCGGTGGCAACAGCCTTGACGCTTTCCAGCGCGCCGGCCTTGATTTCGGCGATCGCCTTTTCGGACTCGGCAGCCTTGGCAGCGATCTGCTCGTCTGCTTTGGCGATGGCCTCGTCCAGCCCGGCCTGGATTTCTGCGCGGGTCTCAGCAGCGATGCGCTGAGCTTCTGCGCGGGCATCCGCCAGAGCCTTGTTATATGCGTTTTCGGCCTCGACAGCCTTGGCTTTCAGGTCTTCAGCCGCGGCGAGGTCGTTGGTGATGGTCCCCTGACGCTCGGCCAGCACCGCAGCGATGCGGGGCAGCGCGACGCGCGACAGAATGAGGTAGATCACGACCAGGGCAACCGCGAGCCAGAAGATCTGGTTCCCGAAGGTCGAGAAGTCCAGCTGAGGCATGCCCGGAGCAGACCCGTGCGCTGCGTCTGCCGCGCCGTGTGCTGCGTCTTGCGTATTAGATGCCATGTCGTCCTCCTTGGGAACTTGCCGTTACACCGGGCAGTGCAGGATCAAGCCGCACTGCCCGGCCGTAAGGAAATAGGTTCCTAAGGTCTTAGACGGCGAACATCAGCAGCAGAGCGACCAGGAACGAGAAGATGCCCAGTGCTTCTGCAAACGCGATGCCGATGAACAGGGTTGCGGTCTGGCCGGCAGCTGCCGACGGGTTGCGCAGAGCGCCTGCCAGGAAGTTGCCAGCCACGTGGCCCACACCGATTGCGGCTGCGCCGGAACCGATTGCTGCCAGGCCTGCGCCGACGAACTGACCGAGTTGTGCGATATCGCCTTCCATGATTTCTCTCCTTACGATGGAATGTGGTGATTTCTTAGGTGGGCAGGCCCCGTCAGGGCGCCTGCCCGCTTAGCTTTCAGATCCTGGCCTTAGTGGCTCGGGTGCAGTGCGTCCTTCAGGTACACGCAGGTCAGGATGGTGAACACGTAGGCCTGGATGAAGGCCACCAGAACTTCGAGGGCGTAAACTGCGGTGATCGCGAAGATCGGCAGGAAGCTGAACAGGCCCAGGGCGCCAGCGAAACCTGCGAACACCTTCAGAACCGCGTGGCCAGCCATCACGTTACCGGCAAGACGGATGGAGTGGCTGACAGGGCGCACGAAGTAGGAAATCAGCTCAATGATGGCCAGGATCGGGCGGAGCGCCAGCGGCGCGCTCGACACCCAGAACAGGCCCAGGAAACCGGCGCCGTTCTTGACGAAGCCGACGATGGTCACGGTGAAGAACACCAGCGCCGCCAGGATCGCGGTCACCGCGATGTGCGAGGTGGTGGTGAAGGACATCGGGATCAGGCCCAGGAAGTTGGCCATCACGATGAACATGAACAGGGTCATGATGTAGGGGAAGAACTTGACGCCGTCCTTGCCGGCCACGTCTTCAACCATCTTGTAGATGAAGCCATAGGCCAGTTCCGCCACCGACTGGGTGCGGCCCGGCACGATGGCGCGGCGCGAGGAACCCAGCACCAGCAGCGCGAACACGGCCAGAACCGCCAGGCCCATCCACAGGGTCACGTTGGTCGGGGTGTACCAGGAGACGTGGTCACCGCCGAACAGCGGCTTCACGATGAACTGGTCCATCGGGTGGATCGCCAGCTTTGATTCCGCCGGAGCGAAAATCAGGCCCGACACTACGACCAGTGCCAGAACTGCGAAAAAGAAAATTTTGCCCATCGGTCCGCTTCTCCTGTCGCCGGCAGCCGATCCCGTCGGATCAGTCCCGGTCTTGCGCATTTTTTTCGGCCTCATCGGCCAGTTTCTTGTCCTGGATCTCCTGCGCGCTGCGAAGCATCGTCTTCACCCCGGCCGCAAGCCCCAGCAGTATGAACAGCACCATGAAGATCGGGAGCGTGCCAAACAGCTGGTCGAGCCCGTATCCGATGCCAAAGCCGATCGCGAGACCGGCCACCAATTCGATCACCATCCGCCAGGCGAGGTTCGCCATCGAATAGTGCTCATCCGCGCGCGGCTTGGGCTCCTGGGCCTTACGCGCCGCCGCCAGCTTCTCCTCCAGCTGCGCCATGCGCTGCTTTTGGTCGTCGTCGGTCACGGGCGCCATCCTCACGCGAATTTCTGTGAAGGGTGCTAAGGCCAAGGGGCTAAGGAGTCAATTACAAGGATTGAAGATTCAAATTCGGTTTAAGCTGTTGAAAACAAACAAGCAAATCCGCAACAACACAAGCCGCGCCGCCGTGCCGCAGCCACCGTTAGCGCCAAACCGCCCAGGATTCCATATTCAACCGAAAGGTTGATTTTAGCGGACAGGCCGCCGCGGCAGCCGCATTCGCACGATCCGTCCGTCGATCAGCAACAGCCCCAGCAGGATTGCCGCCATGCCCCACAGGTGTTCCGCCAGCAGTTGCTCCTTCAGGATGTAGGTGCCCAGGAACAGGGCCGAGACCGGCGCGATCAGTGTCGGCAGGGTGATGTTGGTCGGCCCCACTTTGGGCAGCACCCAGTAAAACGCGATGAAGGCCGCCGAGGTCAGCACAAAGCCGATCACAAACAGCGAGGCCCAGGTCTCCATCCGCGTGACATGCGGCAGCCCTTCGCTCCAGATCGCCAGCGGCGCAATCGCGGCTGTGGCACCGGTCAGCGCAATCGCAACCAGCACCACCGGCTCCATATCCTTGAAGCTGCGCGCGATGTTGACCGAGAAGGCATAGCACAACGGCGCGCACAGGGTGATCAGCACCGCCCAGGCCTCCGACGACTGGCCGCCCTGCAACAGCGGCAGCGACAGCAGCACGATGCCGAGGAAGCCGCACAGCACCCCCAGCGACTTCACCACCGTCGCCCGCTCGCCGCCGGGCCAGAAATGCGAGACGACAACGGCCATCGCCGGGGTGGTGGCATTGACGATCCCGGCCACGCCGCTGGCGATATGCTGCTGGCCCAGCGCATAGAATGCAAAAGGCCCGGCATAGCTGAGCACGCCAAAGCCGAACAAAGCCAGCCAGCGCCCCGGCGCCGAGGGCACAGGCTTCCTCGCCGCCAGCACATAGATCCAGCAGCCCAGCGCGCCGAACCCCACCCGCCCCATCGAGACGGACAGCGGCCCCAGCTCACGCAAAAGGATCGCATTGAACATGAACGACATGCCCCAGCCGATGCCGAGGATGAAAATCACCAGCCAGTACTTCAATGCCATGCCATCAATCTCCGCGCCTGAAAGGCGCTACCATGACGGCTCAGGACCGATTGTCAAATCCCCGGGCTGTGGATAGGAGTGAAGGCATGAGCGATCCTCTCGACATTGTCTTTGCAGCCCTGGCCGACCCGACCCGCCGGGCGATCCTCACCATGCTGCTGGAGGATGACATGGCCGTCACCGATGTGGCGGAACCGTTCGAGATGTCGCTGGCGGCGATTTCCAAGCACCTGACGATCCTCACCCGCGCGGGCCTGATCGCCCAGGAAAAGCGCGGCCGGGTCAAATGGTGCAAGCTTCAGCCCGACGCCATGCGCGCGGCGTCGGTCTGGATGCAGGGCTTCGGCCAGTTCGAGCCGGTGAACCTGGATGCCTTCGAGCGCTTCCTCGAAGCCGAGCTGAACGCCGAAGACACCCAGCCCGAAAGTTAGCGCACGACAAACACCGACGCTTTGGAATGGCGCACCAGATACCCGGCATGGGAGGTGGTGATGTAATCCAGAAGCCGCGGCGCATGGCTGCCGGCAATCACCAAATCGGCGCCGGTCTCGTCCACCGTGCGGGCCAGGATGCCGTCCACCTCTGCCGCGACGTCGTTGGAGTGGACCGTGATGCCCTCCACTTTGACCCCGCCGGCCTTCCCGGCAATCTTGCTCTCGATCTTTCTGGCCAGCGAGGTCATGACTTCCTGAGCCGCGCCGTGGGAGTAAGTCTCCTCGGGAGTGCCGCCGTACACATTGACCAGGGTCAGGCGCGCACCTTCGATCCGGGCCAATTCCATCGCCAGGTCCAGCGCCTTGGACACCGGATCGGGCAGCCGCAGGTCCACCGGGACCAGGATGTGTTTGAACATGTCACGCTCCTCGTTTCCTGAGCGCGTTTCCTGTGTCTGTCATGGTAGCCGGGCCAGCCGCAGACGCCTTGACCTCCATCAAGCGCCGCTGGCCGGTGCCGCAGCGGTCACGCGGGCTGCTGCTCCCGCGCGCCCTCCAGCAGCATCACCAGCGCCACCACCGACATCGCCACCCCGATCAGCACCATGCCCGGCGGGGTGCCGCGGCCCAGCGCGATCTCCCACAGGATCACCCAGCTGGGAGTGAGGTAGGTATAGGCCATCACCTTGGCCGACGGCAGCCGCAGCGTCGCGTATTGCAGCAGCACAAAGGTGGCGGAGCTGGCACAGACCGCTAGGTAGAACAGACCGATCCACACGATGCCGGGCAGCTGCATCCAGTCGGTGGCCAGGATGTCCTGCCAGCCAAAGGCGGCCAGCAGCGCGCCGCCCGCCAGCAGCATTCCAAAGGTAAAGACCACGGCCGGCTCGCCCCGGTTCAGCTTGCGCACCATCGGCGTGTAGATGGCATGCAGCACACAGCCCCAGAAATAGATGATCTCGCCCTGGCCGATCTCGAACGCCGCCAGCGCGCCCAGATCGCCGCGCACGATCACCCAGACCGCCCCGGCCGCGCCCAGCGCCAGCGCCACGGCCATCCAGGGGGTGGTGATCTGGCGCAGCAGCAGCCAGCCGAACAGCGCACTCATCACCGGCACCAGCGTGAACACCGCCGCCGCGCTGACCGGCGCCGCCGTCTGCAGCCCGTAGAACATCAGCACGAAATAACCGCCAAACAGCCCGCCCAGCACCGCAAACCGCCACGGCGCGCGGAAATGGGCGCGCCGCAGTCCGGTGGTGGCCATCGCCGCTGCACCAATGACCACTGCCGCAATGCCAAACCGTGCCGCGTTCAGTGCCGCCGGCGCGATTTCATTCGCCACCATGACGCCCAGCGAAAACGACCCCGCCACCAGCGCCGAGAACATCAGCATCGCCAGATGCCCGCGCAGCGCCTCGCTCACAGCTGCCAATCCTTGACCTGCTCCTTCAGAAACTTCAGGAAGGCCTGCACCTTGGTGGTCCGGTGCAGGTCCACATGGGTGACCAGCCACAGAGTGCCTGCCCATTCTTCCTGCGGTGCCATCATCTCCACCAGATCCGGTTCCTGCCGCGCCTCCCAGGCCGCCATGAAACCGATCCCCGCACCACTGCGCACCGCGGACTTCAGGGTAAAGCCATCCGTGCAGCGAAAGGCAATCGCCTCAGCCGGCGCATTGGCCCGCAGCCAGCGCGAAAACGGTGCCCGGCTGCTCTCGTCGTCCTGGCCGACAAAGCGGTGATTGGGGATATCCTCCACCCCCTTCAGCAGTCCGTATTTTTCGGCATAGGACTTGGCGGCATACAGCCCGATCTGCTGCTGCATGAAGGGCTGCACCACGTTGTCCGGCTGATCCGGCGCATTGCCCGCGCGGACCGCCACATGCGCCTCGCCATATTCCAGCCGGAACAGCCGGTCGCCGGTCAGATAGCGGATGATCAGCCCCGGATGCATGTCCTGAAATTCCTTGAGCGCCGGCACCATCATCGGCGCAAAGGACGCCAGCGAGGTCACCACCAGCTCACCGGAGACATCATCGCCCTGCCCCTTCAGCCGCCCGACCAGCTGGCTGAATTGGTCATCCGTGGCCTGCGCCACCCGCAACAGGTCCTGCCCGGCCTCGGTCGGCGTATACCCGCGGGCGTGGCGCTGGAACAGCTTCACCCCCAGCCGCGCCTCGATCGCGTCAATGTGGCGGATCACCGTGGCATGATGCACCCCCAGCACTTCGGCCGCGCCGCTGACCGTGCCCATGCGGGCCACTTGATATGCGGTGCGGACCTCATCCCAGTTTTCCATGCCAGTCTCCCTGTCAGCCAAACTGCGCGCCAGTGCACAAATGGTGTTATTTGATCGTCGTTGCGTTCGAATTTGCAATACCCCAAATTCCTGTCAGCAACAAGCACAGGAACATGAAAATGACCCGCACCGTTCTCCACATCGACTCCTCCGCCCGCATCGAGGGCTCCGTCACCCGCGACCTCTCGGCCCAGATCGTCAGCCGCCTCGGCGCTGAGCAGGTGATCCGCCGCGACCTGGCCGCGCCGCTGCCGCTGCTGGACGGCGCCTGGGTGGGCGCCAACTTTACCCCGGCAGACCAGCGCAGCGACGAGCAGAAACAGCTGCTCGCCCTCTCCGACTCGCTGGTCGAGGAGCTGAAGCAGGCCGACACCATCGTCATCGGCTCGCCGGTCTACAACTTCTCGGTGCCCTCCACCCTGAAAGCCTGGATCGATCTGGTGGCCCGAGTTGGCCTCACCTTCCAATACACTGAAAACGGCCCCATCGGCCTGCTGGAAGGCAAGCGCGCCGTCATCGTCATGGCTTCGGGCGGCACCCAGGCCGGGTCCGACATCGACTTTGCCACCACCTACCTGCGCCACGTGCTGGGCTTCATCGGCATCAACGATGTTGAGATTGTGGCCGCCGACGCGATGTCGATCGACGCCGACGGTGCACTGGCAAAGGCCAAAGGCCAGATCGAAGCCCTGGCTGCCTGATCCCCGGCATCCCGGCAACGCCGCCAGCCCTCCCCGCGGAGAGCTGGCGGCGTTTTTTGCGTTTGGCAGGCCTATGCTGCCGTGCCAGTCTGCCCGTATCGGCATTTCAAGGGCGGGCAATTTGATGAAGAAGATCGGCATTCTCGGCGGCGTCGGCTGGGCCTCCACCATCGACTACTACCGCGCCATCTGCGAAGGTGCCGGAAGGTTCTTTGCAGACCGCGGCGCAGGTTCTCCGCTGCCGGCACCGCCGATCACCATCGAATCCGTGGTGCAGGCCCAGACCCGCGCGCTGCGAGGCCGCCCGGGGGATGAGGCCAGCTGGGCCGCCTTCGACGCCGTCTTCCGTGAGGCCATGCTGACGCTGGAGCGCGCAGGCTGCGACTTCGCCCTGATCGCCTCCAACACCCCGCACGCCCGGCTGCATGCGATACAAGAGGGTGTAATGATGCCAATCATCAGCATCTTCGGCGCCACCGCCAAGGCCACCGCCGAAACCGGCGCCGCGCAGGCGCTGGTGCTGGGCACTGCCGTCACCATGCAGGCCCGCAACTATGCCAATGTCCTTGCCGAACACGGCGTCAGCGCCAATGACACTCTCCCGGCGGCGGAGATCGCCGAAATGCAAGCGATGATCGACGAGGATTTCTACGGCGGCGCTTCAGCCACTGCGCAGGACCGCTTGCTGCGCTTCTGCACGCAACACGCCCAGCCCGGCACCGCCATCCTGCTGGCCTGCACCGAGCTTCCGCTGGCCTTCCCCGATCATACCGACGACGTCAGCTTCGAGGCCGGCGGCTTCCTGTTCGTGAACCCCTCCGCCGCCCACGCCGCCGCGGCGCTGGATCTGGCGCTGGAGGACGAAAAGGCCGGTTAGACCCAGTTCACCGCAACGCCGGTCTTTTCAAAGAACGCCATCACATCATCGCGCGTCATCGCCACCGTGCGGTCATTGACCAGCGGATGCATGTAAATCACATCCGCCTCCTGCGCCTGCGCATCCATATAGAAGGTGACGCCCTTCCCCGCGCCGGTGATCATCGCCAGCGGGCTGACCGCGCCGGGGCGGATGCCGAGGTTCTCCAGCAGCCGGTCGGCTGAGCCGAACGACAGGTTGCCCACGCCGATCTCCGCGCCCAGGCTTTTCAGGTCGATTTCCCGGTCCTGCTGCAGCGTCACCAGATAGTTCCGCTTCTTCTTGTCCCGCAGGTACAGGTTCTTCAGCCGCAGGGCGTTTTCGCCCGGCACCATGAACTCCCCCTCGACCGACTTGGCATCCTCCACCGTGCGCAGCGGCACATGGGTGTGCAGCCGGTAGGCGATGCCCCAGTCGTCCAGCTGCTTCAGCAGCGCATCCGAGGAGATGGGCAGGCTGTCCTGATAGGCCGATGACGCATCCATGATCTTTCTCCGCAAGTCCGTGTCGGGTTGCTGCGCAGATCACAAAAAACGGCCGCGGGGCGCAAGAGCTGTTCCGCCCCCTGCGCCCCGTTTTGCGCCAATTCAGATGGTGGGCAAGGCGCTGCGCCAGGCGGCGGGCAAATTGCCCACCCCGCAAAACCAGCCGTAGGGTGGGCGATTCCGCCCACCGCCCCGCCGGTTCACGCCTCGGCAAAGTCCGCCCGGCGCGCCTCCTCGTAGTGGTCGAAATCGGTGCTGAACCAGCCGGTGCCGCGGGTGGCGCTGGCCAGCGTGTTGCACAGCTCATCCTGCGCCGACATCGGCAGCAGCGTCTCGAACACATCCCAGCCCGCGACGCCATCCTCGGCCTCAAAGCCCAGGATCTGGCCCTTCATGCCGCTCACCACCGGCACCAGCCCGCCGGTGAACACCGACGGCACATGGATATGCACCCGCATAATCGGCTGCAGCAGCACCGCGCCCGCCTCCGCCAGCGCCTCCTTCACCGCGTTCTTGCCGGCGGTGCGGAAGGCATAGTCGGAGCTGTCCACCGAGTGATGCTTGCCATCTTTCAGCGTCACGCAGACATCCACCACCGGGTGGCCGTTCAGCCCCTGCGCCAGCGCCTCGCGCGCACCGGCCTCGACCGAGGGGATATAGTTCTTGGGCACCGCGCCGCCCTTCACCGTTTCCTCGAACACAAACCCGCTGCCGCGGGGCAGCGGCTTCACCTCGATCACCACGTCGGCAAACTGGCCTGCGCCGCCGGACTGCTTGCGGTGGCGGTGATGCACCTGCACGGATTTCCTGATGGTCTCGCGCAGCGCCGGCGGCACCGGCCCTTCCTCCACTTCGACCCCGAACTCGTCCTTCAACGCCTGCTTGATGCGGCGCATGTGCAGCGGCCCCTGCAGGTTCAGCAGCACATGGCCGCTGGCCTCCTCCTGCCCGACCACCAGCGCCGGGTCGATCTCCGCCAGCCGCTCCAGCGCGCCCGACAGCCGCGCATCGTCCTTCTCATGCACCGGGGTGATCACCCGCCGGAAGGTCGAGGGCCGCGGCTGCGCCCAGTCCGGCAGCGGCGCCGTCCCGTCCGGGCCATAGGCATAGCCCAGGTTCAAATGGTCCGACTTCACCGCCTGCCCCATATCCCCGGGCGTCAGGCGGGTGACGGCCGCCGAGCCGACACCGGTCAGCGATCCCAATGTTGCGCCGCCCACCGGCACGCCGTTGCCGACACTGCCGTCCAGCGCCCGCACCATCACCGTCTTGCCCAGATGCTTGACGAGATCCGCCATGCAGCCGACCGCAACCACCTTGCCATCCTGCGACAGCCGCTCCAGCGCCGCGCCCACATCCGGCGCCTCATGGCGCAGCGACTTCATCAGCCGCAGGATGCCGTTCTTGTGCTCGGCCGAGCCCATCAGCGCCGGGATCAGATCGTTATGCTGCAGCACCTTGGTGGCAACGTCGTAAACCTCCTCCGCCATCACCTTCTGATCCTCGATCAGCTCCTCCAGCAGCGTGTCGTCGAAATCCGCCAGCGCTTCCAGCAGCTCGGTCCGCGCCTCCTGCTCGCGCGCATACATCGCCACCGGCAGCTCAATCAGCGCCGAGGGCTTGCCCTCCTGGTACTGCCAGGCGCGTTCCGAAATCAGATCCACAGCACCCACAACCTGCCCATCCTCACGGATCGGCACCTGCCGCAGGATGATGTTGTGGCTGCAATAGGCCTGCAGCGCGGCCACGATTTCCGCCACACGGTCCGTTGCCTGGTCCATGCGGTTGACAAAAATAAAGGCGGGGATCCCCGCCTCTTCCACCTTGCGCAGGTACGGCGCGCTCAGCACCGCAGCGCCGGCGTCAGCCGGCACGCAGATGACGGCAGCGTCGCTGGCGGCCAGTGCCGGGCCCGCCTGCGCCAGATTGTCGGCCCCGCCCGCGATGTCGATCGCGGCCCAGTCCTCGCCCATAAATGAAAAAGGCTGCAAAGCGGCGACGCCTGCAGCCTCCTGCCGTTTACCGGCGGCGCTGTCCAGATTGGCCAGCGCCGTTGCAAGCGTTGATTTGCCGGACTGCGACGGTCCCAGAATAGTGAAAACGCGCATGTTCTCAGATCCTCCCATAGCTGATGCGGCTGCCCGCCAACGGCCGCGGACGCTAAGGTTCGCGCATCATGCCTGTTCTGAAGATCTGCCTCGATGCCCCTCCGGGCAGGCCCTGCCTGTGAGTGCGGCTGTGGGCCAACCTCCCGATGTTGGCCAAGCCACCCCCTCCGAGTCAAGCGCGCAGAAGGCGCAGCTGCGCTGCTTGCCGCTCATATCTGACGGCCAAGCCGCGAGTTTCCCCTGAACCGCAGCCTCCCCAAGGGTAAGCTGAAGCCATGAAAATCACCCGCAACACGCCCGGACAGCTGATCCTGGCAGACACGCCGTGGTTCATCGGCATTGCGCTTGCCCTGTTTATCCTGGCTTTCGTTGGCGCGGGCCTAGGCGCCGCCACCGGCGGTGAAAACCTCTGGTTCGGACTGGGCTTTGCCGCTCTGGGCGGCGGCATGGGGTTTGCCGCCTTCTGCCTGTTCGTGCGCCGGGTGCAGGTGATCCTCGACCGCCCCGGCGGCCGCATCATGATCCGCCGCCAGTCGGTGTTCGGCCACAGCCAGGTGGAGCACCGCCTCGCCGACCTCTCCCACGCCGAGGTGGAAAGCACCACCAGCCGCAGCGTGGGCCGCAGCCGCACGCTCTACCGCCCCGTTCTGGTGCTGGACAGCGGCATGAGCGCCGGACGCCACCCGGTGACCGAGGCCTACACCAACGGCCGCGGCCCGCATCGGCTGGCGGAGGCCATCAATGCCTGGTTGCCTGCCGCCGGCCCTGCAAAGGTTGACTCCGGCGGCCAATCCGCGTAACGCCTGCCCATACATCCGGGAGATCTGAGTCTTCCGGTCCCTGCCCGTGCCAGGGATCGCCCCCCACCAGCGTGTTACGCCCGTGGGGGCAAACCCGTTTGGTTTGCCCTCATGACGGACACGAGGACCGGCGGGCATTTGCGCATGGATCGCTTGTCCCCTACATACGGGGGCGCCACAGTTGAAACCGGCATCAGGAGGCCGCAGGCATGTTTGAAAATCTATCCGAACGCCTTTCCGGCGTCTTTGACCGGCTCACCAAGCAGGGCGCCCTCAGCGAAGAGGACGTCAAATCCGCCCTGCGCGAGGTCCGCGTGGCGTTGCTGGAGGCCGACGTCTCGCTGCCAGTTGCCCGCGACTTCGTCAAGAAGGTGCAGGAGCAGGCCACCGGCCAGGCCGTCACCAAATCGGTGACCCCGGGCCAGCAGGTCGTCAAGATCGTGCACGACGCGCTGGTCGATGTGCTGCGCGGCGACGAGGATCCCGGCAAGCTCAAGGTCGACAACCCGCCCGCCCCCGTACTGATGGTCGGCCTGCAGGGCTCCGGCAAGACCACCACCACCGGCAAGCTGGCCAAGCGGCTGAAGGAGAAAGAGGGCAAGAAGGTCCTGATGGCCTCGCTCGACGTCTACCGCCCGGCGGCGATGGACCAGCTGGCGGTGCTCGGCGCGCAGATCGGCGTCGACACCCTGCCGATCGTGCCCGGCCAGAAACCCGTCGACATCGCCAAACGCGCCAAGCAGCAGGCAACGCTCGGCGGCTACGACGTCTACATGCTCGACACCGCCGGCCGCCTGCACATCGATGAGACCCTGATGCAGGAGGTCGAGGACGTCCGCAATGTTGTCTCCCCGCGCGAGACCCTTCTGGTCGTCGACGGCCTGACCGGCCAGGTCGCCGTCGAGGTGGCCGAGGAATTCGACGCCAAGATCGGCATCTCCGGCGTGGTCCTCACCCGGATGGACGGCGACGGCCGCGGCGGCGCCGCCCTGTCCATGCGCGCCGTCACCGGCAAGCCGATCCGCTTTGTCGGCCTGGGCGAGAAGATGGACGCGCTGGAAACCTTCGAGGCAGACCGGATCGCCGGCCGCATCCTCGGCATGGGCGACATCGTGGCGCTGGTCGAGAAGGCCCAAGAAACCATCGAGGCCGAACAGGCCGAGAAGATGATGAAGCGCATGATGAAGGGTCAGTTCAACATGAACGACCTGAAGATGCAGCTTGAACAGATGCTCCAGATGGGCGGCATGGAGGGCATGATGCAGATGATGCCCGGCATGGGCAAAATGGCCAAGCAGGTGCAGGACGCCGGCATGGACGATAAGGTGCTGAAGCGCCAGATCGCTATGATCCAGTCAATGACCAAGAAGGAGCGCGCCAACCCCGCTCTGCTGCAGGCCAGCCGCAAGAAACGCATCGCGGCCGGTTCCGGCATGGAAGTGTCTGACCTTAACAAGCTTCTGAAGATGCACCGGCAGATGGCCGATGTGATGAAGAAGATGGGCAAGATGGGCAAAGGCAAGATGCTGAAACAGGCTATGAAGGGCATGTTCGGCAAGGGCGGCATGCCGGACATGGGCGGCATGGACCCCAGCCAGATGGACCCCAAGGCGCTGGAAGCGGCGGCCAAGGCGATGGGCGGCAAAGGCGGCCTGCCCGGCGGCCTCCCCGGTCTGGGTGGCGGCATGGGCCTGCCCGCAGGCCTCAGCGGCTTCGGCAAGAAGAAGTGACCACCAGGGCAGCATATCCCTGGGAGGCCGCAGCCTCCGGCGCGGCTGCTGCACTTGCGCAGCAGCTGAGCAGCCACGTGCCGCAGCTGGAAACTGCGCGCTTGGTGCTCCGGGCGCCCCGGCTGGAGGACTTCCCGGATTATGCTGCCATCCTGATGTCGGACCGCGCCCGCTATATGAACGGCCCCTTCAGCCGGCAAAGCGCCTGGCTGGATTTCACCCAGTATGCTGCAGGGTGGCAGCTGCGCGGAGCCGGCATGTGGACGGCTGAGCAGCGGACATCGGGCGTTGTCGCTGGTTTCTTCTCTGCCGGAATGGAATACGGCGACCGCGAACACGAGCTCGGCTACCTTCTCACCGCCGGTTTCGAGGGCCAGGGCCTGGCTGCCGAGGCCATTGCAGCCGTGCGGGACTTTGCGCTGACCGCATTGGAGCTGCCCTCACTGGTGAGCTACGTCGACCCGGACAACCTTCGGTCCGCAAAAGCCGCCGAACGATCCGGCGCGCAGCGTGACACCGATGCCGAGGCCGCCTTTGAAACAAAGGTTCTGGTCTACCGCCATCTGCGGCAAAATGGCGACGGCGGGATGGAGGCATACGCATGAGCTTCCATCAAATTTGCAGGAACCAGGCTGGCGCGGCGGCGGCAACGGCGGTCCGTTTAACAGAATATTACGCAGTCTCCCCGATACTCTTTCGCCGGATGGGTGAAAATTTTGCCGGGCGGCCCGCCGCCCGGGCAGAGGGGTATAAGATGACTGATGCGCAGAAGCCGTATCCGCGGCTTGTTTCCAAACGGCTGATGCTGATTTCTCCGGCCGATCCGGAGTTTGACGCCAATACCGCCTTCCTCGACGCGGGGGCGCCGCGCTTCATTGATGCGGCAAACGATCCCGACTCGCTGTGGTGGTCGATTGCCACCATCATCGGCCATTGGCACCTGCACGGCTACGGCCTGTTTGCCGTGGTCGAACGCAGCACCGGGATGACCGTCGGCCTCGTCGGCCCCTGGTTCCCCAAAGGCTGGCCGGAACCGGAACTGTCCTGGCACCTGATGGAACCGGGCCGCGGCAAGGGCTATGCGAGCGAAGCGGCGCAGGCCGTGCTCGACTGGCTGTTCTCCGAGGCCGGCTGGGACACGATCGTCTCCTACGTGCCGGAGGAAAACGACGCCTCCATCGCGCTGGCCCGCCGTGTCGGCGCCCGCCCGGAAAAACCGGTCTCCTTCCGCCTGCAGCCCGCGCCCAACATCCGCGCCTGGCGCCATATGCCGCCGCCCCGCGTGTCCGGCCCGCAGGCTGCACGGGGTATGCTGCACTGATGCGCCTGCTCCGGACCATATCCCGGCCCGGCCGCGCCCTTCCCGTGGAAGGAGCGCGCTGATGCCGTTTGACATCCCGGTGATCGAAACCCGCCGCCTGATCCTGCGCGGCCCCGAGCCGCAGGACTACCCGGACTTCAAGGCCACTTTCAGCTCCTACCGCTCCCGCTTCATGGGTGGGCCGCTGAACCCTTACGAGGCCTGGATGCTCTATGCCGCCGAGATCGGCCATTGGCAGGTGCGCGGCTTTGGCATGTGGATGATCCACGACAAGAACAGCGGCGAGACCTATGGCATGGCCGGCGGCTGGCAGCCCGCAGGCTGGCCCGAGCGCGAGATCGCCTGGATCATCTGGCCCGGTGCGGCCGGCAAGGGCTATGCGCTGGAGGCTGCGCACGCCGCACGCCGCCATTTTTATTCAAATCTGGGCTGGGAGACTGCGGTCAGCTATATCGACCCCAAGAATCTCGACTCGATCCGGCTCGCGGAACGGCTCGGCGCCAAGAAGGACCACGAGGCCGCCACCATCGACGGCAACGACGCGGTCTACCGCCACCCCGCCCCGGACGCCCTGAAGGACAGCCAGACCGCGCATGGCATCGACATGGAAATCGCCCATTATGCCGACCCGCTCTTCAAACCGGAGGGCTGGGCCATTGACTGATCAGCGCGCGGATACCATGTCGCTGCACTGCGGCGGTGCACAGGTGGTGCACACCCGCTGCACGCGCGGCACCCCCTTGGCGGCCCCCCGGCCTGCTGCATTGCGGAGACCCTGATGACGACAGATATCCAAGATCCCGTTGCCCGCGCAGCTCAGCTGCTGAAGGGCCACCGCGAAAGCATCGACCGCCTGGATGCGATCCTCGTCTATACCTTGGGCGAGCGGTTCAAGCACACCCAGGCGGTGGGCCGGCTCAAGGCCGAACACGACCTTCCCGCGTCCGATCCGGCCCGCGAAGCGGCGCAGATCGCACGGCTCGAAGACTTGGCAAAACAGGCCGATCTGGACCCTGAATTCGCCAAGGCATTTTTGAACTTCATCATTGATGAAGTTATCCGCCACCACAAGAAACACCAAGAATAACAAAGACAACAGGAACAACCGGGGCATACCCCGGACAACGCCATCAAAGGAGATGTACCCATGGCAATGAAAATCCGTTTGGCCCGCGGCGGCTCTAAAAAGCGTCCCTTCTACCGCATCGTGGCTGCTGACAGCCGCATGCCGCGCGACGGCCGCTTCATCGAGAAGCTGGGCACCTACAACCCGCTGCTGCCGAAAGATTCGGAAGAGCGCGTGAAAATGGACATGGAGCGCGTGCAGTACTGGCTCGACCAGGGCGCCCAGCCGACCGACCGTATCGCCCGCATGCTGGAAGCAGCCGGCGTCCGCGAGAAGGCCGAGCGCAGCAACCCGAAAAAAGGTACCCCGGGCAAGAAAGCCCAGGAGCGTGCAGAAGAGAAAGCTGCAAAGGCTGCTGAAGCCGCCGAAGCAGCTGCAGACGCGGAATAATTCCGTGGAGCTGCGGGGCGCTTTTCCCGAAGAGTTCCGCAGCCAGCTTGATCTGCTGATGCGGCTCCGGCGCGACGTGCGCCGGTTCCGTTCAGATCCGGTGGAGGAGGCAGTGCTGATGCGCTGCCTATCCGCCATTCCGCTCGCCCCGTCGGTGGGCCTGAGCGAACCCTGGCGCATCCTGCGGGTGGACAGCGAAACCGCCCGCGCCGCTGCGCTGAAGAATTTCGAGAAAGCCAATGCCGAGGCGCTGTCGGGTTATTCCGGCGAGCGCGCCGGACGCTATGCCGGGCTGAAGCTCTCCGGCATGCGTGACGCGCCGGTGCAGCTGGCCATCTATTGCGACGACGAAACCGCCCAGGGTCACGGCCTGGGTGCCGCCACCATGCCGGAGATGCGCCGCTATTCCGTGGTCACCGCCATCACCCTGTTCTGGCTTGCCTTGCGCGCCGAAGGGCTGGGTCTGGGCTGGGTCTCGGTGCTCGATCCGGAGCAGCTGAACCGCGACCTGAACGCACCGCAAGGCTGGCAGCTGATCGGCTATTTCTGCATCGGCTACCCGGAGCGGCTCTCGGACACGCCGGAGCTGGAGGAACAAGGCTGGGAAAGCCGGATGGCGGATCTGCCGCTTGAAACCCGCTGAGGCCGCCGATGGGACGGTTGATACGGCTTGTATTTTTTGTTGCAGTAGCCTTTACCGCGGGCATCTTCTTTGAACGCAACCACCAAGTGGAACTCTGCGAACAATCCGGCGGCCAATGGCTGCGCGCAGGGTTCTGTGCAAAGGAATAACACCATGAGCGAACTGATCTGCGTGGGAGCGGTGGCCGGCGCCTTCGGCGTGCGCGGCGAGGTGCGGCTCAAGAGCTTCTGCGCCATTCCGGAAGAGATCGAAGATTACTCCCCCCTCAGCAATGAGGACGGCAGCCAAAACTATTCCCTGATGATCACACGCCCAATCAAGAACGGCTTTGCCGCGCGGATCGGCGGGGTGGAAACTAAGGAAGACGCTGACGCAATCAAGGGGCTGCGCCTGTTTGCCCGCCGCGATCAGCTGCCGCAGCTGCCGGATGACGAATTCTACCACGCCGATCTGATCGGGCTGGAGGTCTTTGACACCGGCGGCACCCTGCTGGGCACGGTGAAATCGGTGCAGAACCACGGCGCGTCCGATCTGCTGGAGATCCACGGTCCGGGACTGAAGGCCACAGTGCTGCTGCCCTTCACCCTGGAGGCGGTGCCGACCGTTGATCTGAGCCAGGGCCGCATCATTGCTGACCCGCCCGAGGGGCTGTTCTGAGGCGGCTGCTCAGCCGGCTTCATCAGCCAGAAGCAACTCAAGAACCTGAACGATCCTTGTCGCAACCTGCGCACTTTTCAGCTGCTGCTCCCGCGGCTTGCGGCTCAATCCTACCCAGCATTTAAGCAGGCGGTGGGCATAAAAGAAACGGAACACAGGATCATTTACCAGATCTGCGCCATACCCCTCCTGAAAAGCGTCCCAATCTGCTTGCGCAACCATCCCGAACCCGGGCGACAGGCCCCCCGCGACCAGATGGTCGGGGCAGTTTGCCAGCCAGATATTGGCTAGGTCGCGCTGCGGGAAGATGCCGTCATGGTTTGAAAAGTCGATGAAGGAGACGGTGGTCTCCGACATGAGGATATTGCGAAAATGCAGATCGCCATGCTCGACTGCAGCGCTAAAGGATTGCCCCCGCGCACGCCGCGCTGCCCGGTGCAGGTAAGCGCAAAGCCCCAGGAACTTGTTGGGTTTCGGCACCGGCAGCTGCCCGTCGCGCACGGCCTGCGCCTGGCTTGAAACACGGGTCAGAAAGGGCTTTGGCCAGAATTGCCGGTCTCCGGCCCCAGACACCTTGTGCAAGACGGCCACCGCTTGACCAATCCGCCGCAGAATACTGCCCCGGTCCCCGAACCCGTATTCCGTGAGCGCCAATTCACGGTGCGCGGTATCCCCCTGAATAAATTCCATCAGAACGGCAGGGCTTGACGTGTCCCGCCAAAGCAGCGCTGGAACCGCCACGCCTGTTTCAGCCTTCAGACAGTCTGCAGCGGCCTGATGCCGGTCCAGAAATCTGGTATTCCGAACCGGATCGGACGTCCCAAAATCGGCGCGCAAGACAACGCTCTGGCCGCCGGAGGTCCTCACCTCCAAGACACGGCGGCGGTGCTCAACACCGCTGCTGACCTGCATCCTGCGAAAGATGGCCCCGGCTTCGGGAAGACCGGCTGCCGCGGCTGCCCTGGGCCAAAGCGCCTGCGTCCGGGCCTGTACCGCGTCTATCGCAGCAAACGGATCGTCCCCGTCAGCCGGACGCGGCTGTCCTGAATTCATCGAAACACCAAAGCTTTTTATTGCGTGTAATTCTGACTGCACTAAACAGCACCATTATGACAGCACCAAGCAAATCTCATGGCCGCAAGGCGATCCGCCCCACGCTGAAGCCGCGCGAGCTGATGACGCCAACGCCGGATCTGGCAGGGGTGTGGAAGGCCAAGATCATCACGCTGTTCCCTTCGGCCTTTCCCGGCGTGCTGGGCGAAAGCCTGACCGGCAAGGCGCTGCAGGAAGGCCTTTGGCAGCTGGAAACCGTGGATCTGCGCGAATTCGGGATCGGCAAGCACCGCAACGTGGATGACACCCCAGCGGGCGGCGGCGCGGGCATGGTGCTGCGCGCCGACGTCCTGGGCGAGGCGATCGAGCACACGATGGCGGATACCCGGGGCAACTGGCCGCTGGTCTACCTGACCCCGCGCGGCCGGCCGATGAACCAGCAGATGATGCAGGGCTTTGCCCAATGCGACGGCATCACCCTGCTGTGCGGACGCTTCGAAGGCGTCGATGAACGGGTGCTGGAGCATTACGGCATCCAGGAAGTCTCCTTGGGCGACTTCGTCATGACCGGCGGCGAACTGGCGGCGCAGGCGTTGATCGACGCCACCGTGCGGCTGATCCCCGGGGTGCTCGGCAACCAGGCCTCCACCGAGGAGGAGAGCTTCTCTTCCGGTCTGCTGGAGCATCCGCAGTATACCCGCCCCGCCGAATGGAAAGGCCGGGAAATCCCCGAGATCCTGATGTCCGGCCACCATGGCAAGATTGCCGAATGGCGGCATGACATGAGCGAAGAAATCACCAAAGCCCGCCGCCCGGATCTGTGGGACGCCTATTGCCGCAAGACACAAAACCGGGGCTGAAGGGCCGTCCTGGCATGCCGCTCCGGCGGCGCCAGCTGCGGCTGACCGTTGCCGGGCGCCGCAAGCCGTGCTTTAGTCCGCTCATATTCATGAAGAATTAGGAGTGAACAGGGTGGCTGCAAAATTTGAACTTTATACCGACAACGCAGGTGAATTCCGGTTCCGGCTGAAAGCAGGCAACGGCGAGAACATCCTGGCCAGCGAAGGCTACAAGCAGAAGGCCAGTGCCGAGAACGGCATCGCGTCGGTCAAGAAAAACGCAGGCGACGATGCGCGCTATGAGCGCAAAGAGACCTCCTCCGGCAAGCATATGTTCAATCTCAAGGCCACCAATGGCCAGGTGATCGGCACTTCGCAGAGCTACGCCAGCGCCTCCAGCCGCGACGGCGGTATCGAGTCGGTCAAGAAGAACGCCCCGGACGCCACGGTCGACGACCAGACGGGCTGAGGCCTGAAAGAGGGGCCATCAGCCCGAAATCTTTTGAGAAAACATTTGGCAAGAGTTTTGTGAAAACTCTTGCCTGCAGCGCAGCCAGGCACTTGTTTTGTTGGGGCCGCGGACGTATACAGCGCCGGTCTGGATTCGCATTTGCGGCTCCGGGCCGCTGGCTGTTGGATCACTCCCCAGGAAATCTTCTTCGGTTTTCGCTTTGGACCCTGCCGCCAGCAGCAAGGAACAGACGGCGTGATCTCTGGCGGGCTGCCATTTGGCGGGACCCGGTGAAGACCAGGAGCTCTCATGACGGCACAAACCTCTGCGGCATGAACCGCAGGCAGATTTAGGAGAGTTGCGATGGACCTGATCGCACAGCTGGAGGCGGAACAGATCGCCGCCCTGGGGAAAGAGATCCCCGACTTCAAAGCCGGTGACACCATCCGTGTCGGCTACAAGGTGACCGAAGGCTCGCGTTCGCGCGTGCAGATGTACGAAGGCGTTTGCATCAGCCGCAAGAACGGCTCGGGCATTGCCGGCTCGTTCACCGTCCGCAAGATTTCGTTCGGCGAAGGCGTGGAGCGTGTGTTCCCGCTGTTCTCGACCAACATCGACTCGATCGAAGTGGTGCGCCGCGGCCGTGTCCGCCGCGCCAAGCTGTACTACCTGCGCTCGCGCCGCGGTAAATCGGCCCGTATCGCAGAAGATGCGAACTACAAGCCCAAGAAAGCCTGAGGAGCGGTATCATGAAAAAAGACACCCATCCCGATTACCACTTCATCGACGTCAAAATGACCGACGGCACCATCATCAAGATGCGCTCCACCTGGGGTGCTGAAGGTGATCAGCTGGCACTGGACATCGACCCGACCGTGCACCCGGCCTGGACCGGCGGCACCTCGCGCCTGATGGACGCCGGCGGCCGCGTGTCCAAGTTCAAGAAGAAATACGAAGGCCTGGGCTTCTAAGCCGCCTGCCGTATTTTGCAGAACTCCCGAAGGCTGCCCCGGACGGGCAGCCTTCTTTCATTTCTCCTGACGCTGAGGCCGGATGCGCCTCGCGGGAAAGACAGCCCCACTCGTGAAACAAGCCCTGGCAAACGCCCTGCAAGAACGCGGATATGAAACCCTGACCCAAGTGCAGGAGGCTGTGACCCAGCCCGACGTCGAGGGGCGCGACCTGCTAGTGTCCGCGCAGACCGGATCGGGCAAGACCGTCGGCTTCGGCCTGGCGCTGGCCCCCACCCTGCTGGGCGAGGACGAGGCCTTCGGCGAGGCCGCCGCGCCGCTGGCGCTGGTGATTGCCCCGACCCGCGAGCTGGCGCTGCAGGTAAAGCATGAGCTGGGCTGGCTGTACCGCGACGCTGGCGCGCGGATTGCCTCCTGTGTGGGCGGTATGGACATGCGCGACGAACGCCGCGCGCTGGAGCGCGGAGCCCATATCGTCGCGGCAACGCCGGGCCGTTTGCGCGACCACATCATGCGCGGCTCCATCGACCTCAGCAACGTGCGCGGCGTGGTGCTGGATGAAGCGGACGAGATGCTCGATCTCGGCTTCCGCGAGGATCTGGAATTCATCCTGAGCGAAGCACCGGAAGAGCGCCGCACCCTGCTGTTCTCCGCCACCGTGCCGCCGGCGATTGCCAGCCTGGCCGAAACCTTCCAGCGCGATGCGATGCGGATCAAGACCGCTGGCGAAACCAAGCAGCACGCGGATATCGAATACCGGCTGATGAGCGTGGCGCAAGCGGACGCGGAAAACGCCATCATCAATGTGCTGCGCTACTATGAGGCGCCAAGCGCCATCGTATTTGCCAACACCCGTGCAGCGGTGAACCGTCTGGCAGCGCGGCTGACCAACCGCGGCCTGCCGGTGGTGACGCTGTCGGGCGAGCTGAGCCAGACCGAGCGCAGCCATGCGCTGCAGGCGATGCGCGACGGGCGCGCCCGGGTCTGCGTGGCCACCGACGTGGCAGCACGCGGCATTGACCTGCCGGGGCTGGAGCTGGTGGTCCATGCGGAGCTTCCCTCGAACCACGAAACCCTGCTGCACCGTTCGGGCCGCACCGGCCGCGCCGGCCGCAAGGGCGTCAGCGCGCTGATCGCACCGCCCAAGGCGCGGTCCAAGGCTCTGCGCCTGCTGAAATGGGCCAAGCTGACGGCAGAGCACTGCGAAGCCCCTTCTGCCGACGATGTGCTGGCGCGGGATGAGGAGCGGATGCTGGCCGACCCCGTCTGGCAGCAGCCCGTTGAGGAGAACGAGCAAGCCGGCGTCCAGACCCTGCTGGACAGCTTCACGCCTGAGCAAGTCGCCGCCACCTATCTGCGTCTGTTCCGCAGCCGCCACTCGGCACCGGAAGAGCTGCGCCCGGCGGACACGCCGGAACCGCGCAAGGAACGTAAAGAACGCAAGCCCTTTGGCCCGTCGGTCTGGTTCTCACTGACCGGCGGCCGCGAGGCCGGGGCCGACCCGCGCAAGGTACTGCCGATGCTGTGCAAGGCCGGCAATATCGACCGCGATGCCATCGGCGCCATCCGGGTGCAGGACAACGAGACCTTTGCCGAAATCAGCGAAGGCGCGGTCGAGGGCTTCCTGAAAGCACTGGACGGCAAGACCGAATTGGAACCGGGCACCGTGCTGACCCAGCTGGCCGAGGCGCCGGAACTGGCCCCCGCCCCGCGCCGCGGGCCCGGCGGGCCGAAAGGCGGCTTCAAGGGTGACCGCAAACCCAAGCCGCACCGGGGCAAGGAAGACGGCCCGAAACCCTACCGCCACAAGGCAGAAGGCGGTGAAGACAGCCGCCCGCCGCGAAAGGAATGGAAAGACAAGCCGCCGCGGGAAGAGCGCCGGGAGCCGCGCGCAGACACCCGCCCCAGCAAACCGAAACCGGCGGTGACCGCCAAGCCGAAGGGGGCGTCCGATCCATCCAAACGGATGACCAAACCTGGCGCGCCTGCGGCCAAGCCGTTCAAGGCCAAGGGTCCCAAGCCGCCGGTCGGCAAGCCCAACAGCAAGAAGAACAAGGCCCGCGCTGCGGCAGCCGGGGCCGCCAAGGGCGGAAAAGGCGGCGACGCCCGCCCCAAACGCAAGCCGGCGGGACCTGCAAAACACAGGTGATACACTAAGTTTACTAGCCCGCGCGCACTGCTTTTCTTGGCCGGAACCAGAGCCTATACAGGGGCACAAAGCTAAAGACGTGCACCAAAGCACGAGCGAAGGGACCTGTACATGGCGCATATTATTGTCGTCGGCAACGAGAAGGGCGGCGCGGGCAAATCGACTGTCTCCATGCATGTGGCGACCACCCTGGCCCGGCTGGGCCACAAGGTGGCAGCGCTGGACCTGGACTTGCGGCAGCGCTCCTTGGGGCGCTACCTGGAAAACCGCAAGGACTTCTGCGCCAAGGCGGGGCTGGACCTGCCGATGGTGGACATGCACGAGCTGCCGGAGATCGACCCGGCCAGCTTGCAGCCGGGCGAAAACATCTATGACCACCGGCTGTCGGCCGCGGTCTCGGCGCTGGAGCCGGGCCATGATTTCATCCTGATCGACTGCCCCGGCTCGCACACGCGGCTGAGCCAGGTGGCGCATTCGCTGGCGGACACGCTGATCACGCCGCTGAACGACAGTTTTGTCGATTTCGATCTGCTGGCGCATGTGGATCAAAAGGGCGAGAGCATCACCGGGCCGTCGGTCTATTCCGAGATGGTGTGGAATGCACGCCAGCTGCGGGCGCAGGCGGGGCTCAAGCCGATCGACTGGATCGTGATCCGCAACCGGGTCGGCACCCAGCGCATGGTCAACAAGGAAAAGATGGAACGTGCCATCAAGATGCTGTCCAAGCGGATCGGCTTCCGGGTGGCACCGGGCTTCTCCGAGCGCGTGATCTTCCGCGAACTGTTCCCGCGCGGGCTGACGCTGCTGGACCTCAAGGACATTGGCGTCAAGCAGCTGAACATTTCCAACGTCGCCGCACGGCAGGAGCTGCGCGACATGATGAAGGAAGTGAACCTGCCGGGGGTCGAGGTCAGCATCTGACCCCGCCCCGGCGGCACCTCAGCTGTCGCAGCCGCAGTTGCCGCGGTAGATAGTGTAAAGCTCCATCGGCTCGGCCACTCCGCGCAGCATATAGCGGCCCAGAGACACCAGGTCATGGTTGGTGCCTCTGGCGGCTGTCTTCACGTCTTCGGACATGATGATGCTCTGGCCGACAGACCGGTGCATGCCCGCGATCCGGGCAGTCTGGTTCACCGCCTGGCCGATCACGGTGAAGTCGAGCCGGTTCTCCGCCCCGATATTGCCATAGAGGATGGTGCCCGCGTGCAGCGCCAGGGTAAAACCAGCGGTCGGCAAGCCCTGCTCCTCGCGCTCGGTGTTATACGCGCGGACCTTGCCGCACAGCTCATTGGCCGCGGCCAGCGCCGCGTGAGCGTCTTCCTCGATGCTGCCGAGGTTGAACATGGTCAGCATCCCGTCGCCCATAAACTTTAGGATGTTGCCGCCATGCGCCTGGATGGTTTCCACCGCCAGGCCGAAATAGCCGTTCAGCATCTCGATCAGCTCGGTGCCGGGCAGCCGCTCGGCCAGCTGGGTGAACCCCTTGAGGTCGAACAGGCAGATCACCGCGTTGATCTGCTGCGAGGACCCGCGCTGGATCTCGCCCGACAGCACCCGGCGGCCGGCATCGCGGCCCAGGTAGACTTGCAAAAGGTCGCTCGCCATCTGCCGGTTGGAGGAGGATTTCAGCGCCAGGCCCAGATGCGGCAGGGTGGTGCGGATCAGGTCCAGCTCGCGATTGGAGAAGCCGCCCGGACGGTCCGTCGCCCAGGAGACCAGCATGCCCTCTTGCGGGTGAATGGGGTCGTTCGGCCCAGCCTCGGGCGGGGAAAACCGCACGCCCTTAGCAAAGTAGTCGGTCGCCCCGCGTTCCCGCAGCTCCGGCAGCAGCGGGAATTCCTCCGGCGCGCCGTCTTCGAGCCGTTCGCGGAACTCGTCCAGCTCCTTGTCCAGAATGTGGAAGAACGGGCTGCGCAGCCATTCCTCGCGAGGGGACTCGCGGTATTCGTAGTGCTGGTGCGACAGGCCCTCTGCGCGGGTCCAGTTGAAACCGATGCCGCCGAATTTCGGGTGAAAGGCACGCTGCGCCACATGGAATCGCCACAACGGGACACCCGCGTCGCACAGCCGCTGGCAATAACCCTGGAGCAGGTCCTGCTGCTGTGCCCCGTGCAGCCCCTGTTCCATCAGCCAGGCAATCAGCGGTCCCGAATTGACATCAATCTGTATCATGCATTCACCTTCAATTCCGCTGTCTTATCTGGGCATTGCACCCTGCGATGTCTACGGCTCCAAGCCTGCTAATTTGCGCAGCATATACCGCAAAATCGCAACCTCGCCGGTTGTGAACTGCCGGCACAGCCTGGCATCGAACTCCTGCGCCACCTCCCGCAGCTCGCGGTAGGCAGCCTGTCCCGCAGGGGTCAGCGTCAGATGTTCCGCCCGGCGGTCGTTTTCATCCCGGGTGCGGGTCACGAACCGTTTCTCAGCCAGCTTGGCCACGGCGCGGCTGATCTTGGTCTTGTGGATCTTGGCCCGCTCACCGATCTCCTTGGCCGTCATCTGGCCGTAGTTGCCCAGGTGGAACAGCACCCGCCATTCCGTGCGCAGCATACCATAGCGGTCCTTGTAGTGCCGCTGAAACCCCAGCGAGCTTTCCTCGGCTGCCCGGTTCAGCAGAAATGGCAGGAAATCCTGCAGAGTGAAGTCATCTTTTTCGGTCATTTGCGTCCTCTCTCCCTTGTTAGTTACAAAAACAACTAATATCCCGCAAGCAGTGACAGGAGGAACGCGCGATGAATCGGCCAGCCGATCCCCATAAAATGATCCAGGCTCCCTCGATTGCGGGGCCGAACGAGGGCTATATGCCCGGCTTTGCCAACGACTTTGAAACCGAGGCGCTGCCCGGCGCCTTGCCGCAGGGCATGAACAGCCCGCAAAAATGCAACTATGGCCTTTACGGCGAACAGCTGAGCGGCACCGCCTTTACCGCCGACCCGCCGGAACGGACCTGGACCTACCGGATCCGCCCCTCGGTGAAGCATTCGCACCGCTATGAGAAGATCGGCCTGCCGCATTGGAAATCGGCGCCTTTCGTCGATCCGGACGTGGTCTCGCTGGGCCAGTACCGCTGGGACCCGGTGCCGCATTCGGAGGAAGGCCTGACCTGGCTCACCGGCATGCGGACCATGACCACCGCGGGCGATGTGAACACCCAAGTCGGCATGGCGAGCCATATCTATCTGGTCACCGAGTCGATGGTGGACAGCTATTTCTTCTCCGCCGACTCCGAGCTTCTGGTGGTTCCCCAGGAAGGGCGCCTGCGGTTCGCGACCGAACTGGGCATCATCGACCTGGCGCCACAGGAGATCGCCATCATCCCGCGCGGACTGGTCTACCGGGTGGAAGTGCTCGAAGGCCCCTGCCGCGGTTTCGTCTGCGAGAACTACGGCCAGAAATTCGAGCTGCCGGGCCGCGGCCCGATCGGTGCCAACTGCATGGCCAACCCGCGCGACTTCAAGGCGCCGGTGGCCGCGTTCGAGGACCGCGAGACGCCCTCGACCGTGACCATCAAATGGTGCGGCCAGTTCCATGAGACCAAGATCGGCCACTCGCCGCTGGATGTGGTCGCCTGGCACGGCAACTACGCGCCCTTCAAATACGACCTGCGCACCTATTGCCCGGTGGGCGCGATCCTGTTCGACCACCCGGATCCGTCGATCTTTACTGTGCTGACCGCACCGTCCGGCGTGCCGGGTACTGCGAATATTGATTTCGTGCTGTTCCGCGAGCGCTGGATGGTGGCCGAGAACACCTTCCGCCCGCCATGGTACCACAAGAACATCATGTCGGAGCTGATGGGCAATATCTACGGCCAGTATGACGCCAAGCCTCAAGGTTTTGTGCCGGGCGGCATGTCCCTCCACAACATGATGCTACCGCACGGGCCGGACAAGAACGCCTTTGAGGGCGCGTCGAACTCCAACCTCGGCCCGGAGAAGCTGGACAACACCATGTCCTTCATGTTCGAGACCCGCTTCCCGCAGCATCTGACCGCATTTGCAGCCAAGGACGCGCCGCTGCAGGATGACTACATCGACTGCTGGAGCGACATCGAGAAGAAGTTCGACGGCACGCCCGGCCTGAAATGAAATGGTGAGGGGGCGCTGCCCCCTCTGGGCCTCATCGGCCCATTCACCCCCGGAGTATTTCCGGAAAGATGAAAAGGATCTTCGGATCCGGAAACTGGAGACACTATGCCTCTGCTGAAATCCTGGGTGGCCTCGGCCAATGATGCGGACCACCCGTTCCCGCTGAACAACCTGCCTTATGGCGTATTCTCCGTCGACGGTGATGACCCGCGCTGCGGTGTCGCGATCGGCGATATGATCCTGGACATGCAGGCCGCCGAGGAGGCCGGTCTGGTCCAGCTCGGCGATGCGCCGCTGTTCGACGTGCCCTATTGGAACGATCTGATGGAGGAAGGCCCGGCGGTCTGGGCCGCACTGCGCGACCGCCTGACCGCGCTGCTGTCCGAGGGGGCGGCGGAGCAGGACAAGGTGGAGCCGCTGCTGGTTCCCGCTGCCGATGCCGAGCTGCACATGCCCTTTGCGGTCAGCGAATACACCGATTTCTATGCTGGCAAGAACCACGCCTTCAACGTCGGCACCATGTTCCGCGGCCCGGAAAACGCGCTGCCGCCGAACTGGCTGCACATTCCGATCGGCTATAACGGGCGCGCGTCCTCTGTCGTGATTTCCGGCACCGATGTCCGCCGCCCCTGGGGCCAGCTGAAGGGCCCCAATGATGACAAGCCGCGGTGGGCGCCTTGCGCGCGGTTCGATATCGAGCTGGAAATGGGCGCGATCGTCGGCACACCCTCCGATGGGCCCATCACAGTGCAGGAAGCGGATGACAACATCTTTGGCTACGTGCTTCTGAACGACTGGTCGGCGCGCGACATCCAGGCCTGGGAATACCAGCCGCTTGGCCCGTTCCAGGCCAAGGCCACTGCCAACACGATATCCCCCTGGATCGTGACCAAGCCGGCGCTGGAGCCGTTCCGCTGCGACACGCCGGAGCGCGAGGTGGAGCTGCTGGACCATCTGAAGGACTGCGGTCCGATGCTCTATGACATCGACCTCGAAGTGACCCTGGCTCCGGAAGGTAAAGAAGCCACAACCATCGCGCGGACCAACTACAAGGAGATGTACTACTCCGCCGCGCAGCAGCTGGCGCACCATACCACTTCGGGCTGCCCGATGAACTCAGGCGACCTGCTGGGCTCCGGCACCATCTCCGGCCCCACCAAGGAAAGCCGCGGCTCGCTGCTGGAACTCAGCTGGGGCGGCAAGGAGCCGCTGACGCTGGACACCGGCGAGGAGCGCTCCTTTATCGCTGATGGCGACACGCTGACGCTGAAAGGCGCAGCCAAGGGCGACGGTTACACCATCGGGTTCGGCGACTGCACCGGCACCGTTCTGGCGGCGCTGGACGACCCGTTCAAGAGGTAAGCTGCGCTTTCCTCTTGCCCCAAATACCCCCGCCGGAGGCTCCCGCACTTGCCACTGGCGCACCGTTGAAAGGACAGACACATGGCCAAGGCATTCGCGTCCCAAGGGGACATGAGCGAAAAGAAAATCTCCTTCACCGAAGTGGGCGAAGGCCTTTATGCCTTCACCGCCGAGGGCGATCCGAACTCCGGCGTGATCATCGGCGACGACAGCGTGATGATCGTCGAGGCGCAGGCAACGCCGCGGCTGGCAAACAAAGTGATCGAATGCGTCCGTTCCGTGACCGACAAGCCGATCACCCATGTGGTGCTGACCCACTATCACGCCGTGCGCGTGCTAGGCGCCTCTGCCTTTGGCGCGCAGCAGATCATCATGGGCGACACCGCCCGCGCCATGGTGGTGGAACGCGGGCAGGAGGACTGGGACAGCGAATTTCAGCGCTTCCCGCGGCTGTTCGAAGGCCATGAGAGCATCCCCGGCCTGACCTACCCGACCACCACCTTCTCCGAAGACATGACCGTCTACCTCGGCAACCGCCGGGTCGATCTGATGCACCTGGGCCGCGCCCACACCGCGGGCGACATCGTGATCCATGTGCCGGACCAGAACGTGATGTTCACTGGCGACATCGTCGAATACCACTCCGCCTGCTATTGCGGCGATGGCCATTTCGGCGACTGGGGCAGCACCCTCGACAACATCAAGGCCTTTGACGTTGACGCCATTGCCCCGGGCCGCGGCGATGCGCTAGTCGGCAAAGAGATGGTCAACGCCGCCATCGAAAACACCCGCGATTTCGTCGAAAGCACTTACCGCCCGGCGGCCAAAGTGGCTGCCCGCAACGGCACCCTGAAGGAAGCCTGGGACGCGGTGCGCGCCGAGTGCGATCCGAAGTTCGCAGACTACGCGATCTATGAGCACTGCCTGCCCTTCAACGTCGCCCGCGCCTTTGACGAGGCCCGCGGCATCGACACCCCGCGTATCTGGACCGCGCAGCGCGATCTGGAGATGTGGGAGGCCCTGCAGGGCTGAGCCCCGGGCAGAATGTACAACCGGGGCGGTTTGATTCAGATCGTGTCGCCCCGGCAGAACCTGTGAGACGCTAGACCATGCTCCCGGCTGACCCCCGCCGGGAAAGGGTTGTGCTGTGCCTGACGGCACCCGGAATTTGGGAGGAGACCTGATGAACAAGATCTTTGAAGTCCCTTTGTACCCCTACACGCGCCATGCGGACCAAGATGCCTCTTCGCCCGTGCGCCGCAAGGTGGTGGTGATCGGGGCGGGCCCGGTGGGCCTGGCTGCGGCCATCGACCTGGCCCAGCAGGGCACCGAAGTGGTGGTGCTGGACGACAACGACAAGGTGAGCTTTGGCTCCCGCGCGATTTGCTTTGCCAAGCGGCCGCTGGAAATCCTCGACAGGCTGGGCTGCGGCCAGCCCATGGTCGACAAGGGCGTGCAGTGGAACACCGGCAAGGTGTTCTTTGACGACCGCCAGGTCTACGAGTTCAACCTGCTGCCCGAAGAGGGCCACAAGCGCCCTGCCTTCATCAATCTGCAGCAGTACTATTTTGAGGAATACCTGGTGAACCGGGTCCGCGAACTGCAGGAGCAGGGCGCACCGATAGAAATCCGCGGCCGCAACAAGGTTTCCGCCATCGGCACCCATCCCACCCATGTGGTTCTGGAAATCGACACCCCTGAGGGCGCCTACAACCTAGAAGCGGACTGGCTGATTGCCTGCGACGGCGCCGGCTCCCCCACCCGGCAGATGCTGGGCCTGGATTTCGTCGGCCGGGTATTTGAGGACAACTTCCTGATTGCCGATGTGATCATGGAGGCAGACTTTCCGACCGAGCGCTGGTTCTGGTTCGACCCGCCCTTCAACAAGGGTCAGTCCGCGCTGCTGCACAAGCAGCCCGATGGCGTTTGGCGCATCGACCTGCAGCTCGGCTGGGATATCGACAAGGAGCGCGAGAAACGCCCCGAGAACGTTATCCCGCGCCTTAAGGCAATGCTGGGCGAAGACGTGCAATTTGAGCTGGAGTGGGTGTCGATCTACACCTTCCAGTGCCGCCGGATGGAGCAATTCCGCCACGGGCGGGTGATCTTTGCAGGCGACGCTGCGCATCAGGTCTCTCCCTTCGGTGCCCGCGGTGCCAACTCCGGCCTGCAGGACACCGATAACTTGTGCTGGAAGCTGAAGCTGGTGATGGACGGCAAGGCGCCGGAAAGCCTGCTCGACAGCTATGACGTGGAACGCATCCACGGCGCCGATGAGAACATCCTGAACTCGTCCCGCTCCACCGATTTCATCACCCCGAAATCGGAGATCAGCCGGGTGCTGCGTGACGCGGTTCTGGACCTGTCGGAACAGTATGAGTTCGCGCGTCCCCTAGTGAACTCCGGCCGCCTGTCGGTGCCCTGCACCTACGACGGCTCGCCGCTGAACTCGGCAGATGCGCTGGACGGGCCGGAGCGCACCCGCCCCGGCTCCTCCTGCCCCGACGCCCCGCTGGGCGACGGCTTCCTGCTGGACAAGCTGGGCGGCAAGTTCGTGCTGCTGACCATCGACGCCGACGCCCCCGATGTGATCGAGGAGGAAGGCATCGAGGTCACCCGGATGGCCCTGTCGATCAAGGATGACAAGACGCTGGCGCTGCATGAGCGTTACCTGGGCAAGCTTGAAAGCGGCGTCTACCTGATCCGCCCGGACCAGCATGTGGCCGCCCGCCGCCCCAGCTTTGACGAAAACCAGTTCCGGCACGCAATCCGCCGGGCCATCGGCAAGGAGTAACCGCCATGACCGAGACCGATCAGCTGATCCTGACCGCCAACACCGAGCGCGCCGACGACTTCTATGCAGATCTCCTGGCCGCGCATGAGGGCCTCAGCAGGTCCGAAAGCGATGCGCTGAATGCCCGCCTGGTGCTGGTGCTGGCCAACCACATTGGAAAACGCGCGATCCTGAAACAGGCGCTGGCCGCGGCCGCGCTGAAACCTAGGGAGGACACCGCTTGAAAATCGAACAGATTCACCACGTCGCCTACCGCTGCAAAGACGCCAAAGAGACGGTGGAGTGGTACAACAAGATGCTGAAGATGGACTTTGTCCTGGCAATTGCCGAGGACCACGTGCCATCAACGCATGAGCCCGACCCCTACATGCATATCTTCATGGATGCGGGCAACGGCAATGTCCTGGCCTTCTTCGAGCTGCCGACCAAGCCGGAGATGGACCGCGACCGCAACACGCCGGTCTGGGTGCAGCACATCGCCTTCAAGGTGAAAGACCGCGATACGCTGATCCAGTTCAAGGAGCATCTGGAGGCCAATGGCGTCGAGGTGCTGGGCGTTACCGACCACTCGATCTTCCATTCGATCTACTTCTTTGACCCGAACGGCCACCGGGTGGAGCTTGCCTGCCCTGATCCGGCAGAAGAGGCTCTGCTTGAAAAGCTGGACGCGGTGAAGTGGGAGATGCTGGAGGAATGGTCAAAGACAAAGAAGGCGCCGAAACACGCGGACTGGCTGCACGCCAAGGAACTGAACAAAGGCTGATCCCGTTGGAACAGCCAAAGGCAGCCCCCGGGCTGCCTTCTCAATACGGGGAGGATGCCGATGGGCGGCACGGTTCTTTATGATTACTGGCGGTCGTCGGCCAGCTACCGGCTGCGCATCGCGCTGAATCTCGCGGGTATCAGCTACACCGCTGTCCGGGTTGATCTGGTCAAAGGTGAGCACAAGAGCCCGGAACATCTGTCCCGCAACCCGCAGGGCTTCGTGCCTGTGCTGGACATCGACGGTCTGCGCCTGACCCAGTCGCTGGCGATCCTCGACTACCTGGACGAAACCCGGAATCTCGGCCTTCTGCCCCGCGATCCCGGGCAGCGCGCCCTTGCGCGGGCACTGGCGCATTCCGTGGCGATCGACGTGCATCCGGTTTGCAACCTGCAAGTGGCCAAACACGCCACTGCCCTCAGCGGCGGCGCGCCGGATATGCCCAAGGCCTGGATGCAGCATTTCATCCGCCCCGGCCTGCAAGCGTTCGAGGCGCTTCTTTGCGGCTTCGAACAGACGCCTTTCTGCACCGGAGATACACCGGGGCTCGCAGACATCTGCCTGATGCCGCAGCTCTACAACGCGCGCCGCTGGGAGGCGGATTTTTCGGACCTGCCGCGCATCTGCGCGGTAGAGGCCGCCTGCTCCGAACACCCCGCGTTTGCAGCCGCGAATCCGGATCAGAACGACTGAGCAGCTGCCCCCTTGCGGCGTCTCAGCGGTCCGGGTTTGTTGCGTGGCGCCGGTTCTTTTTGCCTTGGAAACGCAAAACCGCCGCTAGCGGCTATCGCAGCGGCGGTTTTGTTTGTGTCATCGTTTAGAGAGTATATTGGATTTTACTAGGTTTGGCGGTGACCTACTCTCCCAGGGCTTGAGCCCAAGTACCATCGGCGCGACAGTGCTTAACTTCCGGGTTCGGGATGGGACCGGGTGTTTCACTTGTGCTGTGGCCACCAAACCGAGGAAAATCCAAGCGCCGGAGGCGGTTGGCTTTTCTCGGTTGGCGGTCGGCAGCGTGTTTGCGAAGCAAATGCGCGAGAGACCGCAGCTGAGTTATGTCACGATGACATTTCCAAATGCGTCCGGCGTACAATCAACATGTCCAGTCAAAGGGATGGTTTGCTTGTTTGGTTTTGTAACACTGTCTGTTACTGGATCAAATCAAGCCTGTCGGGCGATTAGTACCGGTCAGCTGAACGCATTGCTGCGCTTACACCTCCGGCCTATCGGCGTGGTGGTCTTCCACGGCCCTCAGGGATACCTTGTTTTGAGGGGGGCTTCCCGCTTAGATGCCTTCAGCGGTTATCCTGTCCGATCATAGCTACCCAGCACTGCAATTGGCATTACAACTGGTCCACCAGTGGATCGTTCACCCCGGTCCTCTCGTACTAGGGGCAACTCCTCTCAAGTATCCTGCACCCACGGCAGATAGGGACCGAACTGTCTCACGACGTTCTAAACCCAGCTCACGTACCTCTTTAAACGGCGAACAGCCGTACCCTTGGGACCTGCTCCAGCCCCAGGATGAGATGAGCCGACATCGAGGTGCCAAACACTGCCGTCGATATGGACTCTTGGGCAGTATCAGCCTGTTATCCCCGGCGTACCTTTTATCCGTTGAGCGATGGCCCTTCCACGCGGGACCACCGGATCACTATGGCCGACTTTCGTCTCTGCTCGACTTGTCAGTCTTGCAGTCAGGCTGGCTTCTGCCATTGCACTCAACGAGCGATTTCCGACCGCTCTGAGCCAACCTTCGCGCGCCTCCGTTACTCTTTAGGAGGCGACCGCCCCAGTCAAACTACCCGCCACGCAGGGTCCCGGATCCGGATAACGGACCGCGGTTAGACATCAAGAGTGCGAAGGGTGGTATCTCAAGGGAGGCTCCACCGGGACTTGCGTCCCGGCTTCGATGCCTACCACCTATCCTGCACATCACAATCCTGATGCCAGTGCGAAGCTGTAGTAAAGGTGCACGGGGTCTTTCCGTCTAACCGCGGGAAGCCTGCATCTTGACAGGCAATTCAATTTCGCTGAGTTGATGTTGGAGACAGCGGGGAAGTCGTTACGCCATTCGTGCAGGTCGGAACTTACCCGACAAGGAATTTCGCTACCTTAGGACCGTTATAGTTACGGCCGCCGTTTACCTGGGCTTCAATTCGGAGCTCTCACCCCTCCTTTTAACCTTCAGGCACCGGGCAGGCGTCAGACCCTATACGTCGCCTTGCGGCTTCGCAGAGCCCTGTGTTTTTAATAAACAGTCGCCACCCCCTGGTTTGTGCCCCCGGATCCAAGTTGCCTTGAACCCGGGCCTCCTTCTCGCGAACTTACGGAGGTATTTTGCCGAGTTCCTTCAACATCGTTCTCTCAAGCGCCTTGGTATGCTCTACCAGTCCACCTGTGTCGGTTTAGGGTACGGTCTGATGGAGGGCTATTTCCAGGGACCAATCAGCGGCCCGCCCAATCCGATAAGGGCGAACAACCTTCATGATCCGTCACATCCTCCTGGCTCAGGAATATTAACCTGATTCCCATCGCCTACGCCTTTCGGCCTCGGCTTAGGGGCCGGCTTACCCTGCTCAGATTAGCTTTAAGCAGGAACCCTTGGACTTTCGGCGAGAGTGTCTCTCACACTCTTTGTCGCTACTCATGTCATCATTCTCGCTAGTGATCTCTCCACCGGATGGCTCACGCCCCGGCTTCATCGAAAGCCTCTCTCCTCCAATGTATCCGAAGATACTAAGGAGGAATGAGACTATGTCACACTACGCTCTGCTACCATGCACTATGTGCATCCTCGGCTTCGGCTCATGGCTTGAGCCCCGTTACATCTTCGCCGCAAGACATCTTGATTAGACCAGTGAGCTGTTACGCTATCTTTAAAGGATGGCTGCTTCTAAGCCAACCTCCTGGTTGTTTTGGACGTCTCACCTGCTTTCCCACTTAGCCATGAATTGGGGGCCTTAGCCGGAGGTCAGGGTTGTTTCCCTCTCCACGACGGACGTTAGCATCCGCCGTGTGTCTGCCATCCAGTACTCCCGGGTATTCGGAGTTTGGTTAGGATCAGTAAGCCTGTGGGGCCCCATTACCCATCCAGTGCTCTACCCCCCGGGGTATTCGGATGACGCTCTACCTAAATAGATTTCGCAGAGAACCAGCTATCTCCGAGTTTGATTGGCCTTTCACCCCTAGGCACAGCTCATCCCGATCCTTTTCAACGGATGTGGGTTCGGTCCTCCAGTGCGTGTTACCGCACCTTCAACCTGGCCATGCCTAGATCACTCGGTTTCGGGTCTGATCCCACGAACTCATGCGCCCTATTAAGACTTGCTTTCGCTGCGCCTCCGCCTAACGGCTTAAGCTTGCTCGTGAGACCAAGTCGATGACCCATTATACAAAAGGTACGCTGTCAGCCCTCAAGGGGCCTCCAACTGATTGTAGGCGTTCGGTTTCAGGTACTGTTTCACTCCCCTCGCCGGGGTGCTTTTCACCTTTCCCTCACGGTACTGGTTCGCTATCGGTCAGTAAGGAGTACTTAGCCTTCGGAGGTGGTCCTCCGGTCTTCGAACAGGATTTCACGTGTCCCGCCCTACTTAATACGTCCCTCAAAGCTTCCCATACGGGGCTGTCACCCGCTCTGGCTGCGTTTCCCAACGCATTCTGGTCACTTATCAGGCTCGGCTGGTCCGCGTTCGCTCGCCGCTACTAACGGAGTCTCTATTGATGTCCTTTCCTCCGGGTACTTAGATGTTTCAGTTCCCCGGGTTTGCTCTTAAAGACCTATGTATTCAGTCCTTAAGTACCTGGTTCAAACCATTATTGATTACCGAAGGTAACAATAACGATCTGTCAGGTGGGTTCCCCCATTCAGAGATCTTGGGATCAAAGCCTATTCCCGGCTCCCCCAAGCTTATCGCAGGGTATCACGTCTTTCATCGCCTCTTACTGCCAAGGCATCCGCCAAACGCCCTTCTCGCGCTTGATTTGATCCAGAAAAAGACAGTGTATCTGCCACGATGCGGAAGCTGGTAAGAAACCGCATCCTTATTCCGGACCAAAAAGCAAACTATCCCGCTCCCGGTCATGTCGGTGACCAGGAACTTGTTGCGCAGTCTTGCGACCGCGCGGGTTAGTGTACTTGACTTGGACAACACTGTCTTTTCAACCAGGCAGACCCAGGGGCGTCTGAGGAAAGTGACGCGGTCCAGGGCTCGCCGATCCCGAAGGAAGGGCACCTGACTGAGGCATGTCCCACACTCGGGATGCCAACAGTATTGTTGATTGTATCTCTCTTAACGATGTCAATGTGTCGTCCGATTGGACGGCTAAACACTCAAACAGTGCTTAGCGATCTAATCGATACGGCCATCCCCAGGCTTGTTTCCTTGGGGGATGGTGGGTCGAGGAGGACTTGAACCTCCGACCTCACGCTTATCAGGCGTGCGCTCTAACCACCTGAGCTACCGACCCGTATCCGTTCGGGCCGTTTGCATGAGTGGTGGAGCCTAGGAGGATCGAACTCCTGACCTCCTGAATGCAAATCAGGCGCTCTCCCAGCTGAGCTAAGGCCCCTTGCTTTGTACCCTGCCGGGGCAGGATCCGATGTTTTCTGAAGAGATATGAGGACGGTCCGGTCCTGATGTTGGACAGCTTTGTTTGCTGTCCGTTGCTAAGTGATGCACGAGATAAGCAAGCTTATCTGACTAGCATCATCCTTAGAAAGGAGGTGATCCAGCCGCAGGTTCCCCTACGGCTACCTTGTTACGACTTCACCCCAGTCGCTGAGCTCACCGTGGTCCGCTGCCTCCAAAAGGTTGGCGCACGGCCTTCGGGTAAACCCAACTCCCATGGTGTGACGGGCGGTGTGTACAAGGCCCGGGAACGTATTCACCGCGTCATGCTGTTACGCGATTACTAGCGATTCCGACTTCATGCCGCCGAGTTGCAGACGACAATCCGAACTGAGACAGTTTTTTGGGATTAACCCATTGTCACTGCCATTGTAGCACGTGTGTAGCCCAACCCGTAAGGGCCATGAGGACTTGACGTCATCCACACCTTCCTCCCGCTTATCACGGGCAGTTTCCTTAGAGTGCCCAGCCGAACTGCTGGCAACTAAGGATGTGGGTTGCGCTCGTTGCCGGACTTAACCGAACATCTCACGACACGAGCTGACGACAGCCATGCAGCACCTGTCACCAGGCCACCGAAGTGGAAGACCCATCTCTGGGCCGGTCCTGGGATGTCAAGGGTTGGTAAGGTTCTGCGCGTTGCTTCGAATTAAACCACATGCTCCACCGCTTGTGCGGGCCCCCGTCAATTCCTTTGAGTTTTAACCTTGCGGCCGTACTCCCCAGGCGGAATGCTTAATCCGTTAGGTGTGACACCGACTAGCATGCTAGCCGACGTCTGGCATTCATCGTTTACGGTGTGGACTACCAGGGTATCTAATCCTGTTTGCTCCCCACACTTTCGCACCTCAGCGTCAGTATCGAGCCAGTGAGCCGCCTTCGCCACTGGTGTTCCTCCGAATATCTACGAATTTCACCTCTACACTCGGAATTCCACTCACCTCTCTCGAACTCAAGACCAGGAGTTTTGGAGGCAGTTCCGGGGTTGAGCCCCGGGATTTCACCCCCAACTTTCTGGTCCGCCTACGCGCGCTTTACGCCCAGTAATTCCGAACAACGCTAACCCCCTCCGTATTACCGCGGCTGCTGGCACGGAGTTAGCCGGGGTTTCTTTACCTGCTACTGTCATTATCATCACAGGCGAAAGAGCTTTACGACCCTAAGGCCTTCATCACTCACGCGGCATGGCTGGATCAGGGTTGCCCCCATTGTCCAAGATTCCCCACTGCTGCCTCCCGTAGGAGTCTGGGCCGTGTCTCAGTCCCAGTGTTGCTGATCATCCTCTAAAACCAGCTATAGATCGTAGACTTGGTAGGCCGTTACCCCACCAACTATCTAATCTAACGCGGGCCGATCCTTCTCCGATAAATCTTTCCCCCGAAGGGCGTATAAGGTATTACTCACCGTTTCCAGTGGCTATTCCTTAGAGAAGGGCACGTTCCCACGCGTTACTAACCCGTCCGCCGCTCACCCCGAAGGGCGCGCTCGACTTGCATGTGTTAGGCCTGCCGCCAGCGTTCGTTCTGAGCCAGGATCAAACTCTCAAGTTGAAAAGCTGTTGCCAGCTTATCCTTGACGTTCGAACCTCTGCACATCACTGCCGATCCGGCTAGGATCGGCAATAGTCTCTGTCTGTATGTGCTTCAGCTTCAAAAGAAACCAAAGTACCGTACAAGACAGTGAAGCTGACACTCCATCATCGGCCCGAAAGCCTAAGAGCGCGATATGCATCGGTCTGATCCATCGAAATGAACCGTGACCGCCCGCATATCTCTTCAGTCATCCATCAATGTCAAAGAGCATCACCTCTGAGAGACAACAATCCCGGCTGCGCTCCAATCTCTTGCTGCGCCGCCGTTCCAGCTAACCCTCGGTGGTGACCGTCAGCGCCTCAGCGCCGCCGGTGAGGGGGCTTTTACGGATAGCCCCCAGAACCCGCAACCCCAAAATTCAGAAAATCACCAAAATCCGCTCAGAAAAATGACAGTCACAACAAAATCAATGGCTTACGATAAAACAAAGTCAGCACCCCTGACCTGTCTCACCCCTCCTCCCCGCACCGCAAACCGCCCCGGACACCGCAAATCCGCGCCCCAGGCAGCTTACCCCCAGACTCACCGACCTTATCCACAAACTCAACCGCACAGGAATCGCAAACCGCCCCCTTCCTCCTGCCCGAAATACCCCGGGGGAAATTTGGCCAAAGGACAAAGGGGGCAGAGCCACAAAAGAAATAAGGACGACCAAAGGGCCGCCCTTCAGACGCATTCCGATAGCTCCGGCTCTAGGTCCTGCTCGAAACCAGCGCCCCCGATGCCTGTCTCAGCCAGCGGAAGCCAGCGATGCGCAGCGCCAGCAGGAATAGCACCAGACCCAGGTAGATCAGCGGCTCGATCTGAAAGCCCTTTGCCACCATCACAAAGTGCACTGCGCCCAGCACAGCAGCAGCATAGGTCAGCCGGTGCAGCCGGGACCAGGCGCGGCCAAGTTTGCGGACCGAAAAATTGTTGGATGTCAGCGCCAGCGGCAGCATCAGGAAAAAGGCGCCCATGCCGATGGTGATATAAGGACGCTTGGCAATGTCGGTGAGGATCTGACTCAGGATCTGGACATCCAGCACAAGCCAGACCAGCAGATGGCACAGGACGTAAAAGAAGCACAGCAGCCCGATTGCCCTTCGGAACTTCATAAGGTTGAGGCCCAGCAGGCGGCGCAGCGGGGAGATGGCCAGCGTCAGGATCAGAAGCTGCAAGGCCAGTTCGCCATATTCACGCTCCAGCGCCTTGATCGGCTCTACGCCGAGGCCGCCCGTCAAGCCAAGATAGAACAGCCAGGGCGCCGGCAGGGCACCAAGCAGATAGACTGTCCAGACGGGCAGGCGCCGGAGAAGCTGATTTGCCATATCCATGCGCGGCCCCCTCAAAAGTACTTACCCAGGTCCAAGTCGTCATACAGGGCGGCGACCTCGGCCTCGTACCCATTGAACATCAGCGTCGGCTGGCGGCGCGCGAACAGACCGCCGCCGATGCGGCGCTCGCTGGCCTGGCTCCAGCGCGGATGCGAGACATTCGGGTTCACATTACTATAGAAACCGTATTCGCGCGGGTTGGCCATGTTCCAGCTGGCCGGCGGCTCCTCCTCGGTCAGGGTGATGCGCACCACCGATTTGATCGACTTAAAGCCGTATTTCCACGGCACCACCAGCCGCAGCGGCGCGCCATTTTGATTGGGCAGCGGCTTGCCGAAGATGCCGGTCGCCATGATCGTCAGCGGGTGCATCGCCTCATCCAGGCGCAGCCCCTCGCGGTAGGGCCAGTCCAGCACCTTGTAGACGGTGCCCGGCATCTCGGACGGGCGGTAGAGGGTCTCGAAGGCAACGTATTTCGCGCCCTCCTGCACGCCAGCCAGGTTCAGCAGGTCGGCCAGCTCAAACCCCTGCCAGGGCACCACCATCGACCAGGCCTCGACACAGCGGAACCGGTAGATGCGCTCCTCCAGCGTCATCTCCCCCAGGATCTGCTCAAACGAATAATCGCCCGGCTTGTCCACCAGGCCATCAATGGTGACGCTCCAGGGTTCGATGGTCATCCGCTCCGCATATTTGGACGGATCGCCCTTACCGGTGCCGAACTCATAGAAGTTGCAATAACTGGTCACCTCTTCCCAAGTGTTGGGCTTCAGCTCCGCTTCCAGCTGTTCTGCTTCCGCCCGGGCCTGTGTGCCCAAGGCCGCCGCCAGGCCGGTGCCCGCCAGCCCTGCCATGATCCGGCGGCGGTTCAAGAACACAGCTTCCGGGGTTGCATCAGCATAGGTCAGATCATTGGTCCAGCGGCGGGCCATCAAGGTCTCCTGTTTAACGCGTCACATCAGAGGTAAAGGCGCCGTGCGCAAAACCCAAAACATATCCGGTCACGACTGCGCGAGAGGGTTGTAACGTAACCTCAAATCCTTCACCGGGTGTGAAAGCGGAACGCAGGAATCGTGGCCCGCGGCAATTTTCCCGGTGGCAAGGCGGCCTCTCCCATGCAAACATCTACATATGTTTGACGCAACCGTCCGGGCCGGTGTTCCAGCCCAGCGGCCGTACAGGGAGACGAACCGTGAAAAAGCACATCGCCGCAGCCGCCCTTGCCCTCGCCGCTCAGACCGCCGCAGCGCAGGAGGCCGCGCTCTACACGACATCGCTGGCCTATGATGATGTGGTGTTTGGCCTTGAAAGCGCCATCACCAACCGCGGGCTGGTGATTGATCATGTCAGCCATGTGGGCGATATGCTGGAGCGCACCCGCGCCGATGTCGGCTCTGACGTTGTGCTGTTTCAAAGCGCGCAGGTGTTTTCCTTCTGCTCCGCCCAGCTGTCGCGCGAGGTGATGGAGGCGGACCCGATGAATATCTCCTACTGCCCCTATAACATCTTCGTGGCGCAGCTCCCGGACACGGAAGAGGTCAGCATCGGGTTCCGCTCCTTCCCCGAAGGAGAGATGCAGGTGATCCAGGACCTGCTGGACGGCATCGTGCAGGAAGCGATCGAGGAATAAGCCGCCGGCCGGGCATTTTCCCCGCTGCACAGGCTGCCGGATTTCATTATGCTGGCCCGAAACAGACTTTCCGGCACGGGCAGACCTTGATGAAATCCTTCCTTGTTTCCCTGATGACACTGGCCGCCGCCACGCTGGCAGGCTGTGCCTCAGCTCCCACAGCATCCAAGAACAACGTCGAGGAGCTTTCCCTTGCTCTGCAGTCGATGGACCCGAAGGTCGACCCGGGCGAGGCGCGCCGGGCGGCGGAAATCGCCTACAGCTACTCCGCCCAGCTGGCCGAGCAGTATAATGTCACCACCTCACCGATCATCCACAACACGCTGGTAAACAGCGGCGTCAAGGAGCGCGGCGTTTGCGTGCATTACGCCGAGGACATGCAGGCCCGTCTCAATCAGGAGAACTTCAGGACGCTTTCGATGCTGCGCGCCATCGCCGAGCCGAAAAGCGATTTCCGCATCGACCACTCGACCGCGGTGATCGCCGCCAAGGGCGACGGCATTTACGAGGGGATCGTGCTCGACCCCTGGCGCTACGGCGGCAAGCTCTACTGGTCGCAGACCACCGCGGACCCCCGTTATGACTGGGAGCCGCGCCTGGAGGTCCTGCGCCGGAAGCAGGAACGCCGGATGGCCAAGGAAGCAGCGGCGGCCAGTTAATCCGCGCTCTTCCGCAACGCCCGGTCCGGCATCAGATCCTGGGCCGCGCCAGCCTGTGCATGACCAACAGGACAATCAGCAACACGGCTGAAACCGCGGCCAGCACCGGCCAGTCCATACCCAGCATCCGCGCCCCAAACCAGGTGCACAGAAGCGTCGCCGGCAGGATGCCCAGCGCCGTGGTCCACACAAAGGTCCAAAGCCGAACCCGGGTCAGCCCAGCGGCATAGTTGATCAGGTTAAAGGCGATCACCGGGATCAGGCGCGCGGCCAGAAGCGCCAGCGCCCCCCGCTCATCGGTCCAGACATCCAGCTGCCGCGCCTGCGCCTCGTTCATCCAGGCCCGCACCGTCTCCTGCCCCAGCCGGCGCGCCAGCCAAAAGGCGACCAGCGCCCCAAGCATCGCACCGGTCCAGATCAGCGCAGCCCCCAGCAGCGTGCCAAAGACCGCCCCCGCACACAGCGCCAGGATTTCCGCCGGGAACGGCACGAATGAATGCACCACCATCAAAACAATCACCGCCAGCGGCGCCCAAGCCCCTGTACTGCGCAGCCAGGCAACCATGTCCTCCATCGGGCGCGCCTGCCCGTCCAGCACATAGGCCGCCAGCGCGCCGCACAGCAGCACGAGGAGAAATGCGGCAAAGGCCGTTCTGCGCCTGATGCGGATCATGGAACCGGCGCCTGTGCTAGGGATAGCCGCTAGTCTAACGCTTTCCGCCACCGCCGCAAAACGCGCGGCCGGGAAGACGTGAAAAGACCCGCCGCAACGGGCGGGTCTTTCCGGTTCACATCCTGCGCTTAATGCGCGGCCGTTCCATGCACGGCTTAATGCACCACGGCATCATCGGGGCGCGGCCTGCCGCTGGTGCCCAGCCGCTCACCGATGATCAGCCCCTCGCTGCCGGCCGTGACCGGGACAGTATCGCCATCCTTGATCTCGCCGCCCAGCAAGGCCTCGGCCAGCGGATTTTGCAGCGCGCGCTGGATCACCCGCTTCAGCGGCCGGGCGCCGAACACCGGGTCATAGCCCTCGTCCGCCAGCCAGGTCTTGGCCGCCTCGTCCAGCTCCAGCGTGATCTTGCGCCCTGCCAGCCGCTTGAGCAGCCGCGCCAGCTGGATCTCGACGATCCCGTCCATATCCCCGCGGTTCAGGCGGTCGAAGATGATGGTCTCATCCAGACGGTTCAGGAACTCGGGCCGGAAGTGGGCCCGCACCGCATCCATCACGTCGCGCTTGGCCTCCGACGCATCGGCGCCGTCCGGCAGCTGGCTCAGCGCCTGCGCGCCAAGGTTCGAGGTCAGTACGATCAGCGTCTGCTTGAAATCGACGGTGCGGCCCTGGCCGTCGGTCAGCATACCGTCATCCAGCACCTGCAGCAGCACGTTGAACACGTCCGGATGCGCCTTCTCGACCTCGTCGAACAGCACCACCTGATAGGGGCGGCGGCGGACAGCCTCGGTCAGCGCCCCGCCCTCGTCATACCCGACATAGCCCGGAGGCGCGCCGATCAGGCGGGCGACCGAGTGCTTCTCCATGTACTCCGACATGTCGATACGCACCATCGCGTGCTCATCATCGAATAGGAACCCGGCAACCGCCTTGGTCAGCTCCGTCTTACCCACGCCGGTCGGGCCCAGGAACAGGAACGACCCCAGCGGCCGGTTCTCGTCATTCAGACCCGCACGCGCCCGGCGCACCGAATTGGCAACAGCGGTGACGGCGGCGTTCTGGCCGATCACCCGGCGGTGCAGCTCATCTTCCATGCGCAACAGCTTCTCGCGCTCGCCCTCCAGCATCTTGGAGGTCGGAATGCCGGTCCAGCGCTCGACAACAGCGGCGATCTGCTCGGGGCGCACGGCCTCCTCAACCATCAGCCCCTGCTCTTCCTTCTGTTCAGCATCCGCCAGCTGTTTCTCCAGCCCCGGAATGACGCCATAGGACAGCTCACCGGCTTTAGCCAGGTTGCCCTCCCGCTTGGCGATGTCGAGCTCCGCACGGGCGCGGTCAAGCTGCTCCTTCAGGTCGCGGGCCGAGGCCAGCTTGTCCCGCTCCGACTGCCACTGCGCTGTCATCTGGGCGGACTGCTCCTGCAGCTCGGCCAGTTCCTTCTGCAGCTTCTCGAGCCGGTCCTTGGACGCGGCATCATCCTCCAGCTTCAGCGCCTCTTCCTCGATCTGCATCTGCAGGATCTGCCGGTCCAGCGCATCCAGCTCCTCCGGTTTCGAATCCACCTGCATCCGCAGGCGGGAGGCCGCCTCGTCCATCAGGTCGATCGCCTTGTCCGGCAGGAACCGGTCGGTGATATAGCGGTTCGACAGCGTCGCCGCCGCCACCAGCGCCGCATCGGCAATGCGCACGCCGTGGTGCAGCTCATACTTCTCTTTGATGCCGCGCAGGATCGAGACGGTGTCCTCCACCGTCGGCTCGGTCACCATCACCGGCTGGAACCGGCGGGCCAGGGCCGCGTCCTTCTCCACGTACTTGCGGTATTCGTCCAAGGTTGTGGCACCCACACAGTGCAGCTCACCGCGCGCCAACGCCGGCTTGATCAGGTTCGCCGCATCCATGGCGCCATCGGATTTGCCCGCGCCCACCAGGGTGTGCATCTCGTCGATGAACAGAATGATCTCACCCGCAGCCTCGGTCACTTCGGTCAGCACCGCCTTCAGGCGCTCCTCGAACTCGCCGCGGTATTTCGCACCGGCAATCAGCGCGCCCATGTCCAGCGACAGCAGTTTCTTGTCGCGCAGGGATTCCGGCACATCGCCATTGATGATGCGCAGCGCCATGCCCTCGGCAATCGCGGTCTTACCCACGCCCGGCTCACCGATCAGCACCGGGTTGTTCTTGGTCCGGCGCGACAGCACCTGCATCGAGCGGCGGATTTCCTCATCGCGGCCGATGATCGGGTCGATCTTGCCCTCGCGCGCCGCCTCGGTCAGATCGCGGGCGTATTTCTTCAGGGCGTCATAGCCTTCCTCGGCCGTGGCCGAGTCGGCAGTGCGCCCCTTGCGGATGTCGTTGATCGCCTCGTTCAGCTTCTGAGCGGAAACCTCGCCCGCCTCCAGCGCCTCCTTGGCCTTCGACTTCACCATGCACAGCGCCATCAGAAGGCGCTCCACTGGCACAAAGCTGTCGCCTGCCTTCTCGGCGATCTTGGCGGCCTCATCCAGCACCTTGGCGGTCTGCCCGTCCAGATAGATCTGTGCCGCATCGCCGCTCACCTTGGGCTGCTTGGCAACGGCCGCATCAACGGCCTCCGCCACGCGCGCCGGTGCGCCGCCCGCGCGGGAGATCAGGTTGCTTGCCAGCCCCTGATCGTCGTCCATCAAAGCTTTCAGAATATGCTCCGGCACCAGCCGCTGGTGCCCCTCGCGCATCGCAATGGTCTGCGCCGCCTGCACGAACCCCCGTGCACGCTCCGTGAACTTGTTCAAGTCCATCTTGCTCTCCTTTTTCAAGCGCCCGCGTTGCTGGCAGCGCCCGCTTTGCGGCACGCCCCGGTCCGGGCCTCGGCATTAGATGTGGGAAGCGATGCCGCCGCTTCAAGATCATCTTGCCCGCAAAAGGTGAGGAAATCCCTGACCTGCGTCAACTTTGCGCCCTGCCCGCCGTCCCGGGCGCAACCGCGCCGCGCGGCAGCGCGGCGCCGGACCCAAAATCTGCAACAGGCCCCGCCAGGGACCTCTTCAGATGCGGGAGCACCCCGCTGCGCCTTGCCCAACCGCCGCCCCTTGCGTATGAAACGCCAGTTTCACGCCGAACCTGCCACAAAGGACCCTGCCATGACCCAAGCCCCGCGCGCCGACGACCGCCTGATTGTTGCCATGGATGTCCCCAATGCACTGGCGGGCCTGAAGCTCGCCGAACAGCTGGGCGATGCGGTCTCCTTCTACAAGATCGGCCTTGGCATGCTCACCGGCGGCGGGCTGGCGCTCGCCAATGAGCTGAAGCAGGAGCACGGCAAGCGCATCTTCCTCGATATGAAACTCTTTGATATCGGCGCCACCGTGGAAAGCGCGGTGCGCGGCCTGGCGCAGTTCGATCTCGACTTCCTCACCGTGCACGGCGACCCTTACGTGGTGCGCTCCGCCAAGGAAGGCGCGGCAGGCAAGGACCTCAAGATCCTCGCCGTCACCATCCTAACCTCGCTCGACCGCCAGGACCTGGACGGGGCGCTGATCAAAGAGGGCGCGGTGCAGGACCTGGTGCTGGAGCGCGCAGGCAACGCCTTTGCCGCCGGCGCCGACGGGGTAATCGCCAGCCCGCAGGAGGCCGCGCTGATCCGCGCCCTGCCCGAGGCTGAAGGCAAGCTGATCGTCACCCCGGGCGTGCGCCCCGCCGGTGCAGACCTTGGCGACCAGAAGCGCGTCGCTACTCCGGCCAGCGCCATTGCAGACGGCGCCGACCATATCGTCGTGGGCCGCCCGATCTGGAAAGCGGACAGCCCCCGTGCCGCAGCCGAGGCCATTCTGGCAGAACTGGCCAGCGCAAACGCGTAAAGGCCCAGCCGCCGCACAGGCAGCCACTCGCGGCGGATTTGCGCGCTCTCCACCCGGCGCAAACGCTGCCTGCTCAAAAATTAGGCGGAAATAAAAAAGTGCCGCGGATACATCATTTCCTGTTCCGCGGCGCACAGGTTATAGGGTGACGCTACGTCAACCCTCTCTTTTTGCTGGTGAAACACGCCGCGCCGCTAAATTCTGCGCCAAATCGTCCTGTGCCCGAAAAAGCACACCCGGTCTCACCCTGCCACCCTGCCTAGGCTGCATTCTTTGCGAAACACCAGCGGGTGGGCGATTCTGAGCTTGAGACACTCCCCAGACGGGCTTTTCTTCCTGAGGTCCGTCACCTTCCCCCCGCATTCCAGCGGGGGATCTTTCTTTTCAGCCTCTGCTACCCGGCCCTTGCCTCCAGATACAGCCGCAGCTGACCGGCAAAATGCGGCACCGCCAAAGGATGCACGCAATAAGCCTCAGGCGCCATCAGCGCCCAGCCCTGCCCTTCATTGCCGAACCGGATCAGCCCGGCGGAGGAGGAGGGCAGATGCGCGGCAAAGAACCAGACCCGCCCGTGCGGGCGCAGATAGGACTGCGGCCAGACCAGCGCGTCCGGCTGCAGCACCAGCCCGAGTTCCTCCCGGGTCTCGCGCAGCACGCAGGCCTCGGGGCTTTCGTCCCCCTCGCGGCCGCCGCCCGGCAGGTCCCAGTGGCCGGGATAGGGAATATCCGGTGTGTCATCCCGCAGGATGACCAGCAATTCCTGCCCCAGAAACACCGCGACCTTCGCGCCGGAAAATTCACTGCCTGCTGATGCCATGATCTGTCCCTTGCCCGCCAGCCGCGCTAAAGACAAGCCCTCCGCCGCACGTTAGACTTGCCGCTCCAACAACACAGCCCGCCGCCGCCCATGCACGCCCTTTGCCGAGACTGCCTGAGCCAGATCGCACCTGCCCGGCGCTGCCCCCATTGCGGCAGCCCGAGGATCAAGGCGCATGAGGAGCTGTTCTCCCTCACCATTGCCCATATGGATTGCGACGCCTTTTATGCCAGCGTCGAAAAACGCGACAATCCGGAACTCGCAACCAAGCCGGTGATCATCGGCGGCGGCAAGCGCGGCGTGGTCTCCACCGCCTGCTACGTCGCCCGAATCCGCGGGGTGCGCTCCGCCATGCCTATGTTCCAGGCGCTGAAACTTTGTCCGGACGCGGTGGTGATCAAGCCGCGGATGAACGTCTACGTAGAGGTCAGCCGCGAAATCCGCAAAATGATGAATGAGCTGACCCCGGATGTGGAACCGCTGTCGCTAGACGAGGCCTTCATGGATCTGACCGGCACCGAAAAGCTGCATGGCGCCCCGCCCGCAGTGATGCTGGCGCGGCTGGTCAAGCGGATGAAGGACGAGCTCGGCGTCACCGGCTCCATCGGCCTCAGCCACAACAAGTTCCTGGCCAAGGTCGCCTCCGACTTCGACAAGCCGCGCGGGTTCTCGGTGATCGGCAAGGCCGAGACCGATGACTTCCTGCGCGAAAAACCGGTGCGGCTGATCTGGGGCATCGGCCCCGCCGCCCAGGCCAGCCTTGACAAGGCAGGCATCCGCACCTTCTCGGACCTCCTGCGCTGGGACCGCGAGGCTCTGCACAGCCGTTTCGGCTCGATGGGCGACCGGCTGTGGCACCTGGCCCGCGGCCAGGACCGGCGGCGGGTCTCGGCCCATGCGCCTATCAAGTCGATCTCCAATGAAACCACATTCTTTGAGGATACCGCCAGCCTGGAGGTGCTCGACGGCCACCTGTGGCGGCTGGCTGAAAAGGTTTCGGACCGGGCCAAGGCGCGGGAGCTGGCAGGCCGGGTCGTGACGCTCAAGCTGAAACGCGCCAATCATTCGGCGCTGACCCGGCGGGTCACCTTGCGCAGCCCCACCCAGATCGCTGACCGGATCTACCGCACCGCCCGCAGTCTGCTGGATCAGGTGGGAAATGAGGGCCCCTACCGGCTCTTAGGCTGCGGGATTTCAGACCTTGTGCCCGAATCACAGGCGGACGACAGCGGTGACCTGCTGGATCCGAATGCTGGCAAGCGGGCAGAGGCCGAACGCGCCACCGACGCTATTCGCAAAAGATTCGGGGACAGCGCTATTCTGAAAGGCCGCGCCCTGCGCTGAATATGCGGCAGCAGTCTATTCCGCAGCCAGCGGCATCTCACCCTGTCCGATCTCCGCAATCTCGGCAATCACCCGGCGCAGCAGTTTCTGCAACGGTTCGAAATTTGCATTCGGGCGGATGCTGGCCTCATCCATGTAAAGCGCCCGGTCGATCTCGATCTGGACCGCATGCTGGCGCCGCGACGGGCGGCCATAGGTCTGGGCGATATAGGCCCCGGCAAACGGCGTGTTGCGGGCCACCTTCAGTCCCGCCGCGGCAAAGGCCGCCTCGATCCGGTCCACCACGCTGCTGTCCGCCGCAGCGCCGAACCTGTCGCCCAGAACCACTTCCGGCTTGCGGCCGCTCTGCGGTGCCATGGTGTCGATCGCCTCGTGCGGCATGGAGTGGCAATCCACCAGAATCGCCTGCCCGAAACACTTGTGCGCCTGCTCCAGCAGCCCCTTCAGCGCCTGGTGATAGGGATGCCAGTAACACCGGATCCGCTCCTCGGCCTCAGACATAGGCAGCTTGCCGCGATAAATCGCCCGGCCATTGGCCACAACCCGAGGAATTACCCCCAGGCCCGAGGCCACGCGCGGGTTCTGCCCGCGCCGCTGCGCCCCGTCGATCACCGCCGGGTCCAGCTCTTCGGGCGAGCGGTTCAGGTCCAGATAGGCCCGCGGCTTGACCGCGGTCAGCAGCGGCGCACCGAACTCCGGCGCCGCCTGAAACAGCAGGTCGACAAAGGCGTCCTCCGAACTGCGGATGGTTTTCCGCCCCAGAATTGACTGCTCCAGAAAGGAATCGCTGTAATCGGTACCGCTGTGGGGAGAGGCAAAAACCACCGCAGAGGCCAGTTTCTGCGGGGAAATCACGGAAAACGCTGTATCAGGCATCCTTGCTCCGGTGCTTCTTGTGCAAGAAACAGCATATCGCGGAAATTTCTGCGGTCAAAAGCTCTTGCACCTCTGCGCGACTCTATTTATAGACCCCCTCACCGGCGCGGCACCCCGCGCCCCTTTCACTTCTGAGGGGCAGGACGCAGCGCAGGCCAGAGTGGGCGATTAGCTCAGCGGTAGAGCACTTCGTTGACATCGAAGGGGTCACAAGTTCGATCCTTGTATCGCCCACCATTCAATTCACTGCCCTGGTCACGGCCAAGGCACCCGCTAACCCAGGCGCTGGTTCGCGCCGCAGACAAGGAGAGAGACCATGAAGGTCAAGAACTCGCTCCGTTCGCTGAAGAACCGGCACCGCGACTGCCGGGTTGTGCGCCGCAAAGGCCGCGTGTACGTGATCAACAAGACCCAGCGCAAGTTCAAAGCGCGCCAGGGCTAAGATCCGCCAGAGCGACATGCAGAAAACCGCATCATCCGATGCGGTTTTTTTGCGTTTTGGGGCTGCTTTCTTTTTAAACCAGGCCAAGGCGGCACTCCCGCTCCCGCGGTTTCTCCGGGCTGCGGCCGGATGAGACCTGCCATGCCCAAAGGGAGCGGGCCTTTCCAAAGATCCAGCGACGGGCGGGAGGCGCCTGCCCAGTCTGGCCAGCCAACAGCAGGCTGCGACTTTCTGACTGTTTCAGTCGGAAATTTATTGCATCTGCCGCCAGATGCTTTAATCGACTCTTTCAGTCGGAAATCTGATCTAACCAAGAACGGGACATCCAATGCTGAAAGCCACAACCGTACTGGCCGGCGCGCTGACCGCAGCCATTGCCACCACCGCTGCTGCCGAAGGCGAGCTGAACATCTACTCCTCGCGCCACTATGACACCGACGAGCAGCTCTATTCGGACTTCGAAAAGGCCACCGGCATCACCATCAACCGGATCGAAGGCAACGCCGATGAGCTGATTGCCCGGATGAAGGCCGAAGGCGAGAACTCCCCCGCCGACATTCTGATCACCGTCGACACCTCCCGCCTGACCCGGGCCAAGGACGCAGGCGTGCTGCAAAGCATTGACAGTGATGTGCTGGAATCCCGCGTGCCCGCCTATTTGCAAGACGAGGACAACCAGTGGTTCGGCTTCAGCCAGCGCTCGCGCATTATCTTCTACGACAAGGACGAGGTCGCCAATCCGCCGCTGACCTACCTCGACCTGGCCGACCCCGCCTATAAGGGCAAGGTCTGCATCCGCTCCTCCAAGAACACCTACAACCAGACCCTGCTGGCCTCGATCGTGACCCATCACGGCACTGACGCAGCCCGCAGCTGGGCCGAAGGCGTGGTCGCCAACATGGCGCGCGACCCGCAGGGCGGCGACACCGACCAGATTCGCGGCCTGGTCTCCGGCGAGTGCGATATCTCGGTGGCCAACAGCTATTACTTCGCCCGCTCGATCCGCAAGGATGTAAAGGGCGTGTCGGAAAACCGCGACCAGATCGGCTGGCTGTTCCCCTCGCAGAACACCGAAGGCGCGCATATGAACCTGTCCGGCGGCGGCGTTGCGCTGCACGCGCCGAACAAGGACAACGCCGTCAAGTTCCTGGAGTACCTCGCCAGCGATTCCGCCCAAGCCTATTTCTCGGCCGGCAATGACGAATACCCGGCGGTTCCGGGCGTTGGCCTGGCCCCGTCGATTGCCGCGCTTGGCCATTTCAAGCCGGATGACGTGAACCTGTCGGAGGTCGCCAAGAACCTGCCCGAGGCACAGAAGATCTTCAACGACGCCGGCTGGAAGTAACCCCAGCCCGCAAAGACCCGGAAAAGCGCGGCCCCGGCCGCGCTTTTTTGCTTCTGTGCCTGCCCCAGCCCGTCAAGCACCGAAATTTTAAAGCACCGCCAGCTTTTCCTAGACCCGATTGCGCGAGATCCCTATACGTTCGCGCATCATTATTCTCGGGGGGAAACATGCAGTCGGGAGCACGCCGCGCTCTGGGGGACCAGCGCTTATGAACCGGTTGCCAGTAACGATTATCAGCGGTTATCTGGGCGCGGGCAAAACCACCCTGATCAACCGCTTGCTGGCCGAGGATCACGGGCTGAAACTGGCCGTGATCGTGAATGACTTCGGCGCGGTCAATATCGACGATGCGCTGATCCAGGACACCGACGGCGGCAAGATCGCCCTCACCAACGGCTGCGTGTGCTGCACGATGGGCGACGACCTGGCCGCGGCGCTGCGGGAGGTGCTGAACCGCCCCGAACACCCGGACCATGTGGTGATCGAGGCCAGCGGCATTTCCGACCCGGTTGCCATCGCTAATTCCGTTCTCAATGAGAACGGCCTCAGCTACGGCGGCATCGTCACGCTGGTGGACGCCGGCAATGCGGAAACGCTGCTGAGCGACCCGCTGGTTGCCCCGCAGGCAGAACAGCAGATCCGCGCCGCAGATCTGGTGATCGCGACCAAATGCGATGAACTCTCTGATGCGCTCGGCGCCACCCTGAAATCGGCCGGCGCCCGCACCCCGACGGTGCTGAACGGCTCTCCCGTGGCGGAGCTGCTGTTTGACGTGGTGCCGCTGCCCAAGGGCCGCGCGGTGGCGGCGCATCCCGCCTACACCACCTGGCAGCACCGCAGCAGCACCGCGCTGGACCGCCGCGCGCTAGGGGACAAGCTGGCAGACCGGCCCGCCGGGCTTTACCGGATGAAGGGGTTCGTGCTGACCACCGGCGGCGCCTATGAGCTGCATGTGGTGGGCCGCCATGTCGAGGCCAAACGCTGCGAGGCGGAGGAAACCCTTCTGGTGGGCTTGGGGCCGGCAGACCGGATTTCCCGCGACGAGATCGAGGCCTGGTGGGCGGCATAAGCCGCACCCTGGTCCAAGAAAATTCAAATTTTCTTGGCAAGAATTTTCCAAGATTCTTGCGCCTAGCGCCGCCGTCCCACCTGGCGGCAGATCAGGATCACCGGCAGCAACCCCACCGCCATGATCACCAGCGAGGGCACCGCAGCGCCCTCCAGCCGCTCATCCGCCGCCAGCCGGTGCGCCTGCACCGCCAGCGTGTCGAAATTGAAGGGCCGCATGATCAGGGTAGCAGGCAGTTCCTTCATCACATCGACAAAGACGATCAGCAGCGCCGTCAGCAGGCTGGGCGTCAGGATCGGCAGATGCACCCGGCGCAGCATTCCCAACGGCCCCTGCCCCAAGGAGCGCGCTGCCGCATCCATGTTGGAATGCATGGTCGCCTGTCCGCCCTCATAAGCCCCCAGCGCCGCCGCCATGAAGCGCACACCATAGGCGGCGACCAGCAGCCAGATCGAGCCGGTCACCAACAGCCCGGTCCGGATGCCGAAGGTCTCCCGCATCCAGGCATCCAGCGCATTGTCGAACGCCGCGAAGGGCACGATCAGCCCCACCGCGATCACCCCGCCGGGCACCGCATAGCCCAGCCGGGCGAAATAGGCCGCCGCAGAGGACAGCCGCCCGGGACGCAAGCGCTGGTAAAAGCCGAGGCAGACTGCGGCCGCCACCGTCAGCACCGCCGCGGCAGCCGCCAGGGTGATCGAATTGGTGGTGAAACCGATGTAGCGGCGGCTGAAAAAATTCTGCTCGGAGTCGAAGCTCATCAGGAACAGCACCGCCACCGGCAGCAGGAAGCCCAGCACAACCGGCACCGCGCAGAAGAACACGGCCACCGCCGCCTTGACGCCGCCCAGCTCCGCCGGCGGCATCTGGGTGTGGTGCTTGCCGGCATGGTGGTACTTCGCCCGCCCGCGGGTGGAGCGTTCCACCACCGCCAGCGTCAGGGCAAAACCCAGAAGGCACAGCGCCAGTTGCGCCGCCCCGCCCCGGTCGCCCAGCGAGAACCAGCTGGTGTAGATCCCGGTGGCAAAGGTCTGCACCCCGAAATAGGACACCGTGCCGAAATCCGCGATCGTCTCCATCACCGCCAGCAAGACGCCCGAGGCTATCGCCGGGCGCGCCATCGGCAGGCTGACCATCCAGAATGCCTGCCAGGAATTCTTGCCCAGGGCGCGTGCCGCCAGAAAGGCACCGGCGCTCTGCTGCATGAAGGCCGCCCGCGCCAGCAGATAGACATAGGGGTACAGCACCAGCACCAGCATCGCCGCCGCCCCGCCGGTGGAGCGGATTTCGGGGAACCAGTAATCCCGCGGGCCCCAGCCCGTCACCTCGCGCAGGGTGGCCTGCACAATGCCGGGGTGGTCCAGGATATGGGTATAGGCATAGGCAAGAACATAGGCCGGGAAGGCCAGCGGCAGAACCAGCGCAACCTCAAGGAAGCGCGCCCCGGGGAACCGCGTCATTGTCACAAGCCAGGCAGCCCCGGTGCCGATGGCAAAGGTGCCAAGCCCGACCAACGCCACCAGCGCCAGCGTCGTCAGCGTATAGCCCGGAAGCACGGTTTCAGCCAGATGGCGGATCGTCTCCGTTCCCCCAAACGACGCGGCCAGCGCCACCGCCACCATTGGCAGCAGGCAAGACAGCGCCACCGCCCAGGCCATCACGGCAAACAGCCTGCCGCCGCCCTTGCCGCCACGGCGGCGCCCATGCGGGGCATACTCTATGGGATCATTGGCAGCAGTCATTTGCAGCAGTCAGAGTCCGGCTGAAGGTTTACACCGCCCTATTTCGACCATTCCAGTCAGAAATTCCAGCCGGAAAGCGCAGCCCGGGCCAAGCCGCCGCCAGAACAGCAAACGGGCGCCTGCTTCGGGCGCCCGTTGGTCTCATCAGGTCAGCCGACCTCAGTCGTAGGTCCGCTGATCCTCGATCACCAGCCCGTCCTTGGGCAGCGCCCCGGGCGCGACCACCTCGACCTTGCCCTTCAGCTTCAGCACCTCGATCACCGACCGCGCATAGGCCGCCTCGTCGCCGCCTGCGGCTTCGATCTGCACGGTCATCGCGTCCATCTCGCCTTCGCGGCTTGCAATCACGCGGGCCTTGACGATCTCGTCATGCTTGTCGACCAGCGCCGCCACTTGTTCGGGGCGCACAAACATGCCCTTGATCTTGGTGGTCTGATCGGCGCGGCCCATCCAGCCTTTGATCCGCATGTTGGTGCGGCCGCAGGGCGAGACACCCGGCATCACCGCCGACAGATCGCCAGTGGCAAAGCGGATCAGCGGGTAATCGGGGTTCAGCGTGGTCACCACAACCTCGCCCACCTCGCCCGGCGCCACCGGAGTGCCTGTGCCGGGGGTGACGATCTCGACGATGACATGCTCGTCGACGATCATCCCCTCCATCGCCGGGCTTTCATAGGCGATGTTGCCCAAATCCGCAGTGGCATAGCTCTGCAGGCAAGAGATCCCGCGGTCGGCATATTCCTGGCGCAGGGACGGGAACAGCGCGCCGCCGCCCACCGCCGCCTTGGAGAATGCCAGCTCCACACCCATCGCATCGGCCTTGTCCAAGATCACCTTCAGGTAATCCGGCGTGCCGGCATAGGCGGTGGCGCCCACGTCGCGTGCGGCAGTCACCTGCAGCTCGGTCTGGCCAGTGCCGGCCGGCAGCACCGCGGCGCCAACCGCCCGCGCGCCGTTTTCAAAGATCATGCCGGCGGGCGTCAGGTGGTAGCCGAAACAGTTCTGCACCACATCGCCCTGGCCGATCCCGGCGGCGTTCAGGAACCGCCCCATCCGCCACCAGTCGCCGTCCACCCCGCCCGGCTCGTAAATCGGGCCGGGGCTCTGGAAGATATGGGCAAAGCCATGCGCGGGCTTCACGGTAAAGCCGCCAAAGGGCGGGTTCTCCGCCTGCGCCCGGCTCAACTCCGATTTGCGCAGCACCGGCAGCTTGGCCAATGCCTCGGCCGAGGTCACCGCCGCCGGGTCCACCCCGTCCAGCAGCCTGGCGTAGCCCGCCGCGCCCTTGGCGCGGGCGATCTGCTCCGGCAGCGCCTGGGCCAGGTCTGCGGCGCGTTCGTCTGCGCTGCGGGTTTCAAGCGTGTCAAAAAAGCTCATCACGTCATCTCCCCGCATCAGCTCAGCCACCTCTTGCGGCGGCGGTAGGACCGCACGTCGCGGAAGCTCTTGCGCCCCTCATCCGACATCCCGAGGTAGAATTCCTTCACGTCCGGGTTCTCCCGCAGCTCTGCCGCAGGCCCGTCCATCACCACCCGGCCAGATTCAAGAATGTAGCCATAGTGGGCATACCGCAGGGCAACGTTGGTGTTCTGCTCGGCCAGCAGGAAGGTCACACCCTCGTTTTCATTGATCGACTTCACGATCTCGAAGATCTGCTCCACCAGCTGCGGCGCCAGGCCCATCGACGGCTCGTCCAGAAGGATCGTCTCCGGCCGCGACATCAGCGCGCGGCCCATTGCCACCATCTGCTGCTCGCCGCCCGAGGTATAGCCCGCCTGCGACTTGCGGCGCTCCTTCAGGCGCGGGAAATAGCTGTAGACCATCTCCAGGTCTTTCTGGATATTTGCGCCGCCGTCCGAGCGTGTATAGGCGCCGGTCAGCAGGTTCTCTTCCACCGTCAGGTGCTCAAAGCAGTGGCGGCCTTCCATCACCTGGATGACGCCCTTCTTGACCAGCTCCGCCGGGTCCTGCTCATGCACATGCTCGCCGCGGTATTTGATCGACCCCTTGGTGACCTCGCCGCGTTCCGAGTGCAGCAGGTTCGACACAGCCTTCAGCGTGGTGGTCTTACCGGCCCCGTTGCCGCCCAGCAGCGCAGTTATGCCGCCCTTGGGCACATTCAGGCTCACGCCCTTAAGGACGAGGATCACGTGATTGTAGATCACCTCGATATTGTTGACCTCCAGCAAGGTCTCGGCCTGCACATCTGCAGTGTCGGCGGCGGTGTTTGCTGCATCCAGCATCAAAGCGTGTCCTCATGCCTGTCCCGGACCAGAGCCGGGATCCCGTTGAGTGGCGCGGCAGCTCCCCGCCGCGCCGGTTTGGTTCCGGCCCCCTGACGCGGGGGCCGTGGTGCGCGTTACTTGCAGCCAGGCTCGATGTTGTTTTCAGCCGCGTAAGCAGCCGAGTCTTCGTCGATCAGCTTGCCGATCACTTCACCGTCGGTCGCTTTGAAGTCGGAGATAGCGTTCCAGGTCTTGGCGCCGGCATCCCACTGCACCACACCGACCAAGCCGGGGCCGCCATGGTTTTCGCAGCTGACTTTGAACTCAGGACCGAAGCCCGCCATGCCCAGCGCTTCCATTTTGGCGTTGGTTATTTCCAGCGCTTCCATGCCATCGCGCATCATCGCCGCGGTGATATCACCGGTGCCATGCATTTCCTGCGCGGTCTTGGCGGCCTCGGCTGCCAGCATCGCTGCATAAAGGCCGCGGTTGTACTGCACCGACCCCAGCTGATCGCCGGCACCGGCTGCCTTGCCCGAGTCCACGACATATTTCTTCAGGTCGTCGTAAACCGGGTAATCCATGCCAAGCCCGGTGAACGTCAGCGCCTTGTAGCCCGTGGCTTTGGCACCTGCAGGCTCCACGTCAAATTCGGCACCGGACCACCAGACACCGATGAAGTTTTCCATCGGGAACCGGATGTTGGCGGCTTCCTGAATTGCAACCTGGTTCATCACGCCCCAGCCCCACATCACAACGTAGTCAGGCTTCTCACGGCGGATCTGCAGCCACTGCGATTTCTGCTCCTGGCCCGGGTGGTCCACCGGCAGAAGCGTCAGCTCAAAGCCATGCTTGGCCGAAAGCTCTTCCAGAGTGCGGATCGGTTCCTTGCCATAGGCAGAGTTGTGATAGACCAGCGCAACCTTCTTGCCGTTGATGTCGCCGTCGTTGATTTCCAGCAGATGGTTCACCGCACCAGAGGCACCGTTCCAATAGTTGGCCGGGTAGTTGAAGACGTTGCTGAACACTTTGCCGTTTGCCGCCGAGGTGCGGCCATAGCCCATGGTGTGCAGCGGGATGCCGTCGGCGGTCACTTTGGGGATCAGCTGATAGGTGATGCCGGTGGACAGCGGCTGATACACCAGCGCGCCTTCGCCCTTGGTGGCCTCATAGCACTCTACACCCTTCTCGGTGTTATAGCCGGTCTCGCATTCGATCACCCGGGCCGGAACACCGCCGATGCCGCCATCGCGCTCGTTCAGCAGGGTGAAATAGTCGTTGTAGCCGTCCGAGAAGGGAATGCCGCCCGCCGCATAAGGCCCGGTCCGGTAGCTGAGGTCCGGGAACACCAGATCCGCCATTGCCGGACCGGCTGCCATCGCGGCGCCAAGCGCCAGTGTGGTCAGTGTCTTTTTCATCGGCTTAAATCCTCCCTTTGGTCTTATCCGATGGTTTCTTACGACGGGGGTGGTCTTGGTCTTCTCCCCGCCAGCGTGTCTGCCGCCCCGCGTCAGTGCGGGAAGGGCCAGAGTCTCAGTTTTTCCTTGGCAACGCGCCACAGCTGCGCCATGCCGTGCGGCTCCGCGATCAGGAAGACGATGATCAGCGCGCCGACAATCACCAGCTGGAAATGCGCCACGATGTCCGTCGGCCAGCCCAGCAAGTCGACGCCCACCACCTTCAGCACCACCGGCAGCAGCACCAGGAAGGCAGCGCCGGCAAAGGAGCCGAAGATCGAGCCCAACCCGCCGAGGATCACCATGAACAGCACCAGGAACGACTTCTGGATGCCAAAGGCTTCGCCGACCTCGACCGCGCCCAGATAGACCGCAAAGAACAGCGCGCCTGAGATGCCGATGAAGAAGCCGGAGACCGCAAAGGCCGTCAGCTTGGCCTTCAGCGGGTTCACCCCGATGATCTCGGCCGCGATGTCCATGTCACGGATCGCCATCCAGCTGCGGCCCACGGTGCCGCGGGTCAGGTTGCGGGCAACCAGGGCGCAGACGGTCAGGAAGATCAGGCAGAACAGGTAGGTCGCCCAGGCCGATGCGTTGGGGCCGGTGATGACGATGCCGAAGGTATCGCGCTCCGGCGCGTTGATCTGGCCCGAGGCCGAGTAGTTGTAGAACCACGGAACCCGGTTGAACAACCACACCAGGAAGAACTGCGCCGCCAGCGTCGCCACCGCGAGGTAGAAGCCCTTGATGCGCAAGCTGGGAAGGCCGAACAGCACGCAAACCAGCGCGGTGATACCGCCCGCCAGCAGCACATGGATGAACATGCTGACTTCTGGGAAAGCCGTCATCAGCTTGTAGCAGGCATAGGCCCCCACCGCCATGAAACCGCCGGTGCCCAGGGACACCTGGCCGCAATAGCCGACCAGGATGTTCAGCCCGATGGCCGCGATCGAATAGATCAGGAACGGCAGCAGGATCGCGTTCGCCCAATAGTCGTTGATCAGGAAGGGGATGATCCCGAAAGCCACCGCCAGCACCACGTAATAGCGGATGCGGTCGAACTTGATCGGGAAGGTCTGGCTGTCATCTGCATAGGAGACTTTGAAATCCCCGGCTTCACGGTAGAACATGTCTCAGATGCTCCCTTTCTCTTGCAAACGGGACCCGGTCCGGGTGTCTGTCTTGATTGTTTCAGCGGCGGCACTCATTTGACCTGCCCCCACTGCGCCTGTGCGGCGTCACGCTGTTCGCGGGTCATCCGCGCCGAAGGTCTGGCATAGCCGCTGCGCTCGCTGCCGCGCACCAGCCGCAGATAGGCGATGATGCCGGTAATCAGCCCCGCAGAAGCCAGCAGCGCTGCGGTCACCACCTGGGTTTCGCTGTAGCTTTCCGCCGTCAGCGCCAGGTAGCCGAAGGCCCAGAAACCAGCCCAGGCGATCACGTTGACGATGGCAATCATCTTGTTCATGCCGCGGCTCCGCCGTTAACCACTTCTTCAGAAATCCGGACTTCGCCACATTTCGCCCAAATCTCTTTGCCACCCTGTTTGCGGGTAAAGTGAGTGGGATCAATGACCGCGATTTTCGAGGAAATCCGGCGGCTGGAGGCCGCGCGGAAGAAGGGTTGGATATCAGCATCCGAATATGCAGTGGCCAAGGGCCGGCTGCTGGAAACTGTCGAGGACGCAACCGTGCTGCCATCTTTCGAGGCACAGCCGCAGCGGCGTGTGGTTTCGAGAGACGCGCCCGGCCCCTGGGGGCTGATGCTGATCGGGCTGTGCGGGGCGGGGTTGCTGACCTTCCTCGCCGGGCAGGTGATCGGCGATCTGACAATCGCCTTCACCCTGGTGGCCAGCGTCTTTGCCGCCGTCGTCATCGCTGCTTTCCGCCGGCTTGAGGGCTGAGGATGCAGGGAGCAGATCATATGAGCGTCAGACCCGTTCAATGATCTTCTCCCCGAACAGCCCCTGCGGACGGAACACCAGGAACAGCAGCGCCAGCACATAGGCAAACCAGTTCTCGGTGGCGCCGCCGACCATCGGGCCAATGGCGAACTCAAACAGTTTCTCGCCCACGCCGATGATCAGGCCGCCAACGATGGCGCCGGGGATCGAGGTGAAGCCGCCCAGCATCAGCACCGGCAGCGCTTTCAGCGCGATCAGCGACAGCGAGAACTGCACGCCGGACTTGGTGCCCCAGACGATGCCGGCAACCAGCGCCACAAAGCCTGCGACCGACCAGACCAGAACCCAGATGAAGTTCAGCGAGATGCCGACCGACAGGGCCGCCTGGTGATCATCCGCCACCGCACGCATGGCCCGGCCCTGCTTGGTGTACTGGGCAAAGCAGACCAGCCCCGCCACCAGCAGCGCCGCAATCACCGTCGCCACGATATCCAGGTTGTCGATAAAGAAGCCGTAGCCGAAAATGTTGAAGGTGGTTTCGTCGATCCACAGGTTGATGCCCTGCGGCAGGCCCACGTCCAACGTCTTGATTTCGGAGCCCCACATCAGGTCGGCGACGCCTTCCAGGAAGTAGGCCAGACCAATGGTGGCCATGAACAGGATGATCGGCTCCTGGCCCACCAGATGCTTCATCACCAGCACCTGCACCAGCCAGGCCAGCAGCACCATCACCGCCACCGTCAGGGCAATCGCCAGCACCCCGGGCACGTTCCAGCCGAAATGAGTGACATGGCCGCCAAAGACCGCGTTGATCACATGCGAGAAGGGCACCTGCCCCTGCATGATCCCCACCAGCGTCATCGCCGCAAACAGCGCCATCACGCCTTGGGCATAGTTGAAGATGCCGGACGCCTTGTAGATTAGAACGAACCCCAGCGCGACCAGCGCATAAAGCACGCCCGCCATCAGGCCGTTCAGCGTCACTTCCATCGCAAAGACGAGTTGTTCGGGCATTAGAGGCTCTCCTCGGAATTCTGCACTGCGGCGGTGCACAGGGGGTGCACAGGGGGTGTACGGAAGTCACCCCGCCGGGGCCGGGTGTTGCTGTGTTGCAACTCAGTCATGGCTGACCCCCAGATATGCGTCGATCACATCCTGGTTATTGCGCACCTCATCCGGGGTGCCGTCACCGATCTTTTTGCCGTAGTCCATCACCACGACCCGGTCGCTGAGGTCCATCACAACGCCCATGTCGTGCTCGATCAGGGCAATGGTGGTGCCGAATTCGTCGTTCACATCCAGGATGAAGCGGGACATGTCCTCCTTCTCCTCGACGTTCATGCCGGCCATCGGTTCGTCCAGCAGCAACAGCTTCGGTTCCGCCGCCAGCGCCCGCGCCAGTTCGACCCGTTTCTTTAGGCCGTAAGGCAGCCGCGCAACAGGTGTCTTGCGAATGTGCTGGATCTCCAGGAAGTCGATGATCCGCTCCACAACCTCACGGTTCTCGGTCTCTTCGGCCTCCGCCTTCCCCTTCCACAGGGCCTGCGAAAACAGGCCTGTTTTCATATAGTTGAGCCGCCCGGTCATTACGTTGTCCAACACGCTCATGCCTTCGAACAGTGCGATGTTCTGGAAGGTCCGGGCGATGCCCTGGCGCGCCACCTCGTAGGGGCGCATCGGCGGGCGTTTCTTGCCGTGGAACAGGACTTCGCCTTCCTGCGGCACATAGAAGCCGGAGATCACGTTCAGCATCGACGACTTGCCGGCACCGTTGGGGCCGATGATCGCGCGGATCTCGCCTTCGCGGATGTCAAAGGAGATATCCTTGATCGCCACCACGCCGCCGAACCGCAGGGTGATGTTCTTCATTTCCATCACCACGCCGCCAATGGTGCGGCCGTCGTCAGTCACATAGCTTAAGGAATTGTCAAGCATAACAACGGCCTCCATTATTTTGCCGCATAGAAATTTTAAGATTTCCGTGCGATACTTGTGGGTAACGAGCAGCAAGGAGATCGACGTTATGTTCGGCGAACTTGAGCATTCCTGCCTTCTGAAGATGGCCATCGAATGCAAGCAGATGGGCCTCAGCCAATCCGAAAGCCTGGCCTCGATTATCGAGCAGACACACGGGTTCAGCTCCCGCTTCAAGATCCAGCAGGTGGTCAACACGGCCTTCAATCCTGGCCTGAACCCCGACCTGATCTGAGACCGGTCCGGCCTGCCCGGCACGGGGCGGGGTCATTTCCGGCGATACCTGCATCATTCCGCGGCCACCTTGTGCGGCGCTGCCGGTTTCACTTCGGCATCAACGATGGTCAATGTCGCTTTGATTGAACCCTTGCGGCCGTCCTCATAGGTCACCTCCGTGACGGTCGAGACCTTCTCCGAGCCGTCGTAAAGCGCGGTGATAATATCGTCGAACTTCTCTTCCACGATACGGCGGCGCACCTTGCGGGTACGGGTCATCTCGCCATCATCCGCATCCAGTTCCTTGTGCAGAACCACAAAGCGATGGATCTGGCAGCCTGACAGCATCGGGTCTTCCGCGACCGACTTGTTGACTGCCGTCACATGCGAGCGGATGGTTTCCAGAACCTTCGGATGGCCCGCCAGTTCCTGGTAGGAGGCGTAGGCGATATTGTTGCGTTCCGCCCAGTTGCCCACTGCCGTCAGGTCGATGTTGATGAAGGCAACACAGCGGTCGCGGCCATTGCCGAACAGAACCGCTTCCAAGATGTCCGGGTAGAATTTCAGCTTGTTTTCCACATACTTGGGCGCAAACATGCTGCCGTCGGCCATCTTGCCCACGTCCTTGGCACGGTCGATGATCCGCAGATGGCCTGAGCCTTCCTCGAAGAAGCCAGCATCGCCGGTGGCTACCCAGCCTTCGGGGTCCTTGGTAGAAGCAGTGGATTCCGGGTTGTTGAAATACTCGACGAAGGTGCCTGGCGAACGGTAATAGATCTCGCCGTTGTCGCCGATCTTGATCTCGACCTCCGGCGCCGGCACACCAACGGTATCAGCACGCACTTCGCCATCCGGCTGCACGGTGATGAACACGGTGGCTTCGGTCTGGCCATAGAGCTGTTTCAGGTTGATGCCCAGCGAGCGGTAGAAATCAAAGATCTCCGGCCCGATCGCCTCGCCCGCGGTGTAACCGACGCGAATGCGGCCATAACCCAGCGTATCCTTCAGCGGGCCATAGACCAGAAGGTTGCCCAGCGCGTATTTCAGGCGGTCCATCACGCCGACGGGCTTGCCGTCCAGAATGTCGCCCCCGACCTTCTTGGCGTGTGCCAGGAAATGATGGAACATCTTTCGCTTCAGGGCGCCTGCATCCTCCATCCGGATCATGACGTTGGTCAGTTGACCCTCGAACACCCGCGGCGGCGCAAAGAAATACGTCGGACCGATCTCGCGCAGGTCGGTCATCATGGTGTCGGCGCTTTCCGGGCAGTTCACACAGAAGCCGCACCAGTAGGCCTGTCCGACCGAGAAGATGAAGTCGCCAACCCAGGCCATCGGCAAGTAGGAGAGGATATTCTCGTTCTGGGTCAGCTTGTCGAACTCAGCAGAGTTCTTGGCGCTTTCGATTACGTTGCGGTTCGACAGCACCACGCCCTTGGGCTTGCCGGTGGTGCCGGAGGTGTAGAGCATCACGCAGGTGCTGTCATAATCCAGCTTGCCCTGCCGCTTGTTCAGCTCCCCGATCAGCTCGTCATGGGCCGCCCGCCCCTGATCCTGGATATGGCTGAACTGGTGCAGCTGAGTGTGGTCGTATTTCCGCATGCCGCGCGGGTCGAGATAGATCATGTGCTCGAACTGATGCAGCTGATCCTGGATCTCGATCACCTTGTCAGCCTGCTCCTGATCGCCAACGATCACGAAGCGCGCGCCGCAGTGACCCAGCACATAGGCCATCTCCTCGGCGACCGCATCCTGGTACAGCGGCACCGGCACGGCACCCACCGCCTGCGCGGCGACCATCGACCAGTAGAGATAGGGGCGGTTGCGGCCGATAATGGCAACAAAATCACCCTCGTTCACGCCAAGGTTGATCAAACCCAGCGCCAAAGCTTCTATTTCCTTTGCCGCCTCGGACCAGGTCCAGCATTGCCAAATGCCGAATTCCTTTTCCCGGTAGGCCGGCGCGTCTGCGAATTGCGCCGCATTGCGTTGAAGCAGCGCCGGCAGGGATTTCATCCCTTCGGCGCCCATCTGCATCTGAGCCAACTTTCTTTCCTCCCTTTCCGGCGTTGCTGCCGGACCGACCGCCGTCCGCGGTTCTGGCCCCGATTAGGGACAGCGACAGATTAGCCCGTCAACTTTTTCCTGAAGTTTTCCTAATTCTTACGAATTGTAACAGGCATCTTCCCTTTGTTTTACAGATTGTTACGCAAGGCAAGCCAACTCCAATCGGGGCGAACGTTTCTTACCGCGCGGAGGCCGCGGCCGAAACTGCGCGGGATGCGCACGGATCGGCAAATGACCGAATTGACCGCCAGATGATTCTTTCTCAAATGCGAATCTAAAGGGACGCCAGCCGCTCCTACCCCCACGGCAACCAGGAGACGATTGAGCCTTTCGGAGGCGGCACCATCCCCCCCCCGCGGCCGAATGGCAATTTGCCCCCGTTGGGCAGCGGTGCTAGCCGTGGGCCGGGGAGAGCCATGAACCGTACGAATAAGCAGCACGCCGCCATGACCACCGCCGGGCTGAACCTGATCGCCCAGGCGCTGTCGATCTATGACAACGATTTGCGGCTGGCCGTGTGCAACCGCCGCTTTCAGGAAATGTTCAATCTGCCGGACCGCCTGACGCAGCCGGGCGCGTCCTTTGCCGAGACCATCCGGTTTCTTGCGGAAAACGGAGAATATGCCCCGGAAACAGACATCGAAGAGATCGTGCGGACCCGGGTCGAGCAGGCGCTGGACTTCGTGGCCCATTATTTGGAGCGCGAACGCCCCAACGGGCAAATGATTTCAATCGAAGGCTCGCCGCTGCCGCAAGGCGGATGGGTCACCGTCTATACAGATATTACCCGCACCAAGCGGGCGGAGCAGCTATTGCGGGCGCGCTCGGAGGAGCTTTCCGAAAAGCTGATCGCCTATACCGAGGAGCTCTCTGCCGCCAACCGTCAGCTGGAGGCCACCAATACCGCTCTGGAAGAGGCCAAGCGGCAACTGACCGAGATCGAAGGCCGCACCCGGCTGACGACCGAGATGATGCCTGCCCATATCGCCCATGTGGATGCGGACGGCTATTACACCTACACCAACCGCCGCCTCAGCTCGGTCTTTCCCAGCCGCCCTTCGGACATTCTGGGCATGCATATCTCGGACGCGCTGGGGCCTGACGCCTTTGACCGGATCGAGCCGCATCTGCTGGCCGCCTACAAGGGCGGCAGCCCGGTGTTCGAGTTCACCGAAAGCCACGGCAGCCGCCGGATCAGGGTGGCCTTTACCCCCGACCAGCAGGGCGGCGTCTATATCCTTTCGATGGACGTAACCGAGGAAACCCAGGCACGTGTTGCCCTGCAGCAGGCCCGCCGCCGCGAAATGGCGGCTCAGATGACCAGCGGCCTGGCGCATGATTTCTCCAACCTGCTGACCATCATCCTGGGGATGCAGGGCAAGCTGGAAAAGATGGGATTGGGCGGTGAGGCCGCGGAAATGGTCCAGGGCACACTGTCCGCTGCACGGCGCGGCGGACGGCTGCTAAACCGGATAGCTGAAATGACCGGCCAGCGCACCCTGCGCCCGCAGGCCACCAACATGCACGACCTGCTGAGCGAGCTGAAGATCCTCGCCTCTCCGTCGCTGCCGCAGGGGGTAGGCCTCAGCATCCTCGACAATATGCCGGATCAAGTGCTGCTGCTGGACAGCGGCAAACTGCAGGATGCGCTGCTGAACCTGATCCTGAATGCCCGCGACGCCTGCGGCACCTTCGGCCAGATCACCGTCAGCGCCCATGCGGTCGGGCAGACCTGGGTGGAGATCACCGTCACCGACACCGGCCCCGGCTTCTCTGCCGAGGCACTGGAAAAGGCCCTGAACCCGTTCTTCACCACCAAGGGCAGCGAAGGCTCCGGCCTGGGCCTGCCGATGGTCTATGACATGGCCAAGCTTGCAGGCGGCGACATGCGGCTTGGCAACACCCAGACCGGCGCCTCGGTCACCCTGCGGCTGCCCTACCGCCAGGCCCCCGATGCCAAGGGTGGCATGGCGCTGCTGGTCGAGGACAGCGAGGAATTGCGCGCTGCCTTCCGCGACATGCTGATCGACCTTGGCTATTCGGTCATCGAAGCGGCCAGCGTGGACGAGGCCAGCGCGCTCACCGCCGACCTGCCGGACATCGCGCTGGTGCTGTCCGACATCAAGCTGGAAGGCAGCGCCACCGGCATCGACCTGGCCGCCCGGCTCGACGGTTCCGGCCTGCCCTGCATTCTGATGACCTCGCTGCCGACCAGCGACCCGCTGTTCCGCAAGGCATTGAAATGCGGGCCGGTTTTGCGCAAACCTTTCACCACTCACCAGCTGTCCGAATTGATCGCACCGGAGCCCGCCGTATGACATCCCCCCTGGTCACCATACTGGATGACGAGCCGGAAATCCGCCGGATCCTGACCGAAACGCTGGAGGACGCGGGCTTCCGCACTCAAAGCTTCGCCCGCGCACGCGAATTCGAGGCGGCGCTGAACCGCGTGACGCCTGATGTCTGCCTGGTGGATCTGTCGCTGCCCGACACCGATGGGCTGGCGCTGGTGCATAGGCTGGCGCTGGAGCAGGGGGCGGCGGTCATCATCATCTCCGGCCGGGCCCAGGTGCAGGACCGGGTGACCGGGCTGGAGCTCGGCGCGGACGACTATATCACCAAACCTTTTGACCCGGCCGAGGTCGTGGCGCGGGTCCGGGCCAGGTTGCGCAGCGGCCCGCGCACTGCGGCCCCAGCCAGCGAGACCGCCCGGTTTTCCGGCTGGACCGCACATTTCGACCGCTACGTGCTGGAGGATGACACAGGCGCCGAGACCCCCTTCTCCCATGCCGAAGGCGAGGTTCTGCGGCTGTTCCTGGACAGTCCCAAGCGGCTGATCTCCCGCGCCCAGATGCAGGAGGCGCTTGGCGGTGCAGCCGGGGAAAGCTTCGACCGGGCGATGGATGTGCGCATCTCGCGTCTGCGCACCAAGCTGCGCGAGGACCCCAAGAACCCGCGGCTGATCAAGACGATCTATGGCGCGGGTTATATCTTCTTGGGCGATGTGGACTGGGTTTGACCGCGCAAAAGTAGAAAAGCAGCCTGAAAACACTACGCTTCCTCTTGTCAGATGGAGGAACGCGCAATGACGCAGCTGCAGTATTTCACCGCCCTGTCCGGGCTATGGGTGGCGGTGGCCTGGGTGCCCTATATCCTCGACCGGATCTTTGTCCGCGGCCTGATGGGGGCGCTCGCCAACCCCAGCCCCGACGACAAACCTCAGTCGCCCTGGGCCCAGCGCGCGCACCGGGCGCATATTGTCGGAGTGGAGCTGTTTGCCGCCTTTGCGCCGCTCGCCATCATCGCCACGCTGGTGATACCCGCCGAAGACCAGCCCGGCACCTTGGGTGTTACATTCTTTTTCGGCATGGTAGCGCATTACGTGATCTATTCCGTTGGCCTCCCGGTCCTGCGCACCGCCGCCTTTGCGGTCGCCGCGCTCTCGTCACTCCTCTTGGGGCTGACACTTCTGGGCGCGGCCTAGCGCAGTCTGGTACTGGCCTCTTGCCCGGCCGAATCGCTGCGCGTAGAATCGTTCTATGGCCACCTGTCTGCTCTACCGCCAAGCCCCCTCGCGCCCGTCGCGGTTCTACCGCATCGAGCTGGCGATGAACCTGTTTTCCGAGGTCTCCGTGCTGCGCGAATGGGGTGTGGCCGGCAGCAACGGGCAAAGCGTCATCAACATCTACGGCAACCTGCGCGAGGCATCCCTGGCCGCCGACAAGCACCGCAAGCGGATGCTCAAACGCGGCTACGGCCGGGCCTGACCCGCGCCGCGCTAGCGGCGCCAGGCCCAACTGTGACGGGTATTCTTTGAATGTCCGGGAACAGGCGGGAGCGCCCTGCCCCTCTTACGCGCCGCCAGGTTCAAACCGCCAGCGCCCGGGCTGCCCGGTCCAGCACCTGCAAGCCCAGCACCAGATCCGCCTCGTCCGTATCCTCGTCAAAGGCATGGCTGATGCCGCCGATGGAGGGCACGAACAGCATCCCCGCGGGCATCACCGTGGCGAGATTGGCCGCATCATGCAGCGCGCCAGAGGGCATCTTCTGCCACTTCCCGGGCGCCAGCCCCTCCGCCGCGGCTGCCAGCTCTGCCTGAAACCGTGCATCCATCGCTGCCGGTTCGATCCCCATGACCGGGCCAAGCGCCACCGCGACGCCGTGGCCGGCAGAAATTTCCTGCGCGGTCTCCTTGATAACCGTTTCCATCCGCGCCAGCCGGCCGGCATCCGCATCACGCCATTGCATCGAGAACTCCACCCGCCCCGGCACCACCGAGGCGGCATTGGGATGCAGCGCCACATGGCCGATGGTCCAGACCGTGGCAGGTGTCACCACATCGGCAAGCCGGCTGTTTAGAGCCGCATTGAAGGCAGACAGCGCCTGAAACGCGTCCCGTCGCAGGTGCATCGGCGTGGTGCCTGCGTGGTTCTGGCGGCCCTCGAAACTGATCCGCATGTCGCGGATGCCGACGATATCCGTCACCACTCCAATACCAAGCCCGGTTTCCTCCAGATAAGGACCCTGTTCGATATGCATTTCCAGAAAGCCGCTGAACCGGCCATGCGGCAGGAAATCCCCTGCCAGATCCGCCATCTGCGCCCGCATGTCCGCCAGGGAATTGCCAGCATTGTCGGTGAACCCGTCCGCCGCCTCCAGCGCCAGCTTGCCGGTCCAGACATCTGAGCCGGTCAGCACCCCGAACCGCCCCTCCTCATCCTGGAAGCTGACGCAGGAGATGGGCGGCCCGCCTGCTTCCCTGGCCGCCCGGGCAACCTCCAGCCCGGCCAACACCCCGAGCGCCCCGTCCAGCCAGCCGCCTTCGGGCTGGGTGTCACTGTGCGATCCCAGCAGCAGGCTCCTTTCCCCAGCCAGCCCGAACAAGTTGCCGAGCGGATCGAAATGCGGCTCTAAGCTAGCCTCTTTTATCCGTTCCGCCAGCCATTTCCGCGCGGCAATGTCGGCCCCGGAATAGGCCTGCCGCACCACCCCCTTGCCCGCGCCCGAGGCGCCAAAGCTGCGCAGGGTATGCAGATCATCGAGAAATCGCTGAGGGTCGAGAGGCATGATAGGTCTCCAGGCTGACAGGCCCACTGTGCTCCAATATCTTGGCGCTCTCAACGGAATTGAAGGGACCTGCGCCCAAACCCTCTCTTCCCTCTGCCCGGAACCTCCCCTAAGACTTCCCCGGTAACAACGGAGCCGCCCGCCTATGTCCCACATCACGCTGATCCGCCACGGCCAGGCCAATACCAGCGCCCGTGACGAGGCAAGTTATGACCGGTTGAGCGACCTGGGCCACCAGCAGGCGGTCTGGCTGGGGGAGCATCTGCGCAACAGCGGTAATCATCATCCGCGCGTCTACTGCGGCACCCTGACCCGGCATATCGAAACCGCCGCCTCGATGGGATATGCGGATGCAGTGCAGGACGCCCGCCTCAACGAGATGGAGTATTTTACCCTGGCCGAGGCGATGCGTGATCAACACGGGCTGCCGATACCGGAAGAACGCGAGGGTTTTGTCGAACACCTTCCCAGGGTCTTTGCCGCTTGGGCCGGCGGGGAGATTTCCGAGCCCTACGAAAGCTGGTCGCAATTCGAGACCCGCACCCGGCAGGCACTGGAGGAAATCTCCGCAGGTGACGGCCCGGCGCTTGTGGTCACCTCGGGCGGGCTGATCTCGATGGCGCTGCGGCAGGCGATGGGGCTGGATACCGCGGGGATGGCACGCATTGCGCTTGCGGTCATGAACACATCCATGCACCGGCTGTTCCCCATCGGCGGCCACTGGAGCCCGGTTCTGTTCAACGCGGTGCCGCACCTGGAAGCGCCGGACCGGCACTTTGCCCAGACACATCTGTGACGTCCGAAGGGGAGGAAGACCATGCAGCTCTATTACGCGCCCAACACAATTTCGGTGGCCGTGGCCATCGCATTGGAAGAGGCCGGGATCGACTATGAGACGGTGAAAATCGACTTTGCCGCCAAGGAACAAACCGGCGCGGCCTATGCCCAGGTCAATCCCAAGGGCCGGGTGCCCGCGCTGGCGGTCGAGGGCGGCATCCTGACCGAGACCGGAGCGCTCCTGGAATACATCGCCGATATGGCGCCGGACGCAGGTCTGCGCCCGCAAGAACCGGTGCAGCTGGCCCGGATGCGCGAAGTGATGTTCTACCTGGCTTCCACCATGCATGTGAACCACGCCCACAGGCTGCGGGGCGCCCGCTGGGCCAAGGAACGCTCCAGCTGGAAAGACATGCAGAAGATGGTGCCCCAGACCATGGCGGCCTCCTGCGAGTACATCAGCCAGGCCGGGCTGCGCGGGCCCTTTGTGCTAGGGGAGGAAATCAGCCTCGCCGATTGCTACCTCTATGTGGTCTGCACCTGGCTGGAAGGCGACGGGGTGAACGTGGCGGACTTCCCCAAAATCCGGAACTTCATGACGGCAATGGAACAGCGCGAGTCCGTTCGCGCAGTGTATGCCAAGGGAATGCTTTGAAGGACATGACAATGACGCATCTGTGGGTACGGGCCGAACAGCGCCCCAACGAAGAGCGGGTCGGCCTGACCCCTGAAGGCGCCAAGGCACTGCTGGCGGGCGGCATCAAGGTCACGGTGGAGGAGAGCTCGGTACGCGCGATCCCGCTACAGGGCTACATTGACGCGGGCTGCGAGATTGTGTCTGAGAACTCCTGGCCCCAGGCGCCTGCGGATGCGATTATCTTCGGCCTCAAGGAACTGCCCGAAGACGGCACCCCGCTGCCGCACCGCCACATCATGTTCGGCCATGCCTTCAAGGGCCAGCATTCCGGCAAGGCACTTCTGGAGCGGTTCAAGGCCGGCGGCGGCACACTTTATGATCTGGAATATCTGGTCGATGAGACCGGCCGCCGGGTTGCCGCCTTTGGCTATTGGGCGGGCTACGCCGGCGCGGCGGTGACACTGAAAGCCTGGGCCGCCCAGCAGCGCGGCGAACTGTGCGGGCCGGTTGGCGTCTATGGCGGCAAGGACGCGCTGCTGTCAGATCTAGGCGCAGAGCTTGACGCGCTGAACAAGGACCGCCCCACCGCAATCGTGATCGGCGCGCTTGGCCGTGTCGGCACCGGCGCTGCCGACCTTTGCGAGGCAATAGGCGTGCAGGTCACCAAATGGGACATGGCCGAGACCGCCAGCGGCGGCCCCTTCCCGGAGATCCTGGACCATGACCTGTTCCTGAACTGCATATTCGCGCGGCCCGGCACTCCGGTCTTTGTTCCCCGTGAAGCATTGAGCGCGGGCCGCAAGCTGACTGCCATCGGCGATGTCGCCTGCGACCCGGACAGCGACTACAACCCGGTGCCGGTCTATACCCAGGCCACTACTTGGGAGGCCCCTGCGCTGCGCGTCGCCGAAAACCCGGTCCTTGACGTGATGGCGATCGACAACCTGCCGTCGATGCTGCCGGTGGAAAGCTCTGAGGATTATGCCGCCCAGCTGCTGCCCTCGCTGCAGGCGCTGACGGATCTGGAGAGCGGTGTCTGGGGCCGGGCCAAGGCCACCTTCCTGGAGCATCTGCCCGAATGATGGCGCCTTACGTCGGCTATCTGGCAGCCTTTCTGGGCACCGTCTGCTGGATCCCCCAGGCCTGGAAGGCCTGGGCCTCCCGCGACACCTCCGGCCTGTCGCTGCCGTCGAACCTGATGTTCCTGGCGACCGTCTCGCTGTGGCTGGCTTATGGGGTGATGGTCGGCGACTGGCCTTTGATCCTGGCAAATATCTGCGCCGTGAGTGCCGTTCTGGTGATCGTCGCGGCCAAACTGAAATTCGGATAAGGGAGAACTCTCATGACTATTCACTGGTGCGGCACCGGCCTGTCGGCAATCCCCGGCCTGCGCCGCCTGCTGGAAGCGGGCCACGACGTGGCGGTCTGGAACCGGACCACCGACAAGGCGCGCGAGGCGGTCGGCGATCTGACCACCAATATCCACGCCTTCAGCATCGCCAACCTGGGCCAGATGCTGAGCCCCAAGGACGTGATCGTCTCCATGCTGCCCGGGGACTGGCACGTTCCGCTGGCGGAGCTGGCGATTGAGCACGGCGCGCATTTCGTATCCTCTTCCTACATCGCGCAGGAAATGCGCGCGCTGGACCAGAAGGCCAAGGACGCCGGCGTCTGCCTGATCAACGAGGTTGGTTTGGATCCCGGCATCGACCACCTGATGGCGCATGCTCTGGTGGCGGACTACAAGGCCTCCGATGCCTTTGACCCCGAAAACGAGATCAGCTTCATCTCCTACTGCGGCGGCATCCCCAAGACCCCGAACCCGTTCCGCTACAAGTTCAGCTGGTCGCCGCTGGGCGTGCTGAAAGCGCTGCGGTCGCCCTCCAAATCGATCCGCGATTTCAAAGAGCTGGACGTTGCCCGCCCCTGGGATGCGATCTCCTCCTACGAGGCGCCGCTGCCCTCCCCGGAAAGCTTCGAAGTCTACCCGAACCGCGACTCGATCCCCTTCATGGCGCAGTATGAGTTCGGCGAGGACTGGAAGGTGAAGGAGTTCGTCCGCGGCACCCTGCGCCTCAACGGTTGGGCAGACGCCTGGGCGGACGTGTTCAAGGAGGTCGAGACCCTGTCCGGCCCCGAGGGCGACGCCCGCCTCAAGGAAATGTCGGACCAATTCTGGGCCGAGAACGCCTATGACGAGGGCGAGCCGGACCGGGTTGTCCTATGCGTGGGCCTGAAGGCCGAGAAAGGCGGCGCCGAGGTCTGGCACAAGACCTATGTGATGGATGCCTGGGGCGACGAGCGCGGATCAGCGATGGCGCGTCTGGTGTCCTATCCGGTCTCCTTCGCCATCGAAGCCGCCATGAACGGCAAGATCGCCGCCGGGGTACACGCCGCGCCCAGCGATCCGGCTTTGGTGGAGAAATGGATGGGTGAAATCGGCAGGCTGGCTCAGCACCTCGAAATTGTTGACAGCAAGGGCTAAAAGCCCTGAGTGCCCGCAAGCGAAAACCTGCGGGCGACCTCCAAGGTCCTTCATTAACCTGGCCTCAAATATCCAGGGGTCCGGGGCAGCGCCCCGGACCCCGCTTCAAAGGAAATGGGCGCCGTGACTGCGGCGCCCTTCTGCTGTGCGAACACAAGAGAAGCCTGACAGCGTGGCATCCCGGCCTTAACGGCCGATTACGTCGTCCTCGACGTCATGCACATCAATGCCCAGCGCCTCCAGACCAGCTTCCAGATTGTCAGCCAGATGCGGAGTGCCGAGCAGGTAATCCGCGGTTGGCGTGGTCGCTTCCTGCCGGGCGGTATAGATCGCATCACCGAGTTCTTCGGGTTCAAAACTGCCGCGGCCGACCCACATGATGCCGACCAGCTCCGCCTGCTGGTCTTCACTCATCCGGTCTATGAAGGCGCGCAGCTCGCCCTCCGCGCGGCCCAGTTCCCGGGCCATCATCGCCACCTGTGCCACCTTGCGGACTGAGATCTCCAGCATTGCTTCACTCCTTCTGTTCGCTGCCTCAGCATATCAAACAGCGGGCGAAACGCCTAAGTCTTTGATCTGGGGCAAACGGACCCGCGGTCAGCCCTGCGCCTTGCCGAAGAGCGCGAGCCCCTCGCTGCGCCCGCGCAAGACCTCCGTCGGCAGCGCAGACCAGCCGTTGCGCGCGGGCTCGGCCCCGGCCTCTTGCAAAAGCGTTTCAGAGGCAATCAGCGCCACGTCATGTACCTTGGTCAGCTGCTCAAGCCGCGCCGCGGTGTTCACGGTATCACCAAAGACGGAGTATTCCAGCCGCTGCGGCGTGCCGGTCACGCCGGAAAACACCTCGCCCCAATGCACTCCGATCCCTGCTGCCAGCCCAGCGTCGCCCGCCTGCTCCCGCAGCCGGCACCATGCGGCCACTTCCGCCAGCAGACCTTCGGCGCAGTCCAGCGCCCGCACCGCCGCCCGCTCTCCCTCGAACAGGATCATCGCCGCGTCACCGATATACTTGTCGATCAATCCGCTGTTCCGGCCTGCCACTTCCTCCACGCGGGCGCGGAATTCCGTAATCAGGCTGCTGACCTCCTGCGGCTCACGGCCTTCGCACCAGCTCGTAAAGCCGCGGATGTCGATGAACAAAATGGCCATCTGCTGCTGGCGGCCTTCCTGCAGCGTTTCCAGCCCGCCTCCCGCCAGGCGTCCCGCCAGCTGGGCCGGCAGGTAGCGGGTCAGGTTTGCCTTTTGGCGCGCCTCTTCCAGGGAGCGGTGCAACAGGCCGCGCATCCGGACCGCCGCCACCAGCAGAACGACGCCGGCCAGGCACAGCATCACCAGCCGCATGAAATTCGGAGGTGAATCCATGGTCAGCCTGATCCGTTCAACCAGATCCGGCGCGGCGTCAGGCGGCTGCCACAGGATCATCCAGCCAAACCCGGCTGCAATCAGCACCAGCATCACTGCAAGCCGCAAGGGGCTGAGTCTCAGCACTCCAAAGGCAAGCACGACCGGGGCCATCCACACAGCTGGCATCGCAAAGACCGCGCCGCCGGGGACTCCGGTATTCACCAGCGACAGAAAGGTATTCAAAAGCAGAAAGCCGCAATCCGCCAACACCGCCAGCCAAATCATCCAAGGCTTGAACAGCCCCTTGCTGATCGCCCAATAGGTCAGCACACCGACTGCCAGGTAAGAGAGCATGGTGACCGTTGCCAGCCCGATCTGACGCCGCAAATGCGGCTCGTCCACCACCCGTACAGAATCCAGAGCCAGCATCATTGCCAGTATCAGGCCCAGTGCCACCGCGATCCGCAGAAGCGCAACGATGCGTTCGGCCTCAACCTCCGCAGCCCGCAGCAGCGCCGCCTCCCCCGCACGCAATGCTGGAGGCAGCTGCATTCAGTCCTCCGCCAGCAGCGCCACCTGGCGCGGCTCGACTTCGACTTGCCCGGGGTCCTCAAGCTCCGCCCCGTTTGACACGACTCCCATTGCCTCGAACCGGCGGGCGGAGGGCAGCACGCGGGCTTCCAAAGATCCCACTGCCTTGTTGTAGTTGTTTACCGAGGAAGACAGCGACCGCCCGACTGAGGCCAGATTCTTGGAGAACGTCGCCAGCCGGTCATACAGTTCTTTGGCGGTCTTCTGCACCTCGACCGCGTTCTCGGCCATCTTCTCCTGCTGCCAGCCGTAGGCGATGGATTTGACCAGCGCCATAAGGGTGGTTGGTGTCGCAATCAGCACCTTGTTTTCAAATGCATACTCGATCAGTCCTGGATCCGCTTCGGCCGCGGCGGAAACGAAAGTCTCGCCAGGGATGAACATGACTACAAAGTCTGGCGTCTCACCCAAGGCGCTTTGATAGGATTTCGAGGCCAGCTGGCGCACATGGGTTTTTACGTGGTTTGCATGGCGGGCCAGCGCCGCCTGCTGCTGATCAGGTGTTTCCGCCTCCAGCGCGTCCAAATAGGCTTCCAACGGAGTCTTCGCGTCCACCACAATGCTCTTACCGCCTGGAATGCGGACCACAGCATCAGGCCTGCGCAGGCCGTCATCGGTGCCGACGCTTTTCTCCAGCTCATAGTCCACATGTTCGGCCATGCCGGCCATCTCGAACACCTGGCGCAGCTGCATCTCACCCCAGCGTCCGCGGGTCTTGGGAGCGCGCAAGGCTTGAACCAGCTTGCGGGTCTCGCCGCCCAGCGCCGCCTGGCCCTCGGCCAAGTGCTTCACCTGCGCCTTGATCGCGCCATAGGCCTCATTGCGGGCCTGTTCGATCTCCTTGATCCGCTCGCCGAACTGGCCCAGTTTCTGATCCAGCGGCTTCACCAGGCTTTCGATCGCCGCGTGGCGCTTGGCCAGATCCGCATCCGCCGTCTTGCTGTGCGCCTGAAAGCGTTCGCTGACCAGGCTCAGGAAGCTTTCGGAGTTCTGTTTCAGCACGCCCGAGGCCAGCGCGGCAAACTTGTGCTCCACCTGCTGGTTCATGTGGTTCAACTCTTCCAGCCGCGCCGCATGCTCCGCCTTCAGCGCCTGCACCTGCGCCTCGGCCTGATAGCGCGCGGCGCGCTCGTTCTCGCTGGTGCGGCGCAGGGTGGCCAGTTCATCCGTCAGTGCCGGCAGCCGCGCCACCTCAGCCTGCAAGCCCGCGTTATGGCTGCGCAGATCCGCGTTGAGCTGCTCCATACGCCTTGCATGGCCGCGCAGACGCAACGCCGCCGAGGCCAAAAGCGCCGCCAGCCCGGCCAGCGCGTAGATTGCCCATTGGGCCTGTTCCAATGTCACTGCTCGTCCTCCCTTTACCGGGGGTTATTGTTCAGCTGCGCCCGAACAGGCGCTCGATATCTGCCAGTTTCAGTTCCACATAGGTGGGGCGTCCATGGTTGCACTGGCCGGAATGGGGGGTGGCCTCCATCTCCCTTAGAAGCGCGTTCATCTCCTCGCCCCGCATCCTGCGGCCGGACCGGATCGAGCCGTGGCAGGCCACCCGGCTGAGGATCGCCTCGATCTTGGCCTGCACCAGCTGGCTTTCGCCCTGATCCGACAGCTCGTCCAGGATGTCCTTGATCATCGCCTCAGCGTTGACCTCCCCCAGGATCGCCGGGGTTTCGCGTACCGCAATGGCGTTGCCGCCAAACGCCTCGATGCCGAGGCCGAATTTCGCGAGTTCCTCCGCCATGCCCAAGAGGCAGGCGCAGTCGTTGTCGCTGAGCTCAACGATTTCCGGGATCAGCAGCGCCTGAGCCGCGACACCGTTTTCCGCCATCTGGCGTTTCAGCTTTTCATAAACCAGCCGCTCATGTGCGGCGTGCTGGTCGACGATCACCATGCCGTCGGCGGTTTGGGCAATGATGTAGTTCTCATGCACCTGGCCGCGCGCCGCACCCAGCGGCAGGGCTTCGGCCCCGGGCACGGAGGTTTCGGGCGCTTCCGAGGGCTGACCCGGGGCCACTGATGCCTCTGGTGTTTCCGTCACCCGGCCGCTGTAAGCCTCCGCCAGTTCGGCAAAGCCTGGCGATGGCAGCGCATCATAGAACGGCGCCTGCGGCTGGCCCGGGGATTGCGCCGCATAGGAGGCGTGCCGTGCGCCATAAGACGGACGTTCCATCTGATAGATCCTCGGGGCGCCGCTGGCAGTCGGCTGTTCCGGTTTCATCGCCCCCAGCGTAGCACCTGCCACCGTGGTGGAGGCACGGTGCCCCGCCTCCGCCAGCGCGTGGCGCAGGGAAGAGACGATCAGCCCGCGGGCAAGGCCGGGATCTCGGAACCGCACCTCGGATTTGGCCGGATGCACGTTCACGTCCACCAGTTGCGGGTCGCAATCGATGAACAGCGCCGCCGCCGGATGCCGGTCGCGGCTCAGGAAATCGAAATAGGCCGCCCGCAAGGCGCCGGTCAGCATCTTGTCTTTTACCGGCCGGGTATTCACGAACAGGAACTGCGCCACCGCCGCGCCGCGGGAATAAGTCGGCAGCGCCGCATAGCCATAAAGGCGGATCCCCTCACGCGTGGCGTCAATCTTCAGCGCGTTCTCGGCAAACTCCCGCCCCAGCACCGAGGCCAGCCGCCCGTGCAGCGCATCAAACAGGTCGCCGGTCAGCGGATCGGCACGGAAAGTCACCCGCCCCTCGCCGCCCCCGGAGACATCCCGCAGGGTGAATCCCACCGACGGCTCCGCCATCGCCAGCCGTTTCACCGTGTCGGAGATCGCCTGCGCTTCGGCGCGGTCGGTGCGCATGAACTTGAGCCGTGCCGGCGTCGCAAAGAACAGGTCGCGCAACTCGACAATGGTGCCCGCCCGCAAGGCGGCCGGTTTTACCGGCTCCAGCTTGCCGCCGGAGACACGGATTTGCGCTGCCTCATGACCCCCGGCCCGGCTGGTGATCGTCAGCCGCCCTACCGCGCCAAGCGAGGGCAACGCCTCGCCGCGGAAACCGAAGGTGTGAATGTTCAACAGGTCCGAGCCGTCGATCTTGGAAGTCGCATGCCGCGAGAGCGCCAGCGGCAGGTCCTCCGGTGTCATGCCGCAGCCGTCATCGGTCACCCGGATCAGGGTTTTACCGCCGTCGGCAATCTCTACAGTGATCCGCGTGGCGCCGGCGTCGATGGCGTTCTCCACCAGTTCCTTGACCGCCGATGCTGGGCGTTCCACCACCTCACCTGCGGCAATCCGGTTGATGGCACTGTCATCCAGCTGGCGGATGACAGGACGGGTTTCAGGGTACGGATTTTCGCTGATATGGGGTTCTGCACTGCTCATACCGCTAAATTTAGCATGCGGGGCCGATTCTGCCACCGGAATGCGCGCCGCAGCGGCAGCAGAATCGCAAAACACGATTTGCGCTCTTTGCCAGCTCTCCCTATCGGGCCGCAACCCGAAGCTCTGGCTATTCGGGGCAATATTTTGTCCATTTAGTCAAAAAACCTAACGGCAGCCTGGAGCGTTCGCTTGCCAATATGCCGCACCCGTGCGATTTTCGCACGGAACTCTTCTGAGGATCCCCAATGGAAAGCCATATCGCTGAAAGAAGCGCGCAGCTGCCGCAGCTGGCAGAGCCGCGCAATCCTGGCATGGAGCTGGACCTGGACTGGGTCGCTGCCGTGCAGGCCAACACCTCGGCCATCGAACGCCGCTGCGCCACCCTGCCGGGCCGCCGCAGTGTCAAGAAGGACCATCAGGCTGCCTGGCTTCTGAAAGCCGTCAGCCTCATTGACCTCACCACACTATCCGGCGACGACACCGAAGGCCGTGTCCGCCGCCTGTGTGCCAAGGCGCGCCAGCCGGTGAGTGCGGGAATCCTGCGCAGCCTGGGGATGGAAGGGCTCACTACTGGCGCGGTCTGCGTCTACCACGACATGATCCCCACCGCCGTCAAGGCGCTGGAGGGCACAGGTATCCCGGTGGCCGCGGTCTCCACCGGGTTTCCGGCCGGCTTGTCGCCGTTCCACCTGCGGCTTGCCGAGATTGAGGAAAGCGTCAAGGATGGTGCTGAAGAGATCGACATCGTGATCTCCCGCCGCCACGTTTTGACCGGAAACTGGCAGGCACTCTATAACGAAATGAAAGCCTTCCGCCTTGCCTGCGGCGAGGCGCATGTTAAGGCCATCCTGGCCACCGGCGAACTGGGCTCCCTGCGCAATGTGGCACGCGCCTCGCTTGTCTGCATGATGGCGGGTGCCGATTTCATCAAGACCTCGACCGGCAAGGAAAGCGTCAACGCCACCCTGCCGGTCAGCCTGGTGATGATCCGCGCAATCCGCGACTACTACGACCGCACTGGCTACCGCGTCGGCTACAAGCCCGCTGGCGGCATTTCCAAGGCGAAGGACGCGCTGGTCTACCTCGCTCTGATGAAAGACGAACTGGGCGACCGCTGGCTGCAGCCTGACCTGTTCCGCTTTGGCGCCTCGTCGCTGCTGGGCGATATCGAGCGCCAGCTGGAACACCATGTCACCGGGGCATACTCCGCCGGCTACCGCCACTCCATGGGCTGAGGGCTGAACACATGACCATCAAAGAGAATTTCGACACCATGGAATACGGCCCTGCACCCGAAAGCGCCGCCGAGGCACTGGCCTGGCTGGTCGATCAGGGCGGCCGCTTCGGTCATTTCATCAACGGTGAGTTCACCGCCCCCGGCAACGGCTTTGACAGCAGGAACCCGGCCACCGGGGAAGTATTGGCCAGCCTGACCCATGCCACTCAGGCCGACGTGGACGCCGCGGTTGAGGCCGCCCGCAAGGCGCAAGGCAAATGGGAAGCGCTTGGCGGCCCGGGCCGGGCCAAGTACCTCTATGCCATCGCGCGCCTGCTGCAAAAGCATTCCCGCCTGTTTGCCGTGCTGGAGACGCTGGACAACGGCAAGCCGATCCGCGAGAGCCGCGATATCGACATCCCGCTGGCCCAGCGGCACTTCTACTATCATGCTGGCATGGCCCAGCTGATGGGCAGCGAACTGCCGGACGCCGAAGCCCTGGGTGTGTGCGGCCAGATCATCCCCTGGAATTTCCCGCTGCTGATGCTGGCCTGGAAGATTGCGCCTGCCATTGCGATGGGCAACACCGTGGTTCTGAAGCCTGCTGAATACACTTCGCTCACCGCGCTGCTGTTCGCCGACATCTGCCGCCAGGCAGGCCTTCCCAAGGGCGTTGTGAACATCGTAACCGGCGATGGCGCCGTGGGTGAGATGATCACCGCGGCGGACGTCGACAAAATCGCCTTCACCGGCTCGACATCGGTTGGCCGCAAGATCCGCGAAGCCACAGCAGGCAGCGGCAAGGCGCTGACGCTGGAGCTGGGCGGCAAGTCGCCCTACATCGTTTTCGATGACGCCGACATCGACTCCGCCATCGAAGGCCTGGTGGATGCAATCTGGTTCAACCAGGGCCAGGTCTGCTGCGCCGGCTCCCGCCTTCTCGTGCAGGAGGGTATAGCAGAACGGTTTCACACCAAGCTCAAGGCCCGCATGGACGGGCTGCGCGTCGGCAACCCGCTTGATAAATGCATTGACGTGGGTGCCGTTGTCGACCCGGTTCAGCTGAACACCATCAGCGGGATGGTGGCGGCCAACCGCGCAGGGCAGATGCACCAGGCCCAAGTCGAGATGCCCGAAGGCGGCTGCTTCTACCCCCCGACCCTGATCGAGGGTCTGTCGCCAGCCGATCCGCTGATGCAAGAGGAGATCTTTGGCCCCGTACTGGTGTCTTGCACCTTCCGCACTCCTGAAGAAGCGGTAGAGCTGGCAAACAACACCCGTTACGGCCTGGCGGCAACCGTCTGGACCGAGAACGTCAACCTGGCGCTCGACATGGCGCCGAAACTCGCTGCCGGCGTGGTCTGGATCAACGGCACCAACATGTTCGACGCCGCCGCCGGTTTTGGCGGCGTGCGCGAAAGCGGCTTCGGGCGCGAAGGCGGCTGGGAAGGGCTGGCAGCCTACACCCGGCCCAAAGCCAAGGCGAAACCGCTCGCCAAAGTGGAGACGCTGGACGGCAACGGTGCCCCTGCAGATCCGCTGGACCGTACTGCCAAGCTCTATACCGGCGGCAAGCAGGCGCGCCCGGACGGCGGTTATTCCCGGGCTGTCTATGGCAAGTCCGGCGCGCTGCTGGGACATGTTGGCCTCGCCAACCGAAAGGACGTGCGCAACGCAGTCGAAGCCGCCGCAGGCGCCAAAGGCTGGTCCAAAACCACTGGCCACCTGCGGGCGCAAATTCTCTACTACATCGGCGAAAACCTCTCCGTACGTGCAGATGAGTTCGCGGCCCGCATCGACGCGATGACCGGCAAGAAAGGCGGAGCAGCAGAGGTTGAGGCCTCCATTCAACGCCTCTTCACCGCTGCCGCCTGGGCTGACAAATACGATGGCCAGGTCCACGGCGTTCCGATACGCGGCGTCGCGCTGGCGATGAAGGAGCCGGTTGGCGTGATCGGCGCGCTCTGCGCAGACGAAGCTCCGCTTCTGGGCCTGGTCTCTGCCATGGCGCCTGCCATTGCCATGGGCAACCGGGTGGTGCTAGCGGCCTCTGAGCCTTTCCCGCTGGCCGCAACCGATTTCTACCAGGTTCTGGATACTTCGGATGTGCCCGCAGGCGTGGTCAATATCCTGACCGGCAGCCATTCAGAGCTGGCCAAACCGCTGGCCTCCCATTTGAACGTCGACGCGGTCTGGAGCTTTTCCTCCACAGATTTGTCAGCAGGCATTGAAGCGGCATCCGCAGGCAACCTGAAGCGCACCTGGGTCAACAACGGCACAGCCACCGACTGGGCGCGGGATCATACCAAGCGCTTCCTGCAGGAGGCCACCGAGATCAAGAACATCTGGGTTCCCTACGGCGAGTAATCCGGCAGCTGCCGGTACAGACAAAACGCCGCTCCTTCCGGGGCGGCGTTTCTTATTAAAACAGTCCGTCAAGCCCGCAAGTGCCTGCCATGCCACAGGCAGCAACTGCCCGTGCGCAGCGCGGGCCACGCCCAAGCCCAAAGCCTGACCGGCGCAGCCGGGGAGGCCGCGGGCGCGGGAGCCGCCGCCGCTTCAGGATGCCGGTGCAAAAGAAAGCGCCCGCTCCTTTCGGAACGGGCGCAAAAAATCCGGATAAGCGCGGATTAGCGGCGGATGCCCAGGCGCTTGATCAGGTCCTGGTAACGGGCCTCATCCTTGCCTTTGGTGTAATCCAGCAGCTTGCGGCGCTGAGCAACCATCTTCAGGAGGCCACGGCGGCCGTGGTTGTCCTTCTTGTGGGTTTTGAAGTGCTCAGTCAGGGTGTTGATGCGCGAGGTCAGGATTGCAACCTGGACTTCCGGGGAACCGGTGTCGCCGTCCTTGGTTGCGAATTCTTTCATCAGGCGCGCTTTTTCTTCCGCAGTGATCGACATCGGGGTCTCCTTCATAGGTTAGAGTGGATGGCTCAGGCCGGGATGTCGTCCAGCACAGGCCCATGGAGAAACCTGCCGCGGAATCACGGCAGATGCGGGCGTATATGATGTTTCCACTAGGAAGGCAAAGGCTAACTTCCGGATGCAGCATAAGAATGCTCCGGCGGGTCGGCTGACGGGCTTATTGCGGCAGCAACCCGGTTCCCTCCACAGACCCCTGGTCGATCAGCACCAGGTCCTCCGTGGTGAGCCCCTCGGCCCCCGAAACCCGCATGACTGTCTCGCCATTGACCAGAATCAGCTTCTCTGCCGCTGCCTGCGGGTTTTGCTGCACCTCCACCGTTGGTTCTTCGCCGCCGCCGAAATCCCAGACTAACACCAACTGGTCTTCGGCAGCATCGTAGTCCATCAGTTGCACTGCCAGTCCGTTGCTGGTCCAGCTTCCCGCCACAAACTGATCATCGCCGCCACCGCCTGTCAGGACATCACCCGCGCCGCCAATCAGCGTGTCATCCCCGTCACCGCCATTGACATAATCCTGTTCGGTCCCGTCGCCGGCACCTGAGACAACATCATTTCCGTGCCCCCCGAACAGCGCATCTTCCCCGCCACCGCCTGTCAGACTGTCATCGCCATCGTTGCCATGCAGCCTATCCTGGTTCGCACCCCCGCTCAGCCAATCCTGCCCCTGGCCGCCGTGCAGCAGATCCGAACCACCGCCGCCAAGCAGCGTGTCGTCACCAAAATGCCCATAGAGACTGTCGCCGCCGGAACCGCCCTCCAGCCAGTCGGCACCGTTCTCGCCGTGCAGCAGATCCGAACCGTCTCCGCCGAACAGGCTGTCATCACCGTCCTGCCCGTGCAAAACGTCACTGCCGGTGCCGCCGTCGATCCAGTCGTTGCCGCCGTAGCCACCGATCTGGTCATCCCCGGCACCGCCGAAGATGCTCTCTGAAGATCCGGATCCGGCAAGAACATCACCGCGTTCCGTGCCAGTCACGGTCCCGCCACTTGGCTCGATAAATCCGCCTTCGTGACCGCCGCCATCCGTTTCTGGATCGGGCGGGGCATCCGGCCCATCTTCCTCAGAACTGGTGTCAACCAGGACCACGCCTCCAACAGCAACAAGCCCCAACACACTTGCCAACCACAACATCGCCAGATCAACCCCTGGGAAAGCTCAAACACAAAACACAATTACATAGAGAGGCAACCACAGCAAAACAAAACGGGAACAACGGTTAACGCAGGGCTCAGGTGCCCATTCCCGGTTTCCACAGCTCCGGCTGCTGACTGTAGGCAATGTACAACGGATGTTTCGGATGCCCCGCTTTGCTGAGACCTAGATGGTACAGCGGTTCGCCGGATGACCTCAGCGCCGCTGCGACCCGCGCGCCTTGGCCTCGGTGCGCGCCATGGGTGCCCCAGGCACAAATCACTGTATCGGCCCATGCCATCCCTTCCAGGATCGCTGACATATTATCAGGACCCTCCGGCGCCTCCAGCTGCCTCATCCTACGTGGGTCTGTGACCCGGCAGGCAAAGATATTTGTAGCCATGAAGCCACCAAATCCCAATGCACGGGCGCGGCGCTCGCAGCGTTCAATGGTGGGGTCGTTCTGCACCTCGGTTGCGGTCGAGGGGTTGAGCATCACGAACATCACCCGCCGCCCGTCCGGGTCCCAAACACGCGTCAGGCTGTAGCGGTAGGTTTCGCAGTCCGAGTAGACGGCGGTCGAGGGGGCATCGCCCTTAATGTGGCTGCGGGTGATCATACGGGGGTTACTAGCTCGGAGCAGCTTGCAATCCAAGCAGGATTGCCGCAACCTTAAAGTGCATCTTGAAGCCGCTTCCCCTTAATTGCGTTGATATCAATTCAAACAGGTTAATTTGGAACTTCTTCTTTTACTCGCATTCGCCGGCACGGTAGCCGCTCTCAGCGCCGAGGGCTCGGAATCAGAAGAAACAATTCCGGAAAGCCCGGAAGAGCCGGTTGAGCCGGAACCCGTCGAGCCAGACCCGCCGCCCGGCGCAGTCGAGCTGAGCGGCACCATTGGCTTGGACGACGTTCTGGACGGCACTGCAGGGAATGACACGATCACCGGCAATGCCGAAGATCAGGACCTGCTGGCAGGCGGCAGCGGCGATGACGAGTTGCACCTGGGCGCGGGCAACACCGCCCGAGGCGGCGCAGGCGCAGACCGCTTTATCCTGGACGACGCAGGCAGCCCCGCGACTGTGATCGAGGATTTTGAGCTGACCTCCGATCAGCTGGCTTTAGCCGGTACGACGCCTAATTTTGAACTGTTCGAGACGGAAGACGGCACCGGGCTGCGTATTGTCGACACCCTCAGCCACAAAACGGTTCTGACCCTTTCAGGAGTTTCGCTGGATGACGGCGAAACGCTCGACGTGGAAATACTCGCAGGCGATGGCACCACCCTCCGCACGGTGAGCTTTGAGGACGTCCGTATCAGTGCTCCCTTTGCCCTGGATGCTGTCAACGGAACCTCAGGTGACGATAGTCTGAACGGCACAGACGGTGACGACGTTATCTTCGGCAAAGGCGGAGCGGACACACTCTCCGGCGGCGCGGGCGACGACGCGCTGTTCAGCGGCAGCGGCACTGTCTACTATGGGGAGTCATACCACCACTACCCTGGAAGCCTGACCACGGTTGGTGATGATGGCGATGTATTGGATGGCGGCGAAGGCGATGATCACTTGTGGATCGGGCCTGGGACCACCGCCACCGGCGGCGAGGGTGCGGACAGCTTCCACGCTTTCACCAATACATACGAACCTGGAACACCGGCAGCAGAGATCACCGATTTCGACGCGGCGGAGGACAAGCTGCTGATAGACTTTCCTGTTGTTGCCGGTTTCGGCCCCTTCAGCAGCTTCCGCTTTGAAGACGCCATTGCTGGCCTGTCTGTGGAATACGACGCCGGTCAGGATCATACACTGATAGCAATGGACGGCACCGCCGTCGCCACTGTGCCTGGCGATCAATCCGGGATCAGCATCGCCTTCTACGATGACTATTCCACTGATGAAGTCCGGTGGCGGAACGCGGCAGGGGAGGCGATCACACCTGCCCAGGGCTCCGCAGCGAGCGTTATCCTATCTGCGCAGCAGGATCAGTCGGTTCTCGGAACAAACCACGATGCCGGCCCCGCCTGATGGCCATCTGCGGGGCTGCGCCCGCGCGCGGGCCTGCCCAGGGCGGTCGCGGCGATTGGAGCGCATTGTTCTTGGAGTTGCCAAGGCACTCCTCATTATTCTCCCCCTTGCCGCGGCAGGCTCCGTCGCGATGGTGGACAGTGACCATTCCGGTACCGGCCCGGATGAAATGCGCGGGACTGAGGACACCCGCTGGGCTTGATGTGGTCCTGAGCTGGGCATTACAGGAACCGGTGGCCCAGGCCCGACAGTATCGGGGCTCAAATGACCCCCGAAAGCACGCTGGGCGGCCCTGTCCTCACCGATGTCTATCCGGGGACGGAACACGTGGAAATCCAGCTAAGCAGCGGAAAATCATTCCCTGTCGACAGCATGCCGCAGGGCCCCGCCTTTGACCTGCGCAGCTGTTTCAGCACTGCTGAAGCAAAGGACGGCAGCTCGACAGCGGCGAAGGTCTGCCTCCGGAAGGGTATACCGGCGTGGATGCAGGCTTCCTTTACACTCCGAAAGGCGGCGATGAAACCTGGTACGATTTAAGCGATCCGGTGGCTGCGCCCAGCAAATTGCATGCCCGGCTGGAGGTGAAACGCAACGTCTCAGGCTGAAACTAGCGAGCGTCCGCCGCAACGCAGCCGGGTCACTCCGGCTGCGCGAATACCCGGCTCGGGTGCAACTCGCCCGACTTGTAGATGCCTACGGCTACCGCCTGGCCTTCAAGCGAGGCCCAGGCTTCGTCGCCATACTCCACGTCCGCGGCCATCACCATCCCCGGATTGCCATTGCGGAGCCGCACGGCCCCCTGCGGTGTGCACTTCAGTTCGGGAAGGTCGGCGAGACCTTCCTCCAGCGGCCGCAGGTACTGGTCGAGCTCTGGAGATTTCGCCAGTTCGTCGATCAGCTTCAGCGAGACGCCGTCTTCGGCATCAAACGGGCCGGACCAGATCCGCCGCAACTCCTTAACGTGGCCGTGGCAGCCCAGCGCCGCGCCAAGGTCTCGAGCGATGGAGCGCACATAGCCGCCCTTGCCGCAGGTCATTTCCAGCACCACGTGATCCTCGTCGGGACGGTCCAGCATGATCAGCTCCTCCACCCACAGCGGGCGGGCCGCGAGCTCCACATCCTCACCATCGCGGGCGAGTTTGTAGGCACGCTGACCGTCGATTTTCACGGCGGAGAACTTGGGCGGCACCTGCATGATCTCACCCAGGAAGGGCAGCAGCGCCTCTTTGATCTGCTCGTCAGTCGGGCGCGCATCGCTTTGTGCGATTACCTCGCCCTCGGCGTCATCGGTGTTGGTTGCCTGGCCCAGCCGCACGGTAAAGGTATAGGCCTTGAGCGCGTCGGTGATGTAAGGAACGGTCTTGGTCGCCTCGCCCAGCGCCACGGCCAGAACACCGGTCGCCTCAGGATCCAGCGTTCCTGCATGGCCGGCCTTCTTGGCATCCAGCGCCCAGCGCACCTTGTTCACAACCGCGGTCGAGGTCAGCCCAGCGGGCTTGTCCACTACCAGCCAGCCGGAAATATCGCGCCCTTTGCGTTTGCGTGCCATGCATCGTCCCCATGTATCAGTGAGGCGCGCCGGTTACCGGATCGCCGGGACCGTGTCAATTTAGCAAATCAAAAGGGAGAAGGGAAAGCATCAGCCGCGGAGGTGAGCCGTGCTTGCCCCGGCCCGACTCTGGCGCTAGGCAAGTCCCCATGGCCGTTTCAAGTGAATACACCCCGCCGCAGGACCCGCTGGACATCCTGCACCACGACGCCGAATTGCTGGCGGTGAACAAGCCTGCGGGCCTTTTGTCGGTGCCGGGCCGCGGCGAGCACCTGGCGGACTGCCTGATCACCCGCATTCAGGCGGTGTTTCCTGAGGCGCTGCTAGTGCACCGGCTGGACCGGGACACCTCTGGCGTGATGGTGTTCGGCCTTACCCCTCACGCGCAGCGGCACCTTTCGATGCAGTTCGAAAAGCGCACCACCAAGAAGGCCTATGTGGCGCGGGTGGCGGGAATACTGGAGCCGCGGAGCGGCACGGTGGATCTGCCGCTGATCGTCGACTGGCCGAACCGCCCGAAACAGATGGTCTGCCATGAGACCGGCAAGCCCGCCGTCACCGACTGGCGGGTGATCAAATACGAGGACGGTGCCACCCGGGTGCGGCTGACACCGAAAACTGGACGGTCGCACCAGTTGCGAGTGCATATGCTGTCGTTGGGCCACGCGATCCTGGGCGATCCGCTTTATGCCAGTGGAGCGGCTCTGGATCACCCGCGGCTCATGCTGCACTCCGAGGAGCTACGGATCAAACACCCGGACAGCGGCGAGTCGCTGAAGTTCCGGGTGAAGCCAGAGTTCTGACCCGGCCGTTTCACGGCGCCTCCATCACCATAATGAACAGCGTATCGGCATGCAGCGCCTCATAGCTGTGCGGGCGGTCTCCGGGATAGGTGTAGTAATCACCTGCGCTCAGAAGTTGTTCCTGCCCGTCCGGTCCCGCCCGCATCTGGCCGGAACAAACCAGCATATGCTCAACCGTGCCGCGCGGGTGCGGCTGGGCCTGGCGGACCTCTCCCGGCTGCATCACCACCCGGTAGACATCCCGGCGCACATTCGGCGGACAGCGCGACAGCAGGACCGCGGTGAAATCCGACTGCTCCGATTCCAGAGGCTCCCCCTCCCCTGCCCGGATCAGGGTGGTGGCGGGTGCTTCGGTCTCAAACAGCAGACTCAGCGGGATATCCAGCGCCGCAGCCAGAGCCCAAAGCGTCTCTACACTGGGGTTTCCGTTGCCTGCTTCCAGCTGCGACAGGGTCGATTTGGCAATTCCCGCCTGCGCGGCAAGCGCCGAGAGCGACTTGCCTGCGCGGTTGCGCTCGCGCTGGATGGCTGCGGCAATCATCTGGTGGGGCGCTGACATGTTCTTTATTTCATCCTTTCGTTCGACTTGACGAACGAATAGGTCGTTCGATATAGAAACCTGACGTTCGGTATAACTGAACCGCAGACCCGCTTCCAGAGGAGCAGTCCAATGGCCCTGCAAGACATAGCCGACAGCAGCAGCACCCGCAGCCAGCTGACCGCCGGTCTGCGCGATATCCTGCCCCTGGCGATTGGCGTTGGTGTTTATGGGCTGGCCTTTGGACTTCTGGCGGCACAGGCACGGTTGGATGGGCTTCAGACCGGGGTGATGGGAACCATTGTGTTTGCCGGCTCCTCTCAGATCATCGCTGTAGAACGGCTGGTGGCCGGGGCTGGCGCCGGCGCGGCGCTGCTGGCCGGGCTGGCGCTGAATCTGCGGCTGTTGCTGATTACTGCTTCTCTGCGGGACGAGTTCGCCGGACGCCCCTGGTGGCAGGTACTGCTAGGCGTTCATTTGGCAACCGACGAGAATTGGGCGCTGATGCACGCGATGCGCGCCCGCGGCCACCGCGCGGGCTATTGGTACCTGGTGGGCGGCGGCCTAGGGCTGGTGGCGGTCTGGGTGCTGGCCACGGTGGCGGGAGCAAGTTTTGCCACGGTGGTGCCGGAACCAAAAGCCCTCGGTATGGACTTTGCCTTCACTGCCGCCTTCATCGCCATCCTGCGGTCGTTGTGGAGCGGCAGCGCCATGCTGATGCCCTGGACCGGATCCATCGCCATCGTGCTGCTGGCGGGCTTGCTGACTCCGCTGGATCCGACCTGGACCCTGATCCTGGGCGGCCTCGGCGGCGCGGCCATCGCCGGAGTGCTGGGCGATGACTGAAACCTGGACCCTGATCTTCGGCCTGGCGGCGGCAACCTTTGCGGTCCGGTTCTCCGGCTACATGCTGGGCCGGCGGCTGCCGGAGCACGGACCCTGGGCACGTGGCCTGCAGGCGCTTCCGGGCTGCCTGATCCTGTCACTGGTCACGTATCTGTTGATGCAGGGCGGTCCACAGAAGTGGGCGGCCGGCGCTGCAGCTCTATCCATCGCCCTGGCAACCCGCAGCCTGCCGCTTACCATGGCCGCTGGAATCGCCGTAATCTGCCTGCTTAGAGCCTATTTCTGATCACCTGCCCCGCCAGCGCGTCTTAGCTCCCCTTGCCCGTGCGCAGCACGGGCCACGCCCAAGCCGGCGGGCTGCCCGGCGCAGCCGGGGGGCATGCAGGCGCGGGAGCACACCCACCGGAGACGGTATCTGAAAAAAAGAAAGCCGCCCCGAAAGGCGGCTTCCCGTTCCTTCAAGGCGGAACGCTTACTCAGCCGCCCAGCCGCCGACGGCTTTCACTTCCAGGAAATCCTCGATCCCCCATTTGCCGCCCTCACGGCCCTGACCGGACTGCTTCATACCGCCAAAGGGCGAACCGGCCGAGCGCGACTTGCCGTTCATCTCCACCATGCCGGAGCGCAGCGCGCGGGCCATGCGGTTGGCGCGGGCGCCGTCCTGGGTCTGCACATAGTTGGTGAGGCCGTAAGGCGTGTCATTGGCGATCTCGATCGCCTCCTCTTCGGTCTCAAACGGCAGGATCGCCAGCACCGGGCCAAAGATCTCTTCGCGCGCGATGGTCATCTGGTTGTTCACATCGGCAAAGACCGTGGGCTTTACGTAGTAACCCTTGTTCAGCCCGTCCGGACGCCCGGTGCCGCCGGCTACCAGCTTGGCACCTTCGTCGATGCCCTTCTGAATCAGGTCCTGGATCTTGTTCCACTGCAGCTCATTCACCACCGGGCCGATGTGACGGCCTTCCTTATCGGCGGGACCAACTTCGACCTTGGCGGCCACTTCCGCAGCCTCGGATACCACGCGGTCATAGATGCTCTTCTGCACCAGCATCCGGCTGGGCGCGTTGCAGCTCTGCCCGGTGTTCTGCATCATGTGCAGCACGCCGCGCTTCACCGCCTTTTCATCGGCGTCTTCAAAGATCACGTTGGCGCCTTTGCCGCCCAGCTCCAGATGCACTTTTTTCAGTGTCAGAGCCGCATTCTGCGAAATCGCAATTCCTGCGCGGGTGGAGCCGGTGAAGGACACCATGTCCACGTCCGGATGCCCGGTCAGCTGCGCGCCAACGCCCATGCCGTCGCCGTTCACAAGGTTGAAAACACCTGCCGGGAAGCCGGCCTCATCCATCAGTTCGGCAAAGATCATCGCGTTCAGCGGGCTTTGCTCGGACGGCTTCAGCACCATGGTGCAGCCGGCAACCGCCGCCGCGCCCACCTTGAGCGTGATCTGGTTCATCGGCCAGTTCCACGGTGTGATCAGCGCGCAAACGCCCACCGGCTCATGAATGATACGGTCGTTCGGAGCGTTTTCATTCAACGGCGCGTCGAACTTGAACTCCTTGGCCGCGGCGATGAAGTTGCGCAGGTGCCAGCTGCCGGCACCAACCTGCGAGGTGCGCGACAGGTTGATCGGCGCGCCCATCTCCATCGACATTGCCTGGGCCAGATCCTCGGCCCGGGCTTCATAGATTTCGATCAGTTTTTCCACCAGCGCGATGCGCTCTTCCACCGGGGTGGCCATCCAGCCCGGAAAGGCAGACTTGGCCGCTGCAACCGCAGCGTTGGTGTCAGCCTCGGAGCCCAGCGAAATCACTGCACAGGATTCCTCCGTCGAGGGGTTGATCACCTCGAAGTCGTTCGGTTCAGCAGGGGACACCCACTGGCCATTGATGTAATAGTCGCGTTTCTCGATCATGCGGGATCTCCCAATACAGACGTTCTCTCCCAACCGTCTGGGCGGTTTGGCGGACACTGTGTCACCAGGCCAGCAGGGGGGCAAGGGGCTTCGGCTGCATAATTTGATCAAATTATGCGTAGGACTGTCAACGGTCCCGACGCGGTGCCTGCAAATCCTTGCCGGGCAAAGCTGCTGGAGAATTCACGTGGCATCCCGTGCCAGGGGCTGTAACGTAACGGCGGAGCCCCCAGGTTGTTCCTGAGGCGACTCAGGCTGCCTGACCGCGGCCGGACAAAACAATCAGACACGACACCCTGACAAGGAGGACAATGCCATGGGTTTGCGCATTAACGACGTGGTTCCGGATTTCACCGCTGAGACCGACCAGGGCACCATCAGCTTCCATGACTGGATCGGCGACAGCTGGGCGATTCTGTTTTCGCACCCAAAGGACTTCACCCCGGTCTGCACCACCGAGTTTTCCGCTGTAGCGCAGCTGAATGATGAATGGGCCAAGAGGAACACTAAGGTAATCGGCGTATCCGTCGACAGCGCCGAAGACCACCGCAAGTGGAAGAAGGACATCGAAGAATACGGCAAGGCGAATCCTGGCTTCCCGATCATCGCGGATGACGGTCTGGCTGTGTCCAAGGCATTCGACATGCTGCCGGCCGAAGCTTATCTGCCCGACGGCCGCACCCCGGCGGACAGCGCCACCGTGCGTTCCGTCTTTATCATCGGCCCGGACAAGCAACTGAAACTGAACATGACTTACCCGATGACCGTGGGCCGCAATTTTGCCGAGATCCTGCGGGCGCTGGACGGGCTGCAGATGACTGCCAAGGGCGTTGCCACCCCGGCCAACTGGGTGCCCGGTGAAGACGTGATCATCCCGCCGAGCGTCTCGGACGAAGAGGCTAGCGCGAAGTTCGGCGAGTACGAAACCATCTTCCCCTATCTGCGCAAGGTCAAAGCGCCGGAGTGACATCAGGCTCGCACCGCGCGGGGACGGCATTGCAACCAGGCAGTGCCGTTCTCAGCCTGCCGGGGCCGCGTTGAGCGTTTGTCTCAGGAGCTCCATTCACTTATAGCGCATGCAAAATACAGGAGGTCCGAATGCAGATCACACCAGTTTTGATGTGCGGTGGCTCAGGAACACGGCTGTGGCCTTTGTCGCGGGAATCCTATCCCAAGCAGTTCACGTCCCTGAAAGGCGATAAAACCCTGTTTCAGGAGAGCGTCGGGCGGTTGTCAGGCGACGGCTTCGCGGCGCCCATCGTGGTGACCAACTCGGATTTCCGGTTTATCGTCACCGAACAATTGCTGGGGGCAGGCATTGACCCGGGTGCCATTCTGATTGAACCGGACCGGCGCAATACTGCGCCTGCGGTCCTGGCTGCAGCGTTGCACGCATTTTCTGAGAACCCCGATGCGCTGCTGATCGTGGCCCCTTCGGACCATGTGATCCCCGATGCGGACGCCTTCCGCGCTGCGGTTTTGGCGGGGACAGAGCGGGCGCAGGCCGGCGACCTTGTGACCTTTGGAATTGTTCCGACGCACCCTGAAACCGGCTACGGCTATCTGCAGCTGGGTGGCGAAGCAGAGCCCGGGAAACCAGCGCCTCTGAGCCGTTTTGTCGAGAAACCCGACGCCGCCGCAGCAGCAAGGATGCTGGCCGCCGGTAACTATCTCTGGAATGCGGGCATCTTCCTGTTCTCCGCCCGCGCGGTCATTGACGCCTTCGAGCAGCACGCAGCGCATCTGGTCGCGCCAGTCCGCAAGTCCGTCGAGAACGCCAAGAAGGATCTGGGCTTCCTGCGCCTGGACCCAGAGGCTTGGTCTGCGGTAGAGAACATCTCGATCGATTATGCGATCATGGAGAAGGCCAAGAATATCTGTTCCGTGCCATTCGAAGGCGAATGGTCGGATCTTGGGGATTGGAATGCTGTCTGGGCGGAGAGCGGCCCGGATGCGGACGGTGTCGCAACCAACGGCAACGCAGCGGCCATTGATTGCAAAAATGTGCTGCTGCGGTCCGAAGCCAACAGCCAGCAGATTGTCGGCTTGGGGCTTGACGGGATCGTGGCCATTGCCATGCCGGATGCTGTGCTGGTCGCCGACAAGTCGCGTACTCAGGACGTCAAGAAAGCCGTTGAGCTGCTGAAATCGCAGCAAGCGCCGCAGGCGGTGCAGTTCCCGCGCGATCACCGACCGTGGGGCTATTTCGACAGCCTGGTGACAGGACAGCGGTTTCAGGTCAAACGGATTGTTGTCAAACCTGGCGCCGCGCTGTCACTGCAAAGCCATTTCCACCGGTCAGAGCACTGGATCGTGGTGCAGGGCACTGCGCGCGTGACCATTAACGAGACCCAGCAGCTGGTCGCGGAGAACCAGTCGGTCTATATCCCGCTGGGTGCCGTTCACCGCATGGAAAACCCCGGCAAGATGGACATGGTTCTGATCGAGGTTCAGACCGGATCCTACCTCGGCGAGGATGACATCATCCGCTACGAGGATGTTTACGCCCGCAGCGAAACAGACTGAGCGCGGGCCGGCTCGGAATTGGCGGCGACATTGGCCAGCAGGTCCTGGCCGAAGTCGCGCCACGTGCGCAGCTGATCACGGTTCGCCGCGATCTTCGCCCGCCACTTAGCGGCAAATGCCTGGTCCTGCACCAGGCGCTGAATGTGCCCCGCCAGGGTCTCGGGGTCATCCACCCCAAAATACAGTCCCAGATCGCCGCAGACTTCGTGCATAACCGGAATGTCCGCGCACACCGCCGGGACACCGGCCCACAACGCTTCGCCGGCGGGCAGCCCCCAGCCCTCGATGCGTGAGGGCAGGATCACCCCCTGAGAGGCTTCGTACAGCCGCACCAGGTCCTTCTGGTTCGGGGTATCCAGCTGCAGCACATGCTGCTTGACCAGCGCCATTTCTTCCTTGTCGAGGTAGTCCATGGTGCGGTGGCGGCGTTTTCCTGCCAGAACCAGCAGCGGCGGTGTCTCACCCCGCTTGGCGATCAGGTTCATCGCATTCAGAACCACATCAAGGTTCTTGCGGCCCAGCATCGTGCCAACCATCAGGAAATAGGGGCGATCAGGGATATCCACCGATTGTTCCTCATCTCCGGCACGCAGCTCATGCACCAGCGGCGCCACCGAGGTACGCTTAGGCTCCGGCAGGATGCCTTGGCTGGCAAAATCCTTGGCGTCGTCGATGGTGAATTGCGAGTTGCCGATCACATGGTCAGCGTGCTCCAGCAGCCACTGGTTGTCGCCTAGGAACGAGCTGGAAAAATCAGGGGCACCGCCGCGTTTGAAATCATGCAGCGGGATCATGTCGTGAATCAGCACGTGGATTTCCACGTCCAGCTTTTTCAGGTGCTTGATCGGGTGAATGATCAGCTTGGGCCGCCCGCAGCTCACCCAGGCACCGCCATCCAGATTGACGATCGGATTATCAGCACCGCTCAGCGCCCAGCGGGACCGCTCGATCAGGTCTACAACTCCGAACACGATGGGGGCGATGTGGTGCAGGGCTTTCTTTTTCTTGCGGTTGTGAATGCGCCGCATGAAGAATGGCTTGCCGGAATTCGGCACATTCAGGTCGATCCCGCCTTCGGCGGAGTCGTCATATTTCGGAAATACCTCAAAAAATGCGTCGTGCCCCTGCGAATACGCAACAAACCGGGTGCCGTTATCGGCCCTGAAGGCCTCTTTGGCGCCTTCCGCGACAACCTTGGCAATGCCGTAGTAGGTCTTAAACCCGTGAGACAGATACAGCAGCTCGGTCAAATCGTAAAAGAGCGGACGCATGGGATCTCCAGCTGAGTTTTTGAGTAGCCCGGTCAGCGCTCCAGTATGGCGTCAGAACCAGCAGAGCAGCCTAAGAACCGGAAAAGCGCAGGGTTTTATGCGCCGGGTCCAGGAAGCTGCCCGTCAGGAGCAGCGGTACCGGACAGAGTAAACGGGTTCCGGCCTTGCAGCCGGGACCCGTCCGGAAACTGTTTCAGACCTTAGCCTTCAGCAGCTTCCTCTTTCTTGATTTCTTCGCCGGTTTCCTGATCGACAACTTTCATCGACAGGCGGACCTTGCCGCGGTCGTCAAAGCCCAGCAGCTTGACCTTCACTTCCTGGCCTTCCTTCAGAACGTCCGACGGATGGTTCAGGCGGCGGTTTTCGATCTGGGAGACGTGCACCAGGCCGTCGCGCTTGCCGAAGAAGTTCACGAAGGCGCCGAAGTCGACGATTTTCACGACCTTGCCGGTGTAAATCTGACCTTCTTCCGGCTCTGCCACGATCGAATAGATCATGTCATAGGCCTTCTGAATGGCGTCGCCGTTCGGGCTGGCGATCTTGATCACACCATCGTCGTTGATGTCGACCTTGGCGCCGGACACCTCGACGATCTCGCGGATCACCTTGCCGCCGGAACCGATCACTTCGCGGATCTTGTCGGTCGGGATCTGCATGGTCTCGATGCGCGGGGCGTGAACCGAGAACTCATTGGTTTCGGACAGCGCCTTGGCCATCTCACCCAGGATGTGCATCCGGCCGTCCTTGGCTTGGGCCAGGGCCTTCTCCATGATTTCCGGGGTAATGCCGGCAACCTTGATGTCCATCTGCAGCGAGGTGATGCCGTTTTCTGTACCCGCCACTTTGAAGTCCATGTCACCCAGGTGGTCTTCGTCGCCCAGGATGTCCGACAGGATCGCGTAGGAGCCGTCGTCCTCCAGGATCAGGCCCATCGCAACACCGGCAACCGGTGCTTTCAGCGGCACGCCCGCGTCCATCATCGACAGCGAGCCGCCGCAGACGGATGCCATCGAGGAGGAGCCGTTGGATTCGGTGATCTCCGACACCACGCGGATGGTGTAGGGGAAGTCGGTCGGTGCCGGCAGAACCGCCTGCAACGCACGCCAGGCCAGCTTGCCGTGGCCAATTTCGCGGCGGCCCGGGGAGCCGACACGGCCCACTTCACCAACCGAGTACGGCGGGAAGTTGTAGTGCAGCAGGAAGTTGGATTTGAAGTTGCCGTGCAGCGCGTCGATGAATTGCTCGTCGTCGCCGGTGCCCAGCGTGGTCACAACCAGGCCCTGGGTCTCGCCGCGGGTGAACAGGGCGGAGCCATGGGTGCGCGGCAGCAGGCCGGTTTCCGAAACGATGTCGCGGATCTCGTCGGTCTTGCGGCCATCGATCCGCTTGCCGGTCTTGACCACGTCGCCGCGCAGGATGCCCGCTTCGAGCTTTTTCAACGCCGAGCCGAGGTTGGCGTCTTCCAGTTGCTCTTCGGTCAGCTTTTCCTTGATGGTCTCACGCGCGGCGGCAACAGCGGCGGTGCGCTCCTGCTTGTCGGTGATCGCAAAGGCGGCGCGCATCTCGGTCTCACCCGCGGCTTTGACCGCCTCATAGAGGTCGGCGTAATCCGGCGGGGTGAAGTCGAAGGGCTCGTTCGCCGCTTCTTCGGCCAGCGAGATGATCAGGTCGATCACCGGCTGGATCTGCTCGTGGGCGAATTTCACCGCACCCAGCATCTCGGCCTCGGACAGCTCATAGGCTTCCGATTCCACCATCATCACCGCGTCCTTGGTGCCGGCAACAACCAGATCCAGGCGCTGCTCGGGGTTCAGGCGCAGGTCCTGCATGTCGTCGACGGTCGGGTTCAGAACGTATTCGCCGTCCTCGAAGCCAACACGGGCACCCGCGATCGGGCCCATGAAAGGTGCGCCGGACAGGGTCAGCGCCGCGGAGGCCGCGATCATTGCAACGATGTCCGGGTCGTTGACCAGGTCGTGGCTCAGCACCGTGCACATCACCAGCACTTCGTTCTTGAAGCCGGGGACGAACAGCGGGCGGATCGGACGGTCGATCAGACGCGCGGTCAGGGTTTCTTTTTCGGTCGGGCGCGCTTCGCGCTTGAAGAAGCCGCCGGGCACCTTGCCCGCAGCATAGTATTTTTCCTGGTAGTGCACGGTCAGCGGGAAGAAGTCCTGGCCGGGCTTCTGCTGACGGGCAAAGGTCACGTTGGCCATGACCGAGGTTTCGCCCAGGGTGGCAATCACGGAGCCATCTGCCTGGCGGGCAACCTTGCCGGTTTCCAGTGTGAGCGTTTCCTCGCCCCACTGCATCGATTTCTTCGTAACGTTAAACATCTAGCGTATCCTAAAAGGGAGCGCTCCCGGCCCTCCGGGTCTCCCGTTTGCGTGGCGGCCCCATTGCCGCCGGCCCCACTTATCTTTCTTTCGCGTGCCAGGGCCTGGGCACATCGTCTCAGATAGGCCCGCCCATACATGAGTTTGCGGTAAAATGAAAGGGAAAGCGGTGAAGGCCAGCCGCGATGGGCGGCAGCGCGCCTCGCGGCCCCAGCCTTGCAAAGGAACCGGGCGGCACCTAGCGCCGCCCGGTAAAATATCAGTTGGTCGTTTCCAGACCCTCAGGGCGCCCGGCGATAACAAAACGCAACCCGTCGGGGTCCATGAACTCCGCCGCAAAGCTGTTCACGTCATCCAAAGTAACAGCGTTGATCCGGTCGTTGCGGGTTTCCACATAGCTGATCGGCAGGTTGTCCATCTGCATCCCTGCCAGAATCGAGGCGATGCGGCTGTTGCCGTCAAACCGCAGCGGGTAGGCGCCGGTCAGATAGGTTTGGGCGTCCCTCAGCTCCTTCTCCGTTACGCCCTCTTCGGCCATGCGGCGCCACTCGTTGCGGATCACTTCAACGGCTTCAGCCATCTTGCCGTTGGCTGAGGCAACGGAACCCATGTAGACCGCCGCCAGATCGCGCGGCACCAGGTAGGAGTAGATGCCATAAGTCAGCCCGCGCTTCTCCCGCACTTCGGTCATCAGCCGAGACTCAAAGGAGCCGCCGCCAAGAATCTGGTTCATCACGTAGGCCGTGAAGAAATTCGGATCCTCGCGTTTGATGCCCTTCTGCCCAAACAGGGCAACCGACTGCGGTGTATCGAAATCCACCACGGTGACGCCGCCTTCGATGGTGACTTCGGCCGGGCCGGGGATCGGCGCGCCCTCTGCGGGCAGTTCGCCCAGCAGATCATCCAGCAGCGCTCCCAGCTCCTCGGCAGTAATGTCGCCTACGGCACTGACATAGAGCCTGTCACGGGCAAAGACCGCCTCGTATGCGTCAAAGATGTCCTGCCGGCTGAGCGCGGCGACGGTTTCCAGCGTGCCCTTGCCATCGCTGCCATAGGGGTGATCGCCAAATGCCATCTTGGAGAACGCCTCACCGGCGATGTTGTTCGGGTTCTTGGCATCAGAGCGCAAACCCGCCAGCACCTGCGCCCGCACCCGGTCCAGTGCATCCTGGTCAAAACGCGGCTCGAACAGGGTCTGGCGCAGCAGCGCCATTGCTTCCTCCCGGTTTTCGGTCAGGAAGCGGGCGGAAATGGAGACGGAATCCTTGTCCGCATCGTAGGAAAACTCTGCAGCCAGCGATTCCAGCGCCCGCGCATAATCCTGTGCGCGCAAATCGCCGGAGCCTTCCTCCAGCAGCCCGGTCATCAGATAGACCGCACCGCGCTTGCCCGGCGCATCCAGCGAGGTTCCGCCGCGAAAGCGCAGCTCCAGCGCAGAGAAAGGAATCGCGTGATCCTCCACCAGCCAGGCCTTGATGCCGCCGGGCGAGGTGACTTCCTCGATCTTGATTCCGGCCCAAGCAGGCAGCGCCAGGAAACAGGCCACCAGTGCCGCAGCGATGCATTTCAGCGGGGTCATTGGGTTACCTCTTCGTCGCGCATCATCCAACCTGTGACAGAGGCTTCCGGACGCAGAACTTCATTGGCGGCAGCGATGATCTCATCCGCCGTGACCGATTGCAGGATCTTCGGCCAGTCCTGCACATCCTGCACCGTCAGCCCAATGCTGAGCGCCTGGCCATAGCGGTTGGCTATGCCGTTCACGTTGTCGCGGTCATAGATCTCCGCGGCGCGCAGCTGCAGCTTGATCCGCTCCAGCTGTGCTTCGTCCACGCCCCCCTCAAGGAAGCGGGCGATGGTGGCATCCAGTGCCGCTTCGGCGTCTTCCATGCTGACACCCTCAGCCGGAACGATCAGGAAGGTAAAGGACGTGTCGTCCAATGTGCTGCCGGAATAGAAGGCACCGGTGTAAACCGCGACCTGCTGGTCGAATTGCAGCGCATTGGCGAGGTAGGACGTGTTACCGCCGCCCAAAAGCTCCGCCAGCAAGTACAGCGCCGCGGCTTTCTGCTGGGCGCCGCTGTCGCGCTCCGGCGCCAGGTAGGAGCGCTGCACATAGGGCTGCGCGACGCGCGGATCCTTGAAGGTCAAGCGCCGCTCAGCGGTCTGCGGAGGTTCCTGGCTGCGGAAGCGTTCCGGCAAATCCGGGTTGGCAGGGATCACGCCATAATACGTCTCGGCAAGCGCCTTCACCTCCTCCGGCTGAACATCGCCTGAGACAACTAAAATCGCGTTATTAGGCGCGTAATAGGTTTGGTAGAAGGACAGTGCATCCTCCATATCCAAGCTTTCCATCTCGTGGCGCCAGCCAATGACCGGCTGGCCGTAGCGGTGATTGAGGTACTGCACCGCGCTCAACTGTTCGCGGAACAGCGCTACGGGATCGTTGTCAGTGCGCTGGTTGCGCTCTTCCAGGATCACCTCGCGCTCGGTGACGATATCCTCCTCGCTGAGGCGGAGGTTCGTCATCCGGTCGCTTTCCATCTGCATCATCAGCTCCAGCCTGTCGGCGGCGACGCGCTGGAAATAGGCGGTGTAGTCATAGCTGGTAAAGGCATTGTCCTGACCGCCATTGGCGCGCACCGTGGCGGACAGCTCACCGGGGGCAAGCTTGTCGGTGCCCTTGAACAGCAGGTGTTCCAGGAAATGGGCCACGCCTGACTGGCCAGGCGGCTCATCGGCGGACCCCGCCCGGTACCAGACCATCTGCTGCACCACGTGCGCCCGGTGGTCCTCGATCACGACAACGTCCATTCCGTTGTCCAAGGTGAACGCGGTCACCGCCTCATCCTCGGCCCGAACGGGACCGGTCAAGGCAGCGCTCAGCGCAGCGGCGGCCAATGTGACCCTTTGGATCATCTGGCATCCTCCAAATCTTTGCGTCCCTGCTTTTGGCAGCCAGGGTGCAGTTACTGCTGTTTTGTTCTTTGCAGCCGCAATTCGCGGCCCCTTGCCAGCAGAATGGCTGCTGTCAACCTACGCGGCTGCTGGCGGCATGCAAGACCGGCTGGCAGAAAAGTGAGGGATCAGGACTCGTCTTCAGGCGGCGAGGACGGCGTCGCCGCGCCTGCCCTGCGGAACTGTTCGCTGACGGCAAAAGGATCAATGCTCTGCTTGCGGTACAGCTGTTCATAGCGGTCTACCGGCACGATCTTGATACGGCCCAGGTGACGGTTGCGGTGACGGAACTTCGCGTCTTCCTCCGCCAGCGTCCCGCGCACGCCCGCCTCAACCCCATAGCGGCTGGAAGCAGTAACCAGCGCAGCATCGCCAGACGGCACGCCGCTGCCCGGAACAAGAGCGCCGGGTTTCCCGCCCAGGGCAGCCACGGCATCCGCGTGCGGATTGGCATCGGTCAGGTTGCTGCCGCCGGGCGTCGGTGCCGGCAGGCTGCTGAAGTTATCCGGCGTGCTCAGCGGCTTGGTCGGCAGGACAAGGAATTCGTCCGGGCCGGTCCCCGGCTTCTGAAGAACGCGCAGCCCCTTCTGCGCGCAGCCGGACACTGCCAGCGCGCCAGCCAGAACCATCACTCCGAACGGGATCTTCATTGCCCCAAACTCCTGCCTGTTTCCCGGCGCTTTTATCGCATTTACCTGCCAAGGTCTACGCAGGCTTTTTGCGCCGCCCATCAAAGAAGATAAGCCCTGCAGCGCCGGCAAAAATGAAGATGTCGGCGACGTTGAACACGAAGGGGTTCTGGATGCCGCAACAGGAGGTGTTGAGAAAATCCAGCACATAACCGTAAAGCAGACGGTCCGCGACATTGCCCAGCGCGCCGCCGATCACCAGCCCGGCGGACAGCTGCATGCCCCTGGATTTTGCTTGCCCGCGGCTGACCCACACCGCCAGCACGACACAAATCACGACTGACAGAGCGATCAAGATCCAGCGCGCGGCCTCATCCCCGCCGCCGAACAGGCCAAAGTTGATTCCGGTGTTCTCGCCATAGCGAAAGTTCAGGAATGGCGGCAGCACGTCGATCCGGTGGCGCTGGTCCAGCCCCATCCAGTGGATCACCAGGTATTTGCTGGCCTGATCCGCCAGGAACGAAAGGGCCGCGCCCCAGATCATCCAACGTGCTGCCATGTCTTGCTGCCCCGATTAGTGGCGGAAGTGGCGCATGCCGGTAAAGACCATGGCCAGGCCTTTCTCGTTGGCCGCCTTGATCACCTCGCCATCGCGCATTGAGCCGCCCGGCTGGATCACACAAGTACCGCCCGCGGCGGCCGCTTCCAGCAGGCCATCCGGGAAGGGGAAGAACGCATCCGATGCCACCGCACAGCCCTTGGCGAGGCTTTCCTCCAGGCCCAGTTCCGCCGCCATGCGGCCTGCTTTGGCCGCGGCCACATTGGCGCTGTCCAGACGGCTCATCTGACCAGCACCGACGCCGACTGTGGCGTTGTCCTTCACGTAGACTATGGCGTTGGATTTCACGTGCTTGGCGACTTTCCAGGCAAACAGCAGGTCCTGCATCTGTGCGTCAGACGGCGCCTTCTCGGTGACCACCTTCAGGTCCTCCATGCCGACGTAGCCGACGTCCTTATCCTGCACCAGCATACCGCCGGCCACCTGCTTGTAGGCCACGATGGGCTTGCGCGGGTCCGGCAGTCCATCGGTCAGCAGCAGGCGCAGGTTCTTCTTGGCGGCGAAGATTTCTTTCGCCTCGTCGGAGGCGCCGGGGGCGATCACCACCTCGGTGAAGATCTCGGTGATCTTGGCTGCGGTCTCCGCGTCCAGCGGCTGGTTCAGCGCCACAATGCCGCCAAAGGCAGAGGTGCGGTCGCAGTCGAACGCCTTCTGATAGGCCTCTGCCAGGGTTGCGCCCTTGGCCACGCCGCAGGGGTTGGCGTGTTTGATGATGGCAACAGCAGGGCTGTCGGCCGGGTCGAATTCCGCCACCAGCTCATAGGCCGCGTCGGTATCGTTAATGTTGTTGTAGCTCAGTTCCTTGCCCTGCAGCTGCACGGCGGTGGCAACACCCGGCCGGTTGCTGCCATCGGTGTAGAAGGCCGCCGTCTGGTGGCTGTTCTCGCCATAGCGCAGGGTTTGCTTCAGCTCGCCGGCAAAGGCACGGCGGCGCGGGGTCTTCTCTTCCAGCGCCGACGCCATCCAGTTCGACACAGCCGCATCATATGCCGCCGTGCGGGCATAGGCGGTTTGGGCCAGGCGCTGACGGAAGGCATAGGTCGTCTGGCCGTCGTTGTTGTCGAGCTCCGCCAGCAGCGCCTCATAATCCTGGACGTCGGTCACCACGTTCACGAACAGATGGTTCTTGGAGGCAGCCCGGATCATCGCCGGACCGCCGATGTCGATGTTTTCGATCATCTCATCGTAATCTGCGCCACGCGCCAGCGCCGCCTCAAACGGATAGAGGTTCACCACCAGCAGGTCGATGGCGCCAATGCCATGCTCGTTCATCGCGGCCACGTGGGTATCGTTGTCGCGCAGCGCCAGCAGACCGCCATGCACCATCGGGTGCAGAGTCTTCACCCGGCCGTCCATCATTTCCGGAAACCCGGTCACATCAGAGACGTCTTTCACAGTCAGCCCGGCATCGCGCAGCGCCTTGGCGGAACCGCCTGTGGACAGCAGTTCGACACCGCGCGCATCCAGCGCCTTGCCTAGCTCGATCAGGCCGGTCTTGTCGGATACGGAAAGCAGCGCACGGCGTACGGGGTGAAGGTCGGTCATGGCAGGGCGGTCCTTTTAAAGGCTCAGTCAAACGTCTCGGGTTCGTCCCGGTTCAGGTCTCGCACGGCAATGGCAGTCTCCTGCGCTTTGCTGAGCGTCCACCGGACGCGGGTGGCATATCCCATCGCCCGCCCGGATAAAACGATCTGCTTTGCCGCACGCGGCTTCAAGCGGGTCTTCTCCAGGAAAACACTCGGCTCCAGCCGCAGCTGGCAGCCGCCGTCGTGACGGAACACCCAGATTTCCCCGCTCTTGAGCGCCATGGATACTGCCGTGCCGCCCAAGTCAAGGGCCGCGTCCACCTCAGGGTGCAGGTGCAGGCGGATATCAAAGCCGATGCCGCCGTCCGGACCGGCATCCCGAACCTTCGCGAACTGGCGTTTGGCAGCTTCGTCCAAGGCCACCAGCATGTCCTCGCCGCTGAGGCTGCGCCCGTCAAAGGACAGATCCAGCGTGCGGGCATGGGTCAAACCGAAATGCGCGGCATAGCCATTGTGGCCGCCTTGGAAGCGGAAGCCGTCCGCCAGGTCGGCGACCTCCAGCGGCACGTCGTCCGGGGCTTCTATCAGCTCCTCATGGCCAGTGGTCTTGTGCGGCGGCGCCAGCCGGGCGCTGGAATGGCCTTCGATGCACAGCGTCGTGTGCGAGGGCGTAGCCCGCCCGGCCCGGCGCCATTCCACCCCAAACGTTTCGCCGGATCCGCAATTCACGATCAGGGGTCGCCGTCCCGAAGTCAGCTCAAACGCCAGGGTTGAGGCATGGCCATTATACGACGCCTTGCCCTTGGGCGGGGCGGAGGCATCGACAATCACCGAGGTGCGCCGCGCCGACAGCCGGGCAAAGCCCATTGCCAGCCCATCGGCATGGCGTTCAGCCACATGGCTGGCAGCAAGCGCATGATCCAGCCGCCCTTCCAGCCCGCGGCCGCCGCCGTGGAACCGCGCCAGGCCGCCATCGCTGTGGCGCAGGGTGCGCAGAGTCGGCGCAATCCGCTCGATGGCAGCAACATGGGCAGGCGGCACCATGCGGCCCGCTTCATGCAGCGCCGCGGCGGCCCAGGTCAGCAACGTGAATACTTCCAGCAGCTCTTCCGGGTTGCGGGTCGGCAAGCCGCCCTGATCGTCGATCTGGGCCTCGCATTCCGCGGCCAAGGCTTTGACCGCCGGGTCCGCCAGTTCTTCCCGCCCTTGCAAGGACAGGCCCGCATAAATCAGGCCGCATAGGGCTTCGAACCGCGGCAGGCCGGGGGCCGCCCCCTGCCAGCGCTGGGACAAATACCAGGTCTGCCTGGCCAGGGAGCCATAGAAGGCCTCGGTCTCGTACTTGTCCTTGCCGCTCAGCAGGAACAGCGCGTGGTTGATCCAGCGGATCACCCGCCGCCCGGTCAGATCCGGCAGCCAGGCCAGCCCGCCGCCGCGCCCGTGCTGCTCAATCCACCCCCAGACCCATTTCTGCGCCTTCAGCCGGGCCTTGAAATCCCCCACCGCGGCCAAATCGTCGAGCCAGGCAAAGCCGTGCCGCTCGGCATCAAAGGCCGCGTCCGGTGCTGCGACCTCCCACAAGCCGGTATCGGGCGATTCGACCAGATAGCCGGCAAACAGCAGATTGCCAGCCACCAGCTGCCGCCCGCGGGCGAAACTGCCGATGGTGCGCGGTTCGGGCTGCGAGACAAACCCGGTCGCCGCAGGCTGCCTACGGGCCCGCCAAGCGTAATACCGGTTTAGCAGGCGGGTGCCGCGGCCTGCCATTCTGTCATAAGTGGACATGCTCTTTTTGCCTCACGCCAGAGGAGTATTCCGGGGCGTTTTGGCTGGAGCATAGCGCGGGGTATGCAAGGAGTCACCGGCGAATGCCCGGAACATCCCGGGGTCACGCTGTTTTGCGCAAAAGGGCCATGTAGAAACCATCCATGCCGCCGCGCTCTGCCCAGTAGTCGGGGCGCAGGCGCAAACCGCCCTCCTCGGTGATCCATTGCGGATCAACACCCGGCAGCGCCAGCGCATCGCGGTCTGCCGCCATGTCCGGGAACATATCCAGCGCCTCCTCGACCTGGCATTCGCCCTCGTCCGGCAGCAGCGAGCAGGTGCAAAACATCAGCCGCCCCCCGGGTTTGACCAGCGACCAGGCATGCGCCAGCATCTGCGCCTGCAGCTCAATCAGGGCGCCGAATTCGCTGCCGTCCTTGGCCTGCGGCAGGTCAGGATGGCGGCGGATGGTGCCGGTGGCGGAACAGGGCGCGTCCAGCAGCACCGCGTCATACTGGCCGGTCTGTTCCAGCGCATCCCCCACCACCAAGTCGGCCTCCAGCCCGGTACGCTCCAGGTTCTCCCTCAGCCGCGCCACGCGGCTTTCCGAGATATCTACAGCCGTCACTTTGGCACCGGCAGCGGCCATCTGCATGGTTTTGCCGCCCGGGGCCGCGCAGAGCTCCAGCACCCGCTCGCCGGGCTGGGCGTTCAGAATCCGGGCGGGCAGCGCAGCGGCGACATCCTGCACCCACCAGTCGCCTGCATCAAATCCAGGCAGCGACGAAACCTGCCCGGCATTGGCGATCCGCACTGAGCCGGTGGGCAGCTGCTCTCCGCCGAGCGCCTGCAAGTCCACGCCGGGTTTGCCAGTGATATCCAGCGGCGCGCCTGTATTGTGCGCGGCCTCCATGCCCAGCATCGCCTCGGCGCCCCAGGCCTGCACCAGCGGCTTGCGCAGCCAGTTCGGCAGCCGCGGTGTGCGCAGCTTGGCCCATTCCTCGGGGCCTTCATCAGCCACCTTGCGCAACACCGCATTGACCAGCCCCTTGAGCTGGCCGTGACGGCGGTGTTTGGAGACGATGGCCACCATCGCATTCACCACCCCATGCGCCGCGCCGCCCGAGCACAGCTCCACCGTGCCCAGACGCAGCACGTTCATCACCATCAGCGGCGGCATCTTCTTGAGGTGCTTTTTCAGGATACGGTCCGCGCGCTCCAATCCGCGCAGTGTTTCCGCTGCCAGCCTTTGTGCACGGGCGCGGTCTTCCGGTGCCAGTTTCTCCAGCGCCCCGGCAGCATAGCATTCCGCCAGCAGCCGCCCCTCTCCCAGCACCTGATCCAGCAGGTAAACCGCGGTGCGGCGGGCGTGATTGGCATCGGACATCTGGCAACTCCATGGGGGCGCGGCTTGTTTGCGCGGGACAGGGGCGTATATCATGGGCGGAGCATAAAGGAACCCGCGATGAGCGAAGAGACTGCACCCGAGAAGAAAGACCTGCCCGCCGCCGCCCTGCGCGCGCTGGCCGAGGCTGAGGAGCGCCGCAAAGCCGCAGAAGCGCAGGAGGCCCGTCCCAAGGAGCTGGGCGGCCGCGATGGCCCCGACCCGGCACGCTATGGCGACTGGGAGAAAAAAGGCATCGCCATCGATTTTTGATCCCTGCGCGGGGGCCAGCCCCCGCACCCCCGGAGTATTTCTGGAAAGATGAATGAACCGCCGTTCTTTCACCTTTCTCCAACAACTCCGGCCTGAGGCAGCGGCCCGTCAGGGCCGCCTCTTTGACGTCACAGACCCAGCACATCCACCATGTCGTACTCGCCCGGCCCCTTGTCCTGGCCCCACAGCGCGGCCTTCAGCGCGCCGCGGGCGAAGATGGCGCGGTCGGTGGCCAGGTGGCGCAGCACAATCCGCTCTCCCGCCGCTGCAAACAGCACATCATGCTCCCCCACAATGTCGCCGCCGCGGATGGCGGTGAAGCCGATGTCGCCGCGCTTGCGGGCGCCGGTGATCCCGTCGCGGCCGGAATCGCGCACATCAGCCAGCTTGACACCGCGGCCTTCGGCGGCAGCTTCGCCCAGCATCAGCGCGGTGCCGGAGGGCGCGTCCACCTTGTGATGGTGATGGGCCTCGATCACCTCGATATCGAAATCCTCATCCAGCGCGGCGGCCACTTTCTTGGTCAGCTGCACCAGCAGGTTCACACCCAGGCTCATGTTGCCTGCGCGGATGATCACGGCGTGGCGGGAAGCCGGTTCCAGCTGGGCGATCTGCTCATCCGTCATGCCGGTGGTGCCGATCACATGCACAGCCCGGGCCTGGGCTGCTAGCTTGGAAAAGGCCAGTGTCGCCTCCGGCGCGGTGAAGTCGATCACCGCCTGCGCCTTGGAAAACGCCTCCAGCGCGTCTGCCGTCACGGTAACGCCAACCGGCTGGCCGCCCATCATCTCACCCACGTCACGGCCGACCCATTCATGCCCCTCACGCTCCACCGCGCCAGCCAGCGTGGCCTTATCGCTTTCCAGAACCGTCTTGATCAGCATCTGCCCCATGCGGCCCGATGCGCCGGTAATCACGATCCCTGGTTTGTGAGTCATTGGCCAATTCCCTTGTTCAAGCTTGATTTGTCCTACAGTGCCGGGCAGCGCTTGGCAAAGCCCGCGATCCGGCATAGATCGGAATCATGGCAAAGAACAAATTCCACGATGGCCCCGGCCCGTCCCAGCGTCAGCTTCGCGTCGGCGAACTGATCCGCCGCACCCTCTCTGAGGTGCTGGCGCGCGGCGACGTGCACGACCCGGACCTGAACCGCATGTCGATCACCGTGGGCGAGGTGCGCACCTCCCCCGATCTGAAAATCGCAACCGCCTTTGTGCTGCCCTTGGGCGGCAAGGGGCAGGAGGATGTCCTGAAGCTTCTGGCCCGCAACAAGAGCGAGCTGCGACGCATGGTCGGCAAGAAGCTGGGGCTGAAGTTCACCCCCGATCTGCGCTTCCGGCTGGACGAGACTTTCGATCAGATGGACGACACCCGCCGGATGCTGTCCCAGGACGCGGTGCGCCGCGACGTCGAAGAGTGATCCGCAGGGCCGCCTTGCTGCTGGCTGCACTATGGACCGCCCCTGCGGAGGGTGCGGTCGACTGCAGCGATGTGGCCTATGAGGGCAGCCGCTATTCGGTCTGCGAGGTGGACGCCGCCCGCGAACAGCTGCGGCTGTTTCTGAAGGATGGCGACGGCCAGGTCTACGGGCATTTCTCCACCCTGGAGGCGGCGCTGGCGGAGGACGGCAAAGCTTTGGCCTTTGCCACCAATGCCGGCATGTACCATACCGACCGCTCTCCCGTCGGCCTCTATGTCGAGGACGGCGCACAGGAGATGCGGCTGGTGACCAATGCCGGGCCGGGCAACTTCGGCCTGCTGCCCAATGGGGTCTTCTGCATCCGGGATGGCCGGGCGGACGTGATTGAAACGCTGGCCTTTGAGGCTGCGGCGCCCAGCTGCACCTACGCCACCCAGTCGGGTCCGATGCTGGTAATCGATGGGGAGTTGCACCCGCGCTTCCTGCCAGACTCCGACAGCTATTACATCCGAAACGGGGTGGGCACCTCGGCTGATGGTACGCGGGTTGTCTTTGCCATCTCCCGCAACGCGGTGACCTTTCACCAGTTCGGCAGCCTGTTCCGCGACTACCTGAAGCTGCCCAATGCGCTCTACTTTGACGGCAATATCTCGCGCCTGCACGCACCGCAGCTGGGCCGCAGCGACGCGGGCTTTATGATGGGGCCCGTGGCGGGCGTGGTCGAGGACGCTCAGTCAGGCGACTGAACGCCATCAACCGGGACGCTTGCGCATCTGCCGCACCATCGGGACTGTATAGATCACCAAAGCTGCCCAGATCATCGGAAACGCGATCATCCGGGGTTGGCCGAATTCCTCCCCGAACAGCAGCACTGCGGCCAGCATAATCATTGTCGGGGCGATGTATTGCAGAATTCCCATGGTCGACAGCCGCACCAGCTTGGCACCATTTGCATAGACAATCAGCGGCACCGCGGTGACTACGCCGCAACCCAGCAGCAGCGAGGTATCGCTGAGCGAGCCGCCAAAGCTGCTGCTTCCGGTGGCTGTCAGATACCCGAAATAGCCCAGCGCAGGCGCCAGCAGGATCAGCACCTCCAACAGGAACCCCTGGTTGGGGCCAATCGGCAGCGATTTCTTGAAGAACGCGTAGAACCCCCAAGTCAGTGTCAGGCCCACAGCGACCCAAGGCACCCGGCCCGCTTCCAGCGTCAGCACCAACACCGCAGCGGCGGCAAGCGCAACAGCCGCCAACTGCGCCTTGCTCAGCGGCTCGCGCAGCAGGATGGCGCCTAGTGCAATGCTGAACAGCGGGTTGATGTAATAGCCAAGCGCCGCGTCCAGCGCCCGCCCGGCCGCAATCGACCAGACATAGATGCCCCAGTTCACCGAAATCAGCGCTGCGGTGAGGCAGGCCATGCCCAGCATCCGGGGGTTCTTGAGTGCGGCCTGCAACTCCTTGGTCCGGCGCAGGATGATCAGCAGCGCGCCGGCCACCGGCACCGACCAGATCACCCGATGGACCACAACTTCAGCGGCGGGAATATGCGACAGCGCTTTCATGTATAGCGGCAGGAACCCCCACAGCAGATAGGCGGTGACGGCAAAGGCCAGCCCGCGGGGCGTATCCATATTTTCAGTGGGTTGCGGTGTCATGCGGCGCTCCTGTTCAGGGCGCACTTATGGCTGATTTTGGATCGGAAGGAACTTTGTTTTCCGTGATACCGGGTATTCAGCCGCGTTATGGGCTGCAGCCCGCCCCCCTGCCCCGCAAGAAAAAACGGCTCCGGAAACCGGAGCCGCAAGTCAATCGTTTGGGGTGCGGGTGCGCTTCAGGCTTCCAGCGACCGGCGCAGCATTTCGACGTCCTCGGCGATCTGGCCGTCGGTCAGCTTCAGCTCCTCGATGCGCTTGACACCGTGCATCACGGTGGTGTGGTCGCGTCCGCCAAAGCGGCGGCCGATCTCGGGCAGAGAGCGGCTGGTCAGCTGCTTGCACAGGTACATCGCCACCTGGCGCGGACGCGCATAGGAGCGCAGGCGCTTGGGGCCGATGATGTCGGACATCCGGATGTTGTAATACTCGGACACTTTGCGCTGGATCTCCTCGACGGTGATCTTGCGCTCGGAGGCGCGCAACACGTCGGCCAGGCAGTCCTGAGTCAGATCCATGTCGATCTCGCGGCCCACCAGCGAGGCAAAGGCAAACAGACGGGTCAGGGCGCCTTCGAGCACACGCACGTTGGTCGAGATCCGGTGCGCCAGGAACTCCAGCACGCCGTCGGCGATGCGCAGGTCCGGATAGGTCTCGCGCTGCTGCTGCACCTTGGTCTGCAGGATGCCCAGACGCAGTTCGTAGTCCGTCGGGTGCAGGTCCACCACCAGGCCGCACTGCAGGCGCGATTTCACCCGGTCTTCCAGATCCTTGATCTCACCCGGGGCGCGGTCGGCAGAGATGATGATCTGCTTGTTCTGGTCCACCAGCGCGTTGAAGGTGTGGAAGAACTCCTCCTGGGTGGAAGTCCTTGCCGGCGATGAACTGAACGTCATCCACCATCAGCACGTCGACAGAGCGGAACAGGTGCTTGAAGTCCATCATCTTGCGTTCGCGCAGGGCCTGCACGAAGCGGTACATGAACTGTTCCGCCGACAGATACAGCACGTTCAGATGCGGATTCTTTTCCTTCAGCTCCCACGCGATGGCGTGCATCAGGTGGGTTTTACCCAGGCCCACACCGCCATACAGGACCAGCGGGTTGAAGGTCACCGGACCACCCTCGCCGACGCGGCGCGCCGCGGCATGGGCCAGTTCGTTCGGCTTGCCGACCACGAAGCTGTCAAAGGTAAAGCGCGGATCCAGCGGTGCCGCCTGCAGCGCCTCCAGCGTGTCTTTGCCTGCCGCCGTTGCCGGGGCCGGAGCGGTCGCAACCGCCAGATCATCCTGCACACCGCCAAAGGACTCGGCCGCAACGGCCGGCTCAACCGGACGCGCCGGGCTGTTCGCAGCCACCCGGAAGGCCAGACGCTGCACCGGCTCGCCGGACATGGTCAGCTCGTGCAGAATAAGGTCTGCAAAGTTCTGGCTAACGTAATTTCCCATGAAATTCGTCGGCACTTTGAAGACAGCAACTCCGCCGTCCACAGTGTCAAATTCAAGGGGCTCAATCCAGGTGGTGAAATTGTTCTGGCCAACTGTCTTCAACAGCCGGTTCCTGAGCTGTCCCCATTTTTCTTCTGTCATGCTGCGCCTCACGCGTCCCCAAAAAGCAGCGGCCCCTAGACCGGGCCAATTCCATCGTCACCCCCAACCACCCGGGGGCCGTTCACGCACAGGGTTTCCGTGTGCGGACCAGTACTGGCCGCATCGCCCGTAGGCTGAACGTTCGCATGGCAACAGCAAAAACCGCCGCAAAGAGCGGGCCATCTGCCGTTACGAACAGTATCGCACACAATTGAGACAAGGCTGCTGTCCTTAACGATACAGCAGTAGCTCCCGGACAGAGACAGGCACGTATGTCCCGTCTGTTCCGGGCAGCCTGACAACCTTGATGCCCGTCAAGATTGCCGCAAGCAGCCTGTCCCCCCAGCGAGTGAATCGCTGACACAGTGGTAGCAATTTGAGGGGGTCAGCAGCAACGAAACTATGATGTTGACTCTGCCTTTGGCCGCAAAGAATCTCCTGCACCTGCAGCAACCAGCCAAGGCTTTGCCCAAAAAACAAGGCGCTGCAATTTGCAGCGCCCTGACAACTTTTCAACAGCTCGTGAGCCTTATTGCCGGAGCGAATCTCAGCCCAGTGCCTTCACGCGTGCGGACAGGCGGGAGATTTTCCGGGAAGCGGTGTTTTTGTGGTACACACCTTTGGTAACGCCGCGCATCAGTTCGGGCTGAGCTGCGCGCAGAGCTGCAGTTGCAGCCTCTTTGTCGCCGGAAGCGATGGCTTCTTCAACTTTACGCAGGAAGGTGCGGATGCGCGAACGACGGGCTTTGTTGACGGCAAAGCGCTTCTCGTTCTGACGTGCGCGCTTCTTGGCCTGGGGCGAATTTGCCATGGTGTCTGACCTTATCTCGGGTTCTGTTTCTATCGGACGCAATGCCAGCCAGCCCCGGGATCATTCACCGGTGTGATTCTAGCCTGAGCGGGCTGCACGCGCATGTATGAGGGCGGCGTTTAGCCAACTCTGTGCAGAATTGCAAGGGCGCCGGCCCGGATTGCAAAACGGCGGGATATACAGCCCGCCGCTCTAAAAGGTTCTCTGAAGCTTATTTGTCGCGGAACTGCGCTTCACGCTTTTCCAGGAAGGCCGCCATGCCTTCCTTCTGGTCTTCGGTCGCAAACATCGAGTGGAACACCCGGCGCTCGAACAGCAGGCCCTCGCTCAGCGGCAGCTCGTAAGAGCGGTTCACCGTTTCCTTGACCGCCATTGCCGTCAGAAGCGATTTCTCCGCAATCTTTTGCGCCGCGGCGGTCGCTTCCTCGATCAGCTTCTTGGCCGGCACGACGCGGGACACCAGTCCGGCGCGTTCGGCTTCCTCGGCATTCATGAAGCGGCCGGTCAAATTCATGTCCATCGACTTGGATTTGCCCACGAAACGGGTCAGACGCTGTGTGCCGCCGATTCCAGCCACGACACCCAGGTTGATCTCCGGCTGGCCGAACTTGGCCGTTTCCGCCGCGATGATGAAATCGCACAGCATCGCCAGCTCGCAGCCGCCGCCCAGCGCATAGCCCGCAACCGCCGCTATGATCGGCTTGCGGATCGCGGAGATGCGGTCATTGGCATCGGCAAACAGGTTGGTGGAAAACACCTCGGTAAAGCTCATCTCCGACATCTCTTTGATGTCGGCACCGGCGGCAAAAGCCTTTTCCGAACCGGTCAGCACGATGCAACGTACCTTGTCGCTGGCATCAGCCTCTTCCAGCGCGGTGCATAGCTCGCCGAGCAGTTCCTGATTGAGCGCGTTCATCGCCTCCGGGCGGTTCAGTTTAATGAGGCAAACGTGGTCCTGCACATCGACGTTGATCGTCTCGTAGGCCATGATTTCTCTTTCGGTTGTTCCGTTCAGATCCGAGTCCTTACCAAAAGGGTCCCTCTGATCAAGCTATCTTTGGCACTTTACACAGTAGAAGGTGGAGCGCCCCGACTGGGTGATTCTGGCGATTGACCCTGCGCAACCGATCCGCCGGCAGGGTTCGCCCTCGCGCCCGTAGGCATCGAATGAATGCTGAAAATATCCAAGTTCACCAGATGCTTGCCGAAAATCTTTAAGCGACGATCCGCCTGCGCGTATGGCATCCTGCAACACCTGCCGGATGATCGGCACCAATGCCGCCACCCGATGCGCGGCAATCTGCCCGGCCTTGCGCCGTGGCGAAATTCCCGCACGAAAGAGCGCTTCGCAGACGTAGATGTTACCGAGCCCCGCGATGATTCCCTGATCCAGTAATGCGGATTTCACCGGCGTGTTGCGCCCCTCGAAGGCAGCAATCAGGTGATCTTCGTGAAAGTCATTGCCCAATGGTTCCGGCCCCAGCACCGCCAGCAGCTTGTGGCTGTCGGCCGTCGCCGTCTCCAGCAGATCCATCGCCCCGAACCGGCGCGGGTCGTTGAAGGTGATGCGGGCGCCATTGTCCATGTCCAGAACCACGTGGTCATGCTTCTCCGCTTGCGGATGCCCATGCACGAAATGCCCCAGCGGATCGCCCGACACCGTCATCCGCCCGGACATGCCCAGATGGATCAGCAATGTCTCTTCCGTGTCGAGATCCGCCAGGATGTACTTCGACCGCCGTCTGAGGGCATTGACCCGCGCACCGGTCAGCCTCTCTGCCATCTGTTCCGGAAACGGCCAGCGCAGATCCGGGCGGTTCACCTGCGCCCGCGCGATCACAGCCCCCTCCATCGCAGGCGCCAAACCGCGTTTCACCGTCTCGACCTCGGGCAATTCTGGCATTACACCCCTCCTGAACCAACGGGCCGCATTGTGCCTGCCCCACAGCGCCTTATAACAAGGGCGAAACTCAGCAAACGGCAAGTGGCATGAGCAACACCAGCGACAACACCACCCATTTCGGGTTCGAAACCGTCCGCGAGGAGGAGAAGGCCGGCCGTGTGCAGGGGGTCTTCAACTCGGTCGCCTCGAAATACGACATCATGAACGACGTGATGAGCGTCGGCATTCACCGGGTCTGGAAGGACGCGATGATGGACTGGCTGGCGCCGCGCCCGGGCCAGCGCCTCCTGGATGTGGCAGGCGGCACCGGCGACATCTCCTTTCGCTTCCTGAAGCGCGCAGGCCACGGCCACTCCACCGTGCTGGACCTCACCCGCCCGATGCTGGAGGAGGGCCGTAAGCGTGCCGAGGCAGAGCAGATGGCCGACAGCCTTGATTGGGTCACCGGCGACGCGATGAAGCTCCCGTTCAAGGACAACACCTTCGACGTTTACACAATCTCCTTCGGCATCCGGAACGTGACCCGCCCGCAAGAGGCGCTGAACGAAGCTTACCGGGTGCTGCGCCCCGGCGGGCGGCTAATGGTGCTGGAGTTTTCGCAGCTGCCGAACGACGGGCTGCAGAAGCTCTATGATCTCTATTCCTTCAACGTGATCCCGCGGATGGGGCAGATGATTGCGGGCGATTACGACAGCTATCAGTACCTGGTGGAATCGATCCGCAACTTCCCGGACCAGGAGACTTTCCTGGGCATGGTCAAGCAAGCGGGCTTTGAAAACGCCAAGTACCGAAACCTGTCCATGGGCATCGCTTGCCTGCATTCCGGCTGGAAGATCTGACCCATGCGCGGCCCTCATAATATTCTGCGCCTGATCCGGACAGGCGCCACTTTCGAGCGCACCGGCGCCATGCATTCGGTGCTGGAGGCGTTTGAGGCTCCCAAACCTCTGCGCATCCTGGCGCGCACCCTGGGCTGGCCGTTCAAATGGCTGGGCTACAAGGGCGACCCCGCGATGCCGCCGGAGACCCGCGCGCTGAACGCGCTGGGGCCCGCCTATATCAAGTTCGGACAGGTGCTTTCGACCCGCCCCGACGTGGTGGGCAAGGATCTGGCAAACCAGCTGCGTGTTCTGCAGGACAAGCTGCCGCCGTTTTCCCGTGCTCAGGCTTTGGCCGAGGTGGAAAAAGAGCTGGGCCGCTCGGCGTCGGAAATCTTCTCCGATTTCAGCGATCCCGTTGCCGCCGCCTCCATCGCACAGGTGCATCGGGCCACGCTGGCGGAGACCGGTGAAGAGGTTGCTGTCAAAGTGCTGCGCCCCGGGATTGAGCGCGCCTTCAACAAGGATGTGGACGCCTTCTACTTCGCCGCCCGCATTGTTGACCTGTTCGCTCCCGGCGCCCGCCGCCTGAAGCCGATGGATGTGATCGAGCATTTCGACGGCGTTGTGCAGGGTGAGCTGGATCTGCGGCTGGAAAGCGCCGCCGCCTCGGAATTTGCCGCCAACACCACCAAGGACGAGGGTTTCCAGCTGCCGGACATCCGATGGGCCTATTCCGCCCGCCGGGTGATGACGATGGGCTGGGCCGACGGAATTCCGCTGGGTGACAACGACGCGCTGGATGCGGCAGGACACGACCGAAGGCTGCTGGCCAACCGCGTCCTGTCTCTGTTCCTGCGCCACGCGCTCCGTGACGGCTTCTTCCACGCTGACATGCACCAGGGCAACCTCAAGGTCGCGGCCAACGGCGATATCATCGCCTATGACTTCGGCATCATGGGTCATATCGACGAATACACCCGCCGGGTTTACGCCGAGATCCTCTATGGCTTCATCAAGCGCGACTACAAGCGCGTGGCCGAGGTGCATTTCGAAGCCGGCTACGTGCCCGCCAACCGCGACGTTGACGAATTCGCCCGCGCCCTGCGCGCCGTGGGAGAGCCGATTTTCGGCATGGACGCCTCGCAGATTTCCATGGGCCGGCTGCTGAACTACTTGTTCGAGGTGACCGAGCGTTTCGGTATGGAGACCCGCACCGAGCTGATCCTCCTGCAGCGTACCATGGTAGTGGTTGAGGGCGTCGCCCGCTCGCTGGACCCGCATATCAACATCTGGGAAGCGGCCCGGCCGGTGGTTGAGGACTACATCAAGAAATCCATCGGCCCGCGCGCCGTGGCCTCTGACCTGCTGGAGACCGCCAAAGTAATGGCCCGCTTCGGCCCGCGTCTGCCTGCGCTGGTGGAACAGGCGCTGATTGCCCAGGCCGCACAGAATGGCGTCCAGACCCGCAACACCGGCAACTGGGTTGCACCGGCTGCCTTGGGAGCTGCCGGCGGTGCGGCGCTGTTTGCGGCCGTGGCCCTTCTGATCTGAAATCCGGCCCCGGCAGAAGCGCAGTGGTTTCTTGCCGGAAGTCATCGCGGCGCAAGCGGGCCGCAGGCTCTGTGCGGTCGGCCTTGGCCTTTACAGCGAAACGCCGGCCCGGGCCTGCAGCTTTGGCAGCTGCCCCAGAGCGCATGCATCAGAAGCCAGACTATCTATTTAAGGTTGATTATCTTGTGTTTCTAGCACGTTGACTACCGGGTAAGCCGGCAGCATGATGGCCCCAAGTTCGGACTGGCCGTTTCTTCCAAAACCGCAGGATTGCAAGGAGGGCGCTGGATCAGCTCTGCCCCTCTAAGAAGCACTGGCGGCCAATTGCCTGTTTCCGGCCCCATAGCAGCAACAACGGAACCCGGTAATGAAACGTCCGCGGAAAGTCCTGCTTGTCGAGAATGATGAGTTCGCACGCTACATGATGCGCGAAATCATTCTGGCACTTGGCGTGGACGTTGAAATTGCTGCAGGCGGACAGCAGAGCGTCGATATCCTCACCGCGGCTCCGCACGATTTCGGGCTGGTGCTGATGGATCTGCACATGCCGCAAATCTCCGGAATCGAGGCAACCCGCCAGATACGCCAGTCGCGGCTCGACCTGCCCGGCAACCTGCCAATTATCGCGATGACTGCTGACGCCGCCTATCAAAACGACGCCATTATCCAGGAGCTTGGCATGACCAGTTTTGCCTCCAAGCCAGTGACCCCGGGTCAGCTTTTGAATTTGATTGATAAGTTCTGCGACGCAGCCTAACCGGTTCGAATCCGCCCGCGCGCGACCGCGGGGGTTGAAACCCTACTTTCAGACTTTTCGGAGACGTGTTGAAGAATGGAGCACCCGGAACAGGACATGACAGCAGAAAAAAACGGACTGCTGCCGGACGAGGACAGCACGCAAAAAGACAGCCACAGCCGGGACTTGCGGGTCGCAGGTATCGCTGCCTCGGCCGGCGGCCTGGAGGCCGTCTCCCTGCTGGTTCAAAACCTTCCCCGGTCCGCCAACGCTATCTATGTGATTGCCCAGCATATGTCCCCCACCCACAAAAGTGTGCTGACATCGCTGATCGCGCGGGAAACCTCACTTCCGGTGGTGGAATTGAGCCGCGTCACGGAACCCGAAGCCGGCACCATCTACGTCACCCCACCCGACACAGACGTGGTGTTCGAAGACGGCAAACTGCGCTTGCGCAACCCCGCAGGCCATCCCGCAACGCCGAAGCCATCGGCGGACCGGCTGTTCCAGAGCCTTGCCAAGGAATGCGGTGAAAACTGTGTCGGAATCGTGCTGTCGGGAACCGGCAGCGATGGCAGCTACGGGGTGCAGTCGATCCGCGAGGCCGGAGGTATCACAATCGCTCAAGAGCCCGGTTCTGCCAAATATGATGGTATGCCTGCCTCGGCGATCGAAACTGGCTGTATCGACCTGATCCTCACGCCAGAACAGATCGGCGAACACGCGGAAAAAATACTAGCCAAGCCGCGTGACCTGGAACTGTTGCGTTCTGCCGCAGATGAACCCGGCAAGCTTACCGAGCTGTTCAGCATCCTTATGGCCCGCACGCAGGTCGATTTTGCCGATTACAAGGAAAACACTCTGAACCGCCGCATCGCCCGGCGGATGTCGGCGCTCAGCATCAATGACTATGAGAAATACGTCGATTACTGCCGGTCCAACGTTGACGAGGTGGATGCGTTGCACCGCGACTTACTAATCTCGGTCACACGCTTCTTCCGCGATCCGGACCAATTCCGAAAGCTGAACGACCAAGTCGAAAAGCAGCTGGCAGACAGGGGCCCCGGTCCGATCCGGGTCTGGGTGGTCGGCTGTGCCACCGGCGAAGAGGCCTATTCGATCGCCATTCTGATCGCAGAGATCCTCGGCGGCATTCACGCGCTGACTAAGGGCAACGTGCAGATCTTTGCCACCGACATCGACCAGAACGCCATCGAGGTTGCGCGCAAGGGAACCTACCCGATCTCGGCAGCCCAAGACATTCCGCCCAATTACCTGAAAGATTACTTCGATGTCGGTGAAAGCGACATCACGGTCCGTCAGGAGCTGCGCAATGTCACGCTGTTTTCGCGCCATAACGTGTTCCAGGACCCGCCATTCATCAACGTGAACCTGGTCACGATCCGCAACGTGCTGATCTACTTCAACCATGCCTTGCAGGAACGGGTGCTGACCAGGCTGCATTATTCCATGGCGCCGGGTGCCCTGCTGTTTCTTGGCACCTCCGAGACCGTTGGCGAGATGGGCATCTATTTCGAGGCCTGCCAGGGATCGGACAAGATCTTCGGCAAGCGCCGCGGGATTTCCGGAGAATTGTCTGTCTCCTCCAGGGCGCAGGGCAATGGCAATCTGCGGACCCTCAATCTTAGGAAATCGCCTGAACGGGCGGCCGCAGAACAGGCCGCACAGGCCGATCTGTCGCTGGCCCGGGCCGTTGCCCCCAATGGCATCATCTGCACCCGCCACGGCGATATCATCGAAGTTCTGGGCGACATCAGCGTTTACAGCGAAATCCGGGCCGGCATGTCGACTTCGCTCAACGTCAAGATGCTGATCGAACCGCTGCGCGGCGAGGCCTCGAGCCTGATTGCGGTGGCCATCCGCAACGAAGAGCGCCGCGACGGCCGCTGGCACACAGTCTCTTTGCCCACCGGCAACCGCGTCCAGTTGCAAGCCTTCCCTTTTGTCAGCCGCAACGGCGGCGAGGTTCACTGCCTGCTGGCGATCAACACCAAATTCGAAGAGCAGAAGGAATTCACCTTCGAAGAGATCTCCGACCGTGACCAGCGCGATTACGTCGAGCGCATGGAAATGGAGATCCGTGCGACCCAGGAGGCGCTTCAGCAGACAATCGAAGAGTTGCAGACCGCAAACGAGGAGCTCCAGTCCGCCAACGAAGAACTGCAATCCACGAACGAGGAATTTCAGGCCACCAACGAGGAACTGGAAACCTCCAATGAGGAACTGCAATCCACGAACGAGGAATTGCTGACCGTGAATGAGGAGCTGCAGATCAGCTCAGCGGAGCGTCAGGCGCTGTCCTCGGAGCTGGAGGCCATGCTGGCCTCGTCGCCTTACGCCGTTGCGCTGGCAGACCAGGCCCTGATTGTCCGCCGCGTGTCGCGCATGGCCAACGACGTGCTGGGTATTGGCGAGCTGCCGCCAACCGGCCTGCACCTCAGTCAATGCAACCTGCCGCGCGGCTTCCCGGCCCTGGCACCGATCGCCAATACGGTGCTGCGGCTTCAGGAGACCCGGCGCATACCGATCATGTCCGGCGGCCGTTGTTACACGCTGGTCATGTCGCCTGTTTTGGATGTGCATAACAAGCTGATTGGCATCTCGATCACCATAACCCGCTTCGACAACGAGCCCTCCTACAATGTTCTCCGGCTTGTCAGCAGCGTTGCCAGGCTTGGATTCTGGACCCACAACCTGGATACCGGAGAGACATTCATGTCACCGGAGGCGCAAACCGTCCTTGGCATTGAGGACAGCTCCGCCAGCTTGTCCTTCGAAGACATTCTCAACCGCGCCCATCCCGAAGACCAGGCGGGCTTGCGCGCATCGCTGGACAAGCTTCGCGATGGTGGCGGTTCCTTCGAGTTCGACGCCAGGTTCTTCGACGATGCCAGGAACTCCCGCAACCTCAAGGGCAGCGTGACGGTGTTCCAGGATTCGCATGGGGAGGCCGTGCAGTTTATTGGCGTATGCTGGGACAAAGCCCAGATCAATGAGCGGGAATTGCTGCTTGATTGCAGCGCGGCGATTCAGGAGCATTTGTCCATCGGCGTCTTTTCCATCGACGTTCTGAACAACGTGCCCGTGTGGACTCCGGCAATGTTCGACCTGCTCGGCTATGATCCGGAAACAAATGTGCCTTCGGTAGAATTGCTTCTGAAGCGCGTCCACCCTGATGACTTGGCTGACGTCAGGGACGGGCTTCAGCAAGTGCTGATGAACGGCCGTCCCTTCCATCGTGCAGTGCGCGTGCGCAATGCGGAAGGCACCTGCGCGCGCGCCCTCCTTTTTGCCCAGGCAAAGCGGGAAAAGAGTGGCCGGATATCCCACGTCTACGGCGGGTTGCAGATGTCAGGCACCGCCTCGGAATAGGCAGGAGAAAAACACCCGCATGCTGGCAGCTGCCAAGGAGGAACGACAGATCACAAACCGCTCAGCATTCCGCCTGCACCGCAAACGGACGGGTATTGCCCGGGGCAATGCTTTCGGCTTGCCGTTTGCCAGCTGTCTCACCGGCGGTCCCTTGAAAATCATCAAAGGTGCCGCCTATGCTGCCTGAGGACGCAGACGTGAATGCCGATGTGCTGAGCAAGGCGTTTCTTGCGTCCCCGTACGGGTCTTTTATTCTGGATTGGAACGGCCGCATCCTTGTCTGCAACCGGCGGGCAGAACGCAGTTTCTGCCCGTTTTCTCCATCTGGCAGCGGCGCACTGGCTGGAACCTGTTTCAGTGAATTGACCCTTCAGAACCGCGACGACGTAGTGTCCGGCCTGCGTAAGGGCGCCGCTGCGGGAGCCGTGAGCTTCCCCATGGCCGCCGGTAATCTTGGCACGCCAACGCAGGACACCGAATTCCGTCTTTCGCTGCTGCGGTCCGCCACCAAGGGCGAGCGGCTGATCCTCCTGACCCAGGATCAGCTGAGGCTCACAGCGGACAGATTGCGGCAAATGAACGAGATGCGCGGCAAGCTGCGCGGTGAGCTGCACTTCGCCAAGGACGCAAATCTGAAGCTGCAGGAAACCCTGTTTTCCATGGAGGCCTTTGCCCATGCCGCTTCGCACGACCTGCGCACTCCGATCAACACCATGATAGGTGCCCTGCAGTTCTTCTCCGATCACTACAGCGCCGGGCTCCCGGACACCGCCCAGGAGTTCTTGCAGCACATGGCCCGGGCGGCCCGCCAGATGGACAGGCTGACAACCCAGCTGCTGGACCATTCGGTCTCAACCTCTTCCCGCATCAGCTTTCAGGAAATCGCAATGGAAGAAGCGGTTTCAGAGGCCTGCGCCAGCCTGCAGCAGGAAACGCAAGCCTGCGGCGCGCAAGTCCGCATTGAAGGGAACGGCACGGCATTGCAGGCGGACCCGACCTTGCTGCACTTGCTGCTGACCAACCTCCTGTCCAACGCGATCAAATACCGGGATCCTGCCCGCCCGCTGAAAATCACCATTAGGATGGAAGGCACCGGCCGCGAAGAATGGACACTTTCGGTGGCCGATAACGGAATCGGTTTTGACCCGCAGGAGAGGCACCGCATCCTGCAACCGTTCCACCGGGTGCACCGCGAAATCGACGGCAACGGGATCGGCCTGTCAACCTGCGCCGAGATCTGCCGCCGCCATTCCTGGCATCTCCTTGCAGACGGTGAACCCGGAAAGGGTGCAGTCTTTACGATATCCTGCGGCTAAATTCCCCGGCCCGCCTGAAAGCCCTTTAAAAGCAATCCGTTCAGGGAAATTCCGGTGGGCCGCGAGGTTAGACTGCCGCTGCAGTAGCGACCCGTCCGGTCACATGGTCAACCATGCTGAGAAGATCAGAAAGGTTCACCGGCTTGCGCAGAACCCAGCGGATATTGCGGCTGAGGGTAAATAACTCCCCGCCGGAAAACAGCCGGCTGCCGGTGATGTAGACCACCGGAATATCCGGGCGCAGCAAGGCGGCGTAATCCGCCACTGGAAGTGACATTTCTTCCCCGATCTTCAGATCCAGGACCAATACGTCGAACGGCATTCCGGTCAATGCAGAAATGGCTTCGCTGCAGCTGGTGACTGCCGTCACAGTGTACCCAGCTTCCTGCAACGCCATACTGAAGGTGAAGCGGACACCGATATCGTCTTCCAGAAGCAGAACATTGGCTGTCACATTGATACCCTATACCGACGTCACTTGCACGGGATCACGCAACCCTTGCGCATTCCCGCCCGCTTTCGCAACCCCGGGAGGTGAATTCTGGAACGAATTCCGGCAATCACTTGGAATCGCCAGCTATTCTTAAGGGGTAATTACTTCTACTTAAAATTGCATAATCTGTATATGTGGACGGCGATATTTTATCGCAAAAGCCGTTCTGTCCGGGCAGGGAGCGCCGAAGCGACGCTCCCCGCGGGATCTTTGTCAGAGCCGTTCGATCGCCATCGCAATGCCCTGGCCGCCGCCGATGCACATGGTGATCAGACCTTTGGAGCCTCCGGTCCGCTCCAGTTCATAAAGCGTTTTCAATGTGATAATCGCGCCGGTTGCGCCCACAGGATGGCCCAGCGCAATTGCACCGCCATTTGGGTTCACCTTGGCCGGATCCAGTCCCAGCTCCTTGTTCACGGCCAGCGCCTGCGCGGCAAAGGCTTCATTCGACTCAATCACGTCGAAGTCGCCAGCGGAAAGGCCGGTTTTCTCCAATAGGTTGCGCACTGCAGGAACCGGGCCGATGCCCATCACTTCCGGGCGCACGCCGGCATGGGCATAGCCGAGGATCCGCGCCTTGGGTTTCAGCCCCGCCTTCTCAGCCGCGGCAGCGGTGGCCAGCACCATGGCCGCCGCGCCATCGTTGATTCCGCTGGCATTTCCGGCAGTTACCCGGCCGTCCTTCTGGAACACCGCCCTCAATCCGGCCAGTGCCTCGGGAGTAGTGGCCTTGGGGTGCTCGTCCACCTCAAACGGCACCAGATCGCGCTTTACCTTCACTTCAACCGGGGTGATCTGGGACTTGAAATGACCGGCCTCGATCGCCGCTGCCGCGCGGGTCTGGCTGGTGAGGGCGAAGTCATCCATCTGCTCGCGGGTGATCTCATGCTCATCCGCCACATTTTCGGCTGTCACCCCCATATGGCCGGTGCCGAACGGGCAGTTCAGCGCGCCCAGCATCATGTCTAGCGACTTCACATCACCCATCTTCGCGCCCCAGCGGCTTTGCTGGATGATGTAGGGGCTGCGCGACATATTCTCGGCGCCGCCAGCCAGCGCGAACTCCGCATCGCCCATGGCAAGCGACTGATAAGCCGAGACAATTGCCTGCACGCCGGAGCCGCACAGACGGTTCACGTTCATCGCAGGAACCGCATCCGGCACCCCGGCCTGCATCGCCGCGACCCGGCTCAGGTACATGTCGCGCGGCTCTGTGTTGATGATGTGGCCAAAGACCACATGGCCGATCTGGCCGCCCTCAACGCCGGAGCGTTCCAGCGCCGCCTTGGAGACCGTCGTGGCCAGGTCAATCGGCGCGGTGCCCGCCAGCGCGCCGCCAAAAGTGCCGATCGCGGTGCGGGCGCCGTCCAGGATCACGATGTCATTCATACTCTCTCTCCTCGTCAGATTTGCCCTATCATGCACCCGCAGCATTGATCTGTCTGCTGATACGTGCCGTCATCAAAACACCGCGTCACCTGGCTGTCACCCCCCGTGCACCGCCTGTACACCCCCTGTGCACCGCTGCAGCGCAGCATCTGATGCACCGGAACATTTGACAAATCGGCTTCGCCGTCGCAGAGAATCCGTCATGACGGAAAACAAAGACGATATCCTGACCCTGCTGCCCGCCCGCCTGAAAGAGGCGCGCCGCGCCCAGGGCCTGAGCCTGGAGGCAGTTGCCAACCTGTCGGGCGTCAGCCGGTCAATGGTGAGCCAGATCGAACGCGGCGAAAGTTCCCCCACCATTGCGACGCTGTGGAACCTGACCCGCGCGCTGCAGGTGGATTTTGCCGGGCTGCTGGAAGCGGGCGACATGCAGGACCGGATCGAGGTGCTGCGCGCGGCGGATGTTCCCAAGATCGAGAACATGGGCCAAGGCTGCCGGATCCGCATCCTGTCGCCACCGGAAGAGGCTGGCGGGCACGAGGTTTATGACATCCGGTTCGATCAGGGCGGCGCGCTGATCAGCCAGCCCCACACCCGCGGCGCGGTAGAGCAGCTGACAGTGCTGGATGGCGAGATTGCAGTGAGTTCCGGAAATGCCAAGGACCAGCTGCAGGCCGGCGACACCGCCCGCTATGCCGCCGACGTGGCCCACTCGATCACCGCGCCCGAGGGGCCGGCGCGGGTGTTTCTGATCGTGAAAAACGCATAAGCAGTAACATCTTCCCGCTCAGCCGGACAACAAGGCCCGCGACTGGCCAGGAAGGCGTATGATACCATTAACGCTGCCCCCGGCAAATTCTGTCGCGCAACCCTAGAGAAACAGGCGACGGCCGTGCGCAGCCGCTAGATGCGGGCCGGGACATCCGTAAGATGTGCTGGTCGGCTGCATCGGCAGGAAAACCCCTCGCAGTGGCTTTTATGCACAAAGCCCTTGAACGACTCAGGTGTCCGGCCCATATGTGGACCGCTTACGTTATTCTTGTCGATCCACTGTCTCCCGCTTCGCGGCGTTATCAGTCTCTCGATCCAGACCGACTACGCCAGGCTGCCGCACTTCCGCGGGCAGCACACACCAAGGAGACTACGGATATGGCCACCGGCACCGTAAAATGGTTCAACACCACCAAAGGCTACGGCTTCATCGCACCCGACGGCGGCAGCAAAGACGTGTTTGTGCACATCTCCGCTGTTGAGCGTTCCGGCCTGACCGGCCTGGCGGACAACCAGAAAGTCACTTTCGACATCGAAGCAGGCCGTGACGGCCGCGAGTTGGCGGTGAACCTGCAGCTGGCATAAGCCACGCAGCATTGCAGATCGGAAGCGCGGTTCCTGAAAAGGGGCCGCGTTTTCCTTTTGGGCGGTCAGCCCTTGTTCTTCTCGTCCCAAAGCTTGGGCTCCCACAGCTCCACCTTGTTGCCCTCTGGGTCCATGATCCAGGCAAAGCGGCCGTTTTCATGGGACTGTGGCCCTTGCAGGATGGGGATGCCTGCGGCGGTCAGCTTCGCGATCATGCCGTCCATGTCGTCGATCCGGTAGTTGATCATGAAGCCGGAGGTGCTGGGCGCAAACCATGTGCCGTCGGGGTCGGCAGTGCCCCAGACGGTGAGGCCGCCGTCCTCTGCCGTGTCGTCCTGCCAGTTGAGGATGGCGCCGCCGAAATCCGTCAGCTCCAGCCCCAGGTGGTCGCTGTACCATGCCGCCAGCGCCTTAGCGTCGCCGCGCGCCTTGATGAATACACCGCCAATTCCCGTCACCCGTGCCATGTCTGCAATCCTCCCTAATTCGGGGCAGATAGTCCGGTTTGACGGAATTTCACCGGCCGCGTCCAGTTTTACGGATTTTTTTCCGTAATGCTGAAATCCTGTATTCCGGAAACGCATCCGCTATGCTAGACACGCGACTCGAGACACCAAGGGAGTTTGCGCATGTCCACTGCTTTTCTGACCGACATCTCCAACACGCTGGCCCAGATTGAGGGTGAGGGGCTGTACAAGCGCGAGCGAATGATCACCTCCCCGCAGGGGGGTGAGATCACGGTTGGCGGACGCGAAGTGATCAACCTGTGCGCCAACAACTATTTGGGTCTGGCAGACCACCCCGCCCTGATCAAGGCCGCGAAGGACGCGATGGAGCCGAAGGGTTTCGGCATGGCCTCGGTGCGGTTCATCTGCGGCACCCAGGACATTCACCGGGAGCTGGAACAGCGGCTGGCCAAGTTCCTGGGCAAGGATGACGCAATCCTGTTCGCGGCCTGTTTCGACGCCAACGGCGGGCTGTTCGAGCCGCTCTTGGGGCCGGAGGATGCGATCATTTCGGACAGCCTGAACCATGCCTCGATCATCGATGGCATCCGGCTGTGCAAGGCCAAGCGCTACCGCTATCTGAACAGCGACATGAATGACCTGGAGGCCTGGCTGAAGCAGGCGCGCGAGGACGGGGCGCGGCATATCATGATTGCGACCGACGGCGTGTTCTCGATGGACGGCTACCTGGCCAAGCTGCCGGAGATCCGGGCGCTGGCGGACAAATACGATGCCATTGTGATGGTGGATGACTGCCACGCCACCGGATTTATGGGCGCGACGGGTGCCGGCACGCCGGAGCATTTCGGGGTGGACGTGGACATCCTGACGGGAACCTTGGGCAAAGCACTTGGGGGGGCCATCGGCGGTTATATCGCCGGGCCGCAGCCAGTAATCGACCTGCTGCGGCAGCGGGCGCGGCCCTATTTGTTCTCCAATTCGCTGCCGCCATCGATTGTAGCTGCCGGGCTGGAGGCGATCCGGCTGGTTGAGGAAGGGGATAGCTTGCGGGCGCAGCTGTTCGAGAATGCGCGCTACTGGCGGATGGGGCTGGAAAAGCTTGGCTTTGACCTGCTGCCGGGTGAGCATCCGATCATCCCGGTGATGCTGGGCGAGGCGCAGCTGGCGCAGGATATGGCGGCGCGTCTGTTCGACGAGGGCGTTTATGTCTCCGGCTTCTTCTTCCCCGTGGTGCCGCGCGGCCAAGCGCGTATCCGGACGCAGATGAATGCCGCGCTGACACGGGAGGAGCTGGACCGGGCGCTGGCGGCGTTTGGTAAGGTCGGCAAGGAACTGGGGATTGTGTCATGAGCCGCCCGAACACGATGAAAGCGCTGGAGAAGAGCCATCCGCAGGAGGGCCTGTGGATGGTGCAGGCGCCGGTGCCGGAGATCGGCCCGGACGAGGTGCTGATCAAGGTGAAGAAGACCGGCATCTGCGGCACCGACATTCACATCTGGAACTGGGACGAATGGGCATCGCACACCGTGCCGGTGCCGATGATTACCGGGCACGAGTTTGCGGGCGAGATTGTCGAGATCGGGCGCAATGTCACCGATCTGGCGGTGGGCCAGCGCTGTTCCGGCGAGGGGCATCTGATCAAGACGGATTCGCGCCAGAGCCGGGCCGGCAAGTTCCACCTGGACCCCGGCACCCGCGGCATCGGGGTGAACGAGCAGGGCGCCTTTGCCGAGTATCTGAAGCTGCCCGCCTTCAACGTGGTGCCGCTGCCGGATGACATCCCGGACGAGATCGGCGCGATCCTCGATCCGCTGGGCAATGCGGTGCATACGGCGCTCAGCTTTGACCTGCTGGGCGAGGACGTTCTGATCACCGGGGCCGGCCCCATTGGCATCATGGCGGCGGCGGTGGCGAAACATGCCGGCGCGCGGCATGTGGTGATCACCGACATCAACCCGGACCGGCTGAAGCTGGCCGCCCATGTGGTGCCGGCAGTGCGCACGGTGGACGTGTCCAGGGAAGAGCTGCAGGATGTGATCCGGGAGCTGGGCATGAAGCAGGGGTTTGACGTCGGGCTGGAGATGTCCGGGTCGCAGGCGGCGCTGGACCAGATGGTGGAGGTGCTGGTGATGGGCGGCAAGATTGCCCTCCTGGGCATTCCGCCGGGCAAATCGCCGGTCGACTGGTCGCGCATCGTGTTCAAGGCGATCACCATCAAGGGGGTCTACGGGCGCGAGATGTTCGAGACCTGGTACAAGATGATCGCCATGCTGCAGAACGGCCTGGATGTGAGCCGGGTAATCACCCACCGGTTCGGGGTGGCTGACTTTGCAGAGGGCTTTGCCGCGATGAAATCCGGGGCCAGCGGTAAGGTGGTGCTGGATTGGACGTGATGTCCGGTTGAGGGGGCTTTGCCCCCTCGCGCCTTTGGCGCTCACCCCCAGAGTATTTCTGGAAAGATGAAATGGCGGATCAGGGTTCCAGCGGCACCCTGCCCGCTTCTGTCAGCAGCCAGCAGTCGCGGCCCTCGAACACGGCGGCGGTAAGCGGGCGGCCGTAGCCGGCGCCGCTGTCGAGGTTGATGCGATTCACCCGGTGTTCGGCCTGTCTGCCCGGCGTGTGGCCGTGCACCACCAGCCAGGGGTGGGCCCGCGCGTCATCGAGGAATTCTTGGCGGATCCAGAGCAGGTCGTCTTCGCTTTGGCTTTCCAGCGGCAGGCCGGGGCGGATGCCCGCGTGGGCAAAGAGCAGTCCGCCCTCCTGGTAATAGGGTTTCAGTCGGGACAGGAAGTCCAGATGCGCCTGCGGGATTGCAGCACGGGCGCGGGAATGGGTCTGATAGATGCGGTCGCCTTCAGCCACTTCGACCCCGTAGGATTGCAGCGTTTCCACCCCGCCGATCCGGTCATGCAGCCAGTGATAGCCGATCAGCAGCCGGGCGTCGTTGCGCGGGTAGTCCTCCAGGAACATGGAAAACATCCGGTCGTGATTGCCTTTGAGGCAGATCCAGTTGCGCCCTTCTGCCTGCCCCCGGGCGAGCCGCTCGATCACGCCGCGGCTGTCGGGGCCGCGGTCGGTGTAGTCGCCGAGGAAAACGATGCGGGCCTCAGGGCCTCCGTCAGCCTCGATCCGCCGGAGAGCGGCGTCCAGCATCTCCAGCTGGCCGTGGATATCGCCGATGGCGTAGAGGGGGGCGGTCATGGCGGCTCCTGTTTGCGGGCAGTGCCGGATAGATGGCGCATTGCGGCGGGGGCCTCAAGCCCCGGAACCGCAGACGCCGGGCTGGCAATCCGGAGACAGCGCGCCACGTTACTGGCAAGGGTGTTTTGCGATCCAAGCGAACAGGGAGGGACTGAGATGGAAGGGATTTCGCGGTGGTTTATGCTGGCGGCGGTGGTGTCGGCGCTCGGCGGCATGGTCTGGGGCATTCAGATGTCGGCAAGCCAGGACCACCTCTTGTCGCCGGCGCATGGGCATCTGAACCTGCTCGGCTGGGTCAGCTGTTCGATTTATGCGTTCTATTACCACCTGCTGCCGGCCGCGGCCGGGGGCGTGCTGCCGCGGCTGCACCTGGGCACGGCGCTGCTGGCGCTGGCGTTGCTGGTGCCGGGCATTCCGCTGGCCATTCTGGAGCGGAGTGAGGTGCTGGCGCAGGCTGGATCGGCAACGGCGCTGTTGTCGATGCTGATCTTTACCGCGGTTGTGCTGCGGCACCGGCCGGACAAAGCGGTGTTCGCGCGTCAGAAGGGGCATTGAAAAAAGCCCCCGCGGCAGTGGCGGGGGCTTCTGCGGTCTTGCACCGGGACGTTTAGACGACGTCGAACTCCAGCGGCTTGATCTGGTTGAACAGGCCGGTTTCGGCAAGCTTGGCGCGGATTTCGGCCGGGACGGGCTCATCCACGTAGAGCAGCGCGATGGCCTCGCCGCCGGCCTCGGAGCGGCCCAGGGTGAAGTTGGCGATGTTGACGCCGTTGTCGCCCAGGGTATGGCCCAGGGTGCCGATGATGCCGGGCACGTCCTCGTTGGTGGTGTAGAGCATGTGCGCGCCCACATCCGCCTCGATGTTGATGCCCTTGATCTGGATGAACCGCGGCTTGCCGTCGGAGAACACGGTGCCCGCCACCGAGCGCTCGCGCTTGGAGGTGACGGCGGTCACCTTGATGTAGCCGTCGAAAGCGCCGGATTTGTCCTGGTTGGTGGTGGAGATCTGGATCCCGCGCTCCTTGGCGACCACCGGGGCGGAGACAAGGTTCACCTCGGGGTTTGCGCGCTTCATGATACCTGCGACCACGGCGCAGTTCAGCGCGTCCAGGTTCATGCCGGCCGCGACACCGTCATAGAGGATGTTGATCGCCTTGATCGGCTCATCCGTCATCTGGCCGACGAAGCTGCCCAGGTGGTCGGCCAGCTTGATCCAGGGGCCCATGACCTTGGCCTCCTCGGCGGTGACCGAGGGCATGTTGAGCGCGTTCTCGACCGCGCCGGTCAGAAGGTAGTTGGACATCTGCTCGGCCACCTGCAGGGCGACGTTTTCCTGCGCCTCGGTGGTGGCGGCGCCCAGGTGCGGGGTGCAGACCACGTTGGGCAAGCCGAACAGGGCGTTTTCCTTGGCCGGTTCTTCCGAGAACACGTCGAAGGCGGCGCCTGCCACATGGCCGGAGGTCAGGAGTTCCGCCAGTGCGGCCTCATCCACCAGACCGCCGCGGGCGCAGTTGATGATGCGGACGCCCTTCTTGGTCTTCTCCAGGTTTTCCTTGGACAGGATGTTGCGGGTCTGGTCGGTCAGCGGCACGTGCAGGGTAATGAAATCGGCGCGGGCCAGCAGCTCGTCCAGCTCCACCTTTTCGACGCCCATCTTGTCGGCTTTCTCGGTGCTCAGGTAGGGGTCATAGGCCACCACCTTCATCTTGAGGCCGCGGGCGCGGTCGCAGACGATGCCGCCGATGTTGCCGGCGCCGATCACGCCCAGGGTCTTGGCGGTCAGCTCGGTGCCCATGAACTTGGACTTTTCCCACTTGCCGGCATGGGTGGAGGCGGAGGCCTCCGGCAACTGGCGGGCGACCGCGAACATCATCGCAATCGCGTGTTCGGCGGTGGTGATCATGTTGCCGAACGGCGTGTTCATCACAATGACGCCGCGCTTGGAGGCGGCTTCCTTGTCGATGTTGTCGGTGCCGATGCCGGCGCGGCCGATCACCTTGAGGTTATCGGCGTTCTCCAGGATCTTTTCGGTCACCTTGGTGGCGGAGCGGATGGCGAGGCCGTCGTACTGGCCGATGATTTCCGCCAGTTTTTCCTTGTCCTTGCCCACGTCGGGCAGGAAGTCGACGTCAATGCCGCGGTCGCGGAAGATCTGGACGGCGGCCTCGGACAGCTTGTCGGAGATGAGAACTTTGGGAGCCATGGCTTAGGGTCCTTATGAATGTCCCGGGGCGGTGGGCGGAATCGCCCACCCTACGGTGTTTGCTCTGGGCAGGGTGGGCAATTTGCCCACCGCCTGTTCAGGCGGCCTCGGTTTGGGCCGCGATCTCGGCCTCAAAGGCCCATTTGATCCAGGGCATCAGCGCTGCCACGTCGGTGGCTTCCACCGTGCCGCCGCACCAGATGCGCAGGCCCGGAGGCGCGTCGCGGTAAGCACCAATGTCATAGGCCACGCCTTCGGCTTCCAGACGCTTGGCCACGGCCTTGGCAAAGGCGGCGCCGTCCTGGATGCGTTCGTCGGTGAACTTGAGGCAGACCGAGGTGTTGGAGCGGTATTCCGGCTGTTCCGCCAGGAAGGCGATCCAGGGGTTGTCCTGCACGAAGCTTTGCACCGCGGCCAGGTTGGCATAGGCGCGTTCGCGCAGGCCTTCCATGCCGCCGACGGAGCGGGCCCAATCGAGCGCCAGCAGGTAATCCTCCACCGCCAGCATCGAAGGGGTGTTGATGGTCGCGCCCTGGAAGATGCCGTCGATCAGCTTGCCGCCCTTGGTCAGGCGGAAGATCTTCGGCAGCGGCCAGGCGGGGGTGTAGCTTTCCAGCCGTTCTACCGCGCGGGGGCTGAGAATGATCATGCCGTGCGCCGCTTCGCCGCCCAGCACCTTCTGCCAGGAAAAGGTGGTCACATCCAGCTTGTCCCAGGGCAGGTGCTGCGCAAAGGCCGCGGAGGTCGCGTCGCAGATCGTCAGGCCTTCGCGGTCTGCCGGGATCCAGTCGCCGTTGGGCACCCGCACGCCGGAGGTGGTGCCGTTCCAGGTGAAAACAACGTCATTGGTGAAGTCGACAGTGGCGAGGTCGACAATCTGGCCGTAATCGGCGGTTTTGACGGTGGCGTCCAGCTTGAGCTGTTTCACAACGTCGGTGACCCAGCCGGAGCCGAAGCTTTCCCAGGCCAGCATCTCGGTGCCGCGAGCGCCCAAGAGGTTCCACATTGCCATTTCCACCGCGCCGGTGTCCGACGCTGGTACGATGCCGATCTTGTAGTCTGCCGGGATACTCAGGATCTCGCGGGTGCCTTCGATCGCCGCCTTCAGCTTCTCCTTGCCGACCGCAGCACGGTGCGAGCGGCCCAGCGGCGCGCCGGCGAGTTTTGACAGGTCGAAGACGGGAGGTTTGGCGCAGGGGCCCGAGGAAAAACGCGGATTGGCCGGCCGCGATGCCGGTTGTGCAATAGCCATCAATGCTACCCTTCCAGATAAGCGCCCCTCGTTGGGGAGGGGTGTCCCGGTTACAGAGCTAGGCTGCTGCAGCGCGGCATGCAACAGAAATATTGAAAGTTTGCGGCTGTTCATTCGTTTTTTGCGACATGATTTTCCACCATCGGAAACAGCCGCTCTGAAATGGCAAAATGGGCCGCTCCTTATGATCACCCCGGATTTGAACAGCTTCTTGCCGTCTGGCCGATGCCCCGGCGGCCCGCTATGACAAGGGAAATCCTGACGAAACGGAGCCCGCCGATGTTTGTTGCCAGCCTGCTTTGCAATCCCGCCAGCCCGGTGCTGGAACCCGCCCTGCCCGAATCGCTGCGCAATGCCTGGGGCGGCGGCGAGGCCATCTGGCTGGCGCCGGGCGTGGCGGCCGAGTTCACGCTGAAGCAGATGCCGGACAACCGCTGGCAGGTCTGGGAGGATCTGCAGCAGATGGGGGTGGATCTGGTGATCCAGCCGGCGCAGGGGCGCAAGAAGAAGATGCTGCTGGCCGACATGGACTCGACCATGATCCAGCAGGAATGCATTGATGAACTGGCCGAGGAAGCGGGCGTCGGCGCGCGCGTGAAGGAGATCACCGCGCGGGCGATGAACGGCGAGCTGGATTTCGAGGGCGCGCTGGTCGAGCGGGTCGGTCTGCTGCAGGGGCTGCCGGAGACGGTGATCACCAAGGTTCTGGACGAGCGCATCACCCTGATGCCGGGCGGCAAGCAGCTGCTGGCGGTGATGAAGGCAAATGGCGCTTATGCGGCGCTGGTCTCGGGTGGGTTCACGGCGTTTACCGCACGTGTGGCGGCGGAGCTGGGCTTTGACGAGAACCGGGCCAACACGCTGCTGGCGGCAGACGGCAGGCTGACCGGCGAAGCGGCGCGGCCGATCCTGGGCCGCGAGGCCAAGGTGGAGGCGCTGGAGCAGATCACCGCCCGGCTGGGGATCAGTGAGGCGGACGTGATCGCGGTAGGCGACGGCGCCAACGATCTGGGGATGCTGAAACGCGCAGGCGCCGGTGTTGCGCTGCACGCAAAGCCTTCGGTGGCGGCGGAATGCGATATCCGTATCAACCACGGCGACCTGACAGCGCTGCTGTTTATCCAGGGCTACACCCGGAACGACTTCCAAGGCTGAGACCGCTCCCCGGGTCAAAGTCCGGGGACCTCCCGCGCCCGCAGGAGCGGCTGCTGGCGCAGCCGCCCCTTGGCGGCCTTGGGCCCGGCGCTGCGCAAATGCGCAGCGCCGGGCCCAACGGGAGGAGCCTGTTCGCAGAACAGGCTGTCGACGGGCGGGAGACCATCCTGCCCTATAAGGGCAAACGGCCCGCGGTTTCAGGCGTCTCTGGTGAGGATCAAATTAACGCTTTCATTATTTAACGATAATGTTAATAATGGGAGCATGACTCCGCTTCTGAAATCATTTGCCGCCCTGTCGGACGAAACCCGCCTGTCGATTGTCGACCAGCTGATCACCCAGGGCGAGCTGCCTGCGGGCGATCTGGCGCCGGGGGCAGGCATTTCAGCGCCGGCCATCTCGCGCCACCTGAAGGTGCTGCGCGAGGCCGGACTGGTGCGCCAGCGCGCTGATGGCACCAGGCGGCTCTATTCTGCCCGGCCCGAGGGCCTCAGGATGATTGCCGAGTGGACCCAATCCCGCAAAGCGTTCTGGGACGGAAGCCTGGACCGTCTGCAGGCGGCTTTGATGGAGGACGGCACATGATGGAGAAAACGGCATGAGCGACCTGCAGCTGCAACGGATCTTCCCGGTCAGCCCGGAGAAGCTGTTCGATTGGGTGACCACTCCGGACAAGCTGCTGAAATGGTGGGGGCCGGAGGGAGTCAGCATTCCAGAGCATGACTTGGACCTCAGCCGCACCGGCCCGTGGTATTCGGTCATGCAGAACAGCGACGGGCAGCGGTTCCATGTTTCTGGCCAGGTGACCCATGTGGATGTGCCGAAGTCCGTCGGCTTTACCTGGGCCTGGCACGAGGAGGACGGCAGCCGCGGCGCCGAGAGCCATGTGACCTTCACCATCGCCGCCGCCGGGGATGGCGCCATGCTGCTAGTCGATCACCGGGATCTAAGCGACGACGAGATCGCCGCACGTCATGAAGAAGGCTGGACCTCGACCCTGCGCAAGCTGGAGGCTCAGCTGACCGCAATCACCTGACGCACATTTCATCGCAACCAAGGGAGAAGACCAATGCCAGAGTTCATTTTTGTCTACCACGGCGGCAAGACCCCGGAGAGCGAGGAGGAAGGCGCCAAGGTGATGGAAGCCTGGAAGAGCTGGATGGGCTCGATGGGCGACGCGCTGAAAGTGCCGGGCGCGCCGGTGGGCATGTCCAAGACCGTCAGCGCCGGCGGCGTGGCGGACAATGGCGGTGCAAATCCGGTCTCGGGCTATTCGGTTGTGCAGGCGTCCAGCCAGGACGCGGCCTGCGAGATGGCCAAGGGCTGCCCGATGGTGGCGGATGGCAGCGGCTCTGTCGAAGTCGCCGAGATCATCGAGATGGAGATGTAAGGAAACGCCCCGGTCCAGAGCCGGGGCGTTTGATTCCGGAACAGCGACTCCGCCGCCTTGCTATTAGAACAGCAGCTCCGCTGCCGGGCGGATGGACCCGCATTCCAGCCCGCGGCGGCTGTAGAGCGTCTTGTTCATGTACTTGCGGGTGTCCGGGTGCTCTGCCTCCAGCACGCCAAGGCTGACCATCAGCGCGGCAATGGCGCATTCGCTGGCGCGGGTGGTGCCATCTGTGATCTTCAACGCGACGCCCAGCTTCTGTTCCGGCAGAATGGCGATGAACACCGCCTCGGCGCCTGTCTTGATCGCGACCTTGCCGCCCATCGCGCGCATCAGGTTGGTGCAGCAGCGGGTTTCGCCAGCCACCAGTTCCGGATGCGCGGTCATTGCCGCGACCAGCTGCTGCGCCGCCTCTGAGGCGCGGTCGGAGCGGTCCGCGGCGCTGGCAAACCATGCCATGGAACGGGCCAGGCCCGTGACAGTGGTGGCAAAGTTCGGTGCCGAGCAGCCGTCGATGCCATAGCCGGGGCTATCCTGGCCGGTGGTTTCCTCAAACGCGGCAAGACAGGCCTGCTGCACCGGGTGATCCACCTCGATGTATTCCGCACCTGCGCCCAGGTACTGCGTCAGGGTCAGGAAGCCCGCGTGCTTGCCGGAGCAGTTGTTGTGCACCTGGCAGGGGCTGCTGTCGGACTTGATCAGCTCATTGCGGGCGGGGATGTCATCCGGCAGCTGCGGGCCGCAGCGGAAATCGTCATCGCCGAGGCCCAGCTGATCGAGCCAGCTGTTCACCCGGTCCGTGTGGATGTGCGCGCCGTTGTGAGAAGCGCAGGCCAGCGCCAGCTGCTCGGACGTGAGGCCATAGCGCGCAGCGGCGCCGGAAGTGATCAGCGGCAGCGCCTGGATCATCTTGGCGGAGCTGCGCGGATAGATCACCGCATCGGGGTCGCCCCAGCTGCGCACCACCTGGCCTGACGCATCGCAAATGACGGCATGGCCCAGGTGCAGGCTTTCCAGCAGCGGGCCGCGCCAGACTTCGGCCATGGGCACAGGTTTCGGCATGATGTCTCCCCTCATGTTTTGTTGGCGAAATCCTGCCAAAACGCACTTTCGCCCGTGGTGCTTGTTACGTTAGTGTGGTTGTGTAGCGCAAGCGAGGGGATCGGGACCAGACAGCGGATGAAACGCTGCGGGCCCTTTGCTTGGTTTTGAGGTATAGAGAACAGTCTTGGAGTCGGGACAAATGGCATTGAAACTCGCCCGCGTGGCTGCGGGCCTGTGTCTGGCAGCATTGGCAACCACCGCATCTGCGCAGGAAACTTCGAAGAACCGCGTCGCCGCCAAGGTCGATTGGAGCGTGTTCGAAGGCGATAACCCTAGCGAGTGCTGGGGTGTCTCGGCACCGAAGGAAACGGTGAACACCCGCGACGGCCGTGTGGTGGCGGTGCGCCGCAGCGAGATCCAGCTGTTTGTCACCTTCCGCGAGAATGCCACCCCCAAGGGTGAAGTGAGCTTTACCGGCGGCTATCCGTTTGCGCCGGGCTCCACAGTCAACATGGCGATCGGCGACTCTGAGTTCGAACTGTTCACCGAGGGCGAATGGGCGTGGCCCGCGACCCCTGCGGATGACGCCAAGATAATCACTGCGATGAAGCGCGGCGCCGATGCGGTGCTGACCGCACGTTCGGCCCGCGGCACCCAGACCAAGGACACCTTCTCGCTGTTGGGCTTCACCGCAGCGGTTGAAGACGCCGAGAAACGCTGCAGCAAGTAACCCTTGCCCGCACGGTATTCCTGCAAACCCCGGCCCGCGCCGGGGTTTTCTTGTTTGCAAGCCGTGAGGGGCGTAGCATGGGAAGCAGGAGGTGCTTGCCATGCCTAAGTTTGCCATTCTCCCGTTCACTTGCCTTGCAGTTGCGCTGCTTGCCCTGCCCGCCCATGCCAATCCGGCGCTGGAATGCGGCGACGGCAGCCAGGAGGAAGTCGGCTCCTGCGTCGCCGACGACGAAGAGGGGGTGGAAGCGGCGCTCTTCAACGCGCTGGAAGCCGCAATGGTCGCGGCCGCGGAGCGCGACAACATCAATGGCGGGACCGCGGTTGAGGCTGCGCTGATGCAAAGCCAGACCGCCTGGGAGGCGTTCCGGACTGCCCATTGCGCCTTTGCCGGCGAAGCCCATGACGTGCGCGAAGACGCCGGGATTGCAACCCGGGCCTGCTGGACCACCCTGGGCCGGGCACGGGTAGCGGAGCTGGTGCGCTTCGCCAGATAAGCACGGCCTGGCAAAGCGCCGGAAAAACTTGTTCCGAGGATTCCTTTTGATCTTCGGTCAGAATCCTATATAGAGCCGCATCCGCCCATCAGCATCGAGTTCGAAAGCCATGACCGCCAGCGCGCCGATCACCCAAGACGTATTGACCCTGCCCCGCAAGTATCCCGAGGGCGGCAAGATCAATCTTGTCGGCCTGACCCGCGAGCGGATGCGCGAGGTGCTGATCGAACACGGCACGCCGGAGAAGCAGGCCAAGATGCGGGTCGGCCAGATCTGGCAGTGGATCTACCAGTGGGGCAAGCGCGACTTTGCCGAGATGACCAACCTCGCCAAAGCGTACCGCGCGCAGCTGGCGGAAACGTTTGAAATCCGCGTCCCGGAAGTGGTGAGCAAGCAGGTGTCCACGGATGGCACTCGCAAATACCTGGTGCGGATTGCCGGCGGGCATGAGGTTGAGGTGGTCTATATCCCCGAGGATGACCGCGGCACCCTGTGCATCTCCTCCCAAGTGGGTTGCACGCTGACCTGCTCCTTCTGCCACACCGGCACTCAGAAGCTGGTGCGCAACCTGACCCCCGCCGAGATTGTCGGCCAGGTGATGATGGCGCGCGATGATCTGGATGAATGGCCGGTGCCGGGCGCACCGAAGGAAGAAACCCGGCTGCTGTCCAACATCGTGCTGATGGGCATGGGCGAGCCGCTTTATAACTTCGAAAACGTCCGCGACGCGATGAAGATTGCGATGGACCCGGAGGGCATCTCCTTGAGTTGCCGCCGGATCACCTTGTCGACTTCCGGCGTGGTGCCGGAAATTGCCCGTACGGCGCAGGAAATCGGCTGCCTGCTGGCGATCTCCTTCCATGCCACCACCAACGAGACCCGCGACGTGCTGGTGCCGATCAACAAGCGCTGGAACATCGACGAACTGCTGCAGGCGCTGGCGGATTATCCCAAGGCGTCGAACTCGGAACGGATCACCTTTGAATACGTGATGCTGGATGGGGTGAACGACTCGGATGAGGACGCGCACCGGCTGATCGAGCACATCAAGCGCTACAACATCCCGGCCAAGATCAACCTGATCCCGTTCAACGAATGGCCCGGCAGCCCGTACAAGCGGTCCTCCAACAACCGCATCCACGCCTTTGCCAACATCATCTATCAGGCAGGTTACGCGTCACCGATCCGCAAGACCCGCGGCGATGACATCATGGCGGCGTGCGGCCAGCTGAAATCGGCAACAGAACGCGCCCGCAAGAGCCGCAAGCAGATCGAGGCTGAAGCCGGGATGAAATGAGCCTGGCCCGGGCCTCCGCGCGGCAGGGGCCCGGTCTGCATCAGGTGAAAAGAAAGTGGTCTTCGGTGAGCGTGCCGGTGAACCCGGTAAGCTCGATCTCGATGTAACCGTAATAGCTGATCTGCGTGCTGCCGCCGCTTTGAGTGATCACCAGATCGCTGAACTCGTCCACGGCGGTGTTGGAAAACTCGATCCTGTCGGCGCCCCGCCCAAAGTCTGTAATCACTTCCTGTTCGTAGTAATCAGCCGATACAAACACAAAAGTGTCGGCGTGCTTGCCACCGGTCAGCTGGTCCGATCCGTCGCCGCCGATCAGGCGGTCCCGGCCCCTGCCGCCGATGAGCGCATCATCACCACTCCCCCCTGAGAGCGTATCCCGGCCGCCGCCGCCGACTAGCTTGTCCGCTTCGTTTGTGCTGCCGGAATAGACCCCGTCATCCATGCCGCCGATCAGGACGTCGGACTCCTTGCCGCCGATCAGCGTATCCTCGCCGTAGCCGCCGGTAAGGGTGTCCAGACCGGTGCCGCCGACCAGCTTGTCATCTGCCTCGCGGCCGATCAGCGTGTCATTTCCGCCGCGGCCCAAAATCTTGGTATTCTGACCAACTGCCAAAACGGTTTCAGCGGCAGCGCTGGTGTCGATCACGACCTTGCCGCTGGACTTAACCTGCACGCTCCACTCTGCCACGTCCGCGCTGCTGCCGTAGATATGCTGCAGCGCCTGCAGGTCAAAGGTGCCCAGCTCTGTCACGTTGTACCCGGCATAAGTGTAGGTCATCACGGTGTTTTCCTGAGTGTCCAGGTGACCTGCCAGGGTGGGGTCGCCGTCATGCGGATGCTTCAACCCAAGCGCATGGCCGATTTCGTGCAGAACAGTCTCATAGCCGTAGGATCCAGGCATCATGTTGCTGCTTTGAATCGCCAGGCGGCCCTCGTTTGTTGAGTAGCTGCTGGCCCAGGGCAGATCCGCCCACCCTGCCGCCGAACCGCCGTCATAGCCGAAGACATTGATCATGGCGGGGCCGTCTGTCTCGGCGAAGATCACACCGGACGCTTCCTCGAACTCGGCCAGGGCCCGGCGGAAGTAGTCCCGCTGCTCGCTGTTAAACGACCAATACCTGGACGCCCCGTAAGGGTCGCTGCCTGCGTCACCCAAATCACTGCTGCTGGTGAAGCTGTAGGTTACAACAGTATTGGTTCCCAGGCCTGTCACGCTGTTCCAGCGGAAATTGCTGTTGGACGTGTACGCCAGTAGCGCCGTGTAGTCTGTAACTTCGGTCATCAAGCCTCTCCACTGTTCCACCGCCGGCAACTTTTTGTTTGGAATTGTGGCCAGGATTGGCCCGCTTCCGGGCGAAATCCGTTCCTTCCGGCAGTGTTTACTTTAGTTTGCACAACCGCGGCTGCATTTCAGTGAAAATCACACGCTGTGCTGCCACCCGGACCTGCGGAACAAGGGCGGCCACCCTCTGGCGAGATGCTGCCGCAAGCTCTCTGTTGCCGGAAAGCACCAGTCAGCTGCCGCCCAATTTTTTCCCCAGACCGGCTCGAATGCCGCCATTTGCCGGGGACAGTCTCCAAATCATGGACAAATGTTTTGAAAGGTAATCTTCTTATGACACCGTCGGACAAACAGGCCCCGCCCGTTGACCCCAGCGTTCTGGAACTGATCCGCAGCGAGCGGCAAAAGGCGCTCAGCCCGCGGGAGTGGAAATTCCGCCTGCGCGGCTATGGATATGCGGTGAAAACCGTGGAAGGGACCCCGGTTCTCACCCGGCTGACCACCGGCGACGAAATTGGCACGCTGCCGCCGGAACTGGCCTGAGCCCGGCAGCAGCGAAGGTCAGCAAGCGCGCTCAGCGCTCGCGCCCGGGAAGGGAATCGCGCGGCGGCGCGGGCTCCCAATTGTCGATGATCTGCACCGCTTCCTGCGCGGTGTCGACAACACGGAACAGGTCCAGATCCTGATCCGAAATGGTGCCGGCATCGGCCAGCGCCTCCCAGTTGATGATCTTGTCCCAGAATTCTTTGCCGAACAGCAGGAAGGGCACCCGCTCCATCCGCCCGGTCTGGATCAGGGTCAGGCTCTCGAACAGTTCATCCAGGGTGCCAAAGCCGCCCGGGAACACGCTGATCGCCCGCGCCCGCATCAGGAAGTGCATCTTGCGGATCGCGAAATAGTGGAAGTTGAAGCTGAGGTCCGGCGTCACATAGCCGTTGGGCGCCTGCTCATGCGGCAGCACGATCGACAGACCGATGGACTGGCCGCCCGCATCCTGGGCGCCGCGGTTTCCGGCTTCCATCACACCGGGGCCGCCGCCAGTCACCACAACATTCTGCCGTCCGCCGCTCTGCTTTGACTTTTCCGTCATCAGCCGCGCGAATTCACGTGCCTCATCATAAAAATGCGACAGATCGGCCAGCGTCTGGGTGCGCGCCTGATCCTTGTGTTCCGGATCCGGAATGCGGGCGCCGCCGAACATCACGATGGTGCTTTCGATGCCGCGCTCGTTCAGCATCAGCTCCGGTTTCAGCAGTTCCAGCTGCAGACGCACCGGGCGCAGTTCCTCGCGGTACATGAAATCCTGGTCGGCGAAAGCCAAACGGTAGGCTGGCGACCGTGTCTGCGGCGTGGCGGGCACATGCTCAGCCCTGTTCCGGTCGGTATGGGCATCGCTGAAACGGCTGTGGCGGTCTTCGGTCATGGGCAATCCAGGCAAAAAATAACAGGACCTCCTTTGTAGCTCTCCTTGGCCGTTAGCGCCAATCAAGAATGCATCAGAACGTGCCATTCCGCTTGCGTCCGGGTCCGGCGCGGCTAAGGTTCCGGCGCAGCAGGCAGGAGGGCAGCACATGGACTGGCAGAGGGAAATCACCGCAGCGGCAGAGCGCATCCGCCCCCATGTGCAGCGCACCCCGGTGATGCAGACGCAGGGCTTCGGGCTGCCGTTTCCGGTGGAGCTGAAGCTGGAGCACATGCAGCACACCGGCAGCTTCAAGGCCCGCGGTGCCTTCAACACTCTGCTGAGCCAGGAAGTGCCCGCCGCGGGGCTGGTCGCGGCCTCGGGCGGCAATCACGGTGCCGCAGCCGCCCATGCCGCGCACCAGCTGGGCCATAAGGCGCGGATCTACGTGCCGGAGATGGCAGGACCCGCCAAGATTTCCCTGATCGAGCGCACCGGCGCCGATCTGCAGGTGGTGCCCGGCGCCTATGCAAATGCGCTGGAACAGGCGCAGGCTTACGAACAGGAAACCGGCGCCATGCAGGTGCACGCCTATGACGCGCCTGCCACCGTTGCGGGCCAGGGCACCTGTTTTGCGGAATGGCAGGCCCAGGGGCTAGAGGCCGATACCCTGCTGATTGCCGTCGGCGGCGGCGGCCTGATCGGCGGCGCACTGGCCTGGTTCCAAGGCGCCCGGAAGATTGTCGCGGTGGAGCCGGAAACCTCCTGCGCGCTGAACGCGGCGCTGGCGGCCGGGCAGCCGGTCGACGTGGAGGTCTCCGGTGTGGCCGCCAACGCGTTGGGCGCCAAACGCATCGGCAGCATCTGTTTTGAGCTGGCGGCAACGCAGGGCATCACCTCTCTGACTGTGCCGGACAGCACCATTACCGAAGCCCAGACGGCGCTCTGGCGCGAGAGGCGGATCCTGGTCGAACCTGCCGGCGCAACGGCGCTGGCGGCGCTGATGTGCGGCGCCTACCGGCCGGCACCGGGCGAGCGGCTGGCGGTGCTGATCTGCGGCGGCAACATCGCCCCGGATCCGCTGGGATAATCCTTGCGGGCTGCAAGCCGCCCCGGTATCGCCAGTATATGTCTGCAACCATTGCCGATACGATCTACCAGGCGCTGAGCGAGCGCATCATCACCGGAAGCCTGCCTGCCGGGGAAAAACTGCGCCAGGACCATATCGCCCGCGAGTTCGAGGCCAGCCACGTGCCGGTGCGCGAGGCGCTCTTGCGGCTGGAGGCGCATGGGCTGGCCAAATCCGAACCCCGCCGCGGCACAAGGGTCAGCGCGCTGGACCCGTCCGAGATTCGCGAGGTAATCGAAATGCGGGTGGCGCTGGAGGTGCTGGCCCTCACCCACGCCTTTGCCCGCCTGACACCTGAGGACATCGACGCGGCCGAGGCCGCCCGGCTGGCCTGCGACGCGGCAGAGGACATGGCCGGCTGGGAACGTCTGAACCGCGCCTTTCACCGGGTGATCCTGGCACCCTGCGCGATGCCGCGGCTGCTGGCCTCGATCGACGATCTGCACATCGCCGCCGCCCGGCATCTGTTCGCCAACTGGCAGCACCAGTGGACCCGCCGGGTGGACACCGACCACGCTGCTATCGTCAGCGCGATGACCCGCCGCGATCCCGCCGCCGCCTGCGAAATCCTGCGCCGCCACCTGCGCCGGGTGCGCTGACCGGCTGGAACCCGGCAAAACGCCGTCAGGGGCGGCAATTTGGACGCAATCCGGACATGACCTGCAGGCAGATTGCCGCTATGAAGCTGCGACTCAAACCGATGCCGGAGGAACCCCCATGTCCAACGCCCAGCTGGAAGCAGCGATCGAAGCCGCCTGGGAGGCGCGCGACACCATCACCCCCGCCACCACCGGCGAACAGCGTGAAGCCATCGAAGACACCCTGAACGCGCTCGACTCGGGCAAGTTGCGGGTGGCCGAGAAGCTGGAGAGCGGCGACTGGCACGTGAACCAGTGGGCCAAGAAGGCAGTTCTGCTGGGCTTCCGCATCAAGGACATGGAAATCCAAGAAGGCGGCCCGCAGGCCGGCGGCTGGTGGGACAAGGTCGACAGCAAATTTGCCGGCTGGGGCGAAGCTGACTGGAAATCCGCAGGCTTCCGCGCGGTGCCCAACTGCGTCGTCCGCAAATCCGCCTACATCGCGCCCGGCGCGGTGCTGATGCCCTCCTTCGTGAACCTCGGCGCCTACGTCGATGAGGGCACCATGGTCGACACCTGGGCCACCGTCGGCTCCTGCGCCCAGATCGGCAAAAACGTGCACCTGTCCGGCGGTGTCGGCATCGGCGGCGTGCTGGAACCGATGCAGGCAGGCCCCACCATCATCGAGGACAACTGCTTCATCGGCGCCCGGTCCGAGGTGGTCGAAGGCTGCATCGTGCGCGAAGGCTCGGTGCTCGGCATGGGCGTCTTCATCGGCAAGTCGACCAAGATCGTCGACCGCGAGACCGGCGAAGTGATGTACGGCGAAGTGCCGCCCTACTCGGTTGTGGTGGCCGGTTCGATGCCGTCGAAGAACAACATCAGCCTCTACTGCGCGGTGATCGTGAAGCGCGTTGATGAGAAGACACGCTCCAAGACCGGCATCAACGAGCTGCTGCGCGACTGATCTGTGCCGCACTTCCGAACGACAGGAACGCGCCCTATCCGGGGCGCGTTTTTTTATTGGGGCTTTGCCCCAAACCCCAGGATATTTTTAGCCAGATGAAGACTGGATCCTCTATTCATCTGGCCTGGAAATATTCCGGGGTGAGGCCGCCAGGCCGAGGGGCAGCGCCCCTCCTGTGCAAAACCCTTGCCGCGCAATAAGCCTGCCGCTAATAGTATTACATCTACACATAAGAGGGTCATATGCAGACCATATTTGCCCAGCGCGCCCGCTTGCCCGAGAGGTGGGCAGAAAACATCCGGCTGACGGTTGAGGCCGGACGGATCTCCTCCCTGGAAACCGGTGCCACGCCGCAGGCAGGCGATAGGCGGGCGGACGTGCTGCTGCCATCGCTGGGCAATCTTCATTCCCACAGCTTCCAGCGCGCGATGGCTGGCATGACGGAATACCGCGCCGCCGGGAAGGACAGCTTCTGGACCTGGCGCGAGCTGATGTACCAATTCATGGACCGCATCACTCCGGAACAGTACGAGGCCATCGCGGCGCTGGTGTTCATGGAAATGCTGGAAGCCGGTTATGCTTCAGTCGGGGAGTTTCACTATGTCCACCACCAGCCGGGCGGCGGGCATTTCGCGTCGCTGACTGAGCTCAGCGAACGGGTGTTTGCCGCTGCCAGGCAGACCGGCATCGGCCTCACCCATCTGCCGGTGCTGTACACCTATGGCGGGGCTAGGAAACAGGCTCTGAATGGGGGGCAGCAGCGGTTTGGCAATTCGGTTGCGGAATTTTCCGAGCTCGTCACCCGCGCCCGGGACATTGCCGCACGGGACTTGCCCGAGGATGCCAGCGTTGGCATCGCGCCGCATTCGCTGCGCGCCACCTGTCCCGAGGATCTGGCGGAAGTGCTGCGGATCCAGAACGGGCTGCCGGTGCATATCCACATCGCCGAACAGCCCAAGGAAGTTGCGGATATCAGCGATTGGCTGGGGGCGCGGCCGGTCGAATGGCTGCTGGAGAACGCCGCCGTGGATGGCAAATGGTGCCTGATCCACGCCACCCATATGACCAGTGCCGAGACCATCGGCATGGCCCGCTCCGGCGCCGTTGCGGGTCTCTGCCCGATCACCGAGGCCAACCTGGGCGACGGGCCGTTCAACGGGGTGGAATACTTGGCGCATGACGGGGTCTTTGGCGTCGGATCAGACTCTAACGTGCGGATCTCGCTGCCGGAGGAGCTGCGCACCTTGGAATATTCCCAGCGTCTGCGCGACCTGGCGCGCAATGTGCTGGTGCCGGGCGAGGGCTCGGTGGGCGAGACGCTGTACCTGGGCGCGGCCAAAGGCGGGGCGCAGGCCCTGGGGCGCGATGCCGGGCGGATCGAGGAAGGCGCGCTGGCGGACCTGGTGGCGATTGACAGCGGTATGCCCGCTCTTTGCGCGCTGAAGCCGGAGCAGCTGCTGGACGGCCTCTGCTTTGCAGCAGGCGATGACACTGTGACCGATGTCTGGAGTGCCGGCCGTCATGTCGTGCAGCAGGGCCGGCACATCGCACGGGACGGTGTCGTTGCAGGCTACAAGACCGCGGTCAAAGAGCTGCTGAACAGTCTCTAAACAGGCAAAAACCGCACTTGGATAACAGCGCCGCCGCCGGTGATCAGCGCGTCGGCGGCGCCCTCAGTCACGATACCCTCTCCGGGGCCAAGACGGTCTGGCCCCGCAATGTCCAGGCTGCCGGAGACGACGAACAGCACTTGCCAGGCTCTCCGCATCCGGAACCGGGCCCTCCGCCAGAACTCTGGGCTCTGCCGTCACTTGTGCCGGGTCGTAGATCACGTTGAACGCCCTGCAGGGCCCGTCGCGCAAGCGGCAGTCCAAATCCGCTCCGCCATCGAAGCACAGGGGCTGCAGCGGCCGGGCCTCCAGCCGAGTGCGGCCGTCCGACAGGGTGTGGCCGGCGCCTTCGACAATGCAATGGATGCGAGCGAGGCCCGGAAAGGCGGAAAACGGGCCGCTTTGGGCGATATCCGCGAGGCTCAGGCGCCAGACCATCCGGTCATCTTCGTTGTGCACGGCCAGTTCGCGGGTCACGCCGCCGCCGTTCTTCCAGGGCACGGCCTGGGCGGTAAGAGCGGAGATGCGCATCGGGCTGTCCTTCTGCCATTCGGATAAGCCCAGCCATAAAGCGGAGAGGTGAAATACCGCAAGCCTTCCGTTTCCCGATCATCCCACCCGCGCTATTTGATTGACCATCCCCCTGCCCCGGCGCTATGGCGGCGGCATGGAAAAGAAGAAACCCTCCCGCCAGCAAGTCTATACCCTGCTTGTCCAGATCGGCCGCAAGGACGGGGACGGCCTGCCCGACGGTGCCACCGGTGCGGCGCTGATGATCTATGCCTCCGGCGTGGACGAGGCCGAGGCGGTGCGGGAAACCGTGGCGATCCTGAAACAGGCCGATACCGCGCCCCTGGATGTCACTGGATACGGCACGCTGGAAGAGCGCGAGGCCGAAGGCCACGAGATCGGCGATGAGGAACGTGATCTTATGCAGCGGGCGCTGGAGGAAAACGCGGTGATCGTTGCGCAGATGACCCCGTTCTTTGACGGCGAGGAGCCGGTATTTCACTAACGGCAGGCCTCAGTTCTGGCTGCCGAACCATTTGCGGTAAAGGGCGTCGTAGCTGCCGTCCTCCTGCATCGCCAGCAGTGCCTGGTTGACCTCCTCCACCAGCGGCGAGCCGGCCGGGAAAACAAGGCCGTAGTTTTCGCGCAGGAAGGGCTGGCCGATGGTCTCGCCAAAACGGTGGCCGCCCTGCTGGACGTAGTAATTCAGCACCGGCGCATCGAAGACCACCGCCGTTACATCGCCGCGCTCGAACCCTGCCAGCATATCCTCCAGCCCGGCATAGGCGGAGTAGTCTATCTCACGCCGGTTCAGGAACCCGGCGGCGGTGGAGCCTTCGATGGTGCCCACGGACTTACCGTATAGATCGTTCACCGAATTGACCGAGCCGCTGATCGCCTCCACCGTCATCACCGCGGTGATCTTGGCGACAAAGACCGAGACGATGAACAGCGAAGACACCACCAGCACCACGCCGAACATGCGGCCCACGGGCGTGCGCGGCACCCGTTCCTCGAAGCCGCCGTTCACCACCAGGTTCAGCGCCCACCAGAAGGAAGGAAACCACGCCTCTTTCAAGGGGCGGTCGAAATAGGGCTGGGCGCGACGCTCGAAGGCCCACATCACCATGCCGCCGCCGAACAGCAGCAGGAAGGCGATGCCGATCGCCGCAGCCAGGTCCCACGACAGCAGCGCCCGCAGCAGAGACGGCTGGCGGATTTCATCGGCCTGCACCATGATCTGGAGGCCGCTTTCAAAGATCGGATGGCTGAAGTCCATCACAACTTCGCGCGAGGCGGTGATCGAGATATTGGCGGCGGCCAGGTCGGCCTCGCCGCTGCGCACCCCGTCCAGCATGTCCGAGAAACTGCCGGTGCGGCTGATGCGGTACTCCCAATCCAGCCGTTCGGCCAGGACCTTGAGAAGCTCCAGCGAAAAACCGGTGTCGCGCCCCTCCTCCACCATCGAAAACGGCGGCCGGGTGACGGTATTCACCGTAAGGACCTGCGCAGACAGCAGTTGCCCCCACAGCAGGAAAATGGCAGCGGTGATCAGGCGGAGGTACAGCACGGGAACGCTCGGATGGGCCTCTTTGAAGGTTTTAACGTCCTTAGGCGCTTCGCCTTTTTCACGCAAGCGCCTTGGCGCGAACGGTCTAAAGGGTGTTGCACGGGCGTACAGGCACAGCAGTGCGGCCTGCTTGCGCCGGGACCTAGCGGACGCGCCGGTTAGTTAAACCCCTGCACGACAGCAGCTTAAGCGCCGTGCCCGTTGGCGCTGGCGTGAATTGCACCGCCTGCCGATCCGCGCTAGGCGTGTGGCCAACCGACCTTCAGGAGCCATACGATGCCGCAGACCGATCCCGCCCGCCTGACCGCCGATCTGATCCGCTGCCCTTCGGTCACGCCGGCAGAAGGCGGCGCGCTGGTGCTGCTGGAAAACCTGCTGAGCAGCGCCGGATTTGAGTGCACCCGTACCGACCGCGGAGACGTCTCCAACCTGTTCGCCCGCTGGGGCGCCAAGGGGCACGCCAAGACCTTCGGCTTCAATGGCCATACCGATGTGGTGCCCTTGGGCGATGAGGCCGCCTGGACCATGCCGCCCTTTGGCGCGGAGGAGAAGGACGGCTTTATGTACGGCCGCGGTGCCACCGACATGAAATCGGGGGTAGCCGCCTTTGCCGCTGCCGCCATTGATTTCGTCAAGGAAACGCCGCCGGACGGGTCCATCATCCTGACCATCACCGGCGACGAGGAAGGCGATGCGGTGGACGGCACCACCGCGCTGCTGGACTACATGGAGCGCGAAGGCGAGCAGATGTCGGTTTGCCTGGTGGGCGAACCCACCTGCCCCAACGAGATGGGCGAGATGATCAAGATCGGCCGCCGCGGCTCGCTCACCGCCTGGTTCACGGTGACCGGTGTGCAGGGCCACTCCGCCTATCCGCACCGCGCCAACAACCCGCTGAACGCAATGGCGCGCCTGATGGACCGGCTGGCCAGCCATGAGCTGGACCAGGGCACCGAGCATTTTGACGCCTCCACCCTGGCCGTTGTCACCATCGACACCGGCAATACCGCCACCAACGTGATCCCGGCACAAAGCCGCGCCACCGTGAACATCCGGTTCAATGACGCTCATTCCGGCGCCAGTCTGACGGATTGGCTGCAGGGTGAGGCGGACAAGGTCGCTGCGGAGTTTGGTGTGGAGATAGGTATGAACGTGAAGATCTCCGGCGAGAGCTTCATCACACCGCCCGGCGCGCTGTCGGATCTGGTCGCACAAGCGGTGGAGGCGGAGACGGGCCGCAAGCCGGAACTGTCCACCACCGGCGGCACCTCGGATGCGCGGTTCGTGAAAAACCACTGCCCGGTGGTGGAGTTCGGACTGGTCGGCAAGACGATGCACCAGGTGGACGAGCGGGTCGAGGTCACGCAGATTCACAAGCTGAAAGCCATCTATACCCGCATCCTGCAGGACTATTTCGCGTGAGCCTGAGCATCGCCGTCACCGAGGATCAGGAGACCTGTTTCGCGCTGCGCCACCAGGTGTTTGTCAAGGAACAGGGCGTTCCGGTGGAAGAGGAACAGGACGCGCTGGACGCCACTGCCACCCATCTGCTCGCGGTGCAGGACGGTATCCCGGTGGGCACGGCGCGGATTGTGTTCAAGGATGACACCGCCAAGATTGGCCGGGTCTGTGTGCTGCCCTCCACCCGCGGCACCGGACTGGGGGCCAAGCTGATAGAGGCGGCCGTGGAAACGGCGCAGGCCCGCCCCGGCATTACCAGGGCCAAGCTGGGCGCACAGCTGCATGCCATCGGGTTTTACGAGAAGCTCGGCTTCACCGCCTTTGGCCCGGTCTATGACGATGCCGGTATTGATCACCGGGACATGGTGCGCGACTTCACGTGAAACGCACCCTGGTGATCATGGTCAAGGAGCCGCGGCCGGGACGGGTGAAAACCCGCTTGGGCCGGGATATCGGCGTGATCCCGGCCACCTGGTGGTTCCGGCATCAATCCGCCCGGCTGATCCGGCGTCTGCACGACCCACGCTGGCAGATCGTGCTGGCGGTGGCCCCGGACCGGGCAGTGAGCTCAAAGGTCTGGCCCGCTGACATGCCACGCTTGCCGCAAGGCAGCGGCGACCTTGGGCAGCGGATGAAGCGGATGCTCATAACAGCTTCAGGTATTCAACCGTCTGGCTCGGCCGCAGGCCGGGCCGCGCCCGACCCTCCCCCTGGGAGAGCGCTTACGCACCCGCCCAAGGTCAGGCGCGCCCCTACGCATGTCAGCTCCCCCGTCTGCCTGATCGGTGCCGATATCCCCGGCATCACCCGCGCCCATATCGCCCGCGCCTTTGCCGCGCTTGGCGATCATGACGCGGTCTTTGGCCCCGCAGATGACGGCGGCTACTGGCTGGTAGGTGCCAAACATCCCGCTCGTCTGCCCCATGGCCTGTTCGGCAATGTCCGCTGGTCCACTGAACACGCGCTGGCCGACACGCTGCGGACCCTGCCCGGCTGGCGCATCGCCCTGACCGATACCCTGCGCGACGTTGACACCGGCGCCGATCTGCCGCCGCGCTGACTGCTCTGCACGCTTTTCATCATGACGCCGCCCCGCCGCCGTGCTACGCGAAGGTATGAGCCGTATTCCCTCCAAGGCCGAAATCCTCGACTGGATCTCCGCCAACCCGACCCATACCTCCAAGCGCGACATCGCCAAGGCCTTTGGCATCAAGGGCGCGGACCGCATCGACCTCAAGCGCATCCTCAAGGAGCTGGAGGCGGAAGGGCATTTGCAGAAGCGCAAGAAAACCTACCGCGACCCGGACCAGCTGCCGCCGGTGACGGTGCTGCAGGTGAAGGCGCCGAACGAGGATGGCGACCTGTACGGGCGTCCGCTGGAATGGCATGGCGAGGGCGTGGAGCCGATCATTCTGATCCTGCCCAAGGCCTCCGACCCGGCCCTGGGCGAAGGCGACAAGATCCTGGTGAAGCTGCAAGCGGTGCCGGATCAGGACCACAACTTCGAGGCCCGACTGATCCGCCGGATTGGAACCAACGCAAAACGGGTGCTGGGAATCTTCCGCGCAGGGTCCGAGGGCGGGCGGATCGTGCCGATCGACAAGGCCGCATCATCCGAATGGATGGTGGCCCCGGATGCCATCAACGGGGCCAAGGACGGTGAACTGGTCGAGGCGGAACAGGCCGGCCCCAAGGGCCGTATGGGCCTGCCGCGCGCCCGCATCGTGGAACGGCTGGGCGACCCAGCCGCACCCAAAGCGGTGTCGCTGATCGCCATTCATCAGCACGGCATTCCCGACCACTTCCCCGACAAGGTGATGGCAGAGGCCGACGCGGCCAAGCCGATGGGCCTGAAAGGCCGCGAGGATCTGCGCGATCTGCCGCTGGTCACCATCGACCCGGCGGACGCGCGCGACCATGACGACGCCTGCTATGCCCATGCCGATGACGATCCCAAGAACCCCGGCGGCCATGTGATCTGGGTGGCGATCGCCGATGTGGCGGCCTATGTGCGCCCGGGCTCGGCGCTCGACCGCGAGGCGCGCAAGCGCGGCAACTCCAGCTATTTCCCCGACCGGGTGGTGCCGATGCTGCCGGACCGGCTGTCGGGCGATCTGTGCTCCTTGCACGAAGGGGTGCCGCGCGCCTGTATTGCCGTGCGGATGCAGGTGGATGCCGAGGGCAACAAGCTGTCGCACAAGTTCGTGCGCGGGCTGATGCGCTCCGTCGCCTCGCTGAATTACGCCGAGGTGCAGGAGGCGCAAGACGGCAGCCCGAACGACAAGACCGCACCACTGCTGGACGATGTGATCAAGCCGCTGTTTGCCGCATATAAGGCTCTAACAAGGGCAAGGGCCGCGCGCGAACCGCTGGATCTGGACCTGCCGGAACGCAAGATCGTGCTGGATGACGACGGCCACGTCACCTCGGTCGCCTTCCGTGACAGGCTGGATGCGCACAAGCTGATTGAGGAGTTCATGATCCTCGCCAATGTCGCCGCTGCCGAGACACTGATCCAGAAACGCTCGCCGCTGTTGTTCCGGGTACATGAGGAACCGGCGCCCGAGAAGCTGGAAGCGCTGCGGGAAACCGCGCGCGCGGCGGGCCTCAACCTGGCCAAGGGGCAGGTGCTGCAGACCCGGCATCTGAATGCGCTGCTCAATCACGCGGCGGGCACGGATGATGCGGAGCTGATCAACATCTCCACCCTGCGGTCGATGCAGCAGGCCTACTACAACCCGGAGAATTTCGGCCACTTCGGCCTGGCGCTGCGCAACTACGCGCATTTCACCTCGCCGATCCGCCGCTATGCCGACCTGATCGTGCACCGCTCGCTGGTCTCGGCGCATGGCTGGGGCAAAGACGGCCTGACAGAGGAGGAGATCGAGCGGCTGGAAGAGACCGCCAATCATATCTCCGACACTGAGCGGCGCTCGATGATTGCGGAGCGGGACACCACCGACCGCTACCTGGCCTCCTACCTCAGTGAGCGGGTCGGCAATGAGTTCGAGGGCCGGATCAGCGGCATCGCCCGCTTTGGTGCCTTTGTGAAGCTGGATGAGACCGGCGCCGACGGGCTGGTTCCGGTGCGCTCAATCGGGCGGGAGTTCTTTCATTTCGACCCGCAGGCCGGCACGCTGACCGGGTCTGACACCGGTTTGACCATTGCGATCGGCCAGCGGGTGACAGTACGGCTGACCCAGGCCGCGCCGGTGACCGGCGGGCTGGAGCTGGAACTGCTGGCGCTGGAGGATGCGCCGATGCCATCCGGAGGCGGACAGCGCGGCCGCCGCAGCCCGGCAGGCCGGACCGTGAAACGCAAGGCGGCAAAGTCCAAACTCAAGGCCACCAAGGTCAAGCGCAAGGTCGAACGCAAGCGGCGGAAATAAGCGGCTGTCCCCGCGGGTACAGCTTTCCACTTTGTCAGGCCGGCACCTGTAGCGGCGGGCGGATGCGGTAGGTCAGCGCCCGCTTGATCAGCCAGCCGTGGCGGATCGGCTCCACCTCCTGCGGAACATTGAACAGCACCGCGCGGGTGCCCTCGAACCGGTCCCAGGCCGGGAAGGCGGCAGCGAATTCCGGGATCAGCCGGCTTTGGCAATGCACAAACAGGGCAAAACGCGCGCCTTTGTGTACGCCCAGCCGGATTGTGGATCCGGTTTTGCTGTCGGGTGTGAGGTAGGAAGGCTGGCCCCAGCGCAACGCCTCCTTGATCCGTCCGGCCTCCGGCGTTTGCGCGGCAGTGTCAAAGATCAACCGCCGCAGCGCCAGCAGGCCTGCGCGGGCCTGCCGGTCCTGCACATCAAATGCGGCCTCGATGTCCGGGCTGGCAAAGGGCGGGATCATGGCAGCGGCACCGTTTCAAACACCCGGTTAACATAAGGCTTGAGCACCGCGTCGTCGAGAATGCGGGAGACCAGCGCCGTGCGGACCGGGGTTGTCCCCATCGCCTGCAGCATGGAGGCGACGCTGAAATCGGCGCTGGAGATCTGCGGTCCGAACAGGAAATCCTGCCCCTTCAGCAATGCGGCGATGGCCTGCAGGTCTTGATCCACACGCTGGTTCCGTTCCTCCTCGCTGAACCGCGCGGTACCCTGGAACACCAGCCCTTTGTGCACCGAGCGGCGGATGGCGCCGGTAACCGGGCGGCGGATCAGGGCGGGGATTTCATGGAAGTACTTGTCGCGGATCGTGGGCCAGACCGCGTCATTGTCCCAGCGGTCGCGCACCACGTGGAAATAGAGCGTGTCCTCCGCCATCCGGATCAGCATCTGCGCCTGTGCCCGGTCGCGCGCGCCGAGGGCAGAGTCGAAGTCGGTGCCCTGCTGCTCCAGCCAAACGCGGATGGCGCTGCTGTCCGGCACCAGCCCGCCGGGGGTGCGCAGCACCGGCAGCTTGCGGTGCGGCATCTTGCGGGGGTCGTTCAGGTCTTCGCGGGTCCAGGTTTGGCCGGAAAAGGCTAGTAATAGAGCCGCTTTGACGCAAAACGGGCTGAGGCTGAAGACGGCGCCGTTGCGGGGGTAGGTCAGTAGGGTCAGCATGGGAGCCTCCTGTCGTTTCGGGTTGCAGGCAGCCTAGATCCGCATGGTGACAAAAACTGTCATCAGGCGTAGACAGAATAGGCTATGTCCCGCACCCACCGCCTCTTCCAGCTGATGCAGGCCCTGCGCCTGGGGCCCGGCCCGCACACCGCAGCGGAACTGGGCCGCGACCTTGGCGTCTCCGCCCGCAGCATCCACCGCGACATTGCCACCCTGCGCGAGATGGGAGCGGTGATTGATGGCGAGGCGGGCTATGGCTTTACCCTGATCGAGGACAATGCGCTGCCGCCGATGGGCTTTCGAGATACCGAGCTGGAAGCGCTGGTGCTGGGCCTGCGCGAGGTGGAACTGATCGGCGATCCGGAGCTGGCCACCGCGGCCTCGGAAGCCTTGCGCAAGCTGCAGGCGCGGCTGCCGCCGCGGCAGGCGCACCGGCTGCGCCACGCGGTGCTGGCGCCCTACCGGTTCGAGCGCCCCGTGCCGCCCGCGATTTCGGCGCAGGACCTGCGGCAGGCAGCCTGGGACGAGGTGGAAGTGCGCTTTGGCTATACCGACGGCTACGGCGCGGTGACAGAGCGGCAGGTGAAACCGCTGAGCGTGGTCTATTTCGACCGCTCCACCGTGCTGATTGCCTGGTGCGGACTGCGCGACGCGGTGCGGGTGTTCCGGCTGGACCGGATGCGGGAACTTGAGCTCACCGGTCAAAGCTTCCGCCCGCACCGGGTGCCAATGCTTCGGGACGCGCTGGAACAATTCCGCCAGGCGCACCGGCAAGCGGCGGCCCGCACATGCAAGGAGTGACCTCTTTACCCGGGCTCCGCCGCCGCTAGACTGGCAGAGAGCAGTATATAATGAGGTGCATCATGCGCAGATGGGTTGCAGCGTCCCTGGTGGCAGGCGGGGCCATGGCGGCAGAGGCCGCACCGGACAATTCACTGAGGCCCAACCAGCGGCCGGAAGCGGTCAAGCTGGAGGGACAGGATGGAAGTTTTCAGCTGGCGTCGGCGGCCACGGCCATGAGACCCGCAGCGCGTCCAGCTGCCCTGAAGCAAGTGGAGCTGGAACCGGCTGCGGCAGAGCTGAATTTCCAGGGCTGGATCCAGGGGTTTCGGGACCGCGCCCTGGCCCAAGGCATCACCGCGCCGGTGCTGGACAGCGCCTTTGCCGGGGTCAGCTATGACCCGGAGGTGATCCGGCGAGACCGTAACCAATCGGAGTTCACCAAGACGATCTGGGAGTACCTGGACAGTGCGGCCTCGGAGCTGCGGGTGAAGAACGGCAAGGCGGCGGTGCGGGAGCATCAGGCGCGGCTTGAGCAGATCGAAGCCAAATACGGCGTCGAGAAAGAGATCGTGGTGGCGGTCTGGGGGCTGGAGAGCAGCTATGGCACCTTCCGCGGCAAGATGGACGTGATCCGCTCGCTGGCAACCCTGGCATTTGACGGGCGGCGCGGGGCGTTCTTTGAAGGTCAGCTGGTTGCAGCGCTGAAGATCCTGCAGGCGGGCGATGTTGCCGCGCGCAAGATGACCGGCAGCTGGGCCGGGGCCATGGGGCACACCCAGTTCATCCCGACCTCCTATCTGGACTACGCTGTGGACTTCACTGGTGATGGCAAGCGCGACATCTGGTCGGACAACCCGGCCGACGCTCTGGCCTCGACCGCGGCATACCTCAAGCAGTTTGGCTGGGTGAAAGGCCAGCCCTGGGGGGTGGAAGTGACCCTGCCCAAGGGGTTTGACTACACGCTGGCCGACCGGGACATCGAAAGGCTGCCTTCGGAATGGGCGGCCCTTGGCATCAAGGGGCTGAACGGGCGCGCGGTGCGCGATCACGGTAAGGCCTCGATCCTGCTGCCGGCGGGCAGCGCGGGGGCGGCCTTCATGATCTTCCGGAACTTTGCCGTGCTGGAGCGCTACAACACCGCGGACGCCTATGTGATCGGGGTCGGGCATCTGGCCGACCGGATCAAAGGCGGCGCGCCGATCCAGAGCAGCTGGCCGCGCAGCGACCGGGCGCTGACCCGGGCGGAGCGGGAGGAACTGCAGCAGCGGCTGACCGCAGCCGGGTTCGATACCGAGGGGGTCGACGGCCGGATCGGGCCCAAGACGATTGGCGCGGTGCGCGCTTATCAGGTGGCCAGCGGGCTGACACCGGATGGGTATGCCTCGCCCCGGCTGTTGCGGCGGCTGCGGTAAAGAAGACGCGGAGGGGGCCAGCCCCCTCTTGGCCTGACGGCCAATTCACCCCCGGGATATTTTCAGCCAGATGAACAAGGGAAAGGCCCCGCTTGGCGGGGCCTTCTATGTTCAGCCGCCAGTGACTGACAATCAGGTTGGGGACATTCCGCGCAGGCGCTCGGAGCGGCGGCGCAGCATCTCGACCGTGGTCAGAAGCGCGATAGAGATCACCACCAGGATCGTCGCCACCGCCAGGATGGTGGGCGAGATCTGCTCACGCAGGCCGATGAACATCTGCCACGGCAGTGTCTTTTGGCCGGCGGAGCCGACGAAGAGCACCACCACCACCTCGTCGAAGGAGGTGATGAAGGCAAACAAGCCGCCGGAGATCACGCCCGGCAGGATCAGCGGCATCTGCACCCGGAAGAAGGTGGTGACAGGCCCGGCACCCATGTTGGCGGCCGCGCGGGTGAGCGAGCGGTCGAAGCCCACCAGGGTCGCGGTCACGGTGATGATCACGAAGGGGATGCCCAGTGCCGCATGCGCCAGCACCACGCCGAAGTAGGTGCCCTGCAGGCCGATCCGGCTGTAGAAGAAGTACATGCCCGCGGCCGAGATGATCAGCGGAACGATCATCGGCGAGATCAGGATCGCCATGATTGCGCGGCGGAACGGCACATGCGGCTGGCTGAGGCCAATTGCCGCCAGGGTGCCGAAACCCACCGAAAGGAGCGTCGCCATCGGCGCGATCTTCACCGAGTTCCACAGCGCCTGTTGCCAGTCGTCATTGGTGAAGAAGTCGCGGTAGTGCTTGAGCGAATAGCCTTCAGGGTCGAAGCGCAGCATTTCCGGGGTGAAGGTGAAGAAGTCCTGAGCGTTGAAGCTGAGCGGCATCACCACCAGGATCGGCGTGATCAGGAAGACGAAGATCACCCCGCAGATCACCCGGAAGGTATAGTGCCACAGCACCTGGCCCGGAGTGAGGTACGGCGCCAGGTGGGCGCGGTAGCGCGAGGTGGTGATCCAGAACACGAACCAGCCGGCGAACCAGCCGAACAGCGCGCCGATCACCGCGGCGACGAGGCCGCCAAGCACGAAGCCTGCCGCTGCGAAGACCGCAATGAGCAGCCAGCGCAGCGGGGTTTCCTTGTCCGTCATGCCGGCAAAGACAAAGCCGATCACGCCCAGCAGTGCCGCGCCGATCAGCACCCCCAGCAGGCCGGAGCCCTGGGCGGTGCCGACGAAGAGGCCGAAGAAGGCCCCCGCGGCGGCGGCCGTGGCTGCAGTGAAGCCGGGGGTTTGGTTTTCAACAGGTGTCAAAGCCATTTCAATTATCCCAGTTTCACGTTGTCGATGCCGACGATCTTATCATAGGCCCAGTAGAGCCCCAGGACGATCACCAGCAGAATGGTGCCAAGCGCGGCCGCGAGACCCCAGTTCAGCGACTGCGAGATGTGGAAGGCGATCCGGTTGGAGATGAAGACACCCTTGGTGCCGCCGACCAGTTCCGGCGTGATGTAGTAGCCGATGGCCAGGATGAAGACGAGGATCGAGCCCGCGCCAATGCCCGGAACCGACTGCGGGAAATAGACCCGCCAGAAGGCCGTCCAGTTGGTGGCGCCCAGCGATTTCGCCGCCCGCAGGTAGGAAGGGTTGATGGTCTGCATCACCGAATACATCGGCAGGATCATGAACGGCAGCAGGATGTGGGTCATTGCCACGATGGTGCCGAACTGGTTGTTAATCATCACCAGACGGTCGCTGTCACTGACCAGACCCAGCCAGACCAGCGTGTCGTTGATCACGCCTTGCTGCTGCAGCATCACCTTCCAGGCAGAGGTCCGCACCAGAAGCGAAGTCCAGAACGGCAGCAGCACCAGGATCATCAGCAGGTTCGCAGTACGCGACGGCAGGTTGGCGAGGATCCAGGCCACCGGATAGCCAAGCACGATGCAGCTGCAGGTGATTGCCAGCGACATGATCAGCGTGCGCATGAACAGGGTGCCGTAGATGCGCTCGTCCTCGGGGCGCAATTCCGGGCCGTCCGGGCTTTTCTGCAGGTCGGCGGCGTTCAGGAAGTAGCCATTGGTGTATTTGCCCGCATAAGTCTTGAGCGTGCGCCAGACCTCCGGATCGGCCCAGTCCTTGTCCATTTTGACAAAGGCGTCGCGGGCGGATTCGGTTTCCATCTGGCCGGATTCGATCAGTGCCGCGGCGTCTTGCAGCAGGCGCTGCGCGTCGCCGCTGAAAGCCTGCGCGGCCTGCGGGTTGGCAGCCAGGTCGGAATGCAGGGCCATGTAGACCGGTGCCCAGGGCTCTTCCTCGGTCGGGCTGTCGTTATCCTCTTCCTGGATGGTGCGCGCAAACTTCAGATAAGCGTCGCTGGCCTTGGGCAGCGCCTCGCGGGCGGTTTCCGACAGCTGGAAGGGCGGTTCAGCCTCGCCGTCCGCGCGGCTGGCCAGCCAGTCCGGGTCGGCAAACACCGATACGAAGGTCTGCGGCTCTTCCCAGGCGGGATCGAGGGTTTCAAATTGCTTCAGGTAACCCTCGCCCACGTCATCGACGCGGCGGCCCGCCTTGCGGAACAGCGAGGAGATGCCCGGTGTTTCATAGTTCAGGCGGGTGCCGACGCGGGTGTGCTGTTTGCGCTCGGCGGCCACGACGAGGTCGTAAGCAAGTGCCTCATAAACCGCGTCAGGGGGCGTTTCGCCGCTGTCGGCGTCCCAGTCCTGCACCGCCACCACGGTCTGCGGAAGGGTGTCCTGCACGATGCGGTTCTCGACCGAGCGGAACAGCATGTCCGCAATCGGGAGAATGAAGGTCAGCAGGACAAAGAGCAGAAGCGGCGCAATCAGCAGCAGCGCGCGGATCTTCTGCATCCGGAGGGCCCGGGCGAGGCTGCGCTTTAGCGGCGTGCCGTCGGCGGCCAATACCGGACCGGATTGGGTGATGTCACTCATGGGGTTCCCCGTCGGGTCTTTTATTTTGTGGGGCGGGGGCCAGCGCATGGCGGCCCCCGCCGGGCCTCTCATCAGGAGGTCAGATTACTTGGCCAGCCAAGCCTGGAACTTGGCGTCCAGATCATCGCGGTTGTCGGCCCACCATTCGTAGTCATAGGTGTGGACGTTGCCCGCGTTTGCCGGATCGGTCGGCATGTGCGGCGCCATGTCGATGCCCAGTTCGGCGTGCTTGCCGACCAGCGGTGCCGAGGAGGCACGGGCCGGGCCGTAGGAGATGTAAGCGGCCTGGTCAGCCAGACGCTGGGTGTCGGTGGCGAACTTCAGGAAGTCCATCACGCGCGCCTTGCGGTCTGCGGGCAGGCCTGCCGGGATCACCCAGCCGTCGAGGTCAAAGGACTGCATGTCCCAGAGCATGCCGATCGGCTGGTTCTGCTCGGCGATTGCCGAGAACAGGCGGCCGTTGAAGGTCGAGCCCATCACCACTTCGCCATCGGCCAGCAGCTGCGGGGTTTCGGCGCCCGCGGTCCACCAGACCACCTGGTCCTTGATGGTGTCGAGTTTGGCCAGCGCCTGATCAACACCTTCGTCGGTGCCCAGCACGTCATAGATCTCGTCCTTGGCCACGCCGTCGCAGTACAGCGCCCATTCCATGTTGTCGATCGGACGTTTCTGCAGCGAGCGCTTGCCCGGGTACTTTTCGGTGTCGAAAATCGCGCAGACCGAGTCCGGCTGGTCGATCAGGTCGGTGCGGTAGCCGAAGGTGGTCGAATAGACGATCTGCGGCACGAAGCAATCGCTGACGATCAGGTCGCCGAAATCTTCGGATGCCGGGGTGCCGTCGGGTGCAGCAGCCAGAACTTCGTCATGGTCGATTTCTTCCGCCAGGCCTTCGTCGCACAGGCGCATGGAGTCGGAGGCCACGGCATCCACCAGATCCCAGGTCACATTGCCGGCTTCGTTCATCGCGCGGATTTTGGCCACGGCCTCGGCCGAGCTTTCGTCCCAGATGATTTTGACGTCGGGGTTCTGTGCCAGGTAGGGCTCGACGTAAGCCTTGTGCTGGCTGGCCTGGTAGGCACCGCCCCAGGACACCAAAGTCAGCTCATTGGCCATTTCCTCGGCAAAGGCCGAAGGGGCGCAAAGGGCAGTGGTCACCGCCAGTGCAGACATTTTGCTGAGTTTCATAGAGAGTCTCTCCTTGTTGAAATTCACAGATGTGAAGCCCCCGATCGTTATTCTGCCGGGGGTTCGGCGCGCGCGGATCAGGCGTCCAGCGCGCGGCAGTCTTCCGGCAGCCAGCCGATTTCGATCTGCTGACCGGGCTGCAGCCGGATTTGGTCCGGGGCGTTCCGGGTCTTGATGATGAATTCATCATTGCCGGCCACCCGCAGACGGGTGCGGAAGATGTCGCCCATATAAATGAACTCCAGCACTTCCGCCTTCAGTGTGTGGACGCCTGCCTGCAGGCGGTCCTTGTTGTATTCCACCCGTTCCGGGCGGATCGAGACGCGGGTGCGCTCACCCGGCTGGGACACGTTGACCGGCTTGCAGTCGATCAGCTCGCCATCGTCCAGCTGGACCAGCGCAATACCGTTTTTGATTTCCTTGACGGTGCCCTCGAGCGTGTTGTTTTCGCCGATGAACTGGGCAACGAAGCTGTTTTCCGGGCTTTCGTACAGCTGGTCCGGCGGCGCGATCTGCTGGATGCGGCCGTCATCGAACACGGCAACCCGGTCCGACATCGTCAGCGCCTCGGTCTGATCGTGGGTCACATAAACCACGGTGATGCCGAGGCGGTGCGCCAGGTGGGTGATTTCAAACTGCATCTTCTCGCGCAGCTGCTTGTCGAGCGCGCCAAGCGGTTCGTCCATCAGCACCAGCTCGGGCTCAAACACCAGTGCGCGGGCCAGGGCAATCCGCTGCTGCTGGCCGCCGGACAGCTGGGCCGGGCGGCGGCCGCCGAATGCGCCCATCTCCACCATGTCCAGTGCCCGCTTCACCTTCTCCTCGCGCTCGGACTTGCCCATGTTGCGGACTTCCAGCGGGAAGGAGAGGTTTTCCGCAATCGTCATATGCGGAAACAGGGCGTAGTTCTGGAACACCATGCCGATGCCGCGTTTGTGCGGCGGGATGTTGTTGATCGAGGTCCCGTCCAGACGGATGTCGCCATGAGTCGCGGTCTCAAACCCGGCCAGCATCATCAGGCAGGTGGTTTTCCCGGACCCCGACGGGCCAAGCATTGTCAGAAATTCGCCCTTGGGCATGGTGAGGTTGAGATCTTTGACAACGAGATTTTCGCCATCGTAGCTCTTTTGGACGCGTTCGAATTCAACGAACGCATCAACGTTTGACGCATCAGCCAAAGCAGGCTCCCCGTAGTTTTGTCATCCGGCAGATTTTCTCTGCGCTTGTTCGAAGTTAATCACACCAAAGCTATCAAGCGCTAGGTATGAAAAAAATATTCTTTCTATGGCGGAGGTACGAAATTCATACTTCGGCACCCTCCCGCTGCAGGTAAGAATATCCTTACGGAACCCTAGTCCCGTTCCGCAAGACAGGATCGGACTTTTTGCGACACCCTTCGGATATTTTGCGCCGCGCCCTGCAATTCACCGGTCCGAAAACGACGCTTTCCAGACCCACACCGAAGGAAACGGCCCGGCAGACAAGCTGCCGGGCCGTGATGAGTCGCTGACTGAACCGGCGCGGCCAAGGCGCCAGGGGAGAGAATCAGGCGCTATGCAGCAGGTCCTGGGCCTTCAGTTCGGCATAGCATTCATCCAGCGATTTGGTGGCACGCTCGATCAGCACGTCGATCTGCTCCGGCGTGATAACCAGCGGCGGCGAGATGATCATCCGGTCGCCCACGTGGCGCATCACCAGATTGTTGGCAAAACAGCGCTCGCGGCAGATGTAGCCGACAGTGCCCGCCTCTGATGCAAACGCGGCGCGGGCTTCCTTGTTCGGCGTCAGGGCTATGGAGCCCATCATGCCGACGATCTTGGCTTCACCGACCAGCGGGTGATCGGTCAGTGCTTCCCATTTCTGCTTGAGATACGGTGCCGCCACATCGCGCACGTGGCCGAGGATGTTCTCCTCTTCCAGGATGCGCAGGTTTTCCAGTGCCACTGCTGCAGCCACCGGGTGGCCGGAATAGGTGTAGCCGTGATTGAATTCATCACCCGCGATCACGGAGGCAATCTCGTCGCTGACGATGGAGCCGCCGATCGGCGCATAGCCGGAGCTGAGGCCCTTGGCGATGGTCATGATGTCGGGGCGGATGTTTAGGGTTTCGCTGCCGAACCAGTTGCCGGTGCGCCCGAAGCCGCAGATCACCTCATCCGCGATAAGCAAGATCTCGTACTTGTCACAGATGCGCTGAATTTCCGGCCAGTAGCTGTCCGGCGGTACGATAACGCCGCCAGCGCCCTGCACCGGCTCGGCGATGAAGGCGGCGACGCGGTCTTCACCCAGCTCCAGAATCGCCTCTTCCAGTTCACGGGCGCGCTGCAGGCCGAACTCCTCCGGCGGCATGTCGCCGCCTTCGGCCCACCAATTCGGCTGGTTGATGTGGTGGATATCCGGAATCGGCATGCCGCCCTGGGCGTGCATGCCGCTCATCCCGCCCAGGGAGCCGCTGCCGACCGAGGAGCCGTGGTATGCATTCTTGCGGCTGATGATCACGGACTTAGACGGCTTGCCCTTCAGCGCCCAGTAATGGCGCACCATGCGGATGTTGGTGTCGTTGGCCTCGGAGCCGGACCCTGCAAAGAACACATTGTTCAAATCACCCGGTGCCAGCTCGGCGATTTTCGCCGCCAGGGCAATCGCCGGCACGTGTGTGGTCTGGAAGAAAGTGTTGTAATAGGGCAGCTCGCGCATCTGGCGGGCTGCGACCTCGGCCAGCTCCTCACGGCCATAGCCGATGTTGACGCACCACAGGCCAGCCATCGCATCGAGGATCTGATGGCCTTCGCTGTCGGTCAAATGCACGCCGTCTGCACGGGTAATGATGCGTGCGCCCTTCTGCGACAGTTCGCCGTTGGCGGTGAACGGGTGCATGTGATGGGCCGCGTCCAGCGCCTGCAGCTCGGCCGTCGGCATGTGGTTGGTGATCACGGTCATGAGACTCGCTCCTGAGAATAACTGATTGGCCCCAGAATATGATCAAATTCTCAAGTGTCAATCGAATCAGTTAGCGCCCTGCAGCCCCTGAACCACATGCTCCATTCCTTCATAGACATCCCGCTCCATCGCCAGAGCAGCCATTTCCGGGTCCTTCCGCCGCAGCGCGTCGAGAATGTCCTTGTGCCGGTCCGGAAAGCTCTGAGTTCCAAGCCGCCCGCTGACAACCCGCAGAGAGGGGCCGAAGCGCAGCCACAGGCGGTCGGCGATGTCGCTGAGAATTGGCGCATTGGCATGCGCGTAGAGCGCTGTGTGAAAGCTGTAGTTTTGCACAAGATAGCCCGCGACATCACCAGTTGCGATGGCCTTGTCGAGCGCATTGTCGATTGCCGCCAACTCCTCGATATCCGCCGGGCAGACTTGCTGTGTGGCACGGCGTGCGAGTTCGCATTCTATTGTTTTTCTGGCAAAAATAAGCTCTTCCAGATCTTCGGGCCCCAGCAGAGGCACTGACACGCGGCGGTTGCCCTGGAACATCAGCGCCCCGTCCGAGATCAGCCGCCGGATCGCCTCGCGCACTGGGGTCATACCCGCCTCCAGCGTCTCCACCAGGCCTTGGATCGTCACCGCCTGGCCGGGCACCAGTTCGCCGAACAGAATTTGCGCCCTGAGCTTTTGATAAACGATCTCATGCGCGGGCAGTTTCGCCGGGTTTTCCTGCGCCGTTGCGGGTGGCGAAGTCGTCTCTGTCACCTGGGGGTTTCCTCCTCGATTTTGGCCAGCTTGCACCATCCTGAGCCAAGTGAAAACATAAAGAGTATTGCCGAACGCGGCAAAACTTGATCAAATCCATTTACAGCCGGACCCTGAAGCCGGCACCACAGGGAGAAATTCATGACACTGAAAACGATGACCATGACCGCCGTCATTGCCCTCGGCTCGGCTGCCGCAGCCGCGGCGGAAGAGGTTCGCGTCTACAATTGGTCCGATTACATTGATGAAAGCCTGCTGGAAAAGTTCGAAGCCGAAACCGGCATCGACCTGATCTATGACGTCTTTGACAGCAACGAGGTTCTGGAGACCAAAATGCTGGCGGGCGGCTCAGGCTATGATGTGGTGGTGCCGACAGGCTCTTTCCTCGCCCGCCAGATCCAGGCCGGCGCGTTCCAGAAGCTGGACATGTCCAAGCTGACCAACAAGGGCAACATGTGGGACGCGATCGAGGAGCGCACCGCGCGCTATGATCCCGGCAACGAGTTTTCAATCAACTACATGTGGGGCACGACTGGCATCGGCGTGAATACCGCCAAGGTCAAGGAAGTGCTGGGAGAGGACGCCCCCATCGACTCGCTGGAGCTGGTGTTCAACCCGGAGAACATGGAAAAGCTGGCAAGCTGCGGCGTGCATTTCCTGGATGCCCCTGACGAGATGATCCCGGCAGCCCTGAAGTATATCGGCGAAGACCCCAACAGCATGGATGCTGACGTTGTGGCAAAAGCCGAGCCTGTGCTGATGGCCGTGCGCCCCTATGTCACCAAGTTCCACAGCTCCGAATACATCAACGCCTTGGCCAATGGCGACATCTGCGTGGCCTTCGGCTGGTCCGGAGACATCCTGCAGGCGCGCGACCGCGCGGACGAAGCGGATAACGGTGTAGAGATCGAATTCAACGCTCCCAAAGAAGGCGCGCTGATGTGGTTCGACCAAATGGCGATCCCGGTCGATGCCCCGAACCCCGAGGGCGCGCACAAGTTCCTGAACTTCATCATGGACGCACAGAACATGGCGACGGCGTCCAACTATGTCTATTACGCCAACGGCAACAAGGCGTCCCAGGAGTTGTTGGAAGAGGATGTGATCGGCGATCCGGCGATCTACCCCAACGAAGAAACCGTCAAGAACCTGTACATCAAGGAAGGCTACCCGCCGAAGGTTCAGCGCAAGGCCACCCGCATGTGGACCAAGGTCAAATCCGGCACCTGATCTGCCGCACATGACCCGCGGGGCGCGCATATGCCGCCCCGCAAACCCTGACGCGCCTGGTTTCCCTCGCGCGGCCAACCAATACATCCGCGCGACACTTCGCAGAAGAGGCCCGGCTTGACTGCTTCCGTATTCGAACCCTGGAACGATCCTGAGGCTAAGCCCCTGATCCACTTCCAGAACGTCACCAAACGATTTGGTGAGTTCACTGCCATCGACAACCTGACCATCGACATCTACGAGCGGGAGTTCTACGCGCTGCTGGGACCGTCAGGCTGCGGCAAGACCACGCTGATGCGGATGCTCGCCGGGTTTGAAACCCCGACCGAGGGCAAGATCTTCCTGGCCGGGCAGGATATCGCCCCGGTGCCCCCCAACAAGCGCGCCGTGAACATGATGTTTCAGTCCTATGCGCTGTTTCCCCATCTGTCGATCTGGGAAAACATCGCCTTTGGTCTGAAGCGCGAGGGGATGCCCAAGCACGATATCAACGACCGGGTCGAGGAGATGCTGCGGCTGACACGGCTGGAAAAATTCGCCCGCCGCAAACCGCATCAGATCTCCGGCGGCCAGCGGCAGCGGGTGGCGCTGGCGCGGTCGCTGGCGAAGGCGCCGAAGCTGCTGCTGCTGGACGAGCCGCTGGGCGCGCTCGACAAGAAGCTGCGCCAGGACACTCAGTTTGAACTGATGGACATTCAGGAAAAGACCGGCACCACCTTTGTGATCGTGACCCACGACCAGGAAGAGGCGATGACGGTTGCTTCCCGCGTGGCGGTTATGGATCACGGCAAGATTGTTCAGGTGGCCACGCCGGACCGGATCTATGAAACGCCGAACTCGGTCTATGTCGCTGACTTCATTGGCGATGTGAACCTGATCGAAGGCACCGCCAAGCCCAATGGCGGCGGCACCTATGCAATGTCCTGGCACGAAGGCCAGCCGCCGCTGAACGTGCAGTCAGCCAATGGGTTTTCCGACGGCCAGAAATGCCATCTGGCGATCCGGCCGGAGAAGGTCTCGATCAGCTCTGAGAAGCCGGCCGCGGCGGACAATTCTGTGCAGGGCCGCATCCTCGACATCGCTTATCTTGGCAATATCTCCACTTATCACGTTGAGCTCCCGACCGGCGCGGTGATCAAGGCGCAGACCGCCAACACCCGCCGCATCGCCCGCCGCGATTTCACCTGGGAAGACACTGTCTGGCTGTCCTGGACCGCCACGGCAGGCGTTCTGCTGGCAGAATGATGCGCCGTTTTGTTCTGATCGCCATCCCCTATGTCTGGCTTCTGGCGCTGTTCCTGGTGCCGTTTGCCATCGTCCTGAAAATCTCACTGTCGGACGCGGCGGTTGCCCGTCCGCCTTATTTCCCTCAGTTCGATTGGGCCGAAGGGATTGCCGCCTTCCTCGCAGAACTCGATTTCGAGAATTTCGTCTGGCTGACCGAGGATGACCTCTACTGGAAGGCGTACCTCAGCTCCCTGAAGATCGCGGCGGTTTCTACCTTCTTCACCTTGCTGGCGGGGTATCCGATTGCGTACGGCATGGCGCGGGCGCCAGAGGAATGGCGGCCAACGCTGATGATGCTGGTGATCCTGCCGTTCTGGACGTCCTTCCTGATCCGCGTCTACGCATGGATGGGTATTCTGTCCAACGAAGGCTTCCTCAACCAATTCCTGATGTGGACCGGGGTGATTTCTGAGCCGCTGACGATCCTCAACACCAACTCCGCGGTTTATATCGGTATCGTCTACACCTACCTGCCGTTCATGATCCTGCCGGTCTATTCGGCGCTGGAACGGCTGGACGGTTCGCTGATCGAAGCCGCCGAGGACCTCGGCTGCTCGCGCTTCACCGCCTTTTGGCTGGTGACGGTGCCGTTGTCGAAAAACGGCATCATCGCCGGCAGTTTCCTGGTGTTCATCCCGGTTCTGGGTGAGTTCGTGATCCCGTCGCTTCTGGGCGGTTCGGACACGCTGATGATCGGCAAAGTGCTGTGGGAAGAGTTCTTCTCCAACCGAGACTGGCCGGTGGCGTCCGCCGTGGCAGTGGTTCTGCTGCTGCTGCTCATCATTCCGATCGTGCTGTTCCAGCGCAATCAGCAGAAACAGCAGGAGGCAGAGCAATGAACCGTATGAGCTGGTTTAACGCCGTATCGCTGACTTTAGGGTTTGCCTTCCTCTACATCCCGATGGTGATTCTGGTCATCTTCAGCTTCAACGAAAGCAAGCTGGTTACCGTCTGGGCCGGATTCTCAACCAAGTGGTACGGCGAGCTGCTGCAGAACGAGGCGTTCCTGAATGCGGCTTGGGTGACCATCAAGGTGGCCGTGTTCTCCTCCACCATGGCAACCGTGCTGGGCACCATTGCAGCCTACGTCCTGGTGCGCGGCGGGCGGTTCATGGGTCGGACGCTGTTTTCCGGCATGATCTATGCGCCGCTGGTGATGCCCGAAGTGATCACCGGCCTGTCGCTGCTCCTTTTGTTCATCGGCATCGGCCTCGACCGCGGCGTGTTCACCATCGTCCTGGCCCATACCACATTCTCAATGTGCTATGTCTCGGTGGTGGTGTCCTCCCGCCTGGTGAGCTTTGACCGCTCGCTGGAGGAAGCTGCGCTGGATCTCGGCTGCTCTCCGGCAGAGGCCTTCCGCCTGGTGACCCTGCCGATCATTGCCCCTGCAGTGATTTCCGGCTGGCTCTTGGCCTTCACCCTGTCGCTTGATGATCTGGTGATTGCCTCCTTCACCTCCGGCCCCTCGGCGACCACCCTGCCGATCAAGATCTTCTCTGCCGTGCGTCTGGGCGTCAGCCCTGAGATCAACGCGCTGTCGACGATCATGATCAGCATCGTCACTATCGGCGTCATCACTGCCTCGCTGGTAACCAAGCACCAGGTGGCGCGTCAGAAACGGGAGGAACAGGCCGCGGTGCGCGCCTGATGCGCAGGATCTTCTCGGATTACACCTATGGTCCCGGCCCGCGCAGCAACTGCTGGTGGGACGAGACCATCGCAGCACCAGACTGGCCGGTGCTGCAGGGGGAGGGGTCCGCCGACGTGGCGATCATCGGCGGCGGCTTTACCGGTGTGTCAGCGGCCCTGCATCTGGCGGAAAGCGGCTTGTCCGTCGCGGTGCTGGAGGCTGAAACTCCCGGCTGGGGCGCCTCTGGCCGCAACGGCGGGTTCTGCTGTCTTGGCGGGTCCAAACTCTCCGGCTCTGCTATGCGCCGCCTGTTTGGAAAACCGGCTGCAGATACCTATGACGCCGGGGAAGAAGCTGCCGTGCATCTGGTGCGGGAGCTGTTGAAGACCCATGGCATACATGCCGACACGCATTCGAACGGGGAAACCCAGCTGGCGCACAGCGAAAAGGCCGCACGCGGCCTGTGGGCACAGGCCGAAACCATGCGCGCGGCAGGAGAGGAGCCGGATTTCCTGACCCGGGAGCAACTGGCGAACAGAGGGCTGAACGGCAATTTCTATGCAGCGCTGACAACGCCGGCGGGCTTTGCCCTGAACCCGCGGAAATACCTGTTCGGCCTGGCCAAGGCTGCCCAAAGCGCCGGTGCCAATCTGTATCAGCACAGTGCTGCCCAGTCGGTGCAGCAGGACCGCGGTAGATATAGAATAGATACTAAGCAGGGTTGTTTGCGGGCAGCCAAGGTCATCATCGCCACCAATGGCTACTCCTCCGAGGATCTTCCCGGCTGGCTGGCCGGACGGTATATGCCTGCACAGTCCACCGTCATGGTGACCCGCCCGCTGAAAGACGCGGAGCTGCAGGCGCAGGGCTGGTTCTCGCATCAGATGGCCTATGACACCCGTAACCTGCTGCACTATTTCCGGCTGATGCCGGACCGGCGTTTCCTGTTCGGAATGCGCGGCGGACTGTTGGCATCGCCCCGGGCCGAGGCCGCGATCCGGCGCAATCTGCGGCGGGATTTCGAGGCTATGTTCCCGGCGTGGCATGCTGTGGAAACCACCCACTGCTGGTCCGGCATGGTCTGCCTGTCCCGAAATCTGGTTCCCTACGTCGGGCCGGTTCCAGAAATGCCGGGCATGTATGCGGGCCTTTGCTATCACGGCAACGGTGTTGCCATGGGCAGCTATGCCGGGCGGCTGCTGAGCGATCTGGTGCAAGGACGGACGCCTGACCTGCCCTATTCTCCCGTGATGCAGAAAATGGCCCGCTTCCCCTTGGGCCGTGCCCGCCGGGTCCTGATGCCACCTGCCTATGCGCTGCTTGGCCTGATGGACTGAAGCGCCGCGGTCTCCAGCTCATACGCCTGCCGGTCCTTTCCGCCGCCGCGTTCGGCCCGCCACAGGCAGTAGGCCGCCATACGCCAATGGAACCACGGTTTCAGCGCCAGAACCCGGCCGGCAATCCGCGGATCCGGGTAGGCCTCAAGAAAGCTGTCCTCCTCCGCCTTCGACAAGGGCGCTCCACGATACATCAGCTGCATGGCGGGCGAAAGGAACAGTGCAAGATCCTCCGCCGGGTCACCGATCTGCGGGCATTGCCAGTCGATCAGCGTTAGCGTGCCGTCATGCGCCAGCAGGTTGCCGGGCACCGGGTCGCCGTGGATCAGCACCGGCTGCGGCAGCGGCGGAACCTGCCCCAGAGGTCGCAATTCCGCGAGCTGATCCCTGTCCCGGCAGTTTTTCAGAATCTCAAAGGTCTGGATCTCAAGCGCCTCGCTGCCGTTCACGCCCTGCGGCATTCCTGGCGGCGGCGCCACATCGTGCAGGCGCCCCAGCAGTTGCGCAACATGGCCTGTATCCTGCTGCCAGGGGCTGCCGTTGACATGGGCATAGCCCAGCCACCTGCGTCCTTCGAAAACACCAGACTGCACCAGCGGCGGCACCATTCCTGTGCCGGAGAGCGCCGTCAGCACCGCAATCTCCCGCGCCGGGTCGTTGGCAAACAGCGGGTTGCTGCCATCCGCCGCGAACAGCTTGATCACCAGCCCGCCGGCCCGCCAGACATGGTTCGAACGCCCCCCGGCCAGCCGCCGGGGCGCGGGAACATGCAGGCCCGTTGCGGACAAATGCGCAAAGAGGCGGGCTTCGAACGTGTCAGGCAGCGGTTGCAGGGCGGTCTCCGGTGTTATGCCGCCCTGTTCTTAGCCAGTTTTATTGCCTGCGGATACCGCCGGATCACCCTTGCGGATCGCGAAGAGCGCTGACCGAAGACGCCAGGACCACAGAACCGCCTTCGGTAATCAGGCCCACATCGCCGCCCTGCATCCGGGTTTCGTTCACCTTGAAATAGATCTCGGCATATTCCTGCAGAATGAGTTCGTCGTCCTTCCTGCTTTCGATAACGAACTTGTATTCCCCTGTCTCCAGCGGGTTGCCGTCGTCATCCAGCCCATTCCACTGGTACGGCTCGGCCGAAACCGGCAGAGTGACACGCTGCACCTCGGTGCCGTTGGCGTCCTCTACGACCAAAGTCACCGAATCAGCGGCAGCAGCCGGATTGGGCGCAATGGTGATCTCATTGCTGCCGTCGAAATAGCCCGGTGCCACGCCCCGCGCCTCCATCCCGACCCAGCCGGACAGCGCCGCCATGTTGGCCAGACCAAGCTGGGATTGGAGCCCTTCCAGCAAGGTGTTGCTCTTGGTCTGCTGCTCTACCATCGAGAACTGCGCCAGCTGGGCGGCATATTCGGTCGAATCGAGCGGCTCCAGCGGATCCTGATTTGTCGCCTGTGCCGTCAGCATTTTCACGAAGGTTTCAAAATCGGACGTCAGCCCGGAGGTCTGCTGGGAAGCCGCCGGCTGAAGGGTGGATTGTGCTGCGGTGCTGCCCGCGGAAGTGACTGCTGTTGTCATGTGATCAGACCCTCATATCCACGCCGGTTTCACCCAGCCGGAGGTTTTGCGTAATTGTGGCGGCGCCATCCGACGCGTCGGCGCTGTTCGTTCCTGCGCCACCAGCAGCTGAACCGGTGCCGCCATCGGCGTCATCCGCGGACTGGCCGCCTGTTTGGCCGCCGCTGAATTCAAAGGAAATGTCGTCATAGCCCATGCGGCGGAATTCCTCCGCCAGTTCATGGATATGCCGGCGCATCAGGTCGCCGGTCTCCGGACGCTCGGTTTGAATGATCATCGTGATGCCCGTCTCGCTAGCCACCACGCGCATTTTCACGTGGCCCAGTTCCTGCGGGTTCAGCGAAACTTCAACTTTCTGCTCGCCTTTGGCCGCAAAAGCCTCAGCCAGCTGCGCCGCTACCATGCGCGGCGTCTCCGGCCGGTGAACCGTGCCTGTGCCGATGGAGGCCTCCGTGAGCAATTGCGTCAGCCCCGGAACCTCACCGGACAGCCCAAACGCGCCTGGCGCCAGGTCCTCGGACCCGGACAGCAGTTCCGTACCAAGCGAAGCGGTGCCGAGCCCGCCGGCCATCAGCGGTTGAAGAATGGCAGTGGCCGGCTGGAGCGGCTGCGGCGCTGTCATAGCCGGGGCTGAGCGGATTTCTCCGCCCTTGAACGCGCCGGAAGTCAACCTGCCACTCTCAGCCGCCTCAGCATCCGAAGGGGCTTCGCTGGTAATCACCGCTGATTCTGTTTCAGCTTTCAGCCCGGTCCCCTTTGGCGCAGTTTGACCAGCTGCAGCTGCCTGCATGATACCTGGCGCAACTGGCATGCCCGAATTTACCGATCCGTCAGGCCGTGCGGACGTTTGCTGGCCGTCTGCCTGCAGGACTTGAGATTTGATATCCGCAGTTGCGAAGACAGGATGTGCCTGAGCCGCCGCTCCGGCTGTTCCTCCCTGTGCGGGGGCTACGCTGGATTGCTGCCCCCCAGCTTGGGGTTGAGCGTGAGCAATACCAACTGCTTTGACCGGCGCTTCCAGGGGAACGCGGGCGGTACCAGCAGCCTCTGTTGCTCCTTCGACCCGCGGATTCGCAGAGGTGATACTGCGCTCAGCTGCATTGCTGCCAAGGACAGCTTCCGCCTGAAATGATCCAGAAGCCTGGGCTTGAGCGGATCCTTCGTTTGTCACGATCCGGCCACCGTTTTCAGCCGCCTGGTTTTCTCCCAGTGCGGAACTGCCTGCCGATTTTGCCCCGGCAGATGCGGATGCGGAAAGCTGTGCCTCATCACTGTGTCCGCCAGACAAACGCCCGGCGCCAGAGGGAAGATCAACCCTGCCTGGGTGTTCACCGCCTTCTGCTTCAGCTGCGGAGGCAGTGCGAGCTTGCCCATCCTCATCAGGACCGATGGCAGGCCGCTCCACGACATTTGCAACCGGGGCTTCTGAAGCATCAAAGTTCGCAGTATCAACCGCCGGATCTACCTCCGCTTCGGTCTCGGAATGCCCGGCTTCGGTCTTTGTAAGTTCCGCCGCCGCCTCATCCAATTCGGCTTCAGACCCTTTTGAGCGGGCGGTGTCTGATTCGGCTTTGGCGCTCGTCTCAGCCGGCTCGCCCTTGCCTGAAACGGTTTCACCAGCCTCGCTTTCACGCCCTGGCTGGGACGCAACATGATCGGCAAAGCTATTGGAATTGGTAGATTTTCTGGATGACTCCCCGGTCGCGGCCGGCGTCTTGCCAACAGAACCGGCTTCAAAGCCAAGGATTGAATTCATCATCATGATTGTCTTCCGGACATTCTATCTCGACCCGGACAGACTTATCCCAAAGCGGTTACGGCAATTTTAACCGGTTCCGGCGCAGTTTTAGAAAATCGATGAAATTCGACGTTAAACCGGAGAACCGGACATGCCAGATCTATTGCCCACCCCGCTGCAGACTGCATCTGCAGCTTCCAAAGCACGGCCTGCAGCCAGCGATCCGCTGCGAGAGGCTGCTATCGAGCTGGAAGCCTCCTTTCTTGCGCAAATGCTGAAATCCGCAGGCCTTGGCGAATCCCGCGAAGGGTTTGGCGGCGGCGCAGGCGAAGACCAGTTTTCCAGCTTTCTCATCCGCGAACAAGCCAATCAGATCGCCCGCTCCGGCGGCATCGGTCTGGCCGAATCGCTTTATCACGCATTGAAGGAGACCCAAGGTGAGTGACTCGAAACCGCAAAAGCTCATTGATGAGCTGGATCAAATCCTCGACCGAGAACGCGCCGCATTGATGGCAGGAGAGCTGCCCAAACTGGAAGAGCTCCTCGCCAAGAAGGAAAAGGTGATCGGCAAGCTGAATTCCGTTTCAGAACTGGAACGCGAGTCTCTGGCGCAGGTTCAAACCAAGGTAACCCGCAATCAGCAGCTCTTGGACAGCGCGATGGACGGTATCCGGTCGGTTGCCGCCCGCATGGCCGAACTGCGCCGAATCCGGAAAGGTCTGGACGTTTATGACCAGGCCGGACGCAGGAACCGCTATGGCACGCGCGGCGGAGCAAAGCTGGAAAAACGTGCCTGATGCAATTTTGGGAAAATTCTAAAAAACCAAATGCCGGTATTAGCACTCCCTTAGCAACTCCTGCGCCAAAGTCGCTTTGCACCTCATGAGGGGTGGCGCGGAAGCCGGACGGCGGAACGCACAGTCAGAAAGACGTCAATCAACGCCCCGCCGGGGCACAGAATACCGGGGCTAAAGCGCCCCACAGCTAAAGGAAAAAGCTATGACCAGCATTCTGACCAACAACGGCGCAATGGTTGCTTTGCAGACTCTGAAGACTGTGAACAACGATCTGGAAGAAACCCAAAACCAGATCTCGACCGGTAAAGAAGTCGGCAGCGCTAAGGACAATTCGGCTGTTTGGGCGATCTCCAAGTCGATGGAATCGGACATCCAGGCGTATGAAGCCGTGGGTGATGCGCTCGACTTTGGTGAAGCCACTGTGGCTGTTGCCTCCTCCGGCATGGAGCAGATCGTCGAAACCCTGAAGGAAATGCGTGAGCTGGTGGTGTCCGGCGTTTCCGAGAACGTGGACCATGGTAAGATCGAAGGCGACCTGGCGAAGAAGCGTGAACAGATCGACTCCATCATCTCGTCCGCGTCCTTCAACGGCGCCAACCTGCTGGACACTTCCGGTGCAACGCAGCTGAATGTTCTGGGTGGCCTGGACACGACCACTGACATCATTCAGGTCAATCACATTGACGCTGCCACCAGCATCTCCGGCGCTATGGGTAACACCCTCAACTCGACCAACGCCACTACCATTCTGGGTGAGATCGAGACTGCGCTGACCTTTGCGATCGACAGCGCCGCTCAGCTGGGTGCGGATAGCAACCGTCTGTCCGACCAGAGCTCGTTTGTGTCCAAGCTGAACGACTCGCTGAAATCCGGCGTCAGCACAATGAGCGACACCAACATGGAAGAGGCGTCCGCCCGGTTGAAGGCCCTGCAGACCCAGCAGCAGCTGGCGGTGCAGTCGCTGACCATTGCGAACCAGGCGCCGTCCACCTTGCAGCAGCTGTTCCGTTAACAATCCCTACCGGGGCGCGCATAGCGCCCCGGTCTTCCCCTCTCAGAGAATCTGAAGAATAATACGTTAGGAAAACACGTGAATGCCCTTCTGAAGGCGAAGAGTGCCTATTCGGCGGCAAATGCCCCGACCCGGACAGCAAAAAACTTTGAATACGAAGTGGTTACCCGCGTTACCCGCCGGTTGATCACGGCTGCGCAGAAAGGCGGCGATGAGTTTAATGAACTTGCTCAGGCATTGAACGACAACCGCAAGCTTTGGTCGATTTTCACGGCGGATCTCGCAATGAAAAGCAACCCCTTGCCGGATGATCTCAAGCGGAATCTCTTCGAATTGGCGGAATTCACGAGACAACACACCAGCAAAGTGCTTCAGCGCAAGGCCAATGTGCGGCCCCTGGTGGAAATCAATACGGCCATCCTGCGTGGCCTCCGCAGCGGAGCTTCCTGAATATGAGCGGACTTGTCCTGAAACTCGCCCCCAAGGAGCGTGTCCTTGTAAATGGCGCGGTGATTGAGAACGGCGACCGCCGCAGCCGCCTGTCCATTGTAACCCCGGATGCCAACATCTTGCGCCTGCGCGATGCCATCCACCCCGAAGAGGCCAATACGCCGGTGCGCCGTGTATGTTATGCCGCGCAGCTTATCCTGTCCGGCGATGCCGACCCGGAGGAAGAGCGTCTGCCAATGCTGCGCCGGATCGAAGAGCTGAGCCAGGTCTTCACTGACCCCGACAGCCGCGCCTCTCTGGCAGAGGCAACTGACGCCCTGATCGGTAACAACCACTACCGGTGCCTGAAGGCGCTGCGCACGTTGCTGGCACGTGAAGACCGGCTGTTCGCGGTTCGCCCGTCCTGATCCTTGCAGCCCGTCCTGCCAGACACAGGTAATGCGGGCTGAAGCTTACCCCAGGCCACGTACGGCAAACAGTTCTCAATGTTCAAGCAGGATGCAATCCTGCCGCGCGTGTCCGATCGCGTTCTGAATAACATCGGCCATGTCCAAAGCGCCGGGGACCAGATCAGCGGTCCCCGGCGTTTTTGCTGCGTGCAAGGCAGGTTTGGCCTGAAAGGTGAAAACTCCTAAGCAGCTTTAAGGATCAAATCTCTCCGGAGAGTGACGCTGCCTATAAGCCAATGGCAAAGTGCACAATCTGTGCCCGTTCCGGACATCCCGCAACGGTGTTCGAATTGGCTCGATACCGTAGATAAGAACTGACGAAGCCAAGCCAGTGCTCAATCCGGTCGTCACTAGCCAGGTGCAACACTGCCAAGCGGCCAGGAACTGGATCATCCGTAGCAGGTTGCGATGTGCGCCAGACGAGAATTATCCAGCCTAGGGGAAGTCAGTACGCAAAGAAATCGCAAAAAGATGAAACTTAATCTGTCAGCCCGCCTTGCGTGGACATTGGGAAACTGTGCCGGAGCCGCCGCCGAGACCGGGCTAAACCGGCTCCTGCCGGCGGTTGGGCATCTTTAGTGAAACGCCCCTAGCGCTACTCGAGACCGATGACACTACCTAAGATTGTATCCTGGAGAGTATGAAGAGCTAGTCAAAACCATTTAGATCCGGGAAAAGCCGTCGGCTTCGAGGAAAGCAATTCCTCAGCTTAAACAGCTTCTCCGCTACTGACATGCTGGTCAGCCTGTCCCGCAGCCCCGCCGTCTGAAAGCGACGCCACGGCAATGGCGCCAGACGCCGCTTTCATCAGGTTCCTTGAAACAAGAATTGGCCGTCAGCGCCCAGCCTTTGCGCGCCGCAGCAGCAGAAGCAGGCGATTGAAACTGCTGGTGATCCCCTCCGGGTCCTCGCGGCCAAAGAAGGCATCCAGTTCGGGCCAAAGCTTGACCGCCTGATCCAGCACAGCGTCGTTGCCTTCTGCGTAAAGCCCGGCCCGGATCATCACCTCGGATTGCTCATAGGCGCCCAGGAATTTGCGCACCTGCTGGATTGCCTCGTTTTCATCGGGCGTGGCCGCGGCTGGCAGGCTGCGGGAGACCGAGCGAGAGACGTCGATCGCCGGGAAGCGGCCGCGCTCGGCGATTTCCCGGCTCAGGACGATATGCCCGTCCAGCACCCCGCGCAGGATATCGGCGATCGGCTCGTCCATGTCGGAGCCCGCCACCAGAACGCTGAAAACGGCGGTGATATCGCCCTGACCCTCGCCGCCAGGGCCAGCGCGTTCGCACAATCCGGTGATCAGCGGAGTCACCGAGGGCGGGTAGCCGCGCAATGCAGGCGCCTCTCCCGAAGCGGCGGAGATTTCCCGGTGCGCCTCGGCAAAGCGGGTCACAAAGTCGGCCAGGAACAACACATTCTTGCCCTGGTCGCGGAAGTGCTCCGCCACCGTCATGGCAGCCCAGGCACAGCGGCGCCGGACCAGTGCCGACTGATCGGAGGTTGCGGCCACCACCACAGCCCGGCGCATGCCTTCGGGACCCAGGACATCCTCGACAAAGTGATTCACTTCGCGGCCGCGCTCACCGATCAGAGCCATCACCACAACATCGGCTTCCATGTACCGCGCCAACTTGGCCAGGAGAGAGGATTTCCCAACCCCGGAACCTGCAAACAAGCCAACACGCTGGCCGCGCACAACCGGAAGAATCGTGTTCAGCAGTGCATGGCCAGTGGCCAGCCGCTCTCCCATGGCCCGCCGTCCGGCGGCCTTGGGGGGCGGCGCCATCAGATTCCTCGGAGCCGAGCCCGGCAGCATCGGGCGGCCGTCCAATGGCTCACCAAAGGGATCAATCACCCGGCCAATCCAGTGATCGCTGGGCGCGAACTCCGGCGACGGATGCAGCAGAACCGCATCGCCGATTGCTGCGCCGTCGGGAGCCCGGTCAGGCAACATACTGATATTATTACCGCTAATCTTGAGAACTTCGCCGTGCAGCTCATCATTTGGGCCACGGCGCAGCACCAGCCGGTCACCGATCCTGGCAGCAGACGCCAGCCCGCTGACTTCGATCTCCCCGCCCGAGATTCCCGTCACCCTGCCCATCTGCGTCGCCAGGTGCTTACTGGCGATTTGGCGGGTCAGTGCTTGCAGCTCTGCTTTCATTGCGGCGCTCTCCATTGGTGTCCTGAAAACAATTTCTAAAGGAATCGGGGTTAAGCCTTGATTGAAATCGATCAAGGGAGAAGCCCTGGTGTTCACAGAACTGAACGTATTCAAAATTGCCTATTCCATGGCAACCCATGCCGGCAAGCGCCAGGCATTGGTATCCCAGAATATCGCCAACGCCGATACGCCCGGTTACCAAGCCAAGGACATCAAGCCCTTCAAAGAAGTATTCGCAGCCGGTGCCCGCCCGAACAGCATGATCGCGTCCCGCGGCAGCCATTTGCACGGCACCGCCAGCAGCGGGATGGATTGGGCTGTTATTGCCGACGAAACCGGCAGCGACCCCAACGGCAATTCGGTGTCCGTGGAGACCGAGCTGCTGAAGGGTGTTGATACGGAACGCCAGCACAAGCGTGCCATGGCCATCTACAAGTCCTCCATGAATATCCTGCGCGCCAGCCTGGGCAAAACCTGAGGAGGCATGACAGATGAGTGAATTTTCCAAAGCCCTTTCCGTCACTGCCAGCGGTCTCAAGGCGCAAGCCGCACGCCTGCGCCATGTGTCGGAAAACATCTCTAATGCCGACACGCCGGGGTACCGCCGCAAGGCAGTGCCGTTCGAATCGGTGCGCGAGCTGCAGACGGAGGTGGAACATGTACGCACCGGCCGGGTCACCCTGGACCGCAGCGAGTTGGAGAAGGTCTACGATCCTTCGCATCCGCTGGCCGACGAGAGCGGGCATTTCGAAGGCTCAAACGTCGATCTGATGATCGAAGTTGCAGACGCCCGCGAAGCCCAGCGCAGCTATGAGGCAAACCTCAAGATGTTCGAGCAGACCCGCTCGATGTCGGCCTCGCTCATGGAACTTTTGAGACGTTAACTGAAATTTTTGGAGATCCAGAATGGATATTCGCAGCCTTTCCGCCGCTAGCGGCTATGCCGCCGCCCGCCCGGCCACCAAAGCCGATCCCACGCACGAAGGCAGTGGTGCCGGCGCCCATTTGAAGCAGAGTTTCGAGAACTTCGCAGCAACCTTGCAGAACAGTGAGCAGGTCTCGGTGCAGGCAATGACCTCGCAGGCAGACCCGCATGCATTGGTGCAGGCACTGGCACAGACTGAACTGGCAGTCGAAACCGCGGTCACCGTGCGCAACAAGGTCGTTGAGGCCTATCAGGAAATCCTGAGGATGCCGGTCTAAGCCATGATGAGCGAAAGCCTCTTCTATGACACGCTGCGCCAAGCGCTGTGGGCCGCTGTCACCATGTCGACGCCAATCCTGGTCGTCGCGCTGGTGGTCGGTCTGGCCATCGGTCTGTTCCAGGCCCTTACATCAGTGCAGGAAATGACGCTGACCTTTGTGCCTAAGCTGACAGCGATCCTGGTCGTGTTTTGGATGACTATGGGCTTCATGACCCAAACACTGGTGGCCTTCTTCGACGGCCACGTTGTTCCGATGATTGCCGGAGGCTCGTAATGGGAACCACAGGCTACACCACCATTTCACGCCAGTCGGGCCTGATGCGGGAAATGCGCGTCATTGCCAACAACATCGCCAACTCCGCCACGACCGGCTACCGCCAGGAAGGGCTGATCTTTTCGGAATTCGTGCAGACCTCACCCGGCGAACCATCGTTGTCGATGTCGCGCGCCAACATCTTCAACACCTCGATGCAGCAGGGCCAGCTGACCCAGACGGGCGGGACCTTCGATTTTGCCATCGAAGGGGACGGCTTTTTCATGGTCGAGACCCCGCAAGGGGAACGGCTGACCCGCTCCGGCGCCTTTTCCTCCAACGCCGCCGGCGATCTGGTGACAATGGATGGCTACCGGGTTCTGGATGCTGGCCGTGCGCCGGTCTTCGTGCCGCCGGATGCCGGCAAGATCGAAGTGGGTGCAGATGGATCGCTGAGCGCAAACGGACGCCTGCTGGGACAGTTAGGATTGTTCCAACCGGTTGAGAAGCACACGCTGGTGCGCGAGGACGGCGTGATGTTCCGTGTTGAGGGCGACATTGAAGAGAACTTCGACTCGAAAGTTCTGCAGGGCTTTCTGGAAGGATCCAACGTCAACGCGATTTCCGAAGTCAGCCGGATGATCGAAGTGCAGCGCGCCTATGAGATGGGCCAGAGCTTTCTGCAAGCGGAGGACGAACGCATCCGCAACGCCATCAAAAACCTGATCAAGTCCTAGGAGAATCCAGATGCGTGCCTTGAAGATCGCCGCGACCGGCATGAGCGCCCAGCAACTGCGGGTGGAGACCATCTCCAACAACCTCGCAAACATGAACACCACTGCCTACAACGCCCGCCGCGCCGAGTTCGCCGATCTGCACTACCAGCAGATCTCCCGCGCCGGAACCGTGAACGCGTCGGACGGAACCGTGCTGCCAACCGGCGTGCAGGTTGGCCTCGGTGTACGCCCCGCAGCTGTTTCGGTGCACCTGGCGCAGGGCGCGCTGCAGCAGACCAACAACGACCTGGATATTGCCATCGATGGCAAAGGCTACCTGGAGGTGACCCTGCCCTCCGGTCAATCCGCCTATACCCGCGACGGCGCGCTGAAACGCTCGGCCGAGGGGCTGATCGTAACCTCCGACGGTTTCGCCGTGTCGCCGGAAGTCACGATTCCGGACGACGCCACCAGCATTTCGATTAACGCCGAGGGCGAAGTCTACGGGTACTTCTCGGATTCTCCCGAAGGCCAGCTTCTGGGTCAGTTCACGCTGGCCGGGTTCACCAACCCCAAAGGGCTCGAGGCGATCGGCGGCAACCTGTTCACCGAAACCGAAGCCTCAGGCGCCGCCACTGTCTCCACCGCTGGTGAAGACGGGCTTGGCACCCTGCGCCAAGGGTACCTTGAGGGCAGCTCGGTGGATGCAGTGCGCGAGGTGACGGAGCTTATCGAAGCCCAGCGCGGTTATGAAATGAACGCCAAGGTCATCTCGGCTGTCGACCAGATGATGGGTGCAACCACACAGGTGCGCTGATGAAACTCGCTCTTGCCTGCCTCACTGCTGCCGCGCTGTGCGCGCCGCCCGCATGGGCGGACTACCTGATCCCCCTGCGCACAATCCGCGCCAAGGAGATCGTGAACACCGAAGATCTGGCACTCAAGAAGGGCGAGATCCTGGGCGCACTGTCGGACCCCGCAGAGGTCGCAGGCATGGAAGCACGCGTCGCGCTTTATGCCGGACGGCCCTTGCGGCCCGGCGATATCGGCCCGCCGGCCATCATTGAACGTAACGACCTGGTCACCCTGATTTTCCGTCAGGGCGTGCTGACTATTGCCGCGGAGGGGCGTGCCTTGGGGCGCGGCGCCGCTGGCGAAGCCGTCCGGGTCATGAATTTCTCTTCCCGCACCACCGTCACCGGCCGGATCAAGCAAGACGGCTCCGTCGAGGTAAACTGATGACTATGAAACTTTCCCCCGTCAAACCACTGCTCTTCGGGCTGGCTCTCTTGGGCGCCTGCGGCCGGATGGACCACTTGGGCAAGCCGCCCAGCTTCACTCCCGCCAATGAAACGCCGGAACATGTGGCGATGCTCTACCAAGGATTGCCCGCACAGACCCAGAACCGGCGCACCGTCGACGGGTCATCCCTGTGGAGCGGTTCGCAGCAATCGCTGCTGGGCGACCGCCGCGCCATCAAGCGGGGCGACATCCTGACGGTTGTGATCGAAATCGACGAAGAAGCGGAGATCTCCAACGACACCCAGCGGTCGCGGTCGGGGTCCGAAAGCCTGAATATGCCGCAATTGCTGGGCCTGCCGCAGCGGCTGGACCGGAAACTCCCGGAAGGCGCAACCTCGGCAGACGCGGTGGAGCTGGGCAGCTCAAGTGCGGCCGGAGGCAAGGGTTCCGTGAAACGCAGCGAAAAACTGGAGCTGCGGGTGGCGGCAACCGTCGTCGATGTTCTGCCCAACGGGGTTCTGGCGATCAGCGGCACCCAGGAGCTGCGGGTGAACTTCGAACTGCGCGAACTGCTGGTGACCGGTTATGTCCGGCCCCAGGACATCAGCCGTCAGAATGAAATCACTTATGACAAGATCGCTTCGGCACGAGTCTCTTATGGCGGCCGCGGCCAGATCACCGATGTTCAGCAGCCACGCTACGGCCAGCAGCTGCTTGACGCTGTCCTGCCATTCTGAGGGTTGCTATGCTGTCAAAACTCCTGCCAGTCATCCTGCTGATCCTCGGAACCGGAGGAGGCATCGGTGCCGGCATCCTGCTGATGCCCGCGCCAGAAGAAGAGCATGCTGCCGAGGCTGGCGCCACCGAAAAGCCCGCTGAAGAAGCCGAAGACCACGCCGCCGAAGAAAGCGAAGAAACCCAGCGCGAATACATTAAGATTACCAATCAGTTCGTCGTGCCAGTTGTGGAGCGCGACCAACTGACCTCGCTGGTGGTGCTGTCGTTGAGCCTGGAGGCCAAACAAGGCACTGACGAGAAAGTTCGCGCCTTGGAGCCGAAACTGCGCGATGTGTTCCTGCAAGTCCTCTTCGACCACGCCAACATGGGCGGCTTCCGTGGAGCGTTCACCCGGTCAGATGTGCTGGAGCCTCTACGCACCGCACTGCGGGAAGCCGCACAAAAGCATCTCGGTAAAAACGTCTATGATGTTCTGATTATGGAGATATCCCGGCAGGACGTCTGACCCCGGCTCTGTAGCAAAAAAAACGAAATGGCCGGCCTTTTTGGGCCGGCCATTTTTTGTTTGCAAACGGAAAACCGGAGGTCTCAGTTCTCGAGCAGCCGCGCCATCAGCGCCTTGGCCTTTTCCGCCTTGTGCCTCTTGTGTTCGTCGGCGGCCATGGTCTCAACCGCATGCTTGCGCCCAAAAGCCTTGCGCAGCTGATCCATGCTCCGCAGTTTTTGCGCAGTGGCTTTGGCCAGTTCCTGGTTCAGCTCCCGCCGGGCGCGTGTATGCCAGCCCTGCCAAAGAAGGTCCGCACCCAACGCCTTCATCGCTTGATCGCCATCGGCGTGCTCGCGCGCGGCCTGAACCTGATCATTCAGCTTGGCCAGTTGGCCGCGCAGCTGAGCCTCCCGGGCCAGGACAGGCTGAATTCTGGCGTGTTCCTGCATGTATTGCGCAGCGGTCACCGCTGCCATCTGATCCAGCATCTTCTGCTTCATGTAACCTGTCCTTTGGCACGCTGGCGCATCTCTTCGGCAAAGCGGATCGCCGCAGCGACAGGCGCATAGTGTTCTTCCAGAATCTCATCCCCGATCTCGATTGCCGCGTGCAGTGCCCGCGCGGTCGGCGGGTCGCTGTGGATCGGGATCGCGTTTTCATTGGCAACACGCCGGATCGCCGCGGCAATTTCGTCGACACCCTTCGCAACACAGACCGGTGCGGCACCGGGCTCCCGGCTCCATTGCAGAGCAACCGCATAGTGCGTCGGGTTGACGATCACCACATCGGCCTTTGGCACATCGGCCAGCATCTGCCCCATCGCAATCTGCTGGCCGCGCTGGCGCCGCTGGCTCTTCATGTGCGGGTCACCTTCTGCGTCCTTCATCTCATCCTGGATTTCCTTGCGCGACATCATGTTCTTGCGGCGGTGCTCGGCATGCTGGAATGCCGCGTCGACGATCCCGATTGCCAGCGCGATGATAAGTGCCAGGAACAGAAACTCCATCGACAGCTGCGCGAGCATCATAACCACCGATTGGGGTCCAGTTCCGGAAGACGCAATCATCTCTGGCAGCCGATGGGAGAGGTAGATGCCTAGGCACACCGAATAGAGTGTCAGCTTTACAAAGCTTTTGAAAAACTCGAACAATCCGGAGCGGCCGAATTTGTTTTTAGCGTTTGAGACGATCGAGATCCGCGATAATTTCGGCTCCAGCTTGCTCGGCGCAAACACCAGCGCCCGCTGTCCGACAATCGACAGCAGCACAATCGCAAAAGGCACAAGAAACCATGGCAGCACCGGGCGGAAAGCACTGCCAATGAACCCTCCCACCGGCGCAGCGGCGGAGCCCTCGAAGAACAGCGGCGCCAGCCGGTCCGGCTGGTCCAGGTAGGCCATCAGCGCGGTGCCGATCCCTTCGACGCTGCTGCTGCCGGCCGCGTAAAAGGCGATGATCAGCCCTAGATAGGCGGCTGCCACCGACAAGTCTGTGGACTTGGCAACTTCACCTTTCTCCCGGGCCTTGCGGAGCTTCTGCTCCGTTGGCTCGAATGACTTGTCTGAGTCGTCGTCCTGGCCGCTCATGGCATTCCGCCCCCTGGATCGGCAAAGAAGGTCATCAAGGCCCGGGACCAGACATCCAGGATTACCGGGCTCCCGACCATAAGGATGAACAGCCCCATGAGAGTGATCACCGGTGCGCCAACCATGGCCACCATCAACTGCGGCATCGCACGGTTTATCACACCGAGCGCGAGGTTATAGATCACTGCGGTGATCACAAAGGGCGCTGCCAGCGTAAACGCCAGCGAAAAGCTTTGCGAGACACGGAAAACACCCCATTCTGTCAGCCCGGCCGCAACCGGAAACTGGCCCGCGGGGAACATCTGGTAAGAGCCGATCAGCAATTCCGCCACCCGCACATGCAGACCCATCATGGTGGCAAGGGTTACGCCGGAGATCATCAGCACGGCGCCAAGCGCCGGCATCGGCTCTGCACCGATGCCGCCCAGCACCTGCGACAGCGAAGTGGCTTGCGCCGCCATCGTTCCTGCCGTCTGCAATGCCAGCACAAAGATCCGGACACCAATGCCCATTGCCAGGCCAATGATGGCTTCAGTCACAGCAAAGCGGCCATAGGCCAGCACGTTGTCCGGTTCTGGTAATGCAGGCAGCGCCGGTGCCACTACGAAGGTAAAGGCCGCAGCGACCGCCAGCTTGACCCGCGTTGGGACGTAGAGTTCCCCCATCGCGGGCAATACTGACACCATCGCAGCAACTCGCAGGAAAACGATGGCAGCGTGCCAGAATCCTGCCCCCAGCATCAGAACAAGCTCTGGCGGCAGAAAGTTCAGGTTCATGCCTGCACCATGCCAACGAGGGCAGGCCGCGCCTCCAGGCCGATTTCCTCGAACGACAGGACCGGATTGGTGATCCCGCGGGACTTCAGAATCGTCCTCAGATAGCGGCGGCGGCGGGTCGACGTCACCACTGCGGCGAACACGCCCTGATCGGTAATAGTCGAGAGCTTATCGCTCAGCCCGTCAGCCAGGCGGTTGAACAGATCCGGCGGCAGCGCGATGTCGAGCCCGGCGCCTTGCGCGTCGACTTGGTAGGTCGAAAACTTGTCCTCCCACTCCGGCGCAAGCTGGATCAGAGGAATGGTGCCGTCCTCGCGTTTCATCTCGGCCACCAGCTGGAAGCCGAGGCGCTGGCGCACGTGCTCGCAGATCAGCTCAGGCTGCGTGGTATGCAAGCGCGCCTCTGCAATCGATTCCAGAATCAAAGGCATGTTCCGGATCGACACTCTCTCCTCCAGCAGCAGCCGCAGAACCGCATGCAGCGTATCCATCGGCACCTTGTCCGGCACCAGAGCATCCAGCAGCTTGCGGTTCGCCTCGGCGCGGAAGCTGTCGGTAAGCTGTGTCATTTCGTCAAGCAGCCTGCGCAGGGACTTGAGCGTCAGCAGTCTGCTGAAGTTCTGCTTAATTATCTCCAGCAGGTGGGTCGCCAGGATTTCCGGCGGCGTGACCACGGTTGCGCCGGCCAGCGCCGCCTGCTCCTGTGCCTTGGCGGAAATCCAGCGCGCCGGGGCACCGTAGACCGGCTCCGTCACGTCCGCGCCGGCGGGCAAAGCATCATGGTTGTCCGGCATCAGCGCCAGGACCATATCGGGATGCAGGGTGCCGCGCACCTGTTCGACACCCTGCACCTTGATCACATAGGTGCCCCGCTCGAGATCGTGCTGATCGGTCAGGCGGATCTCCGGCAGGATCAGGCCGAATGTCGTGGCGATGTGGGACCGCATGTTTGCGATCCGCGCATCAAGCCCAGTGCCATGGTCCAGCACCATGCTGACCAGATCGGGCGCGAACTCCAGATGCAGATCGTCGAGATCCAGAATGTCGCCCAGCGGCCGCGCGGCAGAGGGATCGGAGGCCTCTTCGATCTTTTCTTCGATCTCGGCTTCTTCATCGTCCTGCTTCTTCTTCGCCATCCGGAACGCCGTGTAACCCAGAACTCCCCCTCCGATCACGAAGGGCAGAAACGGCAACCCCGGCACCAGCGCAAACAGCACCATCAGCACTGCAACGGTGGTCAATGCAGCGGGGTGCCGGCCAAACTGTTCGAACAATGCGGTGTCGGTTGCACCCGTAGTGCCGCCGCGCGCCAGCAGCAATGCGGCCGCAATCGAAATAATCACCGAGGGGATCTGCGATACCAGGCCATCGCCTACGGTCAGAATAGCATAGGTCTCAAACGCGGCCCCAACCGGCATGCCGTGGACCAGCACCCCCATGATCAGCCCCATGACGAGGTTCAGCAGGGTAATCAACAAACCGGCAATGGCGTCGCCCTTGACGAACTTCGACGCACCGTCCAGCGAACCGAAGAAGGTCGTTTCTTGCTGGTCGCGCTCGCGTCGTTCCTTGGCGGTCTGGTGATCGATGGCGCCTGCAGACATATCGGCGTCAATGGCGAGCTGCTTGCCGGGCATTCCGTCCAGGGCAAAACGGGCACCCACCTCGGCCATCCTGGCGGCGCCCTTGGTGATCACCATGAAGTTAACGATCAAAAGTACCCCAAAGACCACCAGGCCGAGGAACACACTGCCGCCCATGACGAACTGAGCAAACCCTTCGATGACGTTACCAGCCGCATCGGTGCCGGAGTGGCCTTGACCGATGATCAGCTTGGTCGAGGAGACGTTCAGCGACAGGCGCAGCATCAGCGAGGCCAAAAGAACTGTCGGGAAGGAGGAGAAATCCAGCGGCCGTTCGATGAACAGCGTGATGGTGAAGATCAGGATCGCAAGCGCAAATGAAGCCGCCAGCCCGACGTCCAGCACCCAGGCCGGCATGGGCAGGATCATCATTACGATAATCGCCATCAGCGCCAGCGCCAGCAGGACAGTGGGGCTGAAAAGTTGTTCTGTCGTCAGCTTAGGCACAGTTTCGGCCCCATTTATTATAGTTTTTCAATTGATTGAAAATCTCAGTGGGCGCCACAGCCAGAAACGGCAGCCATCCGGATGTTAGCCAGTCAGCAGCCCGCTCGGTGCCGGCTGGCATCGACCCGGCGGCTGCCTCTGCAAGCCATCCGGAATTAACCTTGGAGAAATGTGTGAGAGTGGCACCAGTGGCGCCAATAGCCTCGCGTGCCCTGTGCGTTGCGCGCGGACTCGGCCCTTGCAGGCAAAGTTTAAAGTTGTTTTCCGGCATTCTGCCCGTTCCAGATCAGGATTCACCCGTTACCCAGGTTACCGGCAGCCAGTTGACAAAGTGTTATCAGCAGAACGCAAAGGCCGCCCCGGGCGGGACGGCCAACAAACAGAAAACCGAATTCCGGATCACTGACTTTCTTCAGGTGCGTCCAGTGTTGTGCCGACCTGGTTCAGCAAGTCGGCGATACCACCCCGCGTCCCCTCGCTGCTCTCCACCAGTGCCCGCGCATATGCCAGCGGCGGCAGATTGTCCGGATCCTGGACGGTTTCACCAATTTTTGTGGTGACAGAGGCGACAGTTCCGAATTGCGCCCCTTCCTCCGGCTTGTTTGCCTCGATCACTCCCAGATCCTCAGAGTGCCAGAAACCGCGGGCGGCTGCATCCTTGTCATCCTCGGCCAGGAGATACTCCCCAGCACGGGCATACTCGCCATTGCGCCAAAGAGCCTCGGCGCGCAGGCGGTTGGCCCTGGATCCTTCAAGCCCCATCAACTCAACCAAAGCCCGATGCGGTTTATCCTGCGCCAACGCAGCTTCGGCCATCATAAGACGGCGGGCCTCATCTTCCGGCGCCAGCGACAGCTTGTTGAGCAGCACCAGAGCCTGGTCCGCAAACCCAAGATCCAGTAACCGGCGGGCCACCGGCACGGCGACCGGGGCAGCCTCAGCTGCCGTGGCCTGCCCTGCGAAGACCAGCCCGTACTGCAGGAAAGTCACATCGTCCGCGCGTTCTGCCAGCAGCAGCATCAGCGGCTCCAGCGCAGCAGCCCTGGCACCTGGGCCATCACGTTCCGTCAGGCCCTTGAGCTCATGAAACGCGTCCTGGAACTGCCCCATAAGCGCCAGAGAAGATACCTGGGCTTTACGCAGCTCAGCACCCAGCTCCGTCTCCCGGTTCTCCAGTTCATAAGAGGCAATCAGATCCGGCACATCCGGCGAAAGCGCCTTGCGCTCCTTTACGCTGAGGGCCACCAGATCAATCAGCGCGGCCGGTGCATTGCCTGTACGCTCCGCGACTTCGCTCGTCAGCTCTTCGGCCACCTTCTCAGAATCACCTTCCAATTCGGCAATTGCCGCCTCAGCCAGGTTGATTTCCGGCACGTCCTCAATTCCAGTCCGGTCCACGGCACGCAGCACCGCTTCCGCCACATGATGATCGCCAGCTTCGGCAAACATCTTGCTGACCCGCGGCCCCAGATGAACCCGCAGATGGGTCGGCATCTTCGAGAACGCCTGCTGGATAGCATCGGTATTGGCGCTTTTCTTGACCGCACCGTCAGCCAGAACTCCCCAGAGGGCGCTGCTTCCTTCGCAGCCCTGCTGCGCCGAGAAGGGATGCTGCGGTGGCAGCTCCGCACCATCCATCAGCAGAGCCATGGCCGTCAGCAAGGCAGCCTCCGCGCCGTCCCGGTCCCCGGGCGGCAAGATTGCCAGCATGGACCGGGCTTCCGCTCCGAAGCCGAAATAGAGATAGATCCGTGCCAGCGCAAAGACGCCCGCCGGGTTGATGTCGTCGAACTCGCGGACCAGCGCGCTGCGCAGCGGACCAATCTGGTCGGAAAACGGGCTGTCGGAGCCCCAAGTGCTGATGGCCACTGCGTTGTCAGGCAAACAATGAGATGCCTCGGGACTGCCATCGCTAAGGACGGCCATCAGTCCGGTTTCACGGTCAATTGCGGAAGTCACGGAGATATGGTCGAGCGGGTTCAGGGGCCTATCCGAACGCCCGAGAGGATCCAGCCCGGCCGCTGCTTCCGCGGCGGGCAGCCCGTCCGCGGCCACGCTCACCAGGCCCTGGTTCGCCGCGCGTCCAATCTGCTGCAGCAACCGCTGCTCGGACTCTTTGACCACCGCAGCACGCTCGGTTTCCGCCAGATTGATAAGCGCCCCGGTCTGCGGCAGCGCCTGCGGGGCGTCTTCGGTGATGCCTTCCGCGTCCACGCGGTAGCTGCTTCCGTCGAGCGGCAAAACGATATCCTCTGCTGCCGGTTCTTCAGACGCAGCAGGTTCAGGCGCAAGATCCAGCGCCAGGTTGTCTTCTTGAGGCCGTATTGTACTCCCCGGATCAGACCGCCCCGCTACTGCGGCGGCCAAGGCCGTCCGCGCATCCGCTGAGGCCGACTGAGAGAAACTGAACCGGTAGCCGGCCCCGCAGCCGGCGTGGTCACCGGAAGAATGCTGCCTGCCGTGGAATATTGCGGCTGCTGCGCCCGTTTACCGCCATCGCGGATATCGACCACCAGATAGCCATCCTCCTGCACATAGGAGGTTACCGTGCACTCGCACCCCAATTGCAGCCGCAGCGGCTGGCCCGGTCCATTCTGTCTGAGGGATTGCAGCCGGGTGCGGGGAATCAGGTTGAAGACCCGGGTTGTATCAAAGACCGCCTCAGGCGCGTCAATGTTGACCGTCGCCGTATTGCCGCTTTGGGTCAACGACCAGTCCGCGCCGTTCGGAAGGCGCATCACCAGGCGCGTGAACCCCTTGTGTTCCCCCGAGCGGGTCACAATGGTCTGCGCCTGGACGGTGCCGGCTGTCAGGACAACAGCCGCCGTGGCAAGTGCTCGCCAGATCATGCTGCGTCCTGTTTCACCGATTTTAGGGCTTCTTCCAACTCCGAGAAGCCGGGGCGGAAATGCGACGGGGTATTCTGGCGGCCGACTTCAATGCAGATAGCTGCTGCGTGATTGTGCAGATTGGCCACCAACACCTCGCGGATGAGCTGGTAGAAGTGTGCATCTTCCTCGACCACGGTCTTCACCTTGCCGGCAAAGGGCGCCGCAAGACAGTAAGCCAGGAAGATGCCCAGGAAGGTCCCCACAAGAGCGCCGCCGATCATCTTGCCGAGAACCTCTGGCGGCTGGTCGATCGATCCCATGGTCTTGATCACACCGAGAACCGCCGCAACGATCCCAAGCGCGGGAAGGCCGTCAGCCAGGGTTTGCAGCGCATGGCTGCCGTGCATGGCATGGTGATGATTCGCCTCGATCCGCTTCTCAAGCACCTCTTCCACCTGATGCGGATCGTCATAGTTCATCGATGCCGAACGCATGGTATCGCAGATCAGGTTCACCGCTTCCTTGTCTCCCAGGATCTTGGGGTATTTGTTGAAGACAGAGGAATTTTCCGGGTCTTCGATGTGCTGTTCAACTTCAACCGGGTTCGCGCGCGCAATCCGGATCAGGGCGAACAGCAGACACAGCAAGTCGCGGTAGTCATCCGGCTTCCACTTGGGGCCCTTGAACACCTTGCCGACATCCTTGAGCGTGTGCTTGATGCCCCCCATGTCGTTGCTGATCAGGAAGGTGCCAACAGCCGCCCCGCCAATCATCATCATTTCAAATGGCAGCGCCTTAATGATGATCGCCAGTTTGCCGCCGGCCAGAAGGTATCCGCCGAACACCATGGCAAAGATCACCACAATGCCTACAATCCCGATCATAGGTCCACTCCGAATTCCGTTGGTTTTTATTAGTTTAGACGAGTCGTCCTAAGGAAAGACTAAGCCCGCGCGCCCAACTCATTCCGTGGGCACAGCTCCGTTGCGTCCGGCCAGGACAACGCTGATGGTGTAAGCCGCCTCCGGGCTGAGCCCCGCCATGATTCCTGCCGCGGCCTCCGGCTGCATCCGGGCAAGGAAGCCAGCCGCAAACGCAGGATCCATTTCCTCGAACAGGGCTGCAGCCTCCTTGGGCTTCATTTGCTCATAGACAGAGGTCAGACGCGTCACATCCGCCTCAGTCGCACCGTCAGCCAGTGCCAGGGTCGCGCGCAGCTTCTCTTCCGCCTGCTCCAGCGCCGCCAATTTCTTGTCGATCGCCTGATCAGCGATTTCCAGCGCCTTCATCCGGTCCTGAATCTCCGCTTCCCGGGCAGCCAATGCCTGTTCCCGCTCCTGGAATGCGGCCAGCATCGTCTGCAGCTCGGCCGAAGTCGGCATGGATTCGCGGTGCGGCTCGCCCTTGTGTGCCTGCTCTTCGCCACCCGGCTCCTTCAAGCTGGCCACTTCACGGGCAATTGCCGGCCCGGCTTCCAGGCCCAGCCGCACCGCGGCAGAGCCCATGAGCAGAACCGCCAGCATCATCAGTGTGCTGCCACGCCGCAAATGTTTGGATTTCTTCGCCGCCTTTGCCATCACGCCACCCGGTTCTGGCTGCGGTTATGGCGGACAAACATCAAGCCGGAGGGTTTGCTCTCCTCCAGTTTATCCTCTTCCGGTTGCGCTTCAGCCTCATAAGCAGCTGCCATTTCCTCATCTTCCGCAGCGGGCTCTGGCGCTGGTGCCGCAGCTTCGGCTTCGTCAATGTCATGCATCGACGCCATCATCAGCTCCAGGCGCTGCGCGACCGTTTCAGCCCGGCCCGTCAGCTGCTGCAGCGCCTTGCTGGAGCCATCAGACACCTGCTGCGCCGCCTGCAATGATTTGTTGAGATCATCCACTTGGGCGGACAGAACAGCAACTGCACCACCCACGCCCTTCTCCAGATCATTGAACCGCTTGAGACGGCGCGACAGCACCAGACAATAGAATCCGGCGCCCAGCGCCCCGGCCGCAAGCAGGATATCAGCAATAATGTCCATCCTGTCCTCCTAGTTCAGTACGAAATCCATGATCAGCAGATCGCGCACCCGGCCCTGGCCGGTGGCAATGTTGATCCGCCGCAGCATCTGCGCTCTCAGTTTCGGCAGAGCCATCGGATCGGTCAGATCCTCAAGCTCCAGTGCTCTCAGGTAGCTGTTCAGGACATCGACAACCCGCGGGAGGATTTTCTCGACCTCGGCCTGGTGCGCCAGGTCGACCTCAAGCTGCGCGCGGAACCGCAAATGCTTGATACCGCTGGCTTTGCGCAGGGTAATCACAATCGGGTCCATTTCGATGAAGGCAAGATTGGCGATATCCTCCGCCGTCTCACCAGTGTCCACGCCTTCTGGCGCCTCTTCGGCCGCAGCCGCCGGTTCTGGCGCTGCTTTCTGACCAAAGGGAAGAAGGCCTGACTGAACGGCAAAGTATCCGCCGCCGCCGCCAACCAGTGCCAGCACCACCCCGATGATGAGGGGCAGTTTGCTTTTCTTGGCCGGGGCTTCTGCTTCTGTATCTACTGCAGCGTCTGTCATGGCTATCCCTAAAACGTCGTGCAGCATCTTCATAACCTGCGAGGAACTAACCGAATGTTAAGGCCGATCCGTCAAAAAGGTTGCACGCCGGACAGAACGCCGGTGCGACGGAGGTTAATGTGCAGCAGATCAAGAATGTCTGGGCAGAGATGGACATGCGAAAGCGTCTGATTGCCGTGGGTGCCACGGTAATTATGATTCTCAGCGTCATCGCGATGTCCCATGTGGCAAGCAAGCCATCAATGACACTGCTATATGCCGGGCTGGAAAGCGGCTCGGCCGGAGATGTGGTGCGGGCGCTGGAACAGCGCGGCACCCAGTATGAAGTGCGTGGCGGCTCTATCTATGTGCCGTCGACGCAGCGTGACGAACTGCGGATGACGTTGGCCAGCGAGGGCCTTCCGGCCAATGGCGGCAAAGGGTATGAGCTGCTCAATTCGCTCAGCGGCTTTGGCACCACCTCGCAGATGTTCGACGCCGCCTACTGGCGTGCCAAGGAAGGTGAACTGGCCCGCACCATTGTCGCCAGCCCGCATGTCAGCCAAGCCCGGGTGCATATCGCCAACACAGGTTTGAATCCCTTCCAGCGCACGGTTGAACCAACCGCATCGGTCTCCATCGTGCCCATGGGTTCGCCGATCACGCCTGCGCAGGCCAACGCAATCCGTTTCCTGGTGTCCTCCGCTGTCACCGGCCTTGCGGTGGAAAATGTTGCCGTGATCGATGCCAATGGCGCTCTGATCGGGTCGTCGGATGCCACTGCTGCAGCTGGTGCCGGCACCGATGACCGCTCCCAGATGATTCGCGAACGTGTCATGCGCCTTGTCGAGGCCCGCGTCGGCCAAGGCAACGCCGTGGTCGAGGTCAGTGTCGAAACCGTAACCGACACAGAATCCATCCGCGAAAAGCGCGTGGATCCCAAAAGCAGGGTCGCGGTTAGCACCGATGTCGAGGAACGCGCCAATTCTTCCACCAATCAGGCGGGTGAAGTCACCGTTGCCTCCAATATTCCCGATGGCGATGCCGCCTCCGGCCAAGGGTCCAAGGCCAATACCAGCGCAACCCGTGAGCGGATCAATTATGAAATCTCCGAAACTGAGAAGGAAATTCTACGCGGACCCGGCGCCATTAAGCGTCTGACTGTCGCCGTCCTCGTGAACGGCACAGCAATCACCAACGCTGCTGGGGAAACAGTCTTCCAGCCCCGGCCGGAAGACGAACTCGCCGCAATGCGGGAACTGATTTCCGCAGCCGTCGGCTTTGACGAGGATCGTGGAGACGTCATTACCCTTAAGTCCATGGAGCTGCCGGCGGTGGAGCCGCAGGGCACGGTGGCCACGGCCTCCTTCTTCGACAATCTCTACTTCGACGCTATGTCGCTGATCCAGATCGGCGCGCTGGCTCTAGTCAGCCTGATCCTGGGCCTCTTCGTGGTGCGGCCGATCCTGTCGAATCAAGCCGCGCCGGTGGCAGCGCTGCCAAGCCCCGAAGGAGGCGACCTGCCTGGTTTGCCCGGCGTTGGCGGCGACGGCTTCATGACCGCTCCGGACCTGGGCGCGGGGCTCGCGCTTGATGGTGAAATCGAAAACAACGAAACCGGGCAGTTCGAACCGATGGGCGGCCTGCCGGCTATGGGCACGGGCGACATGATGGGCGCCGCCGGGCTGCCGGCCTTGGGCGGCGGCATGGATGATCCCGTCGACCGGCTGCGTAACCTGATTGGTGAGCGGCAGGAGGAAACCGTCCAGATCCTGCGCGGCTGGCTGGAAGAAAATAGGGAGCAAGCCTGATGACAATTGCGCATTTGCTTGAAGATTTCGGGTTCAACACACCGGCGGCACCGGTACTGCCGACGGTGTCCGAAGAGGTCATCGAAGAACAGCGGCTGGCCTCCTTTGAGAAGGGTTACAGCGCCGGCTGGGACGACGCCGTGACCGCCAAGGATCAGGAAACCATCCGGATATCCACTGAGCTGGCCAACTCGCTGGAAGATCTGAGTTTTACCTATCACGAAGCGCAGAGCCAGCTGCTCGATTCGCTGGATCCGATGTTCAAAGTGCTGACCAGTGCCATACTGCCGGATGCCATGGCTGCCTCCTTTGGGCACCACATTGTTGATCAGCTTGCCGGAATGGCGAAAGGGCAGACCGACCAGCCGATGCAAATCGTGGTTTCTCCGGGCGAAGGGGCGCCTGTACGCAGCCTGCTGCCGCAGAACTTCTCTGTTCCGGTGACCGTTCGGGAAGACAGCGCGCTGTCTTCCGGCCAAGCCTATCTGAGCGTCGGCAGCACCGAATGCGAAATCAATTGCGATGCCCTTCTCGAATCGATCCAGGATTCGATTGAGGCCTTCACCTACCACGCGAAAGAGGACAGCCAGTATGGATGACGCCGCCGACCTGAACATGAAAGCCGCTGATGCAAACAACCCCTTTGTTTCGGTTCCCGTCGAAGTGGTTGTTTCGGTCGGCAAGGCCCGGCCGCTGATCCGAGATCTGGTCAGCCTGGGTGAAAATGCGATCCTGACGCTCGACAAACGGGTCGAAGACCCTGTCGACCTCTATGTCGGGGACCGGCTGGTCGCCCGCGGCCAGCTGGAAGAGCTGGAAGGCGAGCAAGCAGGCCAATTGGCCGTACGCCTGACGGAAATTGCCGATCTGCAAAGCGGTTTGGGATGACACACAAGACGATTGTGCGGGCGGCCCTGGTTTCAGCGCTTCTGCTGGCCTTGCCGCAAACCGCCCTGGCTCAAGAATTGAGCCTTTCGCTGGCAGACGGCGAGTCGATTTCGGCCCGCTCAATCCAGCTGATCCTTCTGATTACCGTGCTCAGCCTGGCCCCCGGCCTGCTGATCATGGTTACCTGCTTTCCATTCCTAGTGACGGTGTTGTCGATCCTGCGCCAGGGCATCGGGCTGCAGCAGGCGCCGCCGAACATGCTGATCATCAGCCTGGCGCTGTTCCTGACCTATTTTGTGATGGAGCCGGTCTTTACCGAGGCCTGGAGCACCGGAATCAACCCGCTGCTGGAGGAGCGGCTTGAACCGGGCGAGGCCATCACCCGCAGCCTGGAACCATTCCGGGCGTTTATGGCCAACCGTCTGGATCCGGACACGTTTTATGCCATTGCTGATCTCAGACCGGAAACTCAGGGCATGGACCCGGTGCCAGAAGCGCCGCTGTCCGCACTGATCCCGAGCTTCCTGCTGTCGGAAATTGCACGCGCCTTTCAGATCGGTTTTCTGGTCTTTCTTCCCTTCCTGGTGATCGACCTTGTGGTCGCCGCCATCCTGATGTCGATGGGTATGATGATGGTGCCACCGGCCATCGTGTCCCTGCCGTTCAAACTGGCGTTCTTTGTTGTCGCCGATGGCTGGAGCCTGATCGCCACCGCGCTTGTTCGCAGCTACTACCCCTAAACATCTGAACCCACACACTAGGAATAGCCCGGACACATCATGTGCCCGGGCTTTTTCCTGTGCGGGCACTCTTGCCGTTGCCAGAAACTGGTGCTCCTTGAAAGCCGAAGGGGGGGATTGAGTTGCATGAGGTCCGGCACTGCGCTGGTCCGGCCCTCGGGCCGCTCGCTCCGCCCGCCGCGGAAAGTGGCCAGACGCTTGCGTCCCCTCAAGCACAGCCGCTTGTCTGAAGTGGGCAAGGAAAATGCGCGCTCGGTCACCACTGCAAGTCCCGATAAATACCCAAAGCTCTTTGATAGTTTGCCTCCTGCCCTGGCTGCGCTCCGAGATCCTGGAAGCAAACATCCAGCACAGGGCCTGAGCGCTATTCACAGCCAGGTGAGCGCCGGAGACGAGTGGTTTAGGGAAAAGCAAATAAATACCCCGGCTTCAGCAGATGAAGCCGGGGCGTGTTCCGTCGGAACTGGCGCGCGTGTCAGCGGACAACGAACTCCGCGTGCAGGGCCCCTGCGGCTTTGAGGCTTTTCAGGATATCGATCATGTCCCGCGGGGACACTCCCAGGGCATTCAAGCCTGCCACAACTTCTGAAAGCGAGGTTGTTTCGGGCACTTCCGCCAGCTGGATCCCCTCCTCTTCCTCGATGGCGGCACCGGTTCTGGGCACCACAACCGTTTCACCATCTGCAAAGGGATTGGGCTGAACAACCAGCGGCGTCTCTTCGATCCGAAGGGTGAGGTTCCCCTGGGCAACAGCCACGCGGGAAATCCGCACGTCGCTGCCCATCACGATGGTGCCGGAGCGCTGGTCGACCACCACCCGCGCCTTGCGCTGTGGCTCAACCAAGATGTTTTCAATCCTGCCCACCGCATGCGCTGTGGAACGTGTATTGGTTCGGCGAATGTCGACTTCGACCGTACCGGAATCGCGCATCAAAGCAACGTTGCGGCCAAATTCGTTGTTGATCGCCCGCTCGATCCGCCCGGCAGTGGTAAAGTCCGGCTCCCGCAGCGCCAGCCGCATTGAGCTCAGCGAAGCCAGATCAAAATCGATCTCCCGCTCGACACGCGCACCGGCCGGGATCACGCCAGCCGTCGGCACCCCCTGGGTAACCGTGGCGGCTTCACCTTCAGCCACCGCACCGCCAGCCAGGATCGTCCCCTGGGCAACGGCATAAATCTGGCCATCCGCGGCATTCAGAGGTGTCATGATCAGCGTGCCGCCCATCAGGCTTTTGGAATCGCCGATGGCCGACACTGTCACATCAATAGTGCTGCCGACGCGGGCAAAGGGCGGCAGGGTCGCCGTCACAAAAACCGCCGCCACGTTCTTGGGCCGGAACTGCTCGCCAGTCACGTTGACGCCAAGCCGCTCCAGAATGTTGGACATGATTTCTTCGGTGAACGGCGAATTACGCAGTCCGTCGCCGGTGCCATCCAGGCCGACAACCAAACCGTAGCCGACCAGGTCATTGCCGCGAACCCCGTCGAATTCCACCAGATCTTTGAGCCGGATGGTGCTTGCCTGCGCCACCACAGGCAGCAGAAACAGGCAAGCGAGTAAGAGACGCAAGAAACCCATCATGAGATGTACTTCAGCAAGGAAAGCTGCGAGCTGCGGGCTGTGATGGTGTACAGTCCTTCCAGCTGCGTTTGCGCTTCTTGCAGCCGGGTATAGGTCTCATAAGGATCGGCTGATACCAGATTGTTTTTGACAATGCTCAGGCTGGTTTTCGAAGCCTCGTTGCGGGTGTTGACTGCCTCGAGCTGGCCTTCGATGAACCCCACATCGGCTTGGAGATCAATCAGCTTATCCGCGCTTTCGGACAGCTCGCTGCTGGCCTCGATGACCAGGTCGATCCGCACGTCATCGGTCAGGCCGAGGCTGGGTTCATCCGCCAGAGCAGTGATCACATAACTCTGCAGGGCATGCTTGAGGTTGTCATCATCGGCGCGGATGCCCAGGGTCACCTGTTCTCCTTCGCCGACTGTAACCGGCTGCAGCGACGTTGTGGAGCCTTGATACATGACGGTGTCAAAGCCGGCAGGATCGTCGAACCAGTCCTTGACGGCCTGGATGATGTCATTGCTGGTTGTCAGCCCTGCGACTTCCGCGAGAGCGGCAGTCATTAAGGTGCTGGCGTCATTCAGAGGTTTGGTGTCCGTCGCCGTGCCCGCAAAGATCGTCCGTCCCCCGACCGAGGTGTTCATCAGGTTGATGGCGCTGGACATTCGCTGCTTGGCCTGGCTGCCGAACTGCTGCGCGTTATCCGTGTCGATCGCGGGCGACAGCCTCAGGATGTCGTTGCGCATCGCCTCCACCTGGCTGTGCACTTTATCAAGGCTGCCTTGCGTGGCGGTGGCAAACAACTGCACTTCTCCATTGGCAACCATATAGCTGTCGATCCTGTTCAGCGAGCTCTCGAGATCTGCAAGATAAGTGAAATCGCCGCCGAGCCGCTCGCTCAAATTGGACGTTTTACCGGTGGCAAACTCTTCGGACAGGGTGGTGACGTTTTCCTTCAGTTCCGTATTGCGGCTGCGGAGAAAGAGGTGCTGCGCCATATCGCCGTATGAATTCAAAATCATGGGTCAGATCCTCAAAAGTGTTTCCATAAGTTCGTCGACAACGGTGAGCACGCGGGCGTTGGCGGCATAGTACTTCTCAACCAGCATCAAGTTCTGCAGCTCCGCGTCGGTGTCGACACCCAGCGCCAGTTCCGCTTGGCTCAGCTCGTTGAAACTGGTTGCGGCAAAAGTTGATGCACGCGAGGCGGTTTCGTTATCCTGTGCAAATCGCGACAGCAGGTTCGCGCTTAGCGTCGCAGCTGTCATGTCTGCGGTCCCAAGTCCGACAGAGGACACCGTACGGGTGGTGTTCAGCGTGTCGGAATAGGCCTGCAGCAAACTGGAATTGCCAGGATCTCCGGGGCCGGCTGCATAAAGGCCATCGCGGAACCGCCAAGTCTCACCGGTGCCGTCCAAAGCCACCAGATCATTCAGCTCAATCCGGTTGGATATTCCGACGAAATTCGACGGGTCGTAGAAGGCCCCATCATCAGTGAAAATACCTGCGTCCGTGACCCCGATGCTGGCATCCAGTGCCGGGTCCTGAAAACGCTCGATAAGATCGGCGGCCATGGCGTCCAGATCCTCCTGAGCCTCGACCGCGGTCACATCACGGATTTCGAACTGCGCGGTCAGGGTGCCGCCGCGCAGCGGACCATCCGGGCTGGTGTCGATTGTTTTACCGTTGACTTGGAGGCCGGAAATCATGCCGTTGCCCAATGTCATGTGCGGCATGATATCGCGCGAAGGCGTGAAGCTCAGCTCAGACGCCTTGTGATCCAGCAGCATCACTCCGCCGGTCGAATACAGGGTTACTTGGCCGTTGTCGCGGCGGACAACATTGACCGGAATAATCCCGTTCACCTGGTCAACCAGCTGGTCACGCTGGTCATGCATTGCCACGGCGTCCATGCCGCCTGCTTCCACCACCATAATACGCGCGTTGAGCTTCTCGATCTCTTTCAGTGCCTGGTTCACCGTATTGACCTGGCTGCCGATCGCACTGTCCGCATTGATCCGCAGGTCGCGCAGCCCTTCAGCCGTGCGCGATATCGAGTTTGCCAAGGAGTTGGCCTTGACCGCAAGGTCGTTCAGACGGGGTTGCGAGTCCGGTCTCGAGACCGCTTCGATCAGCGAAGATTCGAAGTCCGAGAGCTGCGCGGCCAGTGACATCCCGTCATCAACAGTGCCCACCAGATCGGACATCCGGCCGAAGAAATCGGCCTCCGCCTTGGCGGCCCCGTATTCCGCTTCGGCAACCCGGCGGTTGGAGATCAGCACCGGATCATTCATGCGTTGGACATTGCCGGTCTGGACACCGGGAACGCCGACGCCCGGGCTGTTCAGATCCAGAACCCGTCGCGTGTAGCCCGGGGTCAGCGCGTTGGCCAGGTTTTCCGAGACCACTTGCGAGGACCGGCCGGCCGCGGTCAGCCCGCTCATCGCGCTGTTAAGGGCGGTGTAAAGAGACATGTTCAGCCTGCTTTCGTGAAGCCAATGTCAGGGAGCATCAAGCGCTTTAGCGCTTGATGTTGGTGGTTTCCTGCAGCATCTCGTCAACGGTCTGGATTACCTTGGCGTTGGACGAATAGGCTCGCTGGGTCTGGATCATGTCGGTCAGCTCTGTCGCCACGTCGACCGCCGATTCCTCCTGTGCGTAACCCAGGATTTCTCCAGTCGGCCCGTCACCGGCATCCCACAGGTAAAACGCCCCGGAATCGTCAGTCGGCTTGTAGGTCTGGCTGTCCAGCGCCCGCATGCCGTTGATGTTGGAGACATCCGCCAGCGGAACCTTGTAGATGACCTTCGTATCGCCGGAGTCATAGGCGGCAATCACCTCACCGGAGGCGTTGACCTCAACCGAAACGAAGGAACCGACTGCCGTACCGTCCTTCTCAGTCGTGCCAGGCACGAACTCGTCGCCCAGCTGGCTCATCCCGTTCTGTTCGCCAATGACACCGATGTTGATCTCGACCGGGCCGCCCGCAACGTTGATGGTCACCGAGCCGGCGGTTCCGTCGTAGGCACCACCAGTTACGGTTGCTACGCTTTGAAGCGTGCCGGCCGACGATGCGCTGTCATCGAATGTCAGTGTGTATTCGCCGATGACCGTTGCGCCTGTCGCGGAGTCCACGATTTGCATTGTCCATTCGTTCGTACCGGTGGTAGCCGGCAGCGTTGCAACCGTGGGCGTATAGGTGATCGTCAGCTCTTCGGAGCGGCCCATGTTGTCGTAATACTGTACCACCTGTTCGACAACGGCTCCGGAGGCACCCGGATCGGTTTCGGCGGCGGGCAAGTTTGCCGTCAGGCTGATTTCCGTTGTTGGTTCCGCCGACAGCCTGTTGAGGTCGATCCGGACGGGTTCAAGGCCGTCGCTGGTATCGCGGGCCGCATCCGGAACCGTGCCGTCAGCCAGCGCGGGCCAGCCCATCAGGACCAAGCCTGAGTCCGTCGACAGATACCCGTTGGAATCAGTCCGGAAAGAGCCGGTGCTGGTCAGCATCATCGACGGGCTGCCGCCAGCCTCCACCTCAGTGATCGAGGCCACCGGCAGCATGCCGCGGCCGCGCACTGCCAGATCGGTGGCGTTGTTGGTCGAAACCAGCGGGCCGCGCTCGTCGATAAGCCGGACGTTGGTCGCGCGCACACCACCCGCAGAATAAGTGCCGCCGGAACCGGACAAGACCATGGAATGGAAATCGGTCTGGACTCGCTTGTAGCCACGGGTCGAGGAGTTGGCGATGTTGTCGGAAATGGAAGCCAACCGGCTGGCGTTGGCGCTCAATCCTGAAACGCCCGCGTTCAGCGACGAAGAAATGGTCATAGCACGCCTTTCTGCTGCATCTAATCATTCTGGTTGCAACAGCTAGCGCAGGAGCGATTAACGGGCGGCTAACAGATAAAATATGACCTATCTGTCAGCCGCCTGCCTCAATGTTTTCAGGGACTTATTCCCGCAAAAAGATGATCTCGATCCGGTCGTTGCGAGCGGCCATGGGATTTCCGACAGCCAGCTTACGGTCGGCGTGCCCAGTCACCCTGTAAACCCGGCCCGCGGCCAGACCGCCCAATTCGAGCAGCGTGCGCGTCTTGTCCGCCCGCGCGTGGGACAACTCCCAAACCGGATTCTTCGCGAGAACAACCGGGTGGGACCGGATATGGCCGCCGATAGCGACATTGCTGGTCACGCTTTCAGAGACCCGCGCAATCATCCTGACCAGATCCCTGAACAGCGGTTCCGGTTCCGCCTGATCCTGTTTGAACAGGGGCATGTCCTCGGTGGCGAACAACTCGATGATCAGCCCTTCGTCGGTGACCCGGGTCACGATATGGCGGGACATTGCGACCGACACCATGCTCTCGCCGCCGCGCCCGGACAGCTGTTCCTCGATTGCGCGGAATTTGGAATCCTCTTCCTCGCGATTCTCGTTGGACTCAACCCCGGTTTCACCCTGCGCCTGCTGGGCATCCATCGGGTTGATATCCGTTGCCCCAGTACCAGACTGCGGTTTGATGTCTTCGGTGAACATGCTGTCACCTTGAAACGCACCATTGCCGCCGCCGGAAACCCGGCTCAGCGGAATCGAAGGCGAGAAGTAATCCGCCAGCCCCTTGCGTTGTTTTTCCGTCGTCGCGTTCAGCAGCCACATCAGCATAAAGAAGGCCATCATCGCGGTCACGAAGTCGGCATAGGCCACCTTCCACGCGCCACCGTGATGGCCATCGCCACCACTGACTTTTTTCTTCTTGATGATAATGGGCGCCACATTGCTCTGTGCGCTCATATCCACCACCACTATTTTCACCCATCCCTGAAATAGCAGGCGGCGCGTTAAACGAGCCTTAACAATTAAATTTGCCGGCAGTTCCTTCCTAAACCGCTTCGTTGATCACGCAGCCTTGGCCAAGTTCTACAGCGGCAAATCCTGCATGTTAAAAACCTCTTATCTTGCCATCAAGAATTCATATCGAAGGTTGATAAGGGACAAACACCTGTACAGCGCGCGGCGCTAGGGTCTCCTCAACACAGCACATTGAACACTGAAAGGAGATCATCATGCTGACCCGCAGAGCCGCACTGATGGGGGCAGCCGGCGCAGCAGCGCTGCCTGTACTGGCCAAAGCCGCAAAGGCCGAGAGCACATCCGTCCACGAGGCCGCGGCGCCTGTGGACCTGTCCAGCCTCAAGCGCATCAAGCGCGAGCTGGTTGCACCGCCCTTCGTGCATGAACACGAGCAGATCGCCCCGGGTGCCCCCCGCATCGTCGAATTCGAGATGAAGATCATCGAAAAGGAGATCGAGGTCGACCAGGGCGCCTACCTTCAGGGGATGACCTTTGACGGCTCCATCCCAGGTCCGATGATGGTGGTCCATGAGGGCGATTATGTCGAACTCACCCTTATCAACCCGCCGGAAAACATGCTGCAGCACAACATCGACTTCCACGCAGCCACCGGCGCCCTGGGCGGCGGCGCGCTGACCTTGGTGAACCCGGGCGAGAAAACCGTGCTGCGCTTCAAGGCCACCCGCCCAGGCACCTTTGTCTACCACTGCGCCCCGGGCGGCCCCATGATCCCCTGGCACGTCGCCTCGGGCATGGCCGGCACCATCATGGTGCTGCCGCGCGAAGGGCTGTCGGACCACAACGGCAACCCGGTGAAATACGATCGCGTCTACTACATCGGCGAAAACGAGTTTTACATTCCAAAGGACGAAAACGGCGACTACATCCGCTATGAGGACGTGGGTGAAAGCTATCCCGACACGCTGGAAGTCATGAACGGGCTGATCCCCAGCCATGTGGTGTTCAACGGTGCTGTTGGCGCGCTGACCGGTGAGAACGCCATGAAGGCGAAGCAGGGCGAGAAAGTGCTGTTCGTGCACAGTCAGGCCAACCGCGACAGCCGTCCACACCTGATCGGCGGTCACGGCGACCTGGTCTGGGAAGCCGGTAAGTTCAACAACGTGCCGGACCGGGATCTGGAAACTTGGTTCATCCGCGGCGGTTCGGCCGGGGCAGCGCTCTATGAGTTCCTGCAGCCGGGTGTCTATGCCTACGTGAACCACAACCTGATCGAGGCGGTGAACCTCGGCGCAACCGCGCATGTGGTGGTCGAAGGTGAATGGAACAACGACCTGATGGAACAGGTGGTCGCCCCGACCGAGTACTCCGGCGCCTGACCTCCGGCCGGAAGCAAAACTGGACAGGGCGGCCGCAGCACGCGGCCGCCCGTTTTTGCCTGAAGGGGACACAGACATGAAAGTTGAGCTGATTGCCGCCGGGCTTGCCGCCGCCATTGGCCTGCCGGGGTTCTGGTATTCCGCCGTCAAGGAACCGGCGCCGCAGGCCGAAACCGTGTCTATCGCTGCAGACACAATCGCCTACCGCCCGATCGGAAACTTTCACCGCAACGGCAAAAGCGTGGTGCCGCCGGAACAGCGGCGGCCTGTTGCGGCATTTGAAATCATGAAACATCAGGTTTCAGGCGCGGATTATGCGGCCTGCGTGGCAGCGGGCGCCTGCAAGGAAGCGGACAGCACCCCGGCAGAAGGCAGCCAGCCGCAAACCCATGTCAGCTGGCACGACGCCACTGCCTATGCTCAATGGTATTCCAAGGAAACCGGAGAGAGCTGGCGGCTGCCGGACGAAGCCGAATGGCAGCTCGCTGCGGCCGAAATCTTTGGCGACGAGGCGGTTGAGACGGATGGCGGCGACCCGGCCCAGCGCTGGCTGCGCCAATACGCCCGCGGCGTCACGCTGCGCGGCCTGCCGGGACCTGCTCAGGACCCGAAAAGCGAGCCCAGCGCCAATAGCAACGGCCTCAGCGGGCTCGGCGGTAACATCTGGGAATGGACCGGCGGCTGCATGCAGAACGGCGAGGTGCGCAAGGACGGCAGCCTGGAGCTGGGCGATCCTTACTGCAGCGCCCGCATCACCGGCGGCCGCCACCGGGCGGTGGTGATCGATTTCATCCGGGATGCCAGCGTCGGCGGCTGTGCGGTCGGGCTGCCGCCGGACTATCTGGGATTCCGGCTGGTGAAAGACGGCTGACGCTAGGAAAAAGGGGCGTACTCCCGCGCCCGCAGGTGCCCCGGCTGCGCCGGAACTCCTTCGCGGCCTTGGGCCCGGCAGCTGCGCTGCCTGTCCCGTCAATAGCCGTTCAAAGACACGCCTGCCTTGAACGGCTCTTCCGATTATTGGCCGGTCAAACCCGCCTCTAAGGCAAACCGCACCAAGGCGCTGCACCTGCAGTCCCTAACCCGGTGCTGGCGAGCGGAGCCAGGTGATGAGGATGGCCGCGCTGTGCGCCAGCACAGCGCCACGCCCAACTGTGAGGGGCCTCCGGCAGGAGGCTCTTGAACAGGCGGGAGCACGCCGCTCCCGGTTCAGGACGCCCTGCTGTAACGCACACCTTCGGGCACATGTGCATCGAAGCTGCTGGCAATGATCCGGGTCAGCGGACGGCCCTCGGGCAAGATCTCCAGCGCTTCCGCGTCCAAGCTCACCAGATCGCCAAAGCGGGCCGCGATCTGCGCCAGATCTGCATCCAAGCTTGCCGCCAGACTCCCAAAGCGCTGCCGCAGCTCTGCCCGGTCCAGCCGGAAATCGCACATCAGCATCTCGATGGCACGGCCGCGCAGCAGGTCCTCCTGGCTCATCACATGGCCGCGCGCGCCAGTAAGCTGCCCGGCCTCAACCCGCTGCACATAGGCAGGCGTTGCGGCGGCATTCTGGATGTAGCCCCCGGCAAAGCGGGAGATCGAGGACGCACCGAACCCGATAAGCGTCGGGCAAGTGTCGTCCGTGTAGCCCTGGAAATTGCGCCGCAGATGGCCGGTGCGGGCCGCCGCCTCCAGCCCGTCGCCGGGTTTGGCGAAATGGTCGATGCCAATCGCGGCAAAGCCCGCCTCCGCAAATTTCTCCGCCGCCAGCCCGGCCAGATGATACCGCGCCAGATCGTGGGGCAGTGTCTCTTCTTTTATCAGCTTTTGCCGCTTGGCCACCCACGGGACATGCGCGTACCCGAACAGCGCCAGCCGGTCGGGGTTCAGGCTCAGCACCTTCTCCACCGTGTCCGCCATCCGCGCCTGCGTCTGGTGCGGCAGCCCATAGACCAGATCGGCATTCAGCGAATTGATCCCCGCCGCGCGCAGATCCTCGACACAAGCCTTGGTCACCTCAAACGGCTGCGCCCGCCCGATCGCCTGCTGCACCAGCGGGTCAAAGTCCTGAATACCGATGCTGGCCCGGTTCATACCTTCCGCCGCCAGCGCCGCGATCTTGTCCCGGTCAACCATGGTCGGGTCAATCTCCACCGAGAACTCCCAGTCATCGGTGTGCGGGAACACTGCCTTCACCGCCTGTGCCAGCCGATGGATCAAGTGCGGAGGCAGGATGGTCGGCGTACCGCCGCCCCAATGCATCCGCCCCATCCGCAAGCCCTTGGGCAAGAGCGGCGCCACCAGCTTCAGCTCCTGCTCCAGCGTGCCGATGTAGCTCTCCACCGGACTCAGCGTCTGGGTGCCTTGGGTCCGGCAGGCACAGAACCAGCACAACCGCTCGCAGAACGGGATATGCAAGTAGACCGAAACCGGCACATCCGGATCCAGCGCCTGCAGCTCGCGGGCCTGATCGGCGGCCCCAACGGCTGCGGAGAACACCGGCGCGGTCGGATAAGAGGTGTAGCGGGGCACCCGGCTGTCGAACAGTCCAAGGGCTTGGAGGCGGTCAATCTGTTTCATGACTTTCCTATGCCCCTTTTGCGAATCCGCCACTTTGCGCAGGATCAAACCGGCACCCGGAATTCCGGCGGGCCGGAAATCCGGTCTTTTCCATCAACGCACTGGATTCACTTGGGAAAACCTTACAGCCGGCAGATTTTCAGGAAATTCTTCCAAGGCACACATTTTCCGTTTGACGCCGCCTGAGACTCCGCTTATACGCCCTCCTCACGACACCTGCCCAGGTGGCGGAATTGGTAGACGCGCTAGCTTCAGGTGCTAGTGTCCGTATGGACGTGGAGGTTCGAGTCCTCTCCTGGGCACCATCCCCCCTCACTCGAAAAACAGCTGACGGCAGCGGCAAGATAACGTGCCCTGTTAGGCATGTGCGCCCGCCGTTTCCGGCAGGCGCAGGGTCGCTCAGGCCGCCTGATATTGCGGAGCCGATGCCAGGAACCGGCCATAGGCGCTGGCATCGGGCGGTGCGAATTGCTCAGCCAGCGGATTAGACCGTTTCCACTGCGTCGCGCCCATATCCATCAGCAGCTCATCGAAGTGCTTGAAATGGAACGGCGCCGAGCACAGCCCGCCATAGATCTGCGCCGCCGGACGCTCCTTGCGCCGCCAATCGAGCATCATCTGAATATTGTTCTCCATCTCTGCCCGCGAAGGCTGCCGCGCCAGCTTCCCGTCGGCATAGCGGACCAGCCAGTTCGCCACCATCTCCGCCGACAGGATCGTGCAGAAGCTCGAGTTGAAACCGACAAAGCCCATCTCAGGCAGGTCCGGGTTCACCGCCAGGCGGTAGGTCCGGTACTGGCCGTCCGCCTCGATCAGCTTGTCCAGATGCCGCTGCGCCAGATAGGGAATACCCAGCTTCCAACCGACCGCCGAGATCACCAGATCAGCGCCGATACGCTCACCATTTTCCAGCACAATTTCGTCACCGTCATAATGCGAGAAGGTGGTGCGGTGCGGCAGGATCGAGCCGTCCTTGAAGCCTTCGAACAGCCCCGGCGTCACGATCGGCACCGAGCAGGAGACATCCTTTTCGATCGGGATCTCGGGCACCATGTCCCACTTCTTCAACCCCAGCTGCAACTTCAACAGCGCCTCAAGACCGCGAAAGTTGACCCAGATCAGCGGCTTGGCCAAACCATAGAAGGCCTTGTGCAGCCAGCTGCGGCCCCAGCCGTTGAACTGCACCTCCTGCGCCCGCATGTAGAGCAGCTTCTTGAAGTTGATGCCGCCAACAAAATACGGCACCCGCCAGACATTCTGCCGGTAAACCAGATGCACCCGCCTGGCGCCGTTCTGCGCCGCATTCACCGCCACGTCGGTCGCGGATTTCGAGCCGCCCAGCACCACCACCCGCTTGCCGCGCGCGTGCTCCGGATCAAGGTACTCCGAGGAGTGCATCACCTCCCCGCCCTGCGCGGTGAAGGCCTCCTGCCCGGGATGGGTAAGGATGTTCTTTTCGGAAAACTGCCCGGTGCAGACTACGGCAAAATCCACGTCCTGCGCCCGGGTCTCGCCACCCGCCTCAATAACCAGCCGCCAGCCCGGCTGACCGTCCGGGCGCCGGTCCATCTCCAGCACATTGGTGTTCAGATGGAACAGCCGGTGCAGATCGTGCTTGTCCGCATAGGAATGCAGATAGGCGTGCACCTGCGGCCCCTTGGGCCATTCCGGGTAATCATCCGGCATCGGATGGTCGGTATAGCAGTACAGGTCCTTGGGCGATTGCGTCTGCACCCCGGGGTAGGAACGCGACGGCTCCCACACCCCGCCCAGATCGTGGCTGCGTTCGAAGCCTAGAACCTGATGCCCCTTTTCGGCAAAGGCCTTGGCCGCAGCCAGCCCGCTTACCCCGCCGCCGATTACGGCGACCGTCTTGCGTTTCACCATGTCCGCCTCCCTTATTCCGACGGCGGCGGCAGGAAATCGACCTCGTGCAATGCCGACAGCCGCACCAGCTCTTCCGGATCAGTCACCCCGTCCAGCGCACAGAACAGCTCGAACAGCTTGCGCGAGGGCGCCACCCCGAACACGCAGGTGGCCTGTGCGCCGGAGCGGTTGAAGATGCCATGCGCCACCCCCATCGGCATCCGCACCGTGTCGCCCGGCCCGGCCTGGTAAACCTCACCGCCGAACTCGACGTCCAGCGTGCCTTCCAGCATGGTGATCCACTCATCCTGGGTGGGGTGCACATGCGGCGGCACAAAGGTTCCGTCCGGAATGACCGCGTGCCAGATAAAGGCGTTCTCGCTGTGCAGCTTGGGCGTGTAGGTGTGCCCGACGACATTCCAGGACAAGCCCTCCAGCCCATCCGTCACCTTGGTGATTCCCTGATCCAGAGCCATGGTTTCCTCCCTTATCGCTCAATCACCGAGCCTAGGGGCAGCAGTGGAAAAGGATTATCCAGAATGCGCAAAATAGCGCAGACGCGCGCGATTGCCTGATTTCAGAACCGTGTTAGGCTGCGCGGATGACTCGGCAGCAGCCATCACCGAACCACGAGCCTTTGCGCGCGTGGCGGCAATTTAACAGCCGCGACCTTGACGAGGCCCGCGCGCTGGTGGCGCAGAAATTCTGCGACCACCGCTTGCAGCCTGCCGGCAGGACCCGCGGTTTCGGCACCCGCCACAACCATGTGCCCGGGGGCAGCCTGTCTCTCAATTACCTGAGCTATGGCTCCGCCGTGCAGATCGACCCCGGTGAACTGAGGGACTTCTATCTGGTGCAAATGCCCCTCTGCGGCACCGCCCAAGTCGCCAACGGCGCCGCAGCGGTGGACTCGCACACTGGCCAGGCCACCGTTCTCAACCCGACCCGGGCAACCCGGATGACCTGGCACGCCGACTGCCAGATGCTGCTTCTGCAAATCGAGCGGGACGCACTGCACGGGTTAGCCGAGCGTGCAGCCGGGCTGCCACTGTCCGAGCCGGTGGTCTTTGACACTGCGGCACCACTCGGCACCGGGCCTCTGCAGAGCTGGACCCGGCAATTCATCGCCTGTGTCCGCGCCACCGACGCCCGGGCCGGTTTCGGCCACTGGAGCGCGATGCAGCAGCAGGTGATCGAGGAGCAGCTGATCCTAGGCCTGCTGACCCACCAGCAAAGCAATATCCGCCATCTTTTGTCCCCTCGCGCACCTCAAGGCAGCAGCCTGCAGATCCGCCGTGCGCAGGACTTTATCCACGCTAACGCGGCTGAGCCGCTGACTGTCACTGCCATTGCCGCCGCGGCCGGCTGCAGCATCCGCACACTGCAAGCCGGGTTCCGCCAGCATTTCGACCTGAGCCCGGTGGAATACCTGCGCGACCTGCGGCTGGATCTGGCCCGCTACCTGCTGCTGTCCCGCCCTGCCGGGACGCCGGTCAGCAGCATCGCATATGACAGCGGCTTTTCCCACCTGGGCCGGTTTTCCCAGCTTTACCGCGCGCGCTTTGGCGAACTGCCCAGCACCACCCGCGCGGCGTCCGGCTTACCGGAACCATCCTCTTGATCATGATCTCCCGGACACGCCAAGTTTGCTTGGCGGGCGCATCCAGCTTCCGGTAGCGTCGTTGGAACCAACAAAGGTCAGCCAGCCAAGGAATTCAAAAGTGAATCCACGGATTTTTGATTGCAGAAATTGGCGACCCCGGCAGGATTCGAACCTGCAACCTGCCCCTTAGGAGGGGGCTGCTCTATCCAGTTGAGCCACGGGGCCGCGCGTGTTTACGCGATAGCAAATCCATCCTGCGATCACAATGGGATGGACCGTGCCAGCAGCCGTTTTGCCGCGCGCAGTTTCCATTGTGCAGCAGCAGATGTCTGCGCTAACCTGAATGCAGCAGTAACAAGAGGCTCAATAACGTGACAACGGACAGCAAGCGCCCGCTCACCCTTCGCGATGTATCAGAGGCGACCGGTGTTTCCGAAATGACCGTGAGCCGCGTGCTGCGCAACCGCGGGGACGTGTCGGAGAAGACGCGCACCAAAGTGCTGAGCGCCGCCAAGGAACTGGGTTATGTGCCCAACAAAATCGCAGGTGCACTGGCCTCGAACCGGGTGAACCTGGTTGCGGTGATCATCCCGTCACTGTCCAACATGGTGTTCCCCGAGGTGCTGACCGGCATCAACAAGGTGCTGGAGAATACTGAGCTGCAGCCGGTTGTCGGCGTCACCGACTATCAGCCCGAAAAAGAGGAAAAGGTGCTGTACGAGATGCTCTCGTGGCGCCCCTCCGGCGTGATCATCGCAGGGCTGGAGCATACCGAAGCCGCCCGCGCCATGCTGAACAGCGCTGGCATCCCGGTGGTGGAGATCATGGATACCGACGGCAAGCCGGTAGATGCGATGGTCGGCATTTCCCACCGCCGTGCGGGGCGTGAGATGGCCAAGGCGATCCTCAAGGCAGGATACCGCCACATCGGCTTCATGGGCACCAAGATGCCGCTCGACCACCGCGCCCGCAAACGCTTCGAAGGCTTCACCGAGGCGCTGGCCAAGGAAGGTGTGGAGATCGAGGACCGCGAATTTTATTCCGGCGGCTCGGCCCTGGCCAAGGGGCGCGAGATGACCCAAGCAATGCTGGAACGTTCACCGGAACTGGATTTCCTCTATTATTCCAACGACATGATCGGTGCAGGCGGTTTGTTGTACCTGCTGGATCAGGGCATCGACGTGCCCGGCCAGATCGGCCTTGCCGGTTTCAACGGCGTGGAGCTGCTGCAGGGGCTGCCGCGCAAGCTCGCCACCATGGATGCTTGCCGCCTGGAAATCGGCCGCAAGGCGGCTGAGATCATTGCCGCCCAGCTGGAGGATCCGGACGCAGAGATTGAGTCTCATGTCACGCTGACCCCGACCATCTCTTATGGCGATACGCTGAAACGGCGCTGATGGCGCTGCAGAGGCTCGGCAACCAAAGCGCGCGGCGGCTGTTCCTGGACCGCCACGCGCTGCTGGAACAGCCCGCAGGCCCGGCCAAAGGTGCGGATCTGCTGGACCTGATCCAGCGGCTGGGTTTCGTACAGCTCGACAGCATCAACACCGTTGCGCGCGCCCATGACGTGATCCTGTATTCACGCCGGCCGGGCTACCGGGCGCAAAACCTCAAACGGCTTTACGAGCGGGACCGCGGGCTGTTTGAGCATTGGACCCATGACGCCGCAATGATACCGATGGCGTTTTACCCGCATTGGCATCTCAGGTTTCAGCGCGACACCGAACTCTTGCGCAAACGCTGGCGCAACTGGCGGCGCGACGGGTTCGATGCGCAGTTTGAAACCGTGTTGAACCACGTCCGCGATCACGGGCCCGCCAGCTCTTCCGATGTCGGCAAGGACGAGAAAAAGGGCTCTGGTGGCTGGTGGGACTGGCACCCGTCCAAAACCGCGCTGGAATACCTTTGGCGCTCCGGCGCACTGACGGTGGTGGGGCGCGAGGGGTTTCAGAAACGCTATGACCTGACGGAACGGGTGATTGAGGAGCATCTGCGTCCTGATGCCCGCTGCGATGAAGCGGCGACGGTCAACTGGCTGTGCTCGGCCGCCCTCGGCCGGCTGGGCTTTGCCACATCGGGAGAGCTCGCCGCCTTCTGGGACACCGCCTCTCCGGCGGAGGCCAAGGCTTGGTGCGCGGATCAGCTGCGCCTGGGCGAGCTAGAGGAGATCGAAATCGAGCAGGCGGATGGCAACCTGCGCAAGGTGTTCACCCGGCCCGGCACCATTGAAGCAGCGGCAGAGCTGGGGCCGGCGCCGGGACGGATGCGGGTGCTCAGCCCCTTTGATCCGGCCCTGCGCGACCGTAAGCGGGCCGACAGGCTGTTCGGCTTTCACTACCGGATCGAGGTCTTCACCCCCGCCCCCAAACGCCAATACGGTTATTATGTCTTCCCGCTGCTGGAGGGCGAACGCCTTGCGGGCCGCATCGACATGAAAGCAGACCGCGACGCAGACTTGCTGCGCGTGACCGCCGTCTGGCCGGAGAGGGGCGTGAAATGGGGCGCGGCCCGCATCAGGCGGCTGGAGGCGGAGCTGGACCGGGTGGCGCGGTTTGCAGGTGTCAGCGCGGTGGCGTTCTCTGATGGCTGGCTGCGCTGACCGGCCCTACTCGGGCCGCAGTTGCGCCTCGATCACCGCCCGGTAGTCTTCCGGTGCGGATTTGGCGGTGAAGGTCTCAGGGGCGATGAAGACACAGATAAATTTGCCTTCGAAACACAGCACCCCGTCCTGCCGTGCATTGACCCGGAAGGTCACCGACTTACTGCCCAAGGCAGCCGGCCAAACTTCGCACATCAGCCGGTGGCGGGGCGTAACAGGGGACCGGAAGTCGATGCTCATATGCACAAACGGCGTGCCGGTGCCGCGGTCCAGTTCCATCTGATACCAGCCGTCACCGTCCAGGTGATGCTCCCACCAGGCGTCAATCGCTTCCAAGGCAAAGGCAGGCAGCCGCCCGGTATAGGCGATCCGCGCCGGGTCGCAGTCGCCCCAGCCCACACGGATTTCATGAACGAATGCGTCTTGCCCTGCCATTTCCTGCCGCCCTGCATATTTCTTTATTTGGATCCTACCGGCGCGAGTCCGCGGTATCAAACGGCACGGACCCTAAGCGCCGCTGCGTCAACAAACAGGCGCGGTTGCGGCACTGGATCAAATCCGGCAGCCAGCCCCCCCGCACGACGCGGGAGAGGGCAGCGCGTTACTGCATCAGCATCAGCGGCAGCAGCGTGATGATCGGGAAGGCCACCAGAATGACCACCCGGATCAGGTCGGAGGCGACAAAGAACATGACCGCCTTGTAGGTGTCGATCATCTTGGTCTTGCGGTCCATCGCGTTGATGATGAACAGGTTCATGCCCACCGGCGGGGTGATCAGGCCAACCTCCACCACGATCAGCACCAGCACGCCGAACCAGATGGCGACATACTCCGCCTCGATCCGGTTCACCCGGCCTTCGGTCACCCGGATGCCCAGCTCCTTCATCTGCTCACGGGTCAGCTCCGCCCCTGTGGCGATGGCATCCTGTATCGAGGCAAGCATTTCTGCCCCCATCCCCTCCGGCACGCCGGCCTTCAGCACCTCCATCGCGGCATCCGCCTGCATCGCGGGCAGGGACAGCAGACCAAAGTCCAAGGCAGAGATCACCGGGAAGAAGATCGGGATGGTCAGCAGGATCATCGAGAGCGAGTCCATCAGACAGCCGAACACCAGATAGAAGGCGAGGATCAGCGCCAGCACCATCCAGGGGCTGAGGCCCTGGCTGACAACCAGGTCCGCCAGTTCCTGCGGCACCTTGGTCAGCGCCAGGAACCCGTTGTAGAAGCCCGCGCCCAGCACGATGAAGAAAATCATCGCGGTAGACCGCGCCGTCACCAGGAAACTGTCCGCCAGAGTCTCGCGGTTCAGCCCGCCATTGGTCCAGGCAATGAAGCCGGTGCCAAAGGCCCCCACGGCCGCGCCTTCGGTCGGGGTGAACCAGCCCAGGTAAATGCCGCCGACAACCAGACCAAACACCAGCAGCACCGGCCAGACATGGAACAGCGCGGCAAAGCGGTCACGCATTGGAACCGGCGGGCGGGTGCCTGCGCTTTCCGGGAACAGACGGACGTAAATGGAAATCGCAATCACATAGCCCAATGCCGCCAGCAGGCCGGGGATGAAGGCCGACAGGAACAGCTTGGCAATGTTCTGCTCGGTCAGGATCGCATAGATCACCAGGACAACCGAGGGTGGGATCAGGATGCCCAGCGTGCCGCCTGCCGCCAGTGTCGCGGTCGAAAACCCGCCGGCATAGCCGTATTGCTTCAGCTCCGGCAGCGCGACCCGGCCCATGGTGGCCGCTGTAGCCAGAGACGAGCCGCAGATCGCGCCAAAGCCCGCACAGGCGCCAATAGCGGCCATGGCGACCCCGCCCTTGCGGTGGCCCAGGAACCCTTCTGCCGCCTTGAACAGCGCAGTGGACATGCCCCCCAGCGTCGCGAAATGCCCCATCAGCAGGAACATCGGCACGATGGTCAGCGAATAGGAGGAAAAGGTGGTATAGGTCTCGCTTTTCAGCCGCCCGAATGCGACCTGCGTGCCATCCGTCACCCAGATCAGCCCGCCAAGGCCGACCAGGAACATCGAGAGCCCGATCGGCACCCGCAGAAAGATCAGAATCATCAAAACCGGAAAGGAGGCAATGCCAATTTCAAGAGCCGTCACTGTTCACCCTCCACGCCGTCCCAGATCAGGATCCGGCCGGTAAAGAATTCGATGGTGCGCACCGCACCCATGTAAGTGCCCACGATGGCCGCCACGACGGCTGCCACCAGACTGATGGCGTAGGCCCACCAGATCGGAAACTCGAGCAGGAAGGAGGTCTCGCCATTGGAATACTTGCCTGCCAGCCCTGCCCCCAGCCGCCAGGCGATCAGCACCAGCACCGCGGCAAAGACAATTTCGGTCACCATCCGCAGAAACCGTTTCACGCCGCGCGGAAACGCATTGGCCACCACATCGACCGAGGCATGGCCCGCAGTGATCTGGCACAGCGGCAAGAAGGCGAAGATGGCAAAGGCCACACCGGCCTCAACCAGCTCGAAGTCGCCGTTCACTGGCCCGACCCAGCCCGTCATCCATTTCGAAAACCCTGGTGCAATCCGTTCCATCAAATCGCCATGGAAGAAACCGTTGAGCAAACGCCCAGCGATCGAAACACATGTCAGAATGATCAGAAGAGTAAGGACCGCACCGCCCAGGTAGGCCATTGATTTGGCCAGCCGCATCATGAGCTTGTGCATGGTTCAGTTGCCTTGTTCCGGTATGCAAAGGGCCGCAGTGCCAATGCCGCGCGGCCCTTCACCTTTATCAATTCAAACGCCTTACTGGTACTGCGGCGTGTATTTCTCGATCAGCCCGCTGGCTTCCTCGATCAGCGCGGCACCGTCGATGCCTTTTTCCTTCATGTCAGCGATCCACTGGTCGTAGATCGGCTGCGCACGTTCGCGCCAGATTGCAGTCTGGTCTTCGTCAAGGGTGATGACGTTGTTGCCCAGGTCCAGCGCCATCTCGCGCGAGGGGCCGTCCGAATCCGCCTGTGTGCCGCCGGCAAAGACCGAGAACTCCAGTCCGGAGTTGTCGTCGATGGCCTTTTTCAGGTAATCCGGCAGGCTCTCGTACTTCTCCTTGTTCATCGCCAGAACGAAGGTGAGAGTATAAAGCGCCTTCCCGGTGAACTCGGTGTGGTTCTCCACCAGCTCCGGAACCTTCAGCGCCGCGGTCACTTCCCACGGAATGGTGGTGCCGTCGATCACGCCCTTGGACAGGCCTTCCGGGATCGCCGGAACCGGCATCCCGACCGGGGTCGCGCCCAGCTCGGTCAGCAGCGCGTTGACCGAACGGCCGCCTCCGCGGATCTTCATGCCTTCCAGATCTTCCGGAGTCTCCACCGGATCGGCGGTATGGATCATGCCCGGCCCATGCACCCAGGTGCCCAGGATCTTCACATCCTTGAACTCGGTGTCCTTCATGTGCTTGTCGAACATTTCCCAATAGGCATGCGACACGGCGCGTGCGTTGGTCATCATGAACGGCAGCTCAAACACTTCGGTCGAGGGGTAGCGGCCCGGGGTATAGCCCACCACGGTCCAGACGATATCCGCAACGCCGTCGATGGCCTGGTCCATCAGCTCCGGCGGCTTGCCGCCCAGCTGCATCGAGGGAAAGCGGTCAACCTTGATGCGCCCGCCCGAGGATTCCTCGACGTTGTCCGCCCAGACATCCAGGATCAGTTTCGGCACGTTCGCCTGCGCCGGCAGGAACTGGTGCAGTTTCAGCGTTACCTCCTGCGCAAATACCGGTGCCGCGCAGAATGCCGCAACAGCTGCCGCGCCAACGGCGCCCAGTAGCTTTCTCCGTGTGGTCATATCGTCCTCCCTTTGACCTCATCCCTTGCCGGATGCCCGCCTGTGCAACTTTGCTGCGGAAACCAGCGATTATCTTTCCGTTTCTGCCGTCAGAGCCCCGCAAAAGGTTCGTTTATCGAACCGGCTGCCTCCCTGCTATTAGGTGCGTTTGTAACCATCAACAGCAGATTATGCATTTTTTACTCATGAAATCTGCCTGCCAACTCTTGCCGCAGGCAGATTCTCCGCTTGATATGTTACGAAGCCCCCGCAATCACATTCAAATTGATACATATTGAAACCGCGGCAAAGCAACAATATTCGTTTGCTGCCCAGCCTTGCGTCATTCCGCTGCAGTCAGGGACAGCTCTACAGGCACAAGCCCGTCAATCCCGCCGCGAATCCGGTCGCCGCCTTGCACCGGGCCTACCCCGGCAGGCGTGCCGGTCAGAATCAGGTCCCCGGGGCGCAAATGGTAAAACCCTGACAGATGGCAGATGATCTCCTCCACCGACCAGATCATTTCCTCCAGCGTGGCATCCTGCCGGGTCTCCCCGTTCACCTCCAGCCAGATCCGCTGCTTCTCCGGGCCGCCCCAGTCTGCCGCCCGGGTCAGCGGTGCCAGGACCGTGCCGTTCTCCAGGTCCTTGCCCAGATCCCAGGGCCGCTGTTTCTGCCGTTCGCGGATCTGCAGATCACGCCGGGTCATGTCCAGCGCACAGCCGTAGCCGAAAACCGCATCCCGGGCTTCCTCCGGTGACGCCCGGAACACCGGCGCCCCGATGGCCACGGCCAGCTCCATTTCATAATGGAAGTTCTCCGTGCCCGGCGGATAGGGCACCTCCGAACCTGACAGCACCGCATTGACCGCCGCCTTGGTGAAATAGAAGGGGGCCTCCCGATCAACTTCGTTTCCCATCTCAGCGGCGTGTGCTGCATAATTGCGTCCGACACAAAACACCCGCCCGACGGAATAGCCTGCGGCCTCCCGGGCAACCGGAATCACCGGCGTCGCCGGCAGAGCAAACAGTACCTCACCCATCTGAATATCCTTTTGGTATGGCCTCCCGCCTAGTCAGACCCACAAACAATGATCCTGTAAACCCTGCTTACGGCACCTAACGAGTTGAATTTCCTAACCCATGCACAGACCATCGGCGCCTCCGCCGATTTTCCGCCGGTTGCCCTGCCCCGTTGAAGCACGCTGCTGCCTCAAAGCAGGAAACGAACTTGGCTGAAGCGAGCTCAAACACCCAGCGTTTAAACCGAAAGGGGGAGGGCTTCGCCAACTCTCTTGTAAACGCCGGTATGCACATCCGGAGGGCCGCAGGAATCCCGAAGGGGATCAGCGTCTTAAAGGTATTCAGCGGTGTTTTTAGGAGGAAGTGGTGAGCCGTGCAGGATTCGAACCTGCGACCCACTGATTAAAAGTCAGTTGCTCTACCAACTGAGCTAACGGCCCACTTCTTCGTCGCGGTCTAAGTGTTTTTCCCAGAAGGTTCAAGCACTTATTTCGCTTCGGAACTGCTTGGCAGCGTGTGTCTCGCTGTCCCGATAGGCGGCGTATCTAGGGGGAGTAGCGCGGGGGGTCAACCCCTTTTTTCAACTTTTCTCGCCGAAGGCTGGATTCATCTTTGCGCCGGGTCTATATGCCCGCCATGAGCACCTCCGCAGATACCGCACTCCCCTTTATGAAGATGCACGGGCTGGGCAACGACTTTGTCGTTGTCGATGCGCGCGCGCAGGACATTGCCATCACTCCGGCAATGGCAAAGGGAATCGCCCACCGCCAGTTCGGCGTCGGGTTCGACCAGCTGACCGTGATATCAAACGGCAAGGGCGACGCGCATCTGACCTTCTACAATGCCGATGGCTCCACCTCCGGCGCCTGCGGAAATGCCACCCGCTGCGTGGCGCGCCACCTGATCCTGGAAAGCGGAAAGCCCGAGCTGCACCTGACCACCGGCCGCGGCGATCTTTACGCCCGCGATGCCGGCAATGGCCTCACCTCCGTCAACATGGGCGCGCCGCAGCTTGACTGGCAAGACATTCCGCTGGCCGAGGAAGCGGACACGCTGGAGCTGCCGATCGAGGGCGGACCCACTGCCACCGGAATGGGCAATCCGCATTGCACCTTCTTTGTCGAGGACGCAGAGGTCATTCCGCTGGAGGAATTCGGCCACCGCTACGAGCACCACCCGCTCTACCCCCAGCGCACCAATGTGCAGGTCGCGCAGGTGACCGGCCCCGATCGCATCCGCATGCGCGTCTGGGAGCGCGGGGTGGGGGTGACACTGGCCTCCGGCTCCTCCTCCTGCGCGACGGCCGTAGCAGCCGCCCGGCGCGGCCTGACCGGCCGCAAAGTGCAGATCGACCTGGATGGCGGCACCCTTTGGATCGACTGGGCCGAGGACGGTGTCTGGATGACCGGCCCGACCATGCATGTCTTCGACGGCACCTTCACCCGTGAATTCCTGGAGTCCCTGGCATGAGCGTGCCCAAGTTCACGACCCTTGGCTGCCGCCTCAACGCCTATGAGACAGAGGCGATGAAGGAGCTGAGCCAGCAAGCTGGCCTGGAGAACGCCGTGGTGGTGAATACCTGCGCGGTAACGGCGGAGGCCGTGCGCAAGGCGCGTCAGGAGATCCGCAAGCTGCGCCGCGAAAACCCCGAGGCACCGATCATCGTGACCGGCTGCGCCGCCCAGACCGAGCCGGAGACCTTCGCCTCCATGGAAGAGGTCACCCGCGTCATCGGCAACACCGAGAAGATGCAGCCGGAAACCTGGCAGCAAATCGCCAAGGGCCCGGATTTCATCGGCACCACGGAGAAGGTCCAGGTCGACGATATCATGTCGGTGACCGAGACCGCAGGCCATCTGATCGACGGCTTCGGCACCCGCTCCCGCGCCTATGTGCAGGTCCAGAACGGCTGCGACCACCGCTGCACCTTCTGCATCATTCCCTACGGCCGCGGCAACTCCCGCTCTGTTCCCGCAGGCGTGGTGATCGATCAGATCAAGCGGCTGGTGGACAAGGGCTATAACGAGGTGGTTCTGACGGGCGTGGACCTCACCTCCTGGGGCGCCGATCTGCCCGCACAGCCGCGCCTGGGCGACCTGGTGATGCGGATCCTCAAGCTGGTGCCGGACCTGCCGCGCCTGCGCATCTCCTCGATCGATTCGATCGAGGCGGACGACAACCTGATGCAGGCGATCGCCACCGAGCCGCGGCTGATGCCGCATCTGCACCTGTCGCTGCAGCACGGGGACGACCTGATTCTCAAGCGCATGGCCCGGCGCCACCTGCGCGACGATGCCATCGCCTTCTGCGAGGAGGCCCGCAAGCTGCGCCCGGAAATGACCTTTGGCGCCGACATCATCGCGGGTTTCCCGACCGAAACCGATGCGCATTTCGAGAACTCGCTGAAACTGGTCACCGACTGCGATCTAACTTGGCTGCACGTGTTCCCCTATTCCAAGCGCGAGGGCACCCCGGCGGCGAAGATCCCGAACCAGGTGAACGGCAACGTGATCAAGGACCGCGCCGCCCGCCTGCGCGCAGCTGGCGATGCCCAGGTCTCCCGCCATCTGGCCGGGCAGGTCGGCAAGATCCACCGTATCCTGATGGAAAACCCGCACATGGGCCGCACCGAGCAATTCACCGAAGTGACCTTTGCGGCGCCGCAGGACGAAGGCCAAATTGTTACCGCCGCGATTACCGGCATCGACGGCAGCCAGCTGACGGCCTGATCAACACCCTGCTCGTTTTAGCAGGCAGCGGCTGCCACCGACGCCGTGTCGTAGAACTCATGCAGTTCGCAGATACGCCCGTCCCGGAACCGGCACACTACGGCGATAGGAGTCTCCACGCGCTTGCCAGTGGCCTTGCAAGTCCAGGCAGTTGTGCCAAGCCCCACCACCCGGTCGCCTTCTGAAACCGTTTCCTCCAGCGTCCAATGCTCCATTGCGAAGGCGCTGGTCAATTCCGACAAATAGCTGCGCAGTTCTTCGCGCCCGTTCCGCGCAGCACTGAATTCCAGGCCGTGGCCCCCCTCCGCCAGCGAGCGCAGGCACATGTCCTCACTGGTGTACTCGTCCCACATAGCCAGATCCCCCGCTTTGCAGGCGTTCTAGCGGTCCATGGCCTCGCGCAGGATCTCTGCATTCGATTGACCGGACATTGCAACTCCTCCCACTCGTAAAAATACAACCTTTAAAGTGTGCGCCTCTGCCTTCCAGTCCGTCAAGCGTGTCACAGACAGGAAGCGAGGCGCAAGAGTTCCAGCGCGAGAGGAGTGGCGCCGACGCAACTGCCCCGGCAGGCCCAGTCTTTAAAGATTTGCGCCCCGGCACTGGCCACGCTATGACCTTGCCACGGTCCCGGATACCTGCCGCTCGCGGCCTCTGGCCATGGTGAAATCCGGATAAGGAGACTTCCTGACGCCTGGGTGCACGCCCGGACAGCAACGCGAGCCCTGTCTGCAACGGCAAATGCACCCTATTGCGAAAGGTACATCCATGCAGACACACTCTGCCCTTCCGGCCGTTCCGCAGCTCAAGGCCGAAGCACGCCTGCTGCGCAAGCATTCCGTGGCTCAGGGCCAGCCCATCAGCCATAGCACCGCACTGGAACGGATCGCCCAGTATTATGGCTTCCGCGACTGGAACACTCTCTCTGCGCGCGCGTCCAACACGCCGGAGCTTCAGGTCGGCATGCGGGTCGCAGGCCGCTACCTGGGACAGCCGTTCACCGGTTATGTCCACGGTCTCGCCGCTTGCGGCAGCAGCGGCCACCGGCGGGTCACGCTGCAGTTCGACGCGCCCGTCGATGTGGTCCAATTCGACAGCTTCTCATCCTGGCGCCACCGGGTGTCGGCAGTCATCAATGCAGACGACCGCTCGCCGCAGAAGACCTCAAACGGCCTCCCCCACCTGACGGTCAGCCCGCTGGCATAATCTGCCGGGCCGCGCCCTCAAGAAATAAAAACCCCCGCAGAACTCTGCGGGGGTTCCTTGTTTCAAGCTGTCAGCCAGCCAGGGATCACTCTTTGCCCTTAACCGGCGCCCACAGCTTCTTGTTGGTCAGATACAGCAGCACCGACAGCACGGTCAGGAACAGCACGCCGACAAAACCGGCCTGCTTGCGCGCCATCATCTTGGGCTCGGCGGTCCACATCAGGAAGGCCGCGACGTCCTGCGACATGGCTTCCACGTCGTTGGCGTGGCCGTCGGCGTATTCCACCTGCTCATCCGACAGCGGCGGCGCCATCGAGATCCAGCCGCCCGGGAAGGCCGTGTTCTCATAGAAGATGGTTCCAGCCTCTTCCTTTTCCTCACCGGTGTAACCTGCCAGCAGCGAGGCGATGTACTCGGCACCGCCCATGCCCTTGAACAGCTGGTTCAGACCCAGGCCGTAGGGGCCGTGGAAGCCCGCACGCGCCTTGGCCATCATGCTGAGGTCCGGGGCGCCGGCGTTGTTGTTCTCCGGGAAGTTATCGACCGGCTTGGCCGGGCGGTCTTCGTCCAGTGCCGGATCGTAGACGCTGAAGTTGTCAGCTGCGTAGGCGCGCACCTGATCTTCGGGCATCTGCGGGCCGCCTTCGTCCGACAGGGTGCGGATCGGCACCAGCTTCAGACCGTGGCAGGCTGCGCAGACTTCGGTGTAGACCTGCAGACCGCGCTGCAGCTGGTTGCGGTCATAGGTGCCGAACGGCCCCTCGAACGAGAAGTCGTAGTCGGTGATGTGCTGCTCGCCGCCGCCTGCTGCGAAAGACGCAGCAGGGATCAGGGCCAGAGCGAAGGCGGCACCGGTTGCCAGTTTCTTGAACATTGCTAGGTGTTCCTTCTTCTTACTCGGCAGGAGTGGCTTCAGCAGAAGATTTCTTGCCATAGTGGGCCTCGAAATCCTCTTCGATGGTCGCCGGTTGCGGCAGCGGCTTCTCGATCACGCCCAGCAGCGGCAGGATCACGAAGAAGTAGCCGAACCAATAGGCCGATGCGATCAGCGAGAACGATGCATAAGGCTCTTCCGCCGGCATCGCGCCCAGCCACATCAGGGCGAAGAAGTCGATCACCAGCAGCGCGAACCACCACTTGAACATCGGACGGTAGCGGCCCGAACGGACGCGCGAGGTGTCCAGCCAGGGCGCCAGGGCCATCGCCAGGATCGCGCCGAACATGGCGATCACGCCAAAGAACTTCGCATCCACGATGCCGCCGGTGATGAAGGATGCGAACTGCACAACCCAGACTTCCGAGGTGAAGGCACGCAGGATCGCGTAGAACGGCAGGAAGTACCATTCCGGAACGATGTGCGCGGGCGTCACCAGCGGGTTGGCTTCGATGTAGTTGTCCGGGTGGCCCAGGTAGTTCGGCATGAAGCCGACAATCGCCCAGAACACAACCAGCACCACGGCCAGGCCCAGGAAGTCCTTGATCACGAAGTACGGCCAGAACGGCAGGGTGTCTTTCTTGGCTTCTTCCTTGGAGCCCTTGCGGACATCAACGCCGGTCGGGTTGTTGTTGCCGGTGGTGTGGAAGGCCCAGATGTGCACGATCACCAGCGCTGCGATCACGAAGGGCAGCAGGTAGTGCAGCGAGAAGAAGCGGTTCAGGGTGGCGTTGTCCACCGCCGGTCCGCCCAAGAGCCAGGTCTGGATCGGTTCACCGATGAAGGGGATCGCGCCGAACAGGCCGGTGATCACGGTGGCGCCCCAGAAGGACATCTGACCCCACGGCAGCACGTAGCCCATGAAGGCAGTGCCCATCATCAGCAGGTAGATCAGCATGCCGACAATCCAGGTGATCTCGCGGGGCGCCTTGTAGGAGCCGTAGTACAGGCCGCGGAAGATGTGGATGTAGACAGCAACAAAGAACAGCGAAGCGCCGTTCATGTGAAGGTAGCGCAGCATATGGCCGCCGTTCACGTTGCGCATGATGTGCTCGACGGAGGCAAACGCCATATCGACATGCGGGGTGTAGTGCATCACCAGGACGATGCCGGTGACAATCTGCAGCGCCAGGCAGAACGCCAGGACGATGCCCCAGATCCACCACCAGTTCAGGTTCTTGGGGGTGGGGATCATGATGGTGTCATAGATCAGGCCGACGATGGGCAGGCGGCTGTGCAGCCACTTCTCTGCGCCTGTCTTCGGCTCGTAATGGTCGTGGGGAATACCGGACATGAGCGCGTTTCCTTATCCCAGCTTGATGGTGTTGGCGTCGGTGAACTCAGCCACCGGCACGTGCAGGTTCTCCGGCGCCGGACCTTTGCGGATGCGGCCTGCGGTGTCGTAGTGCGAGCCGTGGCAGGGGCAGAACCAGCCGTTGAATTCGCCGGCACCGTCGCCCAGCGGCACACAGCCGAGGTGGGTGCAAACACCCATCATCACCAGCCATTCGCCGGCGTCATCCATGGTGCGGTTCACGTCCGCCGCGTCGGTGCCCGGTTTGTTCGGGTTTTCCGACCGCGGGTCGATCAGGTCGGACAGCTCCACGGCACGGGCGGCCTCGATCTCTTCCTGGGTGCGGCGGCGGATGAACACCGGCTTGCCCAGGAACATGACCGAAATCTGCGTGCCTACTTCCACGCCGCTGACATCGACCAGGATCGAGGACAGCGCTTTAACGTCGGCGGAGGGGTTCATCTGGTTGACCAGGGGCCATACGGCGGCACCCGCGGTCACTGCCCCGGCGCCGGCAGTGGCGTAGTAGAGGAAATCTCTCCGGGTTCCTTCGTGGTCTTCTGCGTGGGACACGAGGTTTTCTCCAATTCCAGCGCCCGTTTAGGGCAAACATGCGCATGCACCGCGATTGCTCGCAGTGACTCTGGCGCGTGTCTAGCGGGGAGAGAGCCGTTCGTCCAGCGGTCATGGGCGCGCAGAAAGCCGCAGAAGGCAATTCTGTCACGCCTGTGTGACAGTGCCGCACCCATATCGTTGCGGCACCCGTCCGTTTCAAGAGGCTGGGCTCACGCCGCAGGCGGTTTTGTCGCCTGCATCGACGGGCGCGATTCGAACTCGGAAAACCACTCAGCCAGCGCCTCGTTGCCCTGGCGCCAGTTTGTATCCGGGTGGCGGAAGTCCACATAGGCCAGCGCGCAGGCCACCGCGATCTGTCCGATATCCAACGGCCCCCGCAGATGACTCATCCATCGCGCATTCAGCGCCGCGCAGCCGCCCAGAACCTTGCTCTGCTGTGCGTCCAGCCAGCCGTCCCACTGCTTTTCTTCTGGGCGCAGCCGTTTTTCATAGGACATCAGCACGGCCGCATCCATGATCCCGTCAGCGGTTGCTTCCAGCACCTTGCTGTCCCAGCCGCGGCCATACAGCTTGCCGCCCGCGCGCTCGTCCAGATAGGCGCAGATCACCCGGCTGTCATACAGCGCCGGCCCGTCATTGCGCTCCAGCGCCGGGATCTTGGCCAGCGGGTTGCTGGCCTTCACATCCGGGCTGGGCTTCAAGGGCGTGGTAGTGACATCAAAGATTTCAACATCGTCCGCCTGCCCGGTTTCATGCAGCAACACAACGACCTTGCGGGCAAAGGGTGATGCTTGGGAATAGGTGAGCCTCATGGAAAATCCTCCGCTGTTTGGCCGCAGCCTAATGCAAGCGGGCCTGAGGGGAAGGGGCAATCACCGCACTGTGTTAAACTGGGTCTGTGTAACAAGTGGCAGGAGACCCCCAATGATCATGCGAATATTCCAGGTTGTCATCCGTCCGGGCAAGGAAGCCGAGTTCAGCAAGTTCTTCCATGAAACAGCAATCCCGCTGATGAAAGGCACCGACGGCATCGTCTCTGTCCTGCCCGGCGCGCCGCGCGCCGGAACCCCGCGAGAATTCAGCTTTGTCATGGTCTGGAAGGACCTGGCCTCCCTCAAGGCCTTCGTGGGCGAGGATTACACCAGCCCGCACATCGACCCCGCCGAGGCTGAGCTGGTCGAGTCGCGCACCATCAAGCACTACGACTTGGTCGAGACCTGACACCGTGCCGCAATTCCCGCTTGCAGAAATCCCCGCCGCTTGCCACAGTCCCGGCGTTCTCAGGGCGGGGCGGAATTCCCCACCGGCGGTAAGCGGGCACGTCCCGCAAGCCCGCGAGCGGCTTCCGAGGTTTCGGAAGTGTCAGCAGATCTGGTGCAACTCCAGAGCCGACGGTCACAGTCCGGATGGAAGAGAACGTGCAGAAGGGCGGCGCCAGGCGTACGCCCGTCTGTTCGTGATCGCCTTGGGTGACGTGTCAGACACACAAGGAGATTACGACATGACACACACCCGCTACGCCTTCATCAAGGCGCAATGGCACGCAGATATTGTCGACCGCGCGCTGGAAGGCTTCCTCCAGCTGATCCCGGCGGATCAGGTCGACGTGTTCGACGCCCCCGGAGCCTTCGAGATGCCGCTGCTGGCACAGGAGCTGGCCAGGACCGGCAAATACGCCGCCGTCGCCTGCGCTGCGCTAGTCGTCGACGGTGGCATCTACCGGCATGACTTTGTGGCCCAGGCCGTGGTCGACGGTCTGATGCGCGCCAGCATGGACACCGGGGTGCCGGTGCTTTCGGTCTCGCTGACCCCGCATCAGTATCAGGAGACGGAGCATCACAACGCGATCTACCGCGCGCACTTCGTGCAGAAAGGCAACGAAGCCGCCAGTGCCGCATTGATGATCACCAAAACGCGGGAAACGGCGCGGGCCGCATAAAACAGAGGCCTGCGCCCGCCCGGGAGCAGGCGGGCGCAGGCCTGGCCACAAGCGGCCCGGCCAAAGACTACCCCAAATACGCCTTCAGGGCAGGCGGCGGGTTATCCAGCAGCTCCGCCGTCGCTCTCGGCGGATAAGCCCTGCCCTCCGCCACCAGCACCACCTGATCGGCAATCCGGCGCGCGTCATTGGGATCGTGACTGACCATCAGCACTGTCGCGCCGTTCTCGCGCGCCAGCTCCGCGACCAGGTCCAGCATCTCCGTCTTCAGGGCCGGCCCCAACGCCGCAAAGGGCTCATCCAGCAGCAGAATATCGCGCCCCTGCACCAGCACCCGCGCCAAGGCCACCCGGCTCTGCTGGCCGCCCGACAGCGCCGCTGGCTTGCGCGCGCCCATGCCGCCAAGCCCGACCCGTTCCAAGGCCGCGTCCACCCGGCTCCACTCCGTCTGGCTCAGCCGCAGGTTCGCATGCAGCCCCAAGCCCACATTCTGCGCCACAGTCATATGCGGGAACAGGTTGCCGTCTTGAAACAGCATCGCCACCGGACGCTTGCCCGGCGGCCTGTGCGTCAGGTCCGACCCGTTCCACGAAATCCGCCCGCGGGTGACCGGCAGAAAACCGGCAACCGCCTCCACCAGCGTGGACTTCCCGGCACCGGACGGGCCGATCACCGCCACGCAAGCGCCGGGGCTGATCTCCAGGTCCGCCTCCACCGCGTAATCGCCGTTCATGATCCGGCAGGTCTCAAGCCTCAGCATGCCAGCGTCCCCCGCGGTCCAAGATCCAGAATGCCCCCATCGACAGAATCAGCAAGAGCAGCGCCGCAGCCGCAGCCGCTTCCATCCGGTAGGCCCCCATCAAGCGGTAGATCTGCAGCGGCAGCGTCGCGAAGTCCGGATCTGCAAACAGCGCCACCACCCCCAGATCGCCCATCGACAGCGCAGCCGCCAGCCCGGCGGCAAACCCCGTCTGCGCCCGCATCCGCGGCAGGTAGACCCGCCGGACAAAAGCCCAGCCCCGCATGTCCAGCGACAGCGACAGGCGGCCATAACGCGCCAGCACCTCGCGCGCCCGCGGCACTAGGATCCGCATCGCGAAAGGCAGCGCCATCACCGCATTGACCATCGCCGTCACCGGCAGCGCCAGCGCAAACGGATCGGCTATGGGGTAGATCAGAATGAACAGCCCGGTGCCGATCACCAGCGGTGAGGCCGCAAGCCCCAGGATACCGGACAGCTCGGTCACGCCGTTCCGCCCCGCCGCCACGGCGGCGGCCATCGGCAGGGCCAGCAGCAGCAGGATCACGGTGCTGAGCGCAGCCACCAGAATGGAGGTCCCGGCAGCCTGCCAGGCCGTGCCTTTCAAGCCCGCCAGCCCCGGCAGCCCGGCCAGCACAATTGCCGTCAGCGGCAGCAGCAGAAAGGCAGCGGACAGCACAATCCAAAAGCCATCCAGGCCGCGCGCCGAGGCGCTCTGCCCGTCCCAGCGCCGCACCACGCGGTCCAGCCCGGCACCAAAACCCTCACCCGCCGAAACCCGCAGCGCCACCATCGCGGCGGCGCCTGTCAGCAGTAGCTGCAGGCCCGACAACAGCGCCGCCCGGCCCAGGTCGAAATCAAACCGGAACGCCTGATAGATTGCCAGCTCAATCGTGGTGGCCCGGGGGCCGCCCCCCAAGGTCAGCGCCACCGCAAAGCTCGACAAGCAAATGGCAAAGACCACCGCCAGCGCCCCCGGCGCCACCCGCCGCAGCATCGGCCCTTCCAGCAGCCGCCACATCGCCAGCGGCCCGGCATCGAGCTGCGCCGCCAGGCGGAAGCGTTCGGCGGGGATCTCCTGCCAGCCTTGCAGGATCAGCCGGGTCGCCAGCGGCAGGTTGAAAAACACATGCGCCAGCACCACCCCGTGCAGGCCGTAGATCTGAACAGGCTCTAACCCGAGGGAAATCAGCCCCTGGCTCAACCAGCCAGCGCGGCCAAAGACCGCCAACAGGCCAAGAATGGCAACAATCACCGGCAGGATGAACGGCGCGCCCAACAGGGCAATCAACAGGCTCCGCCCCGGAAACCGCCGCCGCGCCAGCGCGCGGGCGACGGGAACGGCAAGGCCGACGCTCAAGAGCGCCGACAGGCTTGCCTGTGTCAGCGTGAACCGCAGCGCGGCCCAGTCACTGGCGCCAAACCCGCTGCCGGCCTCCGCCCTGAGGGCCACAGCCCCCAGCGTCCCCAAGATCAGCGCAGCCACCAGCAGGGCTGCGCTGATCCCGGGAAAGGCGCTTACTGGCTGAGCGCGTCCAGCCATTCGCCCAGCGCCGCATCACGGACCTCAGCCGCTTCAGACTCGCTCAGCAGCAGCGATTTCTCCGGCGCGATCAGGGTGTCGAATCCTTCCGGCAGACCCGCCGCCGGTGTCACCGCCGGATACATCCAGTTGGTGGTCGGGATGACCGACTGGAACGCGTCCGACACCATGAAGGCCAGAAACTGGTCCGCCAGCTCCGGCTGGTCGCTGTTTGCCAGCTTGCCGGCAACTTCCACCTGCATGTAATGGCCCTCATCAAAGGCCGCCGCCGCCTTGGAGCCATCTTCCTCCGCAATCAGGTGATACGCAGGCGAGGTGGTGTAGGAGAGAACCATGTCAGCCTCGCCCTCCAGGAACATGCCATAGGCCTCGGACCAGCCCTTGGTCACGGTCACGACATTGTCGGAAAGACCCTTCCAGATCTCCGGCGCCTCATCGCCATAGGCCGCCTTCACCCACAGCAGCAGGCCCAGCCCGGGGGTCGAGGAGCGCGGGTCCTGGATCACGATCTTCTTGTCGCTGGCGGCCAGCGCCTTGAAATCCGCAGGCGCCGCGGCGTCAGCGTTATGGACAAAGGCAAAGTAGCCCCAGTCATAGGGCACAAAGGTCGCGTCGTTCCATTCAACCGGCAGCGCGTAATCGGCGCTGACCGAATGCTCGGCAAACAAGCCGGTTTCCTTGGCCGCCGAGGTCAGGTTGGTGTCGAGGCCCAGCACGACGTCAGCGTCCGAGCGTTCGCCCTCCAGCTTGACCCGCGCCAGCAGCGCCGCGCCGTCGCCCGCGCCGACCAGCTTCAGGTCGCAGCCGCAGACCTCTTCAAAGGCTTTCTCCACCGCCGGGCCCGGGCCCCAGTCGGAAACAAAGCTGTCATAGGTGTAAACGACCAGTTCGGGCGTGTCGGCAAACGCTGCCGAGGCGCCGAGCAGTCCCGCTGCAAATGCAAGATGTTTCATGCCATCCTCCTTTGCGGCTTTGGGCAAGGGTGGAGGCTGTCCAGTACCTTCCCTCCGCCGGTGTGATCCGGTTCAGGTTCAACGGGTGTCATCTCAGCGCCAAGGCGCACCCCGAGGTGGCGCGGACATTAGACCCAGGATGCAGCAATAACAAGCCAAAGCGCCGTCAGGACCTATGCTCCGGGCAAACTGGACCGCCCGCAACCGGGATCCCCTGTTCTTCTGGCTGAAAATATCCCGGGGTAGCCGCCGCAGGCGGCGGGGGCAGCGCCCCTGCCCGGTTTGCCGCACAGGAAACCTCTTGAGAGACAGGCCCCCGCCCGCTAAGCACGGCCCAAAGGAGACCGCGCCGCATGTCGATGAACAGCTTTGGACACCTCTTCCGCGTCACCACCTGGGGCGAGAGCCACGGACCCGCGCTAGGCGCCACCGTCGACGGCTGCCCGCCGAATGTGCCGCTGGAACCGGAAATGCTGCAGCAGTGGCTCGACAAGCGCCGCCCCGGCCAGAACAAGAACACCACCCAGCGCAACGAGCCCGACGCGGTCAAGATCCTGTCCGGCGTGTTCGAGGGCAAATCGACCGGCACCCCGATCCAGCTGATGATCGAAAACACCGACCAGCGCTCCAAGGACTACGGCGAGATTTCCCAGACCTTCCGCCCGGGCCACGCCGACATCACCTATTTCCAGAAATACGGCAACCGCGACTACCGCGGCGGCGGCCGGTCCTCTGCCCGCGAAACCGCAGCGCGGGTTGCGGCCGGCGGTGTTGCACGTGAAGCAATCAAGGCGCTGGTGCCGGGGCTGGAGATCAAGGGCTACATGACCCAAATGGGTGAGCTGGAGATCGACCGCAGCCGGTTTGACTGGGACGCGATTGAACAGAATGATTTCTGGATCCCCGACGCAGGCGCGGTTCAGGAGTGGGAAGACTACCTGCAAGCCCTGCGCAAGGCGCATGACTCGGTTGGCGCCGTGGTCGAGGTGGTGGCACGCGGCGTTCCCGCCGGCATCGGCGCGCCGGTGTATGGCAAGCTCGACACCGATCTGGCCGCCGCGATGATGTCGATCAACGCCGTGAAGGGCGTCGAGATCGGCGAGGGCATGAACGCCGCGCGCCTGAAGGGCTCGGAAAACGCTGACGAGATCTTCATGGGCGCAAACGGCCCCGAATACTCCTCCAACCACGCCGGCGGCATCCTCGGCGGCATCTCCACCGGGCAGGATGTGGTGGTGCGTTTTGCGGTGAAGCCGACGTCCTCGATCCTCACCCCGCGCAAGTCGATCCGCAAGGACGGCTCCGCCACCGAGGTGATCACCAAGGGCCGCCACGACCCCTGCGTCGGCATCCGCGCGGTGCCGGTGGCGGAGGCAATGATGGCCTGCGTGATCCTGGACCACCTGCTGCTGCACCGCGGTCAGATCGGCGAAAACCAGGGCCGCATCGGCTAAAGATCAGGCTCTAACAAAGGAGTTTGCCCGAGTGCAGTTCGGGCAATTCCTCTCAGCCTGCGTCCTCAATCATGCTCACTTGCGCATTGGCTGTGATCGCCCAGCGCGGTCAGCACCTTGCAGCAGCCGCCATTGCCGCCGTCGCACAGGTGGCTGATCCGCTCCAGTTCCGCGGCCAGGCGCTCCAGCCTCGCAATCCGCGCGCGCACGTTCCGCAGCTGGCTGCGGGCGAGCCGGTCGGCCTCGGCGCAATCATCGCCCAGCTGCCCGTCCAGCCCCATCAGCGCCTTGATGTCCTCCAGCGAAAAGCCAAGGTCCCGGGCGTGCTTGATGAAGCCCAGCGCCTGCATGCCGTCCTGCCCGTAGCGGCGCTGGTTGCCGGCATTGCGGCCCGGTTCCGGCAGCAGGCCGATCTCCTCGTAATAGCGGATGGTCGGAACCTTCACGCCGGTGGCCTTGGACAGCTGACCGATGGAAAACATCGCAATGACCTCTTGATGCTCTAGTGACTAGAGGCCCTAAATTGATCTCGAATCAGGGATGAGGACAAGAGCAATGGCAGGCTGCTGCAATCATGAGGCCCGGTTTGACGGGGTATCGGCGGACTACAAACGCAGGCTTTGGCTGGTGATCGCCATCAACGCCGGCATGTTCGCGGTGGAAATGGGCGCGGGCCAGCTGTCCGGCAGCCAGGCGCTGAAGGCGGACGCCTTGGACTTTCTGGGCGATGCGCTGACCTATGGCATCTCGCTGGCGGTGATCGGCGCCACCCTGCGCACCCGCGCGCTGGCGGCACTCGGCAAGGGAATCAGCCTCCTGCTGATGGGACTCTGGGTGTTCGGCTCCACGATCTATCAGGTGTTTTACGTCGGCGTGCCGCAGGCCCATATCATGGGGGTGATCGGCTTCATGGCGCTGGCGGCCAACCTGATCTCGGTGCTGCTCTTGGCACGCTACAAGGACGGCGACGCCAATGTGCGCTCGGTCTGGCTGTGCTCGCGCAATGACGCCATCGGTAACGTAGCGGTGATGATCGCGGCGCTTGGCGTCTGGGGCACCGCTACCGGCTGGCCCGACCTCATTGTGGCCGGGATCATGGGCGGGCTGTTCCTGAACTCCGCCTTCCAGATCCTGGTGCAGGCGGTGCGGGAATGGCGCGAGGAAGAGGCGCATACGGCAGCGCACTCGTCTTAAGACTTGAGGGCTGCGCCTGTCTGGGCGGGCGCGAATGCGCCTGCCGTGGGCAGGCAGGCGCAGCCCGGCCTATCGGCCGGGCGGATCAGGTACTAACCAAACAGCTCTGCGAATTCCTCACGCAGGGCTTTCTTCTGCACCTTTCCCATGGTGTTGCGCGGCAGCGCGTCCAGCAGGAGGATCTCCTTGGGCTGCTTGAACTTGGCCAATTGCCCGGACAGCGCCGCCTTGATCGCCGCCGCGCTGGTGCCCTCACCCTCCGGCACCACCACGGCCACCACACCCTCGCCAAAGTCTGGATGCGGCACCCCGATCACCGCGCTTTCCAGCACGCCAGGCAGGTCGTCGATCAGGCTCTCCACTTCCTTGGGGTAGACGTTGAAGCCGCCGGTGATGATCAGATCTTTCTCGCGCCCGACAATGGTGACATAGCCATCGGCATCAACCTTCGCCATGTCGCCGGTGATGAACCATCCGTCCGGCTGCAGCTCCTCCGCCGTCTTTTCGGGCATCTGCCAATAGCCCTGAAACACGTTCGGCCCGCGCACCTCCAGCACACCGATCTCTCCGGCGGGCACCTCAGCTCCGTCCCGGATCACCCGTGCCGCCACCCCAGGCAGCGGGAAACCGACAGTGCCGGCCCGGCGCTCTCCGTCATAGGGGTTCGACGTGCTCATGTTGGTTTCGGTCATCCCGTAGCGTTCCAGGATGCGGTGGCCGGTGCGGGCCTCCCACTGCTCGTGGGTGTCCACCAGCAACGGTGCGGAGCCGGAGATGAAAAGCCGCATATTTGCAGCGCGCTCCGGCGTCAGCCGGTCATCCGCCAGCAGCCGGGTATAGAACGTCGGCACCCCCATCAGCGCCGTGGCGTTGGGCATCGCCTCAAGAATGGCATCGGCATCGAACCCCGGCAGAAACACCGCCTGGCTACCCGCAAACAGCGCCACATTGGTCGCCACAAACAGCCCGTGGGTGTGGAAGATCGGCAGCGCATGGATCAGCACGTCGTCCTTGGTGAACCGCCAGTAATCCCGCAGGGTCAGCGAATTGGAGGCAAGGTTATCATGGCTCAGCATAGCACCCTTGGAGCGGCCGGTGGTGCCTGAGGTGTAGAGAATCGCCGCAAGATCATCCGCCTGCCGGGCCATCGGATCAAAGCCGCCCTGCCCGTCCGCCAGATCCCGCAAGCTGCCCTGCCCCGCCGCATCCAGTGTCAGCACCTTGGCCTCCCCGGAGACCGCGCTGATCTCCTCCCGCCGTGCAGGATCGCAGACCACCACCCGGGGCGTTGCATCGCCGACGAAATAGGCGACCTCCGGCCCGGTATAAGCAGTGTTCAAGGGCAGAAAGATGCCGCCCGCCATCACCGTACCCAGGTAAAGCTCAATCGCCTGGATGGTTTTCTGAACCTGCACCGCCACCCGGTCCCCCGGCTGCACCCCCTGGCCCGCTAGCGCCGCCGCCATCCGCTCCGCCCCGGCAAACAGCGCGCCAAAGGTAACCGTGCCGCCACCGGGAAGCCTGGCAAAGACATCGTCCTCCCGCCCCAGGGACGACACGTGCAGCTGGCGGATCAGGTGGTTGGCGTCATACATCGGCGGCTCCTTCATCTGTCGGCGCCATTTGCGCGCCCCCGCGTGCCGAAATCAAGCCATTGATCTTTGCGGCGCTTGGGCGCAGGGTCGCGCCATGGCGGAATCCTTAACATCGCATCGGCCTGTTCTGGCGGTCCTGCTGAAAGTGACCGCAATTGCGCTGTTCACCGCGCTGTCCGGGATCATCAAGGCCACCTCCGAAACCGTGCCGGCGGGAGAGGCCGTGTTCTTCCGCTCCTTCTTTGCTATCCCGGTCATCGTCGCCTGGCTCGTCGCGCGCGGAGAGCTGCGGCACGGCCTGATCACCAAAAAGCCAATGTTTCACGTGTGGCGCGGGCTGGTCGGCACCTCGGCGATGGGGATGACTTTCATGGGGCTGGCGCTGCTGCCGCTGCCTGAGGTCACCGCCATCGGATACGCCACCCCGATCTTCACGCTGATTCTGGCAGCGCTGTTCCTGGGCGAGACCATCCGCATGGTAAGGATCAGCGCTGTGGCCATCGGCCTGCTGGGTGTGCTGATCATGATCTGGCCCCGCCTTGGCGGCGATCTGGAGGATGGCGCCATGCTGGGGGTGCTGCTGGTGGTCGCCGCCACCGTCGCCCGCGGCTTCGTGCAAATCCACATCCGCCGCATGGTGCAGTCGGAGCATACCGCGGCCATCGTGTTCTACTTCTCGCTGACCGCCTCCGGCCTCGCGCTGCTGACCGCGCCCTTTGGCTGGGTGATGCCGGATGCGCAAACCGCCGCGCTGCTGGTCAGCGCCGGGCTGGTGGGCGGGGTGGCGCAGATCCTGGTCACCTCCTCCTACCGCTTTGCTCCGGCCTCGATGCTGGCGCCCTACGATTACGCTTCGATGATATTTGCCATCGTCATCGGCTACGTCTGGTTCGATGAGTGGCCGACGCTGGTTATGCTGGCAGGCGCAGCGCTGGTCATCGCCGGCAATGTGCTGGTGATCTGGCGCGAGCACCGGCTGGGCCTGCAGCGCGGCAAGGCCAAGCCGATGATAGACCCCAAGGGTGGATAACAGGCTCTAACAAGGGGTTTTGCGCCAGTTGAGCCTGTGCCCCAGGCAGCCCGTCTCAGATTGCACGGGTCAGTCCTCCGTCAACGCGGATGTTCTGTCCGGTGGTATAGGCCGCATCATCCGAGGCCAGATAGGCAATCAGCGCCGACACTTCACGAGCAGCGCCATAGCGGCCCATCGGGATCCGCGCCTTGCGGTCCTCAGTCTCCGGCAGGCTGTCGATAAAGCCCGGCAGCACGTTGTTCATCCGCACGCCCTGGCCTGCAAACTTGTCTGCAAACAGCTTGGTAAAGCTCGCCAGCCCGGCCCGGAACACGCCGGAGGTAGGGAACAGCGGATCCGGCTCAAACACCGCAAAGGTGGAGATATTGATGATCGACCCCTTGCCCTGCGCCGCCATGATCGGCGCCACCAGCCGTGCCGGACGGATCACGTTCATCAGGTAGTATTCCATCCCCTGATGCCAGTCATCGTCGCTGATCTCCATGATATCGCCCTTGGGCCCGTGGCCCGCGGAATTGACCAGAACATCAATCCGCCCCCAGCGATCCATCGCCTTGTCCACCAGCGCCTGCAGATCGCCTTGCTCCAGGTTGGAGCCGGTGTGGCCTACCCCGCCCAGCTCCTGCGCCAGGGCCTCTCCCTTGCCGGAGGAGGAGAGGATCGCAACCTCATACCCCTGCGAATGAAGATGGCGGGCAGCATCCGCGCCCATGCCGCTGCCCGCGGCGGTGAAGAGAGCAACCTTGGTCATATCCATACTCCTTTGCTTGCCTCCAAGATGGCCGTTGCAGCCGCGCTTGACCAATCATGTCTCATCACGCCAGACTGTAGGAAATCTACTGGCTGAGACCCGATGCGCCTTCCCAACCTCAACGCCCTGCGGATGTTCGACGCTGCCGCCCGCCACCTGAACTTCGGCCGCGCGGCGGAGGAGCTGCACCTGACCCAAGGTGCGGTGGCGCAGCAGGTGCGGCGGCTTGAGGCGGATCTGGGACACAAGCTGTTCCACCGCCACGCCCGCGGGCTGACACTGACTGACACCGGGCGCAGCTACCATGCGCCGGTGCAACAGGCCCTGACGCTGATCCGGGAGGCGACTGACAAGCTGGCCCCGGCTGTACAGCGGGTGACGCTGTCGGTGCCGCCCTCCTTTGCCGCCAAATGGCTGGTGCCCCGGCTGCCGGAATTCGAGGCGCGGCACCCGGACATCGACCTGCGGGTGGTCGCCGAGGAAAACCTGACAAATTTCAAGCGCGACGGCATCGACATTGCCATCCGCCAGGGCAGCAAACCGCAGGAAAGCAGTTTGAACTCCGCCCTCCTGTCGCTGGTGGATCTGGTGGCCGTGGCCAGGCCGGATTCGGCTCTAACACAGGAAAAAGTTCTGGAATTGGCTGATCTCGCCCAGCATACGCTGATCCAGGACGGGCACCGGCACTGGGACCATCTGCTGCGGCAGGAGGGGCTCACCGCCAAGGGCCGGGTCCTGCAATTCAACCAGACCGCACTGGCGATGGATGCTGCGATGAACGGCCAGGGGATTGCCCTGGTACCGCGCATTTTCCTGGGCGGCCAGCCGCTGGAAATCCTGTGGCAGGCACCGCGCCTGGGAGACCAGGGGTTCTATGTGCTTTGGCCCAGCGCACAGGGCCGGGCCAAGACAGTGGTGGACTGGCTCTTGCGCCAATAACGGTCAGGCAGAGGCTTCCTCGGCCTCTTCCGGCGCGGTGAGCGAGATCACCGCAACCACCGCAGCCCCATTCAGCAAGTAGAAGGCAGAATCAAGCCCGGCAAAGCCGAAGAGAAAAGGGGCTGCCAGAAAGGTGATCCCGACAATCAGGTCAACGGTCAGGTGCAGCTTGTAGGGCAGCACCCGGATCAGGCCGAGGTGATGGTCGGTCAGCACCGTCAGCACCAAGGCGGCGATGCCGGTTGCCACCGACAGCCACAGCGCCAGCGGATTGCTTTCGCCGAGACCCAGCAGAAACGGCAGCCCCATCAGGGCGACGGCCACGGGATAGTCGAGATAGGCATGGATGGTACGGGTCACGAAACGCAGGGGCATGGCTCAGGTCCTTGTTACTGAGGTGTCTTGGCCGCTGAAACGGCTCTGCCCCCAGATTGGCCCAGTCATCCCGGACGGTGAATTTCAGATCCTCCCGCAAACTATGCAGATCGTCCAAACTGCGGACGCCTCAGCAAGTCAGGCCGCTGCATGCTGCTGCCGGTAGGCCGCAGGCGACATGCCCACCTGTTTTCGGAACACGCGCGAGAACGCCGCCTCGGACGCGTAGCCGGCAATCTCCGCCGCATCGGCCACGTTCAGCCCCTGCTCCGCCAGCCCCTGACAGGCGATCTGCATCCGCCAGCTGGTCAGGTATTGCATCGGCGTCACCTCCATCTTGGCGGTGAACTCCTGGGCAAAGGCGGTGCGCGACATCCCGGCCTCGCGCGCCAGCCCTTCCACGCTCCACTCCCTGGCAGGCGCCTGGTGAAACGCCGTCAGCGCCCGCGAGATGCGCGGGTCGGCAAACCCAGCCAGCGCCGATCCGCTGGGGCTCTGATGCTCCAGATAGGCGCGGATCGCCTGTGCAAACAGCACCTCGGACAGCTTCAGCGCAATCAGATCGCCGCCGATGCGGGCACCCTGCACCTCGGAGCCGATCATCCGCAGCGTCGCCTCGATCCAGGCCCCGGCAGCCTCGCCGTAGTTCTCGATCACGATATGGGGCGGCAGCCGGTCGATCAGCATATGCCCGGCACCGCGCCGCCCCGGCATCGCGGCAAAGGAGAAATGGCCGCAGATCAGCCGGGTATCGCGCACCTCCTCCGCGCCGCCATAGACCAGCACCCCGCCGCCGTCATAGCCCGCCTCCTGCAGCACCTGCTCCAACGGCAGCGCCTCCAGCGGCTGCACCTCGTTGCACAGCAGCATATGCGCCGCGCCATGCGGGATCAGCACCAAATCGCCCTGCTTCAGCCGCAGCGTCTCGCCGCTCGCCGGCACATGCACATTCAGCTCGCCGCGCTGAACGAAGTGGAACCGCGCTACGTTTTCGTAATCCGGCACTTGGATTCCGAACGGCGGGGTGAAGGAGGTGCGGAAATAAAGCGTCCCCCTGAGGGACAGCCGGGTGAGGATATCGCTGAGCAGATCCAACATGGCCTTGATGTTAGGCGTCTGGCACCCGCCGTCCATGGTCCCGGACGATCTGCAAGGGAATGTGAACGCTCAGGCAAAGCCTCGCCACAGCCGCAGGAACGGCGCAGCCTAGCGGCAATGCTCCTGCACGACGTCAGTCATGGATGTCCGGCCGGTCCTTGCGCCCGCGGTTGCTCATCAGCCGGCTCATCGCCAGAATGCCGGCCGCGCCCGCTGCCAGCAGCACCGCGTGCACATAATACCCAAGTCCCGAAGCCATGCCGACGCCTCCGGCCACCCACAGGCTGGCTGCGGTCGCCATACCTCCAACACGCTCGTCCCCCTGGATGATCGCCCCGGCGCCGAGAAAGCCGATCGCCCCGACCAGCCCCTGCATGATCCGGGTGGGGTCAGCCCCCATCTCAAGGTTCAGCGCCTCCATCGACATTTCCATGGTGATCAGCGTGAATCCCGCCGCCCCAAGCGAAACAATCATGTAGGTCCGCATGCCCACCTTGCGGTGCCGCAGCTCCCGGTCCAGACCCAAAAGCGCCCCGGCAGCCGCGGCGCACAGCAGCCGCAGGCCCAGCTCAAAATAACTTACGTAGGCAATGCTCAGGTCCATCGCGTTCCTGCTCCTCCTTATCGGGCAGCAGCACGCAGCATGCCCTGGAATGACTTTTCAGCAATATGCCCGACTATGGCACACTAATTGGAACTGTGAAGGAAAAGGGAGTTAGCCGCTATGTGCTGCGACATGCCACGCAGTCCTGCAGCCGCAAAGAAAAACCCCCGCACGCAGGCGGGGGTTTTCCGGTCTGTCCTGGCGGGCGCTTAAGCGCGGACCAGTTTCTCGTAGTCCTCGGCGATCTCGCGGGTCAGGTCGCCGACCTCGAACGTGTACTCACCGATCTGCCCGACCGGGGTCACCTCGGCGGCGGTGCCGGTCAGCCAGCACTGCTCAAAGCCTTCCATCTCTTCCGGCTTGATGCGGCGCTCGTGCACAGTAATGCCCTTGTCCTTGAGCATCTGGATCACGGTCTGGCGGGTAATGCCATTGAGGAAGCAATCCGCCAGCGGGGTGTGCACTTCGCCGTCTTTCACAAAGAACACGTTGGCGCCGGTGGCCTCGGCCACATAACCGCGCCAGTCCATGAACAGCGCGTCGGAGCAGCCCTTGGCCTCCGCCTTGTGCTTGGAGATGGTGCAGATCATGTAGAGGCCCGCCGCCTTGGCATGGACCGGAATGGTTTCCGGGCTCGGACGTTTCCATTCTGCGATGTCGAGCTTGGCACCCTTCATCTTGGCATCGCCATAGTAGGCGCCCCAGCCCCAGACCGCGATCGCCATCCGGACCGGGTTCTTGGCCGACGCCACGCCCATGTCCTCACCCGACCCGCGCCACACCAGCGCCCGCACATAAGCGTCCTGCAGGCCGGAGGCCTTGAGGGTTTCCTCCTTCGCCGCCTCGATCTGATCGACGGTATAGGGCATCGGCATATCCAGCGCCTCAGCCGAGGCGATCAGGCGCTCGGAATGCTCCCGGCTCTTGAAGATCTTGCCGTTATAAGCGCGCTCGCCTTCGAAAACGGAGGAGGCATAATGCATCGCATGGGTCAGGATATGCACCTTGGCATCCCGCCAGTCGACCAGCTCTCCATCCATCCAGATCACACCGTCGCGGTCGTCATAACCTGCCATGCCGCACCCTCCTGAAACTCTGCGGTGATTTTCAATAATTGCGCAATTTACGGCCGCAACGGACATAATATTGCGCCAAAGCTGGGATTCGATACATCTTCACCCTTGGAATGTCAACAACACTGACATAAACTGACCGGCAAGACAAATGAGGGGGCACCGAATGCCTGAAGGCCGGACAGGGCAGGGATACAGCGGCGAAAGCCTGCTGTTTCTGACAGATGAGCAGCTGCGCCAGGGGATCGAGGCGATGTTCTTTGCCTACCGCGGCTTTACTGCCGATCCGGACCGGATCCTCGCGGAAATATCCTATGGCCGGGCGCACCACCGGGCGATCCATTTCATCAACCGCTCCCCCGGCACCACGGTGAACAACCTGCTCAGCATTCTGGGCGTCACCAAGCAATCGCTGAACCGGGTGCTGCGCACCCTAATCGGCGACGGCCTGGTCGAAAGCAAAGTGGGCGAGCTGGATAAGCGCGAACGCCACCTCTACCTGACCGAACAGGGCGCAGCGCTGGAAGCCACCCTGTCGGACGCCCAGCGCGCCCGGATGCGCGCCGCCTACAAGGACGCAGGCCCCGAAGCGGTGCAGGGTTTCAAAAAGGTGCTGGAGGCGATGATGGACGCCGACATGCGCCGCGCCTATGCCAAGCTGCGGGAAACGGGTGCATGAGCATGAATGACGCCCATCTCCTGATCGTTGACGATGATGAGCGGATCCGCGGCCTGCTGAAGAAATTTCTGATGCGCTCGGGCTTCCTGGTCACCGCGGCGCGCGATGCGGCCCATGCCCGGCGGGTGCTGGCGGGGCTGGATTTCGACCTGATCATCATGGACGTGATGATGCCGGGCGAGGACGGCATCTCGCTGACCCAATCGCTGCGCGAGACCATGACCACCCCGATCCTGCTGCTGACCGCCAAGGGCGAGACCGAGGACCGCATCGCGGGGCTGGAGGCCGGCGCGGACGACTATTTGCCGAAACCCTTCGAGCCCAAGGAGCTGTTGCTGCGGGTGAACGCCATCCTGCGGCGGATGCCGGACACGGTTGCACAAGAGGCTGCCCCCAAGGTGCTGCATCTGGGCACGATCCGCTATGACATCGAGCGCGGCGAGATGTGGCAGGGTGACGAGCTGATCCGCCTCACCGGCACCGAAAGCCAGCTGATGAAAATCTTCTCGGCCCAGCCCGGCGAGCCGGTCTCCCGCACCAAGCTGGTCGAGGATCTGGGCCGCGACCGCGGCCAGGCGCAGGAGCGCGCGGTGGACGTCCAGATCACCCGCCTGCGCCGCAAGATCGAGCCGAACCCGAAACAGCCTCAATACCTCCAAACGGTCCGCGGCGCGGGCTACATGCTGGCGCCCGACTAACACTTCCCTGCTTTCCTCTTGCCAAATATATCCCGGGGGGTGAGGCCCGTCTTGGAAACCGTCCGGGGGACGGTTTCAGGGCCGAACGGGGCAGAGCCCCACTCCGCAGGGCCGGGGCAGTGCCCCCATCCGTCCGGCGAAATGGCACCGGGGGAGTGCACAGGCGGTGCACGCATGCCACCCCGTGATTCCCCTTGCAGCCACAGCCCCCCGCCCCCTAGGGTCGCGCCAAGCCCCGCAGCCGGAGGAACACGCCCATGACCACCGCCCTGATCACCCACGCGGATTGCCTCAATCACCTCACACCCGAAGGCCACCCCGAACGGGTGGCACGGCTGGAGCACATCCTGCACGCGCTGGAGCCGCTGGACCTGAAGCGGGTCACCGCGCCGATGGCCGCCGAAGACGACATCCTGCGCATCCATCCGGCGTCCTATCTCTCGGACCTGCGCAAGGCGTCCCCGGCGGAGGGCTGGGCGCAGATCGACGGCGACACCTTCATGTCCCCCGGCTCGCTGGACGCGGCTTTCCGGGCTGCCGGCGCGGTGGTGCGCGGCGTCGACATGGTGCTGGGCGGCGAGGTGCAGAACGCCTTTGCCGCGGTGCGCCCGCCGGGGCATCACGCGGAAACAGACACTGCAATGGGTTTCTGCCTGTTCGGCAATGCGGCCCTGGCCGCCAAACACGCGCTGGACCATCACGGCCTCAGCCGCGTGGCGGTGGTGGACTTCGACGTGCACCACGGCAACGGCACCCAGGACCTCTTGTGGGACGAGCCGCGCGCGCTGGTGATCACCAGCCAGCAGATGCCGCTCTGGCCCGGCTCCGGGCGCCCGGATGAGGACGGCGCTGATGGCCAGATCCTCAACATGCCGCTGGCGCCGGGCTCCGGCCGGGCAGAGATGCAGGCCGCTTATGAGGGCCAGGCCTTCCCCCGCCTGCGCGCCTTCAATCCGGAGCTGATCATCATCTCCGCGGGCTTTGACGCTCATCAGGACGACCCGCTTGCCAATCTGAACTGGGCGACCGCGGATTTCGCCTGGCTCACCGCCGAACTCTGCAAACTCGCAAGCGAACTCTGCGGGGGCCGTATCGTCTCGACTTTGGAAGGCGGATATGATCTGAACGCGCTGGCCGCGGCAACCCGCGCGCATGTGGAAGAACTGACAAAGGCACCGGCATGACTGAGACCCCCGTAGACCAGATGAGCTTTGAACAGGCGATGCGTGAGCTGGAAGGCGTGGTGGACCAGCTGGAGCGCGGCGACGTGGCGCTGGATGCCTCCATCGCTCTGTACGAACGCGGCGCGGCGCTGAAGAAACGCTGCGAAGATGAGCTGAAACGCGCCGAGGAAAAGGTCGCCGCGATCACCCTGGACGCTAACGGCACCCCCAAGGGCACCCAGCCGCTGGACGCCGGCTAACTCATGACCGCCGCCGCAGACACCCAGACGCGCCCCTTTACAGAGGCGCTGAAAGACGCACAGACCCGCATCACCGCGCATACGGAGCTGCGGCTGGCAGGAAGTGACGAACTGCACGCCGCCATGCGCTATGCCATCACCGGCGGCAAGATGCTGCGCGGCTTTCTGGTGCTGGAAAGCGCCCGTCTGCACGGCGTGCCGCAAGACGCAGCCATCGAGGCGGCGCTCGCCATAGAATGCATCCACGCCTATTCCCTGGTGCATGACGATCTGCCCTGCATGGACGACGATGACCTGCGCCGCGGCCAGCCGACCGTGCACCGGAAATGGAATGAGGCAATGGCGGTGCTGGCAGGCGATAGCCTGCAAACCTTCGCCTTTGAACTGCTGGCAAACCCCAAGGTTGGCCCCCATGCGCTGACCCTGATCCGCGATCTGGCGCAATCCTCCGGCAAGGACGGTATGGTGTCTGGCCAGATGCTTGATATTGCAGCGGAAAGTGCTGCCGAACCGCTGACGCTGGACCAGATCACCAGGCTGCAGGGCCGCAAGACCGGCTGCCTGATCGAATGGTCCGCCACCGCCGGCGCCGTGCTGGCGGGTGCGGACCCGGCACCGCTGCGGCAATACGCACGCGCCCTTGGCCTTGCCTTCCAGATCGCTGACGACATCTTGGATGTGGAAGGCGATGCCGCCAAGGTCGGCAAAGCCGTGCGCAAGGACGCCGACGCCGGCAAGGCGACCTTTGTCTCGCTGCTGGGTCTGGAAGAAGCAAAAGCCCGCGCAAACGCGCTGTGCGGCGAGGCTTGCGCCGCGTTGTCACATTATGGCGAAAACGCTGCAACCTTGAAGGAAGCTGCGCGTTTCGTTATTGCGCGCGACAGCTAAACACCGCGCGCAACGCCCTGGCATCCCGCCCGGCGCAGCCCAAGGAGACACCATGCCCGACCGGCCCAAGACCCCGCTTCTGGACCAGATCACGCGCCCCGCGGATCTGAAGGGGCTGACGGATGCCCAGCTGGTGCAGGTGGCCCACGAGCTGCGGCAGGAAACCATTTCCGCCGTCTCCGTCACTGGCGGCCACCTCGGCGCGGGCCTTGGCGTGGTGGAGCTGACCACCGCCCTGCACGCAGTATTCGACACCCCGCGCGACAAGGTGATCTGGGACGTGTCCCACCAGTGCTACCCGCACAAGATCCTCACCGGGCGCCGCGATCGAATCCGCACCCTGCGGATGAAGGACGGCCTCAGCGGATTCACCAAACGCTCCGAGTCGCCTTACGACCCGTTCGGTGCTGCCCATAGCTCCACATCGATCAGCGCCGCGCTTGGCTTTGCCGTGGCGCGCGACCTGGGCGGCGTGATCCCCGAGGGCAACGGCGACGCCATCGCGGTGATCGGCGACGGCTCAATGTCGGCCGGCATGGCGTTTGAGGCGATGAACAACGCAGGCCACCTGGGCAAGCGGCTGTTCGTGATCCTGAACGACAATGAAATGTCGATCGCCCCGCCAGTGGGCGCGCTGTCCTCCTACCTCTCGCGCCTTTACGCGGGCGAGCCGTTCCAGGAGCTGAAGGCCGCCGCCAAGGGCGCGGTCTCGCTGCTGCCGGAACCCTTCCGCGAAGGTGCCAAACGCGCCAAGGACATGCTCAAGGGCATGGCCGTCGGCGGCACGATGTTCGAAGCACTTGGGTTCTCCTACCTTGGCCCCATCGATGGCCACGACATGGACCAGCTGCTGCCGGTTCTGCGCACCGTCAAGGCGCGTGCCACCGGCCCGATTCTGATCCATGTGCTGACCAAGAAGGGCAAGGGCTACGGCCCCGCCGAGCGCGCCCGCGACAAGGGCCATGCTACTGCCAAGTTCGACATGGTGACCGGCGAGCAGAAGAAGGCGCCCTCCAACGCACCCTCCTACACCTCTGTCTTCGGCAATGAGCTGGTGAAGCACGCCGCCAAGGACGACAAGATCTGCGCCGTCACCGCGGCGATGCCCGATGGCACCGGCCTCAACCTGATGGCCGAACGCTACCCCTCGCGCTGCTTTGACGTCGGCATTGCCGAACAGCACGGCGTCACCTTTGCTGCAGCGCTGGCCGCGGGCGGTATGAAGCCCTTCTGCGCGATGTATTCCACCTTCCTGCAGCGCGGCTATGACCAGGTGGTGCATGACGTGGCAATCCAGCGCCTGCCGGTTCGCTTTGCCATCGACCGTGCAGGTCTAGTGGGCGCAGACGGCGCCACCCACGCCGGCAGTTTCGACATCGGTTTCATGTCCAACCTGCCCGGCATGGTTGTGATGGCCGCCGCTGACGAGGCCCAGCTTGTCCATATGGTCGCCACCGCCGCCGCCCATGACGACGGCCCCATCGCCTTCCGCTACCCGCGCGGCGAGGGCGAAGGCGTCGAGATGCCCGACACCCCGGAGGTGCTGGAGATCGGCAAGGGCCGGATGATCCAGCAGGGCAAGCGCGTTGCGCTCCTGTCCTTTGGCACCCGTTTGGGCGAGGTTAAAAAAGCGGCAGAATCGCTCGCGGCCAAGGGCATCACCCCGACCATCGCCGACGCCCGCTTTGCCAAGCCGCTGGACCGGGACCTGATCCTGCAACTTGCCGCCGAACACGAAGCGCTGATCACCATCGAGGAAGGCGCGGTGGGCGGCTTCGGCTCCCACGTCGCGCAGCTGCTGGCTGAGGAAGGCGTGTTCGACAGCGGCCTCAAGTACCGCTCGATGGTGCTGCCCGATACTTTCATCGACCAGGCCAGCCCGGCAGACATGTATGAGATTGCGGCCATGAACGCGCCGCAGATCGAAGCCAAGGTGCTGGAGGTTCTGGGCGTGGCGACAATTGGGGAAAAGCGGGCTTAAGGTGCCCGTCACCAGGGGTTAGCCGTAGGCCGGGACGCAAGTGCCACGGCTGACTTATGTCACACTCCCGGCGGCTCGGCTGGCGGCACAAAGCTCTCCATATCCTCGGCCTCCAGCACTGCCCGCAGCCCCTCTCGGTAGGTGGGATAGAGCAGCTCCACCCCCAGTTCGTCCTTGATGCGGCGGTTCCGCACCCGCTTGTTCTCGCCATAGAAGCTGCGCGCCATCGGGGTCATGCCGGCCTCGTCAAAGGGCACCTCGGCCGGCACTGGCAAGCCCAGCAGCTCGGCGGCATGGCCCAGCACATCCTGCGGCGGGGCCGGGTCGTCATCGCAGACGTTATAGATGGCACCGGAGCGCGGTTGTGCGATGGAGGCCGCAAGCACCTGGGCGATATCGTCGACATGGATGCGGGAAAACACCTGCCCCGGCTTGATGATCCGCCGCGCCCTGCCCGCCATTAGCTTAGCAAAGGGGCCGCGGCCTGGGCCATAGATGCCGGCCAAGCGGAAGATGTGCAGCGGCAGGCCGGGGATGGCCTGCCATTGCGCCTCCGCCAGGGCGCGCCAGTCGCCGCGCTGGCTGGAAGGCGTTACAGGCGTATCCTCGTCCACCCAAGCGCCGTCGTGGTGCCCGTAGACAGCTGTGGTGGATAGGTAGCCTACCCATTCCAGATCGGGAGCCGCGGCAATCCTGCTCCCCATCGCCGCCATCACCGGGTCGCCCTCTGCATTGGGGCCGATGGAATCCAGAATATGGGTCACGCCATCCAGCGGCACCTCCTGCCCTGGCCAGGTGATCATCTCCACCCCGTCAGCCTCGACCGGTTCGCGCGAGGTGCCGATGATCCGCCAGCCCTCAGCAGGCAGATGCCGTGCAAGCGCCCGTGCGGTATAGCCAAATCCAAGACAAAGCAGCGTTTTCTCCATGTCTCCTAGATGCGTTGGCCACGCCCGGGGCGCAAGGGTTGATTCGAATCTACTTCCGCCTTTTCATGGCCGCCATGGACAATCGGAAACCGGGACTTTCAGACGCCTACGCCCTGCAGACACCTGCCGATTCCAAACGGCTGTACGGGGATTGGGCCGACTCATACGATCAGGATTTCGCCGCCGGGCAGGACTACCTCCTGCCCGGATTGACTGCCAAGGCATTTACCGATGCCGGGGGAACCGGCCCGGTTCTGGACGTGGGTGCCGGCACCGGCCTCTGCGGGCAAGCTTTGCGGACGTATGGGGTAGAACCCGTCGACGCCACCGACATCAGCGCTGCCATGCTGGCCGAAGCCCTGCGCAAGGATGCCTACCGCGACGTGATCGAGGCCGACCTGCTGGAAGGGATCCCGGTTCCGCGCAGCTCTTATCGCGGGGTGGTCTCCTCCGGCACCTTCACCCATGGCCACCTCGGGCCTGAAGTGCTGCCCGCCTTGCTAAGGGTGGCCGCGCCCGATGCCTGGTTTGCCCTTTCCGTGAATGCCAGGTTTTACGAGAAAGCCGGGTTTACAGACGCCTTCGACCGGCTGCTGCGCGGACAATGGACCAAGAACCTCACCCTGACTGAAGTGCCGATCTACGGCCCGGGCGCCACCGGAGCGCACAAGAACGACACTGCACTGATAGCCCTTTTCCAGAAAGTGTAGCTGGCCAAACTCAGTCCGGTTCAAGGTCAGGCAGCCAGTTCGCCGGAAAGGGAGAGCGCCGCGCAGCGCGCGGCGCCGGGCCCAACTGTGCAGGGACATTTTCAGATGTACCGGAGCAGGCGGGAGCTCCCGCGCCTTTGGGCGGCATCTTCGATGCCACCCGCAGCCTTGGGCCCGGCAGCCCGCCTGACGGCGTGCTGTGTCAGCGCCCCTTCCAGACCGGATCGCGTTTCTCGGCAAAGGCGCGGGCGCCTTCCAGGTTGTCCTCGGAACCATAGAGCACATCCACCGTCTTGAGCTGGCGCTGCGTGATCCGGTTCATCGCGTCCTGAAATTTGCTGTCCTCGGCGTCGCGCACGATCTCCTTGATCGCCGCGTAGACCAGCGGCGGGCCGGAGGCCAAGAGGCGCGCCAGCTCCCAAGCGCGGTCCATCAGCTGATCCGCCGCCACGATCTCATTGACCAGGCCCCAGCGGTTGGCCTCCTCGGCATCAAACCAGCGCCCCGTGAGCAACAGCTCCATGGCGATGTGATAGGGGATGCGCTTGGGCAGCTTGACGCTGGCTGCATCCGCCACAGTGCCGGAGCGGATTTCCGGCAGCGCAAAACTGGCGTGATCGGCGGCGATGATCATGTCCGCCGACAGCGCCAGCTCCAGCCCGCCGCCGCAGGCGATGCCGTTCACCGCGGCAATCACCGGCTTGTTCATATCGCGCAGCTCCTGCAGCCCGCCGAAACCGCCGACGCCGTAATCGCCATCCACCGCATCGCCGTCAGCCGCCGCCTTCAGGTCCCAGCCGGGGCAAAAGAACTTCTCGCCGCCGCCGGTCAGGATCGCCACCCGCAGTTCCGGATCATCGCGGAAATCACGGAACACCTCTCCCATCACCCGGCTGGTGGCCAGATCAATGGCGTTGGCCTTGGGCCGGTCCAGCGTCACTTCCAGAATGGCGCCGTCGCGGCGGGTTTTCACGGGGCTGTTCTCTGGGCTTTCACTCATGTCGTCTCCTCCTGGCATGGGTCATGCCGTTCCTTGTCCAGGCCGAAGCCTCAGTATTTCCGGCGCATCAGCGCATCCGCCGCCACCGCATCCGAAGGCGTGCAGAGCAGCGGGTTGATCTCGATCTCCTCCAGACCCAGCGCGTTTTCCATCACATAAGCTTCCACCGCGCGGATGGCGCGCAGGATCGCCTCGCGGTCCGCCGCAGGGGCGCCGCGGTAGCCCTCCAGCAGCTTCGCCATGCGCAGGGACTTCAGTGCGGTTTCGATTTCCGCATCCGAAGCCGGCAGCAGGAAGGAGGCGCTGTCCTGCATCAGCTCGGTTAGGGTGCCGCCCGCTGCCAAGGTCATGACAAAGCCATGCGCCGGATCCTTGACCACGCCGATCAGCAGCTCCGCGACCGCACCGGTGACCATTTCCTCGACCAGAAAGCGCGAGGCGGGCATGTTGAAGGCAGCGTCGCTCACCTCCTGTCCAGAGTTCAGGTTCAAAGCCACGGCGCCTGCCTCGGTCTTATGGGCCACGCCCTCGCCCTTCAGCACCACCGGGAAGCCGACATCCACCGCTACCGCGCGGGCGTTTGTGGCCGAGGCCGCCCGTTTGGAGCGCGGAACGCGCAGACCGTAACTTGCCAGTTGCCACTTAGCCTCGGCCTCCGGCACCAGGTCAGGGTCCACGGCTGGTGTCGGCAGCAACAGCGGTGCCGGCGCATCCGGCAGCGGCAGGCTGGCGGCCTCGCAGGCGGCGATGGCCTCGCTGAGGCCGGCAAATGGAACCACCCCCGCTTCCATCAGCCGAGCCGCCACATCCTCCGGCAGCAGTTCGGGCAACGTCGCCACCAGACCGACGTTGGCCCCGGTCCGTTCGTGCGAGCCGATGGCGGCCTGGATCGCGCATTCCCAGTCCGACGCATCGCAGCGGTCGCCGCGCGGGAAGTCGACGATCAGCATGGTCATCGCCAGCTGCGGGTCCATCATCGCCGCAAACGCCCGGGTCATCGCCTCGGCATCGCGCCAGATATAGGTGTGGTAGTCGAGCGGATTGGCCAGCGCCACCATAGGGCCCAGCGCCTCCCGCAGGTCCGTTTTCTGGCGGTCGTTCAGGGGCGGGAACTCCACCCTCCGCGCGTGGCCGGTGTCTGCGGCCAGGCTTGCCTCCCCGCCGGAGCAGCTGATGGTTGCGATGCGATTCGAGGGCAGACGCCCCGTCACATGCAACAGCTTCAGCGTCTCCAGAAAGGACGGCAGGTCATCAAGACGCGGAATGCCAAGGCGTGAGAGCAAAGCCCCGGCCCCCGCGTCGCCGCCTGCAAGCGAGGCGGTATGAGAAACAGTTGCGGCCTGGGCCTCGGCCGATTTACCGACCTTCAAAGCGATAATCGGCTTGCCCAGTTCGCGGGCCCGGGCGGCCAGCGCCTCAAACGCGCGCAGATCGCCAAAGCCCTCGATATGCAGGCCCAGCGCGGTGACACGGTCGTCTTCCAGCAGCGCCTCGCCAATTGCGGCAATACCCGATTGCGCCTGGTTGCCCGCGGTCACCACATAGGCCACCGGCAGGCCGCGTTTCTGCATGGTCAGGTTGATCGCAATGTTGGAGCTTTGGGTGACCAGCGCCACGCCTTTTTCCGCCCGGACCCCGCCATGCTGATCCGGCCACAGCAGTGCGCCGTCCAGGTAGTTGATGAAGCCATAGCAGTTAGGGCCGAGGAAGGGCATGTCGCCTGCCGCTTCCAAGAGCTGCGCCTGAAGGTCCGCGCCCTCGGCATCCTCAGCGGCGGCCTCCAGGAAACCGGAAGCAAAGCACACTGCCCCCCCGGCACCGCGCGCCGAAAGCCCCCGCACCACCTCGATAGTGACGAAGCGGTTCACCCCGATGAAGGCTGCATCAGGCGCCTCCGGCAGGCTGTCCACGTCCTTGAAGGCAGGCAAGCCCGCGACCTCTTCGGCCTTTGGGTGGACGGGCCAGATAGTGCCCTCAAACCCCATCTTCTGGCATTGCTCGATCACCAGGCGGCACCACGCGCCGCCACCGATTACAGCAATGGATTTGGGACGGAAAAGGCGTGAAAGGTCGCGTGTCATTTTCTGGCGGTTCCGCTGGTTGAGAGTTCGGGAGCCTCCGGCGGGGATATGTTCAGCCAGAAGACGCGTAGGGTTTCATTAACCAGAATCGGCAACGCTGATTCCGCGGTACAGGCGGGGACGCCGATGACCGCTCCAGGAGAAGGCCCCCGGTTGCGGTGTTGCCCTCTGGGGGCTGGATCTGGTTTCATTCTTCTTCTGGCCTTCAAATATCCTCGCCGAAGGCGAAAAAACTGCTGGGTTTCAAGGTGCCGGCCGGTCGAGATGGCCCAGATCCCGCTCCGGGTCGATCCGGTCGCGCACGCGGGTCTTCAGCTCTTTCACATCCGGAAAGCCGCCGTCCCGTTTGCGTTCCCAGACCAGCTCCTCGTCAACATGGATCTCAAAGATCCCGCCCAAATCTCCGGGAACCAGTGTCACCCCGCCCAATTGGTCCTGGAAGGTCTGCAGCAGCTCCTGCGCCATCCAGCCCGCCCGCAGCAGCCAGTTGCAGCCTATGCAGTAGGTAATGGTAACAACAGGTTTCCCGGATCGGGTCATAGATCAGCCTCCGACGGCGCGCAGCATCTCGCGGCTGATGATGTGCCGCTGGATTTCACTGGTGCCTTCCCAGATACGCTCCACCCGCGCGTCGCGCCAGATGCGTTCCAGCGGCAGCTCGTCCATCAGGCCCATGCCGCCGTGGATCTGGATCGCCTCGTCCGCGACAAAGGCCAGCATCTCGGTTGCCTTCAGCTTGGCCATCGACATGTCGCTCTCGGTGACGGTGCCCTGGTCGAACTTCCAGCCGGCCTCCCAGGTCAAAAGGTTCGCAGCCTTCAGCTCCAGCGCCATGTCGGCGAGCTTGAAAGAGATGCCCTGGAACTTGCCGATCTGCTGACCGAACTGCTTGCGCTCGGCGGCGTATTCGATCGAGTGCTGCAGCGCACGCTCAGCGCGGCCCAGGCAGGTGGCGGCCACTTGCAGGCGGGTGGCGCCCAGCCAGGTGTTGGCCACCTCGAACCCCTTGTCGACTTCGCCCAGAATGGCCGAGGACGGCAGGCGGCAGTCGTCGAACTCCAGCACCGCGTTGGTGTAGCCGCGGTGGCTGACATTGCCGTAGCCGTCACGCACCTCAAACCCCGGCGTGCCCTTGTCGACAAAGAAGGCGGTGATCTTCTTCTTCGGCCCGCGCGGCGTGTCCTCAACCCCGGTGGCCATGAAGCAAATCGCGAAATCGGCGATGTCCGCGTGGCTGATGAAATGCTTGGTGCCGTTCAGGATCCAGTCATCGCCGTCCTGGCGCGCAGTCGCCTTCATGCCGCGCAGGTCGGAGCCCGCGTCTGGCTCGGTCATCGCCAGGCAGTCCCATTTGTCGCCTTTCATGCAGGGGAACAGGTATTTTTCTTTCTGCTCCTCGGTGCCCGCCAGCAGGATGTTCGACGGCCGCGCAACACCGGTCCAGTGCAGCGCATAGTTGGCGCGGCCCAACTCCTTTTCGTACATCAGCCAGGTCAGGGTATCGAGGCCGGCACCGCCCACGTCCTCGGGCATGTTGGCGGCATAAAGCCCTGCTTCCATCGCCTTCTTCTGCACGTCGCGGATCACGTCCATATCCAGATGGCCGGTGCGCTCAATCTCCGCCTCATGCGGATAGAGCTCCTTTTCCACAAAGGCGCGGGTGGTCTCCACGATCATCGACTGTTCTTCGGTCATCCCGAACTGCATGGCGGTGTTCCTTCGCAAATCTGTTGCGGATCAGAATACGCCGCTTGTCGGCACCCATCATGCAGGGATAGACAAGATCATGCGAAGTTGGACAAAAGATACCGCTGCAACGCAGCAATTGGATGTGCTGCTGTTTGATGCCTTCTCGGCCCATTGCCTGGCCAACACGGTAGAGCCGCTGCGCGCCGCCAACACTTTCGCCGGGCGGCGGGTCTATGCCTGGCGGTTCCTGACCTTGGATGGCGGGCCAGCCGTTTCGTCCTCGGGCATGGAGGTACGGGCGCATGCGACGCTGGGCGATTGCAGCGGTGACCTGCTGATCGCGATGCCCTCCTACGATTTCCTGCGCCATGCCACTGTGACAACCGCCCGGGCGCTGAAGTCCGCGGCGCGGCGGTATGAGGCTATGGCCGGTTTCGACACCGGTGCCTGGCTGCTGGCCGCAGCCGGGCTGCTGGACGGCAAGCGCGCCACCATCCACTGGGAGGAGCTGAACCGCTTCACGGAGGCCTTTCCAGATGTGCAAGCCGAGCGCGCGCGGCAGGTCTGGGACGGCAACCGCTTCACTTGCACTGGCGCTCTTGCGGCCTTTGACACCATGATGGAGCTGATCGGCGAGCAGCACGGAGCAGCCCTGCGGCTGGAGGTTGCCACACTGTTCATGGCACCCGAGGCGACCGAAACCCAGGACCCGATCCTGGTGCGCGGCAAGTCCGTGGCCCGCGCGGTTGCGGTGATGCAGGCCAATCTGGAGGCGCCGTTGCCGATTGCTGCCGTGGCCAGGAAAGCGGGCCGCAGCCAAAAGGACCTGGAGGCGCGGATGAACGCCGAACTCGGCGCGACACCGCAGGCGGTTTACCGGCGGCTGCGGCTGATACAGGCGAGAAAGCTTGTGTTAGAGACTGTTTTGAGCGTCTCGGAGATTGCCCTGCGCTGCGGCTATGACGACCCCAGCGCGCTGACACGGGCGTTCAAGGCGGAGTTTGGTGTCACTCCGCGGACCTTGCGCGGTGGTGGGCAAATTGCCCACCCTACGTAGGGTGGGCGATTCCGCCCACCGTTAGCCCTGCTTGGCGGCCATCCACAGATTCAGCCGCCACAACCCCCAGGCCAGCGGGATCGCGGCCAGGCCGCCGATCACATAGGCCAGCGGCTCATCTGCGAAGGATTCGAACACCTGGGTATAGGCGTGGATCGCGGCAAAGGTCAGCGCCGCGTTGAACAGCCCGCGCTGGTGCCGCTGCGCCGCCCAGAAGATCACCGCCGCAAGTACAGCCGCCCACAGCACCGAATAGACATTCTCAGAAATGAACAGCGCACTGTCGCGGAAGGTATCGCGTGCAGCCGCATAGGCTTCCCAGTCCTCGTAGCCATCGCTGTAGCGGCCCGGCCCCCAAACGGTTTCACCCACCACATCCCCCCACAAGGAGCCGACCAGCGCGCAGAGGTTCGCGACCACAAATCCCAGGATCGCCAGAATGCGCAGATGCCGGGCGTCGCGCTCTGCCAGCCGGGACGCGCCCCAGACGCAAAGCACGATCAGCAGCACCATCTGCAGAATCGTCAGCGTCGATTCTGGCGAATAGAACACATAGGCCGCGTGGAAATAGCTGGTGCCGGTCTCCAGCATCTGGGCAAAGGGGGCAATCGCCAGTGCCGTGACAAAGCGCACGTCCACCTGCCAGCCGGCCAGCGCCAGCGCCGCCGCGTAATAGAGCAGCGCCAGGTTCCGCAGCGGTGAGCCGATGCCGTATCGCTGCAGCAGCAGCTCGATCCCCGCCAGGTGCATCGCCAGCCCCATCAGCAGGACCGCCCCCAAAACGAACCCCGTGGACCAGGCCCCGTGCCGCCAGCGCCAGGTGCAGATCAGCGCCACCAGCGCACCGGCGGGCAGCATCACCCAGCCGGCGATGTCCTCGTATTTGTCGACCAGCTCAATCCCGGCGCCGCCCATCAGCATGCCTGCCCCGATCAGCGTGGCGGAGTTGCCGAACATCCGCAGCGTCTCGCTTCCGCGCGCCAGAACCGCCAGGCCGCCGCCCAGCATCAGGATGCCGGTGGCCGCCACCGCCAGCGGATCGGCCAGCCAGAAGATGAAGCCGGCGGTGGCGGCGATGATCCCGAAACACAGGATCGCATTCACCGCCAGCGACACCATCACCTCGCGCGAGCGCGTCTCGATGGTGCGGGCCTGATCGGGGGTCAGCACTCCCTCCTCGACCAGGGCAGTTGTATCGGCAATGGCGTGCATCAGCGGTCCCTCGCGGCATCCAAATGGTTCCGCCCAGCATGGACCGGCCGGCGCCCCAGCGAAAGGGGAGGAATTTCCATAGCTTACCCCTTGGGCCGGCTGGGCACCCAGGCATAGCCGTTTTCACACAGGATATAGGCTTCGCGCAGGCCGTACGGCTTGTCCGCGGGCGCTTGCATGACGGTAAAGCCCGCCGCCTCCGCCCGCGCCGATGCCGCATCCGGATCGGTGTCATAAAGCCGGACCTCAATCCCGGCACCGCGCGGCGGGTTTTCCGGCAGCAGCCCCAGCAGCGGATTTTCCGCATAGGTGCCGTCACTGTGCAGCTGAAACACATGACCGCCATAGGTGATGATGGCGAAATCCTTGCTCACCCGATGGCCCTTCATGGCAAAAACAGTCTCTAAAAAGGCAACTTCAGCCGGAACATCCCGCACCAGCAGGTTAATCCCGATCCCGCGCAGGGAGCGGCCGAAACTCTCCGCGTCTGTTGTGTCATAATCCATGCCCGCAGTCTTCTCAGGACGCCTTCCCGCGGCAACGCCAAATGCGTCAGCCTTCGGCGCCTTTCCACCGCTGGTGTGAAGCTTTGATGGCAATGCAAGCAATCCGCTTGCCTTCCCGCCCGCAATCGGAACAATTGGATTATGTCAGATACTATTTTCCCGAGCTGGCCCGACACCGCCCCGCAATTGATCGAAGTAGCCGCAGGCCGTGCGCCGGCCGATACGGTGATCCGCCAGGGCATCTGGGTCAACGTCCACACCCGCGAGCAGCTGCCGGATCATGATATTGCGATCAAGGCGGGCCGCATCGCCTATGTCGGGCCGGATGCCTCCTATTGCACCGGTCCGGAGACGCAGATCATCGAGGCAAACGGCCGCTACATGATCCCCGGCCTGTGCGACGCGCATATGCATATTGAGTCCGGCATGCTGACGCCTGCGGAATTCGCCCGCGCGGTGATCCCGCATGGCACCACCTCGATGTTCACCGACCCGCATGAGATCGCCAATGTGCTGGGTCTGGACGGCGTGCGCTACATGCATGACGAGGCGCTGATGCAGCCGGTCAACATCTTCACCCAGATGCCGAGCTGCGCGCCCTCTGCACCGGGGTTGGAGACCACCGGTTATGAAATCTCGGCCGAGGACGTCGCCGAGGCGATGAACTGGCCTGGCATCATTGGCCTGGGGGAGATGATGAACTTCCCCGGTGTTGCCAATGCCGACCCCAAGATGCTGGCGGAAATCGCCGCCACCCAGCGCGCGGGAAAAACCGTGGGCGGCCACTATGCCTCCCCCGACCTTGGCCCCGATTTCGCGGCTTATGTGGCGGGCGGCCCGGCGGACGACCACGAGGGCACCTGCGAGGCCGACGCCATCGCCCGGGTGCGCCAAGGGATGCGATCGATGATGCGGCTGGGCTCTGCCTGGTATGACGTCGAAAGCCAGATCACCGCCGTCACCGAAAAGGGCCTGGATCCGCGCAACTTCATCCTCTGCACCGATGACTGCCACTCCGGCACCTTGGTCAACGACGGCCACATGAACCGGGTGGTGCGCCACGCCATTGCCTGCGGCTGCGACCCGGTGATCGCGCTGCAGATGGCGACGATCAACACCGCCACCCATTTCGGGCTGGAACGCGAGATCGGCTCCATCACCCCCGGCCGCCGCGCCGATGTGATCCTGACCTCGAACTTGCGCGAACTGCCCATCGAGGTGGTGGTGGCCCGCGGCCAGATCGTTGCGGAATCAGGCTCTATCAAGGTCGAATGCCCGCATTACGACTGGCCCGCCAGCGCCCGCGGCACCGTGCATCTGGACCATGAGCTGACCGCCAGGGACTTCGAACTCGCCGCCCCCGAGGGCGCCAATGCAGTCACCGCCAACGTGATCGGCGTGGTCGAAAACCAGGCCCCGACCAAGGCGCTGCGCGCCGAGCTGCCGGTGGTGGACGGGCTGGTCGAGGGCACCGATGAAGTCTGCCAGATCGCTCTGGTCGAGCGCCACCGCGCCACCGGCGGCGTCACCAACGCCTTTGCCTCGGGCTTCGGTTACACTGGCAGGATGGCGATGGCCTCCACCGTGGCGCACGACAGCCACCACATGATCGTCGTCGGCACCGACCGCGAACAGATGGCGCTGGCTGCCAACCGGCTGGCCGAGGTCGGCGGCGGCATCACACTCTACAAGGACGGCGAGGAGCTGGCCCTGGTCGAGCTGCCGATTGCAGGCCTGATGTCCGACAGCCCGGCCACCGAAGTGGCCGCCAAGGCGCAGGTGATGATGGAGGCGATGCAGGCCTGCGGCTGCAACCTCAACAACGCCTATATGCAGCATTCGCTGCTGGCGCTGGTGGTGATCCCGGAACTCAGGATCTCCGACCTGGGCCTTGTCGACGTCCGCACATTCCAGAAAATCCCGGTAATCGAGCCCGCGCAATGATAACAACAAAACATCCCGGCCACCCGCCGGACGAAAGCTTCAACGACGCAACCGAGGCCGTCGACCGGCTGGAGCTGCTCTACCGGCAGGCCACCGGCTTCATCTGCGAGGAATTCTCCCGCGCGATGGCCGACGGCGCGCCGGACAACCAGCGCATCCGCGCCTTCTACCCGGAGATCCGCTTTTCCACCCTGACCTTCGCCCAGGTGGACAGCCGCCTCAGCTTTGGCCATGTCTCTGCGCCCGGCACCTATGCCACCACAGTGACGCGGCCGGACCTGTTCCGCAATTACCTGATCCAGCAGATCGGCCTCTTGATCCGCAACCACGGCCAGCCGGTGATCATCGGCGTCTCTGACACCCCGATCCCGGTGCATTTCGCGGTGGCTTCGCGCCCGGACCTGACGGTGCCCCAGGACGGCGCCGCCGGCTTCACCCTTCGCGACGTCTTTGACGTGCCGGACCTGTCGACCACCAACGATGACATCGTCAACGGCACCCATCAGCCCGCCAACGGCACCGGCCCGCTGTCGCTGTTCACCGCCCAGCGCATCGACTACTCACTGGCCCGGCTGACCCACTACACCGCCACCAGCGCCGAGCATTTCCAGAACCACGTTCTGTTCACCAACTACCAGTTCTACGTGGCAGAGTTCGAGGCCTATGCCCGCGCCCAGCTGGCGGATCCCAGTTCCGGCTACACCAGCTTTGTCAGCACCGGCGACCACGAGATCACCGACCCGGCCTCTAAAATCCCGGAGATCGCCAAGCTGCCGCAGATGCCCACCTACCACCTGAAACGGGAGGACGGGAACGGCATCACCCTGGTCAACATCGGCGTAGGCCCCTCGAACGCCAAGACCGCCACCGACCACATCGCGGTTCTGCGCCCGCATGCCTGGCTGATGGTTGGCCATTGCGCAGGGTTGCGGAACACACAGGCGCTGGGGGACTTCGTCCTTGCCCACGGCTACCTGCGCGAGGATCACGTTCTGGACGATGACCTGCCGATATGGACCCCGATCCCGGCGCTGGCGGAAATCCAGGTCGCGCTGGAAGAAGCGGTGGCGGAGATCACCGAATACGAAGGCTTCGACCTTAAGCGGATCATGCGCACCGGCACCGTCGCCACCATCGACAACCGCAATTGGGAGCTGCGCGACCAATCCGGACCGGTACAGCGCCTGTCCCAATCCCGCGCCATCGCGCTGGATATGGAAAGCGCCACCATCGCCGCCAACGGCTACCGCTTCCGGGTGCCCTACGGCACGCTGCTCTGCGTCTCAGACAAGCCGCTGCACGGCGAGCTGAAACTGCCAGGCATGGCGTCGGACTTTTACCGGACCCAGGTTGCACGCCACCTGCAAATCGGCATAAGAGCAATGGAGCGTTTGCGCGGCATGCCTCTGGAGCGGTTGCACAGCCGGAAATTGCGCTCGTTCGACGAAACCGCCTTCTTGTAAGGCTGATTTTCGCTGTTTTCCGGGAAAAAATGCCTGTTTTGCCTTATGTGGAGCACACAAGAAGTTGTGTTACCATACAACATAACGATAATGTCTCGCGATGAGGCCCCACAGTTCGGGCAGCTTTAAGGAGACGAAGAATGTCCAAACCGATGACCAAAACCCAGCTTGTAGCCGCACTGGCCGAGGAAATGGGCAGTGACAAGAAAACTGCAGGTTCTGCGCTGGAAGCGGTCTGCTCGCTGATCACCCGCGAAGTGTCGGGCGGCGGTGCCGTGACCCTGCCGGGCGTCGGCAAGATCTACTGCCGTGAGCGCCCCGAGCGCGAAGTGCGCAACCCGGCCACTGGTGAGAAGTTCACCAAGGAAGCCGACAAGGTGGTCAAGATGACCATCGCCAAAGCGCTGAAAGACAGCGTCAACGGCTGATACCGGACAAATTCCGGACGGTTTCAGGGCTGCCCCAGCGGGCGGCCCTTTTCTTTTGCCTATGAGTGGGCGCCGGCTGATTGTTCGCCCGCCGCCGCAGCGTTGCTGCTTGCCAACGCGGCACAGCGGGCGCACCCTCCGGTAAACGAGGGGGAGCGCTGCCGGATGACTGAAGTAAACCTTATACTGATCCTGAGCGCGGCGCTGCTGCCCGGCACCAGCCTCGGCCCTGCAACGCGGACCATTGCCGGCACCTCTCTGCAGCGCGGCCTCGCCGCCAGCTGGCAGGTCCTGATGGCCCGGCTCAGCTGGCCACGGCTCTGTCCGGCTTGATCTCTACCCGCATTTCCCCGAAGGTCCGCCGCGGGAGAAAGGAACTCACGATGGATGCGCGCGCTATTGCCATGGGGCTGGCCTTTGCCCTGATGTGGTCCTCCGCCTTCACTTCGGCGCGGATCATTGTGCAGGACGCCTCGCCGCTGTTCTCGCTGGCGGTCCGCTTTCTGATTTCCGGCCTGATCGGTGTCGCCATCGCCCGCGCCATGGGGCAGACTTGGCGGCTGACGCCGGGCCAGTGGCGGGCCACGGTGATTTTCGGCATCTGCCAGAACGCGCTCTACCTCGGCCTGAACTTCGTCGCCATGCAATGGATCGAGGCCTCTTTGGCCGCAATCATCGCCTCCACCATGCCGCTGCTGGTGGCGCTGGCCGGCTGGGCCCTGTTCGGCGAGCGGCTGCGCCCCTTGGGATACGCCGGGTTGGCGGCCGGCATCCTGGGCGTCGCGCTGATCATGGGCACACGGCTCAGCGCAGGTGTCGACCTCTTGGGCGTTGGCCTCTGCGTCATCGGTGTGCTGGCCCTCACTGCCGCAACCCTCGCCCTGCGCGGCGCCACCTCGGGCGGCAACTTCATGATGGTGGTCGGGCTGCAGATGCTGGTCGGCTCCGCCATCCTGTTCGTGGCGGCGCCGCTGACGGAGGAGATTTTTATCACCCCCACCTGGCGTCTGGCGCTGGCCTTTACCTACACCACCATCGTGCCAGGGCTGATGGCCACGTTTATCTGGGTGCTCCTCTTGAACCGCATCGGCCCGGTGCGCGCTGCGACGTTTCACTTCCTGAACCCGGTGTTCGGCGTGGCCATCGCCAGCGTGCTGCTCGGCGAAAAACTGGGGCCGCTCGACCTGCTGGGCGTCGCCATCGTTACCGGCGGCATTCTGGCCGTTCAGCTCGCAAGACAGGCGGACCGGCGTAAAACGGAGCTCTCCCGCGCGGCAAAGCCGGGCTGACGCCCGTCCCCGCCCCTTGGACCCGTTGCCGCTGACGCGGCGCGGCCCGTTGCAACCTCTCGCGCTTACGGCTTAACCTGACCCTCAAGACCCCAACAGGAGGACGCCGCATGAGCGCGAAACTGACCCAGGTACTGGAGGCGATCGACGCCGCCAACGCCCAGGACCCCAACCTGGAAGACGGCCAGCCCGCCGCGCTGCTCTATGGCCAGCGGATGAGCCAGGAGCAGCAACGCCTGTTCCCGGACGCCTCCGAGGTGCTGCAGATCGCCGCCCGCGGCCAGCATGTGGAACGCTGGAAGCTCGCCCGCGATGCCTTCCCCGAAGGCCGGGCCGGCTATCTCGCCTGGCGCAAGGCCGAGGCAGTGCACCACGCCGATGTGGTCACCTCCCTGATGCAGGACGCAGGCTATGGCGCCGAAGATACGGAGGCCGCCGCCAGGATGCTGCGCAAGGAAGGCATCAAGCGCGACGATCAGGTGCAGGCACTGGAGGACATCATCTGCTTTGTCTTCCTCAAGTGGTATTTCGCCCCCTTCGCCGCCAAGCATCCGGCGGACAAAGTGCAGCGCATCGTCGAAAAGACCGCCCGCAAGATGTCGGCAGAGGCTCGCGCCCGGGTGCTGCGGGAATTTGACCTGCCCGGCGACCTGGCCGGCGCCTTCGCGGCCTGACCCCGCGCCCGCCCCCGGGTCCGGCCTCTGCAGCACACGGCTTTGCGAGCCGCCTGTAACAGGGCTTTGCATTTGCGCATCCAGACCCCATGTTCTGCACCAAACGCGAACAGGCGGGAGGACACCATGACCAAATACTTCAAGAACCCGGACGCCGTTGCCGCCCTCTCCGAGGAAGAGTTCTATGTGACCCAGAATGCGGGCACCGAACGCCCCGGCACCGGCAAGCTGCTCCATAACAAGGAGCCGGGCATCTACGTCGACATCGTCTCGGGCGAGCCGCTGTTTGCCTCCTCCGACAAATACGAGTCAGGCTGCGGCTGGCCCAGTTTCACCAAGCCGATCGAATCCGCCCATATCCAAGAATTGGAGGACCGCAGCCTCGGCATGATCCGCACGGAGGTCCGCTCCACCCATGGCGACAGCCACCTGGGCCATGTCTTCCCCGACGGCCCGATGGACCGGGGCGGCCTGCGCTATTGCATCAACTCCGCCTCCCTGCGGTTTGTGCATCTGGACGACATGGAAGCCGAGGGCTATGGCGCCTACATCAACCAAGTGGAGACCGTGAAATGAGCACCACCGAACGCGCCGTCCTGGCAGGCGGCTGTTTCTGGGGCATGCAGGAATTGATCCGCAAGCGCCCCGGCGTCATCAGCACCCGCGTCGGCTATACCGGCGGCGACGTGCCCAACGCCACCTACAAGAACCACGGCACCCATGCCGAAGGGATCGAGATCGTCTTCGATCCCGCCGTCACCTCCTACCGGGAGCTGTTGGAGTTCTTCTTCCAGATCCATGACCCGACCACCCTGAACCGCCAGGGCAATGACATCGGCATGAGCTACCGCTCGGCGATCTACTACGTGGACGACACTCAGAAAGCGGTGGCCGAGGACACTATCGCCGACGTCGACGCCTCCGGCATTTGGCCCGGCAAGGTGGTGACTGAGGTTGAGCCGGTTGGCGATTTCTGGGAGGCAGAGCCGGAGCATCAGGACTACCTGCAGCGGCTGCCCAATGGCTACACCTGCCATTTCCCGCGCCCCGACTGGGTGCTGCCCAAACGCGGCGCCGCCGCGGAATAGGCTCTGACAAAGCGCTTTCAGCCCCGCCGCACCCGGCGGGGCATTTCACTTGCCGGATCTCCAGCAAGCATCCGTGCTTCATCTGGCCTAAAATATCCCCGCCGGAGGCAGCGGGTTTTCCCGGAAAACCCGCTTTACAGCCCAAGACACCTAGGCGTGCGCCACCCGCGGCCGGCCGCTGGCCTCCACCGTCAGCGTGCCCTCGACGAACACCTCCCGCGTTTCCACCTGCGCGGTGCGGATATCCCGCTCCACATGCACATGAATATCCTCGGCACCGGCCTCCTCCGCCGCGCCGCGCGCCTCTTCGGCCAAGGCTGCCTCCAACGCAGCAAGCGCGTCGTCAGAGGCCGGGAAATCCACCGGGCCGCTCTCCAGATGCACCCGGTACTTTCCCTCCGCAGGGGACGTCACGGTGCCGCTCCGCCGCATGGTGACCCGGCCCACAACCGCGCCAATGGCATTGGCCACGCCCGCGTGTTCCGGCAGGATCATGTTGCAATGCAGCCGCTCCCCCACCGCCGGGTAATAGCCGGGGGCAGAGGCGCCAAGCCCCACCACATCCACATTCATCGAGGCATCCAGCGCCAGCAGGCCGCGGTGCCGGGCAAGCCCCTTTTGCAGCAGAACATGCCGCGCCAGCTCCTTCTCCGGCAGGCCAAAGCTCTCGGCCTCCTCGGCAAAGGCAAACTCCAACAGGGTCAGGGCGGTCTGTTCGGTCAGCTGATCAATGATCATCTGCGCCATCGTTTCCGCATCCTTCGCCGCCATGTCGCCGCTGCCCACCCGGCGGCGGGCAAAGAGTGTCAGCGCCTTCTCCGCCGCCTCCCGGTCCCAGGCAGCGACCCGGCCCAGCACATGGCTCGCGTCCGAAGGCGTCACCCCCGACACCTGCACCAGCCCGCGGTCCACCAGCCGGTTCAGCGAGCCGTGCTCCATCCGGGTGCGCAGAATGCTTCCCAGCGGGTGCACCTGCATCCCGATCCGCGCCAGCAGCCCGGCCTCGCGCTCGCTCAGCCCCGCCACCGGCACCCCCGGCACCGCCCGCACGAAACGCCCGTCGAACTCGCCCACCGTTGTATTGCGCAGCTGTTCGTCCAGCGCCGCATGCACCACCTCCGGCGCATCCGTGGCTATCAGCGAGACCGGCACCACCCGTCGCGGCCCCAGGGTCAGCCCCCCAGACAGGCCGCTGGTGTTCAGATGCACTTGGCTGTCACCGCCGAGACCGGTGGTCCGCATCGCCACCGCCTCGACCATGGTGCGGAACTCGCCGACCCGGGCACCGGCCGGGTCAATCGCCGGCTTGCCGTCCCGGATCAGCGCCACATCGGTGGTGGTGCCGCCGATGTCGCTGACCAGCGCATGCTCCACACCGGTCATCCAGCGCGCCCCCACGATCGAGGCCGCCGGCCCCGACAGAATGGTCTCGATCGGCCGCTCCCGCGCCTGCTCGCCGCTCATCAGCGCCCCGTCGCCGCGCACCACCATCATCGGCGCCTCGATTCCCAGGTCGCGCAGCGTGTCCTGCGCCCGGCCGATCAGCCGGTCGATCATCCCGATCAGACGCGCGTTCAGCACTGCCGTCACCGCCCGCTTGGGCCCGTTCAGCTTGGCCGACAGCTGGTGCGAACAGGTGACCGGCGCACTGGTCAGCTCATGAATGATCCGCGCGGCCTCCATCTCATGCGCCGGGTTCCGGGTGGCAAAGACACCGGCAACGGCAAAACCCGTCACCCCCTGCCCCTCGGTGCGCAGAAACATCTCCAGCGCCTCCACGTCCAGCGGCGCCGCCTCGCTGCCCGCATGGGTATGGCCGCCCGGCAGCACCAGCGACGGATCGCCCTTCAGCGCGTCCCGCAGCCCGTGCCGGTCCAAATCGTCCTCTTTAAAGCCGATATAGATCAGCGCCACCCGGCCGCCCTGCCCCTCGACCAGCGCATTAGTGGCCAAAGTAGTGGACAGCGCCGCCAGCGACACGTCCTCGGACTTGACACCGGATTGCTCCAGCACCGCCCGGATCGCGCCGCCAACACCAATCGCCAGATCCTGGCGCGTGGTCAGCGACTTGGCTGAAGCGATCACCTCCTTCTCGTCGCGGATCAGCACCGCATCGGTATAGGTTCCGCCCGTGTCCACTCCCAGCAACAGCGCCATGCCCAGCCCTCTCAAACTCTGTTCGCCGGACCGGGTGTAACGCCTATTTGCGGCCCGTCCATCCTGTTTGCGTCACGAAAGCCTTTGAACCGCCCAAGCCGCCGCATCCGCCACCGCCGGGTCCGGATCCTCCGCCAGCCGCTGCGCCACCTGCCGCAGCTCCGGCAGACCGGAATTGCCAATGGCGTAAAGCACATTGCGCACAAACCGGTCGCGCCCGATCCGCTTGATCGGCGAGCCGGAGAACATCGACCGGAACGCCGCATCGTCCAGGGCGGCAAGCTCCGCCAGCTTCGGCGCCTTCAGCTCCTCGCGCGCGGCATAGCGCATGTCGCTGGCGGCCACCGCAAACTTGTTCCACGGGCAAGCCGCCAGGCAGTCGTCGCAGCCGTAAATCCGGTTGCCCATCTTCTCCCGCAGCTCCTCCGCCACCACCCCCTTGTGCTCGATGGTCAGGTAGGAAATGCAGCGCCGCGCATCGACTTGGTAGGGCGCCGGAAAGGCATCGGTCGGGCAGCTGTCCAGACAGGCCCGGCAGGACCCGCAGCGGTCCCGCTCCGCCTCGTCCGCAGGCAGCTCCAACGTGGTGAAAACAGAGCCTAAAAAGGCCCAATTACCCCAATCCCGGCTCACCAGATTGCTGTGCTTGCCCTGCCAGCCCAAGCCCGCCGCCTGGCCTAGCGCCTTTTCCGGCACTGGCGCGGTATCGACAAAGACTTTCACCTCGCAGTTCTCTCCGGCCTGTGCAATCAGCCAGCGCGCCAGCCGCTTCAGCCGCTTCTTGACTAGGTCGTGATAATCCTTGTTCCGGGCATAGACCGAGACTGCACCGCGGTCCGCCTGCCCCACCACCGCCATCGGATCCTCATCAGGCGTATAGCTTTCGGCCAGCATGATCACCGACCGCGCCTCGGGCCACAGCTGCGCCGGATCACCCCGCCAATGGGTGCGCTCCGCCATCCAGCCCATCTGTCCGTGATAGCCCGCCTCCAGAAAGGCCTGCAGCCGTCCCGGCACCTCCGGCACGTCCCACGGGCGGCAGACCCGGCAGGCGACAAACCCCTCCGCCAGCGCCTGCGCAACCAGTCTTTGCTTGATGCCGGATCCGTCTTTCATCTTTCCCCAAATACTCCGGGGTGAATTGGGCCTAAGGCCCAAGAGGGGCAGCGCCCCTCAACCCGTTGATATCAGAAATCCAGATCAGTGTAATGCGGCGGCGGCCGGAAGCCCGGCACCTGATCGGCCAGGATCGAGCGGAACGCGGGCCGCGACTTGATCTTGGCGTACCAGTCCTTGACCACCGCCGAGCGGTTCCAGTCCACGTCCGAAATGTAATCCAGCGACGACAGATGGGCGGCAGCGGCGAAGTCCGCCAGCGTCATCATGTCCCCGGCCAGCCAGCGGCGGTGGTCCAGGAGCCAGGCCATGTAATCCAGATGGTATTTGATCGCCTTGGCGCCCGCCTTGACGTTGCGGCTGTCGGGATAGCCCTCGCCGGTGATCTTCTTGTTCACCCGCTCATACAGCAGCTTGGAGGTCACCTCGTGGTGGAACTTGTCATCAAACCAGCTCACCAGCCGGCGCACCTCATAGCGGCCCGCGGCATCCTTTGGCATCAAGGGCGGCTCCGGCCTGGTGTCCTCCAGGTATTCGCAGACCGCCGCGCTTTCGGCCATCATCTGGCCGTCCAGCCGGATCACCGGCACCTTGGCCGCCGGGTTGCGGCGCAGGAAATCGGGATCCTGCTCCCAATAGCGCTCCTCGACCAGCTCAACCTCGATCTTCTTCTCCGCCAGCGACAGCCGAACCTTGCGGCAAAAGGGGGACAGGGGAACGTGGTACAGGCGCGCCATGGCTACAGGGGATCTCCAGAAACGTGACTACGGATACCCAGCAATGCCTTGGCCGGGAGAAAGATTCAATCCTCGAAACAATCCGCCCGCCCGTCTGCGCGAATCGTGGCCGCCCCGTCCTGAATCTGCCGCGCCCGGCGCTGCACGAAGTTCGAGGGTTTGCGGGCCGAACGTTCCTTGGGATTGGGCAGAACCGCGGCGATCAGCGCCGCCTGGCGGGCGCTCAGCTGATCCGGGCCGACACCGAAATACTTGCGCGCCGCGGCCTCGGCACCGAACACGCCCTCGTCCATCTCGGCAACGTTCAGATAGACCTCAAGGATCCGCCGCTTGCTCCAGACTGCCTCGACCACCGGAGTCAGCAGCGTCTCCAGCACCTTGCGCGGCCAGCTGCGGCCCTGCCACAGGAACACGTTCTTGACGACCTGCTGCGATATGGTCGAGCCGCCGCGGCTGCCGCCCGCCTCGATCGCGGCCTGAATGGCGCGCGCATCAAAGCCCCAATGGCGGCAGAACTGCGCATCCTCCGCCGCCACGACAGAGCGCGCCAGCACCGGCGCCATCTCCTCCAGCGGCACCCACATCCGGTCCACCTCGCCCAAGCGGCGCTGCTCGGCCCAGATGGTATGGGTGACCGGCGGATTCACCACCGAAAACAGCAGGATGAGGAACAGGAATACCGCCGCCACCGCCAGCACCGCGCGCAACGCCCAGCGCCGCAGCCAGCGCAGCGGCTGAATCTGCCGCTTCGCCGTCTTCTTGCTGCTCTTGGGTTTCTTCTTCTTTGCCACTGCCTTAGCCATGACCCTCTATAGGACGGCAGTAGGGCATTCACAAAGGGTCAGTTGCCCTGCTGCCGTAATCCGCCGGTTGGGATTTTCCGGGAGCAAGGGAAGGGGCGCTGCCCCTCTTGAGCCTGCGGCTCAATTCACCCCGGGATATTTTTAGCCAGAAGAAGACCCGGGCCCGGCAAGACGCGGCCCGCTGGCAAGAAAAACCCCGCAAGCCTGCGCCTGCGGGGTCCGGTTTCAGTCTCTGGCCCGGCTTACTCCGCCGGAACCGCAGCCTGCTCCTGCATCACCGGATGCGCCAGCTTGTCGAGCATCTCCTTCGGGCAGACCTGCAGGAAGTTCGCCTTCTCGATATCCCAATGCTGCAGGATCTCCGCGGCCTTGCGGCTGCCGGTTTCCTGCTGATGGCGTTCGATCAGGCTTTTCAGCTCTGCTTCCCAATGCGCCACGGTGACCGGGCAGGTGACCAGCAATTCCATGTTCATCAGGGTCGCGGCCTTGCCCTCAGGGTCATAGAGATAGGCCATGCCGCCGGTCATGCCCGCGCCGAAGTTGGCACCGATCGAACCGAGGATCACCGCAACGCCGCCGGTCATGTATTCGCAGCCGTTGGAGCCGCAGCCCTCGATCACCACCTTGGCGCCGGAGTTGCGCACCGCAAAGCGTTCGCCCGCGCGGCCGGCCGCAAACAGGTAGCCATCGGTTGCGCCGTACAGCACAGTGTTGCCGATGATGGTGTTCTCCGAGGCCACCAGCGGGCTTACCTGCGGCGGGCGCACCACGATGGTGCCGCCCGACAGGCCCTTGCCGACATAGTCGTTGGCATCGCCCGACACTTCCAGCTTCAGCCCCGGCGCCGCAAAGGCGCCCAGCGCCTGGCCGGCAGAGCCCTGCAGCTTCACCGTCAGGTGATCCGGCTGGAAGGAGTTCCGCATGCCAAAGTTGCGCACGATGTGGCTGGAGGTCCGGGTGCCCACGGTGCGGTGGGTGTTCTGGATCGCGTAAGACAGCTGCATTTTCTCACCGTCCTGCAGGAAGCGGGCGGCATCGCGCACGATCTCCGCATCCAGCGTGTCCGGCACCGCGTTGCGCTCCTTGTCACGGTTGTAGACGATGCTGGCGGAGCCATCGACGGTGATCAGCAGCGGGTTCAGGTCCAGGTCGTCCAGGTGCGCAGAGCCGCGCGACACCTGCGCCAAGAGGTCGGCCCGGCCGATCACCTCATCCAAGCTGCGGGCGCCGATGGAAGCGAGGATTTCCCGCACTTCCTGGGCGTAGAAGGTGATCAGGTTCACCACCTTGTCGGCGTTGCCGGTGAACTTGGCACGCAAGGATTCGTCCTGGGTGCAGACCCCCACCGGGCAGGTGTTGGACTGGCACTGGCGCACCATGATGCAGCCCATGGCGATCAGCGCCGCGGTGCCGATGCCGTATTCCTCGGCGCCCAGCATCGCTGCCATCACGATATCCCGGCCGGTCCGCAGGCCGCCATCGGTGCGCAGCGTCACCCGCTCGCGCAGGTTGTTCATCGCCAGCACCTGATGCGCCTCGGTCAGGCCCATCTCCCACGGCAGGCCCGCGTATTTGATCGAGGTCGCAGGCGACGCCCCGGTGCCGCCGTTGTGGCCCGAGATCAGGATGATGTCAGCCTTCGCCTTGGCCACGCCGGCCGCGATGGTGCCGACGCCCGAGGAGGCCACCAGCTTCACCGTCACCTTGCAGCGCGGGTTGATCTGCTTGAGGTCATAGATCAGCTGCGCCAGGTCCTCGATCGAGTAGATGTCGTGGTGCGGCGGCGGCGAGATCAGGGTCACGCCCTTGGTCGAGTGGCGCAGGCGGGCGATCAGGTCGGTGACCTTCATGCCCGGCAGCTGGCCGCCCTCACCGGGCTTGGCGCCCTGGGCCACCTTGATTTCCAGCTCTTCGCACTGGTTCAAGTATTCCGCGGTCACACCAAAGCGGCCCGATGCCACCTGCTTGATCTTGGCGGACGGGTTGTCGCCGTTCGGCTCCGGCACGAAGTGTGCCGGATCCTCGCCGCCCTCTCCGGAATCGGACTTGGCGCCGATGCGGTTCATCGCCACGTTCAGGGTCTTGTGCGCCTCGGGGCTCAGCGCGCCCAGGGACATGCCCGGGGTCACGAACCGCTTGCGGATCGCGGTGATGCTCTCCACTTCCTCCAGCGGGATCGGCTTGCCCAGCGGCTTGATCTGCAGCAGGTCGCGCAGGTGGATCGGCGGGTTCGACTGCATCTTCGCCGAATACTGCTTCCACAGCTCATAAGACGCGCGGTTGCAGGCCATCTGCATCATATGCATCGAGGTCGCTTCCCAGGCGTGCGTCTCACCCGACTTGCGCGCCTTGTAGAAACCGCCGATGGGCAGCACGCCCTCCGGCGCCTTCCAGGCCTTGGCGTGGATTTCCTCTGCCTTGGTCTGGATACCGGTCACACCGATGCCGGAAATGCGCGAGGTCATGCCCGGGAAATACTCGGCACACATGGCGCGGGACAGACCCACAGCCTCAAAGTTCAGGCCGCCGCGGTAGGAGGACACCACCGAGATCCCCATCTTGGCCATGATCTTCAGCAGACCCTGGTCGATGGCCTCACGGTAGCGCGCGACGTTCTCGGTCAGGGTGCCGTCCAGCAGGCCGCGCTCGATGCGGTCGGCCAGCGAATCCTCGGCCAGATAGGCGTTCACCACGGTGGCGCCGCAGCCGATCAGCACCGCAAAGTAATGCGGGTCGATGCACTCGGCAGAGCGCACATTCAGCGAGCAGAAGGTGCGCAGGCCCTTGCGGGTCAGATGCGAATGCACGGCAGAGGTCGCCAGGATCATCGGCATCGCCACCTTGCTGGCGTCTGAATACTGGTCCGTCAGCACGATATGGCCCGCACCCGAGCGCACCGCTTCCTCGGCCTCGGCCCGGATCCGCTCCAGCGCCGCGTTCAGCGCGCCGCGGCCTGGTGCAAAGGTACAGTCGATCTCGGCCAGCGGCGCGTTGAACTGCTGCACCAGCTTGTCCCATTGGGCGTTGCCGACAAAGGGGCTTTCCAGAACGATGATCTCGGTCTGGGAGCTGTCCTCGTCCAGCACGTTCTTGAGGTTGCCAAAGCGGGTCTTCAGCGACATCACCCGGTATTCGCGCAAGCTGTCGATCGGCGGGTTGGTCACCTGGCTGAAGTTCTGGCGGAAGAAGTGGCTCAGCGGGCGGTACATCTTGGACAGCACGGCAGAGGGCGTGTCATCACCCATCGACGCCAGCGATTCCTTGGCGTCCTCGGCCATCGGCGCCAGGATCTGCTCCAGCTCCTCGATTGTATACCCGGCCGCAACCTGACGGCGCCGCAGCTCCTCGCCGCTGAACAGCGGCTGTTCGGTGACGCTGGCGAGGGTTGTGTCCAGATCGTTGATCCGCTTTACCCAATCGCCGAACGGCAGCGCGCGCGCCAGCTTGTCCTTGATCTCGGTGTCGCGGAACAGCTTGCCCTTTTCCATGTCGACGGCAAGCATCTGGCCTGGGCCCAGCGCGCCCTTCTCAACCACGGTGGCTTCGTCAACCGGCACCATGCCAGCCTCGGACCCCGCGATCACGAGCCCGTCGCCGGTCACCACATAACGCATCGGGCGCAGCCCGTTGCGGTCCAGGCCCGCGCAGACCCAGCGGCCGTCGGTCATCGCCAGCGCGGCGGGGCCATCCCAAGGCTCCATCACAGAGTTGCAGTAGGAGTACATGTCGCGCCAGGACTGCGGCAGCTCCACCGCCTGTTTGGACCAGCTTTCCGGCACCAGCATGGTTTTCGCCATCGGCGCCGAACGGCCCGCGCGCACCAGAACCTCGAACACGCCGTCCAGCGCTGCGGAGTCGGAAGCGCCGCCCGGCACGATCGGCTTGATGTCCTCGGCATAGTCGCCAAAGGTCGAAGACGCCATGCGGATCTCATGGCTCTTCATCCAGTTCAGGTTGCCTTTCAGCGTGTTGATCTCGCCGTTGTGCGCCAGCATCCGGAACGGCTGCGCCAGCCACCACTGCGGGAAGGTGTTGGTGGAATACCGCTGGTGATAGATCGCAAAGGCACTCTCGAACCGCTCATCCATCAGGTCCGGGTAGAACACCGCCACCTGCTCCGCCAGCATCATGCCCTTGTAGATGATCGAGCGGCAGGACAGCGACGCGATATAGAGGCCGGAGATGCCGGCCGACGACGAAGCCTTCTCGATCCGGCGGCGGATCACATACAGCTCGCGTTCAAAGGTTTCCTCGTCCACGCCCTTGGAGTTGGAGATCAGGATCTGCTCGATCTCCGGTCGGGTGGCATTGGCCTTTTCCCCCAGGCAGGACACATCCACCGGCACATGGCGCCAGCCATAGATGGAATAGCCCATGCGCAGCACTTCGGTTTCCACGATGGTCCGGCAGCGCTCCTGGGCGCCGAAGTCGGTGCGCGGCAGGAACACCTGGCCCACCGCCATCAGCTCATCCTGGCGCGGCTCGTGGCCGGTGCGGCGGATCTGGTCATAAAAGAACGGCACCGGGATCTGCACATGGATGCCCGCGCCATCGCCGGTCTTGCCGTCGGCGTCCACCGCGCCGCGGTGCCAGATCGCCTTCAGCGCGTCGATGCCGGCCTCAACCACCTTGCGGCTCTTCTTGCCGTCAACCGAGACAACCAGCCCCACACCGCAGGACGAATGCTCCTCTTCCTCGGAATAGAGACCGTTTTCAGCCATCCATTTGCGCTTGGCTTCCTCGGCGCGCACCCAATCGGCATCATATTTGGTCATTGGCTGTTTCCTTCTACGGCGGGGGCAAGCATCTCCATCACGTCAGCGCCGGTCAGTTTCCGGCAGCTGCTGCTGAAGGCGTAGCCCGCGGGCTTCTTGTCGATGTAAAGTTCCAGGCGCAGTTCATTGCCGCCTGCGTTTTCAAACAGGCCAGCCGACATTTGCGTTTGGCCCTTATGTTCTCCTGCGGTCATCCGGTACCACAGCGCCGATCCGCATTCGCCGCAGAACGCGCGCTCCGCCCACGGCGAGGACTGATAGGTCCGCACCGGACCCAGCGCAGCGTAGCCGCTTCCGGCCTGAAAGCTCAGGAACGGGCCGCTGGCCCAGCGCTGGCACATCTCGCAATGGCAGGCGGAAATAGAGGCGCGCGCGGGCGTCGCGGTGACGCTCACTGCGCCGCACATGCACTGTCCCTGCAATTCGCTCATGTCCATTGTCCTTTGCTGGCTGGGTCAGCAGTGCTGACCTTGGCGCTGCTCTGTTGCTGCCCGCCGGTGCACAGGGGGTGCACAAGCGGTGTACGGGGGGGGGGTGCCGGGTTATTCCGCGGCCACCGCGGCCTTGCTGTTCAGCTTTTCGATGATCGCCTCGGCGCAATCGCGGCCGTCCTTGATCGCCCAAACCACCAGCGACGCGCCGCGCACGATGTCACCCACCGCATAGACACCGTCCAGCTCGGTGGCGCCGGTCTGGAACGCGGCCTTGATGGTGCCCCAGCGGGTCACCGGCAGCTCCGGCTGGTTCCACAGTGTGGGCAGTTCTTCCGGCTCAAAGCCCAGCGCCTTGATAACCAGGTCGGCTTCTTCAGCGTAGTCCGCGCCCTCGATCACTTCCGGCGCCTGACGGCCCGAAGCATCCGGCTGGCCCAGGCGCATCTTCTGGACCATCACGCCGGCAACCTTGCCTCCGTCGTCGGTGAAGCCCTTAGGCGCCGACAGCCATTCAAAGATCACGCCTTCTTCCTCGGCGTTCTGGGTCTCGCGCTGCGAGCCCGGCATGTTGGCGCGGTCGCGGCGGTACAGGCATTTGACCGAGGTCGCGCCCTGGCGGATCGAGGTCCGCACGCAGTCCATCGCGGTATCGCCGCCGCCGATCACGACGACCTTCTTGCCCTCGGCATTCAGGCTGCCGTTGTCGAATTCCTCAACCGCATCGCCAAAGCTCTTCTTGTTCGAGGCACACAGGAAATCGATCGCCTTGACGATCCCTTCGGAACCGCTGCCCGGCATCGCCAGATCGCGCGATTTATAGACGCCGGTGGCAATGATCACCGCATCATGCTTGGCGCGGATGTCCTCAAACGAGATGTCTTCGCCCACGTTGCAGTTCAGCTTGAACGTCACGCCGCCATCGGCCAGCAGCTTGTTGCGGCGCTCGACCACGTCCTTTTCCAGCTTGAAGCTGGGGATGCCGTACATCAGCAGCCCGCCAGCGCGGTCATAGCGGTCATAGACGGTTACCTGGATACCGGCCTTGCGCAGCATGTCCGCCGCCGCCAGGCCGCCGGGGCCGGCGCCGATGATGCCAACGCTCTCGCTGCGCTCAGCGAGCGGCGCTGCGGGCTTGACCCAGCCTTTTTCCCAGGCGGTGTCGGTGATGTACTTCTCGACCGATCCGATAGTGACGGTACCGTGGCCGGACTGTTCGATCACGCAGTTGCCTTCGCACAGGCGGTCCTGCGGGCAAATGCGGCCGCAGATCTCCGGGAAGGTGTTGGTGGCCTGCGAGGTGGCATAGGCCTCTTCCAGGCGGCCGGTTGCGGTCAGGCGCAGCCAGTCGGGGATGTTGTTGTGCAGCGGGCAGTGGCTCTGGCAATACGGCACGCCGCACTGGCTGCAGCGGCTGGCCTGTTCCTCAGCCTTGGCAGCAGCGTACTCCGCGTAAATCTCATTGAAGTCTTCCTTGCGTACACTCGCGTCACGCTTTTGAGGCATGTCGCGTTCGATCTGCACAAATTTCAGCATCGGTTGCTTGGCCACGGGCTGGACTCCATCGTTTGTCTGGCTGCGAGGGCACCTTTGCAGGTACTGGAACGCTTTATGTCAACTATGCTGACCTATTTTGCCAGCGCTTTTCCTCTGATACCGTGTTCGGCGGAAATGTACAGAAATTTTAGGTCCGGATCGGACCATAATATCCGCTTCCCAATTCAGAGGCGGGAATTATACAGGGTCGCGACAGTTTACGGCCCGTTCGCGGCCAGCAAAGGACGTTTTTAGTATGCCTCTTTTCCAGCTCGTCCTGGTAGCGCTGATCCAGGGCATTACCGAATTCCTGCCCATCTCCTCCTCCGGCCATCTGATTCTGCTGCCCGGACTGACCGGGCTGAATGATCAAGGGCAGGTGATCGACGTCGCCGTGCATGTGGGCACCCTGGCCGCGGTGATGATCTATTTCTGGAGCGATGTGCGCGAAGGCCTTATCGGCCTGCCCCGCGCCCTTACAGGCCGCACGGACACGCCCGGCGCCCGGCTCGCCATGGGGCTGATCATCGCCACCATCCCAACCGTTCTGTTCGGTGCGGTGCTGCATTTCACCGGCCTCAGCGATGCGCTGCGGTCGATGGCGGTGATCGGCTGGACAATGCTGGGCTTTGGCCTCGTGCTGTACTGGGCCGACCAGAAAGGCGCCGAGGTGAAACAGGCCGGAGACTGGGGCCGGCGCGACGCGCTGATTATGGGGCTGTGGCAAATGCTGGCGCTGATCCCCGGCACCTCGCGCTCCGGCATCACCATCACCGGCGCGCGCCATCTGGGCTACACCCGCGAGGACGGCGCCCGCATCGCCATGCTCATGTCGATCCCCACCATCATCGCTTCGGGCGTGCTGCTGGGCACGGAGGTAGCGCTGGAGGCCAACACCGCCCTGATGCGCGACGCAGGGATCGCCGCAGTGCTGGCGATGCTGTCTGCGCTGGGCGCACTCAGCCTGATGATGCGGCTGCTGCGCTCTGTCAGCTTCACGCCTTACGTGATCTACCGGGTGATCCTGGGCAGCATCCTGCTCGCGATCGCCTACAGCAGCTGAGCCGGAAACGAAAAGCGCGGGGAAATCCCCGCGCTTTCGAATCCCTGGACCGTAGCGACAATCAGGTGCCGTTGCGCAGGTTGCGGGCCGATTTTGTCATCTCGTCATACTGGCCGGAGGGTCGGAATTTCCACAGGTAGTCCGGCAGAACCGCCTCCAGGCTGACCGGGCTGATACCCAGATCGCCAAACCCCTTGGCGCCTTCGGACACCACATTGTCCGACTTCAGGCTGCGCAGCTGGTCGCGGGTCAGCGTCTTGTTTTCGATCAGTTGGAAGCTGGCCGCCTGCAGCATGTCAAAGCCAAAGGCTACCAGCCAGGCGGCGGGGCGGGGCAGCGACAGGATCAGGCGGCGGCGGTGAATCACCTCCAGCATCTGCTCCATCAGCTCGCGGAAGGTCTTGACCTCAGGGCCGCCCAGTTCATAGATGCCGCCCTCCGCCGCGCCGGTTGCACCCTTGACCGCGGCCTTGGCCACATCATCAACGTAGACCGGCTGGAACCGGGTGGCGCCGCTTGCAATCGGCAGAACCGGCGACAGGCGGGTCATGCCCGCAAAGCGGTTGAAAAATTCGTCCTCGGCCCCAAAGATCACCGAGGGGCGCAGGATCACGGCACCCGGGAAGTGCTGCAGAACAGCAGTTTCGCCCGCGGCCTTGGTGCGGGAGTATTCGCTGGCAGCATCCGCATCAGCGCCAATCGCTGAGATATGCACCAGGCTGGCGACACCTTCTTGCGACGCGATGCGGGCTATGCGGCCCGCGCCTTCGGCGTGAACGGCGCCAAAGGTGTTCTTGCCCAGCTCGTTCAGGACGCCCACGCAGTTCACCACTGCATCCGCACCCTGCATCACTGCGGCCACGGACATGTCATCGCGGACGTTGCAGAACACCGGCTCCACCTGGCCCGGAACACCATAGGGTTTCACATGCATGGCTTCATTGGGGCGGCGCACCGCCACCCGCACACGCCAGCCTTCCTTGGCCATGCGCCGCGCAATGTAGCGGCCCACGAAACCGGATCCGCCATAGATCGTGACCAGTTTGGACATCTTTTGGCTCCTGAACTTAGCTGCCCCTATGCCTTAGCGCCGCAACGGGCGTCAAACAAGGCGCAAAACGTGGGATTACGGCCACAATGGCTGCCGAAGACGCAAGCCGAGTTAACAGCTTCCCCGGAATTGCCTTATTTGGTTAACGTCGCCTTCAGCCCCTCAGGGTTAAGGCAATTTGGTGTACCCGAAACACCTGTTTTGGCGGTTTAATTGTCGGTTTAAAGAGGTCAGCTCATATGATCAGTGAAAATGACAAATCCCTGGTCCGCAAAAGTTTCGAGAGCGAGCGAATGGATCTTGATGCCTTCGCCACCGCCTTCTACGCCAAGTTCTTTGCCGCCTGCCCCGAAGTCCGCCCCCTGTTTTCCCGCGATATGACTAGGCAGGAGGAAAAGCTGCTGGCCATCCTGACCCATATTGCAGAAGCGCTGGACGATTCCGCGCGGTTGAATGAAATCCTCAGGCAGCAGGGGGAAAAGCACCGCGAGCGGGAAGTGTCAGATGCGCATTTCAAGGGTTTTATTACCAGTTTCACCGGCGCCCTGTCGGAAACACTCGACCCGGATTGGAGTACAGAAGCGGAGCTGGCCTGGACCAGATTCTTGGCATTTGTAGCGGGCAAAATGAATTTCACGGTGCAGCGCTAGGCAGCGGCCCTGCATGTGCTGCCGTTTTCCATTTGACGCCCCTCCCGAACCGCCTTATACGCCGGTCCCACGACACCTGCCCAGGTGGCGGAATTGGTAGACGCGCTAGCTTCAGGTGCTAGTGTCCGTATGGACGTGGAGGTTCGAGTCCTCTCCTGGGCACCATTCCCCTGCATCAGTCACAAAATCTGCAGAACCGCACGGCGCCTTTCCGGTCCGGCAACGCTGTTTATAATGCTTATTGGTCTATGCCGGTAAACGGGCAGAACGGCAGGAAAGCCCCCGCCGTTCGCAGTCTTTCCAAAATTATCAGTTCGGCTCTTTTACCGCGTCCTGCCGCTCCGCTTCCGGCTTCCCTTCAGCGTCCGGCCCGGATTCCGCGAAGTCTGCTTCTTCCGCATCTTCCGCTGTATCAGTCTGCTTGTTGTCCAGAGCACCGGTGATCAGCGGCAGCATATGTGCCGCCGCATGGCTGGCAACCTCCGGTGTCTCCGGGCGCTTCCAAGACAGGGTGTCAAAGCTGGTGCAATGCTCGCAGACCGGCTCCCATTCCGCATGGATATGGTTGCAATTGGTGCAAACCCACTGCGGCCCGCGCGGAGCCGTCAGCGCTTTGGCCAGCCACCCCTGCACCACCTTGTCATCCGCGCCTTCGCCGCGCTCGATCGCTGCCATCAGCGTCAGCGCCCGCGCGTCCGGGGCACGCTCTGTCAGGTCGCTCAGCCAGCGGCGGGCTTCGGGGAAGTCCTCTGCAACGATGTTCAGCTCTGCCATCACCAGGCGGGTCTCGTCATCAAGCGGGTTGAGCCGGGCCAGCTGGTCGAAGCGGGCAACGCGCTCCGCGGCGCTTTCGTCCGGCTCGACCTCGGCAAAGGCATGGGCCAGGTCTGGATGCGGCTGGCTCTGCCAGGTCTTTTTCAGCAGCCGGACCGCCGGGCGCTTCTTGCCTTTGGCGAGATAGGCGCGGGCCGCCATTGCCGCGGCGGGAACAAGGTCGGGCGACAGCCGGTTGGCCTCGATCGCCTGCTCCCGCTGCTCGATCGTGGCGTTTTCGTCGATCACCCCTTTGGAGGCCGATAGTGCCAGCACCGCATCGCGGCGCTTGTAGACATCGCGCGGCAGGGTGCCGGTCTTGAGCTTAGTCGACAGCGTCTTGCGGGCACCGGCCCAATCCTCGGCCTGGGCCTGCAGGCGCAGAAGGGTGTCCTGCACCTCTTCATGCTTGGGCCGCAGCGCCAGTGCCTTCTCGGCCAGCTGGCGGGCGGTGTCGGTATCGCCCTCGGACAGTTTCTGCTTCATGATCCCGCGCACCCCGACAAAGCGGGTCTGCTGGTTCGACAGCAGCCGTTTGTAGGCCTCCGCCGCCTTGTGAGTGTCGCCGCTCATTTCCGCAGCCTGCGCCACCAGCAGGTCCGTCAGCTCAGGGTTCTGCAGGTATTTTTCCGCGCGCGCCGCCTTGGCCAGGGCCAGCCGTCCTTCACCGGAGGCCAGCGCCATCAGGCCTTCGGACAGGGCCCGGTAGCCTTTGCGCTCACGCCCCTTGTCCCAATAGCGCGACAGGGCAGTCTCGTCACCGTTCAGGAAGCGCAGCGTGGCCACCAAGAGCGACAGCAGCTTGAGAAACAGCCAGACCGCAACCACAAGCACGCCCAGCGCGATCACCGATTGCAGCGCGCTGAGGGTGTACTCGGTGCCGGCAACGGTGATTTGCACCCCGCCGGCGGTTTCCATCAAAAGGCCCGCGCCAAATGCCAGAAGCGCGACAATCGCGACAAATACGAGGATCTTCAACAACGACCAGAGCATGGCGGCTTCCTTATTTGGCTTGCAGGCTTTGGGCCAGATCAGCGGCAGCGTTCACCGCTGCCACCCGCGCGTTTGCCGCCGCTTCCCAGCCGGCTAGGGCAGCACGTGCGGTTTTCGGCAGCGCGGAGAGTTCTGCCAGTGCCTCCTCGATCCGGCCCGCGGCCACGGCGGCCTCGGCCCGGGACAGGATGGCATCCGGATCATCGCCGTCGCGCGGCGCTACGGAACGGGCGCCAAGATGGCGGTTCACATAATCCATCAGGCTGCCGCCGCCTTTTGCCTCTTCGCGGGCGGCGGCCAGCGCCTCGCGGGCGGCCGGGGCGAACCCGTCGCGCAGGGCGGTCAGGGTGGCCACACCGGTTTCCGCCGGTCCGGCAAGTTCTGGCGGCACTGCGACGCCCAAAAGTTCAAGCTGCTGCACGCTGGAGTCATAGCTGTTGCCGCTGTCCAAGGCGGACCGCAGCTGCGCCAGCTGAGTCTGGGCGCTGGCGATGCGGGCGGCTTCGGCGCTGGCCGTCTCCATTTCCTCTGCTTTTGCCAGCTTCTGATCGACTACGGCCCGCTGCGCCGCGAGGCTCTCCTGCAGCTTGCCCAGCTCCGCCTCGAAAGCTGCAACCGCCTCCGGCGATGCACCTTCCAGCGGGCGGGTTTCCAATGCGGATACACGTTCCGCCAGGGCCTGCAGATCCGCGCGCAGCGTATCATCCGGGGCCTCAGCGAATTGCGTCTCTTTCAGCGCTGCAACCTCTGCGGCGAGGGTGTCGGTGCGTTCGGCGAGCGGAGCAATGTCAGGGGCGCTGTTGTCCTCAACCTGCTGCTTCAGCGCGGCAAGCGCCGCCTGCATCTCCGCCTGGCTGGTTTCCAGCGCGGTCAAATCCACGCTGCTGCCTTTCAGCGATTGCGGCAGCACGGAGTCGAGCCAGCCGCTCTGTCCGGCCACAAAGCCGATCCCTGCGGCCACCACACCGCCCAAGAGGGCTGCGCCGAAGCCGCCGCGCTTTTCCACCACCCGCTCGATTTCGCGCGGCTGTGCCTCTGCCGCGGCGTCATGTTCCGCAGGCTCAGCTGGGGTGTCCTCTTGCGGGGTTTCCCGTTCGAAGGGAGACACAAATGCGGTCTCGGTCTCGGTCTCGGTCTCGGTCTCGGTCTCGGTCTCGGAAAGCGGGGAATCCGCGTCCGCCGGCGTGTCAACCGCCTCGCCGGCACGCTCCTCGGTCACATCCACCTCGGACGCTTCCGTGGTTTCGTCAGCCGGCTTTGATTCACCGGGGCCAGGCTCAGTAACGTCTTCCGGAGTTTTCTTGTCAGCCACGCCGGCCTCCCCCTCAATTCCTAAAATACATTCCTGCGAACACGCTGGACACTACTCTGCGCGCCAGTCCCCCTCAAGCTGCGACAGCTGCGCTGCGGCAACAAGGACAGCAGCTGCCAATGCCGCAGCGTCCGGAGTCTTAGTGACCCGCAACGTCTTGCAATTCAAGCCTTTCAGCGGTTCCGCCACCGCCGGACTGAGGGCAATCAGATGCAAATGTGCAGCATCCCCGCACAGATTGGCAAAATGGCGCGCAGTTCTGGGAGAGAAAAGCGGCACGATCACGTCGGTTTGCGCAGCAAGCGCGGCCGTGGCCTCTTCGGTCAGCGGCAGAAGCACCTGATCATACAGGATTTGCTCCCGGCAGGGGATGCCGCCGCTGGTGAGCCGCCCGGCAATGTCGCCACGTGCATGTGCGCCGCGCAGATGCAGCAGCGGCGCCTTGGGGCGCTGGCTGAGCAACGCCTGAACCAATTCCTCAGCGCACTGCCCCAGGCAGGACGCCTGCCAGCCCGCCTTAGCTGCGGCACGGGCCGTGCGCTCCCCCACGCAATAGGCCGGCAGGCGCGCGGCGGTTTCACGTGAAGCGGTCTCCACCCCGTTGGCGGAGGTGAAGATCACACCTTTGACGTCTTGCAAGCTGACCGACGCCTTCTCTGGCCGGATTTCCATCAGCGGCGCATAGATCACCCGCAGCCCGGCACGCGCCGCTTCGGGCAGGCTGGTCACGAACCGCTCTGCCGCCGCCAGCGGGCGTGTCATTAGCAAAGGCACCATCGCGGGGCTCCCGGGATTGTTTGCAGGCCTCATAGGTGGTAGCCCCGGCGGCAATTCGATGCAACGGTAAGGCCATGACAAAAACCCTGACCATTCTGGGGCTGGAAAGCAGCTGTGACGACACGGCCGCCGCGGTGGTGCGGCAGGCAGAGGGCGCGCAACCCGAGGTGCTGTCGTCAGTCGTCTTCGGCCAGACCGAGCTGCACAGCGCCTTTGGCGGCGTGGTGCCGGAGATCGCCGCGCGCGCGCATGCCGAGAAGCTGGACATCTGCGTGCGCGATGCGCTGACAGAGGCCGGGCTGACCCTGAAGGACATGGATGCCGTTGCCGTGACCGCCGGCCCGGGACTGATCGGCGGGGTGATGTCGGGCGTGATGTGCGCCAAGGGGATTGCTGCCGCCACAGGCCTGCCGCTGATCGGGGTGAACCATCTGGCAGGCCATGCGCTGACCCCGCGGCTGACCGATGGGGTTGCCTATCCGTACCTGATGCTGCTGGTCTCTGGCGGGCATTGCCAGTACCTGCTGGTACGCGGGGCGGAGGATTTCACCCGCCTGGGCGGTACAATCGACGACGCCCCCGGCGAAGCCTTCGACAAGACCGCCCGCCTGCTGGGCCTGCCGCAGCCGGGCGGCCCATCCGTGCAGGCTGAGGCGGACAACGGTGATCCCAAGCGGTTCCGCTTTCCGCGGCCTTTGCTGGACCGGCCGGACTGCAACCTGTCGTTTTCCGGTCTGAAGACCGCCCTGATGCGGATGCGCGATCAGATCGTGGCTGAGAAAGGCGGCCTGACCCGCCAGGACCGGGCTGACCTGTGTGCGGGGTTCCAGGCCGCCGTCGTGGACACCCTGGCGGAGAAGACCCGCCGCGCCATCCGCCTTTACCTGAAAGAACAGCCCCCGGCGCCAACCGTCGCCGTCGCCGGCGGTGTCGCGGCAAACACCGCTATTCGCGCTGCATTAGAGACTGTTTGCGCTGAGGCCGGCGCCGCCTTCACCGCGCCGCCGCTACGCCTGTGCACAGACAATGCCGCGATGATTGCCTATGCCGGGCTCGAGCGTTTCAAAACCGGGGCACGCGATGGTCTGGACCTGACCGCCCGCCCCCGCTGGCCGCTGGACCAAAGCAGCCCGGCGCTGATCGGATCCGGCCGTAAAGGAGCCAAAGCATGAAAGTTTCGGTTCTTGGATCCGGTGCCTTTGGCACTGCGCTCGCGATTTCACTGGCCGGCAACGGGCCGGTGACCCTGTGGGCGCGTGATGGGGATCACGCCAAAGCAATGCAGGACAGCCGCCGGAACGAGGCCCGCCTGCCCGGTGTTGATCTGCCTGCCCCCCTCACCGCTACTGGGGATATCGCCCAGGCTTGCAGTTCAGAGGTGCTGTTGCTGGCGGTCCCCATGCAGATGCTGCGCAGCGTCCTGCAAGAGCATAGGACGCATTTGACCGGAAAGACCCTGGTGGCCTGCTGCAAGGGTATTGAGCTGCACACCGGGCTTGGTCCGGTCGCAGTCATTCAGGAAACGCTCCCGGAGTTGCCGGCGGCGCTGCTGACCGGGCCGAGCTTTGCCGCGGATATCGCCCGCGGCCTGCCGACCGCGCTGACGCTTGCCTGCGGCGACGCAGCCCTGTGTAAAGCGCTGCAAGAGCAGCTGACCACCGCAAACCTGCGCCTTTACCGTACCAATGACACCACAGGTGCCGAACTGGGCGGGGCGCTTAAAAACGTGATGGCGATCGCCTGCGGCGCGGTGATTGGCGCCGGGCTGGGCGATAGCGCCCGCGCCGCGCTGATGACCCGCGGGTATGCGGAAATGCAGCGCATGGCGCTGGCCTGCGGCGCCAAGTCCGAAACGATGGCCGGGCTTTCGGGGTTTGGCGATCTGGCGCTGACCTGCACCTCCGACCTGTCCCGCAACTACCGGCTGGGCCTCTCGATCGGGCGCGGCGAGGCCTTTGATTCCAGTATCACGGTCGAAGGTGCCGCAACTGCGCATGCGGTGGCTGAACAAGCGCAGAAAATGCACTTGGATATGCCAATCACGCAGACGGTAACCAATTTGCTCGATCAGCGCTTGACCATTGCCGAAGCGGCGGCTCAATTGCTTAAAAGACCGCTAAAAGAGGAATAAAATGCTCATCGCATTGATCGCCCGCGACAAACCCGGCTATTTGCAGACCCGTCTGGACAACCGCGACGCCCATCTGGCCTATATTGACGACACCGGCGCCGTGGCGCAGGCGGGTCCGCTGCTGGATCAGGATGGTAATATGGCCGGCTCTCTGATTATCCTGGACGTCGAAGACATGGCAGCAGGCAAGGAATGGGCGGCAAATGATCCCTATAACAAGGCCGGACTGTTTGAAGCTGTCGAACTGATCACCTGGAAGAAAGTTATCGGCTGATGCGCTACTGGCTGTTTAAATCCGAACCTTCCACCTGGAGCTGGGATGACCAGGTCTCCAAAGGTGACGCGGGTGAGGAATGGGACGGCGTACGCAACTACCAGGCGCGCAACTTTATGCGCGAAATGAACATTGGCGACCGCGGGTTCTTCTATCACTCGCAGAAGGAAAAATCCGTGGTCGGCATCGTCGAGGTCTGTGCCGAGGCACACCCGGACAGCACCACCGAGGACGACCGCTGGGAGTGCGTCGACATCAAGGCGGTGCGCCCCTTTACCAAGCCGGTGAGCCTGGATCAGATCAAAGCCGATCCGCGGCTGGAAGAGATGGTGCTGGTGAAAAACTCCCGCCTGTCAGTGCAGCCGGTGAGCGAGGCGGAATGGGCCGCTGTCTGCGCGCTGGGGGAGACAGATCCCGGCTGATCTGCCACTCTGCTCTCAAGTGGCTGAAACCATTGAGGGGAGCATCATGGAATTTCTGAGTGTGATTGCGGCGGCAGCGGCAGCATTTGTGCTGGGGGCAGTATATTACGGCGCCCTGGCCAAGCCTTGGGTCGAGGCCTCCGGCGTTGAATGCGACGAAACCGGCAAGCCTAAAGGTGGCCAAAGCCCGATGATCTTTGCGATGGCCTTCGTCCTGCAGTTGATCGTCGCGGGCATGATGCGCCATGTATTCAGCCTGTCCGGCATTGAAACCTTGGGCGCCGGGCTGATCGGCGGCGCTGGCATCGGCTTGTTCTTCATCAGCCCCTGGATTGCGCTGAACAACATGTACGGCATGCGGCCGGTGAAGCTGACGCTGATTGACGGCGGTTATGCGACGCTCGCCTGCGCGGCCGCGGGTTTGGTTCTGACGCTGTTCTAAAATGAAAAAGGGAAGGACCTGCGGACAAACAGGACCTTCCCTTCCACCCCGCGTGCTCCACTATCCACCACACGCGTATGAAAAAATCTGGTTCCTGGCCGTCCTGGCCGGTAACTCCTGTATAGCGGGTGACATCGCGATTCCGCAAAGCAATTACCTGGACAATGTGAGCTAAATCAGAAACAGCACGAACCGGGTCTTTGGACTTCACCCTGGGGTAAAGTCCGCTGGAGAAACGGTGAGTTCCAAAGCTCTCTTGACCGATGGTCCAGACTTCCCTGGGCCAAATTCCGCCGCCGGCAGTGCTGAACCTCAAGCCTTTCTTGAATGCGGGCCTATATCGAGGCCTGCAAACCACTGAAGCGGAGGAAATCAAGTCATGCAAAAGTTCCTCATTGAAAGGGAAATTCCGAAGGTCGGCAGCATGAGCAATGACGAGTTAGGGGGTGCAGCGCGTACCTCCAATGAGGCTCTGGCCAAATTGGCTCCGCGAGTCCAATGGCAGCACTCCTACGTCGCCGGCGACAAGACCTTCTGCATCTATCTGGCCGAGTCCGAAGAAGCGATTCACGAACACTCGAAGCTAAGCGGTTTCCCGGCCAGCAAGATCACCAGGATAGAGACGGTCATCGACCCCGCCACCGGAGGCTAAAGCAATCAATGCAACAAAAAACGCCGCCAGAGCATTCTGGCGGCGCCTTTCCGTTTGTCTTGCTTCCGCTTAGTAGCGGTAATGCTCCGGCTTGAACGGGCCCTCCGGCTTGACGCCGATGTAGGCGGCCTGTTCAGCGCTCAGCTCAGTCAGCTTGACGCCGATGCGGCCCAGATGCAGGCGGGCAACCTTCTCGTCCAGATGCTTGGGCAGGATGTAGACCTGGTTTTCGTAGTTGTCGCCGCGGGTCCACAGTTCGATCTGGGCCAGCACCTGGTTGGTGAAGGAGGCCGACATCACAAAGGACGGGTGGCCGGTGGCGTTGCCGAGGTTCAGCAGGCGGCCTTCGGACAGGAGGATGATACGGTTGCCCGAGGGCATCTCGATCATGTCCACCTGGTCCTTGATGTTGGTCCATTTGTGGTTGCGCAGGCTGGCGACCTGAATTTCGTTGTCGAAGTGGCCAATGTTGCCAACGATCGCCATGTCCTTCATCTCGCGCATGTGCTCGATGCGGATCACGTCCTTGTTGCCGGTGGTGGTGATGAAGATATCGGCGGAGGATACGACATCCTCCAGCAGCACCACTTCAAAACCGTCCATTGCCGCCTGCAGGGCGCAGATCGGGTCAGCCTCGGTGACTTTCACCCGGGCGCCGGCGCCGCGCAGGGAGGCAGCGGAGCCCTTGCCAACATCGCCATAACCGCAAACCACGGCAACCTTGCCGGCCATCATGGTGTCGGTGGCGCGGCGGATGCCATCGACCAGCGATTCCTTGCAGCCGTATTTGTTGTCGAACTTGGACTTGGTGACCGAGTCGTTGACGTTGATCGCCGGGAACGGCAGCTGGCCGTTTTTCTGCAGATCATACAGGCGGTGGACGCCGGTGGTGGTTTCCTCGGACACGCCCAGGATCGCGTCGCGGGTTTTGGTGAACCAGCCGGGCGACGCTTCCATGCGCTTCAAGATCTGCGCCTTGATGACGGCCTCTTCCTCGGACTGCGGCACCGGGATGATGTCTTCGCCCGCTTCGGCACGCGCGCCCAGCAGCACATACAGGGTGGCATCGCCGCCGTCATCGAGGATCAGGTTGGCGCCTTCAGGGAACATGAAGGATTTATCCAGGTAGTCCCAATGCTCTTCCAGCGTCTGGCCCTTGATCGCAAAGACCGGGATGCCGGCTTCGGCAATTGCCGCGGCGGCGTGATCCTGTGTCGAGAAGATGTTGCAGGACGCCCAGCGCACATCTGCACCCAGCGCCACAAGGGTTTCGATCAGAACCGCGGTCTGAATGGTCATGTGCAGCGAGCCGACAATACGCGCGCCCTTCAGCGGTTTGCTTTCGCCGTACTCTTCGCGCAAGGCCATCAGCCCCGGCATTTCGGTTTCGGCGATATCCAGCTCTTTGCGGCCGAATCCGGCCAGCGCGATGTCCTTGACGATATAATCCCCGGCCATAGTCTGCTCCATTCCGGTTACGTGTACACTAGCTGCAGGGCCTAACACTGCATGTGTTGATATTCAACGAAGATACCCGCAACCGAAGCCGAAGGCTCTGGCTTTTTGCAAATGGTCAGGCTGTAGGGGGGAGAGCCTGTCAAACCGCTAATTCAGCTTGGCGTGCCCGGATCCGGCTCTGTTTCCGGGAGGTGGAAGAATGAGGATCCGGTCGCGACAACGCAGCTGATCCCGTTTGCGTGTGTCACCAGAACGGTAAAAGTTCCGGTTTCATCCGACGCCCAGACCTCAATCACAGTGGCCTCGGTGCGGCCTTTCTGCAATCCGCCGGCGGTCAGCCGTTCGGAATATCCGCTTGCCAGCTTCTCGGTCATCATCGTGCGGTCGCCGCAGCTGGCAGCCAAGGCAGGCGGTGCAGTCGCGGCCATGCCAAAAAGCAGAGAAATACCAAGCAGTCTTTTGAACATGACAAACTCCTTTCCATTCTGTGTCACGTCACGAAAGGGGTTTGCCGCGTGAGGGGGCGGTGCCCCTTGTACCCTTATAATATTGGGTCAGAACGCGCTGGTTTCAAATTCACGGCGCATAAACACCTGGTTCTCATCCGTGTCCGGACCGTGAACATCCGCAAGTTCGAGGCATTGCCCGGGTGCCGCTCAACAGGTAGTCAATGGGGCGAATTCTGCGACAGGACACCTTCGATGCCCGCCAAACCCGCCCGCGCCTGGCAGCGCATGCTCTCCGGCCGCCGCCTGGACCTGCTGGATCCGACCCCTGTGGACATCGAGATCGAGGACATCGCCCACGGGCTGGCCTTCGTGGCGCGCTGGAACGGTCAGACACAGGGGGATTTCGCCTATTCGGTGGCGGAGCATTCGCTGCTGGTCGAAGATATCTTTGCCCGTCTGAACCCCAAGGCGCCGGTCAAATGGCGGCTGGCAGCGCTGCTGCATGATGCGCCTGAATATGTGATCGGCGACATGATCTCACCGGTCAAAGCCGCGGTGGGTCCCGGTTATGGCGATCTGGACCAGCGGCTGACGGCCGCCATTCATCTGCGGTTCGGCTTGCCGGCAGCTTTGCCCAAGACAGTGAAGGCGCAAATCAAACGCGCCGACAAGGTCAGCGCCTGGATGGAGGCGGTGCAGATTGCAGGGTTTTCGGAGCAGGAAGCCAGCCGGTTTTTCGGCCGTCCGAAGCCTGAGATCGTGGATGGATTGAAGATTATGCTGCGGCCGCCGGTGGAAACCCGCATGGCGTTCATGCGCCGCCACGCGGAGTTAATGGGCCGGCTGTGAGGCTCAGCGCGGGCTGCGCTTGGCCAGGATCCGCTGCAGCGTGCGGCGGTGCATGTTAAGGCGCCGGGCGGTCTCCGAAACATTGCGGTCGCACAGCTCATAGATCCGCTGGATATGCTCCCAGCGCACCCTGTCCGCGCTCATCGGGTTGTCCGGCGGCGGCGGCAGCTCATCCTCGGTAGTGAGAAGCGCGTTCATAATGTCGGTGGCATCGGCCGGCTTGGACAGATAATCCGTCGCACCGATCTTGACCGCAGCCACCGCCGTAGCGATGGCACCATAGCCGGTCAGCACCACCACCCGGCTGTCCGGGCGTTTTTCGCGCAGCACCTCGACCACATCCAGCCCATTGCCGTCTTCCAGCCGCAGGTCGACCACCGCATAGGCCGGCGGGCGGGCGGTTGCGATGGCACTGCCGGCAGCGACAGAGCCTGCGGTTTCCACCTCAAAGCCGCGTTTCTCCATTGCCTTGGCCAGACGCCGCAGGAACGGCTCGTCATCATCGACCAGCAGCAGCGATTTATCGGGTCCAATGTCCTGCAGAGCAGTTTCGGCCATGCCCGGTCCTCCGCGAAGTATTTCAGTTCACGCAAGAATATGTCCGGGCAAGGGGAAAGGTCAAACAGCTATCCTGCTTCAGATTTTTTCAATGAAACAGGCGGCCTTGTCGGCCATCTGCTCTGCGGTTTCGTCGCGGCGGAAGAATTCCACGAAACCTTCCTCGGGCAGCACCAGATAGGAGAAGGTGGAATGGTCGACCAAGTAGTAGTCCTCGTCGCCTTCGTTCTTCTTGAAATAGGTCTTGTAAGCCTTGCTGGCGGCCTTCACCTGCTCCAGCGAGCCGGTCAGCCCGATCATCTTTTCATGCAGGTTCGCGGCAAAATCGCCAACCGCTTCAGGGGTATCGCGGTCCGGATCGATGGAAATGAATACCGGCGTCGCGCTGATGCCACGCTCAGCCAGAACGTCGACGGCATCGGCATTGCGGGCCGAATCCATCGGGCAGACATCCGGGCAGAAGGTGTAACCGAAGTAGACGATCGACGGTTCGGTGATTACGTCTTCGTCAGTCACCGTCTCACCGTTGGCATTGACCAGTTCGAATGCCCCTCCGATGGTGTCCGCCCCGCCCGCAATCTGGCTGCTGCGGCACTGTGCGAATTTGTCACCCCCGCTGCCCCCGCGCGTCAGGAACCAGGCGCCGCCAACCAAGGCAGCAACAAAGGCAACGGCAAGAAGAGCATATACGCGGGTCATGAGATCACACTTTTCGTCAGGGAAGGGTTGTTGATCGTTTGCGGCGCCAGACCTATCAAGAAATACAGCCGATGCAACTGGCGCACGGCGTCACATCTGCGGGAGCAACGGACTATATGAGCGATCGCATCTTCAGGCTGGCGGGCAGCCATGAACACAGCCACTGGATCCGTTTGCGGACTTTGATCCTGTTGCGCTGGGTAGCAATTGCCGGGCAGATCACCGCCATTGCCGTGGCGCAGCACCGCTTCAACCTGCAGCTGGAGCTGGGCCTGTGCTACCTCGCTATCGGTATCTCTGCGGCGGGCAACCTGATCGCTATCATTGCCTTTCCTGAAAACAAGCGCCTGACCGAGTTCGAGAATTTCCTCATGGTGCTGTTCGACCTGCTGCAGCTGGCCTTTCTGCTGTATCTCACCGGCGGCCTGAACAATCCCTTTGCGCTGCTGGTGCTGGGTCCGGTGACAATCTCCGCCGCGGTAATGGGGCTGCGCTCTACACTGATCATCGGTGCTACGGCCATCATCCTGGTTACCCTGCTGGCAGAATTCCACCTGCCGCTGCGCACCGAGCTGGGCTTCATTCTGCGCATCCCCGATGTGTTCATCTTCGGCAACTGGATTGCCATCGTCATCGCCATCCTGTTCATCGGCGCCTATTCCTTCCGCGTCAGCAATGAAATGCGCTCGATGTCCGACGCGCTGAGCGCCACCCAATTGGCACTGTCACGCGAACAGAAGCTGACCGATCTCGGCGGCGTGGTTGCCGCTGCCGCGCATGAACTGGGCACGCCCCTGGCCACTATTAAACTAGCCAGTGCCGAGCTGATCGAGGAATTGGACGACCGCCCCGACCTGCGCGAGGATGCCGCATTGATCCGTGAGCAGGCCGACCGCTGCCGCGACATCCTGCGCAGTATGGGCCGCGCCGGAAAAGACGACCTGCACCTGCGCCAGGCACCGTTTTCGACCCTGGTGACCGAGGCCGCTGAGCCGCATATGAACCGGGGCAAGACTGTCGTTTATCACGAAGAACCGCTGGAGGGCGGCGATTTCCAGCAGCCGACCGTGCTGCGCAAGCCTGAGATCATCCACGGGCTGCGCAACCTGGTGCAGAACGCCGTCGACTTTGCCCAGTCCACCGTCTGGATTGATGCCGCCTGGAATGACGACCGGATCATCCTGCGGATTTGCGATGACGGACAGGGCTTCCCGCCGCAGCTGCTGGGCCGGATCGGCGACCCCTTCGTGCGCCGCCGCCGCGGCGAGAGCGAATTGAAGCAACGGCCGGAGTATGAGGGCATGGGGCTGGGCCTGTTCATTGCCAAAACCCTGCTGCAGCGCACTGGCGCCCAACTGAGATTCGCCAATGGGTCGGACCCGTTCCAGACCCTCAGCCCCTTCCGCGAACGGCGCGGCGCCATTGTCGAGGTGGCCTGGCCGCGTGAAAAAATCGACGCTATGGAGGACGGCGGCCCTGTCATCGGGAAAAATATACCTTTAGAAATTTAACTATTCACTTTTGGGCAACCAATTAAACTTCATTTAACCATTATTGCGGAACCATGCGGGTAAACGAGAGCTGAACTGGGCAGAACGAAATGCAGAACTTCGCTTCGATCGAATGGTTTGTACTGGTAGCGCTGTGCGCTGCAACGGCTGCTGCCGCGGTCTGGTGGCTGTCGCCCACACACCGCCGCCGCAGCATGGAGCATGACCTGCTGGCCGCCGATGGCCGCACCGATGCGGTGTTCCTGTTCGATGACAACAGCCTGATCGGCTGGTCCTCGGGCGCGCGCAAATTCATCGGCGACCAGGCTGAAAACTTTGACTGGAGCATGCTGCGCGACCAGCTCGCCCGCAGCCACCCGGGCCTGCCGCAGTCTCCGGGTTTCCTCAAGGATGTCGGCCCGCTGGTTCTTTCCGGCACTGCCGCCGCCGAAAGCCGCGAAGCGCATTGCGAATGGATTGACGGAGTGACCCGGGTGCAGCTGCGCCGCAGCACCTTGGAAGAGCAGAACAAATCCCTCGATCAGGAACTGACCACCCTGCGCGCCGCCGTGCATCAGGCGCCCTATCCGGTCTGGCTGCAATCGGAAGATGGCAATGTCACCTGGTCCAACCTCGCCTACGATGATCTCAGCCAGAAGATTCGTGGACGCAACACGGATTTTGCCGCGCCCCTGTTCACCGATCTCCATGACCCGATGACCAGCGGCAAGCCGGAACGGATCTCCATCCCTCTGCCGGAAAGCAAGAAGAAACTTTGGTATAACGTCTCGACCACCGAAACAGAGGCCGGCTGGCTGTGCCACGCGGTCGACGTGAACGCCGTGGTCGATGCGGAAGTGGCCCAGCGCAATTTTGTGCAAACCCTGGCCAAGACCTTTGCCCAGCTGTCGATTGGCCTCGCGATCTTTGACCGCAACCGCCAGCTGGTGCTGTTCAACCCGGTGCTGATCGACCTCACCGCCCTGCCCGCCAATTTCCTCAGCTCGCGGCCCAATCTGCTCACCTTCTTTGACCGGTTGCGCGATCAGAGGATGATGCCCGAACCCAAAAGCTATTCCAGCTGGCGCCACCAGATGGCCGACCTGCTGGAAGCCGCCGCCGAAGGCCGGTACCAGGAAACCTGGTCGCTGCCGTCGGGTTCCGTCTACAAGGTGTCAGGCCGCCCGCATCCGGACGGCGCCATTGCCTTCCTGTTCGAGGACATCACCGCCGAGGTGACCCTCACCCGCCAGTTCCGCTCGGAGCTGGAAATGGGCCAGTCGATCCTGGACCAGATGGACGAAGCGATCGCGGTCTTTGCCAGCGACGGCACGATGACCTTCTCCAACACCGCCTATGGCAGCCTGTGGCAGATGGATCCGGAAACGAGCTTTGCCAAAGTCTCGATCATGGATGCCAGCAGGGTTTGGCAGAACACCAGCGCCCCGACCCCGGTCTGGGGAGAGATCCGCGACTTTGTCGCCGGCTACGAAGGGCGGGAGGAATGGTGGTCCCGCGTCCAGCTGCGCGATGGCACTCCGCTGGTCTGCAAGGTCTCGGCGATCCAGAACGGCGCCACAATGGTAAGCTTCCGCCCGCCGGAAACCACTGCCCTGCCGGCAAGCCAGGAGCGTTTCCCCGCCATCACCCAGGGCTGATCAGGGGAAACCCGCTTGCAGCAGTCCGGCGGCGGCGGCATTGTACCGCCATGACCACGCACACCGCGGCCTGCACGCTGAACTCACCGGATGAAACGGCCCGCTTGGCCGCACAAATCGCCGGGGCCCTGCGCCCCGGCGATTGCCTGCTGCTGGAGGGGGTGATCGGTGCCGGTAAGACCCACTTCGCCCGCCACTTGATCCAATCTCTGATGGAAGTCCCGGAGGATGTGCCCTCCCCCACCTTCACTCTGGTGCAGACCTATGACGTGCCCGCCGGCGAGCTGTGGCACACCGATCTCTACCGGCTGTCCTCGCTGGATGAACTGGAGGAGCTGGGCCTGACCGAAGCGTTTGAAACCGCGATCTGCCTGGTCGAATGGCCCGACCGGCTAGCTGAGCTGACCCCTCCCCATGCCATGCACCTGACGCTGGCGCTGGACCCCGATCATGAAGACCGCCGCCATCTGACACTCCGCTGGAGCGATCCGAAATGGCAGCCCCTGATGGAGCGCATCTGCGCATGACCGACCGCAGTAAACTTTGCGAATCCTTCCTGTCCGCAACACCTTATGCCGGCTGGCAGCGCGGCCCGCTCGCCGGCGACGCCTCCAACCGTCGCTATGAGCGGCTGACCGCCGTCGGCGGCGAAACCGTGGTGCTGATGGACGCCCCGCCGGAGAAGGGCGAGGACGTCCGCCCCTTCATCCGCGTCGCCCGATATCTGCGGGACCAGGGCCTCAGCGCCCCGGAAATCCTGGCCGAGGACATTGAACACGGCTTCTTGCTTCTGGAGGATTTGGGAGACGATCTGTACGCACGGGTCATCCTGCGCGAACCGGCGCTGGAAAAGGAGCTATACGAAGCGGCGACCGATGCGCTGGTGGCGTTGCACCAGGCGCCGATGCCGGATCTGGAGCCCTATGGCCCGCGGATGATGGCGGAGATGTCCGGGCTGGCGCTGTCAAAGTACCGCGCCGGTATCCTCGGCAGCCAGGATGCGGATCTGCAAGCCCGGTTCGAGGACTTGTTCGAAGACATTCTGCGAGAGACCGTCAAAGGCGATCCGGTGCTGGTGCAGCGCGACTATCACGCCGAGAACTTGCTGTGGCTGCCGGGCCGCGAGGGCGTCGCCCGCGTCGGCCTGTTGGATTTCCAGGACGCCCGTGCCGGCCACCCGTCCTATGATCTGGTGTCGCTGCTGCAAGATGCCCGCCGCGACGTACCCGCCGGCATCGAAATGCGGATGATAGACCGCTATATCACGGCATCCGGTGCCGGCGAGACTGGCTTCCGTACCGCCTATACCGTGCTTGGCGTGCAGCGGAACCTGCGCATTCTCGGCGTCTTTGCCCGGCTCAGCATGGATTACGGCAAACCCCATTACGTGGATCTGATCCCGCGTGTCTGGGACCATTTCATACGCGGGCTGGAGCACCCGGCGCTGGCCCGGATCGGCGCTTTGCTGCGCGAGAGCCTGCCCGTCCCCACCCCGGAAAACCTGGACAAACTGAGGCCCTGATGCAGCGCTCCCCCGATGCCGTCATGCTGTTTGCCGCCGGCTTTGGCACCCGGATGCGGGAGCTGACCCGCGACAAGCCAAAACCGATGATCGCGGTGGCAGGCCGGCCGCTGATCTCCCACGCGCTGGAGTTGGCCCAAGCCATCCATCCGGCCCGGATCGCCGCTAACCTGCATTACAAGCCAGAGCCGCTGAAGGCCTTATTAGAGCCTGAAAACGTGCACCTCAGCCTCGAGACACCGGTCATTCTCGACACCGGCGGCGGCTTGCGCCAGGCGCTGCCGCTTCTGGGGGACGGCCCGGTCTTTACCATGAACACCGACGCCATCTGGAAAGGCCCGAACCCGCTGAAGCTGGCGCAGGACGCCTGGGATCCGAAGCGCATGGATGCGCTGCTGGTTTGCGTGCCGCTGGCCCGTGCCGTTGGCCGCACCGGCGGCGGAGACTTCTCGGCGGACGCCGAGGGGCGTATCAGCCGCGGCGGCGATCTGGTCTATGGCGGGGTGCAGATCCTGAAAACGGAAGGGCTGCACCAGGTTGAAGACAAGGTTTTCTCCCTGAACGTGCTTTGGAACCAGATGGCCGCAGCGGACCGGCTGTTTGCGCTGGAATATCCCGGCCGCTGGTGCGATGTGGGCCATCCCGAAGGGATCACACTGGCCGAGGACCTGATTGCCGCAGATGATGTTTGAACCGTCCGCCAAACCGCGCCTGTTTGCCGTGCCCTGCGGCGTTGATTTCCCCCGTGCGCTGGTCGAGGGCCTGCGCAGCCGCAGCCAGGGCCTGCCACCTGAGGCGCTGGCCAGGGCAGAGCTGATCGTCAACACCGCCCGCATGGCCCGCCGGGTGCGCGGCCTGTTCGATGCCGGCCCTGCCATGCTGCTGCCGCGGATGCTCTTGCTGACCGACTTGGCCCAGCGCGCCACACTGGACGGCCTGCCGCCCGCCCTGCCCCCGTTGCGACGCCGGCTGGAGCTGTCGCAGCTGATTGCCAAGCTGCTGGACGCCCAGCCTGATCTGGCTTCCCGCGCCTCGCTTTATGATCTGTCCGACAGCCTGGCTGCGCTGATCGACGAAATGCAGGGCGAAGGCGTCAGCACCGATGCCATCCGCGAGCTTGATGTCTCCGACATGTCCGGCCACTGGGCCCGCGCCCAGGCCTTCATCGGCATTGCCGATGAATTCACCGGCCTGCATGAGGGCGCGATGGATGCCCAGGCCCGGCAGCGCCAAGTGGTGCTGAACCTGATCGGCCAGTGGCAGGTAAATCCCCCGCAGCATCCGGTGATCCTGGCCGGCTCCACCGGTTCGCGCGGCACGACGCTGATGCTGATGCAAGCCATCGCGCGCCTGCCGCAAGGGGCTGTGGTGCTGCCCGGGTTCGACTTTGACCAGCCGGAGCATGTCTGGTCCGGGCTGGATGATCCGCTGATCTCGGAAGATCACCCCCAGTACCGGTTCTACAAGCTGATGAAGGATCTGGAGCTCGCGCCCGGTGACGTGCAGCCTTGGACGGAAACCCCGCCGGTCTCCCCAGAACGCAACCGGCTGGTTTCCCTCGCCTTGCGGCCTGCCCCAGTCACCGACGCCTGGATGAGCGAAGGCCCGCTGCTGACCGGTTTGGACAAAGCCACCGAAAACGTAACCCTGATTGAGGCCCCCAGCCCCCGCGCCGAGGCGCTGGCCATCGCGCTGCGCCTGCGCCAGGCGGCGGAGGACGGCCAGGCCGCGGCGCTGATCACCCCGGACCGGATGCTGACCCGCCAAGTCTCCGCCGCGCTGGACCGTTGGGACATCCTGCCTGATGACTCGGCCGGCCAGCCGTTGCAGCTGTCTCCGCCAGGCCGGTTCCTGCGCCACGTGGCGGGGCTGTTCTGCAAACCGCTGGCCTGCGACAGTCTGCTGACTTTGCTGAAACACCCGCTGACCCATGACGGCGCGGACCGCGGCAACCACCTGCGCCAGACCCGCGAACTGGAGCTGTCCCTGCGCCGCAACGGCCCGCCTTTCCCGGATGCCGCGGCCTTTGCCGCTTTTGAGAACGGCCGGGAGCTGACGCCGGGCTGGACGGATTGGCTGTCTGCCTGTTTCGCGGACCAGGAGATTGCCGGCACCCTGCCTCTAACCGGCTGGGTTCAGCGTCTGCGCGACCAGGCCGAACGCATTGCGGCCGGCAGCCAGGCCGATGGCGCCGGCACGCTGTGGGATAAGAAGGCCGGTCAGGCCGCCCTCGCCTGCATCGAAAACCTGGAGGCCGAAGCACCGTACGGCGGCGATATGACTGCCCGTGACTTCGCCGACCTGCTGGGCGCGCTTCTGAGCCAGGGAGAAGTCCGCGACCGCGATGCGCCTTATGGCTCTATCATGATCTGGGGCACGCTGGAGGCGCGTGTGCAAGGCGCCGATCTGGTGATCCTTGGCGGCCTGAACGAAGGCAGCTGGCCCGAGGCCGCCTCACCCGACCCCTGGCTGAACCGCCAGCTGCGCAACCAAGCGGGGCTCTTGCTGCCAGAACGCCGCATCGGGTTGTCGGCGCATGACTTCCAGCAGGCCATCGCCGCGCCCGAGGTCTGGCTGACCCGTGCCGAACGCTCGGAAGAGGCGGACACCGTGCCCTCGCGCTGGCTGAACCGCTTGACCAACCTGCTGTCCGGGCTTCCGGAGCAAGGCGGCCGCGCGGCGCTGGACGCCATGCGCGCCAAGGGCCGCCAGTGGCTTGGCTGGGCGGAAGCGCTGGAAGAACCCACGCCGATCCCGCAATATCGCCGCCCGTCCCCGTGCCCGCCGGTGGCGGCCCGCCCGCGGCGGCTCACGATCACCGAAATTCCGCGGCTGATCCGCGATCCTTACGCGATCTATGCCAAGCATGTGCTGCGGCTGAAACCGCTCAACCCGCTGGTGCAAGAGCCCGACGCCCTGCTGCGCGGCATTGTGGTGCATGAGGTGTTCGAGCACTTCATCAAGGACGCCCAGGCCGATCCGTCTCTGCTGACGGCGGAGCAGCTGATCGGCAAGACGCGAGACCTGCTGGAGACCCATGTGCCCTGGCCCGTCGCCCGCATCCTGTGGCACAGCCGCATCCGCAAGATTGCCGGCGATTTCATCCTGGCCGAGCAGGAGCGCCAAGCCCGCGCCAAGCCGGTCGCCTTCGAGGCCAAGGGCAGCGCCCGGCTGGACCCCCTGGATTTCACCATCGCCTGCCGCGCCGACCGGATCGACATGGACGACCGCGGCTTCCTGCATCTCTACGACTACAAGACCGGCACACCGCCCAGCGAGGCACAGCAGAAGAAATTCGAAAAACAGCTGCTGATAGAGGCCGCCATGGCCGAGGAAGGCGCATTTGACGACCTCGGTCCGGCGGAAGTGGCGCGGGCGCTGTTCATAGGATTGGGCAGTAAACTGAACGAAGTGCGCGCGCCGCTGGAGGATGAGCCCCCCGCAAAGGTCTGGGGTGAGCTGCGTACTCTGATCGGAGCCTATTTCGAGCCTAACCAAGGCTATTCCAGCCGGCGTATGGTGCACCGTGACGACATCTCTGGCGATTATGACCACCTTGCGCGCTACGGCGAATGGGACCGCAGCGCCGAACCGCAACCGGAGGATCTGGCATGACCATCCGCGACGCTGCCTCCGAGGCGCAGTTCCGCGCCGCCCGTCCCGATGCCTCCACCTGGCTGGCGGCCAACGCGGGCTCCGGCAAGACCAAGGTGCTGACCGACAGGGTGGCGCGGCTGCTGCTGAAGGGGGTTCAACCGCAGCATATCCTGTGCCTCACCTACACCAAGGCTGCCGCCAGCGAGATGCAGAACCGGCTGTTCAAACGGCTTGGCGAATGGGCGATGCTGGGCGATCCGGCGCTGATCGCAGCACTGACCGAGCTGGGGGAGGTCAACACCGCAGCCGAGGATCTGGCCAAGGCCCGCACCCTGTTTGCCCGCGCCATCGAAACGCCGGGCGGGCTGAAGATCCAGACCATTCACTCCTTCTGTTCCTCGCTGCTGCGCCGCTTCCCGCTGGAGGCCGGCGTCAGCCCTCAGTTTTCCGAGATGGACGACCGCGCAGGCCAACTGCTGCGGGCAGAGATCATGGAGAACTTTGCCCAAGGCGCGCAAGCACCGCAGGTCGACGCCCTGGCGCGCCATGTCAGTGACAGCGATTTTGAAACGCTTACCGCCGCCATCTGCCAGCGTCGCGCCGATTTCGGCGAACCGCTGGACTGGAACGGGCTGCTGGAGCTGTTCGGCCTGCCCGAAGGATTTGACGAGACCGCGCTGGAGGCGCTGGTGTTCCTGGGCGGCGAGCAAGAAGTGCTGCAACGCACCCGCGAGATGCTGGGACAGGGCGGCACGATGGATCAGAAGGCAGCAGCCAAGCTCGCCGGCATCACAAAGCCCACGCTCGCCGATTTGAGCACAATGGAAGACGTCTTTCTGACCGGTGCCGGCGCCAAGGAGCCTTTCACCGCCAAGATAGACAAGTTCCCAACCAAGAAACTGCGCGAATCCCACCTGTCCCTGATGGATCAGCTGGAACCGCTGATGCGGCGGGTGGAAGATGCGCGTGCCGAACGCCTCGCCCTCACGGCCGCTCGCAAGAGCCATGATCTGCACCGTTTTGCCGCCGCCTTCCTGCCGGAATACGAGCGCCGCAAACAGCTGCGCGGCTGGCTCGACTTTGACGACCTGATCCTGAAGGCCCGCCAGCTGCTGAACGACCCCGGCGTTGCCGCCTGGGTGCTCTACCGCTTGGACGGCGGTATCGACCACATCCTGGTGGACGAGGCACAAGACACCAGCCCGGTGCAATGGGACGTGATCGAGAAGCTGGCGCAGGAATTTACCGCCGGCGAAGGCGCGCGCTCGGACGTGGAACGCACGATTTTTGTGGTCGGCGACAAGAAACAGTCGATCTATTCCTTCCAGGGCGCTGACCCGGATGCCTTCGACCGGATGCAGCAGGAATTCGGCAACCGGCTGGCGGAAACCGGGGCAGGGCTGCAGGATGCCTCGCTCGATTTCTCCTTCCGCTCCTCCGCGGCGATCCTGAAACTGGTGGATCTGGTGTTCCGCGACAGCCCGCGCGCAGGTTTCCGCAAGGAGGCGCTGCACCGCGCCTTCAAATCCGACCTGCCGGGCAGGGTGGATCTGTGGCCGGTGGTCGGCAAGGTCGAGGATGACGAGGACCCGGACTGGACCAGCCCCGTCGACCGGCCCAGCAGCCGCCACCACACGGTGATCCTGGCCGAACGCATCGCGCGCTCGATCAAGCAGATGATTGAAACCGGCGTCACCATCCCCGAGGACGGCCCGGAGCGCGGCACCTTTCAGCGACGACCGGTGCAAGCCGGCGACTTCCTGATCCTGGTGCAGCGCCGGTCCGATCTGTTCTCGGAGATCATCCGCGCCTGCAAGAAAGCCGAACTGCCCATCGCCGGCGCCGACCGGCTCAAGGTCGGGGCCGAACTAGCGGTCAAGGATATCGCCGCACTGCTTCGGTTTCTGGCGCTGCCGGAAGACTCCCTGTCATTGGCGGAGGCGCTGAAATCACCGCTGTTCGGCTGGACAGAGCAGGCGCTGTTCGATCTCGCACACCGGCGGGAGGCGATGTACCTGTGGCCGGCTTTGCGCGAGCGGGCAGGGGAGTTCCCCGAAACCATGGCGGTGCTGGATGACCTGCGCGCCAATGCCGACTTTCTGCGCCCCTATGACCTGATCGAGCGCATCCTGACCCGCCACGGCGGCCGCCAGAAACTGCTGGGGCGGCTGGGGCCGGAGGCCGAGGACGGCATCAACGCGCTGCTGTCGCAGGCCCTGGCCTATGAACGCACCGATGTGCCCAGCCTCACCGGCTTCCTGGTCTGGATGCAGACCGATGATCTGGAGATCAAACGCCAGATGGGTGCGGCCGGCAACATGATCCGGGTGATGTCCGTGCATGGCTCCAAGGGGCTGGAAGCGCCGATCGTGATCCTGCCGGACACTGCCAAACGGCAGCCGCCGCGGGATGCGGAAATCATGCTGGCAGGTGGTACTCCGGTCTGGAAACTGCCCAAGGACCAGATGCCGCCCGCCATGCTGGCGGCCCGTGAAGCCGCACAGGAGAAACTGCAAAACGAACGGCTGCGCCTGTTGTATGTGGCTCTGACCCGGGCGGAAAAATGGCTGATCGTCGCTGCCGCCGGCGAGGTGGGCGAGCAAGGCGACAGCTGGTACCGGCTGACGGAACACGCCATGCGCGACGGCGGCGCGGTGGATCTCGACGCGGAGGGCGGCACCGGCCTGCGGCTGCAGCATGGCGATTGGGACGGCCTGCCGCTGGTCGTGCCCGAAGCGCATGAAGTTGCGAAACATGAGCTGCCGGAGGTCTTCACCCGCCCGGCGAAACCCTATGCAGCGCCGGCGCCGGCGCTCAGCCCTTCCGATCTGGGTGGAGCCAAAGCGCTGCCCGGTGATCAGGGGCTCGATGAGGAGGCCGGCAAGGCCCGCGGCAGCCGGCTGCACCTGCTGCTGGAGCACCTGCCCGGACGGGCGGAAGCAGACTGGCCGCAGCTGGCACAAAACCTGCTGCAAGAGGCCGGCGACTGTGCGGAACTGCTGGCCGAAGCCGACGCGGTTCTGCAAAACACTGCCCTGGCAGATGTGTTTCACCCGGATACACTGGCCGAGGTTCCTGTCACCGCTGACCTGAACGGCGCCCGCCTGCATGGCGTCATCGACCGGCTGAGCATCACCCCCGAGAAGGTCCTGGCGGTGGATTTCAAATCCAACGCCACCGTGCCGGCAGAGCCTGAACAATGCCCCGAGGGCCTGTTGCGGCAGATGGGGGCCTATGCCCATGCGCTGGCCCTGATCTATCCTGGCCGGACCGTTGAGACCGCGCTGCTCTGGACCCGGACTGCAACCCTGATGCCGCTGCCGCACGAGCTTGTGACTGCAGCGTTGAAGCGGCAGTTGGAACCTTGACGATCGGTTAAGCCGTACCTAGGTTCCAACTCCAGTTGCCACACACTCATGGAGACATTCATATGTCCACCGTTGCCGTCACCGACGCCACTTTTGACGCCGAAGTCAAGAACTCCGATATCCCCGTTGTGGTGGATTTCTGGGCTGAGTGGTGCGGTCCCTGTAAGCAGATTGGCCCGGCTCTGGAAGAGCTGGCCGCGGAATTCGACGGCAAGGTGAAAATTGCCAAGGTCGACGTTGACAGCAACCCGAACGCCGCCGCCGCCATGGGCGTGCGCGGCATCCCGGCGCTGTTCATCTTCAAGGACGGCCAGGTGATCTCGAACCGTGCCGGCGCTGCCCCCAAGGCCGCGCTGCAGAGCTGGATCGAAGAGTCGATCTGAGTCTGATCCGGCTTCCGGATTTCAGAGGGCTGTCCCCGCGGGGACAGCTCTTTTTTTGTCTAACAAGCTCTGGTGTAGCGGCAGGCGCCAAACTGGCTCTTTCCTTTGCCCGGCCGCCCTGCAAGGGTCCCTCCCGGAACAGGTACAGGAGGCGACATGGCCAAGACACGGGTCCTGGTGGAATTCGGAATGGGCACATCGCTCAGGCGCGAAGACTACACCGAAGCCGCCCGCCGCGCGATCAGGGACGCGCTGTGGCACAACTCCGTCAACATGGCGGAACTGTTTGATTTTTCAAAAGAAGACATGATCATTGATGCCGAGATCGGGGTTCAGAGGCCGGAGGCGGTGGACCAGGACGCGCTCTTGGAGATCTTCCCCTACGGTCGGCCCAGCATCGCGGTGGTGAAAGGCGGGCTCGATGTCGAAAAGCCGCACGGCGGACGGACGGTGATCGCCAATGCCGCAGTAGTGGTGTCCTTCGACATGGAGGCAGTGGAATGAGCGAAAAGCGCATCATCCTGGAGATGGGCACCGGCAATGATCTGTACGGCCAGGACTATACCAAGGCTGCCCGCCGCGCGGTCCAGGATGCTCTCCATCATTCCTCGATCACGCTGTTTTCCAGTTTGGGGATCGACCACAGCGAAATGCGGGTGGAGGTGACCATCGGCGTGCAGCAGCCAGACGCGGTGGATTGCGATCTGTTGGCACAGGACCTGCCGCGCGGCCATGCCAGCGTGCGCGCGGTCAAGGGCGGTTTGGATGTGGAAGATGCCGGCGGCGGCTCCAGCCATGTGGTGGCCACTGCAGCAATCGAAGCCTGGCTGCCGGATCAGGCCGGCAAATACAAAACCAGCACCCCGGAATGAACAAAGCCGCCCGTGGCAGGGCGGCTCATTCAAAGGTTCTGGTCATGGAGGATCAGAACTTGGCGATGTCGGAGCGGTCCAGGCCGATGTCTTCCAGCTGGGCATCGGTCAGCTGTGCCAGAACCTTGCGGGTTTCGCGGGCCTCATACCATTCCACGATGGTGTTCTTGACGTTGGCCATTGCGTCGACCACGCGGAGAACGGTGACTGCTCCGAGCGGCGCATGAATGTTTGCGGTCGTCATTTGCGCATATCCTTCTGAGAAACAGCCGACCCTGTGCCGGTTGTGAGCCTCATTTAGGATGCGGTGCCGAGTCCCGCAATTGCCGGTTCGACAGCCCCGATCTGCAATTTCTGCATAGCAGAAAACTGGCGAGCAGATGCTCCACGACCGTTGATCCCCGCCGCTCTCTTGTGCCGGCGGGGGGATGGTTCCATATAGGGGGCAACCAAACGGAGACTTACATGGCAGACGAAAAATTTCCTGGCTGGCACGGCACCACTATCATCGGTGTTAAGAAGGGCGGCCAGGTGGTTATTGCCGGCGACGGCCAGGTTTCGCTGGGGCAGACCGTGATCAAGGGCACCGCCCGCAAGGTGCGCCGCCTGTCACCCGGCGGTTTCGATGTGGTGGCGGGTTTTGCCGGCTCGACCGCTGACGCGTTTACCCTGCTGGAACGGCTTGAGGCCAAGCTGGAAGCCACCCCCGGCCAGCTGGCGCGGGCCAGTGTCGAGCTGGCAAAGGACTGGCGCACCGACAAATACCTGCAGAAGCTGGAGGCAATGCTGATCGTCACCGACGGCAAGGACATGTTCGTGATTACCGGCGCCGGCGACGTGCTGGAACCGGAACATGATGTGGCGGCCATTGGTTCCGGCGGCAATTACGCGCTGGCAGCTGCCCGCGGGCTGATGGACAGCGACAGGTCCGCCGAAACAGTGGCGCGGGACGCCATGGCCATCGCCGCCGATATCTGCGTCTACACCAATGGAAACCTGACCGTCGAAACCATCGGCGGCTAAGAATTTTAAGCAAAATTCTTAGCAAAACTTTCTGCTAAAAGTTTTGCCCCCGGGAAAGGACTGACATGACCGATCTGACCCCCCGCGAAATCGTCTCGGAGCTGGACCGTTTCATTATCGGCCAGAAAGAGGCCAAGCGCGCCGTGGCCGTTGCCCTGCGCAGCCGCTGGCGGCGCAAGCAGCTGGACGACGATCTGCGCGATGAGGTGTATCCGAAGAACATCCTGATGATCGGCCCCACCGGCGTCGGCAAGACCGAGATCTCCCGCCGCCTGGCCAAGCTGGCCCGTGCGCCCTTCATCAAGGTGGAAGCCACCAAATTTACCGAGGTCGGCTATGTCGGCCGGGACGTGGAGCAGATCATCCGCGATCTGGTCGACAGCGCCATTGCTCAGACCCGCGAATACATGCGCGAGGATGTGAAGGCCAGCGCCCACAAGGCGGCCGAGGATCGTGTGCTGGAAGCCATCGCCGGCAGCGACGCCCGCGAGGCCACCCGCGAGATGTTCCGCAAGAAGCTGAAGGCGGGCGAGCTGGACGATACCGTGATCGAGCTGGATGTGGCCGACACCTCCAACCCGATGGGCATGTTCGAAATTCCCGGCCAGCCGGGCGGCGGCAACATGGGGATGCTGAACCTCGGCGATCTGTTTGGCAAGGCGATGGGCGGGCGCACCACCCGCAAGAAACTGACCGTTGCCGAGAGCTATGAGGTGCTGATCGGCGAGGAGGCGGACAAGCTGCTGGATGATGAGACGGTCACCCGCACTGCTCTGGAGTCTGTGGAGCAGAACGGCATTGTCTTCCTTGATGAGATCGACAAAGTCTGCGCGCGCCAGGAAACCCGCGGCGGCGATGTCAGCCGCGAAGGCGTGCAGCGCGACCTGCTGCCGCTGATCGAAGGCACCACCGTCAGCACCAAGCACGGGCCGGTCAAGACCGACCATATCCTGTTCATCGCCTCCGGCGCTTTCCACATCGCCAAGCCTTCGGACCTGCTGCCCGAACTGCAGGGCCGTCTGCCGATCCGGGTGAACCTGCGGGCGCTGACCGAAGAGGACTTCGTGCGTATCCTGACCGAGACCGACAACGCGCTGACGAGGCAGTACACTGCGCTGATGGGCACCGAAGAGGTTGCTGTCACCTTTACCGAAGACGGGATCGCGGCCCTGGCCAAGATCGCGGCCGAAGTGAACCAGACGGTGGAAAACATCGGCGCCCGGCGGCTTTATACGGTGATGGAGCGGGTGTTCGAGGAGCTGTCCTTTACCGCGCCGGACCGTTCGGGTGAGGCGGTGACCGTGGATGCGGCCTTTGTGACGAAAAACCTGGGTGAGCTTGGACGCTCAGCCGATCTTAGCCGTTACGTGCTTTAACCCGTCAGCACGGATTGCAACCACTGGACATTGGCGGCAGGTGCAGTAGCCTGCCGCCAGTTCATTGAGGTGGGACGATATGCAAAGGCTGCGCCTGATTTGCGGTGTGATGCTGTTGTTTCTGGCAGCCTGCACTGACCGGTCCTATTCTCCCACCTTTCCTGCGGCCCTGAACGTGGGCACCCCCAAAACCGTCTTTGCCGCCACCAACCGCGATCAGCTGCCGGATGGCACCTTTGGCGCGGAGCGGGCAGAGGGGTACAGCCTGCTTGAACTTACCGTTTCAATTCCGCCGGAACATACGCCTGGTTCGTTGAAGTTCGGCTATAGAAACCCGGATCCTGTCACTGAGTTCACCATGGCAGGGCGGAAGACATTTGAAAGCGATGCCGCCTTTGGCGCACGGCTGCAGCAGGAACTGGCCAAGTTCCCGCCAAAGGAACGCGACATCACGGTGTTCGTGCATGGCTTCAACTCCACCCAGGCCGAGACCGCATTCAGGGCGGCCCAGCTGACCCATGACATCGACGTTCCCGGCGCCACGGTCATCTATTCCTGGCCTAGCAAGGGACAGCCGCTGGGCTATGCCTATGACGGCGACAGCGTTCTGTTCGCCCGCGACGGGCTGGAGCAGCTGCTGCGCAAGCTGCGTGTCGCCGGTGCAGGCCGGGTGGTGGTTGTCGCGCATTCCATGGGCGGACTGCTGACAATGGAGACGCTGCGCCAGATTGAAATCCAGACACCGGGGTGGACTTCCAGGAACCTGGGCGGCGTGGTTCTGATGTCGCCGGACTTGGATATCGACGTGTTCAAAACCCAGATGCGCCGTTTCCGAAAGGTGCCTCAGCCCTTCGTGATCTTCGTTTCACGCAAAGACAATGTTCTGACGCTGTCCCAGCGCCTGCGCGGGCTGGACGGGCGCGAGCGGCTCGGCAATCTGAATAATATCGAAGAGCTCAGCAGCTTGCCCGTCGAAATCATCGACACCACCGCTTTTGCCGACGAAGCGGAGTCACAGCACTTTGTTGCAGCCAGCTCGCCGGCGCTGCTGGCGCTGCTGAACGGCGCGCGGCAAACTGCGGACACCTTTGCCGACGACCCGGAGCGTTTGCGGCGCATCCTGCCGGGTCAGATCGTCATTCAGGAGAATGCTATCAAGGTCGCGCTGTCGGGCAGGCCTGCGGACAACAGGTAACGAGCAGGCCCTCAGCGGTTCCGCCGCAAGTAGACGTAATAGGCGCCCTCGCCGCCGTGGCTGATGTGTGCAGGCGTGATCTGCAGCACTGCTTGCGCCAAGGGCGGCAGCGACAGCCAATGCGGAACCTTGTGGCGCAGCACCCCGCGCGGAACCGGCATCGGGCCCGGCTCGTCGCGGTCTTTGCCCTTGCCGGTCACCACCAGCACCAGCCGTTTGCCGGAGGCCTGCGCCGAAAGGATGAACCGGGTGAGGGCAGGGTGCGCGGTATCAATGCGCATCCCGTGCAGATCCAGCTTGCCTTCCGGCTTCAGCTTGCCGCGCTTCATCCGGCGGAAAGCCTTTTCGTCCATCTGCAGCGGATCACTGGCCAGGCTGCGGGCAATCGAAGGCTTCAGGTCATGCTTCACCGGCTTAGGTTTGGCCCGGCTGCCTAGCACGAACGGGTCCAGTCGCGGTTCGGGCTGCTTTGCCGGCTTGGGTTTCGGCATCGGCGGGGCCGGCGGCGACGAGTGCGACCCCGGATGCAAACGCTCGGTGTGCTTTACGACCTTGTGCCAAAGGTCGATCTCATCGCCTGTCAGTTTCCGCCGTGTCATTCAAAGATCTTCCGGCAGCATCGCATAGGCACGCTGGATCGGCAGCAGCACCACCATCCGGCCCGGGTCTTTCATGGTTCCCGCAGTCTCACCAGCCTTGTCACCGGTTCCGACAAAGATATCGGCCCGTTGTGCGCCCTTGATGGCAGAGCCGGTGTCCTGCGCCACCATAAGCCTGCGCAGCGGCATGTGGCCGTCCTTTTCTACCCAGACCGGCGCGCCCAGCGGGGTATAGGCGGGATCGGCGGCAATGGTGCGCATCGGCGTGACCGAGCGGTTCATGGCGCCAAGCGGGCCCTTGGAGGCCGCTACTTTGCGCACCTCCCGGAAGAACACATAGGACGGGTTGTGAAACAGCAGTTCCTTGCCGTCCACGGGATTTCGCCGGACCCATGACTTGATGACCTGAGCGCTGACCTGATGGGCATTGTAGACGCCACGGCGCACCAATTCCTTGCCGATGGATTTATAAGGGTGGCCGTTGGCGCCGCCATAGCCGACGCGGATCATGGAACCATCCGGCAGGCGGATCCGGCCGGACCCCTGGATTTGCAGAAAGAACAGCTCTACGGGATCATCCACCCAGGCGATTTCCAGCCCGCGGCCCTGCATCACATCACCGCTCAGGATATCACGGCGCGGCAGCCACTGATCGGTGCGGCGGGCCTCAGGCGGCATCTTGTAAACCGGGTAGCGGAAGCGGCTGCTTCGGTAGCGGGAGCCGTCCAGCTCCGGCTCAAAATAGCCGGTGAACAAGGCAGGGTTGCCGTCCTCGATCAGCACCGGGCGGAAGAACAGCTCAAAAAACGCCCTTGCCCCTTCCGGCGGCTGCGACTGTGCCGCCCTGCACAAAGCGGACCAGTCAGGGTCCCTGAGGTCCTTGCAAGTGCCCAGAAACACCTTAAGCGCCTGAGCATGGTCGTCCTGTGCCCAGCCGTCGAGCTGTTCAAAGTCCAGGATGCTGGACACGGTCTCGGAGTGCGCCCCGGAGGCGGTCATCGCGGCACCTGCAATTGCAGCCGCCCCAAGTGCCCCCCGAAGCGCCGCAATCATGCGTCCGTCGCAACCAGCTGCCAGTTCGGGTCGTCGTTGCCCATGTTGCGGGCAAAGACCCAAGTGTCTTTTTGGCGTTTTATCGCCTTGGGGTCGCCCTCGACGATGTCGCCGCCGCGGTCGCGGACCACAGATGTCATTTCGGCGACAAAACGCATGGTGATTTCTGCGCGCCCGGTCTGCGGATCGAATTGCGCGTCCTGCAGGGTGGTTTCCCGCACGCCGATGAAGTCGGCCTCAATCTTGTAACCCTTGTCCTCGCGCTGCGCGACGGCATCGACGAAGCTGTCGAACACATCTTCGGCCAGGAACGGCTGGATGTCGTCCAGGTTGCCGTGCTCAAATCCCATAAGGATCATCTCATAGGCGCCGCGCGCGCCCTGAACGAAGTCCTGAACCTGGAAGGACGGCTCTGCCCGCTTCATTGCCGCCAGCGCCTGAGCCTGCTGGCTGCCTTCCGCCACATAATCGGTGATATCGCGGTCCGGGCCGCCCTCGATCACCTCCAGATCCGGGCGGCGACCCCGGGCTTCGGATTGCGGCAGCGGCGGCTTTTCAAAGCCTTCGCGCGTTCCGAGCACGCTTTTCAAGCGCAGGATCAGAAACACAGCAATACCGGCCAGAACCAAAAGCTGAATCACAGGCGACTCCATGGATACCTCATGCTAGGCGTTCGTGCTTTGTTTGAAACCAAAGCGGTCACGTCTTATGTAGGTGACGGGCGGGGGCAAGTCTACCGCCCGGGTGTATGATCTCAAGGAAACCCCCAATGTATCTCTTCGTGGCCTTTCTGATGGTTCCCATCATTGAAATCGCTCTGTTTATTCAAGTTGGCGGCGCCATCGGCCTGTGGCCGACCCTAGCCATTGTGGTTCTGACTGCGGTTCTGGGGACCTGGCTGGTGAAAACCCAGGGGCGTATGGCAATGGGGCAGCTGAGATCCTCGTTCGAGCAACTGTCTGACCCGGCAGAGCCTTTGGCGCATGGCGCCATGATCCTGGTAGCCGGCGCGCTGCTGTTGACCCCGGGTTTCTTTACCGATGCCATCGGTTTCGCGCTGCTGATGCCGCCGGTCCGGCTGGCGGTTTACCGCTACCTGCGCGCCCGTGTCACAGTGGCGAAGTTCCAGATGGGACCCGGCAGCATGCAGGGCCGCCACTATCCCGGAGCGGCCGGCCGGCCTGATGACATCATTGATGGCGATTACGAAGATGTGACACCGGCAGACCGGCGCGGCGGACCGTCTGGGTGGGTTAACGGTCCCCGTTGAGGAACCCGGACCAAGCTGGTAAGCACGGTCCAAAGCATATTTTCAGGAGTATCTACATGGCCGAAAACGGCGAAGCCCAGCAGCAGCCGCAAGTCCAGATGAACATTCTGGGCCAGTTCATCCGCGACATGTCGTTTGAAAACGTGATGGCGCAGAAAGGCACCGGCGGCGAGGTCCAGCCCGACGTCAGCGTGCAGGTGAACCTGGATGCGAAGAAGCGCTCGGCCGAGAACCAGTACGAGGTTGTCACCAAGCTGACTGTCGAGTCCAAGAACAAGGAAGCCGGCAACGTCCTGTTCGTGCTGGAGCTGGAATATGTCGGCGTGTTCAACATCGTTGGTGTTCCGGAAGACCAGCTGCACCCGTTCCTGCTGATCGAATGCCCGCGCATGACCTTCCCGTTCTTGCGCCGCATCGTGTCCGACGTGACCCGCGACGGTGGTTTCCCGCCGCTGAACCTGGACAACATCGACTTTGTCGCGATCTACCGCAACGAACTGGCCCGCCGCCAGCAAGAGGCCGCGGCCGCGCCGACGCCGCAGTAAGATTGCTGACCTAGGAACCAGAAAACGCCGCTGAACTTCAGCGGCGTTTTTCTTTTGGCCGGTTATCCTGGATCAGGATACCTTCCACAAAGCTTCATCACCCAGCTTGGCCACAAACGCCTCATGCGCGGCCAATTCGTCTGCTGTGATGCGCGCGGGCAGGGGTGTTGCACGCGGCACCGGGCGCCAGTCATCCTCAACCTGCGAGGAACTTGAGGAGGATTGTGTGGACAAGCCGAAATCCGGCTGCCGGCCGCCGATCAGCTCCAGATAAACATCAGCCAGGATTTCAGAGTCGAGCAACGCCCCGTGCAGCGTCCGGTTGGTGTTGTCGATATTGAAGCGGCGGCACAGCGCATCCAGTGTCGCTGGCGAGCCCGGGAACCGCTGCCGCGCCATTGCCAGCGTATCAAGCGCCTGATCCATCGGGAGTTTCGGCAGCCCCATCCAGTCCAGTTCCGCATTAAGGAACTTCATGTCAAAGCTGGCATTGTGGATGACCAATTTAGAATCTTGCACGAAATCCAAGAACTTTTGCCCCACTTTGGCAAAGACCGGCTTGTCCCGCAGCGTTACTGCGCCCGGTTCAGGCTTTTGCGGCGGCTCCAGCAGGTCAGGCCCGATACCGTGGACGCCAAAAGCCTCGGCCGGCATCGAGCGTTCCGGGTTGATATACTCGTGGAACGTCTTGCCGGTCGGCATGTGGTTATACAGTTCCACTGCACCGATCTCGACAATCCGGTCGCCGGAGAACGGATCAAACCCGGTGGTTTCGGTATCAAGAACGATTTCACGCATGTCTCAGTTTGCTCCTGATATCTGCGAGGATCTCTGCCACCTGCGCCTCGGCATGTTCGAGCGTGTCTGTTTCGATCATATAGTCGGCGCGGGCGATCTTCTCCTCAATCGGCATCTGTTTTTGCAGGATATGCCGGAACTGCTCAACCGTCATTGTGCCGCGGGCAAGAACCCGCTCTTGCTGGGTCTGCGGATCCACGGTTACGCAGGCCACGGCGTCCATTTCAGCGTTGCCGCCGGTTTCAAACAGCAGCGGGATATCAAAGACCAGGATATCGCTTTGCGCCTGCGCCCGGAACTCAGCACGGTCCTGCGCAACAAGCGGATGCACGATTGCTTCGATCTGCTTCAAGGCCTGCGGATTTGCACCGATGATCCGTTTCAGCGCAGCGCGGCAGACTTCTCCGTCCTCGATGGCGTCCGGAAATACGGCCGCCATTGGCTGAACGGCGGCTCCGCCTTTGCCATAGAGACGATGAACGGCAGCATCCGCGTCCCAAACCGCGCAGCCGTGATCGGCAAACAGCTTTGCCGTCGTGCTCTTACCCATGCCAATAGAGCCCGTGAGGCCGAGGCTGAAGCTCATTCGAGCACCGCCGCCCGGGTGGCATCGTCAACTTCGGGGCGGTGGCCGAACCAGCGTTCAAAACCCGGTACCGCCTGGTGCAGCAGCATGCCCAGTCCGTCGACCACGGTGCAGCCGGCTTCCTCAGCCGTTTGCAACAGGCCGGTTTTCAGCGGTGCATAGATCAGGTCTGTCACGACGGCAGCAGGCTGCAGGCCGTCCAGCGGCACCCGCAGCCGCGGTTTGCCTACCATGCCCAGAGAGGTCGTGTTCACAATCAGCTTGCCTTCCTCGATGGCGTTGCCGGCCTGCAGCCATTCCACGACCTGGATCCGGTTGCCGAAGTCCTTCTGCAGCTGATCCGCCCGCTCGCGTGTGCGGTTGCTCAGCAGGATCTCCGGCACCCCGGCCTCTATCAGCGAGGCGACCACTGCGCGGCAGGCGCCGCCCGCCCCCAGCACGACTGCCGCCCCGGATTGCGGATCCCAATCCGGGGCGCCCTGATGCAGGTTGGTGATAAAGCCGTAGCCGTCGGTATTGTCCGCCAGGATCGTTCCGTCCTCGCGGAATATCAGGGTATTCGCCGCACCGATCAGTTTGGCCCGGTCAGTGACTGTGTCGGCAATCTCCATCACCGCCTCTTTGTGCGGGATGGTGACATTGGCGCCAACGAACCCCATTTTCGGCATCATCCGGATGGTCTCTGCCAAGTCCTCAGGCTCCACGTGCATCGGGACATAATGCCCGGCGATACCATGCGTTTTCAGCCAGTATCCATGCAGCTGCGGGGATTTGGAGTGTGACACCGGACAGCCGATCACGCCGGCGAGCGGGATTTTTGCTTCTGTCATTGCTCGATTACCCCTTGCAGACCCAGGTAACTGATAAGCTCCATCAGCGGCAATCCCAAGACATTAAAGTAACTGCCCTCGACGGAGGCGAACAGCCGCACGCCTTCTTCCTCCAGCTTATACGCCCCCACCGCATGGCGGATGCTGTCCCAGTTGCGGCTGACATAGTCTTCCAGATAAGCATCCGAGCATCTGCGCATCACCAGCCGGACCTGTCCGACATGGCGCCAGACCGGCTCACTATCCCGATAGATCACGGCGGCCGACAACAGCATGTGCCGCTTGCCCCGCATCTCTTTCAGCTGGGCCAGCGCAACCTCTTCACTTTCCGGCTTTGAGAGAAGTTTTCCTTCAAAATCAAGAACCTGATCGCAACCAAGCACAATCCGTCCCGGATGTTTGCTGCTGATCTTTCGCGCCTTGGCTTCTGCCAGCGCATCGGCGATGTCCCTGGGCGGCGCTTCTTCTGCCAGCAGCGCGGCCTTGATCGCCTGCTCATCCAGACGCGGGACATCTGTTTCGAATTTGATCCCGGCCCGGCGCAGCAGATGCGCCCGGATTTCGGAACCAGAAGCCAGCACTATGTGGGCAGTCATGTGGAAAACCCCGTGGGAAAGAAGCAGACGGTTTCAGGACGTTTTGTATGGTTTTCCGCGCTCAAGTAAAGACTCCAGGGGTTGACGCAAATCCCGGGATTTAGCCCGCTGAGTCGTCCTTTGTGAGTCAGGATAACTTTGAATCCGTGGATATGCCGGCTCTCCCCGGATCATCCCGCTGTTATCCCCAGGCACGGGAAAGTAAAGACATCCTTAACACACCTTATTTTCCTGGCGCCGGCGTGAAAACCAGGACTCCTGTCCGTTCCGCGCTGGAATCTTATCCCTGCTGGGGATAAGCGGGGGAGGATTCACTTATCCACTGGAATCCACGCACACTACAAAAACATCATCCTTCTAATATTCATTTATTTATTAGGGTGATCAGATCTGACCGGGGAGAACTGCCCATGGACCTGAGCGATGTGATGTTCACGCTCTACCCATATGCCAAGTCGCTGCACATCATGGCCGTGCTCAGCTGGATGGCGGGTCTTTTCTATCTCCCCCGACTGTTCGTTTATCACGTGGAGCAGGCTGAGAATGTGCAGGAAGCAATCCCGATCTTCCTCACCATGGAAGAGAAGCTCCTGAGGATCATCATGCGCCCTGCCATGTATGTATCCTGGGCCGCGGGGCTGTTTATCGTGCTGACGCCAGGGATCGTCGACTGGAGCTATGTCTGGCCCTGGACCAAGGGCGTGTCAGTGATTGCCATGACTTGGTTCCACCATTGGCTTCTGTTCCGCTACCGCGATTTCAGAGAAGGGCGGAACAGGCTGACGGGCCGGCAATTTCGGATGATGAACGAAGTGCCCACTGTGCTGATGCTGGTGATCGTGGTTTCCGTTATCTTTAAATTCTAGCGCAGAGGCGCTGAAACAGGCCCAGCAGCGCCGGAACGCTTGCAGCCGGCGTTTGACTCATCTGAAACGAGTCCCTATGTATGGGCTCCAGCGGCCCCGTCCGGGCAGCCGTGTTTTCCAAACCTGTCGTGTGACCGACCCCCGGCGAAGCGGGGAGTAGAGGCCGTATCTATATGACCGTGCAATCCCTGAATCTGTCCGATCTCAAGGCGAAAAGCCCCAAAGCGCTGCTGGCGATGGCCGAGGAGCTGGAGATCGAAAACGCCTCGACCATGCGCAAGGGCGAGATGATGTTCCAGATCCTGCGGGAACGCGCGGATGAAGGCTGGGACATCGGCGGTGACGGCGTTCTGGAAGTGCTGCAGGACGGATTCGGCTTCCTGCGCTCGCCCGAGGCAAACTACCTGCCCGGTCCGGACGACATCTATGTCTCGCCGGACATGATCCGCCAGTATTCCCTGCGCACCGGCGACACCGTCGAAGGCCAGATCAAGGCGCCGCTGGAGACAGAGCGTTACTTCGCGCTGACCAACGTCACCATGATCAACTTCGAAGAGCCGGAGAAGGCCCGCCACAAGATCGCCTTTGACAACCTGACCCCGCTCTATCCGGATGAGCGCCTGAAGATGGAGATTGAGGATCCCACCATCAAGGACCGCTCCGCCCGGGTGATCGACCTGGTTGCGCCGATCGGCAAAGGCCAGCGTTCGCTAATCGTGGCGCCGCCGCGCACCGGTAAAACGGTGATCCTGCAGAACATCGCGCATTCGATTGAGAAGAACCATCCGGAATGCTACCTGATCGTGCTGCTGATCGACGAACGCCCGGAAGAGGTAACCGACATGCAGCGCTCGGTGAAGGGCGAGGTAGTCTCCTCCACCTTCGACGAGCCGGCGACCCGCCACGTGGCGGTGTCGGAAATGGTGATCGAAAAGGCGAAACGTCTTGTTGAGCATAAACGAGATGTTGTGATTCTCCTTGATTCGATCACAAGACTTGGTAGGGCCTTCAACACCGTCGTGCCGTCTTCCGGTAAAGTTCTGACCGGTGGTGTCGACGCAAACGCCCTGCAGCGGCCGAAACGCTTCTTTGGTGCGGCCCGGAACATCGAAGAGGGCGGCTCGCTCACCATCATCGCCACCGCGCTGATCGACACTGGCAGCCGGATGGACGAGGTGATCTTTGAAGAATTCAAAGGCACCGGTAACTCGGAAATCGTGCTGGACCGCAAGATCGCCGACAAACGCGTGTTCCCGGCCATCGACATTCTCAAATCCGGCACCCGGAAAGAGGATCTGCTGGTCGACAAGGGAGATCTGGCCAAGACCTTCGTGCTGCGCCGGATTCTGAACCCGATGGGCACCACCGATGCGATCGAATTCCTGCTGTCCAAGCTGAAGCAGACCAAGTCGAATTCCGAGTTCTTCGACTCGATGAATACCTAACCCGGGCCGGCGAGAGAGAAAGGCCACCCCATGGACACGATCTTTGCGCTGGCCTCTGCACAGGGGAAGGCCGGGGTTGCGGTGATCCGCGTCTCCGGCCCATTGGCGCTAGCCGCCGGCGCGCGGCTTTGCGGCGGGGACTTGCCGGCGCGGGGCACCAGCCTGCGAATCCTGCAGGACGAATCAGGTGAGCGCCTGGATGAGGCGCTGGTCCTGAGTTTTACCGCGCCGAACAGCTTTACTGGCGAAAATACCGTTGAATTCCAGACACATGGCAGCACGGCTGTGGTTGCTGCCGTGCTTGATTCGCTAGGCCGAATTGACGGGCTGCGGATGGCTGAACCGGGTGAGTTCACCCGCAGGGCGCTGGAAAACGGCAATCTCGACTTGGCTCAGGTCGAGGGTCTTGCCGATCTGATTGATGCCGAGACTGAGGCGCAGCGCAAGCAGGCGCAGGTCATTCTCGCCGGCGGGCTGGGGCAGCTGGCGGAAACCTGGCGGGGCAAGCTGATCCGCGCTGCGTCGCTGATCGAAGTCACCATCGACTTCGCTGACGAGGAAGTGCCAGTCGACGTCACCCCCGAGGTTTCGGGACTCCTGGCGGATGTTCAGGCCGGCCTTGAAAAAGAGACCGCCGGCGTCAGGATAGCCGAGCGGATCCGCAGCGGGTTTGAAGTGGCAATTGTCGGCGCTCCGAATGTCGGCAAGTCTACGCTGCTGAACGCGCTGGCCGGCCGGGAAGCGGCGATCACATCTGAGTACGCCGGCACCACCCGCGATATTATCGAAGTTCGCATGGAACTTGGCGGACTGCCCGTTACCTTGCTCGATACTGCCGGCTTGCGCGATACCGATGACCACGTCGAAGGTATCGGCATCGCTCTAGCGCGGAAACGGGCGGAAGATGCAGACCTGCGTGTTTTTCTGGCGGAAGAGGATGAAGTCCTGGATGTTGAGATGCAGCAGGGCGACATCCGGTTTCTTCCCAAGGCGGATTTGCGCGATAACGCGGGCAACGCCATCTCCGGCCGGTCGGGGCAGGGGGTTGACCGGCTGGTTGATCACGTTTCGAGGGTCTTGCAGACACGGTCGGCCCAAGCTGGAATCGCAACGCGCGCACGGCACCGTGACGCAATGCTGTCGGCGCTGACCAGTCTGGCGGACGCGCAGGAAATCCTGCAGCGCGGCCCGGAATACTATGATATAGCAGCCGAGGAAATGCGCTCGGCTATTCGGGCGCTGGAAATGCTGGTGGGGCGGATCGGAGTGGAGAATCTCCTGGATGAGATTTTTTCGAGTTTCTGCCTAGGGAAATGAAGGAGTGTTTCACGTGAAACATTCACCATATGACGTGATTGTTGTCGGCGGCGGCCACGCCGGCACCGAGGCCGGACATGCGGCGGCCAGGATGGGGGTCCGCACCGCTTTGGTGACGCTGAATCGCAGTGGTATTGGTGTAATGTCCTGCAACCCTGCGATTGGCGGGCTCGGAAAAGGTCACCTTGTCCGGGAGATCGACGCGCTCGACGGTGTCATGGGCCGGGTTGCCGACCTCGCCGGCATTCAGTTCCGTTTGCTGAACCGCCGCAAGGGGCCGGCTGTACAGGGTCCACGGGCGCAGTCGGACAGGGCGATCTACCGTCGCGAGATGCTAAGACTGACGAATGCCCAGGAGAACCTGGATATCGTCGAAGGCGAGGTCACTGATTTCCTCATGGACGGGCAAGCTGTCGCCGGCGTGATCCTGGCGGATGGCAGCGAAATCCCAAGCAAATCGGTCATTCTAACCTCCGGAACCTTCCTGCGCGGGGTCATTCATATTGGTGACGTCTCCAAGCCAGGCGGGCGGATGGGCGATAAGCCGTCGGTCAAACTCGCGGAACGGCTTGACAGTTTCGAGCTGCCGCTGGGCCGGCTCAAGACGGGCACGCCTCCGCGGCTGGATGGGCGGACTATCAACTGGGACATTCTGGATGCTCAGCCAGGCGACGATGATCCGGTCTTCTTCTCCTTCCTGACAAAATCTGTGAGCGCAAAGCAGGTGTCCTGCGGGATTACCCATACCAACGCACGGACCCACGAGATCATCCAGAAAAATTTGGAACGGTCAGCAATGTACGGCGGCCATATCGAGGGCGTCGGACCGCGCTACTGCCCATCGATCGAAGATAAGATCGTCCGTTTTGCCGACAAGGAATCGCATCAGATCTTCCTGGAGCCTGAGGGCGTAACGGATCATACGGTCTATCCCAATGGCATCTCCACCAGCCTGCCGCAGGATGTGCAGGAAGCTTATGTGCATTCTATCCGCGGGCTTGAGCAGGCTGTCATCCTTCAGCCGGGATATGCCATTGAGTACGACTATGTCGACCCCAGGGTTCTGACGCTGGAGTTGAAGCTCAAGGATGTGCCCGGGCTTTATCTAGCCGGTCAGATCAACGGGACTACCGGTTACGAGGAAGCCGCAGCCCAGGGAATGGTTGCCGGCCTGAACGCGGCGCGTGCTTCTCTTGGAGAGGGGCCGGTCAGTTTCAGCCGATCGAACAGCTATATCGGCGTGATGATCGACGACCTGACCACAAACGGTGTGGCTGAACCCTACCGGATGTTTACGTCGCGGGCGGAATTCCGGCTGTCCTTGCGGGCTGATAATGCGGACCAAAGATTGACACCGCTGGCCGTCGAAATCGGTTGTGCCGGCGATGAGCGGAAGGTGGCGTTTCTGGAGAAAAGCGAACGCTTGGAGGCGGCGCGGTCTGTGCTGGAAGCCAAAAGCTTCACCCCAAAACAGGTATCTGAAGCTGGTATTCGGGTAAACCAGGATGGCAACCGGCGGACGGGGCTGGATATTCTTGCCTTCCCTGATGTCGTGTTCGAGGATGTCGTGCCCTTGATGCCGGAACTGGCCGGTGTTGAAACGGACATCCGCCGGCAGGTTGAGCGCGATGCGCTTTACGCAAATTACATTGCCCGGCAGGAGCGGGAGATCTCCGCGATGAAGCGGGATGAGGGGTATGTGATCCCGGCGGGCTTTGTTTATGACGGGATTGAAGGCCTTTCCAAGGAATTGCAGCAGAAGTTGTCCCGTGCACGTCCGGAATCTCTGGCGCAGGCGGCCAGAATTGACGGGATGACGCCGGCAGCGCTTGCGTTGCTGCTCGCTCGGCTGCGCCGGGATCAGGTACGTCAGGACAAGTCTGCATGAACGAGAAGAGTATTCTGGAAGACCTCAATGTTTCACGTGAAACATTGAAGCGGTTGGAGACCTTTGAACAGGTCATTCTGAAGTGGAACCCCAAGATCAACTTGGTCTCCAAGTCCAGCCTGCAACAGCTTTGGACACGGCATATCGCAGATTCCGTTCAGGTTTTCCGCTGCACCGACACTCCTGACCTTTGGGTGGATATCGGAAGCGGTGGCGGCTTTCCTGGACTGATCATCGCGATCCTGGCGGCCGAAGAAGCCCCTAAAATGAAGGTCACGCTGATTGAAAGCGATCAGCGTAAGTCGGCTTTCCTTCGCACGGCGGCCCGGGAATGCGGTGCCAGGGTTTCGGTAATTTCCGACCGTATTGAGCAGGCCGATCCCCAAAATGCGGGTGTTTTGTCGGCGCGGGCGCTGGCGGATCTATCCCTTCTCTTGGAATTTGCGGAGCGGCATCTGGGTGCCGGCGGCACCGCACTCTTCCCCAAGGGGGAGAGCTGGAAAAAAGAAGTGGATAACGCGCGGCAGAGATGGCGGTTCGATGCGGAACCGGTTAGAAGTTTGACAGAACAAGAAGCAGTAATCCTGAAAATAAGGGGAGTGGCACGTGTCTGATTATTCCCGCCCGGAGGGGCCTCGTATTATCGCGGTCGCAAATCAAAAAGGCGGGGTAGGGAAGACAACAACAGCCATCAACCTTGCGGCGGCGTTGGTGGAGTGCGGCCTTAGGGTACTCGTTGTTGACCTTGATCCGCAGGGTAATGCTTCAACTGGGCTGGGAATTGAGCCATCCGACCGGGAACTGACAAGCTACGATCTTTTGGTCGAGGATGCCGCCCTGGGAGATGTGATCCGTCAGACCGAGATCGAAGACCTGTGTATCATCCCGGCGACGGTAGACCTCAGCTCCGCAGATATCGAGCTTTTCACCAATGAAAAGCGTAGTTTCCTGCTGCATGACGCGCTTCGCCAGACGGCTATGGATGACTATGATTGGGACTATGTGCTGATCGATTGCCCGCCTTCGCTGAACTTGTTGACGGTCAACGCGATGGTTGCGGCCCATTCGGTCCTGATTCCGCTGCAAAGCGAATTCTTTGCGCTGGAAGGCGTGACGCAGTTGATGCTGACGATTCGGGAAGTGCGTCAGTCGGCGAATCCGAACCTGAGGATCGAGGGAATCGTCCTGACCATGTTCGACCGGCGCAACAACCTGTCGCAGCAAGTAGAGCAGGACGCCCGCGACAACCTGGGTGATCTGGTGTTCCAGACGAAAATCCCGCGCAATGTCCGGGTGAGCGAAGCGCCGTCCTATGCGCTGCCCGTATTGAACTATGATACCAATTCGCTGGGCGCGCAGGCCTACCGTGCTCTGGCGGAAGAACTTCTCAATAAACATCACAAGATAGCGGCCTAAATGCAGAACAAGAACCGGAGGCAACCATGGCAGACAAAAAGACGAAACCGCGCGGGCTGGGCCGGGGATTGTCGGCGTTGATGGCAGATGTGAACCCTGCACCGGTGAGCACCCAGACGGAAGCTCCCCGGAATGCAGAAGTGCTGGTGCCGATCGAAAAGATCGTTGCCAACCCGAACCAGCCCCGCCGGCAGTTCTTGCAGGAAGACCTGGATGACCTGACCGCGTCTATCAAGGAAAAGGGCGTTCTGCAGCCTCTGATCGTGCGGCCGAAGGCCGGCGGTGTTTACGAAATCGTGGCCGGCGAACGCCGCTGGCGTGCTTCGCAAGCGGCGCAGCTGCATGAAGTTCCGGTCCTGATCCGCGAGTATTCGGACCTTGAGATGATGGAAGTTGCCATCATCGAAAACATCCAGCGTTCGGATCTGAACGCGATGGAAGAGGCGCAGAGCTACAAGCAGCTGATGGAGAAGTTCGGCCACACCCAGGAAAAGATGGCGGAGGCGCTTGGGAAAAGCCGCAGCCATATTGCCAACTTGGTTCGATTGCTGCACCTGCCTGAGGATGTTCAGATACTTGTGCAGGAGCGTAAGTTGTCGGCAGGGCACGCCCGGGCGCTGATCACCTCGGATAATGCTTCTGACCTGGCGCGGAAAATTGTGAAGGGCGGGCTGTCGGTTCGCGCGACCGAAGCCTTGGTTAAAAAGGACGCCGCCGGGATCCGTCCCGCGCCGGCCAAGAAGGCAAAGCCAGGCGGGGAGAAAGATGCAGACACGCGCGCCCTGGAAGGCGATCTGTCGGCAATGCTGAAGATGAAGGTCTCAATCGATCACAAGGCGGACGGTGAAGCTGGTTCTGTGACGATCAGCTATGAAAACCTGGATCAGCTGGATGAACTGTGCAATCTGCTCAGCCGTTAGGCCGGGTCCAGATAAAGGCCAGCACAGCCGTGAGCACCACTGCCTGAATGCCCAAAACATGTCCGGGCGCGCCAAACAGCAGAGATATACCAAAGACGGCGGCAATCGAAACGGTTGCCGCCTTTTTTGCGCCGGGCCGGATTGCGCCGTGTTCGCGCCAGTCCATGATCATCGGGCCAAACACATTGTGGGCGACGATCCAGTTGTGCAGCCGCTCGGAAGAATTGGCAAAGAAGAATGCCGCGAGCAGGAGGAAGGGCACGGTTGGAAGCAGGGGGAGCACAATTCCAACAGCCGCCAAGGCGACGCAGCAAAGACCCAAGCCGGCATAAAGGAAACGCATTGCCTCAATCCATTAACAGTTCTCGGAGCACCGCATTCAGAACGGCGCGCCCTTGATTGGTCGCACGAAGTCTTTGATCAGAGATAGTTACCATGCCCAAGTCTGCAAGATCCGCGAGCTTGCTTTGCGGAAGGGCACGACCAGAAATCTGGGAATAACGTACTATATCCAGACCTTCTGTCAGGCGCATCCCCATCATCAGGTATTCTGCCGCAGCATCTTCGCTGGATAGCGAATCCCGCAGGGATTCTCCATTGCCCTTGTTCACGGCCTCCAGCCAGGCGCCAGGGGCGAGGTGGGTTTCGGTGGCATAGCGGATGCCGTTCAAGGTCAGGCGGCCGTGCGCGCCGGGGCCGATACCGGCATAGTCGCCATAACGCCAGTAGATCAGGTTATGGCGGGATTCCGCGCCGGGCTTCGCGTGGTTGGAGATTTCGTAGCCAGCCATGCCATGCGCTGCAGTAATCTCCTGAGTGGCCAGGTACATATCGGCTGCAGTGTCATCTTCCGGCAGGCCGCGAAGTTTGCCCCGGGCGTAGCGGTCGCCGAAGGCAGTGCCGTCTTCGATGGTGAGCTGATAGAGCGAGAGGTGGTCGATGGCCATTGAGAGCGCCTCATTGAGTTCCGCTTTCCAGGCCGCAGGGGATTGGCCCTGACGGGCGTAGATGAGGTCAAAGCTGACCCGGTCAAAACAATTGCGGGCGATCTCGAAGGCTGCCTTGGCTTCAGCGACACTATGGAGGCGGCCGAGCCTGCGCAGGTCCTCGTCGTTCAGAGCCTGAATGCCCATGGAGATCCTGTTGACCCCGGCATCGCGGTATCCGGCAAAGCGGCCGGCCTCGACCGAGCCCGGGTTTGCCTCCAGAGAAATCTCCAAATCATTGGCAAAAGGCCAGATTTCACGTGCCCGTTCGATAACGGCGCCAACGGTTTCCGGCTGCATCAGTGAGGGGGTGCCGCCGCCAAAGAAGATCGTGTTGAGCACCCGGCCGGAGAGCTGTTCCGAGAGTTTGTCGAGTTCAGCCAGGTAGGCTCTAACCCACGCCTTCTGGTCTATTTTTGCGGAGACGTGACTGTTGAAGTCGCAATAGGGGCATTTGGCCTGGCAAAACGGCCAGTGCACGTAAAGGCCAAAGCCCCCATTGCGCCAGTCATCCACTGAAACAGCCCTGCACGAACTGGGCCAGCGCCTTACCGCGGTGGCTGATCTTGTTCTTCTCCGCGGGCTCCATTTCGGCGCAGGTGATTTCGTAACCGTCCGGCTGGAACATCGGGTCATAGCCAAAGCCGTGCTCGCCGCGGATCGGCCAGACCAGCTGGCCCGGCATCACGCCTTCGAACACCTCGTCATGGCCGTCGGGCCAGGCGATGACCAGGGTGCAGCGGAACTGGGCGGTGCGGGGCGCATCGGGGCCGGCTGCGGTAAGCTCATCATTGGCGCGGGTCATCGCCATCTTGAAGTCACGGCCGTTCGGAGTCTCTCCCCAGTCGGCGGTATAAACGCCGGGGGCGCCGTTCAGTGCGTCGATGGTGATGCCGGAGTCATCGGAAAGGGCAGGGAGGCCGGTGGCCTTTGCGGAGGCATGGGCCTTGATCCGGGCATTGCCGACAAAGGTGTCTTCGGTCTCTTCCGGTTCCGGCAGGTCCATCTCGCCGGCGCCGATCACCGTCACACCGTAGGGTGCGAGGATCTCGGCGATCTCGTTCAGCTTGCCTTTGTTGTGGGTGGCGACAAGCAGCTTGCCGCCTTCCAGTTTGCGGGTCATTTGGACGCGGCCTTCTGCATTTCTGCGAGCTCAACGGTGCCTTTAGAGGCAAGGTCCATCAACTGGTTCATCTGATCACGGGAGAAGACGGAACCTTCGGCCGACATCTGCACCTCGATCAGCTTGCCGGAACCGGTCATGATGAAGTTGCCATCGACGCCTGCCTCGGAATCTTCAGGGTAATCCAGGTCCAGCACCGGCTGGCCGGCGTAGATGCCGCAGGAGACGGCAGAGACCGGATCCAGCAGCGGGTCGATTTGTACGTCGCCGGCCTTCATCAGCTTGTTGACCGCAAGGCGCAGCGCGACCCAGCCGCCGGTGATCGACGCACAGCGGGTGCCGCCATCGGCCTGCAGCACGTCACAGTCGACAGTGATCTGGCGTTCGCCCAGGGCGACGCGGTCAACGCCGGCCCGCAGGGCACGTCCGATCAGACGCTGGATTTCAACGGTGCGGCCGCCCTGCTTGCCCGAGGAGGCCTCGCGGCGCATCCGGGTGTTGGTGGCGCGCGGTAGCATGCCGTATTCGGCGGTGACCCAGCCCAGGCCTGTGCCCTTGATGAAGGGCGGCACGCGGTCTTCGATAGTGGCGGTGCACAGGACGTGGGTGTCGCCAACCTTGATCAGGCAGGAGCCCTCGGCGTGTTTGGTAAAGCCGGTCTCAATCGACACGGGGCGCATTTCGTTCAGTTCTCGTCCTGAGGGTCGCATGGCACATCCTTTGTTAGCTGGTTTGGGGATATCCCCCGGACGCGGGGCTATGCAAGCCCGATTGACCTTTTGACACTCTGCTCTTTAATGACATCCGGGTAGCGGGTTCCTATGTTTAAACCGTAAGAAATGCTGGACGAACGATGAGCAATCCGAACAACATTCTGGAGGACTTGAACGACCGCTCCCGGGAGGTGTTCCGGGCTGTGGTCGAAAGCTATCTGGAAAGCGGCGATCCGGTGGGCAGCCGCACGCTGACACGGTCGCTGAGCGAAAAGGTGAGCGCGGCGACGGTCCGCAATGTGATGCAGGATCTGGAGTTTCTGGGGCTGCTGGACAGTCCGCATGTCAGCGCCGGCAGGGTGCCGACGCAGCTGGGCTTGCGGATGTTTGTCGACGGTCTGTTGGAAGTTGGCGATCTCAATGTCAAAGACCGCGAGAAGATCGACGCGACGCTGGGCCGCAATGCCGGCGATGTGGGCGGGATGCTGGACCGGGTCGGAGCCGCACTCTCGGGGGTGACGCAGGGCGCGTCGCTGGTGCTGACTCCCAAGCATGAGGCTGAGATCCGCCATATCGAGTTTGTCTCGCTGGCGCATGACCGGGCGCTGGTGGTTCTGGTGTTTTCCGACGGCCATGTGGAAAACCGGCTGTTCACCCCGCCGCCGGGACAGACCCCGAGCTCGATGCGGGAGGCGGCGAATTTTCTGAACGCGCTGATCGAGGGCAAGACCCTGAGCGAAGTGCAGCGGCAAATTCAAAAGGAGATCACGGCGCGGCGTCAGGAAATCGACAGTCTTGCACACGCCATGATTGAAAGCGGCCTGGCCGTCTGGGAGGATGACGGCAGCGAGCAGGCCCGGCTGATCGTGCGCGGCCGGGCGAATCTGCTGGCGGAGCCAGGTGCCGCGGAGGAGCTTGAACGGATCCGGACCTTGTTTGACGATCTGGAGCGAAAGCGCGATATCGCCGAATTTCTGGAACTGACCGAGGACGGCGAGGGTGTGCGCATTTTTATCGGCTCGGAGAACAAACTTTTCTCACTTTCGGGTTCCTCTTTGGTGGTGTCTCCCTATATGAACGCGGATCGGAAGATAATCGGCGCGGTGGGGGTGATCGGCCCGACGCGCCTGAACTACGGACGGATCGTGCCGATTGTGGACTATACGGCACAACTGGTCGGCAAGCTGTTGTCGGACCGGAGTTAGAGGTGAAAAATGGCAGAGCTCAAGAACGAAGACTTTCTGGATGACATCGCCGATGCCGAAGCTGAGGAGCTTGCGGCGCAGACCGAAGAAATTGATGACGATGCGCTGGAGATCGACGCGCTGCGGGCCGAGCGGGACGAGTTGAAGGACCGGTTCATGCGGGCGCTGGCGGATGCGGAAAACGCCCGCAAGCGTGGCGACAAGGCCCGCCGCGAGGCAGAGCAGTACGGCGGCTCAAAACTGGCCCGCGATATGCTGCCGGTCTATGACAACATGAAACGCGCGATCGAAGCCGCAACCGACGAGCAGCGCGAGGTTTCTGCGGCGCTGATCGAGGGTGTTGAACTGACCATGCGCTCGCTGCTGGGCGTGTTCGAAAAGCATGGCATCCGGATTGTGTCGCCTGAGGTTGGCGACAAGTTCGACCCGCAGGTGCATGAAGCAATGTTCGAGGCACCGGTGCCGGGCACCAAGGCGGGCGACATCATCCAGGTGTCCGCAGAAGGATTCATGCTGCACGACCGTTTGCTGCGGGCGGCGCAGGTGGGCGTGTCCTCGACCCCGGCCGGCTGATGAGCAGGCCCTAGCGGGCCTGCGCCTCCGGCGGGAGTATTTTTTGAAAGATGAAAGGGCGGGTCCGTTTGGATCCGCCCTTTGCCTTATTTCGCAGCCTCTTTCAGTTTGTAGAGCATCTCCAGCGCTTCCCGCGGAGAAAGATCGTCCGGATGGATGCTGGCCAGCAGCTCCTCGGCGGCTGAGGGGCCAGACGGTGCCTTGGGCTGCGGCGGCGGGGCGGCTGCAAAGAGGGGCAGGTCGTCGATCTGGATCTTGGACCCGCCCTCGCGGCTGCCTTGCTCCAGCATGTCGAGCACGTCGCGCGCACGGGCAACAACGGACGCGGGGAGGCCAGCAAGCTGGGCTACTTGGACGCCATAAGACCGGTCAGCAGCACCTTTACGCACCTCGTGCAGGAAGATCACTTCGCCCTCCCATTCCTTGACCGCGACTGTGGCGTTGTCGACGCCGTCCAGCTTGGCGGCGAGCTGCGTCAGCTCGTGGTAATGTGTGGCAAACAGCGCGCGCGAGCGGTTCACCTCATGGAGGTGTTCCAGCGTGGCCCAGGCGATGGACAGCCCGTCATACGTGGCGGTTCCGCGTCCGATTTCATCAAGGATGACCAGCGCACGGTCGTCCGCCTGGTTGAGGATGGCGGCGGTTTCCACCATTTCCACCATGAAGGTCGAGCGGCCGCGTGCCAGGTCGTCGGAGGCGCCGACACGGCTGAACAGCTGGCTGACGATGCCGATATGGGCGTTTTCCGCGGGCACATAGCTTCCCATTTGGGCGAGCAGGGCGATCAGCGCGTTTTGGCGCAGGAAGGTCGATTTACCGGCCATGTTCGGACCGGTCAGCAGCCAGACCGCCGCGCCGTCCTGTGCCGTGAGATCGCAGTCGTTGGCCACAAAGGTCTCGCCGCCCTGTTGGCGCAGGGCCTGTTCCACGACCGGGTGGCGGCCGCCTTCCACGTGGAACGCACGGCTGTTGTCGACCTTGGGGCGGGTCCAGTTTTCCCCCCGTGCCAGATCGGCCAGTGCCGTCAGCAGGTCCAGTTCCGCCAGCCCGCGGGCGGCCGTGTTGAGGCGGGCCGCGGTGTCCAGAATAGCGCCAGAAAGCCTTGCATAGAGTCGCTTTTCGATTTCCAGCGCCAGATTGCCGGCGTTCAGGATCCGGGTCTCGATCTCGCTCAGCTCAACCGTGGTGAACCGCACCTGGTTGGCGGTTGTCTGGCGGTGGATATAGGTCTCGTTCAGCGGCGGCGACATCATCTTGTCCGCGTGGGTTGCGGTGGTTTCGATGAAGTAGCCCAGCACGTTGTTGTGCTTGATCTTCAGGGAGGAGACACCGGTGTGCTCCGCGTATTTCTGCTGCATGGACGCGATGACAGACCGGCCTTCGTCGCGCAGGGTGCGGGCTTCGTCCAGTTCCGGATCATAGCCGGCGGCGATGAAGCCGCCATCACGGGCCAGCAGCGGCGGTTCGGCGACAAGGGCCGCGTCGAGGAGGGAGAGCAGATCGTCGAATTCCTGGAGATCCGAGATCGCTCGGGCCATCAGTGCGGGAAGCTCCTTGCCGCTGGAGAGTTCCGCAATCACCTCCGCCTGCGACAAACCATTTCGGATGGCGGCCAGGTCGCGCGGGCCGCCGCGCTCCAGCGCGAGGCGGGATAGCGCCCGGTCCAGGTCCGGTGTCTTGCGTAAGGCGGCGCGCAGGTCCTCGGCGGTCTGCGTTTGCACGACCGCAAAGTCCAGGGCCGCCAGGCGCTGATGGATGGTGTCCAGATTGCGCGACGGGCTGGAGAGGCGTTGTTCCAGCAGACGGGCGCCGCCGGGGGTTACAGTCCGGTCCACAACTGACAGCAGCGAGCCGGCGCGGCCGCCGGACAGCGAGCGGGTCAGCTCCAAGTTGCGGCGGGTGGCGGCGTCGATCTGCACCACCCGGTCCTGCGCTTCCTGCTGCGGAGGCTGCAACAGCGGCAGTTTGCCCTTCTGGGTGATCTCCAGATAGTCGATCAGCGCGCCCATCGCCGAAACCTCGGCGCGGGTAAAGGTGCCGAAGCCGTCTAGCGCACTGACGCTGAACAGGGTGCAGATGCGTTTCTCAGCTGCGGTGCTGTCAAAGCTCGCCTTGCCCAGCGGGGTAAGCGGGATCTTGTATTCATCGGCCAGCGGGCGAGCGGCCTCATAGGCGGGGCCATCGGCGACGATCAGTTCAGAAGGCGCCAGGCGGGCCAGTTCCGGCGACAGGCGGACCCGGGCTACCGGCATCACGTGAAACGCGCCGGTGGAAATATCGGCCCAGGCCAGCGCAGCCTCATCCCGAAGTTCGGAATAAGAGACCAGGAAGTTGTGGCGGCGCGCTTCCAGCAGGGAATCCTCGGTCAGGGTGCCGGGGGTTACCAGACGCACCACATCGCGTTTCACCACCGACTTGGAGCCGCGCTTCTTGGCCTCGGCCGGGCTTTCCAGCTGCTCTCCCACCGCGACACGGAAGCCTTTGCGGATTAGCGTCAGCAGGTAGCCTTCGGCGGCATGAACCGGCACGCCGCACATCGGGATATCATCGCCATTGTGCTTGCCGCGTTTTGTCAGCGCGATATCCAGAGCCTCTGCCGCATTCACGGCGTCCTCAAAGAACATCTCGTAGAAGTCGCCCATCCGGTAAAAAAGCAGCGCGTCCGGATACGCTGCCTTGATCTCCAGATACTGCGCCATCATGGGCGTTACGGTCATGAAAAGTCCCCCGGGGTCGTCATTGCCAGACATCTACAATGGGGGCGGTCCGAGGAAAACCCGGATGTGGCTGCCGCCAAGCACGCCGGCGGCAGCCTGCTGTCAGTAGAGGTTGCGTAGCGTGTCGGGCATCGTGCTGACGATGGACAGCGACAATGTGCTCAGCTGCTGCTGTGCTTGCAGTGCCAGGAGCTTGGTTGCCGCTTCCTCCATATTGGTGTCGATCATCGAGCTCACGCCTTGGGTGATTGAATCCGACATCTTGCTGACGAAATTCCCCTGTTCCGCAAGCTGATTGGCGCTGGCGCCCAAGGCGGCGGAACTGTCGATGGCGTAGGACAAAAAGCCTTCGATCTCTCCCAGGGCCGTGAGCGCGCTGGCGCTGTCGGTGATTGCAGTGCGGTTGGCGAGGTCGAACTGCGGGCTGCCTTCAAAGTCCACGCCATCTGCACTGAGCGTCGATAGGCCGCCAGTTCCGGAGAGTCCGGACGCAACGGTCAGAGAGATGCCGCCGGCGCCGTCGACATCCGTTTTCAGCAGGTTCACTCCGTTGAAGCCGGAGGCGGAGATGATCGAATTAATCTTCTCGGTCTTTTTCGCCATGGCCGCTTCAAACTTGCTGAAGTCACCCATGCCGCTGCTGGCCATCACTGCGAGCGACCGCATCTCGGTCAGGGTTTCGGTGATTTGCTCCGCCCCGGCGGAGGCGACCGCCACGGTGGCTTCGCCCATCGACAGGGAGTCGGAGACTGACCGCAACCCTGAGATATCCGAGTTCATCAGCTCGGAAATCGCCCAGAGGGCGGCATTGTCCTGGGCGGTATTGACGTCCCGGCCGGTGGATATGCTGTCTTGGACGGTGTTGAGCTGGGTGTTGACGCCACCCAACGTCTGCAAAGCAACCATAGCACCGGAATTGTTGTGGAAGCTTATCATTCCGCAATGTTCCTTTTCTTGATCCGAAAGCCCGGAGTACGGGCGGACTGCCGTCCTTCTGACGAGTGCTTTCCTGGCTATTGGAGTCGAGCCACAGCGCCACCTGACAGGCAGGTGCAGATTAACGCTTATTAAGAAAATGCAGCATCCCGGGGTCTGCTTTGAGGCGAAAACCTGACGGTATTTATCGCCTTTTAGCCGCATTTATCTCAATTCTGGCTATACAAATTCTTGAAACCCCGGATTGAGGGGCGCGGTGGGCTGGGATAAGACGGTCCGCGACGAGGAGAGGACAAGAGATTAAATGCCCAAGAACAAGATCACCGACGAGGAAGCCCTGGCGTTCCACCTGGAGCCGTCTCCGGGTAAATGGGAGATCAATGCCACTGTCCCGATGACCACGCAGCGGGATCTGTCGCTGGCTTACTCCCCCGGTGTTGCGGTGCCCTGCGAGGCGATCGCGGAAAACCCGGAAACCGCTTATGACTACACCAACAAGGGCAACCTGGTGGCGGTGATCTCCAACGGCACCGCGGTGCTGGGCTTGGGCAATCTGGGCGCGCTGGGGTCCAAGCCGGTGATGGAAGGCAAATCGGTCCTCTTCAAACGCTTTGCCGATGTGAACTCGATAGACATCGAACTGGACACCGAAGATCCGGACAAGTTCATCGAGGCGGTCAAGCTGATGGGGCCGACCTTTGGCGGCATCAATCTGGAAGACATCAAGGCGCCGGAATGCTTCATCATCGAACAGCGCCTGAAAGAGGAGATGGATATCCCCGTCTTCCACGATGACCAGCACGGCACCGCGGTGATTTGCGCGGCAGGTCTGATCAACGCGCTGCATCTGTCGGGCAAGAAGATCGAGGATGTGAAGATCGTCCTCAACGGTGCCGGCGCTGCTGGCATCGCCTGCATCGAGCTGCTGAAAGCGATGGGCGCGCGGCATGAAAACTGTATCGCCTGCGACACCAAGGGTGTGATCTACCAGGGCCGCACCGAGGGCATGAACCAGTGGAAATCGGCCCATGCAATCCAGACCGACCTGCGTACACTCGAAGAGGCAATGCGCGGTGCGGACGTTTTCCTGGGCGTTTCGGTCAAGGGCGCCGTCACCCAGGAGATGGTCGCGTCGATGGCCGACAACCCGGTGATCTTCGCGATGGCCAACCCAGATCCGGAGATCACTCCGGAAGAGGCGCATGAAGTCCGGGTGGACGCCATCGTTGCCACCGGCCGCTCAGATTACCCGAACCAGGTCAACAATGTCCTGGGCTTCCCCTACCTGTTCCGCGGCGCGCTGGACATCCATGCCCGCGCCATCAATGACGAGATGAAGATTGCCTGCGCCCACGCGCTGGCCGCCTTGGCGCGCGAGGATGTGCCGGATGAGGTGGCGCTGGCCTATGGCAAATCGCTGTCCTTCGGGCGTGACTACATCATCCCGACTCCCTTTGACCCGCGTCTGATCCACCGGATCCCACCGGCGGTGGCCAAGGCTGGCATGGACACCGGCGCCGCCCGCCGCCCGATTGTGGACATGGATGCGTATGAGGTCGGTCTGAAGTCCCGCATGGATCCGACCGCCTCGATCCTGCGCGGGCTGAACGCCCGGGCCCGTTCTGCCCAGTCGCGGATGATCTTTGCCGAGGGTGACGATCCGCGCGCGCTGCGCGCTGCGGTGATGTATCAGCGCTCCGGCTTCGGCAAGGCGCTGGTTGTGGGCCGGCAGGAGGACGTTCGGATCAAGCTGGAAAAAGCTGGTCTTGGCGATGCTGTCCGCGAGCTGGAGGTGGTGAACGCCGCCAACACCCCGCATTTCGAGTTGTACAAGGACTTCCTGTACAACCGCCTTCAGCGCAAGGGCTTCGACCGCAAGGATATCCACCGCCTGGTCGGCCGCGACCGGCATGTGTTCTCCAGCCTGATGCTGGCGCATGGGCATGGCGACGGGCTGGTGACCGGCGCAACCCGCAAGTCCGCGCATGTGCTGGACCGGATCAACCACGTGTTTGACGCAGATGCTGATCACGGCGTTGCCGGCGTGACCGCGCTGCTGCACAAGGGCCGGATCGTGCTGATCGGCGATACGCTGGTGCATGAATGGCCGGATGAGAACCACTTGGCGAATATCGCCGAACGCGCCGCCGTTGTTGCCCGTCACATGGGGCTTGAGCCGCGGGTGGCCTTTGTCAGCTTCTCCACCTTCGGTTATCCGGTGTCGGAACGGGCCGAAAAGATGCATGTCGCTCCCACGGTGCTCGACAAGCGCGGCGTCGACTTCGAATACGAAGGCGAGATGACTGTGGACGTGGCCCTGAATGAGCGCGCGCAGCGGTATTACCCGTTCCAGCGCCTGACCGGCCCGGCCAACATCCTGATCGTGCCGGCCCGCCACTCCGCTTCTATTTCGGTCAAGCTGATGCAGGAAATGGGCGGCGCCACAGTGATCGGCCCGATCCTGTCCGGGATCGACAAGCCGATCCAGATCTGCTCGACGACCTCCACCACCAATGACATTCTGAACATGGCGGTGCTGGCGGCTTGCAACATCGGGTGATCTGATATGGCGATCTGGAACCTCGGTTCAATCAACGCGGACATGGTTTATTCCATGCCGCATCTGCCGGCGGCGGGGGAAACCCTGGCCGCCTTGCGTCTTGACCGGTTCTTGGGCGGCAAGGGCGCCAATATGTCTGTTGCCGCCACCCGGGCCGGCAGCGAGGTGCACCACATTGGCGCGGTGGGACCGGACGGGTCTTGGGCGATTGAACGTCTGACGGCATACGGTGCCGCCACGGACCACATTGCCCAAGTGGAGACGCCGACCGGCCATGCCATCATCGCGGTGGAGCCTGACGGCGAAAACCAGATCATCCTGTTCCCGGGTGCCAACCGTGTACTCAACAGCGAACAGCTGGAGCAGGCGCTGGCTCGGGCAAGCGCCGGCGACATTCTGGTGATGCAAAATGAAACCAACCTGCAGGCAGAGGCGGCACAGCTGGGCCGGAAGCTGGGTTTGCGGGTATGTTATGCCGCGGCCCCGTTTGATGCGGACGCAGTGCAGGCGGTGCTGCCGTATCTGGATTTCCTGATCCTGAATGAGGTGGAAGCCCAGCAGCTGCAGCAGGCCATCGGCAAGACGCCCGGTGAAACCGGCGTCAAGGATGTGATCATTACCCTTGGCTCCAAGGGCGCACGCCACATCGACGGTGAAACAGGCGCCGTTCTGGACGTGCCTGCGCTGCCGGTCACTGCGGTCGACACCACTGGGGCCGGCGACACCTTCACCGGCTATGTCCTGTCAGGTCTGGACCGGGGGCTGCCGATGGCAGAGGCAATGGAGCAGGCCAGCCGCGCAGCGGCGCTGATGGTCACCCGCCATGGCACTGCGGATGTGATCCCGGAGCTTGCAGAGGTTCAAGCCGCCCGTTTCTGATCCGGGCGGCCTGGTTCTTACTTGGTGCAATTCCTCTTCGGGAAATGGCTGTCAGGCCAAGAGGGCATGCTCTGCCCTAATGCCCCTTGGCAAAAGGTGCCGCGCTGCCCCACAGCTGCGCCACCCTTGCGTCCCTGCCGCAGGCCTGGCGGTAACGCTTGTAGGCAGCCGCCTGCCGCTTGGGTCCAAACCGGGTAAATACCAGGCTGTTACCCTTGTAATAATCCTGGTGATAATCCTCGGCCTTGTAGAAGGTCTTTGCCGGCAGAACCGGTGTCACGATCTTTTGCCCCAACGCCTTCTGCGCCTCAGATTTTACCCGGTCAGCCAAGGCTGTTTCTGCCTTGTTAGAGACAAAAACCGCAGTCCGGTAACTCTCACCGCGGTCGCAGAACTGGCCGCCTGCGTCTGTCGGATCAACCGAGCGGAAGAACATCTCCAGCAGTCTCTCCCGGGATACTTTTGACGGGTCAAAGATGATCTGAACCGCCTCGTAATGGCCGCTGCTGCCGCGGGTCACGTCCTTGTAGGTCGGGTTCGCCACCTTGCCGCCAGTGTAACCTGAAACGGCCTCGACCACCCCCGGCACGCTTTCGAAATCGCTTTCCACACACCAGAAACAGCCGCCGGCGACGGTGAGGACTTCAGTGGACTGGGCCTGCAGCGGATTGGTTTGCGCTGCGGTACCGATGGCAATCAGGCCCGCCAGAGCCAAAGGTTTCAGTTTTTCCAGAACACGCATCTCTGCCTCCATCCTGTTTTGATGCCACCCTGCTGGCTGATGCCGCGCCTCTCAACCCGGAAGGCGGGGTCCTCACAAACAGGTGACAGAAAGTTACCGCTTGGAAATTGGATCCAATCTTACTAACGTGCCGCCAGCAGGAGGATTCCATGACCAAAAAGATGAGCACTCACCAAGCCGAAGAAGATCAGCGCAACGAGGAGATCCTGATCTATCTGAACAGCGAAATCGTTCCCAAGGCCGAGGCCAAGGTGAGCGTATATGACAGCGGCTTCATGCTGGGCGATGGCGTATGGGAGGGGCTGCGCCTGTACAACGGCACCTGGGCCTTCATGGACGAGCATCTGGACCGGTTGTTCGAGGCGGCCAAGGCCATTGATCTGGATATCGGCCTCGACCGGGAAGGGGTCAAAACCGCCTTGTTAGAGACACAAAAGGCCAATGGCATGACAACGGATGCGCATGCCCGGCTGATGGTGACGCGGGGCGTGAAGACGCGGCCGTTCCAGCATCCCTCCCTGTCACGGCAGGGGCCGACCATGACCATCATCATGGAGCACTCGCGCCCCAACCTGCCGCGCCCGATCAAGCTGGCGACGGTGCCGCATGTCCGCGGGTTGCCGATGACGCAGGACCCCAAGCTGAATTCCCATTCAAAGCTGAACTGCATTCTCGCCTGTATCGCGGCGGAGAAGGCCGGTGCGGATGAGGCGCTGATGCTGGACGTGAATGGCTTTGTGAACACCACCAACGCCTGCAACTTCTTCATCGTGCGCAAGGGAGAGGTTTGGACCTCGACCGGAGACTACTGCATGAACGGTATCACCCGGCAGAAGGTGATTGATCTGTGCCGCGAGAACGGCATCCCGGTCTATGAGCGCAACTACTCGCTAGTGGATACTTACGGCGCGGATGAAGCCTTTCTCACCGGCACCTTCGGCGCGCAGACCCCGGTGGGGGAGATCGACGGGCGGCAGATCGGCAGCGGCCAGATGGGCCCGGTGACCGAGCGCCTCCGGGGCCTCTACAGGCAATTGATTGAAAGGGAGTGTGCGTGATGCGGATTGCTATGTGGTCAGGACCGCGGAACCTGTCGACCGCGATGATGTATGCCTTTGGCAACCGCGGCGATTGCGCGGTGGTGGATGAACCGTTTTATGCCGCCTATCTGGCGATGACCGGTCTCGACCATCCGATGCGGAGCGAGATTTTGGAGAGCCAGCCGCAGGATCCCGAAACGGTGGCGCAAGGGCTGCTGGGGCCAGTGCCGGGGGCCAAGCCGAACTATTACCAGAAACACATGACCCAGCACATGATCCCGGGAGTGCCCCGGGACTGGATGCGTGAGGCGGTCAATGTCTTTCTGATCCGCCATCCGGCTCGGGTCATCGCCTCTTATGCGGCCAAGCGGGAGAATCCGACGTTGGAGGACATAGGTTTCCGCCAGCAGGCAGAGCTGTTTGACCTGGTGCGCGGCTGGGGGCAGACGCCGGTGGTGGTGGACAGCCACGATATCCGTGCGGACCCGACGGCCAAGCTGGAACAGCTGTGCGAGGCGATCGGCATTCCGTATTCCCCGAAGATGCTGAGCTGGCCCAAGGGCGGGCACAAGGATGACGGCGTCTGGGCCGAGCATTGGTATGGCGCGGTCTGGAATTCGACCGGGTTTGCCGGCGCCGAAGGTCCGCTGCCGGACGTGCCGGACGCGCTGCAGCCCGTGCTGCAGGCGGCAATGCCCTATTACGAGCAGATGAAAGCCGTGAAGATCTGATGTTTGGAGGGGGCTTTGCCCCCTCGCCCCTGCGGCGCTCACCCCCAGGATATTTGGAGCAAGAGGAAGACGATCAGCCGATCAGCTTGCTCAGTTTCATGGCGACGCCCATATCGCCGGACACCTTGATCTTGCCCATCATCACCGCGGTCATCGGGTTCAGCTTGCCGGCGAGCAGCTTTTGCAGGTTGTCTGCGGACAGGCGCAGCGTGCAGTCGGTGTCCCGGTCCTGCGTTGTTGCATCCCCCTGTGAGAGCACGATGACGCCGTCATCTCCGCAATCGAATTTCAGTGAGCCATCGAACGTTTTGCCGGTGAGCCCGGTGCGGATGCCTTGTGCAATATCTTCAAGTGCCATGTAGTCCTCCCTTGCCTGACGTGAGGGTTAGGCAGGCAGGGCGGCCCGGGCAATACTGACCAAGGGGGAAGCGGGCGGATTACCCGCCGGCAAGCGCGTGCTGGGTGAGAGGGCAGGGCTGGCCATCATAGAAGGTATCAAGCACCTGCTGAAACTCTGCCGGCGCGCCGGGCACAGCGGCAAACAGTGTCATTGAGGAGCGCAGTTTCTTGGCATCAATGCCGCCGAGGATCTGCTCAGGCGCCTTGTCCCTATGGGACAGCATCAGCTGGCTGACCTCGACCAGGCGGGCGCGCAGTTTCTCGTGGTTCAGATAGGCGGTGGCCTCCGACAGGTCCTCGATCCCGTAAAGCTGCGCCATGTGGGAACGGCCAAGCTCGGCCAGCTGGGGAAAGACGAACCACATCCAGTGGCTCGTCTTGTGCCCTGCAGAGAGTTCGCTCAGGACAGCCGCCCAGACGGTGTCCTGAGCCTCGACGAACATGTCCAGCTCTTCCGCGAAATCGTCCTCGAAATCGCCGTCTATGCCGTCTCGGTCACTCACTTCTTGATCCGGCGCTCGCGTGCGGCCAGCAGCTTGAGGCGCAGTGCGTTCAGCTGGATGAAGCCTGCGGCGTCCTTCTGGTCGTAGGCGCCGGCGTCTTCTTCAAAGGTCACATGCGCTTCGGAGTAGAGCGAGTTGTCCGACCAGCGGCCAACGGTAGACGCCAGGCCCTTGTAGAGCTTCACACGCACGGTGCCGGAGACGAACTCCTGGCTCTTGTCGATGGCGGCCTGCAGCATTTCGCGTTCGGGGCTGTACCAGAAGCCGTTGTAGATCAGCTCTGCGTACTGCGGCATCAGCTGGTCCTTCAGGTGCATCGCGCCGCGGTCCATGGTGATGGATTCGATACCGCGGTGGGCTTCCAGCAGGATGGTGCCGCCCGGGGTCTCGTAGATGCCGCGGGATTTCATGCCGACGAAACGGCCTTCGACCAGGTCGAGGCGGCCGATGCCGTGCTTGCGGCCGTATTCATTGAGTTCGGTCAGGATGGTCGCGGGCGACATCGCTTCGCCGTTAATGCTGACAGCGTCGCCCTTCTCAAACCCGATCTCGATGTATTCGGGGGTGTCGGGTGCTTCTTCCGGGTGCACGGTGCGCTGGTAGACGTAATCGGGCGCTTCCTGCGCCGGGTCTTCCAGTACTTTGCCCTCGGAGGAGGTGTGCAGGAGGTTTGCATCGACCGAGAAGGGGGCCTCGCCGCGCTTGTCCTTGGCAACGGGGATCTGATGCGCTTCGGCGAATTCCAGCAGGCGGGTACGCGAGGTCAGGTCCCATTCACGCCAGGGGGCGATCACCTTGATGTCGGGGTTCAGCGCATAGGCGGCCAGTTCGAAGCGGACCTGGTCGTTGCCCTTACCGGTGGCGCCGTGGGCGACCGCATCGGCACCAGTGGCCTCAGCAATCTCCACCAGGCGTTTGGAGATCAGCGGGCGGGCGATGGAAGTGCCCAGCAGGTAGTGGCCCTCGTAAACCGCATTGGCGCGGAACATCGGGAACACGAAGTCGCGGACAAATTCCTCGCGCACATCTTCGATGAAGATGTTTTCCGGCTTGATGCCCAGCATTTCCGCTTTCTTGCGGGCGGGCTCCAGCTCTTCACCCTGGCCGAGATCGGCGGTGAAGGTGACAACTTCGCAGCCGTATTCGGTCTGCAGCCATTTCAGGATGATCGAGGTGTCGAGGCCGCCGGAATAGGCGAGCACAACTTTCTTGGGCGCGGACATGGAATTCCCTCTCAGGTCAGAACGTGTGGGGCGTAGCGGGTTTTGCCCGGAAGGGCAAGGATTTCCGGGGTTTTCTAATCAGCAGGACACGCTTAACGTGCGCGGCAAAACAGAAAGATCTTTTGGAGAATACCCCAATGAAGGGCTGGTCGATTTTCTCGCATTCCGTGAGCATGGTGCTCCGGAATTTCCAGGCTGCAATCCAGATATTCCTGGTCCCAACGCTGCTTGTGTTCGCAGTGGTGTTTGCCGTGGTTTATGCCGCCATACAGTCGGGGCTGGCACCGCAGGGGCAGGCCGTCAATGTAGCGCTGGGCAGTGTGCCTTCCGGCTTGCTGCTGCAAATGGCGGCGGTCTGGATCGTCGTCATGCTGATCAGCATCTGGGGTGTCGTCGCCTGGCACCGGTATGTGCTTCTGGAAGAGATGCCTGAAGGCTGGATTCCCCGGCTCCACACCTCCAATATCCTCATCTACTTTCTACGAGCGGTCCAGCTGGTCATCGTTTCGGTGATTGCTCTGCTGGTGGTTGCCTTCATCGGCAGCGCGTTTGTGGAGGCCGCGGGGTTATTCGGGGCTGCCATCCTGATTGTGCTCTTTATCGGCATCGCCCTGTTTCTGTCGCGGCTTCTGGTCATTCTCCCTGCTGCGGCAGTTGGCAGGCCATTCGGCCTGAGTGACGCATTGGAGGCTACCAAGGGCGCAGTCCCGGCTCTGTTTCTGCTTGGTGTGTGTGTGTTTCTTGCACAGCTCGCGGTGGAGCTGACGCTGTCGGCAGTTTCCGGAATCCCGGCCGTCTCGCTCGCACTGCAATTGGGATTTGCGGTCATGCTGAGCCTTCTGAACGTCAGCATCATGACCACGCTTTACGGCCATTACGTCGAAGGACGCCCGGTCTGATCCCCAGTATTCTTATGTATGCTTGTCTCCCGCCTCTTGCCTTGGAGGCGGGCTTGCGCCACTGAAGGATACATGAGCGATTTCAAGACCCAGGCCCGCGCCGCCGAACAGGCGATGCGCGATGTGTTTCCCGCAACGCCGTTGCAGCGCAACGTGCATCTGTCCGAACGTTTCGGCGCGGACATCTACCTCAAGCGCGAGGACCTGAGCCCGGTCCGCTCCTATAAGATCCGCGGCGCGCTGAATGCGATGCGCAAGCAGCCGGATCAGGAGCTGTTCGTTTGCGCCTCGGCCGGGAACCATGCCCAGGGCGTCGCCTTCATGTGCCGCCACATGGGCAAGCGCGGCGTGATCTTCATGCCCGTCACCACGCCGCAACAGAAGATCCAGAAGACCCGGATGTTCGGCGGCGACAATATCGAGATCCACCTGGTCGGCGACTATTTCGACATCTGCCTGGCCGCCGCGCAGGAGTGGTGCGCGCAGGAGGGCGGGCATTTCCTTTCGCCTTTCGACGATGCCGATGTGATCGAAGGTCAAGCCTCCATTGCTGTGGAGATTGAGGAACAACTGGGCAAGGCACCCGATCACGTGTTGCTGCCGGTGGGCGGCGGCGGCATGTCGGCGGGTGTCTCCTCTTGGTTTGGCGAGGACGTACATAGCCTGTTTGTCGAGCCGGAAGGCGGCGCCTGCCTGCGTGCGGCGCTGGCAGCGGGTAAGCCGGTGCCGCTGGACACCGTCGATACTTTTGTCGATGGCGCCGCGGTGGGACGGATCGGCGATCTGCCGTTTGATATACTGAAGGACGTGCCGCTGCCGGATGTGCTTGCAATTTCCGAGGACCGGATCTGCGCCACCATTATCGAGATGCTGAACGTCGAGGGCATCGTGCTGGAGCCGGCCGGCGCGCTGTCGGTCGAGGCGCTGCAGGATGTGCGCTCCTGGATTCGCGGCAAGACCGTAGTTTGCGTGACCTCAGGCGGGAACTTCGATTTCGAACGGCTGCCCGAGGTCAAGGAGCGGGCGCAGCGCTATTCCGGGGTGAAGAAATACTTCATCCTGCGGCTGCCGCAGCGGCCCGGCGCGTTGAAGGAATTTTTGGGCATCCTGGGTCCTGAGGACGACATCGCCCGGTTCGAGTACATGAAGAAATCGGCCCGCAACTTCGGCTCTGTCCTGATCGGGATTGAAACCAAGCGGCCGGAAAATTTTGAGCAGCTGTTTGCGAGGCTGGATGCGGCTGGAATGACTTATACAGACATCACCCGGGACGAAACGCTGGCGCAGTTCGTGATCTGAGGTCCGTCGCAGGGATCAGAATTTTTCGGACATGCCTGTCAGGAAGGCAGACTTGGAAGCCTGAAATTCGGCAATGATGGCTGGGATGTCGACACCTTCTGCGCCACCCTGTGCGGATTTTCTCTCACCGTCCAGGCAGAGCGCAGAAAAATCCGCAAAGCCAAGGTTCAGCGCGCTGCCTTTCAGGAAATGCAGGTCCTGTTCCAGCTGCTTGCGGTCGCCGCCTCGCAGTTTTCCAATAACCTCTTCGACTTCTTCAAGAAAGATTTCAACAACTTCCTCGAAATCCTCTGCACCCACTTCTTCGCGCAGCTCGGTCACGCGCGGCCAGTCAATCATGTGTCTTGTCCCTACGATCAGTCGCCATGCGCGATTTCTTAAGTTGCTTGCAGTAAAGATATAGTGAAATAAAGGGGGAAGCTCAAATTTTAGGTTTCACCGCCTGTTAAATTTCTGGACCGATAGTATCACAAGACTGTCTGATTATGCCATTTGTGAGGTGCCTTCGGTGCTGCCAGAAAGTTCGATGGACAACGAGGACCACACTGTGGCCGGATCAATACGCCGTGTGCTGGTTGTCGATGACAGCCGCCTGCAGAGACGCATCCTTGTGGCCTCACTCAAGAAATGGGGGTTTGAGGTCGTCGAAGCCGAGAGCGGCGAGGCAGCGATGGAGATCTGCCAGGCGGAAACGCCGGATCTGATCCTTAGCGACTGGATGATGCCGGGCATGAACGGGCTGGAGTTCTGCCGCGCATTCCGGGCCCGCTCCAGCGAGGATTACGCCTATTTCATTCTGCTGACTTCCAAGAGCGAAAAGAACGAAGTTGCCGAGGGGCTTGACGCCGGCGCCGATGACTTCCTGACCAAACCGGTGAGCTCTGACGAGCTGCGTGCACGCATTTCCGCGGGCGAGCGGATCCTGCGGATGCAGCGGGAGCTGTCAGAGAAGAACCGGATCGTCTCTGAAACCCTGGGTGAGCTGCAGCGGGTGTATGATGCGATCGACAAGGACCTGATCCAGGCCCGCAAAATCCAGGAATCGCTGGTGCCGGAGCTGTCCAAAACCTTTGGCTCCTCTACTGTCAGCCTGCTGCTGAAACCCTGCGGGCACATCGGCGGGGACCTGGTTGGCATGTTCTCTCCGGGCGTGAACCGTATCGGCTTCTACTCCATCGACGTTTCCGGCCACGGCATCACCTCCGCGATGATGACGGCGCGGCTGGGCGGCTATCTGTCTTCCAACTACTTCGACCAGAATGTCGGGATGGAGAAGCGGTTCAACCGCTTTTATGCACTGCGCCAGCCGGAAGAGGTTGCCAGCCTGCTGAATGCCCGTCTGATCGCCGATACCGGTATCGAAGAATACTTCACCATGGCCTATTGCATTGCTGATCTGCGCAGCGGTGTCATCAAAATGGTGCAGGCCGGCCACCCGCACCCGCTGCTGCTGCGCAAGAGCGGCGAGATGGAATTTATCGGCAAAGGCGGCGTGCCGGTGGGTCTGGTGCCGGACATCGGCTACAGCCAGGAAGAATTCACAATGGAACGCGGCGACCGCCTGCTGCTTTTCTCCGACGGTTTCACCGAGGCTCGGCTGGAAGACGGTTCCATGCTGGAACCGGAGGGCCTGCTTGAGCTTGTGGAGAAATGCGGCTCTGACCAGAGCGGCAAGGAATTCCTGGACGACCTCTATTGGCACCTGACCCAGGTCATGAGCAAGGAACACGGGCTGGAGGATGACGTCTCAGCCACGTTGTTCGAATACCAGGGCCCCTGAACCTGACTCAGCGGCTGTCTAAAGATGTCCCGGCCGCGGCTGGGATTTTGTGCATTTGGGCGATAGGTTTGGACATATTTCACAGGCGTGCCGCCAACTGGGTGGCAAAATGGCGGTCGCCGGCGTTGCCAAGCCGAATGGCCGCCTCCTGCGGGTCAATCCACAGCGCTTCATGCCCCTTCTCCAACGGCGGACCGAGGCGGCGCAGCGGACGGGCCATGTAAATATGGCACAGCTTCTCGGCCCACAGGTCGTATTCCGGCATATAGGCAAAACGCCGGAATACCCCCACCTTCCGCGGTGCAGAGATTTTCCAGCCGGTTTCTTCATAAACCTCGCGGTGCAGCGCAGGGATCGGCAATTCGCCAGGATCGATACCGCCGCCCGGCAGCTGCAAATCGGGGTGCGGGTCATACTGGCAAGTGATCAGCAGCTTACCGTCGCGCGGCAAGAGCGCATAAGCTCCAGGCCGAATCCGGTAGCGCTGGCCCTTTTGCGGGGTGTCGCCAAAACGTCTGATCACGGGCCGGCCCCTTCACTCCAGTATCAATTCTCCTATATAGCCCCGGTATGCCAATCCCCGGCGCATAAGGAAACCCCATGACCATTGGTTCGAAAATCGCGTGGGACGACACCGTCCTGCCCTTCCAGCTTGATGCATCCGACATGCGCGGCCGCGTGGCGCGGCTGGACGGCGTGCTGGATGGTATTCTGAAACAGCATGACTATCCGCCAGTGGTTGAGGCGCTGGTCGCCGAGATGGCGCTGCTGACGGCGCTGATCGGCCAGACCATCTCGCTGCGCTGGAAACTCTCGCTTCAGGTGCAGTCCAAAGGCGCGGTGCGGATGATTGCCACAGATTACTATGCGCCCCAGAAAGAGGGTGAAATCGGCCAGATCCGTGCCTATGCCAGCTTTGACCGCGACCGGCTGACCGATGGCGACCCGTTCGAACAGGTGGGCGAAGGGTATTTTGCGATCCTGATAGACCAGGGCAATGGCACCCAGCCCTACCAGGGCATCACCCCGCTGGCCCAAGGCTCGCTGAGCGCCTGCGCCGAAGCCTACTTTGCCCAATCGGAACAGCTGCCGACCATGTTCAAGCTGAGCTTTGGCAAATCGGCCGAACCTGGCGTGCCCGAGCACTGGCGCGCAGGCGGCGTGATGCTGCAGAGCATGCCCAAGGCGTCGCCCTTCGCGGCCCAGGGCGAAGGAACGGGTGACGTTCTGCAGGCTTCCGATCTGGTGACCGGGGACGAGGAAGAGAACTGGAACCGGGTCACCATGCTGCTGAATACGGTGGAAGACCTGGAACTGATCGGCCCGTCGGTCACGCCCACCGATCTGCTGGTCCGATTGTTTCACGAGGAACAACCGCGGGTCTATGACTTCCAGCCGGTGCGTTTCGGCTGCACCTGCTCGGAAGACCGCGTACGTCAAAGCCTGTCGATCTACTCCGCCAAGGACATCGAGAAGATGACCACGGATGAGGGCCGGGTGACCGCGGACTGCCAGTTCTGCGGCGCGCACTATGATCTGGACCCAGCGTCGCTGGGGTTTGATGCGGAAAACCCGCCCAGTGAGTGAGGCCGCGCAGGATCTCATCGGAACCATCACCGCCGCGCTGAAGCTTCAGGGCGGCGGTTCTTCCGATTTTGACCTCAACCCTGGCACGGTGCTGCCGGAGGGGCGCAAGCTGCGGGATGCCGGGGTGCTGGTGTCGGTCTCCATCGCGTCCGGTGCGCCGCGGCTGATCCTGACCAAACGGTCCTCGGCGCTCAAACACCATCCAGGCCAGATCGCCTTTCCCGGCGGCAAGGTGGATGAGGGCGACAAGGACGCTTGCGCCGCAGCGCTGCGCGAGGCCTGGGAGGAAATCGGCCTGCCGCAAGATCTGCCTGAGATCCTCGGCTGCCTTCCGGAGCATGAGACAGTGACTGGGTTCTCCGTGACCCCGGTGGTTGCGCTGATCCGGGAAGAGTTCGCTGCGCGCCCGGAAGCAGGGGAAGTGGCCGAAGTCTTTTCCGTGCCGCTAAGACACGTTCTGAATACGGAAAACTACATCATCGAATCGCGCCGTTGGCGCGGGACCCGCCGACGCTATTATACCGTACCCTATGGGCCCTATTACATTTGGGGCGCCACCGCGCGGATGTTGCGCGGTTTTGCGGCACGGATGGAAAGCTGATGCGGATTGACCAGCCCTGGCTGAAGAACAAGGCAACTCAGGCGGTATGCGAGGCTGTCACGGCGGATGGTGCGCAGGTGCTGTTTGTCGGCGGATGCGTGCGCAATTCACTGCTGTGCGAGCCTGTCTCCGATATGGATATCGCCACCGATGCGCGGCCGGAGCAAGTGATGGAGCTCGCCGCCCGCGCCGGCATCAAGGCGGTTCCGACCGGGATCGACCACGGCACTGTGACGCTGGTCAAAGACGGCATCCCGCATGAGATCACCACCTTCCGCAAGGATGTCGAGACCGACGGCCGCCGGGCTGTGGTCGCGTTTTCAACCGAAATCACTGAGGACGCCCGCCGCCGTGATTTCACCATGAACGCGATCTATGCGCGCCCGGACGGGGAAGTGGTCGATCCGCTGGGCGGCCTGGCGGATCTGACCAAGCGCCGGGTACGGTTCATCGGCACCGCGGAAAACCGCATCCGCGAAGATTACCTGCGCAGCTTGCGCTATTTCCGCTTTCACGCCTGGTACGGCGACCACTCAGAGGGCTTCGATCCGGATGCGCTGGCGGCGATTGCGGCCAACCTGGACGGTCTGGCATCACTCTCCAAGGAACGCGTCGGGGCAGAGCTGTTGAAGCTTCTGACCGCCCCCAATCCTGCGCCGTCGGTCGCAGAAATGCGGCAGGCCGGCGTCTTGGCTCAAATTCTGCCTGGCGCCGATGACCGCGCCCTGGCACCGCTGATTCATCTGGAGGCGGGGCGTCCGGCGTCCGGCATCCGTCGTCTCGCCGCGCTGGGCGGTGATGGTCTGCAGGAGGCCCTGCGGCTGAGCAAGGCTAAGACCTCACATCTGAAAGCAATCCGGGAAGCCGCGACTGGTACAGCGGGGGCAGGGGAGCTGGGATACCGGCTCGGTACGGAGAAAGCGCTGGATGCACTGCTTTTGCGCGCAGCGCTGCTGGAACAGCCGTTTCGCACTGATTTAGAGACTGAAATCGAGCTGGGCGCGGAAGCGGTTTTCCCGGTGAAAGCCCGCGATCTGTTGCCGGATCTGCAAGGGCCGGCGCTGGGCGCGGCGGTAAAAAAACTGGAAGCGGACTGGATCGCGTCCGGGTTCACGCTCAGCCGCGAAGAGCTGCTGAGCACTTTCCGCTGACAAGGGGTGTCAGCAGCGTCACAACCTTTGGGGGTGACAAAACGACAAATCTTGCGTACCCATGGGGCAGCCACCACATGACGGAGGAATGCTGATGTATTACGGGATCTGGTTTCTCTAACGCCTGAGACCTTTCCCCGTTTGACGTGGGAGCCTTGGGCTGCCCGCTGTCTTCATCTGTATTTCGATTTGCTCAAATGCCTGGAGCACCCGCATGTTTCGCTTTTTTGAAAACCTCATTGACCCTTATTGCGCCTACCCGGAAACCAACACGCCGCCGACGCGGCTGTGGCCGTTCCTGCGCGACTATTCCAAACCGTTCAAAAGCGTCTTCATTCTGACTGCGCTGATGTCGGTCGTGGTCGCCGGGATTGAAGTTGGGCTGATTTACTACATGGGCCGCATCGTCGACCTGATGTCGGGCACCCCGTCCGAGGTCTGGAAGGCGCATGGCACCGAGCTGATCCTGGTGGCCCTGTTCATCCTGCTGCTGCGTCCGGTGATCCAGCTGCTGGACGTTGCGCTGCTGAACAATGCCATCCTGCCGAACTATGGCACCCTGATCCGCTGGCGGGCGCACAAGCACGTGCTGCGCCAGTCAGTGGGCTGGTTCGAGAACGATTTTGCCGGGCGGATTGCCAACCGGATCATGCAAACCCCGCCCGCTGCGGGAGAGGTGGTCTTCCAGGTGTTTGACGCCATCACCTTCTCGCTGGCCTATTTGGTGGGCGCGGCTGTGCTGCTGTGGGTTGCCGATGTGCGTCTGATGCTGCCTCTGGCAGTCTGGTTTGTCCTCTACGCGCTTCTGGTGATGTGGACGGTTAAGCGGGTCGGCCCGGCCAGCCAGGCGTCGTCCGACGCGCGCTCCACCGTGACGGGGCGGGTGGTCGACAGCTACTCCAACATCCACTCGGTCAAGATGTTTGCCCATCACGACCGGGAGCTGACCTATGCCCGCGATGCGATCGAGAACACCCGCAAGACATTCCAGACGGAGATGCGCATCTTCACCATCATGGACGCCACGCTGGTTACGCTGAACGGTCTGCTGATCGTCGGCGTGGTCGGCTGGGCGGTGATGCTGTGGATGCAGGGCACGGCCTCGGTGGGCCTGGTGGCGGCCGCCACGGCGCTAACCCTGCGGCTCAACGCGATGACCGGCTGGATCATGTGGGCGCTGACCTCCTTCTTCCGCCAATTGGGGGTTGTGGCCGAGGGGATGGAGACCATTGCCCAGCCCATCGACCTGGTGGATGCCGCTAATGCGGAGCCGCTGCGGCTCACCAAGGGCGAGATCGAGCTGCGCTACCTCTCGCATCACTACGGGCGCGAGGCAGGCGGGCTCGACCGGATCAGCCTGACCATCCAGCCGGGGGAGAAGATCGGCCTGATCGGACGCTCTGGCGCTGGCAAGTCGACCTTGGTGAAGCTGCTCTTGCGGTTCTACGACGCCGAAAGCGGCCAGATCCTGATCGACGGCCAGGACATCCGGGCGGTGACACAGGACAGCCTGCGCAGCCGTATCGGCATGGTCCAGCAGGACAGCGCGCTGATGCACCGCTCGGTGCGGGACAACCTGCTGTACGGACGTCCGGATGCAACAGAGGAGCAGCTGATTGCCGCCGCCAAGCAGGCGCAGGCGCATGAGTTCATTCTGGATCTGGAGGACCCGCAGGGGCGCAAGGGGTATGACGCCCATGTGGGGGAGCGCGGGGTGAAACTGTCGGGCGGGCAGCGCCAGCGTGTGACCCTGGCTCGGGTGATCCTAAAGGATGCGCCGATCCTGGTGCTGGACGAGGCCACCTCGGCGCTGGACTCTGAAGTCGAGGCGGCGATTCAGGAAACCCTCTATGGCATGATGCAGGGCAAGACGGTGATCGCCATTGCACACCGGCTGTCCACCATCGCGCAGATGGACCGTATCCTGGTGATGGATCAGGGCCGTATAGTTGAAGAAGGCTCGCATGAGGCGCTCTTGCAGGCGCAGGGGCTTTATGCGCAGCTTTGGGCACGCCAGTCCGGCGGCTTCCTGAACATCGAGGCAGCAGAATGAACATCGGCAATCTGATCGACGCCTTCCGCCCGGCAGAGGGTCCGCCGCCGCAGCGTCTGGGGGCCTTCCTGCGCTGGTGCCTGGCCGGTGCCTGGCCGATGCTGCTGCTGGCGGCGGCCTTTTCGGCACTGGCCGGCGGGATGGAGGCGGGCACCGCTTTTATCCTGGGAATGGTCATCGACACCGCCATCGCCAGCGGGCCGGAGCAGTTTTTCTCGGCCGGCAATGTGGCGGTGATCACCTTGGCGCTGGGCTTCTTTCTGTTCGTGCGCCCGGTGCTTTTCGGCTTGTCTGCAGCCTCCAACGCCATCGTGGTGCAACCCAATGTGAACCCGCTTGTGCTGTCGCGGCTGAACCGCTGGACACTGGGCCAGTCGGTGCGGTTCTTTGATGATGATTTTGCTGGCCGGATCGCTCAGAAGCAGATGCAGACGGCAACCGCCGTTACCTCCGTGACCACTGAGATGATCAACGTGGTGGCCTTTGCTCTGGCGTCTCTTGCCGGCTCTTTGGCCTTGTTAGGGTCTATTGACTGGCGCATTACCGGTGTGTTTCTGGTGTGGCTGATCGCCTATTTCGCGCTGATCCGCTGGTTTCTGCCGCGCATCCGTAAACGGTCCGGCGCACGGGCCGGGGCGCGGTCGATGGTGACCGGGCAGGTTGTCGACTCGATCACCAACATCAAGACGGTCAAGCTGTTTGCCCATGCCGACCACGAGGAACGCACCGCTCAGGACGCCATGGTGCGATTCCGCGACAAGTCGCTGCATTTCGGCTACCTCTCCGCGAGTTTCCGCTTCTGCCTCATGTGCCTCGCAGGCGTTCTGCCGGTGCTGCTGATCGGCGCGACGCTGTTTCTGTGGCAGTCGGGCACGGCGACCGAAGGCGACATCGTGGCGGCCGGCGCGGTCTCGATCCGCATTGCCCAGATGACCGGATGGGTCAGCTTTACGCTGATGGCGATCTATTCCAACGTGGGCGAGATCGAGAACGGCATGAAGACCCTGTCGGTCCGCGACCGGGTTGAGGACAAGCCCGATGCTAAACCGCTGCAGGTCAGCGAGGGCGAGATCGTCTTTGACCAGGTGGAGTTTGCCTATGGCCGCGATGTCGGCGGGGTGCAGGGGATCGACCTGACCATTCATCCAGGCGAGAAGCTGGGCATTGTCGGCGCTTCAGGGGCGGGGAAGTCGACGCTCGTGTCGCTGCTGCTCAGGCTTTATGACGGAGAGAATGGCCAGATTCTGATTGACGGTCAGGATATTGCCACTGTCACTCAGAACTCTCTGCGCAGCCAGATCGGCATGGTCACCCAGGAAACAGCAATGTTCAACCGCTCGGCGCGGGAGAACATTCTATACGGGCGGCCGGATGCCACTGAGGAAGAGCTGATCGCGGCGGCACAGAAGGCCGAGGCGCATGAGTTCATCACCGAGCTGGAGGACGGCCAGGGCCGCACTGGCTATGACGCCTATCTTGGCGAGCGGGGTGTGAAACTGTCCGGTGGGCAGCGGCAGCGGATTGCGCTGGCGCGCGCCATTTTGAAGGATGCGCCCATTCTGGTGCTGGATGAGGCCACCTCGGCGCTGGATTCCGAGGTTGAGGCCGCGATCCAGGCGGCTCTGCACCGGGTGATGGAAGGCAAGACGGTACTGGCGATCGCTCACCGTTTGTCGACGCTCAGCGAGATGGACCGGATCATCGTGATGGAAAAGGGCCGGATCGCCGAAAGCGGCAGTCACGACGAATTGCTGGCCAAGGGCGGGCTCTACTCCCAGTTCTGGGCGCGGCAGTCGGGCGGTTTCATCTGCACAGATGAGGAACAGGCGGCTGCTGAATAACCTGACTGGCGCATTTTGCTTTTGCTGGTCCCTGTGCCGCGCTATTGAGCCGCCATGACTGACGCAGCCAGAACCACAGCAACGATCAGCCGGCTGGGCCATCAGGGTGATGGCGTGGCCGATGGCCCCTTGTTTGCCCCGCGCACGCTGCCGGGCGAGATTGTCAGCGGTATTGCCGAGGGCAACCGTCTGACCAGCATCCGTATCGAGACGCCTTCGGAACACCGGGTGCAGCCGCCCTGCCGCCATTACAAGTCCTGTGGCGGCTGCCAGCTGCAGCACGCCAGCGACAGTTTTGTGGCGGAGTGGAAGACGGAGGTGGTGCGCAATGCCCTGAGCTCGCAGGGGCTAGAGACGGATTTCCGCCCCATCCACACCTCGCCGGCCCGGTCCCGCCGCCGGGCGACGCTGGCAGTGCGGCGCACCAAGAAAGGCGCAATGGCCGGGTTTCACGGGCAGGCGTCGGACGTAATCACGGAAATTCCCGATTGTCAGCTGCTGGAACCCGCCTTGATGGCGGCAATTCCCGTGGCCGAGGCTCTGGCCCTGGCCGGGGCCAGCCGCAAAACGCCGCTGGCGGTCACGGTTACCACGTCGGAAGCGGGCCTCGACATGCTGGTCAAGAACGGCAAGCCGCTGGACGGCCCGTTGCGGATCGAGTTGGCGCAGCTGGCCGAGAAGCACCGGATTGCCCGGCTGACCTGGGACGACGAGCCGGTGGCGATGGAGCAGCCGCCGGTTCAACCCTTCGGCCCGGCCCTGGTCTGCCCGCCGCCGGGTGCCTTTCTGCAGGCCACGCGGGAGGGCGAGGCTGCCCTCCTGGCCGGTGTGCTGGAGATCACCAAAGGCGCCAAGCGGATCGTCGATCTGTTTGCCGGCTGCGGCACCTTTGCGCTGCCTTTGGCGCAGGCTGCCGAGGTGCACGCGGTGGAGGGCGAGCGCGAAATGGTGGCGGCACTGGATGCCGGCTGGCGCAAGGCCAAGGGGCTGAAGAAGGTCACCACTGAAACCCGCGACCTGTTCCGCAACCCGCTGCTGCCGGAGGATCTGAACCCCTTCGGGGCCGCTTTCGAAGCGGCGGTGATTGACCCGCCCCGGGCCGGTGCCGAAGCGCAGGTTGCGCAGCTGGCCAAGGCCCGCACGCCGGTGATCGCCTATGTTTCCTGCAACCCTGTGAGCTTTGCCCGCGATGCAAAGATTCTGGTTTCAGCAGGCTATAGCCTCGACTGGGTCCAGGCCGTTGACCAGTTCCGCTGGTCCGCCCATACCGAACTGGTTGCGCAGTTCACACTGAAAGACTGAAATGACGGATACCCGAGCGATGACACCAACCCAACGCCTGGCAGCCATTCTGGACAGTGACCTATTCGGCCGGTTCATCATTGCTGTCATCCTGGTCAATGCGGTGACACTGGGCCTGGAGACGTCGCCAACAGTCATGGCCAGGGCCGGCGGGCTGATCCATCTGATCGACAATATCTGCCTGTCGATCTTCGTGGTGGAGATCCTGGCCAAGCTATTTGTGAGACGGCTGCGGTTTTTCCTAAGCGGCTGGAGCGTGTTCGACTTTGTGATTGTCGGCATCGCGCTGGCACCGGGTGCCCAAGGGCTTTCGGTTCTGCGGGCGCTGCGCATCCTGCGGGTACTGCGGGTGATCTCGGTCGCACCGCGGCTGCGCCGGGTGGTTGAGGGATTCATCACCGCGCTGCCCGGCATGGGCTCGGTATTTCTGCTCATGGCGATCATCTTCTACATCGGCGCGGTGATCTCTACCAAGCTGTTCGGCCAGGATTTTCCGGAATGGTTCGGCGACCTGGGCCTCAGCGCTTATTCGCTGTTCCAGATCATGACGCTGGAAAGCTGGTCAATGGGCATCGTAAGGCCTGTGATGGAAGTGCACCCCTATGCCTGGGCCTTCTTCGTGCCCTTCATCATGGTCACCACATTTGCGGTGGTGAACCTGCTGGTCGGCCTGATTGTAAACTCGATGCAGGATGCGCACCACGAGGAGGAAGGCGAACGCACCGATGCCTACCGGGATGAAGTTCTAAGCCGTCTGGAGGCCATAGAGCAGAAAATTTCAGGTCTCTCAGAGCAAGACAGGAAAATGTGAATTTCCTTAAAGCCGGTTTCGCGGTATTGGCTGGTAAGAGGCAAACAAGAAAAACAGGCTTAACGATGGACAGAAGGGCATTCGGGTTCGGTGCTGCCGCAAGCCTTGCACTGGCAGGCTGCAGCAGGTCTGGCAGTGAGGCTAGCAGGTTTCAGTTCTACCAAGGCCCAACGGTAACTTCCGTTGTGATCAACAAAGGTGCTCGCAAAATGTACCTGCTGCACAACGAAGAGGTTCTGCGGGAATACGACGTCGATCTAGGCTTTGCCCCGCTGGGGCATAAGCAGTTCGAAGGTGACGGGAAAACCCCGGAAGGCACCTATGTTATCGACCGGCGGAATCCCAACAGCCGGTACCACCTGTCGGTAGGGATTTCCTATCCGAACACACGGGACCAAGCCAACGCGGCGGCTGCGGGCAAGCGCCCCGGCGGCGAGATATTCATCCATGGACAGCCGAAAGACCGCAAGGAGCGCAAGCGCGCGGCGCGGGTCAGCGATTGGACCGCGGGCTGTATCGCAGTGTCGAATGAAGAGATCGAAGAAATCTATGCCATGGTGCAGGACGGCACCACTATTGCCTTGAGGCCCTGAACAACAGGCAGCTGGAAGTTCTCCCGCGCCTGCAGATGCACCGGCGGGGCCGGCACCTCTGGGCAGCCTTGGGCGTGGCGCCGTGCTGACGCACGGCGCGCCGGCTCAGCTGCCCATTACCAGCGTCCACCAGATTTTTCCGTTCGGTTCCTGAAACCAGGAAAAGCCCATATTCGCGGCCTTCGGGTCCAAGATCACCGCGCGGGTTGCGGGCCGTTCCAGCCAGGCGGTCAGGGTCTGCTGCTCATTTTCATAAGTTTCCGAGATATTCTCGCCCAGCAGTTTGCCGGTGTATCCCGCCCGCGTGACCCGGTCGAGCGGCGACGAGCCGTCGGAGCCGAAATGCCAGGGCCGGTTCTGAACCGACATATCACGCGAATGGGTCGCCGCCGCGGCGGTCAACTCGGCGTTCAGTTGCACCGGTTGTGCACCCGCGGCCTGACGCAGCGCATTGACGGAATCGAGCATCCGGATCTGGACCTTGTCCGCATTGCGGATGCGGTAGCCGTTGCCGGAGTCCGTTGCGGGCGTACAGGCCGCCGCTGCGGTTATAATAGCAGCAGCCAAAAGCAGAAAAACACGCTTCATATTTCTCTCATGCTCCGTCAGTTGCCCTTGCACATATCCTTCCTGTGGCCCGGGTGCAAACGGAGCGGCAGAAATATGCGGACTTCAGCGACGGATTGGTTTGCGACTGCGGCTTTCCGGCCATAAACTGCCGCAACCCAGGATCCTGATTGCGCAAGTTGGAATGAGTCATGTCACGAATCCCATTTAATAACATCAGTAGACGGAACTTTCTTGCCGGCAGTGCTGCCCTGATTTCCTCTTCCGCCCTAGCGCAAGAAGACACCGGAGATACTCAGCAGGCGTACGATCCGCTACGGCCGCCGCCAGAGCCGGAGCCGCCGGTTCAGCGCAATATTTCCGCTTTCCGGGCCAAGACGTGGTCGCCGTATTTCGACAATTTGCGCAACGGCGCGATTCTTGTCGATATCGACAGCCGGGCGCTGCACTACTGGTCCGCGGATGGAGCCACCTATAAGCTGTTCCCTTCCTCGGTGCCGCTGTCAGACGATCTGACACGCCGCGGCCGCACCAGGGTGGTGCGCAAGGTTGAAGGGCCCAGCTGGTCGCCGACGCCGAACATGCGCAAACGCAATCCGGAATGGCCTGCATATGTCCCGCCGGGTCCGGATAACCCGCTTGGCACACATGCGCTGTACCTTAGCTGGAAGTATTACCGGATCCACGGAACCCACGACACGCGCAAAATCGGCCGCAAATCTTCCAATGGCTGCATCGGGCTTTACAATGAACACATCGCCGAGTTGTTCAGTCTGGCCAAAGTGGGCACACAGGTGTTGCTAATTTGACGCCACGGGAGCGGGCCCTAGCCTGTTAACTATAACAAGCAATTGCAATCGCGCGATTTTGCTGGTTAGAAAAAAATACGAGGTATGTCTTGGGTGCACGGATTCTAAATTTGTTCCGTGCAAATTCTGGAGGTTAACATGAAAAAACTCGTTATCGCTGCTGCGCTGACCGCTGCTGCTTCGACCGCTACCGCGGGCAACCTGTCCGAGCCGGTTGTTGAACCGCCGGTCATCGTTGAAGAAGCACAGGGCTCTTCCAGCGGCATCCTGCTGCCGCTGCTGCTGCTGGTCCTGGTTGGCGCAGCTGTTGCATCGAACTAATTTCGATACACGGTTACGGAAAAGGCGGTGGTTCTCCACCGCCTTTTTTGTTGCCTGAAGGCCGCTGCGGGAGCGGTCAGACCGCCGCCACCTCGCGCAGGATGCTGTCCAGAACATTGGTGATCATGTCTGCATCCTCCGGCTTTATCGTCAGGGGCGGACGGATCTTCAGGATATTATCCTTGGGGCCTTCGCTGCCGATCAGGATCCGGTGATCGCGCATCCGGTTTTTGACGTAGGAACAAATCTCAGTGGCCTCGGAGCCATCAGTATTGATCAGCTCCAACCCCAGAAACAGGCCCATACCGCGGACGTCGCCGACACAGGCGTACTTCAGTTCCATCGCTTTGAGACCAGCAATCAGCCTTGCTCCCACGACCCGGGCGTTGTTTTGAAGGCCTTCGTCTTCGACGATATCCAGCACCTCCTTGCCAATTCGGCAGGAAAGGGTCGAGCCGCCAAAGGTTGAAAAAAATTCGATCCCGTTGTCGAAACTTTCCGCAATTGCCTTGGTCGTCACCAGCACGCCCAGCGGGTGGCCGTTGCCGATGGGTTTGCCCATCACCACGATGTCCGGCACCGCGCCCTGGTGTTCAAAGCCGAAGTAGTAGTCGCCCAGGCGGCCGAGTCCGGTCTGCACCTCATCAGCGATGCAGACACCTCCAGCGGCGCGAATCTTTTCATAGACCGTAGGCAGGTAACCCTTGGGCGGGATGATCTGGCCTCCCACAGACGGGAAGGTTTCGGCAATGAACCCGGCAACGCCGTGGTCCTTCTCCTGCAGTCGGGCAATAGCCGGGTCGACGAGGTCTGCAAACTTCTGTGCCCGGTCCGGGTCGCCGCGCCGGTATGAGCCGCGGTAGTCATCGGCGACTTCCACCAGTTCCACCCAGTCCGCCTGCCCGACACCGCCGGGCTTGTTGAACTTGTAGGCAGAGATATCAATCGCGCCGGTGGTGTTGCCATGATAGCCATGATCAGGGGTCACCATGCCTTTGGCGCCGGTATGGGCACGGGCCAGGCGCAGGGCCAGCTCATTGGCCTCAGTGCCGGAGTTCACGAAGAAGCAGACCTCGAATTGATCGGGCAGTTTCGACAGCACCTTCTCCGCAAACGCGATCTGTGCCGGGTGTAAGTAACGAGTGTTTGAGTTCATCCGTTTGAGCTGATCCGCCGCCACCGCCTGAATGCGCGGGTGGGCGTGGCCGACGTGGGGGACGTTGTTGTAGGCGTCCAGATAGGGCCGGCCCCATTCGTCGAACAGGTGGTGCTTCCAGCCGCGCAGCAGCATCACCGGGTCTTTATAGGTCAGGCTGAGATTGCCTCCGAAATGCGCACGGCGGCTGGCCAGCACGTCGTCCTTGCTGGTCGGGTGATAGAAGACCTTTTCATCGGGCAGGTTCAGCAGCGCCGCGGGGTTCGGGCAGAGCGCACGCCACAGGTACATCTCATCGGGATCGCCAACACCGGGCCAGTCGGCCTCGATCCCCTCGGTGGTCAGGGCCAGTTGGAAATGCACATGCGGCGCCCAGCCGCCGTTTTGGCCGGGATCGCCCAAGCGGCAGAATTCCTGACCTTTCTCCACTGTTTCGCCGGGCTTCAGCCGGTCGAGGAACTCCGGGTCCAGATGGCCATAGAGCGTAAAGAACGGATCACCCTCCGGTGTCTCATGCCGCAGGATGATCACGCCGCCATAGTCCAGATGACCGTCGCGGTATTCGGCGGCAAAGACCTCACCGCGCAAGGGGGCAAACATCGGAGTGCCCGCCGGGGCAAAGGCGTCGACGGCCAGATGCACGGTGCGGCGGTTGCTGGCTTTCCACGGTCCCTTGCGGAACGCAGCGTCCGTATAGATCAGCCGCGGCTCGTGGTAGTAACCCAGCCAGATCCGGCCATTGTCCTCAAACTCCTCGCCGACCTTGGCGGCCTCCTCCAGCGGCATGTGGAACGGGTTTTGCGGCCATGTGGAGTCCTCGACCGACAGCGACCCCATTGGTGCGTTTGACAGGTCCTGCCCCATCAGCGGGGCGAAATTGCCGCGTTCCTGCTCGAGCCAGACCATCACCCGCTCGGCGCCGTCCACAACCGGCAGGCCGCAGGCGGCGCGCAACCGGGCCGCCAGCAATCCGCCGTGCAGCGTGTTGCCTTCCAGGAACCGACAGGCCGGTGCTTGTGAGATGGTGACATAGGGATCATCAGGGTTCTCCGCCGCCATCAGGGTGGAGTTCACCACGCTGACTGCCAGCCGCGCTCGCAGCAGCGGCCAGACCATGTCCACCTCGGCGGGCGTCAGCGGATAGGCCTCGTGATAGCCCGCCACCAACGCCGCAATCGCAGCCTCCGGCGCCGGATGGTCCAGCACGATATAGGCCGCGGCAATCGCCAGATCGCAGACCCTCGGCGCGGCGCACATATCCCCAAGGTCGATGAGGCCCGACACCCGGCGCAATTCGCTCAGTTCACCCGCCACCATGATGTTGTAATCATTGGCGTCGTTGTGGACTGCCTGCTTGGGCAGGGCCGCCAAAACAGGCTCTAACTTGGCAAAATCGGTGTAAATCTCTGCAAGAATTGCACGGCGTCCCGGATCTGTAACGCAAGCAAGCTGGTCTTCGATCCAGCCCGCGCGCATCAGGTCCCATTTGAAATCGCGCTCCAAACCTTCGTGCTGGAAATCCGCCAGTGCCTTGGCCGACCCGCCCAGAACCTGTCCAACCTCATGGATCAGTGCGTCGCTTTTCGGCTCAGCCTTGGCGTAGCAGCGACCGGGCAGCTGGTTCAGCAGCCAGACCAGACGGTCCTGGCCATCCTCATCGGGGAGTGTCAGCAGAGACTGCCCGTCAGCAGAGGCGATCACCCGCGGGCAGGGGAGATCCGGCTGACGCGCGGCGATGTGCTCAAACGCCTTCACCTGCATGTCGACCAGCCAGGTCTCGCAGCCGGGGCGCATCGCCTTGAGGATGTAGCCTTGGCCATCTGCGTCCCGCGCCCAGAAGTTAAGGTCGTACTCCCCATCAAGGCGGCTCAGCTCCGCCTTGATCCCCCAATGTTCTTCAAGGGCGGCGGCCCAATGCGCAAGCGTCATCCAAACTCTCCCCGGTCTGCCGGCGTGCCCGGCGATCCTATTTTGGATCCTATTTGGACCGGGATGGCGGTTTAGTCCAGCCAGCCTTGCAGGTTCTGTTCGATAACCCCGGCCAGTGCGGCGATATGGTCATCATCATCGTTGAGGCAGGGGATATAGAGAAAGTCCTCGCCGCCCGCGTGTTCAAAGCTCTCTCGGATTTCCTCATTGATCTCCTCCAGCGTCTCGATGCAGTCAGCGGAGAAGGCCGGCGCGATCACCGCGATGTTCTTCTTGCCCTCCTTGGCGAGCGTCGCGACGTGGTCCACGGTATAGGGTTTCAGCCATTCCTCGGGCCCGAACACCGACTGGAAGGTCGAGGTGATCTGGGTGTCGTCCCAGCCCAGCCGCTCCTTCAGCAGGCGCGTCGTTTTTTGGCACTGGCAATGATAGGGATCGCCCTGCATCAGATACCGTTTCGGCATGCCGTGGTAGGACACCACCAGGATATCCGGTCTCTTCTCTGCCTTGGCATAGGCCTCTTCCACCGACCGCGCCAACGCGTCGATATACGCGGGCTGATCGAAATAGGGCGCTATCGTGCGGGCGGCGGGCTGCCAGGCTTCTTCCATCAGGGCGCGGAAGAACTGGTCGTTGGCTGTGCCGGAGGTCGCGCCGGCATATTGCGGGTAGAGCGGCACAAACAGGATCTTCTGGCAGCCGGCCGCTACCATTTCCCGGACCTTGGACTTGGTCGATGGGTTGCCGTAGCGCATGCAGAAATCGACCATCACCTGATCGCCGTACCGCGCTTTCATCGCCTCGGCCATCTTGGCGGTCTGTTCCTTGGTGATAGTCATCAGCGGGCTTTCACCCTTGTCGTGGTTCCAGATCGACTTGTAGGCCGCGCCGGAGGAGAACGGGCGCTTGGTCAGGATGATCAGCTGCAGCAGCGGCTGCCATTTCCACGACGGGTAGTCGATCACCCGCTTGTCGGACAGGAACTCGTTCAGATACCGGCGCATCGGCCAATAGGAGTGATCGTCCGGCGTGCCAAGGTTGGCCAGCAGGATGCCGACCTTCTCCGCCGGGATCTTGGGGTGATCGGCAGGGGCGTGGGCAGGGCATTTGGCGGTCCGGGCGGCGTCCAGCATGGGCAGGTCCTGTGGGGCTGAGAATTCGATGGTTGGCGGCAAACTACTGTCTTTACGCGCAGAAGGCCAATTGGATCACATTGGCGCAGCCATAGCGGAAACTTATCAGGGCTTAAGCTTGGTTTCCGGCACTTTCAGCGCATCGGCGAGGCGTATCTGGGCAGAGCCGGGGCGCAGGGGTTTCTGCTGGCTGTCCGATGGCGACCAGCCGGTGAGGCAGACCAGCTCAAATGTCGCGGGCAGCCGGCCGTCTGCAGTGGCGAAATGCTCGCGGTAGATGTGGTCGGCCAGCTGGAACAAGGCGCGCGGTGCCGGGCGCTTCAGGCGCTGGGCGAGGGCGTTGGTCTCTCCCATGCCGCGCAGGTCGTGGATCAGGTGCGCCAGGTCGCGGTATTCTGCGGTCAGCGGCACCAGGTCGGCCACCGGCAGCGCAAAACCGGCCCGCTGCAGCAGCCCGCCCAGATCCCGGATCTCGCCCATCGGTGCGACCCGAGGCGACAGGCCGCCCATCACGACGGTCTCGGCCTCCGCCATGGCCGCGCGCAGCTCGTGCAGGGTCTGGCCGCCCAGCAGGATGACCAGCAGCAGCCCGTCTTCTTTCAAGGCGCGGCGGCATTGGATCAGCTGGCCGACCGGATCGTTGGCCCAATGCAGGCACATGGCATGGATCACCACATCATGCGCGCCTTCTTCGAGCGCCAGAACTTCCGCGTCTGCCACGATCTTCGCCGCAGGCTGAAACCCTTCCCAGACCTCCGGGAAGGGGCTCACCACAGCGGGCGCTGTAAAGGTTCTGTTAACCAGGCTCAGGCGATCCTCGGCCTCATCCCGCGCCATCTGGTGCAGGAACAGGGCATCCGTGCGCCGGCGGGCGCGGCGGGCCGCCAGGGCGCGGCGGTCGAAGAGTTGTGCGGGCGCTTGTGTCATGGAGGCTATTTAGATGCTGCTGGCCAGGATTCAAACCGCTGTTTCACTGATCTATCCAGCCCAATGCCTGGGCTGCGGCGGGCTGGTCGGCAGCGATTTTGGCCTGTGCGGCACATGCTGGTCAGGCATGCATTTCATCAGCGGCACGGTCTGCGAGGGCTGCGGCGCTCCGCTGCCGGGGGAGGCGGACGGCTTCCGTCTGGAATGCGACAGCTGCCTGCGCCATCCACGGCCCTGGAGCCAGGGGCGGTCTGCGCTGATCTACGAGGGGCAGGGGCGCAAACTTGTACTGGCCTTAAAGCACGGTGACCGGACGGAGATTGCAAAAACGGCCGCCGTTTGGCTTGAAAGCGCAGTGCTGCCAATGCTGGAGGACCGCCCGCTCCTCTGTCCGGTGCCGCTGCATTGGACCCGGCTGCTGAAGCGCAAGTACAATCAGTCGGCCCTGTTGGCGGAGGCGCTGGCGGAACGCACGGGTTTGGAGCACTGCCCGGACCTGCTGCGCCGCACCCGGCAGACGCCCGCGCTGGAGGGGAAGACGCGGGACCAGCGCTATCAGCTGCTGGGGTCTGCCATTGGGGCGCATCCGGGCAGGCTGGGCAGGATCAAGGGCCGCAGCGTGCTGATCGTGGATGACGTGATGACTTCTGGCGCTACCCTCAGCGCCTGCACTGATGCCTGCCTGCGGGCGGGAGCCGCCGAGGTGCGGGTGGCGGTGCTGGCCCGGGTCACGCAAGCGTGAGCCCGCCCGGCGGCCTCTGGCAATTGTTGCAATGAATCCCCAATTCCTCCACAACCTTCGAAACCAGAACATGGGGTCATGAATGAAATCGGTTGAAATCTACACCTCGCCTCTGTGCGGCTACTGCCATGCGGCCAAGCGGCTGCTGAACCAGAAGGGTGTGGCTTTTTCGGAAGTCAACGTGCTGGAAGAGCCGGAGCGCAAGGCGGAGATGATCCAGCGCGCCAACGGCGGCCGCACGGTGCCGCAGATCTTCATCGGCGAGACCCATGTCGGCGGCTGCGACGACCTTTATGCGCTGGAGCAGGCGGGCAAGCTTGACCCGCTGCTGGCGGCCTGAGCCCGGAGAGACACAATGCGCGCAGCTCTGCTTCAGATGACATCCACCGATATCCCGGCCGAAAACCTGGAAACGGTGAAAGCAATGATGGCGGAGGCTGTGCGCGGCGGGGCCGGTTTTGTGCTGACGCCCGAGGTCACAAATTGCCTATCGGGCAGCCGGACGCATCAGAATGGTGTCCTGTGCCACGAGGAGGACGACCCGACCCTGGCCGCCCTGCGTGAAGAAGCTGCCAAACATGGTATCTGGCTGCTGCTGGGCTCGCTGGGGATCAAGACCCACGACGACGATGGCCGCTTCGCCAACCGGCAGTTTTTGATCAGTCCGCAGGGGGAAATCACCGCACGCTACGACAAGATCCACATGTTCGATGTGGAGGTCACGCCCGAGGAGACCTATCGCGAATCCGACGGCTACCGTCCGGGGACCAAAGCCGTCGTTGCGCAAACACCCTTCGCCAGCATTGGCATGACCATCTGCTACGACGTACGCTTTCCGCATCTGCACCGGGCGCTGGCCAAGGGCGGGGCGCAGATCCTGACCGTGCCGGCGGCGTTCTCCTATGTGACCGGCGAGGCGCATTGGCACTCGCTTTTGCGCGCCCGAGCGATCGAGACCGGCTGTTTCGTGCTGGCACCGGCGCAGACCGGCAAGCACCCGGCCTCCCGCGGGCCCAGCCGCAAGACCTATGGCCATTCCCTGGCTGTCGCCCCATGGGGCGAGGTGCTCGCGGATGCAGGTCAGGAGCCGGGTGTGACTTACGTTGATCTCGACCTCGAAAAAGTGGCAGAAGCACGCAAGCGCGTGCCTTCCCTGACTCACGACCGGGAGTTTGACGGACCCTGATGGACGAGACCCATTCCCTGGCGGTATCGCTGTTCAGCGAGATACTCATGGCTGACCAGCTGGCCCGGTCACGCCTCAGCAAAGTGCTGCCCAAAGGGATGGAGTTGTCGCATTTTTCGGTGCTGAACCACCTGGCCCGCGCCGGGTTGGAGCGCTCGCCTGCACAATTGGCCAAGGCGTTTCACGTGACGCGCGGGGCAATGACCAACACGCTGAGCAAACTGGAAGTGGCGGGATATATACACGTCCGTCCCGATTGGGATGATGCGCGGCGCAAGATGGTGGCAATCAGCCCGGCGGGCAAACAGGCCCGTGATGCGGCTCTGGCCGGGATCATTCCGGTGATCTCCGAGGTGGTCGGTGAACTGGGCAGCGACCGGGTCCGGGCCACCCTGCCGATCCTGCGCGAGCTGCGCGGCAAGCTGGAAGAAAGCGGCTGAGCCGGCAGGTCCGGCAGCCTTCTGAATGAGACGACTGCCCAAAAAAGAAGGACGCCCGCAAGCAGGCGCCCCTCTTCCCCATCAGTCCCCATCAATCCGTGAGTGGCGGTCCTGGCAACCTCTGGGCGGACCCGCCGAAAACAGCGGTAAGCAATTATTCAATTCAAGGGCTTTCCCCGGAGGCGGACCGGGTAACATTCCAAATCCGCTAACTGACGTTAACAATCAGCGCGGCTCAACTAAAGGGTGCATAGGGATTACCACCTATCCTTTAGGATAGGCGGCAGACTTGGGGGAGGCAGCGGCAGCTCAGCCGGGTTTCACACTGGCGGTCACATAGTTCACTGACAGATCCCGTTCCGAAATCGACCAGTTCCAGGTGATCGGGTTGAACACGAAACCCTTGCGGTCCACCGGCTTCAGCCCGGCCTTGCGCAGCAGCTCGAACAGCTCATCCGGGGTGATGAACTTGGACCATTCATGCGTGCCGCGCGGCAGCCAGCGCATGATCACTTCGGCGCCGATGATGGCCATGGCAAAGCTCTTGGGGTTGCGGTTGATGGTTGAGCAGATCTCCAGCCCGCCGGGTTTCAGCAGTTGCTGCGTCGCGGTCAGATAGCTGAGCGGATCGGCGACATGCTCTACCACCTCCATGTTGAGCACCACATCGAATTGCTCGCCAGCCTCGGCCAGCGCCTCGGCGGTGGTGTGGCGGTAGTCGATCTCCAGCCCCGATTGTTCGGCGTGGATCCGCGCGACCGGCAGGTTGCCCTCGGCAGCATCGGCGCCCACAACCGTAGCACCCAGCCGGGCCATTGGCTCACTCAGTAGCCCGCCGCCGCAGCCGATATCCAAAAGCCGCAACCCCTCGAACGGGTTCCGTGCCGTCAGGTCGCGACTGAATTCGGCGGCAATTTGCTTGGTGATATAGTCGAGCCGGCACGGGTTCAGCATGTGCAGGGGCTTGAATTTGCCATGCGGATCCCACCACTCCGCCGCCATCGCCTCGAATTTGGCGATTTCCGCAGGGTCGACCGTGGATTGAGGCGCTTGCATTCCTGTCTCCGTGTGCTCTTTTGTAGTCTGACGTCTCACTAAGGTCAGTAATGGATAGATACCCGGACCAAAAGCGCGCAGTGCATTATCTTTACCCGCCGGTCGAGCCCTTTGACCAGCGCATGATCGACGCAGGCCAGGGGCACCGTATATATGCAGAGCAGAGCGGGAATCCAAACGGCATACCCGTGATTGTGTGCCATGGCGGCCCCGGCGGCGGCAGCAGCCCTGCGATGCGGCGCTACTTCGACCCCGAAATCTACCGGATTATCCTGTTTGACCAGCGCGGCTGCGGCCGCTCGCGCCCCTATGCCTCCTGCGAGGACAACACCACCTGGCATCTGGTCGCCGATATGGAGCTGATTCGCCGTCAGATCGGTATCGAATTGTGGATCCTGTTCGGCGGCAGCTGGGGGGCGACGCTGGCGCTGATCTATGCCCAGACCCACCCCGACCGGGTGCAGCAGATGATCCTGCGCGGCGTCTTTCTGATGACAAAGGCTGAGCTCGACTGGTTCTACGGCGGCGGCGCCGGCAAGTTCTGGCCCGAAACCTGGGCCAAATTCGTCTCGCTGATCCCCGATGGCGAGCGCAGCGACATGATCGGCGCCTACCACAAGCGGCTGTTTTCCGGAAACCTGGACGAGGAAGTGCGCTTTGGCCGCGCCTGGTCGTCCTGGGAAAACGCGCTGGCTTCGGTGCACTCAAACGGCCACAGCGGTGAAAGCCCCGGCGACTACGCGCGCGCCTTTGCCCGGCTGGAGAACCATTATTTCCGGAACGGCGGCTTTCTCGATTACGACGGCCAGATCCTTGCCAACATGGGGCGTATTTCCCATATCCCCGGCGTGATCGTGCAAGGGCGCTATGACATGATCTGCCCGCCGTCGTCCGCCTGGCGCCTGAATGAGCTGTGGCCAAATGCGGAGTTGAAGATGGTGCGCAATGCCGGCCATGCTCTGTCGGAGCCGGGAATCAGTGCGGAGCTGGTCCGGGCGATGGACCGGATTGCAGGAGAGCTTGTGCCATGACGCGCATCGACCGCCGCGCGCTGTTCACCTCGGGTGCTGCCGCTGCCCTGCTGGCCGCTGCCGGCGGATCGGTCCATGCGTCGCCCAAGGCAGGCGGCGTGCTGCGCCTGGCGGTCCCGCGCGATGGCGGGATGCTGGAGCAGGCCGCCCGCGGCGCGATCTATGACACGCTGACCGAAATTGCCCCGGACGGGCTGCTGCGCGGCGAGCTGGCCACAGGCTGGCACTCCACAGATGATGCACGGACCTGGACCTTCAACCTGCGTGAGGGCGTGGCGTTTCATGATGGCAGCCCGCTGACAGCGGACGATGCCGCCGCCTCGCTTCTGGTGCAGGGAACCACCGGGGCGGAGGTGCGGGCCGTCACCGCGCTGGGCGGCCATCAGCTGCTGGTGGAGCTTGCGCAGCCCAATCCGCATCTGCCTTATCTGCTGGCCAGTGCGGATCAGATGATTGCCCCCGGCGGCGATTTGCCCGTGCCGCTGTCAGATGCGGTGGGCACCGGTTGCTACAAGGTGGAGCGGGCGCAGGAAGACCGTCATTTCCGCGCCTCAAAAGTGGCGGATCACTACAAGGCCGGAACTGCCGGCTGGGCGGATGTGGTGGAGATCATCGTGATCCCCGACGCCGCTGTCCGGGCAGAAGCTTTGCGTGACGGCTACGTCGATGTGGCGGCCTTGCCGGAACCGCGCGGCCTGCTGCGCCGGGGCGAGTTCCTGTATCACCCCTCGTCCAGCGACATGGCGCTGGCCGCCCGGCACACCGTCGGCATCCCGCGCAAGGTAGGCCAGCGCGCGCCGCTGGATGACGGCCGCATCGCGGAACGCTGGTGGATGGCCTGACTCCGCAGCGCGGCCCTCCCCGAAGACAAGCCTTGCAGTTTTCCCCAATCCCCCCTATATGGCTTTGACAACAGCGGCGCGTTGAACCTCTGGCTCAAGGCTCCACCGGGAATTTCGACGGGCCGCGCGCCCGTTTTTTTGTGTTTGCAGGTTCGCGCCTGCCGCTCCAAGTGGAGGTCTGATGACCAACGACCTGATTGCCAAAGCTGCCATCGACCGGCGCCTGGCCGAGATCGTCACCCCGGTGATCGAGGATCTGGGGTATGAGCTGGTGCGAATCCGGCTGATGTCTGGTAAGTCGACGACGCTGCAGATCATGGCCGACAAGCCCAACGGCGGCATCGAGGTGGATGATTGCGCCGACATTTCGAATGCCGTCAGCGCGGTGCTGGATGTCGAAGACCCGATCATCGATGCCTATGCCCTGGAAGTGTCGAGCCCTGGCATTGACCGTCCGCTGACCCGGATGAAAGACTTCGAGATGTTCGAGGGCTACGAGGCAAAGCTCGAAACCGCCGAGATGGTCGGCGGCCGCCGCCGCTTCAAAGGCGAGCTGGCGGGTACCGAGGACGACGAAGTCCTGATCAATATCGAGGATCAGGGCGAGACCGTGACCATTGGTCTGAAATTCGACTGGCTGAGCGATGCCAAGCTGGTTCTGACCGATGATCTGATCAAGGAAATGCTGCGTCAGCGCAAAGAGGCCGGGACGCTCAACGAAGACGCATTCGACGAAATCGAGACCGAAGAGTCCGAAGAGGAGAAAAAGTAATGGCTATCACCTCTGCAAACCAGCTGGAGCTGTTGCAAACCGCCGAGGCCGTGGCGCGCGAAAAGATGATCGACCCGGGTCTGGTGATCGAGGCGATGGAAGAGAGCCTCGCCCGTGCGGCCAAAAGCCGCTATGGCGCCGAGATGGACATTCGGGTGTCGATCGACCGCAAGACCGGCCGCGCCACCTTTACCCGCGTGCGCACCGTCGTGGCGGATGACGAGCTGGAGAACTACCAGGCCGAAATGACCGTCGAGCAGGCCCGCCAGTACATGGCGAACCCCGAAGTGGGCCAGACCTACGTCGAGGAAGTGCCGCCGGTGGAAATGGGCCGGATTGCTGCCCAGTCGGCCAAGCAGGTGATCCTGCAGAAGGTCCGCGAAGCTGAGCGTGACCGCCAGTACGAAGAATTCAAGGACCGCGCCGGCACCATCATCAACGGCCTGGTCAAGCGCGAGGAATACGGCAACGTCATCGTCGACGTGGGTGCCGGCGAAGCGATCCTGCGCCGCAACGAGAAGATCGGCCGCGAGAGCTACCGCCCGAACGACCGCGTGCGCTGCTACATCAAGGACGTGCGCCGCGAGCCGCGCGGCCCGCAGATCTTCCTGTCGCGCACCGCGCCCGAGTTCATGGCCGAGCTGTTCAAGATGGAAGTGCCGGAAATCTATGACGGCATCATCGAGATCAAGGCGGTGGCCCGCGACCCTGGTTCGCGTGCCAAGATTGCCGTTGTCTCCTACGACGGCTCGATCGACCCGGTCGGCGCCTGTGTGGGTATGCGCGGCTCCCGCGTGCAGGCCGTCGTGAACGAGCTGCAGGGCGAGAAGATCGACATCATCCCGTGGAACGAGGATCAGCCGACCTTCCTGGTGAACGCGCTGCAGCCGGCCGAAGTGACCAAGGTGGTGCTGGACGAGGAAGCCGGCAAGATCGAAGTTGTGGTGCCGGAAGAGCAGCTGTCGCTCGCCATCGGCCGCCGCGGTCAGAACGTGCGCCTGGCGTCGCAGCTGACCAACCTCGACATCGACATCATGACCGAGGAAGAAGAATTGGCCCGCCGCCAGAAGGAATTCGAGGCGCGCACGAAATTGTTCATGGAGACCCTTGATCTCGACGAGTTCTTTGCCCAGCTTCTGGTGTCTGAGGGCTTCACCAACCTGGAAGAGGTTGCGTATGTCGAGCTCGATGAACTGCTGGTCATTGACGGTGTCGACGAAGGCACCGCAGAAGAACTGCAGGCCCGTGCCCGCGACTATCTGGAAGCCCAGGCCAAGGCGGCCCTGGATGCAGCCCGTGCGCTGGGCGCCGAGGAAAGCCTGATCCAGTTCGAGGGCCTGACCCCGCAAATGGTCGAGGCGCTGGCCAAGGACGACGTGAAGTCGTTGGAAGATTTCGCCACCTGCGCCGATTGGGAACTGGCCGGCGGCTGGACCAACGATGGCGGCGAGCGGGTCAAGGATGACGGCATCCTGGAGCCCTTCGGCGTATCGCTGGAAGAGGCGCAAGACATGGTCATGACTGCCCGCATCATGCTGGGCTGGGTAGACCCGGCTGAGCTGGAAGCGGAAGCGGCGGAAGACGAAGACGCTGGCGAAGAGGAAGGCGAAGCCTGATCCAGGGCTTTGCAAAGGAGACCTGCATGACACGCGGCGGCGTACAAAGAGACCGGTCCGAAGGCAGCGAGCGCAAATGCATCGCAACCGGCGAGACCCAGCCCAAGCAGGGCCTCATCCGTTTTGTGATGGGTCCTGACGGGCAGGTTGTGCCCGACGTGATGGAAAAGCTGCCGGGCCGCGGCGTCTATGTGGCAGCCAGCCGCGCGGCGCTGGAAACCGCGGTGAAAAAGAAGCTGTTCGCCCGCGGCTTCAAAGCGCAGGTCCAGGTCTCCGGCGGGCTTGTCGGAGAGGTGGAGGACCAAGTGGTCCGCCGCCTGGTCGGGCTGATCAGCCTGGCGCGCAAGTCGGGCGACGCGGTGGCCGGCTTTGAGAAGGTCAAGGACTGGCTGTCCAAGGAAGAGGCCCGGGTGCTGATCCAGGCCTCTGACGGGTCCGGCCGCGGAAAGTCGAAGCTGAGCACGCCCTACAAGGGCAAATTCATCGGCTGCCTCACGGCGGACGAGCTGGGAATGGCATTTGGGCGCCAAACTGTGATACATGCCGCCCTCGCCTCTGGCGGACTCAGCAAACGTGTTGTAGATGAGGCGCAACGACTGCAAGGTTTGCGCGAAATGGTGGGCGGCAACGGCCGCACGGAAGGATAAGTAGCTTTATGAGCGATAGTGACGGCAAAAAGACACTGGGTCTGCGTGGGGGTTCCCGTCCGGGGAACGTGAAACAGAGTTTCAGCCATGGACGGACCAAGAATGTCGTAGTGGAAACCAAGCGCAAGCGCGTTGTGGTTCCCAAGCCGGGTGCGGCCAAAAGCGGCAGCGGTGCTGCACCGGCAGCGTCCGGATCCCGCCGGCCCGCCGGCATCAGCGATGCAGAGATGGAGCGCCGCCTGAAGGCGCTGCAGGCCGCCAAGGCCCGCGAGGCGGAAGAAGCCGCGCAGCGCGAAGCCGAGGAAAAGGCCCGCGCCGAAGAGCGTGAGCGCCGCCGCGCCGAAGCGGAAGCCAAGGAGCGTGAGCAGCGCGAAGCCGAAGAGCGCGCCCGTCAGAAAGCCGAAGAGGAAGAGCGCAAGCGCGCCGAGGAAGAAGAGGCAGCCAAACGCGCTGCCGCTGCCCCCGCGCCCGCTCCCAAGGCAGAGCGTCCGGCACCAAACAAGCCGGCTCCGGCTGCAACTCCGCGCAAATCCGATCGTGAACGCGAACAGCGCCCGTCCCGCGGCAAGGGCCGTGACGACAACCGCCGTTCCGGCAAGCTGACGCTTGGCCAGGCGACTGGCGGCGAAGGCAACCGCCAGCGTTCCATGGCGGCGATGAAGCGCAAGCAGGAGCGTGCGCGCCAGAAAGCCATGGGCGGCTCGGTTGAGCGGGAAAAAGTTGTGCGTGACGTGCAGCTGCCGGAAACCATTGTGGTGTCCGAGCTGGCCAACCGTATGGCCGAACGCGTTGCCGACGTGGTGAAATCGCTCATGCAGATGGGCATGATGGTCACCCAGAACCAGTCGATCGACGCCGATACCGCGGAACTGATCATCGAGGAATTCGGCCACAAGGTGACCCGCGTGTCCGACGCCGACGTTGAAGACGTGATCAAGGAGGTCGAGGACAAGGACGAGGACCTGAAGCCGCGTCCGCCGGTCATCACCATCATGGGCCACGTCGACCACGGCAAGACCTCGCTGCTGGACGCAATCCGCGACGCCCGCGTTGTGGCAGGCGAAGCCGGCGGCATTACCCAGCACATTGGCGCCTACCAGGTGACCACCGAAAGCGGCACCGTGCTGAGCTTCCTGGACACCCCGGGCCACGCGGCCTTCACCTCGATGCGCTCGCGCGGCGCGCAGGTGACCGATATCGTGGTTCTGGTTGTTGCAGCGGACGACGCGGTGATGCCGCAGACCGTCGAGGCGATCAACCACGCCAAGGCGGCCGGTGTTCCGATGATCGTGGCGATCAACAAGATCGACAAACCGGCGGCCGACCCGAACAAGGTCCGCACCGACCTGCTGCAGCATGAGGTGATCGTGGAAGCCATGTCCGGCGAAGTGCAGGACGTGGAAGTCTCCGCTGTCACCGGCCAGGGCCTGGACGAACTGCTGGAAGCCATTGCGCTGCAAGCGGAAATCCTGGAACTGAAAGCCAACCCCGACCGCGCCGCACAGGGTGCTGTGATCGAGGCGCAGCTGGACGTGGGCCGCGGCCCCGTGGCCACCGTGCTGGTTCAGAACGGCACCCTGCGCCAGGGCGACATCTTTGTTGTGGGTGAGCAGTACGGCAAGGTCCGTGCGCTGATCAACGACAAGGGCGAGCGGGTTGAGGAAGCCGGCCCCTCGGTTCCGGTTGAGGTTCTGGGCCTGAATGGCACCCCGGAAGCGGGTGACGTTCTGAACGTCACCGAAACCGAAGCTCAGGCGCGCGAAATCGCCGAGTACCGCGAGCAAGCGGCCAAGGACAAGCGCGCCGCAGCCGGTGCAGCGACCACACTGGAGCAGCTGATGGCCAAGGCCAAGGAAGACGAGAACGTCTCCGAGCTGCCGATTCTGGTCAAGGCTGACGTGCAGGGTTCTGCCGAGGCCATCGTTCAAGCGATGGAAAAGATCGGCAACGAGGAAGTGCGCGTGCGCGTGCTGCACTCCGGCGTCGGCGCGATTACCGAAACCGATGTCGGCCTTGCCGAAGCGTCCGGTGCGCCGATCATGGGCTTCAACGTTCGTGCCAATGCCTCGGCCCGCAACACCGCCAACCAGAAGGGCGTGGAGATCCGCTACTATTCGGTGATCTATGACCTGGTGGATGATGTTAAGGCGGCAGCCTCTGGCCTGCTGTCGGCGGAGATCCGCGAGAACTTCATCGGCTACGCGCAGATCAAGGAAGTCTTCAAGGTCACTGGCGTTGGCAAAGTTGCCGGCTGTCTGGTTACCGAAGGCGTTGCCCGCCGCTCGGCCGGCGTGCGCCTGCTGCGCGACAACGTGGTGATCCACGAAGGCACCCTGAAGACCCTGAAGCGCTTCAAGGACGAAGTCGCCGAGGTTCAGTCCGGTCAGGAATGCGGTATGGCGTTCGAGAACTACGACGATATCCGCCCGAACGACGTGATCGAGATCTTCGAGCGCGAGGAAGTGACCCGCACCCTCGACTGATCCGGTCGCGATCCAAAAAAGAAAGGCCCTGGCGCGGATGCCGGGGCCTTTTCATTTACGCCTGACGGCGGAGGCGACGCCGAAAACCCGTGCAGCAGCTAACGAAGCGTCGGGGGAGTGCCGATCCGTTGCGGTTCGGCGGCGCATCAAACCAGGCCCTTCGCTGCTGCGCTGCGAAAGTGCACGGGTCCGCTGGAAAATGACAGCTGTCGAAAGGCCGGATCCCTTTTTCAATGGGGCAGCTGATCAGTCCTGAAAGCGCCATTCAGCACTGCGCCTTTGCCGCAGCCGGTGAATCCGGAAAAGGGCAGCTGTTGGAAGCTGCCCTCTCTGTCTGCCTGATGTGTGTGAGTGGCGGCTCAGGCGGCTGGTGTAACTGGCTGGCCCTGAAAGGTTTTTGACCCAACCCGTACCGCGATTTTCCCGTCAGGGAGTGCCCGTATGAAACTGCCTTGAACCAGGGAAAACTTGCCTACTGCGATTGTTCTAAGCATGGTCTAATCCTGCCTATGTGCAATTCAGGGTAGTGGTTTGCTCCGTATCCTGATGCTCAGCCAGATTGATTAACAAAGCGTTACCCGTGCGGGCAGCATCAGTTAAACGCCCGATAAACCGCTAATAACCCGGATTGACAGAGGGGCCAGCCTGGCGTTCCGGGCCTGTCAGAGCCAGTCGCGAAGGATGGGGATCAGCGGAATATCGGCCGGTGGCATCGGATAATCACGCAGGTCCTGCGGCCGCACCCATTTCAAAGTCTGGCCTTCTTGGGCCCGCGGGATGCCCTCCCACTTTCGGCAGGCAAACAGCGGCATCAGCAGGTGGAAGTCCTCGTAGGAATGGCTCGCAAAGGTCAGCGGCGCCAGGCAGGAGGCCCAAGTGCCAATTCCCAGTTCCTCCTGCAGTTCGCGGATCAGCGCTGCTTCGGGTGTTTCTCCCGGCTCGATCTTGCCGCCAGGAAACTCCCACAGGCCCGCCATCGACTTTCCTTCGGGACGCTGCGCCAGCAGCACCCGCCCGTCCACATCAATGAGCGCAACAGCCGATACCAGAACAGTTTTCATGACCGGTAATCCGCGTTGATCGAGATGTACTGATGGGTCAGGTCGCAGGTCCAGACAGTGGCTTGGCCGCTGCCGAGGCCCAGATCCACCTTGATCGTGATCTCCTGCTTCTTCATCTCCGCCGCACCCAGTTCTTCCTTGTAATCCGGCGAGACCCAGCCCTTTTCCGCCACCAGAACATCGCCAAAGGAGATCGACAGCAGGTCCCGGTCCGCTGCGGCGCCGGACTTGCCGATTGCCATCACCACGCGGCCCCAGTTCGGGTCCTCGCCGGCAATGGCGGTTTTGACCAGCGGCGAGTTGGCAATCGCCAGGCCATGCACCTTGGCATCCGCGTCCGAAGCCGCTCCGGTAACCTGGATTTCCACGAACTTGGTTGCGCCTTCGCCGTCGCGCACCACCTGGTGCGACAGGTCCAGCATGACGCGCTCCAACCCAGCCGCAAATTCCGCGTTTCCGGTGGCATCCACGCCCGAGGCGCCGGTCGCGCACAACATCAGGCTGTCGGAGGTCGAGGTGTCGCTGTCCACCGTGATGCAATTGAAGGTCCGGTCGCAAATCTCCGCCAGCTGCGCCTGCAGCGCCGCTTGCTCCACCTTGGCATCGGTGAAGATATAGACCAGCATCGTCGCCATGTCCGGCGCGATCATGCCGGAACCCTTGGCGATGCCGGCAATCTTGACGGTCTTGCCTTCGATCCCGACCGTGGCGCTGGAACCCTTGGCAAAGGTGTCGGTGGTCATGATCGCCTTGGCGGCGCCTTCCAGCCCGGTTTCGTCCAGCGCATCGTTCAGCTCGCCGATCTTTGCGACAATGCGGTCATGCGGCAGCGGCTCGCCAATGACACCGGTCGAGGCTGTAAAGACACGCTCCGCCGGGACGCCCGACGCGGCAGCGACCGCAGTGGTAATCTCTGCCACCGAGGTTTGCCCGTAATGGCCGGTAAAGGCGTTGGAATTGCCGGAGTTCACCAAGATGGCCGCACCGGCGTCCGCCGCGCCGCCCAGCTTGGCCTGGCAGTCCAGCACCGGGGCGGACCGGGTCTTGGAGCGCGTGAACACGCCGGCCACCGAGGTGCCCGGATCCATCACGGCCAGCATCACGTCGGTGCGGCCCTGGTACTTCACGCCGGCAGCGGCTGAGGCAAAGCGCACCCCCTTGATCACTGGCAGGTCGGGAAAGCTGGCCGGGGCCAGCGGCGAGACGGGCAGGGATTTCGCCATGATCAGTTCCTTACCAGGCTGAGGTCTTTGAGGATGGCCGGATCCAAATCCTCGATTTCGGGACGTTCGATCTCTGATGCTGCGGTCAACTCGTTCACGCGGTTTTCCACCGCCTTCTGGCGCAGCTCGTCGGCGATCTGCGCCCGCACCTCTTCGAATTCGGGGGCCTCTGTCTTGCGGCGCTCATGCAGCAGGATCACGTGCCAGCCAAACTGTGTCTGCACCGGACCGGAGACATCTCCAGAGCGCAGCTCCAGCACTGCTTCTTCAAATTCCGGCACCATGCGGCCGGTGGTGAACCAGCCCAGGTCGCCGCCGCTGGGACCGGAGGGGCCGGTGGATTTTTCCTTGGCGAGGGTTGCGAAATCGGCGCCGTCATCCAACTCCTTGATGATCTCCTGCGCGTCTTCTTCGCTTTCGACCAAAATGTGGGCTGCGTGGAACTCATCGCCGCCGTCGCCTGAGGAGTACTTCTCATCATAGGCCGCGCGCAGCGCCTCTTCACCGCTGGCGTTGTCCATCACCATCTGGAGAACATTGGCCGCCAGCATAGCGCGCTGTTCGTTTTCGACCGACAACTCGACATAGCGGGGCACCTCACCGCGCAGCTGCTGTTTCAGCGCAGTCTGTTGCACCAGCTGGTCGAGGATGGCGTTGAACAGCACGTCATCCGGCAGCTGCTTATACTGCTCCGGCAGGTTTTCGCGCGCCATAATCATGTGGCCCACAGTGATCTCCTCGCCATTGACCGAGGCAACAACCGTGTTGGCATGCGGCGCGGCCACCGCCGCCAGCGGAAGCGCTGCGCAGACCGCCATAGCCATACCGCACAGAAAAGTGAGACCTTTACGCATAGAAATCTTCCTATTCCTTGGCCGCTGGGGGGCGCGCCGTTGACACTCTATACCCTGCCGCTTACATCGCCTTGAGGCCATTGGCAGGACCGTCTTTCCACCTTGTTTATGGGTTGCGGACACGGCGGGCAAGCCTGCCCGATGCACAGGCCGGACATAGGATCGCTGGAGAAGATATGCTGGGTTTCGGAACACTCGCCAAAAAGGTTTTCGGTACGCCGAACGACCGTAAGATCAAGGCGACGCGGCCGCTGATTGCACAGATCAACGCGCTGGAGGACGAGTTCGCGAAGCTCAGCGACGACGGGCTGATCGGAAAGACCGAAGAGCTGCGCAAGCGGGCCCTGAACGGCGAAGGCCTCGACGCGCTGTTGCCGGAGGCTTTTGCCAACGTGCGCGAAGCGGCCAAGCGGGCCCTGGGCCTGCGCGCCTTTGACACCCAGCTGATGGGCGGCGTGTTTCTGCATCAGGGTAACATCTCCGAGATGAAGACCGGCGAGGGCAAGACCCTCGTGGCGACGTTCCCGGCCTATCTGAACGCGCTGACCGGCAAGGGCGTGCATGTGGTCACGGTGAACGAATACCTGGCCAAGCGCGACAGCGAATGGATGGGCAAGGTGTTTGCCCAGCTCGGCATGACCACGGGCGTGATCTGGTCCGGCCAGGCGGATGCCGAGAAGATGGCCGCCTATGGCTGCGATGTCACCTATGCCACCAACAACGAACTTGGCTTCGACTACCTGCGCGACAACATGAAACCGTCGCTGGACCAAGTGTTCCAGAAGCAGCACAACTTTGCGATCGTCGACGAAGTGGACTCGATCCTGATCGACGAGGCCCGCACCCCGCTGATTATTTCCGGCCCCGCCGAGGACCGCTCTGAGCTTTATGCGACCATCGACAAGATGATCCCGCTGTTGGCCGAGGACCACTACGAGATCGACGAGAAAACCCGCGGCGTGACCTTCACCGAGGACGGCAATGAGTTTCTGGAGCAGACGCTGCGCGAGCACGGGCTGCTGGAAGCAGAGGCCTCGCTCTACGATCCGGAAAGCACCACGGTTGTGCACCACGTGAACCAGGCGTTGCGCGCGCACAAGCTGTTCCAGCGGGACAAGGACTATATCGTCCGCGACGGCCAGGTGGTGCTGATCGACGAATTTACTGGCCGCATGATGCCAGGCCGCCGCTTGTCCGAAGGGCTGCACCAGGCCATCGAGGCCAAGGAAGACGTGCAGATCCAGCCGGAGAACACCACGCTGGCGTCTGTGACCTTCCAGAACTACTTCCGCCTCTATGACAAGCTGTCAGGCATGACCGGCACCGCGATGACCGAGGCCGAGGAGTTCCAGGAAATCTATGGCTTGGGCGTGGTCGAAGTTCCGACCAACCGCCCGATCGCGCGTGTGGACGAGGACGATCAGGTCTACCGCACCGCCCGCGAGAAATACGAGGCGATGATCAAGGAAGCCAAGAAGGCGCATGAAAAGGGCCAGCCGGTCCTCCTGGGCACCACCTCGATCGAGAAATCCGAACTGCTGAGCCAGCTGCTCGAGAAGGAAGGCATCCAGCACAACGTTCTGAACGCCCGCCACCACGAGCAGGAAGCGCAGATCGTTGCCGATGCCGGCCGCTTTGGCGCGGTGACCATAGCCACCAACATGGCTGGCCGCGGCACCGACATTCAGCTGGGCGGCAACGTCGAGATGAAGGTGCTGGAGGCGCTGGCGGCAAACCCCGAGGCCGACCCGGCCGAGCTGCGCGCCGCCGAAGAAGCCAAGCACGCCGAGGAAAAGCAGAAGGTTCTGGACGCCGGCGGCCTGTTCGTGATGGCGTCTGAGCGCCACGAAAGCCGCCGCATCGACAACCAGCTCCGCGGCCGCTCCGGCCGTCAGGGCGACCCGGGCCGCACCCGCTTCTACCTCAGCCTGGAAGACGACCTGATGCGCATCTTCGGGTCCGAACGTCTGGACAAGCTGCTGTCGTCGCTCGGCATGAAAGAAGGCGAGGCGATCATCCACCCCTGGGTGAACAAATCGCTGGAACGCGCCCAGGCCAAGGTCGAGGGCCGCAATTTCGACATGCGCAAGAACGTGCTGAAGTTCGACGACGTGATGAACGACCAGCGGAAGGTGATATTCAGTCAGCGCCGCGAAATCATGGCGGCCGAGGACCTGTCCGAGATCGTCGACGATATGCGCCACGAGGTGATCGACGACCTGCTCGACACCCACATGCCGCCCAAGACCTATGCCGACCAGTGGGACACTGCGGGCCTGCAGGAGCAGGTGCGCGAAATGCTGGGAGTCGAGGCGCCGGTGGCCGAATGGGCCGCCGAGGAAGGCGTCGACGACGAACAGATCCGCGAACGCCTGGTGGAAGCCTCCGACAAGATGATGGCGGAAAAGGCCGAGGCCTTTGGTCCGGAAAACATGCGCAACATCGAAAAGCAGGTGCTGCTGCAGACCATCGACAAGAAGTGGCGCGAACACCTGCTGACCTTGGAGCATCTGCGCTCGGTTGTCGGCTTCCGCGGCTATGCTCAGCGCGATCCGCTGAACGAGTACAAGAACGAGAGCTTCCAGCTGTTTGAAAGCATGCTCGACTCCTTGCGGGAGGAAGTGTCCCAGCAGCTGAGCCGGGTGCGCCCGATGACCGAGGAAGAGCAGCAGCAGATGCTGATGGAGATGGCAGCCCGCCAGGCCGCCATGCAACAGGCTGCGGCCCAGCCCGCGCCAGCAGCAGAAGAGCCGGCACCGGGATTTGTCGAGGATGATCCATCCACTTGGGGCAACCCCTCGCGCAATGACAAATGCCCCTGCGGCTCTGGCAAGAAGTTCAAGCACTGCCACGGCAGCCTCGCTTGAGCGCATGACAGGAAAACTCAGGGTTCGGTTTCAGCCGGACCCTGCCGCCCGGCCGCGGAAACGGGACCTCCCGCCCGTCGCCGGTCTTTCAAAAAGACCGCTCCCGTTGGGCTCTGGCACAGCCGGAGCACCCACAGGCGCGGAAGTTCTCCCTCGCGTTTACCCTTTGTTGTTTCCGTCTCTGCAACAATGATGGCGGGACTGCCGCATTTGCCGGATTCTCTCCCGCTTAAGGCCACAAACCGGCCGGCATTTTCCAGCAAGCTTTTCTGATCAGACAGGTTCAGGAGGATCTCATGCTGAGCAAACAGGTGATGCTGACAAGTGCAATGACGCTGGCGTGCGCACTGGGCATCGGGTTCTACATGCAGGCATCAAGCCCCCGCTGGGCAGATGACGCATCTGCCGCCGCTGATCCTCAACTGCCGGCTGAACCCGGTCCGGCGGAGCTGAAAATAGAGAACATCACTCTGACCTCGCTCGCGGCTGATACCGCCCCTGCTGCCGCTGAGCCGCAAAGACCGGCTCCGGCGCAACAGGAACACTGCCGTGTGACGGCATCGGCCGAGGCTGCCCCGATGGCCATGGTCACGCTCTCCGTCGCCGCGCCGTGCCATGGCGGCGAGCGCCTGACCGTTCATCACAGCGGAATGATCTTCACGGCCGCGCTGGACCGGACCGGGCACTACGCTGCACAGGTTCCGGCCCTGACACGGACCGCGGTTTACATTGCGGAGACCGCTAGCGGCGGCGGGGCCGTTGCCGTCGCCGAAGTGGCCGGTACGGAGGCCATGGAGCGCGTGGTGCTGCAGTGGAGCGGCCTCAGCGGCCTGGAAATGCACGCCCGGGAGTTTGGCGCCGAGTATGACAGCGCCGGGCACGTCTGGCACGGGGCCGCATCTGACACGGCTGCCGGGCGGGTGGTCCGCCTCGGAGACCCCAGTTTGGTGGCGCCGCGGATTGCCGAAATTTATAGTGTGCCGGCCAACCGCTCGGACCGGTCCGGCATCATTACCCTAACCGCAGAAGCGGAGGTGACGGGCCTTAACTGCGGCCGCGATATTTCCGCTCAGGCGCTGCAGCTGAGCGGAGGCCGGCTCAGCAGCCGCGATCTGGTGATGGCAATGCCGGATTGCGATGCGCAAGGCAGTTTTCTTGTGTTGAATAATCTGGTGGAAGACCTGAAAATCGTCGCCAACTGATTTGCGGTAACTTCAGGTATCCACATGACCTTCATTCGTGCGGCCATTTGCGCCGCACTTTTTCTGGCAGCTTTTGCGCGTGCGCTTGCGGCCGAGGACGTCACCCTCTCTTCCCCGGATGGTGCAGTTGAAATAACCGGCACCCTGCTGGGCTTCGATGGCGAGTTCTACCGGATCCAGACGCAGTTCGGCGAGCTGACCGTCGATGGCTCCGGCGTGACCTGCGAGGGGCCGGGCTGTCCCAGCCTGTCCGGCTTTGTGGCGGAAATCACCCTCGCCGGATCTTCCACCATGTCAGAGGTGCTGCTTCCGGCTCTGATCGAGGGCTTTGCGCTGCGCAACGGCTATCAGACCCGGCGCGAACCGCTGCCGGCAGGGAATTTCAGCCATGTCCTGCTGCGTGGGCAGCAGCCGGCCGCGCGGTTCACCTTCACCGCCAGCAACACGGATGCCGGTTTCGCCGCGCTTGTCGCGGATGAGGCGGATGTCGCGATGGCGCTGCGGGAGATCCGCCCGCTTGAACGCAAGGCTGCCCACGCTGCGGGGCTTGGGGATCTGACCGGACCGGGCCGCAGCCGGGTTCTGGCGCTGGATGCCTTTGTACCGGTGGTAGCGCCTAGCAACCCGGTGCAGGAAATTTCCTTGCCGCAATTGGCGGGGGTATTGTCCGGCCGGATCGCCAACTGGCAGGAGCTAGGCGGCCCTGACGCGCCGATTTCGCTGCATATGCCGGTGTCCGGCTCGGGATTGGCACAGGCGGTGGAGGACAAGCTGATGGCGCCGTTCGGCACCGGGTTCTCGCCGCAGATCCGGCGCCATGATCGCAGCAGCACACTGGTGCGCCGGGTACTGGTGGATCCCTTTGCCATCGGCATTGCCAGCTATGCAGAGAAGGGCGCGGCGCGGGTGCTGACGCTGACGGGGCCGTGCGGGTTTTCTCTTCAGGCGAGCCGGCGGGCGGTGAAGACCGAGGATTATCCGCTGACGGTGCCGATGTTCCTGTACCTGCCGGCCCGCCGCCTGCCCAAGGTGGCGCGGGATTTCCTGACCTATGTGCGCGGACCCGCGGCGCAGGCGGTGATCCGCCGCGCAGGGTTTGTGGATCAGGCGCCGGAGCTGATCCCAGTCAGCCGCCAGGGAAGCCGGTTTGCTAATGCAATTCTGGCGGCGGAAGGGAAGGCCGGGCTGGACGAGCTGCAGCGTCTGGTCACGGTGCTGGGCGGGATGCGGCGGCTTACGGCCTCGTTCCGGTTCGAGCCCGGATCGGCCCGCCCGGATGCGCAGTCGCGCAGCAACATCGAGCAGCTGGCCCGGGCGCTGGAGGCCGGGGAGTTCGATGCCAAGGAGCTTGTTTTTGCGGGGTTTTCTGATGGTGTCGGTCCCGCTGAAGGCAACCGCCAGATCGCGCTGAAACGGGCTGGCGCGGTGCGCGACGCGGTGGTGGAGGCGGCGGAGACTGCTGATATCAGCCGGGTGCAGATCCGGACAGAGGGGTTTGGCGAGGCGCTGCCGATGGCGTGTGACGACAGCGCCTGGGGCCGACAGATCAACCGCCGGGTCGAGGTCTGGGTGCGGTAGGTCTGGGGGGCCGGACGCGCTAGAGGAGGCCCTGGGCGCGGAAGCTGAGTTCGGTGGATTTGCCGATGATAAGGTGATCGTGCAGGGTGATCCCCAGCGCGGTAAGAGCGGCCTGGATCTGGTCCGTCATGGCGATGTCGCTGTCTGACGGCGTTGGGTCTCCGGACGGGTGATTATGCACTAAAATCAAGGCGCTGGCGTTCGATTCAAGGGCGCGTTTGGCGACCTCGCGGGGATAGACGGGGACGTGGTCAACGGTGCCGCGGGCCTGCTCCTCGTCGGCGATAAGAACGTTCTTGCGGTCCAGGAACAGAATGCGGAACTGCTCCGTCTCGCGGTGGGCCATGGTGGTGTGGCAATAGTCCAGCAACGCGTCCCAGCTGGAAATCACCTGCCGCTGCATGATGCGGGCGCGGGCCATGCGGTGGGCGGCGGCCTCCAGCACTTTGAAATCGGTGATAACAGCGTCGCCAATGCCGGGGACATTGGCCAGGCGTTCCGGAGAGGCTGTTACTACGCGGTTGAAATCTCCAAATGTTTCAAGCAATTGCCGCGCCAGAGGCTTCACGTCGCGGCGCGGGATGGAGCGGAACAGGACCAGCTCCAGCAGCTCGTAATCGGGCATCGCCTCGGCGCCGCCCTGCATGAAGCGTTCGCGCAAACGGGCGCGGTGGTCCTTGATGTAGGAGGGCAGGCGGCCCGGGTCTGCGGGCACGACCGCGGCCTCCTCGCTGCCGGGAAACAGCGGCAGGGAGACGTCCTGGAAAGCGGGATCCTGTGCCATGCTGCCATGGTGCCGCCATCATGGTTGAGGAAGTGTTAACGCCCGTCGCAATGCAGCGGCAGCGGGAGGGCGGCAGGCGTGCACCCCCTGTACACCCCCTGTGCACCGCCGCGGTGCGGCGTGGGCGCAGGAATGTGCAAAAAAAGAAAAGCGCCCCAAGCGGGGCGCTTTCTGTCGTGTCACTTGCGGCTGGCCGCCGGGGCTCCGCCCGTTCGCGTCTGAAACCGTCCCCGGACGGTTTCCTAGACGGCGCTCACCCCTTCATCCCGTCCCAGAAGCTTTTCACCGATGAGAAGAAGCTGCGGGATTCGGGGTTGGTGTTTTCCTCGGAGATCTCCTCGAACTCGCGCAGCAGCTCCCGCTGGCGCGAGGTGAGGTTGACCGGGGTTTCCACCGCCAGTTCGATGAACATGTCGCCGGTAGCACCGCCGCGAAGTGCCGGCATGCCCTTGCCGCGCAGGCGCATCTGGCGGCCGGACTGGCTGCCCTCGGGGATCTGCACCCGGCCACGGCCGCCGTCGATGGTCGGCACCTCGATGGAGCCGCCAAGGGCCGCCTTGGCCATGCTGACCGGGACCCGGCAATAGAGGTTGTTGCCATCACGCTCAAACAGGCTGTGCGGTGCCACCTCGACAAAGATGTAGAGATCGCCCGGAGGGCCGCCGCGCAGGCCGGCTTCGCCCTCGCCTGCCAGGCGGATGCGGGTGCCGGTTTCGACGCCTGCCGGAATGTTCACCGACAGCGAGCGGTCCTTTTCCACCCGGCCATGGCCGTGGCAGAATTTGCACGGGTTCTTGATGATCTGGCCGAGGCCCGAGCAGGTCGGGCAGGTGCGTTCAACGGTGAAGAAGCCCTGCTGCGCGCGGACCTTGCCCATGCCGGAGCAGGTCGGGCAGTTGGTCGGCTCAACCCCGCCTTCGGCGCCGGTGCCCTCGCAAGAGGTGCAGGCCACAGACGTTGGCACCTTGATGGTCTTGTGCAGGCCGGCAAAAGCCTCCTCCAGCGAAACCCGAAGGTTGTAGCGCAGATCGGCGCCGCGGGTCGCCCGCTGCCGTCCGCCGCCGCCGCCGCGCTGGCCGCCCATGAAATCGCCGAACAGGTCGTCGAAGACATCCGAGAAGGCGGAGGAGAAATCGCCGCCGCCAAAGCCCTGGCCCTGACCGCCGCGCTGACCGCCGCCCATGCCGTTTTCAAAGGCGGCATGGCCAAAACGGTCGTAGGCCGCTTTTTTCTCGGCGTCCTTCAGGACGTCATAGGCCTCGTTAGCCTCTTTGAACTGCGCCTCGGCGTCCGGATTGTCCTTGTTCCGGTCGGGGTGCAGTTCCTTGGCCTTCTTGCGAAAGCCTTTTTTAATTTCGTCTGCGGAGGCGCCTTTGGCCACCCCGAGAACGTCGTAATAGTCACGTTTTGACATCGGTTACCCCATCTGCCTCAACGAAAATGGGCCGGTCCGGGGTACGGACCGGCCCGCCTTGGCCTGCGTGTCAGGCGTTAGCGCTTGTCGTCGTCCAGGTCTTCGAATTCGGCATCGACGATGTCGTCATCGGCCGGGCCTGCTGCGGCGTCATCCGCGGCTGCGGGCTCTTCCTCAGCTTCTTCGGCCTGCGCCTTGTAGATCGCCTCACCCAGCTTCATGGCAGCTTCGGTCACGTTCTGGATGCCGGACTTGATCTTCTCGGCGGTCGATTTCTCGTTCTCCAGATCGTCCTTCAGCGCGGCAACGGCCAGCTCGATCACCTCGACGGTGGACGGGTCGACCTTGTCGCCATGCTCCTCGACCGACTTCTCGGTGGAGTGGATCAGCGATTCTGCCTGGTTCTTGGCTTCCACCAGCTCGCGGCGTTCCTTGTCCGCCTCGGCGTTGGCTTCGGCGTCCTTGACCATCTTTTCGATGTCGTCGTCGGACAGACCGCCGGAGGCTTGGATGGTAATCTGCTGTTCCTTGCCGGTCGCCTTGTCCTTGGCGCCGACCGACACGATGCCGTTGGCGTCGATGTCGAAGGTCACTTCGATCTGCGGCATGCCGCGCGGTGCCGGCGGGATTTCCTCGAGGTTGAACTGGCCGAGCATCTTGTTGTCGGCCGCCATTTCACGCTCACCCTGGAACACGCGGATAGTCACGGCGTTCTGGTTGTCTTCCGCGGTCGAGAACACCTGCGACTTCTTGGTCGGGATGGTGGTGTTGCGGTCGATCAGGCGGGTGAAGACACCGCCCAGGGTTTCGATGCCCAAGGACAGCGGCGTCACGTCGAGCAGCACCACGTCCTTGACGTCGCCCTGCAGAACGCCAGCCTGGATGGCGGCGCCCATGGCAACCACTTCATCCGGGTTCACACCCTTGTGCGGCTCCTTGCCGAAGAACTTGGTCACCTCTTCGATGACTTTCGGCATCCGGGTCATACCGCCGACCAGAACCACCTCGTCAATGTCGGAGGCGGAGAGGCCTGCGTCCTTGAGGGCCGCCTTGCAGGGGTCCATCGAGCGTTTGATCAGGTCGGAGACCAGGCTTTCCAGCTTGGCGCGGGTCAGCTTCATCACCATGTGCAGCGGCTGGCCCGAGGACGGGTCCATCGAGATGAACGGCTGGTTGATCTCGGTCTGCGAGGTGGAGGACAGTTCGATCTTGGCCTTTTCAGCGGCTTCTTTCAGGCGCTGCAGGGCCATCTTGTCCTTGGACAGATCGACGCCGTTCTCCTTTTTGAACTCATCCGCCAGGTAGTTGACGATGCGCATGTCGAAGTCTTCGCCGCCCAGGAAGGTGTCGCCGTTGGTCGACTTCACTTCGAACAGGCCGTCGTCGATTTCCAGGATTGTCACGTCGAAGGTGCCGCCGCCGAGGTCATAGACGGCGATGGTCTGGGTATTTTCCTTGTCCAGGCCATAGGCCAGGGCGGCCGCGGTCGGCTCGTTGATGATGCGCAGCACTTCGAGGCCCGCGATCTTGCCGGCGTCTTTGGTGGCCTGACGCTGAGCGTCGTTGAAGTAGGCGGGCACGGTGATCACCGCCTGGGTGACTTCCTCGCCCAGGTAGGATTCCGCGGTTTCCTTCATCTTGCCCAGAGTGAAGGCGGAGATTTGCGACGGGGAGTACTTCTCACCCTTGGCTTCGACCCATGCGTCGCCGTTGCCGCCGTCGACAATGGAGAACGGCACCATTTTCTTGTCTTTTGCGACAGCGGGGTCGTCAAACCGGCGGCCGATCAGGCGCTTGACGCCGAAAACGGTGTTGTCGGGGTTGGTCACCGCCTGGCGCTTGGCAGGCTGGCCGACCAGACGCTCGTCGTCGGTGAAGGCGACAATCGACGGGGTGGTGCGCGCGCCCTCGGCGTTTTCGATCACGCGGGGCTGGGAGCCATCCATGATGGCCACGCAGGAGTTGGTGGTACCCAGGTCAATGCCGATAACTTTGCTCATGTTCGATCCCTTACATTTACTCAAGGCGATTACCCGAGGCCTGAACCCGTTGCGGCATCCCGGCCCCGATGGAAGTTGCGGTTTGGTATGCACCTTGCCGCGTCCCGGCGTATATAGGGACGTGAAAACGGCCCTGCAAGCGCTCAGGCGCGTGGCCAAGCGTGAATCAATGCGCTTTTTTGCGACGGCCTTGGTTAAGGATGGATGAACGGCAATGACCCTGCTGCGCGTGCGCGGATTCGATATCCACAAGGGCTGTCTGGAGCCCGCCCGCCAGGCGGCGCTGATCGAGGCGCTGCGGCCGGTGCTGAAGGCGGCGCCGCTGTTTTCGCCCAAGGTGCCGGGCGGCGGGCAGATGTCGGTGCGGATGACCTCGGCGGGGCAGTTCGGCTGGTATTCCGATGCCTCCGGCTACCGTTATGCAGAGGCGCATCCGTCGGGGCGGCCCTGGCCCGCGATCCCGGAGCCGGTGCTGGAGATCTGGCGGCAGCTGACCAGGCTGGAGCGCGAACCGGAATGCTGTCTGCTGAACTACTATGGCGAGGGCACCCGGATGGGGCTGCATCAGGACAAGGATGAGGCGGATTTCTCCTATCCCGTGGTGTCTGTCTCGCTGGGGGATGACGGTCTGTTCCGGATCGGCAACCGGACCCGCGGCGGCAAGACGGAATCGGTCTGGCTGAGTTCAGGCGATGTTGTGGTGATGGGCGGCGAGGCGCGGCTGATGTATCACGGGGTGGACCGGATCCGGTTCAAATCCTCCCGGCTGCTGCCCAGGGGCGGGCGGATAAACCTGACATTAAGGGTGGTCACCTGACACCGGCGGCGGGCGCAGAAGTTTTACGGAAAACTTTTGCCAGGGCTTTTCCTGAAAAGTCTTGGAGCGTCCCGGGTCAGCGGCGCGCGCTCCAGCTGATGGAGACATGGCGGCGGGTGTAAAACTCGCCCATCAGCCCGATCACGGTCAGCACCAGCGCCACCCAGGCCGCATATTGCCAGCTGCTGAAATGCGGGTTGTAGTTGATGAAGACAAACCCGCGCGACTGGTCGATGCAGTGAAACAGCGGGTTCCAGTCGAACATGGCCAGCATGAAGCTGGGCAGCGTATTGGCCAGGAACATCTTGCCGGAGGCAATCATGTTGGCGCGCGAATAGATCATCGTCAGGATGCTGACCAGGTTGGGCGCCCAGGGTTTCAGCACCAGAAACACAAGCCCCACCGAGGCGCCGGTGACCCAGGCCAGCAGCACCATGCCGAAGGCGGCAACCGGCTCCTCGATATGCAGGGGGGTGAAGGCGACATGGTAGACAAACAGGATGATGAACAGCGACAGCACCTGAATATAAAGCGCGCCGATGGCTGCGGACAGAATGGCCACCATCGTGTTCATCGGGGCGTGCTGCATCATCGGGCTGCTTGGCCCTTCGGCGCCGGCTACGGCGCTGACGGTCTTGGTATGCACCAGGAACAGGAACACGCCGGACATCACATACAGCAGAAAGTCGCCGCGGATAGCGGAGCCGCGCAGCCCCAGCAGGGCGAACATCACGTAAAACGCGGCCACAAAGAGAACCGCCTGCAGGATGTTCAGGCCAAGCGCTGCAAAGGCGTTGTTGTGCTTGGACCGGACGCTGCGCACGGCCGAGTGGAACACGACCTCTGTGAGGGCGACAAAACCGGAGATCCAGGATTGCTGCGTGCGCTGCTGAAACATGAGACCTGTATTCTCTGCTCGAATCCGATGCGGCTGCTTGCCGTTCTGCTGTCAGCGCATCATAAGAGGCGAGAGGCAAATTTTCAATTAAACCCGACAGGGAGGTCCGCGTGACTTATGAAGACCTGGTGCCTGTGATCCGCCGGCTGGCCATCGAGGCTGGCGCAAAGATCATGGAGATCTACAATTCCGACGATTTCGGCGTGAAGGTGAAATCCGACGAGAGCCCGGTGACCGAAGCGGATGAGGCGGCGGACGCGCTGATCTCGGCGGGCCTGCGCGCGGCGTTTCCGGATATGATGCTGGTCACCGAGGAGCAGGCGGACTCGCACCGCGCGCGCGGCGACACCTTCCTGATCGTCGACCCGCTGGACGGCACCAAGGAATTCATCCACCGCCGCGGCGATTTCACTGTCAATATCGCGCTGGTGGAGAAGGGGGTGCCGACCCGCGGCGTGGTCTATGCGCCGGCCAGGGAGCGGATGTTCTTTACCCTGGCGGATGGCAGCGCGGTCGAGGAGACCGGCGCGTTCCATCCTGAGACCATCGGGGAAACCCGTCCGATCCGGGTTGCCGAGAGCGACAATTCGGCGTTGATGGTCGTGGCTTCGAAATCGCACCGGGACCAGGCAACCGACGATTACATCGGCAAGTACAATGTGAAGGACAGCAAAAGCGCGGGTTCTTCGCTGAAGTTCTGCCTGGTTGCCACGGGCGAGGCGGATCTGTACCCGCGCGTCGGCCGCACCATGGAGTGGGACACCGCCGCCGGTCACGCGGTTCTTGCGGGCGCAGGCGGCAAAGTGGTGCGTTTTGACGATCATTCCCCGCTGATTTATGGCAAAGAGGGCTATGCGAACCCGTTCTTCATCGCCTATGCACCAGCCGTGGAACTGAAGAAAGCCTGATGTCTGTCCTGATTGTCATCCCCGCCCGCTATGCCTCGACCCGCTATCCCGGCAAACCGCTGGTGCCGCTGACCGGCGCCACCGGCGATAAACGCACCCTGGTGGAACGGTCCTGGCGGGCGGCTTGCTCGGTCCAGGGCGTGGACCGGGTGGTGGTGGCGACGGATGACGATCGCATTAAACAGGCGGCTGAGGCGTTTGGTGCCGAGGTGGTGATGACCTCTGAGGCGTGCGCCAACGGCACGGAGCGCTGCGCCGAGGCGCATGCGGCGCTGGGCGGCGGTTATGAGATCGTGGTCAACCTGCAGGGCGATGCGCCGCTGACCCCGCACTGGTTTGTCGAGGATCTGGTGGCCGGCTTGCGCGGCGCGCCCGGCATGGAGCTGGCAACGCCGGTTCTGCGCTGCAATGGCGAGACGCTGAACAGCCTGCTGGCCGACCGCAAGGCGGGCCGCGTTGGCGGCACAACGGCGGTGTTTGCCGAGGACTGCAGTGCGCTCTACTTCTCAAAAGAGGTGGTGCCCTATTGCGGCAGGACCTATGGGGATGGCGAAAATACGCCGGTCTATCACCACGTCGGCGTCTATGCCTACCGTCCGGATGCCCTGGCGGCGTATTCAGGGTGGCGGACCGGGCCGCTGGAGAATCTGGAGGGCCTGGAGCAGCTGCGGTTCCTGGAGAATGGGCGCAAGGTGCTGTGTGTTGAGGTTGAAGCGCGCGGGCGCGAGTTCTGGGAGTTGAACAACCCTGAAGACGTGCCGCGGCTGGAGGCCATGATGAAGAAAATGGGGCATGAGTAAGCAGAAGATGGTAATGAGGAAAAGAACGGTCAGACAGCCGCTGCTAAGCGGCAGCCAGAGGCAGCGGGCAGCTGCCCTACAATTTGTTGGAAAGAGCCGGGCATGACGCGCGCCAGCTTTCCCGCGTGTGATGCGGGATTGAGCCGTCAGGTCTGGAATTTGAGTATTGAGAGAACGCCATGCGCAAAAAAGTAACTAAGGCAATTTTTCCGGTTGCGGGTCTGGGGACACGGTTCCTGCCGGCAACGAAGTCCGTCCCGAAAGAGATCATGACCCTGGTCGACCGGCCACTGGTGCAATACGCCATTGACGAAGCGCGCGCCGCTGGGATCAAGGAGTTCATCTTTGTCACCTCGCGCGGCAAAGGTGCGCTGGAAGATTATTTCGACCATTCGCCGGTTCTGGAACAGGAGCTGCGCAAGAAGGGCAAGGATGATCTGCTGGACATCCTGAAGAGCACCGACATGGAATCCGGTGCCATCGCCTATATCCGCCAGCACAAGGCGCTGGGCCTGGGCCATGCGGTCTGGTGCGCCCGCCGGCTGATCGCCAACGAACCCTTTGCTGTGATCCTGCCGGATGACGTGATCGCGGCGGAAAAGCCCTGCTTGCAGCAGATGGTCGAAGCCTACGAGGAAACTGGCGGCAACATGGTTGCGGCAATGGAAGTGCCGCCGGAGAAGACCTCCTCCTATGGCGTGCTCGACGTCAAAGATGATATGGGCCAAGTGGTTGCCGCTAACGGCATGGTGGAAAAGCCGAAAGCCGGAGAGGCGCCGTCGAACCTGGCGGTGATCGGCCGCTACATCCTGGCGCCATCTGTGCTGAAAAACCTCAACAAGATGAAGCAGGGCGCGGGCGGTGAGATCCAGCTGACCGATGCGATTGCCGAGGACATTGCCCAGGATGTGCCGGTTTACGGCTACCGTTTCAACGGTCAGCGGTTCGATTGCGGCTCCAAGGCGGGCTTCCTGCAGGCAACTGTGGCCTTTGCGCTGGCGCGCGATGAGCTGCGGGACGACCTGATGAGCTACATCACCGAAATTGCGCAGGTCGGAAAGGCCGCGCAGTAACCGATCTGGCCGCCCTTCCGGGGGCGGCCCAGCATGGGGCAGAGACAGTGACGAATATCCTTGTGACCGGCGGTGCCGGCTATATCGGCTCGCACGCCTGCAAGGCGCTTAAGGCGGCGGGCTATACACCTGTAACCTACGACAACCTGGTGACCGGCTGGCAGGACGCGGTCAAATTCGGCCCGTTCGAGAAGGGCGACTTGAATGACCGCGCCCGGCTGGATGAGGTGTTTGCCAAGTACCAGCCGGCGGCAGTGATGCATTTCGCTGCGCTGAGCCAGGTCGGCGAGGCGATGAGCGAGCCGGGCCGCTACTGGGCCAACAACACCGGCGGCTCGTTGAACCTGGTGGAGGCCGCAGTGGCGGCGGGCTGCTTGGACTTCGTTTTCTCCTCGACCTGCGCCACCTATGGCGAGCATGACAACGTGGTGCTGGACGAAAACACCCCGCAGCTGCCGCTGAATGCCTATGGCGCCTCCAAGCGCGCGGTGGAGGATATCCTCAAGGATTTTGGCGCCGCGCATGGGCTGCGTTCGGTGATCTTCCGCTACTTCAACGTAGCGGGTGCCGATCCTGAAGCGGAGGTGGGAGAGTTCCACCGTCCCGAAACCCATCTGGTGCCGCTGGTGCTGGATGCGATTGCGGGCAAGCGCGACGCGCTGACCATCTTTGGCACCGACTACGACACCCCGGACGGCACCTGCATCCGCGACTATGTGCATGTCTGCGACCTGGTGGACGCGCATGTGCTGGGCCTGAAGTGGCTGGAAGACGGTAAGGGCAGCCAGGTGTTTAACCTGGGCACCGGGTCGGGCTTCTCGGTGCGCGAAGTTATGGACAAGGCCGAGGCCGTGACCGGGCATAAAGTGCCGTGCAACACCGGCCCGCGCCGGGCGGGCGATTGCACCAAACTGGTATCGGGTTCGACCCGGGCGGTGACCGAACTGGGCTGGGAGCCGCGGCGGTCCACCCTGGAGGTGATGATCGCCGATGCCTGGAAGTGGCATAAGACGGGCCACTACGAGGCCTGAGCATGATTGGCCCCGCCGCCCCTGAGCTGCCGCCGCTGGGCCTCACAGGGGCCTACCGGATGCGGTGGAAGCGGCGGCGGATGCTGTGGCGGGCTTTGCGGGCCCGCCGCCAGATGGCCAAGGTTTCAGACCGCACCGCGCAGATCCCCCGGGAGGGGGTGTTGGTCTTTATCGTGCTGCGCAATGAAATCACCCGGCTTCCCTACTTCCTGGAATACTACCGCCGCCTGGGCGCGGTGCATTTCCTGGCTGTGGACAATTGCAGTGACGACGGCAGCGCCGGGCTGCTGGCGGCGCAGCCGGATGTTTCCTTATGGCATGCGGATGGCAGTTACCGGGACACCCGCTTTGGCCTCGACTGGCTGGGATGGCTGCTGATCCGCTACGGCCACGGGCGCTGGTGCCTGACCGTGGATGCAGATGAGCTGCTGGTCTATTCAGGCATGGAGGATCACGGGCTCGGCGCCCTGACCCAGCGGCTGGCGCAGGACGGCCGCGACGGCTTTGGCGCGCTGATGCTGGATTTGTATCCCAAGGGGCCGCTTGGGGCGCAGAGCTATGCGCCGGGACAGAACCCGTGCGAAGTGCTGCAGTGGTTTGACGCCGGGCCTTACCGCTCAGTGCGGCAGCAGCAGATGGGCAATCTGTGGGTGCAGGGCGGAGCGCGCGAACGGGTGTTCTTTCCGCAGGAGCCGGAGCGGTCGCCAACTTTGAATAAGATCCCGCTGGTGCGCTGGAACCGGCGGTATGCCTATATCAACTCCACCCATTCGCTGCTGCCGCGGCGGCTGAATGCGCTGTATGACGGCCCGGGCGGCACGGCGCCGTCCGGGGTGCTGCTGCACACGAAGTTTCTGCCGGAGATTGTTTCCAAATCAGCAACGGAGAAACAGCGCCGGCAGCACTTTCACACGCCGCAGCAATTTGACGGCTATTATGACCGGATCACGGATGCGCCGGATATGTGGCACCAGGGATCTGTCCGCTTGCGCGGCACGGGCCAGCTGGCGGAGCTGGGTCTGATGACGCCACCCGCCTGGTGACGGGGCGCGGGGGACTGTTGCAGCTGCGCCGTACGCCCGCGTAACTGTTTCTAAATTCATTGTTAATAGACTATGCGCGTGACATATTGCGCGGAAGCTTGAAGCGGGTTCAAGAAAAGCCCGTGCAGGCCGGGGCGCTCCTGGGATAGCGAGTTGGAGTAGACGTGGGGCTTTGGGATTCTTACCGGATGCGGTTGCGGCGCAAACGGCGGCTGGTCCGCGCGGTGCGCAAGTCCGGTGAGCTGCAGCCTGTTCAGGACAACACCCGCGCCATCCGTCCCGGCGATATCCTGCTGGTCTGCACCATGCGCAATGAGCAGATCCGGCTGCCGTATTTCCTGCAATACTACCGCGGTCTGGGGATCAATCATTTCCTGTTCGTGGACAATGGCTCCACCGACGGAAGCGCTGATTATCTGCGCGGGATGGAGGACGTGTCGCTGTGGCACACCACCGCCAGCTATAAGCGTGCAGGCTTTGGCATCGACTGGATGAACTACCTCAAGCGCAAATATGCGCATGGGCACTGGGTGCTGGTGGTCGATCCGGATGAGTTCTTTATCTATCCGTTCTGCGACACACGGCCGATCCGGGCGCTGACCGACTGGCTGGACAATTCGGCGATCCGCAGCTTCTCGGCGATGCTGCTGGACGTCTATCCCAAGGGCCGGATTGATGAGGTGCCGTATCAGGCCGGGCAGAACCCGCTGGAGATTGCCCATTGGTTCGACAGCGGCAATTACACCATCAGCCACAACCCGGAATACGGCAACCTGTGGATCCAGGGCGGGCCGCGGGCGCGGGTGTTCTTTGCCGATCAGCCCAGGAAGGCACCGGCGCTGAATAAGATCCCGCTGGTCAAATGGCACCGCCGCTATGCCTATGCCAGCTCCACACATGCGCTGCTGCCGCGCGGGCTGAACCAGGTCTATGAGACGGACGGCGGTGAAAAGGCGAGCGGCGCGCTGCTGCATACCAAGTTCCTCGATACCTTCAGCGGCAAGGCGGAGGAGGAGCTGGTGCGCGGCCAGCATTATGCCGGCTCGGCGGAGTACAAGGCTTATGCCGGTAAGCTGTCCGAACAGCCGGAGCTGTGGTGCAAATGGAGCGAGAAGTACATCAATTGGCGCCAGCTTGAGATCCTGGGGCTGATGTCCAAAGGGAACTGGGCATGAGCACGGTTGGCGTTGTCATGCTGGTCCACACCGCGCTGGAGCGCGCGGAGCAGGTGGCCCGGCACTGGACCGCCAGCGGCTGCCCGGTGGTGCTGCATGTGGACAGCAAGGTCGACCGTCATGTGTTCGACCGCTTCAAGGAGGCGCTGAACGGCAATCCGCTGGTCCGCTTTTCCGCCCGTCACCGCTGCGAATGGGGAACCTGGGGTATCGTCGCCGCCTCGCAAGCAGCCTCCGAGGTGATGCTGGCGGAGTTTCCCGGCGTGCAGCATGTTTACCTCGCCTCTGGCTCCTGCCTGCCGCTGCGCCCGGTGCAGGAGCTGATCGACTATTTGGCGGCCCGGCCGGACACTGATTTCATCGAAAGCGCCACCACCGCCGATGTGCCCTGGATTGTCGGCGGCCTGAGCCAGGAGCGGTTCACCCTGCGGTTTCCGTTCTCCTGGAAACGGCACCGCTTCATGTTTGACCGCTACGTGGACCTGCAGCGCAAGCTGCGCATCCGGCGCCGGATCCCCGCCGGGCTGGTGCCGCACATGGGCAGCCAGTGGTGGTGCCTGACACGGCAGACCCTGTCGGCAATTCTGGAGGACGCGGAGCGGCCGGTCTATGACGCCTACTTCCGCAAGGTCTGGATCCCGGACGAAAGCTACTTCCAAACTCTGGCGCGGCTGTATTCCAGCAATATCGAGAGCCGCTCGCTGACGCTCAGCAAGTTCGATTTTCAGGGTAAGCCGCATATCTTCTATGATGATCACCTGCAGCTCTTGCGCCGGTCCGACTGCTTTGTCGCGCGCAAGATCTGGCCGCACGCAGAGCGGCTCTATCAGGCGTTTTTGACCGACTCTGCCGGCGCGATGAAAAGGACGGAGCCGAACCCGGGCAAGATCGACCGCATCTTTGCCAAGGCGGTGGAGCGGCGCACCCGCGGCAGGCCCGGCCTGTACATGCAAAGCCGGTTTCCCTCGCGGGGGTCGGAGAACGGTGTCACCTCCAGCCCCTATTCGGTGTTTCAGGGATTTACCGAGCTGTTCGAGGATTTCGAATCCTGGCTGGCCCGCACAACCGGGGCCCGTGTGCACGGGCACCTTTTTGCGCCGGAAGGGGCGGAATTCTCTCAGGGCCAGAGCCAGATCAACGGCTGCCTGAACGGCAATCCCAAGGTGCGGGATTACAACCCGGAAAGCTTCCTCACCAGCCTGATCTGGAACACCCGCGGCGAGCGCCAGTGCTTCCAGTTCGGCCCGAGCGGCAATCAAGCAGTGAATTGGCTGGTGGCGCGGGATGCAAATGCGCAGGTCTCGGTGATCAGTGGCGCCTGGGCGGTGCCGCTGTTCAAGTCAGACCGCAGTTTCGCGGAACTCCGGCAGGAGGCGGCCCGGCTGCAGCAGATTGAGGCGGAACAGCTTAAGATCCTTCGTTCGCAATGGACCAAGGCGCGGGTGCGGATCTGGAGCATGGCGGAATTTGCCGAAGCGCCGATGGAACCGTTGCAGACCATTGCCGGTGAAATCGGCCAGGTGGCGGTGCGGCATCTGAGCGAGGCGCCAACGATGACGGATCTTGAGGGCTTTGGCCAGTTTCTGCAAAATCTGAAGAACCAGGGCATGCACCCGTATCTGATGGGCGATTTCCCGGTCGGGCAGAGCCTGGTCCGCCACTCCAAACCGCAGCGCAAACCCTATCTGGTGCGATAATTCCCGATGTCTTCTCCTTCCTTTGATTACTTTGTTGTCTTTGCCGAAATGCGGACCGGGTCCAATTTCCTGGAGACCAATCTGAATGCCTTTGACGGGCTCACCTGCCATGGCGAGGCCTTCAACCCGCATTTCATCGGCTACCCGAATTCAGGGGAAATCCTTGGCGTGACTCAGGCCATGCGCGAGGCGGATCCGGCGCGGCTTATCGAGGAGATCAAGGCGCAGAGCGGGGTGCTGGGGGGCTTTCGCTATTTCCATGACCATGACCCGCGGGTGCTGGATGGGATGCTGGAGGATCCGCGCTGCGCCAAGATCATCCTCACGCGCAACCCGCTGGACAGCTACGTGTCGTGGAAGATCGCCCAGGAGACGGGGCAGTGGAAGCTGACCAATGTCAAACGCCGCAAGGAGGCCAAGGCCCGGTTCGATGCGGCGGAGTTTGCCGCCCATGTGGAGGTGCTGCAGGATTTTCAGGTCACGCTGCTGAACCGGCTGCAGACGCTGGGGCAGACGGCGTTTTATGTGGCTTATGAAGACTTGCAAAGCGTCGAGGTGATGAACGGTCTGGCCCGCTGGCTGGGGGTGGCGCAGCAGCTGGAGGCGCTGGATGAGAGCCTCAAACGGCAGAACCCGGCGCCGGTGCTGGCCAAGGTGGCCAATCCGGATGAGATGCAGGAGGCGCTGTCGGGCCTGGACCGGTTCAACCTGACCCGCACGCCGAACTTCGAGCCGCGCCGCGGGCCGGCGGTGCCCGGCTATGTGGCGGGCGTGGCAACGCCGCTTCTGTATCTGCCGCTGAAAGGCGGGCCGGCGGCGGAGGTTGCGCAGTGGATGGCGGGGCTGGACCGGGTCGCGCCGGACGGGCTGATCCGGGGCATGAACCAGAAACAGCTGCGCCAGTGGAAACGCGGCAACACGGGGTTCCGCAGCTTTACCGTGCTGCGGCATCCGGCGGCGCGGGCGCATGCGGTGTTCTGCCGCCGGATCCTGAATGCGGGCGAAGGCAGTTACCGGCAGATCCGCAACACGCTGCGGCGGCAGTTCGGGCTGGCGGTGCCGGAGGCGGGCCCGGACGAGGGCTATACCCGGGCGCAGCACAGGGAGGCGTTCGCGGTCTTTCTGGAGTTCGTGCGGGCCAGCCTGGCGGGCCAGACCTCGATCCGGCTGGACGCGGAATGGGCCAGCCAGAGCCAGGCGCTGGAGGGCTTTGCCGGGGTCGGGGTGCCGGACCTGCTGATCCGCGAGACGGAGATGGCGGAGGATCTGCCGGCCCTGGCGCGGAAACTGGGGCGGATGGAGCCCGGGCCGGTGCCCGCTGCGGCGCCGGAGCGGCCCTATGCGCTGGAGGATATCTATGACGCTGAGCTGGAGGCGCTGATCGCGTCGGTGTACCAGCGCGACTACCTGGCGTTCGGCTTCGGCCCCTGGCGCGCAGGCTGATCCGGCAGCATTGAGGCGGGCGGGGCTCTCCCGCGCCCGCAGGATGATTGGCTGCGCCAAACACCCTTGGCGGCCTTGGGCCCGGCGCCGCACAGGTGCGGCGCGGCGGCTGGCGCTGGGCTGGGCGCCGGCACTCAGAGCGGGTCAAAGGGCGCTGCTGCATGGGGCTGGGCCGCAGGCCCTGGCCCATGCCCGGCCCAACGGGAAGAGCGCCGCCGGACGGCGGCCGATGACGGGCGGGAGCGCTTGCGGAAATGGCGCAGCGCCGGCCGGTGGCCGCACCCATGGAGCCGCGGCTGAATGCTGTCCGGCTGGCCAGCGGGATTATCGGGCGTGTTGAGGTGTGATGCGGGGATCAGGCGGCCTGGACCGACTGATCCTCGGTCAGGATGGTGTAGAGCGTCGCCGGATCGTGGTTGGCGCGCAGCTTGGTGCAGAAGCTTTGCTCCCGCAGGGTGCGCGAGACCAGGGCGAGCGCCTTCAAGTGCTCGACGCCGGCATCTTCCGGCGCAAACAGGGCAAAGGCGATATCCACCGGCTGGCGGTCAACGGCGCCGAAATCCAGCGGTTTCTCGAGGATCAGGAAAACGCCGCAGACCTCGCTGATGCTGTCGAGACGGGCGTGCGGCAGGGCGACGCCGTGTCCGACCCCGGTGGGGCCGAGGCTCTCGCGGTCCAGCAAGGCCTCGACAGTGGGCTGGGCGTCCAGCCCATAGGCCGTCTGAGCAATATCTGCGACTTCCTGAAACAACCGCTTCTTGCTTGAGGCCGCTCCGATAACCCGGACGGCCTCTGGCTTGAGGATGCTGGAAATCTGCATGTGTCTGCTCCGTTCCGGCGCCCCGGCGGGGGCGCCGATGCCTTAGATGTGTTTACGGATCGATCCAGCCGATGTTGCCGTCTTCGCGGCGGTAGACCACATTCAATCCGTCCTTGCCTTCATTGCGGAAGACCAGAACCGGGGCGCCTGCAAGTTCCATCTGCATCACCGCTTCCCCCACCGACAGCGACGGAATGCGGGTTTCCATTTCGGCGACGATGATCGGTTGCAGCGAGTCCGGTTCGGTTTCCGCTTCCTCAGACGCGAGGATATACGAGTTAGCGCCCAAATGTTCAACAGGCTCGCTGCGGTCCTTGTGGTGATCCTTCAGACGGCGTTTGTAGCGGCGCAGCTGCTTTTCCATCTTTTCGCAGCAGGCCTCGAAGGCGGCGTAGATCTCCGTTGCATGCGCCTTGGCCTGAGCGCTTAGTCCGGTCGACAGATGGACGGTGGCTTCACACACATATTCATGCGCCGAACGGGAAAAGACCACAGCCGCGTCGGTCGGGCGTTCGGCATACTTTTGCACGGCCGAACCCAGCTCGTTCTGCACGTGGGTTTGCAGAGCTTCACCGATGTCGATCTGTTTACCGCTGATTTTATAACGCATGTGATCTCCTTCACAAATTATTGCGGCCGGGCCCGCCGCCAAGGCAATAGCTTGGCGGTGTCACGTCAGGTCCGGAACCGGGGGGCAGGCCAGCCGTCCGGGTGCATCCATCCGGGCCCTGTTGCCAAGGCTGGTAAGCGGATTGCATCGGACTGCGCGTATGCCATGGGTCAATTCGACGGCAAGACAGCGGGAGAGTCAATGGATATCGCCGAAAAAAGAAGCCTGTCTTTCAAGCAGTTTTTCCGGGTGTACGCTGCCCGCGCCGCGGCTCAGGAGATGCGGAAATTGTCGCCCAGATAGACCCGGCGGACGTTCTCGTTTTCGACCACTTCCTCGGGGCTGCCGGACATCAGAACCTGGCCGTCGTGCAGGATATAGGCGCGGTCGACGATCTCCAGCGTTTCGCGGACGTTGTGATCGGTGATCAGCACGCCGATGCCGCGTTTCTTGAGGTCGGCCACCAGATGGCGGATGTCGCCGACCGAGATCGGATCGACGCCGGCAAAGGGTTCGTCGAGCAGCAGATACTTGGGATCGGCGGCCAGGCAGCGTGCGATTTCAACCCGGCGGCGCTCACCCCCGGACAGCGCCAGCGCGGGCGCGCGGCGCAGATGTTCGATCGAGAAGTCCGACAGCAGCTCTTCCAGCCGCTCGCGGCGCTTGTGCTCGTGCTTTTGCGAGATATCCAGAACGGCGGAGATGTTGTCCTCGACCGACAGGCCGCGGAAGATCGACATTTCCTGCGGCAGGTAACCGATGCCGAGCCTGGCGCGGCGGTACATCGGCAGGCCGGTCACGTTCTGGCCGTCGATGCTGACGGTGCCCGCTTCGGGGAACACCAGGCCCGCGATGGCGTAGAAGCTGGTGGTCTTGCCGGAGCCGTTGGGGCCCAGCAGCGCCACCACCTCGCCGCGGTTCAGCGACATCGAGACATCCCGGATCACCACCCGCTTGCGGTAGGATTTGCGCAGCTTTTCGATACGCAGCCCGGAGGACCCTTCGGTTACGGTCAGGTTGGGTTTTGCCATCAGTTGCTGCCGCCGTTCGGGTTCAGGATGGTCTTCACCCGGCCCGCCATCTGCGCGGTGCCCGAGGTCAGGTTTACCTCCAGACGGTTCGACGCCAGGGTGCCGCTTTCCTGGTTGAGCAGCACATTGCCGGTCATCACGATGGTGCCCTTGTCAATGGTATATTCGGCGCGCTCTGCCTCGGCGGCGTCGGGGCCGCTGACCAGCACCACATTGCCGGTCGCCTCAAGCCGTTCGATGCCGGCCTTGGCGCCGCTGTCGTCCGCGGTCTTGTAGATCACCAGGACGTTGTCGGCGGACAGCCGCATGATACCCTGCACAATCAGAACATTGCCGGTGAATTCGGCAGATCCGTCAGCCTGGTTGACCGCCAGGTTGTCGGCAGTGACTTCGACGGGCTGGCTGGGGTCGGCCTTGACGGCGCCAAAAGCGACGGAGGCCGTTTGCGCTGCCGCGAGGCCGGGAAGAACCGCCAGCGGCAGGCAGAAAATCAGGGCGCGCAAATAGGACACAGGTTATCTTTCCGGTTGCTGGGGATCATATAGCAGCTTCACCCCGTTTTTGAACAGCATATGGACAGGGCCGCCTTCGGTTTTGACGCCGATGTGCATATTTCCCGCAGTCAGCTCGCCAATGGCGCCGGTAGCGCGGACCGGGCCGGGGCTGTCAGCTTCCAGGCCGCTGAGCGCGGTGTTCAGCTCCTCGGTTTCGACAATCAGCCCGTCGGCGGAGGTTATTGTCACCTTGCCGGTAAACTGCGCCATGTCCCGGCCCGGGTGAATGGCGCCGGTTTCGGACGCCAGCGTGATCCTGCCGCCCTGGGCCAGCCGGATGTCGGCGGACAGATCGCTGGCGACCGCCGGGGTGCCGTCGCCGCCGGGACGCGCCAGCGCGGCGGTGACCATGATCTCATCCCCGCCCGCAGTGGTGCCGGAGAAGAAGGGAGCGGTGACCTGCTGGCCTTTCATCCGGTCCTCGATCTCTTTTTGCGCAAAGGGGATCACCGCCTCGGTGTTTACTCCCCGCGAGATCAGGAACAGGGTGGACAACAGAACCAGGGCCGCCAGCGGCAGCAGCACCTTGAGATAGGCAACGGCTCTGGAATGGCTGTCCATTGTCAGCTCCCTCTGGCTCAAGTCAGCCCAGGCCTGCGCGCAGGCAGTCGTGGATATGCAACAGGCCCTCAGCCTTTTGGCCATTGTCCGGATCGACGACAAACAGGCAGGTGATCTTGCGCTGGTTCATTACCGCGACCGCCTCCTGCGCCATGGCGCCGGGGGCGATGGTGGCGGGGCCGGTTGTCATTACCTCCGCCGCTGTCTTGTTCAGCAGACCGTCCATGTGGCGGCGCAGGTCGCCGTCGGTGATGATGCCGGCCAGCGAACCGTCGGCAGCTGCCACGCCCGCGACGCCGAAGCCCTTCTGGCTGATCTCGATCAGCGCGTCGGCCATCGGGGTGTCCCCGCTGACCAGCGGCAGGGCGTCGCCTGCGTGCATCAGGTCGCGCACCTTGCTGAGCTGCGCGCCCAGCTTGCCGCCCGGGTGGAAGTCGCGGAAGTTTTCGGGGCGGAAATCGCGGTGCTTCATCAGCGCAATCGCCAGCGCATCGCCCATCGCCAGGGTGAGCGTGGTGGAGATCGAGGGCACCATGCCAAAGCCGCAGGCCTCGCCCAGCGAGGGGATCTGCAGGTGAACGTCGGCCTGTTTCATCAGGGTGCTGTCCATTTTGCTGGACAGCCCGATCAGCGGAATCGCAAAGCGGCGGGTGAAGGCCAGCAGGTTGGCCAGCTCCGGTGCCTCGCCCGAGTTGGAGATCGCCACCACAACGTCGCCTTCAGAGAGCATCCCCAGATCGCCGTGGCTGGCCTCAGCCGGGTGCACGAAATAGGCCGGCGTGCCGGTGGAGGCCAGGGTCGCGGCAATCTTGTGGCCGATATGGCCGGACTTGCCGATGCCGCTGACGATTATGCGGCCCTTGGCCTGCAAAATCAGCTGCACCGCTTCGGAAAAGCGCTCATCCAGGCTTTCGGCCAGGGTGTTCAGCGCCTTGGCCTCATCGGTGATCACCTGCCGCGCGGTGACGAGGAATTTTTCTGCGTCGGTCATGAGTGGGCAAAGATGTCCGTTTCGGGCCAGCCAGCCAGGTCCAGCTTGGCGCGCATGGGGAGGAAATCAAAGCAGGCCTGGGCCATCTCGGTGCGGCCCTCACGGGCCAGCCGCTTGTCCAGCGCCTCGCGCAGCTTGTGCAGGTGAAGGACGTCGGAGGCGGCGTAGTCCAGCTGCGCCTCGGTCAGCTCTTCGGCGCCCCAGTCGCTCATCTGCTGCTGCTTGGAGATATCGACGCCCAGCAGTTCCTGGGTCAGGTTCTTGAGGCCATGGCGGTCGGTGTAGGTGCGTACCAGGCGGCTGGCGATCTTGGTGCAATAAACTGGCGCGGCTAGGGCGCCAAAGGCGTGGTACATGGCGGCAATGTCGAAGCGGCCAAAATGGAACAGCTTCAGCACATTCGGGTCTTCCAGCATCCGGCACAGATTGGGCGCTGCGGTCTGGCCTTTTTCCACCTGCACGATGTGGGCGTTGCCGTCGCCGCCCGACATCTGAATCACACAAAGCCGGTCGCGGTGCGGGTTCAGGCCCATGGTCTCGCAGTCGATGGCGACAACGGGACCGAGGTCCAGCCCGTCGGGCAGGTCGTTTTTGTACAGGTGGTTGGCCACTGGAATTCCCTTTTGATGATCATCGCGCCGGCAGGGGCTGGAGAGGAAATAGGCGCTTTGGCCTTCAAACTCAACTGCGCCGGCCACGCTGGTTTGCGCGGGCACATGTTCAGATCCCCGGTCAGTCGGGCAGGATATTGAATTTACATGCAGGGGGAATGGTGCCCAGGAGAGGACTCGAACCTCCACGTCCATACGGACACTAGCACCTGAAGCTAGCGCGTCTACCAATTCCGCCACCTGGGCAGGTGTCGTGGGACCGGCGTATAAGGCGGTTCGCAAGGGGCGTCAAATGGAAATAGCAGGCTGGAAGCAAGGTTTTCCAAGTTTTGCAGCCTGGCCCGAAAAGGTCTTATGCCGCCGCTGGCGGCGCGGCAATTTCGCTTGCCTACGGCACCACCCAGCATTATGAAACCAGCGGCGCCGGTGTAGCTCAGCTGGTAGAGCACGTCATTCGTAATGATGGGGTCGTAGGTTCGAGTCCTATCACCGGCACCAGATCTTCTCATAACTCTCTGTGGTTTCTGTCCCGTGCCCGTGTTCGGATGCCTGGCTGGCAGGTGCCGAATGTTGCGCGGATCCTGCTGAGCCGGTTCCCGCTGGTGTCAGTGAAGCTGCCGATCCTTTGCGCCGAACCAATTGGCGTTACTGGAATAAACCGCCGGGGATGGTATGCCCCTGCCCGGTTTGCCATAATGCCCGGCGGGTGGTCCGGCGCCTGGAGAAACTACACCCCATGGCCGGGGTCCGGATCCCGGCGGTTCAGACAGGCCTCTGGAGCAGAAGATGACACAGCAAACCGTTCTCGTCACCGGTTCCTCCGGATTCATCGGCTACCACCTGTGCCGGCGACTGCTGGACGACGGCTTCCGTGTCGTGGGCATCGACAACCTGTCGGATTACTACAGCGTCGGGCTTAAGCGGGACCGGCAGGCAATGCTGGAACAGAACCCGGGTTTTTCCGTCGTCAACCGCAGTATCGAAGAGCCCGGAGTCATGATGGCGCTTTTCGCAGAGCACAGACCCGACTATGTCGTCCACCTGGCGGCGCAGGCCGGGGTGCGCTACTCCATCGAGAACCCCCGCTCCTACCTGGAAAGCAACATCACCGGCACCTTTGAGATCCTCGAAGCCGCCCGCGCCCATCCGCCTAGGCACATGCTTCTGGCCTCCACCTCCTCCGCATTCGGGGCCAATACTGAGATGCCCTATAAGGAAACCCAGAAGGCCGATCACCAGATGTCCTTCTATGCCGCCTCCAAAAAGGCGACCGAGAACATGGCGCATTCCTATGCGCATCTGTTCGATCTGCCGGTTACCATGTTCCGCTTCTTTACCGTATACGGCCCGTGGGGGCGGCCGGATATGGCGTTGTTCAAATTCACCAAGGCGATCCTCTCAGGGCAGCCAATCGACGTCTACAACTATGGCGGCATGCAGCGCGACTTCACCTATATCACCGATCTGGTGGAGGCCGTCCGGCTGCTGATGGACGCGGTGCCGGAACGCCCTGCGGATGGGGCTGTGCCGGAGGGCGACAGCCTGTCGCCGGTGGCGCCGCACCGGGTGATCAACATCGGCAATTCCGAGCCGGTGCAGCTGAATGACTTTATCGCGGCTGTTGAGGCTGCCACCGGCCGCACCGCTGACCGCAATCTGATGCCGATGCAGGCTGGCGATGTGCCGGCCACATGGGCCGATGCCTCGCTGCTGCGGAGGCTGACGGGCTATGCGCCCAAGACCGGAGTGGCCGAGGGGGTGGCGCAGTTCGTGGAGTGGTACCGGGAGTATTATTCAGCTTCCCCGTCTGGCCGTTGAGTGAGGCGGCGCATTCCTGACTGCCGGGTTTCAGAACCGGAAGCGTAACCGGTGGCGACCGGGTGTCTGCCTGCGGCGGTTCGTTCCGGCAAAAAGTGTGATCTGAACCTGGACGACCGGGGCGCAGAAGATCGCGGCAATAACTCTTAAAATTTGCCTAACATGCAGGCTAAAGTGTTGATAATGTACTAATTTTTGCCACATCCGCACCCCGGCCAGCGCGCAGGGTTTTTCTATTCAGTCTCCAAAGCCCGTTTCATTGCATTGGAGATCTGACCATGCTGGCACTGAATTTCGCATCTTCTTCGGCTGCCCTGCTGGGCCGCGCCCGCTCCACCGTCCGCACAGCCGCCAAGGCCGCAGCCGCTGTCGGCCTGGCGCTGGCGCTGCTGCAACCGCAGGCGGCTGCCGCTCAGCAGACCTATGTGGTGGGCAGCGACCGCGGCGGCTATCTGCATGACCGGCTGATCGAGCTGAACAACCTGCAAAAAAACGGTGTCCGGGTCGAGATCCGCGGCCGGGTCTGCTATTCCACCTGCACCATGTTCCTCGGATTGCCAGGGGCCTGTGTCGATCCCAGCACCACCTTCGGCTTCCACGGCCCCTCGCGCAGCGGCCGCCGCCTGGCGCAGAAGGATTTTGATTATTTCAGCCGGGTAATGGCTGATCACTATCCTAAGCCGCTGAAAGACTGGTTCATGGCGGAAGGCCGCAACCGGATCTCCGGCATCTACAAGATAAAGGGCAGCGAAATCATCCGTATGGGAGTGAAGTCCTGCCGCAGCGCCTGATCCGGCCTGTGTGCCTCAAATGGGGCAAGTGGTTCTCACGAGCCTGACAGAAAAGGCCCCGGCGCAGTCGCGCCGGGGCTTACGGCGCCTGACAGGCCAGAGGCAGCGCTGTTCAGAGCGTTGTGACCCTTGTTGAGGCACGGGAAGGGCGCTGCCGTCTCGAACCTGCCGGCTGCGATTTCTTTGACGCTGCATACCGGAAGCGTGGCTGGAGGCCGGATAACTCAAACTGCGGCCGAGGGCGGATTGGGTGACCTATCATGTGATAGATCGGACTGAATTGGCAGGCTGTCATTCCATTTCGGAATGGCAGCAGTACGCAATCTCATTGGCGTTGTACCGGGGTTTCGCGGATAACTGACCGCAGCAAGTGTTCCAAGGAGGCCGCATGGACCGCGCCCAGATCGTGCATCAGAATTTCCTCGAACGGGTTCAGGCCGGGACCCTGCCTGCAGGCGCTGCGCCGGCAGGGCCGCTGACCGCGGCGAAGGCCGTTGGCACCTTCCGGGCGCAGGTGCTGAGCCGGGCGCTGGATCTGACCAGCCGGGCTATGCAGAAGGCGGGGGAGGGGTTTTATACCATCGGCTCTTCCGGGCATGAGGGGATGGCGGCGGTTGCGCAGGCGCTGCGTCCGGCCGATATGGCGTTTCTCCATTACCGCGATGCCGCTTTTCAGATTGCCCGTGCAGATCAGGTGCCGGGGCAGCGGATCGCCTGGGATATGCTGCTGTCCTTTGCCTGCTCCAGCGAGGACCCGACCTCTGGCGGGCGGCACAAGGTCTTGGGATCCAAGGCGCTGATGATCCCGCCGCAAACCTCGACCATCGCCTCGCATCTGCCCAAGGCGGTGGGGGCGGCCTATTCCATCGGCGCGGCCAAGCGGCACCAGCCGGAGCATCAGGTGTTGCCGGAGGACGCGATTGTCATATGCTCCTTCGGGGATGCCTCGGCCAACCACTCGACCGCGCAGGGGGCGATCAACACGGCAGGCTGGACCTCGGTGCAGTCGACGCCGCTGCCGCTGCTGTTCGTCTGCGAGGATAACGGCATCGGCATTTCGACCAAGACGCCGAAAGGCTGGATCGAGGCGTCGATGGCCGGGCGGCCCGGCATCAAGTATTTCAAAGCGGACGGGCTGGATATCTACAACGCCTTTGCGGTGGCGCAGGAGGCGGCGGAGTATGTGCGGACCCGTAAAAAGCCCGCCTTCCTGCATTTGCGCACCGTGCGGCTCTATGGCCATGCCGGGGCGGATGTGCCGACCACCTACATGGCAAAGGCCGAGGTGGAGGCGGATGAAGCCAACGATCCGCTGCTGCATTCGGTGCGGCTGCTGGATGAGGCCGGGGCATTGAAGCCGGCGGAGGCGCTGAAGATCTACACGGACACCTGCGCGCGGGTGGAGCGGATCCGGGCGGAAGCGGTGACGCGGCCGCATTTGAAAACCTCAGAGGATGTCGCGGCCAGCCTGATCCCGCCGAAGCGGGACTGTGCGCCAACCAATGGCCCGAGTGAAGAGGCGCGCACGGAGGCCTTTGGCAGTGACATGCGGGCGATGGAGGAGCCGCAGCCAATGTCGCGGCTCATCAACTGGGCGCTGACCGATCTGATGCTGGAGCACAGTGAAATCGTCATGATGGGCGAGGATGTCGGCCGCAAGGGCGGGGTTTATGGCGTCAGCCAGAAGCTGCAGCAGCGGTTCGGGCCGGACCGGGTGATCGATACGCTGTTGGATGAGCAGTCGATCCTGGGGCTGGCAATTGGCATGGGGCACAACGGGTTCCTGCCCATTCCGGAGATCCAGTTCCTCGCATACCTGCACAACGCCGAGGACCAGCTGCGCGGCGAAGCGGCGACGCTGCCGTTTTTCTCGAACGGGCAGTTTTCGAACCCGATGGTGCTGCGGATTGCCGGTCTAGGCTATCAGAAGGGCTTTGGCGGGCATTTCCACAACGACAACTCGCTGGCGGTGCTGCGCGATATTCCGGGGCTGGTGATTGCCTGCCCGTCAGACGGGGCGGAGGCTGCGATGATGATGCGCGAGGCGGTGCGGCTGGCGCGCGAAGAGCAGCGGGTGGTGGTCTTTGTCGAGCCTATCGCGCTGTATCCGATGCGGGATCTGCACGAGGTCAAGGATGGCGGCTGGATGCGGACCTACCCGTCGCCGGATCGGCGCATTGGTTTGGGGGAGGTGGGTGTGCATGGCGGCGGCACCGATCTGGCGATCGTGACCTATGGCAACGGGCGCTACCTGTCGGCTCAGGCGCAGGCCGAACTGGCGGTGCAAGGCGTGAAAGCCCGGATCGCGGACCTGCGCTGGCTGGCGCCCTTGCCGGAGGCGGCGCTGCTGGAAGCCGTCGAGGGCTGCAAGAACGTGCTGATCGTCGACGAATGCCGTGTCACCGGCAGCCAGTCGGAGGCGCTGATGGCGCTGTTTGCGGAGCAAAGCGATATCCCTGCGGCGCGGATCGCCGCCAGCGATTGCTTCATTGCAACCGGGCCTGCCTATGGCGCTACGCTGCCGTCGAAGGACAGCATCATTGAGGCTGCATTGAAGCTGGCAGGAGGCAAAAAATGACCCGCACCGCTGTTCTGATCTGCCCGGGCCGGGGCACCTACAACAAGGCGGAGTTGGGGTATCTTCACCGCCACCACGCAGACAAGGCGGCGCTGTTTGCGGGCTTTGACGCGCAGAGGCGCGAGGCCGGGCAGGAAGAAGTCACGGCTCTGGACGGGGCCACGCGGTTTTCGGTGTCGAAATACTCCCGCGGGGACGTCGCCTCGCCGCTGATCTATGCCTCGGCGCTGGCGGATGCGCAGTCGCTGGCGGAGGATATCGAGGTGGTTGCGGTCACCGGCAACTCGATGGGCTGGTACATTGCGCTGGCGGCGGCCGGGGCGCTGACTGCGGCGGACGGGTTCAAGGTGGTGAACACCATGGGCACGCTGATGCAGAAACAGCTGATCGGTGGTCAGCTGGTCTATCCCTTTGCCGGGCCGGATTGGCAGAATGATCCCGCGCGCAAGGCGGAGCTGCTGGCGCTGGCGGCAGAGATCAATGCGCGCGAGGGGCATGACCTGGGGCTCTCGATTGATCTGGGCGGGCTGCTGGTGCTGGCCGGGAACGAGGCCGGACTGGCGGCGTTTGAGGCGGCAGTGCCTGTGGTGGAGGAGCGATTTCCAATGCGGCTGGCCAATCATGCGGCCTTCCACACCTCACTGCAGGCGCCGGTGGCGGCAGAAGGGCGCAAGCGGCTGGGGGCGGAGATGTTCACCCAGCCGGAGATGCCGCTGATCGACGGGCGTGGGCAGATCTGGTGGCCGGGTGCGACGGACACACGGGCCCTTTGGGACTACACCTTGGGGCATCAGGTGGTGGAGCCTTATGACTTCACCCGCGCGGTGCAGAATGCGGCCTATGAGTTCGCGCCCGACCTGTTCATCGTGACCGGCCCCGGCACTACGCTGGGCGGCGCGGTGGCGCAGTCTCTGGTGCACTGCGGCTGGCAGGGGATGACCTGCAAAGAGGCTTTCAAGGCGCGCCAGGCGAAGGACCCGCTGCTGGTCTCCATGGGGGATGAGGCGCAGCGCGGGGTTGTGACCGGCTGAGTGAGGGGCGGCGGAAAGCTCCCGCGCCTGTTGCCTGCATCGAAGATGCCGGCAAAGCAGCCTTGGGCGTGGCCCTGCCCTGCGGGCAGGGCGGAGGGGGTTCTGCTGAGAAGGCCTTCAGGGGCAGGTTTGCCCTGAAGGCCCGGCTCCAGTGTGGCTCTTCATCCCCGCCTCAAGGGTAAACCGCGCCAATGCGCGGCGGCTGCGCTGCCCTTGACCCGGGGCTGAACAGACGGAGGCGGGGCTATTCAGCCGCGGCTTGCGGTTCGGTCCTGGCAGGGATGGCAAAGCAGGTCACCGGCTGGGAGACATTGTGCAGGCTGACAGCACCCAGCGGGATGCCTTGTGCTGCGTCGCTCAGAATGTCGCAGCTGACGACGACCGGATAATCGACCGTCTTGCCATAATCGCCCAGCCGGGCGGCGATATTGGCGGCCTGGCCGATCACCGTGAAGTCCAGCCGCTCCCGCGAGCCGACGTTGCCATAAGTCACCCGGCCATAGGCAATGCCGATGGCGGCCTCGCAGCGGTGGCCGTCCTCTTCGCCCGCGATTTCTTCCAGCCGGGCGACGATGGCGCGGGCGCTGTCCAGCGCCTGGGTGCGGGCCTTTTCCGGGTCGCTGCCGGCCGGGAACACCGCCAGCACAGCGTCGCCGATGAATTTCAGCACCTCGCCGCCGTGATCATGCACGATGGTCGAGGCGGTCTCGAAGAACTGGTTCAGAAGCGCGATATAGTCCTGGCGGCCCAGCTGCTCCTCCAGCCGGGTAGAGCCGCGCAGGTCGCAGAACATGATGGCGGCGTCGATCTCGTCGCCGTCGCCGCGGCGGATCTCGCCGCCCAGCACCCGGGCGCCGGTGCGTTTGCCAACGTAGGTTTCCAGAAGCGACTGGGCGTTTTCACGCTGCATGAAGATTTCATAGTAGCGCGCGACCACATCCGAGCATTCGAAGATCAGCCCGAGGTTGGAGGTGGAGAAGCCGTTTGGGTGGTCGCTGGTCAGGGTCAGCACATTGATCCGCCCGTCGGAAAACCGCAGCGGCATGGCGACATAATCGGTGGCCCCCTCCTTGCGCAGGTCTTCGAGGATCGGGAAGGCGTCGTCCGAGCAGCAGCTGCCGAGCCGGTGGCGCACGCCGCCCAGGCCGTTGGAGACATGCCGCAGCGGGCTGTTCTGGTAGGCTGGGTGGTCATGGATCTCGTAAGATGGCGCGTAGGTGGTGACCTCGCCGGTCTTCCTTTGCCAGATAAAGTTCTTGCCCGCGATCAGCGGGTGCAGCGACCAGGCCATGACCGAGAGGCGGGAGAGATAGATGCCCTGCTCGACGAATTTTTCCGCCAGGGCGGCGGTCAGCTCTTCCGGGGTTGGCACCAAGGCCGCATCGCGCAGCAGCCAGTCGATCACCGGGCCGGAGATATTGCCGTAGTCCGGCATCTCGACCTTGTTCCGGCCCAGGTCGAATTCAGCCTCTGCACCGGGCATGAAACCGATATGGCCGGAAATCGCCGCGGCCTCGGGCATCGCGTCCTCATAGGCCCAGACACCGTTTTGCACGCGGTCGCGGGGCAGCAGGATGTCGCGGTAGCTGGCGGTGCCCTTGAACGGACAAAACGTTTGCAGGGCAGTGTGGTGGGAGAGAGGGGCGGTCACGTCCTCTGCCGGGAAATAGATCGCCGGTGGAAGGCGGGTTTCATACATCACCTTGGCGCGGGTGCTTTGCGCCAGGATGATGCCGTTGCGACGGGCAGTGACCTGGCCGTGCAGCGGCTCGACGACAATGCCGTAGCCCCGGTTGCGGGTCTGCACCTGTGCATCCATCCCTGAGGTCCTTGTCCTTGCGGCGGCATCCAAGACCGGCCGGCATCGGCCGGTTCTGCTCTATCTGGGGTCTGCGGGCCGGAAATCCAGAGCCGAACACATGATATTGAGTGAGCCGGAGCAAGCCAGGTCAGATCATCCGGATCACATCCTTGCTGATGGCCAGCACGTAGCCGCGCTTGGCGATGTTCTTGACCAGAAGCTCACTGACCATCTGGTTGCCCAGCGTGTCACGCAGCCGCTTGATACGGGTGGCGCCGGCGGCTTCCTCGCAATCGGCCGAGGTGCGGCCTGAGATGACGGCTTCGATCTCGGCGCCCGATAGCACATCGTCATCCAGCCGGGCCTCGGCCAGGACCGACAGGGTTTCCATCGCGGCGGGCGTCAGCTTGAACCCCATGTTGTTGAGGTAGACGGTGTTTTCATCGCGGCTGATCAGCAGTTCAGTCACCTGAATGCCCGCACGCTCAATCTGCGCCATGCGGCGGTTGAGCATCACCAGCATGCCAAGCACTGTCAGCGCCGCGACCATCATCGCAGTGGCGAAGACCAGCAGCACAAAGATCACCATCCGGTAGCTGGTTAAAGTGTCCGCAAAGGCGGTACCGGACTGGGCCAGGATTTCCAGCAGCTTGATTTCAGCCTGGGCGGTCAGGTCGTTTTCGATAAACAGCCGCTCGACCCGGGCGTTGAACGCATTGGCATCCGGCAGAGTCAGCAGCAGCACCGTGCCGGCCAGCGCCAGAATCGCAACAATGGCGGCGATGCCAAAGCCGATGACTTTGCTGCCGGCGGAACGGGCCTCAGAAACGGAGATAGTAGGATCCGGCATTGGCCCTCCTTTGCTGCAGGCCTTCGGCGCCGAAGACGGACAGGACATTCAGGAGCTTCCACCCATCGGACGCGATGCGCGCCTGGATCTCGCTCCTGGCGGCCTTCTTCTGACAGGGGCCGGAGAGCTGGATCACGCCATAATGCAGGCGCAAGGGGTTGTCCTGCTTGGCCTTGTAGTCGGCATAGCATTCGGCGGCATGCGCCGGGGGGGAGAGCGCCAGAAGGGCGGCCGCAAGGGCGGCTATCAGGAGGTGCTGTTTCATGAGGGCATCCTGCGGTTCTGCGATGTGAAATTCAATAACCGCAGGGGGTTGAACACGGTGTTATCCGATATCAAGGGGCCGATATTGCCTGTCCGGACAGGGCGAGAGCAGGCTGAGGTCATCAAGGCGCAATGGCTGCGCGACAATCTATTTTTGAGAAAGGTCCTGATATGACCCGGACACCCCGCCCGCAACCGCACCGCAAATTCATTGCTTTGATCGTAGCTGTATCCATCGCCATAACCGGTTTCTCGGCAGCGCCTGCCCGTGCCGATGAGGATGTTGCCAAAATTCTTGGCGGACTGGCACTGCTGGGAATCCTTGGTGCTGCGATCAAGCATTCCCGGGACAAGGATGACCATACGGTGACGCATAATTATGCGCCGCCGCCCCACAACCATTCCCATGGCGGCCACAAGCACCGGGGATACGGCCGTGATGACAGGCATGTGAAACCACTGCCGCCGCGGGTGCGCCGCTATGACCTGCCGTCCCAGTGCCTGAAGTATTTCCCGCGCTACAGCAGCAACCACCCGCTGGTTGGGAAGGGCTGTCTTGAGCGCAGCTATGGCTACACCAAGGCGCTGCCGCAGTCCTGCCGGGTGACGTTCTGGAACGGCAAGCGCCATCGCACCGGCTACAAGCCGGGCTGCCTGAACAGCCATGGCTACCGGCTGGTGCGGCGCTGAGCCTGAATACAAATTCGAGCAGCAAACTGGGGGGCTTCGGCCCCCCCTTTTTTGCTGCCGCCCTTGCATAACCGGCAGGCATTGGCTTTGACGGGGGGGATGACACAGCCTGATTACAGCCTTGAAGCCGCCGCCCTTGCGCAAGGGCATGTGAGGATAGCCGGAGTGGATGAGGTGGGCCGCGGGCCGCTGGCCGGGCCGGTGACGGCCGCAGCTGTGGTTCTGGACGCCGCCGCGATCCCCGAAGGTCTGAACAACTCCAAGAAACTGAGCCTGAAAAAGCGCGAGGCGCTGGAAGGTAAGATTTTGTCCTGCGCGCAGGCGGCCATAGCCCACGCAACGGTGGAAGAGATTGATTCCCTGAATATTTTACGCGCCTCCCATCTGGCGATGGAACGCGCGGTGGCGGCGCTGGACCCGGCGCCGGATTACCTGCTGATTGATGGCAACCTGATCCCCAGGGGGCTGGCTCTGCCCAGCGAAGCGGTCGTCAAAGGCGACGCTAAATCCCTGTCGATTGCGGCGGCCTCAATCATCGCCAAACTGGCACGTGACAGGATCATGGTGGATTTGGCGCAACAGTTCCCGGGATATGGCTGGGAGAAAAACGCAGGCTACCCCTCGAAACAGCACCGTGAGGCGCTAGTTCAGCTGGGTGTGACCCCACATCATCGGCGCTCGTTTAAGCCAGTACACAATATCTTGTATCAAGAGTGAACCGTAGCGCGTTGTTATAATAAACAAATTGACCTCGAATCCGCGATGACTCATCCTGTGGACAACCTAATGAGCGCAAAAATGCGCCGCGGTTATGAGGCAGAGCAATGAATAAAACCATGACAAAGGGCGCGGCAGCGCTCCCTTTAAACACGATTATTGGCGGGGACTGCGTCGAAGAGATGAACAGTCTGCCGGCCAATTCGGTCGATCTGATCTTTGCGGATCCGCCGTATAACCTGCAGCTGAAAGGCCAGCTGCACCGTCCCGACAACTCCAAAGTCGATGCCGTTGACGATCACTGGGACCAGTTCTCCAGCTTTCAGGCCTATGACCAGTTCACCCGCGAGTGGCTCAAGGCGGCGCGCCGGGTGCTGAAGCCGAACGGCTCGATCTGGGTGATCGGCTCCTATCACAACATCTTCCGTGTCGGCGCTGTGCTGCAGGACGAAGGCTATTGGGTGCTGAACGACGTCATCTGGCGCAAGTCGAACCCGATGCCGAATTTCCGCGGCAAGCGGTTCACCAATGCGCATGAGACGATGATCTGGGCATCGAAGTCGGAAGGCGCGAAATACACCTTCAATTACGAGGCGCTGAAGGCGCTGAACGAAGGCATCCAGATGCGCAGCGATTGGGTGCTGCCGATCTGCACCGGCCATGAGCGGCTGAAGGACGAGAACGGCGACAAGGCGCATCCGACGCAGAAGCCGGAATCGCTGCTGCACCGGATCCTGGTTGGCGCGACCAACCCGGGCGACGTGGTGCTGGACCCGTTCTTTGGCACCGGCACCACCGGCGCTGTGGCCAAGATGCTGGGCCGTGAGTTCATCGGCATCGAACGCGAGGAAGCCTACCGCAAGGTGGCGGAGAAGCGGATCAAGGCGGTGCGCAAGTTCGACCGCGAGGCGTTGGAGGTGTCCGCCAGCAAGCGCGCGGCGCCGCGGGTGCCGTTCGGCCAGCTGGTGGAACGCGGAATGCTGCGCCCGGGCGAGGAGCTTTACTCGATGAACCGCCGCCACAAGGCCAAGGTGCGGGCTGACGGCACCCTGATCGGCGACAACATCAAAGGTTCGATCCACCAGGTGGGCGCGCATCTGGAAAACGCGCCGTCCTGCAACGGCTGGACCTACTGGTGCTTCAAGCGCGATGGCAAGACGGTGCCGATCGACGTGCTGCGCCAGCAGATCCGGGCCGAGATGCAGAACTGAGGCGCCAGGACTTTTCTGAACACAACAGTCTATTGCAGGTGCCTGCGCGTTTGCGCAGGCGCACACCTTGCCCCGCCTGTCCAAGGCGGGGTTTTTTGCGCCTATGCGGCCCGATGCGCTATTCCTTCTGCGGAACGGGGGATTTAAGTGCAGTGCCGGAACTGCAGCAACCAGCGGGCAGGGGGAAAACCGATGACCGATACCGCAATTGCGTCTGGAGCCGGTGCCGCCCATGCGGCGGGGAGTGGCAGCTTACAGCAGGCCGCAACCGCGGAAAGCAGGTTCGCGGAGGCCGCGCTGGATGCGCACAAGCGGCGCGGGCTGCAGCTTGCCGTGCGGGCGCGCTGGATTGCGCTGCCTATCATCGCGGTCTTCATCGTCTTCCTGAACCCGGTCTGGAGCGTGCTGTATTACCACGGCATTCTTGCGCTTTTGTGCCTCAACGGGTGGTTTATCAGCCGGGCGGGCAAGGTCGGCAGGTCGCGCCTGGAGCTGTTCCTGATCTTCCTCGATCTCCTCATCATGACCTATGGCCTGGTCGTGCCCAATCCCTTCGACAGCCGTGACATACCGGCGGCTATGCTCTACCGGTTCGACAACTTCCAGTATTTCTTCGTCATCCTTGCGGCGGGAACCATGGCCTATTCCTGGCGCACGGTGATTGCTATCGGCACCTGGACAGCAGCGATGTGGCTCAGCGCGCTGGCCCTTGTCTGGTGGTTCTCCAGCCCGGTTCCGGGACTATCAGAAGCAGTGAACATGGCCCTGGACTTTAGCCCTGAGCTGGCGGAGTTTTTTGATCCCAACAGTTTTGTCGTGCGGCTGCGGGTGCAGGAGGCGGTGGTCTTTGTGCTGGTGGCGGTGACGCTGGGTTTCTCGGTGCGCCGGTTCAACGGGCTGTTGCGGAGCAATGCCAGCCTGACGCGGGAGCGGGCCAACCTGTCGCGGTACTTCTCGCCCAATGTGGTCGAGCAGCTGTCGCAGAACGACGAGCCGTTGAAACAGGTGCGCAGCGAGAACATCGCCGTGCTTTTCATCGACATCGTTGGCTTTACCCGGCTGTCCGCCGGGATGGATCCGCGGGAGGTGATTGATCTCTTGCGCGAATTTCACGGCCGGATGGAGCGCGAGGTGTTCCGCCATCACGGCACGCTGGACAAATACCTGGGCGATGGGCTGATGGCGACCTTCGGCACGCCGGTGGCGGGGGGGCGGGATGCCAGCAACGCGCTGGCCTGTGCCCATGCCATGCGGGCCTCGCTGGAAAAATGGAACAAGGAGCGTATCCGGCAGGGCAAGCCGGAGATCCGCGCCGGTATCGGCATTCACTATGGTGAGGCGCTGCTGGGCGACATCGGAGCCAACAGGCTGGAATATGCTGTGATCGGCATGACGGTGAATGTTGCCGCCCGGCTGGAGAACCTCACCCGCAAGCTGCAGGCCAGGATCGTGACCAGTGAAACGCTGGCGGAGCGGGTCAAGGCGGAACAAGCGGAGCCGGGCCTGCTGGACGGCAGCACTTGGCACCACGGGCAGGAGGTGCGCGGGCTGGATCAGCCGATGACCGTGCTGGCTTGGGACTAAGCCTTACCTTGGCATCGGGTTCTGCGCCTTATTATAGGCGTACCAGTCGGTGATCTCGGGGTAGTACCGCTGCCGCCATCGGCGCACGCGGGGGTTCATTACCCGCCGCCAGAGGGGCGGGATCATCGCGGCGATGGTCATCACCGGATAGCCATAGGGCAGCTGCGGCGCGTCGGCCTCGGTATAGTTCTGCAGCAGCGGGAAACGGCGGTTCGGTTTGTAATGGTGGTCGGAGTGGCGCTGCAGGTTGATCAGCAGCCAGTTCGACGCCTTATGCGCCGCATTCCAGGAGTGGCGCGGCTGGACCGGCTCGTACTTGCCGTCGCCCAGGTGTTTGCGGGTCAGCCCGTAGTGTTCGACATAGTTGACCACCTCCAGCTGCCAGATGGCGGTGCCCGCCTGCACCAGGAACAAGAGCACGCCGGTCAGCCCGCCCAGCAGCAGCGCCAGCAGCAGCATGGCCGCTTGCAGAGCCCAGTAGCGGAAAAACGGGTTGGAACGGTCGGTCCAGGGGCGGTTTTTCCTGGCAAGTTTTTCCTTCTCGGCGCGGAAGGCGGAATGCCAGCATTGCCGCAGCACCCGCGGATAGAAACGGTGGAAGCCTTCGTTGTATCGCGCAGTGACCGGATCCCGCGGGGTGCCGACATAGCGGTGATGCACTAAGAGATGCTCAGACCTGAAATGGGAATAGAGCACCATCGCCAGCAGGATATCCCCAAGCCAGCGCTCGACCCGGCTGGATTGGTGCATCAGCTCGTGGCTGTAGTTGATGCCGACGGCGCCCGTCACCACGCCAACCCCGAAGAAGGCCGCGAATTTCTCGAAGCCGTTCAGGTGCTCCGCGCCACTGACATACCAAATCAGCCCGAACAGTGTAAGGAACTGCAGCGGCACCCAGGCTGCGGTCAGCGCCTTGTACCAATTCAGATCGCTGTCGGATGTCTCTGGGTCGGCGTTTTCCAGATTGAGCCCGAACATCCCGTCCAGCACCGCAAACAGGTGCCAGGTCACCAGCGGCGGCAGCAGCAGTGCCCAGCCGCCCTGCAGCGCCGCAATCCAGACCAGCGGCAGAAGCAGGAAGGACATCCAGAACGGCAGGGCGCTTTGCCAGCGGGAAAGAGTTTCGGGGGCAATCATGCCGGTGTCTCCCAATCAGTCAGCGCGCGTCTTGGCCGACCCTAGGCCCAAAGGTCTGAAAACCCAAGAGGGAGGCAGCGCGGCCTAGCCCCCCTTGCGCAAATCGAAGGCTTTGCGCATCACCGTGGGCAGGCTGGAGGGGCGGAAAGCGTGCCGCGGGATCAGTTCCTGCGCGGGATCCGGGTTGAAGCCTTCGGGCAGATCCGCTGTCAAAACCTGCAGGATAAGATGGAAATGGGTGAAGGTGTGGCGCACCTCTCCGCCCAGGTCCTGCCAATCCGCCGCGAAGGGGGGATTGGGGGCAGGGGCCTCGTTCCACTCCGACCCGGGCCAGCCCAGCATGCCACCCAGCAGCCCCTTGTCCGGGCGCCTTTCCAGCAGCCAGGTGCCCTCCGCGGATTTGGCCAGGTAGACGATGCCGTACCGGGTTGGCTTCGGCTTTTTGGGTGTTTTCTTGGGCAGTTCGGCAGCGGTGCCCGCGACCCGCGCCGCGCAAGGGTCCCGCCAGGGGCAGATGCCGCAGGCCGGGCTGCGGGGGGTGCAGATGGTAGCGCCCAGATCCATTACCGCCTGGGCATAGTCTCCGGGCCGCTGCGCCGGGGTCAGCTCCGCCGCGCGCTCCTTTAGCACGGGCTTTACCTCGGGCAGGGGATCGTGGATGTCATGCAGCCGGGCCATCACCCGTTCGACATTGCCGTCCAGCACGGTTTCCGGCAGGTCGAAGGCAATTGAGGCGATGGCGGCGGCGGTATAGGGGCCAATACCGGGTAGTTTGAGCAGGTCCTCGAAATTATCCGGGAAGTTGCCCTGCAGCTCATCCGCCACCGCTCGGGCGCATTTCAGCAGGTTGCGGGCGCGGGCATAATAGCCAAGGCCCGCCCATTCGCTCATCACGTCCGCGTCCTCTGCCGCGGCCAGATCCAGCACCGTCGGCCAGCGGCTGGTGAAGCGCAGGAAGTACTCGCGGACCGCCGCCACGGTGGTCTGCTGCAGCATCACCTCGCTGAGCCAGACCTTGTAGGGGTCGGGGCGGATGCCGGCCGCGCGCTCCGCCGGGCTGACGCGCCAGGGCATTTCGCGGGCATGCACATCGTACCAGGCCAGCAGCTCTCCGCTCATCATCCCTGCATTGCTGTTCAAGTCACGCATTCGTTATTCCTTGGCTTGCGGTTGGGCTGGCGCCTGTACCCGGGCTCTTTACAATAGGGTACGCAGTCGAGCAAAAGCTAGATCATGGCATTCAGGCGCAGCACAACACGCGGGTTCGCACGAACCTCCAAGCTCCTCAACGAGCAGATCCGCAAGGCGGGGGAAAGCCGGGGATTCGCGGTGTCCCGGCTGCTGACCCATTGGGAAGAGATCGCAGGCCCGGATATTGCCGCCATGGCGCGGCCTGTGAACGTCGGCTATGGCCGCGGCTCCTTTGGCGCCACGCTGACGGTGCTGACGACCGGGGCCAATGCGCCGATGCTGGAGATGCAGAAGGAACGCCTGCGCGAGAGGGTGAATGCGGTCTACGGCTTCAACGCCATCTCCAAGGTGCGGATCACGCAAACGGCACCGACGGGATTTTCCGACGGCCGCGTGGAATTCAAATATGCCCCCAAAGTGCAAGCGCCGCTGCAGCCGGACCCGCAGGATGCTGCGGAGGCCAGCAAGGCGGCGGCTGGGGTGGAAAACGACGATTTGCGCGCCGCCCTGGAACGCCTGGGGCGCAATGTGCTGACAAAACAGAAAACGCAAGGAAAGGGGTTCAAATGACCCGTCTCATGTCAGGTGTGTTTGCCGCTGTTGCGGTGGTTGCGGGTGGTTATGCCCTGTCCGGTTTCAACACCCAGAGCAATCTGCCGGAAAACCCGCTGGTTGGCGCCGCCTTTGCGCAAGAGGCCGAAGTGGACACCTCGACCATCACCGAGATGACCCTGGGCGCCGAGGATGCGCCGGTCACGCTGATCGAATATGCCTCCTATACTTGCCCGCATTGCGCCAATTTCCACAACACAGTCTTCAAGCAGCTGAAGGAAGACTACATCGACACCGGCAAGGTGAAGTTCATCTACCGCGAGGTCTATTTTGACCGCTACGGGTTGTGGGCGTCGATGATTGCGCGCTGCAACGGGCCGGAGAAGTTCTTTGGCATTTCCGACCTGATCTACAAGGGCCAGTCGGAATGGGCGCGCGCGGGCGGTGCGTCGGAGATCGTGGATGAGCTGCGCAAGATCGGCCGCCTGGCGGGGTTGGAGAACGAGCAGCTGGAAGCCTGCCTGCAGGATGGCGCCAAGGCGCAGACCCTGGTGACCTGGTACCAGGAGAACGCGACGGAGCATGGGATCGAGTCGACTCCGTCCTTTATCCTGAACGGCGAGAAGATTTCGAACCAGTCCTACGAGGAGTTCAAAAAACTGCTTGATGCAGAGCTGGAAGGCTGAGAAACAGCTCCGCTGCAACGATGGCAAGCCCGGGCCGTAGCCCGGGCTTTTCTCGCTTTAGAGCCGCAGCGAAACCCGTGGCGGTTCAAGGCGCGGGTGCCGCTTTCTTCAGCATGTCTTTCAAAGCGTCATCCCCGGCAACCTGCAGCCGCACCGGCAGGGTGATCACCTTGCGGCGGAAGCTGTCAGGCAGACGGACGGCATCCTTTTCGGTCGTAACAAGCTGTGCGCCGCGCATCTTGGACTCATTCTCCAGCCGGTTCAGCAGCGCCGGGGTCAGCGGCTGATGATCATCCAGCGCCTCGGCCCGGGCGATATCCGCACCGAGGCTGCGCAGGGTATTAAAGAACTTCTGAGGATGGCCGATGCCTGCGAAAGCAAGCACGCGGGTGCCATTCCAGGGCATCCCGGTTTGCAACGGCTCCAGCGCGCCCGTGAAATGCGGCAGGCCCTGCAGCTGGCTGTTCCAGGCGGCGGTAAATGCCTGCTGCGCCGGTTCGGCGCCGATTGAGAGCACCGCATCGGCGCGTTTCAATCCGGTGGCCACCGGCTCGCGCAACGGGCCGGCAGGCAGGCAGCGGCCATTGCCGAAGCCATGCTGTGCGTCGACCACGATCAGCGACAGGTTCTTTGCCACGGAGGGGTTTTGAAAGCCATCGTCCAGTAAGATGACCGTAGCCCCCGCTGCAGCAGCGGCACGGGCACCGGCGGCGCGGTCCTTCGCGACCCAGACTTCGCCAAAGGCGGCCAGCAGCAGCGGCTCATCGCCCGTTTGCGCGGCCTCATGCTGGCCGGGAAACACCTGCACGGGGCCTTCCAGCGTTCCGCCGTAGCCGCGGGTTACCACATGCGGCTCGTGTCCGAGGCTGCGCAGGGTTTCCAGCAGCCAGATCACCGTGGGCGTTTTGCCGGTGCCGCCTGCGTTCAAATTGCCGACGCAGATCACCGGCACGCCGGGCGCGGCGGGGCTGCCCTTGGCGACCCTGGACGCAGTGGCACGCGCATAGGCCCAGCCGAGCGGCGCCAGCAAGGCGGCCCGCAGATCGAATTCGCCCGGCGGCTTGTGCCAGAAGTCAGGTGCCCGCATGGGAATCCTCGCGCTGGTCCAGCAGACCCTGAACCTTTTCCATTAACGTGTCGGTTGTGGCGGCGCTTTCGGTCACGCTTTGCCAGCCGGCCAGGGCCATTTCCGCCGCCTTGTCCGGAGCAGACATCGCGACCACCGCATCGGTCATTTCCGCCTGCGTGCGCACGACCTGGGCAGCGCCGGCCATGGCCAGGCGCTCATACAGGTCGCGGTGGGCATGGACGCCGGGCCCGTGCAGCAGAGCCGATCCCAAGGCGGCTGCATCGAGCGGAGACTGGCCCTGGGCCGCGGGGTCCAGGCTGCTGGCAATCAGCGCAACCGGAGACAGCCGGTACCAAAGGCCAAGGTCTTCGCCGCCTGTCAGCAGCACCTGGGTGAAGTCCTCAGGCTCGCCCCCGGTTTCCCAATCGGCATATGACAGACCGCTGTCCTGGAGCAGGCCGCGCGCGGCATCCAGGTCCGCGAAGTCATCCAGCGCGACCACCAGCAAGAGCCGGTGCAGCAGCCGCAGTGCGCCCCGGTGGGCGTCCAGGATGCCAGGCAGCTCGCTGAGCTTGACGTGAGCCGCCAGCCAGACCGGGCGGCTGCCCAGTGTCTGCTGCATCGCGGCCAGCTCTTCATCGTTGCAGCCAGGCGGAGTCGCAGAGACCCGAAGTTTTCCTGCCAGCTCCACCCGCTCTGCCGGGAACCCCGCGCGGACCAGCCGCGCCTGTACTGATTTAGACGGTGTCAGGATGCAGGTGAGTCCTTCCAGCAACCGCCTCCGGTGATCCGGAAGCCAGCGGCTGCCCCGGTTCGGGACCTCGTCTTCCAGCAGGTCGGCCAGCAGCACACCGGTGCCTTGTTCACGCAGCTGCCGCAGCATGACGCGCCGGGCAGGAGTTCCGGTCCAGATGCAGGCATCAGGCTGCCAATGGCCAAGAAAGTCCCGCGCTTCCGCCAGCGTGTCCTCGGGCAGCGGGCCGACGGGGACATCGCAGCCAACGGTTCCGGTAAGCCGCAGGTCCGGTTCCCAGCTTGCCAGCACAGACAGGTCCGGGCGCAGGTTCTTGAGACGGCGGCCGATATCGCACAGCGCCAAATAGCGCTCAGGCGTTGTTGCATGCACCCACAGCAGCTCACCCCTGGGACGGGGCTGCAGTACGGATTGGCGGCTGGGAGCTGTGGTTCGCCGTTGCATCTGGTTCGATCTGAAATTTCCGGCCCAAGGTATCGGCAACATGCGGGTTTGTCTGTGAAAAACTTGTCGGCGGCGCAACCGCTGCTGTTACAGCCGCTTAAGGCCGTCTGCCGTCAATGTCCAGCAATGCCCGGGCTGGCCGGGTCAAGTGCATTCAAAAGAGCTTGGTGCAAAGTGCTGGCGCCGGCCACCACCCCGTTCAGGCGCGGGGTAGGGTTGTTGAAGCGCAAAGGGTTGCCGACCCTGTCGGTGATGGTGCCTCCGGCCTCGCGCAGCAGCAGATCGCCTGCGGCAATGTCCCACTCCCAGCTAGGCCGCAGTGTCAGCATGGCACCGAACCGGCCGTCGGCCACTTTGGCCAGGCGGTAGGCCAGCGACGGGCGGTAACTGCGGATGAAACCGGGCGGGGTGCCGCCCAGCCAATGGTGGCTTTGCAGGTTGGGCTTGGCGGCCAACACTTCTGTTAAGGCCAGATCCAAGGCGGAAGAAACTTGGATCGGCTCGCCGTTGCAAGCGGCGCCCTGGCCCTTGGCCGCGGTGTACATCAGATCCCGCTGCGGCAGGTAGATCACCGCCGCCGTCACCACGCCATTTTCCGCGACGGCGATGGAATGCGCCCAAGTACGGGAGCCCTGGGCAAAGCTGCGGGTGCCGTCGATCGGGTCGATGATGAAAACCCGGTCCCGCGACAGCCGCGCGGCGGTGTCCTCAGTTTCTTCCGACAGCCAGCCGTAACCGGGCCGCGCCTTTTGCAGCATGTCTTCGAGCATAGCATTCACGGCCAGGTCTGCTTCTGTCACCGGGCCTGCACCGCCGGGCTTGTCCCAGCTTCTGGCTTCGGGACCTGTGAAGCGGCATGCGATGTCTCCGGCCAGTTCCGCCGCTTTTACAAGCAGGGGAAGGTCAGTTGCCGGCAAGTGTCATCCCCTCGACCAGCAGCGACGGCACCACGGTGGACAGGTGCGTGCGCGCGTCATTGGCCGGAACAATCCGCCGCAGCATATCGTGCAGGTTGCCCGCAATGGTGCATTCGTTCACCGGATAGGCGATCTCGCCGTTTTCCACCCAGAAACCGGAGGCGCCCCGGGAATAGTCGCCGGTGTTGGGATTGATAGTGGAGCCGATCATTGAGGTGACCAGCAGGCCAGTGCCCATCTGTGCGATCAGTTCCTCGCGGCTGGCCTCGCCCTGGGTCAGCGCGATGTTCCAGGTCGAGGGCGAGGGCACCCCGCCGATGCCGCGGGCGGCGTTGCCGGTGCTTTCCAGTCCCAGTTTGCGGGCTGAGGCCAGGTCCAGTGTCCAGCCGGTCAGCACGCCGTTGCCCACCACGGTGCGGCGGCGGGTCGGCAGCCCCTCGCCGTCAAAGGGACGGGAGCCGGAAATCCGCGGGCGGTGGGGGTCTTCAATGACGGAGAGTGCTTCGGGCAGCACCTGCTGGCCCAGCGAATCCTTCAGCCACGAGGAGCCGCGGGCAATTGCCGCACCGTTAGCTGCCGACATCAGATGCCCGATCAGGGAGGAGGATATGCGTTCGTCAAACAGCACCGGGAAGCTGCCGGTCTTGGGCTTGCGCGCGCCCAGCCTGGCAACGGCCCGCTCGCCGGCAGTCTGGCCTATGTCCTGAGCGCTGCGCAGATCGCCCTGGAACGTGCGCGAGTCACCATCGTGGTCACGCTCCATGCCGGTGCCGGTGCCCGCGATTCCGGTGCAGGACAGCGACCGGCCGGTGCGCTGGTAGCCGCCGGAAAAACCGTTGGTGGCAGCCATATGAACAGCGTGGCGGCCATAGCCTGCGGCGGCCGACTGCACCTGGGTGATGCCGTCGATTTCCTGGCAGGCGGCCTCGGCGGCCAGGGCATCCGCCTGCAGGGCGGCGGGTTCCGGCTCGCGCGAGGGGTCTTCCAGCTCCAGCGCGGCCAGGTCCCAGTTTTGGGCCAGCTGCGACGGATCGGCGAGTCCGGCATAGGGATCCTCAGGTGCTTCCTTGGCCATCGCCACGGCGCGTTCGGCCATCGCGGCGATAGTTTCCGGGCGCATGTCCGACGACGACACCAGCGCCTGCCGCTTGCCCACAAACACCCGCAGGCCCAGGTCCGTGCCCTCGGAGCGCTCCGCATGCTCCAGCTTGCCCTCGCGCACTTCGATGCTGAGAGAGCTGCCCTCGGCAGCCATGGCATCAGCGGCATCCGCGCCAGCCTTGCGGGCGGCGTCAATCAGGGCGTGGCAAAGCGTTTCGGGGGACTGGGTCATGGGCACCTTCTGTTCTGCTCTGTAAAAGAGCTATCCAGTGAGGCGGCTTGCCGCAAGTGCGGGGTGCAAAAAAGGGGCCGCCAAAGGCAGCCCCCTCGCATTACCCATCAGTGATTTGACGTTTATTTGATGCGCTGGCCGTTGGCGTGGATCTGGCCGTCCTCTGAGATTTCGATCTTGGAGGTCAGCGTGTCCTCACCCTCGCCCGGCACGGCCAGCATGCCCATCATCATCCGTGCGCCCATGGCGTCGCCCTCGGACATCAGCCCCATACCGATCAGCTTGTCGATCAGGGTGTTGGCGCCGGTCAGCTTGAGGTTGGCCTCACCCGCCGGTGCGGGCATGCCGTCAAAGCTGGTCAGGTCCTCGTTGTTGAAGGTGAAGTCGCCGGTGCCGGTCAGTTCGGCGCCCGCAGCGGAAACCTGCAAATGCTTGACGGTCAGCGCGTTCAGCTCGCCCGGCTGTTCCTCGCCTGCTTCCACAGATTCCATGGCTTCCGGGTCGAACATGTCAAACAGCACCTTCCCCTTGCCGGCCAGGTCCAGAATGACGGTGGCCGGGTCATGCGGCAGCTGGCCGGTCGGGTCGACCATGCCCCACAGCATTTCCGGAACGGCAAAATCGCGCAGGGTAACGCCCAGGGCGAAATCCTGCTCTTCTTCGGATTGGGCAAGCGGCATCATCAGCTTGAACCCAGCCTCCGCCATGCTGAGCGCCAGCGGGAAGGGGATCTCGGATCCGGTGATGTTCACATTGGTGCCGGTCTGCGACAGGTCGTAGGTCAGGTGCTGCTTGTCCATCGCAACGGCGATCGAACCGCCTTGGGAGTTGCTTTCCATGGCAAAGCTTTCGCTTCCGTCCACCCCGGAAATGGACCCGTTGCCGCCGGTGAACGTGAATGTGCCGTCAAAGGCAAAACCGGCTTCCAGAAGCGCTGCCATGTCGGGGCCTTCAAGCCCCGCAGGCACGGTTCCGGTGCCCTTGAAGCTGAGACCTTCCAGCGCGCCCTTGAAGGTACCGGTGCCGTTGCTTTCCGGGTCGTTGAAACCCATGTCGTAGCTCAGGCTGGAGGCGGAAAGCGACTGCTTGTAGCTGCGCATTTCCGCGATCGTCATCGCGGTGGTCGTGGTTACATCGTTCAGGGTGACCTGCGCACTTGCCACGCCGTCCGGCACGGCCTCGCCATCGGCGGCCAGCTCAGCCAGTGTCATGGTGACCTTGGAGGAGCGGTAATCATAGCTCATGTTTTCGGCATCGCCGGCCACGATCATCGGGGAGCCGTCATGTGTATAGACAAGCTTGCCCGAGAAAGTTTCCCCGTCGGCGGAAAACTCGAACCCTACCGGGAATTCTGCGGGCAGCAACAGGTTCACGGTGCCATCGCCGTTTTCCACAAACCGGATCTCCGGCAGGCTGACAGTGCCCGATCCGTCCTCTTCGGGGATCGGCATGACCATCGAAACATCCGAGACGGTTAGGGTGCTGCCGGAAATGGATTCAGTGCCGGACACGGTATAGCCGGTGCTGGTCAGATAGGCCTTCCACTCAGCCCAGACGTCCTGCGCGCTGAGATCGGCCAGGGCGCCCTGGGCGGAAACAACCAAAATTGCCGCTGCGGCACCGCCGCGCGCAAAAATTCGGGACATTAGAGAACCTTTCTCTGTGAGATAATTGAAATCATCGTCGGCCCGGCGGGCAGTGCCGTCAAGGGGGCCATGGGCTGGACCGTTCCCCGTAACCGCTTTACCACTTGGGTCAGCAGCCACTTGGAGGGACAGCGAATGGATTTCAATGGAAAAACAGTTGCAATTACAGGGGCCAGCCGCGGTATCGGCGCAGATGCGGCCCGGGTGTTTGCCGCTGCCGGGGCTAATCTGGCCTTGCTGGCCAGAAGCGGCGAGGCGTTGCAGGAACTGGCGGCGGAGATCGGCGGGAATGTACTGACCTTCGCCTGCGACGTGGCTGACTACGCCGCGGTCGAGGCGGCGCTGTCCGAGGCGCATCACAAATTCGGCAGCCTGGACGTTCTGATCAACAACGCCGGGGTGATCGAGCCGATTGCCAGGCTGGAAGAGGCTGCGCCCGAAGACTGGGGCAAGCTGATCGACATCAACGTCAAGGGCGTGTTCAACGGAATGCGGGCCGCGCTGCCGCTGATGAAGCCAGCGGGCGGCGGCACGATCATCACCATTAGTTCCGGCGCGGCGCACCGGCCGCTGGAGGGCTGGAGCGCCTATTGCACCTCCAAGGCGGGGGCGGCGATGCTGACCAGCGCGCTGGACCTGGAGGAGCGCGGCAACGGCATCCGCGCCATGGGCCTGTCGCCCGGCACGGTGGCAACACAGATGCAGCGGGAGATCAAGGCCAGCGGCATCAACCCGGTGAGCGAACTGGAGTGGGAAGACCACATTCCCGCCGAATGGCCCGCGCGGACGCTGATGTGGATGTGCACGGCCGACGCGGACGACTATGTCGGAGAGGAAGTCTCCCTGCGCGAGGACAGCATCCGACAGCGGGTCGGGCTGGCATGATCGGGCTGGATATTGCGGACAACGGCCTGTGGACCATCACGATCAACCGTCCGGACAAAGCCAATTCGCTGACAGAGGCGATGCTGACCGAACTGGCGGAGATCGCTGAACGCGCGCAGGAGGCGCGCGGGCTTATCCTGACTGGCACGGGCAAGGTGTTCAGCGCCGGTGCTGACCTGGACGAGGCGCGGGCCGGGTTGGCGACCTCACCTGTGTGGGAGCGGCTGTCGGCGGCAATGGCCGCTGTTCCCTGCCTCAAAGTGGCTGCGCTCAACGGCACATTGGCGGGGGGAGCGAACGGCATGGTGCTCGCCTGCGATATCCGCATTGCGGTGCCGTCTGCCAAGTTCTTCTATCCGGTGATGAAGCTCGGTTACCTGCCGCAGCCCTCGGATGCTGGCCGGATGGCGGCACTGATCGGGCCTGCCCGCACCAAAATGATCCTGGCGGCAGGGCAGAAGATCACCGCGCAGGAGGCCTATGATTACGGTCTCGTCGACCGGATCGTGGAGCCGGACGCGCTGATGGGCACCGCGCATGAGCTGCTGGCGCACGCACTGGAGGCCAAACCGGAGATCGCCGCCGGGATTCTGAGGATGTGCCGGTGAAGCGGCTGTCCGGTGTGCAGCTGCAGGTGGAAGATCCCGAACGGCTCGCCCGGTTCTATTCGGATGTGCTGGGCATGGAGTTGCGGTCCGATGACGGGACCTGGCGTGCTGGCTATGCAGGGCAGGACGCAGACCTGATCCTGCAGCCGGGCGGCCGCCAGGTCCAGCACTCACGGGACGAGCGCTATTGGAAGATCGGCATTTGCCTGCCTAACCTGGACATCGCTTGCGAGCAGCTGCGGCAGAAGGGCGTGGAGGTCTCTGCCCCGCATCAGTTTCGCGATATTGGTTACATGGCGCATCTGCATGATCCCGAAGGATTTGCCATCGAACTGCTGCAGCATGACTTTCAGGGCAAACGGCCAGAAGAGGCGGGCGACCCGGCGCTGCCGCTGGGCGGCGGGGCGCATGTGGGGCAGATCACCTTGCGTACCGGCGACATCGCGGCAGAACTGGCCATGCGCGCGGACATGACGCTGCTGTCGGTTCAGGACGTGGCGGAATTCGGTTTTGAACTGCATTTCCTGGCCTACACCGACGAAACACCGCCGGATCCGGATCTGCGGGCTGTGGGAAACCGTCCATGGCTGTGGAAGCGGCCGTATACGACGCTGGAATTCCAGCATATTGCTGGAGCCGACCTGCGCGGCAGCCCGGCGTTTCTGGGGCTGGAGATTACCTAGCGCTTGCGCCGCTTGCCGGGCACGCGGGAGCGGAAGCCCGGCGGGCGTTTCTGCACCCAGGCAATGAACTTGGCCAGCCGCGGGTGTGTTTTCAGTGCTTCCGGCGTGCTGTAATCGCGCGCCAGTTCCGCTTCGCTCAGCGTCGCGTGAATCTCACGGTGGCAGATGTCATGCAGCAGCACCGTCGGCCCGCCCTTGCCTCCTTTCAGTTTTGGGATCAGATGGTGCAGGCTTTGCGGGACGCCGTCCGGAATGGGACGGCCGCAAAGCGGGCAGACCGGATCGGACATGTGCGGGCCTCTTGCGGTTTCGTGCGGTGAATAGACACGCTGGCGGCAGGCGCTGGCAAGGGGATGGCATGACGGAAACTTGGGACGCAGTGGTGATCGGTGCCGGGCCTGCCGGGCTGATGGCCGCGGAGGAGCTGGGCCGTGCCGGGCACCGGGTGCTGGTGATTGAGGCCAAGCCATCGGTGGCGCGCAAGTTCTTGATGGCGGGCAAGTCCGGCCTGAACCTGACCAAGGATGAACCGTTTGAGCAGCTGATCACGCACTATGGCGGGTCGGCGGACTGGCTGGCCCCGATGATCCGCGCCTTTGATGCACAGGCCGTGCAGGACTGGGCACGGGCGTTGGGGAGTGAGTTGTTCACCGGCTCGACAGGCCGGGTGTTCCCCACGGTGATGAAGGCCTCGCCGCTGCTGCGCGCCTGGCTGGCGCGGCTGGAGGGGTACGGAGTTCAGATCCGCACCCGCTGGCGCTGGACCGGCTGGGAAGATACCGCGCTTGCCTTTGAAACGCCCGAAGGGCCGCGACGGATTGAGGCCGCGTCCGTGGTCTTGGCGCTGGGCGGCGCCAGCTGGGCGCGGCTGGGTTCCGACGGGGCCTGGGCGCCGTTTTTACGTGAAAGGGGTGTGGACCTCTCGCCATTCCAGCCGGCCAATGCGGGGCTGCTGGTGGAATGGTCCAAACATATGGCGCCTCAGTTCGGCCAGCCGCTCAAAGGCATTGCACTGCGCGCTGGCAGCCTTGCGACGCGCGGAGAAGCGGTCATTTCGGAACGCGGGCTTGAGGGCGGTGGCATCTATACCGTTAGTTCGGCGGTACGGGATGGAGCCGTTTTGCACATGGACCTGCTGCCGGAGCTGGAGGCGCCTGAGATTGCCCGCCGCCTGTCGCGTCCGCGCGGCAAGGCAAGTTTTTCCAACCATCTGCGCAAGGTACTGAAGCTGGGGCCGGCCCGGACGGCGGTGTTGCAGGAATTCGGACGCCCGCTGCCGCAGGAGGCGCAGGCTCTCGCGCAGCTGATCAAGGCGCTGCCGGTAAAGCACGCAGGCCTGCGCCCGATGGATGAGGCGATCTCCACCGCGGGCGGGGTCTGCCGGAATGCGCTGAACGCAGACCTGATGCTGAAACAGCTCCCCGGCACGTTCTGCGCCGGGGAAATGCTGGATTGGGAAGCGCCGACGGGCGGTTACCTGCTGACCGCCTGCCTTGCCACCGGGCGCTGGGCCGGGAGGGCGGCGGCGGATCACTTGGCGAGTTCTGCAACCCGCTGATAAGCCGGGCGTTCCCGCATTCGCTTGCCGTAATCCTGAATTTTCTCGCCTTCGACCGGGAACTTGGCGCTGCGGGCCCAGTTCAGGCAGTGGGTGCAGATGATATCAGCAATGGTGAACTCTTCCCCCATCAGGAAGGGACCGGCCATCTTGCTTTCGAGACGTGCCAGATTGTGGCCGAATTCCCATTTCAGGCTGCCTTTCACCTCCGGCACCCGCTGCTCTTCGGGCAGGATGAAGCTGTGGCGAGCGGCAGCCCACAGGACGGCGTCGATCTCGTCGAGCAGCAGATGGGTGATCGCGTCCTGCTTGGCGCGCGCCACTGTTCCGGCGGGCGCGGTCAGCGAGCCGTGCTTGTCAGCCAGATAGGTGAGGATAGCGGTCGAATCGGTGATAACTTCGCCTTCCACTTGCAGCACCGGCACCTTGCCTGAGACATTCAGCGCCTGAACTTCCGGGCTGCGGGGGCCGTGCTGGTTTAGCTCGTAAGGCTGCCCAAGCTCTTCTAGCGCCCAGAGCACCCGGAAGGTACGGGTCAGCGGGATGCCGGTGACGGAATACATCATCTCTCTCCTGTTCATTTGCTGACAGCATGGGCCGCCAGAGGAAGCGGATCAAGCAGGATGGCGCGCCGTCTCGTCAGCGGGCGCGGCCCAGCATGGCCAGCCGGATCAGGGCGCGCTCCATCAGCGCCAGTGCCGGTGCTGTCTGGCCGGCAGAGCGCAATGCCAGATCGGTGTCTGTGATGATGGTTAGCGCGGTTTCCAGCCGGTTCGCACCCCAGTTCTGCGCCTGCCGCAGCATCCGGTCGCGGCGCTTGCCGTACAGCGGCGGGCGCAACTGGCCGATGCCCTGCGCCGGACCGCCGGGGGCACCGGCGATGGTATAAAGCGTGCGGAAATGCCGTGTCGCGCCGATGCAAAGCGTGACCGCATTGGTTCCCTGGGCCTGCAGGCGGCGGATCAGGGGGCCGATTTCGGCACTGCGCCCCTCCGCCACCACGTTCAGGACGTCGTCCAGCGCGGCTTCGGTCGACTGCGGGGCAACGGCGCCGATATCTTCCAGCGACAGCGTGGTGCTGTCGCCGTGCTTATAAAGTGCCAGCTTCTCGATCATGCGGGAGAAATCGCCGGGGCCGATGTCGTTGGCAATATCCGTCAGCGCCGACATGCTGTCGCCAGGCACGTCCCGGATGCCGGCCTCGCTCAGGATGCGTTCGATTTCTGCCCGCGAGGGCGGGTCGTCGTAAATGCCCACGGCATAGGCGTTGCTGTGGCCTTCAAACGCCTTGCGCAGTTTGGAGGAGGCCTTGAGCTGCCCGGCTGTGACCACGATCTGGGCGTCGCCCGGCTGCCATTCCTCCAGCGCTGCTGTGATGGCGGGCGTGGCAGTGTCGTTGGCGCCCTCGACAAAGACCGCTCGCACGCCGGGGAAAAACCCTACTGCCTTGACTGCGTCCAACAGCTGCGCCGGATCCTTGCGCAGGTCGCCGCCGGGCAGGCGGCTCAGCCGCATCTCTTCCTCGGCGCCGGGGCCAAGTAGGGCGGCCAACACCTGCTGCCGCTTGAGCGACACGCGCATGGCATCTGCGCCATAGATCAGAATGCCGGTCTTACCCGGATCGGGCTTGGCGAAATAGCCGTCAGCTTCGCGCGGGGAGAGCTTCATTCTGCCGGAGCGGAGAGATCCGCAGTTGCCAGGATCTGTGCGGTGATCTGGTCCGCGAGAATCACCATCAGCCGCTCATGCGCGTCACGCTCGCCTGCCAGCGTTTCCACGGTGGAGCCGGTAGCGGAGTAGCCGGTGAAGTTCCGCACGGTGCCGCTAGAGGCGATATTGCCATCTGCCAATCTTGTCAAAGAGTAGCTGGCGGTGCCAATCACCGAGTAGCGGGTGATTTCGTTGCCGGCGGTGATCGCCTGGCCTTCTTCCTGAGTGCTGAGCGTCAAGTCCAGCTTGTAGGCCGCACTGCCGCCGCGGCCCAGCCGCTGTTCCAGGTTCTGCACCAGGAAATAGGCGTCGGTACCGGTGGCGCCCTTGATCTCCTCGGGCGCCTGGACCTCGATCCGCCCATGCAGCGCGGAGCCGGTGCCGCCAGGAGCGTACACCGGGGTGAAGCCACAGGCCGCTGCCAGCAGGGGCAGGGCCAGAAGCAGGGTTCTGCGGTTAAGCAACGACATTCACAATCCGGCCCGGAACCACGATCACTTTCTTCGGAGCGCCGCCATTCAGCGCCTTTTGCACAGCTTCATGCGCGAGGGCGAGTTTTTCAACCTCTGCCTTGTCCAGATCCTTGGCGACCTCAATCTCGCCGCGGCGCTTGCCGTTGATCTGGATCGGCAGGGTGACGGTGTCTTCGACCAGCATCGCGTCGTCCGCAACCGGCCAAGGGGAAGTGGCACACAGTCCTTCGCCGCCCTGATGGTTCCAGATGTCCTCCGCCAGGTGCGGGGTCATCGGGGACATCAACTGCGCCAGCGTCATGATCGCCTCGCGCTGCACCTTGTAGCTGGCCTTGGATTTGGACAGCGTGCCGGTGAAGGCATAAAGCTTCGCGATCGCGGCGTTGAAGCCGAAGGAATCGATGCCCAGCGTCACGTCGCGGATGCACTTGTGCATCTCGCGCAGCAGCTCCTCGTCGCCTTGGCCTTCTGCATTGCGGTCCATCTCCCCGATCCGGTCGCACAGGTTCCAGACCCGGTTCAGGTGCTTATGGGCCGCTTCGGCGCCCGAGGCGGTCCATTCCACGTCCCGCTCGGGCGGCGAATCGGAGAGCACGAACCAGCGCGCGGTATCGGCGCCGAAGGACGAGATGATGTGCAGCGGGTCCACCACGTTGTTCTTGGACTTCGACATCTTGGCGGAGGGGATGATCTCAGCCTGGGTTGCTTCGATTTTCCCTTTCATGTGCTGACGGGCAAGCTCTGCGGCGTCCAGACGGCTGGCTCCAGATTGCTCGAACTCATCTTTAAGGTAGGCAACTTTTTTGCCGTCTACATCTGTGAACTCAACGATTTCTTCCGGGTAGTGGTAGACCGGGCGGTGGTTGTCACCGGTGGTCTTGTAGATCGCGTGGGTCACCATGCCCTGGGTGAACAGCGCGTCGAACGGCTCCTTTGCGGTCTCCGGCAGGTGGCCGCAGATGTGCATCGCGCGGGCAAAGAAGCGCGAGTAGAGGAGGTGCAGAATCGCGTGTTCGATGCCGCCGATGTACTGGTCGACGTTCATCCAGTATTCGGCCTCGGCCATGTCGGTCGGGGTTTCGGCGCGCGGCGCGGTGAAGCGGGCGAAGTACCAGGACGAATCCACGAAGGTGTCCATGGTGTCGGTTTCGCGCTGGGCCGGCTTGCCGCAGGACGGGCAGGCGCAGTCGCGCCAGGTCGGGTGGCGGTCCAGCGGGTTGCCCGGCACCGAGAAGTCGATCGGCTTGCCGCCCTCATCATAAGGAAGCGCGATCGGCAGGTTCTCTTTTTTCTCCGGCACCACGCCGCAGTCTTCGCAATGGACCACAGGGATCGGGCAGCCCCAGTAACGCTGGCGGCTCAGCCCCCAATCGCGCAGGCGGTATTTGGTGACGCCCTGGCCCCAGCCGGCCTTTTCGGCAAAGTCGACAGTGGCGTTGATCGCGTCCTCGCCGGTGGCCTCGGTCAGTCCGGCGAAGTGATTGACCCAGCGGACCTTTTCGGTTTTCGGCGGCACCAGGGCCTCGTTGGCGACGGGTGCGTTGTCATCCAGCGCAAAGAAGGCGTTGGTGACAGGCAAGTCATACTTTCGGCAGAAGTCGAGGTCGCGCTGGTCGTGCGCCGGGCAGGCGAAGATTGCGCCGGTGCCGTAGTCCATCAGAATGAAGTTGGCGATCCAGACCGGCAGCTCCCACTCCGGGTTCAGCGGATGCTTAACGCGGATGCCGGTGTCATAGCCCAGCTTCTCCGCGGTCTCGATGGCTTCCTCGGTGGTGCCGCCCTTGCGGCACTCGGCGACAAACGCGGCGACCTCTTCCAATTCGGCCTCCAGCGCCTTGGCAATCGGGTGATCTGGCGAGATGCCGACAAAGGACGCACCCATCAGCGTATCGGGGCGGGTGGTGTAGACCTCGATCGGCTCGCCGCCGTCTGCACGCTCAAACGAAAACTGCAGGCCGCGCGACTTGCCAATCCAGTTTTCCTGCATCAAGCGCACCTTGGCGGGCCAGTTTTCCAGGCCGTCCAGCGCCGCCAGCAGCTCTTCAGAGAAATCGGAGATTTTGAAGAACCACTGGGTCAGCTCGCGCCGTTCCACCAGTGCGCCAGAGCGCCAGCCGCGGCCGTTCTCGACCTGCTCGTTGGCCAGCACGGTCATGTCGATAGGGTCCCAGTTCACCACCGCGTTCTTGCGGTAGACCAGGCCCTTTTCGAGGAAGTCGAGGAACAGCGCCTGCTGCTGGCCGTAATATTCAGGGTCGCAAGTGGCGAACATGCGCGACCAGTCCAGCGACAGGCCCAGCGGCTTCATCTGCTCGACCATCGTGTCGATGTTCGAGTAGGTCCAGTCCTTGGGATGCCCGCCGGAAGCCATCGCGGCGTTTTCAGCCGGCATGCCAAAAGCGTCAAAACCCATCGGGTGCAGCACGTTATGGCCGGTCGACAGCTTGTAGCGCGCAATCACGTCACCCATCGTGTAGTTGCGCACATGGCCCATGTGCAGCTTGCCCGACGGATAGGGGAACATCTCCAGCACATAGTACTTGGGCTTGTCGCCGGTACGCTTGGCCTGGAAAATTCCGGCCTCGTCCCAGGCCTTCTGCCATCGTGCTTCGATTTCAGGAGCTATGTAACGCGGCATCAGAGCGGTCCTTTGCATGAAAACGCCGGGCAAGTGGCCCGGCGCATCTGATAATGGGGTTTGGCTGGTGTTTCCAGTGCGCAGCGGGTCAGAGTCTCTTGTCCGCGATGCGTAGCTGCCGCGCGCGGGAAAGAATCGCATCTTCGACCGCCCGCGTGGTGCTGGCGCTGACCGGGCCGCCCTTGGATTGCAGCGCAACATTCAGCGAGCGCGCATCCAGCGCCGGGTCCTTGATGTGGATAGTCGCCCGGTAGGAGCGGCCGCCGCCCGGCGGGGTCCCGAATCCGGTGACGATCACGCCGGTGAACGGATCGACAGACTGAACCGGCAGGAAGGACAGCACATCCAGGCTGGCGGTCCAAAGGTAGCGGTTCACCTGAACGGTCTGATCCGGCTTGGCATTCAGGAAGTCAAAGAGCGAGGACTTTGTCGCGGCGCCCTGGATCTCTTCCTTGTGGCTGATTGTCCGGGCCGTGCTGGCAGGCGCGTCGCCGCCTCTGTTGCCGCCGCATGCCGCGAGGCTGAGACAGATCGCACCGACCAAAGTTACCCGCAGGGTCTTTCCGTATTCCATAACCGCTCCCGGAGCCATTTTCTGCGCGAACACCTAACGCAAGCCAAGCCGGCGGAGCAAGGGCTTTGGCTGCTATAGTATGGCTATAGTACTGCGCCGCCGGGTGTTTCCGCCGCAACACGGGGCTGATCCGGCGGCACAGCGCACCGCGGGCGGGCAGACTGTGGCAAAGCTGCACCATCCCGGCCCGCATCGTTTCGCCTGACTTTCCCAACACTTGCCAAAACGGGGGCGAAAGAGCGAAACCCCTTGGCATACCCACGCCGGATTCCCCGGTTTGGGCTGAGGAATAGAAAACCGAGGGAAAAACTATGAAAAAGGTTCTCTTCGCGACTACCGCGCTGATCGCCACCGCAGGCATGGCCGCGGCAGAAGTCAAGATCTCCGGCTACGGCCGTTTCGGCCTGGACTGGAACGAAGCCAACAGCGCTGTTGCTGGCACCGCAGAAACCAACATCACCAGCCGTTTCCGTCTGACCTTTGACGTGTCGACCGAAACCGATGGCGGCGTGACCGTTGGCGGCCGTATCCGCGCTCAGGCTCGCAGCCGTGACGGCGCACCGGGCACCGCAGCATGGTCCGCACCGCAGTTCCACGTCGCATACGGCGGTCTGCGCGTGAACGTTGGCAACATCTGGGGCGCGATCGACTCCGCACCGGGCCTGTACCTGAACACCACCTCGGTTGGCACCGGCATCGACGGCATGGGCTTCAACTCCCTGGCCATCGGCAACGGCTTTGACTGGGATACCTTCACCTCCGCAGGCGCTGGCCGCAACGGCATCGAAGCTCTGTACTCCGCAGGCGGCTTCTCCGGCCACATCTCCTACTCGCAGTCGAACGGCGGTACCGTTCTGGGCGAAGCGAACGGCCTGGAACGCGCAGCAATCATGCTGAGCTACTCCTTCGGTGACTACTTCGTGACCGGTGCATACCAGTCCGAAGACAACGGCCGCGCGCTGACCAAAAACGGCGCAGCTGTCAGCGCTGGCGACGACCTGATGTTCTTCGCTGCTGGCGCAGACTTCGGCCAGTTCGGCGCGACCCTGTCCTACGGTCAGACCGAAGAAGCTGACGCTGTGACCCTGGCTGGTGAAGCTGAAATCGGCGCAGCCTCGACCGTTGTTGCATGGGTGAACTCCACCGACATCGACACCGGTGTGACCGCTGGCCAGACCCGTCTCGACGGCACTGCCTTCGGCATCAACTACGAGTACGACCTGGGCGGCGGCGTGACCTTCGTTGCTGGCTACGTGAACACCGCAGCCAACACCAACGAAAACTCCGTTCAGGCAGGTCTGCACTTCAGCTTCTAAGCTGAAGCACGCCTAGCGTGACTTTCGGGGCGGGTTCCTTCGGGACCCGCCCTTTTCTTTTGGCTCTTAACATTGGCGGTCAAACAGTGTTTTTTGCGGCCAAACAGAAACGAGGCCGGACCCATGCCGCTAGAAGAAATTAAATCCAGGATTGCCAAAGCTGAGGCGAACGCAGGCCGCGCGCCGGACAGCGTAAAGCTGATTGCGGTGTCCAAGGTGCAGCCGAATGAGCGGGTCGAGGCAGTGCTTGAGGAAGGTCATCGCTGCTTTGGCGAGAATAAGGTTCAGGAGGCGGCTGCCAAATGGCCTGACTTTGCTGAGCGGTTCGATGGTATCGACCTTCATCTGATTGGCCCATTGCAAACCAACAAGGCGCGCCAGGCGATGGAGCTGTTTGACAGCATTCACTCGGTGGACCGCCCAAAGCTCGCCAAAACCCTGGCCCGGCTGGCGCAGGAGCTGGGCAAATGCCCGGATCTGTTCATCCAGGTGAACACCGGTGAAGAGGACCAGAAGGCAGGCGTAATGCCGGCGGAAGCAGATGCGTTCATTGCCGAGTGCCGCGCGCTGGATCTGCCGGTCAAAGGGCTGATGTGCATTCCTCCGGTGGATGAGGAGCCGAGTCTGCATTTCGCTCTGCTGGCGAAGATCGCGGAACGCAACGGCCTGCAAGGCTTGTCGATGGGTATGAGCAGCGACTTCGAGTCGGCAATTGCGCTGGGCGCCACTCACGTTCGCGTCGGTTCTGCCATCTTCGGTGCCCGGACATATTGAGGCGCAAAAGCTTTGTAAAAACTTCCGCCCGGACATTTGACGCAAGTCTGAGGTGCGTCAGGCGCGGCTCAAGGGCGGCACAAAGACCCGGGTGCCCGGCTGAACTCTGGCGGCCAGCCAATGGAGATGGGCGCGGGAAAAAGCGATGCAGCCCTCTGTGGGGAACCCGGGACGCCGCCATTGGTGCAGAAAGATCGCGGAGCCTTTTCCGGGAACGGCATCAGGCCAGTTCCAATCGGTGATCAGCACCAGGTCGTAAAGCGGATCCGCCCGGCGCAGCTTTTCGTGACTGAACGCATAAGGCGCCCGGACATGATGGTTGTAGGCACTGTGGCCTGCATCATCCGACCACAGATCGCCCGGGCCGATCGGCTCTGCCCACGGCACGGGCCGGGAGAGGCGGTCCGGGCGGTAGAGCATGCCTGCAATGCGATGAACGCCGATAGGGGTGGCGCCATCGCCTTCGCGTTTCCTGCTGGTAAGCCCGCCTTTCCCGATGGAGCAGGGCAGTAGACGGCCCAAGAAACGCACGCCGCGCGGGGTCAGGACCAGATCTGCCGGGGACATTACAGCATGTGCCCGGACTTGCGGGCTTTGGTGGCCAGGTAGTGCTGGTTGTGAGCGTTTTCACCGACTTTCAGGGCCACTCGTTCCGCAACATGCACGCCGGTTTTTTCCATCATCGCGATTTTGTTCGGATTGTTGGTCAGCAGCCGCACCTGGGAAAAGCCCATCTTTTGCAAAATGGCGGCCCCCAGGCGGAAATCGCGCTCGTCATCCTCAAAGCCGAGGCGGTGGTTGGCCTCTACCGTATCAAAGCCCTGGTCCTGCAGGGAGTAGGCCCGCATCTTGTTGGCGAGGCCGATGCCACGGCCCTCTTGGTTGAGGTACAGCAAAACGCCTGCGCCCTCATCCCCCATCTGTGCCAGCGCGCCGCGCAGCTGCGGGCCGCAATCGCATTTGAGCGAGCCGAGCACATCGCCCGTGAAGCAGGCGGAATGCAGCCGTGCCAGCACCGGCTTGGAGCGATCGGGGCGGCCGATTTCCACCGCATAATGTTCTTCGGCACCGTCCTCCGGCCGGAATATGTGAAGGCGCCCGGCTTCGGCAGCGTCCATCGGCAGGCGGGCCGCGGCGACCGGGTGCAGGGGAGAGCTTTCGCTCAGCAGCGGAGCTGCGGCAGTCCGCGAAATCGTGGTAAGCCCATGGTCCGCGGCAAAGGCTGCTGCGCCACTTAGCGGGACCAATGCTGCGGCCGGCAGCAGGCGCGCGGATTTTACCAGCGCAATCGCCAGCCGGTGCAGATCAGCGCTGCCGCCGCGCTGGCTCGACAGCGGCCCCTTCATGGGTGTGTTCAGGTCATCTGCAGGATCCGCAAGCGCCTGAATCCAGTCCAGCCCTTCGGATTCGGGGACGGTTACGCGGGCGATATCTTCGTCGTAAACCCGCGCTTTCAATGTGTCCGCCCTACGCGCTGTCAGGGCCAGCGACAGGTTCCCCAGTGCCCGCATGTCTGACAGGCGTGCGCCGGTCAGGGATTCGACAGCAATCGCCAGCGCCGCCTCCTCGCCGCAGGTCAGCACCACCGGCAGCCCCATGCGCAGATCGACCCGGGCGCGGGCCAGCAATTCGATCATGGTGGGCATCAGGCTCATGCGGGGTATCCGGTGTTATTCTGTAACAAAGGCTCGCCGTCTTTACGCCCAAATGCAACGGATGTGAAACAATTTCCATGTCATGGACACGTCGGCGTGAGAGTTTTGCAGCAAATCTTGCCGCGGGCGCAAGGGATGCGCATTTGTGGTTCCAAGAACAGGAGGGTGAGCCGATGGCGCAACTGAAGAAAATTCTGCTGGTTGATGACGACGAAGACCTGCGCGAGGCCTTGAGCGAGCAGTTGGTGATGACCGAGGACTTCGATGTCTTTGAGGCGGAGAACGGTCAAAGCGCGATGGAGCGCGCCAAGGAAGCTCTTTACGACCTGATCATTCTGGATGTCGGCTTGCCGGATACTGACGGGCGAGAGCTGTGCCGCTTGATGCGCAAGCAGGGGGTGAAGGCGCCGATCCTGATGCTGACCGGCCATGACAGCGACGCCGACACCATCCTGGGGCTGGATGCCGGCGCCAATGACTATGTTTCCAAGCCTTTCAAATTCCCGGTGCTTCTGGCCCGGATCCGCGCTCAGCTGCGCCAGCATGAGCAGTCCGAGGATGCGGTCTTTGCACTGGGGCCCTATACGTTCAAGCCCGCGATGAAACTGCTGATCACCGAAGACGACCGCAAGATCCGTTTGACGGAGAAAGAGACCAATATCCTCAAGTTCCTCTACCGTTCCAGCGATGGGGTGGTGCCGCGCGACGTGCTGCTGCATGAGGTCTGGGGGTACAATGCGGGTGTCACCACCCATACGCTGGAGACCCACATCTACCGGTTGCGGCAGAAAATTGAGCCAGACCCGTCGAATGCGCGCCTGCTGGTGACGGAATCAGGCGGATACCGGCTGGTCGCATGAGCACGGCGTTGAGCCAGATCAAAGAAAACACTAGAGTTCATCTTTAGACTGTATTCGATCCCGCGCATATCCGGGTTACGGTATGCACCTCCCTGTTGGACTTGGCCGGGCCACTTGCCCGGCCTCTTTTTTGGGCGTCTGGCCGCACGGGATATTCGCGCAATTCATCTCTGGCCCTTCCCGGCCTGGGCGGGCAGTATCGCGGCCGAACCCGGATTTCACGATGAGGCGCGCGATGCCATTTACCCTTGCTACCTGGAACATCAACTCGGTCCGCCTGCGCGAGCCGATTGTGCAGAAGCTCTTGCAAGAGGAAGGGCCGGATGTGCTGTGCCTGCAGGAGTGCAAAAGCCCGGTGGAGAAGATCCCGATGGAGGGGTTCGCGGCGCTCGGCTACCCTCACATGATTGCACGCGGGCAAAAGGGGTACAACGGCGTTGCGATCCTGTCGCGGCTGCCGATCGAGGATGCCGGCGATCAGGACTTTGCTGCCCTTGGCCATGCCCGCCATGTGGCCGGGCGGCTGGAGAACGGGGTGGTGATCCACAACTTCTATGTGCCGGCGGGCGGCGACGTGCCGGACCGGGACGTGAATGAGAAGTTCGGCCAGAAACTGGATTACCTGACGGGTATGCGCGACTGGTTCCATGCGGAGAAGCCGCAGAAGTCCATTCTCGTCGGCGATCTGAACATCGCTCCGCGGGAGGAGGACGTCTGGGATCACAAGAAGCTGCTGAAGGTGGTGAGCCATACGCCGGTAGAGGTCGAGCATCTGGCCGATACTCAGGAGGCGGGCGGATGGGTCGACATCACCCGCCGCGATATTCCCGAGGGAAAGCTCTATAGCTGGTGGTCGTACCGCGCGCGCGACTGGGATGCGGCGGACAAGGGGCGGCGGCTGGATCATGTCTGGGCAACACCGGATATAGCCGGGGCAGGCCATTCCAGCCGGATCCTGCGTGACGCCCGCGGCTGGGAAAAACCCAGCGACCACGCGCCGGTCTTTGCAACCTTCGATTTGTGACCGCGGGCGGGGTTCTCCCGCCTGATCCGGGCCATCCGCCGGATAACCCTCCTCAGTTGGGCATGGCACTGCGCTGCCGCGCAGTGCCGGCACGCCGCCAGGGGCTGGCGCCGCCGGGACCACACAGCCAGAGTCATCAAAGAAAGCACCGCCATGCGGCTGTAGACGTCGCAAGGATCGGCGTGCCGGTCCCAAGCGGTCTCATTCTTGCGCATCATCTCCGCGATGCCAATGAGGCCAAACCTGGGCTGTGCCACGGCCAACTCCTCTCTTGGTTTCCGGCGCACAGGATTCCATATAGGGGGGAAGTTCCAAGCGGAGAACAAACTGATGAGCGATATTATTGGCAGCACCGCACCGGCGGGTGATCTGATCAAGGACGTGACCGAAGCCACCTTCATGCAGGACGTTGTCGATGCGTCGATGCAGGCTCCGGTGATCGTGGATTTCTGGGCCCCCTGGTGCGGCCCCTGCAAAACCCTGGGCCCGATGCTGGAGGCCGCCGTCACAAAGGCCAAGGGTGCTGTCACCATGGCCAAGATCAACGTGGATGAGAACCAGCGGCTGGCGCAGGCGCTTGCGCAGCAGGGGCTGCCGCTGCAATCCATCCCGACCGTACTCGCCTTTGTGCAGGGCCGCCCTGTCGACATGTTTCAGGGCGCTTTGCCCGCATCGGAAATCGACGCCTTCCTGAAGAAGGTGATCGAGGCCGCGGGCGGCACCGCCGACGGCGGGCTTGGCGAAGCGCTGGAAGCCGCGGAACAGATGCTTGCCGAAGGTGCGGTTGCGGATGCGGCTCAGACCTTTGCCGCCATCCTGGGTGAGGATGACAAGAATGCCGCCGCCTATGGCGGGCTGGCGCGGGCCCATATTGCACTGGGCGACCTGGATCAGGCCGAAGCGGTGCTGAACGGGGCGCCGGCGGAAATCGCTGAAGCAGCGGAAATCGAAGCGGCCTTCGCGCAGATCGAGCTTGCCCGCCAGGCCGAAAACGCCGGCCCGGTGGCGGAGCTGCGGGCCGCGGTGGACGCCAGCCCGGGTGACCATCAGGCCCGTTTCGATCTGGCCCAGGCCCTGCATGCATCGGGCGATACCGAGGCTGCCGTCGACGAACTGCTGGAGCTGTTCCGCCGCGACCGGGAGTGGAACGACGGCGCCGCCAAGACCCAGCTCTTTACCATCTTCGATGCGCTCAAGCCCAACGATCCGGTGGTTCTGAACGGTCGGCGCAAGCTGAGCTCGATGATATTTGCCTAAGATCGGGGCAGCACTACACTCTGTCCTATGATCCAGCCTGCCGATCTGCCGGACACGATTGCCGTGTTTCCCTTGCCCGGGGCGCTTTTGCTGCCCCGCTCGCGTCTGCCGCTGCACATCTTCGAGCCGCGGTACCTGCAAATGCTGGAAGACACGCTGAAAACGCGGCAGCGGCTGATCGGCATGGTGCAGCCTTGCCCAGGCCCCAACGGGCAGGGCGAGGATTTGCATTCGATCGGCTGCGCCGGGAGGGTCACTCAGTTCTCGGAAACTGAAGACGGGCGGTATCTGGTCACGCTGTCAGGTGTTTCACGGTTCCGCGTCACGCGCGAGTCCAGCGGGTTTGCCCCCTACCGGCGATGCGACGTCAGCTGGACAGGATTCGAGCGCGACCTGGGCCGGTCCGAGGCGGATGAGACGCTGGACCGCCCCTCTTTCATGAATTTGCTCGAACGGTTCTTTACCGCGCGCAGCCTGTCCACCGACTGGGAGGCCTTAAAAGAGGCTGAGGATGAGCTGCTGATCAATTCCCTGGCGATGCTGCTGGAGTTCGACCCCGAAGACAAACAGGCCTTGCTCGAGGCGCCCTGCCTTGCGACAAGGCGGGAGACGCTCGTCACTTTGATCGAATTCGCCCTGCGCGGCGGCTCTCAGGAGGAAACCCTGCAATGACCGAACCACAGGCGCCTGCCTTTGACCGGCGGATGCTGGAAGCGCTGGTCTGTCCGCTGACCCAGACGGTGCTGGAATATGATGCCCAAGCGCAGGAACTGGTCTCGCGCGCGGCCAATCTCGCCTTTCCGATCCGCAACGGTATTCCGGTGATGCTGGTGGATGAGGCGCGCGAGCTGGATTAAGCCAGGTTCAACCCCGTTGCCTTTCCGGGCAAGTACGGAGCTCTCCCGCGCCCTCAGGCACGCCGGCTGCACCGGCACCCCTTGCAGGGCTTGAGCCCGGCGCCGCGCTGAGGCGCGGCGCGGTTGTTGTGCCCTTGCGGCTTCCCGGACTTGGGGAGATGTTTCACGCAATGGCTGGCAGCTGCGGTTAACCGCTTACACGCCGGAGGCTGCCTGCGCTGCAGCACCGCGCGCCAGCGCGGTGCCGCGCCCAACTGTGCAGGGACATCCTTGGGATGTTCCGGAGCAGGCGGGAGCCCTCCCAGCGTTGCCCCGTGCGGGACGCCGCCTAAATCGCCTGGCCTTTCAGCAGCCGGGGCAGGTCGCCGGTCAGCCCTGCCGCCTCGCGCACGAAATTGCGGCGCAGCCCTGGGATCGCACCGGCCAGCCCCATGCCGATATCCCGGCCCAGCCGCAGCAGAGGATTGTCGTTGGAGAACAGCCGGTTGAAAACATCCGTGGCCGCCACCAGCGACGCTGTGTCGAAGCGCCGCCATTGCTGGTAGCGCTCCATCACCATCGGCGAGCCGATGTCCTCGCCCCACCGGGTGGCCTCGGTAATCACCTCGGCCAGCGCTCCGACATCGCGCAGGCCGGCATTCAGGCCTTGTCCGGCGATGGGGTGCATTCCATGGGCGGCGTCACCGACCAGTGCCAGGCGGTCGCCAATGAAGCTGTTGGCAATGGTCAGGTTCAGCGGATAAGTGAAGCGCCTGCCGGCCAGGGAGATCTCCCCCAGGAAATCGCCAAACCGCGGCCGCAGCGCCTGGATGTAGGCCGCATCCTCCAGCGCGTGGATGGCATTTGCGGTTTCGGTCCGCTCGCTCCACACGATCGAGGACCGGTTGCCCGGCAGAGGCAGGATCGCCAGCGGCCCAGGCGGCATGAAAAACTGATGCGCAACACTGTGGTGCGGCTTCTCGTGATCAATGGCGCAGACCAGCGCGGTCTGGCCGTAATCCCAGCCGGTCCTCTTGATGCCCGCCCGTTGCGCGGTGCCGCTGCGGCGCCCGTCGGAGCCGACCAGAACTTGGCCGCGAAGCTCTCCGCCATCGTCCAAGGTGACTGTCACGCCGGTCTGGTCCGGAGCTTGAGCGGTCACGGTCTTGCCGGACACAAGCGTGATCCGTGGCTGGTCTTCCATCGCCTTGAGGAAGGCGCGGCGCAGGAAGCGGTCCTCGACCATATAGCCCATCGGGCCTTCCTCCAGCTCGGCATGGTCGAAATGGATGAAGAACGGCGAGGGACCGTGGCCTGCATGGCCGTCGGTCACCTTGATTTCCAGCATGGGCTGCGCGTTGTCCCCGACATGCTGCCAGACGCCGGTCTGCTGAAGCAGCCGCTGCGAGGCGAGCGCCAGCGCGTAGCCTCGGCCGTCGAAGCCCTCATCAGCCAGTTTGTCCGGGGTCAGCGAGTCGACCACGGTGACGCTATGGCCGGTCTGTGCCAAGGCCAGGGCCAGGGCGGGACCGTTCAGCCCGCCGCCCACGATCAGGATATCGGACGCATTTTTCATGCCCCGCAATATGCGCCTGCTGGCGGGATTGTCCATGCAGGAAGCGCGGGATTGTGCCTGCGTCCTGCTGCCGCTACCGTCACCCGCAACTGCTTAAGGGGAGACGTGCCTATGCAACACTGGCTGACGATGACGGCCGCCGATCTGGGACGCGGGATTGCAGCGGGTGACATCAGCCCGGTGGCGCTGACCCGCTGCTATCTGGATGCCATTGATGCGCATCCCCTCAAGGATCGGATCTATACGCAAGTCACTCATGAGCGTGCGCTGGCTGAGGCGAAAGCGGCAGAGCAACGTGCCGGGCTGGGCCTGCGCAGGTCACTGCTGGACGGGGTGCCGGTCAGCTGGAAGGACCTGTTCGACAGCGCCGGCACCGCGACCGAATCCGGCTCTGACCTGCTGAAAGGGCGGGTGCCGGATCGGGATGCGGCAGTGCTGCGCAAGGCAACGCTCATGGGCACGGTCTGCCTGGGCAAGACCCACATGAGCGAGCTGGCCTTTTCCGGGCTGGGCTTCAACCCGGTCAAGCAAACTCCGCCCTGCGTCAATGACCAGGGCGCAGCACCGGGCGGCTCTTCCTCCGGCGCCGCTGCATCCGTGGCATTCGGTTTGGCGGCGGCGGGCATCGGTTCTGACACGGGCGGATCAGTCCGCATCCCCTCAGCCTGGAATGATCTGGTGGGGCTCAAGACCACCTCGGGCCGGATCACATTGGAGGGCGTCGTGCCGCTGTGCCTGAAATTCGACACCGTTGGCCCGCTGGCCCGCTCGGTGGAGGATGCGGGGCTGCTGCTGGGGGTGCTGGAGGGCTCCGCAGGTCCGGATTTGCGCCATCCCGCCAGTCTCAAAGGGCGCCGGTTTGCCGATCTGCAGAATGTCGTGCAGGATGATCTGGACCCGAGGATTGCGTCGGCCTACCGGGAAACGCTGGAGAAGCTGAAAGAGGCGGGCGCGCAGATCGTGCCGCTGGAGGTGCCGGAGCTGGAGGAGGCCATGGGCCTTAGCCCGATTCTCTACACCACCGAAGCCTACGGTCTGTGGAAGGACGTGATCGAGGCATCGCCGCAGCTGATGTATCCGGAGATCCTCGAGCGCTTCCGCACCGGTGCGCAGTTCAGCGGTCCGGATTACGTGGCGGCCTGGGCCAAGCTGGAACAGTGCCGGATGGCCTGGGATCAGGCTGTGGCAGGTTTTGATGCGGTGCTCAGCCCGGCCTCGCCGAACCTGCCGCCGAACCTGGAACGGCTGCAAAGCGACCATGACTATTACGTGCAGTCCAATCTGCTGGCCTTGCGCAACACTCGGGTCGGCAACCTCATGGGCCTTTGCGCGCTGTCGCTGCCCACCGGCACGCCCGGCTGCGGGCTGCAAGTCCTGGGGCAGCCGGATTGCGAGGAGGCGCTTCTGCGCACCGGGGCCGCGATCGAGACCGCCTTGGCCTGAAAGCCACATTCGGCCCAGCGGGCCACTCACCGGGTGGACGCACCCGCCCGCCATCTGTAACCTGAGGCGCAAACGGGGCGCCAATGATCCCGTGACCGAGGCACAAGACATGGATTTTCCTGAGCGGTTTTCGAACCTGCCAGCCTATGCGTTTCCGCGCCTGAGGGCGCTGTTGGACCATCACACCCCCGGCGGGGATGTGGTGCATATGACTATTGGCGAACCGAAACATGCGTTTCCGGCCTGGGTCACCGATGTCATTGCCGAAAATGCCGCCGGGTTTAACCAGTATCCGAACAATGACGGCACACCGGAACTGCGAGGTGCCATCTCGGACTGGATCAGCCGCCGCTATGGTGTGACCGCGGACCCCGAGACGCAGATCATGGCGCTGAATGGCACCCGCGAGGGGCTGTACAATGCCGCGATGGCGTTGTGCCCGGAGCAGAAGAACGGGCAGACACCCGTCGTGCTGATCCCGAACCCGTTTTACCAAGTCTATATGGTGGCGACGATCTCCGTCGGCGCAGAGCCTGTTTTCGTGCCAGCGACCGCAGCCACCGGCCATCTGCCGGATTACGAAAACCTGCCGGAGGATGTGCTGAACCGCACCGCCGTGGCCTATATCTGCTCGCCCGCCAACCCGCAGGGCGCCGTGGCGTCGCGCGATTACTGGACCCGGCTGATCCAGCTGGCCGAGAAATACGATTTCCGCATCTTCGCGGATGAATGCTATTCCGAAATCCACCGTGATGAGGCCCCAGTGGGGGCGCTGACCGTCGCACAGGAACTGGGCGCTGATCCGGAACGGGTGGTGCTGTTCAACTCGCTGTCCAAGCGGTCGAACCTGCCGGGCCTGCGCTCCGGTCTCATTGCCAGCGGGCCGGAGACCATCAAGCGGGTGAAGCAGCTTCGCGCCTATTCCGGGGCTCCGCTGCCGGGTCCCTTGCAAGCGGCTGCGGCCAAGGTCTGGGCAGACGAGGTGCATGTGGCGGAGAACCGTGCGCTTTATCAGGAAAAGTACAAGATCGCGGATGAGGTATTTGACGGCCTCAACGGGTACATGGCGCCCGAAGCGGGCTTTTTCCTATGGCTTCCGGTGGACAACGGCGAGCAGGCCGCGCTGAAGCTGTGGACGGAAACCGGCGTGCGGGTGCTGCCCGGCGCATATCTGGCGCAGGGCGCGCCTGGGCAGAACCCGGGCGAGCGCTACATCAGGGTGGCGCTTGTCGCCCCCGCTGAGGACATCCGCAAGGCGCTGAGCACGCTGCGCGGCTGCCTTTATTGAATTCTGCTGTGCGGCCCCTGGCTGGGGGCCGCATAGCCAAGACCAAAAACGGAAAGGCTTGTGACCCCGCGGTGAACAGCAGGGCGCGGGCAAAAGAAACGGAACTGAGGTAGGCATGGCATTTCAAACCCGCAGCCGCGACCCGCTGCTCGACAGCAACATGCAGGCGGCCATTGAAAAGCGCGGCAAGGAGCTGATCGGGATTGCCCTGATCCTGATGGGGCTGATGTTTGCGGCCATGCTCGGCTCGTATACGCCCGAGGACCCGAACTGGACCGTTTCGACTGACGCGCCGGTGCAGAACTGGCTGGGCCGGCCAGGGGCGTCGGTTTCTTTCATCCTGATCACACTGTTTGGCAAGGCCAGCTGGGCGCTGCCGCTGTTCGCCTCGGCCTGGGGCCTTCGGTTTGTGCTGCACCGGGGCGAGGACCGCGTGGTCTGGCCGCTGCTGCTCTCGGTGCCGTGGCTGCTGGTGGTCGCGCTGCACATGGAAACCCTGAATGCCAGCGCTGCCTGGCAGCAGAACTATGACTTCGGCCTTGGCGGCATGGTGGGTTACACCTTCCTGGGCGCTCTGCTGGCGCTGCTGCCGGTCAGTCTGCACTTCATGGTCAAGATCATGTCGCTGCTGAGCGCGGCAGGCATGCTGGCGCTGGGCTGCGCCGTGCTGGGCTTTACTTGGCCCGAGGTTAGGAAAGGCCTGCACAAGGTGATGGTCGGGCTGATCCTGGGCTATGGCGCAGTTGCCGCCGTGCTGGGCCGCGGTGCCTCCAGCGGGCTGCAGGCCGCGATGACCTACCGCAAGGAACGGGCCGAACGGGCGCATTTTGCTGAAGATGAGGCCGCCTACGGCAGCGCAGAGCAAGACCCCGAGATGTTCGAGGACTTCCCCGAAGACACCTATGGCGCCTACATGGCAGAAACCGCCCCGGCAGAGCCGGAAGCCCCGGCCAAGGCGGGTCTGCTGTCCCGCGTACCGTCGCTGATCCGCCGCGCCGCGCCCGCGCCTGCGGCGGAAAACGCCTATGCGGCAGAGATACAGGAGGAGGATGACACAGGCGCTTTGGCGGATGGAGAAGCCGGCGAGGACCGGATTTCCCAGAAAATCGCCAATGCTGTCCGCATCCGCCGCGCGGCCGAAGTGCCGCCGGAGCAGGACCCGAATTTGCCCCTGACCAAGGGCCGCGGGCAGCGTCCGGCGCCGCTGATCTTCAACCCGGCCGCGACCCAGGGCGGTCTGCCGCCAGAGCCGCCGCTGACTGCAGCAATGACTTCGGTGCCGCCGCTGCCGGAAGAGCCGCCGCTTGTCTGGCAGGAGCCGGAAGACGAGGCCGAGATCCGCGAAGTACCGGTTACAGACCTGCACCAAGATTCGAATGATGTGGACTTTGCCCCTGAGACTGAGTTTCTGACCCCGGATCATGTACCTTCCGAAGCGCTTCCCGACTATGCCGCGGCGGTTACGGCCCCGGCACCGGCTCCGGAAAAGCCCAAAGCCGCAGGGCCGCGCCTGACGGTTGACCTGCCGGTGGCGGAGCCGCGCAAGGCTGTCGTCGAACAGCCGGTGCGCAAGGCTGTGCAGCCTTCGGCCCGTGCCAAGGCTGAAGCCCAGCCGAATCTGGCCTTCGATGACAGCGGCAGCGATTTCGAGCTGCCGCCTCTTAATCTGCTGACCAACCCGACCAGCATCGAGCGGCACCACCTCAGCGACGAGGCGCTGGAAGAAAACGCCCGGATGCTGGAAACCGTGCTCGACGACTATGGCGTGAAAGGTGAAATTGTCTCGGTCCGCCCCGGCCCCGTGGTGACCATGTATGAGCTGGAGCCTGCTCCGGGTCTCAAGGCATCCCGTGTGATCGGCCTCGCGGATGACATCGCGCGTTCCATGTCGGCGCTGTCGGCTCGGGTGTCCACCGTGCCCGGCCGCACGGTGATCGGCATTGAACTGCCGAACGAGAACCGCGAGAAGGTAGTGCTGCGCGAAATCCTGTCGTCCCGCGACTTTGGCGACGGCAACCACGCGCTGCCGCTGGCGCTGGGCAAGGATATCGGCGGCGACGCCATGGTGGCGAACCTCGCGAAGATGCCTCACCTGCTGATCGCGGGCACCACCGGCTCCGGCAAGTCGGTTGCGATCAACACCATGATCCTGTCGCTGCTCTACAAGCTGACACCGGATGAATGCCGCTTGATCATGATTGACCCGAAGATGCTGGAACTGTCTGTTTATGACGGCATCCCGCATCTGCTCTCGCCTGTTGTAACCGACCCGAAAAAGGCTGTGGTCGCCCTGAAATGGGTGGTGGGCGAGATGGAAGACCGCTACCGCAAGATGTCCAAGATGGGCGTGCGCAACATTGCGGGTTACAACGGCCGCGTGAAGGAAGCGCTGGCCAAGGGAGAAATGTTCTCGCGCACGGTGCAGACCGGGTTTGATGACGAAACAGGCGAACCGGTATTCGAGACCGAAGAGTTCGAACCCAAGGCGCTGCCCTACATTGTCGTCATCGTCGACGAGATGGCCGACCTGATGATGGTCGCAGGCAAGGAGATCGAGGCCTGTATCCAGCGCCTGGCGCAGATGGCGCGGGCCTCTGGCATCCACCTGATCATGGCGACCCAGCGTCCCTCGGTCGACGTGATCACCGGCACCATCAAGGCAAACTTCCCAACCCGGATTTCCTTCCAGGTGACCTCCAAGGTCGACAGCCGCACCATCCTGGGCGAAATGGGCGCAGAGCAGCTCCTGGGCATGGGCGACATGCTGTACATGGCAGGAGGCGCCAAGATCACCCGCTGCCACGGCCCGTTCTGTTCCGATGAAGAAGTCGAGGAGGTGGTCAACCATCTCAAGCAATTCGGTCCGCCAGATTACGTCGGCAGCGTGCTGGATGGCCCGGATGAGGACAAGGCCGACAATATCGACGCGGTTCTGGGGCTGAACACCGGCGGCAACACCAATGGCGAGGATGCGCTCTATGATCAGGCGGTCGCCATCGTGATCAAGGACCGCAAGTGCTCGACCTCCTATATCCAGCGCAAGCTGGCGATAGGGTACAACAAGGCGGCACGGCTGGTGGAGCAGATGGAGGAAGAGGGCGTCGTCTCTGCCGCGAACCACGTGGGTAAACGGGAAATTCTGGTTCCCGAACAGTAGGCTGACAAAAAACTGCCGATGCCGGATCCTCGCGGGTCCGGCATCTTCACATCCGCAATGGCGCACCTATGTTGGACTCATGAAACGTATTGCACTTGCCATTGCGCTGACCCTCGCTGCGCCTGCGTCCTGGGCAGCAGAGAAACTGAGCCTCAACGAAATTTCCCGTTACCTGAACGGGATCTCCACGGCATCCTCGCCCTTCACCCAGATCAATGACGACGGCAGCCTGTCGACCGGCAAGCTGTACATGCACCGGCCGGGGCGGATGCGGTTTGAGTATGACGGCAAGGGCGGCGGGACCGTGGTGGCCGGCGGCGGGGCGGTGGTGATCCACGACCCCAAGTCGAACCAGCCGCCTGAGACCTATCCGCTGAAACGGACACCGCTGTCGATCATCCTCGACCGCCGGGTGGATCTGGGCCGCGCCAATATGGTGGTCGGGCACAGCTTTGACGGCACCTCGACCATCGTGCGGGCGCAAGACCCGGAGCATCCGGACTACGGCAGCATTGAGATGATGTTCACCGGCGATCCGGTGGAGCTGCGCAAATGGGTGATCCATGACAGCTCAGGCGGCAAGACGACGGTTATCCTGGGTGCAATGAAAACCGGCCAGAAGCTGTCTTCCAGCCTGTTCACCACCAGCGGCAGATCCCGCTAAGGCCGGACCTTCAGCGCAACAGCGGCTCCCGCGCCCGCGGCTGCTCCGGCTGCGCCGGAACTGCCTTGCGGCCTTGGGCCCGGCGCCGGGCTGGCGCCCGGCGCGCGATCGCGATTTGCCAGCTGCAGCAGCCAAACGGCACGGGACCGCACCGCGCGTCAGCGCGGTGCCTTGCCCAACGGCTGAGGGGCTTTCCTGAGAAAGCCTCCGAAGCGGGCGGGAGCGCCGCGCTTGACGTGGCTCAGCGGAACTTGCGGCAGGTGGCAAGCTGCGCCTGATAGGCCTGGGCGCGGGATTCGACTTGCCCGGCAACCCGCATCAGCCATGATTTCGAGCGGTAGCTGCCGCGGGAATAACCGTAGTGGCCTTCGTGATAGGCCAGGTACTGATTGCGCGCGTCATAAAGCGGGATGCCATTCTTTTCGTAGCTCTTGCGCATATACCAGCCCATGAAATCGGCGGCATCGCTGATGCGGTCGCGCTTGGCCCGGCGGCGCCCGGTGTCGCGGCGGTAATCATCCCAGGTTCCGTCCAGGGCCTGGCTGTAGCCATAGGCGCTGGATTGCCGCCCGACCGGGATTACACCCAGCAGGAACTGGTGCGGCGTGCGGGCGTCGCCGCGGAACCGGCTTTCGTGATAGATGGTTGCCATCTGCACATGCACCGGCACGCCCCAGCGGCGCTGCGTGGCGCGGAACGCCTTCAGGTATTCAGGACGCTGCTGGATGATGCTGCACGCGTTATCCAGGTTGCGCGGCGGCGCTTTGTGCCCGCCTCCGCATGACGCAACCGCCATCAGGAGAACAAGGGCGCTCAGGAATTTGCTCATTGCCTCAGCCCATTTTTGCATTGGGTATGTTTTCGGCAAGTCTAGCGGATTGCGGCGGGTGTGAAAATCAAATTTACAGCACCTGGCTCAGTAGCAGAGGCAGCAGCAGCGCTGACATCAGGGTCGAGACCACCACTAGCCCCGCCACGGCGGTGGAATCGGCATCGAATTTTTCGGCCAGCAGATAGGCGGTGACGGCGACCGGGGTGGCCAGCTGCAGGATCAGCACGCCAGAGGCCGTCGGATCCAGCCTGAAAGCCACCGCCAGTCCCCAGCCCGCGGCGGCGCTGACCAGAAACTTCACCAGCGACAGCGCAACCGCCTTGCCGGTGCCGCCGGGCGTCAGCCGCGCCACCGCGGTGCCCAGTGTGATCAGCATAAGCGGCACCGCCATCTGTCCGGTTAGCTCCAGCGCGTTGGTCAGGAAACGCGGGGTTTCCCAGTCCTGCCACAGGAACAGCGCGCCCAGCAGCGTCGCCCAGACCATCGGCTCCCGGATTGCCTTGCTGCCCGCGCTGTGCCCGGCCACCAGATAGATGCCATAGGTGAAGGACAGGATGGCAGACACGGCGAGCATGACGACGGCATAGCCAAGCCCGGCCTCGCCAAAGGCAAACATCGCCAGCGGGATGCCCAGATTGCCGGTGTTGCCGAAAATGAAAGGCGCCAGATAGGTCCGCCGCTCAAGCCCGGTGATGCGGCAGAGGGCCTCGCCCGCCACCGCCATTACCGCGTGGCCCGCCAGCGCGGCCAGTACAAAGGTTCCCAGCGCGCCCTTGTCCAAGCTGGTGTTCATCAGCGCGGTGAAAATCAGGCAGGGCACCGCCAGCGTCATCGCCAGCCGGGTGACAAACTGGGTCCGGAACTCAAACCCGAGCTTCACCCAGAGGAACCCGGCGAAGGCCAATAGGAACACCGGGGCAGTGATTTCGAGCACTGTCAAAGCGAGGTTCACAGTCTGTTTCCCCGAAAATTTACGTCAAGAGTTGGACAATTGCTGCGCGAGCGCGCTATTTACAAAGAACGGGGGCTAACATGACCATGTTGAGAACACGAGCAAAATACAACCTTGGGCAGGTCGTCCGCCACCGGAAGCACCCCTTCCGCGGGGTGGTTTTCGACGTCGATCCGGAATTCTCCAACACCGAGGAATGGTACGAGGCGATCCCTGAGGACAGCCGTCCGGTGAAGGACCAGCCCTTCTACCACCTGCTGGCCGAGAACGACCAAAGCTACTATGTGGCGTATGTATCGGAGCAGAACCTGGTCGCGGATTACTCGGGCGAGCCGGTCGGCCACCCGGACGTCCCGGAGATGTTCGGCACCTTCGACGGTGGTGCCTATGCGCTGCATTACCAGCTGAACTAAGAGCTGCTGCTGTCCGGCCGCTGACCGGATAAGCTGCGTATTTGTGCATCAGTATCCCAGCGCACAGCCATCCTTGCGCGGATCGCTGGCACCCTCCAGAACGCCTGAGGCATTAATCCGGATGGCCTGCGCACCGCCCAGCGGCGTGTCCGGCACCACGACATCGTGGCCCAGATCCGCAAGCGCCTGATGCACCGGAGCCGCATATCCGCGCTCGACCTTCAGCGCGCCGCCGTCGGCAAAGCTGCGCGGGGCGTCGATGGCCGTTTGCAGGTCCATGCCGAAATCCAACAGGTTCGAGACAAGCCGGGCATGGCCCGCAGGCTGATAGCCGCCGCCCATCACGCCAAAGGGCATAATCACCTCTCCGTCCTGCTGCAGCATGGCGGGGATGATCGTGTGCATCGGCCGCTTGCCGGGCCCAAGCTCGTTCGGGTGGCCTTCTTCCAGGGTAAAGCCCGCCCCCCGGTTCTGCAGCAGGATACCGAACTTCTCCGACGCAATACCGGACCCGAAGCCGTGGAAGATCGAGTAAATCAACGACACTGCCATCCGGTCCTTGTCCACCACGGTGATATAGACCGTATCCTTGTGGATAGCTTCGCTCAGCGGTGCGGCGGCCGGCATGGCGCGTTTGGGGTCAATCAGCGCAGCCAGTCCGGACGCAGTTTCCGGCGCCAGCATGTGCGCCAGCCGCGAGATGTGGTCCGGATCCGCCAGAAACCGGTTCCGCGCGTCATAGGCCAGCTTGGCGGCTTCCGCCTCGATATGCGCCCGTTCGGCCCCGAACGGGTCCATCCCGGCGAGGTCAAAGTGCTTCAGGATATTCAGCAGCAAGATTGCCGTTGCGCCTTGGCCGTTAGGCGGGTGCTCTGCGAGTTCGCGCTCCTTGTACTGGCCAGTAACCGGCTGCGTTGCAAAGCTCTTTACGCCGGCAAAGTCCTCCAGTGTGTGAACGCCGCCCAGAGCCTCCAGGGCCTGCGCCATGTCCTCGGCCACCTCGCCGGTATAAAAAGCATCCCGCCCGTGTTTGGCGATGCGGCGCAGGACTTCGGCCTGACCGGGCGCGCGGAAAACATCGCCGCTGCCCAGAGGCCGGCCGTCCCGCAGATAGTGGCGCCGGGCCGCGCCTTGCAGGGTGCCGGCACCGTTATTCCAATCGAAGGCCGTGCGCGGTGCCACCGGCACGCCTTCTTCGGCATAATCTATCGCAGGCTGCAGCAGTGTATCGAGCCCCAGCCGGCCTTCGCTTTCCGCAAGACGGCAAAAGGCATCAATTGCACAAGGGATTGTAACAGCCTCGGCACTGCTCAGCGGCACCGTATCCAGCCCTCGCGCCCGCAAGGCGGCAGCGCTCGCCGCCGCCGGAGCGCAGCCGGACCCGTTCAGCGCCTGAACTCCGCTGCCCGGCCGGGAATACAGCACAAAGCAGTCGCCGCCGATCCCGGTCATCTGCGGCTCGCAAATACCCAGCAAAACGGCTCCGGCCAGGGCCGCATCCATCGCGTTGCCGCCGCGCTTCAGCATGTCCACCGCCACGCTGGCCGCCAGCGGATGGGAGGTGGCGCACAGGCCGCTACCGGCAAAAACGGCTGACCGCCCGGGAAGATGAAAATCGCGCATGGTCCGGCTCCTTGCTGTCACCGGTCAGAGCCTAGGCAGGCGGTGCGGGAAGGCAATGAAATTCCTCTGCCGCTGCGGCGGGACGGAACGTCATGGATCACGAAAGCGGGAGAGCAGCCTGAACGAAGTGTCCCCGGTGCCGCGCACTGGTGGGGGCTAGAATACGCGGCACCAGGGGAAGCTCGTTTCAGCTACAGGTAAGGTTTCGCATATGTATTGGGCTGCGGTTTGCCGGGAATACGGCGCCGGTGTGGCGAAGCGTTAAAAATGCAGCTAACCGGCGGATTGCCCGCAAATTGGGCGGCAATTTGGTTCAGGCCTCGGCAGGCGGGCTGGTGACCTGGATTTCAAAGCAGAGGGAAAGGTTATTGTTCCCATCCGACCGCTCATATTGAACCTGGCTTGCAAGCTCCCGGATCAGGAACCAGCCAAATCCGCCTTCGGGCAGGCTGTCGGTGGGTCCGCTTATATCAGCGGGCTTGCCTTCGGGCAGCTCGCCTTGGGGGAACGGGCTGCCGGCGTCCTGAATGCTGATCCACAAACGCTCCGGTGCCAGCTCGACCCTGATCCGGACGTCGCCGGGGGTTGTGTCCATATAGGCGTGTTCGACCACGTTGTTCACGGCTTCGGTCAGGGCAATTTGCACCTCGTCCACGCGGGCACCCGGCACCCCCAGGGACCGCAGTTTGCTGACCACTGACTGGATTCCCTTGCGAGCATCCAGATTTGTGGCCGTGAACGAGCAGGCAAAGGTTTTTACCATAAATTTCTCGCTTTGCGCCGCCAGCGCGTTCGTCTTCAAGAATTTGCGTTAGCAGGCGCGGTTGCTTCGTTCAGCGAACCGTAGAGGTCAAAGACCGTATCCATCCGGGTCAGCCGGAAAACCTTCTCCACCATCGGTGTCAGCCCGGCGAGATCCAGTTTGCGGGTGCCGCCCAGCTGCTTCATCGCAGCGACAATCGCGCCAAGCCCGCTGGAATCGATGAACTGGACCTCGGACAGATCGAGGATCACACGGTCCGGCCCGCTTTCGGTTTCCGTCCGCATGTCCTCCTTGAATTGGATAGCCATGGCGGCGTCAATACGTTCAGCATTGACTTTGACGATCTGCGCATCGTCCGTCATGGTGGTCGTCAGGCTCATTTCTTCCCCCGGGATGTAACGTCATTTGGCAGCACTCTAGACCGCAAAGCTTACTTTTCTGTAGGTATAATTTTGACGATTGGAGGAAAATTGCATGAAAGATGTTGTTATCGCCGGAGCAGCCCGGACGCCGATGGGCGGGTTCCAGGGAATGTACGACGGGGTGACGGCTTCGGAGCTGGGCGGCGCGGCCATCCGGGCGGCCCTCGACGGGGCCGGCGCTGCCACTGTCGATGAGGTTCTGATGGGGTGTGTGCTGCCCGCGGGCCAGGGCCAGGCGCCTGCGCGCCAGGCCGGGTTTGCGGCGGGCCTGGGCGAAGACGTCCCGGCCACCACGCTCAACAAGATGTGCGGTTCCGGCATGAAGGCGGCGATGATCGCGTTTGATCAGATCGCGCTGGGCCACGCGGACACGATGATTGCCGGCGGTATGGAAAGCATGACCAATGCCCCCTACATCCTGCCGAAAATGCGCGGCGGCGCCCGCATCGGCCATGGCCAAGTCATCGACCACATGTTCCTCGACGGACTGGAAGACGCCTATGACAAGGGCCGCCTCATGGGCACCTTTGCCGAGGACTGCGCTGAAAAATACCAGTTCACCCGCGAAGCTCAGGACGAATATGCCCTGAAGTCCTTGTCCAACGCGCTGGAAGCGCAGGAGAGCGGCGCCTTCGACGGCGAAATCGCCGCGGTGACCGTGAAAACCCGCAAGGGCGAGGTGGTGACGGATGCGGATGAGCAGCCGAAATCGGCGCGCCCGGAAAAGATCCCCACGCTGAAACCGGCGTTCCGCAAGGACGGCACCGTGACCGCCGCCAATGCCTCCTCCATTTCGGATGGCGCCGCGGCGCTGGTGATGGCCTCCGCCGAGGCGGCCGAAGCGCAGGGCTTGACCGTGCGCGCCCGCATCCTGGGCCACGCCAGCCACGCCCAGGCGCCGGGCTGGTTCACCACTGCACCGGTGCCAGCAGCGCAGAAACTGCTCAAGTCGATTGGCTGGAAAGTTGAGGATGTCGATCTGTGGGAGGTCAATGAAGCTTTTGCTGTCGTGCCCATGGCCTTCATGCACGAAATGGGCATTTCCCGCGACAAGGTGAACGTGAATGGCGGCGCCTGCGCGCTGGGCCACCCGATCGGCGCCTCCGGCGCGCGCATCATGGTCACCCTTCTGAACGCGCTGGAAAAGCGCGGCCTCAAGCGCGGTGTGGCCGCCATCTGCATCGGCGGCGGGGAAGGCACCGCGATCGCAATCGAGCGGGTGTGATCTTCACCTTTGCAAAATACTCTCGGGGGTGAATTGACCGTCAGGTCAAGAGGGGGCAGACAGCCCCCTCTGCTGCGTTGAAGGAGGGCTGTTCATGCAGGCCGATTACAATACCCTTGCCAAAACCATCGCCTCGCTGACCGAAGGCGAGACGGATGAGGTGGCGCTGATGGCCACCGTCGCCTGCGAGGTGCATCACGCCGACGACCGGTTCGACTGGACCGGCTTTTACCGTGCCGTTGCGCCGGAGCTGCTGAAGATCGGCCCCTATCAGGGCGGCCACGGCTGCCTGCAGATCCCGTTCTCCCGCGGTGTCTGCGGCGCGGCAGCGCGCAGCGGCGAGGTGCAACTGGTGCCGGATGTGGAGGCGTTTCCCGGCCATATTGCCTGCGCCTCCTCCACCCGTTCGGAGCTGGTGCTGCCAGTCTGGAATGGCGCAGGCGCGCTGATCGGGGTTTTTGACATCGACAGCGACCAGCCGGAGGCCTTTACCCAGCAGGATGCGGATCACTTGGCAGCGATTCTGCGTCAGGTGTTCAACCGCATCTGATTCGGGGCATCCAGGGGCTTCGCCCCTCGGCCTGGCGGCCTCACCCCAGAGTATTTCCAGAAAGATGAAAGGCCCGGCGTCTGAAAGCGCTGGGTTTTTTCGTGGGGCAACCGCTTTCGTGAAAAAATGCTTGGAAATTTCACGGACCCGATGCATCGTGAAAAACGAGAGGATTTTTTCACGAGTGGGGAGCAAGCCTGTGAACGATCAGACCCTGGCCGCAGCGACATTGGGGGCGGACATCCGGGCCTTGCGCAAGGCGCGCGGGCTGACGCTGTCGGATATCGCCGCAGTGCTGAACCGCTCGGTCGGCTGGCTGAGCCAGGTTGAACGGGACATGTCTGACCCTTCGATTTCTGACCTGCGGCAGATTGCCGAGGCGCTGGGCGTGCCGATGTCGATGCTGTTTGCACACTCCGGCGCCCCGGCGGATGAGCATGGCTACATCGTGCGCGCGGGCTCCCGCCGTCCGATGGGCTCCGGCGAGGAGGGGCTGATCGAAGAACTGCTCTCCCCCGATCTGACCGACGACTTCGAGATGGTGCATTCCACCTTCCAGCCCAAATCGCGGATGCAGACGCCGGCCAACCGGCCAACGCAGGAGGTCGGCTACATGATCTCGGGCAAGCTGGACCTGCTGATCGGCGGCCGCAGCTTTACTGTCGGTCCCGGCGACAGCTTCCGGATCAAGCACGAGCCGTATCAGTGGTCCAACCCTTACGACGAGCCTGCCGTGGCCGTCTGGGTGATCGCGCCGCCGGTTTACTAGGAGGGGATGATGATCAGGGGATCCTGCCTTTGCGGTGATGTCCGCTTTGAAACCGCCGCCCGGCCGCAGGGGGCTTCGATGTGCCATTGCAGCCAGTGCCGCAAGCAATCGGGCGGCATCTGGGCCTCGGCTCAGGTGCGGGAGGAGGACCTCACTATCACCGGTCCGGTCAGCTGGTTTGAGGCAACCCCGCGGGCCAAACGCGGCAGCTGCCCGCGCTGCGGCTCCTTCCTGTTCTGGAAGGGCAAGGGCGAAGACACCACGAGTTTTGCTTTGGGCGCTGTCGACGGGAACACCGGTCTCAGTGTCGAAAAGCACATCTTTACCGCCTCCAAGGGCGACTACTACGAAATCGCGGACGGCGTGCCGCAAGAAGACTGAGACTAGGGAGCGAACATGTCTGATTTTCCAACCAAGGCCCGCGTGGTCATTATCGGCGGCGGCGTCGTCGGCTGCTCGTCGCTTTATCATTTGGCCAAGAAAGGCTGGACCGATTGTGTGCTCTTGGAAAAGAACGAGCTGACCGCCGGCTCGACCTGGCACGCGGCCGGCAACGTGCCGACCTTCTCGACGTCCTGGGCGATCATGAACATGCAGCGCTACTCGACCGAGCTGTATTCGGGCCTGGCCGAAGAGGTCGACTACCCGATGAACTACCATGTTTCGGGCTCGATCCGTCTGGCACACACCAAAGAGCGGATGCAGGAATTCGAACGCGCCATGTCCATGGGCCGCTATCAGGGTATCCCGATGGAGATGTGGACCCCGGAAGAAACCAAGGAACACTATCCGTTCCTGGAGACCCATGACCTGACAGGGGTTCTCTATGACCCGACCGATGGTGACATCGACCCGGCACAGTTGACCCAGGCGCTGGCCAAAGGCGCGCGCGACATGGGCGCGAAGATCCTGCGCTTCACCCCGGCGACCGGTGTGACCCAGCACGAAGACGGCACCTGGACCGTGCACACCGAAAAAGGCGATATCGACTGTGACTATGTGGTGAACGCCGCCGGTTACTATGCGCAGCGCGTGGGCGAGATGTTCAAGCCCTACGGCGGCCGTACCGTGCCTGCCATGGTGATGGAGCACCAGTATCTGCTGACCGAACAGATCCCCGAAGTCGAAGCCTGGTCGAAGGAACACGGCGGCAAGCTGCCCCTGATCCGCGACGTGGACGTGTCTTACTACCTGCGTCAGGAAAAGCACGGCTACAACCTCGGTCCCTACGAGCCGAACTGCAAAGGCCACTGGCTGACCGAAGACGATCCGATGCCCGAGGACTTCTCATTCCAGCTGTGGCAGGAAGATCTGGACCGGATCGAGGATATCGTCACCGATGCCATGGAGCGAGTGCCGCTGATGGCGTCATCCGGTGTCTCCAGCGTGATCAACGGCCCGATCCCCTATGCCCCCGATGGCCTGCCGATGATTGGCCCGATGCCGGGTGTGAAAAACGCCTTTGAAGCGCACAGCTTCACCTTCGGCATTGCCCAGGGCGGCGGCGCCGGCAAGGTGCTGGCCGAATGGATCGTTGATGGCCACACTGAGTGGGATATGTGGGCCGTCGATCCGCGCCGCTACACCGACTATACCGACCAGGACTACTGCAACAAAAAGGGCATGGAAGTTTACGGCAACGAATACGCCATGCACTTCCCGCACCACGAATGGCCGGCTGCGCGCGACAAGAAGGTTAGCCAAGTGCACGCGAAGATCAAGGAACTGGGCGGCCAGATGGGTGTCTACAACGGTTGGGAACGCGCCAACTGGTTTGCCAAGGACGGTGACGACACCTCCGAGGAGGCCACGCATACCTGGGGCCGCTCCGGCCCGTGGCAGCAGCGCATTCAGGAAGAATGCGAAGCGGTCCGCGACAGTGTCGGCGTGCTGGACCTGCCGGGCTTCTCCCGCTTCAACCTGGACGGTGAGGGCGCAGCCGAATTCCTGCGCGGTATGGTGACTGGCGGCCTGCCCAAGGTGGGCCGGATGAACCTGGTCTACTTCTCGGATGACCGCGGCCGCATTCTGACCGAGATGTCCTGCATTCGTCATGGCGAAGACCACTTCACCATGATCACCGCGGGCTCGGCCCAGTGGCACGACTTCGAGATCTTGCGCAAAGCACTGCCCGCGGGTCTGACCCTGACCGACCGCACCACCGAGTTTGCGACTATGATCGTTACCGGTCCGAAATCGCGGGAGCTGCTGGCGGGTATCTCGGACGCTGACCTGTCGCTCGGCTGGCTGACCCATCAGGAAGCCACAGTGGCAGGCAAACCCGCCTTCCTGGCGCGGGTGTCCTTTGCCGGCGAACTGGGCTGGGAAGTTCACTGTGCCAACGCGCATCAGCCGGCGATCTACGACGCCCTGCTCGCAGGCGGTGCCAAGCCGTTCGGCATGTACGCGCTGAACTCCCTGCGGATCGAAAAAGGCTACCGCACCTGGAAGGGCGACCTCAGCACCGACTACTCGCTGCTCGAAGGCGGGCTGGAGCGTTTCGTCAAGCTGGACAAGCCCCAGGACTTCCCGGGCAAGGCCGCGATCCAGGCCGAAAAGCAGCAGGGGGCCAAGAAGTCCTTCGTCACCCTGATCGTCGACGCAGGCGAGGCGGACGCGCCTTACATGTCCTGCATCTGGAAAGATGGCGAAATCGTGGGCGAAACCACCTCTGGCGACTGGGGCTACCGTGTGAATGCCTCTATTGCGCTGGGCATGGTGCGCACCGATCTGGCCGTGCCGGGCACCGAGCTGGAGGTCGAGATCTACGGTGAGAAATGCCGTGCGGTGGTTCAGAAAGACGAACCGCTGTGGGATCCGGCCAACGAGCGCCTGCGCGCCTAATGAACTGGCATGAGCCCGGGCGGTGATCTGCCCGGGCTGATGCCTGATTGCAAGACAGCCTGCGCCGCCGGACCGTTTCCTGTAACCTGGCGGCGCATGGCACCCGGAATAAGGACGGTTCGGTATGGCTGAGATAACGCTTCTGGATGGCTCGATCGGGCAGGAGATTGTCAGACGCTCCGGCGAGCGGGCAACGCCCCTGTGGTCCACGTCCGTGATGATCCAAAAGCCGGATGTGGCTGGCAGCGTTCACGCCGACTACTTTGCCGCCGGGGCCACGGTTGCCACCATGAACACCTACGCCGTGCTGCGCGACCGGCTGCGCCGTGCGGGTATCGAAGACCATTTCGAGGAATTGCTGGAAACGGCCTCCAGTCAGGCCGCCGCCGCCCGCGACGCCCACGGTTCGGGCCGTGTAGCCGCCGCGCTAGGGCCGCTGATTGCCTCTTACCGGCCTGACATCTGCCCGCCGGCTGAGGAAGCCCAAAGCGTCTATGCCGAATTGGTCAAGCTTCTGGAGCCGAAGGCGGATCTGTTCCTGATCGAGACTGTCTCCTCGCTGGAGCAGGCCAGGGGCGCATTGCTGGGCTGCGCCGGCACGGACAAACCTGTCTGGCTGGCTGCCTCTGTTTCGGATGAGGACGGCACCCTGCTGCGCTCCGGTGAGCCGCTGGCGGCCCTTGCCCCGCTGATCAAGGAGTTCCAGCCGGATGCGGTGCTGCTCAATTGCTCCCGGCCCGAGGTCATCGGCAGCGGGCTGAAGATCGTCAAGGCATTCGGCAAGCCCTTCGGGGCCTATGCCAACGGCTTCACCCGGATCTCGGAAGGATTCCTGCAGGACGCCCCCACCGTGGACGCCCTGGAGCAGCGCAAGGACTTGGGACCTGTTCCTTACGCGGAATTTGCGATGGGCTGGGTCGCGCAGGGCGCCACCATCGTCGGCGGCTGCTGCGAAGTCGGCCCGGACCACATTGCCGAACTGGCCCGCCAACTGCGCGCGGCCGGGCATCGGATCGTCTGACATCGTCTGCCCAGGGGAGGGGGGATCAGCATGGCAACTCCGGAAAAACTCAAAGCTGCGGATCCGGCCCGGGTCTGGAGCATCGACATCATCGTCACCGAAGGCTTTGTCCTGACAGAAATGTCGGCAATTCTTGAAGTGCTGCGGATCGCCAACAGGGTGCTGGCGCAGCCGCCGTTCAAATGGACGGTCCGCTCGTTGCAGGGGGGCCGCGTCGGCTGCCGGGCGGGCCTCAGCCTTGATACCGAATCCTTTGCGGCCAAGCCGGACGCGGATTTTGCCTTCTTCCTTGGCAACTCCGACCCGGATCACCCAGGCCTCAGCCTGGGCCGGGTGATTTCCAGCTACACCTGCCGCGGCATCAAGGTTTACCTGCTGGCAGAGGCCGCCGCCCGCTACATCCGCGATCAGGGCGGCGCTTCCGGGCGGCTGACGACCCACTGGGAAAACTCCGCCCTGCTGCGCGAACGCATGGGGCTGAACGATTTCAGCCACGCGCTGGCCAGCGAGGACGGGCTGGTGGTGACCTGCGCCGGCATGGGATCCACCGTCGACATCGCGCTGGCGCTGGTCGGGCGGCTCACCTCTGCCGCGGCGCAGATGACCGTCGCCAATATCATGCTGCACGAACAGGTGCGGGATTTCTCCTCGCTTCAGCCGTTCGCCGGTGCCAAGCCGACGATCACCGGCGACAGCGACCTGGACCACTGCATCCGCATCATGCAGGACAATATCGAGGAACCGGTGCCGATCAGCGAAATCGTTGCCGAACTTGGCATTTCCACCCGCTCTCTGGAACGCAAGTTCAAGACCTTCCTGGGCACCACCCCCAACGGCTTCTATCGGGAAATGCGCCTGTCCAAGGCCAACAACCTCCTGCTCAATACCACTATGAGTGTGCGGGAAATCGGTCTCGCCTGCGGCTTCCCGAACGGATTTTCCAGCCTTTACAAAAGCTTCTTCGGTATCACCCCCTTTGCCCTGCGCAAGCGCCGCAGGCTGGGGGAGGACGGTCCGGAAAATATCCTTAAGGCAGGAGAATAGCCCCGGGAGTCTGACGTTTTTGATGCATTTTGTGCCGCCTGTACGTGATAAATCGGCCTCAACACTGAATGTGGAGCGATGACATGAGCGATCTTCCCAACAAGGCCCGCGTGGTCATTATCGGCGGCGGCGTGATCGGCTGCTCGGTGGCCTATCACCTGACCAAGCTCGGCTGGAAAGATGTGGTGCTGCTGGAGCGCAAGCAGCTCACCTCCGGCACCACCTGGCACGCCGCGGGCCTGATCGCCCAGCTACGCGCCACTGCAAACATGACCAAGCTGGCGAAATACAGCCAGGAACTCTACGGCTCGCTGGAAGAAGAAACCGGCGTCGCCACTGGCTTCAAGCGCTGCGGCTCGATCACCGTTGCGCTCACCGAAGAGCGCAAGGAAGAGATCTTCCGCCAGGCCGCCATGGCGCGCGCCTTTGGTGTCGAGGTTGAGGAAATCTCCCCCGAGGAAGTCAAAGCCCGCTATGAGCACCTGAACGTGGGCGACGTGACCGCCGGTGTGTGGCTGCCCAAGGACGGGCAGGGCGACCCGGCCAACATCGCGCTGGCCCTGGCCAAAGGCGCCCGCCAGCGCGGAGCACTGGTCAAGGAGCGCATCAAGGTCACCGGCATCTCCAAGGAAGGCCGCCGCGTCACCGGTGTCGACTGGGTCAGCGATGACGGCCAATCGCAGGGCCATATCGAGGCCGACATGGTGGTGAATTGCGCGGGTATGTGGGGCCACGAGGTCGGCCGCATGGCAGGTGTCAACGTCCCGCTTCATGCTTGCGAGCACTTCTATATCGTCACTGAAGGGATCACGGGCCTGACCCAGATGCCGGTGCTGCGGGTGCCGGACGAATGCGCCTACTACAAGGAAGATGCCGGAAAGATCCTGCTGGGCGCGTTTGAACCGAATGCCAAGCCCTGGGCAATGAACGGCATCCCCGACAGCTTTGAATTCGACCAGCTGCCCGAGGACTTCGACCACTTCGAGCCGATCCTGGAAGCGGCCTGTAACCGGATGCCGATGCTGGCTGAGGCAGGCATCCACACCTTCTTCAATGGACCGGAATCCTTCACCCCGGACGACGCCTACCACCTGGGCCTGGCGCCTGAGATGGACAACTTCTGGGTCGCTGCGGGCTTCAACTCGATCGGCATCCAGTCGGCCGGCGGCGCCGGTATGGCGCTGGCGCAGTGGATGGAAGACGGCCAGAAACCGTTCGACCTCGGCGACGTGGACATCTCCCGGATGCACCCGTTCCAGGGCAACAAGCGCTATCTGTTCGAGCGCTCGAAAGAGACCCTGGGCCTCCTGTACGCCGACCACTTCCCCTACCGCCAGAAGGCCACCGCCCGCGGCGTGCGCCGGACCCCGTTCCATTACCACCTGAAGGAACAGGGCGCAGTCTTCGGCGAACTCGGCGGCTGGGAGCGCGCCAACTGGTTCGCCAATGAGGGCCAGGAACGCGAGTACCAGTACAGCTGGAAGCGCCAGAACTGGTTCGAAAACTCTGCCGCTGAACACAAGGCAGTCCGCGAGAATGTCGGCATGTACGACATGTCCTCCTTCGGCAAGATCCGCGTCGAAGGCCCGGATGCGGAGACCTTCCTCAACTACATCTGCGGCGCCAACGTCTCGGTGCCCGCGGGCAAGATCGTGTACACCCAATTCCTGAACCCGCGCGGCGGGATCGAGGCGGATGTGACCGTCACCCGCCTGTCTGAGACCGCCTATCTGGTGGTGACCCCGGCGGCGACCCGTCTGGCCGACCAGACCTGGATGATGCGCCACGTGGGCGATCATCGCGTGGTAATCACCGACGTGACCGCAGGCGAGGGCGTGCTGGCTGTGATGGGCCCCAACGCCCGCAAACTGCTGCAGAAAGTGTCGCCCAACGATTTCTCCAATGAGGCTAACCCCTTCGGCACCGCGCAGGAGATCGAGCTGGGCATGGGCCTCGCCCGTGTGCACCGTGTGACCTATGTGGGCGAACTTGGCTGGGAAATCTACGTTGGCGCCGACATGGCGGGCCACGCGTTTGAGACCCTGTGGGACGCAGGCCAGGACATGGGGCTCAAGCTTTGCGGCATGCACATGATGGACAGCTGCCGGATCGAGAAGGGCTTCCGCCACTTCGGCCACGACATCACCTGCGAGGACAATGTGATCGACGCCGGCCTCGGCTTTGCGGTTGCCACCGGCAAGGACGATTTCATCGGCAAGGCCGCGGTGCTGGAGCGCAAGGAAACCGGCCCCAAGAACCGCATGGTCCAGTTCAAACTGACCGATGCCGAACCGCTCTTGTTCCACAACGAACCGATCATCCGCGACGGCAAATATGTGGGCTACCTCAGCTCCGGTAACTACGGCCACACACTGGGTGCCGCCATCGGCATGGGCTATGTGCCGTGCGAGGGGGAAAGCGCCGCCGATGTGCTGGGCTCCACCTACGAGATCGACGTCTGCGGCGTGAAGGTGAAGGCCGAGGCCTCCTTGAAGCCGATGTACGATCCGAAATCGGAGCGGGTGAAGGCCTAAGCGCCTCTCCAGCGTCTTTACCTGCCCCTATCACGCCCCGGCCTGCGCGCCGGGGCGTTTTTCGTCTGTGTCCCCGCGGGGACTCGTTTCCGGTTTTGCAGCTCTGTCCCCGCAGGGACAGTTTTGGGTTCTGCTGCAACGTTTCCCCGGGTTTGGCCCATATGCCGTCCGCCGCCTCTTGACCCCGCCGGAAATCCCTTGGAGAAATCCATAAAAAGCCTTGTATGGCAGGGGTAAACAGGTAGGTTGCTTGTCCCGGCCACTGACAGGGGCCTGACGAAGAGGATTTGGGACATGAAGATCAGCATCGAACGCGGCACGCTTCTCAAGGCTGTGGCTCAGGCGCAGTCTGTTGTCGAGCGCCGCAACACCATTCCGATTCTGGCGAATGTGCTGATCGAAGCCGAGGGCGACAGCGTCCAATTCCGCGCCACCGACCTGGATATCGAGGTGGTCGACAAGGCCCCCGCGCAGGTGGAGCGCGCCGGCGCGACCACCGTCGCCGCCACCACCCTGCACGAGATCGTGCGCAAGCTGCCCGACGGCGCGCTGGTCACCCTGAGCGCTGACGCCGCAACCGGCCGCCTGACCGTGGAGGCCGGCCGCTCCAACTTCTCGCTGGCGACCCTGCCGCGGGAGGATTTCCCGGTCATGGCGTCTTCGGAGTATCACTCGAACTTCGCCGCGAAGGCCGCGGTGCTGCGCCGCTTGTTCGACAAATCGAAATTCGCGATCTCCACCGAGGAGACCCGGTATTACTTGAACGGTGTTTACCTGCATGTGTCGTCGGGTGATGGCGGCAAGGTTCTGCGCGCCGTCGCCACCGACGGCCACCGCCTGGCCCGCATCGACGCGGAACTGCCGCTGGGCGCCGAGGACATGCCCGGCGTGATCGTGCCGCGCAAAACCGTGGGTGAACTGCGCAAGCTGCTGGACGACGACGACATGGACATCGCGGTTTCGGTCTCCGAAACCAAGGTGCGCTTTGCCACCCCGAACATCACCCTCACCTCCAAGGTGATCGACGGCACCTTCCCCGACTACACCCGCGTGATCCCGGCCGGCAACACCCGCCGCCTGGAGGTGGACGCAGCCGAGTTTGCGCAAGCCGTTGACCGGGTTGCCACCGTGTCCTCCGAACGCTCCCGCGCGGTGAAGCTGCAGCTGGAAGAGGACCGCCTGATCCTGTCCGTGAACGCGCCCGACAGCGGTGCCGCCGAGGAAGAGCTGGCGGTGGCCTACAATGACGAGCGGCTGGAGATTGGCTTTAACGCCAAGTACCTCTTGGAAATCGCCAACCAAGTGGACCGCGAAAACGCCGTTTTCATGTTCAACTCCTCCGGCGATCCGACCCTGATGCGCGAAGGCAATGACGAAAGCGCCGTTTACGTTGTGATGCCGATGCGGGTCTGACGCGCCTGACGGCGCGGCCTGCGGCGCGAGTATTTTTAGAAAGATGAAAAGGGAGCGCGCCTCGTGCTGGCCCTGACCGCATTGACCCTGTCCCATTTCCGCTCGCATTTGCGGGCGGAATTGCGTTTGGACGGGCGTCCGGTGGCGATCTACGGGGACAACGGGGCAGGCAAGACCAACATACTGGAAGCAGTCTCGCTGTTTTCTCCGGGCCGCGGGTTGCGCCGGGCCAGCGCTGCGGAGATGGCGCGCCAGCCTGAAGCGCTCGGGTGGAAGCTGAAGGGGGAGCTGCGGGCACCGTCGCAGGCCTATGAGGTGGAAACCTGGTCCGAGGGCGGCACTGCCCGGCAGGTTAAGATTGATAATAAATCCGCCAGTCAGCTGGCGCTGGGGCAGGTGGCGCGGGTGGTCTGGCTGATCCCGGCGATGGACCGCCTGTGGATCGAGGCGGCGGAGGGGCGGCGGCGGTTCCTGGACCGGATCGCGCTGAGTTTCGAGCCCGGACATGCCGAGGCTTCGCTGGCCTATGAGAAGGCGATGCGCGAGCGTAACCGGCTGTTGAAGGAGCAGGTGCGCGATGCGGCCTGGTACCGGGTTCTGGAGGACCGGATGGCCTCCGCCGGGCACCGGATCCATGCCGCGCGGGTGCAGGCGGTGGAGCTGCTGCAGCTGGCCCAGGCGGAGGCGGAAACCGCCTTTCCCGCGGCGGAGCTGGAATTGCTGCAGTCAGAGGGCAGCATGCCGTCCTCCGAAGCCGATTTCAAAGAGGCGCTGCAGGAAAGCCGGTTCCGGGATCTGGCGGCGGGACGCACTCTGGTCGGGCCGCACCGGACCGATCTGATAGGCACCTACCGGGCCAAGGGCATCCCGGCCAAGGATTGCTCCACCGGTGAGCAGAAGGCGCTGCTGGTCTCGCTGATCCTGGCCAACGCCCGGGCGCTGGCACAGCGCGAAGGCGCGCCGCCGATCCTGCTGCTGGATGAGGTGGCCGCGCATCTGGATGCGGGCCGCCGGGCCGCGCTGTATGATGAGATCTGCGCGCTTGGCACCCAGGCCTGGATGACCGGCACCGGGCCGGAGCTGTTTGCCGAACTGGGCGGCCGCGCCCAGGTGCTGGAAGTCTCGGACAGCGGCGGCACGTCGGAGGTTTTGCAAAAATGACCGTCACACCCTGGGAACTGACCCTCTATGCGGGGGCTCTGCTGATCCTGTTCCTGACCCCCGGTCCGGTCTGGCTGGCCTTGATGGCACGCTCTCTCTCGGGCGGGTTTCAGGCGGCCTGGCCGCTGGCGGTCGGGGTGGCCTGCGGCGATATCCTGTGGCCGCTGATCGCGGTGGCGGGCATGTCCTGGGTGGTGTCGGAGTTCACCGGCATCATGACCGTGCTGCGCTGGGTGGCCTGCCTGATGTTCTTCGGCATGGGTTATCTGCTGATCCGCCATGCCGGCGACGCGGTGGAGGAAAACCGGGCCCTGACCCGCCCCGGTGTCTGGGCCGGGTTCATGGCTGGGATTGCCGCCATTCTGGGCAACCCCAAGGCGATCCTGTTCTACATGGGGGTGCTGCCGGGGTTCTTTGATCTGTCCGGCACATCCTGGCCGGATGTGGCTGCGATCGTGACGCTGTCCTTCGTGATCCCGCTGGTCGGCAACCTGGCATTGGCCGGCATGGTGCACCGGGTGCGCCGCGCGGTGACCTCCACGCGGATCCGGCGGCGCATAAACCTGGTATCGGGCGGTCTGCTGATCGCTGTGGGGCTGGTGATCCCGTTCACCTGAGCGCAGTGCTCAGGCAGGCGGCAGCAGCCAGGCCCGCAGATAGGGGTCGAGCGCATCGGCGGGTGACGCGTCGTTTTCGTGCTCGGCGCAGAACCAGACACCCAGCACATGATTCAGAAAGCCCTGGATGCCTTCTGCCAGCAGTTCCGGTGGCTGGTCCTTGCGCACATTGCCCGCTGCCTGCAGGGTCTGCAGCCAGCCTGTCAGCAGGGTGACCTGCCGGATAAAGCTTGCCGCCACCACCTCATCCGGTTCCGCCGCCGTGGTGCCTGAGTAGCGCAGCAGCAGATCAAAGATCACCCGGTCCTGCGCGACGTAATCGAGATGCGGAGCCAGCCGGGTGGTGAGGGCGGCAACGTTCGCAGGGGTGCCGCCAGCCTCCATCCCGTCGAGCAGGCGCGTGACTTCCTCGCCGATCAGCACAGCCAGCAGCCCGTCCTTGTCCTTGAAGTGGGAAAACAGGGTGCCCTTGGCCACGCCCGCCCGGGCAACCACGTCTTCGACCCGCAGCCCGCTGTAGCCTTGTTCCTGTACGATGGCCGCTGCCACCTGCAGCAGCTTTGCCCGCGTTTCCAGCCGCCGCTTCTGGGGGGCACGTGTCATGTCTCAGCCTCACGATCTCGTTATTGACCGCGGTCACTTTTATAATTGACCGCGGTCATTTTTGATTCAATAAAGTGACCATGGTCAACTTAACTTGCGGAGCCCCAAATGTCTTCCCGGAAAATCCTGATCCTGAACGGTCACCCCGGCCAAACCTCGCTGTCTAAATCCTTGTGCGCCGCTTATCAGGCCGCGGCTGAGGAAAACGGCCACCAAGTGCGCTGCCATGACATTTCGCAAATGAAGTTCGACATGGACTATGGGCAAAGCGGGTATAAGAACCCCAAGCCGCTGGAGCCGGATCTGGCCGCCTTCCTGGAGGATCTGGAGTGGGCAGAGCATGTGGTGATGTCTTCACCGCTGTGGTGGGGCGCGGTGCCGGCCAAGCTGAAGGCGGTGTTTGACCGGGCCTTGTTGCCGGGGCGCGCCTTTGACACCCGCAACGTCAATTTCATGGGGCTGCCGGCGCCGATGCTGACCGGCAAGACCGCGCGTGTGCTGCTCACATCGGACACCCCTGCGCTGCTGCTGCGGCTGTTCTACGGCAACGCGGTGAAGAAATTCATCAGCCGCCAGATCCTTGGCTTTGTCGGCATCAAACCCACGCGGTTCACCACGTTTGCGCCGGCCACGGATGCGCCGGAGGCCAAGGTCGAATCCTGGCTCAGAACTGCAGGAGGGCTGGGGGCCAAAGCGGCTTGATTCTGCCAAGAAAAAAGGGGGCTTGCGCGTGACATTCCCGGTCAGGTTTCGTATAAAATCCCGAAGCTAAGACAGGAAGATGTGAATGTCCGGAAACGAGCAGGCCCCCGCAGAATATGGCGCGGATTCCATCAAGGTTCTCAAAGGGTTGGAGGCGGTTCGCAAACGCCCCGGCATGTACATCGGGGACACGGATGACGGCTCGGGCCTGCATCACATGGTGTATGAGGTCGTGGACAACGGCATCGATGAGGCACTGGCGGGCCACGCCGACCATGTGACCGTCAAAATTCATGCCGACTCCAGTGTCTCCGTCAGCGACAACGGGCGCGGGATTCCGGTGGATATCCATGCCGAGGAGGGCGTGTCCGCGGCCGAGGTCATCATGACCCAGCTGCACGCGGGCGGTAAGTTTGACAGCAACTCCTACAAGGTCTCCGGCGGTCTTCACGGCGTAGGCGTGTCGGTGGTGAACGCGCTGTCAGATTGGCTGGAACTGCGCATCTGGCGCAACGGCAAGGAGCACGTCGCCCGGTTCGAGCGCGGCGATACCGTCAAGCATCTGGAAGTGGTCGGCGATTGCGGCGACCAGACCGGCACCGAGGTCCGGTTTATGGCGTCGACGGATACATTCTCGAACCTGGAGTACTCTTTCGAGACGCTGGAAAAACGCCTGCGTGAACTGGCCTTCCTGAACTCCGGCGTGCGGATCATTCTGGAGGATGAGCGCCCGGCAGAGAAACTCTCGGCTGAGCTCTTCTACGAGGGCGGGGTCAAGGAGTTCGTCAAATACCTTGACCGGCACAAGACCCCGGTGATGGAGGCTCCGGTCTACATCGTGGGGGAAAAGGACGACATCGGCGTCGAAATCGCCATGTGGTGGAACGACAGCTACCATGAGACGGTGCTGCCCTTTACCAACAATATCCCGCAGCGCGATGGCGGCACCCACGTGGCGGGCTTCCGCGGTGCGCTGACCCGGACCATCAACAACTACGCGCAGACGTCGGGGATCGCCAAGAAGGAGAAGGTCTCCTTCACCGGTGACGACGCCCGCGAGGGGCTGACCTGTGTTCTGTCAGTCAAGGTGCCGGATCCGAAATTCTCCAGCCAGACAAAGGACAAGCTGGTGTCCTCCGAGGTGCGCCCGGTGGTGGAGAGCCTGATGGGCGAAAAGCTGGCCGAATGGTTCGAAGAGAACCCCAACGAAGCCAAGCAGATCGTCGGTAAGATTGTCGAAGCCGCGCTGGCACGCGAGGCCGCCCGCAAGGCGCGCGAGCTGACCCGCCGCAAGACTGCGATGGACGTGAACTATCTGGCGGGCAAGCTCAAGGATTGCTCCGAAAAAGACCCCTCCAAGACCGAAGTCTTCCTGGTCGAGGGTGACTCGGCCGGCGGCTCCGCCCAGACGGGGCGGGACCGGATGACCCAGGCGATCCTGCCCCTCCGAGGCAAGATCCTGAACGTGGAACGCGCGCGCTTCGACCGGATGCTGTCCTCCCAGGAAATCGGCAACCTGGTGATGGCGCTGGGCACCGGCATCGGCCGGGATGAGTTCGACATCTCCAAACTGCGCTACCACAAGATCGTCATCATGACCGACGCCGATGTCGACGGCGCCCACATCCGCACCCTGCTGCTGACCTTCTTCTACCGGCAGATGCCGGAGCTGATCGAGGGCGGCTACCTCTATATCGCGCAGCCGCCGCTTTATAAGGTCGCGCGCGGCAAGTCGGAGGTCTATCTCAAGGACCAGGCGGCGCTGGATGACTACCTGATCAACCAGGGCGTCGACGGCGCGGTTCTTAAGCTGGGCGACGGCTCCGAGATCGCCGGCGCAGACCTCACCCGCGTGGTGGATGAGGCGCGCCAGCTCAAGCGCGTTCTGGATGCCTTCCCGACCCACTACCCGCGCCACATCCTGGAGCAGGCTGCCGTGGCCGGCGCCTTTGTGCCCGGCGCGGTGGATGCCGACCTGCAGGGCGTGGCGGACAAGGTGGCGGCGCGGCTCGACGCGATTGCGCTGGAGTACGAGCGCGGCTGGCAGGGCCGGATCACGCAGGACCACGGTATCCGCCTGGCCCGCATCCTGCGCGGGGTGGAAGAAGTCCGCACGCTGGACGGCCCGATGCTGCGCTCCGGCGAGGCCCGCAAGACCGGCAGCTTCACCAAGAGCCTGCAGGAAGTATACGGCACCACTGCCCAGCTGGTGCGCCGCGACCGCAGCCAGATCATTCACGGGCCGCTCGGTCTGCTGCAGGCGATTCTGGAAGAGGGCGAGAAGGGCCTCACCCTGCAGCGCTACAAGGGCCTGGGCGAGATGAACCCGGACCAGCTGTGGGAAACCACACTGGACCCCGATGCGCGCACCCTGCTGCAAGTGCGGATCGACGACATGGTCGAGGCGGATGACCTGTTCACCAAGCTGATGGGAGATGTGGTGGAGCCCCGCCGCGAATTCATCCAGAAAAACGCCCTCAGCGTCGAGAACCTGGACTTCTAGCGCGTTGTAGGATCGCCCAAAAGCGTGTTTTAGACTCATACTTTTGCGCAAATTGCCCATAGTTTTGGTTATCGCACACGCTAAGGGAGAAGTGAAAGCCGAAGGCTGCGAAAATCTCCCGCTTGAGTTGATAGTTGGGTTTCTTGCTCTACTGGATTTTTGTGATTTCTGTTCCGGCTGCTGTACTCGCCATGAGCGGGGCGAACTGTGGATTGTCGGTGGGTTAAGGGTTCCAGGCGCAATGCAGGCCCTATAGGGCGCTCAGGACGCCCTGTAGGGTGAGATGGAGTTTCCCGCCGCACCACGACTGTTTGGCGCCTTCTCAGAGCACCTGGCGGTGGTCGGTTGCCAAGCAAACCTTAGCAAGCCCACCAGGGGATCAGGGTAACAACACGAGCGTTCGGGGCCCGTTCACCTAAAGGTTGCTGAGCGGGACCTTGCTGCCGTTCGCTGCAGGCGCAGCAAGAACGACCTGGGGCGGTCGCACTGCGCAGACAGCGACGTTTGTAAAGTCTTGGGGTCTGCCAGCCGGGCGGCGATCCCATGCTGCACGAGCAATGAAAGGAGCAAACCTTCGCCGCAGGTGCAGCCACCAATCGTCATCGAACGGAAGGGATGCCGGACTTTGCCGCCGTTGCCCTGTCGGGTGTTTGCTGACACAGCGTTCGCTCGCAACTGCGGCGTGGTTTTCACTGTGAAGCAGCATGTGTCGCCAGAGCAGCCATTGAAGGTCAGTCCGAGAGGACAAGTCAAATCCTCCCTTTCGTCGTAAGCGGGATCGACCATCGAAGAGCGGGACGGAGTTGTCATTCACTGCAGGCGAAGCCCAGGCAACCTAGCGTGACCGCTTCGGGCGGGAGTCTGACTTTGCAAGCTTTGCTCAGTTTTCCGAAAGCGGTCTCAAAAGCTGCTTGTAGCCACCAGCGAGTCTGAACCAGTTTTCAACCGCTGGGACACGCTCGGGATAGCTCGGGCTGCAAAAGCGAACCCGACGCAAGGCCGGGCTAAGTCGTGGCGGGGGATCTCGCCACTCAGGAAGGGTAAGCTTCGCCACTTAACATAAGTCGCCGTCATTCAGCTTGCTGCGGCTTTCGCCGGAAAAGGCGGGAGAACAATCGTCCGTCTGTGACAGCAAAACCAAAAGCAATAATACCAAACCCTATCCAGGCTTCCGGCTCCATCCGCTCACCGAGGAACATTACGCCAAGCCCGATAGCAAAGGGCGGGATCAACAGAGTGACCAAAAGCAGATTGGCAGCCCCTGCCCGCGCCAGAATTGCAAAATAAAGGACGTAGGCCAGTGCAGTCGAGAGAGCAGCCATGCCCAGAAGAGCCCCCCAAATGCTTGGGGATAGGGCAATATTCGGAAGCCCATCAACGGCGAAGACAACTGGGATCATGAGAGCTGTGCTGCCAACCAGCATGCCAAATGCGTTAACCAGCGGGGGCTGGCCGGACAGTGCTGTTCTTCCCCAAACACCGGCAAAAGCATAAGACAGAGTGGCGCCTAGGATTGCGAGTTGTGCCAGATTTCCGGGATTGAATTCAATCACCGCACTTGGCCCCATGATGAATGCCACCCCTGCGATACCCAGCATGGCCCCCGCAATCTTCTTCGGCGTCAGCGGTTCGTCCTTGAGCAACAGCCCTGCAACAACTGCGGCGAACATTGCCGTCGTTGCATTCAATATTGATGCCAGCCCGCTGTTGATCTGTGTCTGCCCCCAAAAGATCAGCGAGAAGGGAATAGCATTGTTGAGAGCCCCCATGACGAGATAAGCGCCCCAAACCTTTGGGGATCTGGGAATACGCAATCCTTTGAAGTGAACGATGAGGGCAAGGAGCGGAACAGCCCAGAACACCCTGTGAAGGGTGATTGTGAACGGTGGCACTTCTGACAAGGCAACTTCGCCAAAAAAGAACGACCCACCCCATACTGCGGCAAGCAGCAGCAGCATGGCCGCGGCCTTCAAATCCATTGATATCATCGGTGACTGGTTCATGTCTTGCGTGTCCATCGGAAGGTTTCCTGAATGCCAAATTAGCTTTCAACGCGAAGCGCAAACGACCCGTTTCTTGCGCATTGGCTGTCCGGTTTCGGTATTGCAGCCATACGGTCAGATGACCGCCTCGGGTACTGACCGATCTGCTGCGGCAGCAATGTGAACGGTCTTGTCAGTGGCGGTTGTGGGCTCTTGCTGCAAATTTGCCGCGCTAGGCGTGAACGGCTGAACTCCGAGACTGCGGCCCTTCACCTGGTCGAGCTTGGACTAGCAGTGAGCGGAACGGAGCCGCCCTTTGCTCTTGCATTTTTTGCTAGCGCAGAAAGCCCCGCACCTGCGGCGCGAAAGAATTGGCAGCGCAGAGAATGGCCAATTTCGGACCTTCGAACGAGTAGACCCGGTGAAATCCGAACGGCCCTTTTGCTGCAGTTAGGACCGACCATTGAGAAGAAAGACAGACCGAAGCTTTGCTGCGGGCGCCCCAACGACGGCAACCTATGCATTGCGAAACCGCGTTTCAGCATCCCGGGTGGATCCCGAACTCTCATTGCAAGCGGGGGCATTGCGACTTCGGGGAGCTGATGCGCATTACTTCGCGGCTCTGGAAACAGGGAGCATAGCCGCGAAACTAGCTGAAATCAGCCTCCGGCAAACCCGGCGCGGTTTAGGGCGTGGTAAGGCCGCTGTCAATGGCTGTCGCTACTAAACTAGTAAGAAACGCGGTCAGGGACAGGAGCACCCCCGCCGACAGCGCCCGGAGATGCCGTAATAATATGATAGTATTCATGTCGGCACGGGCCGTTTTGATGCATTGCTTCGTGCGTGCTCAAGGCTCGGTTTGTAACAGACCAAGGGCGGCTTGAGGTGGTGAGAAAACAGCTCCTGCCGCAGTTCGTGCGTGGTACCGATAAGAATCAACGGGATGCCTTTTTTGTGCATCTTGCGCCCGAGGGATTCCATCACTGCGGCGGCGGTGGAATCAATGAACGGAACCGCCGAAAGATCGAGGATCAGCGCATGCGCGGTGTCCGAGATCCGGTCAAGCACCGCACCGATGGATGCCGCAGCGCCAAAGAAGAATGCGCCTCGGATGCGGTAGACAACGATGTCGGGGTCGGCGGCCACTTCTTCGTGGAATTCGGTGCGGCCACCGTTGCTGTCGTCAGGCCGGTCAACGGGGACAAAGGGCGTTGCGGTCTCGATCGAAGTCGCACGAGACATCCGCGCGATAAACAGCACAGCGCCCAGTGCGAACCCGACAACGATGGCCTCAGTCAGATCACGGAAGATCGTAAACAGGAACGTGACACCCAGGACTGATGCTTCACCGGCATTGGAGCGAAGTAGGATGACGATCGCGTCACGCTCGATCATATCCCAGGAGACAACCGCCAGAACACCTGCCAGGGCCGCCAGCGGAATATAGGACGCCAGCGGTGCGGCGACGAGCATGAATGCCAGCAGGAAAGCGGCGTGCAACATGCCCGCGACAGGCCCGTGCGCCCCGGCCCGAACGTTGGTGGCGGTGCGCGCAATGGTACCGGTAACGCAGATGCCGCCGAAAAGTGCTGAGCCGACATTGGCGACACCCTGCGCTACCAGTTCGCAGTTCGAGCGGTGGCGCCTGCCGGTCAAGGCATCTGCGACCACTGCCGATAGAAGTGATTCAATCGCACCCAGCAGGGCAAAAGACACGGCGTTTGGGAACACAGCCTGGACTTTTGTCCATGATATAACGGGCAGGCTGGGCGCGGGCAGGCCACTGGGGATGCCGCCGAAATGGCTGCCTATTGTTTCAACCGGCAGAGAGAAAGCCCAGACAGCCAAGGCAGCAAGCGTGACCGCGATCAACATGCCCGGCCAATGCGGGCGATAGCGCCGCTGCCAAATGATAACGGCAATAGTTGCAAGCGACACCGCAAAGGCCGTCACCCTGAAAGTTGGCAATGCAAACAGAAGATAAGGAAGCTTTTCGACCAACGGACCCGGTTCCGCCCCCTCGGGCGACAGGCCCAAAAGCTCGCGCAGCTGGCTGGCAAAGATGATGACGGCGATCCCGGCGGCGAAACCGACGGTCACGGGATAGGGGATGAACTTAATATAGGTTCCAAGCCGCAGAATTCCGGCCGCAATCAGGAACAATCCGCTTATAGCAGTGGCTAAGAACAGCCCGTCCATGCCGTGCTGGGCGACGGTCGAGGCAACGAGCACGATGAACGCGCCCGCGGGTCCGCCGATCTGGAACCGGCTCCCTCCTAGTGCCGACACCAGAAACCCGCCTATGATCGCCGTGTACAGTCCTTGCGCGGGTGTCGCACCGGATGCGATGGCTATGGCCATCGACAGCGGTAAAGCGACAACAGCGACTGTCAGCCCGGCGGTGAGGTCCGACCGAAGGGCTGGTATCCCGTATCCGTCCCGCAGAATGGTCACGAGTTTCGGCGTGTAAAGTTCGGGCGTCGTCGCCACGGATTGGCCCTCGGATTATCGGGCGCTGGCCAGCACGCAATTGTGCGGCCAGCGCTGGTTTTTCAGACGACCTGAGAAGTGTGGGTGGCGCGCGTAATGTCCTGCAGCACCCGCAGATGCAATTGGTCATTCTCGTGAATTCGCGTCAAAACGTCCTTTGCGCCGATCACGGCGACGGGCCGGTCGCCGTCGACCACGACGAGATGGCGGATGCGATAGCGCCCCATGATGTTGAGCGCATCTGACAGTTTGTTATCTGGCGAACAGGTCTTGACGTCAGGTGTCATCCATTCACTTACATTGACTCGTTCAAGGTCCGAGCCGGTATCCGCCAAGGCCCGGATGACGTCATGGTCGGTGATGATCCCGGCCAGTTTGTCGCCGTCCACAACGGCGAGCGCGTTGACGTCAAGATCGGCGAGCGCCACGGCCACGTCAAACACTGTCGCGTCGAGTTTACAGAAAGGAGATTTTAGTGCCTGATGCTCTTTGATGATACTGCGAACAGTCATGCTGATCTTTCCTTCAGATGGATGCTAAAGTGCCTGCCCAGGGCAGGAAATCCGATAACCCAAGTAGCGCGGCCACGGCCACGGCTGCACGGGTCAACCGGCGTTTGAGTGTCTTCAGGGTGTCCTCCAGCTGTTTGCGTTCTCTTTGTCCCAGGTCTTGCAGTATATCCTCGCGTATGGCGTGCCCCACGGGTTCTAGCCGGGTCAGCAGGTCTTCCGACTTTTGGGTCAGGATCAGCCGGTGAATCCGGCGGTCGGTTTCATCCGGCCGACGTTCGACAAGATCCCGCTCCACCAGCCGGTCCACCAGCTTTCCGGTTGCCGCTGGTTTGAGTTCAAGTTTCTGCGCCAGCTCGGTCTGTGTGAGCCCCGAGTTGGATTGAATCAGCCCGATGGCCAGCCACTTTAGGCGTGTCAGCCCGTAGGGTTGCAGCTCCCTATCGATCCTTTGGCGGATGAGATGGGCGATGTCCTGAAACAGCGATCCGACGAGGTCATTTTGCTTTCTGATCATGCGTCAATATTATATCCATGCATATATTATGCAAGAAGGCAAAGACGTGGCGGTTGCATACCTGCTATGCTCTTTTTGCATCGCTGGAAATCTTGCGGCCCAAGCAACCCATAGTCGTGACGCCTGCTTTGGGCCGCCTAAAGTGGCGAGCCCCTACAATGGCGCACACCTGTCGTGCCGCTCAAGCAAGGCGCCAAGGACTCCGGAACCGGCCGTCAGATAGACGCCGCGACGCGGCCGATGGTTAGGGCGCAGATCGTGCCGCTCAGCCACCTCGTTTAAAGTAATCCGGTAATCCCCCCGTTTTGCGGGGGCTTGGTCGTAGAATTTACGCGGCCATCTTCAGTTTCTGTGCAGGTGTCATCCCGCCGTTGCCCATGTTCGGGCGTTCATGGTTGTAGGACCAGAGCCACTCGGTGGCAATCTGCTGGACCTCTTCGATGCTTTCGAAAATGTATAAGTCCAGCCATTCGTGGCGGACCGTCCGGTTGTAGCGCTCGACATAGGCGTTCTGCTAAGGCTTTCCGGGCTGGATGTATGCCAAGGCAATGCCCCGGTTCTCCGCCCATTCCATGAGGGTGCCACTGACGTATTCCGGACCGTTGTCGACACGAATTCTCTCAGGGGCACCACGCCATTCGATGATCTGGTTCAGGGCTCGAACAACCCGTTCCGCAGGCAGTGAAAAGTCGATCTCAATGCCCAGTCCTTCGCGGTTGAAGTCGTCCAGAACGTTCAGCAGCCGGAATTGCCGTCCATCCCCCAGCCTGTCGGCCATGAAGTCCATCGACCAGACCTCATTCGGGGCCTCAGGTACAGCCAGTTCGTCCGGCTTTTCCCGCTTCAGACGCTTGCGCGGCTTGATGCGAAGGTTCAACTCAAGCTCACGGTATATCCGGTAGACACGCTTGTGGTTCCACCTGTGACCCTGCACGTTGCGCAGATACAGGAAACACAGGCCAAAGCCCCAGGTCTTCCTTGCAGCTGTCAGGCCGAGGAGCAGGTCGGCGATTTGCTCGTTCTCCCCGTCCAGCTTCGGGCTGTACCGATAGCACGTCTCGCTGACATCGAATGCCCGGCATGCCAGCGCAATGCTGACGCCCTTCATGGCCACCGCTTTCACGGCCAACTCTCGGCGTTGAGCTGGCCGGATCATTTTTTTCCGAGCGCCTCCTTCAGCAGGTCGTTCTGCATGCTGACTTCGGCGTACATGCGCTTCAGCCGCCGGTTCTCCTCGGCCATAGCCTTCATCTCGCTGATGAGGCTGGCGTTCATGCCGCCGTACTTCGCACGCCATTTGTAAAGCTTGGCGCTGCTCATCCCATGTTCGCGGCACAGCTCAGCGGCAGGCACACCGCCCTCCATCTGGCACAGCACACCCATGATCTGGGCCTCGGTGAATCGTGTCTTCTTCATCGGAATCTCCTCGTTCATCCTGCCGAGAAAATTCTACTTCCGCATCCCCTTAAGATCGGGGGGGATTACCGCCAGTCCTGCAATGATTTTAGTTCCTTGCTCACGAACAACTCCAAGTCATAGGCGAATTATCCGGCATTCCGCAAAACCTTCCTTAACCCAGATCAAGATGTAAGTGGCGTTTGCGGAGCCACAATTTTCAACCGGGGACTTCCAGGTGCTGCAAGGTCAAGGCACTTTGGCGAGATTACCCGAGCGAAGAACGCAAAATCATGTCTTATACGTCAGGTTCAGTATTGCGTGGCACATTCTAGATTGGGTTGCGACAATTCCCCTATCTTGCTGGAAAGCAAGGAGAATGGAAGATGGCCCACATAGAGCTGGATTTGCGTGAACGGCGCGCAATTGAGGATATGCTGAACGCAAAGACGCCCGTGAGCAAGATTGCGACTGCGCTCGGCAGGCATCGCTCTACTGTCTACCGCGAGATCAAGCGCAACCGCTTTGAAGACCGTGAACTGTCATATCTGAACGGCTACTACGGTTTGAACGCACAGAGAACCGCGGCCGCCAGACGCATGCGCCGCCGCAAACTCGTGCGATTGAAAGAACTGCGCAAAGCAGTGATCACCCAATTGAAGGAAGGCTGGTCACCAGAGCAGATTGCCGGCCGTCTTTGGTTTGGAGGTCAACCGGTGCGCGTGAGTCACGAGACCATTTACGCTTACGTCTATGGCCCCGATGGCCAATCCGAAGAACTGGCGCGCCACCTGCCGAGCCGGCGCAAGAAACGGCAGCCGCGCTATGCGCGCAGGCCGCGCGGCCTTGTTTTCCCGCCGGAGCGCTCCATTCATCAGCGCCAGGAGCACGTGAAGTCCCGCGAGACATTCGGCGAATGGGAAGGCGATCTGATGATCTTCGAACGCGCCCAGGGCAATGCCAACGTGGCCACGCTTGTAGAGCGAAAGACGCGGTTTGCCGTCTTGTTCAGAAACCAAGACAGAAGCACCACACACCTGATGAACCGGCTGATGGACGTCATGGAACCCCTGCCCCAGCCGGCGCGGCGGTCCATCACCTTCGACAGAGGGATCGAGTTCCGGAACTGGCGCAAGCTCAAGCCTGGGATCGGAACGGAGGCGTGGTTCTGCGATCCCCAGGCGCCCTGGCAGAAAGGATCCGTCGAGAACCTCAACAAGCGGGCGCGCCGCTACCTGCCACGGGATACGCCTGTGGCCGCGCTCTCAAATCGCTCAATGAAGGCGATTTGCGACCGCTTGAACGGCACACCCAGAAAATGCCTCGGATGGCGCACACCGGCTGAAGCCTTCCGGGACGAACTCATGAAGCTAGGAAAGCAGGAAGCGTCGCAACGACCCTTGAGCCTCCACGTCTTTGACTTACATATCCCGGATGCGATTGCTCTGCTGAGCGAGACGCATGGTCTCGTGCTCTTCCATATTCAGTAGAGCCTGAAGAAGGTCGCGTGCTTCGGGAATCTCGGCGCGTCCTAGCAAATATCGATACAAAGTGATCACCTGATTGTGAAAGTCGAAGACCGACTCGCAGATCTCGTCGACACTCATCTGTGCGAAAGGTGCGTCGCAGGTGCGGTGGGGGTTGATCGGCTCGTGGCCCAAATAGTCATATACCCATGTGTTGAGCGCTTTGGGATCGGCTCGTTGCACAAAGCCATCGACGATTTTTTCCAAAGCAGCCTCATGGTCGGCGAGGTAAGTAAGCAACATCTTGGCCAGTTCCTGCTCGGATTGCGTCGAACAGTGGGCCAGGCATTCAGCGAGTCGATGATGCATTTCCCGCGTCCAGACTATAAGATCAGAAAAAGTTTCAACTTTCATGGACACAGACTCCTAGAGCGCGGTTTGCGACAGTTAATGCCGGGATTCCCCTGATGGCTTCTCCCAATCGCCAATAGTGTTAGCACAATATGCATCCGCCTTGCAGTGATGTTGTACATCCGGTTTCCGCTTACGCTCAGGAACGTGGAAGATATGCTGCACGAGCGGGGCATCGACGTGAGCCACGAATCTGTGTGATTTAGGTGCCAACGGTCAAGGCGGACGTGCCGGACCGCCGAACTGGCTATCGTCCAATACTTAAAGGGCTTCTACAATCCACGCCGCAGGCACTCAGCGCTCGGTTGGAAAAATCCTTGGTGTTCAAGGTGTAATCGCCGGATGTAATCTCCCCAAAACCTGGAGTGCGCCCCTTGGACCGGACAGTTCACGCGGCTGACTTCGTCCAATCCCGGGCGTATTTTTCTTCATAGTAGTTGGGGCTCAGAGCAACAGCTGGGAAAATCTAGCTTCCGGCGGTCCAAGGTTGGGTAGCACATCACAAACCCGCAGACTCTCGTTATGAGCGAGGGAGCAGTGGGGGGGGCAGGTCACCCAGGAGATGCTGACCCGGCTCCTTCCGGTGCTGGAGGGCGATGATCGCATTTCCGGCGGGGGTATGGATGTCAGCCGTTCGCCGACGACTTTTTGTCCTCTTCCTCCTGTTCCAGCAGAAAACGCAGAACCTCTTTGTAGCGTATTTTTGTGTCTTCAAGCTGCTGGTAGAATCGGAACAGCTCCTTAAGCGGAGCTGAGAAATCCTTGTGCGCCGCCAGCACCGCGATCAGTGCGCCCAGAGTAATGCGCTCCTCAAGGACAAAGTAGCCCCCCAGGGAATAGAACAGAAACGGCGTCAGCGCGGTTAGGAAATTGTTCAGCGCTTTGGTAAAGAACTTCACCCGATGGATGCGCCTGCGGATATGCTCTAGCTGCCGCAGAGAGGCGGCGGTTACCAGAACCTCGCCGGGACGGTCCTTTGACGGGTTCAGTTGCCCTGCCAAACCACGTGCAAGATTCCGCATTTCCTGAATGCGCTCCCGGCTCAGCCGGTTCACGATCCGCTGCAGAAAAGGCAGCAGAAAAAGCTGCAGCGGCAAAATGGCTAGAGCAGCCGCGCCCAGGATTGGATCCTGCATGAACATGAACAGCAGAATCGTGATCAGCGTTCCGCCCTGGGTAACCGGAAGCGCCACCAGATCTGCTGAAAATCCGCCAATCGGTTCCGCTTCCTGCCCTAGAACCTGCGGAAGCTCGCTTTTTCGGGTGCCCCAAGTGTGTTTGCGCCAATGGCGGTAGGTAAGCAACCGTAGACGCCTAAGGCAGCGTTCGGCGAGCCGCCCTTTTAGCACGTTAAGCAGGTACTTCCCGACGCCGTTCAGCGTGATTGCCAGCAGAAAAACACCGCTCAAAACTGCCAGATGCTGTGTGGCGGTGAGGTCGTATCCCAACAGGCTCAGCGGCGTGTGCGAATTGCCCAGGACGTTGTTCACTATCTGCTTGGGCAGTTCCAGTGATAGATACAGGACTGGCAGCAGTGACAGGCTTAGAAGCAGTAGGAAAAACTGCTGGCGGCGCGTGGTCCGGACAATGTGGGCAATCAGGTTGCGGTCAAGGCCGACGATGTGCTCGTTAGTCGGCTCAATCAGGCTTGCGGTGGAATACGACAGCCGCAGGTGGAGCACCCGGCCGAGCAGAGTGGCTGCGCAGACTGCCAGCAGCGCCGGGGCCAGCAGAAAAACCAGATGCATCGCCGGATGCACCCATTCCGGGGAGGTTTCATCATATCTGAAGCCCAGCCAATTGGCGGTCTCAAGGGCAAAAGAATGGTAGTGCGGAAAAGTGGGCTCGGGCGGCATTGAAATCGGTCTTCAGAAAGAGAGAAAAAATGCGGCAGCCCCATTGGAACTGCCACGCTGAGGTGCTGCTGTCTGGGGATCAAGGTCAGCGCCGGCAATAGCCACGCACCAAGTTGTGTTAGAAGGCATCGACTGTCCTTAGTTTAATTGAGATGTCGTGAGACGGTGGTCAGAGGTCCATTGCAGACATCCGCAAACGCAGCGGTTGAGCGCACCGCGGCTAGCCTATTAAGCCTTCGCTCCGGGTTGAGCCGACAAATGCATGCAAGCCGCTGCCCTCCAGCGGAGGGAATAGCCAGCAGTAGGAGCAGGTGCTTGGGATCACGCTTTAGGAGGCGGAAGATGCGCTTCGGGCGCCGCGTAAGCCAGACCGGAATCATTTAAGACAACAGCCAGCTTTCCTGCTTTTTCAGCAATGGAAACCTTCCGCCATGGCTGCACCGCAAAAGACACTTCACAGGCCGCAGCCTTGCGGCAAGGGACGGGGCTGGAATGGCTGTGCCCGTCTACAGTTTCATGCTGTGCAACAGAAACTCCCTCAGACTGGTTTTCTGCTTCAGAGGTCAGGGGCGCAAAAAGTGCGGACAGCGCCAACACCAGTGCTAGCGTCAGCGATGTCCACAATTTCCCCGCTGTATGGCGCATCAAAACAGCTCCCTTTGCCTCCACTCTATCTAGCTAGCCAGCACATGACTGCAACTCAAGGATACGTTTTGATACATTTCCAGACCGGGATTCTCGGTAACCATCTGGCGTAGACTGCGGACGTGGGCAATTCTCAGATCGTGCCCTTGGGGGCTTTGGGTTTTCGGGGTTGCGGAGTCCATTTCTTCGCAAGCTGGCTAAACCGCTCGACTATCCTGTCGGCCTTAGCATCGTCAGGATCAAACGCGCCACCCGACCAGCGACCATGTCGTCATGTTGTTCGTGGACGGGATCGGCGAGGGCTTCGAGGAACTCCTCGTAGCCCCAGGCGCCGCCGACGTCCTCGGGCGGACAGGCACCGGTGGCCTTGAGGAGCCTTGGGTAGATCACGCCGGGGGTGGCATCGTTGACCCGCTCGATCCGGACGCTGTGGTCCCAGTCATCGCCGAAGTCATAGATATACTGGATCGTTCTGACGCCGGCCTGCGCGGCCCAGCCAATTTCCGATCTCAGGCTCCGGCCTTTTGGCTTCACGCCACTTAGCAATCTTCCGGCGTTCTTCCAAACTCAGGTGAGGGTAGCTGCGTTCCCTTCAATAGCCTCCATGCAAACATCTGCTTTACTACAGAATTTGCTCTTCGGATGTGAATCCACCTAAGCCAGCTTCTCTCCGAGGCGCGACTTTGAGGAGATCCGGCGGCGCTGGCTTTGCAGCCATTCTCCGAACCCGGCGACCAGCGGCGCAGTGCGGGTCTGCCGGGTCGACGGCCGCTGGCCGGGGCCCATGCCGCGGATCTAAGCCTCGATGCGGTAAAGCTCCGCAATCCGGCGCAGTCCCTCGGCGGCGATCTCCGAGCCGTCGCGGTCGAAGACTTCCTTCAGCTTCCTGCGGGCATGATGGCATGGATGCCCCCTCTCGCCCAACCGGCAACCGTTGGTGCAGGTTGAGAGGACTGATTGCGAGAGAGGAGATTGAAAATGACTGAACCAATCGCCCTTGTCGGGCTGGACATCGCCAAGTCCATTTTCCAGGTTCACGCGGCCGATCGGGAAGGCAAGCCGGTCTTGCGTCGCAGGCTCAAGCGCGACGAAGTCGAGCCGTTCTTCAAAGAACTGCCCTGTTGCCAGATCGGCCTGGAAGCCTGTCCGGGCAGTCACTACTGGGCTCGTACACTTCGGCGGCACGGTCATGAGGTAAGATTGTTGCCCGCGCAATATGTCCGGCCCTATGTGAAGACGAACAAGAACGATGCGGCGGATGCAGAGGCCATTTGCGAGGCAATGACCAGGCCCACGATGCGCTTCGTTCCGATCAAGGAGGAAGACCAACAGGAGATCCTGGTGCTGCACCGGGTTCGCGAGATGCTCATGCGCCAGCGGACCCAGCTGATCAACGGGATCCGCGGTCATCTCACGGAGTTCGGCATTGTCGGACCGCAGCGGGCGCACCGGGTGCAGCTCCTGATCAATGTCATTCGTGATGAGAACGATGGCCGCTTGCCGGGGGCTGCGCGGCAAGCATTGCTCTATCTGGTGGAGCAACTCGAGCAGGTTGCTAAGAAGCTCGAGGCGATCGACAAGGAGCTTGTCCTTCTTGCCCGTGAGAACGAGACCTGCCGCAGGCTCATGACAATCCCGGGCGTAGGGGTTGTCATTGCGACGGCAATGGTTGCCGCGACGCGAGACCCATCTGACTTCAAGTCGGGCCGACATTTTGCTGCCTGGCTCGGTTCGGTTCCCCGGCAGCATTCGACCGGCGGTGTAGAGCGCATGGGCGGGATCAGCAAACGTGGCAACGGGTATTTGCGCCGCCTGCTGATCCACGGCAGCTGGTCGATCATGCGTTGGCACAGCAAGACCTGGGTTTGGCTCGCCAAACTACGAGCCAGGCGCCCTGCCAATGTCGCAACGGTCGCCGTTGCCAACAAGACGGCCCGCGTGATCTGGGCGATGATGAAGTTTGGCGGTGTCTACGGCATTCCGATGCGCCAAGCGGCTTGATGATGAGACAAAATGAGGATTGCTGACGGCTGTCGGCAAGCCACCGCAGATACGAGGGACTTTCTGAACGAGATGGCACGACCGGGCGGACCGGGGTCGGCTGAACTCGTTGGGCGCATCGAGCTCCGAGCTCGCGCTGCGTGATTGGGACCCGACTCGCGGATTAACCATCAAGGCCGGCGGTGCGGGGCGCATCGCCATGACAGGCCGGATAGATGACCGCAGTCGCGGTGCGTGACTGACAACAGAAAAACTTTGCAAGAGCGGGGGCATCCATAGATGCGCCCAGCAATGCGCGACGGTGACCGGCGCGCCGCCTTTCCGCGAGGGGCGCGTCAGCCGGTTGTAGCCGGTATAGCCGTCCAGCTGCAGGATGCCATTGAAGCCCTGCAGGATCTGTTCCGCGTTCTGCCCGGCACGGCCCGGGGCATAGGTGAAGACCACGCCGGGCGGGTCATAGCCGCCCCATCCCCTGTCGTCCCGGGCCAGCGCCCAGAGATACCCGGTCTTTGTCCGGCCCCGGCCCGGGTCCAGAACCAGCGCTGTGGTCTCGTCCATGAACAGCTTGCCCGATCTTTTCAGGTGCTCGGCGAGTCGGTCGGCTACGGGACCGAGGTGGAAGGCGGCTGTCCCCACCCAATCAGCGAGCGTGCTGCGGTGAATATCGATCCCGGACCGCGCCAGGATCTGGCTCTGGCGGTATAAAGGCAGATGGTCCGAGAACTTGCTGACCAGCACATGCGCGATGGCGCCCTCGGTCGACAGGCCGCCCTCGATCAGATGCGCGGGGGCCGGTGCCTGGATGACACCCTAAGCGCAGGCGCGGCAGGCATACTTGGGCCGGACAGTGACGATGACACGGAGCTGCGCGGGAATAATATCCAGCCGCTCGGTGCGATCCTCGCCGATCCGGTGCATCTCGCCGCACCCGCATGGGCAGTCCAGGCTGGCCGGTTCGTTCACCTTCTCGATCCGCGGCAGATCCTTGGGCAGATTGCCCCGGTTGCGGCGGGCTGCCTTGCGCGGCGCCGGACCGGTGGACGTCTGCGCGTCCTGCTGCGTCTTGGCCTCGGCCACTGCTGTCTCGAGATCCTCGAAAGCCAGCTGCCGCTCGTCCTCGCTCAGCTTCTCCGACCGCCGGCCATGCACGGCCTGGTTCAGCTCGGCGACGAGATGCTCCAGGCGTTTGTTGGCCTCCCGAAGCGCATCCCGCTCGCGCAGCACTGCCAGAACGGCGTCACGCTGGTCTTCGGGAATGGCAGAAAGGTCGATGGGCGGGGCGCTGGACATGGCCGGACCATACCCTGATCCACCCCTCCGGGAGCAGGCTTTCCGCAGCCCGAGTCACTCTGCCTCAGCCGGGCGGCGCGCCTCCAGGGACCGCACCCGCCGCCAGTCCAGCCCGGCAAACAGCGCCTCGAATTGGGCGCGGTTCAGCGTCATCGCCCCGTCGCGGATCGCAGGCCAGGTGAACGTGCTGTCCTCCAGCCGATTGTATGCCATGACAAGCCCGCTGCCGTCCCAGAACAGGATCTTCATCCTGTCCGCCCGTTTGGCGCGGAACACAAAGACCGTGCCGGTGAAAGGATCTTCCGCCAGCGCTGACTGCACCAGCGCTGCCAGGCCGTCATGGCCTTTGCGGAAATCCACCGGCTTTGTCGCCACCAGTATCCGGACGCCCTGCGAGGGTATCAGCATGGCGTGACCCCGAGCGCATACACGATCTCTGCGATCCGGATTGCGGGCGTGCCGGGCGCCAGCTCAATCCTAGCTTCGCCGGAAACGATCCGGATCACCTCTGCTGAAGCGGCTATGTCCGGCGCAGGCTGCACCTCTGGAACATCGCAGACAACCAGCGGGGCGAAGACCGGTTCGTCCAGCTCCGCCGCTGGCAACACCAGCTTCCCCTGCTTCGCCAGTCGGCGCCAGGCCGACAGCTGGTTCGCTAAGACCCCATACCGCGCAGCCACACCATTCACCGTCGCGCCCGGTTCAAGCGTATCCGCCACCGCCCGGGCCTTGGCCTCATCCGGCCAGCGCCGGTGACCCGACGCGTAGATCTCGACGCCCAACGATTTGAGAAGATGGGGTGGATGCCGCTCTCCTCCGACGGCACCGCGATATGCCAAGCTTGTGGTGTTGTGACCAAACGCAGGAGAGGAGAAGGCATCCATGGAAAACGTTTCTATAATAGGCGTAGATCTCGCAAAAAACGTGTTTCAGTTGCACGGAGCTGCGGCTGACGGGGCGGTTGTGTTTCGTAAAAAGTTCACGCGCTCGCAGTTCATGCGGTTTATGGAGGCGCACCCTGGCTGCACGGTGGCTATGGAGGCCTGCCCTGGAGCGCATTTTTGGGCGCGGGAGTTAGAAAAGGTTGGCCATGTCGTCAAACTGATCTCACCGCAATATGTCATGCCGTATGTCAAGCGACAGAAGAACGATGCTGCCGACGCAGAAGCGATTGCCGAGGCTGCGACCCGGCCGCAAATGCGCTTTGTCGAACCGAAGACCGCGGAACAACAAGCGCGAGCCGTGGTGTTCCGCATCCGCCAGAAGGCAGTCGCGCAGAGAATAGAGTTAGTCAATTCGCTGCGCTTGCATCTTTACGAATTCGGTTACATCGCTCCGGTTGGATTGCAGCATCTTCCGAAATTGATCCAAGTCCTTGAGGACGAGACCAATGGCTTGCCTGTCGCCGCAAGGATCGCTTGTTGCAGCCTAATACAGCAGATCAAGAGCCTTGGAGCTCAGATCAGCGAGCTCGACGAACAGATCTCTGAAGTTTCGAAGAAAGGTCATCGCGCCAAACTCCTGCAAACCATGCGGGGAGTCGGCCCAATCACCGCTATGGCAATTGAGGCTTTCGCACCCCCGATGGAAACGTTTCGGCGTGGCCGCGACTTTGCCGCATGGCTCGGACTTGTTCCCCAACAGAATTCTTCGGGCGGCCGGGCGCGCTTAGGCAGGGTGTCCAAGGCCGGGCAGCACGATATCCGGCGATTGCTGGTGATCGGAGCAATGACCGCCATAGTCGGGGCATCCCGTAGGGGCATTTCTGAGGAAACGTGGCTCGGGAAATTGATGTCACGGAAACCGCGTATATTAGTCGCCATAGCGCTTGCGAACAAGATGGTTCGACAGATCTGGGCGATGCTGACGAAAGATGAAAACTACCGGGCTCCGGCTCTGGCTGAAGCATAAAGGCTGACGTCAGACTTTGGACGTCGGGGATGTGAGGAAGGCATGAGCTGAATGGACAACTGATCGACCGGATCGGGGCAGGGAAAACCATCGTAATTCGTAGGGTGTTCAGCCCGCTGAGAAGTGTTGGACCCGGCCCGCGAACCACCATCCCGGCCCGCGGCGCATGTGAGGAGCCGCAATCGGAGGCCTGACACAAGCGCGCACTCGATCACAGGTTCAGAAAGCCTCACGCGAGCCTTGCATTCTGAGCGGCATCCACACAAACGAATTTATAGCGCACATTGCGGAACGCACTCCCCACTGCGAGATGTGCAAGATTTCGCAGCACGGGAGAGGCGCTACAACGTGGGGCCGGGACACCGGTTACGGTTATCGTGGCCTGCGCGCGGAAGCTAATAACCGTTCTGAATGCGATGATGCGGGCCGGAACTTCCTATTTTGAAGCCGCCATCTGAAACACAGTTGCTACTCAGGAGTTGAAGCCTCCGGCTAATCCGGTGCCGTTCAGCACCGAGGTCGTGGGAGCGGCATAACGACGCTTCATCGCTGTGAAATTCGTTGCAAAATGTCGTAAATTTGAACCCAGATCAAAGCGAATTTGTTGAGCACATTCTATGATGGTTCCATCGAAAGTGGAGGCATATATGGCCAACGTAGAATTAACCACACATGTCAGAGCAAAGATCGCCGGGCGAGCCATGTCGGTATTTGGCGTCACCTTTTCTTTCCTGGCTATGCTGGTCAGCGGCGGGGTGTTGTATTTTGCTCCAAAGGGAAGGATTTCCAACGCGATCGACTGGCAGGTGCTGGGCTGGGGTCGACAGGGTTGGGACGACATTCACATCGTTCTGTCTACGCTCTTTGTCGGGTTTTCGCTGTGGCATATCGCCCTGCATCTTCGGACCTTCATAACCATGATCATGGGCAATAGGATGTGCCCGCAAGGGTATCGACTTGAAGCCGTGATCGGATTGGTGCTCGTGGTCGTGCTGGTCCTGTTGACAGTATTCGGGTTGCCCCCGGCAAGCTGGCTGTTGGACCTCAACGAATTCTTCAAGCATGAATATTGGGCGGACTAACCCCATATGAAAATCCCCGCGACGAGACCCGTCGCGGGGATCGTCTTTGTTCACCAGAATAACTCAGTTGTCGTCTTTGATCTAATGGGATTCACTGCCACGTGAATCTCTCTGTATGTAAAAATATGCTTCTTGCGGCGTGCCATGCGACGGCATTGGTACTGATTGTGGTATCGGTGCTGGCCGCAGGTTTCGCTCACGCTCACGTGGATGACGTCACGGTGGCTAGTTCTAGGGTTTCTGCCGTTACCTCCCTTCACGATGTTTCGTCCGAGGGGGTCCAGTATCCGCAAATGTGATGCCCGCGCATTGCGGGACGGTCGCATCCTGTCACACCCTGTTCTTCGGCAGCGCACAAAGCTCCACGATCGACCTTGGAGGCGTAAGCATCGTACCTGTCCCTCTGCAGTATTCGACGCCTCCGGCACTCGTTTTCGGTCTGTTTCGTCCTCCCCGGCACGGTTGAGTGCCTGCCGTTGATGCGGACCGCCAGACGGTTTGTTCAGCATAACTTCGTGCTGTCTCTTCATCAGCGCATTGCCCGTAATGCTTCGCCCTTTGCTGCGTCTACAGCTTCGAACGCGCATGAAAGGACCACAATCATGGAACCTCCCAAATCACTCCCCCGGGAACAGGTGACGCCGTCAGCGACGCAAGCCAACTCTTGTTGCTGCGGCGATGTCGGAACAGCAGAACCAGCGGCACAAACGCCCCTCGGCACCGACCAGCCCGCGCTCGAACCGGCGCGCCGGACAAGCGGCGGCGGCTCGCGCTGATTTTCTAGTGATCCGGAGCTCTGCTGCGCAAGGCTGACGCCCTACACCCTTCTTCAAGACGAAAAGGACCACTCCGATGAAAACTGCGACTCTCGCGACGGCTCTTGCCATTTCCCTATCCACCGCTCTAACCGCGGTCTCGGCAAATGCCGATACTGCGCGCGTCTACATTCCCGAAGGCCGCGCAGATGCGATCCGCATCGTCGATGCTGTCACGGGCCAGGATGTAGGCCGCATTGTAGGCACCGAAGCGGTGCACGGCCTCGCTGGCAGCTCGAATTCCCGCTACCTCGTTGCAGGCAGCTATATGGAAATTGACCGCGATGACGCCACCGAAATGTCAAAGCCCGCTGCTGTCAGTGACGACGAACACGCGGCACACCATTCCAAACCCAAGAAAGCACTTGGGCCGAGCGATGCCGGTGTCAGCCCTTTGTCGGTGATCGACGCCGCAACCGGTGATTTGCTTCGCAAAATCGAGGTGCCGGGTGCCGTGCACCATGTAGCGATTTCGCCGGACGGACGTTTTGCCGTATCCACCCACCCAAGTAGCGACGGGATATCCATTGCCGATCTCGACAGTTTCGAACTGGTTGCCTGGATTCCCACGGGCTCCATGCCGAACTACGCAGTCTTCGGTACTAATCCAAGCATCGTTTATATCTCGAATGCTGGGAACGGGACAGTCAGCGAGGTTGATCTCGAGCTCGGGATCGTTCGCCGGAACATGATCGCGGGCGAGGCGCCCGAGCATCTGACGATGAGCTCTGATGGCGGCATGCTCTTCGTGGCTGACGCAGACATCGGTCGGATCGTTGAGATCGATCTGTCAACCGGCCGGGACGTGCGAACATTTGAAATCGGCGGTGAAATCCACGGCCTGGATTTGTCCGAGGACCAGGCGCACCTGATGGTCGCCGCCAAGGAAACGGATAGGATCGTGTCGATTGACCTGCGATCCGGCAACATCGTCGACGCTGTTTTGTCCCCCGCGCCCTACCACCTGACGACGATCCCCGGGACGGGGTCGATCTTCGTGTCAAGCCGCGACGAGCCCAAGATCTGGATTGTCGACGGAAAAACGCTGACGGCAACCAAGGAGATCCCGATCGAAGGCGAGGGGCACCAGATGGTCGCACTGAGCAAGTAGACGTTCGCGACCCTTATTAGGTGAAAGGAGAACGATATGACTTTCCATGGCCAACCGACACTTCGCTTTCTCGGCGCGGCCGGTACCGTGACGGGCTCGCGTTACCTGGTCGAGTGGGCAAACCGCCGGATTCTGATCGATTGTGGGCTGTTCCAAGGATTCAAGCAATTGCGGCGGCGAAACCGGAAACCTTTTCAGGTACGGCCAGGCACGATCGACACCGTTCTTCTGACCCATGCGCATCTTGATCACTCCGGTTATCTGCCGGCGCTGATCCGTGCGGGATTTCGTGGCCGGGTGCTCTCAACCCCGGCCACGAAGGAGCTCTGCGGCCTGATCCTGCCCGACAGCGGGCATTTGCAGGAGGAAGAGGCGAAATACGCGCGGCGTAAGCAATATTCCGAGCACAAGAAGCCGATGCCTCTTTATACGCTGAAGGACGCGCAGGCGGCTCTGGAGCAGTTTGACACCGTCTCGTTCAACGAACGTATCGGCCTTGGCGATGGGATCAGTGCCGAGTTCATTCCCGCTGGCCACCTGCTGGGGGCAGCGCAGATACGACTGACCATAAATGGCACCACAGTGCATTTCAGCGGCGACCTGGGGCATGCCAAGGATCCGATGATGCGCGCGCCGGTGTCATTCGGTGGGGCCGATGTGCTGGTCTGTGAGTTGACCTACGGGAATCGCAAGCACCCCGACATCGACCCTGAGGCGGAATTGGCGCCTGTTTTGAAGCGGGTCTTTGCGCGGGGTGGTACGGTTCTGATCCCGTCTTTCGCTGTGGGCCGTGCGCAAGGGCTGATGTATCACGTCGCGCGGCTGATGAAGCGCGACGAAATTCCCTTCGTCCCGGTCTATCTCAACAGCCCGATGGCAGTGGATGCGACCGAAATCTATCACCGGCATCACGAAGAGCATCACGTCAGTTGGGAGGACTGCGTGAACATGTTCCGTGTCGCCAAACGGGTGAACAGCGTCGAGCAATCAAAGGAACTCAACACCCGACGAGGACCGATAATCATTATCTCAGCCAGCGGCATGCTCACCGGAGGACGCATCTTACACCATCTGGTCAGCTTTGGTGGTGATCGGCGCAATGCCATCATCCTCTCCGGGTTTCAGGCGGGCGGCACCCGGGGTGCCTCGCTGGCTGGCGGCGCACGCAACCTGCGCATCTTCGGGCAAGAACACCGGATAGAAGCCGAGGTCGTGCAACTCGAGACCTTCTCTGGGCATGCGGATGCCGATGAGATCCTGTCTTGGATGGGCGCCGCGGCACCGCCGCGCATGACCTATCTGACCCATGGCGAGCTGGAGGCCGCGGATACGCTTCGACGCCGGGTCGCGCATGAACTTGGCCGCAACGCGCGGGTGCCCGAGCATCTTGAGACCATCCGGCTGGACGCTCCGAAATGACAGAACGCCACAATATCCTGCCGCTTGTGCCGGCCGATATCGACACCTATCGGCAGCCGGTCGTCTACATGCGCGAGGACTGCCACGTCTGTCGTTCCGAAGGCTTTACCACGCAGACTCGTGTTGAGATCGAGGTCGACGACAAACGGATCATCGCGACGCTCAATGTGATCACCGGCGGCGATTGGTTGCCACCTGAAACCGCGGCACTCAGCAATACCGCATGGGAAGCGCTTGCCGTGCAACCGGGTTCTGTCGGCCGGTTTTCGCACCCTGAACCACTGGCATCAACCTCGGCGATCCGCACCAAAGTCTATGGCGGGCGGCTGGATGACGCCGCCTGCCGCGCGATCATCTCCGATACCATCCAAAGACGGCTCTCGGATCCGGACCTCGCCGCCTTCGTGACGTCCTGCGCCGGAGACCGGATGGATGAGGCTGAAACCATCGCGCTGACATTGGCCATGCGGGACGCGGGCGCACGGCTCGACTGGGGCAAGGGGCCCGTTCTCGACAAGCATTGTGTCGGAGGCCTTCCAGGCAACCGAACGACACCGATCGTCGTGGCGATCGTGGCGGCCGCGGGACACCTGATCCCGAAGACATCGAGCCGGGCCGTCACGTCGCCCGCGGGCACCGCCGACACGATGGAGGTTATGGCACCCGTCGCCTTGGACCAGGTCGCAATGCGAAGCGTCGTCGAGGCTGAGGGCGGCTGCATCGTCTGGGGCGGCGGACTGGACCTGAGCCCCGCCGATGACATGCTGATCCGGATCGAACGTCCGCTCGACTTCGACAGCGAAGGCCAGATGGTGGCCAGCATCCTGTCAAAGAAGGCAGCTGCGGGATCGAGCCACGCACTGATTGACCTGCCAGTTGGACCTACGGCGAAGGTGCGCACCGAAGCCGTAGCCAATACGCTTGCCGACAGGCTTCAGGCCGTCGCCACGGCACTGGGCAAAAGGGTTTCAATTCATAGAAGCGATGGCTCTGCCCCGGTGGGTTACGGGATCGGCCCGGCGCTTGAGGCGCATGACGTTCTTGCAGTGCTGAGGCGGAGTCCGCTGGCACCCGCCGATCTGCGCGAGCGTGCCCTCGATGTCGCGGGGGCCTTGCTGGATCTTGTCGGATCGGACGAGCGCCAATGGGCGGGCCAGCTGTTGGACAGTGGCAAGGCAGAGGCAAAATTCATGGCGATTTGTGCAGCGCAGGGCGGGTTCTCCGAACCGGGCAAAGCGCCACAAATCCAATTGGTCAAGGCAACTCGCACAGGACAAGTCACGGCAATCGACAACCGTCGCATCGCCAAGATTGCCAAACTCGCAGGCGCGCCCGGGCGCAAAAAATCGGGCGTTCCGCTGCGCGCGCGCGTGGGAGACACCGCCGAAATCGGTCAGCCTTTGTTCGAAGTACACGCAGACACACAAGGCGAGCTGACGTGGGCGCTGGAGTATGCCGCCAGTGGCGACAGCCCGTTCCGCGTGGAGGATGCGCCGTGACCCCCTTCATCCTGGCCTTTCCGGAAATGGCGGCCCTAGCCAAAGACCTTGCCAAGCAGATGGGTGCAGAAACAGCAGCCATTGACCTGCACCAATTCCCCGACGGGGAAAGCCTCGTGACCCTTCCAGACAACATGAAGCGCCGCGATGTCGTCCTGCTGGCCACGCTGCGCGACCCGGACCCGCTGGCACTGCCGTTGCGCTTTGCGGCGGCCACGGCGCGCGAACTGGGGGCCGCGCGCGTGGGGCTTGTGGCACCTTACCTCGCCTACATGCGTCAAGACAAACAGTTCGCGCCCGGTCAAGCCGTGACGGCGCCGCTGTTCGCGCAGTTTCTGGAGGACAGTTTTGACTGGCTTGTCACCGTCGATCCGCATCTGCACCGAATTCCGTCGCTTGACCAGGTCTTCGGCATTTCCGCAATCCACGTTCGATCCGCGCCGTTGATCGCCGCCTGGATTGCGCGGGAGGTGCCGGACGCGGTCATCCTGGGTCCCGACAGCGAAAGCCAGCAATGGGTGGCCGAGGTCGCTAGGATGGCGGGGTGCCCCTACGAGGTGCTGACCAAGGTGCGATCCGGCGACAGGCAGGTGGATGTCAGCGTGCCTAAAAGCGATGCATTGAAGCACGGCACGCCCGTTGTTTTGGACGACATCGCCTCGTCCGGGCGCACGATGATCCGCGCGATGGAGCATCTGACTGCGGCCGGAATGCGGTCGCCCATCTGCGTAATCATCCACGCTGTATTTTCGGGTAATGCCTACGAAGACATCCTTGCTGCCGGCGTCGCGCACGTGATCACGACGGATAGCATTCCGCATCACAGCAACGCCATATCGTTAACCGATCCGCTGGCTGCCAGCATCACTCATGCGATGTCTGCTAAGGTTGAATCACCAAACGGACAGACACTGTGACCCTAAACGAATTCTCGACGGAACTGAAAACATGAAAAATCACCAACACCATGCCGACGCCAAGCACAACGCCACCGTCTACGTCTGCCCGATGCATCCCGAGGTGCGTGAGAACGGGCCGGGCGATTGCCCCAAATGCGGCATGCATCTGGTGCCCGAGGGCGAAGCCGGCGAACACGCGCATCACGGCCACCATGCGCATGAGCATCACGGCCGCGCGGCGGCAGGCGGCGGCGGCTATGACACCGTGCCAGAAGGCTATTCCGGAGCGGTCTATACCTGTCCCATGCATGCCGAGGTGCGCCAGACGCATCCCGGCTCCTGCCCGATCTGCGGAATGGGGCTGGAACTGGAAAGCGCCGCCATGGCGGACGAAGGCCCGAACCCGGAGCTGGTCGATTTCACCCGCCGGTTCTGGGTCGGCACGGTTCTGACGATCCCGCTTCTGGTCTTCACCATGGGGCCCTATCTCGGATTTCCGGGCGTGCGCGACGTCTTTGGCGAACGTGCGACGCTCTGGATCGAACTGGTGCTGGGCACCCCGGTGGTCTGGTGGTGCGGCTGGCCCTTCATGGTGCGCGGCTGGAACTCGTTCCGGACGTGGAACCTGAACATGTTCTCGCTGATCTCGATGGGGGTTCTGGCCGCGTGGGCGTTTAGCGTCGTCGCTGTCCTGATGCCCGGTATCTTCCCGGACGGATTCCGCGATGCCGAGGGGCATGTCGGCGTCTACTTCGAGGCCGCGGCGGTCATCGTCACACTGGTGCTGCTGGGGCAAGTGATGGAACTGCGCGCCCGCGAAGGTACCGGCAAGGCGATCCGGGCACTGCTGGACCTGGCCGCAAAGACCGCGCGGATCATCCGCGATGATGGGAAAGAAGAAGAAATCCCGCTCGAAGACGTGCAGGTTGGCGACCGTCTGCGTGTACGCCCCGGAGACAAGGTACCTGTCGATGGCACCGTGATCGAAGGCCGGTCTTCGATCGACGAAAGCATGATCACGGGCGAGCCCATCCCCGTGGAAAAAGTTGCCGGCGAAATGGTCACGGGCGCCACCATCAATGGCACCGGATCGCTGGTGATCGAGGCGACGCGGGTGGGTGCCGACACGATGCTGAGCCAGATCGTGGAAATGGTGTCGAACGCTCAGCGCTCGCGCGCGCCGATCCAGAAATACGCCGACCAGGTGGCGGGGTTCTTCGTGCCGGCGGTGATCGCCATTGCCGTGCTGTCCTTCATCGGCTGGGCCCTCTGGGGGCCTGATCCGGCGCTGTCCTATGCCTTGATCGCGGCAGTGGCGGTGCTGATCATCGCCTGCCCCTGCGCGCTTGGACTGGCCACTCCGATGTCGATCATGACGGCGACGGGGCGCGGGGCGCAGGCCGGTGTGCTGATCAAGAACGCCGAGGCTCTGGAGCGGTTCGAGAAGGTCGACACGCTGATCGTCGACAAGACCGGCACCCTGACCATGGGCAAGCCGCGCTTGACCGCAGTTCTGCCCGAGGACGGGCATGACGAGGCCGATGTGCTGCGCCTTGCGGCGACTCTCGAGAAGGGCTCCGAACACCCGCTTGCCGAGGCCATCGTCGAGGGCGCCGGGGAACGCGGCGTGAAGATAGGCGATGCCACCGACTTCGAGGCGGTGACCGGCAAGGGCGTCAAGGGCAGGGTGGACGGCATGGCCGTGGCGCTTGGCAACCGCAAGCTGGTGGAGGATCTGGGGCTGGAAGCGGGCCATCTGGCCGACGCCGCCAACACCCGCCGCGACGAGGGCGAGACGGTGATGTTCGTGGTTGTCGATGGTGCCGTTGCAGGCCTTGTCTGTGTCTCAGACCCGGTGAAGGAAACCACGCCCGCCGCGCTTATGGCGCTGCACGAATTGGGGTTCCGGATCATCATGGCGACGGGCGACAATGAGCGCACCGCGAAAGCCGTGGCCGCGAGGCTTGGCATCGACGAGATCCGCGCCGATGTGCTGCCCGAGGACAAGGCGCGCATCATTAGGGAACTGCAGGATCAGGGGCGCAAGGTCGCCATGGCCGGCGACGGCGTGAATGACGCGCCCGCGCTGGCCCAGGCCGATGTCGGCATCGCCATGGGCACCGGCGCCGACGTGGCGATTGAAAGCGCCGGGATCACGCTGGTCAAGGGCAACCTCGACGGCATCGTCCGCGCCCGCAGGCTGGCCCGCGCGACGATGCGCAACATCCGCCAGAACCTGTTCTTCGCGCTGGTCTACAATGCCAGCGGCGTACCGGTCGCGGCGGGCGTCCTCTTTCCATTTTTTGGCATCCTGATCAGCCCGATGTTCGCCGCTTTCGCGATGAGTGCGTCCTCGATCTCGGTCGTCGTGAATTCGCTGAGGCTGCGCAGCGCGGGGATCTGACATGATGGGCCGAAGCATGACACGCGACAAACCGATCCCTCGGCCATTGCTGATCGTTGGATCAGCGATTGCGCTGACCACGGCGGCGGAGATTTTCTATCTCGTCGTTTGGGGCATGGTCCTGTTCCCGGCGGGCGGCTGGGCGGGCAAGGTAGTCTGGACGCTGACATGCGGTCTTGCGATGGGCGCGGTGATCGGAACGCTCACGCTGCTTTGGGTCGAACCTCGTTACACCGGCCAATCAGCGCTGCTGCGGGCGGCGCTTGTTGTCGTCGTCATCGGGTCTTACTGCGCTTGGCTGTGCAGTCGGATCGATATCCGCTTCGGCTATTTTGGCGGGGCAGAAAATCCTCCCTCTTCATCCTGTCAGGGGTCATCCCGGCCGTCCTTGGCGGGCTCTTCTATGGGTGGATCGTCGCAAAACCGAGCCAAAACGGGTGACAATATGCAGATACCGGAGAATACAAGCATGAGCGGCCCCGGCCACGAAAGCCACCGGCAGCGTGACCGGGCCGCACTTTATCGCGCCCATGACCGGAATTTCGCCGATTGGGCCGCCGGCGCCGGGGTGCTCGCCCACGACTGCCTGACCCAGGTGCGCGTTCACGACATGGTCGATGCGCTTCACCAGCGCGGAGCCATCCCCGACAAGGCTTCCGGCTACGCCATTCTCAGGGCTGCGGACCAGATCGCAAACGCCGCGATGTGGCTTGTTGTACACATGACCTATGCCTGCACCGTCCGCGCCGACGGACAGGCCCTTCGATCCGAGGATTTCAAGCCGAACCCCGACGGTCACACCGGAGGATCACTCAATATGGTCCCCGCCTATGTTGGCTACCTTGCAGCCAATGCGCTCAGCGGCACGACGCGGTCCTGGCTGATGGGCCAGGGGCACTGCGTCGCGGCGATCGACGCGGTAAACCTCATCGTCGACAACATGTCGGCAGCGCAGTCAGAGCGGTATTCCTTCTCCGACGACGGTCTGACCAGATTGGTCCGGGACTTCTACTCCTATGAGATCGGCGCCGGCGGGCGACCGGCGTCGCCGCTGGGAAGCCATGTCAATCCGCATACGGCGGGAGGTCTGATCGAGGGCGGGTATCTCGGATTTGCCGGACTTCTCTACGGGCACATGCCGGAGCCCGGAGAGCGCCTCGTCGCGTTCCTGAGCGACGGTGCATTCGAGGAACAGCGTGGCAGCGACTGGATGCCGCGCTGGTGGAGAGCGAGCGACACCGGACTGGTCGCCCCGATCATGATCGCGAACGGACGGCGGATCGACCAGCGCACCACAATGGCCCAGGTCGGGGGCGTCGATTGGTTTCGTCGCCATCTTCGCCTGAACGGCTTTGACCCGATTGACCTGGATGGCCGGGACCCTGCCGCCTTTGCCTGGGCGATCCTGGAGATGGAAGAGCGTCTCGGCGCCTGCGCGGCGGCGGTCCTGCGTGGCGAGCAATCCTATCCTGTTCCGCTGCACTACGGCATCGCCGAGACGATCAAGGGCTTCGGCTTTCCCGGCGCCGGCACGAATCGGGCGCATAATCTGCCCCTCAAAGGGAACCCGCGGGACGATGCTGGCGCACGCCAAACGTTCAACGAAGGGGCAACAAGACTCTGGGTGCCCGCGGACGAGCTGGCGACTGCTGTTCGGCAGCTGAACAACCATTCGGCAACCGGGCGCCCGAAAGAGCGCGACCATCCGCTGATCTCACGCAAACCTGTCACTGCCAACCTGCCGGAGCCGCCATGGTTGGCTGCCGCAGAAGGCGAGCCCGGCCTCGCCGATGGCGGGGATTGACCAGCATTTCCGATCCATCGTCATGGAAAATCCCAAACTTCGCGTGCGTGCCGGCAACCCTGACGAGATGCGGAGCAACCGGATGAAAACGACCCTCGACCAGCTGAAGCACCGCGTGACCGCGCCCGAGCCGGGGCTGGCGGAGTCGGTCAGCGGCTCGGTCATCACCGCTCTCAACGAAGAAGCGGTGGTCTGCTCGGTTCTCGCGAACAAGGGTGGCCTGAACGTCGCGGTATCTTACGAAGCTTTCGCGACGAAGATGCTCGGGGCGCTGCGCCAGGACCTGATCTTCACGCGGCACATGATCGATGCGGGGCGCGAGCCCTACTGGTTGGGCGTGCCGCTGATCGCCACGTCACATGCCTGGGAGAACGGCAAGAACGAGTTGTCGCACCAGGACACGACGGTGGCCGAGACGATGTGGGGCGAGATGTCCGATCTTTCCCGCGTCGTCTTTCCCGTCGACTGGAACAGCGCGGCAGCCTGCCTTGACGCGGTCTACCGTTCGCGCGGCGCGATCTGGACGATGATCGTTCCCAAGCGCGAGGTCCCGAACCGGCTCTCTCCCAAGCTGGCGAGAATGGCACTGAAGGACGGTGCCGTCTGCCTTCGTGATCTGGGTGAGGACGCGCCAGAACTGCTTCTTGTCGCGACAGGCGCATACCAGCTTTCAGAGGCCTTGCGAGCCTCCTCCCGCCTGGCCGAACGTGGCGTGAGGCACCGGGTCATCCTGGTGCTCGAGCCAGGCCGGTTCCGCCTCCCGCGGGACGGCCGCGAAAAGGAACACTTGGCCTCGAAAATCGTGGTCGACACGTTGTTTCCTGAAACCGTCAAGGCACGGGTCTTCCTGTCCCACACCCGACCGGAGCCGTTCTGCGGTCTCGTCCGTCCGCTCGATACCGGCCCGCGCACGTCCAGGTTCCTCGGGTTTTGCGGCCGTGGCGGCACCCTCGACACGAACGGCATGCTCTTCGCCAACCGGTCGACCTGGGCGCACGTCATCACGGCAGCCGCAGATGTTTTGGGCCGTCACGCCGAGGAATTTCTGACGAGTTTCGAACTCGACACGGTGAATGGCCGCCGCCCGCCGAAACATGCTCTCTTTGAGAGGGCCGACTCATGATCCTTGCCGCCTATGCGGCCCTCGCGGTCCTCGGTGTCTTTCTGTTTGAACGCGCCTACCTGTCGCGTTGGCTGGCGCCGCAAGATGGGTCAGCCCACAGTTGACGGATCATGTCACACAATCGGTTCGCGATGGGCGGCGTGCTGGCCTAGCAATGCTAGTCAGTATTGCTCTGGGTATGGTGGCCGCGAATTCGCCGCTGGCGGATACCTACGCGCTTATTCACCATCTGCCTCTGCGAGTGGGACCGGTCGCATGGGCAATCGAAGCCCCCCTGGTCGAGTGGATCAATCAGGGCCTTCTGACGGTCTTCTTCTTTCTGATTGGCATCCACACAAATCATGAGCTGAGCCGAGGTGCACTGTCCGAACCCGGCGCGGCCGTACTTCCGGCAAGTGCGGCACTCGGCGGCATGATTGTGCCGGCAGCCATCTATCTTGGAGTCAATGTCGGAGATATTGTCGCCCTTCGTGGGTGGGCGATCCCGATCGCAACGGATATCGTGCTGGTCCTTGGTGTCCTTTCGCTTGTTTCAAGGCAGGTGGCACCCGCGATCATCGCCTTTGCGACGGCTGCAGCGATATTCGACGACCTCGGGTCAGTGGCTGTCATCGCATTGTGCTACGGAGAGTTCGATCAGCTTTGGCCGCTTTGGATCGTGGTTGGCGGCCTGGCAGGTCTGCTTCTGCTCAATCGAACCCGAAAAGCCTCGCTGGTGCCTTACCTTGCCTTCGGCTGCGTTCTCTGGGCAGGACTGATCATAACCGGCCTCGAAGGAGCCGTTGCAGGTGCTATAGTCGGGTTTTCCCTGCCGCTTTCGGCGTTTCCGCCAAAAGCGGCCGCGCGCGCCGAGCGGCGCATTTCGCCGTTTGCTCTGTTCTTTGTCGTGCCGCTCTTCACCTTCTTCAACGGCGGCGTCGTGCTGGATTTTGTTTCCGCTGACCCACAGGCATGGTCTGTCGCAATCGGCATTGCGATTGCCTTAATTGTCGGAAAGCCTTTGGGAATTCTCGGCGGAACACTTCTGGCGCTTCGCCTGCGCATCGGAACACTTCCTCCCGACACTTCGCTGCGGGATGTTTTCGGGGTGGCACTTCTGGCTGGTGTCGGATTCACCATGAGCTTGTTCATCGTCGGCGCGGCATTCGATCCAACCCCGATTGCTGCAACGGCAAAGCTCGCGGTCGTGAGCGGTTCGGCTGTCGCCGCCTTGCTCGGCATCGTCGCTTTCAAAACACGCCGATCAGTCGGACAATAGAGAAGGTTAGCGCACTCCTAGTCCTCTGGTTCCATGCAGGGCTGCCAGTCCCACAGGCGGTTCATCGTCGCAAACAGGAAGGACGCAGACCAGGCGATCAGCAAGAGCCCGTTTAGCGCCTCGACACCGGTGAGAAACCGCAGATGCCCGCTTGGAACGATGTCACCGATTCCGAGCGATGTGTAGGTGACGGCCGAGAAGTAGAGGTAGTCGAGCGGGTGTGCCATTGCAGCCCCTTCGAAGCCACCGATCCCGAACACGGTCTCCGCAATCCAGAAGCCGCCCGCAAAGAGCCCGATCTGCAACAGATGGGTGAGAAACAACAGACTCACGATGGAAAGCACCCGCATATGCGGCCGCATGGGAACGGATGCCATGGGGCCTGAGCAGAGGCGCAGGGACATCAGATGCAAATACGCCGTAGCGACAAATAGGGCGACGGATATGGCTATCGAAACCAGCAATTTACGATCCCTCTTTTGATCTTGTCAACGCAAGAATGGGTTATGTTCGGATGCGCCAAGACAGACTAGCGAACTGTCCGGATTGCCGGGACGACTTCAATCCCTGCTGAGAGGGCCGAGAACCGTTCGCTCCAAAACTTGACCACCGGACAAAATGCCAGACAAACCGTTCGCAATGCGGATCGAGCCGAAACTGTGGTGACGCCCTACCAGAAGATTGCTACCGTAGAAAAAGCCGCGCAAACACTAATGTCGAGATCTGATCAGTGTGCCTGTCCCAAGAAGTCAGCTTTGCAGCCAGCGCCTTTCTGGTCGCGGGTGGAACCTATGCAGTCACGCGGGCCTGGGCAATCAATCGCCGGTATTTGCCCGTTTCCCTGATGCCGGTCTTCGCGGGTCTGCAGCAGTTCATGGAAGGCAACGTTTGGTGGGGGGTGAACTCCGGCGACCCGGCCACCACGCTTCTGGGCGCGCTGGGATTCATCTTCTTTACCTGGTTCATGTGGCCCTTCTGGATCCCGCTCGCATCCTGGGTTTTGGAGCCCCCCGACAGTCGGCGTCGGCCCTTGATGGCGGTGATGTCAGTGGCCGGCCTTGCGTTCGGGCTGGCCCTTTACGTACCGCACCTGGCCAATCCGGATTGGGTTGAGGTCACGGTGAACCAGGATTTGCTGGCCTATGAAGGCACGATGATCCTAGATTACCTGATGCCGCGCTGGATGACCTACGTGATCTATCTGGCCTTGATCATCCTGCCGCCAGCGATATCGACCTACTACCACATGCGCTGGTTCGCGCTGACCATCGTCGGGGTGGTCGTGGCCGACATCCTGTTCCTGCGCTACGCCTATATTTCGTTCTTCTGTCTGCTGGCCGGTCTTGGCACCCTTCACTTGATCTATATCATTGCGCGAAACAAATGCGCACGCGAATGTCCTGTCCTGTTTGCTTGAACGGCCAACCATCCGCGTGAGGAAGGACAGTAGCGATGTGTAAATCCGCAAGCCCAACTCGTAGCCGCGGCTGCGCTGAAAGCTCGGAGTTCTCGCAGACTCTGGTAACAAACCAGAGCGCGTTTTTCGGCTTCCTGATGAAGCGGCTTGGGAATCGTGCCGACGCGGAAGATGTCCTGCAGGAATTCTGCACGCGCGTTCTGGCGCGGAAAGATCAGCTGCGCGAGGCGAATCGCATGGATGCCTGGCTCTATGCGGTATTGCGCTCGGCACTCAACGACCATTACCGCAAGTTGGGCCGATCCCGTCGTCTGAAAGATGCTGTCGCGCTGGAGGCCCAATCTGCTGTGGTCGCGGATGACCCTGTCGAAGACATGGACGTGATCTGTAAGTGCGTCAAAGGGTTGGTCACCGAGTTGCGCCCGGGTGATGCGGAGCTGATCCGCCGCATAGATATCGACGACGATGATCGCGCGATGGTGGCGGCGGATCTGGGGCTGAAACCCGGAACGCTGAATGTCCGTCTTCACCGCGCCCGTGCCGCTCTGGGTGACGCGCTATTGGCCCATTGTGGACCGTGCTGTCGGCATGGCTTTGACGATTGCTCCTGTCCACCGCCGGGGTGTGAGCATCCAGTCGAAGAGACCGCTTGCGAGGACAGAGACACCGTCTCGTAACGCGGTTTTGTAATGCTGTGCTCCTAACTGCGTCTTCTTACCGAAGCCGCTCGGGAGGATCACATGACCAGGGAACCGACAGTAGCAAAGGTGATCGCAGACCTGGTTTCGGATGTGTTCTGCGAGTGCCGAGGGACGGTGCAGGCCGATGTCGGGGCACTGTCGGGAGAGTTGTTTCTCGAGGTAGATGTCGAGGGTAGGAGTCTTCGGTCTGCAGCGGATTCCTTGGGGCTTACCCCGCAAGAGGCCAGAACAATTCTCTTTCTGTTCCGCCGCCAAATGGTCAATGCGCTGGTCGGGTCAGTGTTAGCCGAAGGGTTGCCAGCCGATCATACACGCAGGGACGTCGCGCCAAGGGGTCAACTCTGAATGCCCCGGATGGGGCTGGTCGTGTTGCAAGGACAAGACCGACATCGGTGAGGCCCGCACGCATGTAACGAAATCACCGAGCAAGCGTCTTTTCTTATGAACCGCGCAAACAGCGTTCGTCGGGAAAGGAACACGGAAATGCTCGCAACTCTCAATCTCGCTGGTGCCCTTGCTTTTGCACTGCTCGCAGGCACCGCTATCGTCCGGCTACGTGATCGTCCCAAAGTCAAAGAGGCGGTCGTGGACATTCCGGTAGAAAGTAAGCGCCCGATTTTTACCGCAGCGGTTGATTGTTGACGCGGGCGATGATGCCGGGCTCAGCGACGAAGTCTTCGAGGAAGCTGTGCCAAGCCTCAACGGACACTCGTGCTGATGCCAGCATGTCGCGCAATTCGTCGATGCCCTCGTCGGTCAGCGCCGTAATGTAGTCGTCCCGTCCGATGTGGACGCTGACGATGTTGCCGTAGGAGAGGTTGTCGTCGTTGCTGACGATGGCCTCGAGAAGTCCAGGATCCTCGCCCAGCAGGCTGGCGACATGGGCGATGGAGCAGACGTAGGTCGTCGCTGCCATCACGCAGCCTCGCTGCGGCTCTGATCTGCCGGCTTCCAGTTCCAAGGGAGCAATTCGGCCAGCCGGTTGACCATGTGATCGTGGATACGGTCCAAGACATCTGCGAGGTAGGCCTGCGGATCGAGGCCGTTCATCTTTGCCGTCTCGATGACGGTCATGGCGCGGGCGAGCGTTTCACCGCCGGTATCCGAACCCGCGAATAGCCAGTTCCGCCTGCCAACGCCAATGGGCCGCAGCGCGCGCTCGGCGGGATTGTTGTCGATGGCCACGCGCCCGTCCTCCAGAAACAGCGTGAATGAAGCCCAACGGCTCAGCCCGTAGCGGAACGCCTTGGCCAGATCACTCTTACCGGGAATACGGGTGAGCTGCCTTTCGGCCCAGTCCCGGAACGCATCAACCTTGGGCTTGCTTTCCTTTTGGCGCACGGCCAGCCGCAGTTCGGCAGGCTTGCCGCTGATTTCTCGTTCGATGTCGTAGAGCTTGCCGATACGGTCGAGCGCCTCGCGCGCGATTGCGGATTTCGTCGCGGTCCAGACATCGTGAAAGTCGCGGCGAAGATGCGCCCAGCACGCGGCCTCCCGGAACTGGCTCTTGCCGTCCAGGTCCGCGGCATAGAGCTTGGCATACCCCTTGTAGCCATCAGCCTGGAGAATGCCGCTGGTCTCGCCAAGATGGGCGAGGACATGCTCTTCCTTCCAGTCCGGGGCAAAGTGATAGACCGCACCGGGCGGGGCCGTGCCCGCCCATGGGCGCTGATCCCGGACATAGGCCCAGATCCGGCCTTTCTTGACGCCCTTTCCGAGCCCCTTGTCGCGGCGGCCGCGATCGAGAACCCGGATGGGCGTGTCATCTGCGTGCAGAAGATTGCTGGCCATGATCTCGGCCTCGATCTTCTCGATCAGCGGCGCCAGCGCCTTCATTGCCCCGCCGCACCAGTCGACCAGGGTCGTGTCCGGGATGTCTGCCCCCATGCGGGCGAAGATCTCGTTCTGACGATACAACGGCACGTGGTCGTCGAACTTCGAGGTCAGCACATAAGCCAGAAGGTTCGGGCCCGCCATGCTCCGTGGGATCGGACGGCTGGGTGCCGGGCTTTGAACCATACGCTCGCAGCGCCGGCAGGATTTCTTGATACGCGCGATCTCGATGACCTTCAGCTGGGCTGCAATCATGTCGATCAGCTCGCTGACATCCTCCCCGACCACACGCAGATCGCCCCCGCAATCCGGGCAACTGTCGCCGGGGTCAAGCTCGCGGCGTTCGCGCGGCGTGTCCTGCGACACCTTCGGACGGCGGCGCCTCGACTCCCGCGGTTCGGCTGGTTCCGGGGTCTGGTTGTCCGTCTCCGGCTCATCGTCGCCCTCCGGCGGCAGTTCATCCGCCTCGGCGAGCGCAACCTGCAGGTCCTCCAGCGCCAGTTCCAGTTGCTCGATCTCCCGCTCGATCTTTTCCGAACTGGAGCCGAATTTCTGCTTCTGCAATCTGGCAATCCGGACGCGCAGCGCCTGAACCAGCAGATCATGCGCCCGCAAACTGGCGGACATCTTCTGGTTTTCCGCCTGCAACGCGGCGATCATCGCCTTCAGAACGGCGGGATCATTGGGGAGAGGCGTGGCTTCTACGGACATGGTGGTGGATACCATTCTCCAAGGTCGGACGCCATAAAAACAAACGATTCCAGGGAGATAAATCAGCCCGTCCGGGCTGGTGGCGCGCCCCAATCCGGCCTGCGCCAGTCGATCCCCTCCCAGAGCATGGCCAATTGAGCGGCGGTCAGACGCACGCTGCCATCCGTCGCCGCAGGCCATGGGAAACGACCCTTCTCCAGGACTTTGTAATACAGGCAAAAGCCCTGGCCATCCCAATACAGAAGCTTCACCCTGTCGCCGCGGCGCCCTCGAAACGCGAACACGGCACCGTTCGATGGCCGCTGCCTCAAGACATCCTGCGCGATCGCTGAAAGCCCCGCGATACCTTTGCGCATATCAGTGTGACCGCAGGCCAGGTAAACGCGAATGCCGGTTCCCGGGCCGATCATGCCGCCTCCACCGCCTGGATCAAACGGGTCAGCACCGCCGCATCCACATGGGCATCGACCCGCAAGCTGCGACCATTGCGTAGAACCACCTCAATCAACGCCAAGCTCGCTTCAGGGGCGCACGCTTCCTGCGGTTCCGGCGGCGACGTAATATCGACGGGCAGGAATAGCGTCGCGTCGTCTGGCGTCAGAAGCCCCTTCCTCCTCAGCTCGTATCGCCAGGCATAGATCTGCTGCCGCCTGATCTCGTGGCGCTGTGCGACCTGCGACACGGTCGCGCCGTTCACCCCGACCGAAAGCACAATCGCCAACTTCTCGTCGTCACTCCAGCGGCGCCGACGCTCCAAGCCAAGAATTTCGCCCCGCACAGCTGCCTCCCTCCCTGTAGGAGACGTCATTAAAGACGTCTTTATGGACGTTTCTTACCAATCTCCAGGACACACGAGCAGGCGGTTCAAATCGGGCGGTTACGGTAGAAACCCCGAGACGCCCGCGCCGGCGCTGAGATCAGCACTCGGAATACCGCTTGAAGACCGTCGGAAACCGCTATGACGAACTCGACCAAGATAGTGATCGTCGGGGCTGGACCAGCCGGCCTTGCTTGCGCGATCGTGTTGGCGCGCGCCGGTCGCCAGGTGATTGTACGCGAGTGGAAGGATTGTGTGGGCCACAGGTTCCACGACGATTTCCAGGGACTTGAGAACTGGACCAGGGAGCTGGACGTTCTCGAGGAACTGGCCGCCGCCGGGATCACAGCTGATTTCGACCATCATCCGTTCGAGCGCGGCACTGTGTTCGATCCGTCCGGACATCGGTATGCCGTGAAGGGACTGCGCCCGCTCTTCTACCTGCTCCGGCGCGGTCCGGGTCAAGGCACACTCGACAGCGCCCTTCTGGCCCAGGCCCGCGCCGCGGGTGTTGAGATCCGTTTCGGCGACCGGGTGAAGGCGTTCGCCGACGCGGGCGTCCTGGCCGCCGGTCCGCGCGAGGCCGGCGTCATCGCCGCAGGGCACGTTTTCGAGACGGACATGCCCGACGGGGCCTGGCTCGCGCTTGGCCACGAGGTCGCGCCAGGAGGATACGCCTACCTGCTGGTTCAGGGCGGCCTAGGCACGGTCGCGAGTTGCATGTTCACAGGTTTTCGCGACCAGGCCCGTCATGTGAGGGCGGCAGAGGGGTTCTTTCGCGCCCATGCCGGGCTTGAGATGCGCAACGCCCGCAGCTTCGGCGGGTATGGCGCCTACCGATCGCCTCGTAGCGCCATGCAAGGCGTGCACCCGGTAATTGGCGAGCATGCGGGCTTTCAGGACGTGCTTGCCGGATTTGGGATACGCCATGCGATCCGCTCGGGCGTACTGGCGGCGGAATGTCTGCTGACAGGCAACGACTATGTCACCCGTTGGAAATCGGAACTTGGTCCGCTTTTGGAGGCAGGCATCGTCAACCACTGGATGTTCGGCTTGGGCGACGGCCTCTACGACCTCTTTCTCGACCCCGAACGGCAGTATTCCTGCGCCTATTTCGAGACCTCCGAAGAGAGTCTCGAGATCGCGCAGGTTCAGAAGATGCGCCACATCTCGGCCAAGCTGCGCGTGCTGCCGGGACAGAAGGTTCTCGACATCGGTTCCGGCTGGGGTGGTTTGGGGATGTATCTTGCCCGTGTGACGGAAGCGCAGGTAACCGGGGTCACGCTGTCGGTGGATCAGCAGAAATACGCCACTGATCGGGCGCGGCGCGATGGGTCGGATGACCGGCTCCGCTTCGATTTGCGCGACTATCGCCACCAGACGGGCCGCTTCGACCGGATCGTGTCGGTCGGCATGTTCGAGCATGTCGGCGTCGGACACTACAGCGCGTATTTCTCCAAGCTTGCGGACCTGCTCGATGCAGACGGCGTGGCTCTGGTGCATACGATCGGAAGTGCTCGCCCGCCGCGTGCGCCAGACCCGTGGATATCAAAGTACGTCTTTCCGGGCGGCTATGTTCCGTCGCTCTCGGAAATCGTCCCGGAGGTTGAACGGGCGGGGCTCGTTATTGCGGACATCGAGGTGCTCCGCCTTCACTATGCCGAAACGCTGAAAGCCTGGAGGGAACGCTTCATGGCGCACCGGTCCGAGGCGGCCGCGCTGTATGATGAAGGCTTCTGCCGGATGTGGGAATTCTACCTCGCGTCCTGCGAAGCAGGGTTCCGCCACAACTTTCTGGTCGTGTTCCAGATCCAGCTTGCACACCGATTGGATGCTGTACCAATGACACGGGACTATATGGAGGCCACCAAAAGACAGCTGCTCCATTCGAGCCGCGGCAGGAATGCGGATACCGTGAAGTCGGATGCGCGCAGAGAGGACAGAGTCGCGGCCGAATGACCATCCGCAAAGCATCGCTGATCGTCCTGGTCATGTTTCTCTGGGCCGTCTGCTTCCCTCTCATCGTGGCGGGTTCTGCCTACGCATCGCATCTGACCTTCGCTTCCTTGCGGGCGTTTCTCGCCGGATCGGCGCTCGTGGCCCTCGGGATGATATTTGGCCGACCCTGGCCGCGAGGCATGCGGGTATGGCTCGCGATCGTAGGCATCGGTCTCGGCGCCACGTCGCTTGGATTTCTTGGCATGTTCATGGCCTCGGAATTCATCTTGCCCGGACTCGCCACGGTGCTGGCCAACGCGCAGCCGCTGATGGCCGCGGGGCTCGCGGCCGCAGTGCTGGGCGAGCGTTTGAGTGGGCGCGGCAAAGCGGGCCTCGCCTTGGGCTTTGTTGGCATCGTGCTGATCGCCGCGCCACAACTTCAGGCTCCTGCCGGGAGCGCGTTCGGGCTCGGCGCTGCCTACATCCTTTTGGCCGCCCTGGGCATCACAATCAGCAACGTTCTTATCCGCGCGCTGGCTGGGCGTGTGGATACCCTGATGGCTATGGGAAGCCAGATGCTGATCGGTGGAATCCCTCTCATGGTGGGTGCGTTTCTTTATGAAGACCCGATGTCGGTCACGTTCTCACCGCAGTTCGTTCTGATTCTGCTTGCGATCAGTCTCCTCGGTACATCGCTTGCCTATTGGCTGTGGAGCGAGATTCTTCGAACGACCGACCTCAGCCGCGCCAACGCATTCGCTTTCCTGCTGCCTGGCTTCGGACTTGCCATGGGCGCGGCCTATTTCGGAGAGACCATCGGTCTTTTGACGAGTTTGGGAGTTCTTGTTGCGCTTGTCGGTATCGCCATGACCAATACCGATCGTTCCGAAGCCGAATAGTCTCCGGCGTCCTGCGCGAAGTAATCCGCGGCAGCCAGGAAACCAAAAAAACTTGTAATGCATCCGGCTCTCGGGCGTCTTGATTGTGAGGCGCTTTTGAACGCGTTCCTTGACAAACGGAGGTCCCGAAATGACCAGCATCAGCAACACGCCCCGCGCCGCTCGGATCCCAATTCAGGCTCTGGGCTGGAGCCTCGGCATTTTCTTCGCGATCACCTACACGATCTGCGTGGTTTTCGACCTGGTCTTTCCCAGCCAGAGCATGACCAGCCTGTGGAACCCGCTTCTGCCTTGGGTCGATGGCATCAGCCTCGGAGGCTACGTCGTCGGCATAGCCGAAACACTGCTTTATGGCTGGTTCGTCGCGCTGATCTTCGGCCCGTTGTTCAACTTCTTTGCTGAGCGGAGTGCGTGATGGCCACGACCAGATACCCAAAACGGCAGCTCAAGTCAGTAGCGACTGGACAAGCCGCTTCACCGGCCAACCAAAGCGGCCCGAAAACTGAAGAACCGAAGGCCGCGCAGGTCGAAAGCCCGACCGCTGCCACCACGACGTATCCTCAAGACCTGTTCGAACGCTGGGTTCTGTTCCTAGACACATTGCGCGAGCGCGCCGACAACATGATCGAGCACGAGCGGCGTGGAATGCCGCCGCTTCTGAGTTTCAAATATGAAACCCTTCTCGACGCGCGCCACTTCGACCGTCCCGCCAACTACGCGCTTCTCAGGATCACCGAGATCGGCGAGGACTGCTGGGACGATTGCGTTGACATGGCCAAGCCGCCGGTGATCGTGGTCGATCCTCGCGCCGGCCACGGTCCGGGCATCGGCGGCTTCAAGCGCGACAGCGAGGTGGGCATTGCGATGCATGAGGGCCACCCGGTTTACTTCGTGACCTTCCACCCGGAACCCGAGCCAGGCCAGACCCTGGCCGATGTCCGCCACGCCTTGCGCCGCTTCGTCGAAGAAGTTGCCCGCCGCCATCCCGACCATGCGCCCATTCTCTACGGCAACTGCCAGGCGGGCTGGGCGATTACACTCTTGGCTGCTGACTGCCAGGGGCTTTCTGGTCCAATTGTCCTAAATGGCTCGCCGCTCTCCTACTGGGCCGGTGAAGTCGGAACCAACCCGATGCGGATGATGGGCGGGCTTGTCGGGGGCACCTGGGCCGCGCATATGACCGCGGACCTCGGCGACGGGCGCTTCGACGGCGCGTGGCTCGCGCAGAACTTCGAGAACCTGCAGCCGGAAAAGGCGATCTGGGACAAATACGCCCACCTGTTCTCGCATATCGACGGCGAACGCGAGCAATTCCTGGAATTCGAGCGCTGGTGGAACGGCTTTTACACGCTGAGCCGCGAGGAGATCCTTGCGATCACCGAAAACCTCTTCATCGGCAACAAGCTGGAAACCGGCGAGATGCGGGTCTGCGAGGGCTGCACCGCCGATCTGCGACGGATACAGAACCCGATCGTGATCTTCGCCTCGGAGGGCGACAACATCACCCCGCCGGCACAGGCACTCGGCTGGATCCCGAAGGTCTACGCCGACACCGCCGCACTGAAGGCCGCAGGACAGCGGATCGTCTATCTCGTGAACCCCCATGTCGGACATCTAGGCATCTTCGTCTCGGCCTCGGTGGCGCGGCTTGAACACCGCGCGATCCTCGAAAGCCTTGACGAGATCAATTCTCTTGAACCCGGTCTCTACGAAATGAAGATCAAGAATCTCACTGGCGATCCCGACTGCAAGAAACAGGCCTTTTCGGTCAGCTTCGAGGCGCGCGACGTCTCCGAAATCGGCGAGGTGCACCCCGAGGATGCACTCAGGAATGTCGCACAAGTCTCGCGCGTGGGAGAGCAGCCTACGACCTGTTCCTTGGCCCTTGGCTGAGGGCGCTGACCACACCGCAATCAGCGGAGGCTCTACGCGCGATGCACCCGATGCGCTGGAGCCGCCTCATGTTCTCGGCGCGCTACAACCCGTGGATGCGTGCCGTACAGGCGATGGCCGCCTCGATCCGCCCGGACCGTGTGCCGCTGCCCGAAGACAACCCCCAACTGACGGCAGAGCGCGAGAATTTGGAGCGGATCAGGGCCAGTCTTGGGGCGATGCGTGTAGCCCGCGATCATGCCAGCGCAACCCTTTTCAAGGCACTCTACGCCCCCGGCGCCGGCTTCGTTAATCAAGACAAGGATTAAATCATGCAATGGATCGTGGACAACTGGCTGATCCTTCTACTCGGCGGCGGGATGGTCGCCATGCATCTCTTCGGTCATGGCCATGGCGGCCATGGTCGGGGAGGCCGGAGAAAGAAGACTTCCAACAACCGCACCGCGCATGTGCACGTCACCCGGGATGCCCGCAGCGCCGCAGATGAAGAAGCGGCGACAGTTGGGGAACGTCCGACGGTTGACGGGCTGGCATGAGATGCGACGTCCGGCCGTCCTCGTCCTGAACGCGGGGTCCTCCAGCCTCAAGTTCGCCCTCTTTGAAGCCGGGCAGGGCGGCGCGCGAATTGCCGGTGGGGCGGTTGCGGGAATTGGGACCGATGCCGCCCGGCTCACGTTGACCGCGACCGGCGACGCGAAAGACATGGAACTAGACGGCGCTTTTCCGGACCATCACGCAGCACTCGACGCCGTAGTCTCCGAGGTCAGCTCTGACCGCCTTGCGGCCTTCCCGGTCGCCGTTGGTCATCGTGTCGCCCATGGCGGGCCGGATTGCGATTGCCCGGAGGAGGTTACACCCGACCTTCTGGCGCGTCTGCGCAGTCTGGTGTCCCTCGCGCCGCTGCATCTGCCCCACAACATCGCGGGGATCGAGGCCATCGCGACCCTGCGCCCAAACCTGCCGCAGATTGCCTGTTTCGACACCTCGTTTCACAACCGCTTGCCGCGGGTGGCGAGGATGACCGGCCTGCCGCGCGAGTTGGAAACACCCGAGCTTCGGCGCTACGGCTATCATGGGCTCAGCTATGAATACATCGTTGGTGCGCTGGCCCGGGACGGCGTCGATGTGGAGGCCGAGCATCTGGTCGTCGCGCATCTCGGCAACGGGGCTTCATTGGCCGCCATCCGGGGTGGCAGGTCGATCGAAACCACGATGGGGTTTTCGCCGGTCTCCGGCGTGCCCATGGGGACCCGGTCCGGCGATATCGACCCCGGTCTGATCCTGCATCTTCAGCAGGAAGCCGGAATGTCGGCGGAGGATCTTGGGAACCTATTGCGAACCCGGTCGGGCCTCCTCGGCCTGTCGGGGAAAAGCCGCGATATGCGTGTTCTTATCGAGCGCCATGACGCTGCCTCTGCCGAGGCGATCAGGTACTTCTGCTATCATGTTCGGCGCCACCTGGTCGCGCTTACCGCACCGCTCGAAGGCCTCGACCGGCTGGTCTTCACGGGCGGCATCGGTGCCAATGCCGCACCAGTGCGCGAATTGATCTGCGCTGGACTTGGCTACCTTGGGGTCCGTATTAACAACGAGGCCAACCTGGCGGGGAGTAAGACCATCTCCGCAGCCGGTTCGCGGGTCAACGTCGAGGTCCGCCAGACCGACGAGGAACAGGTGATCGCCGATCACGTCGCGCGACTTTGCAAAGAATGCGCTTCCGAACCGAAAGCGGCGTCACGATGAAAAGTCAGCAGTCACCCAAGACACTTACTTCACTCGCTGCCCGTACGCGCGCGACTGGACCGGTCCGCGTCGCTGTCGCCGATGCCGTGCAGGAGGTCGTTCTAGCCACCATGCGGCGGGCAATGGAAGAGGGGCTGGCCGAACCGCACCTGGTGGGCCCCCGGTCGGACATCGAGCCTCTGGCCGCGGCTGCGGGGTTGGGGCTCGACCCGGCTTGCCTGCACGACAGCGGAGCGGCGCCGACGCGGCGCGAGTGGCGGTCAGGCTGGTGCGGGAAGGCAAAGCCGACGTCGTGATGAAGGGCAATCTGCATACCGACGTCTTCATGCGCGTTCTTCTCGATGCGGAAAGCGGGCTGCGTGTTCCCGACAAGCGCGTGAGCCATCTGTTCCTACTAGAAGTGCCGGGACTCGAGCGGCTGAGCGGTACTACCGACGCGGCGATCAATATCGCCCCAGACCTCGCCGCCAAGGCGCAGATCTGCCAGAACGCAGTGGATGCCTTCCGCGCAATCGGCGTGGACAAACCCGCGCCGCGGTTCTGTCGGCGGTCGAGACGGTGACGGCGCCCATAGGTTCCACCCTGGACGCCGCCAGCCTGACCCTGATGGCGCGGCGCGGGCAGATCACCGCTGCTCTTGTCGACGGGCCGCTTGCATTCGACAACGCGGTTTCGCCGCTTGCCGTGGCCGAAAAGGGCATCGTCTCGGACGTGGCGGGTTGTGCCGATATCCTGCTGGTGCCCGATCTGGTCAGCGGTAACGTGCTGGCCAAAGCGCTCGAATATCTCGGCGGAACCAAAGCCGCCGCCGTGGCGCTCGGACTGGCCGCGCCGGTGGTCCTGACGTCACGTGCGGATACCGAGGAGACGCGGATCGCGTCGCTTGCCCTGGCGTCGCTGCTCTGGCGGAGCGGCGGCGCACCAGGCACCACTGGGATGGGCGAGGAATTGCACCGCACGCTGCTGGCCACGCCGATGGCCGATACCGATTGCCACCCACTCCCTCTAACAAAGGCCAAGAAATGAGCCCCGGGAAACGGAAAAATCAGGATCGTTCGGCCGAAACCCGCGCCAAGGCATCTGGCATGTCAGCTAAACCCCGGTTCCAAAACTGCTGCGATCCGCGCGAATTGCTCGATCTTACGGGCCGTAAAGGGCTGGTGATCGGTATCGCCAACGAACGCAGTCTCGCCTGGCCCGGTGCCCTGCATTTTCGACAGGCTGGGGCGGAACTGGCCGTAACCTTTGTCGGCGAACGCGCCAGACCGCATGTCGCTCCGCTAGCGGACCGAGTCGATGCGCTGATTTTCCTGCCTTGCGATGTCGGACGCGCAGGCGAACTCGAAGCCGTCTTCGCCGCGATCCGCGATACTTGGGGGCGTCTCGACTTCATTCTCCACGCCGTGGGAAAGGCCCGTTCCGAGGACTTGCGCGGCCGACTGACCGATTGTTCCGCCGGGGGCTTCGCCGAGGCCATGACCGTCTCAGTCCATTCGCTCATCGCCATCGCCCGCCTGGCGGAACCGTTGATGACGCACGGCGGCAGCTTGATCACCCTCAGCTATCTCGGCGCCGAGAAGGTGGTCGAACACTACAACGTGATGGGCCCGGTAAAGGCGGCACTCGAATCCACTGTCAGATATCTCGCGCACGAACTCGGGCCGAAGGGCATTCGCGTGAATGCGATTTCCGCCGGTCCGGTGGCGACGCGTGCCGCGTCCGGACTGGTCGCGTCCACCGACCTTCTGTCTGCCAGCGCGAGGATCGCGCCGCTTCGGCGCAACATCGAAACTGACGACGTCGGCCTGGCTGCCCTGCTTCTCGCAAGCGACTACACGGCTGCCATCACTGGCGAGACCCTGCATGTCGATGCCTGTGTGCACATAGAGGGGCCGGTCAGCAGAGGTCAGATGCAAGGAGAGACCAAAGCAGGGGAGCAAGAGAAATGACAGACATCGACAGAAGCGCACCCAAGCCGGGTCAAGACGACTCTGAAAGCAGACGGGATTTTCTTTACTACGCTACAGCTGGAGCGGGTGCAGTGGCCACGGGTGCCGCCGTCTGGCCCCTCATTAATTCGATGAACCCGTCTGCCGACGTTCTCAGCCTGTCGATTGTACGCGTTGACTTGTCCGGTATGGAACGAGGTCAACGGATTACCGTCAGTTGGCAGGGCAAGCCTGTCTTCGTCTGGCGCCGGTCACAAGAAGCCATCGATGTCGCGCGCGCCGCATCGCTTGACGCGCTGGTCGACCAGACGGACAGCACCAGAGAAAACCCGAACCACACACAGCCGGAGCCTGCACTCGATCAAAACCGGACGGCAGACGAGGCCGGTGAATGGCTGATCGTCATCGGGATCTGCACCCATCTTGGCTGCGTCCCCGTTGGCCAGGGATCGGGAGATGCTCTAGGGGAATTCGGCGGATGGTTCTGCCCTTGTCACGGATCGCACTACGACACGTCCGGGCGAATCAGGAAGGGGCCTGCCCCGCGCAACCTCGACGTCCCTCGCTACACGCTCGCCGACGATCTCATGCTGACGATCGGGGCATGAGACCACCAACAAACAGAAAGGACCCTGAACCATGAAGGCCAAGGACGTGATGAAAACCGCTGTCATCCCTATCCGCGACGACGGATCTGTCGAAGAGGCGGTCAAGTTGATGCTGGACAACCACATCAGCGCTCTTCCGGTTCTCGACAGCAACAACAGGCTCGTCGGCCTGATTAGCGAAGGCGACATCATACGACGGATGCGAGACGGCGGAGCACAGCGCCGTTCGTGGTGGCTGGAGTTGTTTTCCGGCGAAGCCGATGCGAAGGACTACGTCAAGGCCCGCAGTCATAAGGTCGCCGACGTGATGACCCGCGATCTTGTCACGGTCGATGAAGACACACCCGTCGGCGAGATTGCCAAGACACTCGAAACCCGCCGTATCAAACGCGTTCCGGTCCTTCGGGACGAAAAGATCGTCGGAATTGTATCCCGCGCCGACCTCGTCCGCACGCTGGCACAGTCGACCAAGGGAAAGCTGCCGTCGCCCACGCTCGCGGACGAGCCGTTGCGCAAGGCGGTCGAGGCCGCGATCGCCGAAGTTCCCGGCGCATCGGTCAACCTTATCAACCTCATTGTGGAGAACGGGAACGTCTCGGTTTGGGGTGTTGCCGACAGCGATTTCGTCGAAACCGCGATCCGGGTCGCTGCCGAAAATGTCGATGGTGTCCGCTCGGTCGATGTCCACATGGGGCGGCTTCCTGCATGGGGGTATGGGATTTGAGGTGTCTGATGTCGGTCGCCTAAAAGGGCGCTTGAATTACCGGGCGAAGAGTCCAAGGGCTGAGTGTCAACTTGTTCACCAGCACGAATTTCATCTCCGGAGATGTCATTCACGCTGCGTTACTGGCTCAAAAAGTCATTCCTGGCTGAGCCCAGTTTTGATGGTGAGGCAAGACGGAGAGAGACACTCCTTCAGAGTGACGGATGAAAGCCGAAAACTGTGGCACAAGCTGTAATGGTTGCCGCCGCCAAGCGTCTACTTTGTGAACCTTGAAAACGGAGGCACCCATGAAGAACGACAAAGTGACCCAAGTGCAGCAAAGCACCGCAGGCGTAAATGCGGGATGTTGCTGCAGTGGTTCGAAACACGCGGCGAATGACACGGATCATCAATCCGTCGCGGTGGCCCAGCCATCTGCAAAGCCCGAAACACCAGCAAAAAGCGGAGGCGGGTGTTGCGGGCATAACTGAGGCGCAAAGGCGCGTCTCAACGCCAAGCTGACAAGGGCAGGCTACGAAGCCGAGGCGACGCCCCTCCCTCATGTGCTCGCTTTCAATACCCACTTCGCGCGGGGCCGCTCCGAGAGCGTCCCGCGCACAACATACTGACAGTATGGAGTTTTCGAAATGGAAACACACGATCATCATGGCAAACCGGAAGAAGAGCCGATGCCTGTGCCCTTCTGGAAATCCCGCGCCGGTATTTATCTGATCGTCGCGCTGGCTCTCGGCGGTCTGCTGCTCGGCTATGAGCACCGCGTTCATATTTTCGCCAGCGAGTGGGTTCTGTTTCTGCCCCTGCTGCTCTGCGTCGGGATGCATTTGTTCATGCACGGCGGTCACGGCGGGCATGGTGGGCACGGATCGGGAGATGACAAATCATGATCGACCCGGGCTCCTCTTACGGCCTGTGGCTGCTCGTGTTCATCAATTCAGCGGTCTTCATTCTGTTCGCTTTCAGCTTCTTCAAGCCGCAAACATCGCGCGACTGGCGTAGCTTTGGGGCCTTCAGCGCCTTCATCGTCGCGCTCTTTGTCGAGATGTATGGCTTCCCACTGACGATCTTCTTTTTGTCAGGCTGGCTTCAGTCGAACTGGCCGGGGATTGATTGGTTCGCGCATGACAGCGGGCACCTGCCGGAAATGATCTTTGGTTGGAGTTCGAACCCGCATTTCGGGCCGTTTCATTTCATCAGCTTCCTGCTGATCGGTGGGGGCTTCTGGCTGATCTCGGTGGCCTGGCACCATCTCTGGGCCGCTCAGCGGGCTGGGCGACTTGCGGTCACAGGCCCCTACGCCCGAATACGGCATCCGCAATATGTGGGGTTCGTTCTCATCATGGCAGGGTTCCTTGTGCAATGGCCGACAATCCTTACGCTCGCAATGTTCCCGGTTCTGGTCTGGATGTATGCGCGACTTGCAAAGAGCGAGGAGGCCGATAGCCGTGCCCGGTTTGGCGAGGCTTGGGAGAGATATGCAGAGGATGTACCGGTGTTTCTGCCTCGATTGCGTGATGTTCCTGCGCAGTGAACGCAATGGCTCTGCCCTGTTCTTGCGAAGCGCCAGCAGGCTGCCCCCCGATCGGAAGAGCGAAGCAGGTTCGATTTTCGCCGAAGACCGGGCGCCATTGCGCAGTCTGCATCTTGAATGAAGGATGAATTCGGCTACGGAAATGGACGACGGATTTGCGAATTGAAAGCGCCAAGACCAGGAGGGCGGGAGGAGCGGACAATCTGGTGATCCTTGGCGGATCCGGTGATGTTGGCTCACGGCTCATTTCCCTCCTTTCGGACCACGAGGGCTGGAACGTTTGGGCTGTTTTCAGACGACGTCGGCCGACTGATTCTGCACATCCAAACCTCGTCGCGATCACACTCGACGTGGCGAGTCACGGGGTGGCTCGTGCGCTTCCCGAGGACGCCATCGTCATCAATCTTACCGAAGCGGCACCTCCGGGACTGGTCGCGGAGGTTCTCGCCAGGGGCGGCACGGTTCTCGATACGTCCGCGATGCCGAGTTATGTCGATGGTCTGGTCAAAGCCGCTGATGGGAAAGGCGGATGCCTCATAATGGGCGTTGGTACGGCACCGGGTCTCAGCACCTTGATGGGCGCAGATCTGGCGAGGGACGCACGGGTGCGAACGGTGCGTATTGGGCTTGAGCCAGGGATGGGCCGTCATTACGGGCAGGCGGCAGCTAAGTGGTTCTTTCGGACGCTTGGACAGCCTTATGACGACCCGATTACCGGCCGTTCTGCATTTCCTGGCATGAACCCTTGGAGGTTCAAGTTCGCGCGGAACGAGGCTCCGCGACTGGCGCTCGACATAGCGTTTCCCGATGCCGGAATATTTCCCAACGGACGCGAGGGCTGCGTTCGCAGTTACTTGGCCGTCGATCCGCCCCTCGTCACACGCCTTTTTACAGTGCCACAGAGGCTTGGGCTCGGACGCTGGATGGCAAGGCATTCCCCGCGATTGACACAACTTTCACAGTGGCTGCCTGACATCGGGCCCACAAGAACACGGATTGCGGCGGTTGCGTTCGATAGCGATGGCAAAGAGATTGCGTCGCACCTTTTCGAGGGCGGCGATCAGGCCGATTTGACGGCCACTATGATATTGCAGACAGTTCAAGCAATATGTTCCGGCGACGCGCGGCAGACAGGGGGCACTTCCATCGTTGACCACCTCGATCTCGCGCAAGTGCTGAGAGGGTTGCGTCGGCATTTTCCTGACGCGGAGACAATACACACGAACACTTGGCGAAGGCCGAACTAAGAGACGAAAGTGACAAGACACGTTATAAATCACGACCACGACAGCAACGGCTACAAGAAGAATTCCATCACGCTGGGCGGTGCGGTTGCCATGGGGACCGGCGTCATGATCGGCGCTGGAATCTTTGCCCTGACCGGTCAGATCGCCGAGCTTGCCGGGCCGCTCTTTCCCATTGCCTTCATCATCGGCGCGATTGTGACCGGGTTCAGTTCCTACAGCTACATCAAGATGTCCAACGCCTGGCCCTCGGCAGGGGGTATCGGGATGATCCTGCAGAAGTGTTACGGACCGGGGGCGGTTGCGGCAGGGGCGGCGCTTCTTATGGCGCTTAGCATGGTGATCGCCGAAAGCCTCGTCGCCAGGACCTTTGCCACTTACCTCCTGCGCGCATTCGATATCGAGGGCGGGCCGCTTGTGCCCATCCTTGCCGTCGGGGTGATCCTTTTTGCTTTCCTGGTGAACATCGCGGGCAACCGGTCGATCGGGCTGTTTTCGATGATCATGGCCGCAATCAAGATCGGCGGCATCGCGCTCTTCGGGATCGCCGCCCTGTGGTCGAGCGGCTTCGACTTCGCGGCGGCGTCGCAGGATACTATCGATTTTGGCGCGATGGGCTTCGTTGCGTCGGTTGCGCTTGCCATTCTTGCGTTCAAAGGCTTCACAACCATCACCAACAGCGGTGCCGAGATCACCGATCCGAACCGCAATGTGGGGCGCGCGATCATGATTTCGATTGCGCTATGCGTGGTCGTCTATCTGCTTGTGGCCTTCGGCGTTGGGTCCAGCCTGACCATCGACGAGATCATTGCCGCCAAGGACTATTCGCTGGCCGCGGCAGCGGAACCGGCGTTGGGTCAGGTGGGCTTTCTGCTGACGGTCCTGTTGGCGGTGGTGGCGACGGCGTCAGCCGTGCTGGCCAGCGTCTTTGCCGTCTCACGGATGCTGGCCATGCTCACAGATATGAAGATGATCCCGCATAGCCATTTCGGCATGTCCGGTCCCATCCAGCGGCATACGCTGGTCTTTACGGTGGTCATCGCGTCCTTCCTTGCCGTCTTCTTCGATCTGAGCCGCATCGCGTCTCTCGGCGCGTTTTTCTACCTTATCATGGATATGGTTGTGCATTGGGGTGTCTGGCGCTTCCGTCGGGCGGACATCGGCGCCTCTGGCGTCGTCATTCTTGCGGCGCTCGGGTTCGATGCGATTGTTCTGGTCGCCTTCACCGATATGAAACTGCAAAGCGATCCCGCAATTGTTATCTTTGCCTCAATCGCAATCCTGGTAGTCTTCGCTTTTGAAAAGATATATTTGCGTGCTTGGATCGCAGCGGCTGCAGATTGACGCCTGTGATCCTGCACAAGGACAGAGGCCCTCAACCGATGATGTCATTACGCGAAACGCCTGGTGGTTCCGGCATGTTTTGATCGTCAACTTCGCAGCGGTCGCAACTGCGCTGGTTCTGTACGGTCGCGCGGAATGGTCGCCGATGCATCGCTGGAACCGCGCCATCGGGGACGTGTCACTGGTTCTTATCGCCATGGCGATGATGCTTGGGCCGCTGTCACGGCTCTGGCGCCAGGCGACGCGTGTCTTGCCGTACCGTCGGGAACTCGGGATTTATGCCGCCGTTCTGGCGTTCGTTCATGCGACGATCATCCTCTTCGGTTGGGTCGAACTTGATCTGATGCGCCTGTTTGGCTTTGAATTCCATCCCGGGTTGCAACGCTATGTCATGGTCAGCCACGGGTTTGCTCTGGCAAATGTTTTGGGCCTTTTGGGATTGATCTATGGCCTCGTTCTCGGGCTGACATCGAATGTCAATGAGCGTTCAAAACTGACCCGGTTTCAGCGTTTGAATTTGACCCACCCCTTGTGGCGCAAAGGCCCCAGGCGGGCCGCCCTCATATAGCGAGTCCGACTGGGGGCTTTGCTTGCGCGACGTTTATGTTTTTCTGCGTCGCTTGCTCTGTGCGAACCGGTATGACGTGTTGCCTGTCTCGATGATTGCGCAGTGATGGGTTACGCGATCCAGAAGCGCGGTTGTCATCTTGGCGTCACCGAAGACCGAGACCCATTCGCCGAACTCCAGGTTCGTCGTGATGATGACACTGGTCTTCTCATAGAGCTTGCTGATCAGATGGAACAGCAACGCGCCGCCGGACTTGGGGAACGGGATGTAGCCCAGCTCGTCGATGATGACGCAGTCCAGGGCCGAGAGCTGCCGGATGATCTTCCCGGCATTGCCCTCGGCCTGTTCCTTGATCAGGGCGTTGATCAGGTCGACGGCGTTGAAGAAGCGCGCCTTCTTGCCGTTGCTGATCAGGGTGGTTCCAAGCGCGATGGCGATGTGGGTTTTGCCGGTGCCGGTTCCGCCCACCAGGATGAGATTATGTGCCTCTTCTGTGAATTGGCCTGAGCAGAACGGCTCGATTTGGGGCTGGGTGACGGCGGCCGCGCTGTAATCGAAGGTGGCGAAGTCCTTGTGGTGGGGGAACTTCGCAATCCTCATTTGATACTGGATGGAGCGCACCCGCCGCTCTACAGTCTCAGCGTCGATCAGTTGCTTTATCGCTGTGGTCAGACTTGGTGGCTTGCGCGCGGACAGCAAATCATGGGCGCAAGCTGCCATCCCGTGCAGCCTCAGGGCGGTCAGTTGGTCGATGAGGGCGTTCATGCGGCAGCCTCCTCAGCCGAGCACAGCGTCTCATAGCGCTTGCAATCGGCCTCGGGCCGCAAGGTCAGCTGCGGATAGGTATAGGCGTCGCTGAGCGGCGTGATGACCGGCTCCACCAACTGGTTAATCAGGTTGATGATGGCGGGCAGGCGCAGGGTGTTTTGTTCCACCGCCAGTTCGCAAGCCGTCTCGACCACCTCGACCCCGTGATCCTGGGCCAGCAGAAGCAGATCGACGAACTCCCGATCCCCGCCTTTGCCGGCCATGTAGTGCTCCCTGATCTGATGCATGGCCTCAGGCAGTTGCCAGTCCACAAAGGGGGCGCCGTCGCGCAGGGCGCCGGGCTTGCGATCCAGCAGCGGCACGTAGTGCCAAGGTTCAAAATAGCTGACATTGCGGGTGAAGCGACGCTTGTGCTCGGCGATGACATCCTGGCCCGACACCAGCACGATCCGGCCTGCATAGGCGCGCAGCGACACATGTTGCCCCGCGAACCGGGACGGCACGCTGTAGCGATTGCTGGCATATTGAACCAGGCAGGTGGAGCGAACACGAACGGTCTTTTCCACGTATCCGTCAAATGCTCGCCCCAGAGGGCGCAGTTCGGCGCGTTCGTCTTCGAACAGCTCTGCAATCGTGCGATCCGATTGCTCGGGATGGGGCCGGTTTGCCAGCTCTTCACAGCGCAGGCGCAGCCAATCGTTCAGCGCATCGAGATCATCAAAGGCAGGTTTGGGCACAAACAACCGGCCGCGCAAAAACTGGACCTGGTTCTCGACCTGTCCCTTCTCCCAGCCCGCAGCCGGGGTGCAGGCCACCGGCTCCATAACGTAATGGTTCATCAAGGCAAGGAACCGGGGATGGAATATCCGGTCCTTGGAGCGGGAGACATAGGTCACCATGGTCTTGGGGTTGTCGATGATCACCCGGCGTGGAACCCCGCCATAGAAAGACAGCGCCTGCGCAAAGGCATCCAGCACCATCTCCTGGGCTTCGCCGGGATAGGCGACGACAAAGGGCTTGCGGCTGTGGCACAGGCGGAAATGGGCAACCTTCACCTTCTGCTCGATACCGCCCAGGACAACCCGTTCTTCGCTCCAGTCAAATTGCAGCGCATCGCCTGCCGCAAAATGCAGCGGGATAAAGGCCTCGCCCGAACCGGCACCGGCCCGCCTCAGATCGCGGACAAATCGCTGAACTGGCGAATAGGAACCGGTGTAGCCTTCCACCACGAGCTGCTCATAGAGCTTCTGGGCCGTCCGCCGCTCCCGGCGTGGTCGCTTCTGGTCCTGATCGAACAGCTCCTGAAGCCGAAGATCAAACCCGTTGCACAGTTTGTGCCGAACCGGCGGGGCCTGGCGCTGGTAGCTCGGCGGGCTCTCATCCTTCAGATACTTCTTGATCGTGTTCCGCGATAATCCCGTCGCCCGCGCAACAGACCGGATGCTGCGTCCCTCAACCAATACCCATCGTCGGATCTTCGACACGCTTTCCATCAGTAACACCTGCTCTTTCCTCCGCACTTTTTGTGCGGATGTTAACGAAAACAGGTGGGTCAATTTTACTCGCTCATAACCCACCCAAGTGGGTCAATTTTGCACGCCGATTCACAGCCAGGCCAAGCACCAGTGTCAGAAGGACCATCCACATTACCAGGGGCAGGTCGGGCAGTCCCCGCCACACAGTCGCAGTGTCAGCAACAGCAGTACGTGTGTCGGGCATGGCCAATAACCTTTTTGCATGAGTTCTGAACATGCTATCCATGCACCTAACCCTTTCAAAATGAGAAGAAACAGCACTTATCATGCGTACAACTCATGCTAATCTCCCCCTCAGGTCGCTTCAGGTCTTCGAAGCCGCCGCCCGCCACGGCAGCTTTACGGCGGCGGGTGCGGAGCTGGGGATCACCCAGAGCGGTGTGTCGCGGCAGATCTCGGACCTGGAGGCGGTTCTTGGAGTACGGCTGTTTGTCCGGAAAGGCGCAAAGGTGACCGTGACCCCGGCGGGCGACCGGCTGGCGGCGGGGCTGACCGAATCCTTCGGCCAGATGTGGCGCGCGGTGGCTGAGGCCCGGCGGTCGGAACAGGTGGTCACACTTTCGATGCTCCCCTCCGTCGCGGCCCGCTGGTTTGCGCCCCGGCTGGGACGGTTCATTGCCGGCCACCCGGAAATTGACCTGCGGGTTACGGCTTCGCGCCATCTGGTCGATTTCGCCGCCGAAGGGATCGACGCGGCTGTCCGCTATAGCCGAGAACCTGACAGCAGCCTGGAGGCGGTCAAGCTCGGCACTGAGACGGTGCAGCCGGTTTGTTCCCCGGATTATGCCCGCCGGATGCGCCTGGAGGCTCCGGAAGATCTGTATCGCGCGACCCTGCTTCATGCGGATATTCCTGAGGACTGGGCCGCTTGGCTTCACCTTGCGGGGTGCACCCGGCCGCTTCCCGCCGGGCCGCGCCTTGAGGATGATGGAGCCATACTTCAGGCCGCCCTGGATCATCAGGGGGTTGCACTTGGCCGGTCGTTGCTTGTGGCCGGCGACATCGCGGCAGGCCGGCTCATTGCGCCATTCTCGATCAGCCTTGAGGCGAGCCATAGCTATTGGTTCGTCATGCCCAAGGGGGTGGAGCCGTCGAAGACGCTTGCCTCCGTCAAGCAGTGGCTAATCGGCGAGTTTCAAGGCGCGGGTCAGGATGCATCTCGATAAGCAGGAGCGCAGTATTGCCGGCGGTGAGCAGGTCTTGCCGCGAAAGCGGCCTCGCGACCAGCAACCTACCGGCGGCTTGGTCCTGACAAGGCAAAGGAACCCGCTGCGCGCCCGCGGCGCTGGTCGCTTCGGTTTCTGCGCCGCGCTGCAGGCGAACGGATTGTTTTGAATTTACTTAACAAGTATTCGAAGTCGCTGTTTACAGTCCAATAAACATTAACTTATGATTTTTTGAATGTTTTGATTTTTGGAAGCTGCCGGCCTTAAAATGACTCAGATCAATGTGACGGACGCCGGTCCTTCGCATTCTCCGGTCCAGCGAAGTGAAGCTAAATTGGAAAACAGGTATCTGACATGACCGTTTCCTGCCTGGCTTGCTCCGCTGACAAAGTGAGAGCCAAGGAGGACGTATATGTCCGAACAGCCAACCAAAGCCGAAGAGCGGAACACATTCCTGTTTCTCGCCGTCATCCTCGCGCCGGTTCTGGCGGTCGGGATTGTCGGCGGTTACGGCCTGATCATCTGGGTTTCCCAGATCTTCCTGGGCCCGCCCGCGGGTTAAGAGGCCAGGCCGATGCCAGCCCACGCCAGCACAGCCCCTTCCCGGCGCGCCTTTCTGACCGGACGGGTCGCTAGGCCCGAGCCGGAGTTCCGCCCGCCTTGGACCGATGAATCCCGGGTGCAGGCGCATTGCACCAGTTGCAATGCCTGCGCGGAGGCCTGCCCGGAAGAGATCATCGAATTCGACAGCCGGGACCGCCCGCGGATCCGCTTCAGCGGCGGCGAGTGCACCTTCTGTGCGGCCTGCGCCGAGGCCTGCCCTGAACCTGTTTTCGACCTCGAGCAGCCCGAGCCCTGGCCGGTGACCGTGGAAATCGGCAGCAGCTGCCTGCTGTCCGCGGGCATAACCTGCCAGCTGTGCACCGATATCTGCGACCCGCGCGCCCTTCGGATGGATCTATCGGTCCGTCCGGCAGGTGCCATCCAGGTGGACGCTACCGCCTGCACCGGCTGCGGTGCCTGTCTTGCCACCTGTCCAAACAATGCCATCGCGATCCGCGACCCCCGCCAGCAAAGGAGCCACGGGTGACAGAAGAACTGCATATTTCCAGCCTGCTGGTGCGCAGCGACCCGGCCCGAATGGAGGCCGTGCTGAACACCATCAAAGCCATGCCGAACTCCGAGATTTCGCAAACGGATCCCTCGGGCAAAATTGTCGTTTTGTTCGAAGCGGACAGTGATCGCGCCATTGGCGATGCCCTGGCCAAAATCCAGCTTCTCGACGGTGTCGCCAGCGCGGCGCTTGTCTTCCATCAGACCTGCGATGCCCAGGAACTCGCCCTCCAAGAAGGAACTTCCCAATGACCGGACTTACACGCCGTGACGCCATCAAGGCGCAGGCTGCCGCCGCCGCGGCGCTTGCTGCCGGGCTGCCGATCCCCGCGGCAGCGCAGAACCTTGTCACCGACGCCAGCCTGACCGAACTGAAATGGTCCAAGGCGGCCTGCCGCTTCTGCGGCACCGGCTGCTCGATCATGGTGGCCACCAAAGCCGGCCGCGTGGTCGCCACCCATGGCGACACCCAGGCAGAGGTCAACCGCGGCCTGAACTGCGTCAAGGGCTACTTCCTGTCCAAGATCATGTATGGCGCCGACCGCCTGACCACCCCGCTGCTGCGCAAGACCAATGGCGAGTATGATAAGAACGGCGAGTTCACCCCGGTCAGCTGGGACGAGGCCTTCGACATCATGGCCGAGAAGTGGAAAAAGACCCTGGCCGAGAAAGGCCCTGAGGGCATCGGCATGTTCGGCTCCGGCCAGTGGACCGTCTGGGAAGGCTATGCCGCCTCCAAGCTGATGAAGGCGGGCTTCCGCTCCAACAACATCGACCCCAACGCGCGCCACTGCATGGCCTCTGCCGTGGGCGGCTTCATGCGGACCTTCGGCATCGACGAGCCGATGGGCTGCTATGACGACTTCGAGAACGCCGACGCCTTTGTGCTGTGGGGCTCGAACATGGCGGAGATGCACCCGATCCTGTGGACCCGCATCACCGACCGCCGCTTCAGCCATCCGCATGTCAAAGTGGCGGTGCTGTCGACCTTCACCCACCGCAGCTTCGACCTGGCGGACATCCCGGCGGTGTTCACCCCGCACTCCGACCTGGTGATCCTGAACTACATCGCCAATTACATCATCCAGAACGACGCGGTGCATAAGGACTTCGTCGGCAAGCACGTCAACTTCAAGCGCGGCAACCAGGACATCGGCTATGGCCTGCGTCCCGAGCACCCGCTGGAGCAGGCTGCCGGGAACGCCGGCAAGGCCGGCGGCGCAACGGACATGAGCTTTGAGGAGTTTGCCGAATTCGTTTCCGAATACACGCTTGAAAAAGCGGCGGAAATGTCCGGTGTCCCGGCAGAGACGCTGGAGAAGATCGCCAAGCTGTACGCGGACCCCAACACCAAGGTGATGTCGCTGTGGACCATGGGCGTGAACCAGCACACCCGCGGTGTCTGGGTGAACAATCTGCTTTACAACATCCACCTGCTGACCGGCAAAATCTCCACCCCCGGCAACTCGCCGTTCTCGCTCACCGGCCAGCCCTCCGCCTGCGGCACCGCGCGCGAGGTGGGCACCTTCGCTCACCGCTTGCCGGCCGACATGGTGGTCAAGAACCCCGAGCACCGCGCCTATGCCGAGAAGATCTGGAAACTGCCCGAAGGCACCGTGCCCGGCTGGGTCGGCTCCCACGCGGTGAAGCAGAACCGCGACCTGAAGGACGGCAAGATCAACTGCTACTGGGTGCAGGTGAACAACAACATGCAGGCCGCCCCCAACATGATGGAGGAAGGGCTGCCGGGCTACCGCAACCCCGACAACTTCATCGTGGTGTCGGACGCCTATCCGACGGTGACCGCCGAAGCCGCCGACCTGATCCTGCCCGCCGCAATGTGGGTGGAGAAGGAAGGCGCCTACGGCAACGCCGAACGCCGCACCCAGTTCTGGTATCAGCTGGTCAACGCGCCGGGTGAATCCAAGTCCGACTTGTGGCAGCTGGCCGAGTTCTCCAAGCGCTTCATCACGGATGAGGTCTGGCCTGCGGAAATCCTGGACGCCAACCCCGGCTACAAGGGCAAGACCCTGTTCGAGGTGCTGTTCGCCAACGGCAAGGTCGACCAGTTTGAGCTGTCCGAGAAGGCCAAGGAATACGGCAACCACGAATCCGAAGACTTCGGCTTCTACATCCAGAAGGGCCTGTTCGAGGAATACGCTGAGTTCGGCCGCGGCAAGGCGCATGACCTGGCGCCGTTCGACACCTACCACGAGGTGCGCGGCTTGCGCTGGCCCGTCGTGGACGGCAAGGAAACCCGCTGGCGCTTCAAGGAAGGCTCAGACCCCTACGTTAAACCAGGTGCGGATTTTGAGTTCTACGGCAAGCCCGACGGCAAGGCGGTGATCTTTGCGCTGCCCTATGAGCCGCCGGCGGAAAGCCCGGATGAGGAATACCCGATGTGGCTGACCACCGGCCGGGTTCTGGAGCACTGGCACTCCGGCTCGATGACCCAGCGGGTGCCGGAGCTGTATCAGGCGGTGCCGGATGCGCTGTGCTACATGCACCCGGACGATGCCAAGGCCCAGGGCTTTAGGCGCGGCACCGAGGTGCGGGTGATCTCGCGGCGCGGTGAAATCCGCACCCGGGTGGAAACCCGCGGCCGCAACAAGCCGCCCAAAGGCCTGGTCTTTGTGCCCTGGTTCGATGCGCGCCGGCTGATCAACAAGGTCACGCTGGATGCCACCGATCCGATCTCGAAACAGACGGACTTCAAGAAATGCGCAGTCCGTATCGAAGCAGTGTGAGGCCCGTCATGAAACATCTCCGTCTCGCTATCCTGGCCGCTCCGATCCTTTTGGCCTCGGCCGCCTTTGCCCAGAACCAGGTCGCCACGCTGCGCAATACCGCGCCGCTCGACCAGGAGGGCGAAGCCACCCAGATCCCCGGCATCGTCAACACCGACATCCGCCAGGTGCGCAACTACCCGGATCAGCCGCCGCTGATCCCGCACAAGACCGACAACTATCAGGTCGACCTGAACTCCAACAAATGCCTGACCTGCCACAGCCGCACCGCGGTGGAGGTCAGCCAGGCGCCGATGATCTCGGTCACCCACTTCATGAACCGCGAGGGCCAGACCCTCGCCGCCGTGAGCCCGCGACGCTATTTCTGCAACCAGTGCCACGTGGTGCAGACCAACGCCCGGCCGCTGGTCGAGAATGAGTTCGTCGATGTGGACAAGGTGCTCGACTATGTGCACTCGAAACAGGGCGGGGCGGACTGATGATTGCTTTCCTGAAAAGGCTCTGGTGGATCATCAGGCGGCCCAGTGCCTATTTCTCGCTCGGCTTCCTGACCATGGGCGGCTTTGTGATGGGGATCATCTTCTGGGGCGGTTTCAACACCGCGCTTGAGGTCACCAACACCGAGGCCTTCTGCACCAGCTGCCACGAAATGCGCGACAACGTGTTCGAGGAGCTGAAGCCGACGATCCATTATTCCAACCGCTCCGGTGTCAGGGCTTCCTGCCCGGACTGCCACGTGCCGCACAACTGGACCAACAAGATCGCCCGCAAGATGCAGGCCTCCAAGGAGGTCTGGGGCAAGATCTTCGGCACCATCAACACGCGGGAGAAGTTCCTGGAGCACCGGCTGGAGCTGGCGCAGCACGAGTGGGCCCGGCTGGAAGCCAACGACTCGCTGGAATGCCGTAACTGCCACTCCGACGAGTCGATGGACATCACCCGCCAGTCCAAGCGCGCAGCAGAGGCGCATGAGCGCTTCCTGTTCACCGGCGAGAAGACCTGCATCAACTGCCACAAGGGCATTGCCCACCAGCTGCCCGACATGGCCGCAGCCGAAGGCGAGGATCACGCAGGCCTGCTGGCCCCTGCCCATGGCGAGGGCCTGCTGGCCAGCACCCGCAGCTATCTGGGCCTGAGCGGGGACTGACGCCGGCAGCCTGCGCAAGCACTAAAGAAGGCCGCTGTCCCGATGGGCAGCGGCCTTTCTAATTGTCTGCTACTCGGCAGGGCTTACAGCGGGATGCTGCCCAGGTGATCCTCGCCGCGCTCCCGCGCCAGCTTCATCTGTTTCTGCCGCTCGCGGAACCGGGCCTTGTCCTCTTCCGAAGTTTCATTGATGCACAGGTGGCAGGAAACGCCCTGTTCGAACTCCTGCTGTGCCTTGTCCTCAGGCAGGATCGGGCGGCGGCAGCCGTGGCACAGCTCATGCGGGCCTTCGACCAGCCCGTGGCCGACCGACACCCGGTTGTCGAAGACAAAGCACTCGCCTTCCCAGGTGCTGTTTTCGGCGGGCATTTCCTCCAGGTAACGCAGGATGCCGCCCTTCAGGTGGTAGACATCCTCCACCCCCTGGCCCAGCAGGTAGTTGGTCGATTTCTCGCAGCGGATGCCGCCGGTGCAGAACATCGCAACCCGCTTGTTGTGAAAGCGGTCCTTGTTCTCCTCCCACCAGGCGGGGAAATCGCGGAAGCTCTCTGTCTTGGGGTCAATCGCGCCCTCGAAGGTGCCGATTGCCACCTCATAGTCGTTGCGGGTGTCGATCAGCACCACGTCGTCCTGCCGGATCAGATCGTTCCACTCCTCCGGCTCGACGTAGTGCCCGACGGAGGCCAGCGGATCCACATCCGGCTGGCCCATGGTCACGATCTCTTTCTTCAACCGCACTTTCATCTTGCCAAAGGGCGGCTCGGCAGCTGTCGCCTCTTTCCACTCCAGCCCGGCACAGCCCGGCAGCGCCTTGATATGCGCCAGCACCGCGTCGATGCCGGCACGCGGGCCGGCGATGGTGCCATTGATCCCCTCCTGCGCCAGCAGCAGGGAGCCTTTGACGCCTTGCGCCTGGCACAGCTCCAGCAGCGCCGGGCGGATGGCGGCGGGGTCGGGGAAACGGGTGAAGTGATAGAGGGCAGCAATCGTGTACATGCCCCGGCCTTAGAACCATGGCGCGCGGTTTTCAAGAGCAAGAACCGCCTGCGCGGGGCCAATAAAACAAGGGCTTTGCATGTATGTTTTCACTTGCGTCAGCCCGCCGCCGGCCAGCGGGAGTTCCCAAGCGGCACTTGTCCCGTTACAAATTGTGCAAGCCAGAAAAGGAGTTGCCGATGACCCAGGCCCTGATCGTTGTGGATGTGCAGAATGACTTCTGCCCGGGCGGGGCGCTGGCGGTGCCCGGCGGGGACGAGGTGGTCGCCCCCATCAACGCCATGATGGCGCAGTTCGACGCGGTGATTCTCACCCAGGACTGGCACCCGGCAGGGCATTCCTCCTTTGCCTCTGCGCACCCGGGCAAGACCCCGTTCGAGACGGTGGAGATGCCCTATGGCACTCAGGTTCTGTGGCCCGATCACTGCGTGCAGGGCACCGGTGGGGCGGCCTTCCACAAGGACCTGCGCACCGACGGCGACCTTATCGTCCGCAAGGGGTTCCGCCCGGCAATCGACAGCTATTCCGGCTTCTTCGAAAACGACAGGACCACGCCCACCGGGCTGGAAGGATACCTGCGCACGCGCGGCATCTCCCGGTTGACTCTCGCCGGGCTTGCCACCGACTTTTGCGTTGCCTTCACCGCGCTCGATGCGGCCCGGCTTGGGTTTGAGGTGACGGTCGATTTGAAGGCCTGCCGGGCAATTGACCTGGACGGATCGCTGCAGGCGGCCCTTGGCCAGATGAAAGAGGCAGGCGTTGAGCTTCAATCTTGAGTTGATTTGCCGAATTATTAACAATAGCCGGCTTATGTTGTGCGGGCTCACCGACGGCAAGGCGGATAGATGAATACTTCGGATGGGGCTGCCGCAGGCCCGCTGGACAGTTACTACAAACGCTACGGCTCACTCGAGCTGCTGCTGCGTTACGCCCGCGGCCGGGTGCGGATGTTTTGGGGCCGCCAGCTGTTCATGGCTCTGGCCTTTCTGACTCTCGCTCTGGTCGTTCCCACGCAATACGCGCTGCTGGCCTTTGCCATAACCTTTGCCGGCGACACCGCGGATTGCATGCTTCTGCGCCGTGCGGACCGCTTGGCCGGCAGCGGCCTGAGTGAAAGGCGGCTGCGGCTGCTGACCGCTCTGACCGCGTTCCTGCACGCCCTGGCGCTCTGCGCGGCTGCGTCCATTCCTTTCTGGGTCGAGTTTCCGGCCCAGGACCCGCACACCCACAACGAACCGCTTTTCACTGTCGGCCTGCTCCTGGGGCTGGCGATCAATGCCGCGTTGGTGCTGCCGTATAACCCTTTGGCAGTTATCGTAAAACTCGTCACCTATGCAGCGCTGCCGGTGGCGGCGCTGGCGGTGGAGATCCTGGAAGCGCCGGAATCGGCCGCGATGTACGAGTTGCATCTGGCAGGGCTGGCGGTGCTTTATACCTCCTTTCTGTGGTTCCTCGTTTTTGTCATGCGCAGCTTCAGCCGGACCCGCCGCAATATTATGGCCCAGGCCCTGCAGCAGCAGGAGCTGGAAGCCGCCTATGCGGAGCTGTCCGAACAGCAGATGGAGGCCAAACGCCTGGCGCTGGTGGCTGAAAACGCCAATGACAGCGTGATGCTGATGGACCGGAACGGGCGGATTACCTGGGTCAACGACAGTTTCAACCGCCTCACCGGGTACTCGTTCGACGATGCTCTGGGTCAGCTGCCGGGTGACTTGCTGAACAGCGGCAGGACCGACCCCGCCGCCATCCGGCTGCTTCAGGACAGTGTCCGCGATGCCCGGCCGGTGCGCGTGGAAATCTGCAACCGGCGCAAGGACGGGCAGCACATCTGGATAGAGACCAGCCAGGTGCCGATGCTGAACAGCGCTGGAGAGCTGGAAACACTGATCGCGGTGGAACGGGACATTTCCGCCGCCAAGGAACATGCACGGCAGCTGGAACAAGCGCGGATCTCGGCTGAGGAAGGTGCCCGCGCCAAGGCGGAATTCCTGGCGACCATGAGCCACGAGATCCGCACCCCGATGAACGGGGTGATTGGCATGGCCCAGCTGCTGCGCGACAGCGGCCTGAACGGCGAGCAGGAGCTTTATGCCAGCACCATCCTCAGCTCGGCGGATACCCTGCTGGCGCTGATCAACGATGTTCTTGACTTCTCCAAGATGGACGTTGAGGGCGTCACCCTCAGCCGCGCCGACTTTGATCCGCGCGCCTGTTTCGAGGAAACGGTGTGCCTGCTGAAGGCTCAGGCGGACTCCAAGGGCTTGGGGATGCTGCTGGAAATCAAGGATCGGGTGCCCGCACAGCTGCGCGGCGACGACCGGCGAATCCGGCAGATTTTGCTGAACCTGGCTGGCAATGCGATCAAATTCACCGAACAAGGCCGGGTGCTGGTGACACTGGATGCCGAACCGGCAGGGCAGGGGTTTGATCTGATCTTTTCGGTGGCGGACACCGGCATCGGAATTCCCAAGGAGATGCTCTCCAAGGTGTTCGAGCGGTTTGCCCAGGGGGACGCCGCAATCAGCCGCCGCTTTGGCGGCACCGGACTGGGGCTCGCTATTTCCCGCCGCCTGGCGGAGGCAATGGACGGCAGTATCACAGTGAAGTCCGAATTGGGGCTGGGGTCCTGTTTTACTGTGCGGCTTCGCCTGGATCCTGCGAAGGCGCAGCAGTCAGCAACACCCGCTGCCGCACCGCAGCCGGGCGGTTTTGACGCGCTGGAGGGGCTGCGGGTCCTGGTGGCGGAGGACAACGCCGTGAACCGGGTGCTGATGGAAAAGTTTCTGCATCCGACACCGGCGCAACTGGTCTTTGCCCAAAATGGCCGCGAAGCGGTGGCACAGTTCCAGGAATTCGCACCGGATATCATCCTGATGGATATGTCGATGCCAGAGATGGACGGGCTGGAAGCCACCCGCGCGATCCGCGCCTCGGCCCTGCCGCAGCCTGCTATTGTGGCGCTGACGGCCAATGCCTTCGATTCCGACCGGGAGGCTTGCCTTGCCGCAGGCATGAACGAATTCATGAGCAAACCCATAAACCGCAGCAAACTGATCGAGCTTTTGGTGCAGTTGGCGCCACAGGCGCAGGCCCGCCGCGCGGGCTGATTTCCTTTGCCCCCGCTGGCGGGCTATCCTATCAATCAATGACTTCTTAAGCACGAGGCTGCCGGTGGATATTGCAACCCGCGTCTACAATCACAAATGGAAGATTGATCCGATTGTCCGGTCGCTGATCGACACCGATTTCTACAAGCTGCTGATGTGCCAGTCGGTGTTCCGAAACAAGCCGGACACCACCGTGACCTTCTCGTTGATCAACCGCTCCACCCATGTGCCGCTTGCCCGGCTGATTGACGAGGGCGAGCTGCGCGAACAGCTGGACCACATACGCTCGCTGTCGCTCAGCCGCGGCGAAAGCACCTGGCTGCGCGGCAATACTTTCTATGGCAAACGGCAGATGTTCCGCCCTGATTTCATGGAGTGGTTCGAAGGCCTGCGCCTGCCGCCCTACCACCTGGAGCGCAAGGGCGATCAGTATGAGCTGACGTTTGAAGGCAAGTGGCACGAGGTCATGCTGTGGGAAATCCCGGCCCTGGCAGTGCTGATGGAGCTGCGCTCGCGCGCGGTGCTGGACAGGATGGGCCGGTTTGAGCTGCAGGTGCTGTACGCCCGCGCCATGACCCGTGTTTGGGAAAAAATCGAGAAGCTGCGGGAGATTGACGGCCTGACGATCGCCGATTTCGGCACCCGCCGCCGCCATTCCTTCCTGTGGCAGGACTGGTGCGTGCAGGCGATGATCGAGGGGCTGGGTGAGAAGTTCACCGGCACCTCCAACTGCCTCATTGCCATGCGCCGCGAGGTGGAGGCGATCGGCACCAATGCGCATGAATTGCCGATGGTCTATTCGGCGCTGGCGGACAGCGATGCGGAACTGGCTCAAGCACCTTATGAGGTTCTGTCCGACTGGCATGACGAGCACGAGGGCAACCTGCGCATCATCCTGCCCGACACCTATGGCACCCAGGGGTTTCTTGACCACGCGCCTGACTGGCTGGCCGGCTGGACCGGCATCCGCATCGACAGCGGCGACCCGGCCAAGGGCGCAGAGGTAGCGATCAACTGGTGGAAAGAGCGCGGCGAGGACCCGGCGGAGAAACGGGTGATCTTTTCCGATGGCCTGGACGTGCAGCAGATCCAGGACCTGCACGCGCAGTTTTCCAGCCGCACCAAAGTGTCCTTTGGCTGGGGCACGCTGCTGACGAACGACTTCCGCGGACTGGTGCCGGATGACGCGCTGGCGCCCTTCTCGCTGGTGTGTAAGGCAATTGCCGCCAATGGCCGTCCGACGGTGAAACTGTCCGACAACCCGGAAAAGGCGATGGGGCCTGCGGATGAGATTGCGCGTTACAAGCGCGTATTCGGCGTCGGCAAGCAGGAACGGCAGGACGTTATCGTGTGAAAGAAAACGAGGGGAGTTAAAGAGGGGGCGCCGCCCCCTCGGCCTGGCGGCCTCACCCCCGGAGTATTTGGGAAAGATGAAAGAGGCGGACGGCCTCAGCCGTGATGCGCCGCCACGGTCTTGAGCTGCGAGAAGCCATAGAGCGCTTCAAAGCCTTTCTCCCGCCCGTGCCCCGACTTCCCGACGCCGCCAAAGGGCAGCTCCACCCCGCCGCCGGCGCCGTAGTTGTTGAGGAACACCTGTCCCGCCCGCAGTTTCTTGGCCAGCCGCATTTGCCGGGCGCCGTCACGGGTCCAGACGCTGGCGACCAGACCGTATTCGGTCGCATTGGCAATCCGCAGCGCGTCGTCTTCGGTGTCGAACGGGATCAGCACCTGCACCGGGCCAAAGATCTCTTCGCGCGCAAGCACATGATCGTCTGGCACATCGGCAAACAAGGTGGGGCGGACATAGGCGCCGCTCTCCGGCGCATGACCCAGGATGGTCCCCTGCGCCGCGACGGGAAGATCAGCGCCCTTGTCCAGATAATTCTCCACGATCTGTTTTTGCCTGGCAGAGATCAGCGGCCCGACCCGCAGGTCCTCTGCCGCAGGTCCGACGGTCAGCGTGCTGTAGGCCTCAGCCATGCGCCGCTTTACCTCCTCATACGCCCCGCGCTGCACCAGAATGCGCGAGGATGCCGAACAGGTCTGGCCTGCGTTCTGGATACCCGCGTTCACGAGAAACGGCAGGGCAGCGTCAAGATCGGCATCGTCAAACACCAGTTGCGGGGACTTGCCGCCCAGCTCCAGCGTGACTGGCACCACGTTGGCGCCCGCCGCCTGCTGCACCAGCGCGCCAGTCCTGACCGACCCGGTGAAGGAAATGTGATGCACGCCGGGGTGCCCGGCCAGCACCGCACCGGCCTCCGATCCCAGTCCCGGCACCACGTTCAGCGCACCCGCAGGCAGCCCGGCCTCCATCGCGATATGGGCGAACGCCAGCGCCGTCAGGCAGGCCTCCTCCGCCGGTTTCAGCACACAGGCGTTGCCCATCGCCAGCGCCGCGCCGACAGAGCGGCCGATGATCTGCATCGGGTAGTTCCAGGGCACGATATGCCCGGTGACGCCATGCGGCTCACGCAGGGTATAGACGGTGTAGCCGTCGAGATAGGGAATTGTCTCCCCCATCACCTTGTCCGCCGCCCCGCCGTAGAACTCGCAATAGCGCGCCAGCGCCACCGCATCGGCGCGGGCCTGGCTCAGCGGCTTGCCCACATCCATCGCCTCAATCTCGGCCAGCAGGTCTACCCGCTCCAGCACGAACTGGCCGATCCGGGTCAGGATGCGGCCCCGTTCCAGCGCAGTCATGCGGCCCCATGCGCCGTTCAGCGCCGTCCCAGCTTCTTGCACCGCGGCCTCGATATCTGCCGCACCGCCGCGGGCGATCTGGCAGATTTCGCTGCCGTCCGAGGGGTTCACCAGCGGCAGAGTGCCGCCGCTGGCCGCGGGCAGCCACTTGCCGCCAACGAGGCAGAGCGCGGGATCGAACCAGAGGGGGTCAGACATGCTGGGGGCTCCTTTCCGGGCCGGACAGATCAGGCAGCACCGGGGCTGCGGCGATCAGCTGGCGGGTGTAGGGGTGCTGCGGGGTGCTGAATACGGCTTCGGTTTCACCCTGTTCGACGATTTCTCCGTGCCTCATCACCAGGCAGCGGTCGGTGATCGTGCGCACCACGCTCAGGTCGTGGCTGATGAACAGGTAGGTGAGGCTGTAGGCCTCGCACAGTTCTGCCAGCAGGTCGAGGATGCGGGCGCGGACGGAGACGTCGAGGGCTGACACCGCCTCGTCAAAGATGATCAGCTCCGGCCGGGTGATCAGGGCGCGGGCAATGGCAATACGCTGGCGCTGCCCGCCGGAGAACTGGTGGATGTATTTCCCGGCGTCCTCCGGTTTCAGGCCGACAGCGTCGAGGGTTTCGGCGATCAGATCACGGCGCGCCGCGCCGGTTGGCGGATCAGGCAGCATATGGAACGGTTCGGTGATCAGCCGGTCCACCCGGTGGCGCGGGTTGAAGCTGCCGTAAGGGTCCTGGAACACCACCTGCATCTTGCGCCGGGTCTCGGGGGCAAGGTGAGTCGTGACGGGTTCTCCATCCAGCAGGATCTCCCCGCCTTGCAGCGGCTCCAGTCCCAGAATTGCCCGCGTCAGGGTCGATTTTCCGCATCCCGACTCCCCCACCAGCCCCAGCCGCTCCCCGCGGTTCAGGGTGAAGGAGACATCGTTCACGGCACGGAATGTGCCGGGCTTTGCAAACAGAGACGGGCGCGGGGTCTTGTAGTCGCGCACCGCGTTCCGCACCTCCAAGAGCGCTGCTGGCGCGGCTGGTTCCGGCAGCGCCACCTGATGGTTCGAGGCGTCAAACAGCATCCGCGTGTAAGGGTGGCGCATGTTGCGCAAGAGCCAGTCCGTGTGGCCGGATTCGACCACTTCTCCATTGCGCATGATTACAATCCGGTCAGCCAGATCCGCTACCACCGCCAGGTCGTGGGTGATAATCAGCAGACCCATGCCATAGTCCTGCACCAGGTCCTTCAGCAGCGACAGGATCTGCGCTTGGGTGGTCACGTCCAGCGCCGTGGTCGGCTCATCCGCGATCAGCAGCTTGGGGCGCAGGGCGATGGCCATGGCGATCACCACCCGCTGGCGCTGGCCGCCCGACAGCTCATGCGGATAGCGGCTTAGCGGAAAGCGGTCCTCAGGCAGCCCGACCCGCTCCAGCACCTCGCGGGCGCGGGCCTCGGCGTCCTGGCGTGGCATCGCCTTGTGGATCAGGATCGTTTCCATCACCTGCTCGCCGATGGTCTTGACCGGATTGAGCGCGGTCATCGGCTCCTGAAACACCATGCCGATAGACTGGCCGCGCAGGGCGCACATCTGTTCTTCGGACTGATCCAGCAGCTGGGTCCCGTCCAGCGTGACATACCCCTTGATTTGGCTCCGCTCCGGCAGCAGTTGCATCACCGCCAGCGCGGTCATCGACTTGCCGGAGCCGCTTTCGCCGGTGACAGCAACAATCTCGCCCGGCTCTACGTGGAACGATACATCCTTCAGCACCGGATAGCAGCCGATCTTGAGAGATAAATGGGTCACATCCAGCAAGGTCATGTCCGCGCCACCCGCAGCTTCGGGTCAAAAAAATCACGCAGCCCGTCGCCCAGCAGGTTCAGCCCCAGCACGGTGAGGATGATGGCCGTGCCCGGCACCAGCGCCAGATGCGGTGCAAAGCTGACCATGGTCTGCGCATCGGCCAGCATCCGCCCCCAGCTGGGGGTGGGCGGCTGCGCGCCCAGGCCGACATAGCTGAGGCCGGCTTCGGCCAGGATCCCCAGCGAGAACTGGATCGTCCCTTGCACGATCAGCAGGTTCATTACGTTCGGCAGGATGTGTTCCGCGGAGATGCGCGCCGCGTTCTTGCCTGCCACACGGGCGGCCAGGATGAATTCCCGCTCCCAAAGGCTCAGCGCCGCGCCGCGGGTGATGCGGGCAAACACGGGGATGTTGAAGATGCCGATGGCGATGATCGCGTTGATGGCGCCGGCCCCCAGAACAGCGGTGATCAGGATCGCAATCACCAGCGAAGGGAAGGCAAAGACGAGGTCATTGCCGCGCATGATCAGCTCATCCAGCCAAGACCCCTTGCGCGCCGCTGCCGTCAGCCCCAGCGGAACGCCCGCGCCCATGCCGATACCAACAGCCACCAAGGCGACGGCGATGGAGGTGCGCGCGCCGACCATGATCATCGACATCAGGTCGCGCCCGAAATGATCGGTGCCCAGCCAGTGCTGCGCATTCGGCGTCTGCAGTTTGGCGGCGATGTTCATTGCGGTGTGGTCCAAGGGCGTCCAGACAAACGACACCGCCGCCGCCAGCAGCACCAGCGAGGACAGCACACCGCCAAGGATCAGGTTGCGGGTCATGTCCGGCTCCTCAGCCGCGGGTCCACCAGCGCATAGGCAAGGTCGACCAGGAAATTCACCGTTATGACGGCAAAGACCAGCAGCATCACCACAGACTCCACCACGATCAGATCGCGGGAGGAGATCGCCTGGAACACCAGCCGCCCGAGGCCCGGCAGGTAAAACACCTGTTCGATGATGATCGCGCCTGCCAGCAGGAAGGAAAACTGCAGCCCGATGATGGTCAGCACCGGGATCAGCGCGTTGCGCACTCCGTGCCGCCATAGTGCCTGACGGCGAGTCAGCCCTTTGGCGCGGGCGGTGCGCATGAAATCCTCGCCCAGTATGTCCAGAAGGGCTGAGCGCATCACCCGCGTCAGGATCGCCGCCTGCGGCAGCGCCAGGGCAATCGCGGGCAGCGTCAGCGCATGAAGGCCCGTCCAAAGCCCCGCTTCCCAACCCGGAAACCCGCCGGCCCCGAACCAGCGCAGGTTGATGGCAAAGATCAGAACCAGCATCATCGCAAACCAGAAGTTCGGCACTGCGACACCCAGCTGGGTGGCGCCCATCACCGCCATGTCGCCTGGCGTGCCGCGGCGGGCGGCGGCATAGATGCCGGCGGGAAAGGCGATCAGCGTTGACAGCGTCAGCGCATAAAGCGCCAGCGGCAGCGATACCCACATGCGGTCGGCAATCATCCCGGCAACAGGTGTGCGGTAGGTGTAGGAGGTGCCGAAATCTCCCCCCAGCATCCCTGCAACCCAGCTCAAGTAACGGGCGGCTTTGGTTTGATCCAGCCCCAGCTCTGCCTTCAGGGCGGCCACCGTATCGGCCTGCGCATTGACCCCCAGCATGAACGACGCCGGGTCGCCCGGTGCCACCTCCACCACAAGGAAGATCACCAGCGAGGCAACAGCCAGGCTGAGGATCAGCGACAGGAGGCGTTTGAGGGCATAGCGCAGCATGGCTGCCACGTTAGGAGCCTGCGGGGAACGGGTCCAGAGGCCAGCAGAGGGAAACCGGGGCCAGGCGGCAAAAATGCGCAGCGTCAATGGGTTGAGCGGATGCCGCACGGGAACCGGCGGATTGCGCGGAGCAAGCCCTTTGGCAGCGCCCGGAAAACGGCTATCACTCTGCCATGCTGTCCCGCCCCCTGTTCATCGGATCTGAAATCTACCGCGGATCGTCCTATGGCCGCACCCATCCCTTGCGGGTGCCGCGGGTTTCAACCGTGATGGACCTCGCGCGCGCGCTGGGCTGGCTGCCGTATGAGGCCTATGTGAATTCCCCCCGCGCCAAACCTGCGGCGCTTACCATCTGGCACACGCCCGAATACGTCGCGGCCCTGCAGGCGGCGGAGGCGGCGCAAGAAGTGAGCGCGGAAGTGCGGGCGCGGCATCACCTCGGCACTATTTCCAACCCGGTGTTCCCGGAGATATACCGCCGCCCGGCCACTGCCGCGGGCGGATCGATCCTGGCGGGGGAACTGCTGGCGGGTGGCGGCATCGTCTACAACCCGGCGGGCGGCACCCATCACGGGATGCCGGACCGCGCCAACGGGTTCTGCTATCTGAACGATCCCGTCCTGGCGATGCTGTCGCTGCGCCACCATGGCGCGCAGCGGATCGCCTACTTGGACATCGACGCGCATCACGCAGACGGGGTGGAGCATGGCTTTGCCGGTGATGGGGACGTGCTGATGATCTCGGTGCATGAGGAAAACCTGTGGCCCAAGACCGGCACACTGACAGAGGACGCAGGCGGGTCCGCCCTGAACCTGCCGGTGCCGCGCGGCTTCAATGATGATGAGATGGCCCATATCCGCGACGCGCTGATCCTGCCCGCGGTCGCGGCGTTTCAGCCGGATGCCATCGTGCTGCAATGCGGGGCGGACGCGGTGACGGAGGACCCGCTGCCGCATCTGGACCTGTCGAACAACGCCCATTGGGCGGTGGTTCGGGCGCTGATGGGCATGGCGCCGCGCTATCTGGTGCTGGGTGGCGGAGGGTACAATCCGTGGTCAGTAGGGCGGCTCTGGACCGGGGTCTGGGCCACGCTGAACGGAGTTGAGGTGCCGGAGCGGCTGCCCGCGGCGGGCGAAGAAGTGCTGCGCGGGCTGGAGTTCAACGGAAACCGCCTGGGCCGCAATCCGCCGGAACACTGGTTCACCACGCTCAGGGATCAACCGCGGGGCGGGGATATCCGTCAGGAAATCCGGGAGCGGGTAGCGTTTTTATGTGCGAGACAGGGTCTGTGATGCGATGAGGGCAGCGCCCGATCCTGGGAGGGGGCGTAAGCGCCCTCCCGTTTTGCCGAAGGCAAACCTGCGGTTTGACGGGAGGGTCGGGCGCTGCCCGGCGTTGCCGCCGGGCCATTGGCTTGTATCAAATTACTCCGCCCAGCTGATCGCCGTCAGGTCGATTGCCGCCGTCGGCGCGTTTTCCCACAGACCTTGCAGTCCGGCCTTAGCCACCCCCAGCTTGGCCAGCTGGAACAGATAGCCGTTGACGTAATCCGCTGCGATCATTTCCTGCGCCTCCTGCATCAGCGCGGTGCGGCTGTCCGGATCCGTGGTCGCGTTCAGCCGGTTCATCAGCTCCTGAAACGCCTTGCTGTCGTACTGGAAGTAATACTCGGGCCGGGCGTAGATGCCGATGTCCATCGGCTCGGTATGGCTGACGATGGTGAGGCCGAAGTTCTTACCGCGGAACACAGTCTCCAGCCACTGGGCCCATTCCACGTTGATGATCTCGGCCTTGATGCCGACCGCGGCCAGCTGCGCCGCGATGATCTCGCCGCCGCGCCGGGCATAGGACGGGGGCGGCAGATGCAGGGTGGTCTCAAACCCTTCGGCGAATCCAGCCTCGGACAGCAGCGCCTTGGCCTGTTCCGGGTCATAGGCGGACTTGCCGGTCAGATCCTTGTACGCCGGATTGTGCGGCGCAAAGTGGGTACCGATCGGAGTGCCGAACCCGAACATGGCACCGTCGATGATCGCCTGCCGGTCGATGGCATGGGCCATGGCCTGCCGCACCCGGATGTCATCAAACGGCGGCTGCTTGTTGTTGGTGGACAGGATCGTCTCACCCTCGGTCGAGCCGACCAGCACCTGGAACCGCGGATCGGCGTCGAACTGGGGCAGGTTCTCAGGCGCCGGGAAATTGTCGAAGGCGTCGATATCCTCCGCCATCATCGCGGCAAAGGCGGCCGTGGGGTCGGAAATGAACTTGAAGGTCGCCGACGCCAGCGCAGGCTGATCGCCCCAATAGTCCGGATTGCGCGCCAGCGTGATGCGGTCGCCCTGCACCCACTCCTGGAACGTATAGGCGCCGGTGCCGATGGGATTGGTCTTGATGTCTTCGATGCTTTCCGGCGCCACGATCACCGCGTCGCCCCAGGCGAGGTTGAACAAGAGGCTGCCGTTCGGCCCGTCCAGCGTGATCTGCACGGTCTGCGGGTCCACCGCATCCACGGCAGTGATCCCTTCAAACAGCGCCTTTTGCGCATTGGTGCTGTCCTCCGCGCGGGCGCGGTCGAGCGAAAATTTCACGTCCTCCGCATCCATCGCGCTGCCATCGTGAAAGGTGACGCCCTCACGCAAGCGGAAGGTGTAGACGGTGCCGTCTTCGGAAATTTCCCAGCTCTCTGCCAGCCCCGGCACTACCGATCCATCGCCCATGAACCGGGTCAGCCCCTCGAAAATGTTGCTGTAAACCACCGAGTCAATGGCCTGGGCGGCGGCGCTGGTCGGGTCCAGATGCGGCGGTTCCAGCTGCATGGCGATGGTGACGCTGTCCTTGGCCCAGGCACCGCCCGCGGCCAGGGCCAGTGCGGAACCCGCCGCAAAAACAAATGATTTCAGTGCCATTGAATAACTCCCCGTGTACAATATGCGGGCCGTGTGCGGCGCCTATTGGAAACGAGTTTCCCCGATTCCCAAGCGTAATCAAGGGCGGGGGACATTTCGCCCACTGGAAGCACGCGGCGTTAATTGATAATCCGTGTCCACTCCAAGAACCGCGGACAGGAAGCCATGAGCGCAACAGCCAAGAAACAGGCGCCCAACGCCGAAGACATCCGGGCCCGCAAAGGCGGCACCCCTCTGGTGAGCCTGACGGCCTATACCACGCCGATGGCGCGGCTGATGGACAAGCACTGCGATTTCGTGCTGGTCGGCGACAGCGTCGGCATGGTGCTGCACGGGCTGACCTCCACCCTGGGCGTGACGATGGAGATGATGATCCTGCACGGCCAGGCGGTCGCGCGCGGTCTCAGCCAGGCGATGCTGGTGATCGACATGCCTTTCGGGTCTTACGAGGAAGGCCCGCAGCAGGCATTCCGCAACGCCGCCCGGCTGATGGCCGAAACCGGCTGCGCCGCGGTCAAGTTGGAGGGCGGCGTCGAAATGGCCGAAACCATCCGCTTCCTTGTCAAGCGCGGCATCCCGGTGATGGCGCATATCGGCCTGACGCCGCAGTCGATCAACACACTGGGCGGGTATAAGGTGCAGGGTCGTGACGCTCAGGCGGACGCCGTGCTGGCAGACGCCCGCGCGGTGGCGGAGGCCGGCGCGTTTTCCGTGGTGTTGGAGAAGGTGCCGCAGAAACTGGCCGACAAGATCACCGCCGAGGTGGCGATTCCCACCATCGGCATCGGCGCCAGCGCGGGCTGCGACGGGCAGATCCTGGTGGTGGACGACATGCTGGGCTTCTTCACCGCCTTCAAACCGAAGTTCGTGAAACGCTACGCCGACCTTGGCCCGCTGGCGGAGGCAGGTATCGCCGAATACGCCGCCGAAGTGCGCGCCCGCAGTTTCCCGGCTGCCGAACATGTCTTTGCCGATCAGGCCCCGGCGGCCAAGACGCCCTCCAAAGGATGATTTCCGAAATGACTGCCCCGATCCTGCGCCGTCTGGCCGACCTGCGCGCCAAGACGTCCGAGTGGCGCCGCAACGGCGAAACCATCGGCCTGGTGCCGACCATGGGGGCGCTGCACGCAGGCCACCTGTCGCTGGTCGAAGCAGCCAAGCAAGCTTGCGACCGTGTGATCGTGACCATCTTCGTGAACCCCAAGCAATTCAATAACGCCGAGGATCTGGCAAACTACCCGCGCACCGAACACGAGGATGCGGAGAAGCTCGCCCCCTACGGCGTGGACCTGATCTATGTCCCGGACCCGGATCAGATCTACCCGGACGGCTATGCCACCAATGTGTCTGTCGGCGGCAGTATAACGGACGTGATGGAGGGCCCCTTCCGCCCCGGTCATTTCGACGGGGTTGCCACGGTCGTCGCCAAACTGTTCCTGCAGACCAGCGCGGACAAGGCCTTTTTCGGCCAGAAGGATTACCAGCAGCTGATGGTGGTGACCCGCATGGCCCGCGATCTGGACATCCCGATTGAGGTGATCGGCTGCGAAACCGTGCGCGAGCCGTCAGGCCTCGCCATGTCGTCGCGCAACCTGCGCCTGTCGCCGGAGGCGCTGGCCAAGGCCGCGGCCCTGAATGCGGCAATGCGCGAGGCCGCCGCCAAGGCGTCCGGGGGCGGGCTCTGGGCACCGCTGGAGGCCGCCGCGCGGCAAGCGCTGTCTGAGGCGGGGTTTGGCGACGTCGAATACTTCGACCTGCGCTGCGCGGAAACGCTGGAGGCGCTGGAGACCCCCTCCCGTCCGGCCCGGCTGCTGGCCGCCGCCTGGATGGATGGCATCCGCCTGATCGACAATATCGAGGTTCCTCAACTAAATTCTTAGTAGGGGCTGGTAGCGATAGCACCTTTGCGTTTATTGTCCCCGGTCAGAGGAGACTGGAGGGCAGCCGATGACCTATATTCTGGCAATTGATCAGGGCACCACGTCGACCCGGGCAATCCTGTTTGATGCGGGAATGCAGGTCGCGGGCACCGCGCAGCAGGAGTTCACCCAGCATTACCCGCAGGCGGGCTGGGTGGAGCATGACCCGGAGGAGATCTGGGAGACCACCGTCGCGGTCTGCCGCAAGGTAATGGCGGATCTGGACGTGTCTGCCGCGGACATCGCGGGCATCGGCATTACCAACCAGCGTGAGACCACCGTGGTCTGGGATAAATCCAGCGGCAAGGCCATCCACAATGCCATCGTCTGGCAGGACCGCCGCACCGCCGCCATCTGCGAGCAGCTGCGCGAGGCCGGCCACGCGGAAATGGTGGCCGATCGCACCGGGCTGCTGCTGGATCCCTATTTCTCCGGCACCAAGGTGAAGTGGATCCTCGACACCGTTCCGGGCGCGCGGGAGCGGGCCGAGGCAGGGGATCTCCTGTTCGGTACAGTCGACAGCTTTCTGATCTGGCGCCTGACCGGCGGCGCCTCCCACGTGACCGACGCGACCAATGCCGCGCGCACGCTGATGTATGATATCCGCAAGGGCCGCTGGAGCAGCACCATCAGCGATCTGCTGAACGTGCCGCAGCAGATGCTGCCGGAGGTGAAGGACAGCGCCGCCGATTTCGGCACCACCGACCCGGAAATCCTTGGCGGTCCGGTTCCGATTCTGGGTGTGGCGGGCGACCAGCAGGCCGCCACCATCGGGCAGGCCTGCTTCCAGCCGGGGATGATGAAATCCACCTACGGAACGGGGTGCTTTGCGCTGCTGAACACCGGGGATGAGCCGGTTGTGTCGAAGAACCGGATGCTGACCACAATCGCCTATCAGCTGGACGGCAAGCCGACTTATGCGCTGGAAGGCTCGATCTTTATCGCCGGCGCCGCGGTGCAGTGGCTGCGCGACGGGCTGGGAATCATCGAACAGGCCTCCCAATCTGGCGAACTGGCGCTGCGGGCGGACCCGGGCCAGGACGTGATCCTGGTGCCCGCCTTCACCGGCCTTGGCGCGCCCTATTGGGAGCCGGAGTGCCGCGGCGGCATGTTCGGCCTGACCCGCAACTCCGGTCCGGCGGAATTCGCCCGCGCCGCGCTGCAAAGCGTCGCTTACCAGACCCGCGACCTTTATGAGGCGATGCGCGCCGACTGGGAGGACGACAGCCACCACACCGTGACCCTGCGCGTCGATGGCGGCATGAGCGCCAGCGACTGGACCATGCAGAGCCTGTCCGATCTGCTGGGCGCTGCCGTCGACCGCCCGGTGATGCAGGAAACCACCGCGCTGGGCGCGGCCTGGCTGGCAGGGATGCAGGCCGGGATCTACCCGGACCAGACCGGTTTTGCCGACACCTGGAAGCTCGACCGCCAGTTCGCGCCGCTGATGCAGCCCGCCGCGCGCGAAGCGGCCTATGCCCGCTGGCAGCGCGCGGTGCAGGCGGTGATCGGGATCTAAGCGCTGGTGAACGGGCAGGGCGGGGCGCTCCCGCCTGCTCCTGCCCATTCAAAAAATGGGCCTCACAGTTGGGCGTAGCGCCGCGCTTTGCGCGGCGCTTTTCTATCTGCTGAGAAGCGGTTTAAGGGCGGAACTGCCCTTAAACGCGCGTTTTCGAGTGTTTGTGTCCATCCGCGCCTCAAGAATAAACCGAGCCTGCGGCACGGCGGCTGCGCCGTCCTTGACCCGCGGTTGGCCGGGGGGCGTGCCTCAGCTGATGCCAGCGCCTGCCGGGATGGTCGGGGGACGCGCGTTGAGTTCTTCGATGGAAAAGCCCGCAATCGACTTGTACTTGGCGGCATGGGCGGCCAGCTCCGCCTGCGGGATCACTTCGCTGATGTCCCCGAAATCTCCACCGCAGAGGTCCTCGACTTGTTGCAGCACCCCGTCCGGGCCGCCGCCTGCGCGGTTGGCCATACCCACAGCCGTGGTCACCGGACGCACTTCTGCCTCATAGGCCTGCAGAGCGCTGGCGCTGATCCCGTGGTCCAGCAGTCGCGCACCGATCACCCGCGCATCGACAATCGCCTGACTGGCGCCGTTGGAGCCCACCGGATAGGTCGGATGCGCGGCGTCGCCCATCAGGGTCACCTTGCCATCGGTCCATCGCGCCAGCGGGTCGCGGTCCACCATCGGGTATTCATAGACCACCTCCGCCCCGCGGATCAGGCCGGGCACGTCGATCCAATCGAACTGCCAGCCCGCAAAGTCCGGCAGGAAGTCCTGGATGTCCGCAGGCCGGTTCCAGTCCTCCCGCCGCCAGGGGGCGGAGGGGTCAAAGCGCTTTTCCGCGATCCAGTTCATCGTGACGAGGCCACCGGCATCCGGCTGGGAGATCGGATACGCGACCAGCCGCAGGTCGTCGTGACCGATCATCGCCATCGCCGCGCCGCCCTTGAAGGCGGGCGCGCGGGTGGTAGCCCGCCACAGGATGCGGCCGTTCCAGATGGGCGCGCCCTCATCCGGCACCATCTGCGCGCGCAGGGCAGAGTGGATCCCATCGGCTGCCACAACCAGCGAGCCTTCGATCCGCCGCCCATCAGCCAGCAGCAGCGTGGCGCCGCCGCCCGTATTCTCAAACCCTGCTGCCCGTGCTCCGGTTTCAATGCAGTTCGCCCCGGCACGCTCAGCCAGCGCGCGGTACAGCATCATCTGCAACGCCCCGCGGTGCACCGAATACTGCGGCCAGGCATAGCCCGCGCCGGTGCCGCGGGGCTCCTCCCAGATCGTTTTGCCCAGCTTGCTGTAAAACCCCAGCTGCCGGGTCTTCACGCCAATCGCATCCAGCTCCGCCTCCAGCCCCAGATCGAACAGCTCCCGCACCGCGTTGGGCTGCAGGTTGATGCCAACCCCCATCGGCTTCAGCTCCCGCGCCGCCTCAAAGATCCGGAAGGGCACCCCGATCTGATGCAGGGTCAGCCCCAGGGTCAGCCCGGCGATGCCGCCGCCGGCGATGAGAATGGACATAATAAGTATACCTCCCAATTGTGCGGGCAGAAAACCACAGCCTACTGCGCAGAACAAGAAGATACGGGGGGAGGCGGCTCAGCGCCGTCCGGCGATGATCAGATCGGGGCCGAAGATCACGTCGGCATAGTTGTGCAGGTAGATCTTCAGCCAGGGTGTGAAGCGCTCGGGATGGCGGCTCACCTCTGCCAGCAGGTCGTGGTAGTCGACCCAGCGGGTTTCCATCACCTCATCCGGGTTCGGGGTGACTTTCAGCGGGCGGTGGGCGTGCGCCAGGAACACATCAACCGCTTCATGCTCCACCAGCCCGTTGCCGACATCGGCGCGGTATTCCAGGTGGTGGCGGAACTCAGGGTAAAGCCCGGTGATCCCCAGCTCCTCCTGCATCCGCCGCACCGCGCAGGCCGAAGCCTGCTCCTCCCACATCGGATGGGTGCAGCAGGTGTTCGCCCACAGCCCCGGCGTGTGGTATTTGCCCATCGCCCGCCGCTGCATCAGGATTTCCACGCCTTTCACCACAAAGACGGAAACCGCCTTGTGCTTCAGCCCGCGCTCATGCGCGGCGAGCTTGTCAACAGGTGTCAAATCGCCGTTCACCCAGGCGGGGATCATATGGCTCATGCTGTGTCCGTGACGTGGTTCCCGACCGGCCTGCCGCAATTGCGATGGCCTGGCTCCTACCGCTAACGCCTGCCGGTTGCGAAAGCAATTACGCGAAAAGCCGCGGCGAAAATGCCGCGGCTTTGATGCAGTGTTTGCCGGAAATCCGGGCGTTATTCGGTGGCCGCTTCCGCGCTTTCCTCAGTTTCGGCACCCTCTGCCGGGGCCGGGCCGTGGCTGGCCAGGAAGGCATAGATGTCTTCGCCGCCCTTCTTCAGGCGGAAGGACATTTTCGATTTGGCTTTGGAGTCGCCGGTTTCGGCCTGCAGGAACTTCTTGGGGTCGGCGGTGAAGGCGACGAATTTCTCTTCATCCCAGACCAGGCCCGCTTCACCGGCAGCAGCCAGGTCCTTGCTGTATTTGAAGTCTTCCACGGCGCCTGCAGTGCGGCCGGCAACACCCCACAGGTTGGGGCCGGTTTTGCCGCCCTTGACGATCACGTCGCCGTCATCAGAGACGACCATGTGGCAGGACTTGCACTTGTTGAACCCCTTTTCACCCTTGGCCGGGTCGCCTTCGGCGAAGGCGGGGGCGGCGAGGAGGCCGAAAATGGCGGCAGTAACGAGAGGTTTCATATTGCTTGCTCCGGTTATGAGTTGGCACGTGTGACTCATGATCCAATAGCCGGCAGTGTCAACCGGCAGTTTGACGCGCATCAAAGTTCCGGCAGGAACCTGCGGCAATTCAAGGCGCTGACCAGCAGGGCAGCAGATCTCCGGGTTCCGGGCGCGCGTGAAAGACTGCGCGGGCAATGGCCCGGCTGAGGCACAGGGCTGCTGCATGGCACAGCGTCCCAAGCTCTGCGTCCGCAGCCTCCAGCGCCCGTGCGCCGGTGCTGGCGGCAAATACCAGATCACCGTCGCCTGGGGTGTGCGCGGGCACGATGGCGCGGCCGATGCCGTCATGGGCAGCGGTGGCCAGCCGCTGGCACTGCGCCTTGGTCAGCGCCGCATCTGTGGCGACGATGGCGATGGTGGTGTTGGCGCGCTCTGGTGGCAGCGGCGTGCCGCTCAGGTTCTGGATCGCTTCGATTTTGCGGCTGCGCAGGCCGCGGCCCAGCCCGGCGGACGTGTCCGGTCCGATCCCGCCGAACTCCTCGCCAATCTCAAAGGGCGCGGCCCAGAAATTCCGCTCCCCCGGCGTGGTGACGGCGCCCAACGGATTGGCCGCCACCAGCGCGCCCACCGTGCCGCCGCCCTCCAGCACCAGCGAGGCGGACCCCAGCCCGCCCTTCAGCATCGCCGTCAGCGCGCCGGTGCCGGCGCCCGCGGTGCCAAGTTCAAAACTCTCCGCCGCCGCCTCAAACGCCGCCCGGCCCAGGTCGCGATAGGGGTTCTGATCCCAGTTCTTGTCCCCGCCGTTCAGCAGGTCAAAGAGGATCGCGCCCGGCACCAGCGGCACCCGCGCCGGGCCGACCGGAAAACCGCGGCCCTGGCCATGCAATGCGTCCATCACGCCGGAGCAGGCGTCGAGCCCGAAGGCAGAGCCGCCCGACAGCACCAGCGCGTCGATTTTTGCCACCGACTTATCCGGCGCCAGCAGATCGGTCTCCCGCGTGCCGGGCGCGCCGCCCATCACATGCACCGACGCGGTGAAGGGGCAGTCCGATGTCAGCACCGTGGTGCCGGATTTCAGCGTGGCGTCCTGGGCGTTGCCGACAAGCAGGCCGGGGACGTCGGTGATCAGGTTTCGGGGGCCGGGGAGCATGTCGGGCGGTCCTTTTTCTGAATGAAGCGCGCTGGCGCGCGCTGCCTCCGGCGGGAGTATTTTTGGAAAGATGAAAGCCGGGGACGCTATATGCAGCGCCCGCCGTCCACTTCCATTGCAACTCCAGTGATCATGCTGGCCTCGTCCGAGCAGAGGAAGCAGGCGGCGTTGCCCATGTCCTCCGGCGTTGAAAACCGGCCGATCGGGATGGTGGACAGGAACTTGGCGCGGATTTCCGGGGTATCCTCGCCCATGAAGGATTTGAGCAGCGGGGTTTCTCCCGCCACCGGGTTGATCGCATTGACCCGCACCCCATGCGGCGCCAGTTCCACCGCCATGGTCTTGGTCGCGGTGATCATCCAGCCCTTGGAGGCGTTGTACCAGTTGAGGTTGGGACGCGGCGAGACGCCGGCGGTGGAGGCGACGTTCAGGATCGCGCCCGCCTTGTTTGCCTTCATATGCGGCACCAGGGCGCAGGCGGTCAGGTAAACAGATTTGACGTTGACGCCCAGCACCCTGTCGAAGTCGTCCTCGCTGATCTCCTCCAGCGGGGCGGGCAGATGGGTGACGCCTGCGTTGTTGACCAGAATGTCGAGGCGCCCGAAGGCGGCCAGCGCGGCCATGGCCATGGCATCGACCGAAGCGCGGTCCGAAACATCCACCGCCTGCGGGATGGCGTTGCTGCCCAGTTCTGCGGCCAGCTCTTCTGCCGCAGCGCCGTTGATATCCGCAATCATCACCCGGGCGCCCTCGGCCAGGAACTTGCGCGCAATGCCCGCGCCAAAGCCCGAGGCGCCGCCGGTCACGATGGCGGTCTTTCCGTCCAGACGCATGATTTCCCTCCCGGATTGTTTGACGCCAGCATGGGGCGCTCCGGGCGGCGGTGCAATCCCAAGTCAGTCCGGGTCGATCTTACCGCGCGTCGCTTTCAATTCGCCGCGCTGCTTCTTGGCCTCCAGCCGCCGCTTGACGGAGCCCCGGGTGGGCTTGGTGGCGATGCGCCGCTTGGGCGCGATCAGCGCCTTGCGCACCAGCTCTGCCAGCCGCTCGCGGACGATCTCGCGGTTTCTTTGCTGCGAGCGGGTTTCGTCGCATTGCAGGATGATTGCGCCTTCCTTGGTCCAGCGGCGCCCGGCCAGCCGCTTCAGCCGGTTCTTGACCGCAGGCGTCAGCGCCGGTGAGCGCTCCGCCTCGAACCGCAGCTCAACCGCGGTCGCCACCTTGTTCACATTCTGCCCGCCCGGGCCCGAGGCGCGGACAAAGCTCTCGGTCATTTCCCAGTCCTGCAGGGTGATTTGGTCGTTGATGCGGATCATGGCTCTTTATGAAACGGCGGCCGGAAAAGCGAAAGGGCTGTTCCCACACGCGGGAACAGCCCTTCGAGATGATAGGAGGTGCACCGGTTAGGTCAGCACCAATTCAGTGATCTATACGCGCCAAGGGCTGCCTCGGCCGCACTCCTTCTGAACTGTTCCGGCACTGCTCTCCATAGCTTCTCTAGACAATGGGCACCTCCTTTCTGAATGTTTCGTGTGCCCTCAGCCTGCCATAGATTCGGCCAATGTCAAAACAAAATCATGTGGTCTTTGCGGTGAGCTTACGCACGATGATGCGGAAGGGCACAAGGGCAACCAGCGCCAGCGACAGTTTCACCAGCCAATCGGCCAGGGCCAGCGAGACCCACAAGGGGCTTTCGGGGCCGGTGCCCAGCAGCGGCAGGATCTCCCCCGCCCAGGAGACATCATTGCCCGGCTCCAGCCAAGTAAGCGCGCCGGAAAACGCCACGGTGAAGAAAATCGCGGTATCCACCGAGGAGCCGATCAGGGTCGAGGCGAGCGGGGCACGCCACCATTTGCCGGTCCGCAGGGCGGAGAACACGGCCACATCCAGCATCTGGGCGGTGAGGAAGGCGAGGCCGGAGCCAAGCGCAATGCGCAGGGTGACCGCCGGGTAGGTGAAACCGTCGCCCTCCAGCATGATTTGGGTGCCGATCAGCGAGCAGATCACCCCGGCGACAAAGCCCGCCACCACCACTTTGCGCGCCGCGGCTGCACCGTAGACCCGGTTCATCACGTCGGTGACGAGAAAGGCGATGGGGTAGGTGAAGGCGCCCCAGGTCAGCCATTGGCCGAACAGGAATTGCACCAGGATATTGGAGGCCACCACCACGGCGGCCATGGCAAGGATGCCGGGAATATGCGAGCGGGTCATGTGTCGGATCCGTATGTTTCGGGGCGCGCGGGCAAGGTCCGCGGCAAAAAAAGACCGGCCCCTTTAAAATGATCCGGCCTTGAGGGCAAGGTATCCGGCGGCAGGGAGCGCTCCCGCCCGCTCGCGGTGCATTCCGGGAATGCCCCGCTCCCGGTTGGGCCGGGCGCCGCTGGCGCGGCGCGATCAGCGGGGCAGGGCGTATTCCACCAGTTCCGTCCGCTGGAGCGGCAGGAAGTTGTCATCCGACACCATGGTGGCGCGCAGCTGGCCGGCTTCATCAGCCCACACCGACAGGCCTTCCAGATTGTCGTGGGTGCCGGGGCCGGTCTGCAGCAGGATTGTTTCGTTCACCGGGCCGGCGGCGGTCATGTCCCAGCGGCGCAGGCGGCTGCGGAAGCCCAGAAAGGTCAGGTCCCGCTCCAGAAGATAGAAGCGGCCGTCGGGCCCGAAATCGGCGTCCACCGGCAGAAACCTTCCCTGCGGCGGCAGGCTGAAGGGCCGCGACCAGCGGCGGCCGTTCCAGCGCCAGACCGGGATCTGCCCGTGCTTGTCATAGGCCTTTTCCGGCAGCGTGTAGAGGCGGCCGCGGGAATCGATGGCAAGGGTTTCCAGGGATTTGTTGGGCGGCAGCTTGCGGAAGGCCTTGGGGCGCGGCAGCACCTTGGCGCGGCTTTCAGGACGGCGGTAGCGGACCACCCTCGCGGCGCCCTCAAACGAAATATAACGGCTGCCGTCGGGCGATACCGCCAGCCCCTCGCTGTCTCCGGCAAGTCCGCGCAGCACCTTGCCGGTGGAGGCCCGCAGGCCGTGCGCGCGCTGCGCGGTCACTCCGGAAATGGTGCCGTGGCGGCGCTCGATCCGTGTGGTCACCAGGGTGGCGCGGTCGCTCAGCACCGTCATCACCGTGCCGCGCTCGCTGAGCTTGAGCGCGGAAAAGCCGCCGAACCAGGGCTGGTTCAGCTTCCAGGTATAGCTGCTCAGATACCGCGCTTTGCCCGCCACGGAGGCGGCGGGACGGCTGGCGGAAAAGGCCGCGGCTGTCAGTCCGGCAGCAGCGGCCAGGGCCAGGGTCAGTTTGATTGCAGAACGGCGGCGCATTGCTTGGGCAGATCCGAAAGGGTGTAGTCACGCCGTGGTTTAGGCTTTGGCGCGTTGGGGTCAACCGGTTTCGGCGGCGGCGGGTTCAGGATGTTGTTCACCCACTGCTGCGCATCCGCGCAGCCGTCGCCCTTGGGCGGAGCGGCCTGGTCCACGCAGCCGCGGGCGCCGCGGGGGCAGGCCAGACGCACGTGGAAATGGTAATGATGCCCCCACCACGGCCGGATCTTGCGCAGCCAGCGGCGGTCGCCCTTCTCGTCGTTGCACATCTGCACCTTGGCGCCGGGAAACACGAAAATCCGCGCCACCCGCTTATCCTTGGCCGCGGCCTTGAGGATCTCGTGATGCGCCCGGCTCCAGCTGGCGTTCACATAGGCGCCTTTGGCACGGCGCATGGAGATTGAGGAAATGTTTTCGCGTGCATTACGGCTGAGGTTCAGCCGGTCGGGCGGGCGCATCCAGATGTCGATATCCAGGCCGATCTGGTGGCTGCGATGGCCCGACAGCATCGGCCCGCCGCGCGGCTGGCTGATGTCACCGATGTAAAGCCCCTTCCAGCCGCGCTGCCGGGCGGCAAAGCGGCTCAGGTCCTTGACGAAATCAATCGCGACGGGATGGCCCCAGTTGCGGTTGCGGCTCAGCCGCATGGCCTGCCAGGTGGGGCCGGTCTCCGGCAGCCGGGCGGCGCCGGCAACGCAGCCCTTGGCGTAGGAGCCGAAAGGCGCCGGCCGCTGCTGTGAGGCGGCCGGTTTGGCTCCGAACAGCGCTTTGGCGGGGGTCTGCGCGCTTGCCGGACTTATGAAACCAGCAACCGCTAAACAAAAGGCAAGTAACAGTCTCAACCCTGATCTCCTTCTCCTTGAACCCAGAATAACAGTATCAAACCGATCAGAAACAGCCCGATGACGGGGGTGATCCCCAGCCGCGCGCTGCCGGTTATTGTGGTCGCTGCGCCAATCAGCGCCGGTGCCAGAAAGGCGGTGGCGCGGCCCGAGAGCCCGTAGAGGCCAAAGCTTTCGGTTGCGTCCTTCGGGCTGGTGTGGCGCACCATCAGGCTGCGGCTGGCCGCCTGAAGAATGCCGCCGAAGCCGCCGATCAGCACGCCGCAGCCAAAGAACACCGTGTCCGGCAGGGTGGAGCCTTCTGCCAAGGGTACACCAAAGATCTGGTGCCGCGACATGGAAACGATGATCAGGCAGACAAAGGACAGGATCAGGATCGAGGCGATGATCACCGGCTTCGGCCCGAACCGCCGGTCCGCCTTGCCGCCCAGCCAGCTGAACAGCGTGGCCGCAAAGGCCGCGACAATGCCGAAGATGCCGATCTGGGTAATCTCCCAGCCCAGCACCAGCTTGGCGTAGACGCCGCCAAAGCCGTACAGCCCGTTCAGCGCATCGCGGTAGAACATCGAGGAGCCGAGGTAGCTCGCCAGGCTCAGCCGGCGGCGCAGGCCGGAGACCAGCTTGACCACCATCTGCCAGGCCTTGCCCAGCGTCGCCTTGCGCCCCGTGGCGCCGCGGTCCTTCACCCACAGGAAATAGGGGATCATGAAGACGGCAAACCAGATTGCGGTAAAGGGTCCGACGGCGCGGGTGCCCTCCTTGGCCTCCGGATCCAGGCCCAGGGCCGGGCTGAGGCCGATCAGGGTCTTGCCGCTGCCCTGCTCGACAAACAGCAGAAGCATGATGAACAGCGCGATCACCCCGCCGAGGTAGCCAAAGGCAAAGCCGGAGCCGGAGATATCCCCCACGTCCTCGCGGCTGGCCAGCGTCGGCAGCTGGGCATTGACAAAGATCAGGGCGAATTCAGCACCGATGAAGCCAAACCCGAAGCTGACCAGCATCCACCACAGGTTGCCGCCCTCGGGATCCATGTACCACAGGCCCCAGGCACCGATCAGGTACATCAGCGAAAACACCATAATCCAGGGCAGGCGGCGGCCGGTGATGTCGGCCATGGCGCCCAGGAACGGTGCCCCGAAGCCGATGATCAGCCCGGTCACGGTCAGGCACATCGACCACACGGTCTGCGCCTGCGCCTTGGCGGCCTCGCTGTCCAGTCCCTGGCCCAGGAAATGCTCGGCGGCGACGGCGGCAAAGAACGGGCTGAACACAAAGGTGACCAGCAGCGTCTGATACGGCTGGCTGGCCCAATCGAAAAACCACCACCCCCAGATCCGCTTGCGCGTGGACACCTGCTGCATACCCGGCCTCTTTTTATAGTTGCCTTCAGGTATGGCAGGCGGGCAGGGGCCTAGGCAAGCCCGTCCTGCATCGGCGGCCAGGGGCGGCCTGCATCCGCTTGGCACCAGTCCTGGATCCACCCGGGCAATTCAGGGGAGGCCTCGGTGCTTTGCCCCAGAGCCTCCAGAACTTTTTCCGGCGGAACGATACCGTTGCGGTCCGTAACGGCCGTGCGCAGCATCACATGGCTGGCGCACTCGCCGTTTTTCTTCCACATGGACTGTTCGACATAGATGAACCGGTCGTCCCAGCCGGCCGCGCGGCTGCGCATTTCAAAGCGCTCAAAACCGCGGATACGGCGGCGGTAGCGCACCGACGACCCCGCCACTGTCAGGCCCCAGCGGTTCTTCTTCAACGCGCCGATCAGCCCGGCCCGCTGCGCCAGCATAGTGCGGCCCAGGTCATACAGTGTCATGGTGCGGCCGTTGTTCAGCTCCATCCACATGTCCAGATCCCAGGGCCAGCAGATGTGGCTGGAGACATGCAAGCCGGTGATCGGCAGCCGCTCCATCCGGCTGGCCAGAACGGTATCCTTGATCAGGCGGAAAATCGGGTACATGGGCGTGCGCTCCTGTTTCGCATGTGCCCGTGATGCCACCCGTTTACAGCGCGTCAACCGCAACCTCGCGGAAGCCTTGCGTATTTCCTGCCGGCTGCTTACCTGTGTGGCTGTTCGAAAAAGGGAAATACAGATGGTCTCGCTGTTCCAAATCCTGATGCTGATCCTCGACATCGTCTGGTTCTTCATCATTGCCCATGTGATCATGAGCTGGCTGATCAACTTCCAGGTGCTGAACCTGCACCAGCAGCTGGTGGCCCAGATCTGGTACGGGCTGAACCGGATCCTGGAACCGCTCTATGCGCCGGTGCGACGCGTGATCCCCAACATGGGCGGGCTGGACCTTGCACCGCTGGTGGTGCTGGTCGCCGTTTACGCGCTGCGCATCATCCTGGTGAACAACATGGCGGCGTTCTACTGATGGACCTTCTGCCCGGCCGATAGGCCGGGCTGCGCCCGACCCTCCCCACGGGAGGGCGCATTCGCACCCTCCCAGGCTCGGGCGCAGCCCTTGGCGGTTGACCAATAGCGTCGCCGGATGGTTAAGCCCCCCTTGCTGCCCCATGCCTCCTGTGGGATTGTGCCTGCCAAGTAAGAGCAGACCACCACACTGAGGCCCCTTGCCCCCATGACAGCCCCGGCAGCCCTGACAGGCGCGTCCCCGATCCTGCGCGAGATCTTCGGCTTTGACGCCTTCCGCCCCGGCCAGGAAGAGATCGTCGACGCCGTGACCGCCGGGGAGAACGTGCTGGCGATCATGCCCACCGGCGGCGGCAAGTCGCTCTGCTACCAATTGCCCGCGCTGCTGCGCGACGGCATCACCGTGGTGATCTCCCCCCTCATTGCGCTGATGCGCGACCAGGTCCGCGCCCTGCAGGAGGCCGGCGTCACCGCAGGCGCGCTCACCTCCGGCAACACCGATGAAGAGACCGAAATGGTCTGGGAAGCGATCGAGGCCGGGCGGCTGAAACTTCTCTACATGGCGCCCGAGCGCCTCGCTTCCGGCGCCGCCATGGGGATGCTGCGCCGCATCGGCGTCAGCCTGATCGCGGTGGACGAGGCGCATTGCGTCAGCCAATGGGGCCACGACTTCCGCCCCGACTACCTTCGCATCGGCGAGCTGCGCCGCGCCCTGGACGTGCCGCTGGCCGCCTTCACTGCCACCGCGGACCAGGAAACGCAGGAAGAGATCGTCCAGAAACTGTTCGACGGCGAGGCCCCCCGCAGCTTCCTGCGTGGCTTTGACCGGCCCAATATCCACCTCGCCTTTGCCGCCAAGGACAGCCCGCGCCGCCAGATCCTGGAGTTCGCCGCTGCCCGCAAGGGCCAGTCCGGCATCGTCTACTGCGGCACCCGTGCTAAGACCGAGGCGCTGTCAGCCGCCCTGCGCGAGGCCGGCCACTCCGCCTGTTTCTACCACGGCGGCATGGAGGCCGAGGACCGCCGCATCGTCGAAACCCGCTTTGCCCGCGAAGACGGTCTGATCGTGGTCGCCACCGTCGCCTTTGGCATGGGCATCGACAAGCCCGACATCCGCTGGGTCGCCCACGCCGACCTGCCGAAATCCATCGAGGCCTATTACCAGGAAATCGGCCGCGCCGGCCGCGACGGCGCGCCTGCCGAAACCCTCACCCTGTTCGGCCCCGACGACATCCGCCTGCGCCGGTCGCAAATCGACGAGGGCCTCGCGCCGCCCGAGCGCCGCGCCGCCGACCATGCCCGGCTCAATGCTCTGCTGGGTCTCGCCGAGGCATTGCACTGCCGCCGCCAGAAGCTGCTGGGGTATTTTGGCGAGGAAGCAGAGCCCTGCGGCAATTGCGATCTCTGCGATACACCCGCCGATGTGTTCGACGGCACCACCGTGGTGCGCAAGGCCCTGTCGGCGGTTCTGCGGACAGAAGAATGGTTCGGCTCCGGCCACCTGATCGACATCCTCTTGGGTGCCGATAACGAGCGGATACGCGCCAAGCGCCATGATGAGCTGTCGGTCTACGGCTGCGGCAAGGAATTCGGCAAGCGCCAATGGCAGGCTGTGTTCCGGCAGATGATGGGCCACGACCTCTTGCGCCCGGACCCGGAACGCCACGGCGCCCTGCGCTTTACCGAGGCCGCCCTGCCTATCCTGCGCGGCGAGCAGTCCATCGAGCTGCGCCGCGACACCATCAAATCCGCCGACCGCCGCCCGGCGGTCAAGGCGCTGGTCTCCGAGGAGGACGCGCCGCTCCTCTCCGCGCTCAAGGCCAAGCGCCGGGCGCTGGCAGAGGCGCAAAAAGTACCGGCCTATGTGATCTTCCCCGACCGCACCCTCATCGAGATGGCCGAGGTTCGCCCGGAAACGCTGGACCAGATGGCCCGCATCAACGGCGTCGGCGCCAAGAAGCTGGAACGCTACGGCGATGATTTCCTGGGCGTGATCACCGGCGCCGCAGAGCAGCTGCACCCCGCACGGCGCAAGCTGGCAGGGCGCGAGGCGGGCTCGGTTTACGACGGTCTGCTGGAAGCGCAGGCGCAGCTGGCCCGCGGCGAATGCGGCACCTTGAAGCCGCTCACCTGCTCGGCGTCGCTGCTGGCGAAGGTGGCGCAGCTGCGTGCGGATGACGAGGCTGGCGTTTCGCGGCTCTTGGGGGAGCGCCGCGCCGAACGTTTCGCATCGGCGTTTCTGGACGTCCTGCGCGGCGCGGGCTAGGGTTGCGCCAAGATCATCAAGGGGGCAGATATGCTGGTAGTGACCTCTCCGGCCAAGAAGCTGGACTGGGCGGAACGGGATCAGGAGATGACCTGGCCCGCGCTGCATGACGACGCGGTGGAACTGGCCGGGGTGGCCCGCGAACAATCCGTGGCGGACCTGATGAAGCTGATGCACATCAGCGAGGATCTGGCCAAGCTGAACTATGACCGTTTCCAGGACTTTGCCTCCGATCCGAAAACGGAAGCCACCCGCCCGGCGGCGCTGGCCTTTGCCGGCGACACCTATCAGGGGCTGGAGGCTGCCTCGCTGGAGCCGGAGGAAATGGCCTGGGCGCAGGAGCACCTCCGCATCCTGTCCGGTCTTTACGGGGTGCTGCGGCCCTTGGATGCGCTGCAGCCCTACCGGCTGGAGATGGGCTCGCGCCTTAAAAACCCGCGCGGCAAGAACCTCTATGAATTCTGGGGCCGCAAGATCTCGGACGCGCTGAATGCGCAGGCTGAGGCTGCGGGCACGGATATCCTGGTGAACTGTGCCAGCCAGGAATATTTCGGCGCGGTCGATCTTGCGGCGCTGAAGCTGCGGGTGGTCACGCCGGTGTTCATGGAAGACAAGAACGGCACCCCCAAGGTGGTGAGCTTTTATGCCAAACGCGCCCGGGGCGCGATGGCGCGCTACATCATCCAAGGCAGGCTGACAGACGCGGAAAGCCTGCTGGAGTTCGATACCGGCGGCTATGCCTACCAGCCGCAGCTGTCGGAACCGGACAAGCCTGTCTTCCTGCGCAGCGCCTGATACAGGGCCGGGGGCTCCCGCCCGCTCCGGCACAGTCCAGAGACTGCACCGTCCCGGTTGGGCCCGGCAGCGCGCTCCGCGCGCTGCCGGGCCCAAGGCCGCACAAAGGGTGCTCCGGCGCAGCCGGTGCGCCCGCGGGCGCGGGAGAGTTTGGATTTTGAAATCAGGGGCCATGGCGGCGGCAGTCCGCTCGGCGCTGCCCTTGTCCGGTCTCATGAACCGAGCGGGCAGCCCATTGGAGGCTGCAACTGCCGGTTTCGCAAGCTGCGTTTATTGCCTGATGCGGCAGGAAACCCGGCTCTAAAGCGGCCGGGACCGGTCCTTGTGCCTTCACTGCCCGCTGGCGGCCGGGATCGCAGGCGGGCTGCCGGTGTCCAGCGGGTTGGTGCCGGGCGGGGCGCAATCCCGGATCTTTTCGTGGATCAAGGCCTTGCGCAGCGGCTTGGTCAGGTAATGGTCCAGCCCGGCTGCCAGGATGCCCTCGGCATCGCCGGCCATGGCGTGCGCGGTCAGCGCCACCACCGGCACATGATTGCCGGTTCCGGCCTCCAGCTTGCGGATTTCCGCGGTGGCTTCCTTGCCGTCCATCTTGGGCATCGAAATGTCCATGAAGATCAGATCCGGGGCAAAGGTTCTGAAGGCCTCGACCGCCTCCAGCCCGTTGCTGGCGAATTTCAGCTCGATGTTGAGTTCCTTCACCATCTTGCGGAACACCAGCTGATTGGTCTTGTTGTCTTCCGCCGCAAGCACCCGCATCCGGCGGATTGCCGGGCCGGGCGGGCAGGCTGGCGGTTCCGGCGCCGCCGCCAATGGAATCGCCGCCGCAGGCTCTGGCCCCGCAGCGGACGGCGCTGCCGCGGGCTTGCCAGAGCCAGCCAGATTGGCCAGCTGCCTGAACAGCTCATCGCGCGGCACCGGGTTCTGCAGCACGCCGTTCACCAGCTGGCGGATTTCCGGATCGTTCGCGGCCTGCGGGCTGGAGTTCAGCAGCAGCACTGGCACCCCGCGCCACGGCCCGGATTTGAGATCCCGGGCCAGCTGCACGCCGTCCAGCACCGGCAGGTTGTGGCCGCTGATGACCAGGTCGATCCCCTCCTGCATCGCCGCCAGCGCGGCAGCGGCGGTGCCCGCGGTGCTGACCCGGACCCCCAGCATCAGCAGGTGCTTTTGCAGGATCTCGCAGTTCAGCGGCAGGTCATCCACCAGCAGCACATGGCGCAGCGTGCTGGGCAGCGCCGGAACCGCCGCCTCGGGGCCGGCTTCCACCGGCAGCGGCAGGCGGAAGCCGAAGCAGGAACCCTTGCCCTCCTCGCTGTCGACCCAGATCTCGCCGCCCATCATCTCGATCAGCCGTTTGGAGATCGCCAGCCCCAGCCCGGTGCCTTCAAACTGGCGGTTGCGTTCGTCCTCGACCTGGTTGAACTCGCCGAAGATGTGGCCGATCTTCTCTTCGGGGATGCCGATGCCGGTGTCCTCGATATTCACATGCACCGCGCATTGCTTGTCGTCGGGAGAGGTGATGCCGGTCACCCTCAGGGTCACATGCCCCTCCTTGGTGAACTTCACCGCATTTCCTGCCAGGTTGGTCAGCACCTGCCGGATGCGGCCCGGATCGCCGGTAAAGCGGGTGGGCAGGAAAAGGTCGTAGTCGACCAGCAAGGCTATCCCCTTGTCCCGCGCGGTGGGCTGCAGCAGCATCACCACCTCATGCAGGCTGCGTTCCAGGTCAAAGGGTTCGGGGTGCAGCTCCAGCTTGTCGGCTTCGATCTTGGAGTAGTCGAGCACGTCGTTGATGATGACCAGCAGCGCCTCGCCCGAATTCTTGATGGTGCTGGCATACAGCCGCTGCTCCTCGTTGAGCCCGGTGTCTGACAGCAGCTCCGCCATGCCCACCACCCCGTTCATCGGGGTGCGGATCTCATGGCTCATGTTGGCGAGGAAGGCGGACTTGGCGCGGTTGGCGGCCTCCGCCCGGGCACGGGCGGCGCGCAGTTCCTCCTCGTAGCGCACGGTCGAGGTGATATCGAGCGCCAGAGTCACCATGTCGCCGTCATGGCCGCGCTGGTCGATCAGCCGCAGGTAGCGTTCGTCCCACAGCTGGATCACCACCGGTTCCGGCGCGGGAGAGTGCCAGCGCTCATTCATCATCTCGCGCCAGGCATCCGCCGCCATGTCGCCGGTGTTGATCAGCCCTTCGTCGGTCAGAAGCTGCAGGATGCGCAGGTAGGAGATGCCGGGCGACACTTCCTCCAGCCCGTCGAAAATATTCAGGTAAGCCGTGTTTGCGCCGATCAGGTTGCCGTCGGCATCAAAGAAGGCAAACCCGTCCTGAAACGCCTGGATCGAATGCCACAGCCGCCGCTCTGCGGTCTCGACCTTGGCGTGGGCGGTGCTGAGGTCGGATTTCACTTTGGCGTTTTCGTCGCGGACCGTGGCCACTTCGGCCTGTGTCTGGCCGATCTGCTTGGTCAGCGCCAGCGCATGGCGGCCAAGTTTGCGGTTGGCGGCGGAAAGCTCGGCCTGCTTAAGCTCAAGCAGCCGTTCCGCGGCGAGCCGGGCCCGCCTTTCTTCCGCTAATTTGTCGGCAAGGCTCATCCCTGCAAACTCCGGCAATGCATCAACACAAACAACGCGCGGCTAATTCCGCGCGGGCGGCAGCCTGGCTGCCCTTAACGTGTTACGCGGGGGAATCTTGCTATGACGTTAAGCCCGTGCCAGCCTGTCTCCAGTCTTGGAGGGTGCCATGCCGCGTCTGTTTGCTTCTGTCTTATTTTATTTTATTGCTTTTATTGCTTTTTTTGCGTTTTTACCCTCGGCTTGGGCCGGGCCGGCGGTTCCTGATTATCGTTACCGCTCTTATGCGGATACCGATTTCTACGGCTCCGACCTGCAGCCTCTGTTTGATACGGACGTGGCCTCCTGTGCCCGCGCCTGCTCCGCACAGGCGGACTGCGCAGGCTTTGTCTTCAATCAGAGGGCGAGTGCCTGCTTCCCCAAATCGGCTCTGGGGCAATCCAGCCCCTACGCAGGCGCCCTCTCCGCGGTGAGACAGCCCGCCGCGCCCGGGCTGGCCGCCGCGGCAGCGTCCCGCGCGGCGCGGCTCGGGTTCCTGCCGCCGCAGGACTTGCAGAACGCCGCCGCCTTTGCGCGCACTTTGGGGCTGGATTACCCGCTGGCCGCCAGTGACCCGGCAGAGGCCCGCGCCGCCGCCCGCGGCCGGCTGCGGGACGGCGATTCCCCTGCCGCTCTGCGCTGGATGGCGCAGGCGGTGGTGCTGAGCGATGACGCCGCGGATTGGACGCAATTCTCCGGCTATTTGCTGCGCGCTGCCAAGGACAGGGGCAGCCGCAGCCAGCAGAGCCGCTTGCGCGCGCAGGGCTACCTCGCGGCGGTGAACGGCTACTTGCGGGCCGCCACGCCTGCCGCGCAGGCAGAGGCGCTGGCGGCAGCAGCCCGCGCACAGGAGCTGCAGGCAAACGGCCGCGCCATGCTGCCGCTTCTGCGGCTGGCGCAGGACATCGCACCTGATGCCGGCCGCGCCGCGCAGCTGGAGGATGCGACTGCCAAATACGGTTTCCGCGTGCTCACCAGCACGGTCGAAAGCGACAGCGCCGCGCCGCGCATCTGCGCCGAATTCTCAGAAGATCTGGAGCAGGCCGGCACCGATTACGAAAACTACGTCCGCATGGCCAAGGCCGGCCTGGCCGTCACCGTCCAGGGCCGCCAGCTCTGCCTCGACGGGGCGGAGCACGGCAAGCGCTACCGCCTGACCCTGCGCCGCGGCCTGCCCGCGGCCAGCGGCGAGCAGCTCTTCAAAGATGTGGAGCTGACCCACTACGTGCGCGACCGCTCCCCTCAGGTCCGCTTCCCGGGGCGTGCCTATGTGCTGCCAGCCGGCGGTGCCGCGGCGCTGCCGGTGGAAACCGTGAACCTGACGGAACTGGACCTGCGCCTGCGCCGGGTCAGCAGCCGCAACGTGCTGCGCACCCTGCAGGAGGGCTATTTCGCCAAGCCGCTCTCCCACTGGGAAGACAAGCATTTCGCCGCTGACATTGCCGAGGAGATCTGGACCGGCAGTGCCGACGTGGACACCGCGCTCAATCAGGCCATGACCAGCCTGCTGCCGCTGGAAGATGCGCTGACAGGGCAGAAGAAACCGGGCCTTTACGCGCTGACCGCCCGGGTCCCGGGGGCCGACCCCTACGAGGATGCGGGGGCGACACAGTGGTTCGTACTGACCGGCCTTGGCCTTTCCACCATGTCCGGCAGCGATGGCCTGCATGTGCAGGTGCAGGGCCTGGCGGATGCCAAGCCGCAGGAAGGTGCCGAGGTCAGCCTGATCTCCTCCGCCAATGAGGTTCTGGCCACCGCAACCAGCAACGCCAGCGGCTATGTGCACTTTGCCCCGGGTCTCACCCGCGGCGCTGGCGGCACGGCGCCCGCGCTGATCACCGCGCGGGCAGGGGAGGGCGATTTCACCTTCCTGCCCCTCAATGACGCCGCCTTTGACCTGTCGGACCGCGGCGTGGCCGGGCGTCCCGCGCCGGGGCCGGTGGATGTCTTCCTCGCCACCACCCGCGGCGCCTTCCGTGCGGGCGAAACCGTGCATGTGACCGCGCTGGCCCGCGACAGCAAGGCCCAGGCCATCGACGGCCTGCCGCTGACCGCAATCCTCCTGCGCCCCGACGGGGTGGAATACACCCGCCAGACCTCGGCCAATGGCCATCAGGGCGGCCATGTCTTCGCGCTGGAAACCGGCCCCGCCGCCCCGCGCGGCACCTGGCGGATTGAGATCAAGAGCGACCTCAAGGCCCCCGCGCTCGCCAGCCGCCAGATCCTGGTTGAGGATTTCCTGCCGGAGCGCATCGACTTCACGCAGCAGGTCACCAATGCAGACGCCCTCCAGCCCGGCGGCGCCGCGCAGATCAGCCTGCAAGCCGACTACCTGTTCGGCGCGCCGGGCGCTGGCCTGAAGGTGGAGGGCAGCATCCGCCTCACCGCCGCCAATACTCTCGAACAATGGCCCGGCTTCCGCTTCGGCCGCTATGATGAAGCTGCCTCGGCCCAGACCGAGTATTTCGGCGGCCAGGAAACCGGCGCCGACGGCAGCGCATCCTTCACGGCCAGCCTCCCCGCCGCCACCCCGGCAGAGGGCAAGCCGTTGCTGGCCACCCTCACCACCCGCGTCGCTGATGGGGCCGCCCGCCCGGTGGAGCGCGTGCTGGAGCTGCCGGTCCGCCCCGCAGGCCCGGTCCTCGGCATCAAGCCGCTGTTTGACGAGGCCGCGCCAGAAGGCTCCGAGGCAGGATTTGAACTGATCGCCCTGTCGCCGGACCTGAAACCGATGCCGATGCGCGTCAAATGGACCCTGAACCGGATCGAGACCCGCTACCAGTGGTATCAGCTCTACGGCAATTGGAACTGGGAGCCCATCACCCGGCGCACCCGTATCGCCACCGGCGAGGCGCAGCTGGGCAATGATCCCCTGCCGCTGACGCAACCCGTCGATTGGGGCCGCTATGAACTGGTGGTGGAGCGCCTTGATGGCGAATACGCTTCCGCCGCTTTTGATTTCTACGCCGGCTGGTATGCGCCCGAAGGCAGCACTGAAACACCGGCAAGGCTGGACCTGTCGCTGGACCGCGACAGCTACACCCCCGGCGACACCGCCCGTCTGCGTATCGTGCCGCAAGCTGCCGGCACTGCGCTGGTCTCGGTGGTCTCCAACCGCCTGATCCACCGCATGGCGGTGGAGGTTCCGGCTGGCGAAACTGTGATCCCGCTGGAGGTGACACAGGACTGGGGCAGCGGCGCCTATGTGACCGCCACGGTAATCCAGCCCGTTGCGGCTGAGCGCGGCCGCACCCCGCTGCGCGCCCTGGGCCTGGCCCACGCGGCCGTCACCCAGCCCGGACAGCAGCTGCAGGTCGCCATTGACGTCCCCGAAGTGGTCCGCCCGCGCGGCACCCAAGTCGCCAAGATCCGCGTCGATGGCGCGGCAGAGGGCGAGGAGGTCTGGCTCACCGTCGCCGCGGTGGACCTCGGCATCCTCAACCTCACCGGCTTCACCAGCCCCGACCCCAGCGCGCATTACTACGGCCAGCGCCGCCTGGGGATGGAGCTGCGCGACGTCTACGGCCGCCTGATCGACCCCGGCAACGGTACCCTGGGCCGCATCCGCTCAGGCGGCGATGCGGACAGCGGCATGAAGATGCAATCGCCGCCGCCCACACAGGATCTGGTGGCACTGTTCTCCGGCCCCTTGCAGGTGGACGCCGATGGCGAGGCCGAATTCCCGATGACCCTCCCCGCCTTCAACGGCACCGTGCGGCTGATGGCGGTTGCCTGGTCGGGCAAGGCCGTAGGCCAGGCAGAGGCCGACATGCTGGTGCGCGACCCCGTCGTGGTCACCGCCTCCCTGCCGCGCTTCCTGGCGCCGGGTGATGAAAGCCGCGCAAGGATAGAAATCGTCCACGCCGATGGCCCGGCAGGTGAGATGAAGCTGACCGCAACAAACGCAGGCGGCCTGACGCTCGGCAGCCTGCCTGCCTCCGTCACACTGGCGGAGCAGGGCAAGGCCGTGCTGGACCTGCCGGTGACGGCAGAAACCGTGGGCGACCACGAACTTGCCCTGACCCTCACCACGCCGGACGGGCAAGAACTGCGCCAGACCCTGCGGATGCCGGTCCGCGCCAATGATCCGGTGACGTCAGAGACCCGCCGCTTCACCCTCGCAGGCGGCGACACCTTCCTATTTAGCAGGGACGTCTTCGCGGGCCTGCGCCCCGGCACCGCGCGGGCCACCATCTCCTCCGGCCCGCTTGCCAAGTTCGACGTGCCGGGCCTGCTGGCCGAACTGGACCAGTACCCCTACGGCTGCACTGAGCAGGTGACGTCCAAGGCCCTTCCGCTGCTCTACCTCAGCAGCGTGGCGCAGGCAGCTGGGCTGGGCAACGGCCCGGCGGTGGACGCCCGCATCAACGCCGCCATCCGCAAGGTGCTGACCCGTCAGGCCCCCTCGGGCGCCTTCGGGATGTGGCGCGCCGACAGCGGGGAGTTCTGGCTGGATGCCTACGCCAGCGACTTCCTCAGCCGCGCCCGCGCCCAGGGCTACGCGGTGCCGCAGCAGGCCTTTGCCCAGGCGATGGACAACCTGCGCAACCGCATCAACTACGCCGCCGATTTTGACGCGGGCGGCGAGGAGATCGCCTATGCCCTCCTGGTGCTGGCCCGCGAAGGCGCGGCCCAGATGGGCGACCTGCGTTATTACGCGGATGTAAAGGGCGACGCCTTTGCCACCCCGCTCGCCGCCGCCCAGCTGGGCGCAGCCCTGGCGGCCTATGGCGACCAGCGCCGCGCCGACCGGATGTTCGCCCGCGCCGCGCAGATGATCGGCTCTGATGAACAGGGCGAAGCCCGCCTCTGGCGCGCCGATTTCGGCACCCAACTGCGTGACACCGCCGGCGTTCTGGCGCTGGCGGCAGAGGCTGGATCGGAGGCGGTGGACCGCGCCCGCCTGTCGTCGCGGCTTGCCAATGCGTCCGGCACCCGCTCCACCCAAGAGTCCGCCTGGACCCTGATGGCCGCCCATGCGCTCACGCAAACCCCCGAAGACTCCGGTCTGCTGGTCAACGGCCAGCCCGTGCAGGGTCCGTTTGTTGAGGCCGCAGACGGTCAGGACACGCCGGAACTGGCGCTCACCGCCGCCAGCGGGCGGACGGCAGAGATCACCCTCACCACGCTTGGCGTGCCAGAGGTCCCGCCCGCCGCGGGCGGTTTTGGCTACACCATCGAGCGCAGCTATTACTCGCTGGAGGGCCAGCCGCTGGAGGCGCAGTCCGTGCAGGCTGGCGCGCGGTTCGTGGCGGTCCTGCGGGTGAAACCGCATGAGAAGACCGGCGCGAGGCTGATGATCAACGACCCGCTGCCCGCGGGGTTTGAGATCGACAACCCCAACCTTCTGCGCTCCGGCGACCTGCGCGATCTCGACTGGCTGAACCCGGCTGAGGCCGAGCACGCCGAGTTCCGCAGCGACCGCTTCCTGGCGGCGGTGAATGTGCGCGATGCCTCGCCTGTGACGCTGGCCTACGTGGTCCGCGCGGTGACGCCTGGCGTTTTCCACCACCCGGGGGCCTCGGTTGAGGACATGTACCGCCCCGCCTACCGCGCCCGCACCGGCACGGGGCGGGTAGAAGTCAGGTGAAACGCTGGCGGAAAAGAGCTGAGGGCAGCGCCTGTCCGCGGGTGGGCGAGTATCGCCCGCCCGGGGTGGCGGACGGGCGATGCCCGGCCTTTCGGCCAGGCAAAAGGCGGAAATGGAGCGCTCTGGCCTTAGCGCTTCTGATAGCGGTGACGTTCGCCGCCTACCGCAGCTTCGACGCTTGGATCGAGAATACAAACCTCCCTCTCACCCTGTCGGAGACCTCCACCGAAGTTCTCGACCGCAACGGCAAACTCCTGCGCGCCTACCCCGTGGATGATGGCCTCTGGCGCCTCGCGGTGCAGCCCGCCGACGTCGACCCGCGCTTTCTGAACATGCTCCTGCGCTATGAAGACAAGCGCTTCCGCTCCCACGCCGGCGTCGACCCCATCGCCCTGATCCGCGCCGCAGGCCAGGCGCTGTGGAACGGGCGCGCGGTCTCTGGCGGCTCCACCCTTACCATGCAGGTCGCGCGCCTGCTGGAAGACGGCACCACCGGCCGCTGGGCGGGCAAGCTGCGCCAGATGCGGGTTGCGCTGGCGCTGGAGCGCCGCCTCAGCAAGGACGAAATCCTCACCCTCTACCTGACGCACGCCCCCTATGGCGGCGCGGCAGAGGGCATCCGCGCGGCAACCTACAGCTGGTTCGGCAAAGAGCCGAAGCGCCTGACCCCGGCAGAGGCCGCGCTGCTGGTCGCCCTGCCGCAGAGCCCCGAACGCCGCCGCCCCGACCGCTTCCCCGAGGCCGCCAGCGGCGCCCGCGACCGGGTGCTGGCGCGGATGCTGCGCCAGGGCCTCCTGACCGATGAACAAGCAGAGGCCGCCCGGCGCACCCCGCTGCCGCACCAAATGGCTGCCTTCCCGCGCCTCGCCCCGCATCTGGCCGACCGGGCGGCGGCCCAGCACCCCGGCAACCGCCAGCTGCGCCTGACCCTCGATGGCGCTATGCAATCGCGGATGGAGAGGCTGCTGGCCGAGGCCGTCCGCAGCAGCCCGCGCCTCTCCGCCGCCCTCATCGCCGCCGATCACCAGACCGGCGAAGTGCTGGCGCTGGTCGGTTCGCCCGGTTACTCGGACGCCGCACGCCGCGGATACGTCGACATGACGCAGGCGATCCGTTCCCCCGGCTCCACCCTGAAGCCGCTGATCTACGGCCTCGCCTTCGACCAGGGGCTGGCCCACCCGGAAACCCTGATCCACGACGGCCCGGTCAACTTTGCAGGCTACGCGCCGCAGAACTTCGACGGCGAATTCCGCGGCGACATCCGCCTGCGCGAGGCGCTGCAACTGTCCCTGAACATCCCCGTCGTGAAACTGACGCAAGAGCTTGGCCCGGCCCGGGTGATGGCCGCCCTGCGCGCCAGCGGCGCCAGACCGCAACTGCCCGGCGGTGCGCCCGGTCTGGCGCTGTCGCTTGGGGGCCTCGGCATCAGCCTGCAGGACATGGTGCAGCTTTACGCCGGGCTGGCGGCAGGCGGGCAGGGCCCAAAGCTGCGCGTGATGCAAGGCGAAGCACGCGCTCCCGCAGGCCGCCTCGCCTCGCCCGAGGCTGCCTGGCAGGTGGCCGATATCCTGCGCGGCCTGCCGGTGCCAGCGGGCGCGCGTGCAGGCAGCATCGCCTACAAGACCGGCACCTCCTATGGCCACCGCGACGCCTGGGCGATCGGCTGGGACGGGCGCCATGCGGTCGGCGTCTGGATGGGCCGCGCCGATGGCACCCCGGTGCCGGGCATCTTCGGCGGGGACCTTGCCGCGCCGGTGCTGTTCGAAGCCTTCGGCCGCCTGAAACCCGCACTCGACCCTCTGCCGCCGCCGCCGCCCGCGACGCTGATCGTCAGCTCTGCCGAACTGCCGCAGCCTTTGCAGCGTTTCCGCCCCCGCGATGCGGCTTTCGCGGAGGCTTCAGACGCGCCGGAGCTGGTCTTCCCGCCCGAGGGCGCAAGGCTAGAACTTGCGGGCGCCGACCTCACCCTCAAACTCCGCGGCGGCACCGCGCCCTTCCTGGTGATGGCCAACGGCCGGCCGGTGCTATCGGGCCAGCGCCGCCGCGAGTTCGCTGTCCCCAGCCCCGGCCCCGGCTTCTCCTCGCTGGTGGTTGTCGATGGCTCGGGCCGCTCCGACCGCGTTAATCTTCGGATCGACTGATCCCGCAATTCCAAGAGGCCCTGCCATGCTGAAACCCTTCCCCGCCGCCTGCAGCCTTGCCTTGTCCGTGGTCCTGGCCGCCCCCGCCGCTATGGCCGCTTGCGCCACCGATGCCGAAATCGCCACCTTCGTGGACAGCTACTTGGCCAAGACCCCGGCGCAGGCTCTGTCGCCCGGCGGCAGCATGGAGGACGCGCTGTGCTCCCAGGCCAAACTCGCGGCCGCGCTGGAACCGCATTTGGGGCCGGTCATCGGCTACAAGGCAGGCCTCACCAGCAAACCTGCGCAGGAGCGTTTCGGCGCAACCGAACCCGTGCGCGGCCTGCTTTATCAAAACATGATGCTGGAAGATGGCGCCACGCTCGACGCCTCTTGGGGCGCGATCCCGATGGTCGAGGCCGATCTGGTGCTGGTGGTCGCGGATGAGGACATCAACACCGCGGCCACCGCGCAGGAGGCCTTGGCCCATATCTCCGCCATCCGCCCCTTCATCGAACTGCCCGACCTCACACTGGCCAAGGGACAGCCATTCACGGCTGAGACGATCACAGCGATGGGCGTGGGCACCCGCCTCGGCGTCCTGGGCGCTCCGGTGCCGGTGGAAGACCCGGCTGAGATGTCCCGGATGCTGGAGGAGATGACCGTCACGATGCGCGACGGCGCGGGCGGTGTGCTGGTGCAGGCGCCGGGCCGCGCGGTGCTGGGCAACCCGGTGAATGCCGCCCTCTGGCTGCGCTCCAAGGGCGTGGCGTTCAAGGCAGGCGACCTGATCTCCGTTGGCTCCTTCGGCCCGCTGTTCCCGCCGCAGAAAACCAAGGGCGGGGTCAGCGTGACCTATCAGGGCCTGCCAGGCGACCCGGTGGTTTCGGTGAGCTTCAAGGATTAATCCGCAGCCGGCTGGATGAGGTGTTTCGCTTCGGGCTGCGCCCGAAGCGACCCGCGCCGCGCCTGTGGCGCGGCGCTTGGCCCAACCAGGGCGGTGTCCGTCAGGAAACCTGCGATGGGCGGGAGAACCCCGGTTCTGCAGAAGCGCCTACCGCCGCCCCTCGCGCAGCCAGCCGGCCACCAGGAAGAAGGCCGCCATTACCAGCGCCAGCCAGGCGGGCAGCAGCGGCCCTTGGGAAACCGACAGTGTTTCATAGGCCTCGCGCGGGGTCAGGCCGATCCAGCCGCGCCCGGCAGCCGGGCGTCCGGCGCGCACGCTGCGCAGGGCAGGCATCCCGTCCTCCAGCCGCAGCACTCCGCCGCGCAAAGGCGCCAGCACCGGCTCCAGCACAGCGCCGGAGGCTAGGGTCTCCTCGAACTCCTTCGGCGCGGCAGGCCCCAGACCGGCCACCGCGGTCTTGCCGCCTTCTTCCAGCCGGTACAGCCCCGCCTCCGGCCCCTCATAGCGGGTCTCCCACTGGCCGGGCGCGGTCTGGCGCAACGCCAGCTCCACCGTGGAGCCATCCGGGTTGGTCACCGTCACCGGCCCGGCCTCCCCTGCCAGCGTCCGGCGCAGGATGCGCATCCGCTGGCCCGAGGTCTCGGCCCACAGCGCCTCTTCCTCCAGTTCCGGCTCCTTCATCATCCAATGAGCCAGCCGGCGCAGCAGCTCCAGCTGCGGCCCGCCGCCCTCATAACCGCGGCTCCACAGCCAGGCATGGTCCGAGGCCAGCAGCGCCACCCGGCCCTCGCCCACCCGGTTCAGCACCAGCAGGGGCCGCTCGCCTGCGCCGTTCATCAGCACATGGCCCTCCGGCGTCCTCAGCTCGATCTGGCGCAGCCAGCGGCCCCAGTCCTCCGCGCCCTCGAGCCCGGAGGTGACCGGATGCTGCTTGCCCAGCTCCGTCACCGCGGGGCGGTAGGCTTCTTCCAACACCCGCGCCGATGGCTCTGCGGGCAGGATCAGCGACAGCGGCGAGCGGTAGATGCTGTCGGCGCTGGCAAAATCGGGGCCGGCCGCCACCAGCACCGCGCCGCCGCCCATCGCGTAATTCGCCACATTGTCCAGGTAGACCGCCGGCAGGATGCCGCGCCGCTTGTAGCGGTCAAAGATGATCAGGTCGAAATCATTGATCTTTTCCAGGAACAGCTCGCGCGTCGGGAAGGCGATCAGCGACAGCTCCTCCACCGGCACCCCGTCCTGCTTCTCCGGCGGGCGCAGGATGGTGAAATGCACCAGGTCCACCGCGCTGTCGGATTTCAGCAGATTGCGCCAGGTGCGCCCGCCCGCGTGCGGCTCGCCCGAGACCAGCAGCACCCGCAGCCGGTCGCGCACCCCGTTGATCTGTACCAGCGCGGCGTTGTTGCGCGCGGTCAGCTCACCCGGCTCTTCCGGCACCGAGAACTGGATCACGTTGCGCCCGCCGTGCTGCAGCACCATAGGCAGCTCGAAATCCACGCCGACCGGCAGGGTAAAGCGCTGCGCTTCATCGCCGCCGACCGAGATGTCGAGATCGGCAAAACCGCCCTGCACCGGCACCGCGCCCTGATCTTCGATCCGGAGCGTCAGGGTCACCGGCTCACCGATGATGGCAAAGCCGGGGGCGTTCCTGACGATCAGGCGGCGGTCCCAGTCGTCCTCGCGCCCGGTCAGCAGCAGATGCATCGGCGCCGGCAGGTTCAGAACCTGGTCCGCGTCATGCACCTGGCCGTCCGACAAGGCGATGATGCCGGCAACCCGCGCCCGCGGCTCATCCGCCAGCGCCCCGGCAATGGCGCTCATCAGCCGGGTGCCCTCATCGCCAGCGCCATCCGCAACGGTGACCCAGCGCACTTCGGTGCCGGGACGGTTCGCTAGCGCTGTCTTCAGCTGGGTGCGGGCGCGGGCCATTTGCTCCGGACGGCCGCGCAGCTGCTGGCTGGCGGTCTGGTCCTCTGCAACAATCACAATGTCATCCAGGGGCGCGCGGTCCTCGCTCTGATGCACCGGACCGCTGAGCGCCGCCAGCAGCACCAGCGCGGCCAGGGCCCGCAGGCCCCAGCCCGACAGCCCCTTCCACACCCCCAGGATCAGTGCCGCAAGGGTCACAGCCCCCGCGGCCCAGATCACGGGCCAGGGCACCAGCGGGTCGAACAGAATGGTCTGTGTCATGGCATCCGCCCCCTATTGCCCCAGCCGGTCCAGCAGCGCCGGCACATGCACCTGGTCGGATTTGTAGTTGCCGGTCAGCACATGCATCACCAGGTTGACGCCGAACCGGAACGCCAGCTCCCGCTGCCGCTCCCCGGCATAGCCGCGCCCCACCGGCAGCAAGGGCCGGCCGTTTTCATCCACGGCCCAGGCCGACGCCCAGTCGTTGCCGCCGATCACCACCGGCGTCACCCCGTCGTTGAGGTTGCGGAAGGGGATGCCCTCGGCCTGTTCCGCATCGGCCGGCGCCGCCTCGACCCAGACCGGACCGCGGCTGTGGCGGCCGGGGAAATCCTGCAGCAGGTAGAAGGCCCGGGTCAGCACGTGGTCCTCCGGCACCACTTCCAGCGGCGGAATGTCCAGGGGCAGGGCAATCTGCTGCAACCGCCGCGCCGCCGGGCTGGTCGCGCCTGAGGAGGACAGATCGGCGTCGCGGGTGTCGAACAGGATCATCCCGCCCGCCCGCAGATAGGCGTTCAGCTTGCCATAGGCCTCCGACGACGGTAGCGGCTGGTCGCGGGTAACCGGCCAGTACAGCAGCGGGTAAAACGCCAGCTCATCCCGCTCCAGATCCACCGCTGCCGGGTTGGCCGGCTCCACCGAGGTGCGGAAGAACAGCGTGTCCGACAGCCCCCGCAGACCCGCTTCAGCAATGCGGTCGACTTGCGGATCGCCGGTCAGCACATGCGCCAGCACCAGTTCCGAGGCCAGCTCGGCGGCCCGGAAATCCGCCTGCGCCTGCTGCTGCGGCGGGACTTCTTGCGCCCGCAGCTGCTGCGGGGCGGCCAGCGCCGCCAGCCCCATAGCAGCCGCCAGCGCCGCCGTGCGGGCACCGCCCAGCAGGCCGGAGACCGCCAGCGTGCCCAAGACGTCCAGCGCCAGCAGTGCCAGCGCCAGGGTCAGCAGCGCCCCGCCCAGCGGCATTTCCTGCGGCGTGTCATAGCCGCTGACCTCGACAAAGGCGGGCCAGCGCGCCGCCAGCAGCTCATCGCCCGGGCGCAGCACGTTGCGCGCCAGCATCCGCCGCCCGCCGTCATAAACCCCCGGCCGCAGCTCCGGCCCCGCAGGCGCGGCCACCAGATCCGGGCCTTTGACGCCCGGCAGCGTTTCCGCCGCCTCCAGCCGGCCAAAGCCGTCCAGCACTTCGACCGGTGTCCAGGTGGTGCCTTCCAGATCCTCGGCCTTAGGCGTCGCCGCGGAAGAGGACACCGCCAGCCGCTCCAGCATCGACACGAACAGACCCGACAGCGGCAGGCTGCTCCACTCCGCGTTGGCGGTCACGTGAAACAATACCACCTGGCCCTGTCCCAGCGTCTTGCGGGTGACCAGCGGCGTGCCGTCCGCCAGTTCGGCAATCACCCGCTCCGCCAGCTGCGGATCGGGCTGCGCCACCACCTGCGAGCTGATCGAGACTTCCTCCGTCACCTCGAGCCCGTAAAAGGGTGAGCTCTCGGCAAAGGGCGCCAGTGTCTTCGGCTCGCCCCAGCTCATCGCGCCGCCGATGCTGCGCCCGCCAATGCGCAGGCGCACCGGCATCAAGGGTTCCTCGCCGCTGCGGGCAGTGTCGCTGGCGGCCAGCCGCGGCCCGGCAAAGCGCAACAGCAGGCCGCCGTTTTCCACCCATTCGATGACCTGGTCTTCCTGATCCGGGGCCAGCCGCGCCACGTCGGCCAGCACGATCACATCCGGATTGGCCGGCAGCAGATCCGCCAGCGCGCCCTCCAGCAACTCCGCCGAGGGCGCCAGCGCCTGGCGCAGGTAGTGCAGCGGCGACAGCAGCGCCAGCCCCTCATCGGCGCTTTCGGAGGAGACCAGCGCAACCTCGCGGCGTCGCAGGCTTTCATCGGTCAGCGCCACCGCGCCCGCCGACCTCACCTCGCGGATTTCGAACCGTGACAGCCGCGCCCGCAGCTCCGCGGGCAGCGACAGCCCGGCGGAGGCGCTGCGGGCACCATCCGCAAACCGCAGCGGCAGCGCCGCCAGGCTGCGGGCGGTGCCGCCCGGATCCTTGCCCTGGGCCACAACCGTGACCTCCTGCGCAGGCCCGCTGCGGCTGCGCTGCACCGTCAGTTCGATCGCACCGCCGGTATAGCTGGCAGGCATCAGCCCCAGCACCGGCGCGGGCTGTTCAAAGACCTCGATGCCGCCGCGGCGGCTCAGCGCCTGGACCAGCCCCTCGCGGCCCGGATACTCCAGCCCGTCGCTGAACCAGATGGTGTCAAAGCGGCCCTCGGCCCCGTCAATCGCGTCCAGCGCCTGCGCCAGCTGCTCCGGTCCCGGCTGCCAGGGCAGGGGCACCAGCCCGGCCAGCTGCCGCTGCCAGCCGCTGGCGGCCCGGAACAGCAGCGGCTCCGGCGCACTCAGGCGCAGGACAGCGACCGGGCGCCCGGCCCGGCCTGCCTCCTCCAGCTGCACCGCGGCCTGGGCGGTGGTCTGCTTCCAATCCGCGGCACCGCCCCAGCTCGCATCCATCACGATCAAAAGCGGCCCGCTGCCGCCAGTCTCCTCGGCAGAGGGGTTCAGCACCGGCCCCGCCAGCCCGATGATCGCCGCCGCAACCGCCAGCGTCCTCAGCAGCAAGAGCCACCAGGGCGTGCGGTCCGACAGGCTCTCGTCGTCCTTCAATCCCAACAGCAGCGTCACCGCCGGGAACGGCTGGCGCCTGGGCGCAGGCGGCACCGCGCGCAGCAGCAGCCACAGCACCGGCAAGGCCAGCAGGCCCAGCAGCAGCCAGGGCGCGGTAAAGCCGATGCCCGCAATCATTGTCATGGCGCGGTCCGCTCCATTGCGTGATAGAGCCACATCAGCGCGTTTTGCGCTGGTGTGCCAGTGTGATGCTGCCCGAACCGCCATCCGGCCTCATGGCACAGCCGCTCCAGGGCCGCGCGGCGCTCTGCCAGCCGGTCCAGATAGCGCTCCTGCAGGGCAGAGGCCTTCAGTGTTTCATGTGTAACACCGCCCGCAATGCTCTCGAACAAGGTGCGTCCGGAAAACGGAAACGCTTCCTCTGCCGGGTCCAGCACCTGCAGCAGCACGCCCCGGACGCCGCGCGCGGCGGCCTTGGACAGCGCCTGCTCCACAGGCTCATACGGCCCCAGGAAATCCGAGATGAACAGGGCGCGCGCGTGCGGGATCAGGGCGCGGCCATTGGGCGGGGCATAATCTTCCTCTTCGTCATCCGACAGCGCTTCGGCCAGCCGCAGGATCTGCACATTGCCGCGCCGGGGCGGCAGGCTGCCGCCAGTGAGGCCCACCCGCTCGCCGCCGTGCACCATCAGCACCGACGCGGCGAGGCCCAACAGCCGGGCCTGATCAATCTTCTGCGGCAGCTTGGGGGAGGAGGCGAACCGCATCGAGGCGCCGGTATCCACCCACAGATGCACCGTCTGCGAAATATGCCACTCCCGCTCGCGCACATACTGGATGTCGCCCATGGCAGAGCGCCGGTGGTCGATCATCCGGCGGCTGTCGCCGGCCTGGGCCGGGCGGTACTGCCAGAAATCATCCCCCGTGCCGGCCCGGCGGCGGCCATGCTCGCCCATCAGCACCGACCCGGCCAAGTGCCGCGCCTGCACCAGCAAGGGCGGCAGGGTGCTGGCCTCGGCCTCTGCCCGGTGCCGCAGTCCAACTGCGGCCTGAGAGGCGGCGGGCCTGGTCACGCGGCGGCCCCGGTCCGGGCCAGATCCGCGGCGGTTTCCTCAATCAAGGCAGCCAGGCTCTCACCGCGCGCCCGCGCAGCAAAGTTCAGCTGCATCCGGTGGCTCAGCACCGGGCGGGCCATGTCCAGAACGTCCTCGGCATTGGGCGCCAGCCGCCCCTCCAGCAGCGCCCGCGCCCGGACCGCCAGCATCAGCGCCTGCGCCGCCCGCGGACCCGGCCCCCAGGCCACGGTCTGCGCCACATGATCGGACACGCCCGGCTCCTCGGGGCGGAAAGCGCGTACCAGGTCCAGGATCATCTCCACCACCGACTCGCCCACCGGCATCCGCCGCAGCAGGGTCTGCGCTTCGATCAGCTCAGCAGCGGTAAACACCTGATAGGCCTCTGCTTCCTCCGCCCCGGTGGTGGCCAGCAGGATATCCCGCTCAGTCGCGCGGTCGGGATAATTCACGTCGATCTGCAACAGGAACCGGTCCAGCTGCGCCTCCGGCAGCGGATAGGTGCCCTCCTGCTCGATCGGGTTCTGGGTTGCCAGCACATGGAACGGCGCGCCCAGCGAGCGGTCCTCGCCCGCAACCGTCACCATCCGCTCCTGCATCGCCTGCAGCAGCGCCGACTGGGTCCTGGGGCTGGCGCGGTTGATCTCATCCGCCATCAACAGCTGGCAGAACACGGGCCCCGGCACAAACCGAAACGACCGGTGCCCGTCGGCGGCGGTGTCCAGCACCTCGGAGCCCAGGATATCGGCAGGCATCAGGTCCGGGGTAAACTGGATCCGGTTGCCATCCAGCCCCATCACCGTGCTCAGCGTCTCCACCAGCCGGGTCTTGCCCAGCCCCGGCAGGCCGATCAGCAGCCCGTGGCCGCCGCACAGCAGCACCGACAGCGTGAGGTCCACCACCCGTTCCTGGCCGATGAACCGTTTGGTGATCGACGCGCGCGCCTCCTGCAGTTTGGCTTCCAGCGCTTCGATGCCGGCCAGCAGATCGTCCGTTTCAGGCATGACATTCCTCGTTTCCCGGATATATGCTGTTACTCTATCGTGCTGACAGGAAATGGCAAAAGCAATGAGCGGACAAAACCCCGTGACCCCCGATGCCGAAGGCCTTGCCGCGGCAGCAAAAGCGGCCGGCAAAGGCAAGGGTTTGCCCCCAGTCCACCTGTGGAACCCGCCGTTTTGCGGCGACCTGGACATCCGCATTGCCCGCGACGGCAGCTGGCACTACCTCGGCACGCCGTTCAACCGGTTTGAGCTGGTCAAGCTGTTCGCCTCCATCCTCAAGCTGGAGGACGGCAAGTATTACCTTGTGACGCCTGTCGAAAAGGTTGGCATCACCGTCGAGGACGCGCCCTTTGTGGCGGTGGATTTCGACGTGGCCGGGCAGGGCCGCGATCAGCAGATCACCTTCACCACCAATATCGGCGACACCGCCGCCGCGGGGCCGGATCACCCGGTCCGGGTGGAACGTGACAGCGCAAGCGGCGAACCCGCGCCCTATGTCATGATACGCGCGGGCCTTGAGGCGCTGATCGACCGCAAAAGCTTCTACCGGCTGGTGGAACTGGGCGAGCATCATGACGGCTGGTTCGGCGTCTGGTCCGGCGGCGCGTTCTTCCCGCTGATCCCGTCGGCAGAGTTGGACGCCGGCTGACCTTCCGGACGTTCAGTACGGCAACCGCCCTGCCGGCAGGCCAGGCAGCGGCGGCAGCATACCGCCGCGCCTGCTATCCTTTGAATTTCCAGCGAAATCTTGCCGGTTTCGCCGCCGCGCAACCAAGGCTTGCAACAGCTGCCTTGCGGGAAAGCGACAATGCGTCGTTTTCTGTGTCTTGGCCTCATGGATTCGCCCACGATAAACCACCGTGAAGCCAGGAGGACCCGCATGCCCAGATTCGCAGCCAACATCTCGATGCTGTTTGCCGAGCTGCCCTATCTCGACCGGTTCCAGGCCGCCGCCGCGGCCGGGTTCGAGGCGGTGGAAATCCTTTATCCTTATGAACTCGCCGCCAAGGAAACTCAGCGCGCCCTGCTGGCCAACGGCTTGGAGCTACTGCTGATCAACGCGCCGCCGCCGAATTACACCGGCGGCATGCCCGGCTATGCGGCGGTGCCCGACGGGGTGGACCGCTTCCAGCGCGACATCCGCCGGGTGCTGCGCTACGCGGAGGCGCTGAAGGCGGGCAAAATTCACGTGATGGCAGGCTACGCCAAGGGTGAAGCGGCGCAGCGGACCTTTGTCGAAAACCTGCAATGGGCCGCCGACCGGGCGCCGGACCAGCAGTTCACCATCGAACCACTGAACAGCGGCGACCAGCCCGGCTATTTCCTGGACGACTATACTCTGGCGGTGGAGGTGCTGGAGGCGGTGGACCGGCCCAACGTGGGCCTGCAATATGACGCCTACCACGCCCAGCTGATCCACGGCGATGCGGCCAAAGTGTGGGAGACCTTCGGCAGCCGCGCCGTACACGTGCAGATCGCCGCCGCGCCCGGGCGCTGCGAGCCGGGCACCGGGCCGGTGGACTTTCAAAGGCTGTTCGCCGCCATCGACGACAGCGGCTACGACGGCTGGGTCAGCGCCGAATACACCCCCTCGACCCGCAGGACCGAAGACAGCCTCACCTGGATGCGCTGAGCCGCCGCAGGGCGGAAACATATTCGTAAATTGAAATATGATGCGGCGCGCGTCGTAAGGCGGGGGTGATCTGATCAAGGAACCTGCCCATGCTGCCCGCCCGCTTTGCGCCTGTATTGTTCAGCCTGATCCTGTCGGGCCTGATGTCCTTCATCGTGACCGGCGTTGCGACCTGGAAGGTGCTTGGCTTCGCAGCGGGGTTTACCGGGGCCTGGATGCAGGCCTGGTCTCTCAGCTGGCCGATTGCCTTCGCCGTCGCCTTTACCGCCGCGCCCATGGTGCGCGGGCTGGTGGCGAAACTGGTCAAACAGCCGCTGCAGGGCTGAGGGCCGCAGGGGCAGCTCCCGCCCGCCGCAAGCTGCACCAAAGATGCAGCAGCAGCCGTTGGGCGTGGCGCCGCTGGCGCGGCGCAAAGGGTTTTGCTGAGAAGCCCCTCAAGGGCAGGTCTGCCCTTGAGGGGCGTTTCCGATTGTTTTCAGGGCGGGCCGCGTCAAGGGCAAGCCGCGCGGAACGCGCGGAGGCTGGCGCCTCCCTTGACCCGGTGAGGAGAGGACGGGGAAAGTCCCGCGCCGCGTCAGCGGCGCCCGGCCCAACGGGAGGAGGCCGTCAGGCCGAAGCCGGGCCGGAGAGCCCCGCCGCCCTTGAGTAACCTGACTTAATGCGCCTCGGCCCAGTTCTGGCCGCGGCCTGCGTCCACCACCAGTTTCACGTCCAGATGCACCGCCGGATCGGCGGCGTTTTCCATCACCTCGCGGGCGGCGGCGATGGTCTCTTCCACCGCAGCCTCCGGCACCTCGAACAGCAGTTCGTCGTGCACCTGCAGCAGCATCCGCGCGGGCAGATGCGCAATCGCCTCCGGCATCCGGATCATCGCCCGGCGGATCACGTCGGCGGCTGTCCCCTGGATCGGCGCGTTGATCGCCGCGCGTTTGGCAAAGCCCGCCTTCGGCCCCTTGGCATTGATCTCCGCGGTGTGGATCTTGCGCCCGAACAGGGTCTGCACGTAGCCATGCTCCTTGGCGAACTCCACCGTACTGTCCATGTACTTGCGGATACCCGGGAAGCGCTCGAAATAGCGGTCGATGAAGCCCTGCGCATCCTTGCGCGGAATGCGCAGGTTGCGCGCCAGGCCAAAGCCCGAGATGCCGTAGATCACACCAAAGTTGATCGCCTTCGCCTGGCGGCGGATTTCCGGCGTCATCTCCTCCAGCGGCACCTCGAACATCTCCGACGCGGTCAGCGCGTGGATGTCCTGGCCCTCAGCAAAGGCCTGTTTCAGCGTGTCGATCCCGGCCATGTGGGCGAGGATGCGCAGTTCAATCTGGCTGTAGTCGAGCGACAGCAGCACATTGCCCTCTTCCGCCACGAACGCCTCGCGGATGCGGCGGCCTTCCTCGGTGCGGACCGGGATGTTCTGCAGGTTCGGATCGGTCGAGGCCATGCGGCCCGTGCTCGCCCCGGTCTGGGCGTAGGAGGTATGCACCCGCCCGGTGTCCGGGTTGATATGGTCCTGCAACGCATCGGTGTAGGTCGATTTCAGCTTGCTGAGCTGCCGCCAGTCCAGCACCCGTGCCGGCAGGTCATGCTCGGTCGCCAGATCCTCCAGTATATCGGCACCGGTGGCATAGGCGCCGGTCTTGCCCTTCTTGCCGCCCGGCAGGGCCATCTTGTCGAACAGGATCTCGCCCAGCTGCTTGGGCGAGCCGACGTTGAAGCTCTCGCCCGCCAGCTCATGGATCTCCGCTTCCAGCGCTGCCATCTTCTGGGCAAAGGCATTGGACATGCGGCTCAGCGTATCGCGGTCCACCTTGATGCCGTTGCGCTCCATATCCGCCAGCACCGGCACCAGCGGCCGTTCCAGCGTTTCATAGACCGTTGTCACCCTCTCCTGATGCAGCTGCGGCTTGAACAGCTGCCACAGGCGCAGGGTGATGTCGGCGTCCTCGGCGGCATACGGAACCGCGTCGTCAATCGCCACCTTGTCAAAAGTGATCGCCGATTTGCCGGACCCCAGCAGCGGCTTGATCGGGATCGGCGTGTGGTCGAGGTAGCGTTCGGACAGCGTATCCATGCCGTGCCCGTGCAGGCCCGCGTGCAGCGCATAAGACATCAGCATGGTGTCGTCGATCGGCGCCACATCCACCCCGTAGCGGTGGAAGATCTTGGCGTCGTATTTCATGTTCTGGCCGATCTTCATGATCGCCGGATCTTCCAGAACCGGCTTCAGCATCGCCACCGCTTCCTCCAGCGGCATCTGCCCTTCGGACAGCCCTTCACCGCCGAACAGATCATCGCCCCCCGCCTTATGCGCCAGCGGGATGTAACAGGCCTCGCCTGCCTCGACGCACAGCGAGATGCCGACCAGATCCACCACCATTTCATCCAGGCCCGTGGTCTCGGTGTCCACCGCCACCCAGCCGCGCTCGCGGATGCGGTCGATCCAGACCTGCAACGCCGCCGCATCGCGGACGCATTCGTATTTTTCCTTGTCAAACGGCACCGCTTCCGGCGCTTCTGCTGCCGCGGAAACCGGCGCCGCGGCGGGCGCGTCCGGGATTGCCGGCGCCTCAACCCCCAGCCGGTCGGCCAAGCGCTTGGACAGGGTGCGGAACTCCATTTCGGTCAGGAAGCTCATCAGGGTGTCCGCGTCCGGCTCCATCACCTCCAGATCATCCAGGGTGAAGTCCAGCTCCATACCGCAGTCCAGCTGCACCAGCTTCTTCGAAAGCTCGATCTGATCGCGCTTTTCAATCAGCGTCTGACGGCGCTTGGGCTGCTTGATCTCTTCCGCCCGGTCCAGCAGCTCTTCCAAAGAGCCGAATTCGTTGATCAGCAGAGCGGCGGTCTTGATCCCGATCCCCGGCGCGCCCGGCACGTTATCGACACTGTCACCAGCCAGCGCTTGCACATCCACCACGCGGTCGGGGCCAACGCCGAATTTCTCCACCACGCCGTCGCTGTCGATGCGCTTGTTCTTCATCGCATCCAGCATCTCGACGCCGCCGCCGACCAGCTGCATCAGGTCCTTGTCCGACGAGATGATGGTGACCCGCCCGCCCGCATCGCGCGCCTGATGCGCCAGCGTGGCGATGATGTCATCGGCCTCAAACCCTTCGACCTCCTTGCAGGCGATGTTGAAGGCCTTGGTCGCCTCGCGGGTCAGCGGGAACTGCGGCACCAGGTCCTCGGGCGCGGGCGGGCGGTTGGCCTTGTAGAGATCATACATCTCATTGCGGAACGACGTGCCGGAATGGTCAAAGATCACCGCCACATGGGTCGGCGCATCCGGGCCTTTGTTGTCCTCAACCTGCTTGAACAGCATGTTGCAGAAACCGGCCACCGCACCGATCGGCAACCCGTCGGATTTCCGCGTCAAGGGCGGCAGCGCGTGATAGGCGCGGAAGATGAAGGCCGAGCCGTCGATCAGATGCAGATGGCAGCCCTTGCCGAATGTTGTCCCGCTCATGGCCCGTCGCGCTCCTGTTGGAAATCCGTTCGTGTTCTGTTTCCCGGTTATCGGTGATCCGGCAGGGAAGGGCAATTGCCGTTTGCCGCCGGCGGCAGGAACCGGCAGCGGCGGTCCTTTGCTGCCTCAGAAGGGCGGCGGGTTCCGGCAGCCGCCCTGCTGTGATAGACCTCTGGCCTTCCTTCACCACACATCAGGACGGAACCCCATGCAGCTCAACGGAAAAACGGTCATTGTCACGGGCGGCAGCGATGGCATCGGCAAGCATATCTGCCTGAAACTGGCCGCCGAGGGCTGCAAGCTGGCAATTCTGGGCCGCAACCAGGACCGTCTGGCACAGGTGGCAGAGGAGGCCCGCAGCCTCGGCGCTCCCGAGGCGCGCAGCTACGGGGCGGACATGACCGATCCGGCGGCGATTTCTGCCTCGGCCAAGGCCATCCTCCAGGACTTCGGCAGCGTGGATATCCTGATCAACAATGCGGGCATCTGGCACAAGGCCGGCCCGCTGGACAGCATTTCGGAGGAGATGCTGATGGCCACGGTGCAGACCAACCTGACCGGCCTGATGCAGCTGACCCGCCACCTGCTGCCCGCACTGCGCGACCGGGAGGAGGCCGCCATTCTCAACGTCGCCTCCAAATCCGGTGTCGTGGCGCAGGCGGGCCAGTCGGTCTACACCGCCACCAAATACGGCGTGCGCGGCTTTACCGATGTGCTGAAGGTCGACGAGGCAGAAACCGGCGTGCGCGTCGCGGGCCTGTATCAGAGCGGCACCAACACCGGCATGTTCGCCAAGGCAGGCGAAGACGTCCCCAACCACATCTTCACCGAGCCGGAGGACCTGGCCGATGTCGTGGTCTTCATGCTGTCGCGCCCGCCGAAACTGTGGATGCACGAGGTGCGCGTCGAGCTCTGACCGCCGCTCGCCGCAGGGCAGGGGCCTAGAACACTCCCATGCTGAGGCCTGCGCCCATCGCCAGCCCCAGCTCGCGGCAGGTGTCCAGCTCGTCTTCGGGGATCACCTTCTCCGCCAGGATCGCCTCCGGCGTCTGCGCATGGGTGCAGAGGATCAGCGGCGGCTGCACCTCTTTCAGGCGCCAGCCGGTGGCAATCCGCGCGGTCTGGCGGGCGGCGTTCTCTCCGTCCGATCCGGCACAGACCATCTGCGCATAAGGCCGGCCTTCGATCCGGCCCAGCACCGGGTAATAGCAGCGGTCGAAGAATTCCTTCATCATCCCCGACAGCGCCGCCAGGTTCTCCGGCGCGCAGAAGATATAGCCATCCGCCGCCAGCAGATCCTCCGGCCCGGCGTCTTCGGCTTGTTTCAGGATGGTCTCTGTTTCACCGCGCGCGGCCTCATACGCAGCCTCCGCCATCTGGCGGCTGCCGCCGGTGCGGCTGTGGTAAACGATCAAGAGCTGTGCCATCGCTGCCGCCCGCCTGTTTCATCCAGCGGCAGACTACCGGGCGCTGGCAAATTTCTTCAAAGAAATTTGGCCGGAAAATTCGAATTTTCCGGGACCGGGCCTCCGCCCGATCGGCCTCACGCCGCCCGGATCACTCCGCCGCCTTTGCCGCGTCCTTGTAGACGTATTTGCAGTCGCAATAGGGGCATTCCACGAACCCCTCCTCTTCGGGGATCAGCAGATAAACCCGCGGATGCCCCAACGCGCCCTCGCTGCCGTCACAGGCCACCTTGCGGCTCTCAACGATCTTGGTTTCCGGCGCTTCGATGCTCATGGCTGGCAGTCCTTTCGGTTTTCGGCTAGGCGCATTTATGAGCCAAGCAAAAACCGGGGGCAAGAGCGGCAATGACAAGCGATGCAATCCGTATCGAGGCTTTGCGTAAAATCTACGGCGGCTATAAGGGCCAGCCGGAGAAACACGCGCTGAAGGGCGTTGACCTGACGGTGCCGCGCGGCTCGGTCTTTGGCTTGCTGGGTCCGAATGGTGCGGGCAAGTCGACGATGATCAACATCCTGGCCGGGCTGGTGCGCAAGACCTCCGGCAAGGTGACGATCTGGGGCTTTGACCAAGACGAAAACCCCCGCCAGAGCCGCGCCGCCATCGGCGTCATGCCGCAGGAGCTGAACCTCGACCCCTTCTTCACCCCGCGCGGCGCGCTGGAGGTGCAGGCGGGGCTTTACGGCGTGCCCAAGCACGAGCGGCACAGCGACGAAATCCTTCGCATGATCGGGCTGGAGGACAAGGCAGAGGCCTATGCCCGCACGCTTAGCGGCGGTATGCGGCGGCGTCTGCTTCTGGGCAAGGCGCTGGTCCACCGCCCCTCGGTTCTGGTGCTGGACGAGCCGACGGCGGGCGTCGACATCGAGCTGCGCCAGATGCTGTGGGAGAACATCCGCAAGCTGAACGCGCAGGGCATGACCATCATCCTCACCACCCATTACCTGGAGGAGGCCGAGGAGATGTGCGACGAGATCGCCATCATCAACCAGGGCGAGGTGGTCGCACGCGACAGCAAGGCGAGCCTCTTGGGGCGGCTCGATGCCAAGACGATGGTGGTACAGCCGGCAGAGCCTGCCGCGGCGCTGCCGCAGGGCGAGGGGATCGAGGCCGGCCTGCGCGAAGACGGCGCCGTGGTGCTGCGCTACCGCAGCCGCACGACCAGTGCCGAAGAGGTTCTGGCCGCGGTCCGCGCCGCCGGGATCAGCATTCGCGACGTGAAAACCGAAGAGGCGGACCTAGAGGATGTCTTCCTGTCGCTGACGAAAACACAGGCATAATTAACGGCTGTTCCGCCCGGCCGGTAGGCCGGGCCGCGCCCGTCCCGCCCCCCGTCATGCCGGAGGCGCGCTTCCAGCACGATGCGGGCGCTTCGCTTCCACCCCGCCGGGACGGGCGCTGCCCTCAACTTTTTGAGGCCAGCATCACGTTTTCACCCCCGGTCAATCCGCGCCTGATAGCAATTATTGCGCGACGACCGGATGTGGATGTACTCCACCCGCTCATCCTCCAGGATCTTTCCGGCCTGTGCCATCATCTCCGCCTGCGGGATCACGATGCCAGTGCCATAGACGATCCGGTGATCCGCGCTGTAGCCCTTGATCAGGTAATCAGGGGAGCCTTCCAGAACCTCCGGCACCTGCTCGCCCTCATGCCGCTTGCAGTGATCCGCACACAGAAAGACCGGCCCGGTCTCGGCATAGGGCTGCGCCTCAGGAAAGGGGCAGTGGGCCAGGATCAGCATCTCTGCGCCCGCGGGAATGTATTGCAGGCAATGGCGGCAGGGGTTGGCGCCGCCGTCTGACACCGTACGCTCCGGCATCTGGCCATGGGCGTCCGGCCCGCCATCCTGCAGCGCGCGGACAATATCTGTGGGCAGGGCGGTGATTCTGGTCATGGGGTTTCTCCTTTGCTGACAACACCCTGCCTGAACCGCCCCGCCGCAATCGACCCGGATCCTGCGCATCCGGCAGACCGCCGGGGGCGCTCCCGCCCGCCGGGCGGGCATTGAAAATGCCCTGCGGCGGTTGGGCCGGGCGCCGCGCTGGCGCGCGGCGCGGGGGCACGTCGCGGCAGGTGCGTGCGGTGCGACTCCACATGAGAACAAAACGGGAATATCATACGACTCATGTTTGCCGAGTTCGCCTGCCTCTCCAACTTCACCTTCCTCACCGGGGCCTCCCACCCGGAGGAGTACGCGGCCCGTGCGCTGGAGCTGGGGATCGCGGCCATTGCCATTGCCGACGAAAACTCGGTGGCGGGCATCGTGCGCGCCCATGCGGAGTGCCGCGACATCGCCCGCCGGGTGCGCGAGCGGCAGGCCTGGGACCGCCGCAACACCCCCATCGGCCCGCCGCGCCCCGCAGAAATTCCGCAGCCCGCCTCTTTCCCGGTCTATGAAACCGTGCGGCTGATCCCGGCGGCGCGGCTGGTCTTCACCGATGCGCCGGAGGTGATCGCGCTGCCGGTGAACCGCACCGGCTGGGGCAGCCTGACGCGGCTGATCTCCACCGGCCGGCTGCGGGCAGAGAAAGGCAGCTGCATTCTCCACCTCTCAGACCTTTTGGAGTTTGCAGACGGCCTCCACCTGCTCTTGCTGCCGCAGGCGGGACATCTGCCCTGCGGCGCGGGCGGATGGGGGCCGCATATGGACGCGCTGACGCGCCGCTTTGCCGGGCGGATGCACCTGCTGATGACGCCGGCCTATGACGGCGGCGACCGGGCCCGCTTTGCCGCGCTGGCGGAGCTGGCGGAACATCTCAACCTGCCGCCGCTGGCCAGCGCCGCGCCGCGGATGCACCACGGCAGCCGCCGCCGCCTGGGCGACGTGCTGAGCGCCATCCGCCTGCGCTGCAAGGTCGAAGCCCTGGGCCGCGCCGCCATGGCCAATGGCGAGCAGCGCTTGCGGTCCGAGGCCGAGATGCGCCGCCTGTTCCGCGGCCATGAGGACGCGGTGGACAATGCCGCCCGGCTGGCGGACCAGCTCAGCTTCTCGCTGGATGAGCTGCGCTATGACTACCCGGATGAAGGCAGCGAACAGGAAACCCCGCCGCAAAGGCTCAGGCGGCTGGCCGAAGAGGGCCTGCGCTGGCGCTACCCCGGCGGCGCCCCGGACAAGGTGCGCGCGCTGCTGGAGCATGAGCTGGCCCTGATCGCCAAGCTGAAATACGACCCCTATTTCCTGACGGTGCGCGACATCGTCGCCTTTGCCCGCTCCCGCGGCATCCTCTGCCAGGGCCGCGGCTCGGCGGCGAACTCGGTGGTGTGCTACTGCCTCGGCGTCACCTCCGTCAGCCCGGAGCTGGGCACCATGGTGTTCGAGCGCTTCGTCAGTGAGGCCCGCGACGAGCCGCCAGACATCGACGTCGATTTCGAGCACGAGCGGCGCGAGGAGGTGATCCAGTGGATCTATGAGCGTTATGGGCGGGAACGCGCAGGGCTTTGCGCCACGGTGATCCACTACCGCGGCAAGCGCGCCATCCGCGAGGTCGGCCGCGCCATGGGGCTGACCGAGGACACCATCTCGGCCATGTCCTCGCAGCTTTGGGGCTTTTTCAGCACCAAGGGGGTGGAGGCGGAACGGATGCGCGAGATCGGCCTCGACCCGAACAGCCGCCGCCTGCAGCTGACCATGCAGCTGGTGGAGCAGATCATCGGCTTTCCCCGGCATCTGAGCCAGCATGTGGGCGGTTTCATCATCACCCAAGGAAGGCTGGATGAGCTGGTGCCGATCGAGAACGCCACCATGGAGGGCCGCACGGTCATCTGCTGGGACAAGGATGACATCGACACGCTCGGCATCCTCAAGGTCGATGTGCTGTCCTTGGGGATGCTCACCTGCATCCGCAAGGCGTTCGACCTGATGCAGCAGCACCACCAGCTGGATTACAGCCTCGCCACCCTGCCGCCGGAGGATCCGGCGGTCTATACCATGCTGTGCCGGGCCGACAGTATCGGCGTCTTCCAGGTCGAAAGCCGGGCGCAGATGAACTTTTTGCCCAGGATGCGGCCGCGCTGTTTCTATGACCTGGTGATCGAGGTCGCCATCGTCCGCCCCGGCCCGATACAGGGCGACATGGTGCACCCCTATATCCGCCGCAGGAATGGCGAGGAGCCGGTGCATTTCCCCTCCGACGCGCTGGGCGAGGTGCTGGGCAAGACCCTCGGCGTGCCGCTGTTTCAGGAGCAGGCGATGCAGATCGCCATCGTCGGCGCGGGCTTCTCGCCGGAGCAGGCCGACCGGCTGCGGCGGTCCTTGGCGACCTTCAAGAAACACGGCAACGTCAGCGAATTCCGCAGCCTGTTCCTGCGCGGCATGGCGAAGAACGGCTATGATGCGGAGTTCTCCGAACGCTGTTTCTCCCAGATCGAGGGGTTCGGCTCCTACGGGTTTCCCGAAAGCCATGCGGCGAGTTTCGCGCTGCTGGTCTATGCCTCGGCCTGGATCAAGTGCCACCATCCGGGGATCTTTGCCTGCGCGCTGCTGAACGCCCAGCCGATGGGGTTCTACGCGCCCGCCCAGATCGTGCGCGACGCCCGCGCGCATGGGGTCGAGGTGCGCCCGGTCTGCATCAACAATTCCTATTGGGACAACGTGATGGAGCCCGACGGCCACGGCGGCCTGGCGCTGCGGCTGGGGTTCCGGCAGGTGAAAGGCCTGCGCGACGAGGATGCCGCCTGGCTGACCGCGGCGCGCGGCAACGGCTATCACGAGGTGGAGGACGTCTGGCGCAAGGCAGGCATCGCGCCGCCGGTGATCGAACGCCTGGCGGAGGCGGACGCTTTTGCCTCCCTGGGGCTGAACCGGCGGGAAGCCTTATGGGCGGCCAAGGCGATCTCCGCCCGCAAGCCGCTGCCGCTGTTTGCCCGCGAGCTGGACGGCGAGGCGATTTATGAGCCGGAGGCCAGCCTGCCGCAGATGGGGCTGGGCGAGGAGGTGGTGGAGGATTACGTCGCCATGCGGCTGAGCTTGCGGGCGCATCCGGTGGCGCTGATCCGGCATCTGCTGACGCCGCAGGACAGAGACGGCAGCGCGCAGGGCGGGCCGGGGATTTGAGTATTTGGGGAAAGATGAAAGGCGCAGGGCGGGTCTGCGCCTGATCTTGCGCCTGATAACGCCAACTGCGGCAGGAATGGCGGTTCACCCCGGGGCGGCGAGGCGTTAGAAGGCTTGCGAACCTTTCCTTGCCCCGGAGCCTGACCCATGACCGCACCCAAACCCGTTGTCCTGTGCATTCTCGATGGCTGGGGCAGCGGCGAGCCGGGCAAGGCCAACGCGCCTTATCTGGCGCAGACCCCCACGTTTGATGCGATCATGGCCAAGGGGCCGAGCGCGAAGCTGATCACCCATGGGCCGGATGTCGGCTTGCCGACCGGGCAGATGGGCAACTCCGAGGTCGGCCACACCAATATCGGCGCGGGCCGGGTGGTGGCGATGGACCTGGGCCAGATCGACCTGGCGATCGAGGATGGCAGCTTCTTTGAAAACGAGACGCTGCAGGCGTTTATCGCGCGGCTGAAAGAAACCGGCGGGGCCGCGCATCTGATGGGGCTGGTCTCGGACGGCGGGGTGCACGGGCATATCAATCATATCCTGGCGGCGGTGAAAGCGATCACGGACGCCGGGGTGCCGGTCTGGCTGCATGCGATCACCGACGGCCGCGACGTGGCGCCGAAATCGGCGTTTGGCTATTTCCGCGAACTGGAAGAGAAGCTGCCCGAAGGCGCGCGGATTGCCACCGTCACCGGGCGCTATTTCGCGATGGACCGCGACAACCGCTGGGGCCGCGTCAGCGAGGCCTATGATGCGATGATCCATGCCAAGGGGCGGCCTGGGCAGACAGCCCATGGCGCGGTGGACCATGCCTATAACCAGTCGGAAACCGATGAGTTCATCGGCGCCACCGTGCTGGAAGGCTATGAGGGAGTGAAGGACGGCGACGGGTTCTTCTGCCTGAACTTCCGGGCCGACCGGGCGCGGGAGATCTTGCGCGCCATCGGTGAGCCGGGCTTTGCCGAATTCGACACCGGCGAACGCCCCCAGCTGGCGGGCCTCTTGGGCATGGTTGAATATTCCGACGGCCACAATGATTACATGACCACCTGCTATCCCAAGGCGGCCATCGTCAACACGCTGGGCGAATGGGTGGCCAAGCAGGGCAAGCGCCAGTTCCGCCTGGCCGAGACCGAGAAATACCCGCATGTGACCTTCTTCCTCAACGGCGGCAAGGAAGAGCCGGAAGAGGGCGAGGACCGCTATATGCCCAAGTCGCCGAATGTGGCGACCTATGACCTGCAGCCGGAGATGAGCGCACCGGAGGTGACGGAGAAATTCGTCGAGGCGATCGAGGCGGGCTATGACCTCATTGTCACCAACTATGCCAACCCCGACATGGTCGGCCACACCGGTGACATCAAGGCGGCGATGCTGGCCTGCGAGGCGGTGGACCGCGGCCTGGCGCAGGTTGTGGAAGCGCTGGAGAAGGCGGGCGGCGCGATGATCGTCACCGCCGACCACGGCAACTGCGAGGTGATGATCGACCCCGAGACCGGCGGCGCCCACACCGCCCATACGCTGAACCTGGTGCCGGTGGCGCTGGTGGGCGGGCCCGAGGGCGCTCAGCTGCGGGATGGACGGCTGGCCGATCTGGCGCCGACGATCCTGGAGCTGATGGGGCTGGAGAAGCCCGCGGAAATGACCGGGGAGAGCCTGCTGTCATGATCCGGCGCGCGGGCCTGATGCTGCTGGCGCTGCTGGCTGCACCGCTGCCGGCGGCGGCGGACCCGGCAGCCGCCGCGCGCGAGGCCGCGGCGCAGCTGGAGGCCGCCTCGGTTCAATTGCAGGAGGCCGACAGCTCCCGCGACCGGGTGAAGGCGCTGACCGGCACGGTGCAGGCGTTTGAAGCCGGACTGGCGGCGATGCGCGACGGCCTGCGCCGGGTGGCGCGGCGCGAGGCGCAGCTGAGCGCGCAGCTGGCGGCGCGGCAGGAGGAGGTCTCGGGCCTATTGGGGATCATCCAGACCATCGAAACCTCGCCGCCGCCGGTGCTGATGGTGCACCCCTCAGGGCCTCTGGGGGCTGCGCGCTCGGCGATGATGCTGGCGGAGGTGACCCCGGCGCTGCACGCCAAGGCGCAGTCGCTGAAGACGGATCTGGACGAGGTGCAGGCGCTGCGGCTGTTGCAGCAGAATGCGGCCAGGACGCTGGAGGAGGGGCTGGCGGGCGTGCAGTCCGCGCGGGTGCAGCTGTCGACCGCGATTGCCGACCGCACCACTCTGCCCAAGCGGTTCACCGCTGATCCGGTGCGCACCGCGATCCTGATTTCCTCCACCGAGACGCTGTCGGGCTTTGCCGACGGGCTGGCCGAGATCGCCGGCGGCGAAATCGCCGAATCCAGCGCTGACATCAGCGATCTGCGCGGCACCTTGGCGCTGCCGGTCGAAGGGCTGGTGCTGCGCGGTTATGGCCAGCGCGATGCCGCAGGCATTGCCCGCCCGGGCCTGCTGGTCGCCACCCGCCCGCGGGCGCTGGTCACCGCGCCCACTGCCGCCACCATCCGCTACCGCGGGCCGCTTCTGGATCTGGGCAACGTGGTGATTCTGGAGCCGCAGCCGAAAACCCTCTTTGTCCTTTCTGGCCTGGCCGAAGTGTTCGGCGAGGCGGGGCAGGTGATCCCCGAAGGCACCCCCGTCGGGCTGATGAGCGGCGAAAATCCGGGACCGGACGCAATTCTGTCAACAAGCGGTGAAGGGGGTGGAACTGACCGGACAGAAACGCTCTATATAGAAGTGAGAATGGACAACAGCCCGGTGGACCCGGAAACATGGTTCCGCACTGGAAAAGGTGGATGAAGGCTTGATGAAAAAATTTGCGATGGCCGCCGTTGGCGGCACGCTGGCAGGGATTGTCGCCACGACCTATGTTGCAGGCCCCTTGCTGGCGCAGGAAGGCACGCGCGAGGCCAATGTCTATGAGCAGCTTGACCTGTTCGGCGACATCTTCGAGCGCATCCGCGCGCAATATGTCGAGGAGGTCGACGAGAAGGAGCTGATCGAGGCGGCCATCGGCGGGATGCTGACCTCGCTGGATCCGCATTCCAGCTACCTGTCGCCCGATGACGCCAGCCGGATGCGGGTGCAGACCCGCGGCGAGTTCGGCGGCCTGGGCATCGAAGTCACCCAGGAAGAGGGCTTTGTCAAAGTCGTGTCGCCCATCGACGGCACCCCGGCGGATGAGGCCGGGATGGAAGCCGGCGATTTCATCACCCATGTGGACGGCGAAAGCGTGCTGGGCCTGTCGCTGGATGAAGCGGTCAACCTGATGCGCGGGCCGGTCGGCTCTGAGATCGTGATCACCGTGGTGCGCGAAGGCGAGGCGGAGCCGTTCGATGTCTCGATCATCCGCGACACCATCAAGCTGACCGCGGTGCGGGCCCGCACCGAGGGCAACACCGTGGTGATGCGGATCACCACCTTCAACGATCAGACCACGCCGAACCTCGAGGAAAACCTGAAGAAGCAGATCGAGGAAGCCGGCGGCATGGAAAACGTCAACGGCATCGTGCTGGACCTGCGCAACAACCCGGGCGGCCTCTTGACCCAGGCGATCAAGGTGGCCGACAGCTTCCTGGAATCCGGTGAGATCGTCTCCACCCGCGGCCGCAACCCCGAGGACGGCGAACGGTTCAACGCCACCCCGGGCGATCTGGCCGACGGCAAGCCGATTGTGGTGCTGATCAACGGCGGCTCGGCCTCGGCCTCGGAAATCGTGGCGGGCGCGCTGCAGGATCACCGCCGTGCAATTGTTGTGGGCACCAAGTCCTTTGGCAAGGGGTCGGTCCAGACGGTGATGCCGCTCAAGGGCGACGGCGCCATGCGCCTGACCACCGCGCGCTATTACACGCCGTCGGGCCGCTCGATCCAGGCGCTGGGCGTCTCGCCCGACATCGTGGTGCAACAGCCCCGCCGCACTGCCGCGGCTGAGGACGAGGACAGTCCCACACGCCGCTCGCGTTCGGAAGCCGACTTGCGCGGCAGCCTCAACAACGATTCCCTGAGCGAGGATGAGATCCGCCAGATCGAGGAAGAGCGCGAGCAGGCCGAGAAAGCCGCCGAACTGCGCGAGGAGGATTACCAGCTGGCCTATGCCATCGACATCCTGAAGGGGCTGGTGGCGCTGGGCCCGAACTGAGTCTGCCGCAAACACGCAGCACAAAGGGGCCGTCCGGTTGGGCGGCCTTTTTCTTGTCTGCCGCCTGATAGCGGCGGTGTCGTTCCGGGTCGTTTCGGGGTGCCGGATGATAAGGGGGGCGGCGCCGCCGGACAGAGAATGGACAGACCCCTCGGGGCCTGCTCGGACAGGATTTCCTGAACGACCCCCTTTTTATCAGGGCCGGTCTCCGGGTGTCGCGCAGGCAGCCTCACAGATGCCTGCGCCTCGTATCATGGCCCTTGCGCGGGGCCATGGCGGGTGATCTCGATCAGCCGGGAGTGTGGCACAGCGGCGTGAGGATTGCGTGAAGGCAGCGCACGGCGGCGGCGCAACGGCTTGCGGAATGCTCCGCCCCGCCCGGCTTTATCGCAACGTTTTGAAAATCAACGCCCGATCTTCGGCGTACTGAGCGGGCGGGCTGGTCTATGCTCCGGCCATGATGTTTGACCTGCCTGATTCCCGCACGCTCTACCAGGCGCTGCTAGACCGTGACGCCGCATACGAGGGGCGCGCCTATGTTGGCGTCACCTCCACCGGCATCTTCTGCCGGCTGACCTGCCCGGCGCGCAAGCCGAAGTTCGAGAACTGCCGGTTCCATGCCACCCCCGGCGACTGCATCGAAGCGGGGTTCCGCGCTTGCAAGCGCTGCAAGCCGCTGGCCGCGGCGGCCGGCGATGACCCGGTGGTGCAGGACCTGCTGGCCCGGCTGGAGGCGCGGCCTGCCTACCGCTGGGGCGAAGGCGATCTGGTGCGGCTGGGGTTGGATCCCTCCACCGTGCGGCGCGCCTTCAAGCGGCATTTCGGGATGACCTTTCTGGAGATTGCGCGGCAGAGGCGGCTGCGCGAAGGCTTCACCGCGCTGAAGGCGGGGGAGCCGGTGATTGCGGCGCAGATTGATGCGGGGTTCGAAAGCGCCAGCGCCTTCCGCGCAGCCTTTGCCAAGCTGGTGGGGATCGCGCCCGGCGCCTTCCGCAAGGATGCGCTCTTGCTGGCCGACTGGATCGACACGCCGCTGGGCGCGATGATTGCGATCAGCTGCGCCCATCAGCTGCATCTGCTGGAGTTCGCCGACCGCAAGGCGCTGCCGCGCGAGGTGGCCAAGCTGCAGAAGGCGCAGCCCGGGGGGCTGGGCTTTGGCCGCCCGGCACCCACAGAACAGATCGCGGAGGAGCTGCGCCGGTTCTTTGCGGGCGAAGGCGCGGATTTCCGGACCCCGCTGTCGCTGCATGGCACCGGGTTCGAGCGCGAGGTCTGGCGCTATCTGCTGACCATCCCGGCGGGCGAGACCCGCAGCTATTCGCAGATCGCGCGGGAGCTGGGGCGGGCCTCGGCCACGCGGGCGGTGGCGCGGGCCAATGGCGCCAACCAACTGGCGCTGGTGGTGCCCTGCCACCGGGTGCTGTCGGCGGATGGATCGCTGACGGGGTACGGCGGCGGCTTGTGGCGCAAGCAGCGGCTGATCGAGATTGAAACAGGCTATAAACAGAGGATTTCAGCATGACATATTCAGAGCGCGCCGCGGCTTTTGCGGCGCTGCACCAGCCGGGCAACCCGGTGGTGCTTTACAACATCTGGGACGCGGGCAGCGCCAAGGCGGTTGCCGGGGCAGGGGCATCGGCGCTGGCGACCGGCAGTTACCCGGTGGCGGCGGCGCAAGGGTTCCCGGACGGGGAACAGATCCCGCTGGAGTTTGTGCTGGGCAACGCGGAGCGGATCATTGCGGCCACGGACCTGCCGGTGACGATTGATTTCGAGGGCGGCTATGCCAGCGAGCCGGAGCAGCTGACCGCCAATGTGGCGCGGCTGGCCGAAACCGGCGCGGTGGGCCTCAACTTCGAGGATCAGGTTGTCGGCACCGCGGAGCTGTACGGGATCATTGAGCAGGCCCGCCGGGTGACCGCGGTGCGGGCGGCCCATGCGGATATCTTCGTCAATGCCCGCACCGACCTGTTCCTGAAGGAAAAGGATGCCTCCAAGCACGGTGCGCTGCTGTCGGAGGCGCTGGAGCGCGGCGAGGCCTATGCCGAAGCGGGCGCCAACGGGTTCTTTGTCCCGGGGCTGAGCGATCCCGATCTGGTGGCCCGGGTCTGCGAGGCGAGCCCGCTGCCGGTCAATACGATGATGCGCGGCATCACGCTGGAAACCGCGCGGCAGGCCGGTGTGGCGCGGGCCAGCTACGGGCCGATCCCGCACGCCAGGCTGATGCAGGTTCTGGGCGAGCATTTCCAGTCGCTGGAGTAAGCGGGCTTACATCGTCTCCAGGCAGTGGCGGCGGAACGCGCGCTTGAGCATGTCCAGCTCGGCGCGCAGCAGTTCGACTTCGGCACGCAGGTCGTCGGAGACGGCTTCGCCCGCAATCAGGGTGAAATCGCCCAGGCGGGTGCTGCCGGCAGCGTCGAAGATAACGAAGGTCTGCACCCCGTCAGCCACGGCCTCTGCCGGGATGGGCACCGAGATGGTCCATTCACCGCCCCTTTGGCCCTCGGTCAGCTGGACGTCCTGAACCGGCTGATCCTGGAACATCACGGTGATGTCCGGCTTGGCGCCGCTGGCGGGGGCGTTGCCGATCTGGCCCTCCCATACGCCATTGCGGAAGCGGATTTTGGTCAGTGTCAGGGTGCTCATGTCCGGGTGCTCATGGGGCAGGGTTCCTCAGATCGCCGCGCGGCGGTGGCGCGAGAAGGTCAGGTCGCGCAGGACAACCTGGTTCATGTCGGGCGCTTCGAAAATCAGGTCGAGCCAGATCTTCTCGATCCGCTTCTCGTTCAGCCGGGAATAGGCCAGGTCGAATTCCACCACGATATTCTTCTCCTCCATCGGCAGCTCGCGCACGATCTGCTCAGTGTTGGGTCCGTGCTGGATGTTGAGCCGGGCGAAGATCTCGATCGGCTTTTCCGATTCGATGATGCTGTCCACCCGCAACAGATGCTGGCGGGTCATCCCCTCGGCGGCGGCGGGCGGCAGGTCGACCACCAGCGACAGGAAGGAGCCGTCGAATTTGAAGACATCCATGCGCAGGCCGAAGGGGGCGAGATCCTCCTCGCGGGTATTGCGCAGCTGGCGCAGGGTGAGTTCCGAGAAGGCGCAGTCGTGAAACAGCTGCACCTCATCCCCCAGCCGGGCCTTGGCCGGGACTGAGGACAACCCGCGCTCCGGCAAGGGGCCGCGCCACATCTCCGGGCGCCAGGACCAGTCGGTGCCGTGCGGGCGGGGAAAGAAGGAAGAGCCGATCTGCGGCAGCGCCAGGCGGCCGTCGGCGGTGTGGATCAGCCGGTCCAGATGGGTGCGCAGCTGGCGGGCGTGGTTGCGCTGGCGGCGCAGTTCGGACAAGGGCGCGCGGGAGGATTCCTCTGCCGCGGCGCGCCAGCGGCGCAGGCTGCGCAGGTGCATCAGCCGGTCCATGATCCTGCCCATCGTGCTCTCTCTTGCCTAGTTGAGGTCTTGCTGGCCTGTCCGGCCCCGGCGCGGCCGGCCGCGGGGGCTGGCGGCAGTGTAACCGAGCGCGGCTAATGAAATAAACCGGCAATCCGCTGGCGCAGCCCGCGTTTTTTGCGGGCTTCGGGGGCGCCGCCGTCTGCCGCCGGGCCCGCAGGCCGCGGCCGGGGCCGCAGCGCTGCGGCGGCTGCCGGCGGTTGTGCGGCCTGCGCCTCCTCCAGCTCCGGCAGGGTGGAGGCCTCCAGCGTGCGGTGAGTCACCTCGTTCAGCAGGGCCGCACCGTGGCTGCCCAGGGCGCGGCTGCCGTCGGGCGCATAAAGCGCCAGCGCGACCAGGTGGCGGTCGAGCACAAAGGCGCCGCGCCAGTGCACCGGGCTGGCGCCCTTGGCCACGGCTTCGGGAAACTCCAGCCGCACCAGCGGCAGCAGCTGATCCTCGCGGCTTTCCAGCAGCCGGGCGCCGGGGAACATGGCGGCGATGTCGGTGGCCTGCGGTGCCAGCGCGTCCTGTTTGGCCGGGCCGATGGAGGCGGTCAGCACCGCCGCCTTGCGGGCGCCGAACCAGCCGCGCCCCTCCAGGCGGCTGCAATGGGCGATCAGGGCAAAGCCGCCGCTGCCGTCCGCGGCGCTGCTGCGCTGGTCGAAACAATAGCTTTCCGGCGCGGCCAGCAGCACCTCGCCGTTGGCAAAGGACATTATCTGGCCCCCTTGCAGGGGGGACTGGCCGGCGTCACGGGCCGCAAAGGAGAGGCTTTGGGGGGCAGAGGAGCAAGCGGTCATAAACGCGCCGGTCAGCACCGCCGCAGCCGCCTTGGCCAATGGCGCAAGGGTGGGCGCCTTTCCGCCGGCGGGCGGAAAAGACGCGGGTTTTCCGCTGGTTATTTTAGTCACTGCTGCCCCTGCCGGTGTTGTTTTTTGCCAATTTCATAACGGTCAGGCCCGCCGCCGGGCAAGAGCGAACAGCCCCGCGGTGCCGATGCCTTGCCATGGCGTTGCAGCAATGCATAACGTTGCCGGCATTTGGCGGTTGGCCGGAAGGGAGCATCCATGCGGCACAGGCAGGGCTACAGGGCGCATGAGGCCATGGTGCGGTTTGCCCGGGCGCAGCCGCAGCTGTGGCGTCTGCTGCTGGGGCTGGTGCTGGTGGCGGCGGTCAGCTTTGCGATGACAGCAGCGCTGCAGGTGACCGTCGCGGAGCTGTTTCCCGGAGCCTGGCTGCAGGGGCTGGCCGATGGCAGCAACCCGGGTGCGATGCTGGTGCTCTTGGGCAGCTTTGCCTTCCTGTCGCTGGGGGTGGCGGTGGCCGCCCGGCTGTTTCACCAGCGCAGCTTTGCCACCGTGACCGGGCATTTGCGGCCCTTGGTCTGGCAGTTCGGCCGCGTCAGCCTGTTTCTGCTGGGGCTGAGTGCAGTGCTGATGGCCCTGCCGCCCTACAGCATGGGGCCGCCGATGACCCCGAATCTGCCGTTCTGGACCTGGCTGGGCATCCTGCCCTTCTCGGTTGCCGCGGTGCTGGTGCAGACCGGCTCGGAAGAGATCCTGTTCCGCGGTTATATCCAGCAGGCGCTGGCAGCCCGCTTCCGCAGCCCCGCGGTCTGGCTGCTGGTGCCCTCGGCGCTGTTCGCGCTGGGCCATTACCTGCCGGTTGATGCCGGGGAAAACGCGCTGCTGATCACCGCCTGGGCCGGGCTGTTCGGGCTCTTGATGGCGGACCTGACCGCACGGGCCGGGACCCTGGGTCCTGCGATGGCGGTGCACTTTTTCAACAACGCCGCCGCGCTGTTGCTGTTTGCCTCGCCCACCAGCCTCAATGGGCTGGCGCTGTACCTGATCCCCTTTGATATGGCCGACACCGGCAACCTGCGCCCGTGGATGGCCGTCGACTTTGCGCTGATGCTGGTGAGCTGGCTGACAGCGCGGCTTGCCATACGCCGCTGATTGCAATTGCGGCAAATGCGCCTTATCTGGGGGGCAAACCGCGCCCCCGGAGAGGCAAGCAATATGAACTGGATCACCAACTACGTCCGGCCCAAGATCAACTCGATCTTTTCGCGCCGCGAAGTGCCCGAGAACCTTTGGCAGAAATGCGATGAATGCGGCACCATGCTGTTTCACCGCGAGCTGAGCGACAATCAGAACGTCTGCACCAGCTGCGGCCATCATATGAACATCACGCCGCGCGACCGGTTCACCGCGCTGTTTGACGGCGGTGTCTTCACCGAGGTCGCGGTGCCGGAGCCGCTGACCGATCCCTTGAAGTTCAAGGATCAGAAGAAATATCCAGAGCGGATCAAGGCGGCGCAGAAGAAGACCGGCGAGAAAGACGCGATGCTGGTGGCCGCGGGCGAGATCGGCCGCACGCCCATTATCGCTGCTGCGCAGGACTTCTCCTACATGGGCGGCTCCATGGGCATGTATGTGGGCAACGCCATCATCGCCGCGGCTGAGGAAGCGGTGAAGCTGGGCCGCCCGCTGGTGCTGTTCTCGGCCGCTGGCGGCGCCCGGATGCAGGAGGGGATCCTGTCGCTGATGCAGATGCCGCGCACCACCGTTGCGGTCGAAATGCTGAAAGAGGCGGGCCTGCCCTATATCGTGGTGCTGACCCATCCGACCACCGGCGGCGTCACCGCCTCCTATGCGATGCTGGGCGATGTGCATATCGCCGAACCCAACGCGCTGATCTGCTTTGCCGGTCCCCGGGTGATCGAGCAGACCATCCGCGAGAAGCTGCCCGACGGCTTCCAGCGCGCTGAGTACCTGCTGGACCACGGCATGCTGGACCGGGTGACCCCGCGCACCGAGATGCGCGAAGAGCTGATCACCATCATCCGCATGCTGATGGACCTGCCGCCGCAGGTGGTGGGCGATCTGCCGGTGCCGGAGAAGGAAGAGACTCCCCAGGCCGCAAATGCGCCGGCCGATGGCGCTCCCAGCGAAGAAGCTGCCGAGTAATCCGGTTTAAACAGATACGCATGGCCTATAAGGCCGGTCAGCGCCCGTCCCTTCCTGGGCGGGCGCTGTTCTTTGCGACCTAAGACACTCCGACCTGACAGGACCAGGCTGATGACCCAGACCTCCGACGCGATCCTCGCCCGCATGATGGCGCTGCACCCAAAGATCATCGACCTGACGCTGGACCGGGTCTGGCGCCTGCTGGAGGCGCTGGACAATCCGCAGGAAAAACTGCCGCCGGTGATCCACCTGGCGGGCACCAATGGCAAGGGTTCGACCCAGGCGATGATCCGGGCGGGTCTTGAGGGCATGGGCAAGAGCGTTCACGCCTATACCTCGCCGCATCTGGCGCGCTTTCATGAGCGGATCCGGCTGGCGGGCGAACTGATCTCCGAGCCGCATCTGACCGAGGTGCTGGATGAGTGCTATGCAGCGAACAATGGCGGGAACATCACCTATTTCGAAATCACCACAGTGGCGGGGCTCTTGGCGTTTTCGCGTACGCCTGCGGATTACACACTGCTGGAGGTCGGTCTGGGCGGGCGCCTGGACGCCACCAATGTGATTACGCCGGAGCTGTCGGTCATCACCCCCATCTCCATCGACCACGAGCAGTTCCTGGGCAACACGCTGGCCAAGATCGCTGCGGAGAAGGCGGGGATCATCAAGCGCGGCGTGCCGGTTGTGGTCGGCCCGCAGCCCGAGGAGGCGATGGAGGTTATTGAGGCCACCGCCGCCCGTCTTGGCGCGCCGCTGATCGCCTATGGCCAGCACTGGCACGTCTACGAGGAGCGGGGGCGGCTGGTGTTCCAGGACGAAAACGGCCTGCTGGACCTGCCGCTGCCGGCCCTGCTGGGCGCGCATCAGATCCAGAACGCCGGTGCGGCGCTGGCGGCGCTGCGCCATCTGGGGGCGGATGAGGCGGCTTGCGAAGCCGCGATGCTGAATGCCGAATGGCCTGCGCGGATGCAGAAGCTGAAAACCGGCCCGCTGGTGGAGGCCGCTCCGGAGGCCGAGCTGTGGCTGGACGGCGGCCACAACGCCGCGGCCGGCGTGGCGCTGGCCGATGTGCTGGCAAAACTGCCCGAACGACCCACGCACCTCATCTGCGGTATGCTGAACACCAAGGATGTGAGCGGCTACATGGCGCCGCTGGCACCGCATGTTGCAAGCCTCACCGCCATTTCGATCCCGGATGAGATCAACACACTGAGCGCCGAGGAGACCGAAGCCGCAGCCAAATCCGTGGGCATCGCCGCGGGCACCGCGGAGAGCACCATGGCGGCGCTGCAGGCGATCATCGCCAAGGACCCGCAGGCGCGGGTGCTGATTTGCGGCTCGCTGTACCTGGCAGGCCATATCCTGCGCGAAAACGGCTGAGATTTGCGGCGGTGGGGGAGGCTCTCCCGCCCGGCTTCGACCTGCCGGTCTCATCCCGTTGGGCCGGGCGCCGCTGGCGCGGCGCGGCCGCTTTTCATCTTTCCGGAAGTACTCCGGGGGTGAGGCCGTGAGGCCGAGGGGGCAGCGCCCCCTGACCCTTCCTGCCCCTAGTCCAGAACGTAGTTCACGGGCTCCAGCCGCGGCGGCACCTCACGGCCCAGGGCGTTGCAGACAGAGATCTCCATCACCCGGCACATGGCACTGAGCGGGACGGAATTGGCCTGTTTGCGGAACGGGTGCTCCAATTCATGCGTCACCTGGGCCAGGCCGAAGAAGACATAAGCCGCCACCGCCGCCACCAGCGGCTCGAACCAGCCGGCGCTGTCCAAGAGGGCAAAGGGCAAGAGCAGGCAGTAGAGATAGGTCGTGCGCCAGACCAGCAGGGAATAAACAAAGGGCAGGGGGGTGGTCAGCAGCCGCTCGTTGCCGGCCTGCGCGGCCGGGAAAGCGGCAAGCCGTTCTGCCAGGGCGCGCTGGCCGAAACCGTCGATGCGGCCGTCCTCTGCCATCTCGCGCAGCCGGGTCGCGATGTCCTGCAGGGCGGCATTCGGGGCGTTGGTGTTCTTCAGCAGCGCCTCCGCCGCTTCCGGCCCGGCCCAGCGGCGGACCGTCTCCGCCACCTCATCGCCGCGCAGCTGGGCGCGGTGCAGGTGGTGGAAAGCCAGGATGCGGGTCAGGATGTAATCCTCATCGGGGCCTTTCCCGGCGAATATCCGCAGCTCCTGCGCCAGGCTGCGCACGTCGGAGACCATGCGGCCCCAGATCCGCCGCGCCTCCCACCAGCGCTCATAAGCGGCGTTGTTGCGGAAGCTGAGGAACAGCGACAGCGACAGGCCGAACACTCCCATCGCGCCGATCGAGATTTCCGGCATCGCTACGACGTAGCGGTCCAGCACCAGCACCAGGAGCGCCCAGAGCGCGGCGCCGATGATGTTGGGCAGGATCTGCGGCACCACGGACCCGTTCAGGATCAGGAAGATCTCCCAGCGGCTGGGCGTATCGCGGACGATCATGGCGCCGCGGTGCCCCAGTCCTTGTCCTGCATCTCGCGCAAGCGCGAGGCGGTGCGTTCGAACTCAAAAGTGCCCTCACCCTCGACATAGAGCATTTCGGGCTGCGCCGCGGCGGAGCAGATCAGCCGCACCCGCGCCTCATAGAGGGCGTCGATCAGGGTGACGAAACGTTTGGCCTCGTTGAAGTTGTTGCGGCTGAGGCGGGGGATGTCCTCCATCACCAGGACCTTCACTTCCTCGGCGATGGCCAGATAGTCGCCCGGCCCCAGCATCTTGCCGCAGAGGTCATAGAAAGTGGCCCGCGCCACCCCGTTGCGGAAGGCGGGCAGGGTAACCTCGCGGCCTTTCACCTCCAGCGTCAGCGGCTGTGCCGGGCCGCCTGAAAGATCCTCCCAGATCGCGCGGATCTGGGCGCGGGCCTCAGCGTCGACGGGCGCGAAATAGACCTGCGCACCGGTCAGCCGGTCCTGGCGGTAATCGGTGGCGCTGACCATCTCATGCACGTCCATCTGCGCCTTGATCAGGTCGATGAAGGGCAGGAACAGCTGCCGGTTCAGCCCGTTCTTATAAAGGTCGTCCGGCACCCGGTTGGAGGTGGTGATCACGGTGACCCCGGCGGCAAACAGCGCCTCGAACAGGCGCCCGACGATCATCGCGTCGGTGATGTCGGTGATCTGCATCTCGTCAAAGGCCAGGAGCCGCACCGAGTCTGCCACGTCTGCCGCCACCGGCGCCAGCGCGTCCTCGACCCCGTTCTGGCGGGCCTCATGCATCTGCGTGTGGATTTCCTGCATGAAGGCGTGGAAATGCACCCGGCGCGAGGGGATGCCGTCCAGGCTGTCGACAAACAGGTCCATCAGCATCGACTTGCCGCGGCCCACGCCGCCCCAAAGGTAGAGCCCCTTGACCGTCTGGTATTCCGCCTTGCGGAAGAAGCCGCGTTTCACCGGCGGCGCCTTCAATCCTTCTGCGATGCGGTCGAAATGGGGAAGCACGGCTTCCTGGGCCGGGTCGGGCTTCAATTCGCCCGCGTCGATCTTCTGCCGGTAAAGCGCACTCAAATGGGTCATGGGGACAGGGATAGCGCGGGGCGCGGGGGATGGGAAGTTCCTCGTGCGCTCGCGGTGCCAAGGAGTGTATTGCGTGAGGCAGGCCGGATCAGCTTTTCTGACCCGGCCAGGACCTAAGAAGCCTGTCACATCAATTTTCCTTAACCATGCGCGCAAAATTCCTGATTTGACCGGCCGCCAGATTTCCCTGAGAGTTCCGCAGCTTGCCAGGAGAGACGCTATGGACCGTTCCGCGCCGCTGTTTACCCCCGTTCTGATCGTGGGCTGCATCATCATCATGGTGAGCTTTGCGGTGCGCGCCTCCTTTGGCGTCTTTCAGATCCCGATTGCCGAGGAGTTCGGCTGGCTGCGCGCGGAGTTCTCGCTGGCGATTGCGATCCAGAACCTGGCCTGGGGCATCGGGCAGCCGGTATTCGGCGCCATTGCCGAGAAGATAGGCGACCGTAAAGCGATCGTCATGGGGGCGATTGTCTATGCCGCGGGGCTGGTGCTGAGCGCCTGGTCAACGACGCCGTTTGAGATGCAGGCCTATGAGTGGCTGGTGGGCTTTGGCATCGCGGGCACCGGGTTTGGCGTGGTTCTGGCGGTTGTGGGCCGCGCCAGTTCCGACGAGAACCGCTCGATGTCCTTGGCGATTGTCACCGCGGCCGGGTCTGCCGGGCAGATCTTTGGCGCGCCAACGGCAGAGTGGATGCTGGGGTTCCTGCCCTGGCAGACGATTTTCCTGCTGTTTGCGGGCGTGGTGCTGGCGCTGATTGCGTTCTTGCCGCTGATGCGGGCGCCGGAGGCGGCCTCCAGGCTGGAGCTGGAAGAGAGCATGGGGGCGATCCTGATGAAGGCGTTCAAGGATCCGTCCTACACGCTGATCTTCTTGGGCTTTTTCAGCTGCGGCTATCAGCTGGCCTTTGTCACCGCGCATTTCCCGGCCTTTGTGACTGAGATGTGCGGGCCGATCCTGCCGGGCGGCGCGCTGCATTCGATCGGGATCACCACCACCTCCGCGCTGGGGGCGGCGGCGATTTCGCTGATCGGGGCGGCCAATGTGGGCGGCACGCTGCTGGCGGGCTATCTGGGCAAGCGGTATTCCAAGAAATACCTGCTGGCGGCGATCTATACCGGGCGGACGATTGCGGCGGCGGCCTTCATCATATTCCCGATCACACCGCTGTCGGTGATCATCTTCTCGGTTGCCATGGGCTCGCTGTGGCTGGCGACGGTGCCGCTGACTTCGGGCCTGGTCGCGCATATCTATGGGCTGCGCTACATGGGAACGCTCTATGGCATCGTGTTCTTCAGCCACCAGCTGGGCAGTTTCCTGGGCGTCTGGCTGGGCGGGCGGATGTATGACGCCTATGGCGATTACACCCTGGTCTGGTGGATCGGCGTCGGTGTCGGGGCGTTCAGTGCGATTGTGCATCTGCCGGTGAAGGAGCGGCCGCTGCGGGCCGCCCCGGCTGCGGTCGCGGCGTGACGCCTGCGGTGTGCTGCGTGGCGGGCCGAGGAGCCGGGGCCAGCCCCGGACCCCGGAGTATTTAGGGAAAGATGAAAAGCGCGGGCGGCGTTTACATCAGGCCGCGGCGGTGGTTTTGGGCGATGATCTCGAGCACCTGGTCCGTGTGGGTATAAGGCAGGCCGTGGCCTGCGCCGGGGATTTCCTCCTGCCGGACGGATCGGGCGCGTTCGGCCAGGCGGCCGGGCGAGCTCGGAGGTATCACCGCATCCTCTTGTCCCCAGATGGCCAGGGCCGGAACGCCCTTGCTGTGCAGGCTGCGGAGCTCTTCGGTGAAATCCTCGTTCAGGACGCCGCGCAGGGAAGCGAGCACGGCGGGAACAAAGCCCCGGTAGCCCAGCTCCTGCTGCTGCAGGTCGATGATGCCGGGGACGGAGGAGGTCAGGCTGCGCTCTGCCTGAGTGCTGCGGGTGTGCAGGGCGGGGTAGATGGCGTGCATCAGCCAGCTGCCAAAGACCGGCACATTGCGGATAATGTGTATCAAGCGGCCGCCGCTGCGGCCGAAACCGGCAGGGGCCAGCAGGATCAGCTCGCGCAGGCGGGTGGGGTGGGCCGCCGCAAAGGCGGTGGCAATGGCGCCGCCCATGGAATAGCCGATCAGGGTGACATCATCGCCCACCTCCTGATCTGCCAGCAGCTCCTCCAGCTGGGTGAGGAAGAATGCGCTGTTCTGCGGGCCTGCGGGGCGGTCCGAATAGCCGCGCCCGTAGAGGTCATAGGTCAGCACCCGGTAGCCCAGGGCGCCCAGGCCCTTGGCGATGCCGTTCCAGACGAAAGACGGTGTGGTGAGGCCGTGGACGCAGACCGCGACGGGCCCGCGCAGGGGGCCGGTCCAGCGGTAATGGGTGCAGCCGCCGGGCAGCTGCGCCAGCGCGCCGGGGGCGGTCTGCCGGGCCTTGGCGTTCATCGGCTTGCGCAGACGCTCGCGCAGGAAGGGCGCAAGTGCAACTGCCAGAACGGCAAGGGCCAGCAGCCAGATCATGCTTTTGCTTTCCACTTCTGCAGGATGTGGTGGCTGGTCATCAGGTCCAGATGGGCGCCGCCGCCGTTCTTGAACAGGGTGATCTGTGCGGGATCGAAGGCGGGGAACCGGTCAAGGCTGTAGCAGTCCGCCAGCACATCGCTGCGCTGGATGGTGCCTGCAGCCAGCGGGATTTTGAACTCGCCGATATGGTCCAGGGTGGTGTCGAAGCTGTCGCAGTAGATCTGCGCGCGTTTGAGTGCCTCATCGTCGGCTTCGCGCATGTCGGGGCGGTAGGCGCCGATCATGTTGAGGTGCTGGCCGGGGCGCAGCCATGCGCCCTTGATCACCGGGTCCGAGGACATGGTGCAGGTGACGATGATATCCGCCGCGCGCACCGCCGGTTCCAGGTCGGGTGCGTGTTTGGTGCCGGGGTATTGGGCGCAGAGGTCTTCTGCCTTGGAGGCGGTGCGGTTCCAGACCCGGATCTGCGCCTGCGGGAAGCCTGCGCCGAAAGCTTCGATCAGGGAGGCGCCGACGGTGCCCGCGCCGACGATCAGCACCTCTTTTGCCTCCGGGTTGGCCAGCCGCAGGGCGCCCAGCAGGCTGTCGCCCGCGGTCTTCCACTTGGTCACCAGGTGGAAATCCACCAGCGCCTCAGGCGTGCCGTCTGTGTCGGAGTAGAGGCACACTGAGCCGTTGATCATCGGCTTGCCCGCATCCGGGTTGCGCGGGAAGATATTGGCGGTTTTCACCGCGATGCCCAGCCCGTCGATCCAGGCGGAGCGGCTGAGCAGCGTGTCGGGATCGCGGTAGAGGAAGGTGTCGCCGATCTCGGCCTTGGGCAGATCGTGGCTGGCGGCCAGCGCGTCAGCAAAGCTGACCCAGTCCAGCAGCGCCTCGCCCTCTTCAAAGGTGATGAATGGGATGCTCATGTGCCTGTCGTCCTTCCTGTGCGTGCCGCCTTATGCGGCCTCTTGTTCTGTCAGCAGCCCTGCCTGCACCAGCCGTGCGGCAAAGGGGCCGGGCGCGGTGAACAGATGAGTCTGCCAGCCGCGCGCGCGGGCGGCTTCGATGTTTTCGGGGCGGTCGTCGGTGAACAGCAGCCGGTCCGGCGCAACCCCGGTTTCGCGTTCGAGAATGGCATAGATTTCCGGCTCTGGCTTGATGCATTTCAGATGCGCGGAGACAAATGTGCGGTCAAAGCCACGTAAGGCGGGGTAGGTTTCGCAGGCGAGCTCGAACGTCTCGGCACCGAAGTTGCTGAGGGCGAAGACCGGGACGTTCCTGGCTTGCAGCGCCTGCATCAGGCGGACGGTGCGGGGGATTTCGCGCGGCGCCATGTGCAGCCAGCAGTCGTGCCACCAGCGGATTTCCTCAGCCCACTCCGGGTGCTGCTGTGCCAGAGCAAAGACGCTTTCGCGGAAGGGGTGGCCGCGGTCGACGTTCAGGTTCATTTCGTGCAGGGGGACCTCAGCGAAGAGCTGCTTGCGGCGGGCCGGGCCGATGCGGCTGTCGTAGAAGCGTTCCGGCTCCCATTCGATCAGCACGCGGCCGATGTCGAAGACGACGGCATCAATGGGCATCTAGGGTCATCCTTCTGCGCGCGGGCGGGGCCGCGGGGCGGGGCGGCTGCGGCGGGTCTCGCGCCAGACGGAGACCAGGCCGGAGGCGATGATCAAGGCGCTGCCGGCCCAGACCGCCGCATCGGGCCATTCGTTGAAAATCAGCACGCCCCACAGGACCGACATCGGCATGGCGATGTATTCAAACGGGGCGGCCAGGGCGGCCTCGTTCATGCGGTAGGCCTGGCTGACCAGATAGCCGCCGATCGACCCGGCGAGGCCGACGCCGATCAGGTAGGGCCAGTCCTGCGGTGCGGGCCAGATCCAGGCGCGCAGGAGGAAGTCGAAGGCGGGGCTGCCGCCGCTGGCAAAGCGGCCGTCGCCGAAGATCAGGCCGGCCAGGGCGCTGAGGATCAGGAAGCCCATCATCGGGTAGAAGGCGAGCGTGGCGCCGGCCTCTGTCCCGCCTGCGCGGCGGGTCAGCACGTGCAGGGTGGCATAGCCGCAGGCGCCCAGCAGCGGCAGGAGGGCGGCGGGCTGGAAGGTGCCGGGGCCGGGGCGCATGATGATCAGAACGCCCAGGAAGCCCGCAAACACCGCGCCCCAGCGCCAGGGGCCGGGGCGCTCGCCCAGGAATAGCGCTGACAGGGCGGTGACGATCAGCGGTGTGGCAAAGGCGATGGCCACAGCTTCGGCCAGCGGCAGGATGGCGACACCGGTAAAGAAGAAGATATTGGCGAAGAACACCACCAGGCAGCGCGCGAGGTGCAGCTTGGGCTGGTGGGTGCGCAGCAGGTGGTAGCCGCCCTCCAGCGGCACGATGATGGCGAGCATGACGGCCACTGCTATGACGGAGCGGAACAGGACGATCTCGTACAGAGGGTAATCGCCCGAGAGGAACTTGAAGACCATGTCGATGACGGAGAAGGCAATACCCGCGCCGGCCGCGGCGAACAGGCCGGGGACGCTGATTTTGACCTCTGCGCTCATCTGTGCCGCCTCCCGTTCCCTGAGTTTGATCAGTGGCGGATTTGGCGTGGCCGGGCAATGGGGCGGGGGACGGAAAAATGCAATTTTTCCGGGCAAAATTCCGGCCCGGAATTTTAGGCCGCAGAACGTGGGGTTCGGGGCTCGGGGAGGGGTTTGATTTCTTGCTGAGAAGCGGTTCAGGGTCAGGTCTGCCCTGAACGCGCCTGCCCGAGTGTTTGCCGGCCTGATCCCGCGTCAAGGCCAGGCCGCGCTTGCGCGCGGTCCGCTGCGCGGAGCCTTGACCCGGTATCAGGCCTGTTTGGCGGCGCGCAGTTCGCGCTCCAGCGCGTCGAGGAAGCGGGAGCGGTCGGCCTTGGTGAAGCCCTTGCCGCCGCCCTGCATCCCCAGCGGGTTGGCGGCGCGGAGATCCGCCATCAGGTCGCGCATCGCCAGCTGTTGGCCGATGTTGGCTTGGGTGAACCGTTCGCCATTGTGGCGCAGCACGCGGGCGCCGGCCTCGATGCATTTGGCGGCCAGCGGGATGTCGCCCGTCACCACCACATCGCCCGGCCCGCAGCGCTCTGCGATCCACATGTCGGCCACATCGGCGCCCTCGGCCACGATCACGGTTTCCACCAGCGGGTTCTGCGAAGGCCGCAGACCGCCGTTGGAGACCACGAACATGCGCAGGCCGTGGCGGGTGGCGACCCGCTCGGCCTCCTGCTTCACGGGGCAGGCGTCGGCGTCGATGTAGAGGGCGGTCACTCGGCCGCCTTTTTGTCAGCCACGGGTTTGGGGTCTGCCTTTGCTTCTGCCTTGGAGACCGGTTTGGCCTTGCGGGCGGGTTTCTTGACCTTGAACTCTTCCGGGATCGGCATCCGGTTGAAGGCGTCGAGACCGGCGATCTTATAGGCCTCGGCCAGGGTCGGGTAGTTGAAGGTGTTCTGCACGAAGTAGTCCACCGTGCCCTTGAGGTTCAGCACCGCCTGGGCGATGTGAATGAGCTCGGTCGCGCCTTCGCCGACGATCTGCACGCCCAGCACCCGGCGGGTTTTCAGCGAGAACAGCATTTTCAGCATGCCGTGCTCCAGCCCCATGATGTGGCCGCGGGAGGTTTCGCGGAAGCGGGCGACGCCGACCTCGTAAGGGATGCCGCGCTCTTTCAGCTCTTCCTCGGACATGCCGCAGGTGGACATTTCCGGCACCGAGTAGATGCCATAGGGATACCAGGGGCTTTCCGGCAGGGTCGGGGTTTCCAGCGCGTGGCAAGCGGCGACGCGGCCCTGCTGCAGCGAGGTGGAGGCCAGCGACGGGTGGCCGATCACATCGCCGGTGGCATAGATGTGCGGCACCTCGGTCTGGTAGGTCTTGCGGTCCACGGACAGGCGGCCGCGGTGGTCGGTCTTGAGGCCGACGGCGTCCAGGTTCAGCGCCGCGGTGGCGCCCATGCGGCCGGCCGCGAACAGCAGCATTTCACCGCGCACGTGGCGGCCGTTGGCCAGCGACACCTCGATATGCTCGCCTGCGTCCTCGATGCTCTCCACCGCGGATCCGAGCCGCAGGTCGACGCCGTTCTCGCGGATCTGGTGGGTGAAGTCCTGGATCAGGGTCTTGTCGATGAAGTCGAGGAAGGTCTCGCGCGGCTCGATCAGGGTGACGCGCACATCGAGCGCGGAGAACATGGTGGCATATTCCACCCCGATCACCCCGGCGCCAATGACCACCAGCGAGCGCGGGATCTCGGCCATCTCCAGGAACTCGTCGCCGTCCACGACGGTCTTGCCGTTGAACGGGACGTAATCCGGGCGGTAGGTGCGGGTGCCGGTGGCGATCAGGAATTTCTCCGCCGTCATCCGGGTGGTTTCGCCGGCTTCGGTCGCGACCTCGACCTCGTTCGGGCCGATGAATTTCGCCAGCCCGTTCAGCGTGTCCACGTGGTTGCGGTTGAACTGGTGCTCCAGCACGTCGACCTCGTAATCGAGGGTCATGTGCAGGCGTGCCTTGAGGTCGTTTGCTTCGATCTGGTCCTTCACCCGGTAGGAGCGGCCATAGAACGATCGTTCGCGCCAGCCCGAGAGGTTCAGCACGGTTTCGCGCAGGGTCTTCGACGGGATGGTGCCGGTGTGCACCGAGACCCCGCCGAGCCGGTCCTTGCGGTCGATCACCAGCACCCGGCGGTGCAGCTTGCCCGCCTGGATGGCAGCGGCGCGGCCCGAGGGGCCGGAACCGATGATGATCAGGTCATAATCAAATTCGTCACTCATGGCCGCGTTCCTTGTCTTTTCAGTTCTGGTACAGCGCGTCGGCGTGGAAGGAGACATGCTCCTCCATGAAGGTCGTCACGAAGAAATAGCTGTGGTCATAGCCCGGCTGCATCCGCAGGGTGGCCTGCTGGCGGCGTTCGGCAACCGCGTGCGCCAGCGCCTCGGGCTTCAGCAGGTCGATGAACTGGTCGGAGGTGCCGGTGTCGATCAGGATCGGGCCGTCAAAGCCCCTTTCCCGCATCAAGAGGGTGGCGTCGTGCTTGGCCCAGGCGGCCTCGTCGTCGCCCAGGTAGGCGCTCAGCTGCTTGCGGCCCCAGTCGGACTGGGTCGGGTTGGAGATCGGCGCGAAGGCGGAGACCGATTTGTAGCGGCCCGGCAGGTTCATCGCCAGCGTCAGCGCGCCGTGGCCGCCCATAGAATGGCCGGTGATCGACTGGCGCTCCAGGTCGATGGCGAACTTCTCGCCCAGCAGTGCGGGCAGCTCCTCGGCCACATAGTCCCACATGCGGAAATGCGGCGCCCAGGGGTCCTGGGTGGCGTTCACGTAGAAGCCCGCGCCCTGGCCCAGATCATAGGCCTCGTCATCGGCCACGCCTTCGCCGCGGGGCGAGGTGTCGGGGAAGACGATGGCGATGCCCTGCTCGGCGCACCAGGCCTGGGCGCCTGCCTTGGTCATCGCGTTTTCATGGGTGCAGGTGAGGCCTGAAAGGTACCACAGCACCGGCACCGGGCCGTCCTTGGCCTCTTCCGGCAGGAACAGGCCGAATGTCATGTCGCCGCCGGTGGCGCTGCTGGCGTGCTTGTAGACGCCCTGGGTGCCGCCAAAGGCACGGTTCTCGGAAACGGTTTCCATGGTGAGGCTCCTCAAATCTGTTAGCCCTATCGCTATCGCCAGATTGCCGCAGCGTCCAGCGGGAGGGCGGCGGCAATTCCGGTTTTTGCGGCAGAAGGCTTGCGAAACTGCAAACTTCGCGGGGGCAGGGGGCGGATTTCTGGCAGAAGATGTCAGGCAGCGCCGGTGCAAAGGAGAAGCTGGACAGCTGCGCCCAAAGCCGCGACAGTCTTCAGCCGGAGCAGCAGGGAGAGCAGGCCATGAGCAAGTTTCTGAGAGTGACCACCAGCGCCGCGGAGCCGGAGACAGAGCGCCCGGACCCGGCCAAGGTGATCGCAGGCGATCCGGTTTTCACCACCTGGAATGCGGAAGAGGCCGACGGGCTCTATTGCGGCATCTGGCAGGCGACGCCGGGGAAGTGGCGGATTGCCTATGATGAGTGGGAATACTGCCGGATCCTGGAGGGGCGCTCGGTGATCACCGGCGAGGACGGCACCGAATATCCGCTGGCGGCGGGCGACAGTTTCATCCTGCGGCCCGGGTTCCGCGGCACCTGGGAGGTGATTGAGACCACCCGCAAGGATTACGTGATCCGGCTTTAGGGGCCGGAGACCCAGGCGATCACCGCGGGTACGGTGATGATCGACACCACAGTGGAGATGAAGATTGCGGCGGAAGCCCGGTGCGGGGCCACGCCGTAGTGCTGCGCCAGCATGTAGACATTGCCTGCCACCGGCAGCGACGCGGCGGCGATGGCGACGGAGGCGGAGAATGGCGCGGCCGGGATCAGCCACAGCACCGCGACGGCAACGCAGGCCGGGTGCAGCACCAGCTTGGCAAAGCTGAGCCAGCCGGCGACCTGCACACGCTCGGCGGATTTCGAGGCGAGCGAGGCGCCGATGGCAAACAGCGCCCCGGGGGTGGCGGCACCGCCGAGGATGGTGAGGAAATCATTGGCGGGCTCCGGGATCGGCAGTGCTGAGGCCGACCAGGCAAGGCCCGCGACGATGGACAGGATCATCGGGTTTTTCAGCAGGCCCAGCCCCACCAGTTTCAGGGTCGCCAGCCCAAGCCCCTGGCCGCGGCCTGCGTTGATCAGGATGACGATCAGCGAGGAGAACACCACCAGATCGACGCTGAGCACCACCATCATCGGTGCCGCGGAGGCCGGTCCGAACAGGATCGCCATCATCGGCAGGCCGAGGAAGCCGACATTGCCGATTGCCGCGCACTGCGCCTCCACCGCGGCGGTGGGCACGTCCAGTCCGCGCACCATCGCTACTGCCGTCACCAGCAGATAGACCGCCAGGGTGCCGGCCAGGTAGCCGAGGATCAGCGTGGGGTCGAAGACCTCGGCAAAGGACAGGTTGGCGGCAAAGCCGAAGATCATCGCCGACAGCGGGAAGTAGAACACGAAGCGGGTGAGATAGGCGGTGGCTTCCTCGGTGAAGAACCGGCTGCGCCCGGCCCAGTAGCCAAGGCCGATGATTGCGAAGAAGGGCAGGGTGCGGAAGAAGATTTCGGCCATGGGGAATTGGTAACAAGTGCTGACCAATTGGCAAAGGCTGTTTTTTGGGCAGGCGTTGAATGGCCAGGGGCGTGCTCCCGCCTGTTCAGGTCATTCTAAGAATGTCCTTCACAGTTGGGGGTGGCCCTGTGCTGCGCACAGGGCAGGGCTTTCTGCTGAGACGCGCTCTAAGGGCAGGTGTGCCCTGAGAGCGCCATGCCGATTGTGGGATCGTCCAAGACAGCCTCAAGGGTGAACCGCGCTGCCGCGCGGCGGCTTTGCCGCCCTTGACCCTGTCTTGGCCAAGAAAAGCGGCCCGCAGCGCGTCAGCGCTGCCAGGCCCAACCGGGGAGGGGCAGTCTTTGGCTGTTCCGGAGCGGGCGGGAGAGCTTCCATTGGCTCTAGCCGCTGCCGATCAGGGCGCCGGCGCCCAGCACCAGCGCGCCGCCAAGGACAACCTGCATCGTGGCGCGCCAGAAGGGGGTTTGCATGAACTTGTTCTGGATCCAGGCGATGGCCCAAAGCTCCACAAACACAATCAGCAGCGCCAGCGTGGTGGCGGTCCAGAACTCCGGGATCAGGTAGGGCAGCGCGTGGCCCAGGCCGCCGACGGTGGTCATGATGCCGGAGGCCAGCCCGCGTTTGATGGGAGAGCCGCGGCCCGAAAGTTCTCCATCATCCGAGGCGGCTTCCGTGAAGCCCATCGAGATGCCCGCCCCGACCGAGGCCGCCATGCCGACCAGGAAGGTAGTCCAGGTGTCCTGGGTGGCAAAGGCGGTGGCAAAGATCGGCGCCAGGGTGGAGACCGAACCGTCCATCAGCCCGGCCAGCCCCGGCTGCACCCAGGTGAGGACAAACTGGCGGTGGGCGGCGCGGTCCTCGTCTGCGCGGGTGCCGTCGTCCAGATGCGCCTCTTGCAACTCACCGGCGCGGGCCTGGTGCCCGGCCTCAGCCGCGGCCAAGTCGCCCAGCAGCTTGCGGGTCGCAGCGTCCCGGGTGCGGGCGGCGGCGGCGGTGTAGAAGCGTTCGGCGTCGCGCTCCATTGCGCGGGCCTCGTCGCGGATGCGGTCCAGGCTGAGGTTCTCCATCAGCCAGATGGGGCGGCGGGCATAGTAGCCTGCCACATGCTCGCGCCGGATCAGCGGGATGGCGGGGCCGAACCGCGCCTCATGCAGGGCAATCAGCCGGGCGCGGTGCTCGTCCTCTTCCGCCGCCATGCCGTCGAACATCGCCGCGGTTGCCGGATAATCCGCCCGCAGCCGCTCCGCATAGCTGCGGTAGATACGCGCATCGTCCTCCTCGGATGCAATTGCCAGGGCAAGAACCTCCTGCCCGGTCAGGTCCGCAAACTGTTTGCGCTGAGTGAAAAACCGCATCATCTGCCCTCTAGTTTAGAATTATTCTAAACATAGCGAGTCCCCGTGGCACCGCAAGATGGCGCGTCAGCCTTGTTGCAAAGCGGCGGCCCGGATTACATTAGAGGCAGGCCCTGCACCCTGCAGCCCGTATCCTGAGGAGCCCTCATGAACCAGCAAGCCAGCGTCCTGCGCACAGGCCGCAAATTCGACCAGGTTCTGGAGGGCGCGCGCGAGGTGTTCCTGGCGGATGGGTTTGAAGGCGCCAGCGTCGACAACATCGCCAAGGCGGCGGGCGTGTCCAAGGCAACGCTGTACAGCTACTTTCCCGACAAGCGGGTTCTGTTCATGGAGGTGGTGCGGTCAGCCTGCGTGCAGCAGGCGGATGCGTCGCTGGAGCTGGCGCCGGGCAGCCGCGGGCCGCGGGAGGTTCTGCGGGCGGCGGCGGAGCGGGTGCACGGGGTGCTGCTGGGCGGCTTCAGCCTGCAGCTGTTCCGCATTTTCGTGGCCGAGGCCGACCGGTTCCCGGAGCTGGGGCCGATGTTTTACGAAAGCGGCCCGATGGTGCTGCACGGGGAGATCCGGGATTATATCGAGGCCGCGGCGGCGCGGGGCGAGCTGAAAATCAAGGATGCCGATCTGGCCGCTGCCCAGTTCATTGAGCTGTGCAAGGCTGATGTGTTCCTGCGCTTCCTGTTCAAGATCGACACCGAGTTTTCCGAGGCCGAGCGCGAACGGGTGATCAGCGGCGCGATCGACACCTTTTTGGCACGGTTCGGAGCCTGAGCCGCCGGCCTAACCGGCAGAGGCCCGTCGCGGCCGGTCAGTGCGTGATGAAGCTGTTGGGCGTGTTGCGATAGGTTTCGTGGCAGCTCAGGCAGCTTTGCATCAGGCCGGGCAGGGTGCGGCGCAGACCGGGCAGGGAGCGGGTGTTGAGGTTCCGGGCTGCGGCTTCGGCGGTTTCGGCGCGGGCTTTGAAATCCTTCCAAGCGTGCCAGATCTGCGGCCGCGCGTTGGAGCGCGGATCCAGCCGCGGTTTCCGGAAGTGCTTGCGGATGCTGCCGGTGGATCTGATCAGCTGCTTGCGGGCCGTGCGCGCCTTGCCGCGGTCGAACGTGCTGCGCCCCGCCATCATGCCGGTGAGAACGTCCATGGCGGCCTTTTGCGAGATCATCAGCGCGATCCGCTTGGTCACATGCTTGCTGGTACTGTCCCGGGCGGTCACCGGGGCGGTGCTGCCGATGGCCAGGGCGATGATCACCGCAACCAGGGCGGCGGCTTTGTGCAGGCGGAAAGATGTCACGATGCCTCCGGGCGGATTGACCGAATCGAAGAATGAGAACAAAATAAGAACATGCCGTGTGTGCCTCCCGTTCTGCGGGGGCCTTCCGGCCCCTGCTGCCCCTTGCCTGCCCGCTGCCCCGCCCTGCTTTCTGCGTCTGTTGCCATGCCCCACCGCCGCATTCTTTCGCTTTGGTTTCCGCGCCTTGGGGCGGAGCGCATCCTGCGCGCAGAGCGCGGCGGCATCGACGGGCCGCTGGCCGTTGCGGAGGAAGTCTCCAACACTCAGGTTATTTCCGCGTTAAACGCCGCCGCTTTGGCGGAGGGGCTGCAGCCCGGCCAGCCGTTGCGCGATGCCCATGCGATGTGCGCAGGCCTGACGGTGCGGCCGCGCAACCCGGCGGCGGAGGCGGCGTTTCTGGCCGCGCTGAGGCGCTGGGCGGGCAAGTTCAGCCCCTGGGTGGCAGAGGCGGAGCGCGACGGGCTGACCATCGACCTCACCGGCTGCGCGCATCTGTTCGGCAGCGAGGCGGCGCTGATGGAGACGGCGGGGCGCGATTGCGCGGAAATGGGGCTGAGCGTGCAGATGGGGCTGGCCGATACCCTGGGCGCGGCCTGGGCGCTGGCGCGTTACGCGGGCGAGGAGGCGGCGCCGGACCGCAGCGGCGACGCCATCGACCAGGAGGCCCGCGCCACCCGCGCCCGGGCGCAGAAGCGCCAGAGCGTCAAGCGCCGCCACTGGACCCGTGGGGGTGCTGCGCCGCAGTTGCAGGCACCGCCGCCGCAGATGGGGCGGATTGCCGGACCCGGGCAGGCCCATGGCGCGCTTTCCCCCCTGCCGGTGGCGGCCTTGCGGCTGGACAGCGCCACGGTGGCGCAGCTGAACCGGCTTGGCCTCAGGCGGATCGGCGATCTGCTGGGGCAGCCGCGGGCCAGCCTGGCGCGCCGGTTCGGGCGCGGGCTGGTCTTGCGGCTGGATCAGGCGATGGGCAGCGCGCCGGAGCCGGTCTCGCCCGCGCGCAGCCCGGATCATTTTGCGGTGCGGCTGACCCTGCCGGAGCCGATCGGGCTGATGGAGGATCTGCTGGCCGGGATCGACCGGATGCTGCCGCGGCTGTGCGCCCGGCTGGAGGCGCGCGGCAAGGGCGCGCGCAGCCTGCGGCTGGAGGCGCACCGCTGCGATCAGGAGATGGAGGCGGTGACCATCGGCCTGGCCCGTGCCAGCCGTGACCCCGCCCGCATCCGGCCCTTGCTGGAGATGAAGCTGGAGCAGATTGATGCAGGTTACGGCATCGACATGCTGCGGCTGGAGGTGCTGCAGGCGGAAGCGATTCACGCCCGCACGCCTGCGGGCCATGCCGAAGCGGGCGCGGCGGCGCGGGCCCGGCAGGAGGATGGCGCGGCGCTGGAGGATCTGATCGGCCGTATCGGCGCGCGGCTGGGGCTGGAGGCAATCACCCGCTACCATCCGGCACAGAGCCATATTCCGGAAAAGACCTTCTCCGTGCAGGCCGCCGCCTGGTCAGAGCCTGCGGCCGGGGACTGGCCCTTGCCGCCGCGCCCGCGCCCGCTGCTGATCTGGCAGCCCGAGCTGGTCCATGCGCCGGAGCGGCCTGAGGTGCCGGAGCGTTTCCGCTGGCGCGGCCGCGACTGGGAGCTGGCAGAGGCCGAAGGGCCGGAGCGGATTGCCCCTGAGTGGTGGCTGGAGGACCCCAACTGGCGCAGCGGGGTGCGCGATTACTGGGTGGTGGTAACGGCTTGCGGCGCGCGGCTGTGGCTGTTCTTTGCCCATGGCGGTGCGCTGTCGCCGGGCTGGTTCTGCCATGGGTCGTTTGCCTGAACGCCCGGCAGCGGACAGTTCGCTGCGCGGCGAAGGGTTTTGCTTGGGTGTCCTTGCGCAAACCGCATAGGGTAAGGGGATGATCACACCACGCTTTGACATTCTGGGCCAGGCCATCAGCGACGCCAGCCGCACGCAGATGCTGTGCGAGCTGATGGAGGGGCGCGCCTATACCAACAAGGAGCTGGCGGCGGCTGCAGGCGTGACGCCGCAGACGGCCTCGGCGCATTTGCGGTTGCTGCAGGATGCAGGCCTGGTGGTGGCGGAAAAGCGCGGGCGCTGCGTCTATCACCGGCTGGCAGGCGCAGAGGTGGCCCATGCGCTGGAGCAGCTGGCGGCGATTGCGCCTGCCGACAGCCTGCACCGCGCCCAGCAGCGCAAGGCGGGCGGGCTGGCGCAGCTGCGCAGCTGTTATGACCATCTGGCAGGCCCGCTCGCGGTGGCGATGACCCGGGCCTTTCTGGACCGCGGGATGCTGGCGGAGGAGCACGGCGCCTTTCGCGCTGTGCCCGCCGGGGAATGGCTGAAACTGGGTGTTGTGCTGCCGGATCGGCCCTCCCGCCAGCCCTTCGTGCGGCCCTGCCTGGACTGGACCGAGCGCAAGCTGCATGTGGCCGGTCCGATGGGGCGGCAGATCCTGGATCACGCGCTGGACAGCGGTTGGGTCAAGCGGCACCGGCACAAGCGCGGGCTGATGCTGACCGCCCCCGGGCGGGTGGCGCTGGAACAGATTCTGGGCCTGAAATGCGGCGCGCTGGCGGAGGCCTGAGAGGGCCTGAAACAGGCTGTGATATGGGCTCAAACATGGGATAAAACAGGTGCATTGCACCTGTGCGCCTGCTGCATCACACGAAAAATCGAACGTTAAAAACCTTGATTTGCGGGGGGAAAGGCGCAACCTTTTAAGTATGAGCTTTGATCAGGTGCAGCCTTTTCCCGGATCTCCCATACCTCAGCAAGTCGCGTTTGACCGGCGGGAACTGTCGGTCATTCTTTCCTTGTACGGGCGGATGGTCGCCGCGGGCGAATGGCGCGATTACGGGATTTCTTCCTTGCGTGATCTGGCAGTTTTCTCCGTCTTCCGGCGCACGGCAGAGCATCCGCTCTACCGGATCGAAAAGCGCCCCAAGCTGCGGTTGCGGCAAGGGCAGTATTCGGTGGTCGGCATGGACGGGCATATCCTGAAGCGCGGGGCGGATCTGAAGACCGTGCTGAGGGTGCTGGAGCGCAAGCTGATCCGCTCCGTGGAGTAGCCGCAGCGATTGCGGCGGAGCGGAGACCGGAAAATTTGAATTTTCCGGCCAAAAATCTTCGAAAGATTTTTGCCGCCTGCGGCGGCGGGCAGAGACTACCCCAGCCTTTTGTGCGCGGTGAGCGGACCGTCGCCCTGGGCTTCGATCCGCTCGATTGCCGCGGCGATGGGCTCAACGGCCACCGCCATGTCATGGGCATTGGCGTGGATCAGGGTCTTTGCGTCCCGTACCATCGCAACATGGCCCTTCCAGAACAGCAGATCGCCGCGCTGGTAGTCCCCGGATGGCGCCGGGCTGCCCAGCTCGGCCTCCTGCATGTCGCTGTCGCCGGGGCAGGGGGTGCCGCAGGCCAGGAGCGCCGCCTGCACCAGGCCGGAACAGTCGATGCCGAAACGGCTGTTGCCGCCCCAGAGGTAGGGTGTGCCGAGGAAAAGCTCCGCCACCGTGACCGGGTCGCCGGTGTGGGCGCCCAGCGGCGAGAGGTGGCGGGCGGGGATGAAGCCAAGGGAGGTTTCCACGAACCGCCCAGAGCCGCCAAGAACCTGCACCCGGCTGCCGTGGCTGAGGGAGAGTGTTTCGGGGGATTTAAAGTCATCCGCCGAATAGGCATGGGTGGCCGGGGCGCTGACCCAGTGGGTCGCCTCGAAAGGGGTGGTCCGGCTGGCGCTGGGCACATAGCCCACGTAAGCGTCCTTGGCGGCCTGAAGGAAGGACCAGCCGCCGCGGTCCTCGTAGACCGTGACCGGCTCGCCATAGACCAGCTGGCGGTCGCGGGGGCCGTCCGGCGCGCGGAGAAGATCCGCAACCGGAACGCCGATGCGGGCAGCGGTTCCCTCAACGCGCAGCAGCCCCTGTGGCGCATCGCTCAGATGGGCCGCGGCGACGCGGTCGTTCACCGGTGTGCGGCGGCGGTCTGCCATTCCGCTCACAGCTCCAGCAAGTCCGGCAGCGCGGCAAACAGCGCGCGGGCGCCTTGCAGGGCGCCGCCCTTGGGCAGGCCCGGCGCGGCGCTGGGGGTCCAGCCGTAGATGTCGAAATGCATGTAGCGGGTCTCTCCGGCGAAGCGGCGCAGGAACAGCGCGGCGGTGATGGAGCCCGCAAAGCCGCCGGAGGGCGCGTTGTCGAGATCGGCGATGCCCGGTTCGATCATGCTCTCGTAGGGGTTGTGGAAGGGCATCCGCCAGACCGGGTCGGCGTGGCGTGCGGCACTGGCGGACAAGGCTGCGGCGTCGCCATCGTGATCGGTATAAAAGGGAGACAGGTCCGGACCGACCGCCACGCGGGCCGCGCCGGTGAGGGTCGCCATGGAGATTAGCAGGTCCGGCGTCTCCTCGGCGGCGAGGGCCAGTGCGTCGGCCAGCACCAGACGGCCCTCGGCGTCGGTGTTGTTGTTCTCGACCGTCAGCCCCTTGCGCGACATCAGCACGTCGCCGGGGCGGAAGGCGGAGCCGGAGACGGAGTTCTCCACCGCAGGAATCAGCACCCTGAGTTGCAGCTTCAGCCCGGCAGCCATGATCATCCGCGCCAGCCCCAGGACGTTGGCCGCGCCGCCCATGTCCTTTTTCATCAGCGCCATGCTGTTGCCGGGTTTCAGGTTCAGCCCGCCGGTGTCGAAACAGACACCCTTGCCCACCAGGGTGAGCCTGGGGCCGCTGCTGCCCCAGCGCAGGTCGATCAGCCGCGGCGCACGGTCCGAGGCGCGGCCCACCGTGTGGATCAGCGGGAAGTTCTGCGCCAGCAGGTCCTCGCCCAGGATAGTGGAGGTATCCGCGCCAAACTCCTCTGCCAGGGCGGTGGCGGCGGCTTCCAGCTGCTCAGGTCCCATGTCGGAGGCAGGAGTGTTGATCAGGTCGCGGGTCAGGCATTCGGCGGCGGCCAGCGATTCGATGGCGGCAGCATCCACCCCTTCGGGAGCCTCCAGGGAGGCTGCCTCGCCCTTGGCTTCCTTGTAGCGGTCAAAGCGGTAGGCCGTCAGGAGCCAGCCCAGAGACTCGGCCGCGGCGGCCTCAGCCGGCAGGCCGGAGGCAATCCGGTAGCTGCCCGCGGGCAGTTTCTGCGCCGCTTCCGCCAGCACGAAACGGCGGCGCGCGCGCTGGTCGGCGCTGCCGTATCCGGCCAGGGCCATTTCAATCGCGCCATCGGCGCCCGGCACCGCCAGAGCCTGGCCGCAGGCGCCGGTGAACCCATGCGCCTTTGCCCAGGCTTGAACGCGCTGCGGCTGGCTGGAGAGCCAGCTGTCGAAAGCATCGCTTGCGATAACATGCACAGGGCAGGCGTCAGGGCCGGGTGCGGCAAAGACTGGCGGCATCGAAATACTCCGGTTGCAATCATTTCTGATGCGCCAGAGTAGCCGCCGCCGCGCGGCCTGCAAGCCCTGCGGGCTGCAGAGCTGTCAGATCGTCATGTCCTGCTGGTCCCAGACCGCGGTCAGGGAACGTTCGCCCACCCGCATCAGACGGAACAGAATCGCGGCAACTGCCGGCGCATCCTCTGCGTCGATGGCTGCGGTCACGTCACTGGCAATGGACGCCAGCGCTGTCATGCCGATCTGATCGGCAATCGCGATCAGCGACCGGGCGCTTTTGCGCAGGCTCGCCATTTCATTCTGCCGCCACAGACGCTCGCAATGCGTCAGGCGCACGGCCATTTCTTCCACCGCACGGCACACGACGTCTTCGGCGCCGGTTTCGCCAAGCTGCTCATAGAGCGCGGTGAGTTTGTCTGGATCGAGACGCACTGTTTCCGAGTGCATTACTGTTAGTATATTGGCCACCACTTTCACCCAAATTCATTATGCCCCCACGGCACGCCTGCCAATGTGCGCCCCACAGGTTTTCAAAAGGTTTCCGCCCGGGTGTTCAAATCTCTCGAATTTAGGGACAATGCAGGCTATCAAGCCCGGCAACACGAATGTTGACAGGACATGACAATGGAATTTGCCAAACCCCTGCCCAGTTATCTGGTGACCCGCTACCACGGGTGGAAAGCCACATCCTATGAGGAGAATCAGGGCTGGTACCGCCGCCTGGCAACCGAAGGCCAGCGGCCGCGGGCCATGGTGATCTCCTGCTGCGACAGCCGTGTGCATGTGACCTCGATCTTCGGGGCCGACCAGGGCGAGTTCTTTATCCACCGCAATATCGCCAACCTGGTGCCGCCTTATGCGCCCGATGGCGACCATCACGGCACATCTGCGGCGGTGGAATATGCAGTGACCGCGCTGAAGGTAGCGCATCTGATCGTGCTGGGCCATTCGCAGTGCGGCGGCGTGCAGGGCTGCATCGACATGTGCAAGGGCCAGGCGCCGCAGCTGGAAGAGAAAACCAGCTTTGTCGGCCGCTGGATGGAGATCCTGAAACCCAAGTTCGATGGCGTGGCGGATATCGAGGATCCGGTGCAGCAGGCGCGGCAGTTTGAGCGCCAGGCCGTTGTCGCGTCTATGGAAAACCTGATGACCTTCCCGTTCATCGAATCGGCGGTCAAGGCGGGCGAGCTGAGCCTGCACGGGCTGTGGACCGATATCGGCGAGGGCGGGCTGGAATGTTATGACCCCAAGACGGGGACCTTTCAGCCGGTCTGAGGTCCGGCCCCTTCTTTGCCATTCCCGAATGCAGCCGCCAGATTGGCGGCTGCTTGCGTATAGCCGCCTGCCGCCCCGTCAACGAAGTGGACGTGGCCGTCCTCGACCGGCGAAGGCACAATGCAGGTGACCAGGGCGGCGTCCTGTTCATGCAACCCGAAATGCACCAGCCCAGCCTCTGCCGCCGCCTCCAAATGCTGGCGGATCCGGTCGCGAATCTCCGGCGTGCAATCCAGCGTCATCTTCAGCCCGTCGTCGAACTTGCGGAAATCCGAATGCGCCTTGAGCACGGACAGGTAATGCACGGGGTCGAATCCGCCGGCGGGCCGTTTGCTGAGGAAGATCAGCCCAGCGAGGGCGCTGTGGGCCAGAAGATAAAGCTTCCGTAAAATCAGAGGGGATTTGCCGCGGGACGACTGCGCCTCCAGATGCAGCCCGGCCGGCGGAAAGCCCAGCTTGGGCCCGGTTTCGGGCACCGGGTGGCCGCTGTCCTTCAATTCGCCCGCCAGATCCAGCAGGCGGGAGGAGAACCGGGCAAAGGCCTGCGGGTCCGCGCCCGGAGCAGGCTGCGCGACCACCGACAGGATGATGCCGTTGCGGGCGGGCGTGTTGCTCCAGCGGCAGGAGAGGCCGGAGAGATCGGGCAGCCCGGCCTGCGGGTCAGCTGGCACTTCAAAGGCGCCAGCCTTCATCTGCGCCTCGGCCCAGGCCAGGCCGCCGCCGCTGAACATGGCGAAATCGGCATGGTCGGACACAGCATAGCGGGCGATTTTGACGTCCAGCCCTTCGGTCCGGATCGAGCCGAGCGGCAGCATGGCGGCACGCAGGGAGACGCCGTATTCGCCCTCGGTCCAGCTGCGCAGGCCAGCCAGAACGCGCTGAGCCGCGGCGCGGTGACGGGGCGGCACCGCGAAGGACGCGCCGTCGCCGCCAAAGACATAGGGGAAGGCCTCGCCCTCCAGCGCGTTGCGCATGGCGGCGATCACCGCGGCGCCGATCATGTTGACGGTCTTGTAGCGGCCCGCCTTCACCAGCCCGGTGGAATTGACGATATCGGTGCAGCACAGGTGCCAGTCCGGCGGCAGCGCGGCAAAAGCCTCAGGCGCGGACAGGCTTGCAAAGCTGCGGACCTTGGGGAGGCCGGCATAGAAAGTGTCCGTCGTCATCAGTTTCAGCCCCCTGCCGCAGTCCCGTGACCTGCCGTTTCTACCTAAACGAATTGTGTGCTGTGGCCAAACATGCAAGCTGTGCGGCAGTAACGATAAGCTGAGCAGACCTGAGGGGGCGGATAATGCAGGCAGGGTTGATCTTATTGTGCCTGGCCTATGTGCTGAGCCAGTTTTTCCGGGCCTTCCTTGCGGTGCTGTCGGGGGTGCTGGGGCAGGATATCGGCGCTGCGCCGGATGATCTCGCCTTTGCCTCGGGCATGTGGTTCCTGTCGTTTGCGGCGATGCAGCTGCCGGTGGGCTGGGCGCTGGACCATGCAGGCCCGCGCAGGACCGCGGCGGTGCTGCTGCTTTTGGGCGGCGGCGGCGGGGCGGCGTTGTTTGCCGCGGCCACGGCGCCCCTGCATGTGAGCATTGCGATGTTCCTGATCGGCATCGGCTGCTCGCCGGTGCTGATGGCCTCATACTATATCTTTGCCCGCCAGTACCCGCCCGCCCGCTTTGCCACCTTGGCGGCGCTGATGCTGGGCGTGGGTTCGGCCGGCAACCTGGTCGCCTCTTATCCCACCGCGCTGGCGGTGGATCTGTTCGGCTGGCGCGGCACGCTGGCGGGGCTGGCGGTGGTGTCGGTTGCAGTGGCGGCGGGGATCTTTGTGACCGTCTCTGATCCGGACAAGCCCGATGGCGAGCACAAGGGATCGGTGCTGGATCTGCTGAAGATGCCGGTGATGTGGGCGATCTTTCCGCTGATGCTGGTGGCCTATGCGCCCTCTGGCGCGCTGAGGGGGCTGTGGATCGGCCCGTACCTGAGCGATCTCTACGGGCTCAGCACCCAGCAGGTGGGATTGGCGACCCTGGTGATGGGCGCGGCGATGATTGCAGGCACCTTTGCCTATGGGCCGCTGGACCGGATGCTGGGCACCCGCAAATGGGTGATCCTGGGCGGCAACCTGCTGGCTTGCGCCGCCCTGGGCGGTCTGATCCTGGCAGCGGGCGCGCCGGTCTGGCTGCCGGTGGCGATGATGGCGGCGGTCGGGTTCTTCGGCGCCTCCTTCCCGGTGATCATGGCGCATGGCCGGGCCTTTGTGCCGCCGCATCTGGCCGGACGCGGGGTGACCCTCTTGAACCTGTTCGGCATTGGCGGGGTGGGAATCATGCAGTTTGCGACGGGCCGCATCCACGCGGGTATGGCCGGAGCGGACCCATCCTTGCCCTACACCGGCATTTTCGGCTTCTTTCTGGTGTGCCTGGCGGCGGGATGCGCAATTTATCTGCTTAGCCGCGACAGCATGGACTGATCCGCCCCTTTAAACTTTTGCCCGGAGGCATTATCACTCCCGCGCCGGCCATGGGGCCGGGCAATACTGGAGAAACAGACAAATGGGTTACCGCATCGCCGTTGTCGGCGCCACGGGCAACGTGGGCCGCGAAATGCTGAACATCCTGGCCGAGCGCCAGTTCCCTGTGGATGAGATCGCTGCGCTGGCAAGCCGCAAATCTCTCGGCACTGAAGTCAGCTTTGGCGATAAGACACTCACTACCAAGGATCTGGACACCTTCGATTTTGCCGGCTGGGACATGGCGCTGTTCGCCATCGGCTCGGACGCGACCAAGAAATACGCGCCCAAGGCGGCTGAGGCCGGCTGCGTGGTGATCGACAACTCGTCGCTCTACCGCTACGACCCGGAAATCCCGCTGATCGTGCCGGAAGTGAACCCGCAGGCGGTCCACGAGTACAAGAACAAGAACATCATCGCCAACCCCAACTGCTCCACCGCGCAGATGGTTGTCGCGCTGAAGCCGCTGCATGACCGCGCCAGGATCAAGCGCGTTGTGGTGTCGACCTACCAGTCGGTGTCCGGCTCCGGCAAGGACGCGATTGATGAGCTGTGGGATCAGACCAAGGCGGTCTATAACCCGACCCAGGACGTGCCGCCGAAGGTCTACCCCAAGCAGATCGCCTTCAACGTCATCCCGCATATCGACGTTTTCCTGGACGACGGATCGACCAAGGAAGAGTGGAAGATGGTTGCCGAGACCAAGAAGATCGTCGACCCGTCGATCAAGGTCACCGCGACCTGCGTCCGGGTTCCGGTGTTCGTTGGCCACTCGGAATCCATCAACATCGAGTTCGAGGACTTCCTGGACGAGGACGAGGCCCGCGACATCCTGCGCGAGGCGCCCGGCATCATGGTGATCGACAAGCGCGAAGCAGGCGGCTACGTGACCCCGATTGAATGCGTTGGCGATTTCGCCACCTTCATCAGCCGCATCCGCCAGGACTCGACCATCGAAAACGGCCTGAACCTGTGGTGCGTCAGCGATAACCTGCGCAAGGGCGCGGCGCTGAACGCGGTGCAGATTGCCGAGCTTCTGGGCCGTGAGGTCCTGAAAAAAGGCTAAGCCTTATATCCTTTTGGTGAGGGGGCCGCTTCGAAAGAGGCGGCCCCTTTTCTTTTGCACGGCTGCCGGGGGGCAGCAGGGTCCGGTACTTTCAGAGGGACAGACGAAAAGCAGAGACAAAGGAAAGAACGCCATGATTGCACTGCAGGACTTCAGCACCGCCGCCCCCGTTTCGCAGATGCTGCCGTCGTTCGCCCCTCTGGAGCTGCAGAAAAGATCCAGGACCGCTTCGCATTCTGCGCCTCAGCGCAAGCCCGTGCTGAAGTGTGGCACCGCGGCCGAACTGAAACGGTATCTTGCCGGCGACTTCGCCGCGGCCAAGGATTGGTTCACTCTTTGCCGCGGGCTGCGCCGCAAGGGGTTCTGCCTGCGGATGCGCGGGGAGGATCTGTGGCTGTTCGATGCCGCACGCCTTCGTCCGGTCTGTTCCTGCGAGGATCTGGGGATTGACCCGGAGGAGCTGGAACTGCGCTTTGGCCTCTCGCAGCAGCCGCGGCCGGAGCCGCAGACACTGGCGCAGCCCCGGCGCAAGCCGCAGGCGCAGCAGCCCGTTGCCAAGGCGGCCTGAGCGCGCTGGCCAGGGTGCAGAGGGACAGATAGGCTTGGCATCAGGCGGGCGGTTTTAGCCGCCCCGTTTCCTGATTGAGAGATGCCAATGCGAATTTCCTTTAGGGCCATTGCCTGTTCCGCGATTTCCCTGGCTGCCGGCGCCGCCGCGGCGGCCGATATCCCTGTCAGCAGCCGGGTGTCCGAAGTGACCCTCTATCCGGGGCTGGCCGAAGTTACCCGTAATGCTGCCCTCACCCTGACCGAAGGGAGCCACCGGCTGGTCCTGCAAAACGTGCCGCATTCTGCGCTGCTGGAGACCCTTCAGGTGGACGTTTCCGGTGCGCGCCGTACCAGAACCCTGCTGCGCGAGGATTACCGTCCGCCGCGCAATGCCGATGATCCGGAAATCGAAGCCGCTGAGGCGCTGGTCCGCGCGGCTGAGGCCCGCATTGCTGCGGTCCGTGATGAGGCGGAACGGGCCCGGGCCGGCGTGCGGGCGGCGGAGGCCTCGATCGGGTTCCTGCGCCAGCTTGGTGCGAATGAGGGGCTGGCTCAGGCCGATGCCGCATCCCTCAGCGCCATTGCCCGGATGATTTCCGAGGAGGCCGCCGGCGCCAGCCGGGCGGCTGTTGCTGCCGAGGCCGAGGCGCGGCGGATCGAGTTGCAGCTTGAGGATCTGGAGGACGATCTGGCAGAGGCCCGCGCGGCGCTGGCGGCGATCACGCTGGAAGACGAGGACCGGTTGTTCATCGCGGTGGATATTGTGGCTGAGCAGGCGGGCGAGGGGGCGGTGACGGTCCGCTATCTTACGGAAGGTGCGGGAAACATCGGCTGGCAGCCGTCCTATGAAATGCACCTGAACACTGAGGACAGCGCTGCGGGTGAGGCTGAAATCACCCTGAAGCGGGCGGTGCGGCTGGCGCAGGACACCGGAGAGAACTGGCAGGATGTGGCGCTGACGCTGTCGACGGCCAAGCCCTCCGGGCAGGGCAGCCCGTCGGTGCTGCGCCCTTGGCTGCGCCGGGTTGAAGCGCCTGAACTGCCGCGCACGCAAAAGCGGCTGCAAAATTTCGATTCTGAAATGGGCTCGCTGGCGGAGCCGGCGGCAGAGGCTCCCATCTTTGCGGAGGAGGCGCTTGGGTGGAGCGCGGATCGCAGCGGTGCCGCTGTCACTTACCGCTTCAGCGCGCCTGTTTCTGTGGCCTCTGGCGCTGATTTGCTGCGGCTGGAGATGGATGCCCTCACCGCCGCGGCTGAGCTGAGGGCGGTGGCGGTGCCGTCGCGGGATGAGACTGCCTACCGCGTCGCGTCATTCACCAACAGCTTTGGCGAGCAGCTGCTGGCCTCGGCCGGGGTGCCGCGCTTTGCGGATGGCAAACTGATCGCAGTGGAAGACTTTCCGGGTCTGGCACCGGGTGCGGAGATGGAGGCCGGGTTCGGCCCGATAGAAGGGTTGCAGCTCAGCCGCGACGTGCTGGATCAGAGCGAAGGCGGCCAGGGCCTGATCTCGCGCAGCAGCGAACAGGTGCAAACGGTGGAGATCGAGGTGGAGAACCTGACCGGCGAGGATTGGCCCCTGCGGGTTCTGGACCGGGTGCCTTATTCGCAGCAGGACGATCTGGAGATCAGTTGGACAGCCAGGCCGCGGCCCGCTGAGGAGGACGTGGGAAAACAGCGCGGCATCCTGGCCTGGGATCTGGAGATCGAGGCAGGCGGAACCCGGACGATCCGGCTGGACACCACGCTCAGCTGGCCCGAGGGCATGGTGCTGCGCTGACGCCGGCGTTGCGCACGGGCGTTGCGGGGATGCTCCCGCCCGTCGTCAGGTATTGAAAATACCTTCCTCCCGTTGGGCGTGGCACCGCGCAAGGCGCGGTGCCACGCCCAAGGCCGCTGCCGCTGCTCTGGCGTCAGCCAGGGCTGCGGCCGGGCGCGGGAGGGTTTCCTTTTGCGATTAGCGCCTGGGGTCTAGTCTGTCTTCCACTTGGCGGCGAGATCGCGGGCATTCTTGGCCAGCACCATGACGTCAATTCCGACCGCCAGGAATTGCGCGCCCATGTCTGCGTAGGCCTGCGTCGCTTCTTCCGTCGTGCCGAGGATGCCGGGGGCGATGCCTGCCGCCTTGATGCGGGTGATGGCATCGGCAATTGCTGCGCGCACATCGGGGTGGGCGGAGTTGCCCTGATGGCCCATGTCGGTGGAGAGATCCGCCGGGCCAATGAAAACGCCGTCGATGCCTTCGACCTGCAGGATTTCGTCCAGCGCGGCCATCCCGGCGCGGTTTTCCACCTGCACCAGCAGGCAGACCTCCTGATCGGCGGTCTGGATGTACTCAGAGACCGAGCCGAACATGGTGGCGCGTGCCGCCGTGGCGCCGACGCCGCGCACGCCCTTGGGCGGGTAGTGGCAGGCGCGGACCAGCTCGCGGGCCTGTTCGGCGCTTTCCACGATCGGCACCAGCACCGTCTGGGCGCCTGCATCAAGCACTTGCTTGATAATCCAGGTCTCGCCCACCGGCACCCGCACCACCGGATGGCTGGGGGAGGCCGCCAGCGCGATCAGCTGGTCGCGGATCGAGCGGATGTCATTGGGCGCATGCTCACCGTCGATCACCAGCCAGTCAAAACCGCAGGTGCCCATGATCTCGGCAATCTGGCCGTCGGCAAAGCTCATCCAGCAGCCGATCTGGCGTTTGCCCTGTGATAGAGCCTGTTTGAAGCTGTTCTTGGGCGCGGGCATGGGCAGAGCCTCCTGTCAGGCGAAGTTGATGGATACGGATCCGAAGGGGCCGAAATCAGCGGCGATCTCCGTGCGCGGCGGGCATTCGATGGGGCGGATGAAAGAGCCTGAGAGCACGATATCCCCGGCCTCGATCTGTTGTCCATATTCCGCCATCCGCCGGGCCAGCCACAGGACAGAGGTGACGGGGTCATTCAAGACGCCCGCGCCGAGGCCGGTTTCCTCCACCGTGCCGCCCCGGGCCACGATAGCGCCGGTCCAACGCAGGTCGTGTGCGTCAACAGCGTGGCGCTCCGCGCCCAGCACTACGCCTGCATTGGCGGCGTTGTCGCTGATGGTGTCGGTGATGATGCGGGCCTGGCCGGTTGCCGGATCAGCCCGCAGGATGCGGGTGTCGAGGATTTCCAGTGAGGGGGCAACATAGGCAGTGGCAGCCAGCACGTCTTCGCGGGTGCAGTCAGCGCCTGCGAGCGGGGATTTCATAACAAAAGCGATCTCGGCCTCCACCCGCGGCTGGATGAAGCGGCCTGCGGGGACGGTGCTGCCGTTTTCGAACGCCATGTCGTCCAGCAGCACGCCGCTGTCGGGGGTGGTGATGTTCAACGCCTGCTGCATGGCGCGGCTGGTGAGGCCGATCTTCCAGCCGATTTTCTTGCCCCCGGAGGCTAGTTTTAGCTGTATTAGAGCCTTTTGCACCGCATAGGCATCATCCAGTGTCATGCCGGGATAAGCGAGGGAGAGCAGGCCGCATTGCTGGCCGGTTTGCTCGGCTTTCAGCAGGGTTTCGGCGGCTTCGTGGTGCTGCTCCGGGGTCATGTCTCATCCTCAACCGTGTTGCGCAGGATGCCGATGCCTTCCACCTCCACCTCGACCACGTCGCCGGGGGCCAGGTATTTCGGCGGGTCGAACCGCGCGCCTGCGCCGGTGGGCGTGCCGGTGATGATCACGTCGCCCGGCTGCAGGGTGGTGAAGGTGGAGATATAGGCGATCTCCTCGCGGATCGGGAACATCATGCGGGCCAGGGTATCATCCTGGCGGACCTCTCCATTCACGCGGGTGACGATGCGGGCCTCATCCAGTTGGGCGGCATCGGTGAAGGGCACCAGCCAGGGGCCGATGGCGCCGGAGTCGTCCCAGTTCTTGCCTTGCGTGACGTTGAACTTGGCGTGGCGGACCCAGTCACGGATGGTGCCCTCATTCGCCAGTGTTAGTGCCGCGATATGATCGTAAGCGTCCTCCGGTTTGATCCGGCGGCCTGCCTTGCCGATCACCACGGCGACCTCGCCCTCGTAATCCAGCGTGTGGTTTTCCGGCGGGCGGATCAGCGGGCGTTCGGCCCCAGTGAAGGAGCGCGGGAAGCGGGGGAACAGGGACATGTGCTTGGGCTGGGCAGAGCCGTCCTTGTACTCCGCGTTGCGGTCCGGGAAGTTGACGCCGACGCAGATGATCTTTTCCGGGTTGGGGATTGGGATCTCAAACGTGAAATCCGTGTGGGTGACGGGTTTGCCCTCGGCGGACTGTGCCAGGGCGGGCAGGCCGTCCGCCGCGATCACGTCGCGCAGGGTGGGCCAGTCCGGGAACTGCGGCGACAGGGCGATCATGCCGGCGTCTTTTACTGCTCCATAGAAATTTTCGCCGTCGGCAGTGTAGGTGGCAAAACGCATCAGGCCAGGCTCCTTGCGATTTCGGTGATGACGTCGAAGGCCATCATCACGTCTGCCTCGGTGGTCTCAAACTGGCCGGCCTGGAAGCGGATCACCAGGTCGCCGTCGAGGCGGTTCTGGGTCAGGTAGATGCGTCCATCGTCGTTGATCGCATTGACCAGCCGAAGGTTCAGGTCGTCCAGATTTGTGGCGCCCTCGGGTGCATAGCGGAACGACCAGAGCGACCACATGGGCGCGCTCGTAATCTGGAAATCAGGCTCTGACTTGAGCTTTTCGTGCAGCTGGTTGGACCAGTTGATGTGGTTGCGCAGCCGCTGGCGCAGGCCCTCCAGCCCGTAGGTACGGATCAGGAACCAGATCTTGAGCGCGCGGAAGCGGCGGCCTAGCGGCACCGACCATTCGGAATAGTTGATGATGCCGTCGTGGCCGTGGGTTTTTAGGTATTCCGGGCTGATGGCGAGGGTCTGGACGAGGTCGTCCGGGTTCTTCAGGAAATGGGCGGAGCAGTCGAACTGCACGCCCAGCCATTTGTGCGGATTGAAGACGATGCTGTCGGCGCGTTCGACGCCGGGCCAGTAGTGGCGGTATTCCGGGCAGATCATCGCGGAGCCGGCCCAGGCGGCGTCCACATGGGTATAGAGGCCGTATTTTTCGGCTACATCCAGCACCCGGTCCACCGGGTCGGTGGCGCCGACACCGGTGCCGCCAACGCAGAGGATGACGCCAGCAGGCTGGTGGCCTGCGGCGAGGTCGGCCTGGATTGCCGCCTCCAGAGCCTCTGGGTCCATGCCGCGCCAATCGCCCTTGATGGGCACGCGGATCAGGTTCTGCTGGCCGATGCCTGCGACCCAGATGGCGCGGTCGATGGAGGTGTGGACCTCGGAGGAGCAATAGATGCGCAGGGCTTTCTGGCCGAACAGGCCCTGGCTGTTGCCCTGCCAGTTCAGCGCCTTCTCCCGCATGGTCAGCACCGCGGCGAGGGTGGCTGAGGAGGCGGAGTCCTGGATCACGCCCTGGAACTCGTCCGGCAGGTCCAGCGCCTGGCGCAGCCAGTCCATCATCCTGGTTTCCATCTCGGTCGCTGCGGGCGAGGTCTGCCACAGCATGCATTGCGGCGCGATGGCGGAGGCGAGGAATTCCGCCAGCACCGAGGGCGCGGCGGCGTTGGAGGTGAAATAGGCAAAGAAGCGGGGATGCTGCCAATGGGTGATGCCGGGCATCACGATGTCTTCGAAGTCGCGGAAGATTGCCTCCATCCCCTCGCCATCTTCGGGAGGGGTTTGGGGCAGGGCGTTCAGCACTTGGCCCGGTTCGGTTCTGGCGCGCACCGGGCGGTCGCCGACGGTCAGGTGGTAGTCCTGCGTCCAGTCCGCGACCCTGCGGCCCCAGTCGGAGAATTCATTCCATTTCATCTCGTATTCCTTTTGTCCGTGCCATCGGCACGGACAGTGTCAGGGTGCAATAATCGGCTGAGCGTTCAAGGCGCTGGGTTTCGGAGTGGCGCCTTCAAAGACGGAACCTTCCTCAAACCAGCTGCGCGGCGCAGGTGCCCCCCAGAGGGTCTGGCGCTGCGGGTCGGTGAGCGACCATTTGATCGGCTCCAGATCCGGATCGACGGTCTGATAGTCGGAGCAGTAGATCTCGATCCGGTGGCCGTCCGGATCGCGCACATAGAGGAAAAACGCGTTGGAGATGCCGTGGCGGCCGGGGCCGCGCTCGATGTTATCGACATAGCCGGTGGTGGACATCAGATCGAGAAGGTCAATGATGTTGAGCGGGTTCGGCACCCAGAAGGCGGTGTGGTGCAGGCGGGGCCCGAGGCCATTCGTAAAGGCCACGTCGTGCACGCCGCCCTTGCGGTGCATCCAGGCGGCCCAGATCTTGCCACTGTCGTCATCCTCAGTGAATTCGGTTACGCGGAAGCCCATCTCGTTGTAGAAGGCGACCGAGGCGTCCACATCCGCGCTGAACATGTTGAAATGGTCGATGCGCAGCGGTTTTACCCCGTTGTAGAGCCTGTATTTCTGGTGAATCGGCTCCAGCCGCTCCATCTTGACGTAGAACTCGAGCGGGATGCCCCAAGGGTCGCGGGTGCGTAAGGTTTTGCCCAGGTGGGGGCGGTCGATCCACTCCACTGGCAGGCCTTTGGAGGCGAAGAAGTCTGCGGCCTTGTCCAGGTCGGGCTCGTCATAAAGCTTGAAGCCGAGAACGCCAACGGAGGCAGTGCTTGCCTTGGCCAGAACGATACAGTGGTGGCCGCGTTCCTCCATTGCGCGGAGATAGATACGGTTGCCGTCTTCCTGCGTCACTTGCAGGCCCAGCGTGTCCACATAGAAGGCGCGTGAGGCGGCGAGGTCGGTGACGTGGTATTCCACGTGGCTGAGCCGCACGATGTTGAAGGGCGGGTAGAGGTTCGGGGCGGGGACGGGCATGGTTTGAACCTTTCACTTGTGGCCGGGTGCGGGAGCGAGGGGCCGGCCCCTCGCGCTCCCCGGGATATTTTTAGCAAGAGGAAATGATCAGGCGCCGAGGCGCGGGATCTTGTGATGGCCGGTGGCAAAGCCGATGTGTTTCTGCTCCATGTAGAACTCGAACGACCAGTCGCCGCCGTCGCGGCCGATGCCGCTGGACTTGACGCCCCCGAAGGGGGTCGGCAGGTGGCGGACGTTTTCGGAATTCACCCAGATCATTCCGGCCTCAAGCTGGTTGGTGAAGCGCAGGGCGCGGGTGAGGTCATTGGTCCAGACGTATCCAGTTAGGCCGTACTGGGTGTCATTGGCCAACGTCAGAGCCTCATCTTCGTCCTTGAAGCGGATGGCGGTGAGGACCGGGCCGAAGATTTCCTCCTGCGCGATGGTCATATCGTTGGTGGCATTGGTGAACAGCGTCGGGCGGACGAACCAGCCCTGATCGCCTGCGCGGATGCCGCCGGCGGCGATGGTGGCGCCGTCCTGTTTGGCGGTCTCGAAGTAGGATGTGACCTTTTCGAAATGCACCTTGTGGATCAGCGGGCCGACCTCGGTGGCCGGGTCCAGCGGGTGGCCGACCTTGATGCTGTTGACGCGCTCGATGAGCTTGGCCTCGAAGTCCTCCGCGATGCTCTCCTGCACCAAGAGGCGCGAGGAGGAGGTGCAGCGCTCGCCGTTGAGCGAGTAGATCATGAAGACCGCGGCATCGAGCGCGCGGTCGAGGTCGGCGTCGTCGAAGACCACCACCGGGTTCTTGCCGCCCAGTTCGAAATGCACCCGCTTCAGGGTGTCTGCGCCCTGTTTCATGATCATCGAGCCGGTCTTGCTCTCGCCGACAAAGGCGATGGCCTTGATGTCCTTGTGTTCGGTGAGGGCCTTGCCTGCCTCCTCGCCTAGGCCGTTCACCAGATTCCAGACGCCCGGCGGAAGGCCGGCCTCATGGGCGATTTCGGCCAGGATGCGGGCGGTGAGGGGGGAGAATTCGGCTGGTTTGTGGACCACGGTGCAGCCGGCCGCCAGCGCGGGCGCGATTTTCCATGTGGACAGCATGAAGGGGGTGTTCCACGGAGTGATGACGCCGACCGGGCCGATCGGCACCCGGGTGGTCACGTTCATCAGCGTCGGGGATTGCAGCTGCTGGCCGTCGCGGGCCGCGGCGGCCTTGTCCGCGAAGAAGCGGAAGTTTTCGGCGCCGCGAAGCGCCGCCTTTGACATGAAACGAAGGGCTTGCCCGGTGTCCCAGCATTCGCACAGCGCGATTTCTTCGGCGCGTTCGACGATCAGATCGGCGATGCGGTGCAGGATTTTCTTGCGCTCCAAGGCAGGCATGTCGCGCCAGGCGGGGAAGGCCGCCTTGGCAGCCAGGGCGGCGGCGTTGATGTCCTCTGTTCCGCCCTTGGCGACGGAGCAGATCACGCTTTCATCCACCGGCGAGGTTGTCTCAAACGTGGCGCCGGAGGAGGCCGGGCGGCTTTCGCCGTTGATCAGGTTCAGTATGCCGTCCGTGCGGAAGCGGGCCAGGTGGCGGTTCAGCGTTTCGGTATTGGTGGCCAGATCGCTCATGACGGGTCCGCCTTTTGCATGTGGTCGCGGATGGTGCCGCATTTCGGGGAAAGCTCCGGGTCGATGTCGCGCATCTCAAGCGAGAGTGCGATGGAGTGCTCCTGCAGGGCCGGCTCCAGGAAAGACTGGGCTGCCTGGAACACGGCCTGGGCGGCGCGTTTGCGGGTGTCCAGGTCACGGCCCGCGCGCAACCGGATGGAAATGTCGATATATCCGTGCTGCGGATCGCCGTCGGCAATGGAGGCATGGCTGGCCGCAAAAGCACGCACCCGGATGCCCGCCAGCGGGAACACGCCGGTGGCCGCAGCGGCCTGGCGCAGGCACCGGCAGAGCGCGGCAATATCGGTGCGGTCCTCCATGTTTGGGGAGTAGTCCAGCGTGATATGCGGCATCTCCAGCGTCCTCCTGAATTGCTTAACATGTTTAGCAAAAAGGCGACCGCCGGTCAAGCAGAAGAAATCCAAGCAGCAATTGCGTTTAGCCTGAAGCGGGGTGATACTCGGGTATGACCAAGATGATGCCGACCACCGACCGTTCGCTGCCAATTGCTCTGCTCCGGGCGCGGGAACGTGTGATGGGTCCGATCCGGGCACTGCTGAGCGGTGCCGGTCTGACCGAGCAGCAGTGGCGGGTGCTGCGGGTGGTGCAGGAGGACGGGCCGATTGACCCGACCCAGATTGCCGACAAGGCCTGCCTGCTGCTGCCAAGCCTGACGCGAATCCTGCAAAAGCTGGAGGAAAAGCAGCTGATTAGCCGCCAGCGCGACAAGGAGGACCGCCGCCGCCAGGTGGTGCGGATCGCGCCTGCGGGCGAGAAGGTGATTGCCGACAACATTGAGGCGAGTCTGGAGCTGATGAACCGGACCCGGGCCAAGATGGGTGCGGACCGGTATGAGGCGCTTTTGGATCTGCTCAACGAACTGGATCAGATCGACCTGACGGAGTGAGTCGTTTCTGCCGCATTTGGCGCGGATGCGGGGGCGGGTGACGCAAACCGGGCTTCGTCGCCTGTGCCGGTGATTTCACAGCGGTAGTTGATTTTTTTCTTTAAAATCGGTAATTTAACCGAAAAGCACTGCGGCGGGCGTTACGGAGAGGCTGCCGCACCTGCATTGGCAAATTGCTGCTGGTGACGCAAATGGCGCGGCCGGTGTCCGAAATCGCTCTGTGAAGACTGGCGTTTCTCAACAACTGTTATGGGGACAGTTGATGAGGACATCATGCGGTACTCCGGCCTGAAAGTGATCAAGGAGGCCCTGACGGGCCATAAGGGATGGCGCCCGACCTGGCGCGATCCGGAACCCAAGAAAAGCTACGATGTGGTGATCATCGGCGGTGGCGGGCACGGGCTGGCGACGGCCTATTACCTGGCCAAGAACCATGGCATCACCAATGTCGCTGTGATCGAGAAGGGCTGGATCGGCGGCGGCAACGTGGGCCGCAACACCACCATCATCCGCTCGAACTACCTGCTGGACGGCAACGAGCCGTTCTACGAGCTGTCGCTGAAGCTGTGGGAAGGGCTGGAGCAGGACTTCAACTACAACGCCATGGTCAGCCAGCGCGGCATTCTGAACCTGGTGCATACGGACGCGCAGCGCGATGCGGCGCGGCGCCGGGGCAATGCGATGATCCTGAACGGGTCGGACGCGGAGCTGCTGGACACCGAGGGCGTCCGCGCGATGTATCCGTTCCTGAATTTCAATGACGCGCGCTTCCCGATCAAGGGCGGGCTGCTGCATCGCCGCGGCGGCACTGTGCGCCATGACGCGGTGGCCTGGGGCTATGCTCGCGGCGCCGACCTGCGCGGGGTGGACATCATTCAGAACTGCGAAGTCACCGGCTTCCGGATCGAGAACGGCAAGTGCCTGGGGGTGGAAACCACCAAGGGCTTTATCGGTGCGAACAAGGTGGCGAGCTGCGTGGCCGGCTCCTCCAGCCGGGTGATGGAGAAGGCGGGGATGCGCCTGCCGATCGAGAGCCACGTGCTGCAGGCCTTTGTGTCCGAGGGGCTGAAGCCGGTTCTGGACGGGGTCATCACCTTTGGCGCGGGCCATTTCTATTGCAGCCAGTCGGACAAGGGCGGGCTGGTCTTTGGCGGCGATCTGGACATGTACAATTCCTATGCGCAGCGCGGCAACCTGCCGGTGGTCGAGGACGTGATGGAAGGCGGCATGGCACTGATCCCAGCGCTGGGCCGGGTGCGGATGCTGCGCAGCTGGGGCGGCATCATGGACATGTCGATGGACGGCTCCCCCTTCATCGACAGGACCCATATCGACGGCCTCTATTTCAACGGCGGCTGGTGCTACGGCGGGTTCAAGGCGACCCCGGCCTCGGGCTGGTGCTACGCGCATCTGCTGGCGACCGATACCCCGCACAAGGTGGCCACGGCCTACCGGCTCGACCGGTTCCGCCGCGGCTGCATGATCGACGAAAAGGGCCAGGGCGCCCAGCCGAACCTGCACTGAGGAAAGGACAGCAGCGATGATTATCAACCATCCGATCCTCGGGCCGCGGGACAGCCAGGAGTTCACCTATCTGGGCGATGCAGCCTTGATCGACCGTCCCGACTGGCAGGCCGAAAATGCGGCGGATCAGTTCCACGACTACCTGTACCTGCGCGACAACCCGGCGGGCGAGCACCGCGAGCTGTGGTTCCACGAGCAGGGCGACCGGTCCTGGCTGGTGGTGACCCGCAACACCGTGACCCATGAAATCCTGAATGTCGAACTGGCCCGTGATGTGGCCCGGGCAAGGGGGCGCAGCAAATGACTGACGCAGTGATGAATGCCGGCCGCGTGGCCTTTCAGGCCGACGGCAGCACGGGCGCCCGCAAGGGCGTGCAGGTCAACCGCCTGGATGGCGGGCTGATTAAGGGCAGCAAGGCGCTGAGCTTCACCTTTGACGGCAAGCGTTACAAGGGATTTGAGGGCGATACGCTGGCCTCGGCCCTGCTGGCAAACGGCGTGCGGCTGATGGGCCGTTCGTTCAAGTACCACCGTCCGCGCGGGCCTCTGACCTCCGGTTCGGAAGAGCCGAATGCACTGGTCGAGCTGCGCAGCGGCGGGCGGCAGGAGCCGAACACCCGCGCCACCGTGGCAGAGCTGTATGAGGGGCTGGAGGCGAATTCGCAGAACCGCTGGCCGTCCCTGAAGCATGACTTCATGGCGGTCAATGACCGGTTCTCAAACTTCCTGACCGCGGGCTTCTACTACAAGACCTTCATGTGGCCGGCCGCGTTCTGGGAGAAACTGTACGAACCCATCATCCGCAAGGCGGCAGGCCTCGGCAGCATCAGCTTTGAGGCCGATCCGGATGCCTATGACAAGGGTTTCCTGCATTGCGACCTGCTGGTGATCGGCGCTGGCCCCACCGGCCTGATGGCGGCGCTGACCGCTGGCCGGGCCGGGGCGCAGGTGATCCTTGCCGATGAGGACTTCCTGCTGGGCGGGCGCCTCAATGCCGAGACCTTTGGCATCGGCGATCTGACCGGTGCGGCCTGGGTTGCGCAGGTGCAGGCAGAGCTGGCCGCAATGCCGAACGTGCGGGTGATGCCGCGCACCACCATCATCGGGGCCTATGATCACGGCATCTATGGCGCGGTGGAGCGTGTGTCTGACCACGTGCTGGCGCCGGAAGCGGGCAAGCCGCGGCAGATCCTGTGGCGGATCTATTCCAAGCGGGCAATGCTGGCGGCGGGTGCCACCGAACGGCCCATCGCGTTTGAGAACAACGACCGTCCCGGCGTGATGCTGGCGGGTGCCGTACGGGCATATGCCAACCGCTGGGCGGTGACGCCGGATCAGACGGTTGCGGTGTTCACCAACAATGACGACGGCCACCGCACAGCTGCGGACCTGATCGCCAAGGGCGTGAAGGTGACGGCGGTGATCGACACCCGCGCTGATGCGCCTAAGGTCGAAGGCGCCGAGCTGTTTGCCGGGGCTCAGGTGATCGACACCAAAGGCCGGCTGGGGCTGGAGTGGGCGCGGGTGCGTCTGGCCAATGGCAGCACTCGCGACGTGCCTTGCGGTGCGCTGGCGGTGTCGGGCGGCTGGAACCCGAACGTGCATCTGACCTGCCACCAGCGCGGCCGCCCGGCCTGGCGCGAGGATATTGCCGCCTTTGTCCCCGCGGGGACACTGCCGCAAAACATGTCTGTGGCCGGTGCCGCCAACGGCGATTTCTCCACCGCTGCCGCGCTGCGCGCAGGTGCCGACGGCGCCGTGGCTGCGCTGTCGGAGCTGGGGATCGAGGCCAAGGCAGGCGATCTTCCCGAGGCCGAGGATGCGCCTGTCAACGTGACCCCCTTCTGGTATGTGAAGGAAGGCAAGGGCCGCGCCTGGCTGGATCAGCAGAACGACGTCACCGTCAAGGACGTGAAGCTGGCGCATCAGGAGAACTTCCGCTCAGTCGAGCACCTGAAGCGCTACACCACCCTTGGCATGGCGACCGATCAGGGCAAGACCTCCAACATGGGCGGTCTGGCGATCATGGCGGAGCTGGCGGGCAAGCAGATCCCCGAAGTCGGCACCACCATGTTCCGCCCGCCCTATACGCCGGTTTCGTTCGGTGTGATGGCAGGCCGCTCGATCGGCGAAGAGTTCCGCCCCACCCGCAAGACCCCCAGCCACAAATGGGCCGAGGAGCAGGGTGCGGTGTTTGTCGAGGTGGGCCAGTGGCTGCGCGCCCAATGGTTCCCCAAGGCAGGCGAAACCCATTGGCGCCAGTCGGTGGACCGCGAGGTGCTGCAAACCCGTAATTCCGTCGGCATCTGCGACGTGACCACGCTGGGCAAGATCGACGTGCAGGGCAAAGATGCCGCCGAGTTCCTGAACAAGATGTACGCCAACGCCTTTGCCAAGCTGCCGGTGGGCAAGGTCCGCTATGGCCTCATGCTGCGCGAGGACGGCATTGCCTATGACGACGGCACCGCGGCGCGTTTTGCCGAGGATCATTTCGTGGTGACCACCACCACCGCCAACGCAGTTCTGGTCTACCGCAACATGGAATTTGCGCGCCAGTGCCTGTTCCCTGACATGGATGTGCAGCTGATCTCGACCACCGAGGCCTGGGCACAGTTCGCGGTGGCGGGTCCGAATGCCCGCAAGCTGCTGCAGAAGGTCGTGGACCCTGAGTTCGACATCTCGAACGAGGCGTTTCCGTTCATGGGCTGCGGTGAGATCACCGTGGCGGGCGGCTGCCGGGCGCGGCTGTTCAGGATCTCCTTCTCGGGCGAGCTGGCCTATGAGATCGCGGTTCCGACCCGCTATGGCGATGCGATGATCCGCAAGCTGATGGAAGCGGGCGAGGAGTTTGGCGCAGTGCCTTACGGCACCGAGGCGCTGGGCGTCATGCGGATCGAGAAGGGCCATGCCGCGGGTAATGAGCTGAACGGCACCACGTCGGCGCTGAACCTTGGCATGGGCCGGATGGTCAGCAAGAAGAAGGACTGCATCGGGAACGTGCTGAGCGAGCGTGAAGGCATGAACCAGGACGATGCGCTGAAACTGGTTGGCTTCAAGCCGGTGAATGCCGCAGATCCGGTGCAGGCCGGGGCGCATCTGATGAACGCCGATGGCGAGGTCAGCGCGGCCACCGATCAGGGTTATATCACCTCAGCCGCCTATTCGCCGGTGCTGGGATGCTCGATCGGGATCGGGTTTCTGAAAAGCGGCGATGTGCGCAAGGGTGAGGTGATCCGCGCGGTCAACCCGCTGGAGGGCAAGGAAAACCAGGTCGAAGTTGTCAGCGCGCATTTTGTGGATCCGGAAGGGGAGCGTCTCCGTGGGTAAGTTCGATAATCATGGTCTGAAGGCCATTTCCCCGCTGGGCGGGCATGAACCGCAGGTGGACGCCTTCACCGGTCTGCTGATCCGTGAAATCACTGATCGGGCACTGGCCTCGCTGGGCGCGCGTCAAGGGCAGGAGGGGGCAATGAAGTCCGCTGCTAAAGGGTTCCTGGGCGGCGCTCTGCCTGAGCCTGCCAGCTGGAATGAGACCGGCGTCTTCTCCGCCTGGTGGATGGGGCCGGACCTGTGGATGGTGTCTGCGTCGCATGACAGTCACGAGCTGATGGCGGGCGAGCTGAAGCAGGCGGTCGGCGAGGCAGGCTCCGTGGTGGAGCAGACCGACGGCTGGTGCCGTTTCGACATGGAGGGCCCGCGCTGCTTTGATGTGCTGGAGCGGCTGTGCAATGCCAATGTCCGTGCAGGCAAACGCGGCGATGCCACCCGGACTTCGATGGAGCATCTGGGCGTCTTCCTGCTGTGCCAGACACCCGGCCAAGGATATTCGATCATCGGCCCGCGGTCGTCAGCCGGGTCGCTGCATCACGCGCTGGTTGCAGCGGCGAAATCGGTTATCTAAGAGAGAAGCGAGCGAAGACAAACAGCGCCCGGCCAGCAGGCCGGGCGTTTTGCTTATGGCAACCGAAGCATGTCAAAGGAATTGGCTGGCCTGCGCGGAAAGGGCGGATGCCTCCGGCGGGGATATTTTTGGCAAGAGGAACGGCAGCCGTGGTCATACCTGCGGCTGCCAAAGGTTTTTCTGAAGAAAGCGGCGGGGTCAGACCGAGGGGATCGGGCGGTTGTCCTGGACCCGGAACAGGTTCACCTTGCGGCGTTCCTCCTGCGGGGTGACGCCGAAGCTCTCGCGGTAGTGCTGCGACAGGGTCGAGGAGGTGGCGTATCCCACCGCATTGGCGATCGAGGTGATCGAGTCGCGGGAGTACATCACCAGCTGCCGCGCCGCGTTCATCCGCAGGGTGCGGTAGTAGATGGCCGGGCTTTGGCCGGTGGCGGATTTGAAGCTGCGCTCCAGCTGGCGCGGGGACACCCCGATCTGGCTGGCTGCATCGCGGATCGACACCGGGTGCTCCAGGTTGTCGGCAAAGAGCTCGACGGCCTTGGCCACCGGCGGCGGAAGGCTGTCGGCGGTGCTGTCGGTCTTGAAGGCGGGGATCTTCTGGCGCACGCCCTCGGCCCGGACCATCGGGTGCTGGAACCAGCAAGCGACCTCGGTCATCACCGCGTCGCCCAGGGTCTGTTCGATGAGTTTCAGCGAGAGGTCGAACATCGCCGCGGCGCCGCTGGCGGTGAAACGGCGGCGGTCGAGGACAATCACGTCGTCGACAGTGGCGAGGGACGGGAATTCGGCGGTGAAGGCGGCCTTGTAGCACCAGTGCACCGAGCAGCTGTGCCCGTCCAGCAGGCCGGAGCGGGCCAGCGGGAAAACCCCGCCGGAGACGGCGCCCATCTTGGTGCCGTGGCGGGCCAGGTGGCGCAGCTTGCCGTTGGAGGCCTTGGGGTCGTCAAATTTGCCTTGCGGGCCGGACAGCAGGAACAGGGTGTCGATGTCCTCAGTCTGGTCGAGGGAACAGTCGGGCTGGAAGGCCACATTGGCGGAGGCGTTCACGCTGGCGCCGGTCTCGGAGATCAGTTTCCATCGGAAGGTTTCGGTGCCGGCAATTTCGTTTGCCGCCCGCAGGGGTTCGATGGCCGAAGTCAGGCAGGCCATTGGAAAGCCGGGGAAAATCAGGAAGCCGAGAGTCATGGTGTTGTCGCGCTGCATGGGGTTGATATTAGCTTGCGAAAGGGGATTCGCACAGCAGCGAAAGGGTGCCCGCGCCGTACAGGAAGGGGAAAACGGCGCGGGCGGATCTGCTTAGTTTTGCAGATACAATTCCAGCGAGTCGTCCAGGGCGTCTTTCCACGGGGTGTGGTGCACGGGCGCCATGGTGCCGGTGATGACCGATTTGTAGGAGTTGTTGCGGAAGGCCATGATGTCCTTGGCCTTGTGCCCCTTCCATTCATAGAAGGCCTGGCAGGCGCCGGCCACGTCGAAGGTCGGGTAGTCGGTCTCTTCGATCAGCTCCAGCACATAGTCGCCCTGGTACTTGATCGCGTATTTGACGTCGTCAGAGGCTTCTTCGCGCTCTTCACGTTCTTTCACGTCGGCCAGCAGGGTTTCCTTGTCCGCCGGGATCTCGATCTTGCCCATGATCGCGTCGCGGACCCACCAGGCCTGGGCGTCGAACATGTTGAAGGTGAACCACTGATCCTGCATGCCCAGATAGAACATCTTGGGGTTATGCACATAGACCACGCCTTTATAGAGGTCGGCGGCGGCCAGGCGGTTGGCGGTCTTCAGGCGCAGATCGTCCGGCAGGAAGTTGAAGTAGTGCTTGTAGCCGGTGCAGAGGATGATCGCGTCGATCTCTTTCTGGGTGCCGTCGACGAAAGTGGCGGTGTTGCCGCTGACGGATTCCAGCGCCGGTTTTTCTTCCCAGTTGTCCGGCCATTTGAAGCCCATCGGCGCCGAGCGGTAGGAGGAGGTGATGGACTTGCAGCCGTACTTCCAGCACTGCGAGCCGATGTCTTCGGCGGAGTAGGAGGCACCGAGGATCAGGATGTCCTTGTCCTTGAACTCGCGGGCGTCGCGGAAGTCGTGGGCATGCAGCACGCGGCCGTTGAAGGTGTCGAACCCGGGGTAGAACGGCACGTTCGGGGTCGAGAAATGGCCGGAGGCGCAGATTACGTGGTCGAAGTCTTCCTTGTAGGTGCTGTCCTTGGTGTGGTCATGCACGGTGACGGTGAAGTTGCCCTGGTCCTCGTTGTATTCGACCCAGCGGATGGCGGAGTTGAAGCGGATCCACTTGCGCACGTCGGCTTTCTTCACCCGGCCTTCGATATAGTCGAACAGAACGGCGCGCGGCGGGTAGGAGGCGATTTGCTTGCCGAAGTGCTCCTCAAAGGAATAGTCGGCGAATTCGAGGCCTTCCTTGGGGCCGTTTGACCACAGGTAGCGGTACATCGAGCAGTGCACCGGCTCGCCGTTCTCATCCAGGCCGGTGCGCCAGGTGTAGTTCCACAGGCCGCCCCAGTTGTCCTGCTTTTCAAAGCAGACGATCTCCGGAATTTCTTCGCCCTTGTTGGCGGCGGACTGGAATGCGCGCAGCTGGGCCAGGCCGGAGGGGCCGGCGCCGATGATGGCAATTCGCTTCTTGGTCATGTGGCTCTCCCATTGGTATAGACCAATATGTCTGTTTGGTTCTTTTGGTCTGATCCAATAAGGTCCAAAATTGCACCGCCGAGTCAACATATTTTCACGGAAGGAATATGATTTTTCCCGGATTGGACTGGCGGGGCAGAGAATTATTGTTAGGATTCAGGCCATGAAGACGACGAGTTTTGCGCACCAGCTGGCCGCCCGCGCGGCGCTGCCCCGGCTGTCGGTGGGGATGACAGAATCAGTGAATATCGGCTTTCTGGGCCCGCTTTCGGGCCGGGTCGAAAGCTGGGGGCTGCCCGGATTGAACGGCTGCCGGATCTGGGAGGACGGTCTGAACAAGGCCGGCGGGCTGCTGATCGGCGGCCGCCGCTACCCGATCCGCATTCACTCCTATGATTGCGGTCATGACCCCGAACGCTCGCTCGAGGGCGCGATGGAGCTGGTGCAGAAGCACAACGTCAAGCTGATGCTGATGCTGGGCGGGGACTCGTTTGCACCGGTGCGCGATTTCCTGATGCGCAACAAGGTGCTGACATCGACGCTGCTGCCGACCGACCTGTCGCCGGACACGCCCTATCTGATCGCGCCGAGCGAGGCGCATCCGATACAGAACGTGACCGGGGTGGCGTGGCTGGCGGAAAACCGGCCGGAGCTGAAAACCGTGGCCCTGTGCAGCCAGGCCGATCTGCTGGGGCTTCCTGCGCAGGCGGTCTATAGGGCGGCGTTCAAGGCCGCGGACAAGCAGATCCTGCGGGAAGTGCAGTATGATCCGGGCGCCAGCGACCCGGCGCCAGTGGTGGATCCGATGCTGGAAAGCGGCGCCGATATCCTGTGCTGGTGCTCGTCCTATGCGCCGATGGTGCATGCGATGACGGAATATGCTTATGCCAAGGGCTTCAAGGGGCAGATCATCAGCTGCACCCTGGATGGCTATGACCAGCTAGTGGAGAAGACCTCCGCCGAGTTCATGGAAGGGATGGTGTTCCAGTTCCCGGACTTCGACGACCCGATGCTGCGGGAGAAGGCGTTTTTCTTTAACCGTCCGCATGTGTTCTACGAGGAGTACAACCGCCGCTTCCCGGGCAGCTGGTCGGCGGTGAGCTGGGAGTATGTGGCGATCCTGGATATCTGGCACAGCGCGGTGGAGAAGGCGGGTTCGGTTGCGCCGCCGTCGGTGCTGGCGGCGATGAAGCAGCTGGGGCATGTTACCCACGCCTTCGGTCACGCGGAATGGTGGGGCGAGGATATTTTCGGTATTTCCAATGCTTTGGTTGGCGATTGGCCGGTGGTTACCATTCAGGACGGCAAGGCGCGGATCGCCGCGTTCAGGTCGATACCCGCTTGGCTGGCGCAGCACTCCAATCTGCTGAAAGCAGAGATGGAAGCGCTGGGGCAGCTATGGCACCAGCGGCTGGAAAGCGGCGCGCCGGGCAGCCAGGTCGGGTCACGCGCCGTGCAAGGCTGACCGCGCACAGGGCTTGGGCAGGCTCAGATCTCCTGCAGCAGCAGTTTCTGCTCGTCGATCAGGTGCAGCTTGATGAATTCCACCGCGGATTCCACATCGCGTGAGGCGATGGCGTTGAACAGCGTGTTATAGCGTTTCTGATAGTCCTGAATGCGCTGCGGCGTCAGGTGGCGGCGGCGCAGGGCGGTGCGGTAGGACAGGCGGCAGGCTTCGATCGTCAGCTCGTAGCAGGAATGCAGCAGCGGGTTGCCGCTGCCCTCGGCGATCTTGCGGTACAGATCCTCTTCCGCTTCGATGAACTCACCCGGATCGGTGCGCACGGCTTCGACGCGGGACAGAATCTCGTCCAGCTCCTCGATCTGGCGCGGAGTCATGTTGATCACCGCCAGACGGATCAGTTCCGGCTCCAGGATGCCGCGCACCACCAGGTGGTCGAGCGGCGACACTTCCTTGGCCAGCGAGGAATAGGAAGCCTCGGGCTTGGGGTCGGAGCGGAATTTGACAAAGCTGCCGGAACCGGGGCGGCGGTGGATCACGTTCTGGCTGGCCAGAACATCCAGCGCTTCGCGCACCGTGTTGCGGGCCACCCCCAGTTCCGAGGCCAGCGTCCGTTCGGACGGCAGGCGGGTGTCGACCGGGTAGGTGCCTGCCTTGATGCGGGCAAACAGCGTGTCGATCACCACCTGTACGGTGGCGCCTACCGAATGCGTGGTCAGGATTTGCGAGGTCGTCTCTTCCGCTGAGCTCATATCTGTTTTCCGGGCCGGACGAGCGGGAGAATCCCCTGCTCCTGATCACTGTGCCAAGGGTGCAAATACCGGTTTTGGCGGCCGGTGCGCAACCGTCTGACACAGCTGTGAGTTGCCGTCAGCCTAGCGGTTTCTGCGCCGGACGGCAAGAAATCAGGCAAAATTGGTTCTGAAATTGGTTTCCGGTCAGGATTCTGAAGGTAAGCCGTAAGGTCATGTTTTGATGCCGTTTTTGACATCAACTTTGCCGCAAATTAGTGCCTTTGGTACTATTTTGGTGCCTTTTTGGTGCGTAAAGTGAAAGAAAATTTCTTGGAGGTGAACCATCTCGCTGCTAGCCTTGGTCCAGGATGGGTCCAATTTACGCAAACTGGTTCAGTGATGTTTAGCTGGCATCAGGGTTCCGCGATACAAGGCCCGTCCCGCAGAACACACCGCCGCAAAAAACAGGCGGGTCCAACATGGGAGAAGAAGATGATTTCCAAGATCGTGAAATCGGGGCTGACCCGGCGGACGTTCCTCAAGTCGACGGCGGTCACCGCGATGAGCGCCGGCCTGCCGGGCGCGTCGCTGGCGGCGGGCAATACCATCAAGATCGGTTTCCTGGCGCCGCTGACCGGCGCGGTGGCGGCCTGGGGCAAACCGGGGCTGGACGGCTGCCAGATCTGGGCCGAGCGGGTCAACGCCGCAGGCGGCATCAAGCTGGGTGACGGCAGCTACAACGTCGAATTCGTCTCCTATGACAACGAATACGATCCGGCGAAGGCACGCACCGGCGCCACCAAGCTGATCCGCGAGGACGGCGTCAGCTTCATCATGATGCTGGGCGGCGATACCTGGCCCGGTGTGCAGCCGGTCGCCGACAAGACGGGGATGCTGTTTTCCACTCTGCTTCCGTCGGACCTGTCGCCGGATACCAATACGCTGATTGCGCCGGCCGAGGTGCATCCGATCTACAACGTGACCGGGGTGGAGTGGCTGGCCGAGAACAGGCCGGAGCTGAAAACCGCGGTGATGTGCGCCCAGGATGACGCGCTGGGTCTGCCGTCGGTTGCGACCTACCTGGCGGCGTTTGAGGCGGCGGGCATCGAGATGCTGGACGAGCCGCTGCTGTTTGACCCGGCCACCACCGACTTTGCCCCGGTGGTGACCCGGCTGATCAGCAAGAACCCGGATATTGTCTGCCTCGACACCTGCTACAGCGACTATGTGCATCCGATTGCCGAGCAGCTGTTCCAGCAGGGGTTCAAGGGGCAGATCATTTCCTGCACCGCGGATTTCTATGACCAGATGATCGCCAAGACCTCGGAAGAGTTCATGGAGGGCTTTGTCTTCCAGTTCCCGGATTTCGATGACCCGGCATTGAATGGCGATAATATCAACTTCACCGACCCGAACGGGTTTTATGCCGAGTTCAACACCCGCCACCCGGGCCAGTGGGGCGCGGTGAGCTGGGAATATGCCTCGATCATGGATCTGTGGAAAGCTGCGGCGGAAAAGGCCGGGTCGGCCAGCCCGGACGCGGTGGCGGCCGCAATGAAAGAGGGCAAGGGAAAGCACGCCTTTGGCGACGCGGACTGGTGGGGCACTGAGCTGTTTGGCATCGACAACGCGCTGGTCGGCGACTGGCCGGTGGTGGCGATTGAAAAGGGCAAAGCCCGGATCAAGGACTTCCGCTCCATTCCCGACTGGTACGCGAGGCACGGCGATCTGCTGGTCAAGCATATGAAGGCCTATGACCAGATGTGGGATCAGCGCAGCTGACCTGCAAGCCAGGCTATCAGGCGGTGCGGGACCTGTCCCCGCACCGCAAAAGCCACTGAGAAAAGAGACAATCCGATGCTGGACCTTTTGGCGCAGACCGGCCTCAACGCCGTGTATGCTGCGAGCTATATTTCCCTTGTTGCTGTGGGGCTTGTGCTGATTTTCGGTGTCATGGGCGTGATCAATTTTGCCCATGGTGAACTGTTCATGGCGGGTGCCTATGCGATTGTGGCGCTCTATGCCGGTCTGAACGTGCCGTTCTTTCTGGCTGTGGCGGTCGGCCTGCTGTTTGTGGGCTGTCTGGGCCTCTTGATGGAAAGGGCACTGTTCCGTCCCTTGAAGGATAATCCCTTGGGCGGGCTGGTCGCCTCGATCGGGTTTCTGATGATCCTGCAGGCGCTGGCGGTGATGGGGTTCGGTGTGCGGATGGTGCATATCCCGCCGGTCACGCAGGAGGTCATTGCCTTCAGTGACAAGGTGCGGCTGCCGGTGGCGCGGCTTTACGTTATCATCGCGGCAATCGTGCTGCTGTCGGCGCTTTGGTATTTCCTGAAGCGCACCAGGTTCGGCTGGGCGTTGCGGGCCTCTGCGCAGGATCCGGAAGCAGCCGCCTTGCAGGGGATTTCAATCACCCAGACCGCGCGCATCGCCATGTTCATCGGCGCAGGGCTGGCGGGGATTGCCGGCGCACTGACGGCACCGCTGGTCTCGGTCAACCCGCATATGGGGCATTCGGTGATCGTCACCGCGTTCATTGTCATCATCGTCGGCGGGGTCGGCTCATTGGAGGGCGCCATCGTGGCCTCGGTCGCCTATGCGCTGGTGCATACCTTTGTGACCACGTTCTGGGACGGTGTCCTGGCCGACATCGTGGGTCTGTCGCTGATGCTGGTGGTGCTGATCGTCAAGCCGACCGGGTTGTTTGGGAGTGCGGACCGTGCCTAAGTTCCTGATCTGGATCGCGGTCCTTGCCGCGCTGATTGCCCTGCCGCATGGCCTCAGCTTCTCGCAGCAGGAAATCCTGGTGTTCCTGACCATCAATGTGCTGCTGGTGGCCAGCTACCGGCTGCTGACGCTGACCGGTGAATGGTCGCTGGCGCATGTGGTGATCATGGGGGTGGGGGCCTATTCCTCGGCGCTTCTGACCAAGAAGCTGGGGGTTTATGTGCCGGTTTCGATGCTGCTGGGCGGGGTCATTGCGGCGCTGATCGCGGTGCTGCTGTCGTTCCCGCTGTTCCGGATGAAGGGGTTCTACTTCCTGATCGGATCGTTTGCCGCCGGTGAAATCATCCGCCTGCTGTGGAAGCGGTTCCGGGACCCCTTTGGCGGTGCCAAGGGGATCAAGGGGATCGACCCGATGCCGGATTTCTCCATCGGCTTCTACCAGTTCGATTTCTTTGAGCCGACGTCATATTACTACTTCGCCGGCGTCATCGTCGCCTTCTGCCTGTGGATCCTGTGGCGGATTGAGAAGTCGCCGGTCGGCCTTACCTTCCATGCGGTGCATTGGCAGGACAAGCTGGCGCAGGCCTCGGGCGTGAATGTGCGGGCCTACCGGACACTGGCCTTTGCCATCGCCTCGGGCTTTGCCGGCATCTCGGGCGCGCTGCTGGCGCACTATGTGGGCACCATCAATCCCAATGCCTTTGATATCGACTTGATGGTCTTTGTGCTGACCTGGGCGATTGTCGGCGGCACCGCCACCTTCTATGGCCCGATCCTGGGCTGCGTGGTGCTGACGGTGCTGAATGAGATCGTTCTGCGGGAGCTTGGGCTCGAGCAGATGCGGCCGCTAGTCTATGGCGCCATCATGATCCTGTCGATCCTGTTCCTGCCCAACGGGCTGGAAAGCATCGTGCAGAAACTCACCAAAAGACGCGCTGCGAACAGCGCGCCGGAACGGAGCCCGGCAGAATGACCGATTTTCTGGAAGTCAAAGACCTGACCATGCGGTTTGGCGGCCTGACGGCGGTGGACAGCCTGTCGTTCAAGGTGGCGCACGGCTCGATCCACGGTCTGATTGGGCCCAACGGGGCAGGCAAGACTACGACGTTCAACATGATCTCAGGCTTTTACAAGCCGACCGAGGGGCAGGTGCTGCTGCGGGGCGAAGATATCTCCGGCTTGCAGATGCATGAGGTGGCCCGGCGCGGGGTGGTGCGGACCTTCCAGCACTCGACGCTGTTTGCCGAGCTGACCGTCTTGGAGAATGCGTTGGTCGGCACCCATATGCCATTCCGCCCCAATATCTTTGCCGCAATCATCGGCTGGGACAAGGAAGACCGCAGCGGCGCTGAGGCGCGTGCGAAGGAGGCGCTGGAGTTCTTCGGCCTCGATCATGTGATGCGGGAACGCGCCGGGGATCTGTCCCACGGCCATCAGCGGGCGCTGGGCATGGCGGTGGCCTATGCCAGCCACCCGGATGTGATCCTGCTGGACGAGCCCTTTACCGGCATGAACCCGGAAGAGACCCGGCAGATGATGGACCTGATGGAGCGGCTCAAGGCCGACGGGATCACCATCCTGATCGTCGAGCATGACATGCAGGCGATCATGGGGCTGTGCGACACCATCACCTGCATGAGCTTCGGCAAGTTCCTGGCCGAGGGCGGCCCGCAGGAGATCCGCAACCATCCGGCGGTGATCGAGGCCTATCTGGGAGGGGCGCGCCATGTTGCTTGAGATGAAGAACATCGCCGTGAATTACGGCAAGATCAACGCGATCCGGAACATCTCGGTTGCGGTGCCGGAGGGCAAGATCGTCACCATCATCGGCGGCAACGGCGCAGGCAAGACCACCACGCTGCGGGCGATGTCGGGAATGCTGCCGATCACCGCCGGTGAGATCACTTTTGAGGGCAAGCGGATCGACCATCTGCCAGCCCATAAGGTTGTGGCGAACGGCATCGCCCATGTGCCGGAGGGGCGGCGGATCTTCCCGGACATGACAGTGGAGGAGAACCTGCGGACCGGGGCATTTCTGCGCAAGGACGCTGATGCGGTGGAAGAGGATCTGGAGGATGTCTTCACCCGCTTTCCGCGGCTGCGCGAGCGGCGCACCCAGATGGCCAAGACCATGTCGGGCGGCGAGCAGCAGATGCTGGCCATCGGGCGGGCGCTGATGTCCAAGCCGCGGCTGTTGCTGATGGATGAGCCCTCGATGGGGCTGGCACCGGTGATCGTCGAGGAAATTGCTCAGATCGTTGAAGAAATCAACGCCAAGGGGTTGTCGGTGGTGCTGGTCGAGCAGAACGCCGAACTGGCGCTGGAGCTGGCCGATTACGCCTATGTTCTGGAAACCGGAAATGCAGCAATGGAGGGTCCTGCAGATGAGCTTCACGGGAACGAACACGTCCGCGCCGCGTATCTGGGGCTTTAAGCGGGACGCGGAGATGCGGGTGGCGCGCGAGGCGGGCTGGTCGCGTGCCGATCTGGCCTGGGAGCGGCTGATGGAGCGGGCGCTGGCACAGGCCGGCGATGGGCGCGGGCGTCAGGCAATGCTTTTGTTCCGGCTGGCGGATCTGCTGGCGCGGGTGGCGTTTCCAGCCGCGGATTTGCGCCGGGCCGCGGCACCTGCCAATCTGGCGGTGCTGCAATTCCGGCGCGGCGCGCGGGGGGAGGCGGAGCAGTTGCAGGCCCGCGCCCTGCGCATCTGGGCCGGAGCGGCAGCGCAGGTAGAGGAAATGCAGATCGCGCCCCGCAGCCGGTCGTCGCTGTTTCATCTGCGGATGGAAGCGCTGCACCGCGATACGTTTCACGCCAATCTGAAAACCCGGGTTGGCTTGATTGCGGTTGAAACCGGTGAGACGTTGCGCAACCTGACCTCTGGCAGGGCGGCACTGCACCGGCACGCCAGCCGCTGGCGCGGGGAGAAGCCCATGGTGTTTGACAGCACCCGCAAGGTTTTGGGGGCCTGCCTGCTGCTGCTGGACGCGTAAACCGGCATGTTTTGCGGAGACGCGGTGGAACCCGGGCTGGCTGGCCCGGGTTTTCTGCTTGCACCCTTGCGGGCCGGTGCTGCGGGGCAACTAATTTCTTTCCCCAAGCGGTAGGGGGTTGGGAAAAAATGGTAATGGCAGTAAAATAATTTTCGCGTGGTTTCTTGCGCTTTGAAAAGTTTTTGCGTATCGCGCCGCTGCGCGCTTGTCAGAGGCCGTCAATAAGGAAGATAACACAGTGGCTAAACCTAAAGACGATACCGACGCAGTGGCAAATAACCTTTCTCAAGATCCGCATCGTGTCCGAGAGGGCTCGGAAAAAGTCCTGGAAGTGGCGATCGGCCGCGAAGTGCGATCGTTCCGGCGGCAGCAGGGTATCACGGTGGCGGATCTGGCCAATCTGACCGGCCTGTCGATCGGGATGCTGTCGAAGATCGAGAACGGCAACACCTCGCCGTCGCTGACCACGCTGCAGCTGCTGGCCAATGCGCTGAGCGTGCCGATCACATCTTTCTTCCGCCGTTTCGAGGAAACCCGCGAGGCGGTGCACACCAAGTCGGGCGCGGGTGTGGAGACCGAGAGGGCCGGGACAAGGGCCGGGCATCAGTATCAGCTGCTGGGCCATCTTGGCGCCAATGCCTCGGGCGTGATGGTGGAGCCCTACATGATCACGCTGACTGAGGAGTTGGATGTCTTCCCGACCTTCCAGCATGACGGTATCGAGATGCTGTATATGCTGGAAGGTGAGGTGGATTACCGGCACGGCGACAAGGTGTTTCCGCTGAAGCCCGGCGATACGCTGTTTTTCGACGCCGATGCGCCGCACGGACCGGAGAGCCTGGTCAAACTGCCCGCGCGCTACCTGTCGATCATTTCCTACCCGCAGTCGAGCTGAGGCGCGGCGGGGCGCTCCCGCCTGCTTCGCGGCATCTGAAGATGCCTCTGCACAGTTGGGCCTGGCGCCGCGCGTTGCGCGGCGCGGTTGCGTTTTGGGGCAAGCCTTGCGGATGCCGCCCGCAGCGTGCGAAGCGCGCTGCCTAGCCCAACGACGCGCAGGGGGCAGGCGCAGCCTGCCGTCTGATGCGGGGGCGGGAGGGCGCCGTTTCTCCACAGCGGGACAAAAAGAAACTGCCGGAGCCAGGGGCAACGGCAGTCAGTGAGGCGGGCCTAAGTGACAGGGGGTAGGGACGGCCCGCCAGGTCCGCTCGGGATCAATCGTCGTCGGGCCAGATACCGTCCGAGGTCGGGCTGCCATCGTCATACTGCGAGAGCCATTCCACCATCAGCGGGCGGTTGTCGATGAAGCCCTTGTAGGTCGCCAGCTCCTCCGGCAGGTCGCGGATCACCCGGTGCAGGCGGCGGGCCCACTTCGGCACTGTTACCAGATCATTGAAGCTGATCAGGTAGCAGCGGATCGGGAACACCAGCGCGTTGGAGCGGGGCAGGCGGAAGAAGGTCTGCAGCTCGACCCGCAGGTGCTGTTTCTCGCCGATGTTGTCCATCGTCAGCCCCTGCTTCATCACACCCCATTTGTGGTAGTTCTCGGGCGAGGTGTCGAGCAGCGGGTTGACTGTCATCGTCCAGTTCAGGCGGCGCGCGGGCTGGCCCTGCTGGATGTTCAAGAGGAACTTCAGCGCCCGCACGAAGATGCCCATCTCATGCGCCTTCGGCACCGGAGCGTGCCATTCAAAGAAGTTCATGCCGATGTCGAAGTCCAGCGACCAGTCGGCCTGGGTGGTTACCATGCCGGCGTCCATCCACAGGTTGTCGTCGCGCTGATCCAGCACCGCAAAGTCGCCCTGGGTCTGGCGGGTGATGTACTCCATCGGACCGTAGGGAAGGGTGCTTTCATCCAGGAAGGTGAAAGTGTCGTCGATGCCCAGCGGCTTGTTGATCCAGCGCCAGCGGTTGCCGTCCTTGTGCAGCTCAAACAAGTCCGGGTATTCGGCCGCCTTGGCCTCCATGATCAGCTCGACCAGATCCCAGCCTGCCAGTGTCATATGCGGCAGCGACTGGCAGCGCAGGGGGTCATTGGCCAGGACCCGGGCGCGGTCCTTCATTTCCGAGACGTAGTGCTCGTCCACGTCGAAGGTGCGCTCAAATACCGAACCGGGCCGGTAGGATTTGTGCGGCTCCATGTTGACTGAGTACATGTAGCTGTCTTCGTGGAACGGGAAGGGGAAGCGTTTGATTGCCCAGTCCGAGTTCTTGAAGGTGAAGTCGCCGTAGAAGGTTTCGTCGTTGAATTGGATAGTCATTTTTCTTTCCTCAGCGATCCAGAACCAGGGTCTTGCCTTCAAAGCGCGACACGCAGGGCATGATGTGCTTGCCGCCGGCCTTTTGCTCGTCGGTCAGCCAGTGGTCGTAGTGCAGGAATTTGCCGTCATAGCCGATGACATTGGTCTCGCACTGGCCGCAGGCGCCGCCGCGGCAGAGGTAGGGGGCGTCGATTCCGGCTGCCTCCAGTGCTTCCAGCAAAGACTGATGCTCGCCGACCTGAACCACCTTGTTCGACACGGCGCATTTCACCTCGAACGGTTTGCCGGAGGCGGGGGCGAGGAATTCCTCGGAATGCACGGCCTCGCGCGGCCAGCCCATTTCCTCTGCGGTGCCATGCACCCATTCGATCATGCCCTTGGGGCCGCAGACGTAGACGTGGGTGCCCAACGGCTGGTTGGCGAGCAGGGTCTTGAGGTCGATCGCCTCTTTCTGGTCGTCATGGTAGACATGCACCTTGCCCGGGTAGCGCTCGGACAGCTCCTTGGCGTAGGTGCCGAGCGAGGCGGTGCGGACCGCGTAGTGCAGCTCGAAGTTCCCGCCCATCATGGTCAGCTGATGCATCTGTGCCATGAAGGGTGTGATGCCGATGCCGCCTGCCAGCATGAGGTGCTTGCCTGCCCGCAGGTCCAGCGAGAACAGGTTGACCGGATTGGAGATCACCATCTCCATGCCCTCTTTGACCTTGCTGTGCATGAATTTGGAGCCGCCGCGGCCCTGGTCGTCGCGGCGCACCGAGATGGTATAGGCGCCGCGGTCGGCCGGATTGGACATCAGGGAGTAGGCGTTCAAGCGGGTGATATCGCCGTCCTGCATCTCGACCACGGTATGGGCGCCGCCCGAGAAGGTCGGCAGGTCGCCGCCGCCGGTGCGAACGAATTTGAAACGGGTGACCAGGTCGTTGACCGGTTTGACCTCGGCCACGGTGACATTCAGTTTTGCGGTGCCAGCACTCATTTGAACAGCTCCACTTTCTCGGGGATGTTGCCCGGGTCTTCGGCATCCACCCGCACGCCCTGGAAGGCGGCGAGGCGGCGCGAATAGTGATCGCGCACGAACAGGCTGAGGCCGCAGTGGCTGCATTCGAAGGGATCGGTGGTGACGTCTTCCGTGATGCCCTTGCAGTGCACGCATTGCATGCGGCGTGCGGTGGAGCCGCGGTGCTCGGTCTGAATCGCGGTGTGCGGAATACCTGCCGCGGCGGCTTCTGCTGCGGCCTGGCCCATCAGGCTTTCGGTGCCGGTCAGGTACACCTGGGTGCCCATGTGGCAGTCTAGCAGGGCGCGGCGGATGCGGCCTTGCGCAGCCTCATAGGAGGGGCCTGCGTAGTATTGGCCAGCGCCCAGCTCTTCCAGCTGGCTGCTGTATTTGGTGCCGGTATTCTTGGGGATGTAAATGATGTGGGCCTTGGCCCAGAAGTCCTTGTCCGCGGATTTCGCCAGATCAAGGATCGCCTCGGCGCCTTCGGCATCGGCGATCATCAGGTGGCCGCTGCCAGCGCGGGCCTCAAGCTCGCCGTATACCGGGCGGCTGGTGATTGAAGGAGGGAATTCGGTCTTAGACATGTGGGTCGCTTTTCCTGCAGTCCGGGTGAACGAAAGCGGGCGCCCCCGGGATGGGGACGCCCGGGATCCGGATCAGCCCTTTGCGGTGCGGATCGATTTGTCCTTGTCGTAGAAGGGCATCTCTTCAGCGGTGGCGGCAATCTCGGTGCCGTCGCCATTGCGGACGGTCAGCTTGGTGCCCGGCTTGGCGCAGGCTACCGGCATCCGCGCGATGCCCACGTTGTGGTTGTTCACCTCCGAGTACATGCCGTAGGTGACCACGCCGACCTTTTCGCCGTTCTGCAAGAGGTCCGCGCCTTCGTCTGCGGGGATCTTGCCCTCCAGCATGACGCCATAGATCTTGAAGCGTTCCTTGCCTTCGGCGGCATAGTGGTTTTCGGCGCCGATGAAGCCGGTCTTGCCGGGGGAGACGGTGAATTCGAGGCCCAGCTCCCACAGCGTGTCGCCGCAGGTCTCGTTGTCGAACGGATAGGTCTCGGAGTTGTCGCCCGGATAGAACAGCAGGTAGCTTTCGGTGCGCAGCAGGTCGAGGGTGGAGAACTGGACGGGAACGATGCCCATGTCCTTACCCTTGTCCAGGATGCTGTCCCACAGGCGGACGGCGTCCTTGGCCTGGCAGAAGATCTCATAGCCGCGCTCGCCGGTGTAGCCGGTGCGCGAGATCATCACCGGGCAGCCGAACAGCTTGGTCTGGATGATGCCGAAGTAGGCCAGATCGCGGATGCCGGGCACGTATTCGGCCAGGAAGTCCACCGCAACGGGTCCCTGCAGCGACATGTCGTGCAGGTTGTCGTCGAAGATCACCGAGCAGTTCTTGCCGGCCGCAACCGTGTTCAGCTGCTCCATGCCGGTGCCGGTGCCGTGCACCACCAGCCAGCTGTTCACCGACAGGCGATAGATGATGCAGTCGTCCACGAATTTGCCTTGGTCGTTCAGGATCGAGGCATAGGTGGAACGGCCCGGCATGATCTTTTCGACGTTGCGGGTGGTGACCCGGTCGATGACCTGGGCTGCGTGTTCACCCACGACGTGGACTTTTTTCAGGCCGGACACATCCATGAGGCCCGCCTTGGTGCGGATCGCCTCATAGTCTGCTTTGGCGCGCTCCGGAGTGTGGTCGTAGAACCAGGCGGTTCCCATGCCGTTCCAATCTTCCAGCTCGCCGCCGATTTCCTTGTGGCGCTGTGCCAGTGCTGAAGTCCGCCAGATAATGGCCATTTCGCGTGTCTCCCTATTGGTGCGGACCAAAATTCTTGATTTGGTTCCTTTGGTCTGGTCCAGTTAGCCAAAAGGGGGGGCTCTGTGTCAATGAATATTCCTGCCAGGAAAAAGATTTTGCCTAAAAGGCCGATTCCTCACGGCTTTGCGGCACAGACTGGCCTGAAATGGTCTTTTTATGAGCAGGCTTGAGGTTGCGGGCGCTGCCAATTGACCCGCTCAAAGTGAGAATCGGGTGATTCCCGCGCCGGAGAATCGCGTGATTCTGCCGCAAACAAGCGGTTCTCATAGGGTTTTGGCCGCTGTTTCGGGCCGGAATGGGGCCGGCTGCCGGGCACGGGCTGGCCACGCTAAGCCGTTGGAGACGCGGAGCTAAGGCGGGTGGAGAGGGAGGCCGGATAACGCGTTGGAGCGGGCCGGATTGCCTGCGAGTGAATAAACTTTCACATGATTATTGACAGATTCGCATCCCGAGACCCAGAATAAAGGAAAATAATATTCCCAAGAGGCAAAAATGCCCGGGAGCACTGCCAACAGGAGGGCAAAACATTGGATGGTAATCTGAACGCGTTAACAACCGTGTTCACCGAGTTCTATTACTGGGTGACGGTTGTCTTCATGTTCCTCATTCACGTGGGGTTCTGCATGTATGAGGTCGGCGCCAGCCGCCACCGCAACCACATGCACACACTGATGAAGAACATCATGATCATTCCGCTGGTCACGGTGACATTCTTCTTTTTCGGATGGTGGATCTACTGGGCCTTTCCCAGCTTCCCGTTCTTCGGCGGGCTGAACCATGACGCGGGTGCTGCAAACCTGCCCTGGTCGCAGAACATGGGCACCAACCTGTCCGACCGGATCACCGGCGTGTTCTGGGCAGCGTTCCTGCTGTTTTCCTGGACCGCCGCCTCGATCGTGTCGGGGGCAGTGATCGAACGGATCCGCTCCTCCGCCCTGTGGGTACACGCGGTGATGATCGGCTCTGTGTTCTGGATCATCGACGCCGCCTGGGGCTGGCACGCCGAAGGCTGGATGGTCAAATACTTGGGCTACCACGATGCCTATGCGTCCGGCGTGATCCATGCGATTGCCGGCGGCTACGCGCTGGGCGTGATCATGGTTCTGGGACCGCGGCTGGGCAAGTTTGCCGCCGATGGCACACCGCGCGATATCCCGCCGCATAACCCCTGGATGCTGACCATCGGGATCTTCCTGATCTACTCCGGTTTCTGGGGCTTCTATGCCGCCTGCAACATTCCGGTGATCTCCCCTGACGGTATTGGCGGGCTGCTGACCGGCGAGACCTGGACGGCCACCAATATCTACTTGGCGCCGACCTCGCTGTCCGCGATCACCTTCAACTTCCTGATGTCGCTGTCCGGCGGCCTGATGGCGGCCTATGTGGTGTCCAAGGGCGATGCGTTCTGGACCTTCTCCGGCGGTCTGGCCGGTATCATCACGGCCTCCGCGGGCAACGATCTGTATCACCCGATCCAGGCGATGCTGGTCGGCGCGGTTGGTGTCGTGATTGTTTACAAGCTGCACTACTGGGTCGAGCGCACCTTCAAGATCGACGATGCGGTGGGCGCCGTTGCCGTGCATGGCTACTCCGGCATCGTTGGCCTGATCATCGCAGGCTTCCTGCTGTGGGGCGCACCGAGTTCTCCGTATGAAGGTTTCGCCACCGTGAACCCGGTCGGCCAGACCATCGGCGCGGTGATCATGTTCGGTGTGCTGGGCTGGCTGCCGGGCTTTGTGATCGCAAAGATGCAGGCAGCTGCCGGCGTCCTGCGCATCCCCGAAGAGGTCGAGCTGCAAGGCCTCGATTACGCCGAACACCATGCCTACGAAGACGCCAAAGCCGAAATCATTGCAGCCGACAAGGCTGCTCTGAATGGTGGCGGCGTTCCGGCTGAATAAGGAGAATTGAAATGTCTACGATCGGTTACGACAGCTGGGCAGTGGATCTGGCAGAGGTTGGGGCAGTCTACCCCTTCCAGGGATCAGAGGGGCTGATGGTGGTCTTGGGCGTGGTCTTCTGGATTGCCTGGCACAGGATCCAGTTTGTCCGCGAAGGCGCGCATTTGGATAAGGCCAAGCGGATGGGAGATACGGAAAAAATCCACAATCTGCTTGAAAAGTATTGACCTGATCCGGTCAGAGGCGCGCCAGTCCGGCGCGCCTTTCTTTCCTTCTAAGGAAAATAAGTTTCATAAGAGTTGAACGGTGGATCGCAAACTGCTAGCTTTGATTCGAGATGAAAAGCAGGAGGCACACCCATGTGCGGGATTGTCGGTCTTTTTCTGAAAGACAAATCACTAGAGCCGAAACTGGGCGATATGCTCACCGATATGCTCATCACCATGACGGACCGCGGTCCCGACAGTGCGGGCATTGCAATCTATGGCGCGGACGCCGATGGGCGGGCCAAGCTCACCGTTCAGTCCGATGCACCGGACGAGGCCTTTGACGGCCTGGACGGCGCGCTGGCCGAAGCGCTGAGCGCCGATGTGTCGATCCGGGTGATCGACACCCATGCGGTCCTTGACTTGCCCGCGGGCAAGGAGGAGGAGGCGCGCAGCGCGCTGGCCGAACTGCGCCCCGGCATGCGCGTCATGAGCGCAGGCGACACCATTGAGATCTACAAGGAAGTGGGTCTGCCGGAGAAAGTGGCCGAGCGTTTCGACGTGCGCGGCATGAGCGGCAGCCACGGCATCGGCCACACCCGCATGGCCACTGAATCCGCCGTGACCACCGAGGGCGCACACCCGTTCTCCACCGGCTCGGACCAGTGCCTGGTGCACAACGGCTCGCTGTCCAACCACAATTCGCTGCGCCGCAAGCTGCGCCGCGAGGGTGTGCGGATCGAAAGCCAGAACGACACCGAGGTGGGCGCCGCCTATCTGACCTGGAAGATGCAGAACGGCGCATCGCTGGGCGAGGCGCTGGAAAGCAGCCTGGAGGACCTGGATGGTTTCTTCACCTTTGTGGTCGGCACCAAGGACGGCTTTGGCGTGGTCCGCGACCCGATCGCCTGTAAGCCGGCCGTAATGGCAGAGACCGACCAGTATGTGGCGTTCGGGTCCGAATACCGCGCATTGGTGAACCTGCCGGGCATCGAAGAGGCCCGCGTCTGGGAGCCCGAACCCGCAACCGTTTACTTCTGGAACCACTAAGATGCAGACATATGATCTTGAAGCAAATGGCCTGCGCGGTCTGAACTCGGCCCTGCAGGAACTCAATGGCAGCTCCAACAAGACTGCCTGGGAAATCGTCAACCCCAAGGGCAGCCATGCGATTGCCGTGGGTCTGAACTCGCCCATCGAAGTCACCGTCAAGGGCTCCACCGGCTACTACTGCGCCGGCATGAACCAGCAGGCGACCGTCAAGGTCGAGGGCTCCGTCGGCCCCGGCGTGGCGGAGAACATGATGTCCGGTACCGTGATCGTCGAGGGCGACGCCAGCCAGTACGCCGGCGCCACCGGCCATGGCGGCCTCCTGGTGATCAAGGGCAATGCCTCTTCGCGCTGCGGTATTTCGATGAAGGGCATCGACATCGTCGTGCACGGCAACATCGGCCATATGTGCGCCTTCATGGCGCAAGCGGGCAACCTGGTTGTGCTGGGCGATGCCGGCGATGCGCTGGGCGACAGCTGCTATGAGGCGCGATTCTTTGTGCGCGGCAGCGTCAAGAGCCTCGGCGCCGACTGCGTTGAGAAGGAAATGCGCCCCGAGCACATCGAGATCCTCAAGGATCTGCTGGCCCGCGCCGGCGCAGATGCCAAGCCGGAAGAGTTCAAGCGCTACGGCTCCGCCCGCAAGCTCTACAACTTCGACGTCGACAACGCGCAAGCGTACTAAGGACAGGGATCAAACAGACATGGATAGCAATAACATCCCCCGTACGGTCCCGATCCAGTCGGCGACTTTTTCCAACCCGATCAATGCGGAGATCCGCCGCGCGGCAGCCACCGGGATCTACGACATCCGCGGCGGCGGAGCCAAGCGGAAGGTGCCGCATTTCGATGACCTTCTGTTCCTCGGCGCCTCGATCTCGCGCTACCCGCTGGAAGGCTACCGGGAGAAATGCGAGACCAAGGTGACGCTGGGCACCCGCTTCGCCAAGAAGCCGATTGAGCTGGATATCCCGATCACCATCGCCGGCATGAGCTTTGGCGCTCTGTCTGGTCCCGCCAAAGAGGCCCTGGGCCGCGGCGCATCCGCTGCAGGCACCTCGACCACCACCGGTGACGGCGGCATGACCCCGGAGGAGCGAGGCCATTCCTCCAAGCTGGTCTACCAGTATCTGCCGTCCCGTTACGGCATGAACCCGGATGACCTGCGCAAGGCGGACGCGATCGAGGTTGTGGTCGGCCAGGGCGCCAAGCCCGGCGGCGGCGGTATGCTGCTGGGCCAGAAGATCTCGGACCGGGTTGCGGAAATGCGCACCCTGCCGAAAGGCATCGACCAGCGCTCCGCGTGCCGCCACCCGGACTGGACCGGCCCGGATGACCTGGAAATCAAGATCCTTGAACTGCGCGAGATCACCGACTGGCAGGTGCCGATCTACATCAAGGTCGGCGGCACCCGCCCCTACTACGACACTGCTCTGGCGGTGAAGGCCGGCGCGGACGTTGTGGTTCTGGACGGCATGCAGGGCGGCACCGCCGCCACCCAGGATGTGTTCATCGAACATGTCGGTCTGCCGACGCTCGCCTGTATCCGCCCTGCCGTGCAGGCGCTGCAGGACCTGGGCGTTCACCGCGAAGTGCAGCTGGTGGTTTCCGGCGGCATCCGCACCGGCGCGGACGTGGCCAAGGCGATGGCGCTGGGCGCAGATGCGGTCGCGATCGGCACCGCGGCGCTGGTGGCGCTGGGCGACAACGATCCGAAATGGGAAAACGAGTATCAGAAGCTGGGCACCACCACCGGCGCCTATGACGACTGGCACGAGGGCCGCGACCCGGCCGGCATCACCACCCAGGACCCAGAGCTGATGAAACGCCTGGATCCGGTCGACGCGGGCCGCCGCCTGCGCAACTACCTCAAGGTGATGACGCTGGAAGCGCAGACCATCGCCCGCGCCTGCGGCCACAACCACCTGCACAACCTCGAACCCGAGGACCTGTGCGCCCTGACCATGGAGGCCGCCGCCATGGCGCGGGTGCCGCTGGCGGGCACCGACTGGTACCCGGGCAAAGCTGGGTTCTGATAATTGGCGGGGCGCGGCTGGCAACAGTCTGCGCCCCATTTCTGAAATACGTTCAACAGGGAAAGGAAGTAGGACCATGACGACAGATCTGGCTGCTTTCGCAAAAGAAAAAGGCGTCAAATACTTCATGATCTCCTTCACCGATTTGTTCGGTGGCCAGCGCGCCAAACTGGTGCCGGCGCAGGCGATCGCGGACATGCAGGAAGACGGGGCCGGCTTTGCCGGTTTTGCCACCTGGCTTGACCTCACCCCGGCGCACCCGGACATGCTTGCGGTGCCGGATCCGTCCTCGGTGATCCAGCTGCCGTGGAAACCGGAGGTCGCCTGGGTGGCGGCTGACTGCGTCATGGAAGGCGAGGACGTGGCCCAGGCGCCGCGCAACGTGCTGCGCCGCCTGATCAAGGAGGCAGCAAGCGAGGGCCTGCACGTGAAGACCGGCATCGAGGCCGAGTTCTTCCTGCTGACCCCGGAAGGCGACGAGATCTCCGACCCCTTCGATACCGCTGAAAAGCCCTGCTATGACCAGCAGGCGGTGATGCGCCGCTATGACGTGGTGCGCGAGATCTGCGACTACATGCTGGACCTGGGCTGGGGCCCGTACCAGAACGACCACGAGGACGCCAACGGGCAGTTCGAAATGAACTGGGAGTTCGACGACGCGCTGTCGACTGCCGACAAGCACAGCTTCTTCAAGTTCATGACCAAGTCGGTGGCGGAGAAGCACGGCTACCGCGCGACCTTCATGCCGAAACCGGTCGAAGGCCTCACCGGCAACGGTTGCCACGCACACATCTCAGTCTGGGACGCGCCCGGCAAGGATTCCCGCACCAACGTCTTTGCCGCCGACAAGGGAGAAGGCCAGATTGCCGAACTGGGTCTGTCGGAGCAGGGCGGCTGGTTCCTGGGCGGCATCATGAAGCACGCCTCGGCGCTGGCGGCGATCACCAACCCGACGGTGAACTCCTACAAGCGCATCAACGCGCCGCGCACCATGTCGGGCGCGACTTGGGCGCCGAATACCGTGACCTGGACCGGCAACAACCGCACTCACATGGTGCGCGTGCCCGGCCCGGGCCGGTTTGAACTGCGCCTGCCCGATGGCGCGGTGAACCCCTACCTGCTGCAGGCGGTGATCATTGCAGCCGGCCTTTCCGGCATCCGGTCCAAGGCCGACCCCGGCCCGCGCCACGATATCGACATGTACGCCGAAGGCCACACCATCACCGACGCGCCGAAGCTGCCGCTCAACATGCTGGATGCGCTGCGCTTCTACGACAAGGACGACGGTCTGAAGGCAATGATGGGCGAAGAGTTCTCGGCCGCTTACCTGAAGATGAAAGAGCAGGAGTGGAACTCCTTCGTCAATCACTTCTCCCGCTGGGAGAAGGACAACACGCTGGACATCTGATTCCCCGCTCTGGCCTATTGGCCGGACATCTGCGGCCCGGGTTCTGCCCGGGCCCTTTTTATTTGCGGCAGCGCCTGCCGCATATGCGCCGCTTTCACCCGGGGTGAAATTCCGCCTGTTTCCGATTGGCGGCGGAATCGCCGGAAACCTCCTGTTTTTCAGGGAAACCGGCTCAGGAAGGTGTTGACGCCTAGGAAAATAAATTGAGTAATAGGAATATATCTTGCCTCGCAATCAACTTCTGCTGCGGGGCGTGAACCGGAACGGATGGCAGCAGGAACCTTGCCATGAGCTACAAGAGTGACATTGAGATCGCGCGTGAGGCGCAGAAGAAGCCGATCCAGGAGATTGGTGCTAAGATCGGGATTTCCAGCGATGATCTGCTCCCCTACGGCCACGACAAGGCGAAGGTGAGCCAGGCGTTCATCGACTCGGTGCAGTCCAAGGAAGACGGCAAGCTGATCCTGGTGACCGCGATCAACCCGACCCCGGCGGGCGAAGGCAAGACCACCACCACCGTGGGCCTGGGCGACGGGCTGAACCGGATCGGCAAAAACGCGATGATCTGTATCCGTGAAGCCTCGCTCGGCCCGAACTTCGGCATGAAGGGCGGCGCTGCAGGCGGCGGTTACGCGCAAGTGGTGCCGATGGAGGAGATGAACCTCCATTTCACCGGCGACTTCCACGCCATCACCTCGGCCCACTCGCTGCTCAGCGCGATGATCGACAACCACATCTACTGGGGCAACGAGTGCGAGATCGACGTGCGCCGCGTCGCCTGGCGCCGTGTGGTCGACATGAACGACCGCGCCCTGCGCCAGATCACCGCGTCCCTGGGCGGCGTGTCCAACGGCTTCCCGCGCGAAACCGGCTTTGACATCACCGTGGCCTCGGAAGTGATGGCGATCCTGTGCCTTGCGACCGACCTCAAGGACCTGGAAAAGCGCCTGGGCGACATCATCGTGGCCTACCGCCGCGACAAGACCCCGGTCTACTGCCGCGACATCAAGGCCGAAGGCGCGATGACCGTTCTGCTGAAGGACGCGATGCAGCCCAACCTGGTGCAGACCCTGGAAAACAACCCGGCCTTCGTGCACGGCGGCCCCTTCGCCAACATCGCGCACGGCTGCAACTCGGTCATTGCCACCAAGACCGCGCTGAAAGTCGCTGACTACGTGGTGACCGAGGCGGGCTTTGGCGCGGACCTGGGCGCCGAGAAGTTCATGAACATCAAGTGCCGCAAGGCAGGCATCGCGCCGTCCGCGGTTGTGCTGGTCGCCACCGTGCGCGCGATGAAGATGAACGGCGGCGTTGCCAAGGCGGATCTGGGCGCCGAGAACGTCGAGGCGGTGAACTCCGGCTGCGCCAACCTCGGCCGCCACATCGAGAACGTCAAATCCTTCGGCGTGCCGGTTGTGGTTGCGATCAACCACTTCGTGACCGACACCGATGCGGAAGTGGACGCCGTCAAAGCCTACTGCGCCTCCCACGGCGTCGAAGCGGTGCTGTCGCGCCACTGGGAGCTGGGCTCGGAAGGCTCCGCGCCGCTGGCCGAGAAGGTTGTCGAGATCGTCGACGCAGGCTCCGCCAACTTCTCGCCGATCTACCCGGACGAGATGCCGCTGTTCGAGAAGATCGAGACCATCGCCAAGCGCATCTACCGCGCCGACGAGGTGCTGGCGGACAACAAGATCCGCAACCAGCTGAAGGAATGGGAAGACGCGGGCTACGGCAACCTGCCGGTCTGCATGGCCAAGACCCAGTACTCCTTCTCCACCGACCCGTCCCTGCGCGGGGCGCCGGTGGGCCACTCGGTGCCGGTGCGCGAAGTGCGCCTCAGCGCCGGTGCCGGCTTCATCGTGGTGGTCTGCGGCGAGATCATGACGATGCCGGGCCTGCCGCGCAAACCGGCGGCGGAAACCATCTGCCTGAATGCGGACGGCCAGATCGAAGGCCTGTTCTAAGGCACCGCAAACGGAATGCAGCGGCCCGGGTGTCCCCGGGCCGCTGAAGCTTTGAGATGACGGGACCGGATCCGGGGCGGCGCCCCCGGCGGAAAGGAAGAGAGCAATGGCAGCAACAGTGATTGACGGCAAGGCCTTTGCGGCCAAGGTGCGCGGCCAGGTGGCGGAGCACGTGGCGCGGCTGAAAGAGGAGCATGGCATCACCCCCGGCCTGGCGGTGGTGCTGGTGGGCGAGGACCCGGCCTCCCAGGTCTATGTCCGCTCCAAGGGCAAGAGCACCGTCGAGGTGGGCATGAACTCGTTCGAGCACAAGCTGGACGCGGGCACCTCCGAGGCTGATCTGCTGGCGCTGATCGATCAGCTGAACAACGACGCGTCCGTGCATGGCATCCTGGTGCAGCTGCCGCTGCCGGGGCATCTGGACGAGGATCTGGTGATCAACTCGATCGCGCCGGAGAAGGACGTGGACGGCTTCCACATCTCCAACGTCGGCCTGCTGGGCACCGGCCAGAAGTCGATGGTGCCCTGCACGCCGCTGGGCTGCCTGATGATGCTGCGCGAGCACCATGGGAGCCTCTCGGGCCTGGACGCGGTGGTGATCGGCCGCTCCAACATCGTCGGCAAGCCGATGGCGCAATTGCTGCTGGGCGACAGCTGCACCGTGACCATCGCGCATTCGCGCACCAAGGATCTGCCTGACGTGGTGCGCCGCGCCGACATCGTGGTGGCGGCGGTGGGCCGTCCGGAGATGGTGCCGGGCGACTGGATCAAGGAAGGCGCCACGGTGATCGACGTCGGCATCAACCGCATCGACGCGCCGGAGAAGGGCGAGGGTAAGACCCGTCTGGTGGGCGATGTGGACTACGCCTCGGCGGCTGAGCGCGCAGGCGCGATCACGCCGGTGCCGGGCGGCGTCGGCCCGATGACCATCGCGTGTTTGCTGGCGAACACCGTGACCGCCGCCTGCCGCGCCAACAACCTGGCCGAGCCGGAAGGCCTGACCGCCTGAAGCGCAGAACAGCACTGAAAGTGATGCTCCCGCCGGACGCCTCCGGCGGGAGTATTTTGGGGAAAGATGAGTAAGCAGCGTGTCGCCCGCGAAGGGGCCTCAGACACCCAGGTAGGCGATGCCGCCGAAGGTGACAGCGACGCTGATCCATTGTGCGCGGGTCATGCTTTCGCGCAGCACCAGCCAGGCCAGAACCACGGTGACAAGGCCGAACAGCGAGGCGCTGACGGAGGCGAACTCGGGCCGGGGAAGGGTGCCTGAATAGATCACCAAGCCAAGTGCTGCGGCATCCAGCACGCCCATCACGCAGAGGAGCGGGAGGACCTGGCGGGGCGGGAGCTGCAGCGTGCGCAACAGGATTGCGAGGGCCGCCGCCAGCAGGATTGCGGCCGCGCGGGTGACGATCAGGACCGGCAGCTCTGCTCCGGCCTGGGTCGCGGCCTGGCCTGTTGCAAAGGTCAGCGCAAAGCCGATTGCCGCCATCAGGCCCCATCCTGCAGTCTTCGGATTGAACGTGCCGCCCTCGTCTTCTGCTGAAAAGACCGCTATGCATCCCACACCGCCAACCACGGCGGCAACTGCCAGCCAGTGACCTGGCCCGACCGGCTGCCCATGCAGCATTGCCAAGCCAAGCGACAGCACCGGATAGGCGCCGATCAGCGGCGCTGCCAGCTTGACCGGTCCAAGTGCAAAAGCACGGTACAGCGCGTAAGACCCAAGCGCATAGATGGCGCCGGAGAGCCCGGCGAGTTTGGCTGCCGGCAAGGTCATCGCCGGCCAGTCCGCCAGTGCCAGGCCTGCAGCAGCCATCAGAATCGCACCCGTTGCAAACACTGTCAGCATGGCCGGCAGAATGCCGGTCCGCTGCGAGACAAACCGGACGCACAGGTCGTGGATCCCCCAGGCAAGGGCTGCCGCGAGGCCAAGAAGCAGCGAGTGCATGGCGGTTATCCTTTCGTTTGCGGCATTCACCCCCAGGAAAATGCCGCATCCCGGGCATTTGCCGTTTTTCCGCAGAAAATCAACATGTTTGTTGATTAGAGTGGAGGAAGGCAATATTCTTTTCAATAAATAAATATTCCGACCATGCAATTTTCGGCCGGAGTCCAACAGGAGATGCGCGATGAATGACATGAGCTTCCCTGAGGTTGTCAAAGGGCCGCCAAAGCCCTCTGGGCTGTATCAGCCGTCGGTGTTTTCGCTGCCCAAGGGAACTGAGCGATACGTGGTCGAGGGCTGCGGCGCGATCCTGATCCGCGTGGAAACAGGCGACCGGGTGACGGTGATCAATGACGAGGGCGGGCAGCCCTGCGAGATCGTTGCGGCAGAGGACAAGGGCCGCATTGATCCCGGCATCATTGGCGCGGCCCCCAATAGCGATGCAAGCGGGCTGAAGGCGCTGCTGACCTCCGCCGACCAGTCCTTGCGCGGGTTGCGCATGGGGATGGAGGCGCGCGGCATCGATCTGGCGCAGGGGGGGGCGGTGCGGTTCTTTGACGGCACAACGCCTGCCAAGACGGAAGAAAGCTTTACCGCGCAGCGCGACGGGGTGGTGATCATCGCGGCGCCAGGCGGGATCATGGATTTTGAGAAGCAGGACACTGCAACGTCCCTGACCGTCATGGTCAAGCGGGCAGTGATCAAGCAGGTGGCGCGGTTCGAGCTGCCGGATCCCCTGGCCGATCCTGTCAGCGAAGTGCGGGTGCACAGCGCCACTGCGGAGAGCTATTTCGTGAAGGCGGGCGACTACATCCAGATCATTGACGTGGACGGGCGCCAGTGCACCGATTTCCAGTGTTTTGCCGCCCGCAAGCTGGACAAGGGGATCGAGCACGCCCTGGACGTGACAACCACGCGGACGCTGATGGGCCATGCCTATCCGATGCCGGGGCTGCATGCGAAGTACTATGATCAGGACATGCTGCCGCTGGTCGAGGTGGTGCAGGACACCGTGGGCCGGCATGATGCCTTTGCCTTGGCCTGTGCGGCGAAATACTACGACGACATCGGCTATCCTGGCCATGTGAACTGCTCGGACAACTTCAATGCGACACTGGCCCAGCATGGGGTGACACCGCGTGCGGGCTGGATGGCGATCAACTTCTTCTTCAACACCGGGCTCGATGATCACGGCGTGATGTACGCCGATGAGCCCTGGACCCGGCCCGGCGATTACGTGCTGCTGCGGGCGCTGACCGATCTGGTGTGCGTCAGCTCGGCCTGCCCGGATGACACCAGCGCCGCCAATGGCTGGAACCCCACTGACATTCACGTCCGCACCTACAGCGGGCAAGAGACCTTCAAGCGGGCGATCGCGTTCCGCGCGACCCCTGAATTGGAGCCCAAGATGACCAAGGAAACCGGTTTCCACGACCGCCTCAGCAAGCTGACCCGCAATTTCGTCGAATATAACGGGTTTTGGCTGGCTAACTGCTATGCCGAGTCCGGCCCGCTGGAGGAATACTGGGCCTGCCGCGAGAAATGCGTGGTGCTGGACCTGTCCGCCTTGCGCAAGTTCGAGATCACCGGGCCGGATGCCGAGGCGCTGTGCCAGTATATCTTTACCCGCAATATCAAAAAACTGGCAGTGGGGCAGGTGGTCTACACCGCGATGTGCTACCCGCATGGCGGCATGATCGACGACGGCACCGTGTTCCGCCTGGGCAAGGACAACTTCCGCTGGATCGGCGGCTCGGATTACGGCGGGGAATGGATCCGCGAGCAGGCCGAGAAGCTGGGGCTGAACGTGCTGATCCGGTCTTCCACCGACATGCAGCACAATATCGCGGTGCAAGGTCCCGAAAGCCGGGATCAGCTGAAGAAGATCGTCTGGACGATGCCGCATAACCCCGAGCTGGAGGAACTGGGGTGGTTCCGCTTCACCCCTGCGCGGATCGGCGGCGAACATGGTGTGCCCGTGGTGGTATCGCGCACTGGCTATACCGGCGAACTGGGGTATGAAATTTTCTGCCACCCGAAACATGCCAGCGAAGTCTTTGATGCGGTCTGGGAGGCTGGTCAGGATCACGGCATCCGACCGATGGGGCTGGAGGCGCTGGATATGGTGCGGATCGAGGCCGGGCTGATCTTCGCGGGCTATGACTTCTCTGACCAGACCGACCCGTTTGAAGCCGGCATCGGGTTCACCGTTCCGCTGAAGTCCAAAGAGGATGATTTCATCGGCCGCGACGCGCTGATCCGGCGCAAGACGACGCCTGCGCGCAATCTGGTGGGGCTGGATATCGACTCGGCCATCGACGTGGGCCACGGCGACTGCGTGCACATTGGGCGCGCGCAGATCGGCGAGGTGACCTCGTCGATGCGTTCGCCGCTTCTGGGCAAGAACATTGCTCTGGCACGTGTGGATGTGTCCTGTGCGGAAGTTGGGACCGAAGTGGAAATCGGCAAACTTGACGGGCATCAAAAACGGCTGCCGGCCAAGATTGTACCCTTTGCGCATTACGACCCCAAGAAGACCCGGCCTCAATCCTGAGGCCGGCCGCTCTGGGGCAGGGAGGTTAAATGGTTCAGAAGCTGATAGAGCAGATCGGCGGCGAAGACGCGCTGCGTGCGCTGGTCGAACGGTTCTACGACATAGTCGAGGAAACAGAGACCGGCGCGCAGATTGTCAAGCTGCACAAGCGGGGGCATGGCATGGACCATGCCCGGATTGAACAGTTTAACTTCCTGTCCGGCTTCATGGGCGGGCGCCGCTACTACGAGGAAAAGCACGGGCATATGGACGTGAAATTGATGCACGCCCATGTGCCAATCACCGAAGAAGATGCCGAGAACTGGCTCAAGTGCATGGACCAGGCGCTGGCCGAGCTCAAGCTGGAGGGGCCGCATGTGGAGCGGTTGCGCCAGGTGTTCCGGCGGGTGGCGTTGATGCTGGTGAACGACCTGGCCGAATGGGGCGAGAAGCGCGTGCCTGCCTGAGCGCGGCGACCGTGGCGGCCGAGGTCGCCTCCGGCGGGAGTATTTCAGGAAAGATGAAAAGCTGGAGCGGCCTGGGTGTTAGCTGGGGCGCCTGAGGAGGACCTGCACGTCGGCCACGTTGGTGCCAGTGCCACCGGTGATCAGCAGCGCGTCTGCGGCCTTGAGAGCTGCATAACTGTCATTGTTGGCGAGCAGTGCATCCGGGTCGTGGCCCGCAGCCTTGATAGCCTCCCAGGTTGCGGGGGTGGCGATGCCGCCTGCTGCATCCGTGGGGCCATCGCGCCCGTCAGTGCCGCCGGAGAGAAACAGCCAGTCGCCGCTAAGGCGTTCCGCACCCAGTTTGGCGACACGCAGGGCCAGTTCCTGATTGCGGCCGCCAAGGCCGGTGCCGGTAAGCTGGACCGTGGTCTCGCCGCCGAAAATCAGCGCGACGGGTTTGTCTTGCGGGGCGGCTGACGCGGCCGAAACAACAGTTTCCGCGGCCTTTGACACGTCGCCAACCAGCCGGTGGGAGACCAGCTTACAGGTCCAGTCCTCTGCCGCTGCGGCCATCATCGCCTTGAGGCTGTGGCGATTTGAACCGATCAAAGTGTTGGTGGCCGGGTGCTGGATTTCCCGGACGTCTTCAGTGGTGTTGAGAAGGGTCTTGACCGCTTCCGGGGCACTTTCCCAGATACCTGCACGCTGCAGGATCTCCCGCGCCTGAGCACGGGTGCCGATGGGCGTCACGGTGGGGCCGGAGGCAATGGCGCGCAGGTCGTCGCCGATTACGTCTGAAAGGATGAAGGCCTGAACCTGAGCGGGGGCGGCATGGCGCAGCAATCCGCCGCCCTTGATGTCCGATAGCTGCTGACGGATCAGGTTCATTTCGTTGATCTCAAGCCCTGAGGCGAGCAGCAGCTTGTTCACCGCGGCCTTGTCCGCCAGTGTCAGGCTGGGGGCAGGGGCCACCATCAGGGCAGAGCCGCCGCCGGAAATCAGCGCGATCAGCCGGTCATCCGGGCCAAGGGAGCGCGCCAGTTCAATGGCTGCCCGGCCCGCGGCGGCACTGGTCTCATCCGGCACCGGATGGGCGCCGCAGATCACCGTGGCGCCGGGAATTTCCGCATAGTTCTCGGGGTTTGTGATGACCAGCGCTTGGGAAGCGTCCGGGATCAGTGTTAGTGCCTCCCGCATCATCGGGACGGCTGCTTTACCCACGGCCAGCAGCACGTTTTTGCCGCCTTCGGGCAGCGGGGAGAGCGGGGCGGACGCCAGCTGTGCACGCAGGGCCTTGGCAGGGTCTGCCCGGTCGACAGCGGCCTTAAACAGGGCCTTGGCGGTGGTCAGCAATCCGGTCATCTGCATCTCCCTGGCATAGCGGCGCTTAGCCGCCCCAGCCGAAACCGGGACGGCGTAAGGTCTTGAAACCGAACGGCGGCTTAGTTGCCGGCGATCTGCTTGGCTTTTTCCACCAGCACTTCTGCCTGACGGATCGAGGCGTAGTCAATCAGGCGGCCGTCCAGCGACACCGCGCCCTTGCCGGCCGCTTCAGCCTCGGCCATGGCTTCCAGGATGCGGTGCGCCTTGGTAATTTCCGCGTCCGACGGCGACATCACCTCGTTGGCCAGTTCGATCTGGCTGGGGTGGATGGCCCATTTGCCCTCACAGCCCAGAACCGCGGCACGTTTGGCGGCAGCCTTGTAGCCTTCCTTGTCCTGGAAATCGCCGAACGGGCCGTCGATCGGACGCAGGCCGTTGGCGCGGGCGGCAACCACCATGCGGGCCAGGGCGTAGTGCCACATGTCGCCCCAGTGCACGTCGCGCGATCCGTCCGCGGCCGGGTCGGTCAGCACCGAGTAATCCGGGTTCACACCACCGATGATGGTGGTGCGGGCGCGGGTCGAGGCGGCGTAGTCGGCGACGCCGAAATGCAGCGATTCATTGCGCTTGGAGGCTGCGGCAATTTCACTCACGTTCTGCATGCCAAGCGCGGTCTCGATGATGTGCTCAAAGCCGATCCGCTTCTTCAGACCCTTCGCGTCTTCGATCTGGGTGACCAGCATGTCGACGGCGTATACGTCGGCCGCAGTGCCCACCTTGGGGACCATGATCAGGTCGAGGCGTTCGCCTGCCTGTTCAACCACATCGACGACATCGCGGTACATGTAGTGGGTGTCGAGGCCGTTGATTTGCACCGACATGGATTTGTTGCCCCAATCGATTTCGTTCAGGGCCTTGATGATGTTCTTGCGGGCCTGGTCTTTTTCGTCCGGCGCAACCGCGTCTTCGAGATCCAAGAAGATCACGTCAACATCAGATTTCGCTGCTTTTTCAAACATTTGGGGTTGAGAGCCGGGGATTGCCAGCTCGCTGCGGTTCAGGCGGCCGGGGGCCTGTTCGACGGTATGAAACGACATGGGTGCGCTCCTCATTCGCAATGGGGTTTCGTCCTCTCCTTCCTAGGCATTCCCCATGAGGGTGTTTCCTGTCAAGAAAAAAGTTTTCATTTAAATACATTTGCGCGGGTGCGCGCCTGCGCGTCGCGCTCCCGCGTGCGTGCGCGTACACGCGCACGCACGCGAGGCGCGGGGCGGCAAACCGGGGTCATTCCTCCAGGCTGAAATCGCCCTTGGCGGCACGGTTGGCGTAGTAGAACGCAATCGCCTGGGCGCGGTTCTTGACCGAGAGTTTTTCGTAGAGGTTCGACAGGTGGAATTTCACCGTGTTGGTCGAAATCTCCAGCTCCTTGCTGAGCTCCTTGTTGGTGAGCCCCTTGGACAGCGCCTCGAGCATCGTGCGCTCACGGCGCGACAGCTGCTCGATCGGATCGGTCTGCAGGCCGCGGACGTCGAGGAAGGGGAAAACCATCTTGCCCGCCGCCACGGCCAGGCAAGTGTCCAGCAGCCCATCGACGGCGCTGGAGCGCGGCGCAAAGCCGGCCGCGCCTACGCTCATCGCCTTGCGCGGAACGTCGCCGCTGTCGTCGGCATAGACCACCAGCCGCGGCGCGTTGGCCTGGTCGCGCAGCACCTCGATCAGCTTGGCGCCGCCGAGCGCGGGCAGGTTCCAGTCGATGATCCCGACCTGAACCGGCACCCGCATCACCGTTCCGAGGAAGCCTTCGGCGGTGGCGGAGGTGGCGACCAGCGAGAATCGCGGGTCCTTCTCGAAGATCTCGGACATGGCTGACAGCACCAGCGGATTTGCGTCAGCAAGCATGACCGAAATCGGGGAAACTTTGTCGCTTATCGGAGCCATTTGGTGCCCTTTTGTTAAAAACCACCCTAATAGGTAGGCTCGTATTTGGTATACAACGGTATTTTTACCGCTTTGGGTAGGTTTTTTGCCATCCATATAGATACCCAAAAGCAGGATATAGGAATGTTGCGGGTTTTGTCGACCTGGGTTTTCCTTAGGTTAACAGATGTTGACCGACAGGAAACAAACCTTCCCGCAGCGAAGAAGGCCCGTGACCTCCGGCGCATCGGCAACGGACACCAAAGAGGTTTGACCCGATGACAGAACCCACGATCTTCCCCAGCCTGGAAATCCCGGAAACCCTGGCCGCCGGCCCAGGCCCGGGCAACACCGACCCCCGCGTGCTGCAGGCCTTTGCCAACACCGGTCTGGCCGACCACATGCAGGCGGACGTGCTGCGCGGCATGATCGAGTGCAAGCAGATGCTGCGCGACCTGTGGGGCACCACCAACACCTACACCTACGGCGTTGGCGGCACCGGCTTCTCCGGCCTTGACTGCATGCTGAACGCAATCCTGCCGGGCGACACCGTGGTGGCCTTCCAGAACGGCACCTTCTCGGGTATCGACGCGATGACCATCCGCATGAAAGCCGCCACCCGTGAGGAGCTGGCCGCCGACGCGATGAACCCGCAGCCCGCCTCCGTAACCGTGGTCGATGTGCCGCACGGCGAGTCGGTGTCAGGTAAACTGGTGGAGCAGGTGCTGGCCGAGAAGAAGCCCAAGTGGGCGTTCATGGCGCATTGGGAAACCGGATCGGGCCGCATCAACGACCTCAAGGGCTTTTCCGACGCGTGTGAAAAGCACGGCGTGATGGGCCTGATCGACGCGGTGTCGTCGCTGGGCATCGAGGATTTCTCGATCGACGATTACCCGGGCGTTGCCGGGTGGGCGTCCTGTCCGCAGAAAGGCGTGCTGTGCCTGCCGTTGACCTACGCGCCGGTCTCGTTCACCGACACCTACATCCAGACCGTGCGTGAAAACGGCTGCCATTCATATGTCCACAACCCGATCCTGGAAGCCCGCCACTGGGGCATCGTGGACGGCCAGGACGTGGCTGCCGGCACCTACCACCGCACCCATTCCGGCTATGCCGTTGCTGCCTTCCACGAAGCGCTGCGCATCACCCTACAGCACGGCCGTGCCCAGAAGGCCCGCGATTATGCCTTCCACGAGAAAGCGCTGCGCGATGCCGTGACCGCAATGGGCTGCGACGTGACCAGCAACATGACCAGCCTGGTGGTTCTGAACCTGCCCGGCGATCTGGCTGGCCGCGAAAAGGAATTGGTGGGCAACTGCCGCGCGGTTGGTTTCGGCATCTGGCCGACCCTGTCGGAGCCGGTCCAGGTCCGCATCGGCATCCTGAACCAGATCACACCGGCGGCCATCACCGACATCGTAAACCGCTTCGGCAAAGCGATGAACGACATGGGCGCCAAGGTCGACATGGGGGCGATCAACGCTCTGCTCGACAAGCATTACGCACCGGAACTGGAACCGGCTGAGTAATAGAATTCCGGCATCCATGAGAAGGAGAGGACCATGGATATCCACGAGTATCAGGCCAAGGAAGTTCTGAGCAACTTCGGCGTGACCGTTCCCCCGGGCGCGCTGGCCTACAGCCCCGAGCAGGCGGCCTACCGCGCGCGGGAACTGGGAGGCGACAAATGGATCGTGAAGGCCCAGGTTCACGCAGGCGGCCGCGGCAAGGCGGGCGGCGTCAAGCTGTGCAATTCCGAAGCCGAGATTTATGAGGCGACCGAGAACCTGTTCGGCAAGAAGCTGGTGACCCACCAGACAGGCCCTGAGGGCAAAGGCATTTACCGTGTCTACGTCGAAGGTGCGGTGCCGATTGCCCGCGAGATCTACCTGGGCTTTGTGCTGGACCGCTCCAGCCAGAGGGTGATGATCGTTGCCTCGTCCGAAGGCGGCATGGAGATTGAGGAGATCTCTGCCGAGCGGCCCGAGTCGATCGTGCGCTCGACCGTTGAGCCGGCCGTCGGCCTGCAGGACTTCCAGGCGCGCGAGATCGCCTTTGCCCTGGGCATCGAACCGGCGATGACGCAGCAAATGGTGCGCACGCTCAAGGGCTGCTACCAGGCGTTCTCGGAACTGGACGCCACCATGGTTGAGATCAACCCGCTGGTGGTCACTTCGGACAACCGGGTCATCGCGCTGGACGCCAAGATGACCTTTGACGACAACGCCCTGTTCCGGCATCCGCAGATCGCTGAGCTGCGCGACAAGAGCCAGGAAGACCCGCGCGAAGCCCGCGCCGCCGACCGCGGCCTGTCTTATGTCGGGCTTGAGGGCAACATCGGCTGCATCGTGAACGGCGCAGGCCTGGCGATGGCCACCATGGACACCATCAAGCTGGCCGGGGGCGAGCCCGCCAACTTCCTGGACATCGGCGGCGGCGCAACCCCGGAACGGGTCGCCAAGGCGTTCCGCCTGGTGATGTCCGACAGCAATGTGCAGGCGGTTCTGGTCAACATCTTTGCCGGCATCAACCGTTGCGACTGGGTTGCCGAAGGCGTGGTGCAGGCGCTGAAGGAAGTGCAGGTCGACGTGCCCGTGGTGGTCCGTCTTGCCGGCACCAACGTCGAGGAAGGCCAGAAGATCCTGGCCCAGTCCGGCCTGCCGCTGATCCGTGCAACCTCGCTGATGGAAGCCGCTGAACGGGCCGTCGGCGCGTGGAAAAACGACCTTGATCAAAACACTCGTGTGAGGGCCGTCAAATGAGCATCCTTCTTGATCGCGAAAGCCGTGTCATCGTCCAGGGCATCACCGGCAAGATCGCCCGGTTCCACACCAAGGACATGATCGAATACGGAACCAACGTCGTCGGCGGCGTGGTGCCGGGCAAGGGCGGCGAGACCGTCGAGGGCGTGCCGGTCTTCAACACCGTGAAAGAAGCGGTTGAGGCCACCGGCGCCAATGCCTCGCTGGTGTTCGTTCCGCCGCCGTTTGCTGCCGACTCCATTATGGAAGCGGCGGATGCGGGCATCCACTACTGCGTCTGCATCACCGACGGCATCCCGGCCCAGGACATGATCCGCGTGAAGCGCTACATGTACCGCTACCCCAAGGATAAGCGGATGATCCTGACAGGCCCGAACTGTGCAGGCACCATCTCGCCGGGCAAGGCGCTCTTGGGCATCATGCCGGGGCACATCTACCTGCCGGGCACCGTGGGCATCATCGGCCGTTCGGGCACCCTCGGCTATGAGGCTGCGGCACAGCTGAAAGAGCTGGGCCTTGGTGTCTCGACCTCGGTCGGCATCGGCGGCGACCCGATCAACGGTTCCTCCTTCAAGGACATCCTGGAGTGGTTCGAGAAGGATCCGGAAACCGAGGTCATCGCGATGATCGGTGAAATCGGCGGCCCGCAGGAAGCGGAAGCGGCGGATTACATCAAGAACCACGTGACCAAGCCGGTTGTAGCCTATGTCGCGGGTCTGACCGCCCCCAAGGGCCGCACCATGGGCCACGCGGGCGCGATCATCTCGGCCTTCGGCGAGAGCGCCTCCGAGAAGGTTGAGATCCTGTCGGCGGCCGGCGTGACCGTTGCCGAAAACCCCGCCGTGATCGGCGAAACCATCGCAAGCGTGATGAAAAAGAACGCCGCCTGATCCGGTAACGAAACAGGCGCAACGCTCCACCCTTGGCCCGGGGCAATGGCAGGGGGTGGAGCGCATTACTAAGAAGCACGTCAGGGAGATGAAATCATGGCAAAGCCCAAGGTTCTGGTGACCCGCCGCTGGCCGGCCGCAGTTGAGGCGCAGCTTTCCGAAGCCTTCGATGCCGTGCTGAACACAGGTGACAAACCGCTGAGCGAGTGCGAGCTGCGCGAGGCGATGAAGTCCTTTGATGCGGTGCTGCCGACTGTGACCGACAAGATTTCGGCTGAGGCATTCGACATTGCCAAACCCCAGGCCCGCATCCTTGCTAACTACGGTGTCGGCTACTCCCATATTGATATGCACAGCGCCGCAGGTCACGGCATGACGGTGACCAACACCCCGGATGTGCTGAGCGAATGCACCGCTGACATTGCCATGACGCTGCTTCTGATGGTGGCCCGCCGCGCCAGCGAGGGAGAGCGCGAGCTGCGCGCCGGTGAGTGGACCGGCTGGCGGCCGACCCATCTGGTCGGCACCAAGGTCTCCGGCAAGACGCTGGGCATTGTCGGCTTTGGCCGCATTGGCCAGGAAATGGCCCGCCGCGCCCACCACGGCTTTGGCATGAAGATCGTGGTGCAGAACCGCTCCCGCGTGTCCCCGGATTTGCTGGCCCGTTACAACGCCACGCAGGTGGACAGCCTGGAAGACCTGATGCCCCAATGCGACTTCGTCTCGCTGCACTGCCCGGGCGGCGCCGCCAACCGGCATCTGATCAACACCCGGATGCTCAACCTGATGAAGCCGGACGCATTCCTTATTAATACGGCCCGCGGCGAAGTGATCGACGAGCTGGCCCTGTCCCGCGCCCTGTGGTTCGAAACAATCGGCGGCGCCGGGCTGGATGTGTTCGACGGCGAGCCGCGCATCAATCCGGACCTGATGGACTGCGACAACCTGGTGATGCTGCCGCACCTGGGCAGCGCCACCCGCGAGGCGCGCGAGGCGATGGGCTTCCGGGTGCTCGACAATCTGACCGACTTTTTCGCAGGGCGCGAGCCGCGCGACCGGGTGATGTGATGGGGGACCCTGCCGAAAACACCCATGCGGGGGTCGAAGACACCGGCTATGCCGCTGAACTTCGCAATGAGCTTCACGCGCTTTGGCTGGATGTTCTGCGCCAGCGCGCGCCGGAAGTTGCAGAAAAGGCCATTGGCGAGTCCGCCTGGGACCTGCCCGGCGATCAGCCGGCGACCCCCTATCTTCAGGCCTTCAACATCTGGTTCCAGCTGCTGAAGATCGTCGAGGAAAACGCTGCCATGCGCGACCGCCGCATGGCCGAGACGCAGGATGGCCCGGAAGTGGTCGAAGGCAGCTTTGCCCGCGCCCTCGACCTGGCAGGGGAACTGGCCACACCGGAGCGGCTGCAGGAGGTCGCCAGCCAGTTTTCCATCGGCCCGACCCTGACCGCGCACCCGACAGAGGCCAAGCGCGTCACTATCCTGGAAATCCACCGCCGCATCTACCGCGGACTGGTGTCGCTGGAGGCCAAGCGCTGGACCCCGCGCGAGCGTGCGGGTCTGCTGGAGGACCTGCGCTCGGAAATCGACCTTCTGTGGATGACCGGTGAGCTCCGCCGCGACCGTCCCAGCTTGCAGGACGAAATCCAATGGGGCCTGCAATTCTTCCGCGACAGCCTGTACGAAGCTGTGCCGCAACTGTTTGAACGCTACATCGCCGCCGCGGAGCCGCGGCTGGGCAACAGTGCTGATGCGCCCTGTCTCAAGTTCCATTCCTGGATTGGCGGTGACCGCGACGGCAACCCGAATGTGACGGTAGAGGCCACGGCGGCGGCGCTGACCGCAAACCGTGCGGCGATCCTGAAACGCTACCAGAAGGCGCTGACCACCGCGGCGGAGCGGATTTCGATTTCGGCAGCGGTGTTTGCCTTGCCTGACAGTGCCTCTGCCCGGCTGGCAAAGGTCATTGCCGCGGCCCCCGGTACTGCGGCGCTGTCTGCCCGCAACCCCGGCGAGGTCTTCCGCCAGGCGCTGACCGCAATCCTGGTGCGGATCAAGGCCACGGCTGCCGAGGAAACCGGCGCCTATAAGCACTTGGGTGATTTCGTCACCGACCTGACAGATGTGGAAGAGGCGCTTGAGGAAATCGGCGCGCACCGGCTGGCGGCCCGCTATGTGCGCCCGATCCGCTGGCAGGCCGATGTCTTCGGCTTCCGCACGGTGACGCTGGACGTCCGTCAGAACTCCACCGTGACCACCGAAACGCTGACCGAAATCTGGGCGCGCTCGGGCGAGGTGCCGGAGTTCGGCAGCCCGGACTGGTCGGCGCGTCTGCGCAAGGAGCTGGGCAGCGCCTCGCTTCCTTATATGACACCGGATGAGCTGAGCCCGCAAAGCGGCGAGCTGCTGAAGCTCCTGCGTCTGATGCGCGACGCCGGCGCCGGGGAAGATCCGCAGGCGATGGGCCCCTTCATCCTGTCGATGACACGCTCAACCGATGATCTGCTGGGCGTCTACCTGCTGGCGCGCTACGCAGGCTTCGGCGCAGAAAAAGCGGCTTTGAAAGTTGTGCCGCTGTTTGAAACCATCGGCGACCTGCGGGCTGCACCCAGCATCCTGAACGGCCTGCTGGACGTGCCCTTTGCCCGCCGCTCGCTGAAATCCGGCGACAACCGGATCGAGGTGATGCTGGGTTATTCCGACAGCAACAAGGACGGCGGCTTCCTCTGCTCCACCTGGGAACTGGAGAAAGCGCAGCGCCTGATTACCCGCACTTTGGCAGCCCACCGGATGAAGCCCGTGTTCTTCCACGGCCGCGGCGGTTCGGTCTCCCGCGGCGGCGCCCCGGCTGAGCGCGCCATTGCCGCCCAGCCTGCAGGCACCATCGCAGGCCGGATGCGGATCACCGAGCAGGGCGAGGTGGTCAGCTCCAAATACGCCAACCGCGGCACCGCGCTGCACCAGCTGGAGCTGATGGCCTCCTCCGTGCTGCGCCATTCGCTGCAGGAAGACACCCCGCCGGTAAATCCGGAGCACGACGATGCCTTCGAGGCGCTCGCGGGCATGTCCCAGGCGGCCTATTCCAACTTGCTGAACGCGCCGGGATTCCTGGACTATTTCCAGCAGGCCAGCCCAGTGGAAGAACTGGCAATGCTCAAGATCGGCTCGCGTCCCGCCCGCCGCTTCGGTGCCGGCTCGCTGGACGATCTGCGCGCGATCCCCTGGGTTTTTGCCTGGTCGCAGAACCGCCACATGATCACCGGCTGGTACGGTTTCGGTTCTGCGGTCGCCAGCTTCCGCAAGTTCCGCGGCGACCGCGGCGAGGCGGTGCTGCAGGACATGTTCAGCAACTCGCCGCTGTTCCGCCTGGTGGTGGATGAGGTGGAAAAGACCCTGCTGCAAAGCGATATGGAGATCGCTGCCAACTATGCGACGCTGGTGCAGGACGCGGAAATCCGCGAGCGCATCTTTGACGCCATCCGCAAGGAATACCAGCTGGCCCGCGAGGCCATCCTGTTCCTGACCGGAGACAGCAGCCTCGCCAGCCGTTTTCCGCGCCTGCGCACCCGCTTCGGCCGGGTCGAGACCATGCTGCGCGAAATCCACAAAACCCAGGTGCGCCTCCTGCGGGAAGAGCGCGCCCGGAAATCCACTACAGTGCCGGTCCCGCTGATGCAGTCGATGAACTGCGTCGCGGCGGGCCTCGGCTGGACAGGATAGACAGGAGCCCCGGAATGTCCAAAGATCTCTTTTTCACCCAATCCCTCGCCGAGCGCGATCCTGAGCTTTTTGCCTCGATCACCGCGGAACTGGGCCGCCAGCGCGACGAGATCGAGCTGATCGCCTCGGAGAACATCGTCTCCGCCGCAGTGATGGAAGCGCAGGGCTCGGTGCTGACCAACAAATACGCGGAAGGCTACCCGGGGCGCCGCTACTACGGCGGCTGCCAGTATGTCGACGTCGCCGAAAACCTGGCCATCGACCGCGCCAAGCAGCTCTTTGGCTGTGAGTTCGCCAACGTGCAGCCGAACTCCGGCTCCCAGGCCAACCAGGGCGTGTTCCAGGCGCTGCTGAAGCCCGGCGACACCATCCTCGGCATGGATCTGGCCTCCGGCGGCCACCTGACCCATGGCGCGGCGCCGAACCAGTCGGGCAAGTGGTTCAACGCGGTGCATTACGGCGTGCGCCAAAGCGACAACCTGATCGACTACGACCAGATCCAGGCGCTCGCGACCGAGCATAGCCCCAAGCTGATCATCGCCGGCGGCTCCGCCATCCCGCGCCAGATCGACTTTGCCAAATTCCGGGAAATCGCGGACAGCGTCGGCGCCTATTTCATGGTCGACATGGCCCATATCGCGGGCCTGATCGCGGCCGGTGAGCACCCCTCGCCGTTCCCGCACGCGCATGTGGCCACCACCACCACCCACAAGACCCTGCGCGGGCCGCGCGGCGGCATGATCGTGACCAACGACGAGGCCATCGCCAAGAAGGTGAACTCGGCGATCTTCCCCGGCATCCAGGGCGGCCCGCTGATGCATGTGATCGCAGGCAAGGCAGCGGCCTTCGGCGAGGCGCTGAAGCCGGAGTTCAAGGCCTACCAGAAGCAGGTGCGCGCCAACGCGGCGGCGCTGGCGGATCAGCTGATCCAGGGCGGGCTGGACATCGTGACCGGCGGCACCGACACCCACGTGATGCTGGTCGACCTGCGCCCCAAGGGCGTCACCGGCAACATCGCCGACAAGGCGCTGGGGCGCGCCCACATCACCACCAACAAGAACGGCATCCCGTTCGACCCCGAGAAACCCACTGTGACCTCCGGCCTGCGCCTCGGGACCCCGGCCGGCACCACCCGCGGCTTCGGCGAAGCGGAGTTCCGCCAGATCGCCGACCTGATCATCGAGGTGATCGACGGGCTGGCGGCCAACGGTGAGGAAGGCAACGCCGATGTGGAAGCCTCGGTGCGCGCCAAGGTCGCGGACCTCTGCGCCAGGTTCCCGCTGTACCCGAACCTGTAAGCCCTTTTGGGGACTGACAGACCGAACCGCCGCGGCCCGGCAGCCGCGGCGGTTTTCTGTTGGCATCAAAGGAAGTTCTCCCGCGCCCCGCCGGAGCATTCCGGATGCCCTGCCGGGCATCCCGGATGCACCGGCACGGGCCTTGGGCCCGGCAGCGCCCCTTGCAGGGGCGCTGCCCGCGCCGTGCGGCAAGCACGGCGCCAGGCCCAACGCTTTCGGGACGGCCGCAGGCAGGCCGGGAAGGGGCGGGAGCGTCTGACGGCTGGGCGGGCGTCAGACTTGCTTAGGTGAAATCTCAGCGAAATGGCCAGAAAGTCCAAAAATTTGTGGGAAACTGTGGGTTTATGTTGTAATTCGGCGCCAAGCGATGCCTAATCGCATCAAGATCGCAGTTGCAAACAGGTTCCCTCTTGCCGGACTCTCTTTCCCTTTCCCACCGCGAACTGGAGCTTGTCGACGCATTGCGCCGCCTGGGCGGTTCAGCCCGCAGTGCGGAACTTGCCAGAATGCTCGATGTCTCTGAAGAAACCGTGCGCCGCACCATAAAGGCGCTGGACAAGTCGGGCGCGGTGCAGCGTGTGCATGGCGGCGCCTTCCTGGCGGGGCCGCAAAGCGCCACAAGCTTCGCCCGGCGCATCTCCGAACACCAGAAGGAAAAGGCACAGATTGCAGCCCGGGTCGCCGCGCATGTCCGCGATGGCATGGCGCTGTTTCTGGATGTTGGGTCCACCACCGCCTTCGCCGCCGAGGAGCTGCGGCAGAAATCCAGCCTGACCGTTGTGACCAATTCCATCGGGGCGGCGCAGACGCTGGCAAACCACAATGGCAACCGGGTGCATTTTCTGGGCGGCGAACTGCAAAGCAATGAGCGCGGCACCTTTGGCTTTGTCACCGAACAGCAGGTGCGCCGCTTCGCGCTGGATCTGGCTATCCTGTCGGCGGACGGCTTCTCCGCAAAGCAGGGGATCCTTTACCACAGCGCAGCTGAGGCGCAGCTTGCGCGAGTTGTCGCGGAGTGCACCGAACAGCTTGCCGTCGTCATCGCCCACCCCAAGTTCGACGAAACCGCGCCGCATTGCGGCCCGTCGCCGCGCCGGATCGACTTTCTGTTCACCGACCGGGCGCCGGGCAAGAAGCTGGCTGCTGCGCTGTCCGGCTGGGGGGTGAAGACCGAGATCGCGCCCGGAAAAAGCGGGTGAGCGAACTGGCTGCTGCGGAGGCCGTATCCCGAGGCTTTGCCTCTCCCCGGTTGCCCCTGCTGACCGGCTGTGCTGATACAGCGTCAATTATCATACGAACAACACCTCCTTGCCGGGAGGGGTAACCGGAGCCTGATATGGCGATACTGACCTTCCTTCTGAGCCTCGCGGGCGCCACGATGCTGCTGCTGTATGCGGTGCGTATGGTGCGGACGGGCATCGAGCGCAGCTATGGCGCCTCATTCCAGCGGCTGCTGACCGGGCGGCAGAGCCACCTGCAGGCGGGCCTGATGGGGCTGATCCTGGCAATTGTGCTGCAAAGCTCGGCGGCAGTGGCGCTGCTCACGTCCGGTTTTGCCGCCAGCGGCTATCTGGCCTTTCCGACCGGGCTCGCGATCGTGCTGGGCGGTGATCTGGGGTCGGCGCTGATCATTCAGATCCTGTCGTTCAAGCTCGACTGGCTGGTGCCGGTGCTGCTGGCTGTCGGCGGCTACCTGTTCGTCAAGACTGAGGCCAAGAAGGCCCGCCAGCTGGGACGGATCCTGATGGGGGTGGCTTTCATCCTGATATCGCTCAGGTTTCTGCGCGAGGCGATGGATCCGATCCGCGACAGCGCCTTCTTGCCCGCTATCGCAGGCTACCTGGCACGCGACTATATCACCGCCTTCCTGGTCGGTGGCGCGCTGGCCTTTGTGATGCATTCCTCCGTCGCGGCGATCCTGATGTGCGTGACGCTGGTGCAGATTGGTGCCATCCCCTTTGCCGCGGGGCTGTCGCTGGTGCTGGGGGCGAATTTCGGCTCCGCCTTCATCCCGGTCTGGCTTAGCCGGGGTATGGATCTGAAGGCACGGCGCATTCCCTATGCCAATCTCGCCCTGCGCGGAACCTGGGCGGTGATCTGCCTGTTCGGCGCCAACCTGGCGCTGCGCCAGGGCTGGCTTGGCGATCCGCAGGGCGGCCAGATGCTGGTCAGCGCGCACCTTCTGTTCAACGCGGCACTGCTGCTGCTGGCGCTGCCGGCCTGCACGCCGCTTGGCGGCGTCTTTACCCGGCTGTTCCCGGATCCGGCGGCGCCTCAGACGCAGCCGCCGGGCCGGCCGGTCAGCGCGCTGGAGCAGGGCAGCTACGGCTCGCCGGCGCAAGCCGTGGCCAACCTCACGCGTGAACTGTTGCGGATGTCCGACCAGGTCAACGCCATGTTCCGCCCGGTGCTGGAGCTGTATCAGGCAGGCACCAAGGAGCAGATCCGCGCGGTGCAGCAGATGGACGTTGAGGTCAACACCTGCCTTTCGGGCATCCGCCAGTATGTGGCCGCGGTCCCGGAGGAGGCGTTCAGCGAGGAGCAGCTGAAGACGGCCCGCAGCCTGATGGAATACGCCATCCGCCTGGAGACCGCCGGCGACGTGGTGGCCCGCCGCCTGACGGTGCTGGCCGGCGAGATGCGTAAAAAGGATCTGCGGTTCTCCCGCGATGGCTGGCTGGAGATCACCCGTATGCATGAGGCGATCCTGGCCAATATGCAGCTGGCCTCCAACGTGCTGATTTCCGATGATCTGGAAAGCGCGCGGCTGTTGAGCCTGGAAAAGACCGAGCTGAAACGGATGGAGCGCGACAGCCGTAAACGCCACCTGCGGCGGTTGCAGAACGGCGCCCGCGACAGCTTTGACACGTCGGACATCCACTTGGAGACGTTAAGAGCGTTACGCGAATTCAACAGCCACATCGCGGCGGTGGCCTATCCAGTGCTCTACCGCAACGGCCAGTTGCTGGAGACCCGGCTGATTGAGGAAATGAGGCCGGAAGAAGCCGACTAAGGCATAATCCGGCCCCTGATTTAAAGACCTGTATTCAACATGACACCCGTAATTATTGCGATCATTTTGTCGGCGGCGCTGCTGCACGCGGTTTGGAACGCCATCGTGAAAACCGCTGCCGACCGCACCACCACGCTGGGGCTGGTTGCCTTTGGCCATGTCATCCCCGCGTCCGTGATGATCGCGGTGCTGCCGTTGCCGTCGGCAGAAAGCTTTGTCTACATCCTGCTCTCCACGGCCGTGCATTTCGGGTACTACTACATGCTGGGGCGGGCCTATCAGCATGGCGACCTCAGCGTTGTCTACCCGATCGCCCGCGGGATCGTCCCGGCGCTGGTGGGCATCTGGGCGATGATCTTTGCCGGGGAGGTGCTGCCGCTGCAGGCCTGGATCGGGATTGGTGTGATTGCCTTGGGCATCCAGCTCAGCAGCTGGAAAGCGCTGCGCTCCGGCGTGGGGCGTGCCGCGCTGGGATTTGCCGCGGGGACCGGTTTTTGCATTTCCGTCTATTCTCTGGTCGACGGCATAGGGGTGCGCCTATCTGGCAACACGCTCAGCTATTGGGCTTGGGGGGCGTTCCTGCATATCTTCATCGCGGGCTTTGTCGCCGTGCGCAAGCGCAACACCCTGGCGGGTCTGCCGGTACGGACCTGGGCCTTGGGCATCGCTGGCGGGCTGGTGTCGATGACAGCCTACGGTCTGGTGCTATATGCGAAAAACTTCGCCCCGCTGGGAGCGGTATCCGCGCTGCGGGAAACCTCGGTGATCTTTGCGGCACTCATCGGCTTTGTCTTTCTCAAGGAAGGCAATTGGATCCGGCGCCTGGGAGCAGCGGTGCTGATGGCCGCAGGCGTGTCGCTGATCGGAACAGCCGTCTAGCGCCGGCGCCCCGCGGCCGCGCATTGCCTGCGAGAGCCGCCTTGCGGGCGTCAGGCGCTGGCGCGGGGCCGTTGCTGAGCATCTTTCGCTTCGGCCAGAGCGGCGGCGAGAGTATGCAGCAGCACCGCCTTTTTCACCGGCTTGGCCAGAAAGTGATCCATGCCGGCGTCCAGGCAGGCCTGCCGGTCGCTGGAGAAGGCATTGGCCGTGAGGGCCACAATGATCGGCTGCGGAATGGGCAGGCTGCGGATTTCCCGCGTGGCGGCGATGCCATCGAGTTCCGGCATCGACATGTCCATCAGGATGATGTCGGGTTGCAGCTCCTTGCACATCTCAACCGCAGCGCGGCCGTTCCCGGCCTCTGCCAGTTCAGCCGGCTGCCCGCGCAGGAATTTGCGGATCAGCAGCCTGTTGGTCTGATTGTCCTCGGCCAGCAGAACCCGGCAAGGAGCAAGCTGCGGCGGTGCGTCCGGCAGCGGCGCCGCCGCCGGGCTCAGCGCCTGGCGGGCCGGCGCCATTTGCAGCTCCAGCCGGAAGCAGGAGCCTTTGCCCAGCTTCGATTGCACCGATATGCCGCCGCCCATCCGCTTGGCCAGCATGCTGGAAATTGTCAGCCCCAGCCCAGTGCCGCCAAAGACCTTGGTGGTCGCGGCATCGGCCTGGGTGAAACGGTCAAAGATGTGGCTGGCCTGGGTGCCGGAGATCCCGATGCCGCTGTCCTCAACCTCAACCACAAGGCGGCAGGGATCGCCGTCCGCATGAAAGACCCGCACCGCGATCTTGCCGTCCGATGTGAATTTCACCGCATTGCCAATCAGATTGACCAGGATCTGGCGCAACCGCCCGTCATCCCCGTGCAGCCATTCCGGCAGGCCATCCGCATAGCTGACCCGCATCGCCAGGCCTTTTTCCAGCGCTTTCGGGCGGAACAGGTCGGCAGCGCCATTGACGCAGTCCCGAAGATTGAAATCCTCTTTGGTAATTGCGAATTTCCCGGCTTCCAGCCGCGACAGGTCGAGGATGTCGTTGATGATTTTCAGTAGCGCCTGCGCCGAGCTGCGGATTGTCTCCACGTTCTGCTCATCGTCGGCCGTCAGGTCAGCCTCCGCCAAAAGGTCTGCCATGCCGATGATCCCATTCATCGGGGTGCGGATTTCGTGGCTCATGTTGGCCAGGAACTCCGACTTGGCCCGGTCCGCGTGCTCGGCTGCCAGCTTTGCTTCGGCCAGTTCCCGTTCGCGCTGCTTGCTGCGGGTGATGTCCCGCTCAATGCCGATGATCAGGTCAACCTCGCCATCGGCTCCGGTCACGGGCACGATGTTGGTGTCGAACCAAACCTCCTCGCCGTCCTTGGTGTAGTTGAGAATCTCGTTGTGGTACCGGACCCCGCGCTCCTTGTGGCGGTTCATTTCCCGGATCACTTCTATGTCGGTTTTGGGCCCGTCCAGCAGATCGGAGGGAGTCCGGCCAACCGCTTCGGCAGCGGTGTAACCGGTGGCCCGCGAAAAGGCGTCGTTGACCCAAAGGATATTACGGCTGGCATCTGTCAGGATGATACTGTCGGAGGCGTGTTTGGCGACCAGCGACAGCCGGTGCAGTTCCGCCTGCTGTTTCTGCAGCTCGGCATGGGCGTCTTCCAGCGCCCGCTTGCCTTCTTTCAGCTCGGTATTCCGTTCGGACAGGGCCTGGTTGGCATGAATCAGCTCCTCGCGCAGGCGCACGTCTTCGGACACATTCCAGTTGACGCCGATCATCCAGTCGCGGCCCTGCGCATCTGTGAACGGGCTGGCCAAGGCGCGGATATGCTTGACTGTGCCATCATCCAGCACGATGCGGAACTCTGACGCAAAGTTCGTCTTGGCGTGCTCGGACGCCTCCAGGGATCTGACAACCCGGTCCCTGTCCTGCGGGTGCAGCCTGGCGTTCCAGGCGCTGCCCGCCAGCGGCCCGTCTTCCCGGGGAACACCGTACAGTTCATGCATCCGGCTGTCCCAGCTGACACGCTTGTTTTCGGCATCGCATTCCCAGATGCCAACCCGGGAGGTCTTGACCGCAATCTCCAGCCGCCGTGAAACCGCTTCCAGCTCTGCTTCCCGGCGCCGCAATTGGCCGATCACAGTTTGCCGCGCGGCAGACAGCCTGCCGGCCAGGAAAGTCGGAAACACAATCAGGGTCCCGGCCGCCAGCAGCACCAGCCGCAATTGCCACAGATTGCCCGGCCGGCTTTGCCAGCCGCCCTCAGGCCGGGCTGTCAGCTGCCAGGAGCCGTTCGGCAGGTTGATTTCCATCACGACCGGATCGCCGGCGAGAACATCTGCAGAGCCGAAGAACTGCTGGCCGCCTGCGCCGGTGCCGTCCTTGCCGGCAAGGGCAATTTCCAGCCCCGTGTCCCCGCCGGTAACGCCGGTTTCCGCATAAAGTTTCCCGGTTTCAACCACGGCGGACAGGATTCCCCAGAACTGCTGCTGGTCTTCCGGGCCTGTAAAGATGGGCAGCCGGTAGATAAAGCCGGTGCCGCCTTGCACCAGGTTCACCGGCCCGGCCAGCACCATCTGGCCGCTGTCGCGCACCCGGTGCGCCGCCGCCCGCTGGGCAGCATTTTTGGTGTAATCGAGCCCGATCGCCGATTCGTTGCCCTCTAGCGGGTGCATCAGCGAGACCACGAGACCCGGGGCGCCGCCGATATGCCGGATCGCGGTCTGTCCCATCAGAACCTGCTCTGCAATCTGGCTGAACCGCTCTTGCGGCATGTCCGGCTCTGTTGCCAGCATGGCGGCGAGCCCGCGCAGCCGCTGATAGTCGCCGTTCAGCTGGCCTTCCAGTCGGGACTTGATCAGCCCGGCCTGCTGCTGGATCCTGGCGCGCTCGGACTGATGGTGGATCGTATCGTTCTGACGCTCGGCAAAATACCCGGCGGCGCAAACAACCGCCAAGGCCAGCAGGGCAGGAAGATAGGTTCGGTTGCTGAGCACGCGCAGCCAGCCTGGGGACGTCTTTTTCAGGGCCATCTAGCCACCTTTTGCATTTGCGCGAATCTCCTCTGACAGCCGCCAGGGCTCTGCTCATCAGGTGTCCGGTTCTGCTTCAACATCTCCTTAAAGTCTGAAAATCAGGTTTGCACAACACCGGCTCTTGCAGCGGCGAAGCTGCGCCGGCCTTGACTGGCGCGGGCCGGTCGTGTTGCGGCACAGCGCGCAGCCAGGCCGTAACAGCCTGGCTGCGCGCCGATCCGTGTCCGCAGCAGATGACCCTTTCCGGTTTTGCGGGCACGCAGCCCGCGGTTTCAGAAATCCTGCCATTTCGCCAAGGCAGCAGAGCCATCTGCGGCTGGCGCTGAAGCCAGGCTGTCCGGCAGATCGTCCCAGCCGGACCCATGTGCCGAGGGCAGGGCCGGTTCGGCAGGCTGGCGCGGCGGCGGCATTTCAAGCCCGACATCGAATCTGGCCACCAGCCCCGCCAGCTTGGAGGCGTCGCCGTTGAGCAGCTGACCGGCTGCGGTCATCTCCTCCACCATAGCGGCATTCTGCTGGGTCACCTGATCCAGCTGCATCACGCCAGTGTTGATCTCGCCGATACCGGTAGATTGCTCTGCAGCACCTTCTGCAATGCCGGACACCAGCCCTGAAATATGGGTGACCTGCGAGACGATGCTGTTCAGCGCCTCACCGGCCTTGCCGACCAGGTCGACGCCCTTGGCCACCTGTTCGCCGGAGTTGGAAATCAGCGCCTTGATCTCCATCGCCGCATCCGAAGACCGCTGCGCCAGCGCCCGCACTTCGGAGGCGACAACCGCGAACCCGCGCCCGGCTTCGCCCGCCCGCGCGGCCTCGACACCGGCGTTCAGCGCCAGCAGGTTGGTCTGAAAGGCGATGTCGTCGATCACGGTGATGATCTGCGAGATATGGGCCGAGGACTGCTCGATCTCTGTCATAGCGGCCACCGCGTTCTGGACCACCTGGCCGCTGGTCTCCGCCTCGTCCCGGGCGTTGTTCATCGCGTTTTCCACCCCGCGGGCGCCGTCGGCAGCCGCCTTGACGCTGGCGGTCATCTGGTCCAGCGCCGCCGCGGTCTGTTCAAGCGTGGCCGCCTGGCTTTCGGTGCGCTGCGACAGGTCGTCTGATGCCTGGCTGATCTCATGCGTGCCGCTGCGGATGCTGGTGGTGGCTTCAACCACTTCGCGCACCGTTGCATTGAGCGTGTCGACCGTCTGGTTGAAGTCGGTTCGCAGGCCTTGATAGGCTTCGGGGAAAGGCTCGGTGATCGTGCTGGAGAAGTCACCGGCCGCCAGATGCTTCAGGCCGCTGCGCAGCTCGCTGACCACGTGGTCCTGCTGGCGCTGCAGTTCTGCCCGTTCCTCCTCGGCGGTTTGGGCATTTTGAAGATCGGTTTTGAACCCTTCGAGAATGCCGGCGATGTTGCCAAATTCGTCGCCGGTTCCGTTGCCCGCAACCGGATGGCCGTAATCCTTGGCCGCAATATGCTCGACGCTGTCGGACAGCGCTGACACCTTGCGGGCGATGCTGCGGGCGGCCACCCAGGACAGCAGCGCCACCGCAAGCGCAACGCCAACCGCCTGCAGCATGGCAGCATTGACCAGGCTCTTCTGCGCGGCCAGCGCCTCGGCGCTGTCGACTTCCAGCACGATGCCCCAGGTCCGGTCGTCCAGTCCGACGCGCCCGGCCATCGCCTCAACCGGCTGACCCGACAGGCCCGGGGTGCCGGAGAACGTGCTTTCCTCGCCGCTGATCGCGGCATCGATCTGCTGCAGTTGCGGCAGCTGCGACAGGATCCGGTGGCCGCCCTCACGGCTCGATGCGGTCAGAGCAACGCCATCACCGCGTACCAGATAGGCCTGGCCCGTCTCCCCCAGCAGCGCGGAGTGTGACAGGATCCCGGCGATCTCCCCCACGGGCACGCGCAGGACCAGCGCCCCCATGAGCGCGCCTTTTTTGAAGACCGGCGAGGAAATGAACATGGCCGCGGCCCCGCCGCCCGCGTCATAGGCGGCCATCTGCGACAAGAACACATCGCCCTGCTCCAGCTCCAGCGCGGTCCGGAATGCCTGGCCCAGCCCGCTGTCCTTATACGGTCCGTCCAGATAATTCAGCGCGAAATCGTCGTTCTTCTGGACCGAGTAGACCATGTTGCCCTGCACATCCAAAAGATAGGCATCCAGGAAACCCTGCTCCTCCAGAAAGGTGACAAAGCCGGCGTGGTTCATCTTGTGGCGGATGGACCAGGCGGACTTGTCCTTGGCGTCCAGCAATTTGTAACGCTCACCGGCGGGATTCGGGTTGCCGTCGGCGTACGCGGCGCGCAGATGTCCGGCGGGATCATCGCCAAGCGAATAAAAACCGTTGGAGAAATCCCGCAACGCAGTTTCGACAGCCTTGCTGGCAACTAGGGTCCGGGTCTGCGAGCGCAGATCCGCCACCCAGGATTCGAGCGCTTCCTTCCGTTCCTCCAGCAGCGTCGCATAAGCGGCTTCGCGGTTGGCCTTCAGCGCCTGCCCGGCCTCCCAGGCAAAAAAGAAGCCTGAGGCGAGGGTCAGCAGGATTGTTGGAGCGGCGATGGACAGCGGCAGCTTGCGGCCCAGCCGCATATTGCCCCAGAATTTGGACAGTCGGGTCATTTGAGCGTGGTTCCCATCAACATTTCGGTCTGCCCGGCCGCCTAGGTGCGGCGGCGGGCTGTGCCAGCCGGGTGGCGCTTGATGGAAGAACACTCAGGGGGATTCATTTCCGCAGCGTTAACTTCTGCTTCAATGCCCCCGATTTGCGGCGGCTGGCGGGTGATAAGCCGCAAAAATACCGATTTATAGTTATATGCGGCCTGCGCGAATGCGGCGAATTGCCGGTGCTGAGCCAATTTCCGCCGTCAGGCGTTCCGGCGCCTGCGAATTTGTTGGAGCGGGCGCACCGTTCCGCTGACGGGACAGTTCCGGCCGGAAAGCGAGCGGCAGGCCGCCAATGCCGATAGCAGCGCGAAAACCTCTTATTCTTTGCAGATATTGCCTGCCTGCAGCGGCAGTCAGCCTCGCAAAGCTGCACCAACGGCGCGACGCAGTTAGCCAAGCCTCTGAAAACAGTGATGTTTTGGAAGATGGTGCTGCTGGAGAGAATTGAACTCTCGACCTCTCCCTTACCAAGGGAGTGCTCTACCTCTGAGCTACAGCAGCGCCGGTGAGGGGGCTTTTAGGCATAAACGCGGGGGGGCGCAAGAGCATTCTGGACGGTTTTTTCGCACTAAGTTACAGAAGTTCTATGGCAGAGAAGAAAACACCGAAAAACGACGGATCTGCGGCCTCCCGCGAAGACCGGCTGAAGGCTGCGCTCAAGGCTAACATGGCCCGGCGCAAGGCGCAGGCCAAGGCGCGGGCGGACAAGCAGGACCAGGATACGGGCAAAAGCGGAGAGTAAGAGCAGATGGATTCGATTCTGGTTACGGGCAATGGCCCGCTGCACGGGCAGATCCCGATCGCCGGCGCCAAGAACGCCTGCCTGACGCTGATGCCGGCGACGCTCCTGAGCGAAGAGCCGCTAACGCTCACCAATGCGCCGCGGCTCAGCGACATCAAGACGATGACGCTGCTGCTGCAGTCGCTGGGTGCCGAGGTCTCCAGCCTGCAGGATGGCCAGGTGCTGGCAATGTCCAGCCATGACCTCACCAGCCACGTTGCCGACTATGACATCGTGCGCAAGATGCGCGCCTCCAACCTGGTGCTGGGTCCGATGCTGGCCCGCCTGGGCCAGGCGGTGGTGTCGCTGCCGGGCGGCTGCGCCATCGGCGCGCGGCCGATGGATCTGCACATCCATGGTCTTGAGGCGCTGGGCGCCGAGATTGAGCTGAAAGACGGCTATCTTCACGCCAAGGCCCCCAAGGGCCTGAAAGGTGCCGTGGTGGAGCTGAGCTTTGCTTCGGTCGGGGCGACCGAGAACATCATGATGGCGGCAACGCTCGCCAAAGGCACCACCGTCATCAAGAACGCCGCGCGCGAGCCTGAGATTGTCGACCTGGCGGACTGCCTGCGCAAGATGGGCGCCCAGATCGAGGGCGACGGCAGCCCGGACATTACTATCCAGGGCGTTGACCGTTTGCATGGCGCGACTCACCAGGTGGTCACCGACCGGATCGAACTTGGCACCTATATGCTGGCCCCGGCCATCTGCGGCGGCGAAGTGGAACTGCTGGGCGGGCGCCGCAGCCTGCTGGAAAGCTTCTGCGGCAAGCTGGAAGCGGCGGGCATTGAGATTACCGAAAACGAAAACAGCCTGACCGTCAGCCGCAAGAACGGCCGTGTGCGGGCTGTGGATGTGGTGACCGAACCCTTCCCGGGCTTCCCGACCGACCTGCAGGCGCAGATGATGGCGCTGATGTGCACCGCCGAAGGCACCTCGGTGCTGGAAGAGAAGATCTTTGAAAACCGCTTCATGCACGCGCCGGAGCTGGTGCGGATGGGCGCGCAGATCGAGGTGCACGGCGGCCATGCGACGGTGACAGGCGTCGAAAAGCTGAAAGGCGCCCCCGTCATGGCCACCGACCTGCGTGCCTCGGTCTCGCTGATTCTGGCCGGTATGGCGGCGGAAGGTGAAACCAAAGTGAGCCGGGTCTACCACCTGGACCGCGGCTACGAGCATGTGGTGCGCAAACTGTCCGGTGTCGGCGCCAGAATCGAGCGGATCAAGGAGCAGTGATGGCGGATGCAAGTTTCGAAGATGGCCGCGAGGTTCCGCTGAACCTGGGCGCACTGGAGGAGGAGGACCTCAAGGTCATCTCCTCCCTGGTCCAGGATGCTGTGTTCCCGGCAACCGAAATGAGCTGGCGCGCATCCGAGCGCCGCTTTGCCTTGCTGCTGAACCGTTTCCGCTGGGAAGACCGCGACGCTGCCGAGCGCCGCGGCCGTGATTACGAGCGGGTGCGGTCGCTGCTGGTGGTGGACAATGTGCTGCGTGTGGCTTCGCAAGGGGTGGACCGCAAGGATAAGGATCTTGTGCTGTCCCTGCTGGCCGTCGATTTCGAGCCCGGTGAGGACGGCACCGGCCATGTGCTGCTGACCCTGGCGGGCGATGGTGCCATCCGCCTGTCGGTCGAAGCGCTGGAGGTGTCCTTGCGCGATGTGACCCGCCCGTACCGCGCTCCGTCGGGCAAAGCGCCCGACCACGGCGCCTGATCTTGCAGAACAAGCGCGGTATCTCTCAGGCTTTTGCCCGCTCATCCGGCCGCCTGGAGATCCGTCCCGCGTCTGTTTTTGACGTATTTGCCATGAGCCGGGTTCTCACGGATTCGATCCGCGATCTGTGTCACGCCGATCACGGCGGCGATCCGCAGCGGATTGCCGCCTGGATCGCCGGTAAGTCGCCCGGGCAAATCCGGGCCTGGTTCGGAGACGCCGGGCGCTACTGGCTGGCCGAGCGCAGCGGCCGGGCCGAGGCTGTGGGCGGGCTGCATCCGGATGGTACGGTGACATTGCTCTATGCGGCCCCCAGCGCTTCAGGGCAGGGCACAGGCACCGCAATGCTGACGCATCTAGAGACGGAGCTGCGCAGCGCTGGCCATGGCGAGGGGCGTTTGAACGCAACCCGCACCGCGCTGGGCTTCTACCGGAAACACGGCTGGCGGCAGGAAAAGGCTCCAGCGGCCTGCTGCGGTTTTCCTTGCATCCCGATGCGCAAGCCGCTGGCCTGACGGGGGCGGCACAGGCCGGCTGAAATCACACCGCTGCTGTTGCGTCCAATTGCTCCGCTTGCCGCATAAATCTTGAGGCTGTCTCCCCATGCGGTTATGCGGAGGCCAAAGGAGATCCCGATGCCGCAGTTTCTGAACACCGCCGATTCCGATTTCGAGCAATCCTTCACGGCGCTCTTGGGTGCCAAACGAGAGGACAGCCCGGACGTGGACGCCATCGTGGCCGGGATCATTGCTGACGTCCGCGCCCGCGGCGACGCGGCGCTGGTGGAGCTGACTGCCAAATTCGACCGGCTGGAGCTGACGCCTGCGCAGCTGCGCATCAACGATGCGGAGGTGGATGCGGCCATCGCCGATGTCTCCGCCGAAGAACGCGCCGCACTGGAGCTGGCAGCGGAACGGATCCGCGCCTACCACGCCCGCCAGATGCCGGAGGATGCGCAGTGGACGGATGAGGCCGGCGCAACGCTGGGCTGGCGCTGGTCGGCGGTCTCGGCTGCCGGTCTTTATGTGCCGGGCGGCCTGGCCTCTTATCCTTCGTCGGTGCTGATGAACGCGATCCCGGCCAAGGTTGCAGGGGTCGGGCGGCTGGCGGTCACAGTTCCGACGCCGGACGGGCAGATCAACCCGCTGGTGCTGCTGGCGGCGCGGATTGCCGGGGTCGACGAAATCTACCGGGTCGGCGGCGCGCAGGCGGTGGCGGCACTGGCCTATGGAACCGAAACCATCGCGCCGGTGGACAAGATCACCGGCCCCGGAAACGCCTTTGTCGCCGCAGCCAAGCGGCGGGTGTTCGGCAAGGTCGGCATCGACATGATTGCGGGCCCGTCCGAAATCCTGGTGATCGCCGACAAGGACAATAACCCGGACTGGATCGCGCTGGACCTGATGAGCCAGGCAGAACACGACGAAAGCGCCCAGTCGATCCTGATCACTGACGACGAGGGTTTTGGCCGCGCGGTGGCGGAGGCGGTGGACAAACGCCTGGAAACGCTGGAGCGCCGCGCCATTGCTGGCGCCTCCTGGCGCGATTTCGGCGCCGTGATCACCGTGCGCGATCTGGATGAGGCCGCGGCTCTGTCCAACCGCATCGCGCCGGAACACCTTGAGCTGTGTGTCGCCGATCCGGCGGCGCTCAGCGAACAGACAGTTCACGCGGGTGCCATTTTCCTGGGGCAGTACACGCCCGAAGCCATTGGCGACTATGTCGGCGGCCCGAACCATGTGCTGCCGACCGCGCGCTCGGCCCGGTTCTCCTCCGGCCTGTCGGTGATGGATTTCCTCAAGCGCACGACGCTCAGCCAGATGACACCGGATGCGCTGCGCGCCATTGGCCCGGCGGCGGAGGTGCTGGCGGAAAGCGAAAGCCTGGAAGCTCACGGGCTGTCCGTCACGGCGCGGCTGGATGCGCTGAACAAGTAAGCGGCGGAGGGGCTCTGCCCCTCTGCGCGCGGGGCGCGCATTCACCCCGGGATATTTTCAGCCAGATGAAAGGGAATCCGCGCCCCGGGCCTGCCGGGGCGCTTCACCTGGCGCGGTCATCGGCGTCCCCGCCTGTACCGCGGGACGAGGGTGGCCAGGTTTGGTTAATGATCCGTTGCTTCATCTGGCTCCAAATATCCCCGCCGGAGGCCGCAAGTCATTTTTCCCGGAAAAATGACGCAGCACTCAATAGTGCGCGGTATAGCCGCCATCCACCGCCAGCACCTGCCCGGTGATGTAGGACGCGGCTGGGGAGGCGAGGAACAGGATGGCCGGTGCCAGCTCCTCAGGCTCGCCCCAGCGGCCGAGGGAGGTGGCAGCTTTGAGCTTCTCCGCAATCGCCGGATCCGCGGCAGCAGCCATGTTGGGCGCGGTCTTGAAGAACCCTGGGGCGATTGCATTCACGGTAATGCCCTTGGGGCCAAGCTCTGCCGCCAGCGCCCTGGTCATGCCGTTGATGCCGGCCTTGGCAGTGGTATAGGCGGCGTCGCCCGCCTGCGCGATTAGGCCCGCGATTGAGGAGATATTGATAATGCGGCCATTGCCCTTGGCCGCCATTTGCGCCGCCGCCAGCTGGCTCAGGCGGAAGGGGGAGACCAGATCGACCTCCCACAGCGCCTGCAGATCGGCGCGGGAAAATTCCGGCAGGCTGCGGCGGTCGCGCTGCCCAACGTTGTTGACCAGAATGTCCAGCCCGCCTGCTGCCGCGATCTCCTCCATCGCCGCAACGCAAGCCTCTTCATTTGCCACATCCAGAACCAAGGGCCGGGCGGTTCCCGGCATTCGGGCCACAGCCTCCGTCACCCGCGCTTCGCTGCGGCCGTTGATCCAGACCTCGGCCCCGGCCTCAGCCAGCAGCCGGGCGGCGGCGAACCCCAGCCCGTCCGTGGATCCGGTCACCAGCGCGCGCTGTCCTGCGAGGGAAAACTGTTCCAGCCCTGTCATCATCCTGCCTCCTGCCCGGGACAGGCTGGGCAGGAGGGCGTTGTCTGTCAAGCGCTGCCGCAAACCGCCTGTGCCGTGACGCCTGCTGCTGCATTGCCCCAGCCGCGCCGGTGCGATACTCATGGCCGGACGCCTTAGCGCATATAGAGACAAAGACCCATGAGCCGCATCAGCCACATTGAACTGGACGACCGCAACCTGCCGCCTCCGACACCTGAGATCGAGCAGGAGCGCAAGGTGGCGATCTATGACCTGATCGAAGATAACAGCTTTACCCTGCCGTCCCGCGAGGACCGCGATCTGCCGGACGGCCCCTACCACCTGGGGCTGGCAATCCGCGACAAGCGGCTGGTCTTCGACATCAACACCGAAGCCGGCGAGAAGGCCGCGGAGTTCCACCTGTCGCTGTCGCCGTTCCGGCAGGTGGTGAAGGATTATTACCAGATCTGCGAGAGCTATTTCACCGCGGTAAAGACCATGCCGCCGAGCCAGATTGAGACCATCGACATGGCCCGGCGCGGCATCCACAACGAGGGCAGCCGGGTGCTGCAGGAGCGGCTGGAAGGCAAAGCCGAGGTCGACACCGACACCGCCCGCCGCCTGTTCACCCTGATCTGCGTCCTGCATTTCGGAGGCTGACGGGTGGAGGAGCTGCCGCAGTCCGTTCTGTTCTGTTGCGACCACAATTCGGTCCGCTCTCCGATGGCGGAGGGCATCATGAAGAAATTCTATGGCACCGGCACCTATGTGCAGTCCGCCGGTGTCAAGAACGACATGGAAATCGACGGCTTCTCCATCGCGGTCTGCCAGGAAATCGACGTCGAGCTGTCGCGCCACCGCTCGCGTTCCTTTGACGAGATGGAGCGTTGGGGGGATGATCTGTCGTCGTTCGATCTGGTTGTGGCGCTGTCGCCAGCCAGCCAGCGCCGGGCGCTCGAACTCACCCGTTTTTTTCACCTTGATGTCGAATATTGGCCGATTATGGACCCAACCGGGCTCGGCGAGACGCGGGCTGCCAAGCTAGACGTGTACCGGCAAACACGGGACCAAATCATCCAGCACCTGAAAAACCGCTGGGGCGAACCGACGGAGAGAACATGACCGACACCATCGCGCGCTACTTTGCAGCCTTCAACGCAGGCGACACGGACACCATGCTGGCCTGCGTGGACGACCAGATCGCCCACCACGTGAACGAGGGCAAAATCCGCGTCGGCAAGGAGAAATTCGCAGAGTTCTGCGCCCATATGAGCCGCAGCTACAAGGAAGAGCTGACCGACATGGTGATCTTTTCCAATGGCGACGGCACCCGTGCCGCCGCAGAGTTCATTGTGAACGGTACCTATCTGCAAACCGACGAGGGGCTGCCGGAGGCCAAGGGCCAGACCTACCGCCTGCCGGGCGGCTCGTTCTTTGAGCTGAAGGACGGCAAGATTTCCCGCGTCACCACCTATTACAACCTAGCGGACTGGATCGCTCAGGTGTCTGCCGGATGACGATCCGGGTCGAAGCGATGACTGGCGCGGCGCTGGAGGCCGCGCTGGACGATGTGGCGCGCCTGCGGATCAAGGTGTTCCGCGCCTGGCCGTATCTCTATGACGGTGATCTGGGGTATGAGCGGGAGTACCTGCAAAGCTACCGCGAGAGCGAACGGGCTGTGGTGGTTGGCGCTTTTGACGGCGATGTGCTGGTGGGTGCCTCCACCGGTGCGCCGCTGGCCGATCACGCGGATGATTTTGCGGCGGCCTTTGACGGCACCGGCATTGATCTGCAAGACGTCTTCTACTGTGCCGAATCCGTGCTGCTGCCGGAATACCGCGGCCACGGCGTGGGTCACGGCTTCTTTGATGCGCGCGAAACGCATGCCCGCAAGCACGGCTTCAGCAAATGCGCGTTCTGCGGCGTGCAGCGTCCGGCTGACCATCCGCTCCGCCCGGCTGGTTACGCGCCGCTGGATCCATTCTGGCGCAAACGCGGTTACCAGCCGCTGGAAGGTGCCATCGCGCATTTCTCCTGGAAAGACGTGGATCAGGCGGAAGAGACAAAGAAGCCGCTGCAGTTCTGGATCCGGGACTTGTAGAAATGCCGGAACGGTTTGGCCGAAGCTCTTTCTGCCAAGCCGCTTCACGAGGGGTGTACAGGTGGTGCCCAGGGGGTGCACGGATGCCACTCCCCCCGTTTCCGGCGGCCGCGGAGGGCAACCGGAGGTATCTGTGAGCCGCATTTGAACAAGGGGAATACAGGATGAAAATCGCCACCGCCGCCTATCCGCTCGACTGGCTCGACAGCTGGGCGCAGTATGAAGACAAGCTGGCCGCCTGGGTGGCGGAAGCTGCCGGCAACGGGGCAGAGCTGCTGGTGTTCCCGGAATACGGCGCGATGGAGCTGTCCACCCTAGACGGGGCGGCAGTGGCCGGGGATCTGGCGCAATCTATCCATTCGGTTTCCGAAAAAATGGAGGATGCGGCGGTATTGCACCTGAAGCTGGCCGCCGAATACGGGGTGCATATTCTGGGAGCATCCGCACCAGTGAACAGCTGTCTGGAGCAGCCGGTGAACCGGGCGGAGTTCTACACGCCCGGCGGCGGCCGCGATCACCAGGATAAGCAGATCATGACCCGGTTCGAGCGCGATCCCTGGGGCATCACCGGGGGCGGGCCGCTCAAGATCTTCGAGACCAGCTTGGGAAGAATCGGTGTGCTGATATGCTATGACAGCGAGTTCCCGCTGCTGGGCCGTGCCCTGGCGGAGGCGGATGTGATTCTCGTCCCCTCCTGCACCGAGGCGCTGGCCGGCTACTGGCGGGTGCGCATCGGCGCGATGTCGCGGGCACTGGAAAACCAGTGCGTCACGGCCATGGCCTCCATTGTGGGCAACAATGCATGGTCCGAAGCGGTGGACACGAACACCGGCATGGGCGGCATTTTCGGCCCGCCGGACAAGGGCTTCCCCGGAACCGGTGTGCTGGCCGAAGGTGTGCTGAACCAGCCAGGCTGGACCTATGGCGAGGCTGATCTGGACACAATTGCCCATGTGCGCGCCGATGGCGGGGTGCTGAACCGCCTTCATTGGGAGGAGCAAATGCCGCGGGTGAAATCGGTCACAAAAGCCGTGTTATCCTGATTGAGGCCTTGAAATATTGGGAAAATGCCCCCATTTAAGCGCACGTCCCGCAGTTTGCGGGTAAACCCAATGATGGAGACAACATGGCCAAGGAAGATACGCTCGAATTTCCCGGTGTCGTGAAGGAACTCCTGCCTAACGCGACGTTTCGGGTCGAGCTGGAAAACGGCCATGAAATCATCGCTCATACGGCAGGCAAGATGCGCAAGAACCGCATCCGTGTTCTGGCTGGCGACCGGGTCCAGGTGGAAATGACACCTTACGACCTCACCAAGGGCCGGATCAACTATCGCTTTAAGTAAGCTGTTGATCTGCCAAGACAAACAAAGCCCGGCATCGCGCCGGGCTTTTGTTTTTCTGCGGCTTTGCAGCCGCTGCCTCCGGCGGGAGTATTTTCCGAAAGATGAAGAGGCGGGGGCGGCTTCCACAGGCTGGGAAAAGCCATTAAGACGACTTGAACGGAAAGAGAGGGCCAAGGCATGGCATTCATTCTGGGATCGGGCAGTCCGCGGCGGCTGCAGCTTTTGGCGCAGCTTGGGGTGCATCCCGACGCGGTGCGGCCGCCGGAAACCGACGAGACGCCGCGCAAAGGCGAGCTGCCGCGGGATTATTGCACCCGGGTGACGCGGGAAAAAACCCAGGCTGTCCCCGCGGGGACAGACGATATTGTCCTGTGTGCCGACACCACAGTTGCTCTGGGCCGCCGCATCCTCGGCAAGCCGCGCGACGCGGGCGAGGCGGCGGAGTTTCTGCTGGCCCTGTCAGGACGCCGTCACCGGGTGATCACTGCAGTTGCCGTGCGCCGCGGCGATAGGATCTGGGAGAAGGATGTGGTGAGCCAGGTGAAGATGAAGAACCTGTCCGATGAAGAGCTGAACGCCTACCTCGCCACAGGCGATTGGGAAGGCAAGGCCGGTGCCTATGCCATCCAGGGACCCGCCGGGGCGTTCATTCCATGGATCAGCGGCTCCTTTACCGGGATTGTCGGGCTGCCGTTGTCCGAGACTGCAAATCTTTTGCGCGCCGCCGGGCTGCCGCTTTATCAGGAGGCCGCCGCATGAAGGGCCGCACCATCATCCTCGACCACATCCAGGACCGTGAAGCCGCCGCGCTGATGGTGGACGGCAAGCTGGAAGACTTCCTGATCGAAAGCAACGCGCCGGCGCCCGGCACCATCTACCGCGCCCGCGCCGACCGGCCGGTAAAGGGGCAGGGCGGCATGTTCCTGACCACGCCTGACGGCCCGGCCTTTTTGCGCCAGGTCAAGGGGCTGGCGCCGGGGCAGATGATCCTAGTCCAGGTCTCCGGTTATGCCGAGCCGGGCAAGGCCATCCCGGTGACCCAGAAGCTCTTGTGCAAAAGCCGCTACGCCATTGTGACACCAGAGGCGCCGGGGCTGAACATTTCCCGCAGCATCCGTGACGAGGACGAGCGCGACCGGCTGCTGGAGATTGCGCATGAAGAGATGGGGGAGTCAGGTTACGGGCTGATCCTGCGCTCCGCCTGCGCCGGTGCGGACAGTGAGGAGATCGCCGAGGATGTGGCGGCGATGGCGGCCTTGGCGGCGCAGGTGATGCAGGACGAAGGCGGCGAAGCCGAGGTCCTGGCCGAAGGCGACGGCCCGCATTTGCTGGCCTGGCGCGACTGGGTGGAGCCTGCGGATGTGGAACGCGATCCCGGCGGGTTCGAGCGCCTGGGGGTGCTGGATGCGCTGGACACAGCCCAAGGTATCCGCGAGCCGCTGCCTGGCGGCGGGTTTCTGTTCATCGAACCGACCCGCGCTCTGGTTGCTGTGGATGTGAACACCGGTTCCGACACCTCGCTGGCGGCAGGTATCAAAGCCAATATGGCCGCAGCCAAGGCTTTGCCGCGCGCCTTGCGTGTTCGCGGGCTGGGCGGGCAGATTGTGCTGGACCTTGCACCGATGCCGAAAAAGGACCGGCGCGGGTTCGAGAGCGCGCTGAGGGCCGCCTTCCGTGCCGATTCCGAGGAGACGGTTCTGGCGGGCTGGACCAACCTTGGCCATTACGAGCTGCAGCGCAAGCGCGGCCGCATTGCGCTGCGGGAGGTTCTGAAATGAGTTGTCCGATCTGCGGCGGGGACCCGCAAAAGAGTTACCGGCCTTTCTGTTCTAAGCGCTGCGCGGATATTGACCTCGGCAAGTGGTTGAACGGCTCTTATGCAGTGCCCAGCCAGGACCCGGAAGACATTGAAAACGCTTTGGAAGAAGCAGAGCTTTCGCTGGCTGAGAAAGAAAAACAGCCTCAGACCCGCCATTAGTGATTTTCTTGAAAAACCCTCTGGACACCGCCGCGCCCAGAGCATAGAAGGCCCCCACCCAAGGCGAACAGCCTTCCCGTGCCCGGGTAGCTCAGGGGTAGAGCAGTGGATTGAAAATCCTCGTGTCGGTGGTTCGATTCCGCCCCCGGGCACCACTTAACAATATGTATTTGTTAGGTTTATCTCTCATGCCTTATTCTCTTTCTGGTCAGGTTTGACGCTTTTCTCCGAAGGTTTGACAGTCTTCGTGCGTCTTTCGATTTCTCTTTCCAGTGTCGCCATAGTCTCGCGGTTTTTGTCCGCAAGATTCGCCGACCGCGAATAGTGCCGCGCCATCGACGGTGTCTTCTGCCCCAGAAGGTCCGCAATACGACGCTCATCCAAACCTGCTTCGCGTAAGGTGGTCGCTACGGTGTGCCGCAGTCCCTTGAGCGTAAGGCCGGACGCGATCACCCCTTCCTTCTCTAGAGCGGTCTTGAAACGGTGCCATACTGTCGAAAACCCGTTGTAGGTCCACGCTTCACCGCGTGAGCTACTGAGAACCGTCTCGGCTTCATGCTTAGGGATACGGTCGAGCGCGGTCTGTAGAGTTGGGCTGACAGGGATCGCCACTTCTACGCCTGTCTTCCCACGTACACCCCAGATAGTATCACCGTCGATTTGGTCCTTTCGCAGTTTCAGAGCATCGGAAGGATCGAGGCCGGTATTCATCATCAGCGCCAGCGCAGCCCGCACATGCGCCTTGGCTCGTGACAGCACGATATCTCGCTCTTCAATGCTCCAGGGGCGGTTGGCGTAGGCCTGCTCGCGGGGGCGGCGCTTGGGGATCACATCCTTGGCGTAATTGGCCGCGATCAATCCCTTGGGGATGTTGTATCGAAAGACTTCGCTCAGCAGCGTCCGCACCATGTTTGCACGCCTCCAACCTATCTTCTTTGCCGCCTTATCGTGGATCCCTGCAACCAGCGGCGTATCGATCACGTGGATCGGTGTGTCCTTGATCGGCTCAAGGAAATCGGCACACTTCCGATAATCACGGCGTGTGGCCTCGGCTAGGTTCTGGTAGTGCTCGGTCTCGAAGTAAGACTTGATCAGCCCGCCAAGCGTGCCTGCCTTTGCGGCTTTGGCCTTTTGTGCATTGCCGATGGCGCGAATGGCCTCACACTCGGCAAGGAACTCGGCAGACCCCAACGGTGCCTTCTGAAGATCGATCTTGTGCCCTGTCTCGCGGTGATAACAGCGCTGCCGTCCGTGTCGATCCTTGAATATCTTGAACCCTCTAACGCGCACCTTGGTCATCAAAGGCGATCCAGTATGTCTTCCCGCGTGTCCGTCACGGTTCCGGATTTAACATCATCAATCCAAAGGTCGATGTCCCTGCGATCCCAAAGAAGGGTCCCTTGTTTCAGTTCGACGGGGCGAACAGGACACGAAGCTTTGAACTGCTTGACCGGCAACCCGGTGTAGCTGGCCGCTTCTGATTGCTTCAGCATCCGCTTGTCGACCACGATGATATTGAGATTGGTCGTAGCCATCGTTTCGCCCTCCTTTAGTTCACACCAGAAGCCGCACCGGGACTCTCGCTCTCCGGCGCTTTGATCTTGGTTGCGTTCTTTTGAAACCGTTCCCAGCCGCTCATCGTCAGCATCTTGGTCTTCGACGAAATCTCCACAAACTCCAGCCGCCCGTCGTTCATCAACGCGCGGATTTGAGTGGCGCTCAAACCGACGATGTTTCCAAGCTGCTTGGGAGAAAGAAGACGTTCTTGATTCACTTTAGGCCTCCGCCGCTTATTACGCATGGAATCGCTTGTTATGCACCATCTGACGTGTTCAGATAGTCCAAAATGTAAAAATACGTCATTTTGTGCGATAATTGACAATAATGACCGTATCGTCAATCGGAAAACGTGGATGACGCGAGACACATCGGATATTTTCGTAGCCATGGGGGCGCGGCTTGCAATTACCCGGAGCGAAATCGGGCTGTCACAGGCAGCGATGGCCGAGGCCATTGGCGTGTCGCACCGTGCCTACCACAGCTATGAGAAAGGTAAGCGGGGCATCCCGGTCGAAGCGCTGGTCACCATGGGCGACAAGTTTGACATCGATGTTGCCTGGCTGTTGCTCGGTGCCAAATCAGTGCGTGTCGCGCATGACATCGGGGCGCTCCAGGAATTCGAGGCCTCGCTGGATCGGTATCTGAACGAACATAACATCAGGATAAAAAGCGAAAAGCGGGGAGCTATTGTTGCCCGTTGGTATCAATCGCATGTCGAGGGGCGCGATGTGGCCTTCGATGACGTGCACACATGGATTGAACTGGTCAGGGAATAGACTTTGGATACCCTAAGGTGCTGCTGATAAAGCAAGGGGTCGCAGACAGGTCAATGCGGTTTTGGACATGGAGTAACGTGCCAATGACGCTGCCGGTACAGTATCTTACGTCTAGCTCACCGAGAGCGGCCACTCACCGCACCTGGCGGACCACCCTCAATGCTGCGGACTGCACCACGGGCCGCGATACTCAGGAAGTGGAGTTTGCAAAATCCTGCAAAGAATATGGTTCCGCCTTACACCTGGCCGAACGCCGCAGCGCAGCTTTCGCATTGCCGCCATTCGTGCATCGCGCAGCATTTCCGAAGGTCAAACAAGGATCTCAAGACCTTCCGGATATTCGCTGCAAGTGCAGTATTGCGACAAGCGCGTTCACGGCCTGTGGACCTGGCACGGATTTGCGTGGCTCCGTTGATCGCCTATTGTGCCGCTAAGGAGAGCGCAGATTACATCACGACCCACTGAGGAGTTTCAGGCAGAAACAGCTCCAACGGTCTGCCGCGCAAGTAGGTGGCTGGCGACTTCGGGATTGGCTTCTCGGCGCCAATCCCGCGGACAGGCGAACCCCAAGAAGCCAACCATCTAGTCCGATCTAGAACGTGGGATCACGGAGTTGCGGAAGTCTGGTTAAAAATCCCCACACAGTGGAGCGCTCTATCTGTGATTAGGTGCAGGAATTGTGTCTCTATCTAAATTGCCGTCTTGTGTTTGCGGAAAACTATTTCTTGACCTTGTATCTCATGTGAGATACAAACTTGACTTGCGATTACAGGAGGTACCTCATGCCTACGACCACTCAGATGATCCACGTGCGTGTCAATCCAGACCTGAAGAGAAGTGCTGAGAAGGCCTTGGAAGGCGTGGGTCTTTCCTTGTCCGAGGCGGTTCGGGTGTTCCTTCACGGTGTAGTGCGGGACAAAGGTATGCCAATCGGCATTGGCTCAGATCCTGAAACCTATGATCGTTGGATCAACGAAAGAATCGAAAAAGCGCTTGAGGACAAGCGCCCCCTGGTATCCCAAGCAGACGCAGATGAGAGAATCCGCGCGGTCCTTGAGCGAAAAAAATAAGATAGCAGGGGGCACCTGCCCCCTGCTATCTACTATGCTGTAATCAGATGCGAGCATTCATCCAATTTGAGCGCTCAGAGAAGGCTCCCAAGACCTCAATCTGAGTTTCAAGTTCCTGATAAAGGATGACTTCTCCCTTGTGGTTCATCTTCCGAATGCCACGTCCCTTGTCGTGGTAAGGGTTTTGACGAACTACATGGGGCAAACGAGAAAATGCTTCCTTCACGATCGTATCGGTGCGTTCGGCGCGGTGCCCAGGCAATTCCTCCAAGCGATCAATGTAATCTTCCAAACCAAATTCATTCCAAAAAACTTCCTTATTTTTCATATGCTTCCTTTCCTCTTGGGCATTTTTATTAAGAAAACACTTGATCCGGTTTTGAGTATGTCGTACTCAGGTTCTGGACGGTATCGCCGCCTGACGGATGAAGTGCGGGCAATTGAACCCGTTAACGATTATAGTCAATATCGTTAACGAGTCAAGCACTTTCTTTAGGTGTGGAGAATATTCTTAAATCGGGTGAAATGTGGTGATCTGGCTGGTTCTGGGCGGATGCGCCTCAATGAACAGCCCTCGCACCGATTTCGGCCAACCCTCGACCCCCTCAGAGCAACTGCGATCCGGGTGGGCTTGACCCAATTCCCGCTCTTGATCCGATCCGAGCGCCAGTCGATTGAGTGTGTGTAGCACTGTCCGCTAGTTCGCAGACCTCAGGGTCGACAATCCAGTGCGGGTGCTGACGGAGTCCATCAGGGGCCGCGACCGCCAGCTGCAGCCATCACGCCCAAAGTGGGGTAATGCCCGCCCGGCGAGCGGAGCGGTCGATTTGTGAAGCTCAGTTCGCCGAGCGGACAGCGCTCACCCCAACCTGCAGCGCGATTAAGCGGCTACCAGTTCGGCGATTTTGATCGCGACTTCGGCCATTGTCTCTTCGGCCGTGCTCAGGCCAGCTCTGGAAGCCAGCAGGAGGCTGACCTGCTCAAGCTCCTCATATGTCGCCCCATGAACGACCGGAACGAGTCGCTCGCGACGAAGGAGTGCAGACAGCTCTTTGTCCGCGACGCCTTCCGCGGGCAGGCGTTGCAGCATAGCCGGTGTCACCAGGACGATACCGACGCGCGAATTCACTAAACCCTTGTCGATTGCACGCATCATCGGAACCCCGAGGCCAAGATCCTTCTCGCTGAACCACACGCGGACACCTTGAGCTTCTAGCAAATCATGCAGCTCTTTTGCGGAGCCCTGCCTGTCATCCCACGCGTGGCAAAGAAACACATCTCGAAGGTCAGGCTGCGAAACAGCTAGATTCTCCACGTTTTCCCTAACAGGCGTGTGAATCGGCGTGCAAAATTGACCCACTTGGGTGGGTTATGAGCGAGTAAAATTGACCCACCTGTTTTCGTTAACATCCGCACAAAAAGTGCGGAGGAAAGAGCAGGTGTTACTGATGGAAAGCGTGTCGAAGATCCGACGATGGGTATTGGTTGAGGGACGCAGCATCCGGTCTGTTGCGCGGGCGACGGGATTATCGCGGAACACGATCAAGAAGTATCTGAAGGATGAGAGCCCGCCGAGCTACCAGCGCCAGGCCCCGCCGGTTCGGCACAAACTGTGCAACGGGTTTGATCTTCGGCTTCAGGAGCTGTTCGATCAGGACCAGAAGCGACCACGCCGGGAGCGGCGGACGGCCCAGAAGCTCTATGAGCAGCTCGTGGTGGAAGGCTACACCGGTTCCTATTCGCCAGTTCAGCGATTTGTCCGCGATCTGAGGCGGGCCGGTGCCGGTTCGGGCGAGGCCTTTATCCCGCTGCATTTTGCGGCAGGCGATGCGCTGCAATTTGACTGGAGCGAAGAACGGGTTGTCCTGGGCGGTATCGAGCAGAAGGTGAAGGTTGCCCATTTCCGCCTGTGCCACAGCCGCAAGCCCTTTGTCGTCGCCTATCCCGGCGAAGCCCAGGAGATGGTGCTGGATGCCTTTGCGCAGGCGCTGTCTTTCTATGGCGGGGTTCCACGCCGGGTGATCATCGACAACCCCAAGACCATGGTGACCTATGTCTCCCGCTCCAAGGACCGGATATTCCATCCCCGGTTCCTTGCCTTGATGAACCATTACGTTATGGAGCCGGTGGCCTGCACCCCGGCTGCGGGCTGGGAGAAGGGACAGGTCGAGAACCAGGTCCAGTTTTTGCGCGGCCGGTTGTTTGTGCCCAAACCTGCCTTTGATGATCTCGATGCGCTGAACGATTGGCTGCGCCTGCGCTGTGAAGAGCTGGCAAACCGGCCCCATCCCGAGCAATCGGATCGCACGATTGCAGAGCTGTTCGAAGACGAACGCGCCGAACTGCGCCCTCTGGGGCGAGCATTTGACGGATACGTGGAAAAGACCGTTCGTGTTCGCTCCACCTGCCTGGTTCAATATGCCAGCAATCGCTACAGCGTGCCGTCCCGGTTCGCGGGGCAACATGTGTCGCTGCGCGCCTATGCAGGCCGGATCGTGCTGGTGTCGGGCCAGGATGTCATCGCCGAGCACAAGCGTCGCTTCACCCGCAATGTCAGCTATTTTGAACCTTGGCACTACGTGCCGCTGCTGGATCGCAAGCCCGGCGCCCTGCGCGACGGCGCCCCCTTTGTGGACTGGCAACTGCCTGAGGCCATGCATCAGATCAGGGAGCACTACATGGCCGGCAAAGGCGGGGATCGGGAGTTCGTCGATCTGCTTCTGCTGGCCCAGGATCACGGGGTCGAGGTGGTCGAGACGGCTTGCGAACTGGCGGTGGAACAAAACACCCTGCGCCTGCCCGCCATCATCAACCTGATTAACCAGTTGGTGGAGCCGGTCATCACGCCGCTCAGCGACGCCTATACCTATCCGCAGCTGACCTTGCGGCCCGAGGCCGATTGCAAGCGCTATGAGACGCTGTGCTCGGCTGAGGAGGCTGCCGCATGAACGCCCTCATCGACCAACTGACCGCCCTGAGGCTGCACGGGATGGCAGCTTGCGCCCATGATTTGCTGTCCGCGCGCAAGCCACCAAGTCTGACCACAGCGATAAAGCAACTGATCGACGCTGAGACTGTAGAGCGGCGGGTGCGCTCCATCCAGTATCAAATGAGGATTGCGAAGTTCCCCCACCACAAGGACTTCGCCACCTTCGATTACAGCGCGGCCGCCGTCACCCAGCCCCAAATCGAGCCGTTCTGCTCAGGCCAATTCACAGAAGAGGCACATAATCTCATCCTGGTGGGCGGAACCGGCACCGGCAAAACCCACATCGCCATCGCGCTTGGAACCACCCTGATCAGCAACGGCAAGAAGGCGCGCTTCTTCAACGCCGTCGACCTGATCAACGCCCTGATCAAGGAACAGGCCGAGGGCAATGCCGGGAAGATCATCCGGCAGCTCTCGGCCCTGGACTGCGTCATCATCGACGAGCTGGGCTACATCCCGTTCCCCAAGTCCGGCGGCGCGTTGCTGTTCCATCTGATCAGCAAGCTCTATGAGAAGACCAGTGTCATCATCACGACGAACCTGGAGTTCGGCGAATGGGTCTCGGTCTTCGGTGACGCCAAGATGACAACCGCGCTTCTGGATCGCGTAACCCATCACTGCGCAATCATCGAGACAGGCAACACGTCATACCGGTTCGCACAGAGCAAGCGACGCAGAAAAACATAAACGTCGCGCAAGCAAAGCCCCCAGTCGGACTCGCTATATGAGGGCGGCCCGCCTGGGGCCTTTGCGCCACAAGGGGTGGGTCAAATTCAAACGCTGAAACCGGGTCAGTTTTGAACGCTCATTGACAGCTCAAGTGTGGGATTTTGTTCTTTTGATTGTTTTTCCTTTATATAGGAAAGATCACCAGTGACCCTCTTACCAGTCATGGGCGCACCCTTTTGGCGCTTTGAAAGGTTCACCGGTGCGCCCTTTTTCTTAGGGCGGAAGGGGATAATTTTACACGGGGCGCGAAGGTCGTACTCAGTGTGATTTCCGGCTCCCCGTCCTTCTGTCCGAAGCAGCCAACCGAATTCAACAAGCTGTCTGAGGCAACGTTTGATTGTCGCCAGAGACATACCAGCCAGGAACTCATCCAGCGTTTTCAACGAAGGATTGAGCTGGCCTGTCTTATCATTCGCGAACTGCACTGAAAGCGCTGACGCAACCGCCTTTGTCGATGAATTGAGGTCGGCACATTGCAGAACGGCTTTCAGCCATTCAAAGCGGTTAAGTTTAGGCATATGCACCTCCCGCAATTGCGGTCAGGCTGTCAATTTGATAAGCTGTTTGAGCAGAAAGATTTGCAATGCCGTTGAGGTGGGTGGCCGCCCCCTCAGCGGTTTTTCTTTGGCCGGATTGCCTCGTGGATAGGTTTGACAAACGGTGGCTAAGTCTTTGAAGTTTGGTAGCCGGTTTGACAGCCTGCTCTGAATTAATCCATTGAAAATAATGACTTAGTTTTGGATTGAAAATCCTCGTGTCGGTGGTTCGATTCCGCCCCCGGGCACCACTTCCCAAGCCTAAGCCATTGTGCCGCATCAGCTTTTGCAACGAGCAAGGCGAGGCGTAGTACATTTTTAAGTGCAAGTCCTCCCAGCATGTCTTCGTGAAAAAGGGCATCTATGGCTTAAATCGGCGAGTCCCGGCAGATCTTCGGAAGCATTATCCAACTGCCAGAACCTCCTACTGGTAGAGAACCAGATTATACCCGGAAGCCGCAGCGAGCGCGGGCTGTACAGGCTTAAAGCTGGATGAGTAACGATACGCCTGCGGACCCAGGGCGCCGAACTCCCCGGCAAGCACCCTCTCCGTCATGGGCTTTCACGGCTGCTCCAGCGACTGCAGGAGGGCCGGGTGCCGCCGAAGATCCCTTGACGCTAAGGTGGGGGGCGAGTTCCCCCCCACCCGTAGTGAAAGCGGTTGAGGCCCCGCCCCGGGGTTTGCTGCGGAGTTTTTAGCCGGCCCCTGGCACCTGCATCCTGAAAGGGCCGCATGGGGTCAATGACCAACCTTGACGGAATACCAGGCTGCGGCGGGTGGTGGGTGCATAGACCTGCGGCTGCTGCAGGGCTGCAGAAGCCAATGCACAGTGTCGCCCCACCACGGGCGGGGGCACAGCTCTAATTGAGCTTCGGACTGTCCGCCAGTTTCAGCCAAATCACTCCGGCGATAATGACTGCCAGCCAGATGGATTGCGCGAGGGTTAACGGCTGGTCCAGCAGCACGGCACCCAGAACGGCCGCTCCGATCGACCCGATGCCGGCCCAGACGGCGTATCCAATGCCTACGTCGATAGACTTGAGCGCGACGCTGAGGAAATAGAGGGTCAGCAAGAAAAATACGATGGCCGAGGCAGACCAGGTCAGGACGGTGAAGGCCTGGCTGCCGCCGACGCTCAGGGCGTAGCCGACTTCGAAGGCACCAGCCAGAAGCAGGGCACCCCAGGCGCCCTTGCTGCCGGACTCTGATGGAGAAAACGCAGAAGTTTGTGTGTCAGTCATTGTGTATTCCTTTCTGTCTGAATCAGGGAATTGGGAAGCGGATTGGGTCAGGCCGCTCCGCTCATCCGCAAGCCGACGACGCCGCCGATCACGATCAGGATGCCGATGCCTTTGGAAAAGCTCAGGCGCTGGTTAAAAAACATCGCGCCAAGCGCCACGATCCCGACCCCGGCGAGCGCGGTCCACATCGAGTAACCGACGCCGACGTCAAAGGTCAGCAGGGCGAGGCTGAGGAAGATGGTCGCAATCACACCGCTGAGAAGCGTGATCGTGGTCCATTTGACGTTCTTGAAGCCTTCCGATTTCCCGGCCGCGATGGCCACGGAAATTTCAAAAGCAACTGCGATCATCAGGTAAATCCAGTGCATTACTGTTCCTTTCAGGTTGAACCCGTTCTTGCGAGGCACGGGAAATTTTGATGGGCCCTCCGCGAACGGGAGGTTTATTTATTTACTTGCACATGCAACATAATGAGAGGGTTTCGCGTCTGTCAATTAACTTATTTGTGCATGCACCTATTTTGGTTGAGTGGCTTCTCAGGTTGTGCGCCGGCGGAGGCAGACCTCCGCCCAGGTTTCTTCAAACCTCTGTCAGGGCGCAAAGCGCGCGGGCGGAGTCGCGCGCTTTCTTTTGTTCAAAGGTTTTCTTCAGAACGCGCGCCAGGCAGTCTTGGAAAACCGGGGCGGCCTCCTCGATGTATTTCTTGCCTTGCTCGTTCAAGACGCAGTACTTGCCCCGCTTGTCGCTGGGGCAGCTGTCCCGGAACACAAACCCCCTTTTCTCCAGACGCTCGACCACACGCGTGGTCGAGCTCTGGGTCAGCATCAGGGTTTCCGCCAGTTCCTGCATGCGCAGTTCCAGGTCGGGCTGTTCTGAAAGATGTTTGAGGGTCCGGAACTCGCTGAGGCCCAGGTCGCTGGATCTGCGCAGCTCTTCCGTCAGCTGGTTTTCGATTCCGTAGAACAAGGCAGAAATCTGATCCCAAACATCTAGCTTCATTGCGTGGCTCCTTGGTCCTGCAAGTGGTGCGCTGTACACGTTTGCTTTTGCAAACAACGATATGGCTTCTGCGCGCCACTTGCCAGACTTAGAAGTCACATGGGCGTTACATTGTTGGAAAAAGCGTCCCATATCCTTCTATGGAGGGCTGAACACCGGCTGCTTGCAGGGCGCCCCAGAACAAAACCTGGTTTGCGGTTATCATTTTCCTACCCAACTGGCTTTCGACGGCATCAATGGCGCCAATGGCCCGCTGACCGTTGCTGCCCACAAAAACCGCGTCCGCGCCGGAAGGGGCGACTGTTGTCTTGATCCAATCCGAGAGCGCAGGCGGGGACACGTACTTCTGACCGCTTTTCAGCCCGCAAGGCGCGTGGTGAACCACATCAAAGCCCGCAGCCTCGAAGTAGCGGGCGCCGGGCGCAGCAAGGTCTTCGTCAAACCAGGCCGGGTTGACGATCGCCAGCCGTTTAACGCCAAGGCTGCGCAGAGCGGTTTCGGCAGCGAGGAAAGTGGTGACCACCGGGATCCCCCGCAGACGGGGGCGCAGACGCTCCACCAGTGCGCGTTCACCTTCCGGGCCGTACTTGTAGGCGGAACTTGTAAGTGCCAGACCTAATGCTGATAAAAAAGCCGTCAACAGCGGGCTGCGTCAGAAATGCCTTCGTGCATCACGGTTGCTGCCCATGGATGACGACCGCATACGGATCAACGATTGGAAAGCCCGCTGCGACGAAATCAGACGGCATTCTTCGCCCGGAAACATGATGCCAAGGGTATTTGCGGTCCAATTGAAAGAAGCCCGAGCGGTCGCATGAAGCCGGCCCGGATAAGGGGAGTTCCACTTGGCGGAAGACGCCCCCTTCAAACGGTTCAGGCTTTAGGAGGCAAAGCATTGCTTGCGGTCCTGAACAGGTGTGACGCCGTAGAATTTGCGGTAGTGCAGGGTTAAGGTTGAGGAACTGGCATATCCGACCGCGTGGGCAATTTCGGAGACCGAATCCCACGAATAGAGCACCATCTGCCGGGCTGCTTTCAGGCGCTGGCGCCGGTAGTACTCTCCGGGGCTGAGGCCGGTGGCGGCACGGAAGCTGCGCTCAAGCTGGCGCGGGGAAATCCCGGCCAATCGCGCTGCATCCCTAATGCTGACAGGTGTCTCGAAGTTTTCTGAGAAAATCGACATCACCTCCTTCACGGCGGGCGGCATTTGGTCAACTGTCCGGTCGCTTTGCAGAACCGGGATCTTTTGCCGCGTGCTGCCGTTGCGGATGACGGGATGCTGGAACAGGCAAGCGACCTCATTCATGGCATCTGCACCGAGGGCGCTGCCGATCAGGTCCAGCGACAGGTCGAACATGGCGCTGGCGCCGGAGACCGTGTGGACATTGCTGTCGCGCACGATCAGCCGGTCCAGGCCGGTGCAATCGGGGAAGGCCGCCTGAAAGGCGCTGCGGTAGCACCAGTGCACGGCGCAGCGCCGCCCGGTCAGAAGGCCGCTGCGGGCCAGCGGGAAGATGCCGCCGGAAACCGCGCCCATGGCAACCCCATGCCGGGCCAGGTAGCGGAGCCGCCCAGGGCCTGAGACCGGGTCTTCGAATTCCGCTTCGGGGCCTGACAGGATGAATAGGCAATCTAGCCCCTCGGCTTCTGCCAGGCTGGTATCTGCTGGAAAAAGGACCCCGGCAGAAGCCGCTGCATCCGCGCCGGTTTCCGTCACCAGGGACCAGGAAAAAACCTGGTGCCCGGCGATTTCATTGGCGGCACGCAGCGGCTCCATTGCCGAGGTCAGGCAGGCCATGGGAAAGCCTGGAAACAGCAGGAAGCCTATGCGGGTGTGGGGCGCAGGGCCGAAGTCGTTTGAATGGATGGTCACGGTCTTACTCCAGTCCCAGCGCGTCTTTCCTGGACTTGGCCCAAGTGGTGACAAGGTGGTCCACCATCAGCCCCATGAAGGCGACGGCGAGACCCAGAACCAGCCCCTTGCCGACATCGGTGGAGGACAGGGCGCGCTGCATCTCCTGGCCCAGGTCCTGAGTGCCGATGAAGGCGGCGATGATCACCATGAACAGAGAGAACATGACCGATTGGTTCACCCCGACCATGATGGTGGGCAGGGCCATCGGCAGGCGGACCTTCCACAAGGTCTGCAACCGTGTGGCGCCGGACATGTCGGCGGCCTCAATCAGGGTTTCCGGCACCTGGCGCAGCCCTTCGATGGTGTATCGCACCAGCGGCACGGCGGCGAAAAGGACAACCGCGCCAATCACTGCCACGTCATTCACGCCGAACAGCATGACCACCGGGATAAGGTAGATGAAGCTGGGGAAAGTCTGCAGCGTGTCGCAAATCAGCAGGGCAAGGGCGGCGCGCTTTTCGTGGAACGATCCCCAGATGCCCAGCGGGAAGCCGATCACGGCGGCAATCGAGACGGCAACCACGACGGTATAGACCGTGATCATTGCGCGGTCCCACCAGCCGGACATGGCGATGAGGCCAAAGAAGGCGAGGCACACCAGGGCCGAGCGCAAACCGCCGATGGCCCAGCCGGCCGCGGCCAGCAGTGCGAGCACCGCGGCATAGGGCATCCACAGAAAGGCATCGCGGATTGGGATCAGCACCCAAGTGATCAGGAACCAGCGCAGCCATTGGGTGACCGGGTCGATCAGCACGATGAACCAGTCTGCAACCGCGTCAATCGGTTTGGAGATGGTGAAGGCGTCGCGGCGGCCGATCTGGTCCATCAGCGGGATGAACTGTGCCAGCACGAGGCAGGCTAGAGACAGGCCAAGGCCCAGTAGCAGGAACTTGTTGCGGACGGCAAAGGAGGTTCCCTTCTCGAAATGTTCGGGCTGTTTGGTGGCCCAGGCCTTGGTGCAGCGGTCGAGCATGACGGCCAGCAGAACGATGGTGATTCCGATCTCAACGGAGCGGCCGATCTTCAGCGCCTGTAACAGTTGCAGCAGTTTCTGGCCCAAGCCCGGCATACCGATGAAGCTGGCCAGAACCACCATGGCCAGGCACTGCATGATCACCTGGTTCACGCCGACCAGGATCTCTGTCCGGGCGGTGGGAATGCGCACGTGGCGCAACAGTTGCCAGCGGGTGGAGCCGCACATATGGCCGCTTTCGATCACCTCATGCGGCACCTTGCGCAAGCCGAGCAGAGACATGCGGATCATTGGCGGCACCGAGAAGATGATGGTGACGATGGCGCCTGCCTTGGGGCCGACGCCGATGAACACCACGACCGGGATCATATAGGCGAAATGCGGCAGGCTTTGCGCAATGTTCAGAATCGGATTCAGGATCCGTTCAAAGGTTTTGGAACGCCAGGCGAAGATGCCCATGACGAGGCCGAAGAGGATAGAGAAGGGGGCGGCGACGACGATAACCGAGAGGGTCTCCATCGCCCATTTCCACTGCCCCATAACAGCGATCCAGACAAAGGTGCCGCCGGTCAGAAGCGACAGCCGCCAGCCTTGCAGGGCATAGCCGATGACAAATCCAATGCTGGCGATCACAGTCCACGGAATGGGGCCGATGCGCGGCCAGCGGTTTTTGCCATAGAGCAGATTGGCGGTCACATCGAGCAGCCATTCGACACCATCGGCAAAGGCACGTGTCAGGTAGAGGAGGCCTAGATCGTCGCGAAGAAATGCGAAAACCGCATTGATCCAGTCGGCAAAGGGCAGCACCAGCCATTCTGGCGGCCGCACAAGCCCGGCGGGCAGCACAGAGTTGCCAGCGGCCAGCAGGCAAGCCGCGGCGAAGATCGCCCAGCCGGTCTTGGCGCGTGTCCAACCGTGGTTTCTATCGGAAAGTATCATCGCCTGGTCCGTCATGATGCCTCTCCCAGCAGCACGTCGAGCGCCTCCTGGCGGTTCATGGCGCCGACCAGGCTGCCGGCGCTGTTGGCAACAGGCAGAAAGTCGCGGTTGTCATTGATCAGCAGGCGGGCCAGTTCGGAGATGGTTTGTTTTTCTCCGATCGCCGTTCCGGTCAGGCTGTGGCCGTTCACCTCGCGGGCCAGCACGCCGGCGTGGACAACGCGGGCCTTCTCGATTTCTTCAGTGAATTTGGCGACATATTCAGTGGCCGGGTTCAGCACAATCTGGTCGGGAGTGTCGCATTGCTCGACCACGCCGTCCTTCATGATGGCGATGCGGTCGGCAAGGCGAAGGGCTTCGTCAAAGTCGTGGGTAATGAAGACGATGGTCTTGCCCAGCATTTCCTGCAGGCGGAGGAATTCGTCCTGCATTTCGCGGCGGATCAGCGGGTCCAGCGCCGAGAAGGGCTCATCCAGGAACCAGATGTCAGGTTCGATCGCCAGGCTGCGGGCGATACCGACACGTTGCTGCTGGCCACCGGACAGTTCCCGCGGGAAATAATCCTCGCGGCCCGAGAGGCCGACCAGCTCAATGACTTCCAGCGCGCGGGCGCGGCGCTCGTGGCGGTCCTGGCCGCGCATTTCCAGCGGGAAGGCGACGTTGTCCAGCACGGTGCGGTGGGGCAGCAGGCCGAAGCTTTGGAACACCATGCCCATCTTGTTACGGCGCAGATCAATCAGCTCTTTCTCGGACATTTCGCCGATGTTCTGGCCTTCGACCCGGACCTCGCCGCCGGTGATATCAATGAGGCGGGACAGGCAGCGGACAAAGGTCGATTTGCCGGAGCCTGACAGCCCCATGATCACCAGCATCTCACCCTTGGCAATGTCCAGCGACACGTCCCGGACCGCCGCGATGTAGCCGGCCTGGCGGATTTCATCAAAGTCCGGGTTGCCGGTCAGCGATTTCAAATACTGTTCCGGATTGGCGCCAAACAGCTTCCAGACGTTCTTGCAGGAAATGACGGGGGTGGCGGCGGTCATGGCTTAACTTTCTTTAGCAAAGACACCGGGGCAGCGAACCGCCCCGGATGGTTGGCGGAAGGTGCGGAAATCAGGAACCGGTCCAGGGTTTCCAGAGATCCTCGTTGGCCTCCAGCCATTCGGCGGCTGCGTCCTCGGGTTCCATCTCGTCAATGTCGACCAGCTTGGCCATCTCGGCGATCTGCGGGTTAGTGAAGCTGATCTGGGTCAGGGTTTCATACGCCGCTGGCCACTTGTCCTTCATGCCGTCCCAGGCGGCCTTCTTCAGGTAGCCGTTCGCCGGGTTGCCGCAGTCATAAGTGGCGTCGGGGTTCGGGCCGACAGCGGGGTCCTTGTCACAGCCTTCGACCCATTGGGGGAACTCAACAAATTCGCCAGGCCAGACGGCCTCGGCAAAGTTTGGGGTCCAGTTGAAGATCACCACCGGCCTTTTGGTCTTTTCCGCCGCGGCCACTTCGGCCCAGAGTGCGGAAGCTGAGCCCGCATTCACCACGGTAAAGTTCATGTCCAGAGCTTCTACCCGCTCTGCATCATGTTTGAGCCAATCGACGGGACCGCCCAGGAAGCGGCCCTTGTCGCCGGTCTCAGGCGTGGCAAAAACGGCAGCGCATTCGTTCAGTGCTTGCCAGTCCGGCAGGCCGGGGCAGGCTTCCTTGGTCCAGGCCGGATACCACCAATCCTCGCGGGTGACGGCGTTGTGGTCGCCTGCGTCATGCAGGCCGCCCTTGGCCAGCGCTTCGTTGAAGGACTTGCCAAAAGCGCCTTCCCAAACCTCCAGCTCCAGCGTCACATCGCCCAGGCGCACGGATTCATAGACCGCCTGGCTGTCGGTCGAGACATATTCGACATTGTTGCCCATCGATTCGAAAATCTGGCCGACAACGTGGCTCATCACGATCTGGCTTGACCAGTTGTGGACGGGAATAATGATCGGGTCTGAGGAGTCTTCCGCCAGTGCCATCGGGGCTGCCATGGTCATGGCCGCTGCAGTGGCCAAAAGGTATTGCCGGTAGTTCATGTGTGTCTCCCTGTTGTCGCAGCCCGGGTCCTGATGGCCTGAGCCTTTTTTGCGGTGTGAAAGCCTGGCTTTCGGGAGGGGAGGCTAGGCAGCGGATGTGAACAGGTCAGCCCGATGGAATGAACAGGCTGGCTTGTTTTGTTAAAATTTGTTAACCGATAGGAAAGTTTCGCAGTGGGGCACCGCGTTCATGGCGCATATTCTGATCATCGAGGACGAGCCGGTCACCCGGGCCACTCTCGCCAGTTATCTGGATGCGCAAGGGTATGAAGTTTCGCAGGCCGAAACTGCAGAAGACGCGGAGAAAATTCTGGAGGAGCAGGAGGTTGATCTGCTGCTGGTCGATATCAACCTGCCGGGCAAGGATGGGTTGCAGATCACGCGTGAGCAGCGGGCAAAGTCAGAGATCGGGATCATTCTGGTAACCGGCCGGGATGATGAGATCGACCGAATTGTCGGGCTGGAGCTTGGTGCGGATGATTATGTCTGTAAGCCTTTCAACCGGCGTGAGCTGCTGGCGCGGATCAAGAACCTGCTGCGGCGGACTGAGGACATCCGCCGCCTGTCCCGGCGGATCTACAAATTCGGCAAGTTCCAGTTCGACGTGGCGGCCCGGCATTTGCAGACCGTTGAAGGTAACAGCATCCCGCTGACCCGGGCCGAGTTCGAAGTGCTGGATATGCTGGTCAGCCGTGCGGGAGAGGTAGCCTCGCGCGATGCGCTGATGAGCCGGGTCACCCACCGGCAGTACGGCGGCAATCCCCGTACCGTGGATGTGCTGATCCGGCGTCTGCGCGGCAAGCTGGAGGAGGATCCGGGCAACCCGCGGGTCATCACCACCGTTCACGGCGAGGGTTATGTCTTCACGGCGCCTTTGAGCTGACGTCTTCGCAATCGCGCAGCACCGTTGCCAGCGCGTCCAATAGCTGCGGCGCCAGGCGGTTCAGCGCATCCAGCTGAACCCTTGCTCCGGACAGATTTCCATTGGACGCCTGTTTCTCGAGTTCAGACAGCAGCGCCGCCAGTTCCTGCTGGCCGAATGTCCCGGCAGCCCCCTTGGCACGGTGCGCGTCTCTTGCCAGGGCCGCAAAGTCCTTGGCTTCCAGCGCGTCGCTCATACGGGTCAGGCTGTGCGGCAGCTCGCGTTCGAACATCCGTGCGATGTCAAGGGCCTGCGCCGCGCCTAGGTCCTGCATGTTTTCCTGCATCTTCCGCCGCAGGCTGGCGTGGCGGTCCATTTGGTCCGGGTCCGTGTGCCGCGCAGACAGATAAATCGCGCCGTCGCGGCCCTGCATAACGCTTTTCATCGCCCTAGCCAGGCGTTCTGGCGAGACTGGTTTGGCGACAAATCCGTTCATGCCAGCCTGCAGGTGGGTTTCGATCTGTTCCTCTTGAACATGCGCTGAGATCCCGATGACCGGCAGCTTGGCAAGCCGCGAATCCGGCAGCGAACGCAAGCGGCGGGTGGCCTCAGTACCGCTGATCCCAGGCAAGCTCACATCCATCAGCACGAGGTCGAACCGGGAGCCCGGCAGCAGCTCCAGCGCCTCCTCCGCACTGCCAACGCAATGGCACCGGTGGCCCATGCGCTCCAAATAGCCTTGGGCGACCATCTGGTTGATCTCATTGTCTTCCACGACCAGCACGGACAAAGCGGTTTCCGCCCGCGCCACCGGGGATCGCGGCTCCTCTGGTGAGAGGTCAGCCGGATTGCCGGGCTCCATCTCAAGGGAAAGCGTGAACACCGAGCCTACGCCTTTGGTGCTTTCCAGCGACAACCGGGCACCTATGGCGTCGGCAAAATGCCTGCTGATCGCCAGCCCCAATCCGGTGCCGCCGAATTTTCGGGCGGTGTCGGTGTCTTCCTGCTCGAAGGCCTCGAAAACCCTGCGCTTTGCCTCGTCTGAGATGCCCCGGCCGGTGTCGCTGACTTCAAACGTCACCCGGTGCCGCCCGTCGGTCTCCCCATTGGACCTGACCCGCAGGATCACCTCGCCTTCATCGGTGAATTTCAGTGCGTTGGACAGGAGGTTAAACAGTATCTGCCGTAGCTTGGCGGCGTCGCCCTGTACAACGTCGGCCCCTCCCTCCGGTGCGTCAAGCCACAGGTGGACGCCCTTGGCATCGGCACCGGGCCGCAACAGAACAACGATGTCAGTCACCAGTTCGCGCAGCGAAAAGGTTGTAATCTCGGGCTTTAGAGCACCGCTTTCAATTTTTGAATAGTCCAGGATGTCGTTCAGAATCTTCAGCAGGTTCTGGCCGGAAGTCAGCGCTGCCCGCAGCCGCTCCATCTGCCGGGGCGGCAGGCCATCGTCCGACAGGCTGCGCAGCATCCCCAGCACGCCATTCATCGGGGTGCGGATTTCGTGGCTCATCATGGCAAGGAATTCGGATTTCGCCTGATCAGCAGCTTCAGCCTTCTGCCGCGCCTCGTCGTGGGCTTCGACCTCCTCCTGCAGCCGTTCAGTTTGCTCATTCACCAGGTTCTGCAGGTTGTTGCGGTGCTCCCTAAGCTCTTGTTCGTTGCGGTCCCGCATCCGTTCCAGTTCCAGCTTTTCGATGGCTTGCTGGCGGAAGACTTCGACGGCCCCCTCCATGCGGGCGATCTCATCCTTGCCCCTAGGCCGCACCGGATGGTCCAGCTGACCGCGCATCAGCGCCGCCATAGTGCCGGAGAGCCGGTTGAGGCGGCGGGTGATGCTGCCGCGCACATAGAACCACAGCACCGCCAGCGACAGCACAAAGCCGGCAGCCGCAGCGAAGCCGTTGCGCAGTTGCGCCTGCTGCACGTCCAATGCGGCATTATGGCCGGACCGGATTGCCCGGGCCTGCGCCTGATCTGCCACGGAGGCGGCTTCGTCGCCAAGACGCAGCGCGGTGTTCTGTAGTTCCTGCTTGAGGGCGGTTATGCGGTTTTCGGTGGCGAGGATCCGGTCACGCAGCACAAAGAGACCTGCATCAGGGTCCGGGACACTTTGCAACTGCGCAGCGTAGCTTTCGGCCTGCTGGCGCCGCCCAGGGTCGCGAATGGCTTTGACCCGGCGCGAGACGATCCGCAGGCGGCTGATAAGCGAAGCTTCGATTTCCCCCAGCTCGATTTCGTTGCCAGCGTCTTCAATCCGGTTGATCAGCAGCCCGATTTCCGCTGTCTGCGACCTCAACTCGAACATCAGGCCCAGTTGGAACAGGTCGACCTCAATCAGCTTGTCAAGAGTGTCCGTGCGGGCTTGTTCCTCTATTGGAGATGCACCGGGGCCGTAAAGGCTCGAGATCACCGCGGTGGTACCCATCTCGGCATTGGCCACCAGAGTATCCGCCATGCTCAGAAGACTGCTTGCAGCCGTCAGGTTGCGTTCGGCGAGCTGTTTGAATTCCTTGCGCAGCGAAATACGGTCCTCAACCAGGCCGTCCAGCAGGGCGAGCACGCGGGCCGCATCCGTAACGGTCGCCCGCAGCCGCGCCGACCCCACTCCCCCAGCCTGCTCCAGCGCGTCAAGCCGGCGGGTCAGGGCGTCTACCTGGTCCGCGAGAAAGCGGGCACGGTTCTTCCGTTCGGATTGAGAGGTTACGGCGGCCAGTTCGGGGGCAATTGCGATGATGCGGGTGCTCTCTTCGGCCATGCCGCGCACCTCTGCTATGGCGGGAATTGTCTGGCTGATCACCTCTGCCTGGCGGCGTGCAAGTGTTCTGAGCTCGACCAGGCCAAGGATGCCGGCAAGGGCCGGAAGACCCGCAATGACTATGAATGCGAGGCTCAATTTACCGCCGAGACCGAGCTTTCCTAACATTCCTGAACTGTCGCGCGCATTTGAGTGCGGCGCAATTTTGAATTTCCCTTTTTCCTAGCTCTGCCTATCTTCGGCGGCAGGAAGGGGAACTCATGCGCGCAGTCTGGTCGTTTTTACTTGCGGTGTTTTGCACGCCCGCTGCGGCGGAAACCTGGCGCCTGCAAGTCCCCCGAATCCCATTTGACTACGAAAGCGGATATGCCGCGGCCGATTACCAGCCATTGGAAACGGCCTCTCGGGCGTGGCGGTTGTGCGTCGCCTATCCGCATCTTAAGGATGCTTACTGGCTCAGCGTCAATTACGGCATGGTGGCTGAGGCGGCCCGGCTGGGAGTTTCCTTCCAGCTGGTCGAGGCCGGCGGCTATCCCAATCTGCGGCGGCAGATCCGTCAGGTGGAAGACTGCGTGGCCGCTGGGGCGGACGCGCTGATCCTTGGCACGGTGTCCTACGGCGGGCTCACCAGCACGGTCGAGCGGATATCAGAGGCGGTGCCGGTGATTGCTGCGGTCAACGACATTGCCGATACGGGGATCACCGCCAAGGTGGGGGTGTCCTGGACGGAAATGGGGGCCGTGGCGGGGCGGGTCATCGCCGCGCGGCACCCCAAGGGCGGGGCGCCTGTGAAAGTCGCTTGGTTTCCGGGGCCCGAAAACGCGGGCTGGGTGAAATTTGTGGAACAGGGGTTTCGCACGGCGCTGCAGGATAGTTCGGCAGTGGTTGCGGTGACGAAATACGGAGATACAGGCCGGGAAATTCAGGTACGGCTGGTTGAGGAGGCGCTGGATGAGGCCGAGGGCATTGATTACATCGCCGGTTCTGCACCGGCAGCCCAGGCCGCTGTCTCGGTCCTGCGTGCACGGGGGTTGCAAGGCAGGGTGCAGGTGGTTTCGGACTACATGACCCACGCTGTTTACCGGGGTGTGCTGCGCGAGCGTATCATAGCGGCACCGACGGATTTTCCCGTGCTGCAAGGGCGGCTGGCGGTCGAAATGGCGGTGCGGGCGATTGAGGGAACGCTGCGTGTGAAACATGCAGGGCCTGAGATTATGGTTTTCGATCAGAGCACGATCGGGGCTGATCTGCTGGAGCAGTCCTTGGCCCCTGCAAGCTTTGTGCCGGTTTTTGATTTTCGGCCGCCGCAGTGACTTCGCTGTGAGGCGCCAAGCGGCTGGAAGTGCGGTTTTGTTGACCAGCAGCGCGTGATCCCGCATCCTTGGGCAAAGCGTGCCGGCTGCTTGGTTGCCGCCGGCAGATCATCCGTGGCGGTCATGAAAAAAGAGGCCTGCCCCATGCCGAAGGCGCAGCAGAAAGGATACGTGCTGGACACTCACCGGCTGTGCGATCCGGCGCAGACGCTGGAAGCCGTCAAGCCGCACCTGGCCGGGATGGGCATCACTCGTATCGCAAATCTGACTGGCCTGGACCGGGTTGGCCTGCCAACGGTGATGGTGGCCAGGCCTAACTCCCGCTCTGTCGCGGTGGCGCTGGGCAAGGGTCTGACGCTGGAGGCGGCGCAGGCCTCTGGTGTGATGGAGGCGGTTGAAACCTGGCACGCCGAGCGGATCACGCGGCCGCTGCGGGTGGCGAGTTACGCTGACCTGCAGCGGGAGGCCCTGGTCGCTGATGCGGAGCGCCTGCCGCGGGTGACAGGCGGCAGTTTTGATCCCTATGGCCCGATGTTGTGGGTGGAGGGCACAGACCTAGTCTCAGGGCAGCCGCATTGGCTGCCCTTTGAAATGGTGGACACCGACTACACCGCGCGGCCTTGCGGCGGGCAGGGGGCCTTTCCGCGCACGACTAACGGGCTTGCCTCAGGTAACAGCGTAGCGGAGGCCACGTGCCACGCCGTCTGCGAATTGATCGAGCGGGATGCGATCACTTTATGGCATCACGCGCCGCCCGGCCCTCGGATCAACCACGCTGCAATCGGGGACCCGCGCTGCCGCGAAGCGCTGGAGCGGTTTGAGAATGCAGGTTTGCAGGCAGGCATCTGGGACATCACTTCTGACATTGGCGTTCCAGCGTTTCACTGCATGATCTGCGAGGACGGCGCCCGGCCTGGGCACATCGGGATAGGCAGCGGCTGCCACCCGGACCGGGGCATTGCCCTGCTGCGGGCGCTGACGGAGGCGGCGCAGACGCGGCTGACCTATATCTCCGGTGCCCGCGATGACCTGGAGCCGGAGGAATTTACGCCGCAGGCGTCTGCCGAACGAACGCGATATGTCCGGCGGTTGCTGGAGCAGACTTCGGAAACCGCTCGATTTGAGGAGTGCCCGGGCTTTTCATCACCGTCTTTCGAGGAGGATTTGTCCTGGCTTCTGGACAGGCTGGCTGCGGCAAGTATGCGGCAGGTTCTGACAGTCGACCTGTCACGTCCCGGTTTGGGTATCGCCGTGGTGCGCGCAGTGATCCCGGGGTTGGAGGCACCGCATGACGATCCTGATTTTTTAGCGGGACCGCGGGCGCTCGCAGCCTCGGAGGCCGGGCTATGACGGCAGTGGTTTTTGCCGGCCCGACCATAGGGGCAGAAGAGGTGGGGGCGTATCTCGAGGCAACGGTCCTGCCTCCGGCCGGCCAAGGCGACATTTACAGGGCTGCCCGGCAAGGGGCCAAGGCCATTGGCCTGATCGACGGGTATTTCCAAGGTGTGCCCTCTGTCTGGCACAAAGAAATCCTTTGGGCGATGGAGCAGGGGATCGCTGTCTTCGGCAGCGCCAGCATGGGGGCGCTGAGAGCGGCTGAGCTGTCCGCTTTCGGCATGGTGGGTGTCGGCCGGATTTATGAGGCCTACACCGTTGGCGCGATAATTGACGATGATGAGGTCGCGGTGCTGCACAGCCCGGCGGAGCTGGGTTTTGCCCCGCTGAGTGAGCCGATGGTCTCCATCCGGGCCACGGTTGCGCGGGCCGGGAACGAAGGGGTGCTGGGCGCGGATCAGGCGGCGGCCTTGCTGGGTGCCGCAAAGGCACGGTTTTACCAGCACCGGGTCTGGGATCAGATTCTGGCGGATTTCCAGGGAGAGGCCTGGTGCGATGGGTTCAAGGTCTGGCTAAACTCCGGGCGGGTGGATGCCAAGCGGGACGATGCGCGCGAGATGCTGGTGCGCATGGCGGCGTACTTGGAAGAAGGGGGCGGTTCCGGCCAAGCGCCGCCTCAAAAGGTTGAACGCACGCTTGCCTGGCAAACCCTGACCCGGCGTGTCGAAGCGGAAGCGCAGCGTTTGCAGGCGGAAGACTGGCAGGTTCTGGATGAACTGCGGCTGGAACCCGACCGCTATGAGGACTTCCGCGCCCGCGCCCTGCTCCGCCAATTGGCCCTGCAGGACGCCAGACAGAACGGCCGCACGGTAAAGCGGGAAACACTGACTGCGCAGATGGCAGCGCATCGCGAGGCGCTGGGCTTGTACAGCAGCAAAAGCCTGCGCAAGTGGCTGGATGACAATGGACTGACCGCGTCGGCTTATGAAGATTGGCTGGGGGAAGCAGCCCTTGCCGGGAGCGTGGCGGACAGCCTGAACGGTAAGCTGGCCTCGCACCTCTTGGCAGAATTGCGGCGGGCAGGCGTCTACGCAGGATTGAAAATGCGGGCGCGGTCAAAGGAGCAGTATCTGGAGACGCAGGAGCCGCTGCCCGGCCCCTTGAGCGATGCAGAGCGTTTGCAGCTGACGGCTTGGTATTTTGAGACGCTGTTGCAGGGGGACGTTCCGGACAAGCTCGGCGAATACGTGGAATCAATTGGCTGCCGCAGCCGGGATGAATTCTTTGAGCTGATCCGGCGCGAATTCATGTATCATCAGAAGTGCAAAACACGGCCAGCGGCAGAAGGCCGGAAGTAGGCAGGGCAAAGGACAAGGCCTCCGCAGGATGGGAGGACCGCATGCACGACCCTTTGGAATTTGTGGAGGAAGCGCCGGGAACGCGTTTTCTGCTGTTTCCGCAGTCGCCTTTCCGGATGTCCGAACCGCAGCTGGAGCTGGTCGAAATATCCGCGCCTCCTGGCTCGCTTGGGCCGGGACCGTCGGGTCCGCGGATGTACGTGGTCAACCCGGCAGGCAAGACCATTCCTTTTGGCGCCATCGTCCCGGGGCCTTACGGGCCCGGCATGTATCTGCCGCCTTGGCATGGCGAGGTGCATCCGCCGCCGGAACCGGATGAAGACGGGCACTTTATCCATATCTCGCCGTCGGACCCCGGCTTCGAGGCAGCGCATCTGTTTGCCTCCGCCCATTTCACCCTGGATGTGTGGGAGGAATACTTTGGGCATCCGATCCCCTGGCACTTCGCGCGCGACTATGACCGGCTGGAATTGTCCCTGCTGCCGAGTTTGGACAACGCCCATATCGGCTGGGGCTTTCTGGAAACCGGCGGCACTAGCGAGCATGGAGGCGAGTACCGCGCCTACAGCTTGAATTTTGACGTCGTCGCGCATGAGGTCGGCCATGCCATCATCTATAGCGTTGTTGGGATGCCGGTGTCTGAGGACGTGCCGGGAGAGTATTACGGGTTCCACGAATTTGCGGCGGACATGGTGGCGCTGATCGCCTCGCTTCATTTTGGTTCGGTGGTCGAGGAGCTGCTGGAGAACACCCGGGGCAATCTATACACCTTCAACCAGTTGAACCGCTTTGCCGAGCTAGCCGGAAATGAGCAAATCCGGATGGCAGCAAATACCAGAACATTGCAGGAATTCGCCCGCGGCTGGAGCAGCGAGCATGCGCTTTCGGAGCCGCTGACCGGTGCAATGTTTGATATCCTGGTCGATATCTTTCATGAGCGTCTACTGGTGCATCGGCTGATCACGCCTGAAATGGAGGATCTGTCCGACCATCTGGAGGAGTCGCCCTACTACAGCGATGTCATGCAGGCGCTGTTTGACGAGAGCTATGCGGCTGATCCTGAAGGATTTCGTATCGCGCTGCTGGAGGCGCGTGACTTTCTGGGCGCCTATCTGGCGGCGGCCTGGAGCATGCTGGATGCGGAAACCCTCACCTATGCGGCGGTGGGGGAGGCGCTGCTTGCAGTTGACCGTGCAACAACCGGCGGCGCATTTCAAACGATCATTGAAGGCAACTTCAGGATGCGCGGTGTCGGGCTGTTCGAGGCCGGGCCGCGTGTCTCAGAAGGGGATGAGGACAGCCACGCGCATTCGGTGCGGACACGGGTGCCTGACGAATGATTGCCTATTGTCTGTAATTTCTATCGTTTTTGTGCTACTTTCATCCGCAGGGGGACTTTTCCGAAAAATCGGGTTAGCGCTGATTGCGGCCGCGGAAACGCGAAAAGGTCTTCTAGTGTTGTTCCATAGCCACGGGAGTGTGTACGGTGGCCGAGTTTTTACTGAGTTTTTCCGAAGTGCTGTTATTTGGACGTTTGATCGACGACATCAAGATTGTTCCCAAATTTGCGGGGGCCATTGTTGGCACGGTCAAAAATGAGCAGAACTTGAGAGGTACGGCAGTCAACGGTGAAACACTCGTGCCGGGTGACAAGGTTCTGGTGATGGCTCAGACCAACAAGGGGCAAAACGGCCTCTACAAAGTTGGAGCGGGAGAGAACAACCCATGGGAAGGTCAGCAGCAATTCCCTGTAGGGGCTATTGTCGAAATTGCCCACGGCCCGCGTCAAGGGCTGTGGAGACAAGTCGGCAATTTCAGTGCCGGAGAGCAGGAGTTTTCCCGGGCCGGAAAACGGCAGAAAAAGGGCCGTGGGCGCAATAACCTGTTGGCTGATCAGCTGAGTGAAGATGCCAATCTCGCGCGGATCTACGGATTTTCATACGAGGGCACGTATTTTGAGCTTCCAGAGCCAGTGATCTTCCTGGTGCATGGCGACGGCGAAAGTGCGACAGACAGTAACAAACCCGGGGATCAGGCTGCCCGTGCTCCACTTGATCCTTCCAAGACCGGCGTTGCCTCAGCTGAATACCAGATCGCAAACGATATCCGGGTGTGGGACTATGATAAGGCCGATTACACAATCCGGATGGATGTTATGACCGGTATGCTGGAACAGGTTCTGCTGGATGTCTACTTTGGCGGCGGTGGTCCTGACATAAGCGGTGCCAAGGTGAGCGGCGCCAAGGTCAGCGGTGCAAAGGTGAGCGGAGCTAAAGTCAGCGGTGCGAAGGTCAGTGGTGCCAAGGTAAGCGGTGCCAAGGCCCGCGGTTCCGGCGACTGATTCCGTGTTCGGTAAATGTTTGCACGCTAAAGAGCGTAGGGTCTCCGCGCCTCGGGCGCGAACTTGACCGCCGGTCGGGTCAACGGGGTCAGAACCCTGCCTTCTTCAACCCTTCGACAAAGTGCTGGGTGTCTTCTTCCAGCCGGTCAGGCTGCACCTTGGCCCAGCGTTCCAGCGAAAAGTTGGGATGCGCTTCGCGGTGCCTGTCTGCCATGCTGCGGGCCTGTTCCATCTGGCCCAGCTGCGCATAGCTGGCGGCAAGCATACGCTGGCCCTCTGTCGGGTTGTTCATCTTCGTCAGCGTGCCGATCACCGCATCATATTCCTTGAGATTGTAATAGGCCCCGCCCAGGTGCCAAAGGTACTGGTCCGGAAAATAGGGGTTTAGCCGCATGGCCTGCTGCAGGTTTCCGATTGCGGCTTCGTTATCGCCGGAATGGGCCAGCGCATCGGCATAGTCCGACAGGAGGTCCGCATCGTTGGGGTTCAGCGCCAGAGCACGGCGGTAGGCGCCGAGCGCGGCATCGTGCTCCTTCCGGTACAAATGCACAAAACCAAGCTCGCCAAAGCCGCGGGCGTCGGTCGGATCCAGCTCCACGGCCCGTTGCGCATAAGACAACGCCGTATCCAGCGCGTGCTCGGCATCCTTGGCCCAGGAGTAGCGCCAGTCGATATTCATGGTCCGGGAGATCGCGGCAGAGGCCCGGGCATAGTCCTGGTCGCGGGCGAGGGCGCGCTCATACAGGGTCTGCGCTTCGTGGTTGTCCTGCCTTGTATAGCGGAAGATATACTGCTGCCCGCGCAGGACATACCCGTATGCGGCAAGGTCGGCGGGTGCCGTCTGCGCCATACGCTTGCGTTCCTGCGCCTCAATCAGAACGGCCGTAGAAGCCACGATAGCGTCAGTTACCTCGTCCTGGATGGCAAAGATGTCATCAATATTTCGGTCGTACCGTTCCCCCCAGATGGTGCGGCCGGTCTCCGCGTCGATCAGCTCAATTGCAATCCGGACCCGCGCGGCGGCTCTCCGGACGCTGCCGCGCGCGACGTAGCGCACCCCCAGTTCCCGCGCGGCATCCTGAGGCGGCATGGTGCTGGCTTTGAAAAAGAAGGCTGAGTTGCGGGCAATGACAAAAAGGTTTTTGAACTTGGACAGGTTGAGGATGATGTCCTCGGTCAGCCCGTCGGCAAACCAGCTGTCGGACGGCTCGCCGCCCAGACTGCCAAATGGCAGCACGGCAACCGAAGGGATCCCAGGCGGCGGGCGGTGCGCGGGCCGTGTTTCCGGCCGCCGGGTTGCCGCCATCGTTGCGCCCGCGACTTCGCTGCGGACACAATAGGCCGCGACAGGCTCCGTGATGTTCTTGAGCTGCTGCGGGCCGAGGAACTCGAAGCCAAAGCGCAGCCGGTTGCGGATCTGCTCGTAGACGGACGCACTCACAAAAACCCGGCCCGGTTCGGCGATCTCCTGCAGCCGGGCGGCAATGTTGACGTTGTCGCCATGGATACCTCGGTCATCGACCAGAATTTCGCCCATATGCACACCGGCGCGAAACCGGAGGTGCTGATCGTCCGGCCGTGCACGGTTGTTTATCTCGGCAATACGGTGCAGCTCGACGCCAAACTCCACAGCATGCGTGGCTGTCTCAAACAGCGCCAGAACCCCATCGCCGCGGACCGCCACCACTTGCCCCTCATGTGCCTGGCAAGCCGCTTCCAGCTGTTCCAAGAGGGATTTCAGGGCACTGTAGGTATCGATTTCATCATTGCCCATAAGCCGGGCATAGCCGACGACATCGGCAAACAGCACCGCACCAAGCTGGCGGCGGACTCTTGTTGTCTTTTTTTGGCCGCTCACAAGCTGTCCTCCTCCTGTGAGTGCGGGCTGGGGCCGCTGGTATTCGCGCTCATCCTTCTAGCGGGTTGTCCGGGCCGGGCGGCCAGACCCAGCCAGCGGCTTCTGCGCCGCGGAAACTTACGCGCGGGCCCGCGCCAAGCTCCTGCGCCAGCGCTTTGCGGCTGGCGTCCCATTCCTCGCGCAGGAGGCCGACAGTGACCATGTCAAAGAACCGGCCTTCTGCAAACCATGCGGCCCGCATTCTGCCTTCGGTCGCAAAGCCGGCACGCGCGGTCAGGTGCTTGCTGCGGGTATTGTCGGCACGGTAGTATGATGTAACGCGATTTAGCCCGATCTGCCGGAAGGCAAAGTCCAGAAGCAGCGCCAGGGCGCGTATCCCCACACCCTGCCTGCGCTTGGATTCTTCGATAAACATGGCAATGACGGCATCACGGTTCACCGCTGAGATGCTATCCAGCCCGGTGATACCGCACAGCTCACTGGACTCCGTGGTAAGTGCGAACCAGCACTTATTCGCGTTTGCCTTTGTATCGGACAATAGCTCCCATGACTGCTCCAGCCCCTGTGCGCTGAGCGGCACGCGGTTCGAGCGATCAAAACATGCCATGTCAGCAATGTTCTGAAGCCAGCCTGCGGCTGTGGCGAGGTCCGCTGTTTCAAGCGGCCTGAGCTGAAAACCTGCTGAGTTCCGGTCCGGCATCCGCCGCCCCCTTTCGGTTTGCGGTACGCGCCTTCCCCGGCGCCAAGCCTGGCGGGGAAGACATGGCTTCAGACTTATACCACAATTCCGGCCGGTCTTGGGGCGAAGAGCGGCCGGATGTCAAAGCGGCCGAACGGGGGCACGCCATTGGGTCCGGCCGTCCGCCGAGGTTTGCACGGAAGCTGCTGGTGAAGAAAAACGGAAACAGCCGTCTTTTAGGGTTGCGACTCTGCGATGCTATCAGTAAACCCCGCCGCAGTGGACCGATAGCTCAGCTGGATAGAGTACTTGACTACGAATTAAGGGGTCGGGGGTTCGAATCCTCCTCGGTCCGCCACTTCCCCCTCTTGTCGCGCGACACATAGTTCTGCCATTTGCGACAGAACCTTTCCTTTTGCGTGTCTCCAACTGTCCTGTTCGCGCCTCCTGTTCCGCTAGTGGTCAAGCGTTCCCTGATTTTACCTTCGGAAGACCTCGTGTCGCAGAGAGGGCAATACAGGGTGGGAGCGCAGTTGTTGCCGCTTGAAGCGAACTGGTATCACTCTGGGGACCGGGGCCGCGAGGGTTTTAACGCCGGGTTGCGAGGCGAGATTCTAAACGGGAAGCCTTCTGCAGGTCAGAAGAGCCCCAAATCCTGATCGAACAAGGGGCAAGGAAAACCCAATACCGGCAGAACGTACTGTGCTTTGGACTATCTCTGCCGGGCTCGGGCAATCAACAATCCGGTGGTGGTCTTAGCCTGCCAAACCGGGGCACACGAAAGGAACGCCGTTGGCAACCGGCCACCGTTTGCGCGCATCACTCAGGCTTGCCAGCTGGCCGTTGAAGTCCGGAAACAGTCATCTGCAGTGCCAATCCCGTGACTGAGCAGAAGGCAAGACGCTTGACTCAGAAATTCGGTTTTGCCATTCAACCAGTGTGACCGGTTCCGCAAGTGTTTCAATGCGCAGCGGAAGAAATAGGGAACACGGTGCGGCGTACCCAAAAGGGACCAAATCCGTGACTGCCCCCGCAACTGTGAGCGGTGAGTGACGCTGAAGACGCCACTGGGATCATCCCCGGGAAGGCCAGCCGAACCAGGACCCGCGAGTCAGGAGACCTGCCGGACGCAAGGACCGAGGCCCCGCTTGCGGAGTTTCTGCCCTTTTCCACCGGACGCCGGGGTGAGCGTCTGGCGCGACGGCCGTTCCGGCAACTCCGTGCCAATACTCCCCGTTGTTCATTCCTGATTGCAGGTGCGCCTGCATCGTCGAATGAGGACGAAATGAAACTGAACTATCTGGCCGCAGCACTGGCCGTTTCCCTGCCTGCCGCCGCGTCGGCGCATTTCCAGCTGAATTACACCGAAAGAGCGCTGATCGAGAAGCCCGGTGACGTGCCGATGGGCCTGGTTTTCTGGCATCCCATGTCAAACGGATACGCTATGGACATGGGCGCGCCGGAAGAATTCTTCATGATCCACAAAGGCGAAAAGACCGACCTTTCGGATCGCCTTGAACCCGCCACTTTCAAGGGCGCTGAAAACGAAGCTTCGGCCTACAAGGCGTCCGTCCCGGTGAAACGCTCCGGCGACTATGTCGTGGTGACCGTGCCTTCGCCCTACTACGAGGAAAGCGAAGATATCTATATTCAACAGATCTCAAAAGTCGTGCTGAACCGAAACACTTTGCCGACCGACTGGGATAAGCCGGTTGGTCTGGCCACCGAAATTCTGCCGTTGAACAAGCCTTACAACGTGATCGTCGGATCCACCTTTTCCGGTCAGGTTCTGGCGGGCGGCGCGCCGGTCCCCGGTGCTGAAATCGAGATCGAGTTCATGGCGGCCGAGCCTGACCTCAAAGCGTTTTCGGCCACCGATCCCACCGTGGGTGAGATGCCGGGCGGAGCGATCGTTGCTATCGCGGACCAGAACGGCGTGTTTTCCTTCGGCATCCCGAAAGCAGGCTACTGGGGTTTTGCCGCTCTGGGGTCCGGCCCGGTAACCGAGCACGACGGCAAGGAACTCAGCCAGGATGCTGTGCTGTGGATCCACGCTGAAGAGCTGAAGTGAAAGCAGACCGATGCATATCGTAGACGGCGCTCTGTCAAACCCGGTAGTGATTGGCGGCGCTGTTGCTGCAGCCGGCGGTATCGCCATGGGTCTGCGCAGCCTGCCGCTGGAGCGCATTCCGGCGGCAGGGGTTCTTTCGGCCAGTTTCTTCGTGGCTTCACTGATACATGTCCCGATCGGGCCCAGTTCGGTTCACCTGATCCTGAACGGGCTGGCCGGGCTGGTTCTGGGATGGGCCGCGTTTCCGGCACTGTTTGTCGGGTTGTTGTTGCAGGCGGTGTTCTTTGGCTTTGGCGGGCTGACCGTGCTGGGCGTGAATGCCGTGAATATCGCCTTGCCCGCTGTTCTGGTGGGACTGGCTTTCCGCCCGCTGGTGGCTCGCGGCTCGCCGCTGCACGGCGCGATCTGGGGCGGTATCGGAGGCGGAGCTGCGATAGCGGCAACGACATTGGCCGTAGCCTTCTCGCTAATGCTGTCCGGCGATGAGTTCATTCTAGCCGCCAAGCTTGTCTTCTTCTCGCATATACCTGTGATGGTTATCGAAGCGCTTCTGTCAGGCGCCGCAATCTTCCTGGCCCGGCGGGTGAAACCTGAGCTGTTCTTTGACACGAAAGGCAGCCTGACGTGATCCGGTCCTGTGTTCTGATTCTTGCTCTTCTCGCACCACTGCCGGCATTGGCCCACAATGTGATCTCTGCAGTATTCCCCTCCGGCTCGGATATCGAGGGCGAGGTTGGCTTTTCCAATGGTGCAATGGCTCCGGACTTGCTGATCGAAGTCTTTGACGAAGCTGGGAGCAAGCTGGGTGAAACCAATACGGACTCCGACGGCTTTTTCCTGTTCACACCGTCGGAGCCGGTAACGCATGTGTTTCGCGGCGACCTTGGCGCTGGCCACGTTGCGGAAGTGATCATGGATGCGGCAGAGGTCGCGCAGATCCTGGGTCAAAACCCGCGCAGGCTAATGCCTGCGGCCGGCGGCACAACTGAAGCCCCCTCATCCGCCGCGGCTGCCGGCCTGTCCGGTGAGGCCCGCGCTGAGCTGGCCGCCATGATTTGCAACGAACTGCGCCCGCTCCGGCAGGAACTGACCGCGTTCAAGAACAAGTCGGACTTTCAGTCTATCCTTGGCGGCATCGGCTATATCTTTGGCTTGTTCGGGCTGGGCTTCTACATCGCCGCGCAGCGCAAGATTGGCGGCAGCTCATGACCTATGTTCTGACCGGCGCTGAAAAACCGCTCAGCGGCATCGGCGTTTTCCGCGCCAAGGTCACCACGCTTGATCCTCGGATGCGCATCGTGATGAGCGCGGCTTATGCCGTTGTCGTTGTCTCTCTCAGCAATCTCTGGGTGCTGTCGGTTGCGCTGGGCTTGTCAATGTCACTCTTGGCGTTTTCCGGTTTGCCGCCCCGGAAAACACTGAAAAGAATGGCGATGATGGACAGTTTCATCGTCTTCATGCTGGTACTGCTGCCCTTCACTGTCCCGGGAACTCCTGTCTTTTCCATTTGGGGCCTAGAGGCGAGTTGGGAGGGACTGTGGCGTGCGGTAGAAATCGCCCTCACCGCAAATGCAGTCATTCTTGCGGTCATGACGCTGGTTGGGTCCATGGAACCTGTGACGATGGGACACGCGCTGTTTGCGCTCAAAACCCCTGAACGGCTGGTGCATCTGATGATGTTCACAATCCGCTACATCGACGTCCTGCGCGAGGAATACCAGCGCCTGCGCACCTCGATGAAGCTGCGCGGATTCCGTCCCGGGACCAATTGGCACACCTACCGCAGTTATGGCTATCTGGTCGGCATGATGCTGGTGCGTGCTATCGAACGGTCGGAACGCATTCTGGCTGCGATGAAATGCCGGGGGTTCTCCGGCCGCATTATTCTGCTGGAAGACTTCCGCTTTAGCAGGGCCGACCTGTTTTTTGCCGCGGCCGTTACCGCCGCCCTTGCCGCCTTGATTTGGGCTGAGGCCATCTATGCAGCTTCTTGACTTGAATAACATTCACTTCTCCTACCCCGGACTTGATCCGGTTCTGGAAGGCGCGTCGATGCAGCTTAACGCGGGTGAACGTCTGTCGATTGTCGGGCCAAACGGCGCCGGGAAGTCGACACTCCTGAAAGTTATCATGGGGCTGCTGACCCCCACCAGAGGTACGGTCAAAGCCTTTGGCAAAACCTGCGCTGAGGAAGCGGATTTCCACGAAATGCGCCGCCGCGTCGGCTTCGTCTTCCAGGACGCTGACGACCAGCTTTTTTGCCCGACTGTGGCCGAGGATGTGGCCTTTGGCCCGCTCAACCTGGGAAAAACTAAACAGGAGGCGCTGGCCATCGTCGACAGCGTGCTGAACCGTCTGGGGCTGATGCATCTGCGCGAGCGGGTCACGCACAAGCTTTCGGGTGGTGAGAAGCGGCTGGTGACACTGGCCACGGTGCTGGCGATGGAGCCGGACGTGCTCATCCTTGATGAGCCGACCAACGCGCTGGACCCCGAAAATTACACGCGGCTGGCAGAGATCCTGGAGGGGCTGGATCAGGCGGTTCTTCTGGTCAGCCATGATCCTGAGTTCCGTGAACGGATTGCTCCGGAAGGGTATCAATTGAGTGAGCGGAAACTCACAAGGGTGCCAGGCCGCATTCCGGGCCGGGCAAGGCAGTGAGCTTGCTTGGCAGCAATTAGCCTTCCGGGGGCTGGGAACCTGGCGTGCCGGTGGGTTTTCCTTAGCGACCTGACTTGCCGCAGCCCGGATCACTCGGCCTGTTCAGCAACCCATGCTGCGTTATCTCTTGGTTGTTTCTGCGGTAGCTGATTGGGCCGGGAAGTTCCGCGGCCCAATTTGGACAGTGCTCAGTCTTCGGCTAACCAGCCGATCACTGCACCGCTGCCAAATGCGATCAGCGCCACAGTCACGGAAATCCCGATTGTTACGGGTTCGCGCTCATCAGTGGCGGGCAGGTTGAATTGATCGAGGTCGATCCCGTAGCGTTCGAACAGAGCGCGAAAAGCGGCCATGGCGTCAGGGTCGCTTTCGAGCTGCTTCTGAATCACCGGGCCATAGGCCTTGATGACGGCATCGTAATCTTGCCGCTCAAGCGCATCGGACAGCAGTTCGACGAGCCGGGCTAACAGCGCGTCGAGTGCGGCAGGATCGCCGGCGGTGCGTTCGCCGGGGCCGTGGGTCGTGCGCGGCGAGGTCGTGATCGGCGGCGGACCGAATGGGCCGCCGGGCCAGGGATCGAACGGGCCGGGAACGGGTGGAAAGGTGGGAGGAGGGAAGAAGATTGTCTTGGTCGGATCGAGTTTCGCAGACATTGCTTTTCTCCGGATCGGAATGAATTAGTCGACGTATTTTTTCCACAGCTTCTTGCCGGTGCTTCCCGTGGCGAGGCCCGCCGCAAAAAGGCCGGTGACGGCGATGAACGCAGGGACGAAGCGTTCGCCGTCGTCGGAAGAGAATTTGTCGATCAGCTTTTCGATGATGGCATTCTGGATGATGATCGGCAGGATAATGGGCAATGGCGGAAGGATGGCGCGATCGTCGTCCTCGTCGTCCTCGATCAGCTCTCCGGCCAGCCAAACACCGCCGGCAACCACCCAGGGGGCCAGAAACCAGACCGCGCGCTCATCATCGTTGGTGGAGCTCCCGGGCTCGCCGGCACCTGCGATGGCCTTGTCGATCTGCCCTTGTGCATAAGGCATCTTCTTAAGGTTCTTCAGCCAATCGGGCAGAAGAATGCACCCGCGGTCGAGATCAATCATGGAGAACGCATCAAGCGGCGGCGCCTTTGTATCGCCCAGCGACCGGCTGGACCGGTTTGCTGATGCAGTCGCGGACGAGGGCGTGCCATTTCCGGTTCCCGGCGTAGCTGGCGCGCTGTTGCTGCCTGTGCCTGAGCCCGAAGTAGCACCGGAGTTTTCCAGCATGGCGACCAATTCTGACAAAACGTCCTCGACCGAGCGTTCGCCCGATTGCGATCTTTCGCCTGAGGATGTCTTGGTTTTCGAACTGCGCTTACCGCGCGGGTCAGAATATGTGCGGGACATGAATAGACCTCCTTTTTTAAGGAACTTAAAACTTCAACTAGATATGGACGCATCGATGAGGTCTTGCGCTGCACCTGTCAGAGCAAGCACTGCGGCGTCGGTGATGTCGCCAGGATGTTCTCCTCCTTTCATGAATTGAATGATGGTTTCGAGGACGGTCTGCGCCCTTTGCCGGAACGCGATATCGCTTTTTAGCAGCGCCAGGATTATGAAACGCCGTGTGCTGAGAAATGAGATGATGGCCTGACCCGCGGAACTGGACGCAAGATAGGCGGCGGTAAAGGCGTCGATCTGTTCGATGTCGGCCAAGGCAGGGCTGTCGCGCAGCGCTTCGATAAGAGGCGAAATACCCTCAAGCGCCCGGGCCGCGTCGACCCGTCCGTACCCGTAGAACCGGCTATGACCGGTATTGTCGTATTCTCCTTCTTCAAAATCGATCTGGAGGGCGGTTGACCTCAGGATGGCGCGCACCTCGGCTCCGGTCAGCGACGGACAGACGGACAGCATAAGCGCGGCGACACCCGCCACCAGCGGCGCAGCCGAAGAGGTTCCGCCAAAGAAGCTGGTGTAGCCCCCGTTAGACGAGGTGGTGATCGACCGGAAGCCTCCGCTGCTGGGTGCGCAGACGTCGATCTCGGGGCCGAAATCGCTGTAACCGGCGCGCCTGTCGCTATCGGTAGAGGCGGCAACGGCAAGCGTCTCGGGGTGGCTCGCCCATTCATCGTCCGAGACGGCCTCATTGCCATTGCCCGCTGCCCAGACGATCACTGCGCCACGCCCTTGCCGGCCGAGTGTGATGGCTTCTTCCATTGCTGCGCGGACCACGTCGGGCAAGATCCAGGGCCGCCCATCGTAGCCAAAACTGCAAGAAATCACATCTGCGCCCTGCTGCCAGGCCCAGGAAAAGGCCTCGGCCATCCTGACGTGTTCGCTGATATCCGCCCGGCGTATTGGCATCAACCGGCAATTGGGCGCGACACCGACAACGTCGCCTGTGCCCCATCCGGCCACCGCCACACCCGCGCAGGAGGTTCCGTGGGAGGATACCGTGGGCGCTGGAACATCATCGCCATCGGCCGCGTCAAAGGGCGCCACGATTTTTCCCGGAGCCGAAAACGACGGATGAGCAAGCTCGACACCGCTGTCGATTACGCAAACGATGATTTCCGGCGAGCCGCGAGTGATACACCAAGCGGCACGTGCATTTATGTCGGCGCCAGGCAGACCGCCACCTTGGCCAGTGTTTTCAAGGTGCCATTGTTCGGTGAAGAGGGCGTTGGGTGGTGCTTCGGCACGGCGTTCGGGAACCTCTTCGATGAAATTGGGTGACGCAAAGCGCACACCGGGCTCGCCGGCCAGACTCAAAGCAAGCGCAATGCCGTCCTCTTCAGGTACTGTGATGAGCCAGCTTGGTGCCGAAAGCGGCAGCCGGCGCAGTATCTTGGCGCTATAGCCAGCCAGAACGGCCAGGGCGGTGTCTTCGGAGATGTCCGTTTCAAACCCTACCGCGACCTCACCGGTAGGCAGCAAAAGCGCGCCTGACTCGTCCAGCACCGCCGGGAAGGCGCGTTCGCCGAACACTGCCCGAAGCGAGCGCTCTGCACGGTTTTCGTCCTCTGCCCCGAGTATAGCCTCTGCCTCGCGCAGAGCGGGGATCAGGTCCTCGATCCGCCGCAGCTCTGTGGCACGTTCATCGATAAGTTCACCGTTGACGACCAATTGGAACCGGTTGCTGCCCAGCGGCACATTGCGCCACCCTGGCAGCGACACCGCGCCGCGTTCGGGATCGACGGGGACAACCATGGCTGTTCTCAGACGTTTCCCTGCGCGCAGTTTTCCTCCCGCAAAGTACTCTACCTTTACCATACGTCACTTTAGCACAGGCACTTGAGTTGCGAAAAATAGAAAGGCCGAACCACTGCCGCGGGATTGGAAAACTGCCCGAGGCCCGGGTCACACGCAGCTAACCGGCTAGGGATCGCCTGAAGCGGAGTCTTGCCGGCTCTGTCACCATGACGGGGTGGTGACGCCATTGCAGATTCCTGCACCTGGCCCTGAAGAACGGCTGCATTGGGAGGAGGATGTTCCTTGAAGCGCATGCTGCACAAAATGTTTTCGCGGGTCTCGGCTTGCCTTAGAATGCTGGTTTCCCGTTTGCTCCCCACGTCCAAGAGCTGTTTTTCATTTGACCAAATGGTTGAAACATTCTTTAGGACCCTCACTTTAGGGCGGACCAATCAGACAGGAACAGACTTATGCTAAAATCCCTTACTCTTGGCGCGTTTGCCGCCGCCGTGCTGGGTACCGCCGCCATTGCCGAGACTGAAGAGCTGCGGGTTGGCATGTCAGGAGGCTATTTCCCCTTCACCTTTGTGAAGCAGGACCAGCTGCAAGGGTTCGAAGTCGATGTGATGGACGCGGTCGGAGACGTGGCCGGTCTGGACATCATTTATGAGACCATGACTTTTTCAGGGCTGGTCGGGGCGCTGGAATCCGGAAGGATCGACACTATTGCGAACCAGATCACGATCACGCCTGAGCGCGAGGAAAAGTTCGCTTTCAGCCAGCCGTATGTGATCGACGGAGCGCAAGTTGTTGTGCGCAAGGGCAACGAAGAGGTTGGATCGGTCGAAGATCTGCGCGGCCGGTCGGTCGCGGTCAACCTCGGGTCGAATTTCGAGCAGTTGCTGCACGAGCTGCCATACGCTTCAGAGATCGACATCCGCACCTACGAGAGCAATATCGCCCAGGACACTGCGCTTGGCCGCGTCGATGCATTCGTGATGGACCGCGTGTCTTCGGTCCAGCTCATCAAAGAAAGCCCGCTGCCGCTGCAGCTGGCAGGAGCACCGTTTTCTGAGATCCGCAATGCTCTGCCTTTTGCTGATACCGAGGAAGGGCGCGAGCTGCGCGACCGTATCGATGCGGCACTGGACACGCTGCGGGCTGATGGTACTTTGACCGAAATCTCCACGAAGTGGTTCGGTTCTGACATCACTGTTGCACAATAGGATTGACGATGCGGGCGCTTGACTTCGATTACATGCTCGGGCTGGTGCCCGTCATCCTGTCCTACGTTCCGATTACCCTGGCCATGGCCGTCGCGTCCATGGTGCTGGCGCTGATCCTGGCTTCCTTCCTTGCTGTGGAACGGGTCATCAAGGTGCCGGTGCTGGACAATCTGGTTGTCCTGTTCATCAGCTTTTTTCGCGGCACCCCTCTGCTGGTACAGCTGTTTCTGTTCTATTTCGGCCTGCCGCAGCTGTTGCCCGCGCTTGCCAATATCAACGGCGTGACCGCCGCGATCATGGGGCTTACGCTTCATTTCGCCGCCTACATGGCTGAGAGCATCCGCGCCGCAATCGCCGGGGTCGACCGCAGCCAATGGGAGGCGGCGCAGTCCATCGGTATGACGCAGGTCCAGATGATGCGCCGCATCATACTCCCGCAAGCGACGCGGATCGCGGCGCCGACGCTGGTGAATTACTTCATCGATATGATTAAAGGCACGTCGCTGGCCTTTACGCTTGGGGTCACCGAAATGATGGGCGCAGCGCAGAAGGAGGCGGCTGGCAGCTTCCTCTATTTCGAAGCGTTTCTGGTTGTCGCGGTCATCTACTGGGTGATGGTCGAGGCGCTGAGCCAGGTCCAGGGCCTGCTGGAAACCCGTTTGAACAAGGCTTTTGCGCGATGATTTCTATCCGGGGACTTACCAAGTCGTTCCGCGGCGCACCGGTGCTGCGCGAGATCGACCTTGACATCGAAGACGGCGAAAAGGTCGTTGTGATCGGTCCGTCCGGCACAGGGAAATCGACTCTCTTGCGGAGCCTCAACTTCCTTGATGTGCCCGATGCGGGGCAAATCAAGGTTGGCGATCTGACCATTGATGCCGCGCGGGCGTCGAAATCCGAAATCCTGGCTCTGCGCCGCCGCACGGGATTTGTATTTCAGAACTATGCGCTCTTTGCCAACAAGACGGCGAAAGAGAACATCATGGAAGCACTCGTCACCGTCCAGAAACGGCCCCGCGCCGAGGCCGAGGAGCGCGCGCTTTCGGTGCTGCGTGAAACCGGGCTGGCAGAGAAGGCGGACAGCTACCCGGCGGCCTTGTCCGGGGGGCAGCAGCAGCGCGTGGGTATCGGCCGTGCAATGGCGCTTGGTGCAGACGTCTTGCTGTTCGACGAGCCGACGTCGGCGCTGGACCCGGAGTGGGTGGGCGAGGTGCTGGACCTGATGCGGCGGGTTGCCGAGAAAAGCCAGACCATGATTATCGTCACCCACGAGATGCAGTTCGCACGTGAAATCGCGGACCGGATCGTGTTCATGGATGGCGGCAAGATCGTCGAATCCGGCCCGCCGCGGCAGATTTTCGATGCGCCACGGGATGATCGGCTCAAGCGGTTTTTGAAACGCGTGAGCCGCGAGGAGCAATCCGGATAGGTGAAATCCGGCACGGGCGTTCTAACGGTGAGCCACATGTCCTGAGTATCTCCTGCCGGTATGCCATCGGTAAGGCCAACCGCAATTTTCGCTTGGAAACCGGCACGGTAACAAAATCCGTACCTCTGCAGGTGGCACGCGATAAAGTCCGCGCAGGGGCAAAAAGAAGTAAACTTACAGTGGGGCGCCCGGCTCAGCGGTTTTTCGCGGAAATGGCTTGCGCCGCGGGACGCTAGCGGCTCAAGGTGGCAGGGCTGTGCTGGGTAAGGGAGCGCATAAATGGGGCGAGACTTGCGCCGGGTTGCCATTGTTGGGTTCGGGCCGCGCGGCCTTGGTGCGCTGGAGGCGCTGGTGCGCCGTGCCTCTGAAGAAGGCAGGGCACTGGAGGTGGATGTTTTCGACCCCTCCAGCTATCCAGCGGCGGGCCCAAGTTTCGACCCAAGTGAAAGTGAAACTTGCCTGCTGAACCTGCCGTTGCGCAGCATCGACCTGCCGCCGCCGCCGCTGGCGCGCGGGGCAGAAAGCAGTTTCGCCGAATGGATGGGCCAGGCCGCCGGGGATGGAGAGGCGTTTCTGCCGCGGGCCAAACTCGGTGCTTACCTGAACGCCAGGTTCAATGCACTGCTCGCTGATCTGCCAGACTCAATTGCGGTGCGACATTGCGCGGCGCGGGTCACCAGGGCGGAGCGCGGTAAGGCGGGCTGGCAACTGCGTGCGCAGGGTTTGACCCGCGGCCCCTACGATAACGTGCTGCTGTCCCTAGGGCAGCCTGAAACAGCGAGCGATGAGCAGCTGTCGCGCTGGCAAGATCATGCGGACCGAAATTTATTGCCCCTAATGCCGGCCTACCCTGGGACAGACTTGATAAGTGCGGCCCAAGGCTGGGCGGGCCAGATTGTTGGTATTCGCGGCATGGCGCTTTCGGCGCTTGATGTTGTCCGCATGCTGACATTGGGTCTTGGCGGACGGTTCGAAGGTGACCGCTATATCGCGTCCGGGCGGGAACCGTCCCGGATCGTGCCTTTTTCGCTGGATGGGCATGCACCCGCCCCGAAACCCCTCAATGCATTGCTCGACGCGCGCTTTGATCCGCTGGACGAAGAGACCGCGGCATTTGAAAAAGCCATGCGTGCCGGGCTGTTTGAACAGCCTGATACCGGTCTGACACCGCTTTGCCGCGTTCTTGAGGCCGCAGCGCTGCGCATAATCCGCGCCGGTGGAAGGGCAGCGCAGCCCGCCGAGGTCCGGGAATGGCTGAAGCTGGAACGGGACCATCCGGGAAGCCAGGAAGAGCGGGGGACTCTGGACGCCCTGCGCGCAGGCATCGCCCAAGCCGAGGGGGAAGCGCCGCCCGCCATCGGCTACACGGTCGGCCAGCTTTGGCGAAAGTGGCAGCCGTTGCTGCGCCGCGTCTTTGACAGTTCCCCGGTGTCTGCCGGCACTGCGCGGGACTTTGTTGAGTTTGATGGCGGTCTCAAGCGTTATTCCTACGGGGCGCCAGTAGAAACCGCCCGTCAGCTGCAGATCCTCATTGAGATCGGGCTGGTAGATCCGCGTGCGGCAGATGATCCTGATATCACGCTCACGCCGCAGGGCTGGCGGCTGCAATCCGGCGGTCACGCGGTGACCGCCGATGTCATGATTGACGCCGTTCTGCCTCAGCCCGCGGTGGAATCTGTGACGGAGCCGCTTGTGGCAAGGCTGCGGCAAGACTTGGCATTGAACCCCCTTGGCAGCGGTTTGGGTGCAAACTGTGCACCGGACGCAGCGCTGGCCGGAGCTGACGGCGAACCGGTTGCAGGGCTCGCGCTGACAGGCAGGCTGGCACAGGGCAGCGCAATTGCCACTGACTCAATTCATGATTGTTTCGGCAGCATTTCTGACAGGTGGGCGCAGGCAGTTCTTGCTGCGGCTTCCGCGCAGCGATCCTGAACCGCGCTATTCCACTCAGCGGCTTGCAGAGCAGCGGGTGAGCAGCAGGCGGACGGTTGCACGGTTTCCGTTTGGTTAACATATTGAGTTTCCGGGTATTGAAGTCCGGAGGAATTGGCAGGATAAGTTGAGGGTAATTTGAGATGGATTTTCAAGAAGGAGCCTGCGCCTCCTTGTACCGTGCGCTTTCTGGTGCTGGGCGGGGGTGTATTGGAAACTCCTGAATTTTGATCTGCTGTTTTCTGTGCCCTTGGGGCCGCCAAAACTTTTTATCGGAGCTGTTTCTTGGATAACAGATTGGACTCATCCTCGTTTTCATACCTGACTGAAGAAACGGCTGCTGACCGGCTTCACCGGCTGGAAATCGCTGTGCAGCGAGCCGGTGAGGGCCTGATCCGGTGGCAGGCCGGGTGTATGGAACTGGCCGGAAACGTGTCTCTGGCCGGAGCTGAGATCACCTTGTTGCGTCTGATTGGCGGCGGCCGGCGGTCCAAATCAATTAAGGAGCTGGCCCGTTCTACAAACCGTGTCGATATACCCAACATTCAGTATTCCCTGCGCAAGCTGGCGGCGGCGGGGCTGACCCGCAAACAGGGAGCTGGCCGTTCGGGTGTTACTTATGACCTGACTGACGAGGGCCGTGTGCTGGTGGAGGAGCTCAATTCACTGCGAGACCGCATGCTGATGCAGGCGCTCGAAGGGCGCACTGAGCTAGCAGGGCGGTTGCAAGGAGCGGCCGAAGTGCTGGAAGAGCTGGTGGAACTCTACGGAGAAGCCGCGCAGCAGGCAGAAACGTCCGGCAAGGGCTGACATTTCAGCGGGGCCCATTGCAGGGGCCGACGGCCGCGGCGTAAGGTGCTGGCATGATCGAGCTCAAGGATCTTCAGCTGCTGACCGCTTTGGCCCGCCACCAGCATTTTGCCAAGGCAGCGGCTGATTGCGGTATGTCGCAACCGGCGTTTTCCATGCGGATCCGCAATCTGGAGGAACGGCTGGGTCTGTCCATTGTGCGCCGCGCTAACCGGTTTCAGGGGCTGACCGAAGAGGGCATGATGATCGTGCGCCGGGCGCGTTCTATCCTGGATGATGCCAAGGCCCTGGAACAAGAGATCGCAGCATCGCGCGGCGAGGTGACCGGGACGCTGGTGCTGGGGGTGGTGCCGACCGCCACCGCTTGGGCCGCGCAGCTGGTGGATCAGGTGCACCAGGCTTATCCGCGGATTTTGGCCCAGGTCGAGGTGACGACATCGCTGGCTATCCAGCAGCGCCTCTATGATGGTACAATTGATGCCGGTATTACCTACGCCGAGAGCATGGGGCGGGATCTGGTGTCAGTGCAGCCGCTGTATGAAGAGAGCTATGTGCTGCTGGCGCCCGAAGAGATGGTGGCGGACCGTGGCGGGACGATCAGCTGGGCCGAGGCCGCTGAATTGCCGCTGAGCCTGCTGGACCAGCAGATGCAGAACCGCCGTATTCTGGACCGGATATTCGCCGACCTGGAACTGAGGCCGGATATCGTGTCGGAGTCCAATGGCTTTATGGCGTCGATGGTGCTGGCGCGCGAAGGCTCCGCGGCGACAATTCTGCCGCGGGCATTGATGCAGGCCTTGGGAGAGCTGGGGGGAACCCGGGTTCTCTCGCTGATCGAGCCGGAGCAATCTCGGCCGATTTGCATTGCAACTCTGGACCGGACACCGGAATTGACCACGGTTCAGGCCTTGAAAGAGGTAATTGCGACGTTTGTGGACGAAGGGATGCCGCAAATGGCGTGATAAGCGTTGCTTATCGTGCAATCCAATTTCCAGATTTGACGATATTCATTCTTGATGGCATTTCGGAGTGAATTACGTGCTGACTGGAGGACCCCATGGCACCATTGGATGATAGCAAGGGCGTATGGAAGTCCGGCAAAGGCAAGGGCCGCAAGACGCCCAAAGGCCGCCAGGTCGACGACATCGCGCTGAGCGAGGTTCAGGAATTGCTGGGGGACCGCCCGCGCAACCGTGACCTCTTGATTGAGTTTCTGCACCTGATTCAGGACAAATACGGCTGCCTCAGCGCCGCGCATATCCGGGCGCTGGCCGAGGAGATGCGGACCGGTCAGGCAGAGATCTATGAGGTGGCCACCTTCTATGCCCATTTCGATGTGGTGAAAGAAGGCGAGACCCCGCCGCCGGCCCTGACCATCCGCGTCTGCAACTCGCTGTCCTGCGAATTGGCAGGCGCCCAGCAGCTGCAGAAGGCGCTGGAAGACGGTTTGGATGCCTCCCAGGTTCGCGTTTTACGCGCGCCGTGCATGGGCCGCTGCGACACCGCACCAGTGCTGGAAATCGGCCACAACCACATCGACCATGCGACCGTCGAGAAGGCGGAAGCGGCGATTGCGGCAGATGATACCCACGCGCACATCCCCGAGTACGAAACCTTCGCAGCCTATGAAGCAGAAGGCGGCTATGCCACGCTGAAAGACCTGCGTGTGGGCGGCGATTGGGAAGCGGTTCAAGCGGAAGTCAAAGAAGCAGGCCTGCGCGGCCTTGGCGGCGCTGGTTTTCCCTCCGGCACCAAATGGGGCTTTGTGCGCGCCAACCAAGGCTCGCGCTACCTCGCCGTGAACGGCGACGAAGGCGAGCCCGGCACCTTCAAAGACCGCTACTATCTGGAGCGCACCCCGCACGTCTTCCTCGAAGGCATGCTGATCGCCGCTTGGGCGGTCGAGGCCGAGAAAGCCTTTATCTACATGCGCGACGAATACCCGGCAGTGCTTGAGATCCTCCGCCGCGAGATCAAGGCGCTGGAAGTCGCCGGCATCGTCGAGGAAGGCTACATCGACCTGCGCCGCGGGGCAGGGGCCTATATCTGCGGTGAAGAAAGCGCGATGATCGAGTCGATCGAGGGCAAGCGCGGCGAGCCGCGCCACCGTCCGCCGTTTGTGGCGCAGGTGGGTGTCTTCGGTCGTCCGACTTTGGTCCATAATGTCGAGACCCTGTACTGGGTCGCCAAGATCTGCCGTGAAGGCCCAGAATGCCTGAACTCAGTTGAGAAGAACGGCCGCAAGGGCCTGCGCAGCTACTCGGTGTCGGGCCGGGTGAAGAACCCGGGCGTGCATCTGCTGCCCGCCGGTTCCACCATCACCGACATCATCGAAGCCTGCGGCGGCATGCTGGATGGTCACGCGTTCAAAGCGTATCAGCCGGGCGGCCCGTCCTCCGGCCTGCTGCCTGCGTCGATGAATGACATTCCGCTCGACTTCGACACGCTGCAGCCGCATGGCACCTTCATCGGGTCCGCTGCCGTGGTGGTGCTGTCCGACCAGGACTCGGCCCGTGACGCAGCGCTGAACATGCTGCGCTTCTTCGAGGACGAAAGCTGCGGCCAGTGCACCCCCTGCCGGGTGGGCTGCGAAAAAGCCGTCAAGCTGATGAGCGAGAAGAAGTGGGATCAGAGCCTGTTGGAAGAGCTGAGCACCGCAATGGTGGACGCCTCGATCTGCGGGCTGGGCCAGGCCGCGCCGAACCCGATCCGCCTGACCATGAAACATTTTCCGGATGAGGTCTGAGCCATGAGCGATAAAGTCACATTCACACTCGATGGCGAACAGGTCACGGCGGACAAGGGTCTGACCATTTGGGAAGTCGCCAACGGCCGCGGGCTGAAGATCCCGCACCTGTGCCACAAGCCGCAGCCGGGCTACCGCCCTGACGGCAACTGCCGCGCCTGCATGGTGGAGATTGAAGGCGAGCGCACGCTGGCGGCCTCCTGTATCCGCGAACCCTCCGAGGGCATGGTTGTCACCACCAACAACGCGCGCGCCGAAAATGCCCGCAAGATGGTGATGGAACTGCTGGTGGCCGACCAGCCCAAGCGGGAAGAGGCACACGACAAATCCTCCCACATGTGGGACATGGCAGAGCTGAACGGCGTCACCGAGAGCCGCTTCCCGAAGCTGGAAGAGGGTCGCATCCCGCTGCTGGACGATTCCCACGTTGCCATGAAGGTGAACCTGGACGCCTGTATCTCCTGCGGCCTGTGCGTGCGTGCCTGCCGCGAAGTGCAGGTGAACGACGTGATCGGCATGGCTGGCCGCGGCCATAACGCCTTCCCGACCTTTGATATCGCCGACCCGATGGGCCAGTCCACCTGCGTCGCATGCGGTGAGTGCGTGCAGGCCTGCCCGACCGGTGCACTGATGCCTGCCACCGTGCTGGACGAAAACCAGGTCGGCGACAGCAAGGACTATGATTCTGAAACCGAAAGCGTCTGCCCGTTCTGCGGTGTCGGCTGCAAGGTCTCGCTCAAGGTCAAGGACGGCAAAGTCAAGCATGTCGAGGGCATCAACGGCCCGGCAAACGAAGGCCGCCTGTGCGTTAAGGGCCGTTTCGGCTTTGACTACATCCACCACCCGCACCGCCTGACCAAGCCGCTGATCCGCCGCGACGACGCGCCCGCAAAAGGGCTGAACGTCGATCCGGGCAACCTGGCGACCCATTTCCGCGAAGCAACCTGGGAAGAGGCGATGGATCTGGCCGCCAAGGGCCTGATGAAGCTGCGGGATGAGAACCCGAAATCGGTTGCGGGCTTTGGCTCGGCGAAATGCACCAACGAAGAGGCCTACCTCTTCCAAAAGTTCATCCGCCAGGGTTTCAAGCACAACAACGTCGACCACTGCACCCGTCTGTGCCACGCGTCGTCTGTTGCGGCGCTGATCGAAAACGTTGGCTCCGGCGCTGTGACCGCGACCTTCAACGAGATCGAAAACGCGGATGTGGCCATTGTGATCGGCTCCAACCCGATCGAGAACCACCCGGTGGCTGCGACTTATTTCAAGCAGTTCACCAAGCGCGGCGGCAAGCTGATTGTGATGGACCCCCGCGGCGTCGGCCTGCGCCGGTTCGCCACCGAAATGGTGCAGTTCCGTCCCGGCGCGGACGTGTCGATGCTGAACGCGATTATGAGCGTGATTGTCGAGGAAGGCCTGTACGACCAGGAATACATCGACAAATACACCGAGAACTGGGAAGCGGAAAAGCAGCATCTGGCGCAGTTCACGCCTGAAAAGATGTCGGAAATCTGCGGTGTCTCGCCTGAGCAGCTGCGCAGCGTCGCGCGCATCTTTGCGGGCGGCAAGGCGGGTCTGATCTTCTGGGGCATGGGCGTTTCCCAGCACATCCACGGCACCGACAACTCGCGCTGCCTGATCTCGCTGGCGCTGATGACCGGCAACGTGGGCAAGCCGGGTGCCGGCCTGCACCCGCTGCGCGGCCAGAACAACGTGCAGGGTGCCTCCGACGCAGGCTTGATCCCGATGTTCCTGCCGGACTACCAGACCGTAACCTCGGATGATGTCCGCAAGAGCTTCACCGATGTCTGGGGCGGCGGCGACTTCTCGAACGAGAAGGGCCTGACCGTGACCGAGATCGTGGACGAGGCCTATGCCGGCAACATCAAGGGCATGTACATCCAAGGTGAAAACCCGGCGATGTCCGACCCTGATGCTGACCACGCACGCGATGCCTTTGCCAAGCTGGAACTGATGATCGTTCAGGACATCTTCCTGACCGAGACGGCGAACTATGCGGACATCATCCTGCCGGCCTCGGCGCTGTATGAAAAGAACGGCACCGTGTCCAACACCAACCGCCAGGTGCAGCGTGTGCGTCCGGCTGTTCCGCCCCCGGGCGAGGCGCGCGAGGACTGGCAGGTCACTGTCGAGCTGGCGCAGCGCATCGGTCTGCCGTGGGATTACAAGGATGTCAGCGAAGTCTTTGCGGAGATGAAGCTGAACATGAAGTCGCTGAACAACATCACCTGGGAGCGTCTGGAGACCGAGACCATCACCTACCCGTCGCTGCATGAGACCGACCCCGGTCAGGCGATTGTGTTCGGTGACGGCTTCCCGCGCCCCGAGGGCCGCGCCCGCTTCACCCCGGCATCGGTCATCCCGCCGGATGAGGCACCGGATGCGGAGTACCCGATGATCATGACCACCGGCCGCCAGCTGGAGCATTGGCACACCGGGTCGATGACCCGCCGCTCCAAGGTTCTGGACGCGGTGGAGCCGGAGGCGAACTGCTCGCTCAACCCGCGCACGCTCAAGCTGATGGGGATCGAGCCGGGTGAGATGATCCGCCTGTCCACCCGCCGCGGCTCGATCGAGATCATGGCGCGCGCCGACCGGGCGATTGCCGAGGACATGGTGTTTGTGCCTTTTGCCTATGTGGAGGCCGCCGCCAACATCCTGACCAACCCGGCGCTGGACCCTTACGGCAAGATCCCCGAGTTCAAGTTCTCGGCGGTGAAGGTCGAAAAGATTGAAGGCCAGATCGCCGCGGAATAAGGCGGTCAGGTAAGGCTGAACAGGGCGGGCGCGGAACCTTTGGTTCCGCGCCCGTGCTTTTGGTGGCGCCGCGCTGACGCGCGGCGCGGCAGTGGCAAAAAACGTTCGTCAGTTTTCAGCAGAAGCGTTGCTGATGCTATTCGCTTCGGGCGCAGCCATAAGCGATCTGCGCTGCGCGCCTTGGGCGCGGCGCTTGGCCCAACTGTCCGGCAGGCATATTGGATGCCTGGGCGGCGGGCGGGAGTACACCCATATGGCAAGAGGCGGGCACTGAAGCAGCATCCAGTGATCAGCTGTGGCGGGCCAGAAACCGGTCCAAGTCATGCTGGGCAGGCGGCTGGCCTGAGAAAACCTCGATATAGCCTGGCATCAGCGAGATCCGGTACTCGGTGCTTTCCCGAACCTGCATCGAGATATAGCCGATCTGGGTATAGATCATGGCCCGGGCGCGGATCAGCGCGTCCTGCGCATTGTACCCGAAGCGCAGGAACATCTGTTTTACTGCCTGCTCGCGACGTGCATCGGCCTTGTCCAGCCGCGCCTGCAGCCCGGCGTCATTGCGTGCCCAGTTGCGGATCGCGAGATCCAGCCGGGCATCAAACAGCTCCGGGTCAATCCAGCAGTCGAACAGGTTGAACAGCGCTTCTGCAATGGTTTCGGCATAGGCTTCGGTCCGGGCCACGAGATTGCCGGTGTTCTTTTCCTCCCAGCGGCGGATCATCGCGTCCAGCAGTGCTTCGCGGTCCTTGAAATGCCAGTAGAAACTGGTGCGCGACACAGCAAGCCGTTTGGCCAGCGGCATAACTTTGACGGCTTCCACGCCGCTTTCGGTCAGCACGTCGTATGCCGTGGCAAGCCAGTCTTCTTCACTCAGCCGCGCTCGGGAGATGTCCTGTGTGGTCATGCGTAAGCATTAGCAAGAGCCCGGCGCGGGAGCAACTTTTCCGGACAGGTGTGATCGTTAAATTGACACATGTGTCATGATGGTGTCGTATCATGGCTAGCCCAGACATCGTTCCAGGAGATTCAGCCATGTCCAAGGACCCGCTGCTGCAGCCCTATCAGCTGAAGCATCTGACGCTTCGCAACCGGATCATGACCACCAGCCATGAACCGGCCTATCCGGAAGGCGGCATGCCCAAGGAACGCTATGCCGCCTATCACGCGGAGCGTGCCAAGGCCGGAGTGGCGCTGACTATGACCGCCGGCTCGGCTGCTGTCAGCCGCGACAGCCCGCCGGTGTTCAACAATATCCTGGCCTACAAGGACGAAGTTGTGCCTTGGATCCGCAACCTGACGGATCAGGTGCATGAGCACGGCGCAGCGGTGATGATCCAGCTCACCCACCTGGGCCGCCGCACAGGCTGGCATAAGGGGGACTGGCTGCCGTCCGTCAGCTCTTCACGGCACCGCGAACCTGCGCACCGGTCCTTTCCCAAACTGGCCGAGGATTGGGACATCGCCCGCATTATTTCCGATTTCGCTGATGCAGCAGAGCGGATGAAAGAGGGCGGCATGGACGGGATCGAGCTGCAGGTCTATGGCCACTTGCTGGATCAGTTCTGGTCCCCGCTGACCAATGATCTGGACGGGCCTTACGGCGGTCAATCGCTGGACAGCCGGATGCGCATGCCGCTCGATGTCCTGCGCGCAGTCCGGGACCGCGTCGGGGAGGATTTCATCGTCGGCCTGCGGTACACCGCGGATGAGGCGCAGAAAGGCGGGATCAGCCCTGAAGAAGGGATCGAAATCTCCAAGCGCCTGGCGGACAGCGGGATGGTGGATTTCCTAAACGTGATCCGAGGACGTATCCACACCGATCCTGCGATGACCGACGTGATCCCGGTGCAGGGCATGAAGTCGGCGCCGCATCTGGATTTCGCCGGGGAAGTGAAGAGGGCCACCGGCATGCCAACATTTCACGCCGCCCGCATTCCCGATGTGGCCACTGCCCGCCATGCGGTTGCCAGCGGCCTGCTGGACATGGTTGGCATGACCCGCGCCCATATGGCGGATCCGCATGTGGTGCGGAAGATCATTGAGGGGCGGGAAGATGACATCCGCCCCTGCGTCGGCGCTACGTACTGTCTCGACCGGATCTACCAAGCCGGGGAGGCCCTGTGCATCCACAACGCCGCCACCGGGCGCGAACTCACGATGCCCCACGAAATCCCAGCGGCAGAGACGCGCAAGAAAGTGGTGATCGTCGGCGCCGGTCCCGGCGGATTGGAGGCAGCGCGGGTGGCCGCAGAGCGAGGCCATGATGTGACTGTCTTCGAAGCGGCTGCTGAACCGGGCGGCCAGGTGCGGCTGACGGCGCAAAACCCGCGCCGGGCTGAGATGATCGGCATCATCGACTGGCGCATGGCGCAATGCGCGGCCCGGGATGTTGCGTTCCGCTTCAATACTTGGGCAGAGGCGGAGGATGTGATGGCCCTGGACCCCGATGTGGTGATCGTGGCGACCGGCGGGATGCCGAATATGGCGCTGCATGAAGCCCGGGAAGACGTGCCGCATGCTGTGTCCAGCTGGGACATCATTTCTGGCGATGTGAAACCCGCAGGGCATGTCCTGATCTATGACGAAAGCGGCGATCATCCGGGGTTGATGGCGGCAGAAACCGCGGCTGGTGCTGGAGCCCGGGTAGAGGTGATGACACCCGACCGGACGTTTGCGCCTGACATTATGGGCATGAACCTTGTGCCCTATATGCGGTCCCTGCAGGACAAGGACGTAAGGTTCACTGTCGCCCGCCGCCTGCTGGGCATCAGCCGCAGCGGCAACAGGCTGACTGCCGCCATCGGCACCGACTATAGCGGTCACACCTATAGCGAAGAGTATGATCAGGTGGTGGTCAATTATGGCACGCTTCCGCTGGACGACCTGTACTTCGCGCTGAAGGATCAGTCAGCCAACCGCGGCGAAGTGGTCTATGATGCACTGATTGCAGGCCGTCCGCAGGCCGCTATGTCCAACCCGGCGGGCCGGTTCCTGCTGTTCCGGATCGGTGATGCGGTTTCCGCGCGCAACACACATGCGGCGATCTATGACGCGCTGCGGCTTATGAAGGACATCTGACATGCGCCTTGGTTTTCTCGGATGCGGCACCATTGCCTCTGCAGTGGTGCGGGGACTCGCTGGAAAGGGTCACCGGATTACGGTGTCAGAGCGCAGCCGGTCCCAATCGGCAGCATTGGCGGCGGAATTCGGCGACGTCACTGCTGCTGCCAACCAGGCGGTGGCAGATGCCAGCGAAGTTGTTTTTCTGGGTCTGATGGCAGAGGCGGCTGATGACATCCTGTCCGGGCTGGAGTTTCGCGAAGATCAGCAGGTGATCTCTTTCATGGCCGGTGCCGGTTTGGCTAGGGTCGCACAATTGGCCGCACCGGCGCGCGCGGCGGCTGTGATGATGCCCTTTCCAGGGATTGCGCAGGGCGGCTCTCCTATCATAGCTCTGGGAGACACTGGCTTGGTCTCGCAGATATTCGGTCCTGAGAACACTGTATTTGCCCTGAAGGACCAGGCAGAGCTTGATGCCTACCTGTGTGCCCAGGCAGTACTTTCGCCGGTTGCGCGCATGGTGAACGACGCCGCCGAATGGCTGGGCGGCCGGGCCGAGGACCGGCAGCAAGGAGAAGCTTTTCTGCGCATGCTGATCACCAGCAGCCTGCAGAAGTCTGGCTGTGCAGAATTGATTGAAGCCTTGAATACGCCCGGCGGCTACAACCAGCGTCTGCGCCTCCATATGGAAGACGCCGGTATTGGGCGGGATCTCGTTGCGGGTTTGGACATGCTTGAGTGCGGCAAACGGTAAAGCGATCAGGCGGCCGTTTGGCCGTCCTATTTGTTTGTGGCTCTGCCCCCTTTGTCCTTTGGCCAAATTTCCCCCGGGGTATTTCGGGCAGGAGGAAGGGGGCGGTTTGCGATTCCTGTGCGGTTGAGTTTGTGGATAAGGTCGGTGAGTCTGGGGGTAAGCTGCCTGGGGCGCGGATTTGCGGTGTCCGGGGCGGTTTGCGGTGCGGGGAGGAGGGGTGAGACAGGTCAGGGGTGCTGACTTTGTTTTATCGTAAGCCATTGATTTTGTTGTGACTGTCATTTTTCTGAGCGGATTTTGGTGATTTTCTGAATTTTGGGGTTGCGGGTTCTGGGGGCTATCCGTAA
>NZ_JBSWTU010000005.1:0-902500 GCF_056158685.1 Leisingera sp. ABM4_103 | reverse complement strand
GATGCGGTTTCTTACCAGCTTCCGCATCGTGGCAGATACACTGTCTTTTTCTGGATCAAATCAAGCGCGAGAAGGGCGTTTGGCGGATGCCTTGGCAGTAAGAGGCGATGAAAGACGTGATACCCTGCGATAAGCTTGGGGGAGCCGGGAATAGGCTTTGATCCCAAGATCTCTGAATGGGGGAACCCACCTGACAGATCGTTATTGTTACCTTCGGTAATCAATAATGGTTTGAACCAGGTACTTAAGGACTGAATACATAGGTCTTTAAGAGCAAACCCGGGGAACTGAAACATCTAAGTACCCGGAGGAAAGGACATCAATAGAGACTCCGTTAGTAGCGGCGAGCGAACGCGGACCAGCCGAGCCTGATAAGTGACCAGAATGCGTTGGGAAACGCAGCCAGAGCGGGTGACAGCCCCGTATGGGAAGCTTTGAGGGACGTATTAAGTAGGGCGGGACACGTGAAATCCTGTTCGAAGACCGGAGGACCACCTCCGAAGGCTAAGTACTCCTTACTGACCGATAGCGAACCAGTACCGTGAGGGAAAGGTGAAAAGCACCCCGGCGAGGGGAGTGAAACAGTACCTGAAACCGAACGCCTACAATCAGTTGGAGGCCCCTTGAGGGCTGACAGCGTACCTTTTGTATAATGGGTCATCGACTTGGTCTCACGAGCAAGCTTAAGCCGTTAGGCGGAGGCGCAGCGAAAGCGAGTCTTAATAGGGCGCATGAGTTCGTGGGATCAGACCCGAAACCGAGTGATCTAGGCATGGCCAGGTTGAAGGTGCGGTAACACGCACTGGAGGACCGAACCCACATCCGTTGAAAAGGATCGGGATGAGCTGTGCCTAGGGGTGAAAGGCCAATCAAACTCGGAGATAGCTGGTTCTCTGCGAAATCTATTTAGGTAGAGCGTCATCCGAATACCCCGGGGGGTAGAGCACTGGATGGGTAATGGGGCCCCACAGGCTTACTGATCCTAACCAAACTCCGAATACCCGGGAGTACTGGATGGCAGACACACGGCGGATGCTAACGTCCGTCGTGGAGAGGGAAACAACCCTGACCTCCGGCTAAGGCCCCCAATTCATGGCTAAGTGGGAAAGCAGGTGAGACGTCCAAAACAACCAGGAGGTTGGCTTAGAAGCAGCCATCCTTTAAAGATAGCGTAACAGCTCACTGGTCTAATCAAGATGTCTTGCGGCGAAGATGTAACGGGGCTCAAGCCATGAGCCGAAGCCGAGGATGCACATAGTGCATGGTAGCAGAGCGTAGTGTGACATAGTCTCATTCCTCCTTAGTATCTTCGGATACATTGGAGGAGAGAGGCTTTCGATGAAGCCGGGGCGTGAGCCATCCGGTGGAGAGATCACTAGCGAGAATGATGACATGAGTAGCGACAAAGAGTGTGAGAGACACTCTCGCCGAAAGTCCAAGGGTTCCTGCTTAAAGCTAATCTGAGCAGGGTAAGCCGGCCCCTAAGCCGAGGCCGAAAGGCGTAGGCGATGGGAATCAGGTTAATATTCCTGAGCCAGGAGGATGTGACGGATCATGAAGGTTGTTCGCCCTTATCGGATTGGGCGGGCCGCTGATTGGTCCCTGGAAATAGCCCTCCATCAGACCGTACCCTAAACCGACACAGGTGGACTGGTAGAGCATACCAAGGCGCTTGAGAGAACGATGTTGAAGGAACTCGGCAAAATACCTCCGTAAGTTCGCGAGAAGGAGGCCCGGGTTCAAGGCAACTTGGATCCGGGGGCACAAACCAGGGGGTGGCGACTGTTTATTAAAAACACAGGGCTCTGCGAAGCCGCAAGGCGACGTATAGGGTCTGACGCCTGCCCGGTGCCTGAAGGTTAAAAGGAGGGGTGAGAGCTCCGAATTGAAGCCCAGGTAAACGGCGGCCGTAACTATAACGGTCCTAAGGTAGCGAAATTCCTTGTCGGGTAAGTTCCGACCTGCACGAATGGCGTAACGACTTCCCCGCTGTCTCCAACATCGACTCAGCGAAATTGAATTGCCTGTCAAGATGCAGGCTTCCCGCGGTTAGACGGAAAGACCCCGTGCACCTTTACTACAGCTTCGCACTGGCATCAGGATTGTGATGTGCAGGATAGGTGGTAGGCATCGAAGCAGGAACGCAAGTTCCTGTGGAGCCTCCCTTGAGATACCACCCTTCGCACTCTTGATGTCTAACCGCGGTCCGTTATCCGGATCCGGGACCCTGCGTGGCGGGTAGTTTGACTGGGGCGGTCGCCTCCTAAAGAGTAACGGAGGCGCGCGAAGGTTGGCTCAGAGCGGTCGGAAATCGCTCGTTGAGTGCAATGGCAGAAGCCAGCCTGACTGCAAGACTGACAAGTCGAGCAGAGACGAAAGTCGGCCATAGTGATCCGGTGGTCCCGCGTGGAAGGGCCATCGCTCAACGGATAAAAGGTACGCCGGGGATAACAGGCTGATACTGCCCAAGAGTCCATATCGACGGCAGTGTTTGGCACCTCGATGTCGGCTCATCTCATCCTGGGGCTGGAGCAGGTCCCAAGGGTACGGCTGTTCGCCGTTTAAAGAGGTACGTGAGCTGGGTTTAGAACGTCGTGAGACAGTTCGGTCCCTATCTGCCGTGGGTGCAGGATACTTGAGAGGAGTTGCCCCTAGTACGAGAGGACCGGGGTGAACGATCCACTGGTGGACCAGTTGTAATGCCAATTGCAGTGCTGGGTAGCTATGATCGGACAGGATAACCGCTGAAGGCATCTAAGCGGGAAGCCCCCCTCAAAACAAGGTATCCCTGAGGGCCGTGGAAGACCACCACGCCGATAGGCCGGAGGTGTAAGCGCAGCAATGCGTTCAGCTGACCGGTACTAATCGCCCGACAGGCTTGATTTGATCCAGTAACAGACAGTGTTACAAAACCAAACAAGCAAACCATCCCTTTGACTGGACATGTTGATTGTACGCCGGACGCATTTGGAAATGTCATCGTGACATAACTCAGCTGCGGTCTCTCGCGCATTTGCTTCGCAAACACGCTGCCGACCGCCAACCGAGAAAAGCCAACCGCCTCCGGCGCTTGGATTTTCCTCGGTTTGGTGGCCACAGCACAAGTGAAACACCCGGTCCCATCCCGAACCCGGAAGTTAAGCACTGTCGCGCCGATGGTACTTGGGCTCAAGCCCTGGGAGAGTAGGTCACCGCCAAACCTAGTAAAATCCAATATACTCTCTAAACGATCAATAACACCTGTCGCGGGATGGAGCAGCCAGGTAGCTCGTCAGGCTCATAACCTGAAGGTCGCAGGTTCAAATCCTGCTCCCGCAACCAACACTAATTCACAAGACATATCAACGGCTTCAGGCAACACGCCCGAAGCCTTCTTCGTGTCCGGGCCTTCCGCACCCGCCGCAAGCCGCAGCAGCCCCGCCAGATCCCCCTCCAGGGTCAGGTCCAGGCCAGTGCCCTCCGCCGCAGGCGTCAGCACAATCCGCCCCACCAGAGACCGCAGCGCCTCCTTCGCCTCTTCCATGCCTTCGGTGGAGCCAAGGGTCCTGATCAGCCGTGATATCCGTTCGCGGTACGGTTCTGGTGACTTGCGCATTTACGCAGCCACGTGCCCGACGGTTTTCCGCAAGGGCATAGATGGCCTGGCGCTGCTGGTTCAGGAGACGATGGGGCCCGACCCGTTCAGCGGCGCTGCTTTCGTGTTCCGCGCAAAGCGGGCCGACCGCATCAAGTTCCTGGTTTGGGACGAGAAGCGCTTACTCTGGAAACAAATGTAGCCAAGTCCAAGTGTGGCGGACAGGCAACTGGCGAAGAGCGCAGGCTTAGCGGCTCGCGGCCTTCAAGAAGCGCCAATAAAAGGGGCTAATGTGCGCCCTTGCACCGCAAAACATGCTGCCAGGGCGCGCCGCGTCAGAAAATCGCCGCAGGCAGCCAGGTCGCCAGCCCGGGGAGCAGCCAGACCAGCAAAACCCCAAGCGCCTGCAAGCCGATGAACGGCACAACTCCCTGATATATGTGGCGGGTGGTGACCTCCTCCGGTGCCGCGCCGCGCAGGTAGAACAGCGAAAAGCCGAACGGCGGGGTCAGAAAACTGGTCTGCAGATTGATCGCGATCAGGATGCCGAGCCAGACCGGATCATGCCCCATCAGGATCAGCGTCGGCGTGACCAGCGGCAGCACGATCACCGAGATCTCGACGAAATCGAGGAAGAAGCCCAGCACAAAGATGAACAGCATGCAGAACAGCAGCGCCCCGGATGGGCCGCCCGGCATGTTGCCCAGGATATGGGCTACCCGCTCCTCGCCGCCCAGCCCGATGAATACCAGCGAGAACATGCCCGCCGCCAGGATGGTGGCAAAGATCATCGCGGTCATCGTCGCGGTTGAGGTCACGGCCTCATGCAGGATGCGCTTCTTCAGCCCGCTGCGCAGGGCGGCAATCACGGCGATGGCGCCCACAGCCGTCAGCAGCGCGTAAAACAGCCCTGCCGCCAAGTCGCCGCTGCTGAGGTCGCTGCGCTGCAGGCGAATGGGGTGCACGCCAGACAGGATACCCAGCAGGATCAGCGCGGCAGCGCCCAGCAGGATCAGCCGGACCGGACCGCCCGCCCGCAGGCCCGCCATCAGCAGCGCGCCGATGGCACCGACCGATGCCGCCTCCGTCGGGGTGGCGACGCCGCCAAGGATGGCGCCCAGCACGGCAAAGATCAGCAGGATCGGCGGCACCACAGCGCGCACGACCTCGCCGCGGCTGGGACGGGCCAGATCAGCCGGGGCAGAGGGCATGTCCTGCGGGCGCAAGAAGCCCCGGACCAGGACATAAAGAAGGTACAGCACAACCAGCACCAGCCCCGGCACCAGCGCCGCCGCAAAGAACTGGCCCACCGACAAGGCCTCGACCGAAAACTTGCCCTGCTCGTACTGGGCCTGCTGGTAGGCGTTCGACATCACGTCGGCGAGGATGATCAGAAGCGTTGAGGGCGGGATGATCTGCCCCAGCGTGCCGGCCGTGCAGACGATGCCGGAGGCGACCCGCGGATCATAACCCGCGCGTAGCATGGCAGGCAGGGCGATCATGCCCATCGCCACCACCGTGGCGCCGACAATGCCGGTCGAGGCCGCCAAGAGCGCCCCCACCAGCACCACCGAGATGCCCAAGCCGCCCTTCAGCTGCCCGAACAGCCGCCCCATGGTGTCCAGCAGCTCTTCGGCGATGCGGCTCTTTTCCAGGATCGCGCCCATCAGCACAAACAGCGGGATGGCGATTAGCACCTGGTTGCTCAGCAGCCCGAACGCGCGCTGGCCAAGCGCCCCCAGCAGCGAGATGTCCATCACCCCCAGCATCCAGCCGAGATAGGCAAACAGGACTGCAACACCCGCGATCGAGAAGGCTACCGGAAAACCCATAAGGATCGCTGCCATCAGGGCCGCGAACATGACCAGGTCGAGATATTCCGTCATTGGGGGGATCTTTCCGAAAACAGCCGGATCAGCAGGGCGATGGATTGCAGCATGACCAGCACGCAGAAGGCGGGGATCAGCGATTTCAGCAGGAACACGGCCTCCAAGCCGCCGACGGCAATCGGGCCTTCGAGGATGGCCCAGGAATTGCGGACCGAGGGCCAGGACCAGTAGAGCAGCGCCGCCATTGACGGTAGCAGCAGTACCAAGTGGCCGAAAATGTCGATGCGGCGCCGGGCGTGGGGGCTGAGGCCCGCATAGAACACATCGACACGCACATGCTTATCGACCAGCAGCGTGTAACCGGCAGCCAGCATGAACAGGGTAGCGTGCATGTACAGGACGCTTTCCTGCGCGGCGATGGAGTTCACCCCGAACACATAGCGTCCGACCACGATGGCAAATTGCGCCAGCACCATCAGCAGTGCCAGCCAGCGTATCACCATCGCCAGACCCCGGTTGATGCCGTCCAGCGCATCCGCAACCCGTAGCATCCTGCGTCTCTCCCCATCAAAAAGCCGGCGCCCGGTCTCCCAGGGCGCCGGCGGCCGTTGTACAGATCAGTAGCCCATCACCGACGCGCGGGCGTTCATCTGGCCGTTGTCGGCATACGTCATGTAGCCGCCGACACTGTCGCGGTAGGTGAGGAAGCTTTCGGTGATCCGGCGCACCAGTTCGTCCTCGTCCTCCTGCAGCTCGGCAATCACTTCTTTGGCGGCAGCGCCCATCGCGGCAATCACGTCCTCGGGGAACATCTTTACCTGCACGCCATCCTCATCCACCATCTTCTTCAGCGCCTGAGCGTGTTTAGTGGTGTATTCGGTCCAGACCGGATTGTAGAGGCTCTCGCAGGCCAGCGACACAACCTGCTTGAGGTCATCGGGCAGCTCGGCAAAGACATTGGCGTTGACGCCGCATTCCTCGGCCGAGGAGGGCTCGCCCACACCGGGCCAGTAGTAGTTCTTGGCCACCTGGAAATACCCCAGCGCGCTGTCGGTCCAGGGGCCGATGAATTCGCCGGCATCCAGCGCGCCGGTCTGCAGGCCTTGGAACATTGCCGGGCCGCTGGTGGCCTCTGCCGCCATCCCCAGTTTCGAGGCCATCTCGGAAGCCAGGCCGGTGGTGCGGAACTTCAGACCCTTCAGATCCTCGGCCGAGTTGATCTCGGTCTTGAACCAGCCGCCCCACTGCGGGCCGGAGTTGCCGCACAGGAACGGCTTGATGCCGAAACGGCCGTACATCTCGTCATAGAGCGCCTGGCCGCCGCCGTGGTACAGCCAGCCGAACTGTTCATCCGCGCGCAGGCCAAAGGGCTGCGAGCCAAACAACAGGATGCCCTTGGACTTGGAGCCCCAGTAAGCCGGCACTGCATGGTACAGCTCCGCGGTGCCTTCGGACACGGCATCGAACACGCCGCGTCCCGGAACCAGCTCACCGGCAGCAAAAAGCTTCACCTCGATCCGGCCGCCCGACAGCGTGGTGATCCGGTCGGCCAGCATCTGCGCCGCCACGCCGGGTCCGGGCAGGTTCTTCGGCCAGGCGGTGACCATCTTCCATTGCATCTTACCCTGGGCAATGGCCGGGCTGGCCAGCGCGGTGGCCGCTGCGCCCATAGCGCCGGCCTTCAGAAAACTCCGTCTTTGCATGTCTCCATTCCTCCGTCTGTCGGTGGATCTGCGGTGGCCGCGGGCCGGTGGCGCAGACTCCTTATTGTTTTGTAAGTGCTTTACATTAATATGTAGCTACATATTCTTGTCAATCACGGTTGCGCGGTTCGCGTTCGCCTTTCGGCGCAAGATGAAATATGGAGCAGCAGCGCACATTGTCCCGCGCGGCCTGGGAGATGAATTTTGACGGACAAGCGGCGTCATTCCTGGACGCAGATCCGGGACAGCATCCGGCAGATGATCCTGGATTCGACCTACGGGCCCGGTGACAAGCTGCCGCGAGATGAAGAGTTCGCGGCCCAATTCGGCTGTGCCCGCTCTACCGTGCACCGCGCCATGCGGGACCTGGCCGAAAGCGGAGTGGTGGAACGCCGGCGCAAGGGCGGCACGATGGTGCGGCGCGATCCCGTGACCCGCGCAACGCTGAATATCCCGATCACCCGGTTGGAGGTCGAACAGAAGGGCAGCGTCTACCAGTACCAGCTGATCCGCCAGTCCGTGCAGCCGTCAACTGCGGCCATCATGGCCAATTTCGGTCTGCCCGAGGCCCGTCCAATGCTGCGCGTCGAGGCGCTGCACCTCTCCGACAGCCGTCCCTACATCTTCGAGGACCGCTGGATCTGCCTGGAAACCGTGCCGGAGATCCAAGCCGTGGACCTGACCCGCGAAAGTGCAAATGAATGGCTGGTCCGCAACCGTCCCTACTCGCGGTGCGATTTGCGCCTCTATGCACGGCCCGGAACCGAAAGCGACTGCGAGGTGCTTCAGAGCAAGATCGGCGATGCATTGTTCGTGATGGAGCGCACCACGTGGATCGGAGAAGATCCGATCACCAGTTTGCGCGCGGTGGCGCACCCGGGCTACCAGCTGTTCACTCAGGGCTGACTGCACGGGGCGCCAGGGAACCGAACCGGGACTGCAGGCGTTTGTCCCAGAGCGGGCGGGCACCTGAAACAGACGGGCTTGGAACCAATGCCGGACACATAGATAAGGAAGACGAAGGTTGCACAGCCCGTTCAGCGCGTGCCCGCCAGCCTTTTCGCATTATTAGTCCGCAGATGCCCGCACCAGCGTGACCCGGAGCGCCGTGAATTGCGCGTCAGCTTGCGCGAATAAGGCCAAAAGGCCAATGTCATCAGGGAGGTCTTCCATGCCAAATGATCACACCGCAGCCGCGCCGCAGCCGCTTGAGGCTTGGAAACGCAAGCAGTGCCGCGGCACGGGACGCTAGACATGTGGGAGACAGTGATCGCCAAACGCTCGGTCCGGGTGATGCTGCTGATTATCACCCTGATACTTCTGGGCGCTGCGTTGTATTTCGCCAAGCCGGTTCTGGCGCCAGGCGTCTTCGCCATGGTGGTCGGGGTCGTGGTCGCGCCGCTGGCAGACCGGCTGGAACGGATCGGGGTCAGCCGGGTTGCGGTGGCCAGCAGCCTCCTGATCCTGTCCATCGCGCTGCTGGCATTGCTGATCCTGTCGCTGGACCCGCTGCTGACATCGCTGGCCAGCCAGATCCCCAAGATCAAGTATGAAATCCGCGGCTGGCTCGACATGGTGTCCGGGCTGCTGCGCGGTATCGAAAGCATCAGCACCGAGATCGAGGAGACAATCGGCGCAGCGGACGCGGAGACCGAGGAAGAGGGCGGCGGCCTGCCGACACTGACGGACGCGCTCTGGCTGGCGCCGAACTTTGGCGCGCAGATGTTCATTTTTGCCGGCACGCTGTTCTTCTTCGTGCTGACCCGGAATGAGCTTTATAAAAAAGCGGGCAGTTTTACGGCGCGGTTCTTCCGGGCAGAGCGTGCAGTGGCGCGCTACTTTGCGGCGGTTACGATCGTCAATGGCGGGCTGGGCCTGCTCACGGCGGCGGGGCTTGCGGTAATCGGCCTGCCGGGCGCCTGGATCTGGGGTCTGGCGGCGGCCATCCTGAATTTCATTCTGTACCTTGGTCCGCTGATCATGATGGCCGGGCTCGCAGTGGCAGGCCTGACGCAAATCGGCGGCGCAGGCGCCGTGCTGCCGCCTCTTTTGTATCTCGCGATCAACTTGACTGAGGCGCAGTTCATCACCCCGGCTTTTGTCGGCCGCCAGCTGGACCTCAATCCGCTGATTGTCTTCTGGGCCATTGTATTCGGGTTGTGGATCTGGGGGCCGGTCGGTGCCATCGTGGCGCTGCCGGTTCTGCTGTGGTGCGGCCGCATGCTGGCGCCCCCGCCTGGCACGGCGGAGGCGGAAGCTCCGAAGCAGCGGTAGCCGGGCCTGGGCAGGCTCCCTTGGCTGCACCTGCCTTTCTGCTTTCTGATGTGCCGGGCGGCGGACTGCCCGGCACATCCGTTTTTCACCCCCGCAACCATTTGCTTCCAGCGCTTGTGCTGCCGCGGTTTCGGCCGGGGCCTGCCGCTTTGAGGCTGTCGTCAGCAATGATTTGCCAGCAGCGTCCCCGCATAAGGCCATTTTTTAAAAAAATTGCCGGACGCGGGAACCAAGCGGTCCTGCCGGGGGTTATGTGGCTGTAACTCAAGCGCGCAGATGAGTGAAAATGCTAAGGAGATCAAAACGATGAAACGTCTTATGCTTTCGACTTCGCTGATCGTCGCAACCGCCGTGCCCGCCTTTGCAGGCACCGAAACCGAAGCTTCCGGCAGCGCCGAGGCCGAAGTCCAGCTGGAAACCCCGGCCGTTGACGCCTCCGGCGAGACCAGCGTCTCGGGTGAAGCTCAGGCTGACACTGCTCCGCTGGAGCAGGAGGCCGAAGAGCTGGCAAATGAGGCTGAAGCTGAGGCATCCGAGCTGGCGAATGAAGCTGAAGCCGGCGCCGCCGAAGTGGCAAACGAAGCTGAAGCCGGTGCTGAAGCAGTGGCGAATGAAGCTGAAGAGCTGGCGACCGAGACCGAAAATACTGCTGAGCAAATGTCGGACGCCGTCAACCCTGACGCGGACGGCCCGGCCATGGAACCGCTGGCCGACGGTGAGATGACCACCGAGGCTCTGACCGGTGCTTGGACCTATGACTCCAATGATGAGCACATCGGCGAAGTCTCGCAGGTGATCGTGAACACCAGCGGCAGCGTTGAAGCGGTTATCATCGACGTTGGCGGTTTCCTGGGTATCGGCGAGAAGCCGGTTGAACTGACCATGGGTGATCTCGATATCGGCAAGGTAGATGGTGACATCCGCGTGAACACTCATCTGACCCGCGAGGAACTGGAAGCTCTGCCGGAGTATCAGTCTGAATAACACTCCCTTTCTCAAAGGGGCCTCCTGGCCCCTTTGACAGCCGCCCCGTTTGCCCCCCGTCCCTCTGCCGGTTTCCTGCCTCGTACCGGCGTTTCGGGCAAACAGCACTGCCAGGCGGCCCTTCAAGGCCGGGTTCCAAAACGGAACCCGGCCTTTTGGGTTTCTATAGGGGGCGGCTATCTGGTATCAGACCAGCCCGGCGGCCAGCGCTGTCGCAGCAGTGCCCAGTCCGGTCAGGGTCAGCAGTGCAATCAGCCCGTCCCTGGTCAGCATCGCCACCGCCAGCAGGCTGACAGCCGCGCCCAGTACCGAAGAGGAGAAGGGCACGATCTCCAGCAGCGGCATCAGCGCGCCGCAGATCAGGCAGACCAGCCGGATGACAGTCAGAAACGGCTGACGCAGCAGTGCAGGCAGGCGTTTGCCCGAATGCCGGTCCAGCCACTGTGCGGTGCGGCGCATGGCGGCGGTCATTTTGCGCACGGAGCGGCCCTCGATCCTGCGGCGGCCCAGCCATTGCGGCAGCCACAGATGCGACCGGCCCAGCAGCATCTGTCCCGACACCAGGCAGATCAGGATGCCGCATGCGGACGAAAACAGCGGCACTCCGCTAAGCGGCGAAACCACGGCCAACGCCGGAGCCGCCAGAACCGCCGAAAGTGAGCTGTGCCCAAGTTCCTCGGTCAGTTGGGCGACGGTGACCGGTCCGTTGGTCTGGCGGACTATGCGGCTTGTTTCCTTCAGGACCTCGGCAACGGGCTGTTTCGGAGAATTCATTGGTTTCTGCCTCTGGCTGCTCTTGTGCGCAACACAAACGCACGCGCCGGGCGGCGGGTTCCGCGTGCAAATGACCCAGAGCATTAAAAAATCCGTGCGGAACAGGTCCGGGCGAGATTTTCATTTAGAAATCAGGAACCTTTCAGATGGCCTGTGCGTTTCTGTGTTGCATCCCCAAGAGGGACAAATATGGAAAGGAGCACATAAGATGACTCACCTGATCCGCACCACCGCACTTGTTGCCGCCATGGCCACCGCAGCTGCTGCGGGCTCCCAGGTTTCCGAGATCGACGTGACCGCCGACCTGAGCGCGATCGAGAATTATCAGGCCGCCAAGGTCTGGACCAGCCTGGAGACCGACCTGGAAACTGCCCTTGCCAAAAACCTCGTGGGCCAGATCGCGGGTGAAGATGCCGGAGAGGCCGCGGAAATCCATATTGAGATTGACTCCGTTGCCCTGGCCAGCAACTTCCAGCAGGCGCTGGGCGTTGGCGAGTGGATGCTGAAAGGCGATGTGGATATCGACATGCCGGACGCCTCCAAGGACATGCGCTATGACCTCACCGTCTCGGCAGATCAGGTCAACGCTTACTACCCCGAAGGCACCGACCCTGCCTCGGTGAGCGTTGACAGCGAAGTGTTCTACAATGCCATCATCGACGCCTTTGCCAGCAACGTCGCGTCGAAACTGAAGTAAGGAGGCAGATATGCGTATCATGATCGCGCTTCTGGCACTGGCGGGACTGGCCGCCTGCGAAACCGCCGAAGGTTTCGGACGGGACGTGTCGAACCTCGGCGATGAAATCACCGAAGAATCTCAGGAAGCGCAATAAGCCGCTTAGGCGCTTTCTGGGCAACTGAACCAACCCGGCAGCTTTGCAAGCTGCCGGGAATATTTTTTTTGCAAAGCGCGGAACCTTTGCGGGACCGCTGCGTTACTACTGCAATAAAACGGCCCAAAGTCCTCCCCCCTAGTCCGGTTTGATCCGGAAGATTTGGGCCCCCTCCAAGGCACCCGGGAACACGCCGGGTGCCTTTTTTTACCGCCGCAGGCGACCCCGGGGTTGCGGGGTCAGACGATGTCCTCTGTGGCGCCCGGCAGCGGCTGCTGAAGTTCGGCCATATTGCTTGGATCATGCGGCACAAGCAGCCCGCGGCGGGCTTCCGGGCGGCGCACCTGATTGCGGCGGACCTCCTTAAGCCACCAGGCGGCAGCGTGGGCCGGGTCCAGCGCCTCGGCTGGCAAATCCTCCTGCCACCAATGCTGCGCCAGCTCCCGCCACAGCTTTTCGATCCGTGGGCGCTGGCTGATCCGCAAGGCGGCCTCGGTGTCCCAGCGCATCGACCGCCCGTTCAGATTGGCAGATCCGACCATGGCGAAATCCCGGTCGGTGACCAGTACCTTGCTGTGCAGATAGATAATTGGCGACCCCGACAGCACCGCAGGCGTGTCGCGGGCGGCCATGCGCCGCTGGACCGGGCTGGCGATACAGGCGCGGGTACCAAAGGCCTCAGTGACTTCTTGAAGGGCTTCCGCCTGCAATGCCATGCCATAACTCGCGTCCAGATCGCGGTTGCCTTCAAAGGCGACGTCGTCGGGCAGCGCAGGCAGGATCAGGATCAGCGACAATTCAGAATTGCGGCGCGCGGCGTTCGCCAGCCCGCGTGCAATCAGGCTGGACCGCAGGAACTGGGACTCCAGGTAAATCAGGTTTTGCGCCCGGTCAAAGGCGGCCAGGTGGTCCTCTTCTATCTCCTTCAGCATCGTGCGCGGCGACAGGGCCCAAAAGCCGGCACGGCGGGGGGCCGACATCGTGCGGCGAACAAGCTTGCCCGCGGGCGGCTGCTTGCGCAGGGCGATTTCATCCCGGAACCGCTCCAGGTGGCGGGCCGCCTCTTCGGCTTCGGGGCCGCGCAGCATCAGCTGCACGTCCGCCCAGGTTTCATGGGCCGGCAGGTCGTGCTCCAGCGTGTCATAGCGGCGCCGGTTCAGATCCAGCCCGCCGATATACAGAACCTCCCGGTCGATTACCGCAATTTTCTGGTGATGCGACACCGGGTAGAGCTGCGGAAGTCCCGGGCGGCTGGCCGCCGCCGGCCGCAGCCGCGGAGGCAGCTTGCGCAGTTTGCGCAGCACAAAGGGCGAAAAGGCGAGCCGTGGCAGCAAACCCGCGCGCGTCGGATGCAGTGACGCTGCGACTGACAGCAGTGCTGCCTGCTCCGCGGGCAGGCCGGCCATGATCTCCTGTGCCTGCGTCAGCGTCTTTTGCGCCGCGGCATGCAGCGGTGCGGCCATCACCGGGTCGAAATCACTGACCACCAGCTGCACCCGCACGCCGCGCCGCAATGCATCTGCGATCAGGTCCGCCCAAGTTTCGCCGGTCTCACGTGCCTCCGGGCTGAGCAGCAGGGTGGCAAAATCGAACAGGCGGAAACTGGCAATGAGCTCGCGCTTTGCGCCCAGCACCGCGCGCTCAAACGCAGGCCAGGCCTCCTCGGCAGTAATCAACACCTCGAAATCACCGTGGTGCTGTTCAGGTTGCGGCTCCTGCGGCATGTTTCTCCTGATCTTGTGACGCTGCTGCCGGCGGCACGGCCCCGGCTACAGCAGGGAAGTTCAGCTTGTAGGTATGGCTGTTGTCAGTTTCGTAAATGGTGGCCTCGCCCTCAAGCTGGGTGGCAAAGGCCATCATCAGCCGGGCACCGACGCCCGTTCCGTCCGCGGCCTCCTCAGGAGGCATCACGGGCCGCCCCTTGGTGTTGGTTATCTCAAGCTCCAGCCAGTCTTTTGCCGTTTCGCGCAGGCTGACCAGGATTTCCGGTTTTCCGCCGTCAGGCACACCGGCATATTTGAGCGCATTGGTCATCGCCTCCGACACCAGCATCGACAGAGTCACCCCCTGGTCCTGACTCAGCGGCACCTGCGCGAGATCTGTCCTGATCGAAAGTTTCTGGCCCGCGCCGGGGAGCATCGCGCCGATTTCCGAGATCAGCGTATCAATCAGGTCACGGCTGTCGACGGTGGTGACATCGGGATTGGTGTTCAGGCTCCGGTGAATGGTTGCCAGGCCGCGCACCCGCCGCTGCAATTGCGCCAGCATCCGCCGGGCCTCCGGCGTCTGCGCATTGCGGCTTTGCATATTCATGATCGAGGCAACAAGCTGCAGGTTGTTCTTCACCCGGTGGTGAATCTCGCGCAGCAGGACGGTCTTCTCTTCCAGGTCCAGCTCGCGCCGCCGCTCCGCTTCGCTGAGGATGGCCACCATCCGGTTGAAGGATTGCTGGGCTTCGGCGAATTCGCGCGGAGGAGAGATAAGCTCCAAACTGGCATCCTCGCGCTCCCCCAGCGCATAGCGGCGCATCGCCGTGCGCAGCGCGCTCAGGTGACGGATCACCATCCGCTGCAGTCCGAAGATGGCAACGGCAATCCCCGCAAGCCACATTAGTACCGGGAACGCCAGCGTCATCAGCGATGCAGGGTTTGTCGCCGCCGACACGGCGTGTTCCACTGGCCAGCTGCCAACCACAAAGACCTGGCCGGGAAGGATCTCGCTCACTGCAAAAAACCGTTCCTGGCCGGAGCGGGCATCCTCAAAAAACGTGTCGCCGATACGAGCCGCCAGTTCCCGCCGGGGGATTGAGACCGGCAAAGCCAGTGACGCGCGCTGTTCGGGAACGCTTGCGGACAGAATTTCGCCCTGCGAATCCACGGTGACATACTGGATGCCTTTAAAAGACACTTCGTCGCCATTCGGCTCAGCGCTCACCTTATGGGGAATTCCAATCGACACGTATCCCATCAGGATGCCATTGCGCAGCACCGGGCTGGTCGCCAGCAGGTAGCTTCTGTCGGCCCCCAAAAGGTCGCGGCTCAAAGCAAAGGACAGCCGTGGGGATTGCCGGGCCTTCAGATACATCCACCTCTTGGAAACGTCCCGCACCTTCCCGTCGGACGCGCACTCCATCTTACCTTCGGGCGACATGAAGGCGGCAAAGGTAAAGGGGTTCGCGCCTTCGTTAAAGGCTTTAAGCATCCGGATGCAGGCGTCGCGGTCAGCGACCACGGGCAGGATCGAAGCGGCCAGCCCCTCGGTGGCGCCGCCGGCCCGTTGCAGCAGTTCCCGCTCCCTGGACGCAGCCCTCTCGGTGCGGTCCAGCAGCGAGGCGCGGGACAGCCGGGTGGCTTCCTCCACCACAGCGTTGGTTTGGTACAGCGCAATCAGTCCGAGCGGCAGCAGCGCAAGCGTCATCACCGCCGCCAGTCGGACCAAAAGGCTGCCCGCTTGCAGCCGGGGCATTCTGATCACGCGGCGCCCTGCTGGGCAACGATCCCAGCGGTGACGGTATCTGTCAGCTCCATCTGGCTGTCGTCGCCCAGTTCCATCAGTTCGGCCAGCCGCGCCCGTGCGCGGTTCACCCGGCTTTTGATCGTGCCGGTCTTCACACCGCACATCTCCGCGGCTTCCTCGTAAGAGAAGCCGCCCGCACCGACCAGCGTCAGCGCTTCGCGCTGCTCGTCGTTCAGCTGGGCAAAGGCTACTTGGAAATCGCGCATGTGCAGCCGCCCGTCGTGGTCGGGTTTCTGCGCCAGTGTTGCGGACAGCGCCCCGTCGCCGTCTTCCACCTCGCGCTTGCGTTTGCGGCGCAGCGAGTAAAATGTGTTGCGCAGGATAGTGAACAGCCAGGCCCGCATGTTCGACCCATGCTCGAATTTCTCGATATTCGTCCAGGCCTTGACCAGCGTGTCCTGCACCAGATCGTCGGCGGTGGCGCTGTTGCGGGTCAGGCTGATAGCAAAGGCGCGCAGGGCGCCCAAGTGGTTGACCAGGTCGTCTCTCGGGTCCTGTGCGGCTTCAGTCATCGGAGCGCTCCTCCTCGGACCGATCAGGTGAGGGAGGCGTCGCAGCCCCCTTGTCCTTCAGTTGCTTTAACAGATCGGTGAACCGGTCCGGGACCGGCTCATTCGCGATCTCGTCGAAAGCCCGCTTGAGGTTTTCGTCTATGTCGCGGTCGGCCGTTTCATTGCGCGGCCGGGGGGTGTTTAGCTGTGTCATGCCATCCATCGGTTTTTTGCGCGGTTTTCTGGAACCAAACGCACATTAGCGCGTATAGTTCCATGTATATTGCAAAAAAGGACATCACAAAATGACCGCTCAATCGGGAGAACTGATCGCCAGTCAGATTGGTGCAAACTTGCCCTATCTGCGCCGCTACGCCCGCGCGCTGACCGGCAGCCAGAACAGCGGCGATCAATATGCCCTGGCTTCGCTCGAAGCCATCCTGGCCGGCGACGCCGAATATGACAGCGTTTTGTCTCCCAAAGTTGCGCTGTTCCGTGTCTTCCATGCGATCTGGTCCTCCTCCGGCGCCCCGGCGGGAGAGGAGGAAAACGATGCGGGCCTGGCCGCTAAAGCGCAAAAACACCTGCGGCGCCTGACGCCGAATACCCGCGAAGCCTTGCTGCTGCACACCATCGAGGAGTTCAGCGCGGCCGAAACCGGCACCATCATGGGGGTGAGCGAAAGCGAAGCCTCAGAGCTGATTTCTATCGCTTACGAGGAAATGTCGCGGGCGACCGCCGGTAAGATCATGATCATCGAGGACGAAGCGGTCATCGCGATGGACCTTGAGGCGATCGTCACCGGCATGGGCCATACAGTGACCGGTATCGCCCGCACGGAAACAAATGCGATGGACCTTGCTTCAAAGGACTCCGCCGATCTGATCCTGTCGGACATCCAGCTTGCGGACAATTCGAGCGGGATCGACGCGGTGAATGGCATTCTGGCCAAGTACGGTGAACGTCCGGTTATCTTTATCACCGCCTTCCCCGAACGCCTGCTGACAGGCGAGGGACCCGAACCGGCGTTCCTGATCTCAAAACCGTACACCGAAGAGCAGGTGCGCTCCGCGGTGAGCCAAGCGATGTTCTTCTCGTCAACCGAAACCCTTAAAAGCTGACACCGCCCGCCAGGGCTGGGTGGCAGGACCCCGGGCCGCACTTGCGGCCCGGGGCTTTTTTCCCGCGTGACAGCCGCTTTAAAAGTCCCCGCCCCGGGGAGGAAGCGGGGCGGGGACCGGTGCCTTCCTGCAAAACGGGAGGAGGCGGCAGGAAGGCGGGAGAAATTACAGATCAGGATTTGGCCAGCGCCCGCAGCATCCAGGCAGCCTGCTCATGGAACGCGGAGCGCCCTGTGGCCAGGTCCTCGGTCACGATATCGCGGCGGCTGCTGGCCAGCTCGGCAAGCGCGTGCAGCCGGTGGGCAATGCGTTCATGGCTGGCGGCAAGGTCCTTGGCCATACCGCCGGCGGTCAGCTCGCCGTCGGCGTCCTCGATCTTCGAGCGGTTCAGGATCTCATCCATCCGCGACGGCGCCAGATGCCCCAGCGCGCGGATGCGCTCAGCCAGCGTGTCGGCGGCGGCAAACATGTTCTCGTACTGCTCTTCGGTCAGCTTGTGCATCGAATAGAAAGCCGGCCCTTCCACATTCCAGTGATAGGCGTGGGTTTTGAAGACGAGCCGGTAGGTGTCGGCCAGCACATCCGCCAAGCCGCTGGCGATGGGGCCGGTATCGCGGACACCGGTTTCGACTTTGTCAGGGCTTGGGGTGGCGGAAAGCGCGCCAGTCATGGAGTACTCCTTTACTTCTTGAAGGTCAAAGCGGTGGATGGACAACCGGACGGCAGAAAACGTTCAGTCCGGCCTGCGGCTTGAATGCGGGCGGCAGCCTTCAACGGCTGCCGCCAGCCCCGGCCGTCAACGGGAGGAGCCGCGCAGCAAGCGTACGATCAGCGCCACTGCAAACAGCACCAGGAATATAAAAAACAGGATCTGTGCGATCCCGGCGGAGGCCGAAGCGATGCCGCCAAATCCGAAGATTCCGGCAATGATGGCAACGGCCAGGAAGACGAGCGCCCAGTACAGCATGCCGTGTCCTTTCAGTTGCGGATTGTACCGTCCCAACCCGCAAGCCCGGCGAAAGGTTCCAGCCAGTTTCCTAGAGTTTTAGACTGCAAGTGCACCACTGCCTGGGCGCGGTGCCAGGCCCCGCATCGAAGGCGTTGGCCGCCCGCGGGCGCCGTATTACCAGTACCCAGGGCTTGCCCAAGGACCCGCCTGCGGCTCCTCTGCGCCAGAACGCCTGGATTGTGCTGGAAGAAGAAGCGGGGCTACCGGCCAGTCCCGGCCGGCTGCATCCGGTGCTTTCAGTCAGATCAGCGGCCGGGGTTCGGGCGCATCCAGATCGATCATCGCCACGCTTGCCAAAGCAGGCAGATCGCTGACCTTCAGCCTCCCGTTGTGCCATTGCGCCAGTTTTCTGTCCCGCAGCATTTTCAGTTTTTTGTTGGTATGGACCAGCGACAGGCCAAGCGCATCTGCCAGATCCTGCTGCTTGAAGGGCAGCGGTACCGTGCCCTTTTCCTCCATGCCAACTGCCTTCAGGCGCTCAAAGATCCTCACCAGCGCCCAGGCAATCCGCTGCGCCGCGTCGCGCTGGCCCAGCGAGGCGATGGTTTCGCCCAGAAAATGCTCTTCGACCGCGGCGATCCACGTCAGATCATAGGCCCGCTGAGGCTCCTGCTCAAACAGCTCAAACAGCGCCGCACGCCGGAACACACACAGCGTCATGGCGGTGGTCGCCTCAACCGAATGCTTCATTTCGCCCATCAGGCCGGCCTGCAGCCCGGCAAAATCACCTGGAAACAGGAAGTTGATAACCTGCCGGCGGCCGTTTTCCAGCGTTGTGTAACGCGTGCCCATTCCATTGAGCACCGTGTACAGCTGCGGGCTGTTCGAGCCTTCCAGCAGAATTGTCGTACCCGCATCCACCACCAGTTCTCCGGTTTTGAACTGCTGCGTTGAAAGCACCTCCTCACGCGTCATCGGCGTGAAAATGGCCCGTTTGCGGAGCGGGCATTCGCGGCAGGCGGTAGAAGACATTGCGCTCCCCTGGCGGCTATGTCGCAGTTAAATGCGCCCGGTGGGAAATGGATACACACTCTAGGCCTATAGGGGGGCTGGTGCAATGAAAATGCCTACTCCAGGCTGCTCGCATGTCTATCTGGTCATGTCCAGGAACTACTTGGTTACCTGCGATATCTGCGATGCCATTCTGGATTTCGACCCTGCCGCTGAACTCAGCGTGCAGCAGGCGCATGATACGGCGCTGATGGCGCTTTCCCGCTACCAGCGGATTGCCGTGGCCTTTTTTGAGGCGGGCTCCGAACTGGTGACCCGGCTTCATATAGACCGGGATGTCCAAGTCCGGGGCGGCCGTCTGGTCCTTTTGGGGAGTGCCGCGGAAAACGAGCTGGATGCGCACTCACCGTGCCTGCGGTGGCCTGTGCTGGCCCGGCCAGTGTCCAACCAGATGATACGGGCCCAGCTGGCGCCGTTGCGGGCCGGGGCAGGGAACAATCGCGGCCTAGCCGGGTTTATCTAGCGGCTGCGATGTTCGGTAGCCTCGCTGAGAAGGAGTGAAATAATGCTTGGTTGGGCACTTACATTTCTGGTTATCGCTTTGATCGCCGCCTTGCTCGGGTTCGGCGGGATCGCCGGCGCCTCTGCCGGTATTGCCAAGATTCTGTTCTTCATTTTCCTGGTTCTCTTCGTCATTGCGATGATTGCGCGCGCATTGAAGGGCAAACCGCCGGTTTAAACGTGGCGATGCGGCATGCCCGCATGCTCAGAGCCCTTTCTCCTGCTGTTGCTGGCCGGGAGGGGGCCTCCTGCCGGACATAGGGTGGGCGCGCCGGGGGGTCGCGCCGTCAGAGCCTGCGCCGCTGGCCGGCCGCACGTGCTGCTGAACACCCTATGTCCGGGTCAGGCGTCCGCGCCTGGCCGCTGCCGGGAGTACCTGATCCAAATTGGAGATCAGGGCATCAAGGGGCACAGCCGGCACTTCCGGAAGGCGGCAGTCTGCAGGCTTGCCGAATGCAAAACTGCAAAGCACGGGATTTCAATCGGCCCTATGCGGCCGGGCTGCATAGCCGGATCTGGTCGTCCGGCGCCGTCGCGCTGATTGGAAAGTCTCCTGTACTGCGCTGTCCCGTCTCAGCTGCGGGCCTTTGCCAGCAGCCTGACAGCGTGGCGAATATCCTCCTCTTGCAGAGGTTTCGTCAGATAGCCGCGGACGATGTTGAATTGCTGCGCTCGCTGCTGGTCGCCCGGGTCGGCCGAGGTGGTCAGCATAAGGACTATGGTGCCGGCCAGCCGCTGGGCTAGCTCCGCGGTGGCTTTCTCCAGAAAATCGAACCCGTTCATCCGCGGCATGTTGATATCCAGGAAGATGGCATCGTCCGTGGCATCGGCGTTCTGAGCCAAGTAGTCAAAAGCCTCCGACGCATCATCAAACGCGGTGACGCGGCCCGCCAGCCCGGTGCGCGCAAGCACCCGCTTGAACTGTTTCAGATCAGCGTGATCGTCATCGATCAGCATCAGGTTTTCAATGACTTCTGCCACTTGCCTTCTCCGGAAGCGTGACGGTGAAAGTGCTGCCAGACCCTTTTTGCGAGGAAACGCCGATCCGGCCGCCGTGATTTGCCGCTATGCGCTGGCACAAGGTCAGGCCGATCCCGGAGCCTTGGCGGTCGCTATGCCTGTGCAAACGTTTAAACAGCCCGAAGATCCGGTCATGATATTCCGGCTCAATTCCGATACCGTTGTCGCGCACGCTGAAGGTGATCCAGCCTGCAGGAGCCTCCGGGCCTGTTGCGATCTCGATCCTGCTGCCGCGCTCTGGGTCACGGTAGGCGACCGCGTTGGAGATCAGCTGCCTGATCAGCGTCCTCAGCTGGTCGGGGTTGCCTTCCACCGCCGGCAGCATACCCGTCTCAATGACGCTGCCCGCGGCCGCGATGTCGGCGGCAATGTCAGCGGCCGCGGCCACGGCCTCGCGGGTCAGATCGACGGCTTCAACAGGCCGTTCGTCATCGACGGAGCGGGCAAAAACCTTAAGGTCCTCAACCAGCCGGGCCATGCGCGCATTGGTAATCTCCAAGTCATCCAGAATCTCGCGCCCTTCAACATCCAGGCAGGCACTGGAGGTGCCGCGCAGTTCCGCCAGCAGCGCGCGCATCGTCTGGGCCGGCGCCTTGAGATCATGCGACATCGCATAGGTGAATTCCGCAAGCTGCCGGTTCGCGGTCTCAAGCCGCTCCACCATGGCTGACAGCTGTCGGCGGTGGGTCTGTTCCAGCTCCAGGTCCCGCGCCTGGCGTTCGTATGCCTGCTGGCGCTGACGCTGATGCTGCCACAGGAGAAAACCGAGCAATGCCACGATAATCCCCCCCGCTGTGCCCGCGGCCGCAAACTGGCGGGGGCGGGTCCAGAACTCCGGCGTGCCAAAATACTTCTCCCGCAGCCAGGCAAACTCCTGGGACGCCAGATAGCCCGGGATAACCGCGTTCAGCCGGTCCCGGACAGAACCCAGGCCGAACCGCAGCGCGGGGGCACGCGCGCTGGCAAAGACCGGCGGGCCGGCCGCGGCAACCTGGTCTGCCACCGCCCACTCCCGGGTCCGCGCCAGTGTCGTTGCGGCGGGTGCCAGAATAGCGTCCGCGCGCCCATCTAAAAAACTCTCCAGCACTGCATCCGCAGTCTCTTCTGCCAGCACCGTGACATCTTCATACGTCGCGGCAATCTCAAGCGGGGGGCTGCCCCGCAGCGCTGCCACTCTGCGTCCGGCCAAGTCATCAAGCCCGGTGATTTTGCCCTTATCCTCAGCGCGGGTGAACACGGAATACGGCACTTGTTCCAACGGCAGGGAGAAATCCATCATCTCGCGCCGCTCGCCGGTGATCCGCATGTCGGGTAACAGGTCATAGCGCCCGGGCCCGGGGCCTGCACGCCACTCCGTCAGGGAAATCCGCTTGAACTCCAGCGCGAGGCCCGCCCGTTTCGCCAGCCCGCGCAGGACCTCCACACCGAAACCGGAAAACATGCCGCCCGGCTCGACGGTCTGGTATGGCGGGTTGTGGCGGACGCCCACGGTCAGCACCTCGGGGACCGGTTTGGGGATATCAAGAAAGTATTTCTGCCGCAGCGCGGGCAGGCGGCCATCCGCCTCCATTCGCGCAAGCGCGGCGTTGATTTCCGGCAGCAGGTCCGCGCGGCTCCGGTGCAGGGCGACAAAGCGGCTGAACGCAAGGACCGGCGGATCGAGAAAGCTGATCTTGGCATCAACCTGCGCGTTCCTGGCAATCGAGAAGGCAACGGGTTCAGGGATAAGCACCGCGTCAACGCCGCCAGTCAGCAGGTTCATCAGCGCCGCTTCCGGGGTCACGAACTCCACCGGCTGGTTCGCGGCCAGAAGGTCCTGAGCCGCCGACCCGACCGCCGGCGGCACAATGCCGATGCGCAGACCGCGGCGGGGGCTGCCCGCAAGTTCCGCGGCCCGGTGCCGCAACACGGTCAGGCGCAGCGTTTCCGATGCCACCGGGGCGGAAAACACATTGGTTTCCTCCAGCAGCGGAAGCCGCGCCACACCGGCGATGAGCTGGGTGCCGCCATCAGCTTGCCGGCGGATGAACTCGTGGGAGGTTTGCACGTCCAGATAGCCGATAGGAGCACCGGTATCCGCGCCGATCTCTTCTGCCAGCTCGACAAAGAATCCGCTGCGGCCGCCGTCCGCAGAGCGCTGCGCAAACGGCGGTACCGGCAGAAATGCCACCGTCAGTCCGCTTCGGCCTTCCTGCGCCTGTGCCGAAACGTGCCAGCTGAAGCCCAGAAGGCAAAGCAATCCGGCAGACATCAAACATGACAGCCGAAGCAAAATACTCATTCACTAGGGTCCTGAAATTCAACCTTTGGGTGTTTCTTGACTCTAGGGTGAGAGGGTTAACAAGCTCTTGCCGCGTGCACAAGCTCCGGTCCCATTCCTGAGCATGTCTTCTGTCTCCTGAACCACCGTCATTGTTATTTTTCAGATGTTTGAATTGGGGGTGTGGTAATGCATGATCTCACACCTGGCGGCGGGACACGCTACAGAGGATGCACGGAAAACACATTTTTGTGCTGATTTTGCGCAACCTATGGGCGCGGAGCAGGGCGGCTGCCTCATGTAAGGCAAGCGGTTAGACCCATCCGGCAGTATAGTTGACGCTGTCAATTAAATGATTGACACTGTCAATTATTATGACTGAAGACCGTTTCCATCTCCACCGCTCACTCGGCTATCAGGTGACCATGCTGGCCAGGGTGATCGAGCGCCGCTTTGAGCAGCGGATCGCAGAGTTCGGCTTGACCCGCGTGATGTGGTGCGTGCTGCTGGCCGCTGGCGGGGAAGGGCTGACCGCCCCATCAGAAATCGCAGGCTTCATCGGCATCGACCGCACGGCCGCTTCACGCACGCTGCGGCATATGGAAGAGCGCGGTTTCATCACCCGCAGCAGCAGCGCGCGGGATGGCCGCTCCATCCAGGTCCGGCTGACCGCGCAGGGGCAGTCCGCGCTGACACAAGTACTGCCCATCGCACAGGAAAACGCGGCGCATTTCGAGGCCAAGCTCACCGGGCAGGAACTCGCCCAGTTGCGGTCGGCTGCCGCCAAGCTGCTGCAGGACGAGCCGCGCATCGTCGCCAAGCTTTAGCATTCAGGGGGTGACCATGGGTAAACTGTTCTCCTACCGCAACCGGCCGGTGCATCTGGGACCCTATCCGCAAGAGTCGCGGCGCCACCGCAAGGGCCTAGAGGAGCTGGAAAACATTCCACCCCTGCCGCAGATCAGCTTCCGCCGCCCCGATGCGCCGCTCTCCATCGTCAACGCAATGCGCGACTACCAGGCGATGCTGGATGCCACACGCGAAGGGCTGGTGAAAAGGGAGCGTGCAGATATCCCCGCCAGCCCGCAGGAGCGCACGGAGCACCTGAAGGCATTCGGCTACTTCTGCGACGCCTCCCTGGCGGGCGCCTGCGCGGTTCCGTCCGCGGCCTGGCTGGACACACCGCAGGTGAACCCGGATGTGGCGGCGCTGGCGGAAACGCTGCGCACCAAGCAGACCAAGACCTTCGCCTCCGGCATCGACGTGGTGATGGCGTCTTTGCGCGAGTCGATGCAGGCCCCGCCCGCGGACTGCCGCCACCACACCCACGCGCTGGTCTATGCCTATGAATTCCCCCGAGACCCCAAAGCAGAGGAAGACGGCACCGAATGGCTCGCAGACGCGCAAAACCAGCGCGCCTGCCTGAGGGCGGCGGAAACCGCGGTGACACTCGCCAATTACATCCGCCTTCTGGGCTGGGAAGCCCGCGCCCATACCGGCGCTGCTACGGATGTGCATCTGGCCAGGCTCGCAGTGCAGGCGGGTCTTGCCACCCTCGAGGACGGCGGCCTCACCAACCCTTTCCTCGGCCGCCGCTTCGGGATCGCCGCCGTCACCACAACGCTGGAACTAGCCCCCGATCAGCCGCTGGAACCGGGCCAGACGCCGGGGGTCAAATACCGGCTCGGTCTCGGCGCCCACGCCAAGAGCGCCGCCACCCGCGACCCCTACGCCAAGCGCCGCTTCATGGACGGACCGCACCCGTTCGAGACCCTGAAACGGGTGGACGATCCGACAACCTATATCGACGAGGTTAATGTCGCGCGGGTTCCGAAACGCGCCGACATGTTTGCCCGGGCGCTGTTCGGCGACCTCGGCAAAGGCCCGCAGGAGGCGGCGAAGAACGGCAACTACGTCCGCAAGTCCTCCTCCGCTTTTGCTTTCCGCTCGTCGCTTGCGGCCTTTGTGCTGCTGCAGGACGGCAAGCCCGCGCCGCAGATCGACCCCAGCGCCACGGATGCCGCCCGCAACGCCGCGAATATCAAGGCCGCGGCCTATTTCCTTGGCTGTGATGCAGTGGGGATCTCGCGCTGCCCGGATTGGGCCTATTACTCCCACGACGCGGCAGGCGAGCCGCTGGCCCCCTACCACGAGAACGCCATCAGCATCATCATCGACCAGGGCCATGAAACGATGGAGGGCGCCTCTGGCGACGACTGGATCGCCTGCGCCCAATCGATGCGCGCCTATCTGCGGTTTTCTCTGCTTGGCGGGGTGATCGCGCAGCAGATCCGCAACCTCGGCTATACCGCCCGGGTGCATTCGGTGATGGACGGCGAGGTGCTGCAACCGCCGCTGCTGCTGCTCTCCGGCCTGGGCGAGGTCTCCCGCATTGGCGAGGTGATCCTCAATCCCTTCCTCGGACCCCGCCTGAAATCCGGCGCCGTCACCACCAACCTGCCGATGACCCATGACAAGCCGGTCGACTTCGGCCTGCAGCGGTTTTGCGAGGCTTGCAACAAATGCGCCCGCGAATGTCCCTCCGGCGCGATCACCGCCGGGCCCAAGCTGATGTTCAACGGCTATGAGATCTGGAAATCCGACAGCCAGAAATGCACCACTTACCGGGTCACGGTCCCCGGCGGTGCGATGTGCGGCCGCTGTATGAAGACCTGCCCCTGGAACCTCGAAGGCCTGTTTGCCGAGGCGCCGTTCCGCTGGGCCGCGATGAACCTGCCCGGCAGCGCGCCGCTTCTGGCGAAGCTCGACGACGCGCTGGGCAATGGCGAGGTCAACACCGCCAAGAAATGGTGGTGGGATCTGGAGATGGTGGAGGAGGGGCCTTACGCCCCCTCCCGGCACCCGGTGAACGCCCGCCAGCTTTCCAAGGATCTGGACCTGAAATTCGAGGACCAGACCCTGGCCGTCTACCCCGCGCCGCTGGCGCCGCCGCCCTATGCCTGGCCGTCGCCGATGGACCGGGAGGCCGGGATTGCCGCCTATCAGGCGATGATCCCCGCCGCCGAGCACAAGCGCCGCCGCGCAGCAGGCCTGCTGCCGGAGCATGTTTATACCGCCGGTCAGGGCGATGCGCCGGTGATGCGGGTGCGGCTCTCAAAGGCAGAGCATATGACGGACGCTGTCACCAAATACGAGTTCACCCTGCCGGATGATGCGCCGCTGCCTGCCGCAACTGCCGGTGCTCACATTGACGTGGTGGTCGCCCCGGAGTTCTTCCGCCAGTACTCGCTGTCGGGCGACCCGGCGGACCGCACCAAATACCAGATCGCGGTGCTGCGCGAGGACGCGGGCCGCGGCGGCTCGAAGCTGATGCACCGGATCTTCGAAGAAGGCCGGATGGTGTTCATTTCCAAGCCTATCAACCATTTCCCGCTGCATGAGGACGCCGCCAAGTCCTACCTGATGGGCGGCGGCATCGGGGCGACACCGATGATCGCCATGGCCCACCGGCTGCACGCGCTGGGCCAGGATTTTGAATTCCGCTATTCCTGCTCTAAACGTGCAAATGCCGGGTTTCTGGATGACTTGAAACATGTGCCTTGGGCGGAAAAAGTGCATTTGCATTTCTCGGATCAGGGCACCCGCGCCGACCTCAGGCAGGTGCTGCAGTACACACCCGGCAGCCACGTCTATACCTGCGGGCCGGAGGCCTACATGCAAGCGGTGCTAGACACCGCACGGGCAAACGGCTTCCCCGAAGAGGCCCGCCACATGGAATACTTCTCGGTCCCCGAACAGCCGGAATATGAAAACCACCCCTTCACCCTGAAGCTGGCGAAGTCGGGGCGCGAGATACAGGTCCCGGCAGAAAAAACTGCGGCTGAGGCTCTTGCTGAAAGCGGTATCCATGTGAATGTGAAATGCTCTGACGGTATCTGCGGCGTTTGCAAATGCGGGCTGATCGCAGGCGACGCCGAGCACCGCGACTTCGTTCTGTCGAACAAGCAGCGCCAAGGGGCGATCATCCTCTGCCAGTCCCGCGCACTGGCGCCGGGCGGGGTGCTGGAGATCGACCTCTAAACAGCCATCGGTGCATTTTCTTACTCAAGAAAATTGCCAAAAGTTTTACTGAAAACTTTTGTCCCCGCAGGTGGCAGCGGCGTGTGAAAACGCGGCTGTCCGCGTTCTGGCGGCCGTCGGAGCTTTCCGGGAATTGCAGGCCGCACCGGAAGCTGCTAAGCGTGCTCCCGGTGAAAGTTACGATATAACATAATGAGATTCGGGCATGACGGATAACAGGCTGCCGGTCACGGTGCTTTCGGGGTTTCTTGGAGCCGGGAAAACTACGCTGCTGAACCACGTTCTGAACAACCGCGCGGGACGCCGGGTTGCAGTGATCGTGAATGACATGAGCGAGGTGAACATCGACGCGGACCTTGTGCGCGGTGGAACAGAACTGTCGCGACAGGACGAAAAGCTGGTGGAAATGACCAACGGCTGCATCTGCTGCACGCTGCGCGACGACCTGCTGCAAGAGGTGCGCCGCCTCGCGGACGAAGGGCGCTTTGATTACCTCCTGATCGAAAGCACCGGCATTGCCGAGCCGCTGCCCGTGGCCGCGACCTTCGATTTCCGCGATGCGGAGGGCCGGAGCCTCTCGGACGTGGCCCGCCTCGACACTATGGTGACCGTGGTCGATGCGGTGAACCTGCTGCGAGATTTCGCAAGCCACGACTTCCTCAGCGACCGCGGCGAAAGCCTGGGTGAGGAGGACGACCGCACGCTGGTCAATCTGCTGACCGATCAGATCGAATTTTCCAACGTCATCATTCTGAACAAGGTGACCGAGGCCGGCCCGGCCCAGACCGAAGCAGCGATGCTTGTGATCAAGGCGCTAAACCCGGATGCCGAGGTGATCCAGACCGACTTTTCCGAAGTTGACGGAGACCGCATCTTCGACACCGGCCGCTTCGATTTTGACAAGGCTCATGAACATCCGCTCTGGGCCAAGGAGCTATATGGCTTCGAGCACCACGTGCCCGAGACCGAGGAATACGGCATCTCCTCCTTTGTCTACCGGGCCAAACGCCCCTTTGACCCTGCCAAAATCCACGCGTTGCTGAATGGCGACCTGCCCGGCGTGATCCGTGCCAAGGGTCATTTCTGGCTGGCGACCCGCCCGGACTGGGCCGCGGAGTTCTCTCTGGCCGGCGCCATCTCCTCGGTCCGCCCTTTGGGCCTGTGGTGGGCCGCGGTGCCGTCCGAGCGCTGGCCCAGCCACCCCGAAGCCCGGCGTGAATTCCTGCAGAACTGGGATGAAACCTGGGGCGACCGCCGCCAGGAGCTGGTGTTCATCGGCGCAGGGCTGGACAAGGCCGCGATCACGGCCCGCCTAAATGCTTGCCTGGTGCCGGAAGCCGCAGACGGTCTCGATCCGGCCTGGGCTGCGCTGGACGATCCCTTCCCAAACTGGCACCGCAATGGCTGACCGCAGGCCCCGCCGCAATCTCAACTCGCGCCTGAAACGGCGGCGCAGGGCAGGGGACCCGATGCAGGCCTTCGACGCGCTGCCGCCGCCCTTGCGGCAGTGGCTGGCCTCCGCTTGCCTGCCCTGGAGCCCGGCGTCTGCGCTCAGGCTCTGGACCAAGGCAGGCGGCAGCCGCGATCCTGCTGCGGCAGCCGCCCGGCTGGACGCCGCTGAACAAGCAATGCTGAAGCGGGACGCCCGCATCTGGGCATTCCGGGGCTAGCCGCTCCGGCCCTCTGCATCAGGCAGTCTTTTTCTCCGCCTCCGCCGCGGCATCATAGTCCGCCCGCGCCGCATCAATCGCGGGCAGATGCTCCAGCGCCCACAGCCCCATGGCCCAAACCGGTTCGCGGAACGACTCGCCCAGCGGCGTCAGTGCATACTCCACCTTGGGCGGGATCGTCGGGTAATAGGTGCGGCTCACCAGCCCGTCCCGCTCCAGCTCTCGCAGCGTCAGGCTCAGCATCCGCTGGGAAATCCCCAGATGCCGCTTCAGCTCATTGAACCGCAGCACCCCGTATTGCGCCAGCGAGATCACGATCAGCACGCTCCAGCGGTCGCCGACCCGCGACAGCACCTCGTTGATACGGCCGCATTCCGGGCATTGCCCTTCTGCCATGGTGGTTCCCTCCGTGTAACCGGGGCTCAGAAATGTGCCTTCTTGTGCCCAATCCGGTACCGCTTATATAGCCAGTCACAAATCTATACCACCCCTGGCAACCGGCCGTGAAAGGACCAATGAGATGAGCAAGAGCACCCTGATCGAGAAGCTGAACTGGCGTTATGCTACCAAGAAGATGGACCCCGCCAAGGCGGTTCCGCAGGAAAAGATTGACCAGATCATCGAGGCGATCCGCATGGCGCCGACCTCCTCGGGCACCCAGCCGTTTGAGGTCTTCGTCATCACCAATCCGGAAATCCGCGCACAGATCCAACCGCACGCCTGGGATCAGGCCCAGATCACCGATGGCTCGCACCTGCTGGTCTTTGCCGCCTGGGACAACTACTCCGAAGACCGCATCGACTCGGTGACCCGCCAGATGACCGAGGAGCGCGGTGAGATCCCGATGCTGAACCAGTACTACGAGAACCTCAAGGCGACCTATTTGCCGCGCGAGGAACGCACCAACCACGACCACGCCGCCCGCCAGGCCTATATCGCGCTGGGCTTTGCGCTGGCCGCCGCCGCCGAGCTGGAAGTGGACAGCACCCCGATGGAAGGTTTCGACCCCGCGAAGGTCGATGAAATCCTGGGCCTGCGGGACAAGGGCCTGCGCTCGGTGGTGCTGCTGCCGCTGGGCTACCGCCAGGAGGAGGGCGACTGGCTGCTGCCGATGAAAAAGGTCCGCAAGTCGCGCGACACCATCGTGACCGAAATCGCCTGAGAGGGCTGATCCCCGGCGGCAGGCGGTTTTTGCCGCGCCTGCCGCCGGTTTCTCCGCAGGTAAAATTTGCCTGCGGAGACTATTCATGCATTTCATCTGCATTATACTGGCCGGCAGGCACCCTTTTCGGCCTCGGCGCAGGTCCGTCGGGTCTGGTGCTGTCAGTTAAGACTTTGCGAGGGGTGCCAGTATCCATGTTTACCGCTGATTTTTCTGCGAGTGACCTGGATCCCGCTTTGAAACCGGTTCTTCAGCTTTGGCAGAACGCCTCGGAGGCGGGCGCTTTCCCGCGGCTCGCCGAGCTGAGCCTGCCGTATATCAGCACGGCGACCAATATCCTGGCGGTCTTCGAAATCGAGCGGACAGGGACCGGGGAGCTGTCTGATTTCAAGGCGCTCTATGTGCGGAGTAAGATCATCAACACGCTGAGCGCCAAGGTCGCCGGCACCCGCCTGTCTGAACGTCCGGGCTTCGGGCCCGGGTCCATGATCTGGACCTGCTTTGCCGAAGCGGCCGCCAATCCCCGGCCGCTGCTGGTCTCACTGCCCTATGTCGGCCCGCTGCCGGAATACCGCAGCTCCACCGAGATCCTGCTCCCCCTGCGGGGAGAGGGCTCGACGGTTGACTATTTGATGACGGGCGTAGTTCTGCTGGAGCAGGAATACCAGCGCCGGGATCAGGCCTGAAGCGGCCCCGGCAGGCGAAAGGCGGGGCAGGGGGCTGCCAAAAGCCGTCTCCGCCTTGCCCAGCAGGGCTTTTCCCTTGCGCAACCCCGGGAATCCGCCTATACGCGCGCTGTCAATACAAGGGCGGTCAACGTCCGGGTGGCATATCTGAGCAGGGCTGGGGAATACCTCGGCCCTTTGTGTTTGTTTGATCAGATGTGCTCCGGGCCACGTTCTGTAGGGCTAACCAAGACCGGCGGAGACAACCGCCCGGCCAGAAAACCGTTAGTAAAGGAAACCTGAGACCTCATGGCTCAAAACGCATCGATGGAGGAATTCGAAGCCCTCCTGAACGAAAGCTTCGAAATGGACACCCCGGACGAAGGTTCGGTTGTCAAAGGCAAAGTGCTGGCAATCGAAGCCGGCCAGGCCATCATCGACGTCGGCTACAAGATGGAAGGCCGCGTTGATCTGAAAGAATTCGCAAACCCCGGCGAAGCCGCTGAAATCGCAGTCGGCGACGAAGTGGAAGTCTTCCTGCGCTCGGCAGAAAACGCCCGTGGCGAAGCCGTCATCTCCCGCGAGATGGCCCGCCGTGAAGAAGCCTGGGACCGCCTGGAAAAAGCATACGCAGACGATCAGCGCGTCGAAGGCGCGATCTTCGGCCGCGTCAAGGGCGGCTTCACCGTCGACCTGGGCGGCGCTGTTGCGTTCCTGCCCGGCTCGCAGGTTGACGTGCGCCCCGTGCGCGACGCTGGCCCGCTGATGGGTCTGAAGCAGCCGTTCCAGATCCTGAAGATGGACCGCCGCCGCGGCAACATCGTTGTCTCCCGCCGCGCGATCCTCGAAGAGTCCCGCGCCGAGCAGCGCGCCGAAGTCATCGGCAACCTGTCCGAAGGCCAGGCAGTGGACGGTGTCGTCAAGAACATCACCGAATACGGTGCGTTTGTTGACCTGGGCGGCGTTGACGGCCTGCTGCACGTCACCGACATGGCATGGCGCCGTGTGAACCACCCCTCCGAGATCCTGTCGATCGGCGAAACCGTCAAGGTTCAGGTCATCAAGATCAACAAAGAGACCCACCGCATCTCCCTGGGCATGAAGCAGCTGCAGGAAGATCCGTGGGATCTGGTTGGCGCCAAGTACCCGCTGAACTCCGTTCACAAGGGCCGCGTCACCAACATCACCGATTACGGTGCGTTTGTTGAGCTGGAGCCGGGCGTCGAAGGTCTGGTCCACGTCTCCGAGATGTCCTGGACCAAGAAAAACGTCCACCCGGGCAAAATCGTCTCCACTTCCCAGGAAGTCGACGTCATGGTTCTGGAAATCGACGGTGCCAAGCGCCGCGTGTCCCTGGGCCTCAAGCAGACCATGCGCAACCCGTGGGAAGTCTTTGCCGAGACTTACCCGGAAGGCACCCAGGTCGAAGGCGAAGTCAAGAACATCACCGAATTCGGTCTGTTCATTGGCCTCGACGGCGACATCGACGGCATGGTTCACCTGTCCGACCTGTCCTGGGACGAGCGCGGTGAAGACGCGATCCAGAACTACCGCAAAGGCGACGTGGTTCAGGCCGTTGTCTCCGAAGTGGACGTCGACAAAGAGCGTATCTCGCTCTCGATCAAAGCTCTGGGCGGCGACAAGTTCGCCGAAGCCGTGGGCGGCGTGAAGCGCGGCTCCGTGATCACCGTCGAAGTGACCGCGATCGAAGACGGCGGCATCGAAGTGGAATACGAAGGCATGAAGTCCTTCATCCGCCGCTCCGACCTGGCCCGCGACCGTGCCGACCAGCGCCCCGAGCGTTTCTCGGTTGGCGACAAGGTCGACGTGCGCGTCACCAACGTCAACTCCAAGACCCGCCGCCTGGGCCTGTCCATCAAGGCGCGCGAGATCGCGGAAGAGAAAGAAGCAGTGGAACAGTATGGCTCCTCGGACTCCGGCGCATCGCTGGGCGACATCCTGGGTGCCGCACTGAAGTCGGGCGACTAATCTCCCCGGCCTCACGGCAGACAACACAAAGCCCCGCAGGCAACTGCGGGGCTTTTTCTTTTGCTGCATTTGACCTGCAGTCCCTGCTTCGCCTTCACCATTTATTAGAGGCGCCTGATGGATAGTCGAAACAATCGCATTTTCTTCAAATCAGGAAGACTAAAAGTTGACCAAAGGACACTCGGCCAATCCGGCGCACGCAAACTCTCATCATGGCGCCGAAGTGGCAGAAAAACTCGTCTGGCGCGCAAAATCTGAACCTCTGAAGGACGGCGGTCTGCGGACCTCTCAGATCCTCACGGAAGCTTTGGCAGCAGATCCTCACCACCACGAAGCCCAGGTTCTGCAGGAGCGGCTGCATCAGACGTTTGTGCCCCGCTGGCATTTTCCGATGCTGGCGGACACCGCCCGCAACCAAGCCTATGCCAAGGCCATCGCGGCCAAGGTAAGGCCGGGGGACGTGGTTCTGGACATCGGCTGCGGAGCTGGTCTGACCGCGATGCTGGCGGCCCGCGCCGGTGCGAAACATGTCTACACCTGCGAACAGCAGCCGCTGATTGCGCAGGCCGCGACCCAAGTCATCGCAGACAACGGTCTGAGCGACCGGATCACCGTGATCCCGAAATGGTCGCACGACATCACCATGGGCGAGGACATGCCGGAACCGGCCGATGTCGTGATCTCGGAAATCGTCGATACCGTTCTCCTCGGCGAGGGCGCGCTTGCGACACTGACCCACGCCATGTCCGAACTGGCCAAGCCGGGCGCGCGCGCAATTCCGGAACGGGGAACGCTGCTGGCGCGGCCCGTCGAAAGCGGCGGCCTGCTGGACCTGTGGCGCCCGCAAAAGGCGGAAGGCTTCGACCTGAGCGCCTTTCACCGTTTTGCGCGGGTCGCGCAATTGACCCCTAACGATTTTGCGGCCTGCGGGCTGCGCGCCCTGGGGCCGGCGGCAGACCTGTTTCACTTCGATTTCACCAGGCCGACCATCAACCCGGGGCGCATCGCCAGGGATCTGACCTGTACCAACGACGGCACTATTCACGCGGTTTTTGTCAGTTTCGAGATGCAGTTGGCGCCGGGCATTCTGGTGGCAAACGGATTGGACGCTGGCGGGCACTGGGGACGCACGGCTTACCTGCTGGACCGTCCCGAAACCGCAGCAGCAGGGGACCGGCTGACAATCACGGCACAGCATGACGCAGCAAACCTGAGCGTCTCCGTGCACGGCACACTCTCCCGGGCCGATGACGCCAATTCCGCCACCGTGTGGTTGAACCCGGCTTGGAATGTCAGCCTTTCTCAGCGGGATGTCAGCGGCGTTGCCCGCTCAGCAAATCCGGCCTGGACCCCGGCGAACGCCAAGGCGGCCGGAACCCAAGTCCATCCCTGCCACTAAGGCTGCGGGACCCGAATCAACTGGAGCTGCTGCGGCATCCGGACCACGGATGCCGCGGCGCAGCGCCGCGCGGCGGCGCCTGATCCGGCCCCGGCAGCCTGCAAAGCGGGTGAACTCTTGCCGGATTTCCCGCCCTGCATGCGGCATTTTGTTCCCCCACGCGGGAATTTTTCCTATACTCTCAGAATAATAGCCAAAACATTATGGCAGCCTGGGAGGAAGACAGATCATGATCCGCTCTGAGTTGATTCAGAAGATTGCAGACGAAAACCCGCACCTGTATCAGCGGGATGTGGAGAGGATCGTGAACACGGTGTTTGAGGAAGTGACCAACGCGATGGCCCGGGGCGACCGGGTCGAACTGCGCGGCTTTGGCGCTTTTTCGGTCAAGAAGCGGGACTCGCGGGTCGGCCGCAATCCCCGCACCGGTGAAACCGTCCATGTCGAGGAAAAACATGTGCCGTTCTTCAAGACGGGTAAGCTCTTGAGGGACCGCCTGAACGGGAAAGCCTGATGCGTTACATTCGCTACGCGGTTCTGGGGGCGCTGGCCATCGTGCTGGTGTCCGTGAGCCTTGCAAACCGCAGTTTTGTTGAGCTCAAACTGATGCCGGAGGCACTGGGTGAGCTGTTCGGTTTTAATCCGGGCGTCTCGCTGCCGCTGTTTGCGGTGGTTCTGGGCGGGGTCGGCGCCGGTCTGGTGCTGGGCTTCCTGTGGGAATGGATCCGCGAGCACAAGCACCGCCGCGAAGCGGCCGAAAAGGCCCGCGAGGCGCGCAAGCTGAACCGCGAAGTGAAGCGGCTGAAAAAGCAGAAACACGAAGGCAAGGACGAAGTCCTGGCGCTTCTCGAAGACGCAAGCTGAGCCGGTCATGACGGACATCCGGGTCAAGATCTGCGGGCTCAGCACCCCGCAGGATGTGGCCGCCGTTGCGGCGGCAGGCGCAGCCTACGCGGGGTTCGTCTTCTTCCCGAAGTCGCCCCGCAACGTCAGCATCGAACAAGCCGCCGCGCTGGCCGTCGAAGCGCCCGTGGGCCTGTGCAAGGTGGCGCTGACGGTGAATGCCACCGACGCGGAGCTGGATGCTATCACCAGCGCCGTACCGCTCGACATGCTTCAGCTGCACGGCAAGGAAAGCCCGCAACGCGTGGCCGAGGTGCGCAGCCGCTACGGCCTGCCGGTGATGAAGGCCGTTGGCATCGCCGATGCCGCGGATCTGCCGCAGATTGCTGAGTATGAGCAGGTGGCGGACCAGCTGCTGATCGACGCCAAACCGCCCAAGGAGGCAGAGCTGCCCGGCGGCAATGGCCTCGCCTTTGACTGGCGCCTGCTGGCGGGGCGCAAATACTGGCAGAAACCCTGGATGCTGGCCGGCGGCCTGACCCCGGAAAACGTGGCCGAGGCGATCCGCATGACCGGCGCCCGGCAGGTGGATGTCTCCTCCGGCGTTGAAAGCGCGCCGGGCCAGAAGGACGCCGCGCTGATCGAAAGCTTCACCCGGGCCGCACACGCCGCCCGCGGCTGACTTCCTCGCGCCGCCGCCCCGCTGATCCGCGGGGCAAGCGGCGGATTTTGAGTATTTGAAGAAAGATGAAGGGGCTTTGGCCAGCGGCTTCATCTTTCCAAAAATACTCATTGCGCAACAGTAGTCCTCAACCGCTCGGCTTGAGTGTTGCGGCTCCGCCGAACGCTGCTCTCATCCTGTATTAAGCCGGGTCTGCCATAGTGGCCCCTGATCGCGGTCACAGCCGGGCCTGACACCCCTGGCACCTTGGAACAGGGCCCCTTTGCAGGGGACGTGCAGAGACAACGTTTAGCACGCGGGCGGATACGCCCGCCCGCCTCCGCCTTCGTGGCGGCGCCGCCATCCTTCTCCGCCTGACCTTTAGGGCCGGCAGCATGACAGAATGAGCAAACGAACCGGCAGGGCGGCAGCCCCAGCCGGGCAGACCTGCTTGAGCAGAGTCCTCTTTACCAAGGCGCTGCCGCGCTATAGTCATTGCGGGCGCTGCGAAAGTGAGGGAACACCTATGGCCGACGATCTTTTCAACAGCTTCATGAACGGTCCGGATGAAAATGGCCGTTTCGGTATCTTTGGCGGGCGTTTCGTATCCGAAACCCTGATGCCGCTGATCCTGAGCCTGGAAGAAGAATACAACAAAGCCAAGGACGACCCCTCCTTCTGGGCCGAGATGGACAGCCTGTGGAAGCACTATGTCGGCCGCCCCAGCCCGCTCTATTTTGCAGAGCGCCTGACCGAAGAACTGGGCGGCGCCAAGGTCTACATGAAGCGTGACGAGCTGAACCACACCGGCGCGCATAAGGTAAACAACGTGCTGGGCCAGATCCTGCTGGCGCGGCGCATGGGCAAGACCCGGATCATCGCTGAGACCGGCGCCGGCCAGCACGGCGTGGCCACCGCCACCGTCTGCGCCAAGTTCGGCCTGAAATGCGTGGTCTACATGGGCGCGCATGACGTCAAACGCCAGGCGCCTAACGTGTTCCGGATGCGCCTGCTGGGCGCCGAAGTGATCCCGGTCACCTCGGGCCGCGGCACCCTCAAGGACGCGATGAATGACGCGCTGCGCGACTGGGTGACCAACGTGCGCGACACCTTCTACTGCATCGGCACCGTCGCGGGCCCGCACCCCTACCCGGCGATGGTGCGCGACTTCCAGTCGGTGATCGGCAAGGAAGTCCGCTGGCAGCTGGAGGAGCAGGAAGGCGAAGGCCGCCTGCCGGACACCGTTATTGCCGCGATCGGCGGCGGCTCCAACGCGATGGGGCTGTTCTACCCGTTCCTGGATGATCCCTCGGTGAAGATCATCGGCGTCGAGGCCGGCGGCAAGGGCGTGGACGACCGGATGGAGCACTGCGCGTCGCTGACCGGCGGCCGCCCAGGCGTGCTGCATGGCAACCGCACCTATCTGCTGCAGGACGATGACGGCCAGATCCAGGAGGGCTTTTCGATCTCCGCCGGTCTCGATTACCCGGGCATCGGCCCCGAGCATTCGTGGCTGCATGACACTGGCCGCGCCGAATATGTCTCGATCACCGACAAGGAAGCGCTGGAGGCCTTCCAGGTCAGCTGCCGAACCGAGGGCATCATCCCGGCGCTGGAGCCCTCCCACGCGCTGGCCCATGTGATGAAGATCGCCCCTGGTCTGCCCAAGGACCATATCATCGTGATGAACATGTGCGGCCGCGGCGACAAGGACGTGTTCACCGTCGCCAAGCACTTGGGCTTTGACATGTCCGACACCGAGGAAGGCCGCACCTTCGAGGAGTGAGCCATCCGGCCAAAGCAAAAAGATAAGGCGCCCAGAGGGGCGCCTTTTTCTTTGCAGAACATAGGCTTCTGTGCTCAGGCCGGGTCGGCGGCGTAGCTTTGCAGGATGCTCAGCGGCACGATTTCCAGCGCCCGCATGTGGGTCGCTTCCAGGTGCACTCTGGGGGCGCAGCCCTCATCCGCGGCCTGCAGGAAGCGTGCCGCGCAAAGGCACCAGCGGTCGCCGGGCTGGAGGCCCGCAAAGCCGAACTCGGGCCGCGGGGTGGACAGGTCGTTGCCCACGTATTTGCTGAAGGCCAGGAACTCAGCCGTGGTCACCACGCAGACGGTGTGGCTGCCATGATCCTCGGCACAGGTGTTGCAATGGCCGTCGCGGAAAAAGCCGGTCACGGGCGCAGTGGAACAAGGTGCCAGCGGGCCGCCCAGAACATTGATGGCGTCGTCTTTTTCCATGGGAGGCCTGTCCTCGCAGCAAGTCGGGGCCGCATTCCGGGGCGGCGTTCCGGCATAATAGTAGAGCAATTGCGCCGCCCGTCCCGGGATTTCCGGCGCGGGCCGCGGACAGGATGGACAAGCGTGTGCCCAGGTCGATCCCTGTGCCGCAAAAAACTGCGGCCCGCCAAGGGTATGGCGGGCCGCAGTCTCCTGAAAACGGTTCAGGGATCAGGTGTTGAACAGGAAGTGCAGCACATCGCCGTCCTTGACGATGTAGCTCTTGCCTTCGGCCCGCATCTTGCCGGCTTCCTTGGCGCCCTGTTCGCCGTTGCAGGCGATAAAGTCGTCATAGGCGATGGTTTCGGCCCGGATGAAACCCTTTTCGAAATCGCCGTGGATGACACCCGCCGCCTGCGGCGCTGCGGTGCCGGTGCGGATGGTCCAGGCGCGTGCTTCCTTGGGGCCGACGGTGAAATAGGTCTCAAGGTGCAGCAGGTCGTAGCCCGCGCGGATCAGGCGGTCCAGACCGGCCTCTTCCAGCCCCATTTCCTCCAGGAACATCTGGGCCTCTTCCGGGTCCAGCTGGCTGATCTCTTCCTCGATCTGGGCGGAGATGATGACGTGGGCATTGCCCTGCGCCGCGGCCATTTCAGCGACCTTGGCGGAGTGCGCGTTGCCCTCGACCGATTCCGACTCACCCACGTTGCAGACATAAAGCACCGGCTTGGTGGTCAGCAGTTGCAGCATCTTCCAGGCCTTGGCGTCCTCGGTATCGACCTCGACCAGGCGGGCGGGCTTGCCGTCTTCCAGCACTGCCTGCGCGGCCGCCAGCAGGCGGTCCTGCTGCTGGGCTTCCTTGTCGTTGCCCTTCAGCTTGCGCACCAGGTTGGCGCGGCGCTTCTCGATGCTTTCGAGATCCGCGAGCATCAGCTCGGTCTCGATCACATCGGCGTCGGCCACCGGATCGACGCGGCCGTCCACATGGGTCACGTCGCCGTCTTCAAAGCAGCGCAGCACATGGGCAATTGCGTCGGTTTCACGGATGTTGGCCAGGAACTGGTTGCCCAGGCCCTCGCCCTTGGAGGCGCCCTTTACCAGGCCCGCGATGTCGACAAAGGTCATCCGGGTCGGGATGATCTGTTTCGACTTGGCGATCTCCGCCAGCTTGTCCAGCCGCGCGTCCGGCACCGCAACCTCACCCACGTTGGGTTCGATGGTGCAGAACGGAAAGTTGGCCGCCTGCGCCGAGGCGGTTTTGGTCAGCGCGTTGAACAGCGTCGACTTGCCCACGTTGGGCAGGCCGACGATTCCCATTTTAAAGCCCATTTCGGCCTCCTGATGCCACTTGGGAGCTGCTTCTAGGCAGCATTGGGCGTGCGCGCAAGGCAAGTATGGCTGGCAAAAGCGCCACAATTGCTTTCTGTGCGGCGTTGCACAGGGGGGCCTCTTATTGCTTTTTCGTGAGGTGGCTTGGAAAACCTCTGCAATAAAATATCTTTATGCCAAATAAATAATTCTGCGAGGGGCTTGAAATGAAACAGACAGCTTTGCTGGCGGCAGCATTGTCGGCTGCCATGGCCTTGCCTGCGGCTGCTCAGGAGGTAACGCTGGGGCTGGGGTATTCCGACTATCACCGGGATGCGGCGGAAGACAGCCCAGTGTTCGCAGTGGATTACCTGCACGCGCCGTTCTATGAACGCGGGCGGCTGTCGGCCCGCTTCGGCGCCGGGCTGGAGGTGCAGGAGGCGGGCGATGTGTTTGCCGGCGTCGGCATCAGCGGAGTTATCGGTCTGAACAACGACTGGTTCATCGAGACCAGCGTAATGCCTGGCGCCTATCACGAAAGCTCCGATGCAAACGACTTGGGCTCCGCCTTTGAAATCCGCACCCTTCTGGCGGTGGGCAAGAGGTTCCACAGCGGCAGGGCGGTGTCCCTGGCGTTCAGCCACAAGTCCAACGCCTCAACCGCGGATGAGAACCCGGGCGTGAACACGCTGACGCTGCGCTGGCACATTCCGCTGGGCGGCTGAGCCGGGCCGGTGCGGCGCGGGATTGATTTCCCGCGCAACATTCGGCACACCGGGGCGGAAACCTGAAAGCAAGGCCCGCCCATGACCCGCATTGATGCCAAATTCGCCGAATTGAACGCCGCCGGAAAGAAAGCCTTTGTCACCTATGTGATGGCGGGCGACCCGGACTACGAGACCTCGCTGGAGGTGGTGAAGGGGCTGCCGGGCGCAGGTGTGGACATCATTGAGCTGGGCCTGCCGTTCACTGATCCGATGGCCGACGGGCCGACCATTCAGCTGGCCGGGCAGCGGGCGCTGGACGGCGGCATGACACTGGAAAAGACGCTGCAGCTGGCCGCCGACTTCCGCAAGGGTGACGACACCACCCCGATCGTGCTGATGGGTTACTACAACCCGATCTACAAACGCGGCGTCGGCAAGTTCCTGGAAGACGCCAAGGCCGCGGGCATCGACGGTCTGATCGTGGTGGACCTGCCGCCGGAAGAGGACGAAGAGCTGTGCATCCCGGCGCAGAAGGCGGGGCTGAACTTCATCCGTCTGGCGACTCCGACAACCGATGACAAGCGCCTGCCCAAGGTGCTGCAGAACACCTCCGGTTTTGTCTATTACGTGTCGATCACCGGCATCACCGGCGCCGCTGAGGCCGAGGCAGGCGACGTCGGCCCCGAGGTCGCGCGTATCAAGGCGGCCACCGATCTGCCGGTCATCGTGGGCTTCGGTATCAACACGCCGGAGAAGGCACAGAACATCGCCTCGGTCGCCGACGGCGCGGTGGTGGGCAGCGCCATTGTCAGCCAGATCGGTTCGGGCAAGTCGCCGGATGAGGTGCTGGCGTTTGTGAAGTCCCTCGCGGACGGCGCCCACAAGGGCTAAGCATCCGGACCTGGAACGCACGCCGGGCGGAACCATTTTGAATAGACCAAAACGAACTTCAAAAACCGCGCCTTCGGGTGCGGTTTTTGCGTCTCAAGGGGTGCGGCAAAGGCAGCGTTGCTTTTGTCTGGCTGGATTGGTAAGAAAACTTTACCAAACGAAAGCGGGAGACTGTCCGGTGCCGGTGATTACCAATATCAACGACCTCAAGCGCATCTATGAACGCCGTGTGCCGCGGATGTTCTTTGACTATGCCGAAAGCGGCAGCTGGACCGAGCAGACCTTCCGCGAGAACACTTCCGATTTCGAGAAGATCCGCCTGCGCCAGCGGGTGGCCGTGGACATGACCGGGCGGACCACCGCCAGCCGGATGATCGGTCAGGACGTGGCCATGCCGGTGGCGCTGGCGCCGGTGGGGCTGACGGGGATGCAGCACGCCGACGGCGAGATCAAGGCGGCGAAGGCGGCTGAGGAATTCGGGGTGCCGTTCACGCTGTCCACCATGTCGATCAACTCGATCGAGGAAGTGGCGGAGGCGACCTCCAAACCGTTCTGGTTCCAGCTTTATACGATGAAGGACGAAGACTATATCCGCCGCCTGATCCAGCGCGCCAAGGATGCCAAATGCTCGGCGCTGGTGATCACGCTGGATCTGCAGATCCTGGGCCAGCGCCACAAGGACCTGAAGAACGGACTGTCGGCGCCGCCGAAGCTGACGCCCAAAACCATTGCCAACCTGATGACCAAATGGGCCTGGGGTATCGAGATGCTGGGCGCCAAGCGGCGCAACTTCGGCAATATCGTAGGCCACGTGCAGGGGGTTTCCGACACCTCGCAGCTGGGCGTCTGGACGGCGGAGCAGTTCGACCCGGCGCTGGACTGGGGCAAGGTCGAAAAGCTGATGGAGATGTGGGGCGGCAAGGTGATCCTTAAGGGGATCCTGGACGCCGAGGATGCGCGCATGGCGGCCAAGCTGGGCGCCGATGCCATCGTGGTTTCCAATCACGGCGGGCGGCAGCTGGACGGGGCGCTGAGCTCGATCCGGATGCTGCCGGAGATCATGGATGCGGTGGGCAGTGACGTCGAGGTGCATCTGGACAGCGGCATCCGCTCCGGTCAGGACGTGCTGAAGGCGCTGGCGCTGGGCGCCAAGGGCACCATGATCGGGCGGGCCTTTGTTTATGGCCTGGGCGCGATGGGGCAAAAGGGTGTGACGGCGGCGCTGGAGGTGATTCGCAAGGAGCTGGACACCACCATGGCGCTGTGCGGCGAACGCTCCGTCGAGGGGCTGGGGCGCCATAATCTGCTGATCCCCGAGGATTTCGGCGGCCGCTGGCAGGAATAGTGCGCCGGAGGCACCGGGTAGGGGGCTTTGCCCCTTCCCAAACCGCTGCAACCGGTCTATAGGCACGGCTTCACGCGGGGTGACAGCCTTGGAGGCACCCCGGTTAGACATATGGAGAATTAAGATGGCAAAAGAGATTCCTGATCTCGTAGCCCAGGAACGTGCGGGGACAGGCAAGGGCGCCGCTCGCGCTGCGCGCCGCGCAGGCATGGTTCCGGGTGTGGTATACGGTGGCGACGCAGAGCCGCTGGCAGTCCAGATCCCGTTCAACGAGCTGCTGAAAAAGCTGAAAGCCGGCCAGTTCAAGTCCACCCTGTGGAACCTGAAAGTGGAAGGCCAGGACGACGTGCGCGTGATCTGCCGCGACGTTCAGCGCGACGTGGTCAAGGACCTGCCGACCCACTTCGACCTGATGCGCCTGCGCCGCACCTCGAAGATCAACCTGTTCATCCACGTTGAGTTCATCAACGAGGACAAGGCACCCGGCATCAAGAAGGGCGGCGTTCTGACCGTCGTGCGTCCGGAAGTCGAACTGAAAGTAACCGCCGGCGAGATCCCCGAGAAGATCGTGGTGGACCTGGAAGGCCTGAACATCGGCGACGTGGTCACCATCTCTTCGGTCGATCTGCCCGCAGGCTCCAAGCCGACCATCGACCGCGACTTCGTGATTGCCAACATCGCGGCTCCGGCCGGCCTGGCCTCCTCCGATGAGGAAGAAGGCGAAGAAGGCGCAGAAGTCGAAGCGACCGAAGTCGAACAATAAGACCCGCGCCCATCCGGGCAACGGTTTTTACGGGCTCCCATCCGGGGGCCCGTTTTCTTTTGTGCGGCGCGCGGTCCGCAGGTGATTGACTTTCCCCGGCGCCGCTGCCCCAGTTCCGTCTGGGCAGAGGGGAGCGGGGCATGGCCGATTACGATATAGCCGTTGCGGGCGCGGGCGCGGTAGGCATGAGCTGCGCGCTGTGGGCGCAGATGCGCGGGCACCGGGTGCTGCTGGCGGATCCCAATCCGCCAGGGTCCGGCACCAGCTATGGCAATGCCTGCACGCTTGCGACCTATGCCTGCTTGCCGGTGAACAGCCCTGCAGTGCTGACGAGCCTGCCCAGCCTGATGTTCTCCAAGGACAGCCCGCTGTCGCTGTCTTATGCCCATGCGCTGCGCAACCCGCGCTGGATGCTGTCCTTTCTGGCCAATTGCCGCGCCGCGCCCTCGCGCCGGATTGCCGGGCATCTGGCGGATCTGCTGGCCCACGCCGATGCCGGGATCAACCCGCTGATCGAGGCGGCCGGCGCCCGGGATCTGGTAGTGGAACGCGGCCAGTTGTCGGTCTGGTCGACGGCACCGGCGGCGGAGGCGGCCACGGCGGACCTGGAGCAGCGCCGCGCGCTGGGGGTGCCCTGGCGCGAGGTCGGTGCGGATGAAGCGCTGGAGATGGAGCCGGGCCTGAAGCTGCCCGTCAAGCGCGCGGTGCATTTCCACGCCGCGCGGCACTTGCGCGACCCGCTGGAGCTGATCACCCGGATGCACCGGGCCTTTACCGAACTGGGGGGCACAACGCTGCAGGCCCCGGTGGAGGCGGTGAGACCCGGGGGCAGCGGGGTGGAGCTGCGGCTGGACGGGCAAAGCCTGACGGCGGGGCGGGCGGTGATCGCCAGCGGGGCTTTCTCGAAACGCATCAAAGGGGCGGGCACGGACAAGCTGCCGCTGGGGACCGAGCGGGGTTATCACCTGATGTATGCGGGCGAGGCGCACCGGGTGACGCGGCCTGTCGGCTGGGGCGAGGCGGGGTTTTACGCGGTGCCCCACGCCAAAGGCTTGCGGCTGACAGGCACGGTGGAGATTGCCGCGCTGGAAGCGCCCGCGAACCAGCGGCGGCTGGCCTACATCGCCCGCAAGGGGGCTGAGATGCTGGGGCCGCTGCCGGAGCCGGACAGTGAATGGCTGGGCTACCGCCCGACGATGCCGGATTCGCTGCCGGTCATTGGGCCCAGCCCGCACACGGACCGGGTGCTTTTTGCCTTTGGCCATCAGCACATCGGGCTGACCCTGGGAGGCATCACCGGGCGGTTGATCGCGGATCTGGCGGAAGGCCGCCAGCCCAACATCGATCTGGCGCCGTTTGCCGCGGACCGGGCCTTTGCCTGAGCCTGCCGGCCTCTGGATTCCCGGGGCCAAATAGGGCATCACTCAGGGCTACTGAAACGCAAGCGGGCAGAGGCCATGAAACTCTTTGTGGGGCTGGGCAATCCCGGCCCGAAATATGAGCGCAACCGCCATAACATCGGCTTCATGGCGCTGGACCAGATCGCGTCGGACCATGGGTTTTCCCCCTGGAAGTCCAAGTTCCAGGCGCTGATCTGCGAGGGCAATCTGGGTGGCGAGAAGGTGCTGCTCTTGAAGCCGCAGACCTTCATGAACCTCTCCGGCCAGTCGGTGGGCGAGGCGATGCGGTTCTACAAGCTGACGCCCGCCGATGTGGTGGTGCTGCATGACGAGCTGGACCTGGCGCCGGGCAAGGCGCGGATGAAACAGGGCGGCGGCCATGCGGGCCACAACGGGCTGCGCTCGATCCATTCGCATATCGGCGCGGATTATGCCCGGGTGCGGCTGGGGATCGGCCATCCGGGCCACAAGGACGCGGTCGGGGGCTATGTGCTGCGCGACTTCCCGAAGGCGGACGAGGGCTGGCTGGACGATCTGATGCGCGGGATTTCCGACGGCGCGGCTGAGCTGGCGAAGGGCGATGGCGGCAAGTTCATGAATGCGGTGGCCCTGCGCGTGGCGCCGCCGCGCAGCTCCACCACCAAACCCAAGCCGGAAGCGAAGGCGGAGAAGGCGGCCAAGGCTGAACCGGCGCCGGACACCCGGTCGGCGCTGGAAAAGCTGATGGACAAGTTCAAGTGAGCCGGGAGGCACGAGAGATGGTGAAACTGATTATCGACACCGATCCGGGCATCGACGATGCCATGGCGATCTTCTATGCCGCCGCGGCGCCGGACATCGACCTGCTGGGGCTGACCACGATCTTCGGCAATGTGACCACCGCTACCGCCACCCGCAACGCGCTGCGCCTGCTGGAAGCGGCGGAGCTGGACGTGCCGGTGGCCGCAGGTGCCACCGCGCCGCTGGTGCTGCCGCCGTTCAAACCCTCGTCCCATGTGCATGGGGAGGAGGGCTTTGGCGACATCCCGGCGGCGGAGCCTAAGGGCAAACCGCTGGCGGAGGATGCCGCGGATTTCCTCTGCCGGATGGCGCGCGAGCATGAGGGCGAGCTGGTGGTCTGCCCGATCGGCCCGCTGACCAATATTGCCCTCGCCATGCAGCGCGATCCGGAGTTCATCCGGAATGTGAAGTCCATCGTGGTGATGGGCGGCTCGCTGGAAGAGGGCGGCAACATCACGCCCCACGCCGAGGCCAATATCTATCACGACCCTCACGCTGCGGACGTGGTCTGCCAGGGCGGCGGTAAGGTGGTCTTTGTCGGGCTGGACGTCACCCACCGGATCCTTTGCCTGGCGGAGGATTTCGAGGCGATTGCGGCCAAGTCGCCGGATCTGGGCGGGATGCTTCAGGAAATGTCGTATTTCTACCTCAAGTTCTATCAGGAGGTTGCGGGCAAAAATGGCTGCTCGCTGCATGACCCGGCGGCGGTGATTGCCTGCACTCATCCGGAGCTGTTCGGGATGCGTGAGGTGCCGCTTGAGGTCTCCTGCGAGGGCGAAACCTCCGGCGCTACGCTGGCGGCGCCGGACAGCGGGCGGGAGCCGGTCAACGTCTGCATGACAGTGGACGCGGAAACGGTGAAATCTCAGTTCCTCAACCGTTTGACGCTGCTGCCCTAAGCCTCGGAAAACGATCATAGCCCCGCGCGCTGCCAGGCGGGCGGGAGCGGATCAGCGGCCGTGCGGTTTGGAGTTTGTTTGCCGGCTTGCCGGGCCGGGCAGCGCCGTTGCGGCGCGAGGCGCTTGGCAGGCGGTCTTAGGTGCCGCTGCTGCGGGGAACGGCTGCCTCGCTTGCCAGAAGCTGGCTCAGTGTTTCCAGTGAGCCGTCACTGACCAGCGAGGCGATCAGGTCTGCAACCCGTGCTTGCCGCATGCCCATGTCATCGGCGGCGGCGTCGAGTTCATCCAGAAGCTGGCCGGATGTGCTGCTGTTCTGATGGTGCGAGTGCTCCAGCCCCTTGGAGGCAGCATCGAAGGCTTCGCGTGCGTGGGCGTAGTCTTGGGCTGCGGCAATCACGGCCCGAATGCGTTCTGCCTGCGTTTCAGGGAGGGCGGCATTACTGGCGTTCATCTCAAAAACTCCAAGCGTCATCAAAAAAAGCAGAACAGCTGTCCGGAACTGCAGCTGCCCGTGCTTGCGGGCCTGTTCAGGAAATCTGTACCCTTCGGCCCGATCCGCCGGGGTCTTGAAGTCCTGAATGTCATCGCGTCCTCCCGCAATTTGCCGCGATAGAAATATAGTTCTAGCTGCGTGCGGGTGTAAATCGGTTTCTGGGGGCTGATCCGCGAATATCTGCACTAAGTGATATCGCAGATCGAATTATAATTCTATTTGCGGGAACTATAGTTCTGTGTATGCTGCTGCTATGAAAGAACACGACACTAAAACACAACTCTCTGCTGGTGAGGGGATTGAGCTTTGGAGGCAGCGCCTTCGTCAGGCGCTGGACATCCGCGGCCTGGACTATGATGAGGTCTCCGAAGCGGCAGGCAATAATCCGGAGTACGTCAGCAAGGTGCTGAATGGCCGGTTCAATCCGACCGTGGCGCGGATCATCCGGATTTGTGAAGTTGCAAATATAGACATGGCTTATCTGTTTTCAGATGAGCCGAACGCAGATGACCGTAGCGTTCTGGATAAAGCAGCGGATCTTACAGAAGATGACGCAATACTAGTTAGCCGGCTCATCAGCAGCGCCCGAGCGCGCTGATTCTATCCTTTCGATAATTCGTTTAAACAGGCGGGTTCCCTGGCGGGGCCTTTCCTGGTTGGCCTCGGCGACCGTGCGTAAGAGCGCTTCTAAGGTCGCCGCGGTAATCTTTTCTCTTTGCATAGTCTTGCCTGGGTAAGGTATTTATCATTTATGATAATCGCTTTTTGCGGTATCATATGATTTGGTTGCATACTATGCGTGTGGATTACAATATGAGAAGTGATATACGCGGCATTCTTTTGAGGTCCTTGGATGAAATATCTGAGAACGGATATTCTATTGGTGTGGGCTTCAACGGGGTAGAACCGGTGTTCGTCCACAGCACTTATGCCAAGGACTGGGTGGATCGCTATGTCGACCAGTCCTACCTGCTTGTTGACCCGACCATTCAGTACGGGTTGAGCAGCACCGGCTGGGCAACCTGGAAAGAGCTTGAGCGGCTTTTTCCTGCGTCAAAGACGTTTTTTGAAGACGCCGCGGCCTTTGGGCTGAACCACGGCAATACGCTGGCGATCAGCGCTGACGGGCGCGTCTCTGTGCTGAGCTGCTCTGGTCCTGAGTGGAGGGGCGAAGACCTGCGGATCGCCCGCGCGGCTCTCTATGCGCTGCACGCGCTGGAATTTGAGCCGTCCAACGCAATCACACTTACGGCTCCGGTGAAAGATGTTCTCAGGATGATGTGCAACGGCTGCAAAGATCAGGAAATCGCTGATAATTTAGGGGTCAAGCTGGAAACGGTCAGAGCCCGGCGGCGGACCGCTATGCAAGCGCTTGAAGCCAAGACAAGCGCACAGCTGATATCACAAGTAATAAAATTCGGACTGATCTGACACTTCAGGATTTCAAACGGCTAAGACCCTTCGATCATGGCGCTGCAAAAAGGAGAGCGCCATGCAGCTACATATTTTTTCTTACGAACAGCGGTCCAGCTTCCAAGCGGCGTATCAGGGATTTCTTGCCCTGCGCAAACAGAAGCTGGTGGATGAACTCGGCTGGGGGTTGAATCACGATGGAACTTTTGAACAGGATCAGTACGACCGGCCGGGAGCCGTGTACTCGGTTGTCACGCAGGGCCGCCGGATCGTTGCCGGGGCGCGTGCTGCGTCCTGCGGCGGTAGTGACGGCTATTGGACTTATATGCTGAAGGATGCCAGGGACGGTAAAATCCAGGGCATACCGGGCGGATTGCTGAGCGAGTACCCGGAGACAGGCCGGACATGGGAGTGCACCCGTTTCGTGATGGACGAAACCCTGGCGGACGCTGCGCAGCCGTCCATTGAGACCAAGCTGGTTGTTGCCGGGCTGTGCCAGGCGGCTTACAGCTTTGGCGCCACAGAGATGATGTCGCTATCGCCGCGCAGCCTGGGGTTGTTGCTGAGACGGTTCGGGTACTCTGTGCGCAGGGAGCCGGCCCGCTATATCTGCGATGATGACGGACGCGAATACCGGTCGTTTCTGATGGCCTGCGACCCGGAGGTGAACCTGGACCTGGCAGCGTATTATGTTTCGCCTGCTTCGCAATTCGGCCTGGTGCCTGAGCTGCAAGGGGCTGCGTAACGGCGGTAGCGTGATCAGGCCGCTATCACGCGGGGCTGGTGACTGCCCCGCCGGTTGAACCCGCTGCTGCCGGGCAAATGCTTGTCCGGCAGCTGCAATTTGTTCCGGCCGCCCCCTGCGGAGATGGCCGGGATGCGGGGCACGCCGTGCCCCCGATGCGGATCAGTCAGCGTCGGCAGACCCTTCAGCCCGCAGCCGGGCGCGCCGGGCCCGGTAGCTGGGCAGAACCACAAGGATGATGGCGAGGCCCAGCAGGCCAAGGGTCATCGGCCGTTCCAGGATGAACCCCAGCCCGTCATACAGCTGCATCGAGCGGGCAAAATTATCCTCCAGCATCCGCCCGAGGATGAAGCCGATCAGCAGCGGCGCCAGCGGATAGTCGGCAAACCGCAGCACTGTCGCGCAGATCCCCAAACCCACCAGGATCAGCAGTTCGGTGGCATTGTTCTGACCGATGTAGGCCCCCATCAGGGTGAAGAACAGGATGAAGGGGATCAGGTAATTGCGCGGCACCGCCAGCACCTTGGCGATATAGGGAATCAGCGGCAGGTTCAGGATCAAGAGGATCAGGTTGCCCAGATACATCGAGATGATCACCGCCCAGAAAATCTGCGGCTCATCCACCATCAGCCGCGGCCCGGGAGAGACGTTGAGCGCAATCAGCGCCCCCAGCAGGATCGCAGTGGTGCCGGAGCCGGGGATGCCCAGCGTCAGCAGCGGCACAAAGGATCCGGTGCAGGCGGCGTTGTTGGCGCTTTCCGGCGCGGCGAGGCCTTTGACAGAGCCCTTGCCGAACTGCTCCTGCTCCTCCTTCGGGGCAATGTTGCGCTCCACCGCGTAGCCGAGGAAAGAGGCAATTGTGGCGCCCGCGCCGGGCAGCACGCCGATCAGGAAGCCCTGGATCGACTGGCGCCCGATCACCGGGGCGATGGCCTTGGCCTCGTCCCTGGTGATGCGCAGGTCCTTGATCTCGTTGCTGCCGCTGCCGGAATTAGAGCGGGAGGGGTCCAGCACCAGGTACATCGCCTCTGGCAGGGCGAACATCGCCATTGCCAGGGTGATGAAGCCGAAGCCCGACTGCAGATCCATAATCCCCATGGTGAAGCGCGGCATGTTGAACAAAGCACCTTCGCCCACCGTAGCCATGATCAGCCCAAGGAGCGTCATCAGAAGCGCCTTGCCGACCTGGCCAGAGCCCGCGAAGGCGGCAATCGCCGAGAGCCCCACCACCATCAGCGCGAAGTATTCGGCCGAATGAAACAGCAGCGCCACGGTCGCCAGCGCCGGGGCGAAGATCATCAAGAGGATCGCACCGATGGTGCCGCCGGAGAACGACGCGATGGCCGCGACCGTCAGCGCCTTGCCGGCCTTGCCCTGGCGGGCCAGCGGGTAGCCGTCAAAACTGGTCGCCACGGTGGAGGCAACGCCGGGTGCGTTGATCAGGATCGAGGAGGTGGAGCCGCCGAAGATCGCGCCGTAGTAGACACCTGCCAGCAGGATCAGCGCGGCGGAGGGGTCGCCGATGGAGATCGCCACCGGGATCATGATAGCGATGATCGACATCGGCCCCAGCCCCGGCAGCATGCCGATAAAGGTGCCGATCAGGCAGCCGCCGATGACCATCAGAAGATTGGTGAGGGAAAAGGCCGTTCCCAGCCCGACCATGATGCCTTCGAGCATGTCAGCCTCCGTTTGTCAGAAATGCGGGCCAGGGGCTCAGGAAGATGCCAAGCACCTCCTGCACCAGATACCAGACCACGCCGGCCGCCCCGGCGGTGACAGGCAGCAGGATGTGCAGCTTGCGCTCGCCCAGCACCCAGGCGCCTGCCACCAGAAAGCCCACGGTTGCGGGCAGGAAGCCCGCAGGCCGCAGCAGCAGCGCATAGGCCGCCATCAGCCCCAAGAGCGCCAGCGCCTGGCCCAGCTTGTACTCCGTCAGGCGGCGGTAGTTGATGTCCATCGGTTTCGGGTCGTCAGCGCCCTTTTCAAAGCCCAGCAGCACGTAGAGGGCCACCAGGATGGCCATCACCGACAGGATCTTGGGGAAGGTGCTGGGCCAGATCGGGTTGCGTTTCATGAAGGGCGGCAGGGCGGCATCCATGGTGAAGAAGGCCGCATAGCCGTAGGCGAGGCAGATCATCAGAATGACCAGGGCAATCCAGCGGTCGAGTGCCATGTTCTCCTCCGGTATTGAGAAGGAATTGAAGGAAGGGAGGGGGCGCTGCCCCCGCCGCGCGCTGCGCGGCTCCCCCGGGATATTTGAGGCCAGAAGAAGGACTGTGCCCGCGATCTGAAAACAGTTTTCTGCGCCGCCGGGCGCGAAAGCCAATCAGTTAACGGCAGTTTGGGGGCGGGCTTCTTCTGGCTGAAAATATCCTGGGGGTGCGGGGGCAAAGCCCCCGCGGTTGCGCCGGGCTCAGAGGAAGCCGAGCTTCTTCATCAGATCGCCGATGGCCTGTTCCTGGTCCTCCAGGAAGGCGCGGAAATCATCGCCCGAATTGTGGATGTTGACCCAGCCATTGCGGGCGCGGACCTCTTCCCATTCCGGGGTATCGTACATTTTGGCGAGCGCATCCTGGTAGGCGGCCAGCTTGTCCTCGGGCAGGCCGGGGGCCGCGAAGAAGCCGCGCCAGTTGACGAAGGTGGTGTCGAGCCCCTGTTCCTTCATCGTCGGCGCGTCCGGGTAGCTGTCCACGCGCTCATCGGCGGTGACGCCAATGATCTTCACCTCTCCGGCATTGGCCAGGTCGATGGCTTCGGAAAACCCGGTGCTGAGCGCCGCGATTTCACCCGACAGCAGCGCTGCCATGGCCTTGCCGCCCGCGTCATAGGGGATGTATTTCACCGCCGTCGGGTCTTCGCCCGCGGCCTCCATCACCATCGCCGCAACCAGGTGGTCCATGCCGCCCGGAACCGAGCCGCCGCCAACCGCGGTGCCGCGCGGGTCGGCCTTGTAGGCGGCCAGCAGGTCCTCCATCGAATTGATCGGGCTGTCCTTGCCCACCACGATGGCCGCATAGTCGCCGATGGTGCCTGCCACCAGCGTCAGATCGCGGAAGTTCTGCGGGAACACGCCGGTGAGCGAGCGGATCACGATCGGGGTGGAGTTCACCATCAGCGTGCCGTGCTGGCTGGCGGCGTTCTCGATCAGGTAGCCGATCGCCTTGCCGCCGCCGCCGCCGGACATGTTTTCATAAGACGCCTTGCCCACCAGCCCGGCTTCGGTCAGCGCTTCGCCGGTGCCGCGGGCGGTGCCGTCCCAGCCGCCGCCTGCGCCGCCGGGGATCAGGAAGTGGATGCTGTCGACCACCTGCTCCTCGGCCCAGGACGGGGCGGCAAAAGCCAGCGCTGCCGCGGTGGCCGCCAGCGCGGCGCGGCGGGTCAGGGTCCATTTGTTCATGTTGTCCTCCCATTTGACAAAATGCGGTCAAGCCGCTCATGACTGAAAGTGAGCACAGCAAGCTGACACAAACCTGTCACGGGGCCGCCAAGAACAGTTTGGAAAGGAGCCGCGCCGATGCGCTTCCTGCTGGTTGAGGATAACGAAAGCCTGGCAAAGGCCATTCTGGACCGGCTGCGGCTGGACGGGCATGTTGTGGATCATGCGCCGGATGTGAGCACTGCCTCCGCGTTTTCCGTCACCACTGATTACGATTTGATTTTACTGGATATTATGCTGCCGGACGGGGATGGGCGCAGCTTCCTGAAGGCCCACCGGGAGAATGCGAAGGAAACCCCTGTCATCGTTCTGACGGCCCGCTCGGAGGTCTCTGACCGGGTCGGGATGCTGGACCTTGGCGCCGATGATTACATCACCAAGCCGTTCGATTTTTCCGAGCTGGAAGCCCGCTGCCGGGCGGTGCTGCGGCGGCGCGGCGGCGGCAGTTCCAACCTGCGGCGATTCGGAAACCTGCAGTTCGACCCGATGGCGGGAACACTGTCCACCGGCGGTACGACCACCACATTGCGCAACCGGGAGCTGCGCTTGCTGGAGGTGTTTCTGAACGCGCCGGACCGGATTTTTTCTAAGGCGAAACTGGTCGACAGGCTGTTTTCCTATGACGAGGAAGTTTCGGAGAATGCCATCGAGGTCTATGTCGCGCGGCTGCGCAAGCATCTGGCCGGGTCCGGGGTGCAGATCACCACGGTGCGCGGCCTTGGCTACCGGTTGAGCCTGGGATGAGCGCTGCGGTCAATGTGAGCGGCTCCCTGCGCCGCCGCCTGCTGCTGCAGCTGGTGGGCAGCGCAGCGCTGCTGGCGGCGATCCTGTTCTTTGCGGTGCTGGGGTTTGTCCGCAACGTCGCCGAGGAAAGCCACGACAGGATCCTGCTGGCCTCGGCAACGTCGATACTGGATTCCGTGTCGGTGCAAGCGGGGGAGATCACCGCCGATATTCCCTATGCCGCCCTGTCGATGCTGGGCAATGTCAGCGACGACCGGGTGTTTTACCGGATCGCCAGCCCTGCCGGGGTGCTGACCGGATACACCGATTTGCCCGCCGGTAGCCAGCCGGTGCAGCCGGGGCAGCCGCGGTTCGAAACCGCTGAGTACAAAGATGAGACGATCCGGGCGGTGACGGTGTCCCGCCGCCTGTCGGCGCAGGGCGCGCCGGTGGCGGTGCAGGTTTCAGTGGCTCAGACGCGCACCGGCCAGGCCGCCTTGCTGGAGCAGCTGTTCCGGTCCGCGCTGTACCTGGGGGTGGGCTTCTTTGTGCTGGCCTCGGGCCTGGCGGTGTGGACAGCGCAGTCCAGCATCACTCCGCTGCGGTCGCTCACTGAGGCGATCTCGCGGCGGGGGCCCAAGGATCTGCGCCCGGTGACCCGCCCGGTGCCTGCCGAGATGTCGCCGCTGGTGTCTTCGCTCAACAGCTTCATCAGCCGCTTGCAGGCCTCGCTGACCCGGTCCGAGGATTTCATTGCCGAAGCCGCGCACCGGGTGCGCACGCCCTTGGCAACGGTGCGCACCCAGGCTGAGGTTACCCTGATGCGGGTCGATCGGGAGGAAAACCGGGCCAGCCTGCGCGAGATGATCCGCGCCATCGACGAAAGCTCCCGCGCGGCCGGGCAGCTGCTGGATCACGCCATGGTGTCGTTCCGCACAGACAGCCTGGAGCAGGAGGAGGTCAACCTGACCGCGCTGTCCCGCGATCTGGCAGAGCGGCTGCAGCCGGTGGCGGAGCTCAAGGATATTGTTCTGCATTTCCAAAGTGATGACGATGCCCGCGTCAAAGGCGATGCCATCCTGCTGCAGAACGCGGTCCGCAATATTCTGGACAATGCCATCAAGTATTCCGGCCGGGAGAGGGACATATGGGTCCGCTCGGCCAACTCCGGCAGCGAGGTATGCATCCAAGTGGAAGATGAGGCTGGCGGCTTTGCCGGTGAGGATACCGAGGCGCTGACCCGCCGTTTCGTCCGCGGGGGCAATGCCGGGGACACCATCGGCTCAGGCCTGGGGCTGACCATTGCCCGCGAGGTGGCCGAAGCCCACAGCGGCCGCCTGATTATCGAGGACAGTCAAACAGGAGCTGGCGCATGCGTAACGCTTTGTTTTCCGCTCTCCTGACGTTCCTGACCCTTGCGGCGGCAGCGGCAGCCGGGTTCGAGGTGGAGGAACGGCACTGGATCGGGCCTGAGGACGGTACCCCGCTGCGGGTGATTTCAACCACGGACACGGCCATTCTGGAACCGCTGATCGGCAGCTTTCTGGAGGATCATCCGGGGGTGGCGATAGAGTACACCGTGGCCAACAGCAGCGAGGTGATGAAAGCGGTGCTGGAGGGGCAGGAGCCGTTCGACGTTGCCCTTTCTTCGGCCATGGATTTACAAACCAAACTGGCGAATGACGGGTTTACCCGGCCTCATCAGTCCGCATCGACCGCTCTGATCCCGGAATGGGGCGAATGGCGCGGCCATGTGTTTGCTTTTTCCCTGGAGCCTGCGTCCATTGTCGTGTCAGCCGCAGCGTTTTCCGGCGGCGAAACCTTGCGCACGCGGCAGGACCTGATTTCGCTGCTGCGCGCCCAGCCGGAGCGGTTCCGCGGCAAGGTGGGTACCTATGATGTCTCGCTCAGCGGGCTGGGCTATCTCTTTGCGACCCAGGACGCGCGCACAGCGGAAACCTACTGGCGGCTGATGGAGGTCATGGGCAGCCTGGATCCGCAGCTGTTCTGCTGTTCGTCCAGCATGATCGAAAGCGTCGCCTCCGGAGAAATCCTGGTGGCCTATAACGTCCTGGGCAGCTATGCGCGGGCCCGGCGGGATCTGGCGGACAAGATCATCGTGATCGACCCCGAGGATTACACCCACCTGATGATGCGCTCTGCCGTTCTGCTGAAAGGCGGGCGGCGGCCCGGTCTTGCCCGGAGCTTTGTCGATCACCTGGCGGCCGCAGCCTGGTCGCAGCCGCCGGCGGCAAACTATCCCTTCTCTCAGCCGCCGGTCGCCTTTGTGGACAGCGCCAGCCCGAAACGGCCGATCCAGCTGGGGCCTGGTCTGCTGGTTTATCTGGACGCCGAGAAACGCCGCCGCTTCATGGCGGAATGGTTCAGCGCGGTCCGGAAGGAATGACGCTGCTGCGGTGCGCGCGGCCAAGACGGCCGTCCCGTCCTGCTGTCCCGGCGTTTGCGGTCAAAGCTGGTCCAGCACCTTGCGGGCGCTGTCCAGGTATTCCTCCTGCCGCGCCCCGGACATCCTGTCCCAGGTGCTGTAGGCCCGCTTCAGGCGCGGGTTGTCCCGCAGCTTGTCCTGATTGCGCACCAGGAAGTCCCAATAGAGCGGATTGAACGGGCAGGCGTCCTCGCCGGTCTTCTGTGTCACGCTGTAGCGGCAGCCTGCGCAATGGTCGGACATCTTATTGATGTAATTGCCGCTGGCGGCATAGGGTTTCGACCCCAGCAGGCCGCCATCGGCGTACTGGCTCATGCCGATCACATTGGGGGCCTCCACCCATTCATAGGCGTCGGCGTAAACTGCCAGGTACCATTCATGCACCTGATGCGGATCGACGCCCGCCAGCATGGCGAAGTTTCCTGTCACCATCAGCCGCTGGATGTGATGCGCATAGGCCTCGTCGCGGGTTTGGCGGACCGCAGCCGCCACGCATGCCATGTCCGTCTCAGCCGTCCAGTAAAAGCCGGGCAGGGGGCGGGTGGCCTCCAGAAAGTTCTGTTCGGTATAGCCGGGCATGTTGAGCCAGTAGATCCCGCGCACATATTCGCGCCAGCCGATGATCTGGCGGATGAATCCCTCGGCGGCATTGAGGGGGGCATCCCCCTCGTAATATGCCCGCTCCACCCGGCGGCAGACCTCCAGCGGCTCCAGGAGGCCCGCGTTGATGTAGTGTGACAGGACGGAGTGGTAGAGGAACCGCTCCCCCTCCAGCATTGCGTCCTGATAATCGCCAAAGCCGGGAAGCGCCTTGTCGGCGAAGCTTTCCAGTGCATCCAGCGCACCGTCCCGGGTGACTGCAAACCAGAACGGGCGCAGGGTGCCGAAATGGTTTCCAAACCGGGCCTCGACCAAATCCAGAACCTCCTCTGTGATGGCGTCCGGGCTGGTTTCCGGCGGACGCGGCAGGAACAATCCGCCATCGGCCGGTTTGCGGTTTTCGTGGTCGAAATTCCATTTGCCGCCTTCCGGCTCATCGCCGTCCATCAGCAGCCCGGTTTCCCGGCGCTTCTCGCGGTAAAAATACTCCATACGGAGCTGCTTGCGCCCTTCGGCCCATTCGCGAAACCGGTTATGGGAGCAGAGAAACCGGCTGTCCTGCGGCATCTCCAAGGGAATGTCCGCCGCGTCTGCCCAGTCCTGAAAGGCAGTTTTCAGACGGTATTCGCCGGGTTCGGTCACAACGACGCGGTCGACCGGATGCTCTGCAAGCAGCCGGTCGATTTCGCCGGTCAGGCTGCCGGAGTTATCCGGGTCATCGAGGCGCACATAACGCACCTGCCAACCGTCATCCTCCAGCTCCTGCGCGAAGTGGCGCATAGCTGAGAACAGAAACGCGATCTTCTTCTTGTGGTGCTGGACATACCCGGCTTCCTCCGCAACTTCCGCCATCAGGATGATGTCGCGGTCGGGTTCTGCGCCCTGGAGCGCGGCGATGTTGCGGCTGAGCTGATCACCCAGAATGAGGAAGAGGCTGCGCTCGCCGGACTGATCGTCAGAGGAGGTCATTGGGTGTCACCGTCACCGGTCAGCCGGCAGGCCGCATGGTGGCGACCAGCTCCGCAACCTTGAGCCCGAATTTGCGCATTTCCGACTTGTTCATGATCACGCCGTCAGCAGTCAGATACAGCCAATCGGTGGCTTTCAGGGTGTGCCCGCCGGCGCTTTCGGGCAGGATGATCTCATAGGTCAGCTGAACGGTGGAGCCGGACACGATGCCCTGCGCTTCTCCAACCAGATCGTCGGCCGTTGCGGTGAATGTGTTTCCAGGGCCAAGGGTCAAGAACCATTTGCGGCTTTGGGTGACGCCGTTGGAATAAGTGAATTCCTCGCTCAGCGTGCCGGTGTCGCCATCCCATTCGCCCACCATCCTGGCGGTAAAGCTGTTTGCCATCTTGCCGGTGGGGCCGAAAATCACGCCTTCGGACAGGATCTCACCGGACAGGTGCTTGGTCAGGATGAATTGCGGGCCGGTGTCCGCATAATCATCCGGCGATTGGAAGCGGAAGCTGAACAGGTAGGTTTTCGCGATCATCAGAAGAAGAACGATCGCGAGGAGTATGGTGAGGAGTTTCATGCTGTTGCTCTTTCTGATGGCAGGGTCAGGGCAAAGGCGAAGGCGGCGGTTTTCAGAATGCAGGGGAGGACGGCATAGGCCAGCGCAAGGGCGGTGAGCGCTTGCTGGCTGTTGTCCGTTCCAGGCCGGAAGCCCTGCTGCTCCAGCAGCGGCAGCGCCAGGGCGGCGGCCAATGCCAGCGCCAGTTTGCCGGCAAAGGACCAGATGCCGAAAGCGGCGGATGCGTTGAGACCCGCCTTGGTCAGCGCGATGCTGAACATGGCGGGCAGCAGCACCATGTCAGCACCCAGAGTGGCGCCCGACACCGCGCAGATCACCGCAAAGCCCAGCAGGCTGCCCGGGCCTAGGGCTGCGGCACCCGCAAAGCTGGCAATGGCCAGCGGCATGGCGATCAGAAGCGTCTGTTTCGGTCCAACCCGCTGGCTGAGGCGTGCCCACAGCGGCACGCTGAGCCCGGCGCAGAGGAAGAACAGGACCAGCAACGGCCCGGCATAGCCTGCAAGCTGCAGCCGGTCTTCGACAAAAAACAGAAACAGGGTGGAGGTCAGCGCCACCGGCAGGCTGTTGAGCACCGCCAAGGTCAAAAGGCGCAGCGCGCCGGCTTGTGTCAGGGCCATGGCTGACAATGGCTGACCAGTGACCGCCGGGCGCATCCAGACCGGCCGGGTTGCCGCCGCGGTGAACAGGGCAAAGCCCCCGAGGACAAGGCCAAAGGCCGCATAACCCTGGCCCGCAGCCCCGAGTGCCACCAGAACCGCTGGTGCGATGGCGGCGAAGATCACGCCGCTCAGCATTCCGGCTTCGCGGAAGGCGGCCAGCGTCATCAGCTCACGCGGGGTGGACTGTTTGGCCAGCGTGGCGCTGCGGCCATAGAGAAGGATCATGCCCAGGCTGTAGGCCGAGAACAGCAGCAGCAGAACAAGGACAAGATTTGGCACCACCAGGGGACCTGCCGAAAGGCCGAACAGCAGCGGAAATCCGACGGCCAGGCCGCCCGCCGCCGCCAGCGCGAACCAAAGCTGCGACTGCGGCCAGCGGTCAATGGCCCAGCCGATCAACGGGTCCTGTACCAGATCAAACAGTCGGATCCCCAGCAGGATGCCGCCAAGCGCCCCTAATCCGATCCCCAGGTTGACTGACGCAAACTGCGGCAGGTGGATATAAAGCGGGATCCCCGCGGAGGCGAGCATCATCGCATAGAGGCTGACCCGGGGATACAGCATCATCAGCCCAGGAGCGCGCGGGTGAAGCGGTCAGAGCGGGTGTTTTCCCCGACAAAGATCGACATGAAGCTGCGTTTGATACCTGCCTGGTTCAGGGTGCAGGCGGTGCGTCCATTGCGCAGAAACCTGACCCGGTCCGGACCCTGGCTGACCGCAAGATACCGGTCGCCGGGAGAGACGCCCTTGAAACAGGCCTCAAACTGGGTGCGGCCGGGCGCAGAATATCCCAGGCGCCGCATTTCGCGAAGCGTTGCCTCGACCAGATCATCCTGGCTCAGCCGGCGCTGATAGGTGAGCTCGATGCCGAAATCCTGGGACCAGTCGAGCGGCGCTGCGCCTCTGGTGAACAGCCGGGCCTGATAGACCGGCAGACCAAGAAACCGGAACGTCGCCGCGCCGCGCTGTTCGGCCCCCGGCAGCAGCGATTGAACCGGAGAGGCAAAGCCGCCCGCCGGCACCGCAAGCAGGCAGAGGGTCAGGAGCAGATTACGCATGGGCCAGCTCCACCTGCACCACGTTGGTGTGGCCGATCGCAAAGGAGGCGGCGCAGATCTCAAGATAGTATTGCCAGTTGCGGAAGAACGCCTCGCCATAGCCCAGATCCATGATGCGGCGCTTCTGCGCCGCCAGACGCTCGGCCCAGATCCGGCAGGTCTTGGCGTAGTCCTGGCCAAAGGCGAAATTGTCCGCGACTTGCAGCCCGGCGGTCTTTGCCTGCTGCGCGATCACTTCATCGGACAGCAGCATGCCGCCGGGGAAGACATACTGGCGGATGTAGTCAGAGGAGGTCCGGTAGGTCGGGAAGAAGTCATCGCGCACCGTGATCGCCTGCAGCAGCACCCGGCCGCCTTCGGCCAGGCTGCTTTTTAGCTTGGCGAAATAGCTGGGCCAGTAGCGTTCGCCGACGGCTTCGATCATCTCGATGGAGACGATGCTTGAAAACTTCCCTTCGATATCTCGGTAGTCGCGCAGCTGGATGTCGGCGCGCCCGTCCAGGCGGCTTTCGGCATAGCTGTGCTGGTTGCGCGAGATGGTGACGCCGGTCACGTCGCGGCCCTCGGCGCTGGCCTGCTCGGCGAAGCCGCCCCAGCCGCAACCGATCTCCAGCACCTGCTCGCCATCGCCAAGCCGCGACAGAATACGGGCGTTCTTGCGGGTTTGCGCCTGGGCGAGGTCGTCGCCGCCGGCACCGAACAGGCCGGAGGAATAGGTCATGCCGTCGTCCAGCCACAGCTGGTAGAACTCATTGCCCACATCATAATGCGCGCGGATGTTTTTGCGGGCGCCGCGTTTGGAGTTGGCCCGCAGCAGGGTGTCGACGATGCGGAACTTGGCCCGGTTCAGCGGGCTGGCCTGATCATAGCTGCCCAGGTGGTCCCGATTGCGCATCGCCAGCTGCATCAGCCCCTCGACGGACGGTGTGTCCCACAGGCCCTGCACATAGGCTTCGCCCAGCCCGACCTGGCCGTGCGCCGCCATCGCAGAAACCGCGGCCCAGTCGTTGATCTGCATTTCGGCCTCGGGGCCGTGGTCGCCGAATTCATAGCGTGCGCCATCCGGCGTGCGCAGCGTCAGCCGCCCCTCACGCAGTCGCGCGCAGGTGTCCAGGAATTCCGACTGAAGAGCTTTGTCCGTGAATGCCATGATCTGTTCCTTTGACCGGTGAGTAGGTGAGAGAATTCATCATGCGGACGATCCGCATGGCGCTGGCGATGCCGTCTTCGTGAAAGCCGTGGCGATTGTAGGCGCCCGCGAACCAGGTGTTGTTCTGCCCCTGCATCGCCCGGATCTGGCGCTGGGCGCGCAGGGCTGCCTTGTCGAAAACGGGGTGGGAGAACTCCACCGTGTCATAAACCTTGTCCGCAGGAATGGGCCGGGTGGGGTTCAGCGTCACGAACAGCGGATCGCTTTCCGGGATGCTCTGCAGCCGGTTCATCCAGTAGGAGACGCCAACGCCGCCGTCCTGGCTGCGGTAGGCCCAGCTGGACCAGCAGCTGCGCCGCTTGGGCATCTGCCCTTCGTCGCAGTGCAGCACTGCCGTGTTCGGCTGATAGCGGATTGCCCCGAGCGCGGCGGCCTCCAGCTGAGTGGCATCAGCGCCAAGGATGGTCAGCGCCTGATCGGAATGGCAGGCAAGGATGATGTCATCAAAGACGCGCGGGTCCGCTCCCTGGGCCTGAACTGACACACGGCCAGCGCGGCGGGTGACGTTTTGAACCGGGGAGCCGGTGCGGATCTCACAGCCGCGGGCAATCAGCGCGGCTTCCAGGCGGCGGACATATTCGATGCTGCCGCCCTTGACGGTCCACCACTGGTGTTTGCCGGTGCCCGCCAGCAGCGCGTGGTTGCGGAAGAAGCGGACCAGCGATTTGGCCGGAAAGGCATCGACGTCGGTGACAGGGGTCGACCAGATCGCGCCGCACATCGGCATCAGGTAGTGGTTGCGGAACCAGCTCCCGAGGCCCAGCTCCTCCACCAGTTCGCCGATGGTCTTGTCGTCATCGGTTGCGGCGGCCTCGGCCCGTTTGCCGAAGCGCACGATATCGGCGACCATCTTGTGGAACTGCGGGCGCACCAGATTGCGTTTCTGCGCGGCCAGCATGCGGAGATTGTTCAGCCCGTATTCCAGGCGGCCGTCGTCGATGCTGGCGCAAAAGCTCATCTCGCTTTTGATTACAGGCACGTCCAATTCGCGGAACAGCCGGGTCAGGTAGGGGTAGGTGGCGTAGTTGAATACGATGAAACCGGTATCCACCGGCTGATCGCCGTTCTTGCCCGCCATCACGGTGCGCGCATGGCCGCCCAGCCGCGGAGCGGATTCAAACAAGGTGACATCATGCCGTTCAGACAGGTAATACGCCGCGGACAGCCCTGAAATACCGGCTCCCGCGATGGCAATCTTGCGCCGCGGCCCCTGAGTTTGATCCAGCATGTGTCGGTTTTCCCTTGCTGTTGTTTCGACCGGATACGCCGCCGGCAAGAATGCGGATCACTTCGTTCCCGATAAAACTGTGTTTGCGGGTGATCCGGGGCAGCGGCGACTGCGTAACCGGTGCATGATCGAACATATTGCAGCACGGACTTTTCACGCGCGCCGGGGCAGCGTGAGGAATGCCTTCCGCTACGGCGTGGACTATATTCTGACTGACATGACCCATGGCGCGCCGCCGCTGCTGTCGCGCAACCGCTTCAACCTGTTCTCGATTCACGACCGCCGCCACGGCGGCCCCCGCGGCAACGGGCGCGGCGCCGCCTGGTTCCGCGAGGAGCTGGAGCGGCGCGGGTTTCCCTTGGAGGGGGCCCAGCTGATGCTGCTGACCCAGCCGAGCTTCCTGTGGTTTCATTTCAACCCGGTCAGCTTCTGGATCGCGGTGAAGGATGGCAGCCCGCGGGCCTTTATTGCGGAGGTGAACAACACCTTCGGCCACCGCCACTGCTATTTCGCGGCGCATCCCGATTTCCGCCCGATCCAGCGCAGCGATGTGATCGAAGCGGAGAAGCTGATGCATGTGTCCCCGTTTCAGCAGGTCGCGGGGCGCTACAGGTTCAATTTCGAAATGACAAAGCGGGCGTTCAACATCCGGATTTCCTATGCCAACGGGCGCGAGGGTGTGCTGGCGACGCTGAATGGCCTGCGCCGTCCGGTAACCGCCGGCGGCCTGCTGCGGGCTGCCCTGCGCAGGCCGCTGGGCGCAGCCCGCGTGGTGGCGCTGATCTATTGGCAGGCGCTCAAGCTTTGGGTCAAGCGCGCGCCATTCTTGCGCAAGCCGGAACCGCCGGAGCCGCTGATCTCTGACAGCTCGACATTTTCGGGGGGCAAAGCGTGACTCAGTTTGCAGGCAAAACCATTTGGATGGTCGGGGCGAGCCACGGTCTGGGGCGCGAGGTAGCGCGGCGGCTGGACCGGGCCGGCGCCCGGCTGATCCTGTCGGCGCGGTCAGAGGATGCACTGAACGCGCTGGCGGGAGAGCTGCGCCAGGCAGAGCCGGTGCCGTTGGATGTCACAGATGCGGAATTGGTTGCGAATGCCGCGCAGCAGGCCGGGCCGGTCGATGCACTGCTGTACAACGCAGGCGCCTATGAGCCGATGCGTACCCAGGATTGGGATAGCGAGGCGGTTCTGGGGATGAGCGATGTGAATTTCACCGGTGCGCTGCGGGTTCTGGGGCAAGTGGTCCCCGGTTTCGTAAAGGCGGGCCGCGGGGATATCACGCTGGTCGGCTCGCTTGCCGGATACCGGGGGCTGCCCGCGTCCATCGGTTACGGTGCCAGCAAGGCTGCGCTGATCAGCCTTGCAGAAACCATGCGCCACGACCTGAAGGACAGCGGCGTCACTGTGCGCGTGGTCAACCCGGGCTTTATCAAAACCCGGCTGACGGACAAGAACAGCTTTAAGATGCCGCAGCTGATGGAGCCGGAAGACGCCGCCGAACATGTGGTTGCTGCCATGCAATCGCGCCGGTTCCGGACGGACTTTCCCCGTCCATTCGCCTATGCGATCAAGGCATTTGATCTGCTGCCCGACTGGCTGGTTTACCGCGGGAAGTGAGGCTGGGGCCCCAAGAGCGTGCCCAGCCTCAAACAGCCTTCTTCAAATCCGGAACAGCGGTTGCAGCAAGCGCGGGATCAGCGCCTTGAACCGCAGCGGCGCATCGGTGGCCGCCAGACAGATGCAGGGGTCGCCAGCATCTGCAACCGGGGTGTGATCCAAGGTCTCATCACCGATCTCGACGTCCCCGACACCAAACCGCCCGGTTTCGTCGCTGAAGCTTCCCTGAAGCACCAGGGTGAGCTCCAGCCCGTTGTGGCTGTGGTCCGGCACTGCCTGGCCTGCGGGAATATACAGCAGGCGCGCGGAGCCGAAGTCATCTTCGAATAGGATGTCCTGCTTTACCCCCATGCCCAGCGTGCGCCAGCGCGGCGGCCGGCCTTTCAAGGACTGAATAACCGGACCCGGGTAGACCCCTTTGGCGTCATAGACCGGTGCCGGCGCGGCTGGCTCATCCAGCAGGGCCATGAGGTCGGATTTCGCGCCCTGCGCCATCGCCACGCAGTCGGCCCCCTCCAGCAGCGCGCCGCCAACCGCCTGGTGCGCACCAAGCGCTGCCTGGCAGTCGCGGCAATAAGACAGATGGCTGGCGACAACCATCGAAAACGCGTGCGGCAGGCTGCCCGAGGCATAGGCCGCGATCATCGGATCGGGGATGTGATGGGTGATTGCAGGCATTCAACGCAATCCTTTTAGTTCCTTGCGCAGCCGCCCAAGGCCAAGGCGGATACGCGACTTTACTGTTCCCAGCGGCAAGCCCGTCTGGGTGCTGATTTCCTGATGGGTTAAATCCCCGATATAGGCCTTTTCGATCATCTCTTTCTGATCGGGGTGCAATTGCGCGATGGCTTGCTTCAGGTGCCGGGCTTCCTGCTCCAAGGCCAGGATCTGGCTGGCATCGGGCTCGGAACCGGGATCCTCACCCAATTCGTCGGGCACGGGCCGGTTCTCCTTGCGGACAATATCAATATGGCGGTTGCGGGCGATCTGGTAAATCCAGGCCGACGCCTGCGCCTTGTGCGGGTCAAACATCGCCGCCTTGCGCCAGATCGTCAGCATGACGTCCTGAACAATTTCTTCGGCCAGGGCGGGACGGGCGCCGCAGCGGATCACAAATCCCTTGAGGCGCGGGGCCAGGAAATCAAACATGTCACCGAACGCCGCACGGTCGCGGTCGTCGCGCACGGCCAGCAGCCACACGGTCAGCTGAGAATAGGTTTTTTCTTTTGACACTACTGCTTTGCCCTCAGGGGATGCCCGAAGCACAGCGTTTTTAACGGGCGGCCTGTCCAAGTTTAGTGTCAGCATAGTCCCGATACGGACCGGTGTGGAAGTTGGATCATAGACGGGCGTGATTTTTTACGCGGCCCGCCAGCCCGGATAGATGGTCAGGCATCAAGAATTGATCCGCTTCCAATGCCGGGGCGTAACAAACGCAAATCCCCTGCTAGAAGGTGACTGGTCATGCGAAACATTGTTGTCAGCGGCGGGTCCGGGGCGATCGGCTCAGCTTTCCTGGGTGAGCTGGCGCAGAAATACCCGCGCGCCAGCATCCATAGCCTGACCCGCACCCCGTCAGCCCAAGCCCTGGCCGGTGTTCAATTCCTGCAAGTGGATTATCTGGATGAAGACAGCTTGCAAGCCGCAGCGGAGCAGGTTGCCGGCAAGGGCGCGGTTGATCTTGTGATTCTGGCGGGCGGGATCCTGCATCAGGGCGAGATCATGCCCGAGAAATCCCTGAGAGACCTGAGCGCCGAAAAGCTGCTGGCGCTCTTTACGGCCAACACTGTCGCCCCGGCCCTGACCGCCAAGCACTTTCTGCCGTTGCTGCCGCGTGACAAGCGGGGGGTGTTTGCAGCATTATCTGCGCGTGTCGGCAGCATCTCCGACAACTATCTCGGCGGCTGGTATTCATACCGGATGTCCAAGGCCGCGCTGAACATGTTCATCCGCAACGCCGCGATAGAAATACGCCGCCGCCACCCGGAGGCCATTGCCGTCGGGCTGCATCCCGGAACAGTGGAGAGCGGCCTGTCGCAACCGTTTTTGCGAAACGTCGCGGAAGAGAAACGCTTTTCGCCACAGTATTCGGTGTCCCGGATGCTGGCTGTGATCGACAGCCTGACACCTGCCCAAAGCGGATACTGCTTTGCCTGGGATGGCAGCCTCATCGACCCCTGAGACGTTTCTGAAGGCTGGTGGGGCAGGGCGCGTGCGAAGCCGTTTTCGCTGGGCGCAGGCGGTGCGTAGGCTGCCCGATAGCTTCCTTTCGCCCGAGCGGAGCCTAAAATTCTTGCACATCAGCTCTTTAGACTTGGCCATATGCGGCAGGCATCTTCCCGTTTGCGCACTCAGGGTAAAAAACATTTCCGGAAAATAAAAAATGTCTTTGTGATGCGCCTTCTTCCCAGCATCATTCACCTGAGGCCAGATAAGTCCGCAAGCCGGCCTGATCTGGTGCGCCTCAATCTGGCACGGCCCGCCTGAAGCGGTTGTGCGTGCCGGCAAACAAGACCGGGGAAACACACCCGGCTAGATGGCAATGAACCGGGAGGAAAATTCAAATGTCATTGGACGTGAGCACAATATTTGCTCAGCAAGTCACTCTGAACTCGCTGGTGCAGAACATTCTGTACGCATCGGGTATCGTCGGTGCAATCCTGGTGGTTGTGGGACTGCTGCTGATCGACGCGGGAACCGCGCGCCGCAGGAACCTGTTTAATTCAACCATCGAAAAGACGCTGGGCTTCTTCCTGGGGTTTGCAACCTACTACGTTATCGGTTTCGGCCTGTGGGCCGGGCAGTATTACATCATGGAAGGCGCGACCATGATGGATTCCATCAACGACTGGTGGCTGGGCGGCGCGATGACCAACGCCATGGCGCATCATACCGACCCGGGGATCTTCCCGGGGCTGAACACCTTCCAGATCTTCATCTTCTTCCTTGCGGTGTTTGCAGGGATCATCAACATCCTGCTGCATTTCGCCGTGTCTGAGCGGATGAAGGCCCCGGCCTATTTCATCACCTGCATCGTCGCCGCGGTGGTGTCCTCTGCACTCAGCTGGGCGACCTGGGGCTCGGTCGGGCCGCTGACCAACGCGGGCTTCCACGACTTCTTTGGCGTTGGCTTCGTGTATCTGTTCCCTGCGGGCATGGCACTGGTGTTCACGCCGAAACTGGGCGCGCGCCCGGGAATGATGGCACCGCATCCGCGGATCTCGGCCTATCTTGCGCCCAGCATCGGCCTGTGCGCACCGGGCCTGCTGCTGATCTTTGCCGGTCTGCCGATGGTGATCCTGTCCTGCCTGTTCTTCTTTGACCCCGAAGCGCTGGCGGTCAGTGTCACCATGGCTGATACCAGTGTCGGCATCGCGATCAACAACTACGCCATGGTCTGGGCCGGCGGCGCGATCACCGGCCTGCTGATCGCCTACTCGACGGGCAAGTACGCCTATACCCTGCTTGGCCCGCTGGCCGGCTATGTCGCCGGGGCGTCGGGTTTTGATGTCTACCTGCCGTGGCAGGCCTTCATCGTCGGCCTCGCGGCGCCGTTCGTGGCCTATGTTGTCTACGAGTTCACGCTGAAGCGCGGCATCGACGAACACAAGCTGTTCCCGCTGTTCCTGGGCTCCGGTGTCTTTGGGATGATCATGCTGGGTCTGTTCAAGGCCGGCACCCCGCGCGGCGGCTACTTCGGGATCGAGGAAGGCGCCTATGCGTTCCAGCACGGGGAAATCTCGCTGGTGATGCAGCTGGCTGGCACGGCTGTCTGCATCGGCACTGGCGTGGTCACGGCAATGATCCTGGCCTTCATCCTGGAGCGGACCGTGGGGCTGCGGGTGACTGAGGACGACCAGATCGAGGGTCTGGACGGCAAGATCTGGGATCTGGAGCCCGACGTGGTCACCCACGCGGACAGCGCGCAAAAAGCCTGATCCCGCCTGCAACTGCAAAGGCCCCGGCATTTGCCGGGGCCTTTTTCACGGCCGGGTCAGGTTGCGGCAGGCGTCACAGATGCGTGGTCAGCTTGTATCCCGGCGCAAAGTACAGCTTGGCCAGCGTGACCGGGCGGCCGCGCAGCCAGGTGATCCGTTCCGCCGTGAATACCGGGTCTCCGGCGGGCGCGTCCAGGAACTCGGCCACCGCCTGATCCGCCTTGGTCGCCATGAAGCTCAGCTCCAGATTGGTGAACGGCACTTTCTGCACCAGCCAGTCATTGGGTCCCGACTGGGAGAAATCCGCCTCCAGCACCTCAGGGATGCTGTCGGGGATCACCCAGCGCACTTCGTACTGAAAGGGCGCATTGTCCGCATAGTGCATGCATCTGACGTGCAGCACCTCCTGGCCTTGGGGCAGGTCGAGCCGGGCTGACAGCCAGGCCGGCGCAGCCTGGACGCTGCGCTCCACCAGGGAATACCGGTACTCCGCGCCGGTTCCGGCGATCTCGTCCCGGACCAGCGGGATCGAGAACTGGGCCTTGCGCACCGGGGAATTCAACACCCGTGTGCCTGCCTTTCGCTTGCGCTCCAGGAAGCCTTCCTCGGCCAGCTCCCGCAGCGCCCGGTTCACTGTGGTGCGGGTGCTGGAAAACTCCTCAGCCAGTTCGGTCTCGCTCGGCAGCAGGCTGTCCGGCGCCCAGATCCGGTTCTGGATGCGGTCGAGAACGACCTGCTTGATATCCCGGTAGCTCATGTTCCGGCGCGGTGCTGCCATTGTGCCTCTCAGGGTCATAAGAAAATTTAACACCCTTAAGAATACACATAATCTGCGGGCAGGAAAGCGGCATCGGATCCTGGCGGCCTGCGCGCGCGGGCAGGGCGTCAGCCGCTCAGAACCATTGCCCGGGTTCCATCAGCCCCAGATCCAGCAGCTGGCGCGAGTGCCACTCGAACGGCGCGGAATTGTGCCAGCGGAAGGTTTCGATATCGAAGGTGGAGCCGGGATTGCGTTTCAGTGCCTTGGCTGTGCGGAAGGAGCAGACGGCGGCGGTCAGGTTGTGATGCCAGGGGCAGGCATAGGTGTTGTATTCCTGGTCGTTGAACGTGTGGTCGGCCTGCAGCTTCAGCCCCGGCTTGGCCCGGAACAAGGAGATCCGGTCAATCTTGCGGCTGGCTGGGGGAATGTGTTCCTCGAACCGCCAGCGCACGCCGCCGAAGAAGTCCAGCTGCCGCTCGCGCGGGTGGCCGGTTGCGGGGTCCTGACGGGCCTGAGCGTAATAGCCGGACTTGTCCAGATAGGCATTTTGCAGGGAGACCGCGGCGGGGCAGGCATCAAGATCGCCAGCATAGAGGTCAACCACGTAGCTGAGCATTGCCTCCCGCCGCTCCTCGGTGTGAAAGGCCAGCATCTCGCCAACTGTGCGGGTCTCGCAGAACGGGTAGAAGAGGTATTCCGCGTTGTAGCAGTAATAGAGCCAGCAGCCTGGCTGGGCCGCAGCAATGACTGCGTTGACGGCGCCTGTCACCGCACCCTCCGGCCCGCAGTCGAACGGCACCCGGTGCACCTTGGCACGCACGTCCTGCGGCAGGTCGAAGGCATCCGGCATCAGCGCCGCAACCGCCTTGAAGCCGCTTTGCAGATGGTGGCGCAGGGTGGTGGCAATCTCCACTTCATCTTCGATGAAGACCAGCGCAACCGGCCCCTTGGCCAGCAGCGCCTTGCCCTGCTTCAGGAAATCCTCCAGCGAAGAGTACATCATGCCCGTCTGCCCCTGCCTTTCTGGCCTTTGCGGTCAAAATCGGGTAATTCCCGCGTCATTGCAAGCGGCGGCATTTGCCTGTAATGCAGGCCGCTGACCCCGGATCAGGCTAAAAGGCTGAGACTCATGAGCGCCCCGAAAAAGCTGTTTATCAAGACCTATGGCTGTCAGATGAATGTCTATGACAGCGAACGCATGGCCGAAGCGCTGGGCGGCGAGGGCTATGTGGAGACCAAATCGGCCGATGACGCCGACATGATCCTGCTGAATACCTGCCACATCCGGGAGAAGGCAGCGGAGAAGGTCTACTCCGAACTGGGCCGCTTCAAGGGGCTGAAGGCCGAAAAGCCGGATCTCAAGATCGGCGTGGCGGGCTGCGTGGCCCAGGCCGAGGGTGAAGAGATCATGCGCCGCCAGCCGCTGGTCGATCTGGTGGTTGGCCCGCAAAGCTATCACCGCCTGCCGGAGATGGAAGCCAAGGCGCGCGAAGGGGAGAAGGTGCTCGATACCGACTTCCCCGAAGAAGACAAATTCGAAAAACTGAAAAACCGCCCCAAGGCCAAACGCGGCCCGACCGCGTTTCTGACCGTTCAGGAGGGCTGCGACAAGTTCTGCGCTTTCTGCGTGGTTCCCTATACCCGCGGTGCAGAGGTGTCTCGTCCGGCAGACCGCATCCTGCGCGAGGCGCAGGACCTGGTTGAGCGCGGCGTGCGTGAAATCACCCTGTTGGGCCAGAACGTGAACGCCTACCACGGGGCCGGCCCCAATGGCGACATGACCCTGGCGCAGCTGATCTGGGAGCTGGACAAGATCGACGGGCTGGAGCGCATCCGCTTCACCACCTCGCACCCCAACGACATGCAGGACGACCTGATCGAAGCGCATGGCACCTGTGCCAAGCTGATGCCCTATCTGCACCTGCCGGTGCAGGCGGGCTCCGACAAGATCCTAAAGCGGATGAACCGCTCGCATACGGCGGAAAGCTATATCCGCCTGATCGAGCGCATCCGCGCCGCGCGTCCGGACATCCTGATTTCCGGAGATTTCATCGTCGGCTTCCCGGAAGAGACCGAGGAGGATTTCCAGGCCACCATGGACCTGGTGGAAGAGGTGAAATACGGCACCGCCTATTCCTTCAAATACTCCACCCGCCCCGGCACTCCGGCAGCCGAGCGTGCTCAGGTTGACCCCGCCGCGGCCGACGAGCGGCTGCAGCGGCTGCAGGCCCTGCTGACCAGGCAGCAGCGCGAGGTGCAGGACAGCATGGTCGGCCGCGAGGTTGGCGTGCTGTTTGAAAGAGCCGGGCGCCTGCCGGGCCAGATGGTCGGCAAATCCGACTATCTCCATGCCGTGCACGTGGCCGATTGCAGCCGTAACGCCGGGGATCTGGCGCGCGTCCGCATTGTCTCTTCGGGGGCAAACTCGCTGGCAGGCGAGCTGATCGGCTAAAGCCGCGGCCGCCAAGCGAATCTCCTGGGCAGCGGTCTGGACGCAGCTCGCTTCCGGCGCCCGGCAATGGCCGGGCATTCTCCGATTGCATCCTATTCAGAGACAATGGGTTCCCGGCACGCGGAGTGTCCGGAACTGGCGTCCAATGCGCGCCGGAAAAGGAGGAATTTAACAGGTATACTGCATCAATTTCAGCTAGATTTGCCTTCAGGCCTGAGCGGTGGGCCCCTGTGCGGCTCTCACCCTGGGGAACTTAGGTGAAGGAAATCTGGTTGTGTCGAAATTCAAATTGAACAAGGTGATTGCGCTGGCTGCCGCTGCCACGGCCGCGCTCAGCATCGCCGCCGCGCCTGCCAGCGCGCAATCCCAGCAGCGGACAATTAAGGGCGAACGGTACGTGCCGACCATTTGGGTCGATCCGGACGGCTGCGAGCATTGGGTGATGGATGACGGGGCCGAGGGCTTCATGACTCCGCATGTCAAACCCGACGGCAAGCCGGTCTGCCGGCGGGGCAATATCTGCGGGGTGATGCCGACCGACCAGTTTTTCGCCACCGACAGGCATGTGATCAACGCAGCTGGCAAGCAGCGCCTGCGCGAATTCTTCCAGAAAGCGCAGGGCAACGGCGCGCGCTCTTTCATCGTCGCAGGCCACACCGATAGCCGGGCGTCGGATGAATACAACATACGCCTGTCCGAACGCCGCGCAAATGCGGTGGCCAAGGTTGCCCGCTCGGTCGGCGCGCGCATCGCCGGTGTCCGCGCCTATGGCGAACGCGATCCAAGGGTGCCCAACACCAGTGCCGCGAATATGGCGCAAAACCGCCGTGTCGAAATCTACTGCCTGCGCTGAGGGGGATCCTATGAAACGCAATCTGCACGCCGCCGCCGTTCTGGCCGCAGCCGCCGCCGTTTCGGCCTGCACGCCGGCGGTCAACAAAACCACCGACCAGCATATCGGGGACGGCAAATCGCTGGACCTGTCCAACCTGACTGCAGGCATCTGGGTTGACCCGAATGGCTGCGAGCATTGGATCATCGACGATGGTCTTGAGGGCTACGCGGATCTGCGCCGCACGCCTGATGGCAAGCCGGTTTGCAACAGCGACCTGCCGCCGACGCTGGCGACCGGCCCGTTCAAGGACGGTTCGACCTTCGCGGACCCGCTGTAAATCCAGCCTGTTTTTCAGACTGCAGCCGCCCCTCCGGGCGGCTGTTTTGTTTCAATTGAGTGAATTTCCGCTGCTCATGCTTGCGCAAACGGAGCAGGGGCGGCAAACTGAAAGGGCAACCCCGGATTGAGGAGATCAGCTTGGCCATCGGTGCCCTGAATGACGCGCAAGACCAGACCGCAACCCATGAAGTGCTTCTGGAATTTCCCGACAACCGCTTGCTGATCGACCTGTGCGGCGAATACGACCGCAACCTGGCTGACATCGAACAGAAACTGGGCGTGCAGATCGTCCGCCGCGGCAATCAGCTGTCTGTAATGGGCGAGGATTCGGCGCGCGAGCAGGCGGCTGGCGTGCTGACGGCGCTCTACGACCGGCTGGAAACCGGCCGCAGCGTCGAAAGCGGCGATATCGACCGCGAATTGCGTATGGGCCAGGAGGCGGACGAGGCCGAACCCGACGGCCAGCTGCAGATGTTCCGCGGCGGCCGGGTGGAGATCAAGACCCGCAAGAAACTGGTGGAACCGCGCACCGAGGCACAGAAGGCCTATGTGCATTCGCTGTTCGAGAATGAGCTGGCCTTCGGCATCGGCCCGGCCGGCACCGGCAAGACTTATCTTGCGGTAGCTGTCGGCGTGTCCATGTTCATCACCGGCCATGTCGACCGCATCATCCTGTCCCGCCCGGCGGTGGAAGCCGGCGAGAAGCTTGGCTATTTGCCCGGCGACATGAAGGACAAGGTCGACCCCTACATGCAGCCGTTGTATGACGCGCTCAACGATTTCCTGCCGGGCAAGCAGCTCGCCAAGCTGATTGAGGAAAAGCGCATCGAGATCGCGCCCCTGGCCTTCATGCGTGGCCGCACCCTCTCCAACGCCTTTGTGGTGCTGGACGAGGCGCAGAATGCCACCACCATGCAGATGAAAATGTTCCTCACCCGCCTGGGCGAGGGCTCGCGCATGGTGATCACCGGCGACCGCAGCCAGGTTGACCTGCCGCGTGGTGTGCAATCTGGCCTTGCCGATGCCGAACGGCTGCTGAAAACGATCCCCAAGATCAGTTTCAACTACTTCACCGCCCGCGACGTGGTGCGCCACCCCCTTGTGGCGGCCATCATCGAGGCCTATGACGCAGATGCCATGCCGGCCTGATCCCGTTTTCCTCTTGCCTTAAATATCCCGGGGGCGCGGGGGCCGGCCCCCGCTTCCGGACCTGATTCATGACACTCGACATCTCCATCGAAGACAGCCGCTGGCAGGACGCCGGGCTTGAGCCGCTGGCCGCCGAGGCCGTCACTGCGGTGCTGGACCATTTCGGGCTGGATCCGGAAGACTGCGAGATTTCCCTGCTGGGCTGCGACGATGCCCGCATTACGGAGCTGAACGCCGAGTTTCGCGAAAAAACCAAGCCCACCAACGTGCTAAGCTGGCCTGCAGAGGATCTGGCAGCGGAACAGGATGGCGGCGCGCCGCAGCTTCCGGAGGCGGATTTCACCGGGGAGATCCCGCTCGGCGACATCGCTATTTCCTATGAAACCTGCGTCCGCGAGGCGCAGGAGGCGGGCAAACCGCTGGCAGATCACACCCGCCATTTGACCGTTCACGGAATGTTGCATCTTCTGGGCTACGATCACATCCGTGACCGCGATGCCGCATTAATGGAAGGGATTGAGGTTCTGATACTTGGCAAAATGGGTATCGCGAACCCATATATGACTGAGGATGCCCCCTGAGCGGGGTTTTTGGATAGGACCGATGGGCGACATAGAAGGCAGTTCTAACGCGGCGCAGGGCGCGCTGCAGAACGTGAACGGCACGGCGGCAGAAGCGCCTGCCACCGAAAAAACAGGTTTCTGGGCACGGCTTTTCAGCGTGTTCAGCACTGAAGCGCAAGCCGAAGAGGAACCCGGCAGCGATCAGCCTGCGGCGGGTGTAGTTCCGCACGGCATGATCAATCTGCGCCGGCTGCGGGTGGAAGATGTTGCCATCCCCTCTGCCGAGATTGCCGCAGTGCCGGTAACCATAGACAAGGACGACCTGGTCGGCATCTTCCGCCAAAGCGGCTTTACCCGGATCCCCGTGTACGAGGGCACGCTGGACACGCCCCTGGGTTTTGTCCACCTCAAGGATTTTTCGCTCACCCACGGTTTCAATGGCGGCAGCTCGGACTTCGACCTGCAGCGGATGCTGCGTCCGCTGCTCTTCGTGCCGCCGTCGATGCCGATCGGGGTGCTATTGACCAAGATGCAGGCCGAACGCCGCCACATGGCGCTGGTGATCGACGAATACGGCGGTGTTGACGGGCTGGTGACCATCGAGGATCTGATCGAACAGGTTGTCGGCGAGATCGAGGATGAACACGACGCCGACGAGCTGCAGACCTGGTACCAGGAAAAGCCGGGCAGCTACATCGCTCTGGCACGCACGCCCCTGCCGGAATTCGAGACCGAGATCGGCCAGTCGCTGACCAGCCACGATGCGGTGGATGAAGAAGAAATCGACACCCTGGGCGGTCTGGTCTTCATGCTGTCGGGCAGGGTGCCTGCCCGCGGCGAGGTGATTGAGCATCCCGAAGGGGCTGAGTTCGAGGTGATCGACGCCGACCCGCGCCGCATCAAACGGCTGCGCGTCAGGCTGCCGGACGCCGCCGCATGATTTCACTCGGGCTGCGCCGGGCTGCCCGGCAGCTCAGGCTTGCGCCGGCCGCGCTGGCCTTTGGCGGCGGTGCGCTGCTGTCTCTGGCGCTTGCGCCCTGGCATGTCCTGATTGGGCTTCCCGTCGCGCTGGCTGCTGCGGGCTGGCTGATCCTGCAAGCTGCCTCGGCCCGCACGGCGGCGCTGGCGGGCTGGCTGTTCGGGCTGGGGTATTTCGCCTTTGGCCTGTCGTGGATCATCGAACCCTTCCAAATCGACCCGGAGCGCCACGCCTGGATGGCGCCGTTTGCGCTGGTGTTCCTGGCCGCAGGCCTTGCCCTGTTCTGGGGGGCGGCCTTTGGCCTGACCGCCCGGTTCAGCCGCGGTGCCTGGCGGGTGCCGGTGCTGGCGGCCATGTGGACGCTGGCGGAGTTTGCCCGCGCCTACCTGCTGACCGGGTTTCCCTGGGCGGGGTTCGGGCAGTTCTGGATCGATACGCCTGCCGCGAACCTGCTGCCCTGGATCGGGCCGCAGGGGCTGGGGCTGCTTACCCTTGCGGCGTTTCTACCGCTGGCCCTGATCCGCCAAAACCCGCTTGCCGCTGCCGCACCGCTCGCCATATCCGCGGCTGCCGTTCTCGCCGTGCCCGCTCCGCTACAGGGCGCGCAAACGGGCAAGACGGTGCAAATCGTTCAGCCCAACGCGCCGCAGAACCTGAAATGGCACCCGGACCACCGCTGGGAATTTGTCCGCAGGTCCGTTGCCTTGTCCGCGGGGGAGCCGCGGCCCGACCTGATTGTCTGGCCGGAGACCGCGGTGCCGCAGCTGCTGAACTACGCTGAAGACACGCTCCGGATTATCGCGGACAGCGCGGGCGGCGTGCCGGTCCTGCTGGGTATCCAGCGGGAGGAGGCGGGCGCCTACTACAACTCCGCGGTGCTGCTGGACGCCGACGGTATGGCTGCCGCCACCTATGACAAGGCGCATCTGGTGCCGTTCGGGGAATACGTGCCGTTCGGCGACTTCATGGCGCGCTTTGGTATCCACGGGTTTGCCTCCCAGGCGGGCGCGGGCTATGCCGCCGGTCCTGGCGCGCAGGTGATGGATCTGCCCATCGGCAGCGCCTTGCCGCTGATCTGCTACGAGGCTGTTTTTCCTCAGGATGTGAACGCCGCCGAAACCCGGCCGCAGATGCTGGTGCAGATCACCAATGACGCCTGGTTCGGCACCCGGTCAGGCCCCTATCAGCACCTGGTGCAGGCCCGGATGCGGGCGCTGGAGCAGGGTCTGCCGATGATCCGCGCCGCCAATACCGGCGTCTCTGCCATGATCGCGCCGGATGGGGCGATGCTGGACAGCCTGCCGCTGGGGGAGGCCGGGTATATGGACGCGGCCCTGCCTGCACCGCTGGCGCCAACGCTCTACAGCCGCACCGGCGACTGGCCTGTCCTGCTGCTGTGTCTTTTTGGTGCGTTTGCGGTGTTCTTCCGCCACCGGCCCCTTGCGCTGCGGTCATAGCTGTTTAACTCTATCCGAATATAGATTGACCCGCGCGGTCTTGCCGCGTAATGCGGCCCGATACCTGCCACAACGGCTTCCTGGCGTGGCGGGCTGAACCTCAATGGAGCACTTTTTCATGACCCGTATGAACTACACCTTCACTTCGGAATCGGTTTCCGAAGGCCACCCGGACAAGGTCTGCGACCGCATTTCCGATGCGGTGCTGGACGCTTTTCTGGCGGAGGAGCCCGAAGCACGTGTGGCAGCTGAGACTTTCGCCACCACGAACCGTGTTGTCATCGGGGGCGAAGTCGGCCTGTCCGATCAGGACAAGCTGCATGACTACATGGGCAAGATCGACGAGATCGCCCGTGCCTGCATCAAGGACATCGGCTACGAGCAGGACAAGTTCCACCATGAGACCGTGGAAGTGACCAACCTGCTGCACGAGCAGTCGGCCCATATCGCGCAGGGCGTTGATGCCGCTGCCGACAAGGACGAGGGCGCTGGCGACCAGGGCATCATGTTCGGGTTTGCCACCAATGAAACCGACGCGCTGATGCCGGCGCCGATCCAGTTCTCCCACGCGATCCTGCGCCGCCTGGCCGAGGTCCGCAAGAACGGCACCGAGCCGGCCCTGGGCCCGGACGCGAAATCGCAGCTGTCGGTGGTCTATGAAGGCGGCAAGCCGGTGGGTGTCAGCTCGCTGGTGCTGTCGACCCAGCACCTCGATGAATCGCTGACCTCGAATGACATCCGCGCCATTGTCGAGCCCTACATCCGCGAAACCCTGCCCGAGGGCTGGCTGACGGAGGCAACCGTCTGGCACGTGAACCCGACCGGCAAGTTCGTGATCGGCGGCCCGGACGGCGACGCGGGCCTCACCGGCCGCAAGATCATCGTCGACACCTACGGCGGCGCAGCCCCGCACGGCGGCGGCGCCTTCTCCGGCAAGGATCCGACCAAGGTGGACCGCTCGGCTGCCTATGCCGCGCGCTACCTGGCCAAAAACGTGGTGGCTGCGGGCATGGCTGATAAATGCACCATCCAGCTGTCCTACGCCATCGGCGTGTCCAAGCCGCTGTCGATCTATGCCGACACCCACGGCACCGGCGAAGTCGAGCCCGCTGCCATCGAAAAAGCGATTGATCAGGTGATGGACCTGACCCCGCGCGGCATCCGATCGCACCTGGGGCTGAACAAGCCGATCTACCAGCGCACCGCGGCTTATGGCCACTTCGGCCGCGAGCCGGAGGCCGACGGCGGCTTCAGCTGGGAGCGCACCGACCTGGCCGAGGCGCTTAAGAAAGCGGTCTGAGACCAGAGGATTAACGACAGGGGAGCGGGCCGCAGGGTCCGCTCTTTTTTTGTCGTGGAGTGCGGCCGCCCGCGTTCAAACATCTACGGAATGCGCTTCTTCCCTAAGGTCCGGCGCCGCGTCTGGCGCATTGGGGCAGAAGCGCTGACCCGTTGAGGCTGGAGCAAAACGCCGGGCTGCGCCATACTGACCGGGTGAAAATCCTCACCTTCCGGAGTCGCGATGCTGCGTTTGACGGCTTCTATTCTTTGCTTGGCGCTGCCGCTAGCTGCGGCCGCAAAGGACGGGTTGCCGCAAAAATTCAGTCTTCTGGGCCGAACGCTTGTTTATGACACCGGGACAGATGTGAGAGGCGAACCGGCCGAGATCACCGATGAGGACGTTGAGAAGCTGCAGGGGATTCTGCTCCAGTCCCCGGAGATCACCGAATTGCAGCTCAACAGCATTGGCGGCAGTGTCTATGCCGGCGAGGAAATTGCCGCGCTGGTGCTGGAATACGGGCTCGACACATTAATCGACGGGGAGTGCATCAGCGCTTGCGTGGATGTTTTCCTGGCGGGTAACCGCCGCCGTATGACGTTTGGGTCGCGCATCGGTTTCCATCAGCGGAACTGGCCGGCACAGGCCGTGCACAAATACTACCGCAGCGAGCGGCGGACGCAGCGATGGTCGACACCGTTTGAGTTCGGCTCCTGGATCTATGAGGACACCCAGCGCGAGATTTATGACCATCTCAGCTATATGGTGGCGCGCGGGGTCGATCCCGGCTTTGCCATCGAAACGCTGCGCACCGATCCCGACGGGGAATGGTATCCCAGCCGCTTGCGCCTGACCGCAGCCGGGGTTCTGCGGGACGTTCTGCCGCAACAGCGCCCCTAGCCGGGCCGGCACCGGCTTGACCCCGGGGCCTGCTTGCGGCAGAGGAGCGGCCAGCCTTTCAAATACCGCCTCGAACAGGAGCCCCGACGCATGTCCGGCGACCAGAAGCCACGCGACGACCAGTCCAAGGATGCCCAGCCTGCCGCCTCCAACGCGGCTGAAAAACACGCCAGCGGCGCCCCCTGGCGCAATTTCTATGGCCGCTTCAAGGGCAAGACGCTGAAGGACAGCCAAAAGCGTTATCTCGACGAGGATCTGGCCAAGCTCAGCCCCGGCGCCGTCGGCTGGGAGGAAAACCCGGAGCGCACGCCGCTGGACCTGGACGCGCTGTTTGGCGGCAAGGATGTCTGGCTGGAGGTCGGCTTTGGCGGCGGCGAGCATCTGGTGCATCAGGCTGTCAGCAATCCGGACACGGGCATCATCGGCGCCGAACCCTTCATCAACGGTGTGGCGATGCTGCTGGGCAAGATCCGCAACGCAGGAGCGGACAATATCGCCATCCACCCGGGCGATGCCCGCGACCTGATGGATGTGCTGCCCGCCGCCTCTATCTCGCGCGCCTTCCTGCTGTACCCGGACCCCTGGCCGAAGAAGCGCCACCACCGCCGCCGCTTTGTGACGCAGGAGCATCTGGAGCCGCTGGCCCGCTGCCTGAAGCCCGGTGCGATTTTCCGTGTTGCGACTGATATTCCCGACTATGTGCGCCAGACCCTGGAGGAGGTGCCGAAGGCCGGTTTCGAATGGCTGGCAGAAGGCCCCGAAGACTGGCGCCGGTCCTGGGATGACTGGATCTCCACCCGGTATGAGCAGAAAGCCCTGCGCGAAGGCCGCACGCCGCATTACCTTACCTTCCGCCGCTTGGGCTGAGGCCAATAGCGCTGGACCGGCCAGATCCAATCCGTTACCGATAGCGCAAACGAACAGACGAACGACCGACAGACGAAGGAAGCCACATGTCCGGACACGGCACGCCCATCCCGATGACCTCGCACCGCTCTGGCCCGCTGACCGGCGTGGCTGAAGTGCCCGGCGACAAGTCGATTTCGCACCGGTCGCTGATCCTGGGCGCGCTGTCGGTGGGGGAAACCAAGATCTCCGGCCTGCTGGAAGGCGAGGATGTGCTGGACACCGCCAAGGCGATGCAGGCCTTTGGCGCCGAGGTGGTGAACCACGGCGGCGGCAACTGGTCGGTGTTCGGCGTTGGCGTCGGCGGCTTTGCTGAGCCGGGCAATGTGATCGACTGCGGCAACTCCGGCACCGGGGTGCGGCTGATCATGGGGGTGATGGCAACTTCGCCGATCACCGCGACCTTCACCGGCGATGCCTCGCTGAACAAGCGCCCAATGGCGCGGGTGACGGATCCTCTGGCGCTGTTCGGCACCCAATCCGTGGGACGTTCCGGCGGGCGGCTGCCGATGACTATCGTCGGCGCCGCTGATCCGGTGCCGGTGCGCTATGAGGTGCCGGTGCCGTCGGCGCAGGTGAAATCGGCGGTGCTGTTTGCTGGCCTCAACGCGCCCGGCAAGACCGTGGTAATTGAGAAGGAAGCCACCCGCGACCATACCGAGCGGATGCTGGCGGGCTTTGGCGCCGAGATCACCACTGAGGAGACCGGAGAGGGCCGCGTCATCACCCTGACCGGCCGGCCCGAGCTGAAACCGCAGGTGATCGCGGTGCCGCGCGACCCGTCCTCCGCCGCCTTCCCGGTCTGTGCGGCGCTGATCACCCCTGGTTCTGACGTGCTGGTGCCGAACATCGGCCTCAACCCGACCCGCGCGGGCCTCTACTACACCCTGCAGGACATGGGCGCCGACCTGACCTTCGAGAACATGCGCGAGGAGGGCGGCGAGCCGGTTGCCGATCTGCGCGCCAAGTACTCGCCCAATATGAAGGGCATCGAAGTGCCGCCGGAGCGCGCCGCCTCGATGATCGACGAATACCCGGTGCTGTCGGTGGTGGCGGCCTTTGCCGAAGGCAAGACCATGATGGCGGGTGTCAAGGAGCTGCGGGTTAAGGAAAGCGACCGGATCGACGCGATGGCCAAGGGCCTGCGCGCCAATGGTGTGACTGTCGAGGAAGGCGAGGACTGGTGGGAGGTCACCGGGCTGGGCATTGATGGCGTGCCGGGCGGCGGCACCTGCGAGAGCTTCTTGGACCACCGTATCGCCATGTCCTTCATGGTGATGGGCATGGGCGCGCAGAACGCTGTCTCGGTTAACGACGGCAGCCCGATCGCCACCTCCTTCCCGATCTTCGAGACCCTCATGGGCAACCTGGGGGCCAAGCTGGAGCGCACATGAGCAAGAGCTTCACCATAGCGGTCGACGGGCCGGCCGCGGCCGGCAAGGGCACCCTCTCCAAGGCGGTTGCTGCCCATTACGGCTTTGGCCATCTTGACACCGGTCTCCTGTACCGGGCCGTCGGGGCCAAGATGATGGAGGGCGTGACGCCGGTCACGGCGGCCCGGACCCTCACTCCGGAGGATCTGGCGCGCGAGGATCTGCGCGGGCCGGAGGTGGCGCAGGCGGCGTCCAAGGTGGCAGTTATTGCCGAGGTCCGTGCGGCACTGGTCGACTTCCAGCGCGCTTTTGCCCGCCGGGCGGGCGGTGCGGTGCTGGACGGGCGCGATATCGGGACGGTGATCTGCCCCTATGCGCAGGTGAAGCTGTTTGTCACCGCCAGCGCCGAGGTGCGCGCCCGGCGGCGGTTCCTGGAGCTGACGGCAGCAGGCAAGGTGATCACCCTTGCCGAAGTGCTGGCCGACGTGAAGGCCCGCGACGACCGCGACATGAACCGTGCCGAGGCGCCGCTGAAACCGGCTGATGATGCGGTGTTGATCGACACCAGCGAGCTGAGCATCGAAGAGGCGCTGGCCAAGGCTTTGGGCGTGATCGAAAGCCGCATGGAAACCGTCGGCTGACGCGCAGACGCCCGCAGCCGGGGCATTAGCTGCGGGCGCAAGGGCAGGCAGGAAGGCCCGCCCGGCGGGACACGGCCAGCGCGGGATCAGAGCGCGCCGACGGCCACGTGCTTGATCTGGCCCCACTGGCTGTCCGCGGTCTTGGCAGAACCGGCCACGTCCTCCAGGAAGGCAGCGCGGGTGGCGGCGTTCAGGAACAGGAACAGCTTGCCATCATGCACCAGGTACTGGTCCGGGTCGCCGTCGAACTTCTTGCCGACTGACACGCCGTAAGAGCAGAAGCCGCCATGCTGCGGCAGGTATTTCGCCGGGTTGGCCTCAAACGCGGTCTTGTTCTCTTCCGAGACAAAATAATACGAAGCGCCGTCCACGGTGGCGGAGTAGGTGGCCATGCCCTCCACCGGGTTGCGGCTGTCCAGCAGCGCCACTAGGTCGACGCCATGCGCGCCCAGCGGTGCGCCGCCGGCGGAGATGCCGTTGGAGACGTTGACCTCGTCCGCGGCATAGGCGGGCGCGGCCAGTGCGGCAGTCAGTGAAATCAGGGCGGTTGTCAGAAGCGTTTTCATGTTGGTCCTCATTGGGTTTCAGGGCGGGTTCAGGGGTGCCGGGGCAGGGTGTGCGGCCCGGTGATCTGAAGCTAAGTCCGCAGCGCTGGACGTTTAATCTCCGTCCGTCCCGGTGATCTTGCAGATCGTCCCGAATTTCCGGGGCGTTGTTTTGCTGACGGCTCACCCAACTGTGCATGGAGCCGCGCGCGGCACCGCAGTAGCCTGAAAGGGCGCGTCAAAAGGGGGGGTGCCGTCATGGCCTGGCTGCGGACATTTGTGATTGCTTGCGTATTGGCTGTGCCCGGGCTGGCGCAGGAAGCAGCACCAGAGCCGGAGCCGCCGATGACCTATGAACGGCTGGGCCGCATCCTTTTTGCCCTGGACAGCGCGGCGCAGCCGGTGGGGCCGGGCTTCCAGCTGACCATCGCCGGGGTGCCGGTGCTGGTGGTCACCGACCCGGCAGCGGACCGGATGCGGGCCATGGTGCCGCTGCGCCCTGCAGAGGGTCTGACCGCGGAAGAGCTGATGCGGATGATGCAGGCCAATTTCGACAGCGCGCTGGATGCGCGCTATGCGGTGGCGCGCGGCCAGCTTTGGGCGGTGTTCATCCACCCGCTGTCAGCGCTGCAGAAGGATCAGCTGATCTCGGGCCTGGGGCAGACGGTGAATATCGCCCGCACCTACGGGACGCTCTACACCGGCGGGGCGTTGCAGTTCCGCGGCGGCGACAGCCCGGGAATCCACCGGCAGCTGATCGAGGAGCTGCTGGAAAAAGGCGAGGAAATCTAGCGGGCTGGCCTGGCGGCGGATCCCGCAGCGGCCTCACCCTGCCGGGTACGAAAATCAGCCCGGATCGCTGCAACAAGAATGAATTTCGTCATCTGAGCGCAGGATTAATACGCACCAAGTCGCAAGCGGCGGCCTAAAGTCGCCTCAAACAGCTTGGAGAGCGCACATGACCAGCTTTCAGGGCCGCCTGACCGCTCTGCGCCGGAACTTTCACCGGCACCCGGAGCTCGGCTTCAAGGAAGACCGCACCAAGGCCAAGGTCGCGGCGCATCTGCGCGGGCTGGGACTGGAGGTGCATGAGGGCGCAGGCGTGGTGGGGCTGCTGCGGGCCGGCACCGGCAACCGGGCCATCGGGCTGCGGGCCGATATGGACGCGCTGCCCATCAGCGAAACCTCCACGCATGGATACGTGTCCGAAACACCGGGGGTGATGCACGCCTGCGGCCATGACGGCCACATGACGATGCTCTTGGGCGCCGCCGAAAGGCTGGCGCAAGAGCGGGGGTTTGACGGCACCGTGGTGTTTCTGTTTCAGCCCAACGAGGAACACGGACTGGGCGCGCAGGCGATGATCGCCGAGGGCGTGCTGGAACGGTTCCCGATCGAGGAAGTCTATGCCATCCACAATCTGCCGGGCGCGCCGGTGGGGCAGGTCTCGACCCGGCCGGGGCAGATCTGCAGCAGCGAGAGCCTGTTCGAGATTGTGATCAAGGGGCAGGGCGGCCATGCCTCGATGCCGCAGGCGGGGGTGGATGCCATCACCGTCGGGGCCGAAATGGTCCTGGCGCTGCAGACCATCGTCTCGCGCAAGCTGGCGCCGGGGGCGGGGGCGGTGGTTTCGGTGACCGAGTTCCTGACAGACGGCCAGCGCAACGTGCTGCCGGGCCATGCGGTGCTGAAGGGCGATGTGCGCGCCCGGGTGCCGGAGGACCGTGCCGCGGTGGAACGCTTCATGCGCCAGATCGCTGCCGGTGTGGCCGCCACCCACGGGGTGGAGGCGGAAGTGCGTTTCAACACCGAGTTTGTCGAGACCATCAACGCGGAAGGCCCGGTTGAAGCGGTCTATCGCGCAGGCGAAGCCGCGGGCTGCGAGGTGATCCGCAACCGCCCGCCGATGAGCTTCTCCGAGGATTTCGCCCATTTCGCCAACGCCGTGCCCGGCTGCTTTCTGCTGCTGGGCAATGGCGAAGAGGGGCCGCACGGCCAGCCGCTGCACGCGGCGGACTATGATTTCAACGACGCTCTGCTGCCCATCGGAGCGGAGGTCTGGGTGCAGCTGGTGCGTGACCGGCTGCCAGCGGGAAAGGACTGACGATGCTTGAACAATTTGCTGTTGCCCTGCGCCACACGGCAGGGAACCCGAAATCCGGCGAGGCGGCCTATAGCGTTCTGTCGGAACAGGACTTTGCCAACGCGCAAGCGGAGATCGCCGCTTGGGAGGGGTATGAGGAAACGCCGCTGGTCTCCTTGGCCGGGCTGGCGTCGCAGATCGGCGTGGGCCGGATCGACTACAAGCACGAAGGCCCGCGGTTCGGCCTCGGCAGCTTCAAGGCGCTGGGCGGGTCCTATGCGGCGATGCGGGTGCTGCAGCGGGAGCTGAGCAAGCAGCTGGGCCAGGACGTCAGTCTGGAGGAAATCCGCAAGGGCGCCCACAAGGAGGCTTGCGCCGGGATCACCCTGGTCTCGGCCACCGACGGCAACCATGGCCGCTCGCTGGCCTGGGGCTGCCAGCGCTTTGGCGCGCCCTGCCGGATCTATATCCATGCCGAGGTCAGCGAGGGCCGCGCCGTGGCGATGCGCGAGCTGGGCGCCGAGGTGATCCGGATCGACGGCGACTATGACGACTCGGTGCTGCTGGCCAAGAAGGAGGCGGAGGAAAACGGCTGGTTCGTGGTCTCCGACACCTCCTGGGAAGGCTACACCGAGCCGCCGCGCGATGTGATGGCCGGCTACAGCGTGATGACCCGCGAGGCCTGCGAGGCGCTGGAGCAGCCCCCCACCCATGTGTTCCTGCAGGGCGGCGTCGGCGGGCTGGCGGCCTCGGTCGCAGCGGCGCTGCGGCAGTTTTACGGGGCAGCGTCTCCGCGGGTGGTGATTGTCGAGCCGGAACTGGCGGCCTGCCTGTTCGACAGCGCCAAGGCGGGCAAGGCGACGAATTTCGCCATCCAGGAAGAAACCATCATGGCGGGCCTCTCCTGCGGTGAGCCGTCGGAAATGGCATGGGAGATCCTGACCGAGGAAGCCGCGGACTTTGTGACCATTCCTGACAGCATCGTTGCCCCCGCGGTGCGGCTGCTGGCCAATGGCGAAACCGGCGATCCGGTGGTGGAGGCAGGCGAAAGCGCGGTGGCGGGGCTGTCCGCCCTGATCGCCGCCTGCAAGTCGCCGGACATGAAAGCGACGCTGGGCCTGGACGCGAACTCCCGCGTGCTGCTGATCGGTTCCGAAGGGGTCACCGATCCGGCGATTTATGCCGCGATCATGGAAGGGAAAGACCATGTCTGACGCGCCCGCCCGCGGGTTCCCGGAAGCGGAATTTGCAGCCCGCACTGAAAAGGCGCAGGCGCTGATGGCACAGCAGGGGCTTGATGGGCTTCTTCTGCTGACCGAGCCGGATGTGCGCTATTTCAGCGGTTTTCACACGCTGTTCTGGCAAAGCCCGACGCGCCCCTGGTTCCTGTTTGTGCCGTCCGCGGGCAAGCCGGTTGCGATCATCCCGGAGATCGGCGCCGACCTGATGCGCCGCACCTGGATCGAGGACATCCGCACCTGGAGCGCCCCGGCGCCCGAGGATGACGGCATCAGCCTGCTGACGGAACTGCTGTCGCCCATTGCCTCCCGTGGCGGTTCCATCGGCCTGATGAAAGGGCATGAGACCTCGCTTAGGATGCCGCTGCGCGACTACGAGCGGCTGATGGCGGGGCTGCCGGGGCTGAAGGTGGCGGATGCCACCCCGCTGGTGCGCAGACTGCGGATGGTGAAATCCGCCGCCGAGATTGAGAAGCTGGCGCACATCTGCGCCATCGGCTCCCGCACATTTGCGCGGGTTCCTGAAATCGCTCATGAAGGCCAGCCGTTTGAGGATCTGTTCCGGGCCTTCCGGCGCGAGGCGCTGGCGCAGGGCGCGGATGACGTGCCTTACCTGGTGGGCGGGGCCGATCAGGGCGGCTACAGCGACGTGATCTCGCCGCCCACGGGCCGGCCCTTGCAGGCGGGTGACATCATGATGCTGGACACCGGTGCCACCTGGGATGGCTACTTCTGCGATTTCGACCGCAACTTTGCCATTGGCCGGGCCGATGACCTGTCCCGCCGTGCTTATGACGTGCTGTGGCGGGCGACCGAGGCGGGGATCGCCGCCGCGCGCCCGGGCGCGACCTGCCGCGAGCTGTTCCAGGCGATGCAGTCCGTGATTGCCGAAATGGACGATCAGGGCGGCGACGTGGGGCGGCTGGGCCACGGGCTGGGGATGCAGCTGACCGAATGGCCCTCGCACGCCGCCTTTGACGGGACGGTGATCGCGGAGAACATGGTGCTGACGCTGGAACCCTCGCTGAGCTACGGCGAAGGCCGTATCATGGTGCATGAGGAAAACATCGTGGTGCGGGCAGACGGCGCTGAGCTGCTGACAACCCGCGCCGCCCCCGAACTGCCGGTGATCTGAAGGAGGCTTTGGGCCATGAAACTCTCCTATGATACCGACGCAGGCATCGGCACCCGCGCCACCCTGGGCGTGATCGTGCTGGAAACCGACGAGACGCTGGAGCCGGAGTTCGCCAGGATGATGGCGCAGGAGGGGGTGGCGCTTTATCACAGCCGCATCCCGATGGTGCCGGAGATCCGCCCGGAGACGCTGGCGCGGATGCAGGCGGACCTGCCGGCCTCGGCCCGGCTGCTGCCGTCCTCGCTGGATTTTGACGTGATCGGCTATGGCTGCACGTCGGCGTCGACGGTGATCGGCTCGGCCAAGGTGGCCGAGGCGGTGCAGACGGTCCTGCCTAGGGCCAAGGTCACCGACCCGCTGGCGGCGATCATCGCCGCGGGCAGGGCGCTGGGGGCCGCAAGGCTGGGGTTCGTCACGCCTTACCTGCCTGAAGTCTCGGCGCAGATGCGGCAGAAGCTGGAGGCGGCGGGGTTCGAAATCGCCGGCTTCGGCTCGTTTGAGGAAATGGACGACCGGGTGGTGGCACGCATCACCGAGGCGGCTATTGCGGCGGCGGCCAAACAGGTGGCCAGCGCCGCGGACTGCGATGCGATCGTGATCTCCTGCACCAACCTGCGCTGCCTGCGGGTGATTCCGGAGATTGAGGAGGCGACCGGTGTGCCGGTGGTCTCCAGCAACCAGGCGCTGGCCTGGCACATGCTGCGGCTGGCCGGGATCACGGACCCCCAGCCGCAGTTCGGCAGGCTGTTCGCCCGGGGTTTGGCGGACGGATAGGTAGAATTTTACGGGAATTGCCGCCTGACAATTTTTGGCAAGCTGTCCCGCCGGACGGGGCAGTCTAAGCTTGAAATCCACGGGCGGATCATCACAGTTTGACAGCCGAAACCTGACCCGAGCCGCGCGAGGACCCCGGATGCCTGCCACACGCCGCGAGAACCGCCCCGCAACCCGCAACGTCCTGTTCATCATCATCGACCAGCTGCGTGCGGACTGCGTTTTCGGCGCCATGGCAGAGCATGTGGAGCTGCCCAGCATCCGCGCCTTTATGCAGGAGGCGGTGTCGTTCAAGCGGCATTTCTCCGTCACCAACCCTTGCGGGCCGTCGCGGGCGTCGATCCTGACCGGACAGTATGCGATGAACCACCGTTCCGTGCGCAATGGCACGCCGCTGCGCCACGACACGCCGAACATTGCCACCGAGATGCGCAAGGCGGGCTATTTGCCGATGCTGTTCGGCTATACCGATACCTCGCAGGACCCGCGCGCCTTTGACGCCAACGATCCGGCGCTGCGCACCTATGAATTCCCGATGAACGGTTTCCATGAGATGACCGAGATGCGGTTGGAGACGTCCTTCCCGTGGCAATCGCATCTGATGAACCGGGGCTATGAATTCGAGAATTACTGGGACGTTTATAAGCCCCGTTCGCCCGATGGCGGCGCGCCCCGGCTGAACGATCCGGCGCTTTACGCGGCAGAGGACAGCGATACCGCGTTTCTAACGGATTCTTTCCTGGGCAAGATGGCCGCGTACCACAAGCAAAGCTGGTTTGCCCATCTGACCTATATCCGCCCGCATCCGCCTCTGGTGGCGCCGGCCCCTTACAACACCATGTACGACCCGGCCTCGCTGCCGCTGCCAACGCGGCTGGACACGCCGGAGCAGGAAGGCGCGCTGCATCCGTTCTTTGATCCGGCGTTGCGCAGCAGTACAGCGGCCGGCTTTGTCGAGGGGTTCCCGGATCTGGAGCCGACGGACGACAACATCCGCACCCTGCGCGCGGTTTACCTGGGGCTGGCTACCGAGGTGGATCACCATGTCGGGCGCGTGATCAAATTCCTCAAGGACACGGGCCAGTATGAAAATACCATGGTCGTCATCACCGCCGACCACGGCGAGATGCTGGGCGACCGGCACGCCTGGGGCAAGATGTCGGTCTATGACGCCGCCTATCACACGCCGCTGATCATCCGGATGCCTGGCAATGAGGACAATGCCGGCGCCTGCCTCACTCAGACCACCGAGTCCATCGACGTGACGCCGACCATTCTGGAGTGGGTCGGGCAGGAGGTCCCGAACTCGATGGACGGGCGGTCGCTGCTGCCGCTTTTGCGCGGGGAGCAGCCGCGGGACTGGCGGCAATACTCCTTCTCGGAACTGGATTTTTCCGAACCACTGGAGCCGACGCTGTGGCAGCAGGCGCTGGGCACCTCGCCTAGCGACAGCAGTCTGGGCATCCTGCGGGACGGGCGCTTTACCCTGGTGGAATTCGCCGCCGACCTGCCGCCGATGCTGTTTGATGCGGAAGGGCAGGGGGAGCTGGAGAACGTGGCCGGGCAGCCGGAGTATGCCGCCGATCTCAACCGGCTGACCCGGCTGATGCTGCGGCACCGGATGAAGAACATGGACCACACGCTGTCGCTGATGTCGATCACCGCTGACGGGGCGCAGGACGTGTCCCGTTTCGCGCCGCAGCGGGGCTAGGCCCAAGCCCGGACGGTGCCGCGTGAACAGGGAAAGGCCCGGTCCAGTAAGGAGCCGGGCCTGTGGCGGTTTTTACGGGTCAGACGAACCAGTCTTCGGTCAGCTGGTCGGTTGACTTGACGCCTTTCAGCCAGGCGATCTGCAGCGGGTCGTTGCCGCCCTCACCGTCCGCATCGTATTGAAGCCAGACATCCTTGGTCCCGTTCAGGCTGAGGCTGCCGCTGGACAAGGCATCTTCAAGCGTCGTGTTCAGTTCAAGAAGCAGCCCGTCGATATCGAGCGCATCGCCTTGGCTGATCTTGAAGTCGCGCAGGGTGTCGCCGGCGTCGTCAGCGGAGGCAAAGACAAACACGTCGGCATCTGCCCCGCCCTTCAGGAGATCCGCGCCTGCGCCGCCTTCCAGCCTGTCGCTGCCGGAGCCACCATCAAGCGAGTCGCTGCCGCTGCCGCCGCGGATATCGTCATTGCCCTCGCCGCCCTTGACCTTGTCCGTGCCGGCACCGCCGTCAACCGTGTCGTCGCCTTTGCCCGCATTGATCAGATCGTCACCGCTGCCCGCGTCCAGACTGTCGTCCCCGTCGGCGCCGTTGACCTTGTCAGCACCCGCGCCAGTCTGGATCGTGTCATTGCCGTCGCCGCCATTGACCTTATCCCTGCCGCTGCCGCTGGTGATCACGTCATTACCGCCGCCGCCGCTCACTTTGTTTTCGCCGTCTCCGGCAGACAGGGTGTCATCCCCATCGCCGCCCTTCACCTGATCCTTGCCGCTGCCGCTGCTGATCACATCATTTCCGTCATCACCGGACAGCTTGTTGTCACCGCCCCCGGCTGCGATCGTGTCATTGCCCTCGCCGCCCTTGATCTGGTCATCGGCAATCCCGCCGGTGATCGCGTCGTGGCCAGCATCGCCTGTGACTCTGTTGTTGCCGTCGCCGGCGGCTATCGTATCGTTTCCGTCGCCGCCCTTGATCCGGTCCCTGCCGCTGCCGCCGGTGATCGAGTCATCGCCGAGGCCGCCGTCGGTCTTGTTGTCGCCGTCGCCGGCAGCAAGGGTGTCGTTTCCGTCGCCGCCCTTGAACTGGTCCTTGCCGCTGCCGCCGGTGATCGAGTCATCGCCCAGGCCGCCGTCAGCCTTATTGTCGCCGTCGCCGGCGGAAAGCGTGTCGTTTCCTTCGCCGCCCTTGATCCGGTCCTTGCCGCTGCCGGCGGTGATCGAGTCATCGCCCAGGCCGCCATCGGTCTTGTTGTTGCCGTCGCCGGCAGCAAGGGTGTCATCGCCCTCGCCGCCGTAGATTTTATCGTTACCTGCGCCTGCCAGAACGGAGTCATCGCCACCGTCCCCGAAGAGCTGGTTTCTGCCGTCGCCGCCCTGGAGGGTGTCGTTGCCGTCGCCGCCATAGATTTTGTCGTTGCCGTCGCCGCCGTCCAGGCTGTCGCCGCCCAAGCCGCCCTCCAGGATGTCGTTGCCGCTGCCGCCGGACAACGTGTCATTGCCGTCCAGTCCGTACAGCCGGTCGTGGCCTTCCCGCCCTTCGATCAGGTTGGCGGCGCTGTTGCCGTAGCCTTTGTCGCTGCCGCTGCCCAAAAGGATGTTCTCGATCACTGAGCCTTCGCTGATCGTTAGGGTCTTAGAGCCGATTTTCCCGGACACACCGCTTTCCAGGTTGATCGTGGCAGCCAGTGTCACGGTGCTGAGATCCAGCGTGTCGATACCGCCATTGGTGTCGGTGACGGTGCCCAGAAGGCTGGTCCACTGCGGCACGAAGCTGTTGGTGAAGATGTAGGTGTTATCAATGGTTTCCGGTGTGGGGTCCGGATCCGGGGTCGGGTCCGGATCTGGCGTGGGCTCAGGCTCCGGGCCGGGCTCCGGGGTCGCGGAAGTGTTGATGATTTCTGCCGGATCGGCGTTCGCATCGACACCAGCCAGGAACACCAGCAGCGTGCTGCTGCCATTGTGGGAAATTTTCAGCCAGGAGCCGCCGCTGCCTGCCTGAAGTGATACAACGCCGTCGCCCGTGGGATCGCTGCCCGCATAACCGATCTCCTGCAGCAGGGCGGAAACGTCGACCCGGTCTCCGGCGGCCAGGTTGAAGTCGGCGATTGAATCGCCGGATTCACCTAGCGACCGGTAGACAAACCGGTCGGCACCCGTTCCGCCCGTCAAGTAATCTGCACCCGTTCCGCCGATCACCGTGTCGTCGCCGGCGCCCGCCTCGATCCGGTCGTTGCCGGCACCGCTTTCCAGCACATTGTCCGCTGCGTTGCCGGTGATGTGGTCAATGCCCGAGCCGGTCACGGCATTTTCGATCAGGGTGCCGCTGGCAATGGAAAAGTTGCCGGTCTTGCCATTGATGCTGGAGAAGGTGCCCGCGTTCAGGTTCAGCGTCTGATTGTAGCTGCGCGAGCCCAGGTCAATGACATCGGTGCCGCCGCTGTCGACAATCGCCACCGCCCAGCCGCCGTTAAGGTCCATGCCGAAACGCCCGGTGGTCTGACCGTCGCCATAGGTGGTGTTGCCGGTTTCCACGTTTACAGGCGCGCCATACAGATGGTGCACCGCAGCGATGTCGGCCAGCTGTGCCGTCGCAAGATAGGCAAAGGAGGCATCGACAGCGGTGTTTTCAGCCTGGCTGAAGTAGGACATGATCGACATTTGCCAGCTGTCATTGGCGAAATGCGCATCCGAGCCATAGCTGGCGCTGCCGTTGTAATTGCCGGTGTGGCCCAGGCCCAGGGCGTGGCCGATTTCGTGGATAAAGGTCTGCAGGTAATAGTTGCCGTAAGCCGACCAGCCGTCGTCAACGTTGATGTGCGAGCTGAGGATGGTTCCATTGCTGACAGTGGATGTGGCATAGGCACCGGATCTGTTGTCATCAAAGGTGATCTGGGCGCTGCCGGTGGTTTCGGCAAAGTCGATCCCGGTCAGCGCGGTCCAGCTTTCCAGCGCCTTGCGGGCGGTTGCCTTGCCGTTTGCATTCAGCCCGCTGAGGTTGACGGTCAGCTGCCCCCCGGTTTCCACGTCAAAGGAACGCTGGGTCCGGCCGGTGTCCTCCCAGAAACCCTGGTAAAGATACTGCGCGATCTGGTCGACCGTGTACGTTGGCTTGCCGCCGGCATCGCCGCCACCGGTGCCGGAGCCGCTGCTGTCGGTGACTTCGGGAATTCTGTGATTGGCTTGACCGCAATATTCACACATATCCGTTTTCCATCCTAAATCGCTGAATTACAGGGGGAATTCCGTGTGCCTGACCAGCTTGCCGGCAAAGTCCGCAAGGCTGTCGGCCGTGAGCTGCCCGTCCATGACCGACTGCTCCAGGACCGGGCCCTGACCGGTCCGGCCGTCGCTGTGCTGCCAGGCCAGGTAACCGGAGATCCAGTCCGCGGCCTGGGCCTGCCCGACGTATCGCAAGGTCAGATCGGACCCGGCTTTCTGACCGTCTGCCGTTGAAACCGCTGCTCCGGGAAACCTCTGGCGCAGACTTCCGGCCAATGCATCGCACAGGGGCTGCCGCATGGCGTCGCCGCATTGCAGTTCAATGGTCTGCACCGGGCGGCCAAGCGCTGCGGACCCGGTGACAAGCAGCCAGATTGCGGCGGAGCAGCTGGAGAGTTTTCCAGGTGAAATCATGGGAAAGGTGCTCGCTCAGACGGTTTTGGGATCAGGTTCAGTCCTGCGCCGTTCTGGCTGCACACTCAGTAATGGGAGTGGATTTGGGCGAAATGGCGGTCGCGATCCGGGCAATATTTAGACGTCGTTAACCGGGGTTAACCCTATTCTAACGCGGCTTGCGCGAGGACGCGTTTCGGATCAGGCTGAGTCCGCTGTTGCAAATCATTCTCAATTTCATTGACAGTTGCGAATGATTTGCAATAACGATACATCAAAGGCATCTTCAAAACGGAGAATCGGATGTTTTCGAACCTGCTCAAGACAGTTTCCGCCGCCGCGGTCGCGGCCGTTGCTGCCAGCGCTGCCATGGCTGAGGACAAGATGAAGGTGGTTACCACCTTCACCGTGCTGGCCGACATGGCTGCCAATGTGGCAGGTGATGCCGCTGAGGTCGTCTCGGTCACCAAACCGGGGGCGGAGATCCACGGTTATGAGCCGACCCCGCGCGATATCGTGCGCGCATCCGATGCCGATCTGATCCTGTGGAACGGCATGAACCTGGAGCTGTGGTTCGAACAGTTCCTGTCGAACCTGAACGACGTGCCCTCCGTCACCCTGACTGACGGCATCGACCCGATCCCGATCGCGGCCGGCTCCTACGAGGGCAAGCCCAACCCGCATGCCTGGATGGGTCTGGATAACGCGCTGATCTATATCGACAATATCGTCGAAGCCTTTGCTGAGCACGACCCGGAAAACGCCGCGGTCTATGTGAAGAACGCAGGCGAATACAAGGAAAAGCTGCGCGCCACCATTGAGCCGCTGCGCCGTGCCATCGCAGAGATCCCCGAGGACAAGCGCTGGCTGGTGACTTGCGAGGGCGCCTTCAGCTATCTGGCGCGCGATTTTGGCATGAAAGAACTGTACCTGTGGCCGATGAACGCCGATCAGGTCGGCACCCCGCAGCAGGTGCGCGGTGTGATCGACGGCGTGCGCGCCAATGACATTCAGGTGGTGTTCTGCGAAAGCACCGTGAACACCGCCCCGGCACAGCAGGTGGCCCGCGAAACCGGCGTGGCCTATGGCGGTGAACTTTACGTCGACTCCCTCAGCGAAGCGGACGGCCCGGTGCCGACCTACCTGGACCTGCTCAAGGTCACCTCTCAGACCGTTGCCCGCGGTTTGACCGAAGTGACCAACTAAGAACGCTTTTTTGCATATCCGAACAGCCCCGCAGCGCAAGTTGCGGGGCGTTTCATTTCACAAAGCACAATTTCTGTGTGTAACTCTGCAGGACAGCCCATGCTTGATGCCAGCGAGACCCACATCATGAACACCAGCGCCGCGCCCGCGGACGGCGGGATTGCCGCAAAAAATGTCACGGTGACCTACCGCAACGGCCATACCGCGCTGTGGAATGCCAGCTTTGGCATTCCCCGCGGCACCGTCACGGCGCTGGTTGGGGTGAACGGCGCGGGCAAGTCGACCCTGTTCAAGGCGATCATGGGATTTGTCCCGGCCGCGCAGGGCGAAATCCGAATTCTCGGGATGACCGTCAAGGAGGCGCTGCGCAAGAACCTGGTCGCCTATGTGCCGCAGTCGGAGGAGGTCGATTGGGCGTTCCCGGTGCTGGTCGAGGACGTTGTTATGATGGGCCGCTACGGCCACATGGGTTTCCTGCGCCGCCCCAAGGCCGCCGATCACGAGGCGGTCGATCAGGCGCTGCGCCGGGTGAACATGCAGGACTTCCGCCACCGCCAGATCGGCGAGCTGTCCGGCGGCCAGCGCAAGCGGGTGTTCCTGGCCCGGGCGCTGGCGCAGGACGGGCAGGTGATCCTGCTGGACGAGCCGTTTACCGGCGTCGATGTGAAGACCGAGGAGCAGATCATCGCCCTGCTGCGCGAGCTGCGCGCGGAGGGCCGGGTGATGCTGGTTTCCACCCACAACCTGGGCAGCGTGCCGGAATTCTGCGACCGCACGGTTCTGGTCAAGGGCACGGTGCTGGGCTACGGCCCGACCGAGACCACCTTTACACGCGAAAACTTGGAACATGCCTTTGGCGGCGTTTTGCGCCACTTCACCCTGGGCGGCCAAGCGCTGCATGATGATGGCGACACCCGCGAGGTCACCATCCTGACCGACGACGAGCGCCCCTTTGTCCAGTACGGCGAAAAGACCCAGACCAGCGAGGGCAGCGGCGAGGGCGGAGGGCAGCAGTGATGGAATACCTGCTGGAGCCGTTCACCTACGGCTACATGACTAATGCGATGTGGGTCTCGGCGCTGGTCGGCGGCGTTTGCGCCTTTCTTTCCGCCTATCTGATGCTCAAGGGCTGGTCGCTGATCGGCGACGCGCTCTCGCACTCGGTGGTGCCGGGGGTGGCGGGGGCCTATATCCTTGGGCTGCCGTTTGCGCTGGGCGCCTTCATCGCCGGCGGGCTGGCGGCCGGGGCGATGCTGTTCCTGTCGGAACGTTCGGGATTGAAGGTCGATGTGATCATCGGGTTGATCTTCACCTCCTTCTTCGGGCTTGGCCTGTTCATCGTCTCGATAAGCCCGATGTCGGTCTCGGTGCAGACCATCACCATGGGCAATATCCTGGCGATCACGCCGGAGGACACGCTGCAGCTGGCGATCATCGGCTTTGTCTCGCTGGCGGTGCTGCTGGCCAAGTGGAAGGACCTGATGGTCACCTTCTTTGACGAAAACCACGCCCGCACCATCGGGCTCAGGCCCGGCCTGCTCAAGGCGGTGTTCTTCGTGCTGCTGTCGGCCTCGGTCGTGGCGGCGATGCAGACCGTGGGGGCGTTTCTGGTGATCGCCATGGTGGTGACGCCCGGGGCGACGGCCTATCTGCTATGCGACCGCTTCCCGCGGCTGATCATGGTGTCGGTGCTGATCGGCGCGGCCACCAGCTTCCTTGGGGCCTATGCCAGCTACTTTCTGGACGGCGCCACCGGCGGCATCATCGTGACGCTGCAAACGCTGATTTTCCTGGTGGTGTTCGTCTTCGCTCCGAAACACGGGCTGCTGGCTGCCAAGCGCAAGGCGCGCGAAGCGCTGAAGCGCGGCCCCGCCGCACAGCAGGAGGCCGTGTGATGGATCTCGATACGCTGCTGATGCCGTTCCAGTTCGCGTTCATGCAGAACGCCTTTCTGATTTCCCTGATCGTCTCGGTGCCCACGGCGCTGCTTTCCTGCTTCCTGGTGATGAAGGGCTGGGCGCTGATGGGTGACGCGGTCAGCCACGCGGTGCTGCCGGGGATTGTGCTGGCCTATGTGCTGGGCTTCCCGCTGATCATCGGCGCCTTTGCTGCCGGTATGCTGTGCGCGGTGGCGACCGGCTTTCTGGCGGGCAACAGCCGCGTCAAGCAGGACACTGTGATGGGGGTGGTGTTTTCCGGCATGTTCGGGCTCGGCATCGTGATGTACGTGGGGCTCGAGACCAATGCGCATCTGGACCACATCCTGTTCGGCAACATGCTGGGCGTGGAGCCGGATGAGCTGTGGACAGCGGGCATCATCTCGCTGGCGGTCGGCGCGGCGCTTGTCTTGAAGTGGAAGGACCTGCTGCTGCACAGCTTTGATCCGGCGCAGGCACAGGCGTCGGGCCTGCCGGTCACGGTGCTGCACTACGGGCTGCTTGCGGCGCTGTCGCTGACGATCGTGGCAACGCTCAAGGCGGCGGGTCTGATCCTGGCGATCGGGCTGCTGATCGCTCCCGGTGCCATCGCGTTCCTGGTGGTGCGCAAGTTCAGCACCATGCTGTGGGTGGCCGTGCTGGTCTGCATGTTCTCGATGCTGGCGGGCATCTATGCCAGCTTCTTCCTCGACAGCGCGCCGGCGCCAACCATCGTGCTGATCCTGACCGCGCTGTTCATCCTCGCCTTTGTGCGGCGGCTGTACCGAACCCGTCGCTCGTCGATGCAGCGGGCCAAGGAAACCACCGGTACCGTGTGAATCACGCAGTTTCGGGCCGCGCCATCTCTAGCAGCCATTGCCGCACCAGTTCCGCGCTGGGAACCAGATCCTGGGTCTTGGACCACACCAGATAGAACCCTGCGCCGGTGGTCCAGGACCATTCCTTGCGCGCGGCCAGCAGGCCCTGCTTGATCAGCGGCTCGGTCACATGCTGCCAGCCGAATGCAAAGCCTTCGCCCGCAATCGCCGCCTGCAGCACCAATGCATAGTCATTGAGGCGAAGGCCGGCGGCCGGCAGGCGGCCAGTGACCCCGAAGTGGGCAAACCACTGCTGCCAGCTGGGCCGCTCGCGGATCGGCTCCTCCAGGTGAATCAGCCGTTCGTGCAGCAGGTTCGGCACCGTCGCCAGATTAACGGCGGAGGCCATTACCCGCGGGCTGGCGACGGGAAAGATCACCTCCGGCGCGATCAGGGCGGAATGGCAGTCCGGCCAGTCGCCGTCCCCGCGCCGCACCGCCAAGGAAATCCCTTCTGTATTGATATCCGGCTCCCGGTCGGAGCTTTGCAGGCGCAGATCGATATCGGGGTGCGCGTCGTGCAGCTGGGTCAGTCTTGGCATCACCCAGTAGTATGCAAAAGCGGAGGAGCAATTGAGCGTGACATGGTCATTGCGCCCGAACTGCCGCACGGCCTTGGCTGAGGAAAGTATGTCGTCCAGCGCTTTGGACACATCCGTGTAAAGCCGCATACCGGCCCCCGTCAGCTCCACCTTGCGGTGGCCGCGGCGGAACAAAATAACGCCCAAAGACGCTTCCATCTGTTTGATCGCCGCGCTGACGGCAGGCTGCTGCACGTTCAATTCCTCCGACGCACGGGTGAAGGAGCCGTGCCGGGCGGCGGCCTCGAAAACGATGAGGTGGCGGGGGCTGGTGAGGAGCTTCCAGAGGTCTTGCATAATTGTGTGTTATCCAAACCATCAGATTTTTCAACCGTCACAACGCAGGCTCCGGGTCTTATGGTGCCGCAACGCCTGAAGATGGAGAGCCCCATGGCCCGACGCGCCCGCGCATCCCGCGATAGAAACACAGCCACCGCCGGCGCCCCGGCCTCGCCCTGGATCCAGCGCACGCTGCCGTTCTTTGACGTGCTGGACGAAGAAAAACTGGTCCGGCTGGAAGCCCAGGTCGACTGGATTTTCGAGGAGGTCGGCATCGCCTTCCGCGACGATCCCGAAGCCTTGCGGATCTGGAAGGCAGCAGGCGCGAAGATCGACGGCGACACCGTGCGGGCTGATGCGCAGTGGATCCGCGCTCTGTGCGCCAAGGCGCCGCGGGAGTTCACCCAGCTGGCCCGCAACCCGGCGCGGTCGGTTACCATTGGCGGCAACAACCAGGTCTTCGCGCCGATCTATGGCGCGCCGTTTGTGCGCGATCTGGAGGGCGGGCGGCGTTATGGCGACATGGCCGCGTTCGAGAAACTGGTGAAGCTCACCTACATGCATCCGAACCTGCATCACGGCGGGTTCGTGATCTGCGAGCCCTGCGACGTGCCGGTCTCCAAGCGCCATTTCGACATGCTGTTTGCCCATATGACGCTGAGCGACAAGCCGCATCTGGGTGCCATCACCGAGATGTCCCGCGCGCAGGACAGCGTGGATATGGCCGAGATCGTCTTTGGCAAGGACGTCATGGACAAAAACTGTGTGATCATGGGCAATGTGAACACCAATTCGCCGCTGCTGGTCGACAAAGTGGTGACGGAGGCGGTGCGCACCTATTGCGCCCGCGGGCAGGGAATTATCGTTGTGCCGTTTATCCTTACGGGCGCGATGGGGCCGGTCTCCACCGCCGCGTCGGTGGCGCAGGCGATGGCGGAGGCGATGATGGTCTGCGCCTTCAGCCAGATCGTCCGTCCCGGCGCGCCGTTTGTGCTGGGCAACTTCCTGTCGTCCATGTCGCTGAAGTCCGGTGCGCCGACATTTGGGATGCCGGAGCCGGTGATCTCGAACTACGCCATCGGCCAGCTGGCGCGCCGCGCCGGGCTGCCGTTGCGCTGCGGCGGGTCGCTGACCGCGTCCAAGATCGAGGATGCGCAGGCGGCCTATGAAAGCGCTGACTCCATGCATTCCACCATGCTGGCCGGTGCCAACTATGTGCTGCATTCGGCGGGCTGGCTGGAAGGGGGCCTGTGCACCGGGTTTGAGAAGCTGATCATGGATGCGGACCGGCTGGGGTCCTATCAGAAGGTGCTGAGCCAGGGGCTGGATACCAGCGACGAGGCGATGGCCCGTGATGCTTACGCCGAAGTGGCGCCGGGCGGGCATTTCCTCGGCTCCGCCCACACCATGCGCAACTATCAGACCGCGTTTTATGAGCCGAAGCTGAGCGACAGCGAGAATGTCGAGAGCTGGGAAGAAGGCGGCTCCAAGGACATGCGCCAGCGCGCCTATGAGCGCTGGAACCAGATGCTGAACGAGTATCAGGCGCCGCCGATGGATGAGGCGGTGAAAGAGGAACTGGCCGCCTATGTCGCCCGCCGCAAGGAGGAGATCCCGGATGCGTGGTACTGAGTTAACCCTTTCCTCACGCATAAGTTCAGCTGATGCAGGATGTGCCGGATTGCCCCGGCACCCCCTGTGCACCCCCCGTACACCCCCTGTGCACCCCTTGGGTGCCATTTGCCGCAAATCCCGCGCTTTGCCCCGGACCTGAGGACAAACCCATGTCAGACAATTTTGCCCAATCGACGCTCAACATCCACAAGGAGGAGAGCACCGGCGACAAGAAGCTGCCGAGCCACGCCAAGGCGGTGATCATCGGCGGCGGTGTGGTTGGCTGCTCAATCCTGTTCCACCTGGCCAAGTTCGGCTGGAAGGATGTGGTGCTCTTGGAACGTGACGAGCTGACCTCCGGCTCTTCCTGGCACGCGGCGGGTCAGATCCATACGATCTCGTCGGACCCGAACATCTCGCGCCTGCAGAGCTATACCATTGATCTGTACAAGGAGATCGAGGAGACCTCCGGCCATTCCGTCGGCCTGCACATCACCGGCGGGTTTTATCTGGCGTCGAACAAGACCTGGTATGACTACCTGAAGCGGGAACGCTCCAAGGCGCGTTACATGGGTCTGAACCAGGAATTCATCAGCCCCAAGGAAGTGGCAGAGCGCCATCCGCTGATTGACCCGAAACATTACCACGCGGCGCTGTGGGATGATCAGGACGGCGATCTGGACCCGTCGGGCGCGACCTATGCCTTTGCCAAGTCGGCGCGGGTGCATGGGGCGCAGTATTTCACCCACACGCCAGTAACCGCGACCACCCAGCGCCCGGACGGCAGCTGGGATGTGACTACCCCGCGCGGCGTGATCAACGCGGAGCATATCGTCAACTGCGGCGGCCTGTGGGCGCGGGAAGTCGGCCATATGCAGGGCATCAACTTGCCGGTGCAGCCGATGGAGCACCACTATCTGATCACCGACAAGATCGACGCGGTGGCCAACCACCCGACCCGCCTGCCGGCCGGTATCGACTATGAGGCGAACATTTACTTCCGGCAGGAGCGGCAGGGGATGCTGCTGGGCACCTATGAGCCGAAGGGGACGCCCTGGAAGGTGGGCGGCACGCCCTGGGATTTCGGGCATGAGCTGCTGCAGCCGGATCTGGACCGGATTGCCGACCGTCTGGAGATGTCGTTTGAACGCATCCCGGCAATTGGTGAGGCGGGCATCAAGGACATGATCAACGGGCCCTTCACCTTCGGCCCCGACGGCAACCCGATGATCGGCCCGGTGCCGGGCATGAAGAACTACTGGTGCGCCGTGGGCGTGATGGCGGGCTTCTGCCAGGGCGGCGGCGTGGGCCTGACCATGGCGGAGTGGATGATCGACGGCGAGCCGTCCATCGACGTCTGGGCGATGGATGTGGCGCGGTTCGGCGAGTTCGCGACCCCCGACTGGGGCACCGTGAAATCGACCGAGAACTACGAGCGCCGGTTTGTGATGACCTTCCCGAACGAGACGCTGCCGAAGGGGAGGATGCAGAAGACCACCGCTCTGTACGACCGGCTGGTCGCCAAGGGCGCGCGGATGGGGCAGGGCTTTGGCCTGGAGAACGCGCTGTGGTTTGCCGACGGGCCGGAGGACGCGCATGAGGAGCCGACATTTGAGCGCAACCGCTCGCATGATTACGTTGCGCGCGAGGTGAAGGCGGTGCGTGAGGCGGTGGGCGGCATCGAGATTGCCAACTTTGCCAAGCATGAGTTCAAGGGCGCAGGCGCGCGGGCCTATCTGGACCGGGTGCTGGCGGGCTATGTGCCGAAGCCGGGCCGCCTGACGCTGACGCCGATGCTGACCCCCAAGGGCAAGCTGTACGGCGATCTGACCGTGGCCTGCCTGGGGGAGGAGCATTTCATGCTGTTCGGCTCCGGCGCCATGCAGGAGGCGCACCGCCGCTGGTTCGAGAAGGACCTGCCGGAGGATGTGAGTTATCAGAATGTTTCGGACGACTGGCACGGGATCGCGCTGTCGGGGCCGAAGTCGCGGGAGCTGTTGCAGCGGATTACGCGCGAGGATGTGTCGGGTGAGGCGTTCAAGTTCCGCGATCTGCGCCAGACCTTTGTCGGCGGCGTGCCGGTGATCCTGAACCGGATCAGCTTCTCCGGTGAGCTGGGCTATGAGATCTACTGCAAGCCGCAGTACCTGCTGCGCCTGGCAGAAGCGGTCGAGGAGGCGGGCAGCGATCTGGGCTACTGCTGGTACGGGGCACGGGCGCTTATGTCGATGCGGCTGGAAAAGGGCTGGGGCGTGTGGACACTGGACTTCCGTCCCGATTTCGACGCGGCGGAGAGCGGCATGGATGTCTTCATCAACTGGAAGAAGGATTTCGTGGGCAAGGAGGCCGCACTGCAGGCCAGGGAGGCCGGTGCAAGCCGCAAGCTGGTCACCATGACCATCGACGTGGACGGCATCGACGTGTCGAACGACGAGGCGATCCTGAAGGATGGCGCGGCGGTGGGCTACATCTCCTCCGGCGGCTATGCGCATCACGCGAAGACGTCGATGGCGATGGGCTATGTCTCTGCCGAGCACGCCGAAGCGGGCACCAGGCTGCAGGTCGAGATCCTGGGCGAGATGTATGACGCCGAAGTGCTGGGCGCGCCGGTCTACGACGCCAACGGCGCCAACATGCGCGCCTGATCCGAGCCGGGGGAGCTGACATCATGACCCAACCCATGCGGACGCTCCCCGAAGCGGTACAGGCCGTGCCGGCCTGCCGCTGCATCTTCCTGCTGCTGCCGGCCTTTTCGCCGCTGGACCTGTCCAGCGCGGTGGCAGCGCTGGAAGCGGCGAACACATATGACGGGACCAAGCGCTATGACTGGCGCGTGGTCAGTGAGGACGGCCTGTCGGTGACCGCGCCCAACGGGCTGAGCGTGGCGGTGGACGGCGGCCTGCCGGAGCTGGCGCGCGGCGACATGATCTTTGTCTGCGGCGGCCAGGGGCAGGAGCCGGGCCTCTCGCTGAAGGTGCTGGGCTGGCTGAGGAAGGCGCAGCGGATGGGAGTGACCCTGGGCGCGCTGGGCGGCGGTGTGCTGGCGCTGGCGCGCTCGGGCCTGCTGGCGGGGCGCGAGGTTTCGGCCCATTGGGCGCTGCGGGCGATCCTCGCGGAGGCGCATCCGGATGTGGAGGTCAGGAGCTCGCTGTTCACCATGGAGGGCAAGCTGATCACCTGTGCCGGCGGCACGGCAACGGTGGACATGATGCTGAACCTGATTTCGGAGCATCACGGGGCCGCCGTGGCAACCGGGGCGGCGGACCTGATGGTCTGTTCCTCAGCCCGCAAGGGGAGCCAGGACCAGACGGTCTCCGAATACGGCCGGACCGGCGTGCGGCACGAAAAACTGGCGGAGGCGCTGAGCCTGATGCGCAGCAATCTGGAGGAGCCGCTGACGCCGGGCGGGATTGCCGATCTGGTCGGGCTGTCGGTGCGGCAGCTGGAGCGGCTGTTCGCCAAGTATCTGCAGACCACGCCCAAGGTCTATTACACCCGGCTGCGGCTGGACTATGCGCGCAGCCTGCTGCTGCAGACCAATATGCGGATCATCGACATTGCGCTGGCATCGGGGTTCAACAGCCAGACCCATTTCGCCAAGGTCTACCGCCGCTATACAGGCAAGTCGCCGCATCAGGAGCGGCCGTTTTAGACGGGTCCGCAAGAGGGGCCGGCCTGACTGCCAAGCCCGGCCAAGTGGGGCGCGCAGGGGTGTCAGAGGCCAAGATCGCTGAGGCCGGGATGGTCTGCCGGGCGCGGGCCCTGCGGCCAATGGAACAGGCGGTCTGCCTCGGTGATCTTCAGATCATTGATCGAGGCGAAGCGGTGCGCCATACGGCCATCCTCCGCAAATTCCCAGTTTTCGTTGCCGTAGGAACGGTACCACTGGCCGGACTCATCGTGCCACTCGTAGGCGTAGCGCACGGCGATACGGTTGCCGGCAAAGGCCCAGAGCTCCTTGATCAGCCGGTATTCCAATTCACGGTCCCATTTGCCGGCCAGAAACCCTTGCACCGCATCGCGGCCCTGGGGGAAATCGGTGCGGTTGCGCCATTTGGTATCCAGAGTATAGGCCTGGGCCACGGCCTCGGGTTTGCGGCCGTTCCAGGCGTCTTCGGCGGCGCGGACCTTAGCAATGGCGGTGCCGCAGGTGAACGGCGGCAGCGGGGGGCGGGGAGCTTCTGTCATGTTTGTTTACCGATCTGTCAAGTTGTGAATGCAAAGGTGAACTGATCAGTTAACTCATTCAAGGCTAATGCCCGCTGTCTGTCCGCACAGATGCGTGATCTGCCGGTTTAAAATGAGAAAAATCAATTTATGCAACTGGTTAGCTTGACGTCCGCAGTGCAGATAATGTTAACTGATCGGTGCATAAACCGTTCCGCTGGAGGTGCAATGCGGCCTAACAAACGTGCCGAGCTGATTCGCAAGTCGCTGGATCTGTTTTATGGAAACGGCTTTCACGCTACCGGGATGGACTTGGTGGCGGCGGAAACGGGGGTGTCGAAAACCTCGATCTACAAGCATTTCCGCTCCAAGGAGGAGCTGATCCTGGCGGTGCTGAAACTGCGGGACGAGGATTTCCGCACTTGGCTGTACGGCCGGCTTGAGGCGCGGGCGGATACCCCGCGCGGCCGGCTGGAGGCGCTGTTTGATGTGCTGGAGGAATGGTTCGAACAGCCCGGGTTTCAGGGTTGCATGTTCATCAAGGCCAGTGCCGAGTATCAGTCGCCGGAGGATCCGATCAACAGGCAGGCGGCGGAGCACAAGCGGCTGTTGCAGGAGCATTTTACGGGTCTGGCGGCCGGGGCCGGGGCAAGGGACCCGGACGCGCTGGCGCGGCAGCTGATGGTGCTGAAAGAGGGGGCGATTGTACTGGCTGCCCTGACCCACAGCTGCGCCCCGGCCCGGGATGCCCGCGCCGCAGCGGCGGTGCTGATTGATCAGGCAATCGCCTGACGTCCGGGCGGTTTGCCGGCCTGGGCGCAACACTTGCCTTGTCTGGGCGTCAGGGTGTGCTGCCCGGGATGGCGGCGGCTGCGGCAATCCTGTATTCTGGAGGCAACATACGCCAACGGAGTACAGGCTGAATGACGCCCTTTTCCATCGCCGGCATCCAAATGCACGTGGACGCACTGCATTCGAATGTCGACGCAATGATTCACCGGATCGACGTGCTGATGGCGCGCTTCCCCTGGACACAGATGGCCGTGTTCAGCGAACTGGCGCCCTATGGGCCGCTGACCAAATTCGCGCAGCCGCTGCACAATGAGGCGATAGAGCGGTTTTGCGCGGCTGCTGTGAAACACGGGATCTGGGTGGTGCCGGGCTCGATGTTCGAAGTCACGGAGTCCGGCAAGATCTACAACACCTCCTCGGTCATCAATCCGCAGGGCGAGGTGGTTGCGGTCTACCGCAAGATGTTCCCGTTCCGCCCGTATGAGCAGGGCGTGGAGGCCGGAACCGAATTCTGTGTGTTCGACATTCCCGATGTGGGCCGGTTCGGCCTGTCGATCTGCTATGACATCTGGTTCCCGGAAACCACCCGGCAGCTGACCAGCCAGGGGGTTGAGGTGCTGCTGCATCCGGTGCTGACCGGGACCGCCGACCGGGATGCCGAACTGTCCATCGCCCGCGCCACTGCGGCGCAGTTCCAATGCTATGTCGTCGACGTGAACGGGCTGGGCGCCGGCGGGGTGGGCCAGTCCTGCATTATTGATCCTTCCGCCACGGTGCTGCACCAGTCGGGCCGCCACGAGGACATGTTCCCGCTGGAGCTGGACCTTGATCAGGTGCGCCGCCAGCGTGAAATCGGCCTGAAAGGGCTGGGCCAGGTGCTGAAAAGCTTCCGCGACCGCGAGGTGGATTTCCCGGTGTACGACCGCAGCAGCGGCGCGGATGCGTACCTGCATACGCTGGGGCCGCTGGAGATCCCGGTGCAGGGCTCGCAAGCGGGTCTGAACGCCCGCGCGCCGGGTGAGGAAACCAACGGATTTGCCGAATTGCATTCAATACACTACCCTGAAAGAAAAGCAGGCGGTTGATCAGTCTCATTTACTAGTAGCCAGAGCCTTTTGATCTCCCGCCGATAACCAGGATGGGAGGTGCATATGCAAGTAATGGGCGACTATTACTCCGCGATCCAGCTGCGTCATGACCAATGGACAACGCTGAGAGAAGTAACTGAAGCCCTGGCCAGTGCCCGAAAACCCAAACGTGAAGCAGCGCTCGTGACGAATGTCCGGGCGCTGTTTGATTTACTGGGCCCGATCGAAGCCTACTGGGCCTTTCCCGGCGTGCAGGCGTTTGACCAGCTGCGGCGCCAGTTCGAGCACGGCAATTACGCCGATGTTGCGTTTTCCGTGCAGCGGATTTGCCGCGCCCTGTCCACCGGTGCCTACCGGCGGCGGCATGTGCCGCTGGATCGCGACTCGGCGGATGCGGACGAGCATGAGGATGAGGTGATCCAGCCGCCTGAGGCGCGGGCGCTGGCCAAGCCCTATTTCGAGGTGCTGGTGGTAGACAATGTCAACGAGCACCAGGAGCGCTGGCTGCACAGCAACTTTAAGAAGATGCGCCGGCCGGAGGATCCGTTTCATTATGAAACCGTGGTGGTGCCCAGCCTGCAGGATGCGCTGATCGGGATCCTGTTCAACTACAACATTCAGGCGATTGTGGTGCGGCCGGGCCTGAAGTTCGATTCGAAGATGGAGATGTCGCTGCTGACCCGCTACCTGGATTGGGCCGGCGGCACCGACGGGATCGAGGCAATGCGCGCCCATGATCACGGCCCGGCGCTGTGCCGGCTGGTGGCAAATGTCCGGCCGGAACTGGACGCCTATCTGGTCACCGACCGGTCGGTCGAGGAGATCGCGGGCCATGATCTCGGCATCTGCCGCCGGGTCTTCTACAACCAGGAAGATTTCATGGAGCTGCACCTCAATATCCTGAGGGGGGTGCAGGCGCGCTATAAGACGCCGTTTTTCACGGCGCTGGTGGAATACTCCAAACAGCCTACCGGCGTCTTCCACGCGATGCCGATCAGCCGCGGCAAGTCGGTCTCGCGCAGCCATTGGATTCAGGACATGGGGGCGTTTTATGGCTCCAACATTTTCCTGGCCGAGACCTCTGCCACCTCCGGCGGGCTGGACAGCCTGCTGGAGCCGCACGGGCCCATCAAGCAGGCGCAGGAACAGGCCAGCCGGGCGTTCGGGTCGAAACAGACGTTCTTTGCCACCAATGGCACATCGACCTGCAACAAGATCGTGGTGCAGGCGCTGGTGCGGCCCGGCGATATCGTGCTGGTGGACCGTGACTGCCACAAGTCGCACCACTACGGGCTGGTGCTGGCGGGGGCGCAGGTGGTCTATCTCGACAGCTACCCGCTGCATGAATACTCGATGTACGGCGCGGTGCCGCTGCGGGAGATCAAGCACATGCTGCTGCACCTCAAGGCGCAGGGCAAGCTGGACCGGGTGCGGATGCTGCTGCTGACCAACTGCACCTTTGACGGCATCGTCTACAACGTCGAGCGGATGATGGAGGAATGCCTGGCGATCAAGCCGGACCTGATCTTCCTGTGGGACGAGGCCTGGTTCGCCTTTGCCCGGTTCAGCCCGCTGTACCGGCAGCGGACCGCGATGAACGCCGCCAACGTGCTGCGCGAGCGGCTGCGCAGCGATGCCCATGCCAAGGCCTGGGAGGAGCAGCAGAAGCAGCTGAAGGATGCCAGCGAGGAGGAGTGGCTGAACACCCGGCTGCTGCCGCCGCCGGATGCGCGGGTGCGGGTCTATGCCACCCAATCCACCCACAAGACGCTGACCTCGCTGCGGCAGGGGTCGATGATCCATGTGAACGACCAGGACTTCAAAGGCGAAGTGGAGGTGAGTTTCCACGAGGCCTACATGACGCATACGTCGACCTCGCCGAACTACCAGATCATTGCCTCGCTTGATGTGGGGCGGCGGCAGGTCGAGCTGGAAGGGTTCGAATTCGTGCATCGTCAGGTGGAAGCGGGCATGGCAATGCGGCGGGCGATCATGACGCATCCGCGGCTGAGCAAATATTTTAGGATCCTGACCGCCGCGGACATGATCCCGAGCGAGCACCGAGAAAGCGGGCTGGAAAGCTATTACGATCCCGAGCGCGGCTGGTCGGACGTCTGGGACAGCATCGTGCATGACGAGTTCGTGCTCGACCCGACCCGGGTGACGCTGGCGGTGGGCGGCACCGGCTGGGACGGCGATACGTTCAAGACCCAGATCCTGATGGACAAATACGGGATCCAGATCAACAAGACCTCGCGCAATACAGTGCTGTTCATGACCAACATCGGCACCACGCGGTCTTCGGTGGCCTATCTGATAGAGGTTCTGGTGGAGATCGCCACGGATCTGGACGAATTGCTGGACGATGCCTCTATGATGGAGAAACGCGGGTTCGAGAAGCGGGTGTCCAACCTGATGCACGACCTGCCGCCGCTGCCCGACTTCAGCCGCTTCCATGACGCTTTCCGCTCTGCCCCGGAAACGCCTGAGGGCGATATCCGCTCGGCGTTTTTCCTGAGCTATGAGGAAAACAACTGCGACTATCTGGAGCTGGACGGATCGATCAAGGCGGCGATGGAAAGCGGCCAGGAGGTGGTGTCAGCCTCCTTCATCATTCCGTATCCGCCGGGATTTCCGATCCTGGTGCCGGGGCAGGTGGTGAGCCAGGAGATCCTGTCCTTCATGCGGGCCTTGGACGTCAGCGAGATCCACGGCTACCGGGCCGATCTGGGGCTGCGCGTGTTCACTGAGGAGGCCCTGAAACAGCAGGCCAAGGCCAATCAGGCGCGGCTGAAGCTGAACGCGGCCCGGCACAAGATATTCTAAAGGGAGAAAAATGGTATGCCATCTGCAGTACTGAACAATATCTCTGAGATCCGCCGTCACTTCCACCGTAACGAGGACCCGGTGTATTTTGTCTCGGCAACCAATTTCAACCTGCTGGGCCTGGATGAATGGTGTAAGAATTTCAAATATATATGTTACATAGACTGCTACGGCGGCAAGCACCCGAATGTGTTCTGCCCGTCTGAGCAGCCGCATGCGGAATTCCAGTCGATTGAGGATATCAACAACTACCTGCTGCAGCACAAGGAGGTGGTTGAATGGATCAAAGGGCGCGGCGGCAAGCCCAAGTTCGTGTTTCTGATGTTCGACGAGGAGACCGAGCGGCTGGCCAAGGAACTGGGCGGCGAGGTCTGGTTCCCCAGCGCCAAGCTGCGCCAGAACATGGACAACAAGATCGAAACGGTCCGGATCGGCAACAAGGCCGGCGTGCCTTCGGTGCCGAACGTGCTGGCGGAGGTCAAGGATTACGAGGATCTGAAGAAGACCTGCGAGAAGGCGGGGATCGGCCATGACGTGGTGCTGCAGTCGGCCTTTGGCGACAGCGGGCACACCACCTTCTTCATCAATTCCGAAGCCGACTTCCGCCGCCATGAGCATGAGATCGTCGGCGAGGGCGAAATCAAGATCATGAAGCGGATCGACTGCCGCGGCTCCGCGATCGAGGCCTGCGCCACCAAGGAGGGCACCATCGTCGGCCCGCTGATGACGGAGCTGGTCGGGTTCAAGGAGCTGACCCCCTACCGCGGCGGCTGGTGCGGCAACGAGATCTTCTCGACCGCGTTCCCGCCCAAGACCCGCGAGCGGGCGCGCGAGCTGACCTTCAAGTTCGGCGAGCAGCTGCGCAAGGAAGGCTATCGCGGCTATTTTGAGCTGGATTTCCTGATTGACAAGAAGACCGGGGATATCTGGCTGGGGGAATTGAACCCGCGCATCACCGGCGCGTCGTCGATGACCAACCACGCGGCCTTTGCCCATGCGGATGCGCCGTTGTTCCTGTTCCATCTGCTGGAGTTCTCGAAGAAAAAATTCAAGCTGGACGTGGCGGAGCTGAACAACCGCTGGGCCGATCCCAAGATGATCGACAGCTGGTCGCAGATGGTGATCAAGCACACCGATGATTCCGTCGATATCGCCACGGAGGTGCCGGAGACCGGCATTTACCGCATGGCCGAGGACGGCACCGTGCACTTCGACCGGTTCGACTATCACCGCCGCGCGGTCGAGAGCGAGCAGGAGGCGTTTTTCCTGCGCATCCTGCAGCCGGGCGACTACCGGTACGAGGGGGCTGACATCGGCATCCTGGTGACCCGCGGCCGGTCGATGACTCCGGGGTTCCAATTGAACGACCGCGGCAAGCGCTGGATCGACGCCATCAAGAGCAATGTCAAAGCGCGGCCGCTGCCGATGCAGGAGGCGGGGCCGGTGGTGTCCGATCCTGCCTTCAAGATCATGTAGACCCCGTGAGGGCATGATCATCCGCTGGCGCGCCATCGACGAACCCCAGCCCGGCCCCAAGTGGGCCGGGCTGTTCCAGGAGTTCTGGCCGGACTACCACAAGTGGTGGATCCGCGAAGGCCCGGAGGCGCGTCCGGGCTACCTGGACAGCGTCAACGCGCTGAAGACCCATATGCCGGAGCTGCTGCCGCTTTATGAGGAGCTGTGCGCTCTGGCGGGCGGCGCAGATCATGCGGCGCGGTTTTTGAGCTTCTACTGCCCGCCGCCGTATCTGTCGGCGTGTTCTCAGGCGCTGTGGCCCGGCCCGGATCCGGTGCTGGTGCGCAATTACGATTACAGCCCGCATGCCTTTGACGGGGTGGTGATGCGGACCGAATGGCTGGGGCGCACGGTGCTGGGCACCAGCGACAGCCTATGGGGGCTGGTGGACGGGATCAACGATGCCGGGCTGGCGATGTCGCTGACTTTCGGCGGCCGCCGGGTTGTCGGCGAAGGCTTTGGCGTGCCGCTGATCCTGCGTTACGTGCTGCAGACCTGCGAGACCGCGGAGGAGGCGGGCGCGGCGCTGTCGAGGTTGCCGACGCATATGAGCTACAACGTCACCGTGGTCGACCGCTCCCGCAAGTTCCTGACCGCCTTTATGGCGCCGGACCGCAAAGCCGTGCTCAAGCATGTGTCAGTCGCCACCAACCACCAGGAGAAGGTGGAGTGGGACAGCCATGCCCGGTTCACGGCGACGGTGGAGCGGGAGCGTTTCCTGCTGCAGCGGCTGACGCTGCATGTGGAGCCCGAGGAGAAATTCATCGGCGCTTTCCTGAAGCCGCCCTTGTATTCCTCAGCCTTCAGCGAGGGGTTCGGCACGCTGTACACGGCGGTTTACCGGCCCCGGAAGCTTGAGATGGAGCTACGCTGGCCGGGCAGCGTCTGGCATATGCCGCTGATGGCCTTCGACGAGCGGACGCTGGCTGTGCAAGTGCCGGGGTTCTAGGCATAACCACCTCTTCCCGTTTCGACTGAGCGCTGCGCCAGGGCAGGCCGGGTTATTCCGGCTGCCTGATCGGTTGAGCGCGCTGGCCTGACCAAATGCTGGCAACGGACCTGACCGCACGGCGAAAGGCTGCACGTTTCGGGAAAATTGGAACTGATCGGGTGTGCCGTGAGTTGTCCAAGTATCGAACCGACCGATACAGCCCCGCGGAGGAAGCCATGCACAGTATTTTCTACATCATTGGCGTCGTTGTCGTCGTTCTCGCGTTGCTCAACTTTATCGCCTGATCAGAGGGAGACACCAGATGTCCGGTACAGACAAAGTGAAAACCGCCGCTCAAAACGTCGCCGAAAGCGCTAAGTCCGCTGCGGCCACCGCTGCTGAAACTGCAAAGAAAGAGGCGCATGCCCGCGCCGAGGCGGCCAAGGAAGGCGTTGCTGATGAGGTCAAATCCGTAGCCTCTGCTCTGCGCACCGCTTCGGATGAAATGCGCAGCGGCTCGCCGCACGAGCGTGCAATCGGCCAGATGGCCGGCACCCTGGCAGACGTGTCCGATACGATCCGCAACCAGGACCTGGGCGAAATGGTCCACTCGGTTTCGGACTTCGCCCGCAAGAACCCGGTCGTGTTCCTGAGCAGCGCTGCGCTGCTGGGCTTTGCCGCCGCGCGTTTTGCCAAGGCATCGGACAACAGCCAGCCTGATGGCCCGCGCGCGCCTGCGGCCGCACCCTCCACCAGCCCTGCGCAGCCGGCCAGGCGCGTATACGGTCCCGCAGGCGAAGGGGAACATGCAATGACACACACGAATCCTGAACCTGGCACAACGCCGAATGCGGCCAGCATCGTCGCTGAGGCGCTTAGCAACATCAGCTCGCTGATCCGCAACGAGCTCGCTCTGGCGCGGGCAGAGATCGGCGAAAACATCAACCGCGCAGCCGTGGCCCTCGGCCTGATTGTTGGCGGTGTCGTCGTGGCGCTGACGGCGCTGAATGTTCTGGCGGCGGCGCTGTCCGCCGGGCTGACCGAGGCCGGAATGGACCCGGGCTGGGCGGCTCTGCTGGTGGGTGTGGCCTTTGCTGCTGCGGCCTTTGGCATGATCGCCAAGGGGACCAGCGACCTGAAGCTGTCGAGCCTGGCGCCCACCCGCACCGCTGAGAACGTGAAGCGCGACGCGCAATCCATCAAGGAGACGTACAATGACAAATGATGACCGTTCTGTTCACGAGATTGAGCGCGAGATTGAACGGGATCGCGCGCAGCTGACCAGCAACCTGGAGCATCTGCAGAACAAGCTTTCCGTTGACGGTGTGATGCAGCAGCTGGGCGAACAGCTGCGAGAGCATGGCGGCGAGATCGGCAATGCCATCACCCGGACGGTGAAGGAAAACCCGGCAGCCGTGGTTCTGACTGGCGTCGGACTGGCCTGGATGATCTTTGGCAAGGGCCGCTCCGGCAGCCGCAGTTATACGGCTGAGACTAGCGACCTGGACTACTCCAGCCGCCGCTACGGCAGCAGCGGCGCCTACCGGGACAGCGGCTGGGAAGACCGCGCCGCAGGCGGCAGCTATGGCAGCCACGCTTCCAGCGGCACGCTGGTGACACGGCCCGATCCGCGCATGAAGGGCGGCTCTGAAGGTGTCCCGTCCTGGGCGCGCGAGGATGACGACGATGACGATGGCCGCAGCCTGGCGGACCGTGCCTCTGGCGCTGCTGCATCGGCGCAGGCCAAGGCGTCGGCCGCGGGATCGGCCATGCATGACAAGGCATCGGCGGCGGGCTCTGCCGTCAAGGACGCTGGTGCAGCCGCCAAGGGCAAAGCCGCTGCCGCCGGGCAGGCTGTGCGCGATGGCGCTGCCTCTGCGGCTTCGTCTGTGTCGGATGCCGCAGAAGCTGCCCGGCTTCGCGCTGCCCGTTTGCGTGCCCGCCTGTCGGAAGGCACCGAGAACCTTTCGGAAGAGGCCAGGGCCCGTGTGATCGCCGCGCGTGAGGCAGCGGTCGACGCCCGCCGCAAGGCCGGCGAGGCGCTGGCATCAGGGTCGCGCCAGTCGGCGGATTTCTATAACCGCCAGCCGCTGGTTGCAGGGGCGCTGGCACTGGCGCTGGGCGCAGCGATTGGCGGCGCGCTGCCGCGCACGCGCACCGAGGATGATGCGCTGGGGCAGTACAGCGACAAGATGATGGAGCGCGCCGAGGCGATCTTCCGCGAAGAGCAGGAGAAGGCCCTGGCTGTAATGCAGGCCGCCCGCGAAGAGGCCGAAACCATCGCTAAGGAAAAACGCGAAGCTATGGACAGCGCCGCCCCGCAAGGCAAGTCGGCGGCCCAGGCTGCAGCCGATGAGGTGAAGTCTGCGGGTAAGCGGATCGCCGGTGCGGCTGCCGATAAAGCCAAGGAAAAGGATCTTGGCAAACCCTCATCGTAAGACGTGTGCGGAGGCTGCTGCTGCGGCCTCCGCCTTTTGCACGCATAAGGCTTTGGAGGAGAAACGATGACTCGCGGCAGGCACGCGGAAGCGCCGCAAAGGATCCCGCCCAAGGGCTGGAAGGATATCGCCCTGCGGGTTAAGGATGAGATTGCCGCCGATCATGTCGGGCTGATCGCCGCCGGTGTTGCCTTTTACGGGCTGATGGCGCTGTTCCCAGCGATTACGGCGCTGCTGGCCATTGGCGGCCTGATGGTTGAGCCCAGCCAGATCGTGGATCAGATTTCGCAGCTTGAAGGCGTGGTGCCGGACGAGGTGATGGAGATCATCATCGGCCAGGCCACCCAAGTCGCCGGCTCGCGGGAAGGCGGGCTGGGCCTTGCGGCGGTGGCGGGCATCCTGATTGCGCTTTATTCGGCGTCCAAGGGCATGAACAGCCTGATCGAAGGCATGAACGTTGCCTATGACGAGGTGGAGAAGCGCGGCTTCTTCATGAAGACCTTTGTCACCCTCACCCTGACATTGTTCCTGATTACCGGTTTACTGATGGGGCTGCTGGCGACGCTGGCGGTGCCTTCGGTCATCGCGCTGGTGGACGCCGGGCCCGTGACAGAAGTCCTGGGCTCGCTGCTGGCCTGGGGTGTGCTGCTGGTGATGACCATGGCCGGGCTTGCGGTGCTCTACCGCTATGGCCCGTCGCGGGACAAGCCGGAGCTGCTGTGGGCATCGCCCGGTGCGATTGCCGCCTGTGTGCTGTGGCTGGCGGGGTCGGCGGGGTTTGCCTTCTACGTTGGCAACTTCGGATCCTACAACGAAAGTTTTGGCGCGCTGGCGGGCGTTGTCGTGCTGCTGATGTGGCTGTGGATCTCCGCCTTCATCGTGCTGCTGGGTGCGGAGATCAACGCCGAGGTCGAGGCGCAGACCGCCTATGACACGACCGTTGGCCCGGAGGAGCCGATGGGCGAGCGCGGCGCGGTGAAAGCCGACAAGCTGGGCGCGCGGCAGAGCAGCTGAGGCGGCGGGACCCGCCCCGCGCCTTACGGATACGCAGCGGGTGAAAGCGGCCACGCGGCGGCCAAGGCGTTTATCGCTGCAGACTGAAGTTTTTCCATAGTGATTGAAGAGAGGCCCGGAATGACAAACTCCAATGATAACAAATCCACACCCCCGACCACCACGGATGCGGGACAGCGCGTTCATAGCGACGAGCACTCGCTGACTGTGGGGCCGGATGGACCGATTGTCCTGAACGACCATTACCTGATTGAACAGATGGCCAACTTCAACCGGGAGCGCATCCCGGAGCGCCAGCCCCATGCCAAGGGCGGCGGAGCGTTCGGCTATTTCGAGACCACGCAGGACGTGTCCAAGTACACCAAGGCCAAGATCTTTCAGCCCGGGGCGAAATGCGATGCGGTTGTCCGCTTCTCGACGGTGGCCGGTGAGCGGGGCAGCCCCGACACCTGGCGCGACCCGCGCGGCTTTTCGGTGAAGATGTACACCGAGGACGGCAACTTTGACATGGTGGGCAACAACACGCCCGTCTTTTTCATCCGCGATCCGATGAAGTTCCAGCATTTTATCCGCAGCCAGAAACGCCGGGCCGACAATGACCTGCGCGACCATGACATGCAGTGGGATTTCTGGACGCTGTCGCCCGAAAGCGCGCATCAGGTGGCCTATCTGATGGGCGACCGGGGGATCCCGAAGACCTGGCGGGAGATGAACGGCTATTCCAGCCACACCTACTCGCTGGTGAATGCCGATGGAGAGAAGTTCTGGGTCAAGTTCCACTTCCACACCGATCAGGGTGACGGAAATGCGTACCTGAGCCAGGACGAGGCCGACAAGCTGGCCGGCAGCGACGGCGACTACCACCGGCGCGATCTGTTCAATGCGATCCGCGACGGCAATCCCCCCAGCTGGACCCTGAAATGGCAGGTCATGCCCTATGAGGAGGCCAAGACCTACCGCCTCAACCCCTTTGACCTGACCAAAGTGTGGCCGCACGCGGATTATCCGCTGATTGAAGTGGGCAAGCTGGTGTTGGACCGGAACCCTACCGACTTTCACACGGAGATCGAACAGGCGGCGTTTGAGCCGAACAACATGGTGCCCGGGGTTGGACTGTCGCCGGACAAGATGCTGCTGGCGCGGGGCTTTTCCTACGCGGATGCGCACCGGGCCCGGCTGGGTGTGAACTACAAGGAAATCCCGGTGAACAAGGCGAAATGCCCGGTCTACAGCTATTCGAAGGACGGGGCGGGGCGCACGGAGAAGGTGGCCGACCCGGTCTATGCGCCCAATTCGTACGGCGGACCGGCAGCGCAGCCCGCCGCTGGTCCCGAGGCGGGCCTGTGGCATGCGGACGGCGATATGGTCCGCCAGGCCTATACGCTGCGGGAAGACGACGATGACTGGAGCCAGGCCGGCCAGCTGGTGCGCGAGGTGATGGATGACGCCGCGCGTGACCGGCTGGTGTCGAACGTGGTTGGCCACCTGTGCGACGGTGTCAGCGAGACGGTGCTGCAACGGGCCTTCGATTACTGGCGCAACATCGACGGCGAGACGGGCGACAGGATCGAAGCCGGGGTGCGCGAAAAGCTCGGCGGGGCGTCGGACGCGCCGGGCCTTGCCTCGGCTCAAAGTATCAGCGGCACCAAGGCCGCAGAGTAGAAGCTGCAATGGCATTGGCAGGCGGGCCCGCTCCGGGCCCGTTTTCGCGCCGGAGGTGGCGTCAACCCCCGCCCGCGCCCGTGGTGTGGCCTGGCAGTCCTTGGCCCTGTTCCGGCTGTGGCCAGTGCCGCACGGATGGCAAACGCAGGGCAAAGGCCTTGCGGGCCGTGCCTGGTTCTTCCGGTTTTTATGGGGAAGGGTGGTAGCGGAGGAGGGACTTGAACCCCCGACACGCGGATTATGATTCCGCTGCTCTAACCAACTGAGCTACTCCGCCGCTCGGTGTGTGGACGCGATTTAAGGAATGCCGGCGGTGGGGTCAAGCGGAAAAGAAGGGGAAATGCAGATTCTTCCGAGTTTTTTCCGGCATAGATGAAAAGCATCATAAAAACAAAGTCTTGCAGTCGGGATTGGGCTCCGCGCGCCGGGGCGCTCGGTGGAGTGCTCTAACTGCTGCCGAGTTTTGAGGCTATTCGGTTGGGGTGTCCAGGGCGGCGAGCTCCGGCCGCGGCAGGCGGTCCAGCAGCTGGAACACCAGGGCGCGGCAGGTCTCCCCGGCCCAGTCCTCGGGGTGGAAGCTGGGCGGCAGATCCGGGTGGCGCAGCACCACGCGGCGCCAGCGGTGCACGATCAGCGTCCTTAAAGTTCCGGTCTGCGCCGGCGTCAGGCCCGAAGGCGGCGGGGCGATGTTTTCAAGGTCGCACTGCAGCGCGGAACAGGCGGCCCGCAGCGGTTCGGGAAACAGCCGGGCCTTGAGCCAGCCGGGCACGCTCATGCTGCTGACACGGGCCGCCATCAGATCGTCCAGGCTGCGCGGTACCGGACCGTGGCCAAGCGCGGTGGTGCGGTTCACAGCGACGTAATTGGACAGCAGCAGCACCTCGTCCAGGGTTGCCTGGCCGGAGCCGTCCTCGGCGATCAGCAGGTGCCAGTCGGTTGGGGCTGCGGCGCGGCGTTCGTAGATGCGGGGCGTCACCGCGGCCGATTGGCTGCGCCCGTATTCGGTCAGGTAATGGACAGAGGCACGGCCCGCGCGCTCGCTTTCGATCCAGCCGTCCTTGCGCAGCCGGTGCAGGGCCACCCGGATTGCCTCGGGCTTGATACCCATCGGGGTGATGATGCGGGTCAGGGCGCCGCCGCTGATCTGGGCGCCCTTGTGCTGCGCCAGATCGCCGAACAGCGAAACGATCACCGACCAGACCCGCTGGTTTTGCGGATCGTTCAGCTGCTGGACGGTGGTGTCAAACCAAGGGTTATGCTGTTCGTTCATAGGGATAAATATAGTTCGCCCGGACCGGTAAGGCCAGTCCGGGCGCACGGCAGCTTTACCGCTGCCTGCCGCATTTGCGCTGTCTTAGAAGGCGTTCATCGTCAGCAGTTCATACTCTGCCGCAATCTCGCCGTCCTGGTTGGTCAGGGTCACGTGCCAGCGGACCTCGCCGTATTCCTCGTTGCGGGGGGTCTTCTTCTTGACCGTGAGGCGCACCTTGATGCTTTCGCCTGCCGAAATGGGTTTCATGAAGCGCAGATTGTCGAGGCCGGTATTGGCCAGGACCGGGCCTTCGTCCGGCTGCACGAACATGCCGGCGGCGAAGGACAAGAGCAGGTAGCCATGCGCCACGCGGCCCGGGAAGAACGGGTTCCGCTTGGCGGCCTCGTCGTCCATGTGGGCATAGAAGGTGTCGCCGGTGAAATGGGCGAAGGTCTCGATATCTTCCAGCGTGACAGTGCGCGGCGCGGTGTGCAGGGTTTCGCCAATCGCCAGCTCGCCGAACTTGCGGGTGAAGGGGTGTGCCGGGCCTTCGATTTCGGTTCCGCCGGGGACCCATTTCTCGCCAATCGCGGACAGGATGTCGGGCGAGCCCTGGATGGCGGTGCGCTGCATGTAGTGTTTGACGCCGCGCACGCCGCCCATCTCCTCGCCGCCGCCGGCCCGGCCCGGGCCGCCGTGCACCATGTGGGGCAGGGGGGAGCCGTGGCCGGTCGATTCCTTCATCGAGTCGCGGTTGTTGAAGTAGAGGCGGCCGTGGTAGGCGCCGGCGCCGATGGCGACCTCGCGCGCGACGGCGGAGTCGTGGGTGATGACCGATGCCACCAGCGAGCCCTGGCCGCGGTTGGCCAGATCAATGGCGTGGTTCAGGTCTCGGTAGCCCATGATGGTGGAGACGGGGCCAAATGCCTCAGTGTTGTGCACGCGGCTGGCGTTGTCGGGGGCGGCGCAGTGGAAAAGCATCGGCGGCACAAAGGCGCCTTTTTCGGCGTCGGCGCCATCGACGGAGAAGTTCGCCGGGTCGCCAAAGACGCGCTCTGCTTCCTGGCCGATGATTTCAGCCTTTTCCAGCACGTCGCGTTTCTGGCTGTTTGAGACCAGCGCGCCCATCCGGGTGGTTTCCAGGCGCGGGTCGCCGATTTGGGTTTTTGCCAGTCGGCCTGACAGCGCTTCGATCACTGCATCCACTTGCGCTTGCGGTGCGATGATACGGCGGATGGCGGTGCATTTCTGGCCCGCCTTGGTGGTCATTTCGCGGCTGACTTCCTTGACGAAGAGGTCAAACTCCGGCGTGCCGGGCTGCGCGTCGGGGCCAAGGATAGACGCGTTAAGGCTATCCTGTTCGGCGACGAAACGGACCGAGTTCTCCAGGATCACCGGGTTGGCGCGCAGTTTCAGCGCGGTGCTGGCAGAGCCGGTGAAGCTGACCACGTCCTGCATGGTCAGGTGGTCCAGCATGTCGCTGAGGCCGCCGGAAACCAGCTGCAGCGCGCCTTCGGGCAGGATGCCCGAGTCCACCATCAGTTTCACTGCCAGCTCCGTCACATAGCAGCTGTTGGTGGCGGGTTTGACGATGGCGGGGACGCCGGCCAGCAGGGTCGGGGCGAGCTTTTCAAGCATGCCCCAGACCGGGAAGTTGAAGGCGTTGATGTGCACCGCGACGCCGCGCAACGGGGTGCAGATGTGCTGGCCCAGGAAGGTGCCGTTGCGGGAGAGCTGCTCCACATCGCCATCGAGGTAGACATGCGCGTCCGGCATCTCGCGGCGGCCCTTGGAGGCAAAGACGAACATGGTGCCGATGCCGCCGTCAATGTCGATCATGTGGTCGGACTGCGTGGCGCCGGTGTTGAACGACAGATCGTAAAGCGCCTGCTTGTGCTGGTTCAGGTGGCCCGCCAGCGCCTTCAGCATCCGGGCGCGGTCGTGGAAGGTCAGCTTGCGCAGGTTGGCGCCGCCCACGGTGCGGGCGTAATCGAGCATTCCCTGCACGTCGAGCGCGTCATTGCCCGCTGACGCAATCACCTCGCCGGTGATGGCGCTGGCGATGTTGCGGGCACCCGCGCCCGGTGCGACCCATTGACCCGCTGCAAAGCTGGAAATCTCTAGAAGGCTCATGATGCTGTCCTTTTCGTCAGGCGGGCAGGGGCCGGCTGGCTGGAATCCGATGCTGAGATATATTGACCGTCCGGTCGGTTTATGCAAGGAATTTGTCAAATGCACCGCTGACAGGGTGAGGGAGCGATGAGCGATACGATTCTGGTGGAGGACCACGGGGCCTGGGTGGAGATCACCCTGAACCGTCCGGACCGGCTGAACAGTTTCAACGAGGAGATGCACAACGCATTGCGCGCAGCGCTGGAAGGCGCGCGTGATGGCGGCGCCCGCGCGGTGCTGCTGACGGGCGCCGGACGCGGCTTCTGCGCCGGGCAGGATCTGGGCGACCGTGATCCGCGCAAGATGGACGGGCCGCCGGACCTGAGCCAGACCGTGCGCAAGTTCTACGCGCCGCTGGTGCGGCTGATCCGCGAGCTGAACTTCCCGGTTATCTGCGCGGTGAACGGCGTGGCCGCCGGGGCAGGCGCCAATCTGGCGCTGGCCTGCGACGTCGTGCTGGCGGGCGAGAGCGCCAAGTTCATCCAGTCATTTTCAAAGGTTGGCCTGATCCCGGACACGGGCGGCAGCTGGCATCTGCCGCGGCTGCTGGGCGAGGCGCGCGCCAAGGGGCTGGCGCTGACCGCTGAGCCGCTGCCAGCCAGGAAGGCCGAGGATTGGGGGCTGATCTGGAAGGCGCTGCCGGATGACGAACTGATGACAGAGGCCCGCGCGATGGCAGAGAAATTCGCCAACGGGCCGACACTGGGGCTGGGACTGACCAAACAGTGCATTCAGGCGGCTGCGGTCAACACGCTCTCTGACCAGCTGGAGATCGAGGCGGACGCGATGAAGACCTGCGGCGAAAGCGCGGATTACGCCGAAGGTGTTGCCAGCTTCCTGGAAAAGCGCGCGCCTGAGTTCAAGGGCAAATGACCATGACCCCGAAAGAACGCGCCGAAAAATCCGCCGCCGCCATGTGGGCCGAGGACCACGCGTCGAAGTGGGCGGGGATGGAGATCACCCATGTGGACGAGGGTGAGGCCACGCTGGAGCTGACCATCGCCCAGCACCACTGCAACGGCCATGGCATCTGCCACGGCGGGGTGACCTTCATGCTGGCCGACAGCGCCTTTGCCTTTGCCTGCAACAGCCGCAACCAGTCGACCGTGGCGCAGCACAACGTGATCAGCTTCACCGCGCCGGGACGACTGGGTGACACGCTGATCGCAAAGGCCCGCGAGATTTCCCTGACCGGGCGCAGCGGCATTTATGACGTGACAGTGACCAATCAGGACGGCCAGCAGATCGCCGAGTTCCGGGGCTTCTCCCGGGCGGTCAAAGGCCAGTTGTTTGACGAATAAGGTGTGGAGGACGCCATGGAAGACCTGAGCCCCAAGAAGGGTGAACTGGAGCCGATCGAGATCGCCTCGATCGACGAAATCCGAGCATTGCAGCTGGAGCGGCTGAAGTGGTCGGTGCGCCATGCATATGACAACGTGACGATGTACAGGCAGCGGTTCGACGAGGCGGGTGTGCATCCGGACGACTTGCAGCAGCTGTCCGATCTGGCCAAGTTCCCCTTCACCTACAAGAACGACCTGCGGGACAACTATCCGTTCGGCCTTTTCGCGGTGCCGCGCGGTGAAATCATCCGCCTGCATGCTTCCTCCGGCACCACCGGCAAGCCGACAGTGGTGGGCTATACCGCCAATGACATCAGCAACTGGGCGGATCTGGTGGCGCGCAGCTTGCGTGCCTCGGGCCTGCGCAAGGGCGATATGGTGCATAATGCCTATGGCTACGGGTTGTTCACCGGCGGCTTGGGCGCGCATTACGGCATTGAGCGCTTGGGCGCGACCGTGGTGCCGATGTCGGGCGGCCAAACCGAAAAGCAGGTTGGCCTGATCACCGATTTCAAGCCTGATGGCATCATGGTGACGCCGTCCTACATGCTCAACATCCTGGAGCAGTACCACAAGGTCGGCATGGACCCGCGCGAATGCTCGCTGAAGGTGGGTGTTTTCGGGGCTGAACCCTGGACCGACGCGATGCGCAAGGAGGTCGAGGACGCCTTTGACATGCATGCGGTCGATATCTACGGCCTGAGCGAGATCATGGGTCCGGGCGTGGCCAATGAATGCGTCGAGACCAAGGACGGCCCGGTGATCTGGGAGGACCACTTCCTGCCCGAGATCATTGATCCGCAGACCGGTGAAGTGCTGCCGGACGGCGAGCTGGGCGAGCTGGTATTCACCACGCTGACCAAGGAAGGCCTGCCGATGGTCCGTTACCGCACACGCGACCTGACCCGGCTGCTGCCGGGCACCGCGCGGTCGATGCGGCGGATGGAGAAGATTACGGGCCGCAGCGACGACATGATCATCCTGCGCGGGGTCAATGTCTTCCCCAGCCAGGTGGAGGAACAGCTGATGGCGACCGGCGGCCTGGCGCCGCATTACCAGATCGAGCTCTACAAATCCGGCCGGATGGACGCGATGCGGGTGTTTGTGGAGGCCAATCCGGATGCTACGGACGAGCTGAGCAAGACCGCCGCGGCGCGGATGCTGACCAAGCGGATCAAGGATATGGTTGGCGTTTCCACCGAGATCATTGTAGGCGACCCCGGTTCCGTCGAGCGCAGCCAGGGCAAGGCCAAGCGCGTCGTCGACAACCGCAACAAGTCCTGAACCGGGGAAGTGAGCCTTGGCCCGCACGATCGCAAAAGACCATGATGAGAAACGCGCGCAGATCCTGAAGTCGGCGGCCAAGGTGTTCGCCGACTCCGGTTACGATCGCGCGTCGATGACCCAGCTGGCGCGGGAATGCGGGATCTCCAAGGCGAACATCTACCACTATTACGACAGCAAGGATGCCGTGCTCTTCGGCGTCCTTGATACGTACCTCAAGGACCTGCGCGACCGGGTCTGCGAGGTGGAGCTGGACGGGTACGGCCCGCAGGAACGGCTGCGCCGCATCGTCTCGGAAATCCTGCTGGCCTATCAGGGCGCGGATCACGAGCACCAGGTGCAGCTGGGGGCGATGGGCGCGCTGCCCGAGGAGCAGCAGAAACATCTTCGCAGCTATCAGCGCGAGATGGTCCAGTTCATGAGCGATGCCCTGCAGGCCGTGGCGCCCGAGATCTTTGACGGCGACGGCACCAAGCTGCGCGGCGCCACAATGTCAGTCTTCGGGATGCTGAACTGGTATTACATGTGGAACAGCGGCGCCGGCTCTAAGGCGCGTGAGGACTATGCCCGTCTTGTTTCGGATCTGACGTTGCACGGGGTAAGGGGGCTGTAATAGCGCGCCCGTGTTGCGTTTCCGCCTTTCTGCGCTAGCTTTCTCCGCCAAGGGAGGATGCGATGCAGAAACCTGAGAGCTTCGAGAATTTCTACTACAAGAAAGTCGGCCTGGGCGAAGCCTGCGGCTGCGCCGAACGGGCCATCGACATGTATGAGTTCGACCGGACCGCGGGCGGGCGGAAAGGTGCAAGAACCGGCAGGCGCCGGTTTTCCCTGAAGTCATTTGCCCTAAAGTACGGGCTTTTGTCCCGCCGCAGGACACCGGCGGAATAGGGACGGAAATACACCCGGCGGGGAAGTCCCGCCGGGTGCAGTTGTTCAAGCTTTAAGATCAGCCTTCGCTGCCCAGCAGCGGCGTGATCCGGCGCACGGCGACGCGGCGGTTGACGCGTTCGGCGTCCAGTGTCTTCACGGCCAGATCGCTTTCGCCATAGCCCTGCACCACCATGTTTTCCGGCGGCACGTCGAAGTATTCGGTCAGCGCCAGCGCCACGGTTTCGGCGCGCCGGTCCGACAGCGCCAGGTTATAGGTGGCTGCGCCCACCGCATCGGTGTGGCCTTCGATGAGGAAGACCTCGCCCGGGTTGCGGTCGATCAGATCGCGCAGGGCGTTGCCCAGGGCCGCCAGCTCTTCGGCTTCCTGCGGGCGGATCACTGCAGAGCCGGTGTCGAAGTTCACCGAGTCCACGTTGATCACCGGCACCAAGCGGCGCACGGCGTCGATGTTGCGGACCTGCGCCAGCGAGAAGCGGCGGTCAACCTGGGAAGCGTCCTGTGCAGCCAATGCTGCGGCCAGGTCCTCGGCCGAGACCGCGCCGGTGCTGGAGAAGGCGCGGCGGTTGTCCTGAACCTGCGGCAGTTCATTGACGACCACCTTTTCCGCCTTTTGGGTGTCATCGAACAGAACCACGCTGCGGCCGTCCGGCAGAATGCGGGTTCGGCGCAGAACCCGGCCCTCGGCGGAGCGGATGGTTTCCACCTCAACCCCGTTCTCGCGGGTCACCACGGTGCGGGTGGAACCGTCCTGGAACCGGTAGGTGGTCACGTTCGAGCCCGGCTGGCGCAGCAGCGCGTCGTCGTCTTTCAGCACGCGGTACTGGCCGTCCTGCTCGACGATGGCGCGGTCGCCCGTGTTGGAGACCACCTTGCCGCCGTTGTTGAGGAGCGTGCCGATAGCCAGGGCGCCAAGGCCGAGCAGGGCGTCACGCTGCTGGTCGGACAGGCCGCCGTCATCCTCTTCCGCAGCGGCATTGGCCTGCGGGGCAGGGGCTTCTGCCGATTGAGTGTTTTCACCGACTTGGGTTTCAAATTCCTCGTCAGAGCTGCGTACGGTGTCTTCGGTCACCGTTTCCTCGATCACCTCGGCTTCGCCTTCGCTGCTTTCCGCGGCGGCTGCGGCAGCTGCTGCGGTCTCAGTCTCGGCTTCGGCCTGTGCGTCGGCCTGGGCCTGGCTGTCCAGTTCGACCAGCTCGGGGTTGTCGGTATCCTCGCTGGTCTCACCCTGCGACTGGGCCAGATCGGCGGCAATGGCTTCTGCAGTTGCGCCGCTGCTTTCAGCCGCTGTGTCCTCTGCAGGCTGTTCCATGGTCTGGTCAGCTTGCACTTCGGTCTGCTGCCCGGCCTGGGTTTCGTTCTGCTGTGCGGCCTCAGCTTCGGGCTGCGGCTCGGCCTGGGCCTCTGCCTGCTGGTCAGCTTGTGCTTCGGTTTGTTCTTCCTGAGCGCCGGCCTGAGTCTCGGCCTGAGCTTCGGCTTGCTGTTCCAGTGCCTCTGCCAGAGCCGCGGCTTCTGCAGCTTCCTGAGCGGCTGCGGAATCAGCGGCGGCCTCTGTCTCAGCGTTGGCCTCTGCGCCGGCCTCTGCATTGGCCTCGGCCCCGGTCTCAGTCCCGGCGGCCTCTTCCGGCTGCTGGGTGTCTTCACCGTCGGCCGCCTGGCCTTCCGCAGCGGCCTGGGCTTGCACTTCTGCTTCGGCAGCGGCCTGTGCTTCGGCGATGACTTCGGCTTCCGCCTCAGCCTCAGCCCCGGCGGTCATCTCCGCCACGCTGGCCAGCACGCTGGCGGATTGCAGTTCACCCGGCAGCTCCGCGTCAAAGGCGCCAGTGCCGTAGGCCTGGCAGAACTTGGCGATCCGGCCGGTTTTTTCTTCGATCTCCGCGCCAGCGGCCAGTTTCTTCTGCCGCTTCTCGGCGCGTTTCCGGCAGCGGTCGACGAGATCGCCGATCTCGGCGGTGGTCATCTGGGTGAGGTCAATGCGCTTGTTGCCCTTGTCCTGCGACAGAGCGGGCAGCGGGGCTGCCAGCGAGACCATCACTGCCAGCGCCGTGGTCGATTTGAAAATTCCCGGTTTCATTGCGGTTCCTTCCTTGTTCCGGCACGGGGCCGTACGGGGGTAACCGCTGAGTGGCGGAAAAGTTTCCGCGCGTCCCGGCAAAAAAGAAGCCGCCCCCGGAGGGGCGGCTGAAATGCGGCCGGTTTCCGCCAGCGGCGTCCCGTTTCAGAAGCTTACGGGCGGAACCATGCCGACGATGTCATAGGTCTTGCGCAGGATCGGTGCGGTGATTTCGCGTGCGCGCTCCGATCCGCGGGACAGGATCTTGTCGATTTCGTCCTGGTGCTGCATCAGCCGCGCCATCTCGGTCGAGATCGGAGCCAGTTTCGACACCGCCAGATCCGCCAGCATCGGCTTGAACTCCGAGAACTGCTTGCCGCCGACATCCGCCAGCACCTGTTCCACGCTCTGCTCATTCAGCGCGGCGAAGATGTTGATCAGGTTGCGGGCCTCGGGGCGGTCTTCCAGGCCTTCGGTTTCGGAGGGCAGCGCCTCGGGGTCGGTCTTGGCCTTGCGGATCTTCTTGGCGATGGCATCGGCGTCATCGGTCAGGTTGATGCGGGAGGCGTCGGAAGGGTCCGATTTCGACATCTTCTTGGACCCGTCGCGCAGGCTCATGACGCGGGTGGCGGCGCCTTCAATCACCGGCTCGGTTTCCGGGAAGAAGTTGACGCCGTAGTCATGGTTGAACTTGATGGCGATGTCGCGGGTCAGCTCCAGGTGCTGTTTCTGGTCCTCACCCACCGGAACATGGGTGGCGTGGTAGACCAGGATGTCCGCCGCCATCAGCGCCGGATAGGCAAACAGGCCCAGCGAGGCGTTTTGCTGGTTCTTGCCCGCCTTGTCCTTCCACTGGGTCATCCGCTGCATCCAGCCCATGCGGGCGACGCAGTTGAAGATCCAGGCCAGCTGTGCGTGTTCGGGCACCTGGGACTGGTTGATCAGAATCGAGTCTTCAGGGTCGATCCCGGCGGCGATGAAGCCGGCGCAGAGCTCGCGGGTGGATTTCTGCAGATCCGCGGGATCCTGCCAGACGGTGATCGCATGCAGATCGACCATGCAATAGATGGTCTCAATGTCTTTGGCCTGCCAGTCGACGAAGCGCTTCAGCGCACCGAGGTAATTCCCCAAGTGCAGGTTGCCCGAAGGCTGGATCCCCGAAAAGACGCGCGGGGTGAAGCTGGTTTCGCTCATGGCCGGAAACTCCCGTCTGGAATTATGCACCATCGTCGCTTACCCATGGGGCCAGGATAGGTCAACAGGCGCGGGAGATTCCGTGCCGCAAGGAGTTTGGATGAGCAGCCAGCCCCACAATGCCCCGGTCAACCCTTTGCCCGCCGCGGTGGTGGCGCTGGTCCTGATCATCATCGGGATCGAGGCCGTGTTTTCACTCGGCGCGCGCGGCATCCTGGGCGGTCCGGAGGCAATCGGCTGGCGGCTGGAGGCGATCCAATCCTATGCGTTTTCCAGCGAGATCTTCTGGTGGATGCAGGAGAGCAGCCGCTGGCTGCCGGAGCATCTGAAGCGGTTTGTTTCCTACATCTTCGTGCATGGCGCATTTACCCATGCGTTGTTTGTCTGCGTCTTTGTGCTGGCGATGGGCAAGATGGTCGGCGAGGTGATGGGCGATCTGGCGATGGTCATCATCTTTATCCTGTCCGGCGCCGGCGGCGCGCTGGGTTATGCGCTGCTGGTCAGCGGCGGACAGCCCCTGATCGGCGGCTTCCCGGCGGTTTATGGGCTGATCGGGGCGTTCACCTTTTTGCTGTGGCGCTCGCTGGCCTCGGTCGGGGCGCAGCAGAGCCGGGCGTTCACGCTGATTGCCTTCCTTATGGGGGCGCAGCTGGTGTTCGGGCTGCTGTTTGGCGGGCAAAAGGACTGGGTCGCTGACCTGGCGGGTTTTGCCACCGGGTTCGGGCTGTCGTTTTTCCTGGCGCCGGGCGGCTGGGCGCGGATCCGCAACCGCATCCGCCACGATTGATCCGGGGCGCTCCCGCCCGCTGGTGACGCCCCTGGCGGGGCATCGCCAGCCGTTGGGCCGGGCCGCGCTGACGCGCGGCGGCTTTGCCGCCCTTGACCCGGCATTGGCCGGAAGGCTCAGCCCTGTTTTTTCAGCGGGCAGGTGTTCAGGCCGATGATCTGATAAAGCGGGCAGTAGCCCATGAGGCCGGTCGCCAGCGGCACCAGGCCAATGAGGCCCCACAGGGTTTGCGGGCCGATGAACACCAGCGACAGCAGGATCAGGCCGAGGATTACGCGCAGGGCGCGGTCGAGGGTGCCTTCGTTACGGGGCATTGTGCGGTCCTTTCGAACTCAGGTTGCAATTTCTGAGCCTATTTTAGACCGCAGCAGGGGGGCTGTCGGTGACAGTGTCACCAAAGCTCAGGTTTCATCCTGAGCCACCCGCTCCAGCCCGGCGCGGTCGAGGATGCGCAGCTGCCCGCGCTGTGTTTCGACCAGCCCGAGGCGGGCGAATTCGCGCAGGCGGCGGGTGACGAATGCGCGGCCGGAGGCGGTTTCGGCGGCCAGCGCGTCATGGGTGGTGCGGATCTCATCGCTGTTCTGTGCCAGCCGCAGCAGCACCCGGGCGAGGCGGGCGTCAAAGCCGGTGAGGGCGACGTCCTCGACCAGCTGCTCGTAGTCGGCAAAGCGGCGGGCGACGGCGGTCAGGACTTCGCTGCGGAACGCCCCGTCCTCCGACATCGCCTGACGGAATGCGGCGTGCGGGATGATCTCGCCTTCCAGCGGGGTTTCCGCGACGCCCTCCGCCGCATAGGTGCGCCCGTCGGTGAGGCAGGCGAAGGTCTGCAGGCAGACATCGCCCGGGCCGACGCGGTAGAGCACCACCTCGCGGCCGTTGGCTGCGGTCAGCTTGACCTTGATGCGGCCGGAGGTGAGGCGGACAAAGCCGGGGCAGTCCTGGCCCGGGCGGAATAGCACTGTACCAGCGGGGCAGGCGAGGCGGTTCATGCCTGTCTCCGGCGGCTGAGCGCACTGCGGAATTCCGACAGGCGGAAGGCTCCAAGCGCCTGGCCGACGGCGAAGTAGACCACGCCGCCCAGGACCACCAGACCCAGCAGGGACAGGTAGCGCCAGTAGTCCAGGGTGAACAGCCAGCCCGCCGTTTGCGCCACCGTGTAGAGCACCGCGCCCATCACCGCAGAGGCGGTCAGGATACGCCAGGCGCGGCGGCGGAAGCGGGCATCGAACCGCGCTTCCTCCCCCATGCCGCGGGCGCCGAGCGCCAAGAGCGCCACCATGGCCCAGCCTGCGGCAGAGGCGGCAATGGCGGGGGCGATCCAGCCCAGAACCGGTTTGAGGCCAAAGGCCAGCCCGGCGTTCACCGCCATCGCCACCAGCGCATAGTGGAACGGGGTCCGGGTGTCTTCGCGCGCGAAATAGAGCGGCTGCAGCACCTTTTGCAGCATGAAGGCCGGGAGGCCCGCGCCGTAGATGGCGACCGCGATGGCGATCGCGGCGACGTCTTCGGGGCCGGTGGCGCCGCGCTCATAGAGGACAGAGACCAGCGGCAGCGGCACGGTGATGAAGGCAACGGCGGAGGGGACGGCCAGCAGCAGCGAAAACTCCCCGGCGCGCGACAGGGCGTCTTGCGAGCCCGCGCCGTCACCGGCCCGCAGGCGGCGCGACAGGGCGGGCAGCAGCACGATGCCGACGGCAATGCCCACGACGCCCAGCGGCAGCTGATAGAGGCGGTCGGCGATGAACAGCCAGCTGGCGGCCTTCTCGATGTCCGAGGCTACGTATTGCCCGACCACAAGGTTGATCTGGGTGACACCCATGGCCAGCGCCGCAGGCACGGCAACCCGAACCAGATTGCGCATTTCGCTGTTCCAGCGCGGCAGGCCGGGGCGCAGAGAGATGCCTGCCCGGGCTGCGGCAACCCAGACCAGCGCCAATTGTGCTACGCCGGCCACCGGGATCGTCCAGACCAGCCAAATTACCACGTCGCCTCCCAGGATCGCCCCGGCCGTCATCGCTGTGCAGGCGAATATATTGAGCAGCACCGGCGCGGCGGCCGCGGCGGCAAAGCGTCCGGTGGCGTTTAGCACTCCGGAAAACAGCGCCGCCAGCGACATGAACAGAATGTAGGGAAAGACGATATGGCCGTATCCCACCGCCATATCGAACCGCGCATCGCCGACAAAGCCGCCCGCCGTGAGCCAAACCAGTCCGGGCATGAACACCATGCCCAGGCCGACCAGCGTCAGCACCGCAGCAGCCAGCAGGTTGAAGGCCTGCTGCGCATAGGCGGTGGCGTCGTCGCCAGCCTCGTAGCGTTTGGCAAAGGCCGGGACAAAGGCCGCGTTGAAGGCGCCTTCGGCAAAGAAGCGGCGGAACATGTTGGGCAGGCGGAAGGCCACGATAAAGGCATCCAGCACCGGCCCCGGGCCGATGAAGGCGGCGATCAGGATCTCGCGCGCAAAGCCCAGCACGCGGCTGGCCAGCGTCCAGAACCCGACGGTCAGGAACCCCGAAAGCAATCTGATTGGCTTCATATATCTGCCCGCTTTGCGCCCTCGGCAATCGCCTCGCGCAGCTTCTTCTCCAGCGTCCGCTGTTTGGACTCGGAATAGTACTTCAAGCCGAACATGTCCTTGACATAGAAGGCATCCACCACCTGCTCGCCATAGGTCGCAATCACCGCATTGGCAATATAGACGTTGGCCGCGGCCAGGGCGCGTGCCAGGTCATAGAGCAGGCCCGGCCGGTCGCGGGTGTCGACCTCGATGATGGTGTAGATCTCCGAGCCTTCGTTGTCGAAGGTGATGTGGGTCGGCACCTTGAAGGCGCGCTCGCGCTTCTTGATCTTGTCGCGGGATTTCAGCGCATCGCGGGCAATTACCTCGCCCTTGAGCGTCTTCTCGATCATCTGCTTGAGCCGGTGCAGGCGCATCGGGTCGAAGGGGTGGCCTTCGCTGTCCTGGATCCAGAAGGCGTCCGTGACATACCCGTCCTTGGTGGTGTAGGAGCGTGCGTCCACCACATTGGCCCCGACCAGCGCCAGCGCGCCGACGATGCGGGCAAAGATGCCGGGGTGGTCTTCCATCACGAAACAGGCGCGGGTGGCGTCGCGGTCGACGTCAGGGTAGAGCCGGATCATCACCTCGCCAGGGTCTCCCTTGGCGGTGAATTCGCGCAGCATCTCGGCAAAGTCCACATGCGCGGTGACATGCAGCCCGTGCCAGTAGGGCGGGTAGTGGCGGGCGGTTTCTGTCTTTAGGTCTGCCTTGGACCAGTCCGGCAGCGCCTTGCGCAGGGCTTTCTTGGCGGACGCGCCGCGGTGCTCGCGGTTCAGCGCTTCCATGCCGCCCTCAAGCGCGGCGCGGGTCTGGCCGTAGAGCGCCCTGAGCAGCGCCGCTTTCCAGTTGTTCCAAGTGTCCGGTCCGACGCCGCGGATATCGCAAACGGTCAGCAGCAAGAGAAGGTCCAGCCGCTTGACGGTCTGCACTGCCTTGGCGAAGTCGCGCACCGTACGCGGGTCGGCGATGTCGCGTTTCTGGGCCATATCCGACATCAGCAGGTGATAGCGGACAAGCCATTCCACAGTTTCGCATTCCGAGGGTTTCAGCCCCAGCCGCGGCGCCACCTTGCGGGCAATCTGGGCGCCGAGGATCGAATGGTCCTGCGCGCGGCCCTTGCCGATGTCATGTAAGAGCATCGCCACCATCAGCACCTTGCGGTTCAGCCCCTTGCGCAGCACCTCCGACGACAGCGGCAGCTCATCTTCCAGCTCGCCGCGCTCGATGGCGGCGAAATTGGCGATCACCTGGATGGTGTGTTCGTCCACCGTATAGGAGTGGTACATGTTGAACTGCATCATCGCCACGATCGGCTCGAATTCGGGCAGGAAGGCGGACAGCACCCCCAGTTCGTTCATCCGCCGCAGCGCGCGTTCCGGGTTGCCGTGCTTGAGCAGTAGATCGAGGAAGAGCTTCCGCGCTTCCTTGTCGTTGCGCATGTTTTCGTCGATCAGGTGCAGGTTCGCTGTCACCAGCCGCATCGCGTCCGGATGGATCAGCATCCCGGTGCGCAGCGCTTCCTCGAACAGCCGCAGAAGGTTGACCTTGTCCTGCAGAAACGCCTCCGGGTCGACAACATCCAGCCGGTTGTGCACCACCCGGTAGCCCGGCTTGATCCGCGGGCGGCGGCGGAAGATCCGTTCCAGCAGCGGCGCGCCTTTCTGGTGGCTGGCCTCCAGCTTGGTCAGGAAAATCCGGGTAAGGTCGCCGACGCGAGTGGCATGGCGGAAATAGTCCTGCATGAACAGTTCGACACCGCGACGGCCGGCCCGGTCCTCGTACCCCATGCGCGAAGCCACTTCGACCTGCATGTCAAAGGTCAGCTGCTCGGTGGCGCGGCCGGTGGCCAGATGCAGATGCGAGCGCACTGCCCACAAGAAGGACGCCGCCTTGGCGAACAGCTCCATTTCCTCGGGGTGGAACAGGCCCAGGGGCACCAGGTCTTCGGCGTCCTTGACCTGGTAGAGGTACTTGGCGATCCAGAACAGTGACTGCAGGTCGCGCAGGCCGCCTTTGCCCTCTTTCACGTTGGGCTCAACCACATAGCGCTGGCCCTGTTTCAGGTGGCGGGCGTCGCGTTCGGCCAGCTTGGCTTCGATGAACTGCTCGGCATCCTTCGAGAACAGCTCTGCCCGCAGCCGCTTGTCCAGCTCCTTGGCCAGCGGCGCGTGGCCGGCCAGGAACCGGTGCTCCAGCATCGCGGTGCGGATGGTGTAGTCCTCGCCGCCCAGCCGGATGCAATCCTTGATGGTGCGGCTGGCGTGGCCGACCTTCAGCCGCAGGTCCCACAGGATATAGAGCATGGATTCGATGACGCTCTCGGCCCAGGCGGTGATCTTGTAGGGGGTCAGGAACAGCAGATCGACATCCGAGGCCGGCGCCATCTCGCCCCGGCCGTAACCGCCGACCGCCAGCACGGCGATACGCTCGCCGCGGGTCGGGTTGGCAAGCGGATGCAGCAGGCCGCTGGCCACATGCAGCGCGGTGGTGACCAGCCCGTCGGTGAGGAAGGTGTAGGAGCGGGTCAGCTCGCGCGCGGCAAAGGGTTTGGCGGCAAAGGCCTCGGCAATGACTGCGCGCCCGGCCTTGTTCGCGGCGCGCAGGATCTTCACGGTTTCGCCGCGCAGTTCTGCCGGGCTGGTATCCGCTGCCGTTGCTTCGATCTGCGCACGGACGGCCGTGGCGTCAAAGATGTCCGCGGGGTCGCAGATGAGCGGCCCCAGCGGTTCGGGATACCCGTTGGCAGTGTGCCGCGGGGAGCCGGCGGAGGCTTCAGAAACCTGCGCCGGCGAAGCTGCTTGGGGCTGGGTCAATGACTACGACCTTCTGTTCTTGGATGGTGGCAACTGCCAGGCCGCGCTCATTGGTGCCGTCGGGCCGCAGACGGAAGATGCCGCCGGCCCCTCGGAAACCTGCCCCTTGGGTCAGTGCGCCGCCGGTCAGGGCGTCGGATTTACCGGCCGCGACCAAGGCGCCGATGGCGGCAATGCCGTCATAGGCGAGGCTGCCGATGGAATGCGGTGCTGCACCATAGCTGGCCTGGTAGCGGGCGCTGAACTGCTGCACCTTGCTCTGGTCCGGCAGGGCAAACCAGCCGCCTTGCACGCCGGGCAGGGTGAGGGTTTGCGGCGGGATGTCCCAGCGGGTCAGGCCGATGTATTGCGTCACCGACGGATCGACGCCGGCTTCGGGCATCAGCTGCGCCAGCAGCGGCAGCGCGCCTGCGGTAGTCGAGGTCAGGAACACAGCATCCGCACCCGCCGCTTCGGTGCGGATGGTGGGGATGGCATTGATCACGCCCTGCTGCGACAGCTCATAGCCCACGCTGCCTGCAATACTGACACCGCTCTCGCTGGCTGCGCGCTGGATGGCAGCACGGCCTGCAGAGCCGGCTGCATCATTGCCGCCGACAATCAGGATGTTGCGCTTGCCGTTGCGGGCCGCAAAGCTGGTCAGCCTGCGGGCGGTGTTGTCGAATGTCGGCCCCAGGATAAAGACATTGCCGCCGGCAATCGCCGGGTTGTTGGAGAAGGCCAGCACGTTCACGCCGCGCTGGCGGGCGGCGATACCCGCCGCATTGGCGGCCTCGGCATAGACCGGACCCAGGATCACCCGGGCGCCGTCGTCCAGTGCTTGCTGCGCGGCGGTGGAGGCGGTTGCCGGGTTGCCTGCGGTGTCATAGACCCGCAGGTCGATCTGCGCCCCCTGCAGGTCGCCGATTGCCATCCGGGCGGCATTTTCCAGGCTCTGGGCCAGCACCCGGTCGCCCTGCTGGGCGGAACCGCGCGGCACCAGCAGCGCTACCGGCACGGGCTTGGACGTGTTAATTGTCGGGCCGGTGCCGATGGCAACCGGATCACAGGCAGTCAGGGCAATGGCGGAAAGTGCCGCGGCGGCTGTCAATGCCGCCTTGCGGGCCCGTTTGAAAACAGCAAACATAATGGCTTGAAACTCCGTTCTCCCGGCGCGGTTGCGCCGTGTGGGTTTAAAGACGGATCATAAACGACCAAAAAGGCGGGTCCAGCGTTGAATCACCAGAATGTCATATTGTCCCCCGGGCTGTACTTTGTTGCCACTCCGATAGGCACTGCCCGCGACATTACCCTGCGTGCGCTGGATGTGCTGGCCTCGGCCGATGTGCTTGCGGCTGAGGATACACGCTCGCTGCGCAAGCTGATGGAGATACATGGCGTGCCGCTGGGCGGGCGGCGGATCATCGCCTACCACGACCACAGCGGCACCGGCGCGCGGTCGAAACTGCTGGAGGCGCTGGCGGAGGGGAAATCGGTTGCCTATGCCTCCGAGGCCGGGATGCCGCTGATCGCCGATCCGGGATTTGACCTCAGCCGCGCCGCGGCGGAGGCGGGTCACACGGTCACCTGCGCGCCCGGCGCCTCGGCGGCGGCGACTGCGCTGACATTGGCCGGGCTGCCGACGGATGCGTTTTTCTTTGCGGGCTTCCTGCCCAATGCCTCCGGCGCCCGCCGCAAGCGGCTGGAGGAGCTGCGGGAAATCCCCGGCACGCTGATCTTCTATGAATCGCCCAAGCGCGTTGCCGCCTCGGTGGCGGACATGGCCGCGGTGCTGGGCAACCGCCCGGCGGCGTTGTGCCGCGAGCTGACCAAGAAGTTCGAGGAAGTGCGCCGGGCGCCGCTGGCGGATCTGGCCGGGGGTCTGGAGGTCAGCCCGGTCAAGGGGGAGATCGTGCTGCTGGTCGACCGCGCGCAGGAAGCGGAGGTGAGCGAAGGCGATCTGGAAAGCGATTTGCAGGCGGCCTTGAAGGGTAACTCGGTCAAGGACGCCGCCGGGATCGTCGCCGAGATGCACGGGCTGCCCCGGCGCAAGGTCTATCAGCTTGCACTGCAGCTGGCGAAGGGCAGCTGAGGCATGACCCGCGCCCGCCAGCACCGCGGTGCCCGCGCCCACCTGGCGGGCGAAGCGGCAGAGGAGATCGTGGCCCGCCACTATGAAAACCGCGGTTATACCGTGGCAGAGCGCCGGTGGCGCGGGCAGGGCGGCGAGATCGACCTGATCCTGCGCGGGCCGGACGGGCTGGTTTTTGTCGAGGTGAAGCACAGCGCAACCAGCGCCGCGGCGGCCCTGCGCATCACCCCGCGGCAGGCGGAACGCATCTATGCCAGCGCCGGGCAGTATCTGGAGAACACGCCGCAGGGGCAGCTGACGCCGGTCCGCTTTGACGCGGCGCTGGTTGATGGAACAGGCGCCGTGGAAATCATCGAAAACGCTTTCGGGATGGATTGAACCGCGTCTGACCCATTGAACCCCGGGGCGGGGTGCGCCATGTATTTGGCCAGTTTACAAGGGATACAGCCATGAAGATCGCCTTTCAGATGGACCCGGTCATGGGCGTGGACATCAACGCGGACAGCAGCTTCCGCCTGGCCGAAGAGGCACAGGCGCGCGGGCATGAGCTGTTCTTCTACGGCCCCGACCATCTGGCCTATCAGGAGGGCCGCATCACCGCCCGCGGCCATGACATGACCGTGCAGAGGGTGGCAGGCACACCGGCGGTCCTGGGTCCGGAACGCGAGGTGGATCTGGCGGATTTCGACGTGGTCTGGCTGCGCCAGGATCCGCCGTTTGACATGCACTACATCACCTCGACCCATCTGCTGGACATGCTGAAGGGGCAGACGCTGGTGGTGAATGACCCGTTCTGGGTCCGCAATTACCCTGAAAAGCTGCTGGTTCTGAACTTTCCGGATCTGACGCCGCCGACCACCATCGCCCGTGATTTGCAGACCATCAAGACTTTCAAGGAGAAGCATGGCGACGTGATCCTCAAGCCGCTTTACGGCAATGGCGGCGCCGGCGTGTTCCGGCTGGATGCGAACGACCGCAACCTCACCTCGCTGCACGAGCTGTTCACCGGCTTCAGCCGCGAGCCGCTGATCGTGCAGAAATTCCTGCCCGACGTCAGTAACGGCGATAAACGCGTGATCCTGGTTGACGGCGAGCCGGTTGGGGCGATCAACCGCGTTCCTGCGGCGGGCGAGACCCGGTCCAACATGCATGTAGGCGGCCGGCCCGAGAAGATTGGTCTCAGCGAACGCGATCTGGAGATCTGCGCCGCCATCGGCCCGCTGCTGCGCGAAAAGGGCCAGATCTTTGTCGGCATCGACGTGATCGGCGACTACCTGACCGAGATCAACGTGACCTCGCCCACCGGCATTCAGGAGCTGGAGCGGTTTGATGGGGTGAACATCGCCGAGAAGGTCTGGCAGGCGATCGAAGCCAAGATCCGCTGATGAGCTGGCAGCGCCGGGCCATCAATGCGTGGATGCGCTATGGCATGAAACCGGTGCTGCAGGTGACCAGCAGCCCGGACCTGGCGCGCAGGGTCTTTGAGCTGACCGCGCCGCTGTTCTGCCCGGCGCTGCCATACACCCGGGTGTTGCGGCGGCCTGCACCGGTGCCGCTGTATCTGGTGTCTGCGGGACGGACCCGTAGCAGGCAGGTCATCCTGTTCCTGCATGGCGGCGCCTTTCTGGCTGGCAGCGCCCGGGCCTATCAGGGGATGCTGTCCCGTCTGTCTTATGCTTCCGGGTTGGAAATTGCGGTACCGGATTACAGGCTGTTGCAGGAGGCTCCGTTCCCGGCGGCGTATGATGATGCGATGACGGCGTGGCAATCCCTGCGCCAAATGGGGTACGGGCCGGGTGACATTCTGCTTGCGGGCGACAGTGCTGGCGGCGGGCTTGCACTGGCACTGCTGGGCGGGCTTCTGGCCAAGGGCGAGCGCCCGGCGGGTGTGGTTGCGTTTTCCCCTTGGTGCGATCTGACGCTGAGCGGCGCAAGCATCAGCGCCAACCAGGCCAAGGATGTGCTGATCCCGACGGGGCGGATGAAAGAGGTTGTGGAGCAGTATCTGGCGGGCGCGGACCCTGCTGATGCCCGTGCGTCGCCTCTCTTCGCCGAGTTTACCGATCCTCCGCCGGTGCTGATCCAGGCAGGCGACGTCGAAGTGCTGCTGTCGGATGCGGAGCGGATGGCGGAACGGCTGCAGGCCGCGGGCGGCAGCGTTCGCCTCACCCTGTGGCGCGATGTGCCGCACGTCTGGCAGTTCATGGCCGGGCACTTGCCGGAAGGGCAGGCGGCGCTGGAAGAGGCGGCCGCCTTTGCGGTCACGGCGCTGGACAGCAGCTCAGCGGGTTGAAGGCAGCCGGAAGCTCAGCGCCTCGGCGAAATGGGGGCGCTGGACCCTTTCTTCGCACGCGAGATCCGCAATCGTGCGGGCCACCCGCAGCACCCGGTGATAGCCGCGCGCGCTGAGGCCGAACCGTTCGGCGGCGCGGACCAGCAGGGTGCGGCTTTCGGCATCCGGGGCGGCGATCTCCTCCAGCAGGCGGCCCTCGGCATCGGCGTTCTGGCGCAGGCCGGCATGGTCATGAAACCGCGCTGCCTGCATCTCGCGGGCGATGGCCACCCGCTGCGCCACCTCAGCAGAGCCTTCGGCGCTGGGCGGCAGCTCCAGGTCGGCAACATCCACCGGCGGCACGTCCAGGTGCAGGTCGAAGCGGTCCAGCAGCGGGCCGGAGATACGGCCCAGGTAATTCGCCCCGCAAATAGGCGCCTGAGAGCAGGCGCGGTTGGCATCGGCCAGATAGCCGCATTTGCAGGGATTGGCGGCGGCCACCAGCATGAAGCGGCTGGGGTATTTCACGTGCGCATTGGCACGTGCCACCATCACCTCGCCGGTTTCCAGCGGCTGGCGCAGGGTTTCCAGAACAGGGCGGCCGAACTCCGGCAGCTCGTCCAGGAACAAAACGCCGTTGTGGGCCAGGCTGATCTCGCCGGGCTGGGCGCGCCGCCCGCCGCCCGCAATCGCCGCCATTGAGGCGGTGTGGTGCGGTTCCCGGAACGGGCGGGCGCGGCTGATGCCGCCCTCGTCGATCAGCCCGCACAAGGAATGAATCATCGAGGTTTCCAGCGCTTCCGCGGGCGACAGCGGCGGCAGGATCGAGGGCAGCCGCGCCGCCAGCATCGACTTGCCTGAGCCGGGCGGGCCGATCATAAGCATGTGATGGCGCCCGGCGGCAGCGATTTCCAGCGCCCGCTTGGCCGTTTCCTGGCCTTTCACGTCACGCAGGTCCTTGCCGCCCAGCCCGCTGACGGCCTCACCGGGTGCCGAAGGTTCGATGCGCCGCTGGCCGGTGAAATGCTGCACCACCTCCGTTAGCGTGGCGGCGCCGATCACCTGCGCGGCATCGACCCAAGCCGCCTCCGGCCCCGATGGTTTCGGGCAAAGCAGCATCCGGCCTTCCTCCGCAGCGGTCACAGCGGCAGGCAGGGCGCCGACCACCGGCATCAGCTGGCCGTCCAGCGATAGCTCCCCCAGCGCGATGGTCTCCTCGGCCTTTTCGGCCGGCAGGATGCCGATGGCAGCGAGCAGGGCCAGGGCAATCGGCAGATCGAAGTGGCTGCCCTCCTTGGGCAGGTCGGCAGGTGACAGGTTTATGGTGATCCGGCGCGAGGGCAGGGCGATGGACATCGCCGCAAAAGCCGCCCGGACCCGCTCGCGCGCCTCGGAAACCGCCTTGTCCGGCAAACCGACCACGGAGAAGGCGGGCAGGCCCGGGGCAACGGCGCATTGCACCTCGACCAGCCGAGCCTCGACCCCCTGAAAGGCAACTGTGTAGGACCGTGCGGTCATCTCTCCCAACCCTCCTGGTTCAGGGAGAAATGCTTGGCAATCGTGGTTTCCGAGTCGTTAACGCGAGGGGCGGGCGAATGCGAATTCACGCAGAATTCGCGCTCGCTGCAGGTTCAGTCCAGCGGCCAGGGGCGCCGCGGCAGATCCATTGCGTAAGGCTCAGGGTCATAGCTGACTTCATGCGCCTGCTCCTGCCAGCGCAGGACCGCGGGGTCGGAGAGCAGCAGTTTGCAGTAGGCCCGGGTCTCAGCGGACACCGGCAGGCCGTAACCGACGATCCGCGCCGCAACCGGGGTGTAGAACACATCCGCCAGCGAATAGTCCCCGAACAGATAGCCGCTGCCATGCCCCGAGACCTTACGGGCATGGGAAAACAAGGTTTCGATCCGGTTCAGATCCGCCTTCACTGCGTCAGACGCCTCAAACCCCTCATACACATGGGCCAGCTGCATCGGGCATTCGCCGCGCAGCGCGCCAAAGCCCGCGGCCATTTCCGCGCAGAGCCAGCGCGCTGTGGCCCGCTGCGCCGGGCTGGAAGGCCACAGGGCTGCCTCCGGGTGCCGCTCGGCCAAGGTCTCGGCAATGGCAAGGCTTTCGCCGATCACCGTGCCTTCGGGCGTGCGCAAGGCGGGCACCAGCCGGGCAGGTGCAAGATGCGCCATGTCATCCGCCATGGTTCCTGAATAAAGCCCCACCATATGCACAGAGTGGGCCAGGGAAAATTTTTCGAGCATGAGCCAGCCGCGCAAGGACCAGCTGGAGAACATGCGGTCGCCAATGTAAAGTTCGTAAGCCATGCCAACAGGCTAGCGTCTGGCGGAGTATCGCGAAATGGAATGTTTGTGATGGCGCCCGTCACGGCAAGTGATTGATCACACCTGTTTGCCAGCCCTCGGGCCCATGCAGCACTTCGCTGACCGACAGGTTGTCGATGCGGTGTGCAAAGGCCTCTTCCGCGGTCAGCAGTTCCGCCCGCTGAATTTGCGTCAGGATCTGGCCGAAGTGGCCCACCACGATCAGATCGCGGCCCCGATGCGCGTCAATCAGCCCGTCAACCGCCGCATTCACCCGGTTGCAGACCTGGTGCCAGCTCTCGCCGCCCGGCGGGGTCACATCGCCTGGGGTCTCCCAATAGGCGCGGATGCGCTCCGGGTCCTCGGCGTCCACCTCGGCCCAGGTCCGCAGCTCCCAGGCGCCAAAGTGGATTTCGCGCAGGGCCTGCACGTGCGGCAGGCGCTGGCGGCGTCCCTGGATGGCGGTGGCGGTCTCTGCCGCGCGGGACAAGTCCGACGACACGACCAGCGCGTCGACGGGAAGGTAGTCCGACAGGCGCGCCAACGCTGCCGAATCAGACAGGTCGGCGGGCAGGTCCGACCAGCCGACCATTGATTTGGCGTGAGTTGGCCCATGCCGGATCAGGAACAGCCGGGTAATCATATGGCCCCCTTCAGCACCAGCGGCAGCCCCGCGGTCACTTGCACAACGGTGTCCGCCCGCGCCGCCAGCGCGATGTTGAGCCGCCCCTGCGCCTCGCGGAACCGGCGGGCCAGCGCGTTTTCAGGCACGATGCCAAGGCCGGTTTCATTGGACACGATCACCAGGTCCGCCTGGCAACTTTCCACAGCCGCCAGCAGCCCGTCCTGGGCGGCTTGCAGGTCATGATCTGCCAGTAAATGATTGGTCAGCCACATAGTGGCGCAGTCCATCAGGCAGATCTGGCCCGGCTCCAGTGCGGCTAGAACCTTGCCCGCCGTTTCCGGCTCCTCAACAGTGTGCCAGCCCGAGCCCCTTTGTTTGAGGTGCCGGGACACTTTCGCGCGCATTTCACTGTCGAAAATTTGCGCAGTAGCCCAGTAAACTCTGTCTTTCCCGGAGTTTATGCAAAGCTGTTCGGCAAAGGCTGACTTCCCCGAGGCGGCGCCGCCAAGAATAAAAGTTACATTTGCAGGCATTCTTTGCTAACCTGTAAGTACGAAGCCGTTCCTGTGGGTAACCGCAGGGCCCGGTGAAGACAAGAGACCGCAGCATCCCGGGGTTCCACTTATTAAGGCCGGGAAAGTCTGTGCAAGGGGCCAAAATAAAATTTTACCTTCCCATTTTGGCCTTTGGATGAGCCAAGAGTCGCATCCAGTGCGCGGTTGCTGTCGGCCTATTTAAACCGGGCCCCCGTTTGTTCCATGCGCGTCCCCAGGCGGCAGTTTGTTAATTAGTTTCCGGGGGGAAATCACATGGCACTTGATCAAACAGTCGAAAACCCATTGCCGAGACAGGCGATGAAGGCGGAGCTTTTGGACGCCGAAACAGAGCGGCGGCTGGCCTATGCCTGGCGCGACGACCGCGATGTCGAATCGCTGCACCGGCTCATTAACGCGTATATGCGCCTCGCCATTTCCATGGCAGCCAAGTTCAAGCGGTACGGGGCGCCGATGAACGATCTGATCCAGGAGGCGGGCCTCGGCCTGATGAAAGCGGCCGACAAGTTCGATCCGGACCGCGGTGTTCGGTTCTCGACCTATGCGGTCTGGTGGATCAAGGCATCGATCCAGGACTACGTGATGCGCAACTGGTCGATGGTGCGTACCGGCTCGACCTCGTCGCAGAAGTCTCTGTTCTTCAACATGCGCCGGGTGCAGGCGCAGCTGGAGCGGGAGGCGCGGTCCTCGGGCGTGCGTCTTGACCAGCATCAGCTGCACCAGAAGATCGCCACCGAGATCGGCGTGCCGCTGCGCGATGTGGAGATGATGGAGGGGCGCCTGTCCGGTGCCGACTTCTCGCTCAACGCGGTGCAGTCCACCGAAGAGGAGGGGCGCGAGTGGATCGACGCGCTGGAGGATGACGCTTCCCAAGCCGAAGAGCTGGTGCAGGAGCGGCACGACCGCCGCCAGCTGCGCAAATGGCTGGTCACGGCGCTGCAGGCGCTCAACGACCGCGAGCGCTTCATCATCACCGAGCGCAAGCTGCGTGAACGGCCGCGTACGCTGGAAAGCCTCGGCACCGAGCTGGGTCTCTCCAAGGAGCGGGTGCGCCAGCTGGAGGCTGGAGCCTTCCAGAAGATGCGCAAGAGCCTTGAAAGCCAATCGCGCGAGGTGCACAGACTGCTTTCATGAGAAAGCGGTTTCAAATCCTGAAAACACTGGCAAGCGCCGCCGTTCTGGCGGCGCTTAGCCTGTCTGCCGCCCGCGCTGGTGAACTGTCCGAGGCGATCGAAGTGCTGCGCGGCGCGGATGTGGCGATACTTGGCGAGGTGCATGACAATGCGGTTCACCACCAGCGGCAGGCAGCGCTGCTGGCAGCGTTGCAGCCCAAGGCCGTAGTCTGGGAGATGATCACGGCAGAGCAGGCGGCCGGGCTTGATCCGGACATGCTGGCGGATGCGGAGCAGGTCGCGCAGGCCTTGGACTGGGCGCAGTCCGGCTGGCCGGAGTTCGTCCTTTATGCGCCCGTCTTTGCGGCAGCCATGGGCGCCCGCCAGTACGGCGCGCTGGTGCCGCGGGGGGAAGCCTCCAGGGCGCTGGATCAGGGCGTGGCCGCCTATTTCGGCGCGGAGGACGCCGCACGTTTTGGTCTTGATCAGCCGCTGCCGGCTGCTGAGCAGGCGGCGCGCGAAGCAGATCAGCTGGTCAATCACTGCAACGCGATGCCGGCAGAGATGCTGCCGGTTCTGGTGGACTTCCAGCGCTTGCGCGACGCGGCTTTGGCCGCTGCCGGGGACATGGCCCTGGCGGAAACCGGCGGTCCGGTGGCTGTCATTACAGGCAATGGCCACGCCCGCACCGACCGCGGGCTGGCGGTGTACCTGGCCAAGGCACGACCTGAGGCCCGGATCCGCAGCGTGGGGCAGTCGGAGGACGGGCAGATCAGCGGCACTTTCGATGTGGTGCTGGATGCCCCGGCGGCAGAACGTCCCGATCCCTGTCTGGTGTTTCAGAAAAGCAATTGAGGAACTTTGCGCACGCAGCTGACGGTGCATTTGTACCTGACCGCGCCGTGCGCAGCGCGGCGCCCGGCCCAACGCCGCCAGGGACAGGGGCCGAAGGTCCGTGCCGCGCGGGGGCGGGAGCTTCTGCTTGCGCCCTCGTGCTGCGGGGCGGGACCGGGAAAACCGTTTCACACTTGCGCTGCGGCGCAGTACAGTCGCGGCAAACCGGGCGAGGACGCGCAAATGCTGGCTGGCAAACATATTCTTCTGATCATCGGCGGCGGCATCGCGGCCTATAAGTCACTGGAGCTGATCCGCCGCCTGCAGGACCAGGGCGCCCGGGTGACCCCGGTGCTGACCAAGTCCGGTGCCGAGTTTGTGACCCCCCTGTCAGTCTCGGCGCTGGCCGGAACGCCCGTGCATCAGGAGCTGTTCGACCTGACGGCGGAGGCTGAGATGGGCCATATCCAGCTGTCGCGCAGCGCCGATCTGCTGGTGGTGGCGCCTGCAACGGCTGACCTGATGGCGAAGATGGCTCAGGGCCACGCAAATGACCTCGCCTCGACGCTGCTGCTGGCCACCGACACGCCGGTTTTGCTGGCACCCGCCATGAACGTGCGCATGTGGGACCACCCCGCCACCCGGCGCAATCTTGAAACCCTGCAATGGGACGGTGTCTCTTTCGTGGGCCCAAATGAGGGCAGCATGGCCTGCGGCGAATTCGGCCCCGGGCGGATGGCGGAGCCGGAGGAGATCCTGGCCGCCATCGCCGCCAAACTCGCGGACGGGCCCTTGAAGGGCAAGCGCATTCTGGTGACCTCCGGTCCCACGCACGAGCCGATCGACCCGGTGCGCTATATCGCCAACCGCTCCTCCGGGGCGCAGGGGGCGGCGGTCGCCCGTGCTCTGCGGGACCAGGGGGCGGACGTGGTGTTCATCACCGGCCCGGCAGCGGTCCGCCCGCCGGAGGGCGTGCAGGTGGTGCCGGTGGAAAGCGCCCGCGAGATGGAGGCAGCGGTGCAGGCGGCGCTGCCCGCCGATGCCGGGGTCTTTGCCGCCGCGGTGGCGGACTGGCGGGTCGCCAGCGCCTCGGACCGCAAACTGAAGAAATCCAAGGACGGGCTGCCGGTTCTGGAGTTCGCCGAGAACCCTGACATTCTGAAATCCGTCTCGCAGATGAAGGACGGCCGCCCGCCGCTGGTGGTTGGTTTTGCCGCGGAAACCAACGACGTGGTGGAAAACGCCACTGCCAAGCGCAAGCGCAAGGGTTGCGACTGGATCGTCGCCAATGACGTCTCGCCTGCAACCGGCATCATGGGCGGCAGTGAAAACGCGGTGATCCTGATCTCTGACGACGGTGCTGAGGAATGGCCGCGGATGGGCAAGGATGAGGTCGCGCGCAAGCTGGCAGAACGGATTGCTGCGGCGCTGGCCGGGTGATTTTGAGTATTTTGGGAAAGATGAAGAGGGAGCGGGTATGGTCACGATCCGTGTGAGCCATGAGGAAGCTGCGGACCGGGATGTGCCGCTGCCGTCTTACGAGACTGCTGGCGCTGCCGGCGCCGATGTGCGCGCCAACCTACCGGACCGAGGCTGCCTGGTGCTGCAGCCGGGAGAGCGGGCGCTGGTGCCGACCGGGCTGCGCATCGAGATTCCGGAAGGGTTTGAGGTGCAGATCCGCCCCCGCTCCGGGCTGGCGCTGAAACACGGCATCACCTTGCCCAACACTCCGGGCACCATCGATAGCGACTACCGCGGTCCCTTGGGGGTGATCCTGCTGAATGCGGGGCAGGAGGCCTTCCGGATCGCGCATGGCGACCGCATTGCGCAAATGGTGGTGGCCCCGGTGCTGCAAGCGCGTTTCGAGCTGGCGGATACGCTGTCAGAAACCAGCCGCGGTGCTGGCGGCTTTGGCTCCACCGGGCAGGCCTGATGCTGCGGATCCTGATTCTGGCAGCGCTGATCTGGTGGGGCGGGCGCTTCCTTGGCCTGCCGCGCAACCTGCGCCTTGGCCTGCTGGCGGTGCTGTTCATCGCCGTGCTGGCGGTTCAGCTTACGCTGCCGGACGGGCATCCCTTGCGGGAAGGCACCGGCGGTTCGGTGGCACCCTGGCTGATGCTGGGCGGCTTTGCCCTTGTGGCCGGTTTCTATGCGCGTATCGTGACGGCTTTGAAGACCCGCGCCCAGCCTCAGGATACACCGGTGACTCAGCCCGCAGGGACGTTCACCGAAAGCGAGCTTGACCGCTATGCCCGCCATATTGTCCTGCGGGAACTGGGCGGGCCGGGGCAGAAGAGACTGAAGCATGCCAAGGTGCTGGTGATCGGCGCGGGCGGTCTCGGCGCACCCGCGCTGCAGTATCTGGCCGCTGCCGGGGTTGGCACCATCGGGGTGATCGACGACGACGTGGTCGACAACGCCAATCTCCAGCGCCAAGTGATCCACCGGGACAAGGATATCGGCACGCCCAAGGTGTTCTCCGCCCAGGCGGCGATGGAGGCGCAGAACCCCTATGTGGAGGTGCGCCCATACAACCGCCGCCTGACGGAGGAGATCGCGGCGGAGCTGTTTGCGGAGTATGATCTGATCCTGGACGGCACCGATAACTTTGACACCCGCTATCTGACCAACCGCACCGCCGTGGCGCTGGGCAAGCCGCTGATCTCCGGCGCGCTGTCGCAGTGGGAGGGGCAGCTGAGCGTGTTTCACCCGGCCGAAAGCGGGCCTTGCTATCAGTGCATCTTCCCCGAGGCTCCCGCTGCCGGCCTAGCGCCCAGTTGCTCCGAGGCCGGGGTGATCGGCCCGCTGCCGGGTGTGGTCGGGTCGATGATGGCGGTGGAGGCGGTCAAGCAGATCACCGGGGCCGGAGCCGTCTTGCGAGGCGAGATGCTGATCTATGACGGGCTCTATGGTGAAACCCGCAAGATCCGGCTGTCCCGGCGGGACAGTTGCCCGGCCTGCGGCGGCACGCCAGCAAGCTGATCCTTTCCCGTGAATGAGGCCTACTACATTGCGCTGCTGTGCGGCGCCCTGTTCGGCGGCCAGCCGGAAACGGTGCATGAGTTCACCTATCCTGGCGGGGCGGCTTCGATCCGGACTGACTGTGAAAACGGCAACCGGGTCATCGAGTTCGGCCTAGACAAGCGCACCAGTCTCGACAGTCTCCAGCAGTCGATGTTTGCGGCGGAAATCACCGGGAAGGAGCCTGTGGTTGTGCTGATTGACACCGATGGCGCGATGGGCCGCTTCGAGTGGAGGATCGCCCGCGCGGCAAATGTGGCAGGGGTTCCGATCCGGATCATTCCAGCGGCGCTGGCGGACGGCCTGGGGGCTGGCGGCTGATCAGCCCATATCTTCAGCGCTGGAATGTCCAGGCAGGCCAACGCGCGTTTCTCAGCCTGATTGCAGCCCCCTGGCTTTCCCGCTAGCGTCGCCAGCAAAGGAGATCAGCACATGTCCAACCCGCTTTTGTCCCGCTGGGACACGCCGTTTGAAATCGCGCCGTTCCACAGCATTTCCGATGACGATTTCGCCCCCGCGCTGGACCAGGCGCTGACGGCGCACAAGGCGCAGATAGACGCCATCGCAAACAACAGCGCGCCGCCAGGCTTTGCCAATGTGATCGAGGCGCTGGAAACCCCATGCCGCGAGCTGGAACAGGTGCTGGGCGTGTTTTTCACCGTGGCCGGCGCCGACAGCAACCCCAAGCGGCAGGAACTGCAGCGGGAGTTTTCGCCGAAACTTGCCGCGCATTTCTCGGCAATCACCGCCAACAAGGCGCTTTATGCGCGGGTCAAGGCAGTGTGGGACCAGCGCGACGAGCTGGATCTGACAGAAGAACAGCAGCGCGTCCTGATGCTGACTCATCGCGGCTTTGTCCGTGGCGGTGCGGCGCTGGAGGGCGCGGCCGACACGCGGATGCAGGAGATCAAGGGGCGGCTGGCAACCTTGGGGACCGAGTTCACTCAGAACCTGCTGGCGGATGAACGCGACTGGTTCATGGAGCTGTCCGAGAACGATCTGGAAGGCCTGCCGGAGTTTGTCGTAAAGGCCGCGCGCGCAGCGGGGGAGGACAAGGGCGCGGGCGGCCCGGTTGTGACCCTGTCGCGCTCGCTGATCACACCGTTTCTGCAGTTCTCCCCGCGACGCGACCTGCGAGAGAAAGCGTTCAACGCCTGGGCCGCCCGCGGCGCCAATGGCGGTGAGACCGACAACCGTGCGATTGCGGCTGAGATCCTGCAATTGCGCGAGGAGCGGGCGCAGCTTCTGGGTTATGAAAACTTTGCCGCATACAAGCTGGAAACCGAAATGGCCATGACGCCGGAAGCGGTACGCGGGCTGCTGATGGAGGTCTGGGAGGCGGCCAAGGCGCAGGCGGAAACGGATGCGGACGTGCTGACCGGGATGATGCAGGCCGATGGCATCAACGGCGATCTGGAGCCTTGGGACTGGCGCTACTACGCCGAGAAACGCCGCAAGGCCGAACACGATCTGGATGATGCGGAGCTGAAACCCTATCTGCAGCTGGACCGGATGATTGAGGCGTCTTTTGCCTGCGCAAACCGGCTGTTCGGGCTGGAGTTCACCCCCTTGGACGTGCCGCTCTACCACCCCGATTGCCGCGCCTGGGAGGTGACCCGGGACGGCCGGCATGTGGCGGTTTTCATCGGCGACTACTTCGCCCGCAGCTCGAAACGTTCCGGCGCCTGGTGCTCGGCGATGCGGCAGCAGGCCAAGTTCCCCGAGGTGCAGGCGCCGGTGGTGATCAACGTCTGCAACTTTGCCAAGGGCGACCCTGCGCTGTTGTCCTGGGATGATGCCCGCACCCTGTTCCATGAATTCGGCCACGCGCTGCACCAGATGCTGTCGGATGTGACCTATGAGAGCATCTCCGGCACGTCGGTGGCGCGCGATTTTGTCGAACTGCCCAGCCAGTTGTATGAACATTGGCTGGAGGTGCCGGAGGTGCTGCAGGAGTTTGCCACCCACGCGGAAACCGGCGCGCCGATGCCGCAGGAGATGCTGGAGAAAGTGCTGGGCGCGGCCAATTTCGACATGGGCTTCCAGACCGTGGAGTATGTGGCCTCTGCGCTGGTGGATCTGGCCTTCCATGACGGCCCGGCACCTTCCGACCCGATGGCCAAGCAGGCCGAGGTGCTGGCGGAAATCGGTATGCCGCACGCGATCATCATGCGCCACGCCACGCCGCATTTTGCGCATGTGTTTTCCGGCGACGGCTACTCCTCGGGCTACTACAGCTACATGTGGTCGGAGGTGATGGACGCCGATGCCTTTGCTGCCTTTGAGGAGGCAGGCGGCGCATTTGATGCCGGGCGTGCTAAGGCGCTGGAGGAGCATATCCTCTCCACCGGCGGCTCCGCGGATCCGGCGGATCTGTATGTAGCCTTCCGCGGGCGGCTGCCCGGTGTTGATGCGCTGCTGAAAGGCCGCGGGCTGGCTGCGGAGTAAGTAAAGCGCCCTGACGGGCGCTGCCTCCGGCTTGAGTATTTGGGGAAAGATGAAAGAGCGGGCGCGAGTCCGCTCTTTTGCGTTCAGTAGCCGAGGCTGCGGTCGACGAGGTGCAAGAGCGGCTCGCCCGCCTCGCCGCGGCGGATGTTTTCGGCAATGACTTCGGCCGCGGTGCTTTCACGGGTCTCCGAGGCGATATGCGGGGTCACCGTTACATTGGGATGCGCCCAATAGGGGTGTTCCGGCGGCAGCGGCTCGATGCGGAAGACATCCAGTGTCGCATGGCCCACCTGGCCGCTGCCGAGCGCGGCCAGCAGCGCGCCGTCGTCAATCAGCGGCCCGCGGCCGGGGTTTATGATCTTTGCCCCTTTGGGCAGCAGGGCCAGGGTCTCTGCATTCAGCGTGTTTTCGGTCGCCGGGGTGTCGGGCAGCAGCAGGATAACGATTTCCGCGAGCTTAAGCGCCGCCTTCAACCCCTCGGGCCCGGCGTGGCAGGTGATGCCTTCGATCTCCTTCGGGGTGCGGCTCCAGCCGGAGACATCAAACCCCAGCGCCGCCAGCGCCCTGGCCGATGCGGTACCCAGCGCGCCGAGGCCCAGCACCGTGACGTGCCGGTTCTTGGCCAACGGCGGGATATGCCGGTGCCAGCGCCCGTTCAGCCCTTGGATATGCATGTCCATGCCCAGGTGATAGCGCAGCGTGTGGCCAACCACCCATTCGGTCATGCCCTGTTCCAGCCCGCTGTCCACCATCCGGGTGAGCGGAACCGCGGCAGGAACAACAGGCACAATTTTCTCAACGCCGGCCCACATGCTCAGCACGGCCTTCAGCCGGGTGAACGGGGTAAAATCACTGACCGGACCGCTGGGTGCGTAAACGATGTAGTCCACCTCTTCCGGCGCAAAATCATTGCGCAGGTCTGCCTCAACGCCAAGCCGGGCCAGCTCCGCTTCCAGCAGCGGCTCATAGGTTGGCCAGCTATCGGCGCGGCCTGCAAACAGGACATTGGCGGTCATGAGAACTCCCTGAATTTCTAGCGTGAGGCTTGCCTTGGACGGTGGATATGGGCGCTTTGCACGATGCCGAAGGCGCCCAAGAGCACCAGCATCGCCGAGCCGCCATAAGACACCATCGGCAGCGGCACGCCAACGACCGGCGCCAGCCCCATCACCATCGACATATTCACAGCAAAGAACAGGAAGAAGGTGATGGCGATGCCCATGATCACTAGAGAGGAGAACCGGTCCTTGGTCGCAATCGCCGCGGCGATGCAGAACAGGATGATCAGCATGTAGATGAACAGGAGGGTCACGCCGCCGATAAAGCCGAATTCCTCCGCCAGGGTGGTGAAAATGAAGTCGGTGTGTTTCTCCGGCAGGAAGTTCAGCCGCGATTGGGTGCCTTGCATGAAGCCGCGTCCCGACCAGCCGCCGGAGCCGAGCGCGATCTTGGACTGGGTGATGTGATAGCCTGCGCCCAAGGGGTCCTGCGAGGGATCCAGGAAGGTGTCGATACGGCGGAACTGATAGTCCTTCAAGAGCTGCCACTCGGTGCCGCGGCTTTGGAACACGGCGCTGACCAGTCCCACAGCGGCTGCAATTACCGCGGCGAAATAGGCCCAATGCACGCCCGCGAGGAACATCACCCCGCCGCCTGCCGCCATTAAGAGGATCGAGGTGCCAAGGTCCGGCTGTTTCAGCACCAGAGCCGTGGGCAGCAGGATCAGGGCCACCGGCAGCAGCACCCACAGGGGCCTGGAAGTTTTCTCGGGCGGCAGCCAGTCGTAATAAGCCGCCAGCAGCATCACCAGGGCGATCTTGGTGACTTCCGAGGGTTGCAGCCGCATAAACCCAATGTCGATCCAGCGCTGCGCGCCCATGCCGACGGTGCCGAACAGCTCCACCGCGACCAGCAACGCCAGCGACCCCAGGTAAGCCACCACCGAGACATTGCGCCAGAACCAGATCGGGATCATCGCAACCACGAACATGGCGGCGAGGCCCAGGGCAAACCGCTTGACCTGCGGCTCCACCCAGGGGCTGAAGGAACCGCCCGCCACGGAGTAGAGCATCAGAAAGCCGACACAGGCGACCGTGACCAGCAGCAGCGTCAATCCCCAGTTCAGATAGAGGATCTTGCGCAGACCCGTGGGGGTCGATTTGGCGTGGTACTCAAGATAGCTCATGCCCGGCTGCTCCTGCTGCCCAGGGGCCGTTTGACACGCTCGCGTTCCAGCCGTTCCTGCTGGGCCTTGATGCGGCTGCGATCGGCCTTGGGGTAGGCCTCCAGCGGCGGGGTGCCGTCGTAAAGCGCCTGCAGCATCACGTCGCGGGCAATCGGTGCCGCCGCCTTGGAACCGCCGCCGCCGTGTTCAACCACTACGGCCACCGCGTATTTCGGGTTGTCATAGGGCGCGAAGCTCACGAACAGCGCGTGGTCGCGGCGCTCCCAGGGCAGGTCCTCGTTGCGGATCACACCTGCGGCACGCTCGGCGGCAGTGATGTTGCGCACCTGGCTGGTGCCGGTCTTGCCCGCCATCCGCATGCCTTCGCCGATGATGCGCGACCGGTAGGCGGTGCCGCGGCGGTCATTGCTGACCGAATACATGCCTTTACGCACCATCCGCAGGCTGCTTTCGCTGACCCCCAAAGGCTCGCCGGCACCGCTTGGCTGCTCCACGCCGTCCAGCGATTTCAAGAGCCGCGGGGTCACGCTGCGCCCGGTGGCAATGCGCGCCGACATCACCGCCAGCTGCAGAGGCGACGCCAGCATGTAGCCCTGGCCGATCGACGCGTTTGCAGTGTCGCCGATCAGCCAGTCCTTGCCATAGGAACTAGCCTTCCAATCCTTGGTCGGGGTGATCCCCTGTGCCACCGCGGACATCGGCAGGTCGTGCTTGATGCCCAGGCCGAATTTGTTCGCCATGGCAGAAATCTTGTCGATGCCGGTCTTGATGGCCACGTCATAGTAATAGACGTCGCAGGAACGCTTCAGCGAGGTGTTCAGGTCAACATGCCCGTGGCCTGCACGCTTCCAGCAGTGGAACCGGCGGCCCGCAACCTTGAGGTATCCGGGGCACCAGACGGTTTCCTCCGGGCCGACCACCCCTTCCTCCAGCGCTGCCAGCGCGGTGATCATCTTGAATGTCGATCCTGGCGGGTAGGTGCCCTGCACGGTCTTGTTGGACAGCGGGCGGTATTTGTCCTCGGTCAGCATCCGGTAGTCGGCCACCGAAATGCCGCGCACGAACAGGTTGGGGTCAAAGCTGGGCGAGGAGCAGATTGCGCGGATGTCCCCGTCCTCGCAGTCGATCACCACCGCGGCGGCGCTTTCCCGGCCCAGCCGCGCCTGCACATAGTTCTGCAGCATGGCGTCGATGGTCAGCTGCATGTCGGCACCGGAGATCCCCTCCCGCCGGTCCAGCTCGCGCATCACCCGGCCCGTGGCGTTGACCTCCACCCGCTTGGCACCGGCCTTGCCGCGCAGCACATCCTCGCGCTTGGCCTCGAACCCCACCTTGCCGATCTGGAAACGCGGGATCAGCAGCACCGGCTCCGGGTCTTCCATCTTGCTCAGATCATAGTCGGATACCGGCCCCACGTAGCCCACCACATGGGCGAAATCGCCCAGTTGCGGATAGACCCGCGTCAGGCCGACCTCCGGTGTGACGCCGGGCAGGGCGGGGGCGTTCACCGCCACCTTGGAGATGTCCTCCCAGCCGATCCGGTCGGCCAGGGTAATCGGCAGGAAGGGTGGCGAGCGGCGCATTTCGGTGCGGGCGCGCTCCAGATCCTCCGGATCCAGCAGCACCAGGCTGGAAAGCTTGCCGATCACCTCTTCCACGTCGCCCGCGTCCTCAGGCACCACTGTGATCCGGTAAGAGGGCGAATTCTGCGCGATGATCAGCCCGTTGCGGTCAAAGATCTGGCCGCGCGCGGGCGGCAGCAGGCGGATGTTGATCCGGTTTTCCTCGGCCAGCAGTCGGAATTCATCAGCCTGATCCACCTGCAGATAGCGCATCCGGGCCGCCAGCCCGCCGGCAAAGGCCAGCTGCAGCCCGCCCAGGAACAGCGCCCGCCGGGTCATCCTGCCGTGTGAGGCATCCACGTCCTTGGAATTGCGTTTCATCGGCGGCTCACCAGGGTTTCGGCTTCAGCAGGGGACAGTTTGCGCACACCCAGAATAGACTGGCTGGCCCAAACCGCCAGCGGGTAGGCGGCGATGGTCATAACCGCCTCGATCACCGTCAGGCCGAGCGGCGCCTGCTGTACGCCGAACAGGACCAGAACCAGCCGGTTCACGGTGGCGATCCCGGTCACCGCGACGGCCACCGCCAGCCACTCGCTGGCAAAGGTGCTCTCGCGGTGCGGGGCGGCGCGGGCCTTAAGAAAGCCGCAGCCCAGCACGGTGAGCAGCGCCAGCAGGCCCGGCGGGCGCTGAAACAGCAGATCGGCCAGCAGCATCACCAGGCCGATCGACAGCGCCGGCACAAAATCAGGCCGCCGCAGCGACCAGGCCATGGCCAGCAGAATCAGCAGGTCCGGCGGCGCCCAGAAGCGCGGCTCGGTCTCCAGCGGCAGCAGGTGAAAGAACATGATCATGAGCGCCATCGCCGGGAAAGCCGCACGCATGGTCCAGATCCGGGCAGGGGAAGTGTTAGCCATTGCCCGCCTCGGCCGTGCTGCCGGCGCTCTCGGCCCCTAGTCCCTCGGGCCGCGGTTGCGGAACCGGATCACCGGGAGGTGCCCCGACCAGCCCGCCCGGGTCCTGGATCACTTCGGTGCCATGGTGGCGCAGCACCCGCAGGAACTCCAGCCGGCTGTAATCCGCGGCCAGCCGCACCCGCATCCGGCCTGAACGGTCCTTGGCGACCTGGCCGATCAGCAGCCCGGCCGGAAACACCGCGCCATCGCCGGAGGAGATCACCCGGTCGCCGGGGCGCACCATGTCCGGGTTTTCCAGAAAACTCAGCACCGGGGCGGCGCTGTTGTCGCCGGTCACCAGTGCGGTCTGGCCCGAGGGCTGGATGGTGGCTGGCACCGCGCTGGCGGCGTCGGTCAGCAGGACCACCCGCGCAGTGTTGTGGCCGGTTCCGGAGATCCGGCCCACCAGCCCGATCCCGTCCATCGCCGCCCAGCCGTCATGCACACCGTCGCGGCTGCCCACGTTCAGCAGAACCGACTGGCGGAAGGGGGAGCCGCTGTCGGCCATCACCACCCCGGTGATATAGGTGAGCTGCGGGTCGAGCCGCACGTTGTTGAGATCCAGCAGCCGGGCGTTTTCCTGCTCCAGCTGCAGGGCTGCCTCTTTCCAGGCCCGCATCTGCCGCAGCTCGCTGCGCAGCTCGCGGTTCTGCTCGGACAAGCGCTGGTAGCTTTGGAAGTCGCGGAGCAGATTGATTGTGGCGGTGACCGGCACCATCGCCCAGTCCATGCTGGGCACCACCTTGTCGACAACCTGGGCGCGGAAGCGTTCCACCCGCGGGCTGTCGATCCGCCAGACGATGAAGATCGCGGCCAGGCACAGGCAAAGCACCGCTGTCAGCAGACGCCGCAGCGGGGTTGCGTAATCGTCGCGCTGTGACTTGTCCTTCGCCACGGTTCTCCTTCCAGCCGCCCTTCCAGCTTGTCAGCTGGCGCCGTTCCGGCGGTCAGGGTCTGTTAGCTGTCGTAGTCGATCGCGTGGGCAAGCTGTTTTTCGTATTCCAGCGCTTTGCCGGTGCCCAGGGCCACGCAGTTGAGGCTCTCGTCCGCAATCGACACGGCCAGGCCGGTCTGCTCGCGCAGGGCCAGATCGAGATCGCCCAAGAGCGCGCCGCCGCCGGTCAGCATTACGCCGCGGTCGACGATATCGGCGGCCAGATCCGGCGGTGTGGTCTCCAGCGCGGTCATCACCGCTTCGCAGATCTGCTGCACCGGTTCGGCCAGCGCCTCGGCCACCTGGGCTTGGGAAATCTCGATCTCCTTCGGGACGCCGTTCAGCAGGTCGCGGCCGCGGATCTGCATCGACTGGCCGCGGCCGTCGTCGGGCATCCGGGCAGTGCCGATGGAGGTCTTGATGCGCTCGGCGGTGGATTCCCCCACGAGGAGGTTCTGCTGGCGGCGCAGGTAGCTGATGATCGCCTCATCCATGCGGTCGCCGCCGACGCGGACAGAGCGGGCGTAAACGATGTCACCCAGCGACAGGACTGCCACCTCGGTGGTGCCGCCGCCGATGTCGACAACCATGTTGCCGGTCGGATCGGTGATCGGCATGCCTGCCCCGATGGCAGCAGCAATCGGCTCGGCAATCAGGCCGGCACGGCGGGCGCCTGCGGACAGCACCGACTGGCGGATCGCGCGCTTTTCAACCGGGGTGGCGCCATGCGGCACGCAGACAATGATCTTGGGCTTGGAGAAGGTCGAGCGCTTGTGAACCTTGCGGATGAAGTGCTTGATCATCTCCTCCGCGGTGTCGAAATCGGCAATCACGCCTTCGCGCATCGGCCGGATCGCCTCGATCGAGCCGGGGGTGCGGCCCAGCATCAGCTTGGCGTCCTCGCCCACGGCCAGCACTTTCTTGACGCCGTCCTTGACGTGGTAGGCCACCACTGAAGGCTCGGACAGGATCACACCGCGGCCTTTGACGTAGACCAGGGTGTTCGCCGTGCCGAGGTCAATGGCCATGTCCGAGGAGAACAGACCGCCCAAGTTTCCGAAAAGCGCCATATAGAAGGGATCCTGTAAGTGCTGCCATTGTACCTTGGGCGACTCCGGAGGAGCCGCCTGCTTCCACCTTATAAGCGGCACGGGAGTGCCGCGAAAGGGCGTATTATGGTGAAACAGCGCGTTTCCGCCAAGTTGCCGTGGCTGTGCGCCGGACCGGCGGGCAAAGGCAATGTCAGTCAGGCAGCAAGACCCGCCGCGCCGGGTTTCCTGCCAGCGCCGGAGTGCTGCACGCGCGCTGGGTGCCGATGCCTAGTCATCCTTCGGATCAGCTTGGGAAAATCCGTTGCATCTCCGACTTGAAATGGCCCCAGGTCAGGCTGGCGCTGTTGCCGGCATAGCCCTCGTAATACGATTTCCCGGTTGAGATGGGCAGCCCGGCCCAGATTTTGGCAAGGTTCAGCATGAAGGTCTTCCGCGGCATTTCTGACGCCAGGAAAGCGCTGTAACCCGCTTCCTCGATCAGCTGATGCGCCAGCTGGTCTTGCAGCTCGGGCGAGAAGCGGGCCTGCGGTTTGACCCCCTGGTGGCGGACCAGCCGCCGCAGGGTCGCCGGGATCATCTGATACCGCCCGATGGCATGGGGCTGGCCCGGTGTGGCATCGATCCAGGCGTTGATTTCGGCGATCGTCATCTGGGTCGGCTTCTTTGGCGGCTTGCGGGTGGCGCCATACTGCACCGCATCGTATTGCGCCTTGCCTGCCTCGGCGCTGGCGATCAGGTCCAGCAGCTGTTTGACGCTGGGCGGCGCTTTCAGGATCGGGGCAAACAGGCCGCCGCCGCTGCGGCCGCGGAACAGGCTGGCGGCGCCGGGGTTGAGCGACACCGCCCCGCGGCCCGGGTTTGCACCGGGCAGGGTGTCGGGCAAAAGGCTGGCCGCCGCCTGCGGCGCCGTGGCCCGGGCTGGCGCCGGGCCGGGCTGCGGGGCAGAGGCCTGGTGCAGGAAAAACTGATTGCCCACCAGCGAGTAGCCTTGCGCGCTGACAGCCGCCGCGGCGCACAGCAGCAGGGCCAGAATAGTCAGGAAAAGGGCAAGCGCGCTCATTCTAAAGGGCATCGGAACCTGCGTTCTGCGGCAAAAGCAATAGGGGCAGTCTGCCGCTTCGGGGTTGAGATTCCGTTTATCCGCCGCACGCCGCCCCTTCCGCCCTTTTGAAATAGCGGCTAGAGGGCGCGCATGCTCTCTTATCAGCACATCTATCACGCCGGGAACCTGGCCGACGTTCAAAAGCACGCGCTGCTGGCCTGGATGCTGGCCTACCTCACGCGCAAGGACAAGCCGCTCAGCTATATCGAGACCCACGCGGGCCGGGGCCTCTATCAGCTGGATGCGCCGGAAGCAGTCAAAACGGGCGAAGCGGAACAGGGCATCACCCGGGTTCTGGCAGATCAGGGCCTGGCGGCGGATCACCCGCTGCACCGCGCGCTGTCGGAGACCCGCAGGCAGCACGGTCAGGCGGCCTATCCCGGATCGCCGCTGATTGCGGCCTCTCTGCTGCGCCAGGGCGACTCGCTGCATTTTGCGGAGCTGCATCCGCAGGAAAACGCCGCCCTGCGCGCCGCTCTGAAACCTTGGAAAGCCAAGGTGCATCAGCAGGACGGGTTCGAGCTGGCGCTGTCGCTGGCGCCGCCTGCGCCCCGCCGGGGCCTGCTGCTCATCGACCCCAGTTACGAGATCAAGTCCGACTATGCCCGCATCCCCGGCATCATCGGCCAGCTGCACAAGAAGTGGAACGTGGGTGTTCTGGCGCTGTGGTATCCGATCCTCAGGGACGGCTCCCACAAACAGATGCTCAAAGCACTGGAGGCGCAGGACCTGCCCGGGGCGCTGCGCCACGAGGTCTCCTTTCCGCCGGTCCGTGAAGGGCACCGTATGACCGGCTCAGGAATGTTTGTGGTCAATGCGCCTTATGGCGCTGCGGAGGAGGCCGCCCGGATTTCAGCGCTGTTCAAGGCCATCTCCCCGAAATAGCCGCGCAAAGGCCGGACGGAAATGGAAAAGGGCACCCGCGCGGGTGCCCTTTGCAGTTCATAGGGGGCAGACCGGCTCAGGCCAGGTCTTTATAGGAAATCTCCTTGGTGTCGGCGCCTTCGCCAACCCGGCCGCGGCGCACGATCAGGCGGTTCAGCGCGTTCACATAGGCTTTGGCAGAAGCCACCACCGTGTCGGTGTTGGCGCTCTCGCCGGTGGCGATGTTGCCATCCTCCTCCAGCCGGACAGAGACGGTCGCCTGCGCGTCGGTGCCTTCGGTCACGGCATGCACCTGGTAAAGCTGCAGACGGGCGGTGTTCGGGTAGATCTTGCGGATTGCCTTGAAGGTGGCATCCACCGGGCCGTCGCCCTCAGCCGTTTCCGTCACATCCTTGCCGTCGATCTCCATCTCGACAGTGGACTCCGCCGGGCCGCCGGTGCCGCAGACCACTTTCATCGACACGATCTTGAGGTGATCGTTCTCCGCGTCCGTGCCGATGCGCATCAGCGCAATAAGGTCGTCGTCAAACACCTCTTTCTTGCGGTCGGCCAGCTCCTTGAAGCGGACAAAAACGTCCTTCAGCTGGTTGTCGCCCACTTCATAGCCAAGATGCTCCAGCTTGTCGCGCAGCGCCGCGCGGCCGGAATGCTTGCCAAGCGGCAGCGAGGTGCCGGAGAGGCCGATGTCCTCGGGCCGCATGATCTCGAAGTTCTCGCGGTTCTTCAGCATCCCGTCCTGGTGGATGCCGGACTCATGCGCAAAGGCGTTCTTGCCGACGATGGCCTTGTTGGGCTGCACCACGAAACCGGACACGGTCGAGACCCGGCGCGAGATATGCATGATCTTGGTGGTGTCGATGCCGGTCGACCAGGGCATGATGTCGTTGCGCGTCTTCAGCGCCATCACCACTTCTTCCAGTGCGGTGTTGCCCGCGCGCTCGCCCAGGCCGTTGATGGTGCATTCGATCTGACGCGCACCGCCCGCCACGGCAGCCAGCGCGTTGGCGGTCGCCATACCGAGGTCGTTATGGCAATGGGTGGCAAAAACCACCTCATCCGCGCCCGGCACGGTCTCGATCAGGCGCTTGATCAGGTCGGCGCTCTCCGCAGGAGCGGTGTAGCCCACGGTGTCGGGGATGTTGATGGTGGTGGCGCCGGCCTTGATAGCGATCTCGATCACCCGGCACAGGTAATCCCATTCGGTCCGGGTCGCATCCATCGGCGACCATTGCACGTTGTCCACCAGGTTGCGGGCGTGGGTGACGGTCTCATGGATCTTGTCCGCCATCTCATCCATGGTGAGGTTCGGGATGGCGCGGTGCAGTGGCGAGGTGCCGATGAAGGTGTGGATCCGCGGCTGCGCGGCCTTGCGCACCGCTTCGGCGCAGCGGTCGATGTCCTTGAAATTGGCGCGCGCCAGGCCGCAGATCATCGAATTCTTCGACCGTTCCGCAATCTCGGACACCGCAGCAAAGTCGCCTTCGGAGGCAATCGGGAAACCGGCCTCGATGATGTCCACGCCCATTTCATCCAGAAGCTCGGCAATCTCCAGCTTCTCGTCATGGGTCATGGTGGCGCCGGGGCTCTGCTCGCCGTCGCGCAGGGTGGTATCGAAAATCAATACACGGGATTTGTCGCCGGAAATCGGGGATGCGTTTGTCATTTTGGTATCTCTTGTCTCTGTCCTAGGCCCTTCCAGGGCATTCATAGCCTTCGATGGCGCGCGTGCGGCAATCCTCTGAGCGGGCGCGCCGGAAGGGCACGCTCAGAGGCGGGCTAGGATCAGTAGGGCGCGCAGAGCTGCACCGCGGGTCGCGGCGGCGGCAAAGGGGATATCTGCGCAAATGCTCATGGGACGGATTTATACAGACGTGCAGCCGAATGGGAAGGGGGATTTTGACCTGGGGGCACGCTGGCACTTTTGCTGCAGCAAAAGGCGGTAAATACCCGCCACAGGTAATTTCGCGACACTGTTGAAAAAGACGTGTAACATAATTATGGGGCGTAGCCAGTTTCAATGCGACAGTTTGTCAGTGCTGCGCCAGGCTTTGGTGCGGAAGCGCAAGCAGCTCGCATTGGCGGGTTTCCTGGCGCCTTAAGCCGGGATCCGGCGCCTTGGCCAAAAGAGGCGCCATCGATAGGAGGAAACAGTGTCGAATAAAATTGTTCTTGGGTATGACGACAGCGAGGCAGCCAAGTCAGCGCTTGCTTTTGCCGTCAGCCTTGCCAAAGCGCAAGGGGCAGAACTGGTGATTGCGCATGTGCTGGAATGGTCGCCCTATTCCTTCCTCACACCGGAGGAGATCGAGCAGCGCCACAAACGCCGGGAGGATGAGCTGAAGCGGGCCGAGGATGCGCTGCTGGCGCCGGTGCGCAAAAGCCTGGAGGGCAGCGGTGTCACCGTCACGACTGAACTGAAATACGGGCATATCGCGGAAACCCTGATTGATGTGATCAAGGAGTCCGGAGCCAGCCACCTGATCATCGGGCGCACCGGCCATTCCGCGCTGTCATCGCGGCTTTTCGGCTCTGTTGCGGGCAGCCTGGCGCAGGCCGCGCCGGTTCCGGTCACCATCGTTCCATAACAACTATTTCAGAGGACAGTCATGAGTATTTCAGTCAAGGCAGCAGCTCTGTCTGCACCGCTGCTGCTGGCCGCATCCGCGCCAGCGATGGCACAATCTGTCGACGAGCGGGTCAATGAGCTGTTTGCCAATTCGACCGGCTGGTTCGTCAACCTGATCTTCAGCCCGTTCCCCGGCACCAGCTTCCCTTGGATCGTCGCGTGGCTGGTGGTCGCGGCCACCGTGTTCACCATCTACTTCGGCCTGATCCAGTTCCGCGCCTTCCCGCACTCGATCTCGCTGGTTAAGGGCGACTATTCCGACCCTAACGACGCGGGCGAAGTCAGCCACTTCCAGGCGCTGGCAACCGCGCTGTCGGGCACCGTTGGCCTCGGCAACATCGCCGGCGTTGCGGTGGCCGTGGGCATTGGCGGCCCCGGCGCGACCTTCTGGATGATCCTGGCCGGCCTGATGGGCATGGCCTCCAAGTTCACCGAGTGCACGCTGGGCGTCAAATACCGCAATGAGTTCCCGGACGGCCACGTCTCGGGCGGCCCGATGTATTACATGACCAAGGGCTTTGCCGAACGCGGCCTGCCGATGGGCAAGTTCCTGGCGGTCTTGTTCTCGGTCTTCTGCATCCTGGGCGCCCTGGGCGGCGGCAACATGTTCCAGGCCAACCAGGCGCATGCGCAGATTTCCGGCGTTGTCGGCGAGTATCCGGGCTGGATCACCGGCGTGGTGTTTGCTGGCGTTGTTTTCGCCGTTATCGTTGGCGGCCTGAAATCCATCGCACGGGTGACCGAGAAGGTCGTTCCGTTCATGGGGGTCATGTACGTCGCAACCGCACTGGTCATCCTGGCGATGAACGCCGACCAGATCGGCTGGGCCTTCGGCCAGATCTTCGAAGGCGCCTTCACCGGTCTCGGTGTTGCCGGCGGCATGGTTGGCGCCCTGATCCAGGGCTTCAAGCGCGCGGCCTTCTCGAACGAGGCCGGCGTCGGCTCGGCAGCCATCGCCCACTCCGCCGTGCGCACCAAGGAGCCGATCACCGAAGGCTTCGTGTCGCTGCTGGAGCCGTTCATCGACACCGTGGTGATCTGCACCATGACCGCGCTGGTGATCATCATTACCGGCCAGCTGGTCGTGGATCCGAACACCGGCCTCTACCTGCTGGATGAGGGCGCAGCCACCATTCAGACCGTCGACGGCAACAAGGGCGTGGCGCTGACCTCGGCCGCCTTCTCCTCCGCCTTCGGCTGGTTCCAGTACGTGCTGGCGATCGCGGTGATCCTGTTTGCCTTCTCCACCATGATCAGCTGGTCCTACTACGGTCTCAAGGCCTGGACCTTCCTGTTCGGCGAAGGCGAGACCAAGGAACTGGTGTTCAAGGTGATCTTCTGCATCTTCGTGGTGATCGGCGCGGCCGCCAACCTCGGCCCGGTGATCGACTTCTCCGATGCGGCGATCTTCGCCATGGCGGTGGTCAACATCATCGCGCTCTACTTCCTGATGCCGATCGTCAAGCGTGAGCTGAACAGCTACATGTCGCGCCTGAAAGCGGGCGAGATCAAGAAGTACGTCTGACCGGCTCCGGCCATCTTTACAGATGACTTGAAAACCAAGCCTCTCCGGGTCCCCGGGGAGGCTTTTTTGCGGGCGGGGCAGGGGGCTTTAACCGCCGTGTTCCACGATCCGCCGCAGCCTGGCAATCTGGTCGGGCAGGTCCCCGGCGCTTGACTGGCAGAAACCGGTCAGCAGCCCCTGTGAGCGGCCTTCAGGATCGTGCGGCGACAGGGGCTGGACCCCATAACCCGCTTGTGCGGCGCGGCGGCAGATTTGGACGTCCGCCAGCCCGTCCGCCAGATGGAAGGCAACCTGCATCCCGGCGTTGTGCCGCCTGAAATACCCGAGCGTGCCGGGCCACTCTGCCAGCGCATCTGCCGCAGCGGCATAGCGCTCCGCATAATGCCTGCGGGCGCGGCGGATGTGCCGGTCGTACTGGCCGGAGGCCATGAACTCGGCCAGCGGCCGCTGCGCGGTGATTGCGGCGCCGGCGCTGGGCTGGATGAACCCGGCCCGGAACCGCGGCACCAGCGCCGGCGGCAGGATCGCATAACCCAGCCGCAGCGCATGAGAAAACGTCTTGGAGAAGGTGCCGACGTAGATACAGCGCCCCTCCCGGTCCAGCGCTGCCATCGCCGGCACCGGCTGGCCGGCATAGCGGAACTCGCTGTCGAAATCATCCTCGATGATCCAGCCGTCCCGCTCCCCGGCCGCCTGCAGGAAGGCCTGCCGTTGCGGCACTGGCAGGGTGCCGCCCAGCGGAAACTGGTGCGACGGCGTCAGCAGCGTGACCTTGGCCATCTGCCGCGGCACCTCCGCGCCGCGTTCCCCGGCCCGCAGCCAGCGCACCGGCCAGCCGCGCGCCTTGGCAAAGCGCTGCGTCGGGATAAATCCGGGGGCTTCCAGCGCGATATCCTCGTCCTCCACCAGAAAATCCATCGTGAGCTCCAGCGCCTCGCGCGCGCCGCTCGTTACCAGCACCTGATCCGCGCTGCACTCGATCCCGCGCCAGCGCGCGGCATAGGCGGCAATCTCGCGCCGCAGCTCCGGGTCGCCAAAGGAATCCTCCTGATGGCTCAGGCTGAGCGGGTCCATCCGTGCCACACGTGAAACACAGCGCGCCCAGGACCGGGCCGGAAACACCTCAGGGTCCGGCGCGCCGGGCTGCAGCATCCCCGGCGCGGGCGGGACAGCGGCAGGCTGGGGGCGCGGCGGGGCTTCGGGCGGCCGGATCGGTGCCACATCGCAGACAAAGATCCCGGCACCCCGCCGCGCCTCGGCAAAGCCTTCGGCCACCAGCTGCTCATAGGCCGTCACCACGGTGGAGCGCGCCACCCCCAGATCCTGCGCCAGCGCCCGGGATGAGGGCAGCCGGGTGCCGATGGCCAGGCTGCCATCGCTGACCTGGCGGCGCAGCGCGCTGACGATTTGCAGATAGATGGGCTCGGCGCTGCCTTTCGACAGCAGGCCGGAAAGGTCAATCATACTGGACTGCTCTTTTTGTCGGAAACTGGAGGTTAATTACAGTCCAGTTTGCGCATAGCACTCACCGTGACACAACAAGAATTCACGAGGTCCGCCAATGCGCCAGCCCGAAACCGAAACCGCCCTGAAAACAGAGCGCAGCCGCCTGCGCCGCGCCCATGAACGCGGGCTCTATGACCGCGAGACCGTGTACCAGGTGCTCGACGCCATGCCGCTGGCCCATATCGGCTATCAGATCAATGGCGCCACTTCCGTCCTGCCGACGCTGCAATGGCGCGAGGGGGATCATGTCTACTGGCACGGCTCCTCCGCCAGCCGGGCGATCCGGGCGATGGAGGGGGCAGAGGTCTGCCTGACCGTCACCTGCATGGACGGCTACGTGCTGGCCCGTTCGGCGTTTCACCACTCGGTCAACTTCCGCTCCGCGATGCTGTTCGGGGTGGCCGAAAAGGTCACGGATGAGGATGCCAAGGCTGCCAGCCTCAAGGCGATGGTCGACCACATCTTTCCGGGCCGTTGGGACGCGCTGCGGCCCATGACCCGGCAGGAGCTGAAGGCCACGGCCCTCATGCGGATGCCAATCGAGGAGGGCGCTGCCAAGATCCGCTCCGGTGCGCCCAAGGATGACGAGAAGGATTACGCGTTGCCCATCTGGGCGGGCGTGGTGCCGATGGCGATGGAGCTCAAGCCGCCGCAGCCGGATCCTGCCAACATTGAGGGCGTCGCGATGCCGGATCACCTGAGCCGCATCCGCATCGGCTGAAACGAAAAAGGCGCCCCGATCCTGTCCGGCTTACTCTGTCTGGCTGGCGTTCCCGGCCCCGCTGCTGACCAGCGCCCCGTTTTCCCAAGTGCCGTCCGCCTGCTGGCCGCTGGCGTACTTCATCGTGCCGGGCCCTTGGCGCTTGCCGTTGACAAAGCTGCCCTCATAAACGTCGCCGTTGGCATAGGTTGCCACGCCCTCGCCGAAAATTTTGCCCTCACGCCATTCGCCTTCGTAGCTGAAGCCATCGGGCATCACGATTTTGCCCGTGCCCTGCCGCTGGCTGTTTGCAAACTGGCCCGTGTAAACCGACCCGTCGGCATAGGTGACCGTGGCCTCGCCATGGCGCTGCCCGTTCTGCCAGCCGCCGTCATAGCGGTAGCCATCGGCGTAGGTCATTACCCCCTGGCCGTGGTTCTTGGCGTTCTTGAAGCCGCCGGTGTAGGTGATGCCATTGGGATAAGTGGCAGTGCCTTCGCCCTCGATCACCCCGGCAACCCAGTCGCCCTCATAGGTGGACCCGTCGGGATAGGTGATCTTGCCCTTGCCTTCTGCCAGATCGTCGCGGAAATCGCCCTCATAGACCGAACCGTCGGGATAGACCGCCTTGCCCTTGCCCTCAATCTGGCCTTTTACCCATTCGCCGGTGTAGCTGTAGCCGTCCTTTTCGGTGAAGGTGCCGGTGCCGTGGCGCTGATCGTTCAGGAAGTCGCCCGTGTAGACATCGCCATTGGCATATGTCTGCGTGCCGGTGCCGTGGCGGCGGCCCTTTTGCAGCTCGCCTTCGTAAATGTCGCCATTGGGCTGCACCAGGCGGCCGGTGCCGTGCATCTGGCTCGCCATCCATTCGCCTTCGTAGACCAGTCCGTCGGAGGTCTCCAGCCGGCCTTGCCCCTGCAGCTGGCCATCAGCGACACTGCCTTCATAGACGGTGCCTTCGGCATAGGTGATCTTGGCCTGGCCCTGCTGGCGCCCGTCCACCCAGTCGCCGTCATAGGTGTAGCCGTCAGGTGATTTCATCACCCCCTTGCCGTGCCGCTTGCCGTTGGCAAAGCTGCCCTGATAGCGCACGCCGCTGGCATAGGCCGATACTCCGTCGCCATGGATCTGGCCGTCCTGCCATTCACCCTCATAGGTGCTGCCATCGGCGCGGGTCAGCATGCCCAGGCCGTGCGGTTTGCCCTGCGCAAACTCACCCTCATAGACCGAACCGTCCGGGAACCGCGCCACACCCTGGCCGCGCACCTCTCCATCGACCCACTCGCCGGTGTATTCATAGCCGTTCGGCAGCTTGTAGGTGCCGGTGCCATGCTGCAGCCCGTTGCGGAAGGTGCCCTCGTAGACGCCGCCGATCTCATCCTGCGTGGTGATGATCTCCCCCTCCTGGGCCCAGGCCGGAGCGGCCAGTGCCAGGATCGTGGAAAACGCGAGTACGGTGCCGAAACGGGTCATTGAAAACCTCTGCCTGCCCAGAAATTACGGTGCTGCTGCCATATTGGGTTGCTCGCCCGGAAACTAAGCTACCGCAGGCGGGGCCGCAATGTCTTTTCCCCTCCGGCGGGCCCTTGCTCTTTCCCTTGGCCGCCAATCTGGTAAATGGCTGATGGAGGAATTTTGCAAAGGGCTGATGCAGCATGGCAGACCGTTTCCGCGTGACTTTGGCGCAGCTGAACCCCACGGTGGGCGATCTGGCAGGCAACGCCGCCAAGGCCCGTGCCGCCTGGGAGGAAGGCCGCAAGGCCGGCGCCGATCTGGTGGCGCTGCCGGAAATGTTCATCACCGGCTACAACACCCAGGACCTGGTGATGAAGCCGGTCTTCCATCAGGCCGCCATTGCCGAGGTCGAAAAGCTGGCGGCGGATTGTGCCGATGGTCCGGCCCTGGCGATCGGCGGGCCGTGGGTTGAGGGCGGCAGGCTTTACAACGCCTATCTGATCCTGAAGGGCGGCAAGATCGCCTCGCGCAGCCTCAAGCATCATCTGCCGAACGAGACCGTGTTTGACGAAGTCCGCATCTTCGAAGCCGGTCCTTTGGGCGGCCCGTATTCCGTCAGCAACACCCGCATCGGCTCCCCCATCTGCGAGGACGGCTGGCACGAGGACGTGGCGGAGACCCTGGCTGAGACCGGTGCCGAGTTCCTGCTGATCCCCAACGGCTCGCCCTATTTCCGCAACAAGATGGAGGTGCGCTTCAACCACATGGTTGCGCGCGCGGTCGAAACCCATCTGCCGGTGATCTACCTGAACATGGTGGGCGGCCAGGATGACCAGGTCTTTGACGGCGGTTCCTTTGTCCTGAATCCGGGCGGCGCATTGGCGGTTCAAATGCCAGTGTTTGACGAATGCATCGCACAGATCGACCTCATCCGCACCGACGAAGGCTGGCGCGTGGAGGAAGGCGAGAAGGCGCATCTGCCCGACGAATGGGAGCAGGACTACCGGGTGATGGTAGAGTCCTTGCGCGACTACATGGGCAAAACCGGTTTCAAGAAGGTGCTGCTGGGCCTGTCCGGCGGCGTCAACTCAGCAATCGTGGCGGCGATTGCGGTGGACGCGCTGGGGGCGGAGAACGTCCGCTGCGTGATGCTGCCCTCGGAGTATACCAGCCGGGAATTTCTCGACGATGCCGAGGCCGTCGCCAAGGCGCTGGGTGTCCATTACGACTATGTGCCGATCTCGGAAGGCCGCGCTGCGATCACCAATACGCTGGCACCGCTGTTTGCCGGACGTGATGCGGACATCACCGAGGAAAACATCCAGTCCCGCCTGCGCGGCCTGTTGCTGATGGCAATGTCCAACAAGTTCGGCGAGATGCTCCTGACCACCGGCAACAAGTCCGAGGTCGCGGTGGGCTATGCCACCATCTACGGCGACATGAACGGGGGCTACAACCCGATCAAGGATCTTTACAAGACCCGGGTGTTCGAGACCTGCCGCTGGCGCAACGCCAACCACCGCCCCTGGATGAAGGGCCCGGAAGCCGAGGTGATCCGCCCCAACGTGATCGACAAACCGCCTTCGGCTGAACTGCGCGAAGACCAGAAGGACAGCGACAGCCTGCCGGACTACCCGGAGCTGGATGCGATCCTGGAAATCCTGGTCGACCAGGAAGGTTCAATCGCAGATTGCGTCGCCGCCGGATTTGACCGCGACGTTTCCAAGCGGGTCGAGCATCTGCTTTATATCAGCGAATACAAACGCTTCCAGTCCGCACCCGGCGCCCGGCTGACGCCGCGCGCGTTCTGGCTGGACCGCCGCTACCCGATTGTGAACCGCTGGCGCGACCCGACCTGAGGCAAGCGTTAACCCATTGAAGGCGCGGATCTTTTCCGCGCTTTTCTGAATTCGGTAAAGCCCGTCCCGGTGGCGGTAACGCCCTGATATGCGGCGAAAAAAACACAATGGCGGAAAGCGGCGCAATGGGCGTCGCTTGGACGCTGGACCGCCGATTCCGCAGCGGGCATAGAGGCCGCATGCCTGGACCGAGACTGCCTCATTTCCAATCCAATCTTGCCTTGCCCAAGGCCGTCGACGCCGTGGTGATCGGCGGCGGCATCATTGGCGCCGCCACCGCGCTGGAGCTGGCCGAACGCGGCCACTCGGTGCTCTTGTGCGAAAAGGGACAGATCGCGGGCGAGCAGAGCTCGCGCAACTGGGGGTGGGTGCGGATGTCCTGCCGAGACCCCCGGGAAATCCCGCTGATGGCGGAATCGCTGCGTCTCTGGGAGGGACTGGCGGCGCGCACCGGGCAGGAAACCGGGTTCACCCGCTCCGGCATTCTCTACACTGCGGAAACCGCCAAGCGCGAGGCGCAGCTGGAACGCTGGCTGCGCAACCTTGATGGCTGGGGGCAAGGCGCCCGTATGGTGCGCGGGCAGTATCTGGCGCAGCTGATGCCCGGCCATCAGACCAAAACCCGCAGCGCCCTGCTGACACCGATGGACGGGCGGGCCGAGCCGCAGCTGGCCACCCACGCAATCGCCACCGCTGCCCAGGCCGCGGGCGCCAAGATCATGACCGAATGCGCGGTGCGCAGCGTCGAAACCTCGGCCGGGCGCATCAGCGGGGTGATGACGGAACGCGGCCGCGTCGCCTGTTCGGCGGTGGTGGTGGCGGGCGGCGCCTGGTCGCGGCTGTTTCTGGGCAATGCGGGCATTGGCCTGCCGCAGCTCAAGGTGCTGAACTCGGTCCTGCGCACCTCACCGCTGCAGGGCGGGCCGGAAACCGCTGTGCGCACCGGCAACCTGGGCCTGCGCAAGCGGGCCGATGGCGGCTATACCGTCTCGGACGCGTTGGAGAACATGGTCGATATCGTGCCCGACAGCCTCCGTTTGGGCTGGAAATTCCTGCCCAGCCTGCGGCACGAATGGCGCGCGCTGCAGTTCCGCCTGACCAGCCGCTGGCGCGAGGAGGCGGCCCAGGCCCGCCGCTGGCAGCCGCAGCAGACCACCCCGTTCGAGCTGTGCCGGGTGCTGGATCCGGCTCCTTCGCAAAAGGCGCTGAAAAGCGGCTGGGCGGCAGCGCAAAAGGCCTTCCCTGTGCTGCAGGGCGCCGATGTGGTGCAAAGCTGGGGCGGGCTGATCGACGTGACCCCGGATGCAATCCCGGTGATCTCGCAGGCCGACCGCCTGCCGGGCCTGTTCATCGCCACCGGCTTTTCCGGCCACGGGTTTGGCATCGGCCCGGCAGCGGGCAAGCTGGCCGCCGATCTGGTGACCGGCGACAAACCCGTGGTGGACCCGCACGACTTCCGCCTGTCCCGCTTCACCGACGGCAGCAGATACGGCCCGCTCAGCGGCTATTGAACAGCCGCCGTCAGCCCATCAGCTGATAGCTCACCGGCACATAGCGGAAACCCTCGCCGCGGGTTTCGACAAAACCCGCCGCCGGGAACGGCATGTGGTAACCGATCATCGGCAGCTTGTCCGCTGCGAGCATCCCCAGCACCCGGCGGCGCGAGGCACTGGCGGCCTCCGGATCGACATCAAAGCTGAACGCCCAATCAGGCCGGGCAAAGCTCCAGACGTAATGGTTGGCCAGGTCCGCCGTCAGCACCAGCTGGCGGTTGCCGCTCTCCAGCATGTAGCACATATGCCCCGGCGTGTGGCCAAAGCTGGCCATGGCGGTGATCCCCGGCGCCACGCTGGCGCCATCGTCGATGAAGGTGGTCTTTTCTGCCAGAGGGGTCACATTCTTGGACACCAGATCGCCAACCCGGTCGCCGGGTTCCCTTTTGGACCAGAAATTATACTCCTCAGCCCCCGTCACATAGCGGGCATTGGGAAAGGTTGGCGCGCCATCTGTCATCAAGCCGCCGATGTGGTCCGGGTGCATATGGGTGATGACCACAACATTGATCTGATCCGGCGTCACCCCGGCCGCGGCCAGCGCCTTGGCAATGCCGCCATTGCCCAGACCGGTGTCAAACAGCACCAGCTCCGACCCGGTATCCACCAGCGTCGGCGTGAAGTAAAACTGCAGGGTCTCGTCTGAAATGAAATTCTCTGCCGAGACCTGGGCAAATTCCTCATCGCTGGCTGCGGCCCCGAACATCGGTTTCGGCCCCTCCCGCTGCGCCGAGGCATCCAGCAGAGTGGTAACCGGCATTTCTGCCAGTTTGAACGAATGGGCAACCGGCGCTTCGGCTTGGCCGCCGTGGGCGCCCGCCAGCAGCGGCGTGGCAGCACCAGCAAGGGGCAGTGCGGCGGCGCCGGCCAGGGCCGCGCGGCGGGAGAGGGAAACAGTCATGGCATAACCTCCAGTGGAGTTGGACTGGCCTTACCCTAGCGCTCTGGCGGCAGAGGGCTGTAAACAATCCCGTGATGCGGGTTAGGATAGCGGCAGGAGGCCGCGCCATGAGCCAGAACAAAACCGTCCCGACCGGGGCAAGCGTCGAAGCGTTCCTTGCTGGTGTTGAAGCGGCCCGCAAGGCGGCGGAAGCGCATCAGCTGGATGCGCTGTTCCGCCGGGTAACCGGCTATGAGCCGCAGATGTGGGGGCCTTCGATCATCGGCTACGGCCGCTACCACTACCGCTATGCTTCCGGCCGCGAGGGTGACTTTCTCGCCACCGGCTTCTCGCCTCGAAAAGCACGCCATTCGATTTACATCATGCCGGGCTATCAGGACTACGGCGCCATCCTCTCCCGCCTGGGCAAGCACAAGCTGGGCAAAAGCTGCCTCTATGTAAACAAGCTCGCCGATATCGACCTGGACGTCCTGGCCGAACTGATCCGCGCAGGCCTGAAGGACCTGAACGCACTCTGGCCGGTACAGCCTGAATGACTGCCGGGCTTTCATCTCTCCCCAAATACTCGCGCCGCAGGCACGCGCGGAGGCGCGTTAACACTGCCGAAACTGGACAATCCGCCGCCCATGTGACAAGGGGCAAGGCAACAGGAAACTCGTGATGACCACCACCCGTTTTGCCCCGTCGCCGACCGGCTATATCCACGTCGGCAACCTGCGCACCGCGCTGATGAACTATCTGATCGCCCGCAAGGCCGGCGGCACCTTCATCCTGCGCATCGACGACACCGACCCGGAGCGGTCCAAGGAAGAATACGTCGATGCCATCAAGCAGGACCTGGAATGGCTGGGCCTGACCTGGGACAAGGTGGAGCGCCAGTCCGAGCGCCTCGACCGCTATGTCGCCGCCGCCGACAAGCTGCGCGAGATCGGCCGGTTCTACGAGGCGTTTGAGACCCCGACTGAGCTGGACCTGAAGCGCAAGAAACAACTGAACATGGGTAAGCCGCCGGTCTATGACCGCGCCGCGCTGGCACTGTCGGACGAGGAAAAGGCCAAGCTGCGCGCCGAGCGCGGCGACGGCGTCTGGCGCTTCAAGCTGGATCACCAGCGCATCGAGTGGACCGACGGTATCCTGGGCGACATCTCCATCGACGCGGCCTCGGTCTCCGACCCGGTGCTGATCCGCGGCGACGGCCAATTCCTCTACACCCTGGCCTCGGTTGTCGACGACACCGAGATGGGCGTAACTCATGTGGTGCGCGGCTCCGACCACGTGACCAACACCGCCACCCAGATCCAAATCATTGAGGCGCTGGGCGGTTCTGTCCCGTCCTTCGCGCATCACTCGCTGCTGACCGGCCCGCAGGGCGAGGCGCTGTCCAAGCGCCTGGGCACGCTTGCCTTGCGCGACCTGCGCGAAGCTGGAGTGCAGCCGATGGCGCTGCTGAGCCTGATGGCGCGCCTCGGTTCTTCCGATCCGGTCGAGCTGCGCTCGGAGATGGCGGAGCTGATCGACGGCTTCGACATCAACCGCTTTGGCGCAGCGCCGACTAAATTTGACGTCGAGGATCTTTACCCGCTGACCGCCCGCTACCTGCAGTCGCTGCCACTGGAGACCGTGCAAACCCACGTGGACGCGCTGGGTGTTCCGGCAGAGAAACAGGCGGCCTTCTGGGACATGGCCAAGGAAAACATCACCACGCTCAAAGACCTGGCCGGCTGGTGGGAGCTGTGCCGCGACGGTGCCGAACCGCTGGTGGCTGATGAGGACAAGGACTTCATCGCCGAGGCGATGGCGCTGCTGCCCGAAGGCCCCTATGACAGCGAAAGCTGGGGTAAGTGGACCGCTGCGGTCAAGGAAGCCACCGGTCGCAAGGGCAAGGGCCTGTTCATGCCGCTGCGCAAAGCCGTGACCGGCATGGAGCGCGGCCCCGACATGTCGGCGCTGCTGGCGCTGATGGAAAAGGTCCGGGCCCGCGGTTGATCCGTTCCCGGCAAGACGTTCCAGAAGGGCGGAGCCGCGGGTTCCGCCCTTTTTCGTGCAGTCTCGCCAAGGAGTTGGCGTGGTTCTCCCGCCCGCCGGAACTGCATCAAAGATGCATTCCCTGCCGTTGGGCCGCGCGCCGCGCAGATGCGCGGCGCAGCACCGCGCCCCGGCGCGGTGCCATGCCCAACTGAGCAAGGTGCAGCTCGCCTGCGCCTGAACAGGCGGGAGGGCGCGGGATTGCGGCAGAATGCAGGTCCGGCCTCAGCCTGCTGATCCGCCGGGGTGCTCCTGCCCGATATTTTCCCGCATCTCCGCCGCGGCCTTGGCCATTTCCGGGTTGGGGTGGCTCTCCAGCTCCCGCAGCGATTGTTGGACCCATCCCATGACAGAAGGCGAGTTGCTGCCGCAGCGGGCAATCGGAGGATAGGCGCAGCGCAGAAGATGGCGCGCGGTCACCGGCGGAACCTTCACATTCGGGAACTGCGGCTCCCGGGTGCTGCTGGTCTCATCGGCGGGCATGTTCTCCCACAACAGGCGCCCGAGACGGCCCATCACCTCCACCGCGGTGCCCGGATCGTTGATGCCGGGCGACAGCGCCCGCTGGGCCGTCTCCGCAAGCAGGGTGATGCCAAAGGACGGATCCTGATCGAAACTGCGCACATCGCCAATGTCGATCGCCTTGGACGCTGCCTTGCAGAAGTCATTGTCCCCGGCCGTGGCCCAGGCTACCGGCTGGCCGCGCAGGATGTATTCTCCCGGGGCACGTGTCAGGGTGATTTCAGTGCCGGCTTCGTCAGCAAGCTCATCCAGCTGGGCCAGTCCGGCAAAGCGGACGAAGCCGCTGCGGGCGGCCGGGATTTCCACTGCATCGCCCGGAATGCCTCCGCCGCCGGAGCATTGGCCGCCCAGGCAGGGGGTGTTCAGCCGCGCGCGCATGCTGTCGCGGGTGCGAGATTCGATCAGCCGCAGCGTGTGGTCCATGCTGCCCAGCCCCGACAAATGATCGATCCACCGCAGGATCGCGCCGATGATCAGGAACACCACAAGGATGGTAATGGCAAAAACCACCAGCGCGCCTTCGGGCGTGTAATACCGCGCCCGGAACAGGATCACGCCGCTCAGCGAAAAGATGAAGCCGCCCACGAAGGTCGCCAGCACCCGCTGCGTCACGGTATCCTCCAGCAGCAGCCGGTAGACCCGCGGCGTCGCCATCGACGCGGCGGTGCGGTAGGCGCTGACCATGACGTTGAGCGAAAAGGTGGTGACCGCCAGCATGCCCGAAGCGAGGATGGTCAGCACCGGCAGCACCGCTTCGCGTCCGAAGTCTTCACTCAGACTGTCGGGCAGCAGCGGCTTGGCCAGCGGTGCCAGCAGCAGCGCCAGCAGCGAGAGTATGGAAATCAGAACCACCCGGAACCAAAGCTTGCGGGCAATCCGCCTGAGGTACAGGAGACTCTGCTCAATCATGGGCTGAGCTTATCCGGCGCGCTCCGGTTTTGTCGATCAAATCATCGAACAAGGCCAGCTCTGCACGGCTCAGGCGCTGATGGCGCGGATAGCGGGGCGCTGCCCGGTCGTCCAGAACCGGGGCGTCCCAGCCATCGGTCGTCGCGATAAAATCATGCACGCCTTCCTCGCCGAACACCTGCAGGTAACCCTGCAGCACCACATCCAGATAGCTCAGCAGGATCGGATGCTGCTCGGTGACGCCATTCCGCTTGTCCGCGGCAACGGCATAAACGGAAACTTCGGGTGAGACATCCAGCCCGTGCTGCACCTTGTCCGAGGCGGGCAGCCGCTCATAGGCGAACTCGCGTTCATCCAGCGCCGCCCAGTCGGCGCCCGGCACCTCTGCAATCAGCCCGCCGATTGTGCTGGCGGCGCAGGGCACTGCCGACAGAAACGCCACCTCGCGCAGGTCCGTATGCACCCAGGCGCGCCGCCAGCCGCGCAGCCGGGCAGGCTGTGCACCGCCGTAGCCATGCGTCGCAGCGTTCACCAGGCTGCCGTAGCCAAAGAAGTATGGAGCCGTCATTCGCCGCGCCTTTCTGCCGCAATTCCGGTTATTGATGTATGTCAAACCGCTTTTTCGGCTGTTGTGCAATAAGCGATGCACCATAGCTGCGGGAGCGACCCATGCGCATTACCAAAAGGACCAACATTGCCGTGCGGCTGCTGATGTATTGCGCCGCGCATGAAGACCGCCTGGTGACCAAGGCCGAGATTGCCGAATGCTGCAACATCTCGGAAAACCACTTGGCGCAGGTTATCAACCAGCTGAGCCAGCTTGGCTATCTGTCCACCCAGCGCGGCCGCAACGGCGGCATGAACCTCGGCAAACCCGCGGCAGAGATCCGGATCGGCGACGTGTTCCGGGATGTCGAAGGCAACCTGCCGATGGTCGAATGCTTTGCCGATGCCGACAACACCTGCCCGCTGTCGGATGCCTGCCGCCTCAAGGTGGCGCTGGCGGACGCAGCACAGGCCTTCTACGCCTCGCTCGATGACATTTCCCTGGAGTTGCTGGTCTGCGACAACCACGACCTGCTGCGGATTCTGCAGCCGGTGTCCTGCGGCGCCCGCTGAGGCCGCCGCAGCCCTGATCATTCGCGGGCCCGCAGGATGCGGGCCGGTTTGGCGGCCAGCGGCCGCAGCGCAAAGGCCAGCCCGGCCAGCAGCGTGGTCAGCACCCCGCCCGAAATGACCATCAGCGCATTCGGCCAGATCACCGTGTATCCCGTCTCGAACACATAGGCGTTGATGGCCCAGGCTCCGGCGATGCCGGCCGCCAGCGCCACCAGCCCGGCTGCTGCGCCCAGCAGGGCCGAGCGCAGCGCAAAGCTCAGCAGGATCTGCTTGCGCGGGGCGCCCAGCGTTTTCAGCAGCGCGGCTTCATACCGCCGCGCAGGCTCCCCGGCAGCCGCGGTTCCCAAAAGCACCAGAAACCCGGTCAGCAGCGTCGCTGCGGCGCCATAGGCGGTGGCGGCAGCCAGCTGGCGCAGGATATCCGACACCCTGTCGATGGCATCGCGCATCCGGATTGCGGTGATATTCGGCATCTCCCGCGCCAGATCGCGCAGGATCGCCGCCTCTGCCTGCTCCTCGGCATAGACGGTGGCGATGAAACTGTGCGGCGCACCGGCCAGCGCGGCCTCGTTCAGCACCATCACAAAGCCCATGCCCGCGGTGGAGAAATCCACGTTGCGGAAGCTGGTGATGGTGCCGGTGATATCGCGGCCCAGAATGTTCAGCGTCAGCGTGTCGCCCAGCTTGAGTCCCAGTTCCTCGGCCTCCTCGGCGGCAAAACTGATTTGCGGATCACCCGAAAAATCCTCAGCCCACCACGTGCCGGCGGTGACCTCGGTGCTCTCCGGCCGGGCCGCGGCATAGGTAATGCCCCGGTCGCCGCGCACCACCCAATGGTCGCCCGCAACCTCGGTGGCAGGCTGGCCGTTGATCCGGGTCAGCACGCCGCGCAGCATCGGCGCGTTTTCCACCCGGGTCACGGCGGGGTCATTCTCCACCCGTTCCAGGAAGCTGGGCATCTGGCTGCGCTGAATATCGACAAAGAAATAGGAGGGCGCCACATCCGGCAGGTTGCCGGCAATCGCCCGGCGCATGTTGCCGTCGATCTGGCCGATGGCCGCCAGCACCGTCAGCCCCAGCCCCAGCGCCAGCACCGCGGGCACCGCGCCGTCGCGCGCGCTGCCGATGGACGACAGCGCCCACCGCAGGGCAGGGCGCCCGCGCGACGCCCCGGTGCCGCGGCGCGCCGCAAAGCCGATCCCCAGCGCGGCAACCAGCAGCACCAGGAGCGCCCCCATCAGCCCGCCTGCGGTCCACAGCGTCAGCTGCGCCGAGCCGCTGAACCACGCCGCCAGCCCCACCAGCGCCGCCAGCGCCAGCGCGGTTGCCAGCAAATAGCGCGGTGCGGGCAGCCGGGTACGACTGGCAAAGGCATCCCGGAACAAGGAGGCCGCGCGGATCCGCTCCGCCCGGGCCAAGGGCCAAAGCGCAAAGATGAAGGCGGTCAGCACACCATAGACGGCGGCCTCTGCCAGGGCAGACGGATAAAGCGAAAACACCGCCGGAAACGGCAGCTGCGCCGCAATCAGCGGCCCCAGCAGCATCGGCCCCACGCCCCCTAGCACCAGCCCGAAGCCGACTCCGATCAGCGTCAGCGCACCGATCTGCAGAAAGTAGGTGAGGAAGATCGTCTGCCGCTCCGCCCCCAGCGTGCGCAGGGTGGCGATGGTCGCGGTCTTGGTGGCCAGATAGGCCCGCACGGCGGCAGAAACACCGACCCCGCCCACTGCCAGCCCCGACAGGCCCACAAGCACCAGGAACCCGCCCAGCCGCTCGACAAAGGTGGTGATCCCCGGCGCGCCGTTCCTGGCATCGCGCCAGCGCATGCCGGTTGTTTCAAACAGCCCCTCGGCCTCCGCCTGCAGGGCGGCCAGATCGCTGCCCGGCGGCAGTTCCATCCGGTATTTGGTGTCAAACAGCGTGCCCGGCTCCAGCAGGCCGGACCCGGCCAGATCCTCAGTCCGGACCATGGTGCGCGGCCCGAGCTCAAAACCGGAGGCCGCGGCATCGGGTTCCAGCGCGATCATCGCCATCAGGGTGAAGTCCTGGGTGCCCAGCCGGAAGATGTCGCCTGGCTGCAGGCCCAGACGGTCGGCCAGCACCCGGTCCATCACCGCTCCCGGCAAGCCTTCTGCGCCCGCCAGCGCCGTCTCCAGCGGCATGTCAGGGGTCAGCTTCATCTGCCCCTTCAACGGGTAGAGACCGTCCACAGCCTTCACCTGGGTCAGGCCGCGTTCCTCTCCCACCGTGGCCATGGAGCGGAATTCGGCAATCCCGGAATAGCGGACCGCCGTCCGCTCCACCCAGGCAAGCTCATCCTCATTGGCAAACCGGTAGGTGAAATTCAGCTCCGCATCGCCGCCCAGAATTGTCGCGCCCTCGCGCTCCAACCCGGTTTCGATGGAGGCGCGGATCGAGCCGATGGCAGCGATCACCCCAACCCCCAGCGCCAGGCAGGCCAGGAAAATGCGAAACCCTTTCAAACCGCCGCGCAGCTCCCGCAGGGCAAAGCGCCAGGCCAGGCGGAGGGCGGAACCGCTCATTCCGCCGCCTCGCGCGCGGCGTCTCCGTCAACGCGGCCGTCGCGCAGCCGGACCACCCGGTCGCAGCGTGCCGCCAGCTCCGGCGCGTGGGTGACCATCACCAGCGTCGCGCCATAGCGGTCCCGCAGGCCGAACAGCAGGTCCATCACCGCCTCGCCATTGGCCTCATCCAGGTTGCCGGTCGGCTCATCCGCCAGCAGGATCGCAGGCCGCGGCGCCAGGGCACGCGCCAGCGCCACCCGCTGCTGCTCGCCGCCGGACATCTGCGCCGGGAAGTGACCGGCCCGGTGGCCCAGGCCCACAGCCTCCAGCTCCGCCTGGGCGCGGTCAAAGGCGTCCTTCACCCCCGCCAGCTCCAGCGGCGTCGCCACATTCTCCAGCGCGGTCATGGTCGGGATTAGGTGAAAGCTTTGAAACACCACACCCATGTTATTGCGGCGGAACCGCGCCAGCGCGTCCTCATCCATTGCGGTCAGATCCGCACCCAGGGCCGTCACCCGGCCGCCGGTCGCCTGCTCCAGCCCGCCCATCAGCATCAACAGCGACGACTTGCCGGACCCGGACGGCCCCACCAGTCCCAAAGTCTCCCCCTGCCGCACGTCCAGCGAGATACCGTGCAAAATCTCTACCGGGCCGGTATTGCTATTCAGGGTCAAACTCGCATCTAAAAGATGAAGAACGGGGCTGTTTTTCTGGGTCATCGGGCCTGCCTGTTGGATCCACCTTTCGGATATGGAGTGTTTGCCGCGATGCGCAAGATACTGGCACTGTTGAGTTTGCTGCTTTTTTCGGGCACCGCATGGGCCGAACCGCTGCGGATCACCGCGCTTGGCGACAGTCTGGTGCAGGGCTACGGGCTGCCGCAGGGCCAGGGGCTGGTGCCGCAGCTTGAGCGCTGGCTGAACGAAAACGGCGCCGAAGTTGTCCTGCAAAATGCCGGGGTCTCCGGTGACACAACCGCGGGCGGGGCCGAGCGGGCAGAGTGGACGCTGTCGGACAATCCCGACGGGCTGATCGTGCTATTGGGCGGCAACGACCTGTTGCGCGGGCTGGCGCCGGAGGAGGCGCGCGCCAACCTGAGCCGCATTCTGCAGACTGCCAGGGACCAGGACATCGAGGTCCTGCTGGTCGGCATGAAGGCGCCGCGCAACTACGGGCCGGATTACAAGCAGGCATTTGACGCGATCTACCCGGAGCTGGCGGCAGAGTTTGGCGCGGTGCTGCATCCGGACGCCTTCGCGGGCATGGCCGCGGAAGCGGGCGAAGATCCGGCGGCGGCGCAGGGGCTGATGCAGGACGACGGCATCCACCCCAACGCCGAAGGCGTTGCGCTGAATGCGGCAGCCATCGGGCCGGCGGCCCTGCAGCTGATCGAGGCGATCGGCGAGTGAAAACAGCCCTTTCAGTCAGGGCTGCTTCGAAATCTCATTTCAGATCAGAGGATCAGGAAACCAGCGCGATATCCACTGCGGATTCACGGCCATCCCGGCCCGCGCGCAGCTCATAGGTCACTTTCTGATTATCCGCCAGGCCGGTCAGCCCGGAACGTTCAACAGCGGAAATATGGACAAAAATGTCCTTGCCGCCGTCTTCGGGTGCAATAAAGCCATAGCCTTTGGTGGTGTTGAACCATTTGACGGTGCCAGTGGCCATCGTCGTGTACTCCTAAGTCGTCTTCAGTTCTCTGCCCGCTTATGCGGCAGCCCGGCAAGTTTTGCGGATGATCATGACCGCGCCGGGTGAGGTACAGTGATGGCATTCGCGTAACATCGCCGTGACAGAATTGGGTGCGAATCCCCTCTGGTGCAAGAAAAATGCTGTGTGATCCGGGGTTTTGCGGCAAAATCCCGCAGAGCGGCGGCTAGAGCACCGTCACAACCGTGCCCAGCGGCACCCGTTCGTACAGGTCGACCACATGTTCGTTCATCATCCGGATACAGCCGTTTGACACCGAATGGCCGATGGTTTGCGGCTGGTTGGTGCCGTGGATGCGGAAATAGGTGTCGATGCCGTTCTGAAACAGGTACAGCGCCCGCGCGCCCAGCGGATTGTCCGGCCCGCCCGGCTGGATGTACTCGTTGTCGATGAATTTCGCATAGGCCCTGGGATCGCGCTCGATCATCTCGTCGGTGGGGCGCCAGGTCGGCCAGACCTTCTTGCGTTCGATGACCGCTTGGCCGGTGAACTCCAGCCCGGCCTTGCCGACGCCCACGCCATAGCGGATCGCCTTGCGCTTATCGGTCACCAGATACAGGTAATAGGACCGCGGCAGCACCAGGATCTGGCCCGGGGCGAAATCCTTCTTGATCCTCACTTCCTGCGGCACCGGGTCAAACACCACTGGGTCTTTCTTGCGTGCGAGCGCAGGCAGCGGCAGCAAAGAGGCCGCGGCAGCCGCAGTGCCCGTGCTCAGAATCTTCCGGCGTGAAATCATGGCCATACCCCTGAACGTCTGTTGCATCTCTCCTTATCTTCCGGCGCGAACCGCGACCGGTCAACGGGTTTCCGCAGCCCGGGCCGCAAGTGTTGCATGCGGCGCCTTGCACAGGGGCGCAGGGCGTCTATATCCGGATCTGTGCGACTGATCGAGGAGGCGATGGAATGGGAGCCAAGACCCTGACCTGCCTGTCCTGTGCCCAGCTGAACCGGGTGCCGGAGGACAAGCTGGGCCGCGGCCCGAAATGCGCCACCTGCGGCGCGGCGCTGCTGCCGGGCAGGCCGGTAGATGTGGATCCTGCCATCCTGCAAAAGGCTGTCCGGAACGATGATTTGCCGCTGGTGGCAGATTTCTGGGCACCTTGGTGCGGGCCCTGCCGCTCCATGGCGCCGGAGTTCGCCAAGGCGGCCAAGGCGCTGGACGGCCGGGCCAGGCTGGTCAAGCTCAATACCCAGGATCATGCGTCCGCCGGCGCCCGCTACCGGATCCGAGGCATTCCCACTTTGATCGCCTTCGAGCGCGGCAAGGAGAAAAAGCGCCAGTCGGGCGTGATGCGGCAGAGCCAGATCACTGGCTGGCTGCGCAGTTAAGCAGCGGGCCGCTTGCTTCCGGCACGGCCCTCTTGCGGAGATAGCAGGCGCACCCCCCGCGGTTGCGGGTTATTCGGCGTACAGCAGGTCTCCAGACTGTGCTGATTGCTGCTGGTCTTCCCGGCGGGCGCTGCTCATGAACAAATAGGCGACCAGGATCAGACACAAGAGCGCAGCGGTAAAGGGGTAGAGCAAGACCGCGACCCAGGCAGGCCAGCCTGCAAGCAGCACAGCCGAAAGCATCAAGCCCAAACCGCTGATTGCTCCGAAAACTGAACTTACCCAAGCCATGCCATCGCTCCTATGCTCGCTCAACGCCTACTAAAGGTAGAAACCGGCGAGGCGCGAAACAACTGCGCAAAAGACTGAAGCGGCTGTCATATAAGTAGAATTTTAGCGGCCGGCTACGCCTTTGGTGGTAGTGCGGCGCTCCGCCGCCTGGCCGTTCCCGCCGTTTCAGGCGGTGGCTGTATCCGCCATTCCGGCATCCAACCGGCCCTCAGGACCGTCTGTGGGACCGCGCCAGGCCAGCAAGGCCGTCGTCAAAAGCGCCACAGCCGTCCCGGCCCCCGTATACACCAGCAGGCTGAGCCAAAGCGGCAGGCCGAGTGCCGAGTACCCAAGAACCGATGCGAACAGCCCCGCGATCATTCCAAGGAAAATGCCTGCCCAAGCCATAATGCCTCCTGTTCTGCTGCGCGGGCCGGACCTTGATGGTCCGGTTGCAACCGCTTGCTTGCACACCACCCTGCAGGAGAAAGTGTTCAAAAGGGGTTAACAAAATAAGCTTCCACTGCGCCTGCTCAGAATGAACCGGCTGATCCTGGCCGCCTGACGCGATGGTAGCGAAGAGTTCCGAGAACACGAAACAGAGGATCAAAGCAATTTTAGCGATCTGCCCTTATGGAGCGTGGCGCGCATCGGCCTGGCCTGCGCTTTGTGTGGCAGAATAGATTTCAAGGCGGACGCCGTAATTCGAAAATTCAGCGCTGCTGCCGGCTTCTTCAGCATAAACAGGAAGGGCGGCCGACAAAACCGCCCTCCCAAGAAGTCACCGTTATCGCACGGTTACCGCACAAATTTCTTGTGCTTCAGGCGCTTGGGCTCCAGCGCGTCGGGACCCAGGCGGCGCTTCTTGTCCTCTTCGTAGTCCTCGAAGTTGCCCTCGAACCATTCCACATGCGCATCGCCCTCGAAGGCCAGGATGTGGGTGCAGATCCGGTCGAGGAAGAAACGGTCGTGCGAGATCACCACGGCGCAGCCGGCGAAATCGACCAGCGCGTCTTCCAGCGCCCGCAGGGTTTCCACGTCCAGGTCGTTGGTCGGTTCGTCGAGCAGCAGCACGTTGCCGCCCTCTTTCAGCAGCCGCGCCATGTGGACCCGGTTGCGTTCACCGCCCGACAGCAGCGACAGTTTCTTCTGCTGGTCGCCGCCCTTGAAGTTGAAGGAGGAGCAATAGGCGCGGGAATTGACCTGCGCGTCGCCCAGCTCGATGATCTCGGCACCGCCGGAGATCGCCTCCCACACGGTGTCATTGTCGTTCAGGTCATCGCGCGACTGGTCGACATAGGACAGCTTCACGGTGTCGCCGTACTCGACCGAGCCCTCATCGGGCTGCTCCTGGCCGGTCAGCATCTTGAACAGGGTCGATTTACCGGCGCCGTTGGGGCCGATCACGCCGACGATGCCGCCCGGCGGCAGCGAGAAGTCGAGGCCTTCGATCAGCTGCTTGTCGCCATAGTGCTTGGCCAGGCCATTGACTTCGATCACCTTGGAACCCAGGCGCGGGCCGTTCGGAATGACGATCTGGGCGCGGCCGACCTTTTCGCGTTCGGACTGGCTGGCCATCTCGTTATAGGCCTGGATACGCGCCTTGGACTTCGCCTGGCGGGCTTTCTGGCCCTGGCGCATCCATTCCAGCTCGCGCTCCAGCGTCTTCTGCTTGGCCTTGTCCTCGCGGGCTTCCTGCTCCAGCCGCTTGGCCTTCTGCTCCAGCCAAGCGGAATAGTTGCCCTCGTAGGGAATGCCGCGGCCGCGGTCGAGCTCCAGAATCCAGCCGGTGATGTCATCCAGGAAGTAACGGTCGTGGGTGACGCACAGGATGGTGCCCTTGTAGTCGATCAGGTGCTGCTGCAGCCAGGCGATGGTTTCGGCATCCAGGTGGTTGGTCGGTTCGTCGAGGAGCAGCATGTCGGGCGCTTCCAGCAACAGCTTGCACAGCGCCACGCGGCGGCGCTCACCGCCCGACAGGTTGGCGGGCATCGCGTCATCCGGCGGGCAGCGCAGCGCCTCCATCGAGACGTCGACTTGGCTGTCCAGATCCCACAGGTTCTGAGCGTCGATCTCGTCCTGCAGCTTGGCCATCTCCTCGGCGGTCTCGTCCGAGTAGTTCATCGCCAGCTCGTTGTAGCGGTCCAGGATGTCCTTCTTGGCCTGAACGCCCAGCATGACGTTCTCGCGAACGGTGAGGTTCTCGTCCAGCTGCGGCTCCTGCGGCAGATAGCCGACCTTGGCGCCCTCGGCCGCCCAGGCCTCGCCGGTGTAATCCTTGTCGAGGCCGGCCATGATCTTCATGAGGGTGGACTTACCGGCGCCGTTGACGCCGACCACACCGATCTTCACGCCGGGCAGGAAGGAGAGGTGGATGTTTTCAAAGCATTTCTTGCCACCCGGGTAGGTCTTGGAGACACCCTGCATGTGGTAGACGTACTGGTAGGAGGCCATCTGATTGCTCCGTTAAGGGGGAAATTTGCTGGCGGGAGTGATAGCCGAAGGGCGCAGGCGGGGCAATGAGGGATACAGCGCGCCGGGCAATGTGCCCGGACCGCACAAAGGGCGCCCGCAGCCTGCCCTTGCCCGACTCACCCCTTCGGGCGCAGACTGTAGGGCACCAGAAACACGAGGGCGCCCCGGATTGCCGTTTGCCGCGCCCAGACCTGAAGAAGCCGCCGGAATGCGGACCGCACAGTCCCCGGTGAAACACTGGGCCGTTCCGGCCCGATGGCGGCACAGACCTGAGCCAGAGCGGCCCGGGGCCCTTCACAGCACAGGAGGACCCCACGATGATCGCCTCACGCCTGAAACATCATCTCGAGGCACAGGGCCTGCCGTTCGGCACTGTCCGCCACCCCTATACCTCAACTTCGGCAGAATGCGCGGAATCGGCGCATGTGCCGGGGGATCACCTGGCCAAGTCCGTGCTCATCCATATGGAGGAAGGCCCGGTTCTGGCCGTCGTGCCGTCCAACCAGACGGTTGACCTGCACGCGCTGCAAACGATGATGGACCGCCGCCTCGGCCTGGCGCCGGAACATGAGCTGAACCAGGTCTTTGACGACTGCGATCCGGGCGCGGCACCCTGTGTCGGCGCGGCCTATCATGTGCCCACCGTGATCGACGACAGCCTGACCGGACTGGACAAGGTCTGGTTCGAGGCCGGCGATCACAAGACGCTGATCGAAATGAAGGGTGACGATTTTGACACCCTGATGAAGGACGCCAAGCACGGCTCCTTCTGCACGGTCCACTGACGCGGGTCAGGAGACCGGGATTCTGAACAACCGGCCAGCTGCCCCGACCCCCGGGGCGGCCCCTGCGGGCGCGTCAGAAATCGAACAGATCTTCCAGGAAGTTCTTCTTGCTCTTCTTCTTGTACGGCTTGCTGTAGCGCGGGTCATACCGGTCGCTGCGGTCCTCATGGCGCGGCGGCTGCGGCGCGGCCTGCGCGGGCTGGGCTGAGCGTTCGATGATCTTGTCCAATTCGCCCCGGTCCAGCCAGACACCGCGGCACTGGGGGCAATAGTCGATCTCCACCCCGGCGCGGTCGGCCATGACCAATGTGGTTCCGTCAATCGGGCACTGCATCTGCTTCTCCTTGCTCAACTCCTGCACTCCACGTGGGCAGTGCACCTGTGCTGCGCAAGACAAAGCCTGCGCAAAAACGCGGGTTTTGCAGGTTTTCGCCCATTTCAGGCCCGCTGACGCATGGTAAGCTGCCCCCAAATCAAGGAGGCAACAATGAGCAGCAAGACCATCCAGGCGGGGCTCCTGACCCTGATCCTTGCGTCGGCTCCGGCCTATGCATGGGCCGGTGAAGGCGGTGGCGGAGGCGGCGGCACTGATAGCGGCGGCGGCCAGAGCAGCGGGCTGAGCTCGCGTTCCACGCGGGCGGTTGTCACCACCCTGACCCGCGGCTTCGACCGTTGCGGCACGCTGCCGCAAGTCTACAAGTTCGACTGCTACCGCCACACCTACAAGCTGGCGGCGCAGAAGCTGGACAGCAACCAGGCCTATGCGGAAGCCGCCAAGGCGCTGGTGCTGGTGGAGGAAACCCTGACGCAGGCCGTGAAAAAGAACCTCGACCCGGCGCAGAAACCTGTGCGCAAGGGGCTGAATTTCTACCGTGCGGTAAAGCCTGCCGCGGTGCCGCAGGTCAAGCGGCAGACGGAACGGGCGATGCGCCAGGCGGAAACCATCCTGCTGCGCTCGCCCGCGGAGAAGAAGGTGCATTACGCCCGCATCGCCGAAGCGGTGAACTCCAACAAGGTGCTGCTGCGGTCCGCGATGCTGCCAGGTGCCGCGATGCGGCTGGCTTGGCAATTGCTGAAAAAGGCGGTTGCGGCCTGATCTTCAGGCCGCGCCTCAGCGGACCACGTGCACCGCGCAGGCCGCGTGGCGCACAACATGGCCCGAGGTCGATCCCCACAGCATATCCTGCATCGACGGGCGGTGCGAGGCGAGGATGATCAGGTCCGGCTTGTTCTGCTCGGCCCAGTCCAGGATGGTGCGGCCGGAATGGCCCTCGATCAGCACGCCCTCGGCGTTGGGCAGGGTCTGCGCCAGCCCGTCCAGCTCTGCCTGCAGCGCCTGGCGGGTGTCTTCCATGAAATCCGCCGGCACATAAGAGATCGCATAGGCCGGGACCTGTTCGATCACATGCAGCAGCGTCACCTTGGCCCCCGGCGCCGAAAGCAGCCGCGCCACTTTCAGCGGTCCGGTGACATCCCGCTCGGGATCAAAGGAAATCGGCACCAGAACGTTATGATACATGGGTCGCCTCCATAGCTTGAAACCTGCTCCAGATTATCCGCGCCCGCAGTGCTCCGCCTTGACCGGCGTCAAGGCAGCGGCCGGCCTGCAGGGCAGGGGTCACGCGCCAAAGACCTCCGCCACGTCGTACATGACCGGCTCAAAGCTGCGGCACAGTTCATTGATCTTGCGGTTGCGCTCACGCATTTCCGGGCTGCGCAGCATCGCCATGAAATCCTCGCGGCGGCGCCATTGCGAATAATTGGCGATACGGGTCTGCGCGTCATTCACATGCAAGCCGGCCGAAATGAAGCCGGGCTGCTTGGAAATAAACTCGGAATAGGCATCCTCCAGCGCCTCCAGTAGGTCCTGGCAGGTCCCGGGCGTCATCTCGAAGGTGGTGATAACGGTCTGGATATCAGCGGTTTTTGCTATTTTTGGCATTGGCTCCTCCGTTGACTCTCCCCAGCCTACGCCTGTTCGCGCTGAAAGCGCACGGGTTTTTTGGTGCGTGCACCCATAGAGGGCTTTCGAACCTGTTAATACAACCTTAACCATAAGGCGAAACCGTTTGCACACGCCAACCTGAGGCCACGGGATGAAACCTGCCTTTGCCGCTGCTCTTGCCCTGGCGCTGGCCCAGCCGGCGGCAGGCGGGGCTTGGCTGGAGCAGCCGGGCCAGGGCTTTGCAGCGGCCAGCGCAGCCTACCGGCACACAGGCAGCGCCGCCGCGCATGAGCTTGGCTATTACGGCGCCTATGGGATCAGCCCCGGGCTCACCGTCGGTATCGACCTGAACCAGAACGCGGATGTGTCCGGCCACGCGCTGGTTTTTGCCCGGCTGCCGCTGCACACAGGTGCCCGCTACCGGCTCGCGGTAGAGACAGGGGCGGGCGGCAATCATGTCCGGGGCCTCTGGCTTTTGATGCACAAAACCACCCTGTCGTATGGCCGCAGTCTCACGACCCGCCGCGGCGATGGCTGGCTGGCGGTAGATGCCGCCTATGAGCTGCGCGGCAGCGGCCAGGAGGCGATCTGGAAGCTGGACGCCACCATCGGTCTGAACCGCCCCGGCAGGCCCGCACCGATGCTGCAGGCGGAGTTTTCCAAGCCGGAAGGCGGATCGTTTTCCTACGCACTCACCCCCTCCCTGCGCTACCCGCTGAAGGAAAAGCGGGAGCTGGTCGTGGGGCTGGAATACCGCCAGGCGGGCCAGCGCAGCCTTGGCCTGAAACTGGGCCTGTGGCAGAAGTTCTAAACCCCGCGCCAAACCCTGGAGGAGTCCATGGCGAGCCCGATCCGCCCCACCGATGACGACGCCCGCCAGCTCGCGCAGGGCCTGATGGCGCAGGCACGCTTTGCCGCGCTGGGCGTGCTGCTGGAGGAGGGCACCCCGCTGGTCACCCGTGTCGCCTTTGCCCTGGACCCGCAGGGCGGTCCGGTCAGCCTGATCTCTGAGCTGGCCCAGCACACCCGGGCGCTGCACCGCAATCCGGCCTGCTCGCTGCTGGTAGGGGAGCAGGGGGACAAGGGCGACCCGCTCACCCACCCCCGGCTCAGCCTGATCTGCAGGGCGGAGATTATCAGCCGGCAAAGCGCGGAGCATGAGCCGCTGGCCGCGCATTATCTGCGCAGCCAGCCCAAGGCCAAGCTGTACCTGCAATTTGCCGACTTTGCCTTTGTCCGGTTCCGGGTGGCGGCTGCGCATCTGAATGGCGGTTTCGGCAAGGCTTTCCACCTTAGCGCCGCCGATCTGCGGCCGCCGGGCCGGGCCTAGCCGTCCATCCTCAGCAGCACCTGCACCTCGCCCTTGAGCGCTTCCTGCCAGCGCAGGCGGATTTCGTCGTCGTTCGCGCCCAGCTGGGTATCGCAATAGGGTGTGCTGTAGCGGGTGCTGTTGCCGCCGGTCCGCAGCGGCCCTTGCGGCACCACGCTGTCGACATAGCGCGCGTAGCCTTGAAACGGCAGCTTGCCATTCGCCCTGACCGCCCAGGAAGACGACGCCGAGGACTGGTTGTGACGTATCCGCAAGGGGTTGGCGGAATGGGTCGTGACGTTGTGGTACATGTTGCCCTCATAGACCACGTTGAAGGCCCGGTTGAAATCCAGATCCGAAAAACTGGTATCGACCCGCTCCGCCCGGTCGATGCTGCCATTGAGCGAGCGGAACTTGTTGCCGGTCACGGACAGCCCGTTCAGGTAGTGGCCGCTGCCGTAGGGTTTGATCACGATATAGCTGAACCAGGGCGCCACATCGCCGGACAGGAACACATTGGCGGTTACCGACAGCGCGCTGAAGGAAAAGCCGGTGGTGAAGTCAGGTGCCGGATCACGCTCGTTGGTCCATTCGATAAAGCAATTGTCGACGTAATTGTCCGACACTGTTGTGGTGCAGTTGTTTGCGGCCAGCACCAGCCCGGCGGAGCGAACACCGTTGGCCACGCTGTCGCCCTGAAAGAAATGATTGCCGGTCACCGTGTTGTTGGCGCCCGCCAGCAAAGCGAAATGGCGGAACTTGGTGGCGCGGTTGCTGCGCAGCTTGGCGTCGTTGGCATTCACGTTGAGGCCGATGCTGGTGCGGTCCTCCACATCCAGCGGGTCCTCGGCAGACAGGAACTGGCAATTGTCGACCAGAAGCCCCTGGCAGCCGGTGCCGATCGAGGTGATGCCGCGATCCTTGGGGCGCGAGATAAAGCAGCCATCCAGCGAAAAAACGGAACCCGACGGGGCCAGCCGCAGGGCGCTGCAGCGGGAATTGCACTGGAACTCGATACTTTCCATGCCAAACTTGCTGAGGGCGCTGAAACCGCTGAAATCCACCAGATACTTGAAATCCCGGAAGGTGAAAGTCTGGGTGCCCGCCGCATCGTACAGCGGCGCGGTCAGTGTCAGCTCGCCGGCGCCGGTGTTCTTGGATTTCACATAGATCTCGCGGCCGACCCCGGCACCCTCCACCAATGAGCCTACTTTGATGTTCGCGATATTGACGACATTGGTCAGCTTCCTGGAATCCGAGGTTCTGTACCTGGCCTGCGAGGTTACCACACCGGTGTCCCAGACCGCGCTGCTGGCGGCTTCCAGCTGGCCGTTGCGGATGATCCGGCGGGTCGAATAGGAGGACCTGTTCGGCACCGCCGCCTGCATGTCGAGGGGGGCGGTCACGGTGATCTTGCGGCCCATCAGGTCCAGCGATTCATGATCCACGTTGTTGAGCAGGGCCTGAAACGCCTTTTTGAAACCCAGCTCCTCATCGCCAAAGGCAGCGGCATATGAGGGGAAATCGAAATTCTTGGTCAGCAGCAGCATCTGATTGGCGGGCATTGACACGGTGCCTTCAAACACCGCCTCGTTGTTCAGCGACACGGTGCTGGCGAGGTGAAAGTCCCCCGCGGGCACCAGAATGCGGCGCCCGGCGGCGGCGGCATCGGCGGCCTCGAACGCAGCGGTGCAGTCGGTGCTGCCATCACCCACCGCGCCATAGTCGGTCACGTCCACCACGCTCAGTATCTTGCGCAGGAAGGCACTGGTGATATCGGTGATCTCGATGTCGTCGATCCGCACGACGCCGCCATTGGCACCGGTCAGGTCCAGCCCGAAATGGCCATAGGCCGCGCTGCGGCCCCAAGGCATATCCACCCCGGGGCGGTCGCCGCTGCCAACGATGCCGGTGACTTCGAGCACCTTGCCGTATTCGGTAAGCGCATATTGCATTCCGGTTTCGGACACGCCGCCGATGTGGCTGCCGCCGCTGGTGGCCGCCCAGCCCGCCACGCGGACCGCAGGCAGCGCGCCGCTGACGGCCTTGATTCGAACCTTGATCTGCAGATAGCAGCCCGGTTCCAGCGGCGTCTGGCCCATGAAGCGCAGCTTCTGGGTGTTCCCGGTCTTCTGCAACTCCAGACAACCGCCGAAGTCCGCATCCGCCGCCACAAAGACCGCGTTGGCGGCGCCGTCATAGGTGTCTGATCCGGGGGTGCCGTTGCCGCTGGACCATACATTCAGTCCCTCCGCAAAGGCGGGGGGCATCAGCTGCAGACCGTCGGTGATTGCCTTGTTCATGGGATTACCCTTTCCTGCTGCGCATGTCGCGTTCGGGGAAAAGGAAGTACTGAATTGGCGTTAAATTCCGCCCAGCGGGGCGTACGCTGCCCTGGGTTCAGACGCTGTCAGATGACCCTCTCAGCAAGTGTACTGCGTTGATTTTCCAACCGCTTTCCAGCTTAACTATTTGGTAATCCAACAGGTGCACGCGGCCTTGCGCGTCGGTGATCATCACCCGCTGCCACAGGCCGCCCGCCACTTCGCGCAGGTCCAGATAGCGTACCTCCGCGGGCCTCCAGACCATCGGATAGCCCTGCTGCACCATCTGGCCGAACCGTTCCGGCGTGCCGAACAGGCGGCGGATCGACGGCGATGCAAAGGAGAACGCGGTTTCCGTATCGTTGTTCAGGAAGGCTTCAAACTGAGAGCCGATCACGGCTGTGACCGGCTCTCTCTGAGCAAAGGCCGGAAAGGTCAGAAGAAAAACACTTACCCCCGCAAACAGAACACTGCGCATCTGTCCCTCCCGGTCCGTTTTTTAAGTTTAGGACAAAGTGACGCTGCGTCAAAACTTTTTTGCGAATTGGTAATTTTGATGCGCGGTGCGAGGCGGCGGTCCGCTGTGCGCAGCTGGGCTTAAAACGAAAAAGGGCGCGGAAGACCGCGCCCTGACTGAATCCGATGCGTGCAGGCTCAGGCCAGCTCGCCCGCCAGCGCCTTTTCGATCAGCGCGATGGTATCCTCGACACCGTAAAGCGCGATGAAGCCGCCGAAACGCGGGCCTTGCGACGCGCCCAGCAGCACCTCGTAAATCGCCGAGAACCAGGCACGCAGCGGCTCGAAGCCGTGGATCTTGCCGATGGCGAAGACCACGGATTGCAGGAACTCCTCATCCGCAAAGTCCGCCTCGGGCAGGGGGTCGTCGTTGCCTGCGATCTCGTTCTTCTTCGCAATTGCGGCCAGTGCCGCATCTGCCGATTTCAGCGCGTCCGCCAGATCCTGCAGCGCCGCGCGCTCCTGATCGGTGGGCAGGCGGAATTCCTTGGCCGGTTTCACGAAGTCGTTGAAGTAGCGCACCGCAAAGCCCGCCGCCTGGTCCATGCCCGGGTGGGTGTCGGGGGTGGCGTTGGGGGCGTATTTGTTGATGAAGCCCCACATGGTCTCCTTGTCCTCGGCGCTGGAGGCGGAGGCGAGGTTCAACAGCATCGAGAACGGCACCACCATGTCCGATTGCGGAACGTCGCCGCCGTGGATGTGCCACACCGGGTTGTTGAGCTGCGCCTTCAGGTCCTGGCCATGGTAGGCGCGCAGCTGCTGGTGGTACTCATCCACCGCCTTGGGGATCACGTCGAAATGCATCCGCTTGGCGGTCTTGGGCTTCTGGTACATGAAGTAGGCCAGCGACTCGGTCGAGGCGTAGGTCAGCCATTCGTCGATCGACACGCCGTTGCCGGAGGATTTGGAGATCTTCTGGCCGTTTTCGTCCAGGAACAGCTCATAGGTGAAATGCTCCGGCGCGCGCTGGCCCAGCACCCGGCAGATGCCGTCATAGATCGGCGTGTTGGTGGAGTGGTCCTTGCCGTACATCTCGAAATCGACCTCCAGCGCCGCCCAGCGGGCGCCGAAGTCGGGCTTCCACTGCAGCTTCACGTTGCCGCCGGTCACCGGCAGGGTCCATTCCTTGCCGTCCTCGTCGTCGAAGGTGATGGTGTAGTTCTCCGCGTCCACCTTCTTCATCGGCACGTACAGAACGCGGCCGGTTTCCGGGTGGATCGGCAGGAAGATCGAATAGGTCTGGCGGCGTTCCTCGCGCAGGGACTTCAGCATGATCGCCATGATGTCGTCGTATTTGTCGACGGCGCGCTTGAGGATCTCGTCGAACTGGCCGGACTGGTAGAATTCTGTGGCTGAGTAGAATTCATACTCGAACCCGAAGGTGTCCAGGAACCGGCGCAGCATGGCGTTGTTGTGGTGGCCAAAGCTTTCATGGGTGCCGAACGGGTCCGGCACCGAGGTGAGCGGCTTTTGCAGGTGTTCCGCCAGCGCCTCCTGGTTGGGGACGTTGCCCGGCACCTTGCGCATGCCGTCCAGGTCGTCGGAGAAGCAGATCAGCCGGGTCGGGATGTCCGAGATGGTCTCGAACGCCTTCTTGATCATGGTGGTGCGGGCGACCTCGCCGAAGGTGCCGATGTGCGGCAGGCCGGAGGGGCCATAGCCGGTTTCAAAGAGGACATAGCCCTTTTCCGGCGCGCCCTTGGCATAACGTTTGAGAACCCGGCGGGCTTCTTCAAACGGCCAGGCTTTGCTCTTCAGAGCTTCTTCGCGCACATCAGACATCATGTTCTCCATCGGCGGCGGTTGCGTCAGTATTCGGGGTGCCGCGTGATCTGTCCGGATGCCCCATGCATCCGGCCATTCCCTCTATTGTGCCTGTGCAGCATGAGTCAATAATGCCAGCCCCGCCGGGGCCGGGATTTGCGGCCTTGCGCCGCGCAAAAATCGGCGGCCGGGCTCAGCCTGTTATTGAACCTCTCCGCGGGCGTACCTATCCTGTGCGGGTGAATATTGCGCAAATAAGGATTTCGTCCATGAGTGAGCAAACCCCGCATCCGATGACCCCGCAGGACTGCCTTGTGGCCCTGATGGTGGCGGTCTCGGCCTCGGACGAAAACATCCGCACCGCAGAACTGGTCAAGATCCAGTCGGCGGTGAACATGCTGCCGGTCTTTGCCGACTATGACATCGACCGGGTGAGCCGGGTGTCCCGCACCGTGCTGGACCTGTTTGAGCAGGAGGACGGGCTGGAGGCGCTGTTCGGCCTGATCCGCGGCGACTTGCCAGAGCGGCTGTTCGAGACCGGCTATGCGCTGGCCTGCGATGTGGCCGCCGCCGATGGCATCCTGGGCGAGACCGAGCTCGAGTTCCTGGCAGAGGTCCGGTATGAGCTGAACATCGACCGGCTGCACGCCGCCGCGATCGAACGCGGCGCGCGTGCCCGGCACATGGTCTGACCGCTGGCGGAGGCTTGAACAGGAAGGGCATTGCCCGGGGCAGGGGCCCGGACAATGCCATAGCTCAGCTGTAGGCGCCGGCTGAATACGTCAGCTCATAGCTGTGGCTGTAAAGCTCGAAGATGATCCCGAACGGATCCTCCACATAGACCATGCGGTAGGGCTTTTCGCCGGGGAAATACTCCCGCACCGGCATCCGCTGCTTGCCGCCGGCGGCGACGATTTTTTCCAGCAGCCCTTCGACGTCCGGGTCCTGTACGGCAAAGTGGAACGTGCCGTGCTTGCGGTACTGGAAGTTGTCCTCCGGGGCCTCGTTGCCGTCAAATTCGAACAGCTCGATGCCGATGCCATCCGCGGTGGACAGATGCGCAATGCGCAGGCTGTTCCACCCGGGGCCGAACACGTCGGTGCACATCTGCCCGATGGCGCTGTCGTCCTCGACAACCTCGCTGGGCTGCATCAGCACGTAGAACCCCATGACGTCCGAATAGAACTTCACGGCCGCGTCAAGGTCCGGCACCGACAGGCCGATGTGGGAGAAAGTTCTGGGTGTGGTGGTCATCTTTGGTCTCCTCATGCTTGGGATGACAGAAAGGTAGACACTCCCCCGAGCTCTGTGAAATTATCATTTCGCATGTAAATGATAATAATGTGGCATGATTGATGCTGAACGCCACCTGGCTCGAAACCTTCACAACGCTGGCTGAAACCGGCCATTTCACCCGTGCGGCGCAGCGGCTGAACATGACCCAGCCGGGCGTCTCGCAGCACCTGCGCAAGCTGGAGGCGCAGCTGGGGCAGGCGCTGATCGCACAGGACGGCAAAAGCTTTTCGCTGACCCCGGCGGGGGAGGCGGTGCGGGCGCTGGGGCAGGCGCGGCGGGACGAGGAACGGCGCCTGAGAGAGGCCATCGCCACCGACAGCCCCGATGCCGGAGAAGTGCGGATCGCCTGCTCCGGCAGCTTTGCAACGCTGCTCTATCCCCGCATTCTGGACCTGCTTGAAGCCGCGCCGGACCTTGCGGCCCATCTGGAAGCAGCCCCGCAAGCCACCATTGAGCGCGGTCTATTGGACGGTGTGTTCGATCTGGGCATTCTGGATCACGACCCCGGCCACCCCCGGCTGGAGGCGGAGCATCTGGGGGAGGAGGAGCTCTGCCTTGTGCTGCCAAGCCGTGATGCGGGCGCAGAGGTGACGTTCGAGGCGCTGGAAACCCGCGGTTTTGTGGCCCACCCCGATGGCTTTGCCCATGCGGATGAGCTGCTGCCGCTGAATTTTCCGGAGGCCTATCAGGGGGCCGACCGGCTGCGCGTGCGGACCTATGTCAACCAGATCGGCCAGATCCTGGACCCGGTCGCCCGCGGCATCGGCTATACGCTGCTGCCGCGCAGCGGGGTTGAAGCCTATGCGCAGCGGGACCTGCTGGCGGTGATCCCGCTGCCCAAGCCGCGGCGCCACGGATTGTGGCTCACCTTTCGCAAGGGGCGCCCGCTGAGCGCGCGGCTGCGGCGCATTCAGCATCTGGCGCAACAGGTGGCGGCGGAGCTGGCGTAGCGGTGCCTGGGCTGGTCAGCCTACGGACGGCTGTGCTCTGAGCTGCGCCAGGCTCCGCTGCTGCTGCCCGTCCGCATTGAAATTTGCGGGATCGAGCCAAGCCGTGAACGCCGCTTTCAGCTGCGGCCACTCGCCGTCCAGAATGGAATACCAGGCGGTGTCGCGGTTGCGGCCCTTATAGACGATGGCCTGCCGGAACAGCCCCTCATAGCTGAAGCCGAACCGCTCTGCCGCGCGGCGGGAGGGGGCATTCAGCGCGTCGCATTTCCACTCATAGCGGCGGTAGCCCAGATCATTGAACACCCGCGCCATCATCAGATACATCGCCTCGGTCGCCGCCCGCGTCCGCTGCAGTGCCGGGGCGAAGGTGATGCCGCCCACCTCGATCACGCCATGAGCAGGCTGGATGCGCATGTAGCTGGCAATGCCCTCGGCCTTGCCGCTGGTGCCGTTGATCACCGCAAAATAGGGCTGCGCATCGACGCCGCTGGCGGCCTTTACCCAATCGTGCAGCTCTTCTTGGGCAGCGAAAGGGCCGTAGGGCACATAGGTCCAGATCGCGTCTGTGCGGTCCTGCCGGAACGCCGCAAACAGGTCCGTGGTGTGGCGCTCCGCATCCAGCGGCTCAACCCGGCAGTACTGCCCCACCATGCCGCTGTGCCCGGGGTGGCGGGCGCCAGTCCAGTCCGGCAGCGGCGCGCCGATGGGCTGGCCGAGGTCGTTGATGAGATCCGTCATAAGGGCATCCTTCGTAAAGCCTAGCCGCGGTGTCCCTGCACCGCCGCCTTGCCCGGATCTGCCACGCCGCTGGTCTGGGAGAAACGTCCAGTAACGGATAATATTCCCAGACCAATCCCGGCTGTCAGCTGCCGTAAACCGCGCCCCAGCGCTCAATCAGCTGCTGCTGAAGCTGCTTGGCCCGCCGGTTCCAGCCGCGGGCGCCCTTGGGCCGTTCGCGCTGGGCGCGGGGAATGCGGGCGCGCGTCTTCAGATCAGCGGTGAAGATGGTGAATGCCAGTTCGGTCCCGTCAGCCGCGGTCATGAAACCGCCAAGGCCCGAGACAAAGTTCAGCGTGCCGGTCTTGGCAGCGACCTTGATCGGGTGGCCCTTGACCACGCGGCCCTTGGCGTCGCGCAGCCGGAAGGGTTTCAGGAGCGGTTTCAACTGGCCGGAGCGGTAGGCCGCCACCAGCGCGCCGGTGAGGTCCGCCGGGGTCATCCGGGAGTCTTCGCCCAGGCCGGAATGGTCCACCAGCCGGGTGCCGGACATGCCGTATTTCTCAGCCGCCCAGCGGTTCATTTCGGCGGCTGAGGCCTTGAGCGAGCCGGGCCGCCCGGCGCGCGCGGCGGTGGCGGCCATGCCGATCATCTCGGCCATCAGGTTGTTGGAGTACTTCAGCGTCGCCTTCAGCATCACGTCCATCGGCGGGCTGTGATGCTGTGCCAGCAGCCGGGCCTGGGGCAGCGATTTGGCGGCCTTTGCCTTAGGCAGTGCGATACCATGGGACCGCGCCAGGGTGCGGAACACATCGCCCGCATAGGCGCCCGGATTGCGTACCGGCAGCCAGCGGGCGCCGCCCTTGCCAAGAGCCTTGCTGGCCACGGTCCACTGGTCGATTCCGGCCTTCTCCGCATAGGTGTAAACCGGCACGGCGCGGGAGGCGATTGCCATCCGGGAGGTGGCGACCTCGGGGCGGTATTTCTCGGTGCGGGCGTCCATGGTGACGGCCCAGCCGCTGGAGGCACGCTTCCACTCGAAATGCACCCGGTTGAAGTTCAGCGCAATGCCGGAGACTGCGGGCGAATAGCCGACATGATCAGGCTGCTCCGGGTCGATGCTGCGCACCGACGGCAGGGCGCCGTCCCAGACCAGGAACTTGCCCCGCACTTCGCGCACGCCGGCGGATTTCATCGCCTTGGCCAGCAGCGCCAGATGGTCGGTGTTCAGCATCGGGTCGCCGCCGCCGGCCAGGATCAGGTCGCCATTGACCACGCCGCCCGCAACGCCGCCGGTGGCCAGAATGCGGGTTTCGAACCGGTGATCCGCGCCCAGCACGTCCAGCGCGTAAAGCGCGGTCAGCGCCTTGGCAACGCTTGCAGGCGGCAGCGCCTCGCCGCTGCCGGACGCTTCCAGCAGCTTTCCGGTTTTCACATCCGCCACCGCGCAGACCGCATCGCCCGGCAGCTTGGCCCGCGACAGCAGTGCCTTGAGCCCGTCGGCCCCAGCCGCCAGAGAGCTGACCTTGCGCGCCACAGGGCGCAGGGAAACCGCAGGCGCATTGGCCAGCGCAGAAGAGCCCGCCAATGCGGCAAGCCCGGAAAGAAGGAATGTCCGGCGTGAAGTCATCGTATTCATTTTTAAGGCGAGGACCTGCTCTTCTTCAATCCCCGTTGCCGGCTGATCCGCCGCAGTGTCCGGGGTTTTGCCTGATGGAAAGTCCTGCTACCGCTGGCAGCCATGTTTCAGGCAGTCATCCTCATGTTTGCGGCCATGTCAATGATCCCGGCGGGTGATCTGTGCGGGAAGCTGCTGACCGGCGGCGGGCTGGCGACGCCTGCCTTTGTCGCCTGGTCGCGGTTTTCGATCGGTGCCGCGCTGATCCTGCCCTTTGTGCCGCGCCGGGCGTTCACGCTGCTGGGCGACTGGCGGCTGTGGCTCAGGGCCGGGCTGCTGACCGGCGGCATCTTCTCGATCCAGCTGGCGCTGATGACGGAGCCGCTGGCCAATGTCTTTGCCGCTTTCTTTATCGGGCCGGTGATCAGCTACGTGCTGTCGGTGCTGCTGCTGCGGGAGCAGGCGACGCTGGCGCGCAGCCTGCTGATGGCCGTGGGTTTTCTGGGCGTGCTGATGGTGGTACGGCCTGGCTTTGGCGGCTCGGTCAACCTGCTGTGGGCGGTGCTGGCGGGCTGTTTCTATGGCGGGTTCCTCACCAGTTCGCGCTGGCTGGCTGGGGTGGGTTCGCCGCTGGAGCTGAGCCTGACACAGCTGCTGCTTTCGGCCCTGCTGATGCTGCCGCTGGGCCTTGCCAGCCTGCCGGAGTTCTCCCCCTCAACCGCGGCACTGACGGTGGGGAGTGCCGCGTTTTCGATGACGGGCAATCTCTTGCTGCTGTTCGCCTATGGCCGGGTGCAGGCGGTCAAGCTGGCGCCGATGGTCTATTTCCAGCTGGTGGCGGCTGTGGGCCTGGGCTGGGCGGTGTTCAGCCAGCTGCCGGATGCCTGGACCTGGGCCGGGCTTGCGGTGGTGCTCAGCGCCGGTCTGGTCTCAGCCATGCTCCGCCGCTGACCATTCGCCGCGGGCGCGGATTTCGGTGGAGCTGACATCCACCATCGGCACGTTGACAAAGCACCAGGCGGGCGCCGCGGCCTGCGCCAGCAGGTGGCTTTCGCAGCCCTTCAGCATCGCATGCCGGTAGATCCGCGCCGCTGGCGAAAACCGCGCCGAGATCCGGTCCCCCGGCCGTGCCAGCACCCCCACCGGCACGGTATCCAGGATTTGCTGCCAGTCCTTCCAGCGGTGGAAATGGGTGAGGTTGTCCGCCCCCATCAGCCAGACAAAGCGCACGCCCGGATGGCGGCGGCGCAGGTGGCGCAGGGTCTGGGCGGTGTAGCGGGTGCCGAGATCGGCCTCGATGCCGCTGACATGGATGCGCGGGTGCTGGATCAGCTCGCGGCTGGCGCTGATCCGCCGCTCCAGCGCAGCAGGCTGGCGCGCCTTCAGCGGGTTGCCGGGGGAGACCAGCCAGAACAGATGATCCAGCCCGAAGCGTTTCAGCGCGGCATGGGAAATCGCCGCGTGGCCGCGGTGCGGAGGGTCAAAGGACCCTCCCAAAAGCCCGACGCTCTGGCCCGGGCGGATATGCGGCAGCTTGCAAACCATGAAACGCTTGATGCGCACAGTTTTAAGGGGAGTTCAATCGCTTGTCGGACCCGCCCGGCCCGGTGCTGAGGGGCTGATTGCCTGAATCCGCCCGGCGTAGTAAAATTTTCTTGCGCGGGCGGTTTGGCCGGCGCGCTGTATTTGATTGCGAGTTTACCATGGTTACCAAGCTTTCCGCCTCAGTCGGGCGCAAGGGCAAGAACCTGCCCGAAGATGTCAAAGCCGTGCAGCAGCTGCTGAATGCCTTTGCGGCCAATGCCGGTTTCAAGAAGCTCAAGGTCGATGGCACCCCGACCCCGGTGCTGGAAAAGACCATCGGGCAGTTCCAGCAGGACGTCTGCGGTTTCAAGCCCGATTTCCGCATCGATCCGGGCAAGAACACGATCAAGAAGCTGAACGCGGGGCCGGCCAAGGCCAAGGCGGAGCAGAAGGCCAAGGAAAAGCAGGACGAGAAGGCCAAGCAGGAGGCCAAGGCCCAGGCGGTGAAGGCTGCCAAGGATGCGGTGATGAAGGAGGCCAAGTCCAAGTCGCTCGACCAGAGCGGCTGGGCCGCGCTGCTGAGCGAGATCGAGGATTATGCCACCTCGCTTTACGACAGCTATTTCGCCAAGGGCGAGAAGAAGGGCGAGGACCCGCAGAAAGCCGCCAAGCAGGCTGCGGAGAAGGCGGCCAAGGACGCCAAGAAGAAGGCGGCGGAGAATGTCATCAAGACCATCGACACCGGCGGATTGTGCAAGCCCGGGCGGCTGACCGGTAAGACGCAAGGGGTGCAGAAGAAGATCCTGGATGTGCTGTTCGAGGTCTCGTCTTACTATGGCGAGACCATCCATGTGGTCTCGGGCCTGCGCGACAAGAAGGGGCAGGCCAGCGCCATGTACAACGGCTGGAACAGCCACCTCAAGCGCGGCAAGATCTATTCCTACCTGCGCAGCCACGAGGATTTCCGGGTCGAACTGGACGGGTTTGTTCAGGCTAAGGACAAGAAGGGGTTCATTGCCTGCATGTTTAAGAAGGCCGAGTGGAAATACATCTCGCGCCATTTATCGGGACAGGCGGTGGATGTGACCACGCGGACGGACCAGAAGATCATCGACGCCCTGGGCACCTGCCTGCGCTATTTGGCGGAGCGCAACAGCGAAGGCATCAAATGCCACCATTTCGACAACCGCAAACTGATCTACCCGGTGCCGGACAGCGTGAAGAAGAAGTGGAAGCTGTGAGGGCCAGGGGCTGTGCGGTTGGCCGGGTTTGGACTCGGGGTGTAAATGAAAAGGGTTTCCGCTGCGAAACTTTGTTTGTTGACAGGCGGTTAATTGATTTATTTGGCGACAGGGGCAAGAACGCCCGCTCTGCGTAGGGTGGGCAATTTGCCACCTCGGATCGGGTGGTTAATAGGGTGTTAACCTGCGTCAGGTTCAAATACCCCATGCCAAACTACCGCCGGTTCAAAAGCGATGGCGGCTGCTATTTCTTCACCGTCAACCTGGCGCAGCGGGGGACATCCTTGCTCGTCGAGGAGATTGCTGCATTGCGGCAGGCTTATGCGGATACTCAGCGGCAGCTGCCGTTCCGCTGTGAGGCAATGGTTATTCTGCCGGACCATTTGCATGCGGTCTGGACCTTGCCAGAGGGAGACTGCGATTTCTCCGGGCGCTGGCGGCTGATCAAGTCCCGGTTTTCACATGCCGTGGGCGGAAGCTTTGGTCGTTCCGCCAGCAAGCATGCCAAGCGGGAAAAGGGGATCTGGCAGCGCCGGTTTTGGGAGCATTTTATCCGGAATGAAAAAGACTACCGGCGGCATGTCACTTACTGCTGGACCAATCCGGTGAAGCATGGGCTGGCCGCCCGGCCGGCAGATTGGAAATTTTCCTCGATCCATCGGGATATTCGGGCGTGCAGAGTCCCGGCAGAGTGGACAGAGCCAAGCCCGGAGGGAGAGTTCGGCGAGTAGGGTGGGCGATTCCGCCCACCATTTCTTGTGGACGCCGTGGAATGGTGGGCAAATTGCCCACCCTACGAAAACTTCTTCTGCGATTTCCCCCGGTACGCCCGCGTCCCCGCTTTCCCCGCCGTTGACCGCCCCCGCGACTTAACCGCCGCCTCCGACGCCGCCTCCACCGCCGATTGCCGGGCCAGGGGGTCGTCGGAGATGGCGAGGTCCACGGCCTCCAGCCGCTTGATCTCGTCGCGCAGGCGGGCGGCTTCTTCGAACTCCAGGTTCTCCGCCGCCTTGCGCATGTCGTCGCGCAGGCCGTTCAGATGCGCCTCCAGGTTGGCGCCGTGCATCGGCTTGCCGACCGTGGCGGTGACGCGGTTCATGTCCACATCGCCCTCGTAAAGGCCGGCCAGCACGTCCTCGACGTTTTTCTTGACGGTTTCAGGCGTGATGCCGTGTTCCAGATTGTAGGCGATCTGCTTTTCGCGGCGGCGGTTGGTCTCACCCAGGGCGCGCTCCATCGAGCCGGTGATCTTGTCGGCATACATGATGACGCGGCCGTCGGCGTTCCGCGCGGCGCGGCCGATGGTCTGGATCAGCGAGGTCTCGGAGCGCAGGAAGCCCTCCTTGTCGGCGTCCAGAATAGCGACGAGGCCGCACTCCGGGATGTCGAGGCCTTCGCGCAGCAGGTTGATGCCGATCAGCACGTCGAAGGCGCCGAGGCGCAGGTCGCGCAGGATCTCGATCCGCTCCAGCGTGTCGATGTCGGAGTGCATGTAGCGGACCTTGATACCCTGTTCGTGCAGGTATTCGGTCAGATCCTCTGCCATGCGTTTGGTCAGCGTGGTGACCAGGGTGCGGAAGCCGTTTGCGGTGACTTTGCGGATCTCGTCGAGGAGGTCGTCGACCTGCATGCCGACGGGGCGGATTTCGACCTCCGGGTCCAGAAGGCCGGTGGGGCGGATCACCTGTTCGGTGAAGACGCCGCCCGCCTGTTCCAGCTCCCACGCGGCGGGGGTGGCGGAGACAAAGACCGACTGCGGGCGCATGGCGTCCCATTCCTCGAACTTGAGGGGGCGGTTGTCCATGCAGGACGGCAGGCGGAAGCCGTGTTCGGCCAGGGTGAACTTGCGCCGGTGGTCGCCGCGGTACATGCCGCCGATCTGCGGGACGGAGACGTGGGATTCATCGGCGAAAACAATGGCGTTGTCGGGAATGAATTCAAAGAGGGTCGGGGGCGGCTCGCCCGGGGCGCGGCCCGTCAGGTAGCGGGAGTAGTTTTCGATGCCGTTGCAGTGGCCGGTCGCCTCCAGCATCTCGAGGTCGAAGTTTGTGCGCTGCTCCAGCCGCTGGGCTTCCAGCAGCTTGCCTTCGTTCACCAGCTGGTCGAGGCGCTGTTTCAGCTCCTGCTTGATGGAGACGATGGCCTGGTTCAGCGTCGGCTTGGGCGTCACATAGTGGGAGTTCGCATAGACGCGGATCTGCTCGAAGGTGCCGGTCTTCTCGCCGGTCAGCGGGTCGAATTCGGTGATCGCCTCCAGCTCCTCGCCGAAGAAGGAGAGTTTCCAGGCGCGGTCCTCCAGGTGGGCGGGGAAGATTTCCAGCGTGTCGCCGCGGACCCGGAAGGAGCCGCGCTGGAAGGCCTGGTCGTTGCGCTTGTACTGCTGGGCGACCAGATCGGCCATGATCTGGCGCTGGTCGTACATCTCGCCGGCCTTCAGGTCCTGGGTCATGGCGGAGTAGGTCTCGACCGAGCCGATGCCATAGATGCAGCTGACAGACGCGATGATGATGACGTCGTCGCGTTCGAGCAGGGCGCGGGTGGCGGAGTGGCGCATCCGGTCAATCTGCTCGTTGATCTGGCTTTCCTTCTCGATATACGTGTCGGAGCGCGGCACATAGGCCTCCGGCTGGTAGTAGTCGTAGAAGGAGACGAAATATTCGACCGAGTTCTCCGGGAAGAAACCCTTGAATTCGCCGTACAATTGCGCCGCCAGCGTTTTGTTCGGGGCGAGGATGATCGCCGGGCGCTGGGTTTCCTCGATCACCTTGGCCATGGTGAAGGTCTTGCCGGTGCCGGTGGCGCCCAGAAGCACTTGATTGCGCTCGCCCTCCAGCACGCCCTCGGACAGTTCCTTGATCGCGGTGGGCTGGTCGCCTGCCGGGTCGAAGGTCGTGTTCATGACAAACCGCTTGCCGCCCTCCAGCTTGGGCCGCTGCTGCGGCGCCCGCTGAGTCATCATCGGCATGGACTTGTCGGAATGGGCATAGGGCATCGGGCGACTCCGTTGGGGACCGCGCTGATTTTGGTCTGTTTATGTTCTTGTTCAAGGGGGCATCAGGGCTTGTTGCGGTCAAACGCCTGTGGCGGCGGGGCAAAACCGTTGAAATACGGCGCATTTGCCACCTTGCTGCAGCCGCATATCCGGCGCATAAATGCGCAACTTTGAGATTCACAGGTTGAGACACCAGGAGACAGCCCATGCAAGCGCGGATTTACCGGCCAGCACGCAATGCCATGACCTCGGGCATGGCGAAGACGCGGAGATGGGTCCTGGAATTCGCGCCGGCAAGCGCCCGCGAGGTGGATCCGCTGATGGGCTGGACCTCCTCCAGCGACACCCAAAGCCAGGTGCGTCTGCGCTTTGATACCAAGGAGGCGGCGCTGGAATATGCCAAGGATCATGGCATTGAAGCGCTGGTGGTCGAGCCCAAGGAGCGCAAGGCCAACATCCGTCCGGGCGGCTATGGCGACAATTTCGCCACCAACCGCCGCGGGCCCTGGACCCACTGAGGTTGTAAATCTTCCACGAGTTCCCACCGTTTCGGCACGGGTTCTCATCGGGATTTGCAAATAGGCGCCTAATGGGCGCCTTTTCCATATCCGGGTCTTAGCAGGCGGAGCGGTGCTCCGAAGCGAGCTGTTCGGCCCAATCTTTAAGGGTCAATTTGACGTTGAGGCACGGGCGCCGGCGGCAAGGTGCTGCCGCAGGTGCCCTTGGTGCGGGGCCGCCACCCGGGGCCGCAAGCGCCGCACGTTCTCTTGTTTCATGCGAGCTTGATCCCCTGCTTAATGAGATCGCTTGTTGTCTTGCGGATGCCGTCCTCCAGAATGTCGAACATCTGGTCGATCTGGCTTTCGGAGATGATCAGCGGCGGTGAGAACACGCACATGTTGATGATCGGGCGCAGGATGAGGCCGTTGTCCTGGCAATGCGCGTCGATCATGGCGCCCACGGACTTGTCGAGTGCGAGCACGTCGCCGGCCGTTGCATCGGCTACGCATTCGACACAGCCAAGCAGCCCCTGACCGCGCGCATCGCCGACCAGCGGGAGGCTGGCGAGGGCTGCGAGCCGTGCTTCGAAATGGGGCGTGACCTTTCGCACATGCTCAAGGATGCCCTCGCGTTCGATGATCTCGATATTCTTGAGCGCTGCGGCAGCGCTGACCGGATGGCCGGAGTAGGTGAACCCGTTCGAGAAGGTCGCGTCCTGGGAATTACCGCCGGACACGTCGGCAATCAGCCGGTCGGAGATGATGCAGGCCCCCATCGGCACATAGCCTGAGGTCATGCCCTTGGCGCAGGTGATGATGTCGGGAACGATATCGAACACCTCTTCGGAGGCAAACCAGTGGCCCATGCGGCCGAAACCGGTGACCACTTCGTCAGAGATGTAGAGCACGTCATGCCGGCGGCAGACTTCGAGACAGCGTCTGTGATAACCCGCTGGCGGAATGATCACCCCGCCCGAACACAGGATCGGTTCGGCAATGAAAGCCGCTACCTTGTCAGCACCGATCCGCAGGATCGCGTTTTCCAGGTCCGCAACCTTTTCATTCAGAAACGCCTCGACGCTCTGGCCTTTGGCGCGGACATAAGGGTTCACGTTGGGCAGGAAATGGGTCAGATGCTCTGCCTGGTCCAGCCAGCCCTTGTCGCGTTCCTTGCCGCTCATCGAGGCCGCCAGATAGGTTGAGCCGTGATAGGCCTTTTGGCGCGATATCACGACTTTTTTGTCCGGCCGTCCCAGGACATTGTTGCGGAACTGGACGAAGCGCAGCGCACTGTCCACGGCCGTAGAGCCGCCGGTGGTGAAGAAAACATGGTTCAGATCCCCCGGCGTGCGTCCGGCTATTTCATGGGCCAGGCGTGCGGAGGTGGAGTTCGCGTTGTTGAACGGCGAGAAATAAGCCAATTCCCGCGCCTGCTGTGCCATCGCTTCGGCTATCTCGGTGTTGCCGTAACCGATCTGCACGCACCACATGCCGGCCGGTCCGTCGATCAGGCGCTCACCCGTTTCCGTGGTGACATAGATGCCTTCACCGCCCTCGGTAAACGTCCTGTTGTTCTGGCCGATGTGGGCCATCCCCTCCCACGGATGCACGAAATGCCCGTTGTCCCAATCGCGGACTGTGTCGAAGCCGGTATTCAGCAGCGTCATGATCTCACCTGCATTGTAACACTTATCACAAACTGAACAAACGTACATTCATTGTCAAGAACGGCCTTTGCTTTTAAGTTCGGTTTGTGTGAAGCCATTGGAAACTTGGGGCATTCCCCTGAAGCAAAGAGGGTCGCAAAGGACGTGAGCAGCACCGGCCAGCATGGGGAAGGGCTGAACGCCAGGGAGTTCAGCAAGTCCAAGAATTGGCGTCATCTCTTGGAGTCCGCAGCGGAAGCCATATTCAGACACGGCTTCCGGGGGGCGACCATTGCCGCAATTCAGGACATTTCCGGCCTGTCGCGGGGCATGATAAATCTGCATTTCAAGACCAAGGAGAACCTCCTGCTGGCAGTCGCCGAAGATTTGGCGAACAGCTACTCCGAACGATGGAAGAGGGTGGCCCTGGACCCGGCCCTTCCGGCGGCGGAAAAATTGAAGGGGATCGTCAAGCTGGATGTTTCGCCGGACCTGCTCAACCGTCGCGATGTTGCGGTTTGGTTCGCCTTCCGATCTGAAGTCTATTCGAACCCAGAGTACCGGCAATACATCGATTCCAGGGATGCAAATCTGCGCAATGTGCTGATTGAGATTTGTCAGACCCTCATCGACGAGGGGTCCTACGCCGGCGCCGATGCAGAGCTTGCAGCCGACGGACTGATCGCTCTCCTTGAGGGAACGTGGACCGACTTTCACTTGCACGCAGATGATTTCGACCGCGGCAAGGCTGAGCGGACCTGTCTTTATGTTGCAAAGAGCTTGTTTCCGGACCACTTTTGACATTGTCCAGATTGATCTGCTGAGAGCGGTTGCCGGCCGCGGTTTCAGGTGAGTTTTTGAACTCGTGACCGGCTCCGGGGGGCAAATGGGCGCAGCCGTTCCCCCTCCCCGGGCCGTCAAGCTCTCAAAGAGGACGGAAATCCAAAGCACTGACGGGCACCTGAAAGACGCGAAGAAAGGGGCCAAGCGGCATCGCGGCGCCGGTGCTTGCCCCGCTAACTATTGCGCCGTCCAGCCGCCATCGACGGGAATGGATGCCCCCGTGACGTTATGTGCCTCGCGGGCGCAGAGCCAGAGCGCCAGCGCACCGATCTCAGAGGGGTCGGAGGTGCGGCGGGAGGGTTGTTTTTCGGCGAGAAGGTCGGCAATCCCCGCTGCTCTGTCGCCGCCGTGCAGGGCGGCGCGGGCCTGGACTTGCGGCTCGATGATCGCGGTTTCCGTCCAGCCGGGGCAGATGCAGTTGACAGTAATGCCGCCCGTGTCGCGGCTGCCCTGGCTCGCGTATTCCAGCGCTGCGACCCGGGACAGCCCCACCAGCCCGAACTTCGATGCCACATAGGGCGCCTTGTTCACCGAAGCGACCAGCCCGTGAACCGAGGCGATATTGACCACCCGCCCGTATCCGCGTTCGGCCATTTTGGGCATGGCCAGGCGCATCGTGTGAAAGGCCCCCGTCAGGTTGACACCCAGCACAGCATCCCATGTGGCGGTGTCTGCCTCCGCGAGGGAGACGGTTTTCTGGATGCCGGCGTTGTTGGCGAGGATGTCGGTGCCCCCCCATTCTTCCATTCCGGCCATCATGGCTTCGACCGCGCTTGCGTCCCGCATGTCAGCATCGAAAAACCGGGTTTCCGGAGCGCCGGCAGCGGTGACTTCGGCCATAGCGGCCCGGGCTTGCTCCTGATCGGCCAGCCCATGCACGGCCACGCGGGCGCCCGCCCCGGCAAAAGCCTTGGCCATTGCCAGCCCGATGCCCTGAACAGAACCTGTTACGAGGGCGGTCTTTCCGGTCAGATCAGTCATGCAGTTGCTCCTGTTGCAGCATGGCGCGCAGATCGGTTTTCAGCACCTTGCCATAATTGTTCTTGGGCAGTTCCGGCACAAAGATGTACTGCTTTGGCCGCTTGAACCGCGCGATCTGTTCCAGGCAGCGGGCGTCAAGCGCCTCCTGTGCGGCCGTTCCCACGACAAAGGCCACCACCTCTTCGCCCCACTCCGGGTGGGGCCGGCCCACCACGGCCGCTTCGGAGACCTGCGGGTGAGACAGGAGAACGTCCTCCACTTCGCGGGGATAGATGTTGGATCCGCCCGAGATAATCATGTCCTTCGAGCGGTCCATCATCGTGACATAGCCGTCCAGATCCATTGAGCCCATGTCGCCGGTCCAGAGCCAGCCGTCGCGGATTGTCTTGGCGGTGGCCGCGGGGTTGCGCCAGTATCCCTTCATCACCGTCGCCCCGCGAACGGTGATTTCGCCGGTTTCGCCGGGCGGCAGCTCAGCGCCGGTTTCATCGGCGATCCGGACCATGACAGCGCTCTGGGCTGTGCCCACGGAGTTCAGCCGCGCGCGCCACCGCGGGTGGCTGCGGCCGGCCACGTCATTGCGCGGCAGTACCGTGATGCCCATGGGGCATTCACCCTGGCCATAGACCTGAATGAAACGCGCGCCCATGGTCTCAACCGCGTCCAGAATATCTGCCTCATACATCGGCCCGCCGGCATAGGTGATCGTGCGCAAACCTTCGCCATCCTGGCCCGTTGCCTTGGCGTGACTTGCCAGGCGGCGCACCATGGTGGGGGCTGCGAACATGGAGATGCTGCCAACCGACCGCCCCAGTGCGAGAATTTCTTGCGGATCGAACCCGCCGCTTTCCGGCACCACATGGCGGGCGCCGCGGATCACGTGCATGAAGTTGTAGATGCCGGCCCCGTGCGACATCGGCGCCGCGTAAAGGATGGCGTCTTGGGGCAGCACATCATCGACATCGGTGAAATAGGCATAGGTCATGGCCGCGATATTGCCGCACGTCATCATCACGCCTTTGGGCTTGCCGGTGGTGCCTGAGGTGTAAAACAGCCAAACCATATCGTCGGGGTCCAGCATCTCCGGCCGCGCCATCGGCGATGACCGCAGGAGCGTATCCCACTCTGCCCCGTCCGCCGAAACCACCGGTCCGCTCAGGCCGGGCGCGTGCTTGCCATCGCTCAGCGTGAGGGCAGCGCCGGCGTTTTCGATGATCCAGCCGGCCTCCTTCGGGTGCAGCTTGGCGTTAACCGGTACGGCCGCGGCACCGGTGAACCAGATACCGTACAGCGCGATCAGGTACTCAATGCGGTTGCCCATGAAGACCGCGACCCGGTCGCCCTTGGAAACGCCGCGCGCAGCCAGCCCCGTGCCAAGGCGCGCTGCCGCGTCGCGAAAGCCCGCATAGTCCAAGATGGTCCGGTCCCCTATGAGCAGGGCAGGACGTGCACCGGCGCGCAATGCAGTCCGGTGCAGCCACTCGGCGGGGTTCATGAACGGGCCTCCAGAATGGAGCAGTAATTGGCAACGCCGGAACCGCCCATGTTGAAAACACCCGCCAGCTCTGCCCCGGGTTTCTGCAGCGGCCCGGCCTGTCCGGTGACCTGCTGCGCAGCCAAAACATGCATGGAAACACCGGTGGCGCCGACCGGGTGGCCCTTGGCCTTCAACCCGCCCGACAGGTTCACGGGCAGGGCGCCGCCGGCCATGACGGTGCCCTCTGCCACCGCCCGGGCCCCCTGGCCCTGCGGCGCCAGGCCCATCGCCTCGTAGATCATCAGCTCGGCGATGGTGAAACAGTCATGCACTTCCGCCAGGTCGAGGTCATTCACGCCGATGCCGGCCTCTTCAAAGGCCATTTCGAACGCGCGCGCCGCACCTGCGAGGCGGGTCATGTCCCGGCGCGACATGGGCAGGTAATCATTGACCTGGCAGGAGGCGCGGAACCCTGCCGCGCATTCAAAGCCGGCGCGGTCTTCGGCCACCATCACCAGCGCGGCGGCACCGTCCGAAATCAGCGAGCAATCCGTCAGCCGCAGCGGCGGGGCGATCACCGGGTTCTTTTCGCTGGGCGTGTTGCAAAACTCAAAGCTCACGTCCCGGCGCATCTGCGCCAGGGGGTTGGCCTGCGCGTTGGCATGGTTCTTGACAGCGATACGGGCCAGCGTCCCGGACTGGTCGCCGTAGGCCTGGAAATAACCGCTGGCGATCCGGGCGAAGATCTGCGGAAAGCTGACCCCCGCCTCTTCGGTCTGATAGGAGGCGCCTGCCAGCGCCGCAGTCACCCCTTTGGTGTCAAGCGAGGTCATCTTCTCCGCGCCAATCACCAGGACGGTCCGGGCCGATCCGGCCCGGATGGCATCGCGCGCCGCATAGACCGCCGCCGAGCCCGAAGCGCAGGCGTTTTCCACCCGGGTTGCAGGCGTGAAACGCAGCCGGTCATTCAGGCCCAGCACAAGCGACGACGCAAAGGCGTCCGGCACCATGCCGCTGTTGAAATGCCCCAGCCAGATTGCATCGATCTCTTCCGGGCCGACACCGGCCATTTCGATCGCCTCCGCGGCGGCGGCCTGGATCAGCTCCTCAAAACTCTGGTCCAGCGCACCGAATGGTGTGTGGCCCCAGCCAACGATTTTTGCGTCCATATCTGCCTCCCTTGACGTGAAGACAGGCTAATTGTGTAACGATGGCGGCGCGATCCGTGTAACTACGTAATTATCCATGAATGCTGACCTTGAATCCCTTGCCTTTGATCATGCCCCGATCGGGCTGATCTATGCGGAAAACCGTCTGATCCGCCGCTGCAATCCGCGGTTTGCACGCATGTTCGGATACCGGGCGGAGGATCTCGAAGGGCGTTCCCTTTCGGTGCTTTACCCGTCGATGGAGGAATACCGGCGTATCGGGGACCTCGGCCTGCACAAGATGCAGGGCACCGGCCAGTACGAAGATGAGCGCATCATGCGCCGCCGGGACGGTTCGCATTTCTGGTGCCGGGTGCGGGGGCAGTCGCTTGATGCGGATACGCCTTTTGCCCGGTCGGTTTGGACGTTCGCCGATATTTCCGAGCACCGCCCGATCACAGAGATGACAGCGCGGGAGCGGCAGGTGGCCAAGATGATGGCCGAAGGGCTTACCAGCAAGGAGATCGCGCGCGGGCTTGGCATCTCACCGCGGACGGTCGAGGTCCATCGCGCCCGGCTATTGGAGAAATTCGGTGCGCGGAACTCATTGGAATTGATCGCGCGCATCACCGGTGTGCCGATTTAGCGTGCCTTGGTTTGCGTGCCTGTGGGGCACCGGGGGCGGACCGATAGCAATTTGCAAGTGCAGACGCCTTTTGCCGCCGCCACAATTGAGCGATATGGCTCGGTGTCTCGCTGGGAACGGCAGGATCAAATTGCTCTGCTCCTGAGCACCTCCGCTGCAAGCGCTTCAGTTTCCAGAGGGCGGAGCGGTCTTGCGGCCCCTTTTCGTTTGAGCGCATGGTGGTTCCGGATGCAGCTCTCGCCGGTAACGGCGGCAGCTCATGCCAAATTCTAAGGGGCGGTTCTGCGGGTAAGCTTTTATGTCTGAATTCAGGTTTCTCTTGAACGGCGACGAACCGGGGCGCGCCACCATTCTCCTCGCCCACGGTGCAGGGGCGGCAATGGATACGCCCTTCATGACCACGATGGCAGAGGCCCTTGCCGCCCGCGGGATGCGCGTTGCCCGGTTTGAATTCGCATACATGGCAGGGCGCCGCAGCGGCGGGCCGAAACGGCCGCCGCCGAAGGTTGAGGTGTTGCAGGAAGAGTACCGCGAAGCCATCGAGACGCTTGTCTGCAGCGGCCCGCTGTTTATCGGCGGCAAGTCCATGGGCGGCCGGGTCGCCAGCCTGATTGCCGATGATCTTTGGGCTCAGGAACGCATCCGAGGATTGGTCTGTCTTGGCTATCCGTTCCATCCGCCTGGCAAACCCGAAAAGCTCAGGACCGGGCATCTGGCCGGACTGAGAACGCCAGCGCTGATTTGCCAGGGCACCCGTGACCCGTTCGGCACGCAGGGGGAGGTTGCAGGCTATGACCTTTCCGGTGCGGCGGCGTTTTGCTGGCTGGAAGACGGCGATCATGACCTGAAGCCGCGTAAGAGAGTGACCGGGCTGACGCAGGAGCAGCATTTGCAGTCAGCTGCCGAGGAGATCGCCCGCTGGATCAGGGCGGCGGGCTGAGCCCCGGCTGCTGAGATGACCGCTTCTACGGTTTGCCGAACAGCGCGGCCTGCTGTTTGCGGATCTCCGAGACCTCTGCCTGAAGCCAGGTCCGCAAGACCTGGTACCCCTCCGTCGCCGCATTGGCCGGCGTGGTGACCAGCCAATAGCGGGCCCGTGATTTCACCGGCGGGCCGGCAGCCTCCAGAAAGCCGGCCTCCAGATCATGTTCGACCAGCAGGCTGCGCCCCAGCGCAATGCCCATGCCGCTGATTGCGGCCTGGATCGCCAGGTCGGCGCGGGCAAAGGCACTGATGGAGCGCTCAAACCCGATGTCCCAGCCGCGGCCCGAAAAATAGGCGTCCCAGCTGAACCCGGTGCCGTCGGTTTCGCCGAAGCGGTCGACCAGCAGGCGGGCGCCGGGCTGCTGGCAATAGTCCTGAAAGGATTGCGGCCCCAGGTAACCCGGGCGGCAGACCGGCAGCAGCACGGCCTGCAGCAAGGGCTCCGAATGCAGGCCTGGATATGGCCCCATGCCATAGCGGATCGCGGCCTTGGCCTCGCCTGCGTGCAGGTCGGCCAGCCGGTCATCGACGTCCACCAGCAGATCCAGGCCGCTGGCCTGCGCGCGCTGCAGGGCGGGCACGATCCACTTCATCGCCACCGAAGACGATACCGAAAGCCGCAGGCTGCGGCTGGTTTTCAGGTCCTGCAGCCGGGTGAGCGCGGCTTGCCAGACTCCGCCGCTTTGCTGCGCGGCCTCGCAGACGATGCGGCCGACGTCCGTCGGAGTGATCCGGCGGGTGGTGCGGTCAAACAGCGGCACGCCGAGGGCCTCCTCCAGCGCCTTGATCCGGTGGCTGACCGCGGATTGCTCAATCCCCAGCCGTTCCGCAGCGCGGGTAAAGTTTTGTTCCTCGGCAATGGCCGCCAGCAGGGGGGCGCTCTGCAGAAGTTTAGGGAGAAGGCTGTCGTAATTCATGAATCCTGATCATAGTTATATCAGTATTACAGGCGCAAGAGTTTGGTCATGCTGACAGCAGTTCATGAAAAGGAGTTCGCAGCATGACCCGGAGCACCACATCTGTCACCGCCCGCATCGTCAATGGATTTGTCACCCTTCGCGACACCGGCGACGCGGAATTGCTTGAGGCCGGCCGCGACGGGATGAGCGATGCGGACCTCAAGCGGATCAGCCGCGGCAGCGGCGGGCACGTGCAGGCAGCCGGCGGCAACCCCGCGGGAGTTGTGCTGGATGCCGATGAGCTTAGCGAGGCACAGATGCTGGAAATCGCGCAAAAGGTTGGGCTGTCGGAGACCGCGTTCGTTTCGCGTTCCGCCACCGAGGGTTTCAAGCTGGACTTCTTTACCCCGGCCCGGCGCATTGCCCATTGCGGCCACGCGACCATCGCGACCTTCAGCTATCTGGCCGAACTCGGGCGGGTTAAGGAGGGTGAGACCTCCAAAGAAACCGTTGATGGGCCTCGGAAAATTATCGTCCGGGAAGGCGCGGCCTATATGGAGCAGCTGGCGCCGCGCTACGAGACGGCCGATGATTGGGCGGACCGCGGTGTCCAGCTGCAGGATGTTCTGGCCGCGCTCGGCCTTGCCGACGACAGCCTGGATCCGCGGTTTGCGCCGGTGCTTGCCAATACCGGCAACAGTTTTGTGCTGGTTGCAGTCAAGGACGCCGCTGCGCTGGCGGCTATCCAGCCCCGGCAGCCGCAGATCGAAGCCATCAGCGAGGCGCTGGACCTGATCGGGTTCTATGTCTTCACAACGGATCCCGCTGCAACCTCCGCCGATGCCACGGCACGCATGTTCGCGCCGCGCTATGGCATAGCTGAGGAGTCGGCAACCGGCATGGCCGCCGGGCCGCTGGCCTGCGCGCTTTATGACCATCTTGGCATCCGCAAGCCCAAGCTTCTGATCGAGCAAGGCCACTACATGGTGCCGGCGTCGCCCAGCGAAATCACGGTCGAGCTGGATCTGGAGGCGGGCCGGATCACTGGCCTGATGGCGGGCGGTTTCGGCGCCGTGATGAAGGAAATGGAGATCTGTTTACCGGAACGGTGCCAGGGCACCTGACGGCGGCGGTCCTGTTTCTGATGTGTTCGTTTCCCCGGACCGCTGCCCCTGGCAACGGTCCTTTTCCGGGCCGCTGAGTGATAAGGAATTATCTTTCCCTGACAGTAAACACAGAGTAGGGATCGTGCCAGGCCGGTGCGTTATGTGCCGGACCGCACCGGTGACCGCTGATAAGATCGTGAGGCAATATGGCGAACGTAGAGCACCGCAGCAGCCCGGGTGGCGCCGGCACACCTGTTTCCGGGTTCGAAATAAGCCCGGCAAGCCCGGCGGAACCGGAGGCCGCCGCGATGATCCGGCGGCATCTGTCGCAAATGGCTGCGCAGTCGCCTGAGGAAAGCTGCCATGCCTTGGACGGCAGCGGGCTGGAAGGTCCGGATGTGCGGTTCTTCCTGTTGCGCCAGAGCGGCAAGGCTATTGCCATGGGGGCGCTGAAAACCTTGGACGATGGCGCGCGCGAGCTGAAGTCGATGCATACACTGGCAGAGGCCCGCGGCAGCGGGGCAGGGCGGGCGATGCTGGATTTCCTGCTGGCGCTGGCCCGGCGCGATAACGCCTCTGGCATTTATCTGGAAACCGGGTCGACGGATGATTTCCTGCCGTCGCGCCGTCTTTATGAATCCCTGGGGTTTGTGCAATGCGGGCCGTTTGCGGACTACGGCGAGGACCCTTGGTCGGTCTTTATGCACCTGGACCTGCGCGCCGCGGCTTGACCCCCGGCCGGAGCCTGTCATAACTGGCGCCACGCGGTCCCTTAGCTCAACTGGATAGAGCAGCTGACTTCTAATCAGCAGGTTGAGGGTTCGAGTCCTTCAGGGATCGCCATTTCTCGTTATTTCTCTTCGGAGCCTTGCGCTTTGTCTGCGCAGGCACTGCGTCGGCGCAAGGTCCGTTTCCGGGCGATCAGGTTCCTGACTTCGTCGGCAGCCCGGCTGTCCCCAGGGGCGATCCAGCAATCTGGAAGGTCTGCTTGAGCGGTACGGGAGACGTCTGTGGCGGCTTTGGCCCAGAGGATCCTCACGTTTCCTCCAGGGCGGAATCCGCTGCGGCGGGTTTCCACTTTATCCGCTTTTCTGCTGAAGCTCCTGCTGCTTTGGCCAGGTGAAGCTGAATGCGCAGCCTTCCCCGTGGGCGGAACGGACAGAGATCGTGCCGCCTGCGCGCTCCAGATGCTTCTTGACGATTGACAGGCCGATGCCGCTGCCCTCGACCTCGTCGCGCGATTTCAGGGTCTGGAACATTTTGAATACCTGATTGTGGTACTCGGGAGCGATGCCGGGACCGTCATCGGCGACTGAAAACAGGTAGTTTTCACCTGCGTCCTCTACGTTTACCCAGACCGTGCCGGTGGCGCGGTCATTATGCTTGATCGCGTTGGAAACAAGATTGGTGAAAATCTGCTTGAGCGGCATGTTCGGCAGCTGGATACCGTCAAAGCCGGGTGCGATACTGATGGTGAACCCCTCCGGCCTTTCGACCAGCATCAGGACCTCACGCATCAGCTCGCCGCCAGGCATGGTCTGCTGATACCTGCTGTCTTGCTGGCGGCCTGCCCGGGAGTATTCGAGAAGATCATCGAGCAGCCGGTCCATCCGTGATACCCGGGCACGGAGCAATTCCAGATTTTCCCGGCTGTCATCATCCAATCCGTCCGCCAGATCTTCCTCCAGCCACTGGGAGGCGTTCCCGATCACGCGCAGAGGCGCGCGCAAATCGTGGGAGGCGACATAGGCGAAATCGTCCAGGTCCCGGTTCGAGCGGGCCAGTTCGCTCATGATCTCTTCACGTTCCGCCTCGGCGTGTTTGCGGTCGGAAATATCGCGGACAATGCCGCTGAACAGATGATGGCCGCCCACCCTGACCTCGCTCATCGACAGTTCAAGGGGAAACGTGCCGCCGTCCTTGTGCCGCCCCTGAAATTCCCGTCGTGTGCCGATATTCCTGTTTTGACCGGTCCGCAGGTGAGCGGCGATGTAGCCATCGTGCCTGGAGCGATAGGGTTCAGGCATCAGGAACTTAACATTGCGGCCAACCGCTTCGCTGGCGGAATAACCGAAAATCTTTTCGCAGGCACGGTTGTAGCTTTGAATAATACCCTTGCAGTCAATTGTGATCATGCCCTCGGCGGTGTTGTCCTGTATTGCAGTCAGCTCCTTCTGTTTCTGCTCCAAAAACAGCTGGTTGGTCTTCAGTTCGTGCACAACGGAGGCGATAATCCAGATCGCAAACAGCGTTAGCGTCCTGTTCATCAGGACAACGCTTTCGTCTATGCCGATCCGCTGGAACAGGAAGTAGCCGGTCACCGTCAGCACAGTCGCAATCTTGGCGTAAGTGAAGGCAGCCTCCGGTTTGGCTGCCCAGACGGCAAGTATAATGAAAGAGGCATAGATAAGTCCGGCAGCGACGCCCAGCGGTGTCAGGTAATCAAACAGAAATCCCCCGGCCGCCAGCCCGGCTGCAATCCGTTTCTCGTGAAAGCGCAGCCAGGCTTCGGAGAAGCGGGACTGACGGGAGGCTGCTTGCTTGGCAATTGTCATGTCTGTCGCTTTCAGTTGTCGCCGCCCGCGCGGTTCATCACCGATCCGCGGGTTGATGCTGTGCCTGGCGCGGAGTGCAGCCAGACTGCCGCGTGAATAGCTCACGGCGCACAGAACATCTTATGGCGTCATTTCCACTATCATCACAACCTTTGGTTGTTAACTGGTAAAGATGGGCGGTGCGTGTGACTACGCGGCGCCATTGTGCACAGGGCTATGCAGATCCAGGTGTCCCGCCGGTGTGTCAGGACAGGGCCGGGCAGGGTGAAATCATCGTAAACCCGCGCCCGTACGTGCGGGCCGGTGTTAAGAGATTTCTTTTGGAATCGGTCTACTCCCTTCGGGAGCACAGAGAATCAGGAATGCGCGGAGAAGACTTTTGTTTTTCAAATTCAAGGCAGCACGGCCCGCAGAACAGGACAGCGGCGCCAGGATCATTGCAGACGCTGTTGATGCCACCCAAGCCGTTGCTCAGTTCAACCCGGATGGTGACCTTCTGACAGCAAACGGCAATTTTCTTGCCGCCATGGGCTACAGGATGGAAGAGATCGCGGGGCAGCAGCACTCGATGTTCGTAGCGCCGGAGATTGCTGCCGGAGCGGAATACAAAAGCTTCTGGGAAAAACTGGCCTCTGGTGAGGTGTTCACGGGGCAGTTTCCGCGGATAGCAAAGGATGGCTCCACCGTTTGGTTCCAAGCCAGCTACGCACCGGTTGCCGGAGCCGGGGGCGCTGTTGAGCGTGTGGTTCTCGTTGCCTCGGATGTGACGGAGCGGCGTCTTGGCCTGCAGGAAATCGCCCGCGGTCTTGAGGCGATGAGCCAGGGGGATCTGACGGTTCGGGTCAAATTGTCGGATCAGGCCGATATCGCGGCGCTGGGCGAGGCGTTCAACCAGTCAGCAGGGCAGCTGGAAACCGCCATGGGAGCGGTGACACAGGTGTCCGAGGCCGTGGAGCGCACCGCCGGTGAGATGACCAAATCGGCCGGTGAATTGTCCCAGCGCACCGAGAGCCAGGCAGCAACCCTGGAGCAGACTGCGGCTGCCATTGAGGAGCTGACCGGCACGGTGCACTCCTCCGCAGAAGGCGCAGAGAAGGTGGAGGTCATCGTCAGCGACGCCAAGACCGCAGCTGAGCGCAGCGGCCGGGTGGTTACGGACGCGGTGGCGGCAATGTCGCAGATTGAGGCGTCGTCGGAGGAAATCGCCAAGATCATCGGAATGATCGACGATATCGCCTTTCAGACCAACCTGCTGGCGCTCAATGCCGGGGTTGAGGCGGCGAGGGCAGGCGAGGCGGGCCGCGGGTTTGCGGTTGTCGCGTCGGAGGTGCGGGCACTGGCGCAGCGCTCTGCGGGGGCGGCCGGAGAGATCAAGCAGCTGATCGGCCAGAGCAAGCAGCAAGTGGCCACCGGGGTGGACCTGGTCGGAAGAACCGGCGAGGAACTGCAGCAGATCATCGAGAGCGTGGGCACCATCTCGTCCCATATCAGCGGCATTGCAGCAGGGGCCAAGGAGCAGGCGACATCGCTGAGTGAAATCAACCTGGGTGTTTCGCAGCTGGATCAGGTGACCCAGCAAAATGCAGCGATGGTGGAGGAAGCCTCTGCTGCCAGCCGCCTGTTGTCCTCCGACGCCAGCCAGCTGACACGGGAGGTCTCCAAGTTCCGCGGCGGCGCCAGCCTTGCCGTTGCGCCCGCCCCGGAGGTGTATGCTGGAGGGCATCAGAAGCTGGCCGCGCCTGCGGGCCCGATCGCAGCGGTAGAGATGCTGCCGGCCGCGCAGGGCTGGGACGACTTCTGAGTTTTTGGGCAAAAGCCGGCTGGCGCCGGTTATATATGGGCAACGTTCCGCGGCGGCTGCTTGCCAGGCCTTCGCGGGGCCGTTCCGCACGGTCCTGTGCTATTGAGCGCCTTCGGTGCGGAGAGTTGAAATGGCCCGCCGCTCCGTACACCGTCAGACGCGATATCATCGGCCTCTATCACCGGGCGTCTGGCTTTTGATCGCGGTGCGTCGCGCCAGAAACGCATTCCGGGTCCGTGCGTATCATGCGGTGGCGTGCTTGCCGTATTATGGCAGCAGGCAACGAAATAGGCGGCGGTTTCTGGCGCACTTGAGACCCGTGCAGGTGCCTTTGCGGAATCGGTCGGGTGCCGGGCCGTTTGCGGGATTGGGCCCCGACTCGCGTAACATCCCAGAATTGTGCCCTGAATACATGTGCCCCCAATATATAGTGGTACGGCGGGACACAGGGTCACATCGCTCTATTTAGGCTTGGCGGCAGCGCTGGGGAGACGCTGCGATTTTTGCCGGAATGCACAAATCGAACAGGCGCAAGTAATTGATTTTTATCCATCTTTCGGGCCGGTGCGTGAAAAGTCACCAAAACTTCAAAAAAGGGGTTGCGACTCTTCGGCGCTCACCATAGAACACCCCTCACCGGCGGCGCTGAGGCGCTGACGGTCACCACCGAGGGTTAGCTGGAACGGCGGCGCAGCAAGAGATTGGAGCGCAGCCGGGATTGTTGTCTCTCAGAGGTGATGCTCTTTGACATTGATGGATGACTGAAGAGATATGCGGGCGGTCACGGTTCATTTCGATGGATCAGACCGATGCATATCGCGCTCTTAGGCTTTCGGGCCGATGATGGAGTGTCAGCTTCACTGTCTTGTACGGTACTTTGGTTTCTTTTGAAGCTGAAGCACATACAGACAGAGACTATTGCCGATCCTAGCCGGATCGGCAGTGATGTGCAGAGGTTCGAACGTCAAGGATAAGCTGGCAACAGCTTTTCAACTTGAGAGTTTGATCCTGGCTCAGAACGAACGCTGGCGGCAGGCCTAACACATGCAAGTCGAGCGCGCCCTTCGGGGTGAGCGGCGGACGGGTTAGTAACGCGTGGGAACGTGCCCTTCTCTAAGGAATAGCCACTGGAAACGGTGAGTAATACCTTATACGCCCTTCGGGGGAAAGATTTATCGGAGAAGGATCGGCCCGCGTTAGATTAGATAGTTGGTGGGGTAACGGCCTACCAAGTCTACGATCTATAGCTGGTTTTAGAGGATGATCAGCAACACTGGGACTGAGACACGGCCCAAACTCCTACGGGAGGCAGCAGTGGGGAATCTTGGACAATGGGGGCAACCCTGATCCAGCCATGCCGCGTGAGTGATGAAGGCCTTAGGGTCGTAAAGCTCTTTCGCCTGTGATGATAATGACAGTAGCAGGTAAAGAAACCCCGGCTAACTCCGTGCCAGCAGCCGCGGTAATACGGAGGGGGTTAGCGTTGTTCGGAATTACTGGGCGTAAAGCGCGCGTAGGCGGACCAGAAAGTTGGGGGTGAAATCCCGGGGCTCAACCCCGGAACTGCCTCCAAAACTCCTGGTCTTGAGTTCGAGAGAGGTGAGTGGAATTCCGAGTGTAGAGGTGAAATTCGTAGATATTCGGAGGAACACCAGTGGCGAAGGCGGCTCACTGGCTCGATACTGACGCTGAGGTGCGAAAGTGTGGGGAGCAAACAGGATTAGATACCCTGGTAGTCCACACCGTAAACGATGAATGCCAGACGTCGGCTAGCATGCTAGTCGGTGTCACACCTAACGGATTAAGCATTCCGCCTGGGGAGTACGGCCGCAAGGTTAAAACTCAAAGGAATTGACGGGGGCCCGCACAAGCGGTGGAGCATGTGGTTTAATTCGAAGCAACGCGCAGAACCTTACCAACCCTTGACATCCCAGGACCGGCCCAGAGATGGGTCTTCCACTTCGGTGGCCTGGTGACAGGTGCTGCATGGCTGTCGTCAGCTCGTGTCGTGAGATGTTCGGTTAAGTCCGGCAACGAGCGCAACCCACATCCTTAGTTGCCAGCAGTTCGGCTGGGCACTCTAAGGAAACTGCCCGTGATAAGCGGGAGGAAGGTGTGGATGACGTCAAGTCCTCATGGCCCTTACGGGTTGGGCTACACACGTGCTACAATGGCAGTGACAATGGGTTAATCCCAAAAAACTGTCTCAGTTCGGATTGTCGTCTGCAACTCGGCGGCATGAAGTCGGAATCGCTAGTAATCGCGTAACAGCATGACGCGGTGAATACGTTCCCGGGCCTTGTACACACCGCCCGTCACACCATGGGAGTTGGGTTTACCCGAAGGCCGTGCGCCAACCTTTTGGAGGCAGCGGACCACGGTGAGCTCAGCGACTGGGGTGAAGTCGTAACAAGGTAGCCGTAGGGGAACCTGCGGCTGGATCACCTCCTTTCTAAGGATGGCCTTAGCAAGGCTGGCTTGACTTTAGGGTCACCAGGCTTCGTAGGTCACTTAGCAACGGACAGCAAACAAAGCTGTCCACATCACGGACCGGACCGTCCTCATATCTCTTCAGAAAACATCGGATCCTGCCCCGGCAGGGTACAAAGCAAGGGGCCTTAGCTCAGCTGGGAGAGCGCCTGATTTGCATTCAGGAGGTCAGGAGTTCGATCCTCCTAGGCTCCACCACTCATGCAAACGGCCCGAACGGATACGGGTCGGTAGCTCAGGTGGTTAGAGCGCACGCCTGATAAGCGTGAGGTCGGAGGTTCAAGTCCTCCTCGACCCACCACTCCCCGCGGGAGTGGCCGTATCGGTTTGATCTTCAAGCGGTTCTGCGGAACGGTTTGAACGTCCAACCGGACGAACACATTGACATCGTTAAGAGAGATACAATCAACAATACTGCTGGCCGCCCGCGTGAGGGATTGGCCTCAGTCAGGTGCCGATCTTCTTCGGAAGTGAGGCGAGCCTTGGAATACGTCAGCTTTCCTCAGACGTCCCAGGGTGTGCCCGGCTGAAACGGCAGTGTTGTCCAAGTCAAGTACACTAACCCGCGCGGTCGCAAGACTGCGCAACAAGTTCCTGGTCACCGACATGACCGGGAGCGGGATAGTTTGCTTTTTGGTCCGGAATAAGGATGCGGTTTCTTACCAGCTTCCGCATCGTGGCAGATACACTGTCTTTTTCTGGATCAAATCAAGCGCGAGAAGGGCGTTTGGCGGATGCCTTGGCAGTAAGAGGCGATGAAAGACGTGATACCCTGCGATAAGCTTGGGGGAGCCGGGAATAGGCTTTGATCCCAAGATCTCTGAATGGGGGAACCCACCTGACAGATCGTTATTGTTACCTTCGGTAATCAATAATGGTTTGAACCAGGTACTTAAGGACTGAATACATAGGTCTTTAAGAGCAAACCCGGGGAACTGAAACATCTAAGTACCCGGAGGAAAGGACATCAATAGAGACTCCGTTAGTAGCGGCGAGCGAACGCGGACCAGCCGAGCCTGATAAGTGACCAGAATGCGTTGGGAAACGCAGCCAGAGCGGGTGACAGCCCCGTATGGGAAGCTTTGAGGGACGTATTAAGTAGGGCGGGACACGTGAAATCCTGTTCGAAGACCGGAGGACCACCTCCGAAGGCTAAGTACTCCTTACTGACCGATAGCGAACCAGTACCGTGAGGGAAAGGTGAAAAGCACCCCGGCGAGGGGAGTGAAACAGTACCTGAAACCGAACGCCTACAATCAGTTGGAGGCCCCTTGAGGGCTGACAGCGTACCTTTTGTATAATGGGTCATCGACTTGGTCTCACGAGCAAGCTTAAGCCGTTAGGCGGAGGCGCAGCGAAAGCGAGTCTTAATAGGGCGCATGAGTTCGTGGGATCAGACCCGAAACCGAGTGATCTAGGCATGGCCAGGTTGAAGGTGCGGTAACACGCACTGGAGGACCGAACCCACATCCGTTGAAAAGGATCGGGATGAGCTGTGCCTAGGGGTGAAAGGCCAATCAAACTCGGAGATAGCTGGTTCTCTGCGAAATCTATTTAGGTAGAGCGTCATCCGAATACCCCGGGGGGTAGAGCACTGGATGGGTAATGGGGCCCCACAGGCTTACTGATCCTAACCAAACTCCGAATACCCGGGAGTACTGGATGGCAGACACACGGCGGATGCTAACGTCCGTCGTGGAGAGGGAAACAACCCTGACCTCCGGCTAAGGCCCCCAATTCATGGCTAAGTGGGAAAGCAGGTGAGACGTCCAAAACAACCAGGAGGTTGGCTTAGAAGCAGCCATCCTTTAAAGATAGCGTAACAGCTCACTGGTCTAATCAAGATGTCTTGCGGCGAAGATGTAACGGGGCTCAAGCCATGAGCCGAAGCCGAGGATGCACATAGTGCATGGTAGCAGAGCGTAGTGTGACATAGTCTCATTCCTCCTTAGTATCTTCGGATACATTGGAGGAGAGAGGCTTTCGATGAAGCCGGGGCGTGAGCCATCCGGTGGAGAGATCACTAGCGAGAATGATGACATGAGTAGCGACAAAGAGTGTGAGAGACACTCTCGCCGAAAGTCCAAGGGTTCCTGCTTAAAGCTAATCTGAGCAGGGTAAGCCGGCCCCTAAGCCGAGGCCGAAAGGCGTAGGCGATGGGAATCAGGTTAATATTCCTGAGCCAGGAGGATGTGACGGATCATGAAGGTTGTTCGCCCTTATCGGATTGGGCGGGCCGCTGATTGGTCCCTGGAAATAGCCCTCCATCAGACCGTACCCTAAACCGACACAGGTGGACTGGTAGAGCATACCAAGGCGCTTGAGAGAACGATGTTGAAGGAACTCGGCAAAATACCTCCGTAAGTTCGCGAGAAGGAGGCCCGGGTTCAAGGCAACTTGGATCCGGGGGCACAAACCAGGGGGTGGCGACTGTTTATTAAAAACACAGGGCTCTGCGAAGCCGCAAGGCGACGTATAGGGTCTGACGCCTGCCCGGTGCCTGAAGGTTAAAAGGAGGGGTGAGAGCTCCGAATTGAAGCCCAGGTAAACGGCGGCCGTAACTATAACGGTCCTAAGGTAGCGAAATTCCTTGTCGGGTAAGTTCCGACCTGCACGAATGGCGTAACGACTTCCCCGCTGTCTCCAACATCAACTCAGCGAAATTGAATTGCCTGTCAAGATGCAGGCTTCCCGCGGTTAGACGGAAAGACCCCGTGCACCTTTACTACAGCTTCGCACTGGCATCAGGATTGTGATGTGCAGGATAGGTGGTAGGCATCGAAGCAGGAACGCAAGTTCCTGTGGAGCCTCCCTTGAGATACCACCCTTCGCACTCTTGATGTCTAACCGCGGTCCGTTATCCGGATCCGGGACCCTGCGTGGCGGGTAGTTTGACTGGGGCGGTCGCCTCCTAAAGAGTAACGGAGGCGCGCGAAGGTTGGCTCAGAGCGGTCGGAAATCGCTCGTTGAGTGCAATGGCAGAAGCCAGCCTGACTGCAAGACTGACAAGTCGAGCAGAGACGAAAGTCGGCCATAGTGATCCGGTGGTCCCGCGTGGAAGGGCCATCGCTCAACGGATAAAAGGTACGCCGGGGATAACAGGCTGATACTGCCCAAGAGTCCATATCGACGGCAGTGTTTGGCACCTCGATGTCGGCTCATCTCATCCTGGGGCTGGAGCAGGTCCCAAGGGTACGGCTGTTCGCCGTTTAAAGAGGTACGTGAGCTGGGTTTAGAACGTCGTGAGACAGTTCGGTCCCTATCTGCCGTGGGTGCAGGATACTTGAGAGGAGTTGCCCCTAGTACGAGAGGACCGGGGTGAACGATCCACTGGTGGACCAGTTGTAATGCCAATTGCAGTGCTGGGTAGCTATGATCGGACAGGATAACCGCTGAAGGCATCTAAGCGGGAAGCCCCCCTCAAAACAAGGTATCCCTGAGGGCCGTGGAAGACCACCACGCCGATAGGCCGGAGGTGTAAGCGCAGCAATGCGTTCAGCTGACCGGTACTAATCGCCCGACAGGCTTGATTTGATCCAGTAACAGACAGTGTTACAAAACCAAACAAGCAAACCATCCCTTTGACTGGACATGTTGATTGTACGCCGGACGCATTTGGAAATGTCATCGTGACATAACTCAGCTGCGGTCTCTCGCGCATTTGCTTCGCAAACACGCTGCCGACCGCCAACCGAGAAAAGCCAACCGCCTCCGGCGCTTGGATTTTCCTCGGTTTGGTGGCCACAGCACAAGTGAAACACCCGGTCCCATCCCGAACCCGGAAGTTAAGCACTGTCGCGCCGATGGTACTTGGGCTCAAGCCCTGGGAGAGTAGGTCACCGCCAAACCTAGTAAAATCCAATATACTCTCTAAACGATCAATAACACCTGTCGCGGGATGGAGCAGCCAGGTAGCTCGTCAGGCTCATAACCTGAAGGTCGCAGGTTCAAATCCTGCTCCCGCAACCAAAATCCTCAAGTAATAACAAAGTCTTATGCCCCGCAGCAGCGGGGCTTTTTGCGATTGCAGGCCTGGCCATTGCCGAGCTTGACTTGAGCAAAATCCACGTTCCAGACGTGATTAGGATACTTCGGCCGGATCAGGATGATTGAACGGTCTTTGTGGTATAGGGGCCTCCTCCTCGTATTCTCGTTCTCAAGGCTGTGCAGCTCCAGCAATTGAGACCTGCTCATGCCACCGAACTGGTGCCGCAAAGTGTAGCTGGCCGCATCGCAGATACCAGCACCGCGGCAATTGGTGTGCATGCCGCTGCCATCCGCCAGCTTCAGTTCGATCTCAAGCTAGAGTTTCAGGTTGTCCCTGTCCAATACTGCTTCCGAGCCATCTTCTGTTCCCCTTTATCGGCAAGAGTTGTGGCCCAGGTTCAGCGGGGTAAAGACAGCTGGCGGGCACTGCGGGCGGGAACCAGCTGGCTTGGTTGCCGAAAATCTCGGTAGTGCTTTGCAGGACGTGCGGCGCATCGGGCCGGCGCCGGAGATGGCCCGGTTGCCGTTCGGGTTTCCCCGCTCAGCCCCAACCAGGGACTTTGGTCGAATACCGCGGCTTCCGCCGATGGTCTAAGCCTTTGAGCAGCACCGGACCGAGTGCCTGCAATTGAAGGTGCATGGCCGCCAGTTCCGCTGCATTTCTTGGATCAATTGTTGGGAGGAATGGCATGAACATCCACACAAACGGGCTGGCCAATTCTGCGCTGGACACGGCGCATCTGGGCGTCGAGTTTCCGTTCAAGCCGCGCTATGGCAACTTTATCAACGGCGAATTCACCGCGCCCCGCTCGGGCCAGTATTTTGAAAACACCACCCCGATCAACGGTGATGTGATCTGCGAGATTGCCCGCTCGAACGCCGATGATGTCGAGGCGGCGCTGGATGCGGCCCATGCAGCGTTTCCGGCCTGGGGCAAGACCTCGACCACCGAGCGCGCCAACATGCTGCTGAAGATCGCCGATATCATGGAGGCAAACACCCAGCTGCTGGCCGCGGCTGAAACGCTGGACAACGGCAAGCCGATCCGCGAGTCGATCCACGCCGACCTTGCCCTCTGTGTCGACCACTGGCGCTATTTCGCGGGCTGCATCCGCGCCGAGGAGGGCCATATCTCGGAAATCGACGCCGACACCTATGCCTATCACATTCCGGAGCCGCTGGGCGTGGTCGGGCAGATCATCCCATGGAATTTCCCGCTGCTGATGGCGGTGTGGAAGCTGGCGCCGGCGCTGGCGGCGGGCAACTGCGTGGTGCTTAAACCGGCAGAGCAGACGCCGGCTTCGATCATGGTTCTGGCGGAGCTGATTGCCGGTGTGCTGCCAGCCGGCGTCCTGAACATCGTCAACGGCTTTGGGCTGGAGGCGGGCAAGCCGCTGGCCTCGTCGAACCGGATAGCCAAGATCGCCTTTACCGGCGAGACTACAACCGGGCGGCTGATCATGCAGTATGCCAGCCAGAACCTGATCCCGGTGACGCTGGAACTGGGCGGCAAGTCCCCGAACATCTTCTTTGAGGATGTGATGAGCGCTGATGACGCATATTTCGACAAATGCCTGGAAGGTTTCACCATGTTTGCCCTGAACCAGGGCGAGGTCTGCACCTGTCCCAGCCGGGCGCTGATCCAGGAGTCGATCTATGACGACTTCATGGCGCGCGCGATCGAGCGTGTGAAGGCGGTGAAGCAGGGCAATCCGCTGTCCATGGACACGATGATCGGGGCGCAGGCGTCAACCGAGCAGAAAGAGAAAATCGCCTCCTATCTGCAACTGGGCAAGGATGAGGGCGCCGAGCTGCTGACCGGCGGCAATGTCTCTACCCTGGAAGGGCTGGAAGGCGGCAACTACATTGAGCCCACGGTGTTCAAGGGCCACAACAAAATGCGGATCTTCCAGGAGGAGATCTTTGGCCCGGTGCTGTCCGTCACCACCTTCAAGGATGACGCCGAGGCGCTGGAGATTGCCAATGACACGCTTTACGGCCTGGGGGCCGGGGTGTGGACCCGCGACACCAACCGCGCTTTCCGTTTTGGCAGGGGCATCCAGGCCGGACGTGTGTGGACCAACTGTTATCACGCCTATCCGGCGCATGCGGCCTTTGGCGGCTATAAGCAGTCGGGCATCGGGCGGGAGAACCACAAGATGATGCTGGACCACTACCGTCAGACCAAGAATTTGCTGGTGAGCTACAGCCCCAATGCGCTGGGGTTCTTCTGAGCAGCCGAACGACGGGCGGCCCCGGGATTTCCGGGGCCGTTTTCTTTCTTTTGGCGGGGGAGTCTGCAATGACAGGGCCAACTGGCATGACTGTAACGGCAACAGAGGCGGCGCTGCAATTGATCGGGGAGCTGAGGGCGCGGTTCGGGCCGGATCTCTTGTTTCATCAGTCCGGCGGCTGCTGCGACGGGTCCGCGCCAATGTGCTTTCAGCAGGGGGATTATATCGTCGGAGACAGCGATGTCCTGGTTGGAGAGATTGGTGCTGTGCCGTTTTACATGAACGCTGATCAATATGACCGCTGGAAGCATACCGATCTGGTGATCGACGCCATCGACGGTATTGGCGGGATGTTTTCGCTGGAAAACGGCAGCGGGAAGCGGTTCCTGACGCGCTCGGACGTGTGTCTCCGCTAAAGCCGCTTGCGGGCTGGTCAGATCAGAGCACGCTCCAGGAATGCGCGCAGTTCGCTTGTGTCTATCGGCTTGTGCAAAAGCGCTGCGTTCAGTCCGGCGCAGGCCGCCGCCAGATCTGGTGAGCGGTTTGCGGTGACCAAGCAAGCCGGGACCGGCCCGTGCTGCGCCCTGAGGGAGGCAATTGCGTCCGTTCCCAGTGCGCCGTTGTCCAGCTGATAGTCGGCAATAATAGCATCGGGGCAGATGTCGATTTCCTGCAGCAGTGCGCTGGCCTCGGCGCAGCTGGCGCAGGGGAGCACATTGAGACCCCAGCTCTCCAGCGTGATCTCCAGCGCCGCCCTGAGCCCGGCGTCGTTTTCGATCAGCGTGACAATCCGGTTTTCGAACGGGACCGCCGCAAGGGGGCTGGGGCCGGCCAGCGGCGAAGGCGCTCGCGCCGCCGTGCTAAGCGGCAGCTCCACCGAGAGGCAAGTGCCGAGCCCGACTTCGGAACTGAGGTTCAGCGGATGCTTCAACAGCCGGCAAGCCCGCTCTACAATGGCAAGCCCGAGCCCCATGCCGTCCGAAGGGCTGGCCTTGGCGTTGAGCCTCTGAAATTCCTGAAACACTCTGTCCTGATGCTCCGGGGGGATGCCGGGGCCGGTGTCGCGGACCTCAAGCAGCACATGTCCGTGCCGCTGCCGCACTCCGATAAGAACCTTTCCGCGATCGGTGTAGCGCACCGCATTGGAGGCCAGGTTTTGAAGGATGCGGCGCAGATAGGCAGCGTCGCTATCGACCACGGCGCTGCTCCGCACGACCCGGAAGTCCAGCCCCTTGAGCCGGGCAACGGGCTCCAGCTCGTCTTTCAGCTGGTCCAGCATTGCGTCAAGGCTGATGGCCGTGCGGTCAATGGCAGCGAGGCCGGAGTTGAGCTTGGAGATGTCCAGCAGGGCACCGAGGATGCGTTCAACCGCCACCAGGGCGTTGCCCGCCTTGGCCGCCCGGTCTCTGAGGCCCGCGTCGCGCAGATCATCCTCCAGCGAGCCGACATAAAGCTTGGCAGCGGACAAAGGTTGCAGCAGGTCGTGGCTGGCGGCGGCGACAAACCGGGATTTGGAGGCATTGGCGCGTTCAGCCTCTGACAGCGCGTCCTCCAGCTCCAGCGTCCGTTCAGCCACCCGCTGCTCCAGCGTTTCGTTGACTTGGGAAATGGTGCGGACGGCGGCGCGTTCGGCGGTGACATCTGTAAAGCTGATGACAAAGCCTTTGTCCGGCATCTGCTGTGCAAAGACTGTCAGGATGCGGTCGCGGCCCAGACCGATCTCGAAGGAAAGCGGCGCCCGCTTGGCGGTGCTGGCAACCCAAGCCTCGACTTCTTCCGGCCGGGTGCCGCCGAGGATCCGGATGCTGTCCGCGGCCTGGCGGTACAGGGTTGCAAAGAACATGCCCAGCTGGAACTTGCCCGCGGGCATCGACAAAAGCTCCCCGGCTCGGCGGTTCCAGCCGACCAGGCGGTTCTGGGCGTCAAAGATGCAGACACCCTGGTCGAGATGCTCCAGCGTTGCCTTGATCACCCGCGACTGGTCGTCGAGCAGCCGCTCGCGCTCCTGCCGCTCCAGCCGCATCATGTCGGTGATGTCGGTTTGCAGGATCACGGTGCCGCCGTCCGGGGTGCGGTGCTCGCTGACTTGCAGCCAGCTGTTGCCGGCCATCATCACGTTGAACACCGCATGGTCGTCCTTGTGGCGGGCGATCCGGTAAGCCTCCCAGCCGGCGGCGGTTTCTCCCTCCGGCAGCGCTAGATGGGCGCTGTTTGCCACCAGATTCACGTAGTCGGCAAATTTCAGTCCGGGCCTCAGCGCATGGTAGATATCGGCCATGTGCTTGCCGAACCGTGTGTTGCACATGACCAGCACATCCTGCGCGTCAAACAGCGCAAAACCTTCCTGCACCGTCTCAATCGCATTGGCCAGATTGGCGCGGGCAGCCTCGGTTTCGGCATTGGCCAGCGCCAGCCTGGCGTTCAACTCGTTGAGCAGGTCCAGCGCATGCTCCAGCTCGCGGGTGCGCAGGCGCACTTCTTCCTCCAGCATCACAGCGCGCTGGAACTGGGCGTAGGCCTCGCCGGAGGCATCCGAGCTCTGCTCAGCGCGGCGCATCAGGGTTTCCACGATCTTCAGCAGCTTCTGGTTCTGCCGCTCCGGCGGGTCGCTGGGGTCGATCAGCTCATGCACCATGGCTTAGCCCTCGTCCGGCGGATAGATTGCTACCCCGGTCAAAGTCTGGTTGACATGCATTGAGTTGATCTGCTCGCCGTAAGTCGAAAAACCGACCACCCGGTTGTCGCGCAGAATGCGGGAAATGTCCTGCGAGACCTGTTTCTGCTGCGCCTCCAGCCGCCGCAGGATGCAATCGCAGGCCAGAATAATCTCTGGGCGGCGCTCGGCGCTGAGGGCGGCCATTTCGCGCTCCAAGTGAGTGACCATATCCTCTGGCTCAGCCAGGGTCAGCACCACGCCTTCGTCGATGGCGGAGAAGAACACCAGCTCGTCGTTGTCGGCAACCCGCTGGATGGCGCGCACATGGTGCTGGTCGCCGAACTGCACCGCGACCGGGTGGGCGGCAAAGGTGAAGGGGGTGAGCTGTTCCGGATCCTTGCCCAGAACCCGGGCGTATTCGCGGGCAGCGGGTTCGGCATTGATCTCATGCACCACCCGGCGGGCCGGATCGGCCCCGGTCACCACCATGCGCTTCTGCGACGGGATCAGGTGGTCGGTCTTGAACACTTCGATCGGGCAGCGGCTGCGGACCTGGATCAGGATGGCGGCGTTGGAATGGGCTTGGCCGCCATGCAGCACATATGTCTTGCCGAAGTTGGTGCCGTCGCCCGCGGAACCTCCGAAAAAGGCCACCGGCCCCAATCCGACCGACAGTTGCGAGGTCAGCGTGTCCTCCTTGGTAGAGAGCCCATCGACCAGCAGGAAGGTGAAGTCCGACACCCAGTCACCGGTGTCCTGCGCCATGTGATTGCGGTTGCGGATCATCCGTTCGATCACGCTGTGCGGATCAAAGCTGCCGAGATCCTCGATCAGAATGGTGCGGGTCTGGAAATGCGACTGGGAAAACCCGATGGCGACGATCTCGCCCTCGACATAGCCGGCCGCTGAAATCTCTCCGGCAGAGGTGCAGCCGACAACCTGCGCCGGGGCAAAACGGCGCTGTGCCTCATCGATCAGACGAGCAACGTCGGTGTCTGGTGACAGAAACAGAACCACCAGCGACAACCCGTTGGGGTTCAGCGCCTGTGCGAGCTGTTCCACAGCGTCCGTTGCCCGGCAGTCAACCGAGCCGGACCGGACGACCTGAGGTTCCGCCACGGACGTGCGTGACGGACCATGGACAGGGTCCATCCTATCTCTCCTCCCCGTTTTTGCCCGCCAGATTAGGCGGGCGGCGGCGTGCCTTGCAAGACGTTAGCAAAGCTTGCCTGCTTGGCGGCTAGAACCGCCTGGGTGCGGCTTTGCACCCCGAGTTTCCGCATAATGGCGGTGATGTGGGCCTTAACGGTAGTTTCGGCAATAGACAACTCATAGGCGATCTGCTTGTTGAGCTTGCCCTCGCAGATCAGCTGCAGGATGCGTGCCTGCTGGTTGGTAAGCAGTGACAGCCGCTGAAGCACATCGTCGTTGTTTTCCGAGTCCCCATCCAGAAGCACATAGCCGTCGGGCAGGAAGACATCGCCTTGGCTGATTGTCTCCAGCGCTTTTTGGAACACATCGCGCTGGCTGTGTTTTGGGATGAAGCCATTGGCACCGGCATGGATGACTGAGCTGACGATGCGGTTGTCTGCCATTGAGGACACCACGAGGATCGGGCAGCCGGTCACCTTGCGCAGGCGCAGCAGCCCGTCCAGCCCGTTGACGTCGGGCAGGTTCAGATCCAGCACCACCAGGTCAACGCGGACGCCGCCGGCGAGCATGTCGAGCGCAGCCTGCAGCGCCGGCGCGGTGTGCATGCTGCTGATCGCGGAAACGGCCTGCAGTGTCATCGCCAAGGCGTCACAGAAAAGCGGGTGGTCATCCACCAGCAGCGCCGCATGGAACTCTGGAGTGTTCGGCGTGTCGGTGTGTGTCGGCATATTTGCACCAGAGCTGTTGTTTTCCTGCCAGCTTAGCAAGCTGACAGCAGCAGCGGTATACGCCTAAAGTCGCATATGGCAGGCGCGCTCCCTCCGGAAGCGCGCCTGTGTTCCTTGCTTGCGGCCCTCTGCCGGGCGGATCAGTCTGCTTGTGCCAGCTGCCGCGGCAGGCGGAACGTCCAGAGCATGCCGCCCTGGTTCAGGTAGTTGACCTTTTTGGCCACCTCGCCGCCCCACAGCGGCACCGCGCCGCCCCAGCCGGAAATGACCGAGACATACTGCTCGCCGTCCTGTTCCCAGGTGATCGGCTGGCCGACGATGCCGGAGCCGGTCTGGAACGACCACAGTTCCTCGCCGGTTTCGTCATCAAAGGCGATGAAACGGCCCTCGGGGGTGCCGGTGAACACGAGCCCGCCTGCTGTGGTCATCACCCCGGCCCAGAGGGGCGCGTCGTTCTTGTACTCCCACTTGATGTCGCCGGTGTCCGGGTCGATCGCCTTGAGGCTGCCGATGTGGTCCTCGTAGTTCGGCTTGATGGTGAAGCCCGCGCCGAGGTAGGCGGCGCCCTTCTTGTAGCTGATCGGCTCGTTCCAGATGTCCATGCCCCATTCGTTCGAAGGCACATAGAAATTGCCGGTGTTCTGCGAAAACGCCATCGGCATCCAGTTCTTGCCGCCCAAGAACGACGGCGAGGCAAAGATGACCTCTCCCTTGTTGCCGTCGGCCGCATCCGCCGGGTTTCCGGGGCGGTTGTCCTCATTAAACACCGGGCGCCCGGTCTCGTCGATACGCTCAGCCCAGGTGATGTCCTTGACGAAGGGCGACGCACTGACGAATTTTCCATCTTCCCGGTTCAGGACATAGAAGAAGCCGTTACGGTCGGCGGTGGCAAAGCGCTTGTTGCCGCTGCGGTCGGTATAGGCGACCACCTCGTTGACGCCGTCATAGTCCCAGCCTTCGCGCGGGGTGGTCTGGAAGTGCCACTTGATCTCGCCATTGGCGGGGTCGATGCCGATCCGGCTCGCGGCATAGAGGTTATCGCCCGCGTTGCCCTCCACCGGGGTGCCTGCGTTGCGCAGGTGGCTGTTCCAGGGCGCCGGGTTGCCGGCACCGAAGACCAGGGTATCGGTTTCCGCATCGTAAGAGCCGCCGAGCCAGGTGGCGCCGCCGCCGGTCTTCCACATGTCGCCCGGCCAGGTGGCGTTAAGGGTGCCGGTCATGGTGCTTTCCTCACCCTTGAAGGTGCCCATGTGGCCCTCGATCACCGGCCGGGTCCAGACCAGCTCGCCGGTTTCGGCGTCGCGTGCCTGCACCTCGCCGACAATTCCGAACTCGCCGCCGGAGTTGCCGGTGATCACCAGCCCGTTGACGATCAGCGGTGCTGCGGTCATCGAGTAACCGGCCTTGTAGTCGGCCACCTTCTTGCGCCATTTCACGTCGCCGGTCTTGAGGTCCAGTGCCACAATGCGGGCGTCCAGCGTGCCGAAATAGAAGGTGTCGCCATAGATCGCGCCGCCGCGGTTCACCACATCGCAGCAGGGCAGGATGCCTTCGGGCAGACGGGCGTCATACTGCCAGATCTCCTTGCCGGTCTCGACGTCGATGGCATAGACGCGGCTGTAGGAGCCGGTGATGTACATGATGCCGTCGTAGATCAGCGGTTGGGTTTCCTGGCCGCGCTGCTTTTCACCGCCAAGGCTGAAAGCCCAGGCGGGCACCAGGTTTGCGACGTTATCCTTGTTCAGTGTTTCCAGCGGGCTGTAGCGCTGCAGGTGCCGCCCCATCCCGTTTGTGACCACCTGCGTTGTGGTCGTCTGGTCGTTCCTGAGGTCGTCTTCGGTGACTCCGGCGTGGCTGACGCCCGCCATCATGGTCCCCGCGGCGACCGCCGTGATGAAGCGGTTCATTGGGCTCCTCCCTATCATTGGATATTCCTCAGCCACCGCCCTGCGCGGGCTGCCGGCCTGCCACAGTATCTAAGGCGTGCCGGGTTGGCGGTATTGCACAATGGTCGTATGCGGAAAGCGGCAGGGGCAGGGCGGGGCGCAACACGGCAAGGCCCGGCGCCTTGCGGCCCGGGATTGCGCTGCGTTAGCCAGCGGTGTCCGCGGCCGCCTCAGCCCGGTTTCGCGGCCTTGCGGATCAGCCCGCGCGCCGGGTCGTAGCCCCAGACCGCCAGCCCCAGCCAGACCAGTCCGGACAGCAGCACCCATGCCAGCGCGGCGGCGTTCAACTGCTGATACAGCGCAAAGCGGATCAGCTCGACCGCCTGGCTGAAGGGGTTCACGGCGCAGATATCTCGCAGCAGCGCGGAGCTTTCGGCCATCTTCCACAGCGGGTAAAGCGCGGTGGACAGGAAGAACATCGGAAAGATCACGAAATTCATCACCCCGGCGAAATTCTCCAGCTGGCGGATCACCGAAGACAGCGCCAGCCCCAGCGCCCCCAGCATCAGCCCGGCCGGGACCAGTGCGGGCAGCAGGGAGGCATAACCAGCCCAATTGAAGCGGATGCCGAACAGCGCGGCCAGCGCCAGGAAAACATAGACCTGCAGTATCGAGATCGCGGTGCTGGCAAGCAGGCGGCAGACCAGCAGCCACCAGCGCGGCAGCGGGCTCGTCAGCAGCAGCCGCATTGAGCCCATTTCCCTGTCATAGACCATCGACAGCGAGCTTTGCATGCCGTTGAACAGCAGGATCATGCCGCACAATCCGGGCACGATATAGACCTCGTAAGTGGTGTAGGTGGCATAGGGCGGGGTGATTGACAGGCCAAGCGCGGCGCGGAAGCCCGCGGCGAAAACCACTAGCCACAGCATTGGCCGCACCAGTGCCGCGACAAAGCGTCCGCGCTGGCCGATGAACCGCAGCGCCTCGCGCTGGGTGATTGCTGTCAGGGCTGCCAGCCAGGCGGTCATGCCGCCTGTTCCGTCAGCCTGAGGAAGTGATCGGCCAGCCCCAGACCGCCGCGCAGCTGGCGGGCGGTTCCGTCTTGCGCCAGCCTGCCGCGGTGCAGGATCAGCAGCTGATCGGCGTCCTCCACCTCATCAGTCAGGTGGGTGGCCCAGAGCACCGTCAGCCCCTTGCGCCGCGACAGGTCGTGCACATGGTCGGTGATCGCGCGCCGGGTTGCCGCGTCCAGCCCCACCGTAGGCTCGTCCAGCAGCAGCACCTTGGGATGGTGGATAAGGCTGCGGGCAATCTCCAGCCGGCGGCGGTGCCCGCCATTGAGGTTGCGCACCCGCTCATCCAGCCGGCCGCGCATCTCCAGCCGTTCCAGCGCGGCCTCGATCCGGGCCTGCGCCCTGGCACCGCGCAGGCCGTGCAGGGCGGCGAAATAGCTCAGATTGCGCTGCACCGTCAGATCCAGATCCAGTGTCGGCTGCTGGAACACCACTCCCATCTGCCGCAGAGCCTTGCGCGGGGCGCGGGCCATGTCGTGGCCGCCAACTTCAATTCTGCCCCGCGGCGCGGTGAACAGGCGGGTAAGCAGTGCAAACAGTGTCGACTTGCCCGCCCCGTTGGGGCCCAGCAAGGCGCAGAAGGTGCCAGGCTCAACCCGGAAGCTAACCCTGTCCAGCGCCTGCCGGGTGCCGTAGGCATAGCTCAGGTTTTCCACCCGAAGCCCGGTCATTGGATGGTGATCTCCAGCCGCTGAGTATCGCCGGTCGAACCGGGCACCTTGAGGTGGTAATTCCCGGGTTTCAAAGCAATAAAACCAATTTCCATCTCGCCGGCCTCGTCAAACTCGATGCTGTCGAGACCCAGCGGGCGGATCTCAAGGCCTTCCACGACAATCTCGTCGATCCAGACCGCGCGGAAGAAATCCGCGCCCGTCAGTGCCAGCTCCTGGCTGCCGTCGCCTTGAATCTCGAACTCGTAATAGGTGCCGGATTTCAGCGCCCAGGGGGCGTCGGCCAGTGGCATCCCTGCGGACAAAGAAACCGGCGGCAGGTCTTCCTTGTTGGAGGCGGACAACAGCCCGGCGAGGCCGAGGCCCGCCTTGCCCTGATCGTCATCATCGCTATCGGCGAAGCCGGCTGCGGGCAGGGCCAAGCACAGAACCGTGGAAAGAATACGGGATTTCAGCATCGGGTGTCCTCCTGTCGGGATGCGGTTTGCCGCGGGGCGGCAGGTGTCAGGGCCGCAGCGCCGCTCCCCAGGGAAAGCGGCCGACCTTGATGGATTTCAGTGCCTGGCGCTTGGCGGTGTCGATCACGGTGACATCGCCGGACACGCCGTTGGTGGTGAACAGCAGCGACTTGTCCGGGGAAAACGCCATGTGCCAGACCCGGCGGCCAACCAGGATGTAGTCTTCCACCTCAAGCGTCCCGGCATTGACCACCGCAACATGGTTGGACGGTCCTAGCGCAACGAAGGCGGTTTTTTCATCGACCGTGAAGGCAAATCCCACTGGCTGCACCCGGTCGGGATGCACACCTTTGACATCGAAGCTTATCTTTCCAGTCTCAGTCTGAGTGACGGTGTCGAAAACGGTGATGGTGCCGCCGATCTCGGAGGAGACCCACAGCGCGCTGCCGCCTGCGGTGAATTCGGCGTGGCGGGGCCGGGAGTCGACCAGCGTATTGGCAAACAGCTGTTGCGTTTCCGTGTCGATCCAATGCGCCATATTGGTGGTCTCTGAGGTGGTGATGGCGATTTTGCCATCGGGGGAGACCGCCATGCCTTCGGGTTCGATCCCGACATTGATCTGTGCGACCACCTTGCGGGTTTCGGTGTCGACTACCGTGGTCACGGCGTCGTCCTCGTTGGCGATGTAGAGATGCCGGTCGTTCGGGTGCAGCACGAATTGCTCGGGATCCTCGCCGGAGGGCAGCTCGTGCAGGATCTCGCCGGTGGCGGCATCCAGAACCTGAACCGTGTCGCTGTCAGAGGCGCAGACATAGGCTTTTGAGAAGTCCTTGGAGAAGGTGATGCCGCGCGGCCGCTCCCCGGTTTCGATGGTGCGGACCACTTCCAGCGTGGCGATGTCGATCACGCTGATGGTATCGTCCTTTTCGTTTGTGACCCAGATTTCCGCGGCATCAAGCGTTGCGGCCGGGGCCAGCAGCGCTGAGAAGGCGAGCGCGGCAAGGGGTTTTGCAATAGATGTCATTGGAAGGCTCCGCAGAGGCTTTCGGGTTCATCAAGGCCGAGGGTGTCGAGTTCGCTGTGCTGGTGGAGGAAGCCGGGCAAGGGCGCCTGCGCCGCCAGCGCGCGGGGGGTGGCGAGCGGGATCGGCTGGCGCAACTGGCCGTTCCAGCCGCGGTAGCTGAGCGGTCGGCCCTTGAAACCGGCCAGCTCGAAACTGTTCGACAGGATGAAGCTGCGCAGAACTGCCGCGCCGGCGGAATTCGTGCGCGTCACCGCCTCGCCGATGGTTCGCATCGCGGCCCAGGCGGCATAGTCCCGGGCAAGCATCTTGCGGCCGGCGAGCTCCTGAAACCGCGACTGCAATTGCGCCGCGCCCCATTGCTCGACCACCGGCGCCCAAGCCGTTGGCACCAGCCCTTCGGAACCGGCAACCGGCCGCGGCAGCCAAGTGTTGTAGGGCAGGTAGCGGGCGAAATCCTGCAGTTCGTCGGCGACAAGCAGCAGGTCATGGCGGCCCAATTCCTGCGACATGAACGGCACTTCCTGAGCGGCGTTGCGGCGCATGTCGGCCCCATAGTCCCAGGTCCGTTCCGCGGTGATGTCCAGCCCGAACTTGGCGGCGCTTTGGCGCAGCGCAGCGGCAAACGCCAGATCCTGCCGGTGGCTGCCGGAGATCAGGGCCAGCCCGGTCCAGCGCTTAGACAGCGCAAACTGCATTAGTGCGTCGCTGCGCATCAAGTCCGAGGGCAGGCTGTGCAGGAGGTTGCGGCGGCAGTCGCCGCTGCGCAGGCCGGTGTCCGGGCTGGCGGCGTTGAACAGCAGGGCATTCTGCGCCTCCGGCAGGTCGGCGGCGGCCAGCAGCGCCGGTTTGGGCGCATCCAGGATCAGCAGCTTGCTGCGGCTCAGCGCCGTCCGCACCGCCGCGGCAAAATCGCCGTCCTCAGGGACGGAAATGGCCTCCAGGCTGTAGCTGTGCCCTAGAAAGCCGCCGGTGGTCCGGTTGTCGGCCAGCCCCAGTTGCGCGCCTGTCTCGCCAAGATCCGCGGGCGGCGGATCAAGATTGGAGAGGGTCGGGGGCTGCACCTCCTGCTGTTTCAGGTAGATGACCGGCACCTCAACCCCGTTCGCCGCGGCAAATGCAGCGGGCAACAGGGCTATCACGAATGTGATCAGAAAGCGCATCGGAACACCCGGTTTTGTCTGGATGGGCCGAGCGTACTGCCGCCCGGAGGTTCGCTGCCATTGGACCAAGGTCGTAGGCTGCCTGCGCGGTTCTCCAACTTAAGTCGCGTATCGGGGCAGGGCGCAGGCTGGCTATTCTTGCGGCAAGCACAAACTTACGGGAGGAACTCATGTTCAAACTGCCTCTTGCGGCCCTTGGCCTAGCAGCACTTGCCACAGCGGCGCACGCCCACGGAGATGTCGCGCCGCAGCCGATGAATACCGATGCCCTGCCAGACGTCGGAGAGGAATGGCTGACCGAAAACCCATATCGCGGCAAGGATGCGGAAGTCTGGCAAACAGCGGTCGACATCGGCAGCAGCGGCTACAACCAGAATTGCGCCCGCTGCCACGGGCTGGGCGGCGTTTCCGGCGGGCTGGCACCTGACCTGCGCTACCTTGAAGCAGAAGAATTCGGCGACGAATGGTTCGTTGAGCGGTTCCGCAGCGGATATACCCAGAACGGCATCACCAAGATGCCCGCCTTTGGGGAGCTGCTGGGCCAGAAGGCCGCCTGGGCGATCCGGACTTACTTGGAAACCCGGCCCGATGACGGTGCCCTGGACGAGGCTACCGGCCGGCTGCTGGAAATCCGCGATGAGCTGACAACGATGGCCGGCGGCGGGGGCGGAGATGCGGCTGCGCTGCAGGCGGAGCTTGCCAAGATTGCAGAGAGTGTCGAAACCGGCTCCGGCGCACCGGTGGCTGACAGCGTGGCTTACCGGGCTGCCAGCCTGATCGATGGCGCAAAGCCGGACTTTGCGGGTGCCGCGGAGGCCTTGACCGTGGGCTTGTCAGCAGCGCATTGACCCGAAGGGCTGAGACAGATGAAACAGAAGCTGGCCGGTTTCCTCGTGTTTGCAGCGCTTTTCTGCGGCTGGGCGCAGGCGGGACTGGCCCGCTGCGCCAGCCATGTGCCGCAGCCAAAACCGCAGAATGCTTCGCGCGATATCGTCGGGCAGGACCTTGAGACAATCATCGAGCGCGGTTTCATCACCTTTGCCGCCTACGAGGATTTCGCGCCCTGGTCTTACGAGGAGGCGGGCAAAATCAAGGGGGCAGACATCGATTTGGGCCGGATGATTGCCGCGGAGCTGGGGGTGGAAGCGCGGTTTACTCTGGTCGCGGCGGGCGAGAATCTGGATGCGGATCTGCGAAACTGGGTCTGGAAGGGGCCGATCGTGGGCGGCAGCGTGGCCAACGTTATGCTGCATGTCCCCTATGACAGCGAATTCGCCTGCCGGGTCGAACAAGTGGTGTTCACTGGCCAGTATCATGTGGAGGAAGTGGCTATCGCCTACCGCCGGGACGCATATCCCGAAGACCCGCCGGTGCCCGCCTATTTCCGCTTCGACAGCGTCGCGGTCGAGAACGACTTAATCGCCGACTTCTATTTATCGGCCTTTCCCGGCGGCCAGCTGAGCGGCAATATCCGCCGCTACCCGACGGCGGCAGCGGCTATGGCGGGCCTGGATCAGGCGGAGGTCAAAGCCGCGATGGGGCCTCTGGCGCAATTGGAGGCCGGGCTGACCGCGCGGACCGCGGTCCATACACCGCCGCTGCCTGGCTTTTCCGCGGGGACTTGGACGTCCGGCGTAGCTGTGCACTTTTCCTACCGTCCACTGGCCTATGCGGTGGAAGATGCCATCGCCGCTGGACTGCAGGACGGCCGGATTGCCGCCATTTTCGCAGCTCATGGCCTAAGCCACCGGCCGCCGGAACTTCGCTAGAATACTGCCACTAACCCACTGTCCTCAATCGGCCATCCTGCGCGAGAAGAGTGGCGCGGGGGCGGCCGGGCAGACGGTCCAGTGCGGTGGCGATTTCAGCTTCGCTCATGAGGCAAAAGGCGGTGGAGGATGCATCAGCCACCGCGGCGCTGTCCCCTTCGGTGCAGACGGTGGCCCAATGCGGCTGGCGGCCGAGGGCGGGGTGCAGGATATGCGCGGTGCTTTGCAGCCGCAGGGCGCTGGGACTGGAGGTCGCAATGGCCCGGCTGGTCAGGCTGCGGGCTGCAAATAAACCGCGCTCCGGATCAGCCAGCCCGATGCGGAACGGGCCGCCGAGCGCGGCAAACTCGCCGGCGTTGATCAGAACCTGCTCCAGCCCCAGGCGGGCGAGCGCGGCGCGGACCGTGTCTGTGGCATAGCCTTGGGCAATGCCGTTGAAGGTCAGCGCCTGGCCCGGCATCAGCCGGATTTCCTGCTCCGCTACGGACACCTTGTGCCAGCCCGTGAGGCGGGCGGCCTCGCGGCTGCCTTCACCACGCGCGACGGCCTGCCAGAGCGGCTGGACTGAAGGGTCGAAGATCCCTGCAGTTGCCGCATGCACTTGGGTGCAGAGCCGGGCTAATTGCAGAAACGGCGGTGGCGGGTTTCTCAGAACTCCGGTCCGGTTCAGCCGGGACAGGGCAGAGGCCGGATCATAGAGGCTGAACAGCTGTTCGGCCCGCCGCAGCTGCGACAGCGCGGCTGCAATCGCCTGATCTGCCAGCGGCGGCGGCGCGTGGATGGTTAGACGCGCCTCGGCGCCAAGGGCAAATCCCCGCCAAGTGACGGGTGCAGCTGGCGCTGCTGGGGCCGCGGCGCCCAGGGCGGCGGCAGAGATTGCCAGGAACCGGCGGCGGGTCAGTCTGGCGCTCATTCCGCGGCCTCCAGCTGTTGTTTCTTGCGCGCCGCCAGGATCAGCGGAACGCAGCGGGCCGGTTCGTCGTGGATCGACACGCAATCGAGGCAGCCAAAGCATTCGTCATAGCGGACCGAACCGGATGGCTCGATCGCGCCATAGGCGCACTTCACCCGGCACAGCTGGCAGGGGCTGCCGCAGGCGGCGCGCCGGGCGATCCAGTTACGCTGCCGCAGCAGCCCGCCCGCCGCCATGGCCGCGCCCAGCGGGCACAGGTAGCGGCAGAACGGCTTGAACAGCACCAGCCCCGCAGCCAGCCAGAACACCGCATAGGCAGTGAAATACCACTCACGCTGGAAAGAGGTGGTGATCGCGGTCTTGAAAGGTTCGACCTCGGCTGCGGTGTCCACGTGTTCAGGTGCCAGGAAGACCAGCGAGATCAGCGCGCCCAGCACCCCGTATTTGAGGAGTTTGAGCCGCCCGTCCCAGGCTGGAGTAAGGCCCGCCTGAGGCAGTCCCAGCTTGCGGCCCAAGTGGTGCGCGAATTCCTGAAGCGCGCCGAACGGGCACAGCCAGCCGCAGAACAGGGCCCGCCCCCATAGAAAAAATCCGAGGATGGCGAAGCCCCACAGCAACAGCGAAAACGGGTCGTAGGCGAGGAAGGCAAAGCTGCCGCCCTCGGCCGCGGTGCGCAGCACGCCCAGCACGGTGACGATGGACAGCTGGCCCTGACCCCACCAGCCGATGAAAACCGTGACAACCGACAGCACCGTCAGCCGTAACGGGGTAAGCACCTTGCGCGCGGCAATCCGGCTTTGCGCCAGCAACAGCGCGGAGGTCAGCGCTGTCAGGAAAAGCGCCAGCAGGACCACGTCGGTCTGTCGGCTGCGCAGCGCCTCCAGCCAGGGCGGCACGGACACGGGCGCTTCGTCCCGCAGAAAAAACCGGTCGGGGGTCCGGTGCGTGACCGGGAAACTCACAGTACCGGTCTCGGGCTGGAACATGCCGTGCGCCCGCACCGCCTGGACGTGCAGCGTCCATTCCTGCGCCGGGTCAAAGCCGAGGCGGCGGTCGGCCCGCAGGATCATCGCCGTGCCGTCGTGCAGAGGCGCTGGCAGAGCCGGCGACAGCTCGACCAGCAGATCGCTATCCCGCAGCGCCACCGGCAGACCGTTTTGGGTTGCGAACACCCGGTCCGGGGCGGTGTTCCGGATGAATTCCGGGCTGACCAGCCCGTGGCGGCCGGTCTCGATCAGCAAGAGAGGCTCATCATCGGGAGAGATCGCCAGGAAATCCTGCAGCTCGTCATAGCCGTCCGTCGACAGAACAGCCTGTGCGATTGACGGCGGGCCAAGGTCGATGATCCAGAGATCCAGATAGGGCGCCTCGGGATGCTGCCGTGCCTCTGGGTCGTCATCTGCCCAAAGGGTGCCGGCAAAGGCCGCGTCAACCTCCGCATTGGAGACTGTGGCGCGGGCGGCCAGCCCCTGATCGACCAGCGCCGCCCAGTCCAGCGGCTCGCTGTGGTCCGGGTCCGGCCGGGCGGGCGGGGCGGTGATGACGCCGTGCATCTTCTCGCGTGCGACTGCCAGGGCTGCGGCCATGATGGAGTCATGGGCGATCCGAACTGAGGCGGTCGCCTTGGTGACCCCGTCGAGATAGACCAGAGAGGAGCCGGAACCCGTTTCGCCGTAGGGGGTGCCGATGGTGATCGAGGAGAAAACTGACAGGCCCGGGTACTGCTCGAAAAAGCGGTGAAACGGGGCCGGGCCAAGCCCGGAGACAAAGACCGGCTCGTTATGGCTGATCAGCCGGACATCCAGAAAGGTGCCGTCCAGGTCCAGGAGCACCAGCACGTTAACCGGCGCGCCGGAAAACCCGGGCAGGGGGGCTAGCGGCTCGGTTTCAAAGGCATAGCCTGCCTCCGCCCCGCCCGAGTTGAGCAGTGTATAGACACCCTTGCCGTTCACCGGCTCTCCCAATGAGAATGGCGGCATGATCAGGGCGCTGATTTCCTCGCGCGGCAATGGCGACGCCGCCAGCACACTGGCCGCAAAGAACCAGGCGTTAAACCAGATTATGAACCGGGATACGCGCATAGACAGCAGTCTGCCGGGCCCGGACGCCCCGTGCCATTGGACCAAAGTCTGAGGCCGTCCTTACGACCAAAGGCCAATACCGGGGCCGGGGGCTGGCAGCTAGGCTGATGGGATTAAAGCCAGCAAAGGAGGACGAAATGGCCTGGTCTGCCCCGAAACTGAAAGAAATCAACTGCGGCATGGAAATCAACATGTACTCCCCGTCCGAGGACGACGGCCGCGAATACGAACCCGATCTGTTCTGATCGCCAAAAAGGAAAACGGCCATGCGGTTTCTGGTTCTTGGCGCGGCGGCGGGCGGCGGCCTGCCGCAGTGGAATTGCGGCTGCCGGAATTGCCGGGACGCGCGTCTCGGCAGGATCGCATCCGCCACCCAGTCCTCGCTGGCCGTCACACTGGACGGGCAGAGCTGGGCGGTTCTGAACGCCTCTCCCGACATACGGGTTCAGCTGCAGCACTGCCCGTCCATGCATCCGCAGTCGTTGCGCCACAGCCCGCTGCGCGCGGTGCTGCTGACCAACGGGGATATTGATCACATTGCAGGTCTCCTGTCCCTGCGGGAACAGTCGCCTTTTTCTCTGTTCGCCACTGCCGGCCTGCTGGATGTGCTGGCGGCCAACCCGGTGTTCAACGCCCTTCCGGCGGCTGTTGGCCGCCATCCTGTGCGGCTGAGCGAAGGTTTCGAGCTGCTTCCGGGACTGCGTGCAACGGTTTTTCCGGTACCGGGCAAGGTGCCGCTGTTCATGGAAGGCGGGGAGGTGCAGACGGATCTGATCGGGGAGCAAACCGTCGGCGTCCGGCTGACCGACGGCAGCAAAACCGCCTATTACATCCCCGGCTGTTCCGGCGTGTCCGCTGAGCTGCTGGAGATTCTGGCGGATGCTGACCAGGTATTCTTTGACGGAACGCTCTGGCACGATCAGGAGATGATCCAAAGCGGGACAGGCACCAAGACCGGCCAGCGGATGGGGCATATCTCGATCAGCGGCGCGGAAGGCTCGATTGCCTGTCTGCAGACAGTGGATGCGGCGAAGACGTTTATTCACATCAACAACACCAACCCGATCTGGCAGCCCGGCAGCGCCGAGCGCGCGCAGGTGCTGGCCGCCGGATGGACAATTGCAGCGGATGGAATGGAGATTGCCTTATGAATGTGCAAACCCGGGAAATTCCGGCAAGAGAACCGCTGGAAGCCCGCCTGCGCGCCATCGGCGCGGCGCGGTACCACGACAAGCATCCGTTCCATCACAGGCTGCACGGCGGGGAATGCTCTCCCGACCAGGTCCGCGCCTGGGTGATCAACCGTTGGGCCTATCAGGCGGCGATCCCGATGAAGGACGCGGCCTTTCTGTCCCGCTGCACTGATCCCGCCATGCGCAGGGCCTGGCGCAGCCGGATCGAAGATCATGACGGCGGCATCAGCGAAGGCGGCGGCATACGCCGCTGGCTGCGGCTGGCCGAAGCGGTCGGGCTTGACCCGGACTACGTGGCCTCCGGCCGTGGCGTGCTGCCGGCCACCCAATTCGCCGTCGACGCCTATATCCGCTATGTGCGCGACATGCCGCTGCTGTCGGCAGTGGCCTCGTCGCTGACGGAACTATTCGCGCCGTCCATCCACGAGCAGCGGATCGAAGGCCTGCTGCAGCATTACGATTTCGCCAGTGCCGCCAGCCTGTCCTATTTCCGCAAGCGGCTGACTGAGGCGCCAAAGGACGTGGAATTCGGCCTGGCCTGGGTGCTGGAGAACGCTGACACGCCAGAGAAGGAAGACGCTGCCTGCGAGGCGCTGATCTTCAAGACCAATGTCCTGTGGGCGCAGCTTGATGCGCTTTGGGGCGCTTATGTGGAGCCGGGTCGGATCCCGCCGGGCGCATGGCAGCCGGACGAGGGGCTGGCATGAAGCTGGCGCTGGCCCCCTCCGACCGCCCCTTTCTGCCGCGCGGGGTGCGCATGATTACCGACAAGGTGCGGGGCGGCAAGGTGCTGCTTTGCCCGGAAAAAGCCATTGCCTTGGATGCCATCGGAGTGGCGATCCTGTCACGGGTCGATGGCAGCGCTTCGTTCGAGGAAATCGTTGCCGGTCTGGCGGCAGCCTATGATGCCCCGGCGGAGCAGATCGCCGGCGACGTGCAGCGCTTCCTGGCCGGGCTTCGGTCCCGGATGTATCTGGCGGTGCGGCCATGACGGTGCCTCCGCCCATCGCGATGCTGGCTGAGCTGACGCACCGCTGCCCGCTGGCCTGCCCCTATTGCTCCAACCCGCAGGACCTGCTGGGCCGGGACGCGGAGATGACAACCGGCGAGTGGGCGGATGCCTTCCGCCAGGCTGCGGAACTGGGGGTCCTGCAATTGCACCTGTCCGGCGGCGAGCCCGCCGCGCGCCCCGATCTGGCGGAACTCACTGCCGCGGCACAAGGCTGCGGGCTTTATACCAACCTGATCACCAGCGGCATCGGCCTGACCCCCAAACGGCTGAATGCGCTGGAGGCAGCAGGGCTGGACCATATCCAGCTGTCCTTGCAGGGCACCAGCGCCGGGCTTGCCGATTGGATCGGCGGCTACAAGGGCGGGTTTGACCGTAAGATGAAGATCGCCGCGGAGATCAAGGCGCGGGGAATTCCCCTGACGCTGAACGCTGTCATGCACCGGCACAATCTGGACAATCTGGAACGCACCATTGAAATGGCTGTCGAAATGGGCGCCCGGCGGCTTGAGGTCGCTTGTGTACAGTTCCATGGCTGGGCGTCCCGGAACCGGGCACAGCTGCTGCCCACCCGCGCGCAGACAGAGGCTGCCAAACGCGTCGTTACTGAGGCGGAGCAGCGTCTGCGTGGTGTGCTGGCGTTCGATTTCGTTCCGCCCGACTACTACGCGGACTATCCCAAGGCCTGTATGGGGGGCTGGGGGACGGCCGGGCTGAACATCGCGCCGGATGGAACTGTGCTGCCTTGCCATGCGGCCCAGACTATCCCGCATCTGGACTTTGACACCGTCCGCAGCAAGCCACTGGCCGCGATCTGGTACGACGGCGCCGCGTTCAATGCCTACAGGGGCACTGATTGGCTGCCGCAGCCCTGCCGCAGCTGTGACCGCAAGGAAGCTGATTTCGGTGGTTGCCGCTGTCAGGCGCTAGCCTTGGCAGGTGACGCAGGCGCAACAGATCCCGTGTGCCGGAAGTCGCCCCGGCATCAGGCCGTGCTCGATCTTCTTGAACAAGCCGGAAACAGTTCAGACGCTGCTTTTGTTTACCGGAGCGCTGCTGGCTGAGAAGAGCCGCTGAAGGCGCGAAACGGTGGTGTATTGGCTGCCAATGGACGGGGAAACCGTACAGCACCTTTCAGAAAAAGTGAATTCTTATCGCGGGAGCGGGCAGGCGTCACCGTCCGCCCCAACCGTCCGCTCGCGGGACCCGGCCGGCTGCGGACACAGATTGTTCTTCTGCCATTTCATGCAGAGTTTTATACCGGGCATTTGCTCTCCAAGCGAACCTGGCTGGTTCGGTCCGTTGTGCCGATGGACCCAAAGACAGTCATACACTAAAAATTAGACGAGCCATTACAAAGCAGCTCTTCCGCCAGGCCTTGGAAATGCCGCGGGCATTGGCGGTTTCGGCTGAGTGGCCCGTGCCTTCTCACATGGGCCGGTTGGACCTAGGGTTGTGGTCAGGCCGCAGGTGAGACGTCCGGCGGGTACGGCGGATCGGCAGTCGGGACAGAACGTGGAGACGTGGCGCATTCGGATGATTTTTTAGGTCAATGCTGCCTCAAGATAAAGATAAACGTTGTTAAGGTCTGGAGAAAGGGTAGCTCAATGTACCGGATTCGCCTGTTCGCCATTCGTCATGCGCGTAGCTTTGAGTGGATATACAAGCGGGTAGAGCAGGTCATGATTGCTCTGGACCCAGTCTTGAGCAAAATCGGGTATCACCGGGTCGAACGTCCCATCGCCTTTGTCGAGAAATGCGTCAAGACTGTGCTGTTCGATTGCAAGATGTGCGGGCAGTGCGTGCTATCCTCGACCGGCATGTCCTGCCCGATGAACTGCCCCAAACAGCTGCGCAATGGCCCTTGCGGCGGAGTAAGGCCAGGAGGGTTTTGCGAGGTAAAACCGGAAATGAAGTGTGTTTGGGCGCTGGCCTGGGACGGTGCGTCGCGGATGAAGGGCGGCGCGCAGATCGCAACTGTGCTGCCACCGGTCGAACGCAACCTCGAAGGGTCGTCGTCCTGGCTGCGGGTGAGCCGCGAAAAAGCAGCTCATCTGCGTGAGGCCCGGGAAAAACGCCGCACCGCCATTGCGGACGCTTTCCCTGATGCGCGCAAAAACGAGCCCTCTGCCGCGCCGCTGGCGGAAGAGCCCGCTCAGGCTCAGAAGGGGGCAAAATGATGGACCACACATTGCCGCAGCCTTATTCAGCGCCTCCCGAAGGCCATGTTTCGCACAGCCGGCTGGAACGGGTGCTGCGCTCAGGCCGCTTTGCCATCACGGCGGAATTGAACCCGCCCGACAGCGCTGACCCTGCGGATGTCTATGATGCTGCCCGCCCGCTTGGGGAAGTTGCCGACGCCATCAACGCGACGGATGCCTCGGGCGCGAACTGCCATATGTCCTCAATCGGGATCAGCGCGCTGCTGACCCGAGCCGGGTATTCCCCTGTCTACCAGATCTCCTGCCGCGACCGGAATCGGATCGCCATTCAAGGGGACGTGCTGGGTGCCGCCGCCATGGGGGTCAGCAATGTTCTGTGTCTGACGGGCGATGGTGTCGGCGTTGGGGACCAGCCGGGCGCCAAGCCGGTTTTCGATTTTGACTCATTGTCGCTGCTGCGTACCATCAGAACCATGCGGGATGAGCGGAAGTTTTTGTCCGGGCGCACCATTACCAACCCGCCGCTGCTGTTTCTGGGGGCGGCTGAGAATCCTTGTATACCACCCTACGAGTGGCGCCCGGAACGACTGGCCAAGAAAGTGGAGGCCGGGGCGGAGTACATCCAGACCAACTACATTTACGACGTTCCGCTGTTCGAGAAGTTCATGGCGCGGGTGCGGGATCTGGGATTGGACAAGAAAGTCTTTATCCTGGCCGGCGTCGGTCCGTTGGCTTCTGCACGGGCGGCCCGGTGGATGCGCTCGAACGTGCCGGGGATCCATATTCCGGATGCGGTTATTGAGCGTATGGAGAAAGCTGAAAAACCCGGGCAAGAAGGCAAGAAAATCTGCGTGGAGCTCATACAGCAGATGCGTGAGATTGCCGGTGTATCCGGGGTGCATGTCATGGCCTACCGGAAGGAACATCAAGTCTCTGAAATAATTCAAGAGTCCGGAGTTCTAGCGTCACGTAAGAGGGCTTGATAACCGCGTTGCACTGCCCCGTGGCGCTTTGATGCGGACCAGCCAGAATTTGGGCGGGCTCGGGTGCAGGGATTGTTTGCACAAGTTTTTGAAACGGTGATTGATTGCCGGATAAGCAACGCGGGTTTGCGGATTCCGCCCGTGGCGGAATTTCCAGAGCGGCGAAAAACGGCCCGAAAATGGAAGCCTGGCCTGTGCAAGAGGACCGGAGCGGGCTTGTCCGGTGGTTCCGGGGCCTGCGGAACCCGCGTTCGCTAAAGTCTGGGCGCGGGCCTTCGAAGTCTTGGCATTTCGTGCGGTGCAGGGCGGCAGGCCGCAGGTGGAAACACTGCGGCAATACGCAGGTCAGGGAGCGCCGGAGGAGCTCGCAGGCGGCCAGGCAATGAACCGCCAGCGCCCCCTCTCTTGGCATCCAATGTGTCCGAAACCTGGTCATGGGGCAGGCCTGTCAGCGACCGTGAGTCACCATTCCATTGACATGAATGTTGATTCATGTTTCATGTTTTGCAGGGAGAAAATAGGGAGGAGCCCTCATGCTGCGCTTATTTGCGTTGACGGTTGCCGGTGCATTGATGTCGTCTGCAGCCTCTGCCGAAATCCGCATTGCCCATGTCTATGGAAAAACCGGTCCGTTTGAGGCCTATGCGGCCCAGTCGCACAACGGTCTGAAGCTGGGTCTGGAGTACGCCACAGGCGGCACCATGGAGATCAACGGCGAGAAGATCGTGCTGATCGAGAAGGACACACAGTTGAAGCCGGACATCGGCCGCGCGCAGCTGGAGGAAGCTTTCGGAGATGATGACGCGCATATCGCTGTCGGCCCAGTCAGTTCCGGCGTGGCATTGGCCATGCTGCCGGTTGCCGAAGAGTATGAACGCGTTCTAATCGTCGAACCCGCGGTCGCGGACTCGATAACCGGCGCCAATTGGAACCCCTATATCTTCCGCACCGGCCGCAACTCGTCGCAGGACGCGATTGCCAATGCGGTGGCATTGGGCGGTGAGGGCGTCACCATCGCGACCCTGGCGCAGGATTATGCCTTCGGGCGCGATGGCGTCGCGGCCTTCAAGGAAGCGCTGGAAGCAACGGGCGCAACCATTGCCCATGAAGAATACGTCCCGACCGACACCACTGACTTCACGGCGGCAGCCGAGCGGATCTTTACCAAGATGGGAGAGGTCGAGGGCGAGAAGAAGCTTTTCATCATCTGGGCCGGCGGCGGCAACCCGATGGGCAAGATCAACGCAATGGAGCCTGAGCGTTTCGGCATTGAAATTGCAACCGGAGGAAACATCCTTGCGGCGCTGAAGGCGTACAAAGAGCTGCCGGGTATGGAAGGCGCGACTTATTACTACTATGAAATTCCGCAAAACCCGGTGAACGAGTGGCTGGTGAAAACCCATTTCGAGCGGTTTGACAGCCCCCCGGACTTCTTCACCGCTGGCGGCATGGCGTCCGGGCTTGCGATTGTCGAAGCGATCAAGAAGGCAGGCGGCGCAGAGGACACCGAAGCATTGATCGAGGCAATGGAAGGCATGTCCTGGGAAACCCCTAAGGGCACCATGCAGTTCCGTGCCGAAGACCATCAGGCAATGCAGCCCATGTATCACTTCCGCACTGAAATCCAGGACGGGAAGGACTATGGCGTGCCGGTGCTTGTGCGTGAAATCGGCGTGGATGAAATGAACATCCCGATCCGCAACCAGTAACCGGCGGGATGTTCCCCGCCTAACCCCGGCGCGGCCGCCGAGGCCGCCCCGGGGGCAGGGGAGAGATCAATGACCCAGATACTTCTTGAAACGGATGCGCTGACGGTGCGGTTCGGCGGGCATGTGGCAGTTGATGCGGTGTCCTGCGGTTTCCGCGCTGGCGAGCTGACAGCCATCGTCGGGCCGAATGGCGCAGGCAAGACCACTTATTTCAACCTGATCTCGGGCCAGATCCCGGCCAGCGCCGGCACGGTGAAGCTGATGGGGGAGGACATTACCCGTCTTGGCGTGGCTGCCCGTTGCCGCCGCGGACTGGGGCGGGCGTTTCAGCTCACAAATCTGTTTCCCAGCCTAACTGTTCTGGAAAATGTGCGTTTGGTGATTCAATCGCGCCAGCACAAAGGGTTCGGACTGTTCTCGATGGCGGACAGCCACACCGAGCTGACAGTCGCGGCGATGGCCATTCTGGAACGGGTGCGGCTGGACAACCAGAAAGACCAGCTCGTGTCAGAGTTGTCGCACGGCGACCAGCGCAAGCTGGAAGTGGCGCTGCTGATTGGGCTGGATCCGATGGTTTACATGTTCGACGAGCCCACCGCCGGGATGAGTGTTGATGAGGCGCCGGTGATCCTGGATCTGATCGCCGAGATCAAGGCGGACCGGGAACGCACGGTTCTGCTGGTAGAGCATAAGCTGGATGTGATCCGCAGCCTCGCCGACCGCATCATCGTTTTGCACAATGGAGCGCTGGCCGCCGATGGGCCGCCCGCCGAGGTCATGGCATCTGCGGTGGTGCAGGAGGCCTACATGGGCAAGGAGCTGGAGCATGTCTGACCCGATCCTGTCGCTGAATGCGGTGCATACCGACATCGCGCAGTACCACATTCTTCAAGGCGTTGATCTTGTAGTGCCGCGGGGTCAGGTGACCATGCTGCTGGGCCGCAATGGTGTGGGCAAGACCACGACGCTGAAAACCATAATGGGGCAATGGACAGCAAAGTCAGGGGAAATTGTCTTTGACGGTCAAGATATTACTCGCCTCCCGGTTCCGGCGCGCGCAAGGGCGGGCATCGGCTTCGTGCCCGAGGATATGGGGATTTTCCGCGATCTGACGGTAGAAGAGAACATGGTGCTGGGCTGCACCTCCGGCCCGCTGGATCCCAGACGCAAGGAGTGGCTGCTGGGGGCTTTCCCGGCGCTGGGAACCTTTTGGAACAGCGAGGCGGGGAACCTTTCCGGCGGCCAGAAACAGATGCTGTCGATCGCCCGTGCAATGGCCGAGGACCGCAAGCTTTACCTGATCGACGAGCCGACCAAGGGGCTCGCCCCGGCAATCGTGTCGACGATGGCTCAGGCGCTGCGTGAGCTGAAAGCGCAGGGTGCGTCCATTCTGCTGGTGGAACAGAACTTCTCGGTTGCCAAAGCGCTGGGCGACAGCGCTGCCGTCATGGATGACGGGCGGTTGATTTGGAGCGGAGAGATGGCCGAACTGGCCGGAAACAAGGACCTTCAGGAACGTCTGATGGGTCTTAGCATGGAGGCGCATTGAGATGACCGCAGCCCCCGATCATAGACCGACTTTCGCCAGTATCACCCTGACTGAGCGGCTGGCTGAGGCAATGCCGTTTCTGCTGATCCCCTTGCTTGTTCTCCTTGGGTTTTTGGCAATTGGCGTGCCATCGTCCTGGCTGACGCTGACTGTCTCAGGCCTGGCGATGGGGATGATGATCTTCATCATGGCGTCAGGCTTGACCCTGGTCTTCGGCCTGATGGATGTGATCAACTTCGGCCACGGCGCCTTTGTCTCCGTGGGCGCCTTTGTCGGGGTATCGGTGCTCATTGCGCTTGGCGAGTGGACCGGCACCGCATCGCTGCTCCTCAACATGTCTGCCGTGCTTCTGGCCGTGGTCGCCGCGATGGCTGTGACTGGAGTTTTAGGCTGGGGGTTTGAGCGGATCATCGTGAAGCCGGTTTACGGCGCGCATTTGAAGCAGATCCTTGTCACCGTGGGCGGCCTCATCGTCATTGAGCAGCTCATCCATGTGGTCTGGGGGCCGGATGAGATCTTCATCAACCGTCCCGAAACGCTCAAGGGCGCAGTCACCTTTGCCGGGGCTGCGATGGAGAAGTACCGCCTTCTGGCCGTGGGGGTCGGGCTGGTCCTGTTCATCGCTATGCGCATGGTTCTGCGCCGCACCAAGATCGGCTTGATCGTGCGCGCCGGGGTGGAAAACGGCCCGATGGTCGAAGCACTCGGCTACCGTCTGCGCCTGGTCTTTGTCGGCGTGTTCATCGCCGGCTCTGCCCTTGCCGGGCTGGGCGGTGTGATGTGGGGCCTCTATCAGGAGGTCATCACCGCCGGGATGGGAGAAAAGATGATGGTGCTGGTCTTTATCGTCGCCATTATCGGGGGGCTGGGGTCGGTCGAAGGAGCGTTTATCGGCGCTCTTCTGGTCGGGCTGATGCAGAACTACGTGGCCTTTCTGGAACCGAAGCTGGCGCTGGTGTCGAACATCGCGCTAATGACCGCAATCCTGATGTGGCGGCCGCAAGGCATGATGCCAGTTGTGAAGGCGAAGTAAGATGATCGTCAAACTACTCTCCGGGGATCAGCCGCGCTCAACTGTTCTGACGGCGCTGCTGGTTGTGATCCTGATCTGCCTGGCGGGTGCGCCGTTCCTCTTTGACGGTGTGCGCCCGCTGGATACCGCCGCGCGGATCTGTATCTTCATCCTGCTGGTGGCGAGCTATGATCTGCTGTTGGGCTACGGCGGGATCGTTAGCTTTGCCCATACGATGTTCTTTGGCCTGGGCGCCTATGGTGTTGCGCTTGCATCCACACACATGGGGCGCGGCTTTGACGCGCTTTTGGCAGGGTCGCTGTCCGGCGCCTTGGCTGCGGTTGTTCTGGCGCTGCTGATCGGTCTGTTCAGCTTGCGGGTGCGGGCGATTTTCTTTGCCATGATCACGCTGGCTGTGGCGTCTGCTGTCGCGGTCCTCGTGTCGCAATTTTCGGGCATCACCGGCGGCGAGGACGGGCTGACCTACAAGATCCCGCGGGTTCTGACTTCGGCCAACCGTATGGGCGAATTCATGGGCACAAGGGTCAGCGGCAAGATCCTGAACTACTACCTGGTGTTTGCCGCGTCGCTCATCCTGTTCCTGGTTCTGCTGCGTATCGTGAATTCGCCCTTTGGCCGTGTGCTGCAGGCCATCCGCGAGAATGATTTCCGCGCCGAGGCGATCGGCTACCGCGTGGTTTGGTACCGGACTGTTGCGACCTGCCTTTCGGCGGCTGCGGCTGCGCTGGCGGGGAGCTTGTTTGCCATCTGGCTGCGCTATGTCGGACCGGACACCACGCTCAGCTTTGAGATCATGCTCGACATCCTGCTGATGGTCGTGATCGGCGGCATGGGCACAATGTATGGCGCGGTGATCGGGGCGACCCTGTTCATCCTGGCCCAGACCTATCTGCAGAATCTGATGGGCAGCGCATCCGAGGCAACCTCGGCCCTGCCGCTGATCCCTCACCTGCTGGATCCGGACCGCTGGCTGATGTGGCTGGGCATTCTGTTCATCCTCAGCGTCTACTTCTTTCCGACGGGTATTGTCGGGCGGCTGCGGGAACGGCGTGCGTCATGACCATTCCTGTTCTATTTCTGCACGGCTGGGCCATGAACGGGGCGATGTTCGATGACACGGCGGAACGTCTGGGGCCGGGGTTTGACTGCTACGCGCCTGATCTGCCGGGGCATGGCGACCGGGTAGCGGACATGGCGAGCCTCGACGCCTGTGCAGCCCTTGCAAAGCGGTGGATTGAGGATCTGGACAATCCCATTCTGGCTGGCTGGTCCATGGGTGCCGGGGCCGCGTGGCGGCACCTGTCGCGGCATGGAACCTCCGGCCTGCGCGGGCTGATCACCATCGACATGAGCCCCCGGATGCTGCCGGATGAGGGCTGGGACCTGGGCCTGCTTGGCCAAAGCGCGGAAGCCATTCTGGCAACCTCCGGCAAAATCGTACCGGAGTGGCCCCGCATGGCCAAAAGCATTGCGCGCAACATGTATGCCCGCACCAGCGATCCCGCCCCAAGCCGCGAGGACGTAACAGCCCTGCTGCTGGCGCAAGACCCCGCACGCCTGCGCCCGATTTGGGATGATCTGGTGGCTATGGATGAGCGGGAGACGATCCGGAAAATCGATATCCCCTACCTCGTCTGCTCCGGCGCGCAAAGCAGGCTCTACAGCCAGGATGCAGCGCGATGGATTGCGTCGCAGGCAAAACGTGCGCGGGTGGAGAGCTTCGAAAACGCCGGACACTCGCCCCACCTGGAAGAGCCCGGGGCCTTTTGCGATGCCATCCGGCGATTTGTTACGGCAGAAGGGCTCGCAACACCCAATCAAGATCAAGACGAGAGCCGATGACCAAGCCGACAACTGCCAAACCTAAAACCAAACGCGGAATGGAGCGCCGGGCCAAGATCCTTGCCGCCGCCGAACAGGTGATCGGTGAAAAGGGCTTTGCTGCGGCCTCCATCGCTGACATTACCCGCGCTGCCGAAACTGCCCTGGGCACCTTCTACATCTATTTTTCGGGCAAGGACGAAGTCTTTCGGGAGCTGGTGCAGGACATGGGCCATGCAACCCGCTCCCAGGCCGCGGAACGGATTGCCGGTGCTGTAAACCGGCTTGAGGCCGAGCGTGCAGGTCTGGAAGCCTATCTGACCGTGGTGCGCGACCGCCCCTTGCAATACCGGATTGTCGAGGAGGCCCGCTTTGTCGATCCCGAAGCCTACCGCGAGTATTACACCGAGTTTGGCAAGGCATACGCTGATCAGCTAAATCAAGCCGCTGAGAAGGGAGAGATTTCTCCTGGCGACGCCGAAGTGCGCGCCTGGGCCCTGATGGGGGTTGCGAAAACGCTGGGCGAACGGTTCGTGCTTTGGGAAGACGAGGCCAACATCGGCCGGGTGGTTGCCGAGGCTCACAAGTTCATCTGCAACGGATTGGCGCCATGAGCGGGTTGGTCTCTTGGGACGAAGCGGATCTGCCGAACGGGGAGCCCTGTTTCCGGATCACGATGAAGGCACCGCGCGCCAATGCGCTGGAGCCTGGTTTGTTGCGGGACCTGCACCGGGCGTTCGATGCTTTGGAACAATCAGATGCCCGAAAGGCGCTGGTCCGCGGCGGGCTACACTTCTCCACCGGCGGTGATGTCGGCCGCTTTTTCGAGGCGGCACAGAACGGCCGCGCGGAGAGTTACGCCGAAGACGTGGTCCCGGTTCTGCAAGATCTGATCATGCGGATGATAGAGATGCCCGTTGTGATCGCCTCGGCGGTTCGCGGTGCTGCAACCGGCGGGTCGGCGGGGCTTGTTTTTGCATCGGGTATTGTTGCGGCTGACCCGGGCGCCTTTGTGCAACCCTACTACGGCGTCATGGGCTTTGCCCCGGATGGCGGGTGGACCGCGCTCCTGCCGGAATTGATCGGTGCCGGGCTGGCACAGGGCTGGCTGATGGCCAACCATCGCCACGGCGCAGCCCAATTGCAGCGCCTGGGGCTGGTCCAGGCGGTTGACGCTGATCCGGAGGTCCGGGCAGCAGCGCTGATGGCTGATATCGACACGGGCTCTGCCTTGGCAGCCAAGTCGATGGTCTGGAATGGCGACCGGCTGGCCCGGGTCCGAGCGGGGCTGGACGCGGAAGCTGCCGCCTTCCGAAGGCTGATCGGGCGCCAGGAAACCCTGTCGCGGATGAAACAGTTTCTTACACCAACCGGATAATGCGATGTTCGATGTAATCCCGGATATGGCCGCAAAGCGCGCGGAGCTGACCCCCGATGCCTTGGCTTTTCACGACACCTCCACTGGATGCGACTGGAGCTTTGCCCAGATCAACGATGCGGCAAACGCAGTGGCCGCAGGGTTGCAGGCACAGCAATTGCCGGAAGGCGACCGCGTCGCCATCATTTGCCAAAACCGGGTGGAGTTTTTCATCACCCTGTTCGCTTGCCAGAAGACCGGGATCATTCTGTGCCCTCTGAACTGGCGCCAGCCTGCGGCGGAACTTGTGCAAACTCTTAAACACGCTGGTATCTCACTGATGCTGACGGACGCGGAGTTCGAGGCCACGGCGCGCGAGGCTGCAGCGGGCGCTGGTGCGCCTGTCCTTTCCATCGAGAAAGACCTCGCCGGTTGGATCAGGGCAGGCGGCCCTGTGTTCAAAGAGCCTGTGCCAGCCGAACGGCCATGGTACCTGCTGTTCACTTCTGGAACCACGGGTCTGCCAAAATCGGTCATCCAGACCGCGCGTATGGCTTGGGCAAATACCGTGAACATCGGCCAGGCGATCGACATTGCATCAACCGACCGCGCGGTGTGCTTTCTGCCCCTGTTCCACACTGCTGGAATAAATCTCTACACTTTGCCGGTTTTCCTGACCGGCGGCAGCTCTGCCATTCTGCCGAAGTTTGAGGCAGAACTGGTCCACGGCCATTTGGCTTTCGGGCGAATAAACCAGTTTTTCGGTGTGCCGGCAGTCTACCAGGCCTTGTCTCTGATGCCGGGCATTGAAAATCTGGATTGGCCATCGATTCGCTGCGGCTGCGGCGGGGCGCCGCTGCCGGAACCGCTGATCCGCTTCTTCGGCTCAATGGGGGCCAATGTGCTGAACGGCATGGGGATGACCGAAACCGGCCCGACCGTTTTTCTGATGGATCCGGCCCATGCGGCAGAGAAAATCGGATCCGTCGGGAGACCTCAGAGCCTTGTGGAAGTCCGTCTGGCCGGGGTGGCGGAATGTGCCGAAGGGGCGGGTGAACTGCAGGTGCGCGGACCAGGGGTCACACCCGGGTACTTCGGCAACCCGGAGGCGACAGGGAAGACCTTTACCGCGGATGGCTGGCTGGCCACCGGCGATGTCGCGCGGCGTGACGCGGATGGCTACTACTACATTGTTGACCGCATCAAGGACATGTACATCTCGGGCGGCGAAAACGTTTACCCCGCCGAGGTCGAGCGGGTGCTGAATGATCACCCTGCCATTCTGGAATCCGCGGTTGTAGGCGTTTCCGACGCGAAATGGGGCGAAGCAGGTGCTGCATTCATAATGTTGCGCCCAGGCCAGATTGCAGATCCTGAAACACTGCGCCCGTGGTGCCGGGAACGGCTTGCCGGATACAAGGTGCCTGCACATTTGAGGATCGTTGAAGATTTCCCGCGCACGGCTGCAGGTAAAGTATGCAAACCCAAGCTGCGCGAGGACTTCAAAACATGATTGATCTGCAGGAACGCTGGACCCCGACGCAAGCAGAGTTTGATGCCTTTGCGGAAGTTTCCGGCGATGACAATGCGATCCATGTGGATCCCCGGTTTTGCGCTGAAACTGCCTTTGGGCGCACAGTGAGCCACGGAATGCTGATCTATTCCAAGCTTTGGGGAATGCTCAAGCGCTATGACGACGGGCTGTCTCAGGTCAGTCAAAGCCTGATGTTTCCGAACCCGGCTTATGCGGGCGAAGAACTCAGCCTGCGGATTGCACAAGAGGCGCCGGGGCGGGTGATGATGCTGGTCACGCGGGTGGAGGATGGCGCGGAGTGCCTGGTTGGGGAGGCAGAGATCGCATGCTGACAGTAGGGCAATCGGCGCGGATTACTCGCAGCTACACCCGGAAAGATCTTGAGGCTTATGCGGCGATGAGCGGTGCCAGAGCTGACAGCGTGCCTGAGCCGCTGATCGCTGCCTTGTTCTCTTATCTTCTGGGTGTGGAGCTGCCGGGATCAGGCACCAATTATCTGAAACAGGATCTGAACTTCAAAGCGCCCGCACCGCTGAATACTGCTCTGGAGGCCAGGGTGGAGATCGTCAAGCTGCGGCCTGAGAAACATCTCGTGGATCTCTGGGCAAGCTGCACCGCACCAAATGGCGCAATCATTTGCGAAGGCCGCAGTCTGGTCAAAGCCAAAGACGTTCCGGGAGCCTTTTCGAGCCAGAGTTGTTGAGGAGACTCCAATCTGAACTGGCTGGATCAAATTGTTGTACCCTTTAGGCAGTTTGCTGCCTGGAGCTAATTAGTATCGAACATTGTAAGGTGATTTTTTGCCTCCGAAGACCACTTCCGCTGTTCAGGCTCAGATCTGCGAAGGGGTATGGTCTGCGGCCCCTGGATACAAAGATACGCGGAAATCCGGCTTGGAGTTTCTGGCGCCTTCGGAGCTTGAGTTCAGAGCACGCACCTCGGAGTAGTCCAAAGGTGGGTAGAAAAAACGCTTGGGACGGAGGTCGAACCCGGCCGGAAACCATCGGATGCCCTGACCTTTCAGCGCTTTTTCAAGGGGTTGGGGTTCTTGAAGCGATTAGTGAGAAAAAGGGAAATTTCGCCTTGCATTCCGTATGGTTGCGAAGATATACGGGTCAGAGGAGACGTGGCCGAGTGGTCGAAGGCGCTCCCCTGCTAAGGTGCATGCGCCCCACGGATAACACCTATAAAACAATCGGAAAAAACCGACTGCACGTACCCCGTTGCACGGATTTTGCACAGGTTTGCTCGCAGTAGACCAGCCGCAGCCGGTCCGCGGATGTTCCCTGCTGGAAAGCCCCGCTTGCTTGCATCAGTCTGTCCTGATCTTCTCATATGAGCATGCGGAGCTGCACCGGTTGATCTGATCTATCATAACGTTGGCAGTACGTCATTCACTCCATGAAGGAGAAAGGGCGGTGCTTGTTGACTTCTCTTACTCAACCCAATGACCGTGCTGAAGGCGGCCGTGCCCAAAATGGCTGGCTTGACTTGCACGGGCATTGGGACGGGGGACGCCGGATAGGCGTGCGACGGAGCTTCTTTTGAAGGACGTGGAGGAGCCTAAAATTAGTAAAGGGGTGTGTTTTTCTGAAGCGGGTGACCTTCTGAACCATTGGCGGGGCGGTGCTCAATGCTGAACCGGGATCTGGCATTCTTTGATGCGGGCAGGCTGGAGCAACTTGCCGACCGGTCGGATGGAAGCTGCCGGGGAGATCAGAAACTGACTTTCACCATCCCTGCCACAAAATCACACAGTGCGGGACTAACCGGACTTGTGCCGCCACGGCGATTGCATCTGCAGTAAACTACATACCTACTTCGCACGCGCAAACGCGGCTTGTCCACGGTGCAGAGAGTTTCGCCGATCCGATCATTCATAACTATGCTTGCAGAGTATTGCAGAACATCCATTCGCTAAAACTTTGCCGAAGCAGGGGCAGGCAGGACTCACAGGATGTAACTGATGTTTGCCACAGGGTCTGCCAAGATAAATCAATGCGCCATCTTTGAACAAATGGGCCTAATTTCAAAAGGTCTTGCGTACAGTTCAGTTTACCGTATCACTGCACGAAGTTTAGCTATTGCCTTGAAAACGCATGGTATAATTTACCGCCTCGAGGGGTTGACATCTACTTTTTCCCTCCCATTTGAAGATCGGGGATGCCGAAGGCGGATCCCCAGGTAGTGGACATCGGACGGCTGGCTGCTGAGCGGCCCTCCGTATTACTGCCAAGCCAGTTGCCGGCCCTACAGCTTGCCGGGCTGGTCTCTCGTGCAGAGTTCCTTCCTGCGGCCTCCCGCCTCTTCTCCCCGAAAAATCGACTGCTTGCCCGGTCCCGCCGGCCCTGTTGCTTTGCCGGAAACCTGGATCGGGCCCAGAGACCCGGATTGGGAAAGGAGGAACCGATATGCTTCAATCAACCATTGCCCCCTTCAGGGCTTTCGACCACTTCGCCGACATGCGCCGGATGCAAAGCGATATGAACCAGCTGTTCAACGGCTTTGGTCTGGCTCAGCGGCCTCAGGTCTATCCTGCGATAAATTTCTGGGCCGGCCAGGACAGCATCGTTCTGACCGCAGAACTGCCGGGCCTCTCCGAGGACGACATCGAACTGACGGTGAAGGACACCACGGCTGTGCTGCGCGGCACCTATCCAGAGCACGCCTCAGGCGAGGATGTGATCTGGCGCCGCCGCGAACGCCCGTCGGGGGCCTTCTCGCGCACCGTCGAACTGCCCTTCCGTGTCGATCCGGAGAGGGCGGACGCGCGGTTCAAGAACGGGGTGCTGACCGTCGAAATGCAGCGTCCGGAGGATGACAAGCCCAAACGCATCCGGATCAAAGCGTCTTAAACAGTGCAAAGTGAAAGGAGGACAACATGGCACAGGAAATGACTGCCCAAGGCGGCCGCGAAGTCACCCGCGGCGATACAGACAGCAGCGGCACGGCGATGACCTTCATGCCTGCGGTGGACATCTTCGAACAGGGCGATGTGACGGTGATCCTGGCCGATATGCCGGGTGTCGCACCTGGCGATATGGACGTGACACTGGAGCGGCAGGTGCTAACGCTGCGCGGCCACGTCCGGCCGCATGCCCCAGACGGATACCGGCGGATCACGTCGGAATACCGCGAAGGCGACTACGAACGCGCCTTCTCCCTGTCCGACGAGGTCGATCAGGAAAAGATCAAGGCCGATTTCAAGCATGGCGTGCTGCGGCTGGAACTGCCGCGTGCAGCCGAGGCCAAGCCCAAGAAAATCTCGGTAAAGGCCGCGTAAGGCGGCCTCACCCTCAGAGAAAAGGAGGAAAACATCATGCAGATCAGCGATCTCATCCCGTGGGGTCGTGACAAGGAAAAGACCCCCAAATCCGATAGCAGCCGCTCAACCAACCCGCTGGCCGTGCTGCAGCGAGACATCAACAACGTGTTCGAGGACTTTTGGCACAAGGTCGAAAGCGGCTGGAACGGCGGCACCAGCCCAATCGGCATGTTCGGCCCCAGCACCGATGTCTCGGAAGCGGATGACGGCATCGAGGTATCGGTGGAACTGCCAGGCATGACGGACAAGGATATCGATATTTCGATGTCGGGCGACGCCATCACGATCCGCGGCGAGAAAAAAATCGAACACGAGGAGCAACGCCATGGCGTCTATATGTCGGAACGTTCCTATGGCGCCTTTTACAGGACCATCCCGCTGCCGCCGGGGGTCGATACCGACAAGGCCGAGGCGAACTTCAAAAACGGTGTTCTGACCGTCGCACTACCCAAGACCGCGGATGCCCAAGCCAAGGTAAAGCGTATCCCGGTTAAGGCGTCCTGACCCCACGCAAGCCGTCCCTGGCGGCCAGCCCGCCGGCCGCCTTTTTTCAGCGGAAAGGAGAGACCAGATGCGTTCGATCATTTTTCAAATCAGCCGGACCGTTGCTCTGTTTTGCGTTGTCCTCGCGATCGGCAACGGCCCTGCAGCTGCGCAATCACCGGATCGGCCCTTGTTCATGAATGAAAACGGTTTGCCAACGCTTGCGCCGCTGTTGGACCAAATCACCCCGGCAGTTGTCAATATTTCGGTCGAAAGCCGCCAGACAGCCGAGATGAACCCGCTGTTCAGCGATCCGTTCTTCCGGCAATTCTTCGATATGCCGCCGGCACCTCAGGCACCGGCCCCTCGCCGTCAGATGAGCGCAGGCTCTGGGGTGATAGTAGATGCAGAGAAGGGATATGTGCTGACCAATCATCACGTCATCGACACCGGCGACCGGATCATCATCACCCTCAAGGACCGGCGGCGCTTTGACGCCGAGCTGGTTGGCAGCGACCCCGGCACCGACATCGCGTTGTTGCAGATTGACGCCGAAAACCTGACTGCGCTTGAACTGGGTGACAGCGATCGGCTCAGAGTCGGGGATTATGTGCTGGCCATCGGCAACCCGTTCGGCCTGGGCCAGACTGTCACCTCGGGCATTGTCAGCGCCCTGGGCCGCAGCGGTCTTAGTGTCGATGGATACGAGGATTTCATCCAGACCGACGCCTCAATCAACCCCGGCAACTCTGGCGGTGCGCTGACAGCCTTCGACGGGCGCCTGGTGGGTATCAACACCGCCATCATCGCGCCATCAGGCGGCAACGTGGGGATCGGTTTTGCCGTGCCGGCGAATATGGTGCGCGCAGTGATGGAGCAGCTTATAGAGTACGGCGAGGTGCGGCGCGGCCGCCTTGGCGTGGTGATCCAGGATTTCACCCCCGATCTTGCCGAGGCGCTGGACATTGACACTGGCACGGGAGCGGTTGTCACCCAGGTGGAACCGGGGAGCGCCGCCGATGAAGCCGGGTTGCAGCCGGGCGACCTGATCGTATCTGTTGATGGACGGGCTGTTGCCGGCTCGGCGGACCTGCGCAGCCAGATCGGGCTGAAGCGGGTCGGCACAGAAGTCAGGCTGGAGATCATCCGCGACGGCAGCACGATGACGATCAACACCACGTTGCGCGAGGGCGGGACCCTTGCCGCGGCAGGCGACCGCCGGTTTGACCGGCTGGCCGGTGCCGAACTGCGCAACCTTCAGCCTGGCGACCCGGACTATGGCGAACTGGAAGGCGTGCTGGTCACCCGCATGGATCCCGGCAGCCGCGCCGAACGCTCCGGGCTGGAGGCCGGCGACATCATCCTGGCCGTGAACCGCAGCCCGGTCAGTTCGGTCACCGAATTGCGCCGCGAGCTGTCCCGGGCCGAAGGTGCGCTTGCGTTGACCGTGCAAAGGGGAGGCGCACGTATTTTCCTGGTGATGCGCTGAGACTTCTGAGGAGGTGACGCGTATGCCGAACAAGCCAACGCCGGACAATGAGACGTCATTGCCTGATGCAGTGCCGGGTCAGGAGGTGCAAGACACCACCCCTGCTGCTGAGGGGCCGCTGGCCGGACCGCATGCCGATGAAATCGCACGGCTGACCGACCGTCAAACGGGCGCTCGCGGATGCCGAAAATGCCCGCAAGAGGGCCGATGCCGCCCGCCGCGAAGGTTTCGACCAGGGCGTGGTGCAAGCCGTCCGCGCTTTTGCCCCTGCGCTGGATGCGCTTGCACTGGGAATCGCAGCTGCTCAGGATTTGCCGGATGCGGAAGACCCGCGGGTGCGCCACCATCTGGAGGGGCTGCGGAATATCCGCTCCACTTTCGAGGCGGCGCTGAACGTGCTTGGCATCGATGTGGTTGCGCCGACGGACGGCAGCTTCGACCCTGCCCGCCACGAGGCGCTGGCAACGGCGGCCCGTCCCGGCACCCCTGCAGGACAGGTGATTGAATTGCACCGCCCCGGATTTGCCCTGAAACAGCGGCTGATCCGCCCGGCCCAGGTCACGGTCAGCGCAGACGGCCGCGAGGAGGATTGAGCGATGCTGCGGCTTGCGCTTTTTCTGGGAACAAACCTAGCCATTCTTGCCGTGCTGTCGGTGACATTCCGGCTGCTGGGATTTGAAGGGCTGCTTCAGGCCAATGGTGTTGATCTGGACCTGCAGGCTCTGCTGGTGTTCTCAGCTCTGATCGGCTTTTCCGGCTCACTGATCTCGCTGTTCCTGTCGAAACCCATGGCCAAGTCTACGATGGGGGTCCGGGTGATCACCCGGCCGCGCAGCCAGACCGAGCGTTGGCTGCTGCAAACCGTCCAGGACCAGGCCCGGAGAGCGGGGATCGGGCAGCCGGAAGTCGGCATATTCGACCACCCCTCGCCCAACGCCTTTGCCACCGGTTGGAACCGTGATGCAGCGCTGATCGCGGTCAGTACCGGGCTGCTGCAGCACATGCGGCCGGGCGAGATCGAGGCCGTACTAGGCCATGAGGTCAGCCATGCCGCAAACGGTGACATGGTCACGCTGGCGCTAATCCAGGGCGTGGTGAATACCTTTGTGGTCTTCCTATCGCGCCTCGCGGGCTTTCTGGTTGACCGGCTTGTTCTGCGTGTTAAGCGCGGCCACGGCCCGGCGTTCTGGATCATCTCGCTGGTGGCGGAGCTGGTGCTGGGTGTGGCCGCAATGGCAATTTTCATGTGGTTCTCACGCTGGCGTGAATTCCGCGCAGACGCGGGCGGGGCGGCACTGGCTGGGCGGGGCAGAATGATTGCGGCGCTGGAACGGCTGCGCGCGCTGCGAGACACTCAACCGCTGCCTGATGAGATGCGCGCGCTTGCTTTCGATGCCGGCCGGGTGCAGGCTCTGTTCTCCAGCCATCCGCCGCTTGATCACCGGATTAGGGCGCTGAAAGCCGCCGCCAGCACTGCCGACGCACCGTCGCGGGGATAAAAAACTGTGCGGCATCTTACCTTAGAGACCGTAGAGGGGCGCCGGGCCGCCAGCCCCCTTGTAGATGAACCTGAATATGACAGACGATCCATACAAGGTGCTTGGGGTTTCCCGGGACGCGACGCAGGCCGAAATCAAGAAAGCCTACCGCAAGCTTGCAAAGTCGCTGCACCCCGACTTGTCGCCTGGCGACAAGGCCAAGGCAGCCGAGTTCCAGCGGGTGGGGGCAGCCTATGACATTCTCGGCGACCCCGAAATGCGGCGCCGGTTTGATGCCGGTGGGATCGATGCCAGCGGGCAGGAACGGCCGCAACGCCAGTTCTATCGCAGGTACGCAGATGCGGACCGCGAAGGCCGCTATCACTCGGCAGGGGGCATTGGTGATTTCGAGGACATCTCTGACCTCTTCGGAGGTATCTTCGGGCGCAAGCACGCCGGCGGCGGCGGAGCCCGCGGCTTTGCAACCCGCGGGGCGGACGTGCTCTATCACCTCGAGGTCGATTTTCTGGATGCCGCGCGCGGGGCCAAACGCACGGTGCCGCTGCCCGATGGCCAGACCATCGAGTTGACGATCCCGGCGGGGGTACGGGACGGCCAGACCCTGCGTTTGCGCGGCAAGGGCCAGCCCGGAGGAGGCAACGGCCCGGCCGGCGATGCCTATGTGGAAATCGGCGTGCGCCCGCACCCGCTGTTCACCCGGGTCGGAAACGATATCGAAGTTGAGCTTCCGGTCACCTTTGACGAGGCGGTTCTTGGCGCACGAGTTGAGGTGCCAACCGTGTCCGGCCCGGTGACTCTGGCAGTGCCCAAGGGCTCCTCCTCCGGACAGCGCCTGCGCCTCAAGGGCAAGGGGATCGCCCCTGCCAAAACCCCGCCCGGCGATCAGTATGTGCGGTTGCGGATTGTGTTGCCGCGCCAGATCACGGGGAGCATGGAAGAGCTCGCACAGCAATGGCGCGATACGGTCCGGCACAACCCGCGCGAAGGATTGGGAAACACATCATGAGTTTGAATGAACGAGAAGTAGTAAAGACCGTGCGCCGCTTGCAGTTGCGGGATCTGCGCCTCTGGGTGCGCAAGGGCTGGGTTAAACCCTCCCCCAGCGTCAACGGTCCGCTATTTGACGAACTCGACATTGCCCGCATCCGGCTGATCTGCGATCTGCGCAAGGACCTAGCACTTCCGTCCAAGTCACTGCCGATGATCCTGACGCTGATCGATCAGATCCACGGCCAGCGCGGTGAGTTGCGCACGATTGCCAACGCCGTTGGCCGCCTGCCGCCGGAAACCCGGCTTGAGATGAGCAAGGCGTTGAGGGAACCGGCTAGGGCTGGGAAACCATGATGAGATGACCGGGCGCCAGACCAAGAGGTGCAACCCCGCTCTAGAAAGCCCGGGAGAAGCTTCGACATATTTTGTCCAAGGAACAGGGCGAACGACAGCCTCACCGGTTTCGGGGAGTTCTCGCAGCCTTTTATCTCCATTCTGCGGCGGTAGTAAATGCAGGTATATTGAACCTACCCGTTGCTGTATGAAATCAAAGCAATTCTAGCCGTTTTCCCATCGCGTCGCCGTTGCTTTAGGCGTTCCTTAGCGAAATCGAGCTTCAGTCGCGCCACCTCCAATTGGCACAAAGCCTTGTCCCGCTGTTCGTGCAGTCTGCGAACGCGAGATCCCGGGTTGCCAAGGGAAGTAACAGTTGGCCGCCTCTGGGAAGGAAACCATAGCCGGGCTTCCCTTACTGCCAACGTCAGTGCTCGGTCGGCATCAAGGTAGCGCTGGAAGGTCAATTTAAGGACACGGCGCCGAACCTTAAGGTCTGCGTGCATGACAACTCCTTAAGCTGCTTCAATCGGTAGCAAATAGTATCAATTTTCTTAGCTCGCTCAAGTTCGTGCAGTAAGCTTTGTGCGCTGTTTTGGGCTAGAACGGCACTTGAACGCCCGCCTAGCGCCACCTTTGACGTACTGCCAGGAAAGACCCCACAAACGTTACGCGGGAGGCGCCGAGAGCGGTAACTTCGTATTTTTATTTTTTGAAGCATTGGGCTTTGTCGGCACTGCCTCCATTTCTGCAAGGCCGCCAATTATTTCAGGCCCAGCACTAATGCAGAAGGGTTCTGTGCCGTCATCGGAAGGCGAACGGCATACGCCGTTCGCCCACCCCTCAAATGCCGATCTTCTTGGTGATACTCAGGACATCTTCAAGTTTGGCGTCGAAAGTGTCATTGGCCATTTGAACATTGCTCCGCTTTGCATGAATGGCCGAATCTCCTGCTGCCATGCAGCGTAAGGTTTTCGGCAATGCAATGGGCCAGCACGCTGCGTGCTTGTAGAAAAACTTCAGCACTTCGGTAATGGGCTCATGCCGCAGGTTCACCGCGCCCGGCGTGAGTTGCCGATCTCCGAGGCAGAGGCCGTTCGCCTAGTCAGGCTTGGACTGGCAGTGAGGCGGGACAATGCGGCCGTTAAGTTTCACACCATCAATGTCCGCTAGAGCCGGATCAAGGACTGCTAACGTGCCTTGCGTCCAACTGTGACGACGGTTTTTGCAGTCAACCAGCTTAAACCATGATCATGACAAGCATTACAATTGCCATACCCATCATCATGAGGTTTTCAGACAAACTCACAAATCCAAGGGGCACATTTGAGTTGCCACCTACGCAAGCACATTTCAACTCTCGTTTGTCGATATACACGGCCTTATAAACGCTGATCGCACCTACAGTGGCGATAAAGAGCGCCGCAGGGGCAGCAAGCCATGTCAACAACATGCCCGTCATCAAAATGCCTGCCCCGGTTTCGACCCACGGGTAGACATAAGCATAAGGCACCCATTTTCGTGCCAGAAGGTCGTAGTTGAGAAACGTCGTGGTGAAGCTCTCAATGTCGCGGAGTTTTTGCATTCCCAAGAGGATCATCGAAACCGATATGAACCACCCAAGCGTTTGCCATGTAATTGCGCCGAGAAAGCCGATCGACAGGATAAGGGCCGTCGCGGCGGCCACAGCGAACAGATAGATTACCGGCTTATAGGTCGTCGCATCCGGGTCATAATTGGTGAGTTTCTGACGCAAATCGTCGTAGCCGCCAACCCTCTCGCCTTCGATCCAGGCCTGAGGCGTGGTGGGGACATCATGCGACTTCTTGAACGCATCAACTTCTGACCGCTCACGGAACAGACGGTCATCGACCTCATAGCCGTGGCGTTCCAGGAGCCACCGTGCCTTTTGTCCCGCTGGACACAGGTGGTTTGGGAGGGCCATGCGGTAAAGAACGGCTGTCTTTCCATTCGCGGCAGTCACGGGGTCTGCCGTCACATCGGCACAGTCGCGAGCGTCTTTGGACATGATGGCTTTCCTTGGTCTCAGGGTTCAGTTCGTGGCGTGCCGGGGGCCGCATCGCCGTTCGCTTCAATGTCTGCGATGTATCGCTTCATTTCTGCTATCTCGCCTCGTTGCGCCTCGATAATCGCATCGGCCAATTCGCGGACGCGCGGGTCGGAAATGTTCGCGCGTTCGCTGGTTAAAATCGCAATGGAATGGTGCGGGATCATCGCCTTCATCCAAGCGATGTCGCCCACGGCGTCTTGCGAGCGCACGAGGTAAAGACCCGCCGTAAAGGCGATCGCGGCCCCTGCGAAAATCGCGATGTTGGCGTTCCGGTTGGCATACATGCCCAGCATGAATGCCAGCATGATCACCGCCATCACTCCGCCCATATAAATCGCCATCCACATCCGCGTCTGGCTGAAGAAAACGTGATCGAGCGCATAGGTGTTGAGGTACATCAGTCCATACATCACAGCCGTCGAGGTGCCGATCATGGCGAAGAACCGGCCATATCCTCCGGATTGTCCGGCATGACTAGCGTGATGCGTATTGCCTGAATCCATTGTAGTGTCGCCGTGACGTGCCATTTTCTATCTCTCAAATGTATCCATATTGGAAATTTAACCAGAATGTCCGCCGAAGGTTCCAAACGAATGAGAAATGGCTGCGTGAAGGGGAGAAGGGAAACAACACTGCATCGGTTTTAGAGACTGGAAGGACAGGTGCGCGGCGTGGCGGGCGTGGTCGAGACCGACTGCTACTGCATGGATATTCTGGCGCAGACGGTAGCGACCCGATCTGCCATCCTAGGCGTAGAGAAGCTGATCCTTGAAAACCATGTAGAGCATTGCATCGAGGCAGCCATTTAGAGCGGCGGCCCCCAAGAGCAGCGGGGCAAGTTCGATGAGTTGATCGGGCTGTTGCAGAAAGCGTCAAAATAGTCCGATCAGTCGAGCGCACTACACAGCCAGAGCATCACTACCAAAGCAATTACCAGCGGCACGTCCATGCCACGGCAGAACCCCGGAAAGTATCCGCAATGACGCGTGTGCGCCAACAATCGCGAGACTGACGAAGCCGGTGGCAGGTCCGGTGTGAACGACCATTTCTATCTCGTCGCCGGTCTGAATCGCGGTCTGGCGAAGCTCAGGAAGTTAAAGGAGACCTTCGCGGCACCTAAAAGACATTGGAAGTTTGGGGTCTTCCTACTCTTTCGCCGCGCCTGGGGTGAATGGCCGATCCCCGAGACCAGTGCCGTTCACCTGGTCGGTCATGGACTGGCAGTGAACGGGATGAATCCGTCCTTCGCCGCGGCTGCTCAATCCTTGCTTCGGTTGCGAGGGAATGGGAAGGCAGTGTTTGCCACCCCTAAGGCTGCTAGAGGGCAACAGTTCTAACCCGCAGGGCCGCTCGCGATACTTCGCAATACCTGGATTCTACGGTTTGTCCGCCTCTGTGCTCCGCGTGGCGAAGTTCTGGACAGAAAGCATTCGAGCGACTTGCGTCAGCAAGCTGCCCCCAAGCACATTTGCCTCAAAACTGACTATGGACTCTTTTGGAAATTTGGCTTCAAAACTGGCATTGAAGCCAAGCTTGCAAGAGACCAAGCGACGTAGGCTTCCAAAAGATCGCTCGATTTAGGACCTGTTCGGCGCATGAGCCTGCCCACACTCACCTTATGCCGGACCTGCCGCGACGCGGATCCAGCCTTTTTGGGGCAGGTCGCCGCGGCGTTGGAGGCTTCGGGAGGAAAGGTAAGGTTGCAGCAGGTGGAATGTATGTCCGGTTGCAAGCGGCCGCAAACCCTAGCTATGCGGCAAAGCGGGAAGACCGCCTATCTGTTCGGGGAAATCACCGCGGGTGACCTGCCGGACATCCTGACCTTCCTGCGGATGTATGAGGTTAGCCCGGATGGCAATTTTGCCGATGCCAGGCCGCTGGGCCGACTGCGGTTTAAGGTGATCGCCCGCATCCCTGCGGATCTGGACTGAACCGCCTGCTGCGGGCAGGACAAAGAGATCCAGCAGTTTTTTTGCCGAGAAATCGGAAATTATCAGGGGTTCCTGCCTTCCGGTTTCCGCCCGTGCATGACGCTGACGTGTTGTAAATTGGCGGAATCATCCTTGACCGGACTCCTCCGCACGGGGCATTACCACATGATACGGTGTCTGATGGTGCCTAAGCATCGGGACTGAAACGGGAATGAGGACGGTGGACCAAATCGCGGCACCGAAGCCTCAACCGCCCCCGCGACTGTGAGCGGCGAGCGGCCTTCCACTAGCCACTGGCGCAAGCCGGGAAGGAGGAAGGCAGCTGCGACCCGCGAGTCAGGAGACCGGCCGTATGGGAACGCAACTTATGCCGTCGGGTGTGACGGTAAGGAGGACGACAAATGACGACCAAGACGCTTAAGGCTTCCGCCGCTGGCACGAGTGTACTTCCGGCACTGTTTGCAGTGGTTCTGGGGCTGGGGATCATCACGCTGACCGGCCATGTTCAGGCATCTGCCCTGCACGACGCCGCGCATGACGTGCGCCACGCAACTGGCTTCCCCTGCCACTAAGGCCATGTTCAGTCGCATTCTGACCAGCGGCCTGTTCGCTGGTGCTGCAGCAGGGCTGATTACCGCCCTGCTGCAGCTGTATTTCGTGCAGCCCGTGCTGCTCCACGCCGAACTCTACGAGGGCGGCGAGCTGGTGCATTTCGGCGCTGATCCCGTAACCGCGCACCCCGACCTGCCCGGCATGTTCGCCGAGCCGATGCGCGATGGCCTGAGCATCATCTTCACCATGCTGACCTACACCGGCTATGCGCTGGTGATGGCAGCACTGATGTCGGTGGCCGAACGTCAGGGCCATGAAATCAACGCGCGCACCGGCATTCTATGGGGCTTGGCGGGTTTCATCACCTTCCACTTCGCGCCTGGTCTAACGTTGGCGCCGGAGGTTCCGGGTGTGGCCGCCGCCGATGTTGACGCGCGCCAGATCTGGTGGGGGGCAACTGTGGCTACCGCCGGCGTTGCCATGTGGTTGATCGCCTATGGCGGCAGCCTGGCGGGCTATGCCGTCGCGGCCCTGCTGCTGCTGGCGCCGCATGTAGTCGGCGCGCCTGAGCCCGAGAGTTTCACCGGCCCGGTTCCGACCGAGATCGGCGCGCTTTTTGCCGCCCGTGCCTTTGGCGTCGGTATGGCCGCTTGGGTGCTTCTGGGCAGCTTCGCCGGATACTTCTGGCAAGCCGAAGGCAAGCGCGCAGAAGCAGCCGCCTGATTCCGCCTCAGCCAGATCCCCACCAGGTTCGCCTGGCGGGGACATTCATTTTTGAGGAAACCGATGTGTCCCGCTCACTCGCTCTATTTGCCATCGGCCTGGTGTTCGGCGGCGGTGCCGGCTTCGTGATCGCAGCCGGCAATGGCGTCACCTTCGATGGCCATGACCATGGCAGCGCTGACCATCACGGCGGCGGCCATGGTGAAATGACCGCCCATGACCATTCCCAAGCTGTCAGCCTAGTGGCAGGCCCGGATGCACCCAGCGTCGCCATCCAGCTGCACAAGGACCCGATGGCCGGCTGGAATTTGCAGGTCACGCCGCAGAACTTCCGCTTTGCACCTCAAAACGCCTCCTCCGCGGACGTGGACGGCGAAGGCCACGCGCATGTCTATGTGAACGGCGAGAAACTCGCTCGGCTCTATGCAAACTGGATGCATATCCCAGCCCTGCCCGAAGGGGCAGAAGTGAAGGTCTCGCTCAACACCAACAGCCACAAGACGCTGCAGGTGGTGGGGGAGCCGTTGGAAGCGAAGACCAGCGTCCCAGCGGGCGGTGATGGCTCCTGACTGCAGCGTTCGCTCGTAGGAATCTCAGCGCGGCCTTACAACAATATCACTGACTGAAAGAGAACTTGTTAAAAGATATTCTGCTCGCGGCGAAAGGACGCTTTGCCCGGCAATATGAGAGTCCGAAGACCTCAAAATTTGGCGCAGGCAGCGAATGTCGGGAAAGCAGGCTGCGGCTATAGCAAATCAGAGCCGTGTCGAGTGTCCAATTCGGGACGCCCCTTCCCGTGAATTGTTGCTACGCGCGCAAAATGCTGCATCTGCTCGCTCGGTAAAAAGGGCTCGAAACTCGATTTCGCCGCACGCAGCATGAACGTCTGCTTGCTCCGATGGCAAACCAATGAGTTAATAATGAAGACTGGTGCGAGAGTGGGGAGTTTGCTGATAAAAAAGTTTAGAGGTTAGTGGCGCCTTGGTGAAAAAGACTATGTGTCACCCTTCACCAATTGCCGCAATCTGACGGGTGAGCGCGGGGCCAGCTCGCCGCACCCCGCCTGCGAAAGTGAATGCGCTCATGGCTAAAAAATGGCGTGTATGCGGAGCCTAGGCTAACCAAATCAACTCATTCACCCCGGCAATCTACCTACTTAATAACCCTGATCTTTTCCCCGAAAATAGCTTTCTGCCCTTGATCTGCCTGCAACTGTGTACGGAAGTCCCAACCGTGCGCCAAAAGCTTCTCTGGCAGATCGGCGGGGGCCAGCTTGGAATACTTGAGCGCCATATCTGGTTTCTTCCAGCCGCCACGCGTCATCAGCAGAAGCAAGTCCTTGTTCATCGCATAGTGCCATGTGGCAAAGGTATGCCGCAGCGTGTGCGGGGTCACATCGCCTCCTAGTTTGGCCGCAACACGCGCCTTAGTGAAGGCAGCTTCAATCTGACCGCCGCTGCCGGTGCTGAGTTTGTACGCCTGTCCCTTCGGCGTGCGGAAAACGGTCCCGGCTTCCGGCAGTCCTGAAGCAGCAAGCAGACGCATCACACGCGCCGGAAATTCGGCCATTTTCAGTTCGCCATTCTTGGATGTCGGAATGAGCGCTTGACGGGTTTCTAGGTGAAGGTTTTCACATTGCAGCCCCAGCGCCTCGCTGGTGCGACAGCCGGTTCCAAGCAGGAATGTCACGATCGGGAGCAGGTGTGGCTCGCTTGCTTCCAGTAGGTCCTCGGCCTCGCCAGGTGTCAGCCAGCGGATTTTGGACTGCGGCTCCTTTCGACGGCGGAACCGGCGCGGAATCACATGGCCATCGTCAGCGGCTAGATTGTAGATGGCGCTGATGGGGGTGATGATCTGCCGGTTGATGGTGGCGGGTGCAGCGTCGGGCATCAGGATCGCCCGTGCCGCTTTGTTCGCCGCGTCATTGTCGACGTCGGCCAGCCGTGTCTTTTCCCCGAAGTTGTCAATGAGCGTTCAAAACTGACCCGGTTTCAGCGTTTGAATTTGACCCACCCCTTGTGGCGCAAAGGCCCCAGGCGGGCCGCCCTCATATAGCGAGTCCGACTGGGGGCTTTGCTTGCGCGACGTTTATGTTTTTCTGCGTCGCTTGCTCTGTGCGAACCGGTATGACGTGTTGCCTGTCTCGATGATTGCGCAGTGATGGGTTACGCGATCCAGAAGCGCGGTTGTCATCTTGGCGTCACCGAAGACCGAGACCCATTCGCCGAACTCCAGGTTCGTCGTGATGATGACACTGGTCTTCTCATAGAGCTTGCTGATCAGATGGAACAGCAACGCGCCGCCGGACTTGGGGAACGGGATGTAGCCCAGCTCGTCGATGATGACGCAGTCCAGGGCCGAGAGCTGCCGGATGATCTTCCCGGCATTGCCCTCGGCCTGTTCCTTGATCAGGGCGTTGATCAGGTCGACGGCGTTGAAGAAGCGCGCCTTCTTGCCGTTGCTGATCAGGGTGGTTCCAAGCGCGATGGCGATGTGGGTTTTGCCGGTGCCGGTTCCGCCCACCAGGATGAGATTATGTGCCTCTTCTGTGAATTGGCCTGAGCAGAACGGCTCGATTTGGGGCTGGGTGACGGCGGCCGCGCTGTAATCGAAGGTGGCGAAGTCCTTGTGGTGGGGGAACTTCGCAATCCTCATTTGATACTGGATGGAGCGCACCCGCCGCTCTACAGTCTCAGCGTCGATCAGTTGCTTTATCGCTGTGGTCAGACTTGGTGGCTTGCGCGCGGACAGCAAATCATGGGCGCAAGCTGCCATCCCGTGCAGCCTCAGGGCGGTCAGTTGGTCGATGAGGGCGTTCATGCGGCAGCCTCCTCAGCCGAGCACAGCGTCTCATAGCGCTTGCAATCGGCCTCGGGCCGCAAGGTCAGCTGCGGATAGGTATAGGCGTCGCTGAGCGGCGTGATGACCGGCTCCACCAACTGGTTAATCAGGTTGATGATGGCGGGCAGGCGCAGGGTGTTTTGTTCCACCGCCAGTTCGCAAGCCGTCTCGACCACCTCGACCCCGTGATCCTGGGCCAGCAGAAGCAGATCGACGAACTCCCGATCCCCGCCTTTGCCGGCCATGTAGTGCTCCCTGATCTGATGCATGGCCTCAGGCAGTTGCCAGTCCACAAAGGGGGCGCCGTCGCGCAGGGCGCCGGGCTTGCGATCCAGCAGCGGCACGTAGTGCCAAGGTTCAAAATAGCTGACATTGCGGGTGAAGCGACGCTTGTGCTCGGCGATGACATCCTGGCCCGACACCAGCACGATCCGGCCTGCATAGGCGCGCAGCGACACATGTTGCCCCGCGAACCGGGACGGCACGCTGTAGCGATTGCTGGCATATTGAACCAGGCAGGTGGAGCGAACACGAACGGTCTTTTCCACGTATCCGTCAAATGCTCGCCCCAGAGGGCGCAGTTCGGCGCGTTCGTCTTCGAACAGCTCTGCAATCGTGCGATCCGATTGCTCGGGATGGGGCCGGTTTGCCAGCTCTTCACAGCGCAGGCGCAGCCAATCGTTCAGCGCATCGAGATCATCAAAGGCAGGTTTGGGCACAAACAACCGGCCGCGCAAAAACTGGACCTGGTTCTCGACCTGTCCCTTCTCCCAGCCCGCAGCCGGGGTGCAGGCCACCGGCTCCATAACGTAATGGTTCATCAAGGCAAGGAACCGGGGATGGAATATCCGGTCCTTGGAGCGGGAGACATAGGTCACCATGGTCTTGGGGTTGTCGATGATCACCCGGCGTGGAACCCCGCCATAGAAAGACAGCGCCTGCGCAAAGGCATCCAGCACCATCTCCTGGGCTTCGCCGGGATAGGCGACGACAAAGGGCTTGCGGCTGTGGCACAGGCGGAAATGGGCAACCTTCACCTTCTGCTCGATACCGCCCAGGACAACCCGTTCTTCGCTCCAGTCAAATTGCAGCGCATCGCCTGCCGCAAAATGCAGCGGGATAAAGGCCTCGCCCGAACCGGCACCGGCCCGCCTCAGATCGCGGACAAATCGCTGAACTGGCGAATAGGAACCGGTGTAGCCTTCCACCACGAGCTGCTCATAGAGCTTCTGGGCCGTCCGCCGCTCCCGGCGTGGTCGCTTCTGGTCCTGATCGAACAGCTCCTGAAGCCGAAGATCAAACCCGTTGCACAGTTTGTGCCGAACCGGCGGGGCCTGGCGCTGGTAGCTCGGCGGGCTCTCATCCTTCAGATACTTCTTGATCGTGTTCCGCGATAATCCCGTCGCCCGCGCAACAGACCGGATGCTGCGTCCCTCAACCAATACCCATCGTCGGATCTTCGACACGCTTTCCATCAGTAACACCTGCTCTTTCCTCCGCACTTTTTGTGCGGATGTTAACGAAAACAGGTGGGTCAATTTTACTCGCTCATAACCCACCCAAGTGGGTCAATTTTGCACGCCGATTCACACACCTGCCGGGAAAATCTGGAATTGGGCATGAAGCGGCCGGGCGCAGGCGGGGAGAACCGCCGCGGGCCGGGTCAGGTTATGTCACGGGGGATTGGGGGGATCAGACCGGCGCGAATTCCGGAGCTGTCACTGCCATCTCCACCACGGTGTCGACTTGCCGCGCCGCGCGGTTCAGCGCTTCGCGGACACCGGGATCATCGGTAGTGAAAAGGTCCCGGTGCTCATGCATCAGCTGCTGGAATCGAAGTGCCTCGTCCAGGCTCTCAGATTCGATCAGAAAGTGCAGCAGCATGCTCATGCGCTGCATTGGCAAATTTTCGGCACTGACCACTTGTGCCGTCAGGATGTCGCCGCTGAGTTGAAGACAATCCTGCCACTTGGCTTCGGCGGCCTCTTGGATATCGGTGGACGCGGGATCCCAGGACAGCGCGTGCAACAGATCACGCTCCAATTCGAGGGCTTCGTCCACTGCTTTGGTCAGCGTGTCGAAGGTGCGGGCGATGAAGGTGGGGCTGTCATCTGGGACAGATGCGGGCCACGGGTCTTTCAGCGCGCACTCGCGCGTGATAACGGGGATGGTAGTCATGCTGGTCTCCTAGTCGAGGTCAGTGTGATTAGGGCGAGGTAAGAGGTTCCAGCTCTTGCCTCGCCTGAACAATGTGCGATAATGCCATCATGATGTCAACATCAAAATGGTAATATCGGAATGGCCCCTCCCAAGAAAGACACAGAAGCGCTAACGCTCAGATTGCCGCGAGAACTCATAAATGCAATCGATGACCGACGTCGTCTCGAACCTGATCTCCCAACCCGTCCGGAAATGATTAGGCGCGCATTGATTGACTGGCTGGAGAAAACAAGCTGATCGGCAACAGGCTACGGAAGCGAAACACCCTTCACCCCTTCCAGATTATCGAAAAACAATAAGTCATCCCAGGCCCCCGGCAGGGCGGGTCCAGCAGGCTGCTGGCCGCAGGAAGCTTTTGAAGGCGAAGGCCTGACAAAAGCTGACGAGGAGGGGATCGAAGGGGGTATCCCCCTCGCGAACGGCAAGTTGCAATCCTGGGGCCCAGCCCAAGATTGCAACTTGCCTAGTGAGTACAAGCCTCACAAAAAAAAATAAGCCTATCGGGATTTTCTTCGTCTTCGCGGAGACTCGGATCAGAGAAGCAGATCCGAGCAGCAAGATGACCCTACAGCCCAAGTTCACCCAAGCCCAGCCCGTAATTCTAAATGAAGCACCGGTTGTGCTGCGATTTGCAGGCTTGTTTCCGCGGGACCTTGGCAAGTTCAAGATGCATGACAAGCGCGGCGGCGGCGACCTGGATCATGTCGACCAGGAGCTGTCGCGGCTGAACCAGGTGCTGGCCGGCGAGCCGGGCTGGCAGCAGCAGATACGCGGCGAAATTGCTGAGATGCGCCGTCACAATCACGAGGAGCATTTGCGTGCCCTCAGAGCCAAATCACGCATGAAGGACGCCAGGAAGCTGGAGGCGGAAGGGCCTGCAGACCCCTGGCGGTCCTGCAGCAGAGGTCCGCTTCGGGAAGGCATCATCACAGTCAACAAAGATTGGCTGGGCGGGGCAGGGCTCTCTGAATGGGATCCGGAACGTGTCTCTGCTTTCCGCAAAACCGCCATGTCGTTCCTCGGTCAAAACTTTCCACATGGTCAGCTGCGCTATGCAAGCGCCCACGTCGATGAGGAGGCTTACCATATCCACTTTGTCGTGGCCGTTTGGACCGAGAAGCCATCCGCCAACCGCGGGCATCAGATCCTGCTGCAGCCATCTGAGAACCCGCTCATCAAGAGCTATGAGCATGCCCAGGATCTTGCCGGAGAGGCCTTCGAGACAATCGGGATCATCAGGGGGGAGCGCCGAGCCGAGGCCCGGCGCCAGGCGCGGGCAGAGGGAAAACCTCTGCCCGAGCGGCGGCAGCATGTGCCGCCATCAAAGTGGCGTGCCGAGGAGCGCCTCAAGGCGCAAGCGGAGAAGAAGCGCATCCTGGGCGATGCTCTGGATGAGGCAAAGGCGGCCGTTGAAAACGGCCGGGACCTGGCCAAGGCCACGGTCAAAAAGTCGCGCAAGCGCGCGGTGAAAGAGGCGCGGGCCCGCAAACAGCGGACCGCGCGGGAAACTGCAAAGATGATCCGCCGCCGCGATGCGGCGGAGGCAGAAGCTGTGCAGAAGGAAAAAGCGGCTGACGCCGCGAATGCTCTGAAAAAGAAAATTGTGGCTGAGGTCGGGGCATTGGAGCCGAGGGTTAAGGGGTATGAGGCAAGGGCGGAAGAAGCTGCAGAAAAGTACCGGGACGAAACGGCAGCGCGAAAGGCCGAAGAGGAAAAACGCGCGCGGATTATCCAAGAAAGGCAACAGGCCGAGCAGGTGCTGAACGCCACGAAGGCAGAGAAATCTGATCTGGCCGCTCAACTGCGGCAGATGGTTCAGCACCGCGGCCAGGAAGAGAAAGCAGTTGCTGAGGCCCGGGCTGCCCGGCTGGCTGAGGAGAAGAGGCTGCAGGAGGCAGAAGAAAAGGTCCGGTTGAAGGCTGCGGAGGCAGAGGTCATCACGGATGCCATCGAGACCGGGTTGGATTTGGTTGCTGATGGGGCGGTCTTCTGGCGGGAGGCGTCTGCGGATCAGCAGGCAGGCTTGACTTGGGGCGCGGCCGCCCCGGATACCAAGGGCGAGCGGGATGAAAAGCTGAAAGAAATCCGCCCAGCAATGCGGATGGTTACGCGCATTGCTCAACTGGTGGCGCGGACCGTGAAACGCGTCCTCGCCAAGGAGCGGCAAAAGCTGAAGCAGGACGCGGATTATGTCCGCGGCCTGCGTCAGAAATGGGAACCGGAAGATGCAGCGAGGCTGTCGAGGATCACGCGTGGGGAGCCGGGGAATGGGCCGGTGTAAGCAACAGTGCGAAATACATGCCAAAATGACCTCTGAGACGATCCGCTCAACATGCGGATCCAGAGACTTATTTAAGTGCCTCGTCAGGAACAAAAAACGCGAGGGTATTCAGAAGTCCAACCGGCTCAGAAGGCACTATCAAGTGTTGTCCATTTTTTGGATACGGTCCCCTGGTGGTTTCAGAAGTGCCAAGCGACGTTCAGGTCGTGCTAGATATCATCGAAAAAGCTGTCAGAGCTGTGGACGAGGGTTACGAAAGTGATACGGTCGCCTGGTTGTCGAATTGGTGTCTGACGCCGAAGCTCGAAATGGTCTCGGTGAGCGCCTTCGGCCGGACTAACCCTTGCCGCTGTTCTCAGTATAGCTGGACAAAGGGTTTCTGAGCCAACTTCAGGGTTGGTATGACGCTTTGCTTGCATTCAGGATATTGCTGTTGTGCAGAGCATAGCCCAAAGGTCGTGCTGCCAATCGCCGCTGGGGGTGGCTGTGTTGATCATGAATTTTTTGAGACCAGTGTCGACATATGCCGGTTCTCCGCATTTGACCCGAACCGGGTGTTTCCTAGTGTCGTCGTAGAGAACTGTGCCGTTCGCATCTGTTTGAACCAGTTTGATGGCGACTTCAAAGTCAAAGTCTTCCTCGCTGGTGACCTGGTATTGGGTCACGCTCAATTGAACCGTGGTGGCGTCCGGGAAACTGGCTGTGTGAAAGACTGTCTGTTGACCCGCGCTAGGCGTGGCAACAAGAAGAAGACCAAACACTATTGGAAGGATATACATATCCCAACTCCCGCAGCGCTCGCCTCGTGACAAAAATAGCACAAATTGCCGCTGCGCACGACTCGAAAATTTGAAACGTAATGAGCTGTTCCAATCTTCGGTGCGCCCTGCGCTGGACCCAGATGCCGCAGGCCGGTGCCAAAATGTTTCACAAATATAGAACTTTAGAGCTTTCGCGCCGGCAGATCGGCTGAGCCGTCGGGAATGACGTGACGGCCGGTAATCTGCTCCACGGTCCACCGGGAACGCGTCCAGCAGCTGCGTGTTTCCGTGTCTCGGAAACGGTGCGAGTGCATCATTTGCGGAAATGACACGGGTACGGCTATGGGGCGAGAAAAGGGATCTACTTTGCATTAGCAGTGGGCAAGCGAGTAATTGTTCGATCACTTGCCCCAAACTTGCCGCTGCTTAGAAGTACAGCACAGATGCCCAGCTTTTGGGGATACGTTGAGATACTTGCCCCTAGAAAGGATGCCATCAGGCTGTGCCAGGTGGCATCCTGTAAAGAGTCTTGAGGATCAGTTATCCTTTGGCTGGTCCATCATACCATTGCCGGGCTGATTGCTTTTGGGTTGCTGACCGCTATGGGCCATGCCGGATCCTGCCATCATCTGCTTCATACGTGCCGTCTGGGCTGAGATCTCTTCCTCAGTCACCGAGCCGTTGCCGTCTGCATCGAGATGTTGAAAACGGTCTACCATTTGTTCGCGGATAATAGCGCTGTGGAAGGATTCGAACTCATCGATCGAAAGCGTGCCATTGCTGTCCGCGTCGTACTCCTTCAGAGCGGATTGAAGTTTTTTCGCCAACATGCCGGGTTTGCCCATGCCCAACATCTGGCGGTCCATCATGGCGCTGCCCATGGCGTGCGGCCCGTGCATCTGCATCATCATGTCATGCATTCGCTTCATGTCAGACATCATGCCTCGGCCCATCATTTGCAAATCTGCATTTTGTTGCATCATGCCTGATGTATCGGCGCCGGGCTTGCCGCCGTGGCCGTGGCTTGCCTCTGCCAGTGCTGCACCCGCCATTGTGCCGGATACCGCAAGAGTAAGCGCAAGAAGTTTCAAATTCGTCATGTCCAGACCTTTCCCAGGGTGTTTGGATACAGCCAATCTGGGATTTCAGGCGTGAGCTTGCCAGATCGCCGGGTCGGGGAATTGTATCGCTCTGTCACAGCCGAAGCGGTTGATACACTCTGCGACAAAACTCTGCAGGACCACTTGCAGCAATAACCTATAGTCGATGCAAATGAATGAAATGCCTCATATTCTCGTCGTTGACGATCACCGTGAAATCCGGGCTGCGGTAACACGATACCTGGAAAAGAACGGCATGCGCGCAACTGCAGCGCAAGACGCGGCAGAGATGGATGCGAAACTGGCAACCGGGCATTTCGATCTCATTGTTCTGGACGTGATGATGCCGGGTGAAGACGGGCTGTCGGTCTGCCGGAGACTGTCTGGGGAAGGCGGTATCCCAATCCTTATGCTGACGGCCCTTGGGCAGGATACAGACCGGATAGTCGGTCTGGAGATCGGTGCCGACGATTATTTGCCCAAGCCTTTCAATCCGCGCGAGCTATTGGCACGCATCAAAGCGATCTTGCGCCGCACCGATCATTCCGAACCATTGGCAGGCCGCTTGGCTGGTAAAAACGTTCGGTTTGCCCAGTGGGTGCTGGACAGCGACCGTCGCGTCCTTATTGACGGCACTGGGCAGGAAATCGCCCTGACCGGTGCCGACTTCAAGCTGTTGACGGTTTTGCTAGAGCGGGCGCGTTTGGTCCTGAGCCGGGATCAGCTTATGGATTTAACTGCGGGACGGCGGGCGCCGCCACTGGATCGGACAATAGACAACCAGATCAGCCGTTTGCGCCGCAAGATTGAGCAGGACCCCATGCAGCCGCGCCTGATCATCACCGTGCGCAACGGCGGCTATAGCTTGGCGGCAGATGTAGAGGTGATGGACGGATGAGGCGTGTCCTCAACAGTCTGCGCGGCCAACTGGTGCTATTGGTGATCCTGGCGCTGGCCGCCGCTCAGGCGGTCAGCCTTTGGCTATTTGTCGACGAGCGCAGTTTGGCGGTACGCGCGGCTCTCGGAGCGGAAACTGCTGGACGTGCCGCCAATGTGGCCCGGCTGATCGAAGAAGCGCCTGCAAGTCTACACGCCTCAATTCTACGGGCTGCGAATTCGCCGCTGGTACGGTTCGGTATCGCACCGGAGCCCGAAGTCGAACATATGACGCATAACGGCAATGGGGTCGTCGAAGAGCGAGTGCGGGCACTGCTGGATGGTAACTTCAGCCGCGAGATCCGGGTTGAGCTGCATGAGGTTGATGGCGCGGATCTGCCGCTGCCTCACCTCGATCAGGAAATGGCCGCTATGCATCGGGAAATGATGCGCGGACACATGTCGGCGATTGAATTGAAGCTGTCCATTGCGTTGTCTGGCAGCCAATGGCTGAATGTTGATACCCGGTTTGAACGGCCGCCTTTGCAATGGCCGCTTTATTCGACACTGACTTTTGCGCTTACAGCGGGCTTCATTCTAATTGTTGTGTTCTGGTTCCTGATGAGCAGGGTAACGGGGCCGCTGCGCAGGCTTTCCGTTGCTGCTGACCGGTTGGGGAGGGGAGAAGACGTGGACGCACTGCCTGCGGTAGGGCCATGCGAAGTGCAAGATCTGACCGATGCGTTTAACCGGATGCAAGAACGCCTGAAACGTTTTGTTGCAGATCGCACCCGGCTGCTGGCGGCGTTGGGCCATGACCTTCGATCGCCTTTGACAGCTATGCGGGTCAGGGCAGAATTTGTCGACGAGGAGGAAACCCGGGACAGCCTCATATCTTCGATCGAGGAAATGCAGAGCATGGTAAACTCGGTATTGGCTTTCGCCCGGGGGCTAGCGGTGTCCGAGCCGCTAGAGGTGTGTGAACTGGGCAAGTTCCTGGAACAGCTGCGCGCTGATATGCTTGATCGCTTCGATTTACATCCAGGGGTGACGACAGAAGTTGGCCTGCGGCCAAACGCGATGCGGCGGGCTTTGCGCAACGTGATCGAGAACGCGCTGCGCTATGGTGGCTGGGCGCGGGTTGGATACGGGATCGATGGGAAAAACGCTTTGATCACTGTGGCAAACTCCGGCCCAGGTATTCCCGAGGAAGATTTGGAGCGGGTGTTTGACCCGTTTCTGCGGCTGGAGGCGTCGCGGTCGCTGGAAACCGGCGGCTACGGGCTTGGCTTGTCCATCGCCCGTACGATTGCGCGGGCTCATGGCGGCGATATTACCCTGGCTAACCGTCCTGATGGCGGGCTGCTGGCGACGCTCGCAATCCCTCTTGCGAAGGATCAAACCGAAATTGAAACGTGAAGCGGAGACAATGATGAAACGACAGGTTGCAACTCTGGCGATTGTGCTTCTGCCCTTGGCTTCTTCTGTGGCTTGGGCGGATACTTCGGGTGACTGGGACCGGGGATATGGTCACATGATGTGGGCTGGCGGCTTCGGTATGCTCGGCGCCCTGATGATGCTGCTGTTCTGGGGAGCGTTTATTGCTCTCATCGTAGTGGCGGTGCGATGGCTAACTGACAAGCGTAGCGCAGGCCCGGACACCTCTAGTGACGCGCTGAAGGTGCTGCGCAGCAGGTTTGCGCAAGGTGAAATTGACGAAGAAGAATTCAGGCGCCGCAAGGCCGCACTCGACGAATGACATCTCATGCTCCGCGTATTGCGGCGCGTGTCAGAGGCTGAGCCGGAGGCAGGGGCTTGTGAAAGAAATGGCAGGCAAGCAGACGTGCTGATTATCGAGGGCGCAGCGGGTGTTAATCTTTGGCAGGGGCTCAGAAGACTATACGGTACCGGTGAAACAGTCAGAAGGAGGAATTATGCTGAGACGGGATTTCATTGCCGGGGCAGGGGCGTTGACGGTGCTGGGTTCAAAGGGCAGCGCGCATACGCCAACGCTTCCGGTCTACGATATGCCCGAAGAGCTTTTGCCGCGCGAGGTGCGCATCCAGAACGACCTTACGCCATATGAGGTGCATGTGGACCCAGAGCAGTTCGCGCTGTACTGGACGCTGCCTGAGGGCCGCGCGATCCGTTATGCGGTCGGGATTGGCCGACCTGGCCTGTACGAGGCGGGCGAATTCTATATCGGCGCGAAAAAGGTGTGGCCCAGCTGGAAGCCGACACCGGATATGATACGGCGCGAACCGCACCGCTATGCCAGGTTTGCCGATGGCATGCCCGGCGGTCTCGGGAACCCTCTTGGCGCACGTGCGCTTTATCTGTTTCAGCCCGGCCGCGGGGATACGTTTCTGCGTATTCACGGCACTAACGAACCGGATACTATCGGACGACGCGTGTCGAATGGTTGTGCAAGGCTGGTAAACGATCAGATGATCGACCTCTACGACAGGGTGCCGTTGGACACCCGGGTTGTGCTTCACCCGGTGGTGAACTTACCTGCCTGAGGTTGCGCATAGGACTTGCCGGTTTCCGGATAGGCAGAGTTCGGTCCGAGATGCAGAGTGATGCGTCCCCAAAAGTTCACTAACCGCACCACGGCCTTGGCAGAGGCGCGGTGTGGGAGCTCTAGAAGCCTGTCATGGACAAGCAGGCGCGCGGGTCCGTCCTAAGAACTTGGGCGAATGTGTCTAGGATACTTTCGGATACGAAAATGGTGATGAGGCGGCATTGACTTTCCTGTGCTGGAAGGCGGCAGTGCAATGCCAATGGAGAAGCGATTTGGAAGCCGTAGTGGCATACCGCCCACCGCCAAACTGAGCGAATTTTCTGATTATTGCGATAATCAGAACATCAGTGAACCGTCCCTCGCGGTTCGCTTGCCTGAGAGGAAAGAGAAATGTTTTCAAGACGGGGGTTTCTGAAAGCGGCGGGTGCCGCTGGAGTGCTGGCGGAACTGCCGGTCCGGGGGGATGCCCTGGAGCCGGACATGATGGAGTTGCACGCCACCATCAAGTCGGTGCAGCTACTGCCGCCAGACTACCCGAAAACAGAGATTTGGGGTTATGCGGGCGGCACGCCGGGGCCTGAAATCCGGGTGCCCCAAGGCGGCCGGGTGCAGCGGCGATTTGTCAACGATCTGCCGCAGGCAAGCACGGTCCATTGGCACGGCATCCGCGCGGCGAATTCGATGGATGGGGTTGCTGGGCTTACCCAGGCACCGGTTCCGCCAGGGGGCAGCTTCGAATATAATTTCACCGTTCGGGATGCAGGCACCTTTTGGTATCACGCGCACAACCGGTCCGTCGAACAGGTGGCGCGCGGACTGCACGGCCCGCTCATTGTTGTTGAAAAGGCACCTCCGGATATTGACCGGGATGTTACACTGCTACTCGATGACTGGCTGCTGGAGCCTGATGGCGGGCAGCTTTATCCAGACTTCGAGACGCGCCATGACCGGTCACATTCTGGCCGGTTGGGTAATTTCATTTCGACCAACGGACAGTCAGCTTGGGCCCGGACAGTGAAGCGGCACGAGCGGCTTCGGCTCCGGCTGATCAATGCCTCCAACGCCAGGATTTTCCTGCTGGCGCTGGTCAACTTCGAGGGCTGGGTGATGGCGCTGGACGGGATGCCGCTGCCAGCACCCAAGACTGTTTCAGGAGATTTGCTGCTCGGTCCCGGCCAGCGTGCTGATCTCCTTGTAGATGTCACAGCCGGAGACGGCGAAGAGGCGTTTCTCGCGCGGATCGAGGACAATCGGGGCTATGCCCAGGCTGCCTTCCCGGTGCGCGGCGTGTCCAGTAGCGCCCGGCGCGGCTCCCCGGCGCCGCTTTCGCCGAACCCGGCGATGGAGGTGACGGGGTTGGATGCCGCGAAGGAGCTGCGGCTCGACATGGCTGGCGGAGCAATGGGTTCGCTGCGCAGTGCTGTTCTTAACGGGCAGAGCACCGGGTTCCGGCAATTGGTGGAGGCGAACCAGTTCTGGGCCTTCAATGGAACAGTCGGCATGACGCAGACTCCGCTGGCCACGGTGGCGCGGGGCGAGACTGTCCGGGTTACAGTGTCCAACGACACAGCATTCCCGCACGCTATGCATCTGCACGGGATGCATTTCCGCATCGTAAATGCTGATGGCTCGATGGGCCATCTGCGCGACACGCTTCTCAGCTTTGCCGGGGAAAGCCACGAAATTGCTTTTGTTGCCGATAACCCTGGCGATTGGGCTTTCCACTGCCACATGCTCTCGCATGCGGCCTCTGGCATGATGACCTGGATCCGGGTGCAGGCATGACGCGGGCGGCCATCAGTGCGGCGGCGGTGCTGGCTGTCGCCGGAGTTGCAGCGGCGTGGGTTTTCCGGCCTTCTTTCCCGTTCGTGCCAACGGCTGATGCGGTGTCAGTTGCACAGGGAAAGGTGCTCTATGCGGAGTACTGTGCGTCTTGCCACGGGGCTAATCTGGAGGGCCAGCCGAATTGGCGCAGCCCAGGGGAGGATGGCCGCCTGCCGGCGCCTCCGCATGATGAGACGGGCCACACTTGGCACCATTCTGACCGAATGCTGTTCGAATATACCAAATTGGGGGGGCAGGCTGCGCTAGCAAACAGCGGAGTCGCCTTGGAGAGCGGCATGCCAGGCTTTGGCAGCCAACTGAGTGATGCGCAAATTCGCGGTATCCTGAATTTCATAAAATCAGCTTGGCCCGAGCGCGAGCAGCGGTACCAAGCAGAAAGAACAGAAGTAGAAGCCCAGCAAGAAGGAAGAAACCAATGATCCGTCCTAAACGTATATTGCCGGTACTTTGTCTTACCTTTTTGCCTTTGCCCGGCCTGACCAAAGAATTGACAGAGGAGGAGATCAAGCAACTGGTCTATGAGGCAATCCTGGAGCGGCCCGAAATCATCATGCAGGCGGTCGAAATGCTGCAGCGTGACCAGGACGCCGCCAAAGCTGAAGCTGCTCGGGTGGTTCTTGACAATAACCGTGCCACGCTGGAACGCGATCCCAACGCCCCGGTTCTGGGCAATCCTGAAGGGGATGTAACGGTTGTCGAATTCTTCGACTACAACTGCCCCTATTGCCGCCGTGCGATGGCTTCAGTGCAGGGGCTGCTGAAAGATGATGCCAATATCCGGCTGGTCTACCGCGAGTGGCCCATCCTGGGTGACGGGTCTGTCTTTGCCGCCCGCGCCGCTCTAGCGTCGCGAAAACAAGGAAAGTACGAAAAATTCCATTGGGCTCTGATGGGAATGCAGGGCAGGGCCACGGAAGCTTCGGTCATCCGTATTGCACGTGAAACCGGGTTGGACGTGGAACAGCTGCGCCGGGACATGGAGACGCCGGAGGTAGAGGAGCACATTGCGACTTCCATGGCGCTGTCACGCAGACTTGGTTTTAACGGCACGCCATCGTTCGTGATTGGCGAAAACTTAATTCCCGGTTTTGTTGAGCAACCGCAACTGCAAGAATTGGTAAAACAGGCACGCGAAGCTGCGGAGTGACGACGATTGCTCTATTGCGGTCAACAGCACTCAGGGCCGGTGCAATATTGCTTGGAAAACTCGCATGTTTTGTATCCGACTGTCGCAAAGCGCTTCGCTACGACTGAGCGATACATTTGCCCATCCGGGCAGGGTGGATCGGCCAATCCTGAATGTCCTAGTCTGTGGAAGATGGCGATACATCAATAAACGCGCCAACGATTTCGACTAGGAAGGCAGATGCTGCGCATAGAACAATTATCGGATTTCCGTCGCCGCCACAGGGTGGTGCTAGCGGTTATGGCCGTCGCTTTGTTGCTGGCGCTTGTTCTTTGGGCGGCTGATGCTTTGCCACCTGCAATGACGCGTGCAGACATAACAGCCTGGGTCGATGCGGCTGGCATCTTGGGACCGCTGGTGATCGTAGGCCTCATGACTATGGCGATCGTTGCCAGCCCTTTGCCTTCAGCTCCTGTAGCGGTGGCAGCCGGGGCGGCCTACGGGCATTTGCTGGGCACCGGTCTCGTTGCACTGGGGGCCGAGTCGGGAGCGATCATCGCCTTTCTGATTGCCCGGCGATTGGGGCGCTCGGCTATCCAGCGCTATCTGGGCGCTAAGCTTGAGACAGGTCTCATGGGATCGCAGAATGCACTGATGCTGACGGTGTTTGGCAGCCGCCTTTTGCCCTTCGTCTCATTTGACTTGGTCAGCTATGCAGCAGGGCTGACTGCATTGCGGTTCTGGCGCTTCGCACTCGCAACCGCGGCTGGCATTTTGCCAGCGAGCTTCATCCTGGCGCATCTTGGCAGTGAGCTGGCCGGGCCTGATGGACCTGGTGCCATCTGGGCAGTGCTGGGGCTAGGGCTGCTGACCGGAGCACCTCTCCTTTGGGCAGCCTGGAAGCGAGAGCAAGGCGGTTGAGGCAAATCAAGGCCTCCGGGCAAATAACATGTAGACTTGAGTAGTCATTTGGAGAAGCGGATCGTGGGAGTTACAGGATTAACGTACAGGAGAATTGGACTGCGGCGGCTTCGCTCGGCGCTTCACCTGACTCTGGTCCTGCTGTTGTCTGCAATTCTGATGGCGTCTGCTGGGGCGGACCGAACGGTAGGTGCAGAGCATTCAATGCCTGGCTATAGCCATGTTCAGGCCTTTGCTGCGGATTATGGGCAGCAAGGGTCTATTCAGCACGATCAGAACCTCTATAGCGTGCCTGCGTCTTTGGGTGACTGTGGACTGCATGCAATGTGTCACGCTTTGGCTCTACTCCCAATTGTCCTGATGCCTGAATGGAAGCCGGAAATGTCGGTTGCCGTACTCAATATCCGGCTGCTTGCGGACGGAATAGCCCTTTCACCGTCTCCACACCCTCCGAATTTTTCCTGAACCAACCACCCGGTCCAGTTGAGCGCCCAGCCAAGCGGCCCGGTTCACATGCTGTGTGGTGTGTTCAGGAGGTCGAGAAGTGTTTGCCATGCTCTATTTTGCGACTGCAGCTCTGCTAGTCTTTGCTGTGCTGCGGCTTGGATGCGGCCCTTGCGCAACGGGTCAAGTTTCTGAGGTCGACCCCGAAAACGTGATGGCGCCCCCGCGTATCCCTGTCGTCAAGCTGGGCTGGGCGCTGAGCATTTTCCTGGCCGTGACTTATACGCTGTGTGTCGGCTTCGATCTGATCTTTCCGCAGTATGCGATGTACCGCGCTTGGATCTCGCTGATGCCTGGCATGACGTGGCTCACAGCAACTTCCTTCCTGATCGGTCTAGCAGAAGCCTTTGCCTACGGTTGGTTCGTGGCACTCGTTTTTGGGCCTATTTTCAACGTGATCGCCGCGCGTGGATGAGGCGCAACAAGTCACCTTGCTACCCTAAAGCGTTCGGAGCAATAGAAGAGGAGACGTGCAATGAGCAAGTCGCAGCAACCGACCCTGCGCTTCCTCGGGGCCACAGGGACCGTCACTGGATCCCGCTACCTCGTTGAATGGCGTAGTCGCAGGATCCTGATCGATTGCGGACTGTTTCAAGGGTTCAAGCAGCTCCGCTTACGCAATCGGAAGCCTTTTCCGGTCCGGCCTCGATCTATCGATACTGTTCTCCTGACACATGCACATCTCGATCATTCCGGCTATATCCCTGCGCTGGTTAAGGCAGGGTTCGCGGGCAAGGTCATTTGCACACAATCGACTAAGGAATTGTGCGGCTTGATCCTGCCCGACAGTGGACATCTGCAGGAGGAAGAGGCGTCCTTTGCCCGCCGTAAGAAGTTTTCGGTCCATGCCCGCCCGACCCCCCTTTACACGCAAAAGGATGCGCAGAAGGCGCTGGGCAAGCTGGAAACTGTGCCATTCGACATGCCAGTCGATTTAGGCGACGGGATCTCGGCCAACTTCATCCCGGCAGGGCATTTGCTTGGAGCTGCGCAAATACGATTATGCCTTGGTAGCACGGCATTGCATTTCAGCGGTGACCTCGGCCGTCAAAGCGACCCTCTGATGCGCTCTCCAACCCCGTTTGCGGGGGCAGACGTCCTCGTGTGTGAATCCACCTATGGCAACCGCCTGCATGAGCTTGTCGATGCCGAAGCGCAGCTCTCCCGTGTTATCCGCCGGGTTATCGGGCGGGGCGGTACAATCCTCATCCCGGCCTTTGCGGTAGGGCGGGCACAGGGGCTGATGTATCACATCGCGCGGCTTCGCAGACGCGGTGATATTCCCGAAGTGCCGGTCTTTCTAAACAGCCCGATGGCGACAAATGCCACCGAAATTTATCACCGTCATCACAGTGAGCATAAGGTCAGCTGGGCCGAATGCTTGGATATGTTTGAACTCGCCAAGCGTGTGCGTTCTGTTGAAGAATCCAAGCAGCTCAACACCATGCCTTTCCCCAAAATCATCATTTCAGCCAGCGGCATGCTGACTGGAGGACGTATTCTGCATCACGTTCTTTCATATGGAGGGGACCGCCGTAACGCGATCCTGCTGTCGGGGTTTCAAGCCAGCGGAACGCGCGGTGCTGCGCTTGCCGCCGGAGCAGATCACTTGCGCATCTTTGGGCGTGACATCCCGATCGAGGCCGAGGTGATCTCTCCGGGCAGCTTGTCCGGCCATGCCGATGCCAACGAGCTACTTGAATGGCTGGGCGCTGCGTCGGTCCCTCCCCGGATGACCTATGTGACTCACGGTGAGCCAGAAGCGGCCGACGCGCTGCGTTTTCGCATCAACCATGAACTGGGCTGGAAAGCGAGGGTGCCAGAGCACCTGGAAACAATCCGTTTGGAGACGCCGCGATGACGCGTGATAGACATTGCCTTCCGCTAGTACGGGCGGAAATAGACACTTACAGCCAGCCTGTCGTCTTCATGCATCTGGACTGCCATGTTTGCCGCGCCGAAGGATTTCGTGCGCTGACCCGGGTGCGGATCGACTGCGGCGGACGGTCCGTGATTGCATCTCTGAACGTTGTCACCGGGGCAGGATGGCTGGGTCCGGAAGCGGCAGCGCTATCCGACGCAGCTTGGGCTGCATTGCGGCCGAGGCTGGGTGATATGGGTCAGTTCTCTCACCCCGAACTGCCAGAGGCGGCTTCGCTAATCCGCGCCAAGGTCTATGGTGAGCGGCTGCACCAAGCGCAATTTGCCACGATCATAAAAGATGCGATGGCACACCGGCTGTCGGATTTGGATCTGGCTGCCTTCGTAACGGCTTGTGCAGGAGAGCATCTGAGTACCTGTGAAACCATTTCTTTGACCCGTGCCATGCAGGAGGCCGGCAGATCACTGGAATGGGGCGAAGGGCCTGTGCTGGACAAGCATTGCGTTGGCGGTTTGCCTGGGAACCGCACCACACCGATCGTAGTGGCCATCGTCGCGGCAGCAGGTCTTGTGATCCCTAAGACATCCAGCCGTGCCATTACCTCGCCTTCAGGGACCGCTGACACCATGGAGGTAATGGCTCCAGTGGCGCTCGATACTGCTGCCATGCGCAAGGTCGTCGAAGCGCAGGGTGGCTGCATCGTTTGGGGCGGTGCTTTGGGGCTTAGCCCGGCCGACGACATACTGATCCGCATTGAGCGGCCTCTCGACTTTGACAGCGACGGGCAATTGGTTGCCAGCATTCTGTCCAAAAAGGCGGCGGCCGGATCGGACCGTGTCGTGATCGACATCCCTGTTGGTCCCACCGCGAAAGTGCGTTCGGAAAATGCGGCTGAAGCCCTATCGGAGCGGCTGCGCGCCACAGCCCGGGCAATCGGATTGGACCTGGCGATTCATGTCAGCGACGGCAGCCAGCCAGTAGGGTGCGGGATCGGTCCAGCACTCGAGGCAATGGATGTGCTGAAGGTGCTGCGCCGTACACCGGATGCGCCGGGCGATCTGAGAGAACGGGCTCTGGTGCTGGCTGGGCTGCTGCTGGAAGTGAGTGGAGAAACCGCAGGCGCTGAGCGGGCGAGGGTTTTGCTCGAAAGCGGCGCAGCGGAGCATCGGTTCATGGCGATATGCGAGGCTCAGGGCGGGTTTGCCGAGCCGGCTGAGGCCCCCTATCGGATACCTGTTGAAGCCCCGCGCGATGGAGTGATCACAGCTATCGACAACCGCCTTATTGCCCGGGCGGCAAAACTGGCCGGCGCCCCGCAGCAGGCCCGCGCAGGGGTGTTGCTTATGGCGCGGCCCGGGACACTGGTCCAGCGCGGACAGCCCCTGTTCGAAATCTGGGCCGAGACGCCAGGCGAATTGGCCTATGCCCGCGATTTTACCAGCGCGCAGAAAGAGATTTTCCGCATTGAGGTGCCAAAATGAGACCCGTTCTGATCCCTTTTCACAGTATGCGTCCACTGGCGGATCAACTGGCGGCACTGATGGGGGCTGAAGTGGCGCCTATGGACTGGCACCGGTTCCCGGATGGCGAGAGTTTGATAACCTTGCATGGTGATCTCGAAGGCCGCGAGGCGGTGATCCTGTGTTCTTTGTGTGACCCGGACCGGCATGCGATGCCGCTGCGCTTTGCCGCTGATACGGCGCGCGAGATGGGCGCTGTACACGCCGGTCTAATTGCGCCCTATCTGGGGTACATGCGCCAGGACCGGAGGTTCCACTCTGGAGAGGCGGTTAGCGCCAGATTGTTCGCCCGTTTCCTCGAGGAAAGCTTTGATTGGCTTGTGACGGTGGATCCGCACTTGCATCGGATCCAGGCCCTTGATGAGTTGTTTGCCATTCCCGCTGGCCGGGTTTCTGCTGCGCCACTGCTGGCACAGTGGATCGCGGAGACCGTTGAAAATCCGGTGCTGGTTGGCCCCGATAGCGAAAGCCGGCAATGGGTTGCGGAGGTCGCTTCGCTCGTCGGCTGTCCATACGAGGTTTTGCGCAAGGTGCGTTCCGGCGACCGCAGAGTTGAGGTTAGCAAATCCGGCCGCCAGTGGAGATGTTCCGGCACACCAGTTCTGGTCGATGATATTGCGTCCTCGGGGAGAACACTGGTCGGAGCAATCGAAAGGCTGGTGGAAGCCGGGGCCAAGCCGCCCCTGTGTGCGGTAATCCATGCAGTCTTTGCCGGGCAAGCTCACGCCGAGATTCTGGCCGCCGGGGCAAGCCAAGTCGTTACCACCGATACGATTTCTCATGAAAGCAATGCTATCGGCATCGCCCCGCTTCTAGCCGAGGCGGCAATTCATACGATGACTGCGTTGACCTTACAGTGACCTGAAAACTCACGATGGCAGCATTCCCCAACCGGAAGGGCATTAACATGAACGAACTTCCCAACAAGAAAAGCTCCAGTTTAGCAGACGAAGACAAATTTGTTTGCCCGATGCATCCGCACATTCGGAGCTCTGAAACTAAAGGCTGCCCGATTTGCGGCATGCACCTTGTCCCAGAAACTGGCAAGGAAAGGGCCAGTCATGATCACCACCATGGGCACGCAGCTTTCGGGCATGGAAAAACTGCTCTGAGTGGAGGTTATGACAAGGTTCCCATTGGTTGGGAAGGCCCTGTGTATACTTGCCCAATGCACCCGGAAGTTCGGCAAACCGAACCGGGCGCGTGCCCTCTTTGCGGGATGGGGCTGGAGCGAGAAGCAGGTTCTGTTGCGGAGGAGGGGCCAAACCCAGAACTCACCGATTTCACCCGGCGGCTCTGGGCCGGTGCGATACTAACAGTTCCATTGTTGGTTCTTACCATGGGGCCCTATGCCGGCCTGGCAGGTGTCCGGGATATTTTCGGGGAACGTAACACACTCTGGATTGAACTGCTTCTTGGCTCGCCGGTTGTCTGGTGGAGCGGCTGGCCGTTTCTTGTTCGCGGCTGGAACTCGTTCCGCACCATGAACCTCAATATGTTCAGCTTGATCAGCATGGGAGTGGCGGCGGCCTGGCTATTCAGCGTTGCGGCAGTACTTGCACCGGGCATATTCCCTGACGGCTTCCGTGACGCCGAAGGGCATGTCGGCGTCTATTTTGAGGCTGCTGCAGTGATTGTCACGCTTGTGCTGTTGGGGCAGGTGATGGAATTGCGGGCCCGGGAAGGGACCGGGCGGGCGATCCGTGCCCTGCTGGATATGGCGCCCAAGACCGCACGGGTGATCCGCATCGGTGGACAGGAAGAAGAGATCCCCCTGGATGAGGTGCAGGTGGGAGACCGGCTGAGGGTAAGGCCGGGAGACAAGGTGCCGGTGGACGGCACGGTGTTGGAGGGACGCTCCTCGGTAGACGAAAGCATGATTTCCGGAGAGCCTGTCCCGGTCGAGAAGGTCGAGGGTTCCAGTGTTACAGGTGCGACGATCAATGGCACCGGGTCATTGGTGATTGAAGCCACGAGAGTCGGGGCCGACACGATGTTGTCCCAGATCGTCGATATGGTGGCTAAGGCGCAGAAAAGCCGCGCACCAATCCAGAAGTATGCCGACAAGGTGGCAGGCTGGTTTGTTCCGGCCGTGATTGCTGTTGCGGTTCTGGCTTTTGCCGGATGGGCGATCTGGGGTCCGGCTCCTGCGCTGAGCTATGGCCTGGTCGCGGCGGTCGCCGTATTGATCATCGCCTGTCCCTGCGCGCTTGGCTTGGCGACGCCGATGTCGATCATGACCGCGACCGGCCGGGGTGCGCAGGCCGGTGTGCTCATCAAGAACGCCGAGGCGCTTGAGCGGTTCGAAAAGGTGGACACGCTAATTGTCGACAAGACAGGCACCCTGACCGAGGGCAGGCCGCGGCTGATCGCGGTTGTGCCCGAGCCGGGCCATGACGAAGCAGAAGTGCTGCGGCTGGCGGCGACGTTGGAGAAAGGCTCGGAGCACCCTTTGGCCGAGGCCATCGTGACCGGAGCGCTGGAACGGGGCATCAAACTCGGTGAGGCCACGGAATTTGATGCAGTCACCGGGAAGGGGGTGAAGGGGCGTGTGGACGGCCATGCGGTGGCGCTTGGCAACCTCCGCCTGGTAGCGGACCTGGGGCTGGAGGCTGCCAGTCTTGCTTCTACGGCCGATGCCCGTCGGGATCAGGGTGAAACCGTAATGTTCGTGGTACTGAATGGCGCCGTGGCCGGCCTGGTGGCCGTTGCCGATCCGGTGAAGGAAGCGACCCCCTCCGCGCTGAAGGCGCTACATGATCTGGGCTTCCGCATCATCATGGCCACCGGCGACAATGAGCGCACGGCCCGCGCTGTGGCCGGGAAGCTGGGTATCGACGAGATCCGCGCGGATGTGCTGCCGCAGGACAAAGCCCGAATTATCCGCGAGTTGCAGGAACAGGGGCGCAGCGTCGCCATGGCCGGGGACGGCGTGAATGACGCGCCCGCGCTGGCACAGGCGGATGTCGGTATCGCCATGGGCACCGGCGCCGACGTGGCCATCGAAAGTGCGGGTTTCACTCTGGTCAAGGGCAACCTGGACGGCATTGTGCGGGCCCGGCGCTTGGCGCGCGCGACCATGCGCAACATCCGCCAGAACCTGTTCTTTGCGTTGATCTACAATGCCTCCGGGGTGCCGGTCGCGGCGGGGGTACTGTTTCCGTTCTTCGGCATTCTGATCAGTCCGATGTTTGCCGCTTTTGCAATGAGCGCGTCATCAGTTTCCGTGGTGCTCAATTCCCTGCGCCTACGCGGGGTAAAGATATGACCGGGCATACTCTCTTTTTCCTCGCTTCTCTGTCCGTTGTTGCAAGCGCAGCCAGGCGTGGTCGCCGCGTTCAGAGCCAGACGGCCGCAGGCAGCTGTTTCGACACTAGGCGAGTGAACAGCCGGGGCCGGGCCGTGAGCGGAGAGCGTGGTGGTGCAGGAGGTTGGGGATGCCCGCGCCGGATCGCAGACGCAACAGCAAACAGCAAAGAAACTAGGCAATTAGTTCATAGGAGCCCGCGATGAGCGAGGAAAGTGAAGGGCATGCCCAGGCTGCGGACTACAGGTCCGGCTCGATTTCTCTGACCGGGGCTGTCGCCATGGGCACCGGCGTGATGATCGGTGCCGGTATCTTTGCGCTGACGGGACAGATTGCGGGGTTGGCCGGGTCCTGGTTCCCTCTGTCGTTCGCCGCAGGTGCGCTGGTCACTATGTTCAGCGCCTACAGCTATATTGCGATGTCCAACGCCTGGCCCTCCGCCGGCGGAATCGCGATGATCCTGACCAAGGCATATGGTCCGGGTACGGTGGCGGCTGCGGCCTCGGTTCTCATGGCGCTGTCGATGGTGATCAACGAAAGCCTGGTGGCGCGCACCTTTGCGACTTACGCGCTTCGGCCTTTCGGTATCGATGGCGGACCGTTGGTGCCGTTGATCGGCGTGGCGCTGATCATCTTCGCGTATATGGTCAATGTTTCCGGAAACCGTTCTGTGGGGCGCTGGTCAATCGTGATGTCCGCCATAAAGATCGCAGGGATCGCGTTGTTCGGCATTGCGGCACTCTGGGCCAGCGGCGGTGAATGGCAATCAGGGAACGGCGGTGCAGAAACCAGCGGACTGGGCTTCGCAGCCTCGGTGGCCCTGTCCATCCTGGCGTTCAAGGGTTTCACCACGATAACCAACAGCGGTGCTGAAATCACCGATCCGCACCGCAATGTCGGCAGGACTATCCTGATCTCAATCGCCATTTGTACCGCAGTGTACCTGCTGGTGGCCTTGGCTGTCGGCGCCAGCCTCAGCACAGAGGAGATCCGCGCAGCGCAGGATTACGCCCTTGCTGAGGCCGCGGGCCCGGTGCTCGGGCAGGTTGGCTTCTACCTGACCGTGGCACTGGCGATGGTGGCAACTGCGTCGGGGCTGATCGCCAGCATCTTCGCTGTTTCCCGCATGCTCACCATGCTGACCGACATGAAGATGATCCCGCACAGCCATTTCGGCATGTCCGGCTCCATCCGTTCGCACATGCTGATTTATACCGTGTTTGTTGCCGGTGCATTGACTGTGCTGTTTGACCTTGGGCGCATCGCCTCGCTGGGGGCGTACTTCTATCTGGTCATGGATATGGCGGTGCATTGGGGCGTCTGGCGAAACTTGCGGTATAAGATCGAAGTGCGCGGCTGGGTCCTTTTGACAGCATTGGCTCTCGACGCGGCGGTTCTGGCGGCATTTTCAGCGAGCAAGTGGCAGTCGGATCCAATGATTGTGGGAATAGCCCTGGCGGCCATCGCCTTGGTGCTGCTGGCTGAGCGGTTGTTTCTTGCCCGCAACGGGCAGCGCGACAATACACCCGGCGTACACAGCCAGCACCCCCAGCCATCTGAACATAAAGGAGGAAGGAACCTGCAATGAGTAGCGAAACCGGACAGGACAGCATCGTTCGAAACACCCGGAAGCCATCCATCTGGCGCAAATGGGGGCCATTGGCTGGGTCACTTGCCCTTGGCGCACTTGTACTGGGATGGGAATACCGTGAGTTCGTATTGCCGCTTTTCTGGTCGCCGGCCTCACTTTTGGTTGCCTGCCTGGCAATGCATTTCTTTTTACACCGGGGGCACCGTGGCCACGCTGGGACACATAGCTCCGGAAGGCGCGAACAGGAAGGAGATGGCACAGATGGGCCCGGCGATCCATCATAACGGCCATCTCGGGGCGCTGTATCGGGGCAATTTTTGAAGCGGTCCTTTGCTTCCAGGCCAACGGGGCCGGTGTGCCGGACCGTCTTGAGCTTCCGCCTGGGATGAAAGGGCGGCTGGATGGGTGCCGTCACACGGCAGCTTGTAGGTAAGCGGAAGTTCTTTCGAAAATTGCCATACACAAACCTGGGATGAGCACGATGCGTCACCAAGGCGAAGCCAATCGAAGCACAAAAGGGACTGGAGAGGGGGGAACTATGGCAGTTGGACACGGCCGCTGAGGCTCGCCCGGCTGTCACTCAAAGGGAAGGGAGATTGACAATGGCACAGGACAATGACCATCCGGAACATTCCGGCCCCGGCACCCGGCGCGACATCCTCTACCATGTTACAGGAGGTACCGCAGCCGTGGCCGCTGGAGCCGCCATTTGGCCACTGATTGACAGCATGAACCCGAGCGCAGATGTCTCGGCGCTTTCGGTTGTGCAGGTCGATCTTGAGGGTGTCGAGCCTGGCAGTCGGATCACGTTGAAATGGAAAGGCAAACCCGTTTTCATCGATCACAGGACCGAAGCCCGGATTGCTCAGGCACGCGCGGATGATGCAGAAACGCTGATAGATCCGGAACTGGACGCAGCGCGGGTACAGAAGCCCGAGTGGCTGATAGTGGTTGGCGTGTGTACCCACTTGGGCTGTATCCCGTTAGGCCAGGGAGGTGGCGATCCGACTGGCGGATACGGGGGATGGTTTTGCCCCTGTCACGGCTCGCACTATGATACTTCCGGCCGTATCCGCAAGGGCCCGGCTCCGCGCAACCTGGATGTGCCGACCTACGAATTTGTTACCGACACGCTGGTGAAGATCGGCTGATGCCGCGGAATTCTGCTGTGGTGCTTTTGCCTGTTGCGCGCAGGGCAACGGAACTGTCGAAGGACTGATGGTTGCCCGGAAGCCGCTGGCGAAACCGTGGCTTGTCCGGCAGCGGGAACGCGGGAAAAATGTGTCCCTAGCCAAAATCAAGGGTGCCGCAGTTAGCGGCACCCTTGAACAGTGTCAGCAAACTTCGGAAGCGTAGCCTTCCTCCTTGAGCGCCGCCTGGATGCTCTCACGAGCAGCTTTGCTTTCGATCCGGACTTTCCGCGCACCCATATCAAACTCCAGTGTCGCGCTGCTGTCCAGGTTGGTGACTGCTTTCTCAATTGCCGCTTTGCAATGGCCGCAGCTCATGTCGTTGATCTTGAATGTGATCATGCTTGGTTCTCCTTGGTTCCATGCCAGCCGCTACCGGATTACCGCACGGGAAGGTCAAGCGGGCAATGCACTGTCAATCACCGGATGAAATTTTTGCAAGCAGGCAGGGGAATTATCATTGACCTTCCAGTCACTGGAAGCCCCATATAGCTGCAAACAACCAGCTTTGGTGATGAAATGACACAGAACGAAACAGTCCGGTTCCAAGTTGAAGGCATGAGCTGCGCATCCTGCGTGGGACGCGTGGAACGCGCGCTGCAGGCCTTGCCCGAAGTCACCGGTGCCACGGTCAATCTCGCGAACGAGACTGCGCAGGTCAGCCACGACGGGTCGCTCTCTGCCGCTGGCCTGGCTGCAGTGCTGAAGGAGGCCGGATATCCCGCTGTGACCGATGAAGCCACACTGGAAGTCCAAAACATGACCTGCGCCTCCTGTGTCGGCCGCGTGGAACGGGCTCTCAAGGCGGGAGCGGGGGTTTTGGACGCCGCCGTCAACCTGGCTACAGAAACCGCGACGGTGCGGTTTGCAGCAGGCGCCACAACACCTGTCGAACTTGCAGCGCTGGCTACGGCAGCTGGGTATCCCGCGCAGCCGAAATCCAGTGTGCAGAACAACGCAGAAGAGCGCAAAGTGGAGGAAGCCCGGCAGCTGGCTCGGCGGACGCTCTTTGCAGCCGTTCTTGCCCTGCCGGTGTTCCTGATCGAGATGGGCAGCCATGTGATTCCAGGCATGCATGAATTCGTAGCGGGCGCGGTCGGGATGCAGACCAGCTATTTCCTGCAATTCCTGCTGACCACGATCGTCCTGTTCGGGCCGGGCCTGCAATTCTACACCAAGGGCTTTCCGGCTCTCCTCAAAGGCGCGCCTGACATGAATTCGCTGGTGGCACTGGGCACATCGGCGGCCTACGGGTTCTCGCTGGTGTCGACCTTCGCGCCCTCTTTGCTGCCTGCGGGGACGGCCAATGTCTATTACGAGGCCGCCGCGGTGATCGTCGTTCTGATTCTGCTGGGCCGTCTGCTGGAAGCCCGGGCCAAGGGCCGCACGGGCGAGGCGGTCCGCAAACTTGTCGGGCTGCAGGCGAAAACCGCGCGGGTTGAGCGTGGCGGCGAAATTGCGGAGCGCGCGGTCGAGGACATCGTGGTGGGCGATATCATCCACGTGCGGCCGGGCGAAAAAATCGCGGTCGATGGGGTGGTTCTGAGCGGCTCCTCTTATGTCGATGAAAGCATGATCACAGGTGAGCCCGTCCCAGTGCAGAAATCCGCAGGCTCCGAGGTCGTGGGTGCCACTGTGAACGGCACCGGCGCCTTGACCTTCCAGGCGGCGAAAGTGGGCAGCGACACCATGCTGGCGCAGATCATCCGGATGGTCGAGCAGGCGCAAGGCGCAAAGCTCCCGATCCAGGGGCTGGTGGACCGGATTACCGCCTGGTTCGTGCCCGCCGTGATGGCGGTTGCAGTGCTGACGGTTGCTGTCTGGTTTCTGTTCGGCCCGGATCCCGCGCTCAGCCTCGCTCTGGTCGCAGGGGTAGCTGTACTGATCATTGCCTGCCCCTGTGCCATGGGTCTTGCAACACCGACCTCGATCATGGTCGGGACCGGCCGTGCTGCCGAAATGGGCGTTCTGTTCCGCAAGGGGGACGCGCTGCAGCTGCTGCAGGAAAGCACTGTGGTTGCGCTCGACAAGACCGGCACGCTTACCGCTGGCCGGCCGGAGCTGACCGACCTGATCCTGGCCGGCGGCCAGGTCGAAGAAGAGGTGCTGCGGCTGGTCGCCGCCGTAGAAAAAAGTTCGGAGCATCCAATTGCCAAGGCTATCGTTGCGGCAGCGGAAGCGCGAGGGATCAAGCTTCCGGACGCCGACAGCTTTGACTCAATCACCGGCTTTGGCGTCCAGGCATCGGTCGGAGGCCGTCAGGTGCTGATCGGCGCGGACCGGTTTATGGAACGCGAAGGCGTGGCACTTGATGCGCTGGCCGGACAAAGCGATGCGCTGGCCAGCAAGGGCAAGACACCGCTTTACGCTGCTATTGACGGACGGATTGCCGCCGTGATTGCCGTGGCCGACCCGGTCAAGCCGACAACGCCTGGTGCCATTGACGCGCTGCACAGGCTGGGCCTCAAAGTTGCCATGATCACCGGCGATAACGCCGTAACGGCTCAAGCAATCGCAAGCGATCTGGGGATTGATCATGTGGTTGCCGAAGTGCTGCCCGAAGGCAAGGTTGCGGCGCTTGACAACCTGCGGGCGGACGGCAGCAAGCTGGCTTTTGTCGGGGACGGTATCAATGATGCACCGGCCCTTGCCGCTGCGGATGTAGGTATCGCTATCGGCACAGGAACCGATGTGGCCATTGAGACTGCGGATGTGGTGCTGATGTCTGGTGACCTCAACGGAGTTGTTAACGCCTTTGCAGTAAGCCAGCGCACCATGCGCAACATCCGGGAAAACCTGTTCTGGGCGTTCGGCTACAATACGCTGCTGATCCCGGTCGCGGCGGGGGTGCTATACCCTTTCGGCGGGCCGTTGTTGTCACCGGTGCTAGCAGCAGGCGCTATGGCGCTGTCCAGCGTATTTGTTCTGACCAATGCGTTGCGCCTGCGCTGGATTAAGCCAGCGGCAGGAAAGCACCATGTGGAAATCAGAGGACCGAAAGCCGCATTGCAGTCCGCGCCAGCTGAATAAGGCCGACCGAAGGGAGAAATAGCATGAATATCGGGGATGTTGCAGAACGGTCAGGTGTGTCGGCCAAAACCATCCGATATTATGAGGATATCGGATTAGTCAAACCCACGCGCGGTCGCAATGGATATCGCGAATTCGAAGAGAGAGAACTGCACCGTCTTGAATTTATCGGTCGGGCCCGGTCACTTGGGTTCACGATTGAGGACTGCCGTGACCTACTGGCGCTTTATGATGACGAGTCCCGCACCAGCGCCGAAGTAAAGCGCGTTGCGGAACAAAATCTGCAAGAGATCGACGCAAAAATATCAGGCCTGAAAGCCATGCGAGACACGCTCAGGTACCTTGTTGAGCAATGCTCTGGCGACCATCGGCCCGATTGCCCGATCCTGAAAACGCTCAGCAACGGCCCCGCTCACAACTTATGAACAAAATCAAATGACGTCCCGCGCTAAAACGCGGGCACTAGTGATGGGCCCACTGGGCCGCAAGGGTTATAAAGCCTGTCATGCGCCAGACTACTGCCTACCGGTCTTAGGCCTGTGATCAGTGCGGAAATTACTTCGGTCATGCAGCAGCAATCAAGCCAACTTAGGGTACACCCGGCATTAGTCCTCGAAATGCATGTCAAATTTGCTGCGCAGCTCACTCCAGCCAAGTTTTCTGTAGAGTAGTGATCGAAGCCGGCCTTGTCTCCAGCCGCTGGCCGACAGGGCTTACCACCTTGAAGCTAGCTTGAAAGCAAGCCGGTTAGGCCACATTTTGCACGATCTTATGTGTGAGTGGTCGAGGCATGCACAGTCTCCGAAAGCTGACAGATTTCTGCGGTATAATTCGCGCCTTTCACTCAACTGTTGGTTCTCAAGTGTTTCCGGTTTCGGTCACCCCTCCCGCGCGGGAAGGTTTGCTGGAAGCAATGCATACATTGGCGGAATGTTGCGCAAAATCCAGAATTTCCTGAGGGGCACGGAAACTTGTGCAATTGATGCATCATTCCCGCCTTGACGCGGGCTACTCCCCTTGTGAGAAATGTCACCATGGCGCTATTGGCACGTATCTTCCGGCTCATCAGGGTGGTTGCTGCATTTGCAGTGATCCTTTCGCTGGGATTTGCGCTGCCGTCCGCCGCGCATTCCCTCGCTGGCCATCACGGTAATGCGGTAGTTTCTCATAGTGGGGGCAGCCACGCCGATGCGGCCATCTCAGGCGCGGCATACGACGCTTCCCATATCAGCGCACACGATGGACCGGTCGCTCCCTGGAACGCTGCTGATACCGGAAACTGCTGCGCAGGCGCCTGTATGGCCGTTGCGGTGATTTCACTGCAGCCGGATTCAACCTTTGTTCAGCAGCCTATCCGCTGGGTAATGGCTTCCGCCCAGCTTCCCTCACAGGACCAGGTCAAGGTCCTGCGTCCTCCAAGAACCTGAGATCCTGAACCGCCATAGCGGTCATTAAATCTGTTCTGTGCTCTAGCACAGAATTTCTACAGATATTTCTCAGGAAAATCACATGAAATCTCTCTTTCTGGCCGGGGCGGGCGCCCTGCTGCTGGGGGCGTGCGCCAAATCGCCAGCGGCGCTGCCCGATACCGCCGCCCTGCAGCATGCTGCGGCGCCTTCCGGCCCCTACCGGTCCCTGAATTACCAGTCTCCCTTCCGGGGATTTGAAAACCACACGCCCAGCGGCCCGGCGTCCTGGCGCGGTGTTAACAAGCCGCAGGAGACCCACTGATGACAGTGAAAACCCGGCGCGTCCTCTTGGCGTCTCCCCTGGTGCTGGCCGCCTGTTCGGCTGCGGTGCCGGAAAAATACACCAGCCCGCAGGCCGGGTTTCAGGAGGTCGCCAGCCAGACCTCGGCCGCGATAGGCAAACGCACGGCCTTTACCCAGACACAAGCCCAGAACGCAGCGCTGGCCAAGGAAGTCCGGCAGATGGTGCATGGCCAGACGATCTCTGCCGACACCGCGGTGCAGGCGGCGCTTCTGAACAACAAGGGATTGCAAGCATCTTACGCCGCGGTCGGCCTGTCGGCGGCGGAGGCCTGGCAGCAGATGACGCCGGAAAACCCGGTGGTCTCGATTGGCCTCTTGGGGATCGGGGCACCGGAACTGGGCCTGTACCGGGCGCTGGAATCCACTATCGCCGTGAACCTGCTGGACGTGAAGACCCGCAAGCAGCGCGTTGCCGTGGCTGAGACGCAGTTCCAGCAGGCGCAGCTGAACGCGGTGAACGATACGCTGGCGCTGGCTGGGCAGACCCGGCTGGCCTGGATCAATGCCGTAGCGGCGTTTGAGCGGCTGAGCTACCTGCGCCAGGCTAGCGGGACGGCTGCGGCGGGGGCCGAGCTGGCCAGCCAGCTGGGCAGGACCGGCGCGCTGAACAAGGCGGGCCAGGCGCGGGAGTTTGCGTTCAATGCGGAGCTTGCAGGCCAGGTCGCCCGCGCCCGGCTGGAGGCGCAGCTTGCGAAAGAAGAGCTGACACGGCTGATGGGCCTGTGGGGCAGCGACGCCAATTACTATGTGCCCGACGCGCTGCCGCCCCTGCCCAAGTCGCTGAGCAAAGTGCCGGCCATTGAAAAGGCGGCGCTGCAGAATCGGGTGGACCTGCAAGTGGCCAAGCTGGGGCTGGAAGCGCAGGCTCGGGCCTTTGGCCTGACCGACCGGACCCGGCTTGTCACCGATCTGGAGCTGATAGCCGGGGTCGAGTCCGAGCGTGAGCGGGAGGACGGGGAAACGGAAACCGAGACCCTGCCGCAGCTTGAGCTGGAATTCGTCATCCCGGTGTTCGACACCGGCAAGGCGCGGATGCGCAAGGCGGAGCTGTCTTACATGCAGGCCGCCAATGCGCTGGCGGAACGGGCGGTGAATGTCCGCTCCGAGGCCCGCAGCGCAGAGCTGGCCTACTACTCCTCATACGAAATCGCCCGCCACTACCGCGACGTGCTGGTGCCGCTGCGCCGGACGATCGAGGAGGAAGGGCTTCTCAGCTATAATGGCATGATCACCAGCACCTTCGAACTGCTGACCGATGTGCGCGAAAAACTGGCGGGCTCGCTGGAAGCGGCCAACGCCAAGCGCGACTTCTGGCTGGCTCAGGCAAATGTCAGCGCCGCGATTTACGGCGGCGGTTCCGGCTCAGCCCCGCAGGGCGGCAGCGCGGAAATCGCTGCTGGCGGCGGCGCAGGCCATTGAAAGGATCAAATGACATGATGAACAGACGTCAAATGCTTGGGGCCGGCGCCGCAGGTGCTGCACTGGTGTCCAGCCAGGCCTGGGGCAAGACCGCCAACATGGGCCTGCCCGAGGCCGCCAGCATGGATACCGCGGCAACCCAGCCGCCGCTGGCCCCCTCCACCGGCCCGGACTACAACCCGGTGGTCACCCTGAACGGCTGGACCCTGCCGTTCCGGATGAACAACGGCGTGAAGGAGTTCCACCTGGTCGCCGAACCGGTCGAGCGGGAGCTGGCCGACGGCATGATCGCCCACCTGTGGGGCTACAACGGCCAGTCCACCGGCCCCACCATCGAGGCGGTGGAGGGCGACCGGGTCCGCATCTTCGTGACCAACAAGCTGCCGGAGCATACTTCGGTGCATTGGCACGGGATGATCCTGCCTTCGGGCATGGACGGGGTCGGAGGGCTCAGCCATCCGGGCATCCCGCCGGGCAAGACCTTTGTCTATGAGTTCGACCTGATCAAATCCGGCACCTTCATGTACCACCCGCACGCGGATGAGATGGTGCAGATGGCGATGGGCATGATGGGCATGTTCATCGTGCATCCCAAGGATCCGGCCTTCATGCGCGTCGACCGGGACTTCCTGATCATGCTCAACGCCTTCGATATCGACCCCGGCTCCTATGTGCCGCGGGTGATGGAGATGACGGACTTCAACCTGTGGTGCTGGAACAGCCGGATCTTTCCGGACATCGACCCGCTGGTGGTGAACCAGGGCGACCGGGTGCGGGTCAGGACCGGCAACCTGACCATGACAAATCACCCGATCCACATGCACGGCTATGACTTCGAGGTCACATGCACCGATGGCGGCTGGGTGCCAGAGAGCGCCCGCTGGCCGGAGGTGTCGATCGACATTCCGGTTGGTGCCATGCGTGCCTACGAATTTGATGCGGTGCATCCGGGCGACTGGGCGATCCACTGCCACAAGTCGCACCACACGATGAATGCGATGGGCCACGACGTGCCGACGTTCATCGGCACCGACAAGCGCAAGCTGACCGGCCAGATCCGCAATCTGCAGCCGGAATACATGCCGATGGGCACCGCAGGCATGGCCGACATGGGCGAGATGTCGATGCCGCTGCCAGACAACACTGTGCCGATGATGGCCGGCTGGGGCCCGCACGGGCCGCTGGAAATGGGCGGCATGTTCTCGGTCGTGAAGGTGCGCGAAGGCATTGATGCAAACGACTACAGCGATCCCGGCTGGTACGAAAACCCGCCCGGCACCCAGGCCTATGAGTGGACCGGCGAACTGCCGGACTTGGCCCGCGCAGAAGACGCGCAAACCCGCATTACCCCGAAACCAACTGCCAAGGGCTGACCGGCCCCTGGCACCCAACCAAACCTGATGAGGAGACACACATGAACAAGATCCTATCGGCAGCCCTGATTGGAGCTCTATCCGCGTCGCCGGCTTTTGCAGGCGGCACCCACGGCGGCGGCCACCATGATGAAATGGAGGTCGGCAAACCGGGCGAGGCGGCCCACGCGGACCGGGAAATCGCCGTCACCATGAAGGAGACCGACGACGGCGGCATGATCTTCGAGCCGTCCAGCTTTTCTTTTGCCAAAGGCGAGACGGTCAAATTCATGATCACCAACGAAGGCGAACTGGAGCATGAGTTCGTGCTGGACACGCCTGAGCGCAATGTCCACCACAAGGAGCTGATGGCCAAGATGGACATGGAGCATGACGACCCCAATTCGGTGCGCCTGGATCCGGGTGCCAGCGGGGAAATCGTCTGGACCTTTACCAATCCCGGCACTTTTGAGTTCGCCTGCCTGATCCCCGGCCACTACGAATCCGGCATGTCCGGGCCGGTTGCGGTGCTCGAAGGCGGCGGCACCTTCACTGCGGGCACGGTCAAGAAGGTCGACGCCAAGTCCGGCAAAGTCACTATCAAGCACGAGGAGCTGGTCGATCTGGAAATGCCTGCGATGACCATGGTGTTCCGGGTTGCGGATGCAACAATGCTTGACCAGCTGGAGGCAGGCAAGAGCATCGAGTTCGTCGCCGAGCGGGTCAACGGCAAGCTGACCGTGACGGCGCTGAAATAACCGGCGGCGGAGGCCGGAATGCCGGCCTCCGCCTTTGTCAAACCCCAGCGGTTCCTGCCAGACCCTAGAAGCAGAAGAACACTAACGTTCCGGCGCCGCTGGTGAACATCAGACAACAGGCAATCATTCCCGCGATGCTGGATCTGCATACTCTCACACACGACGCCGCGGGCGCTTTCGGGTTCTGGTATGATGATACCGCACCCGGATGGCTGCATCCGGTGATGCATCTGGTTCTGGTGCTGGCGCCCGCGCTGCTTGTGCTGACCTTGGCAGGCCAGGCCGCCTGGCTGCTGCGCCAGCGGTTTCTGCGGCGGGCGGCACCGTTTGTGCCGCCCCAGTTCCCGGCAGGCGGTCTGGAGCCGGGGCTGCCACGCCATATCCTGCGCACGACCGGGCGGCAGCAAACGGTCCTGGTTCTGCTCAGCCTGACCGCGATGCCGATCCTTTACCTGACCCTTGAGCTGCCCAAGCAGATCGTGAACCGGGTCTTCGAAGGCGCAGAAGCCGCGGTCCCGGTCCTGGGCTTCGAGGTTTCGCAGGTCTCGCTGCTGTTTCTGCTCTGCGGCGCCTATCTGGCGGCCATCACGCTCAACGGTCTCAACAAATACTGGCTGAACATCCGCAAGGGCCGGGTTGCCGAAAGTTTCGTGCGCCGGCTGCGGCTGGCCATCTACCGCCAGTGGCGGCGGGATCAGCCCGCGGAGCGCCAGCCGGCCATCATGCCGGTTCTTGGCCCCGAGGTTGAACCAGTCGGCGGCTTTGCCTCGGAACTGCTGACTGTCCCGCTGCTGCAGGGCGGGACGCTGGCGACGATCCTTCTGTTCATGTTTGTGCAGGACCCGATCCTGGCCGCCGCAGCCCTGACGGTGCTTCCGCTGCAGCTGATCATCGTGCCGCGGCTGCAGCGGCGTGTGAATGCAGTGTCCCGCAAACGGATCCGCGAGATGCGACTGCTTGGTGAGAACCTGGACAGGGACATGCGGGCTTCGGGGCGGGGCGCGCTGCCGGTTGCGCGCAGTTTCCGGCAACTGCAGGACCTGCGCCTGCAAATCCACCGGCTGAAGTTCCTGGCCAAGGCGATCAACAACTTCCTGACTGCCCTCACCCCGTTCCTTTTCTATTCCTTGGGCGGCTATTTCGTGCTGCAGGAACGGGTCTCGCTGGGCGCGCTGGTGGCGATGCTGTCAGCGCACAAGGAGTTCTCCTCTCCGCTGAAGGATCTGTTCCGCTTCTACCAGCAAAGCGAGGACGTGCGGATCCGCTACCAGGAAATACGCGCTTTCGCGTTCCGGTCAGGCGGGGCATCCGGTCCGGCAAACGGAGAAAGGCAGCAGAGTCCAGGCAGATTTTCGGCCGAAATCGGTATTTCATTCCCCCAGTAGGAGAAAAGAACCTCATGAGGAAAACCATTGCCATCGCAGTTGCAGCAGCCGTGTTAGCGGCAGCAGCCTTCTTTGTGTACAACAGCACCGGCAGAAACGATGCGACCGCGCAACGCTCTGTTCTGGAGCCCGGTGCGCCGCTCACCGCGGTTCAGTTGCCACCGGAGTTGAGCGAGGCCGCGACAATCGGCAAGCGCGCCTTTGACGCGGTCTGCGCCGATTGCCATGGAGAGAATGCTGCGGGGCGCAACGGCATGGGACCGCCGCTGGTCCACAAGATCTATGAGCCCTCGCACCATGGTGATGCCGCCTTTTTGCTCGCCGTCCGCAACGGCGTGCGCGCGCATCACTGGGATTTCGGAAGCATGCCCGCTCAGCAAGGGCTGACCGATGGCGACGTCAAAGGCATCACCCGCTACGTGCGGGAGCTGCAGCGTGCCAACGGCATAAATTAATCCGCCGGGTCGCCGGGCCAGAGGCAATAGGGCTTGGGGATCAGGGTTTGGCCTCCCTGGCCAGCCGGTCCAGTTGTTTCAGCACTGCAAACTGGGCAAGAGTGGCGGTGATTGCCGCGGCAAAAACCGCGGGAGTGGCGATCAGGCTGGCGAGGATGGCACCCAGCAGGGGGGACAGGGCGGCAGGTGTAGCGAAGGTGTTGAACCACGCTGAATAGGCAGGACGCCGGTCATCCGGCGAGATTTCCATGAGAAAACTCAGGTAGCTGATGGTCACGCCATTCATCATTGCGCCGATGACAAGATAAAGCGCCGCAAACCCGAAAATCCCCGCTCCGGCGGCGAGCAGGGCAAGCATGAGGGTAGGCGCCAGGAGGCGGAGGAGCGTCACGCACCATAATAATGGCAGCTTGCCCAGGCCGTCGCCGATGCGGCCCCAAAACGGGTTCGAGACCAGTGCTCCTACGGTTTGCGCGGCCAGGAGCGTGCCAACCCCGGCCAGCCCGATTCCGCTTTCACGTGCAGCTACGATGTAAAAGGGCAGCGCCATCAGCGTGGCGGAGCCAAGCCAGTGAAAGATCAGAAACAGGCGGAACGCGCGGTTCTGCCGGAAGGTGACCAGCCCCTCGCGCAGAAAGTCAGCCGCTCCCGCGCTCCGGACGGCGGGACGCCTGCTGGACGATGAAGGCGGCTCTCCTGCTGCGAAAAACAGTCCGGAGGAGAGGAACATCAGCGCCGAAGCCAGAGCAAAAATGAACGCATAGGCCTGCAACGGGGGCATCACTTCGAGGGCGAGGCGCAGCCCCCCCGCGGCGGCGATGGCGAGCAGCCCGCCACCGAAAAACCGCCACGCCAACATCCGGCTGCGGCGGTTGGAGGGGATCGCACGCCCTACGATGTCGTTGTATGGAACCGCAACGACGCCGCTGACAAAAGCATAGACCGTCCAGAGCGCAAGAAAGCCAGCGGCGAGCGGCACCGGCGGCCAATCAACTTGCGGCCAGTCCGCTCCCCGCCAGAGCAGAAGCGCGATGGCTCCGGCTGCTGCAGCCCGGCCAAAAGCACCAAAAACATAGAACGGCATCCTGCGCTCGGCGCGTTCGGCGAGGTATCCCACCGGCAGCTGCGGCAGTAGCCATCCCAGCCGCAGCACGGCGCTGGCATAGCCGACGGCCAGCGCGCTGCCTGTCAGCATGTGGGTCAGGCTGGCGACAACCGTTGCGCTGTCCACTGCCGCGGAGCCGCCCTGAAAAGCCGCGCCCGCACCGGCAATCCGCCAGAACCGCCGCCGGCCTGCGGCTTCTTGCGCTTCATGGCCCGGCATTGCCTGTCTCCGCTTTTACACGCGCATGGCGGATGTCGAGACCTGATTGCCAAAGCACAACAAGCCCGATGCCGACCACAAGGATAATCGTGAGGATATAGCTGAAGAGGATCATCAGAAGCGCAGGCTCGTTAGAAACCCCAAGCGCCTTGAGCGCGAAGCCCGCTCCGAACACAAAGCCCGCCGGGATCCGCACGAACCGCCCGAGGACCATGGCAAAGCCTGCGAATACCATCAGAAAGAGGTAGTCCCAGGGCCTCAGGAGCACTCCCACCGCAAGTCCCGCCCAAAGGAAATGCGTCGCCGCCACCAGCTTGCCCGCGACGGCCGCGATGATAGCCGCGATGCGCCGCGCGCGCGCCCTTGGCCAGACGATGCCCGCGCCTAGCGATGCCCGCAGCCCCGGACCGCTCGCGCCCATGCGTTCGGTGATCCAGTCGAAGAGACGGCAGATCAGCGGTTCCTCGCGGTTGAAGAGGTCACGGAAACGAAAGAGCACCCAGAGCAGCCCGCCGAAGAGCAGCAGATTCAAGGCACCCGCAACGCTAAGGCCGAGGCGCAGATCCCCCTCAATCTGCGGAATGCGCCCTGCGGCAGCCACCGCTCCGGCAAAAAGCGCGAACACGACTCCGTCGAGAAACCTGGCGATGACTGCTGTCGAAAGCACCGTGGCCAATTTTAACCCGTGCAGGCGCGCGACCAGCCAGGCCCGCACCAGCGGGCTGACGCCCAGCGGTAAAAGCACGTTCACGCCGTATCCAGCGAGCAGCGCACCTGTCAGTGGCAACGAGCCGACCGGTTTCACATCAAAGAGGATTTGCCGCCACTTCCAGCCGCTCAATAGCTGTTCAAGCAGGATCGTGGCCGCCAGCACAGATAGCCAAACCGGATTGGCCTGGCGCAGCCCGTCAAGGAAGCGTGCGAAGTCAAGGCTCCCGTACAGCCGGAAGATCAGCCAGAGCGCCAGTGCTGCACCCAAGACAGGAAAAAGCCAGCGTTTGATGAAAGGTCCCATGCATATCCCGCTTGCCGGATATGCTACCCTCTGTATCATGGTACGGAGTCAATGGTTGATCCTGAGAGGAGGCTGCCATGGCAGCTCTGACGATTGGAAAAGCCGCTCGATCGGTGGGGATCGGGGTGGAGACTATCCGTTTCTATGAGCGCAAGGGGCTGATCCGCCAGCCGCCGCGGCCAACCGCCGGCGGCCCGCGGGACTATGGCGGCGGAACATTGCAGCGGCTTAGGTTCATTGCCGGGGCCAAGCGGCTCGGCTTTTCGCTGGCAGAGACCGCCGGCCTGCTCGCGCTTCTGGAAGCGCCCGGCGCGAGCTGCAAGGACGTGCAGGCACAGGCTAAAGCCAAGCGCGGTGAAGTTCAGGCCAAGATCGAAGGTTTGATCCGCATCCGGGATTCGCTTGACCGCCTCCTTGGCGCTTGCCCTGGAAAGGGAAGTCTTGCGGACTGTGCGATCCTCGAGGCAATTGAGAGTGCTTAGAACTCAGGAGGCACTTCCTGACAAGAATACTAGTTGATGACGATGGTATGATAACTGGTTGTCAGGGACGGAAGCAGCTTCGCTGCCGCAGCGGATGAGTGCTTTCGTCAATGCCGTTCTCTGCCCGCCGCTTACTGAATATAATGGCGGATAATCTAACTGGTAGAACAAAAGTTCTGAGAACTTTGAGCGCCGCCCATCGGCTTCGTTCCGGAATGGGGGGCAATGCGCTGTGCAATGAATACATACTTCAGCATCAACATGCCTGCCTGGAAATTTGTCCGCAACACATTGGTTGTCAGTTGTGCAGGCCTGTTTCCGCTGCTGCTGCTCTATATCGCCCTCACGCCGGGCTTCGGGGCATTGCTATTGGGAAGCGGGCCCGCGTTCAGCCGGTTTCTGCGGCAGGTCGTGACAAATGGTTTACCTGTTGTATTTGCCGTCAACTACGTGAGCTTCTTTCTTTTTGCCGTAAGTACCGCCAAGCAGCGTGAAGCAGCCGTGCCGGCCCGTATCCTGTAAGCGCCCGATTTTTACCGCAGCGGTTGATTGTTGACGCGGGCGATGATGCCGGGCTCAGCGACGAAGTCTTCGAGGAAGCTGTGCCAAGCCTCAACGGACACTCGTGCTGATGCCAGCATGTCGCGCAATTCGTCGATGCCCTCGTCGGTCAGCGCCGTAATGTAGTCGTCCCGTCCGATGTGGACGCTGACGATGTTGCCGTAGGAGAGGTTGTCGTCGTTGCTGACGATGGCCTCGAGAAGTCCAGGATCCTCGCCCAGCAGGCTGGCGACATGGGCGATGGAGCAGACGTAGGTCGTCGCTGCCATCACGCAGCCTCGCTGCGGCTCTGATCTGCCGGCTTCCAGTTCCAAGGGAGCAATTCGGCCAGCCGGTTGACCATGTGATCGTGGATACGGTCCAAGACATCTGCGAGGTAGGCCTGCGGATCGAGGCCGTTCATCTTTGCCGTCTCGATGACGGTCATGGCGCGGGCGAGCGTTTCACCGCCGGTATCCGAACCCGCGAATAGCCAGTTCCGCCTGCCAACGCCAATGGGCCGCAGCGCGCGCTCGGCGGGATTGTTGTCGATGGCCACGCGCCCGTCCTCCAGAAACAGCGTGAATGAAGCCCAACGGCTCAGCCCGTAGCGGAACGCCTTGGCCAGATCACTCTTACCGGGAATACGGGTGAGCTGCCTTTCGGCCCAGTCCCGGAACGCATCAACCTTGGGCTTGCTTTCCTTTTGGCGCACGGCCAGCCGCAGTTCGGCAGGCTTGCCGCTGATTTCTCGTTCGATGTCGTAGAGCTTGCCGATACGGTCGAGCGCCTCGCGCGCGATTGCGGATTTCGTCGCGGTCCAGACATCGTGAAAGTCGCGGCGAAGATGCGCCCAGCACGCGGCCTCCCGGAACTGGCTCTTGCCGTCCAGGTCCGCGGCATAGAGCTTGGCATACCCCTTGTAGCCATCAGCCTGGAGAATGCCGCTGGTCTCGCCAAGATGGGCGAGGACATGCTCTTCCTTCCAGTCCGGGGCAAAGTGATAGACCGCACCGGGCGGGGCCGTGCCCGCCCATGGGCGCTGATCCCGGACATAGGCCCAGATCCGGCCTTTCTTGACGCCCTTTCCGAGCCCCTTGTCGCGGCGGCCGCGATCGAGAACCCGGATGGGCGTGTCATCTGCGTGCAGAAGATTGCTGGCCATGATCTCGGCCTCGATCTTCTCGATCAGCGGCGCCAGCGCCTTCATTGCCCCGCCGCACCAGTCGACCAGGGTCGTGTCCGGGATGTCTGCCCCCATGCGGGCGAAGATCTCGTTCTGACGATACAACGGCACGTGGTCGTCGAACTTCGAGGTCAGCACATAAGCCAGAAGGTTCGGGCCCGCCATGCTCCGTGGGATCGGACGGCTGGGTGCCGGGCTTTGAACCATACGCTCGCAGCGCCGGCAGGATTTCTTGATACGCGCGATCTCGATGACCTTCAGCTGGGCTGCAATCATGTCGATCAGCTCGCTGACATCCTCCCCGACCACACGCAGATCGCCCCCGCAATCCGGGCAACTGTCGCCGGGGTCAAGCTCGCGGCGTTCGCGCGGCGTGTCCTGCGACACCTTCGGACGGCGGCGCCTCGACTCCCGCGGTTCGGCTGGTTCCGGGGTCTGGTTGTCCGTCTCCGGCTCATCGTCGCCCTCCGGCGGCAGTTCATCCGCCTCGGCGAGCGCAACCTGCAGGTCCTCCAGCGCCAGTTCCAGTTGCTCGATCTCCCGCTCGATCTTTTCCGAACTGGAGCCGAATTTCTGCTTCTGCAATCTGGCAATCCGGACGCGCAGCGCCTGAACCAGCAGATCATGCGCCCGCAAACTGGCGGACATCTTCTGGTTTTCCGCCTGCAACGCGGCGATCATCGCCTTCAGAACGGCGGGATCATTGGGGAGAGGCGTGGCTTCTACGGACATGGTGGTGGATACCATTCTCCAAGGTCGGACGCCATAAAAACAAACGATTCCAGGGAGATAAATCAGCCCGTCCGGGCTGGTGGCGCGCCCCAATCCGGCCTGCGCCAGTCGATCCCCTCCCAGAGCATGGCCAATTGAGCGGCGGTCAGACGCACGCTGCCATCCGTCGCCGCAGGCCATGGGAAACGACCCTTCTCCAGGACTTTGTAATACAGGCAAAAGCCCTGGCCATCCCAATACAGAAGCTTCACCCTGTCGCCGCGGCGCCCTCGAAACGCGAACACGGCACCGTTCGATGGCCGCTGCCTCAAGACATCCTGCGCGATCGCTGAAAGCCCCGCGATACCTTTGCGCATATCAGTGTGACCGCAGGCCAGGTAAACGCGAATGCCGGTTCCCGGGCCGATCATGCCGCCTCCACCGCCTGGATCAAACGGGTCAGCACCGCCGCATCCACATGGGCATCGACCCGCAAGCTGCGACCATTGCGTAGAACCACCTCAATCAACGCCAAGCTCGCTTCAGGGGCGCACGCTTCCTGCGGTTCCGGCGGCGACGTAATATCGACGGGCAGGAATAGCGTCGCGTCGTCTGGCGTCAGAAGCCCCTTCCTCCTCAGCTCGTATCGCCAGGCATAGATCTGCTGCCGCCTGATCTCGTGGCGCTGTGCGACCTGCGACACGGTCGCGCCGTTCACCCCGACCGAAAGCACAATCGCCAACTTCTCGTCGTCACTCCAGCGGCGCCGACGCTCCAAGCCAAGAATTTCGCCCCGCACAGCTGCCTCCCTCCCTGTAGGAGACGTCATTAAAGACGTCTTTATGGACGTTTCTTACCAATCTCCAGGACACACGAGCAGGCGGTTCAAATCGGGCGGTTACCGTATCCTTCTGATCGACCTGCCTGCAAGGGTCCTCATTTTCGTCCTGTTGCATGGAGTAATATATTTCATTTCGGCTGACTGGTTCGGCTCGTTCGGAGGGGATCACTGGCAGGCGTTGCAGGTGGTTGGGCCGACACTTGTCCGGTCCGCCTTTTTTGAGAACATTTCCGGTGTTTACCTTTACGCGACGCTGGTCAGCGCCTTGCCACTATACGCAACAGTGATCGACAGCAGTCTTGAAAGGTGCTCCAAGCGATGGGAATGGCTGCGCGGCTTGGTATGCAAGCTGCCGGGCAAGCTCGGGCCGATCCTGCTTGCGCTGGTTTTCTTCGCAATATTCACACTGGCTTTGACGGGTGCCGCAGCGGTGATCATAAATCTGCAATCGGTTTGGATTTGAGGCGCACGGATCCTTCAGCACATGAAGTGCAGAGCGGGTTTGGGCGGTGGCGGGCAATACTGCAACGGCTGGCAGCGCCGCTGCAAATGTGAACGCCGCGCATGACGGGTGATCCATACCGGTTGTACCGGTGGCACCGGATCAGCAGCGCGGCGTTCAACGCCTCGAGGGCGGGCTTCGGCGCTTCAGGTGCGGTTTCGATGCCGCGCCGGTCAATTCGGCATCATGGCACCGATTGCGTACATTCCGTCAGAGCCCTTGAGCAGCATGAGGGTAACCTTGTCGCCGGGTGCAACGTCTCCCATGATTTGCGCGCCGGTCAGGAGTGGCAAGTCCATCGTCATGCCGGGCCAGCCGATTTCGGGAATGGGGTCGTGGCTGACATTTGCGGAGCCATCGCTGATTAAGTTGACGACGGCGGAGGCGTGTACTGCGCCCTCCATTTGGCTATCACTCATGTGCATGCCGGAGTGATCTATACTGTGGGTTGTTTGAGCGAATGCGCCGCTGGCGCAAAAGGCAAGGACAATACTGGAGAAGGTGAAGCTTTTCATTGGATATCCTCTCAAGGGTCAGAGTTTCGTGGGTTTCATTCGGCCGGAACGGCCGTTTCGCCCGCTGGTGGAGGGCTGCCGATCTCGCGATTAACGCGCCGCAAAGCCAGACGCTTCCAGATGACAAAGACTGCAGGGATGACGAAGAGTGTCAGCAGCGTCGCCGTGACCATGCCTCCGACCATCGGCGCGGCTATGCGCTGCATGATTTCTGATCCGGTGCCGTGGCCATACATGATCGGGATTAGACCGGCGAAAATCGTCGCAACCGTCATCACTTTAGGACGGACACGCAGCAGTGCGCCCTCGAAAACGGACTCCTCGATGTCGAGTGGCACCAGGGTTCGGTTTTCCGAAATGGCAAGTTTCTTACGCTTCTCCCAAGCCAGATTGAGGTACAGAAGCATCACGATCGCAGTTTCGACGGCGACACCGGCCAGCGCAATGAAACCCACCAGCACGGCGACCGAAATGTCGAAGCTGAGGTACCACAGGAACCAGACCCCGCCTGCCAGAGCCACTGGCAGCGCGGCAAGGATGATGCCCACCTCGATCACGCGGTTGAACGCCAAGAACAGCATCAGCGTAATGAGAAGAAGTGTGGCAGGTGCCACCAGTGTCAGCCGCTGCTGCATCCGCTGAATGTATTCGTACTGGCCCGACCAGGTGATGGAGTAGCCTGGTGGAAGCGCTACCTCATCCGCGACGCGGGCGCGTGCCTCGGTCACGTAGCTGCCAAGGTCTCGGCCAGCGATGTCGATGAAGACGAAGCCGGTGCGCCGGGCGTTTTCGGACCGGATCATGCCCGGGCCGTCGACGATGCGGACCTCGGCGAGGGCACCAAGCGGGATGTGTGCCCCCGAGGGGGTCACAACCGGCAGACCCTGAAGGCGTTCAGGGCTGTTTCGCCACTCCTGCGGATAGCGCAGGTTGATCGGGAAGCGTTCGAGGCCCTCGACCGTTTCCGAGACCTGCATGCCCCCGATCGCTGTCTGCACGACATCCTGAACGTCACGCACGCTCATCAGGTAACGCGCGGCGGCTTCGCGGTTGACATCGATTTCGATGAAACGCCCGCCCACGGGCCGTTCGGCATAGGCCGATGCCGTGCCCTCGATACCGGCCACAGCACGTTCGATTTCAACCCCGATCCCTTCGATGACAGAGAGATCCGCACCCGAGATCTTCACACCAACAGGCGTCTTGATACCGGTCGCCAGCATGTCGATCCGGTTCTTGATCGGCTGGATCCAGACGTTCGTCACCCCCGGCACCTGAACCGTACGGTCGAGCTCTTCGCGGATACGTTCCATTGTCATGCCCGGCCGCCATTCGGACTCGGGCTTCAACTGGATTGTCGTCTCGATCATTGTCAGGGGCGCCGGGTCGGTCGCAGACTCCGCGCGGCCGAGCTTGCCGTGGACCGTCTTTACTTCGGGCACCGTTGCGATCAGCCGGTCCGTCTGCTGCAGGATCTCGCGCGCCTTGCCGATGGATACGCCCGGATACAGCGAGGGCATATAGAGGAAGTCGCCTTCGTTGAGTTCCGGCATGAACTCGCTGCCTATGCGCTGAAGCGGCCACCACATCGAGGCGACCAGCGCCACTGACAGCAGCGTCGTTGCCCAAGGCCAGGCAACCGCGGCGTCGAGAAACGGGCGATAGGCCCAGATCACCATGCGGTTAAGCGGGTTTTTGTGTTCCGGCATAATCCGCCCGCGCACGAAGTACCCCATCAGGACTGGAACTAGGGTAATCGACAGGATCGCCGCCGCGGCCATAGCGTAGGTCTTGGTAAAGGCCAGCGGTTTGAAAAGCCTGCCCTCCTGACTTTCCAGCACGAAGACCGGGAGGAAGCTTACAGTGATGATCGCCAGAGAATAGAACAAGGCGGGCCCCACTTCGGATGCGCATTCACCGACAATTCGCCATCGGTTCTGGTCCGTCAGCTTTTCCTGTTCCAGCCTGCGGTGCATTGCCTCGATCATCACGATTGCTGCGTCAACCATAGCGCCGATGGCAATGGCTATGCCGCCCAGTGACATGATGTTGGCATTAACGCCCTGCAGTTTCATGATAATGAAGGCCGCGAAGATCCCGAGAGGCAGAGACAGCAGGATCACCAGCGCCGAGCGCATGTGCAGCAGGAACGCCGCACAAACGAGCACGACGACGATGAATTCCTCGGTCAGCTTGTCCTGCAGGTTGTCAATGGCGCGCTCGATGACGCCAGCGCGGCTGTAGGTAGTCACCAGCTCGACGCCTTCAGGCAGGTTTGGGCGGATCTGCTCAATCCGCTCCTCGACGTTTTTGATCGTGGCCAGCGCGTTGCCGCCCCAGCGCAGGATCACGACGCCCCCCACAGCGTCGCCTTCTCCGCCGAATTCGCCAACGCCGCGGCGAAGCTCTGGGCCAAAGCGGATATCGGCGACATCTCCAAGTGTGACTGCCGCGCCTCGCTCGTTCACCATTAGAGGTGCGCGAGCGAGATCGGCCAGTTCATCGACATAACCGGTTGAGCGGACCATGAACTCGGCTTCGCCCATTTCAATGACACTGCCGCCGGTTTCCCGGTTCGCCGCCTGAATGGCGCCCCGCAGTTGCGGAAGTGTGATGTCGTAGGCACGCAGCTTGTCCGGGTCGACCACGACTTGGTACTGACGGACCATACCGCCGATGGTGGCGACTTCTGACACGCCATCGACGGTCTGCAGTTCGTACTTCAAAAACCAATCCTGCAAGGTCCGGAGCTGTGCCAGATCGTGGTTTCCGCTCCGGTCGATCAGTGCGTACTGGTAGATCCAGCCAACGCCGGTCGCGTCGGGGCCCAGCTGCGGAGACACTTCTTCAGGCAGGCGGGATGCGATCTGCCCGAGGTATTCCAGGACGCGGGTCCGCGCCCAGTAAAGGTCGGTGCCGTCCTCGAAGACAATATAGACATAGCTGTCGCCGAAGAACGAGAAGCCGCGCACATCGCTAGCGCCAGGGACGGCAAGCATCGCGGTGGCTAGCGGGTAGGTGATCTGGTCCTCGACAACCTGCGGCGCTTGCCCAGGGTATGGGGTGCGGATGATCACTTGGACGTCCGAAAGGTCGGGGATGGCATCCACCGGGGTTTCGCGGATTGCCCATACCCCGGCAATTCCGATCATCACGGCAAGCGCGAGGATCATGAACCGGTTGGCCAGGGAAAGACGGATGATAGCAGGTATCATGAGCTGACCTCCGTCACGGAGGTGGTGCCGACCAGCGTTAGCGAGAAGTCGGGGTTGCGGCGGAACAGGAGCCCCACTTTCTCGCCGATCGGCAGGGTTGCCTGATCCAGGGTCTCATCCACCGCGAAATCCATGGTCATTCCCGGCATCCCGATCTCGGTCATGGCGTCATGGGTGATGTTCACCATGCGCCGCTCCGGATCCGCCGAGTTGATGGTGCCAGCGACTTTCATCGGGGCGATGACAGGTTCGGCATTCGCCAGCACCAGCGTCATCCCGTCGGGTCGGGCAAAGGTTAGGGTCATCGCGGTCCCAGTGGCCAGTGCCGCCGGTTCCAGCTCCTCGGAGATGGGAAAGTCCATCGTCATGCCGGGCATCCCGAGTTCCGTCATCGGGGCATGGCTTATCGTCGCCGTGCGTTCAGCGGGGTCGACGGCGTCGATGGTGCCGCTGACGACGATTGGTGCCGCTGCCGCCATCTCGGTTTTCCCGGACGCCGGCGCCGCAGTGGCAGCTTTTTCCCGGACCGCGATAATGCTGAACATGCCCGCGTCGTTCTTGGCCAGATCGAACTCGACTGGTCTGTCCAGAACGACCGCCTCGGGATCCAGCCCAGCCACCTCGAACTCCATTTCCATTTCGGGCCAGCCAAGCGCCGGAATCGGATCGTGCGACACGGTCAGTGTGCCGTCCGGGTTCACCTCGTGGATCGTGCCAGTCCCCGTGGCGGCAATCCCGTCATCGGCACCGATCTCTATCAGTGCAAGAAGGTTATCCGCGCCCCGGGCAACGGTGAAAGCGATCCCGGAATCTTCGGCGAGATGATCAAGCGGCACATCTGCCCGCACTGGGAAAACGGAGGTCATTGCCGGCCAGTCGAGGCTGTCGAGGGGGCCGTGCTTGATCGTCGCCAGCCGGGTTTCGTGGTCCAGCGTGACAAGCCTTCCAGCGCCGTGCGCGGGCTCTTCGTCTGTTGGCGCCATGCGCATCAGACCGGCGCTGAGCGCGCTTTCGCTGTCAATCAGGAACTGCGCCGACGCGACGACTTCCTCACCCGGCGCGAGCCCTTGTACGATTTCAGTCCGGCCGCCCTCACCGAAACTGTCGCGCAGGCCGGATGTAACCAGCCGCGGTTTGAAGGTTCCTTCACCGGTCTTCAGAATCACGCGCTCGGCCGAACCGGTCCGGATAACCGCCTCCGACGGCACGGTCAGCGCTGTTCGCGTCCGGGACGGAACAAGACTGACGGTTCCAAACATGTTGGGCCGCAAAAGCCCCGCAGAGTTGTCGAACTTTAGCCGCACCGGCAGCGTGCGGGTTTTGGGGTCGAGTTCGGGATAGATATAATCGATTTCGCCCTCGAACGTGCGCCCGGCCAGATGCTCGAAGCGGGCGACCGCGCGCATGTCTTCGCTGAGCCGCGCGATGTCCCGCTCGAATACGTCAACGATCAGCCAGACAGTTTTCAAGTCGCTAAGTGAAACTGCAAGCGTTCCCGGCTGAAGGTACATGCCATCGGCAGCCGAAAGCGAGATCACGACACCGTCTTGCGGGGCTTCGATCCTGATAGTCCGTGCAAGCTCGCCGCTAGCTTCGATCTCCGCAATCTGAGCCTCGGACATGCCGTGGCTAAGAAGCTTGTTCCGGGCGGCGTCGAGGATCCTGGCGTCTCCGGCCTTGACGGCGCGGACCAAATCTCCGGTCGCCGCACTGATCACTGGTGAGAACATCTCGAACAGGACGTCGCCTTTGAGCACGCGATCGCCGATGGCTCGGGTTTTTAGTTTCTCAATCCACCCGTCGGCGCGGGTGTGGACGTGGCTTGTCTGATGCTCGTCGTATCGCACGAAACCGACGGTCTCTATCTTTGACGATATGTCCGACATCCGTGAAACAGCGGTGCGTACACCGATCGCGTTGACCTCGGCCGGTGAGAGCGACACTTCAGCGGGATCACCTGCAGGCTCCTGGCCGGCATAGACAGGGATCAGGTCCATGCCCATCGGCGATTTCCCGGGCTCGTCGCGCCGGTAGTTCGGATCCATCGGAGCAACCCAGTACAGGATCTCGGAGCTGTCCGAAGCCGGGCTTTCTGTGAAGTTAAGGTATGTCCGTTCCAGAAAAACCCCGCCCGCCGTTCCTGCGGCAAGGGCAAGGATGCTGAGCGCTGTGTAACGTCCGCGCATGATAACCTCCAGGCTGATCTTCCCGAAGCAGCCTACGTTGTTGACAAGTTACCGGCGCGTCTCAAGACCGCCGCCGGAAGCGAAAATTGTCAAACGTGCTTGGGAGGACGGACCGGAGGCGGTGTTTCCAGATGAACACCGAATTTGCTCGCACCGGCTTTCAGGTGGAGCGAGGAACCTGTCATAACGGCAGGTGGGATAGCCGCGGAGGGCAAGTCGGTGCTGAAGCATGAGCCGCCGATGCAACGGGCAGAAACCGGATCGTATGCACACCCGCCGCGATCATCATTTTGATTTTGCGATGGAGATACCTGCCGCAGCGAATGATCGGACCCGGAATTTGACGAGTGACCGGCTTCTTCCGCGAGGCTTCCCTGATGTGACACGTGCATGGCCAACGCTGACGTGAAATTTGCCGCAAAGGAAAAAGCCAGTGCGACGAGAATGATGGTCACGCGCCGTGCCAGACATATCAAGAATCTTCTGCCCACGATCTGCATATAGCTGCGCTTTGTCTGGTTGCCAAGCTGTCCTGCCAAGGATCCTATCTCCCAGAGTGCCGACCGCTGTCACAAACCAAGCGGCGGTTCACTTCGCGCTCTTCCAATGGGATGTGTTTCCTGAGTTGGAGCTGTTGGGGAACCTGGCGTGAGTTAGAGTAAGAAGAGGCCGCGCAAGGAACGTACCGGGAAGCACGGTCAGATTTTGGAAGCTGGGTGTCGAGGCAAGAGTCCTTTCAATTTATGAACAAAGCATCGGGTGCCCGCTTTTAGGATTTCGGTTTGCGCTATCCGTGATTTTCTATGCCCTTTGGGTTTGCCGTCGATTTGTGCTGAGACTACGTGGCCTTAACGATGGGTGGGTAGAACGGGGTGGAATCTCCGCGTATGGATCTATCCACTCGCGGTACAGGTGTTTCGAGTTTGAGTTCGCTCTGTGGACACTCTCGGTGCATGCTGAAGCTGCGCAAACACCTCGCGGCTGCGGCAATCATATTCCCGCTCTCTTTCGAACCAGATCGGGCCAAAACTGGCCAGTTTGTACGCCGCCCGCAGCGAGGCCATGGCTTCGCTACCCTGGCAGGCTTTCGTACCGCTGCTTACTCCACCATGACCTTTTGCGCGTTGATGCCGCTCCAAGCGTTGCGCTTGTTCAGTTACCGTTCACTACATGGCACTGTCTTCTTCCCATTCGTCTGTTCAGAGTTCCTCTTCGGCCTGGATTTCGCAGATAACCCGATAGTGCTCTTCGTCGTCCCAGCCATCTGCAACACATTTCACCAGCTTGCTAAGGTTGCCGGGATCCCGCACCGCCTCCAAAAGAGTCTCAAAGGCCTCTGGGCTGTCAGAAACATTGTAACGGGTCATATAATGCTGGTCATTTCCGGCAATTTCTGAAGAAATCAGGACACCCCAGTTCACCTCGATATCACCATCGCTGCCTGCTTCTGCGATCTTGTCTACGAACAGGAACTGGGTGGACAGCTTGGTGATGGCAGCGTCACGGCTACCGCACTCCGCTACATATTCGGAAAGTGCGTCCTCGCATACCTGGTGGAGCAGATGTTCCGCGCGCATGATACGGACAAAGTTTTCGTTCATCTGGTGGTTCACCTTTCAAACTGAATTTAATCTTGGGGTAAAGTGGGGCATGAGGTTGAAAACCAAAAGCGGCAATTTTCAGTTCTCCACAATTCCGGAGAGACATGAACCGCAGCCCTCCTCAGCCTTCGAGGGTTCCTTTGCCGCGACTTGCCGCTGTTGCGGCAAGACCAGGGCAGGCTGCCTTTCAAGCCGACCTTTGCCCCCAGTTGGCGCTTTCCCTTCTGTTCAACACGGGCATCAGGGCTCGATTAGCATGCAGGTTCCGTTACAACTTTGAAAACATTTGGTGATTGTCTTTATTTCATTGGCCGCCATACACCGAGGAGCTTGAAAATGCGATGTTCCTACCGCAGGCGGGGGCAGTGGCTCTGAAAAAAGTCATTTAAAATCAATGATGTAACGGTGTTACGCTGAGCGTTACACGCCTGTTACGGGGTTAAGTTATTGAAAATACTGGAGGTTTGTATGTATGTCTATGTATGTAACACATAAATAGTTATATATATAAGGAGAGAAAGAGATATCCTGCCGGAGTGAGTAAGAGGTATACACTCTCCCCCGCCGTTACAGGCGTTACGGCGTTACACTTCGTCTAAGCCATTGAAATTATTGAGGCGGTCCGTAACGCTCCAGCTCGATAAACATGAACGTAACCCCCGATATGTAACGCGGGGGTAGCTTCCCGCTGTACCGTGGCGACCAGATCACCGCCCTTCATGCACAGATGGGACTGCGGATGGTCCCCAAAAGGACAGAAAGCAGCCCTTCTGACATCCGTGCCAAGCGCAGCGCGCACTCAGCCGCAGACGCGATATTCCGGGGTCGCTTTCCCGAAAGCGGAAGCCCTGTGGCGCGATGCGGCACACTTGGATGGAGGGGGTAGCAATGGCGTCAGCGAAGCGCGGTATCTGCCGAAGCGCTCGCAGTGATTGCATGCGAATTTCACTATCGGCTGGGGATAGTCTTTTGCCTTCTGGTGCTGCTGATAGAATGCGGCAAGTAGATTTGGCGACTCTCATTGCGGCAGGAGAAGGGGCGGGTCTCAAGTTTAGGTCGGTTGACGTGAACAATGCGCGAACACGGCTGCACGGATTTTGCACGTGAATCACGTGCAGCTCCGCGAAAGTTCACGGAAAACAGGGGAAACCCACAGTTTTGCAGGGGCTGGAAAAAAAATGAAAAAACGCCTTGTTTCTCTGGGTTGCGGCAAATATACGGGTCAGCGGAGACGTGGCCGAGTGGTCGAAGGCGCTCCCCTGCTAAGGGAGTAGGCGGGAAACCGTCTCGTGGGTTCGAATCCCATCGTCTCCGCCATCACACCTTTTTCTAGCATTTTCAAAGACTTAGGTGTTGGCATTGACCAACATTGACCAACAACATTGACCAATTGGGGCACCGTAAGGTTGGCGTATTTGACTGCCGTTGGTGTTTGCCAGACATTCACTTCAAAGCATTGCAGCAAGGATTGAGAAGTTGGCAAAGGATTGGTGGGATAAAGGGCTGATTATTGGCGAGGTGGCAGGCAAGGTCCTGACACCCATCGTGATAGGTGTGGCCGCATTGATCTTTAACAGCCAGACGAGCCAGCGAGAGCAAGCTGCTCGCATGACGCAGATCGCAGTTGGCATACTTTCTGAGAAACCTGAGTACTCGCCCGGAGACACCCAGCCTGACCCTTTGAGAAATTGGGCAGTGGCTGTCCTCCAGCAGCCGGGGGACACTATTCCACTGGATGATGCCGCTGCTGACGCCTTGCGAACACAGGGACTGCCTCGCACCTTTTCCGCAATCGAAAGCGGGCTCGCAATGAGCTCGATAGGCGACAAGCTCTGCATATTTGAAAAGATAGGCGGGGGACTTTCAGCAGGTGAAGCACAGCGTGAGTGCGAAGCGGAGCGGGCGGCGAGCTTTGAGGAGATTACTAGGTTGCTCAATAAGTCTATTGGGGCTGTTGACCCCAAGAGTGCGCCCTGAGAAGTGCCTTGAAGTGTCCGTGAGGGTGCTCGAAAAACACTGATACACCCCAACGAACCAGTTCGCATGGAATATATGTCAGCACTACTGACCCTTTTCCATCACGCCCGCTCAAGTCGCTCTATGGTCCGCTTAACCTGTGATGCCTGCCATTCACCGCCACGGGCCGTTCGCACCCCCGCCCGGTTCAACTCCGCAGCAATCTCCCTGAGGCTCTTCCCGGCTTCCCGCAGCGGCTGAATTAGGCCAGCCACGTTCTGGGCGCGCTCGGTGGCCTTACGCTGAACCTCTTGGTTCCGCTTCAGGGTCTTGTCACGGGCACCGCCGAGCTTCACGCCACGGGCCTTGGCTTCCTTGAGTGCTGCCTTGGTCCTGATCGAGATGAACTCCCGCTCCTGCTCAGCCAGTGCTGCATAGATATGAAGCTGGAACTTGTCCGCCTGCGGCATAGCAGCCACGCGAAGCTGCACCTTCCGGTCATCCAGAAGGGAAGCGATAAAGGACACCTTGCGGGACAGGCGGTCGAGCTTGGCAACAAGCAACTCAGCGCCATGCTTGCGGGCCATATCGAGGGCTTTGGTCAGCTCTGGCCTGCGGTCATCAGCGCCTGATGCCACCTCAGTGAACTCAGCAACCACTGCGAAGGGCTGATCGCTGTAACCTTCGAGAAACAGGCGAATGTCCCTGTCCTGCGCCTCAATGCCCAGCCCAGACTTGCCCTGCTCATCGGTCGATACACGGCGATAGATCACATAGCGCTTCATTCTGCCCAGCTCCTTCTGCTTGTGAGATGAGATAAGGAGGGGTGTTGCAAATGTCAACGGTCGTTGTGGGCGTTACAAAAGGGGAAGTCACAGCCCCAACTCAGAGGATAGGACAACGGGCCTGCCAGCGGGTATGTGAAGGTGCCTGCGAGCGCGCGTGTGTAAAAAGACCCCCTCCCCACCGGGGGAATTTGCGCGGCCTACTATATGATCTCTGCTGCATGAATTTTTGCACAGAAATATTTGGAGGTATCCTGTCGGTCGGGTTTCCTACCGACTGATTTCACTTGCTAACATAAAGAGGGCGGCGAGCCGACCTTCGCTGCGTCCTGAACGAACGGCAGCGATGCGCAGGTAGCTGACTTTGCAAAGCCTGGCGCAGTCACCGAAGCGGACATCCGGATAGACATTGAGGTTGGTAGCTTTGAGCCCAAAGCCGCCGCCCACTACGGACGAAAGATGCCGCAGTCGCAGCTCGCTTACCGGCCATTCGCCGCGCATGCAAAATCTGGAGATGATCGAACTCACAGCCGCGGGACAATCCTGCCTTTTGCTGCCAACGCGCAGTCCTTGGTGCCACGGTTTTTGCGGCCCGGTCCATGTTCGTGTGCGATGCTGCTAACGTTTGCGTCAAGTTACATTCACTAAGCTTCAAGCGTCGCGAAATTGTGTCGGTGTGATACCCATAGTGCCTCGACCGGCCGCCGGAAAGCTAGCTCCGTAGCTCGTTGCCAGAAAAGCTGATACTTGCAAAGCTGTCATGCAGGTAGGCGTTGAAGTGCCCTTTGCCAGTCGGCACCCAAAGCGGCCTTACGGCGTAACGGTGAGCAGTTCCTCCGGCCCGCCAAGTGCCTGTTTATGAGGTCGGCCTATCGGACAAAAATGAGGCTGACCGGAGAACGCTCGGCGATTGGTCAACCGGTGACCATGCGGAATCAAAGCATAGTGTAATGGCGAGACGCGTGTGCCAGCAATCAAACTTGGCCGATCAGATCAGGCGCTTGAACCGTTGCGTGATGAATTTGGCTTTCGGGAAAAAAACGAAGTGCGTTTGCGCCTAAGCGCCCAAGCTAACAGACGAGATGCAGACGTGCGCGCAAATGGAAGTATAAGCAGTGTGATAAGCGTTGCTTGTGCTGTGCCAATGTAAGCCAATACCGCATACCACCAACTTTTCAGCTCTAAAAGCGTGAATAAGCCGGCTGCTAGTCCAGATATCACTGAAAGCACCAGCGCCACAGTCAAGCGTACCTGAAAAACGTCGTCGTGTCGCGATCGTTTGCTTTGACGAGCAAGCCAGACTGAGTTGTTTAAAAAGGCCTGTTCAAGCGCATTTTCTAAATTGGATAACGATTGGTCGCATCTAATAGAACAATCGCATATCGCCAGTCGATCAACACTAAAATCATTGGACGAGAACTCGCTGGACAACAAAACTATTGTAACGTGCGGCAAGTCTTGACGGAACAACAATAGGCGGTCGACCACTTGCGTTGGCCCACCGAGGCTATCGACGTCGACGAACACCAGTACTGATATGTTTTCATGGCAAACATCTTTTGCCCAAAGCGACGAAATGCTTGAAACCCTTTGCACTGTGATATCTTGTCTCAAGAAATGTGCAGAGATGTTCATGTATTTTCGGCCCACTTCCCCACAAAAGAGAATGTTGCCTTCTGTGATGTGGTTTACTGGCTCTTGCCACTGACGGTTAGGTCGCATTCTCTGCATCTCTTCTGAAGTACTGTTTTCGCGAGGCGTCTAAGTGCATGTCTAGATGGTAAGGAAAGCTGAGCTGTGTCTGTGTCAGCTTAAGTAAGCCACTACTCCAGAGCGGTCTCATTCAGTAAGGTGGCGACCTGCGTTCGGTTTGAAGCCCCGACCTTGCGAAAGATCGCGCGGATGTGCATTTTCACTGAAGACTCGGAAATATTCAACTTATGAGAAATCTCCTTGTTGCTGAGACCTTTTGAGAGGAGTGGACAAATCATCTTTTCTCTGGGTGAAAGACCAAAAGATATGCTTTCATCGGATTTTTGCACAAACGTGCTGGCCGGGAAAAAGGTGCCACCGCTAACGATGACCTTGATGATGTTGTTGAGATCACTGAGCTTCGTGGATTTCGGAATGTAACCTCTCACCCCGTTTTTGAGACCTTCAACTGCAAAGGTGTTCGAAATTCCACCTGATAGAAGGACAACTGGAATGGGTGCTGCAGTTTTTACAACCTCAACAACGCTTTTCATGCCATTCATGTCAGGCATGTGGACATCCAATAACACCAATTCAAACGAATCTTTGTCGCTTTCAAGTTTTTTTAAAGCATCATTTCGGCTCTGACAGATTGTTGCTTCAAAGTCTCCGGAGTCGATAGCCAACTTTAAGGTTTCCAGAAGTAGGAGATGATCATCCGCAATCAGAATGGTCCGCTTTATATGGCGTTTTTTTGATGGGCTGACTGACATCAGTTGCTCGAGGCCTTTTAATGCGAGTAGTAAGTTCAAGCCTTCTTGTCGCTAACTCCACGTCAAGACAACCTAGCCAAACGGGTAATATTTTTGCCCGATGGATAGTTGGCGGCCCTGAAATCGTGCCAGCAGCGTCTGGAGGGAACGAGGTTTCCAATTCGACGGCTGGAAGTTCTAGGAGAGGAGTTCGTCGAACCGTAGTGATCTTGCACTAGCCTATGTTTGGGCGAGGGACGTGCTGAGCGGCTGGGAAGCTCACCCGCAGCGAATGTCCGTTTCCCGCCCCTCGCTAGGGGGGCGAAGCTTGCGCAGCGCCGGTTTTCGCAGCCGCAGCGAATGTCTGCTCGGTCCCGTCAACTTTTCCCATGCCGGGTGTCTTCGCAAAGGTCCGCTTTTACCCAAAGGGGTATTGGGCATCATGTCCGCTTCGGGCTGGGACCGGGCATCCGTTGGGCTTGGCACGAAGGTTCCCGCCGCATAACCGCCCACATCAGCGCTGCGTTGCTTCAAGCCGGAGTACTGGCAGCAGCACATCCTCAATCAGCTTGACCTGCTCTTCAATTAGCTCGTTCATTTTATTGGGGCGGTCGGTGCCGCTGGAGCTGCTGATGTCCTCCCGGATTGAGCGTGAGAACTCTCTATCGTTGCAAGTCTCACTACTTGCGCCGACAGAGATTTGGACCAGATGGAATTGGCGGTTCAGCAATTCCAACGCCTTCTCTACTTGCTCACCGAACAGCGCCCGCGCCATAGGTAGGCACTCTTCCACCGCGCGCCGTTCATCAATTACAGTATTCAGCCGGTTGTAATAACCTTGCGCTGACACCAACCGTTGCTTCCGCCCCACCTCCACGGTGGCCCAGAAATCTTGTTTCTCAAGCTGCTCCTCGGCCGCACTCAATTCATGAGCTTCCATCAAGGGGCTTCTAACATAGCCAAGAGCACGGCGTGCCTTGTACGCGGCAGTCAGAATGCGTTCGGCTTGTTCGATGCGCCGCTCGGAAAGCTTCTGTCGTCGCCAGCTTTGATAAGTGTTCGAGGCCATCCACGCAGCAAAGCCAATCGCTGCCGCCTGCGCCAATGCGCCGACACCTTGCAGAACTGCGCCTAAATCTGATGGACCGTAACTTGCCATTCGCTCACCTTGGACCTGTGACACGAATACTATGGGCTATGCGACGATCGACTACCAGATGGACTAATCAACTGATTTTTCATCTTTCGGGTGCAAAGCCTCGTTGCCCCACGCTAACTCCCATCGAAAAGCCCAGGGATGCGTGATTGGGAAGGTATGTCATTTTCACGGGCGCAACCTGTCATTCGCGCGTCTTGAGCGAACGACCGCTTCGGGCCGACACTCTCACTCAAATCAGCTTCGAGAGAAGCGCTTGTAGCGGATTATGTGCAGGACATCACTTCATTAGCGGAGCTATCAACTGTGTCATTAGAGAGTTCAAGATGTCGGCTGAACGCAAGGCAGCGTGGGCGGGGCCAGTGACGGCCCCTGCTGGGTCATTTTAGGGTCAGCGTCCCGTTCCATTTGGCCGGGGTGCGATTAGGGAATAGCGGGGTGTATTCCTCCCTCGCCTCACGCCTGCCAGCATTGAAGCTGCGGTTGCTGTAAGACGGGTCACGCCAGCGTTTGCTGTGGAGCCAATGCTTGGGGACGTTGATGGTCTTGCAACAGGGATGGCTGTCAGCGTTCGTGGTCATGCTGCAATCGCCTCCTGTGCCACGGGTGCTACTCCACGCGCATGGCGAACATTGCGTAGGAACTCTGCCGCATCACGTTGAACATATAGCGACCTCGGACCTGCAAATGGCCTCTGGTGAGAAACCGTGCGGATGACCGGAAAGTCTTCATTGATGGTCCCAGCCTTCGCCTGCTCAATGTACGTCCTGATCGAGACGCCAAAGAATTTCTTGGTGTATGCGGACGCGGCCTTAGCGATGTTCTTGCGGTCATCTGCGCGAGGAGGCTCTCGGAGGAGCACGGGGTCAGTGAGGATGCGCCGTAGTCCAGCATCGTGCAGTATGTGGCCCAGGATTGATTTCATCATTCCCAGCCTTGCCTGGGGCGCGGTGGTATAGACCATTTCTTCCAGTCGCTGCGCGTGCTCATAGTGCTCATAGGATAGGCGGGCATTCTCGGAGCTGCGCGAGCCACGGGCAGCGTGGCGGGACTTGCGCTTGCGACAGTTGTCGCTGCAATACATCTGGTTTTTGCGGCGTGGCGTGAACTCGGCGTCGCAGGTGGGGCATTGAATTTGTTCGGTCATGGTCTGGTTCCTTGGGTTTGATGGATGATCGGGAAGGACAGCCCGTCAGCAGGCCCACCAAGGGGCCCGACCAAAGGCGCTATCGGGCATGCGAGAGCTGCCCATCGCGATCATCGAGGGGGGACGGAGAGGAATTTTTTGCCTCCTCTCCCTTGTGTGTGGGTTAATTGATTTTTCTCTTGACAAGGACAAAATGGACCAGCGGTCACAAACGGTGAGCATCGCGGGGCAGCGGCAAAGAAGGCCACCTCTCTGTCCTAAGGGGCGGGTTATTCGATTTAGCGGCCCTGCACCCAGAACGTTTGAGCACTGACCCGCTAAAACGTCCCCCCGTATATGTAATAGGAGCAACTTCAGGGGATGAACGGGTTGTGCTGGGGGGATGATGAATATCATCACACCTTCAATTCCAACCTCGGCGCAAGCCGGGGGCGAGGTGTTCTGAACGTGCAGGAAAAGCTGCCTGCTAGAAATGGCCTAGCTTGAACTTTTTGGTCGCGTTCAGGTCGAAGACCACTGGCGCTTCGCGCGGTGAGACCACTGAGGTAGGTCAGATCATCATCTCACCTACATCTCATCCACCGGCGAAGCCGTGCCAAGGCTTTTCTGCATGGGGTCTGTTCTAGCTCAGTCCATTCTGATGTGGTCGAGACCCAGAACCAGAACATGCAGCGTTATTGAGGGCTTCGCCCTGAGAGGTTGAGTTTGAAGATGATGTGGTCTTTCAGCCTCGCATGCCCGTTACGGTTCCTTACTACGTATACGGGGGGACGTTTTTCGCACCGGGCATGGTGTAGGTGCCCGTCTTGCGGATGGAAGGGAGCACCTCGCGGGTCACCCATTCTTGGAACTGCTTGGCTTCCTTCTTGTCGCTGCGCATCACCAGCTTGTAGAGCCCGCTCTCGGAGATGAGAGCAATCCGGTATTGAGAGCCGCTGAACAGCGAGCTTAGTGAGTTGGACTCACTCAGCCCCTTTTTCCAGATGATCTGCATATCGGAAGGTGAGAGGAAATCCCGCGCCCGAATGCCCGTCTTCTTGCCGTAGAGAACTATATAGGCATCCACCGCCACGAACCACGGCTCGCCGCCGATCTCGACAACCCTCAGGTCCATTCCGTTAAAACTGTAGGTGGCCACGGAGGGGTTGTTGGCGGGCACCGCCAGTTCTGAGCTATAGGTGCACCTTTACACTGAGTAAGGGTGCTCCCCTTGTCCCATGCTCAGAACATGGGTCTTCCCGCGAATAGCTACCACCATGTAGATTAGTGCAGGTGACCACTGCGGGGGTGCTGGGCGGCATGAATGGCTTCCCCGGTGGTAAACCTGCCGGAGGCCGTTAGGGCAGCGTAACAGCCTCCACACAGGCCCTCTTTTGGTCCTGAGACGCCTCCCGCGCATAGACGCCAAAGGTCACATCCTGTTTGTCTGGGCGGTGGCCGATAACGTCAGCGATGGTTTCCTTAGACTGTCCCGCATGGCGCGCCTTGGTGGTGAACCAACGCCGCGCAGAATGGAAATTGACAAGTGAGCGCCTCACGCCCTCTCGGCTATCAGCAACTCCAACCGCCTCACGCCACCTTTTGAACCTCTTGCCAAATGTGTCAGAGGGATTGCTTGCACTTGCCAGCTCATCGAACAGCATATCCTGCGGTCCTTTGCCCGCTAGACGCTTCCGAACCATAGCCGCAAGGGCACTGTGAACGGGAACCTTACGCGCAGCGGCTGCGGTCTTGCCGTGCTGGATGTCGAAGAATAGCTCTCCGCCTTCCTCCACAACCTCTTGCACCCACAAGGTGACAATCTCAGCTTGGCGCATACCCGATAGCAATGAGGTCAACAGAACGTCCTTCATTACCTGTGCGTCAGCGGCCTTGAAGGGGTATTCTGCGGTGATGAGGGTTTTGACCTCATCGTCAGTGAACGGCCTTTCCTCGGCGCTCTGCGCGCCTCTTTCGACACGCTTTCCCTTCTTCTCTATGGCTTGATCGTTCCAAGGCCAGCCGGAGTTTACAGCTTCCCCTGCGGGTGGTGTGACGTGCCCCCTGCGGGCAAGGTAAATCCAATATTGGCGCAATGCGGACAGGTGCTTGCCTTGTGTGACGTGGTGTTTTCCATCCAGAAACTCAGCAGCGTATTGCCCCGCCAAACGCCTATCTACCCTGTCCAGCGTTTTCCCCTTCTCGCGGCACCAACGGGCAAACATCATGATAATCCCACGCCGCTCATTGGTGGTCTTAGGGGCCAGCTCTGCGAGGGTCAGATAGGTCTCAAGGTGGTGCTCGATCTCTACTTTACCCGCCATTGCATCCTCGAAGGCTTTGCGCTGGGCGGGCCGCATGGCTTCTGCTTCGGCTTCTGCTGCGGTGATGATGAGGTGGCGCTCATCGGCATCCTCTGAAGCGTCCAGAGCGGCGCGTGTGACGGTGCCCCTATCGGCTGGGGGAAGGGCTGCACTCCTTACGCCACTGCTATCCCCCCAGCCACCAAGAGCGAGGGAGAGCCTGCGGCCTGTCTTGATTTCATCGAACTGGGCGCTTGTGGCGCGCTCGATTTCATCGCGCCTCCGCTTGGCCTCTGCAATGTCAGAGGTACGCAGATTGATGAGGATAAACTTTGGCCCGCCGGTCACCTTATGGACAGCCTGAGGGATGCCCTGACGGTACCACCAGACGTTTCCCCTGAGGGAGAGTAAGCGCTCCGACCGGTTGGATTTTACTGCCATATCAGCACCTCATTGACCAACGTCATTGACCAATTGCTAGTCTGGAAGCATATGATATTCAACGATTAAAATGGCTTAGGGGTCGTTGGTGGAGCTTCCCATCGTCTCCGCCATTACCTCGAAAATTACGATGGCTGAATAGTTTAGTCCTGGCCCCGCAAGGGTTTGCGCTTGGCCTGAATCACAAGGGCTCCACTTGGTGGCGGCCGGCCGCGGTCGGCGGCAGGCCTTGGCTTCGCACCCGCAGGCGGCTGCCTGCCTGGCGGTAGTCACCCTCTGGGTTCAGAAGCGCAGGGACAGGCAGGACATGCCTCCGTCCAGTTTGGCGCAGTCGGAGTTGTCGATCTCCACGATCTCAAAACCTGCCTTATCCAGCATTTCTGCCGTGCGCGGGAAGCCTGCGGCCATCAGCACCAAATTGTTGAAGCGGATGGCGTTGGCCGCGGCTTCCTCGCCTTCGGGCACGTGCAGGACGTTGTAACCCTCAAAGCAGCCGGAGGCGTCCAGGCGTGTCGTGGACAGGATAGTCTCCGCATCCATCAGAGAGCAGTCGGTCTTGAAGTGGAGAACGCCCTCGGGAGTGAAGACCTCGCGCAGGGAGTGGCCCCATTCAGCAGCGATCTCGGCCAGCTCCGCGACACCTGCGGCATCGGTTCGGTCAGAGCGGCCAACAAGGATCTCCTTTCCAGTCACCAGAATGTCGCCGCCTTCAATGTGGCCGGGGCCGGTGATTTCGCGCACATCGCCATAGCAGGCCCGCAGGGTGGGGGCCATTTCCGCCACTTCGCCTAAACGGGACGGCGCGCCGGGGCGCATCAGGATTGCACCCTCGGGCAGGCAGAGGGCAGTGTCCTCTACGAACTGAGCGTCAGGGAAGGCCACCAACGGTTCCAGCTCAATCACCTCCGCGCCAGTGCTGCGCAAGGCGGAAACATAGGCTGCGTGCGCCTTCAGCATTCCCTCGAGACTCGGATTGCCGATGTCCTCGGCGCGCAAGCCCTGCGCGATGCTGGACGCAGGACGTCGGGTGATGGCGCGGGTGAATTCAAAGGTGGGGTTTCGCATTGGGTTACTCCTGTCCCTGAGCGGGTCCGGTGATTTCGATTTCGACGATGGATGGGATGCCGCTGCGGCTGGCCTCGCTAAGGGCAGCGGCAACCGCTTGCGGGTCCATCGGAATGCGGGTGTAGGGAATGCCGAAGGACGCGGCGGCGGGACCGAACTCCGGCGGGGTAGGGTCGCAGCCAACGACGGGGACATTGACAGCTTCCATTGAGGTGGCGATTTCACCGTAACCGCGGTTGTTCCAGATCACGAAGGTGATGGGCAGCTTTTCATCCGCCGCGGCCATGATCTCGGGCAGGGAGAATTGCGCGCCGCCGTCGCCGGCGATGCAGATCACCGGAGTGTCCGGGGCCGCAATGGCGGCACCGATAGCGGCGGGGATGCCATAGCCGAGAGCGCCGTAGCCGGTGGCGGCATTGAACCAGCCGCCGGGGCGGTCGTGGTCGTAGTAGAGGTTGCCGGCATAGATCGGCTGGGTGGAATCCCCGACCATCAGCGCATCCGGCACAGCGTCGCGCATGGCGTTCAGCACCTCGACCTGGCCGCGGTAGTCCGCGCCGATCTCTTCAAAGGCAGCAGCGCGGGTGCGGTCTGCGCGGGCCGCGCCTTGGCTATGCTTCGGGTTTGCGGGCAGGGCCGTGAGCAAGGCGGCGATGGCATCAGCGGCGCGGGCGTGAATGGCGAGCTGCGTCTCGTGGCGGGCCAGTTGGTCCTGGCAGATGTCCACCCTGATCAGCCCGGTCATGGCTGCCATGCTGCCGGTGGCGTACATGTCGTAGTCCGTCGGCCCCAGCTCCGTCCCAAGTGCGAGAACGCAATCGGCTTCCTCGATCAGTGCCCGGATGGCTTGCAGGCTTGGGCTGGCCGGAACGGTCAGCGGGTGGCCGTGCATCAAACCGCGGGCATTGACGGTTTGCACCACCGGGGCGTCAAGGCGTTCTGCGAGCGTCCGGAGGTCCGGGCCGGCAGTCTTGGCGCCCCCGCCGGCCAGGATCACCACCTTGTCTGCTTTGGTAAGGCGGCTCGCAGCCTGGGAGATTTGGTCTGAGTCAACTGGCGGCTGTTCGGCAGCAGGCGCTGACGGGCCGTCCTGTGAAGCGGTGCCCGCCACATCCAGCGGGATTTGGATGTGGGTGGGGCCGGGGCGGCCGGCAGAGAAGGGTGCGAAGGCATTATCCAGCGCGGCTTCAAGTTCGCTGGGCCGGGTGACGTGTTCCGAAGTGAGCGCAACAGTCTTGGCCAGCGCGTGCTGGTCCGGAAGTTCGTGCAGGTGGCCGTGGCCTTTGCCGAGCGTGGCGCTTTCGTTCACTCCGGACACCACCAGCACCGGCACCGAATCCGCGCGGGCCTGGGCCATCGGGGTCAGCGTGTTGGTGAGGCCGGGGCCGGTGATGACAAAGGCAACGCCAGGCTCGCCGGACACCCTTGCGTAGCCATCTGCCATGAAGCCCGCGCCCTGTTCGTGGCGGGGTGTAACATGGCGGATGCCGGAGTCTGCGAGGCCGCGGTAGAGCTCCACCGTGTGCACGCCGGGAATGCCAAATACGCAGGTGACGCCGCGCGCCTTCAGCCCTGCGACCAGGGCCTCGCCAACTGTCTTGCGGGTCATGCTGCGCCTCTTGCCTTGGAGTTTGCGTGCGCCACAATCTGGTCGAGGGCGGTGGCAAAGCTGGTATCATCTATCGTCAGGGCGACGCGCACCCAGTCCGTGAGGCCCTCGCCGAAGGCTGAGCCGGGCATCACGGCAACCCCGCTGTTCAGCAGGTCCCAGGCATATGCGTCGCCGTCCATTCCGGTTGCGGATACCTCAATCAGGGCAAACATGCCTGCCTCGGGGCGGTGGACGTGCAGGCGGGTCTCGCCATGCAAGCGCTGTTCCAGCAGGGCAGCGCGGGCGGCGAAGCGGGACGCCATGCCCGCGGCCACCGAGGAGCCCTCGCGCACCGCCTTTTCGGTCATGTCGGCGATGAAGGGCTGATTGCCAAACAGCATCGTTTCCGAGACCGGCAGAAGGGCTGTGCAGAAGTCTTCTGGCCCGGCGCACCAGCCGCTGCGGAAGCCTGGCGCGGCGTGGGATTTGGAGACCGAGGAGACTGCGATCACCCGGTCCGCCAGTGCCGGATCGGAGAGCGGAGAGACGAATTCCGCGCCCTCGAATACCAGCTGCTCGTAGACCTCGTCGGAGATGATCCAGAGATCATGCTGCACTGCCAGTTCGCCGATCTCGCGAAGGTCTTGCGGGGTGAGGATGGCGCCGGTGGGGTTGTGCGGCGTGGTCAGGAGGATGGCGCGGCTGCGCGGGGTAATGCGGGCGGCGATATCGCTGGCCTGCATCCGGAACCCGGCCTCGGGCCGCAGCTGCACCGGTACCATTTCAGCGCCCGAGGCGCGTATCACGCCTTCGTAGGTGGCATACATCGGGTCGCCAACCAGCACTTCGGTGCCGGGTTCGGCCACGCCCTGCAACACCGCATAAAGCGCGGTCTGGGTGCCGGGGAAGCAGAGGATGTTCTCCGGTCCGAAATGCCGCCCGCGGCTGGTGGTATAGGCCTCGGCCAGGGCGGCGCGCAGGCGCGCCTCGCCGCGGCCGTCGGAATAGCCGGTGCGGCCGGCATGCATCGCTTGCGCGGCGGCCTCGATCAGCTCCGGCGGGGTGGGCACGTCCGGCTCGCCGATGGTCATTTCCACCAAGTCCGCGCCGGCTGCGGCCATTTGCCGTGCTTTTGCGTGCACTTCCCATTTGCCGCCGCCAAGTCCGGCCAGCCGTTCGGTGATTGCTGTCAGCCTCATGCCGTTTCAGCCTCCTGCTCCAAATTCAAACCTGTGATTGCGGCAACCGACTGCCGTCCGATTTCTGCCAGCTCACCTGGCGCAAAGGCGTCCGGAAGGGCGCCGCCCTCCAGCCACAGCCCGTCGATCACCGCGTTGCAGGCGATAGCCAGCTGCCGCAGCCGGGCAGGCGCGGCGGGGCGGTTGCCTTCTTCCAGCGCGTCGGCGATCAGCCCCTCCAGAAAGTCGCGGAAGTAGCCATAGGTGCGTTCGTGAGTTGCCTTCATTTGCTCATCCTGCTGCACCTTGTTCAGGAAGCTTGCCCAAAGCGCGATTGATCGCGGGTCCACCACCGGCGGCGTCAGGGAGGCGTTCACGAAGGCGGTGAGCCGGTCCAGCGCCGTGCCATCCACTCCTGCCGCGGGGGCAAAGGTCTGATCGGTCATGGCGGTCATATGGTGTTCGTAGGCGGCGGTGATCAGCTCTTCCTTGGAGCTGAAATAGTGCCGGATCAGACCCTGGGTGACGTTGGCGCGCTCGGCAATGCCCCGCACCGTGGCCCCGCGCACGCCGTTCTCGGCCACTAGCTCCAGCGTGGCGAGAATCAGCGCCTCTTTCCGGGCCTCGGCGGATTCGCGTTTGAATTTGCGGCGCTCGTCGGTCACCTCAGCTCCTGTTTTTTACCTGGCGGAGAAATTATACACTTGCATAATTACGCGAGTCGCGGCTTACTGCAATCGGAAATTTCAGGGTGACACAACAATGGACACAGCCACTGCTGCCGCTTCCGCCAGGGAGACCGATACGCGCCGCGAGGCGATACGGGTGGAGAATCTGCACAAGTCCTTTGGCAATCTTGAAGTGCTCAAGGGTGTGGATCTGACGGCGCGGCAGGGGGATGTGGTGGCGATCATCGGCGGCTCCGGGTCCGGCAAATCCACCATGCTGCGCTGCATCAATTTCCTTGAGACACCAAGCTCCGGCAAGATCGTGATCGGCGGAGAAGAAGTGACGATGCGCGGCGATGGCAGCCCGGCCAACCAGAAACAGATCGAGCGCATCCGCACCAAGCTGGCGATGGTGTTCCAGCAGTTCAACCTGTGGACCCACCGCACCCTCTTGGAGAACGTGATCGAGGTTCCGGTGCATGTGCTGAAGGTGCCCAAGGCGCAGGCGATTGAGCGCGCCCGCGCACTGCTGGCGCGGGTGGGGCTCGGCGGCAAGGAGGACACTTTCCCCGCTTATCTGTCCGGCGGCCAGCAGCAGCGGGCGGCGATTGCCCGGGCGCTGGCGGTGGACCCGTCGGCGATGCTGTTCGACGAGCCGACATCGGCGCTGGACCCGGAACTGGTGGGCGAGGTGCTTACGGTGATACGCGATCTCGCCGCCGAGGGCCGCACAATGCTTCTGGTCACCCACGAGATGAAATTCGCGCGCGAGGTCGCGAAGCACGTTGTCTATCTTTACCAGGGCCGCATCGAAGAGCAGGGGCCGCCTGCCGAGGTCTTTGGCAATCCGCAATCAGAGCGTCTGAAGCAATTCCTGAGCTCGGTCGCCTGATCCACTACCACCACAATAAAAAACCAACTGGGAGAAGAAGATGAAACTGAAAGCACTGCTTGCCGCAGCCACCGCCGCTGCTGCCCTCTCCGCCGGTGCCGCCGCCGCGGAGCAGGTCAAGATCGGCATCGCCGCAGAGCCCTATCCGCCGTTTGCCTCGCTTGACAGCTCCGGCAACTGGGTCGGCTGGGAAGTCGAGGTGATCGGCGCGGTCTGCGCGGCGGCGGAACTGGACTGCGTGATCACTCCGGTGGCCTGGGACGGTATCATCCCGTCGCTGACAGGCCAGCAGATCGACGCCATCATGGCCTCCATGTCGATAACCGAGGAGCGGCAGAAAACCATTGATTTCTCCGATCCGTATTACAACACGCCGGCGGTGATCGTGGCGGACAAGTCGATGGATATCGAACCCACACCGGAATCGCTGGCGGGCAAGATCGTCGGCATTCAGGCCTCGACGATCCACCAAGCCTATGCACAGGAATACTTCAAGGATGCGGAGCTGAAAGTCTATCAGACCCAGGATGAGGCCAACCAGGACCTGTTTGCGGGCCGCATCGACGCGACCCAGGCAGACAGCATCGCGATGGCGGATTTCGTAGGCTCCGACACTGGCGGCTGCTGTGAGATCAAGGGCGCAGTGGCAGATGACCCGGCGATCCTGGGCCGTGGCGTTGGCGCAGGCGTGCGCAAGGGCGACGATGACCTGCGCGAGGCGCTGAACAAGGGTATCGCGGCGATCCTGGCCGACGGCACCCACGAAAAGATCACCGCCAAATACTTCACCACCAGCATCTACTAAGGCGCTGACGTGACCGGACTGCTTGAACTACTGGGCCTCGGCGCCAGCGCTGAGCTGCTGTCGCTGTCGGGCTGGGGAGGCAACCTGCTGCGCGGGCTTGCCAACTCCCTGCAGATCGCCTTTGGCGCCTTTGGGCTGGGACTGGTGATCGGGCTGTTCGGGGCCTATGGCAAACTCTACGGCGGGAAGGTCACGCGTGACCTTCTCGCCATTTATACCACGGTGATCCGGGCGGTGCCGGAACTGGTGCTGATCCTGATCCTCTATTACGTGGGCAGCGATATCATCAACAAGATCTCCGAGGCGATGGGCGGCGGCCGGGTCGAGATCAACGGCGTTGCGGCCGGCATCTGGGTCTTGGGCGTGGTGCAGGGCGCTTATGCCACCGAAGTGCTGCGCGGCGCCATCAAGGCGGTTCCGGTGGGGCAGATCGAGGCCGCGAAATCCTATGGCATGCCGGCCTTCATGATCATGCGGCGGGTGACGATCCCGGCAATGATGAGCTTTGCGGTGCCAGGGCTGGCGAACCTGTGGCTGATCGCAACCAAGGATACGGCGCTGCTGGCGGTGGTCGGGTTCAATGAGCTGACGCTGGAAACCCGCCAAGCGGCAAGCAGCACGCGGGCCTATTTCACCTTTTTCCTGGCCGCCGGGTTTCTGTACCTGATGGTGACCCTGTGCTCCGGTGCGGTCTTTGCCCGGGTTGAGAAATGGGCGCGGCGCGGCCAGCCCTCGCTGAAGGGGGGCACGCGATGATCGGCCTGAAGGACCTGATGCAGCCGCATCGCATTGTGATGATGCTGGTGTTTGCGGCGATCGTGATCTGGTGCGCCTTCGCGCTGCGCTGGGACTGGATCCCGAAATACGCGCCCCTTGCGCTGGAGGGGCTTTGGACCACAATCTGGATTCTCGCGGTCTCGACCTTCTTCGGCTTTTTCTTGGCAGTGCCGCTGGGTTTGGCGCAGGCCGTCGGCCCCTGGTATCTGTCGATCCCGGCGCGCACCTTCTGCACTATCATCCGCGGCACGCCGCTGCTGCTGCAAATCTGGCTGCTCTATTATGGGCTGGGATCTCTGTTTCCGCAGTTTCCCTGGATCCGCTCGTCAGAGCTGTGGCCCTACCTGCGCCAGGCCTGGCCCTATGCGGTGCTGGCGCTGACCCTGTCCTATGCGGGCTATGAGGGCGAGGTGATGCGAGGTGCGTTCTCCGGTGTGGCCAAGGGGCAGCTGGAGGCGGCAAAGTCCTTCGGCATGCCGCGCTTCACAATGTTCCGCCGCATCTGGCTGCCGCAAGCAGTGCGCAATGTGCTGCCGACTTTGGGCGGGGAAACCATCCTGCAGCTGAAGGCAACGCCGCTGGTGGCGACCATCACGGTGGTGGAAATTTACGCGGTGTCCTCCCGCGTACGGTCCGACACATTTATCGTCTATGAGCCGCTCCTGCTGCTGGCCGTTGTCTATATGGCCATTGCCGGGGTGATTGCCATGGTATTCCGGAAGCTTGAGAAAGGCTGAGGCCGCAAAGACTTAGGGTGTTCTACGGCAAGTTTACGAATGTTCCGGAATTTCAGGTTTATCTGACATACATCAAATAACGGCACTGAAGTTCCCTCTAGTGTCAGCGGCAAATGCAGCAAGAGAATCTTGTAACAGATGCCGCGCACACTTTTCATATCTTCCGCCTTCCGCGCCGGGTTTGCCCGGCGTCTGGCGGGGATTTGCGCGGTTTTCATGCTGGTGTTGCAGGTGGCTTTTCCCGGTGCGGGGCAGGCCGCGGCTGGCGGCGAATGGATCGAGATCTGCGGCGAGTTCGGCGCGGTGGAAATTCAGGTTGCCGGCGGCGACAGCGAAGACAAGCAGGACTGCCGCAAGTGCAGCACCTGCGTCCTGTGCGCGGCTGAGAAGGGGGCCGGGCCGGTAGGGCTGCAGCCATCCGGCATCACCCGTGCGGCGGACTGTGCCGTGCTGCTGCCCGCGGGAACCGCGGTGCAGCCGAACCCGGCGCAATACTGGCACGAAGGCCGCGGGCCTCCACTGGTGACCAAGATAGAATCCGTACGCGCCTTGCGCGCGTCCGTGGCAGCCACTCAAGATAAAGGAGAGGCGCCATGGTCCTGATACGCGCCTTCCGGGGCTGGCTGACAGCCCTTTTGATGACAATTACCGCCGTATTTGCCGCGGTGACCGCTGAGGCAGACAGCCTCGACTCCTTCCTGACAGAACTGACACCTAGTGATCTGGTGCCCGGCGCTGACGCGTTTGGCCCTGTGCGCGCCGATGTGCCGGTGGCGCCGGTGCTGAAGGCGGGCGAAACTGTCGCCTACGCCTTTCTGACCTCTGATTTCGTCGGCACCACCGGCTACAGCGGCAAGCCGATCCATGTGGTGGCAGCCATTGACACCGATGCAGTGCTGACGGGCGTGAAGCTGGTCAAGCACTCCGAGCCGATCGTGCTGATCGGCATCCCGAACTCCAAGATGGTCAAGCTGACCGAAAGCTATGCCGGGCTGGATCTGAAGGCCGAGGCGGCGGCAGGCGGCGATGCCCATGACCTCGACATCATCTCGGGCGCGACGGTGACCATCATGGTGATCGACGACAGCCTGGTGCGCGCTGGCATCAAGGTGGCGCGCGCGCTGGGCTTAGGCGGTCTGTCGCCGGTGCAGCCGGACGGGCCGAAGCGCGAGGTCGATATGGCCCGCGAGGAGTCTGCGGACTGGACCACGCTGGCGGGCGACGGCTCGGTCCGGCGGATGACATTGGACGTGGGCCAGATCAACGCGGCCTTTGAGGCCACCGGCGACCAGCGCGCGATCCGCCGGCGTCAGCGCGGCGCGCCGGACGACACCTTCATCGACATGCATATGGCGCTGGTTTCGGTGCCGTCCATCGGCAAGTCGCTGCTGGGCGAGGCGGAGTACCGGAACCTGAAGTCCTGGCTGAAGGAGGGCGAGCACGCCATCCTGGTGCTGGGGCGCGGCAGCTACAGCTTCAAGGGTTCGGGCTATGTGCGTGGCGGCATTTTCGACCGGATTCAGATGATCCAGGGCGATGCCTCAGTGCGGTTCTTTGACCGCCAGCACAAACGGCTGGGAGGGCTGGCGACAACAGACAGCCCCAGCTTTGCAGAGCTGGACCTGTTCAAAATCCCGGCAGATGCGGAGTTTGATCCGGCTGAACCCTTCCGCCTGCAGCTGCTGGTTCAGCGCTCCGTGGGCGCGCTGGAGCGGGCGTTCCTGACCTTTGATCTGGGCTACAAGCTGCCGGAGCAGTACCTGCTGCCCGCCGCGCCTGCGCCCAAGGTGGTGGAGGATGATACGAGCGAGGCCGCCGCCAAGGCCGCCCTGTGGCAGCGGATCTGGAAAGACCGCACTGTCGAGATCGGCGTGCTGGCCGTGATGCTGCTGGTGCTGACGGGGGTGTTCTTCTTCCAGTTCCAGGCGACTGTGAATGCGCGGACCTTCTACTGGTTCCGCATTGGATACCTGACTGTCACTTTGGTCTTCCTTGGCTGGTACGCCAATGCGCAGCTGAGCGTGGTGAATCTGATGGCGTTGGCAGGCAGCTTGCGCAGCGGCTTTTCCTGGGATGCGTTCCTGCTGGACCCGCTGGTGTTCATCCAATGGTTTGCCGTTGCCGCCGCGCTCTTGTTTTGGGGCCGCGGTGCCTATTGCGGCTGGCTTTGCCCGTTCGGCGCGCTGCAGGAACTGACCAACAAAATCGCCCGCGCATTTAAGGTGCCGCAGATCACCCTGCCGTGGGGCCTGCATGAACGCCTTTGGCCTGCGAAATACATGATTTTCCTCGGCCTGTTCGGCGTCTCGATGGTGTCGATCCCGCTGGCCGAAACCTACGCCGAGGTGGAGCCGTTCAAGACCGCGATCATCCTGAAGTTCGTGCGCGACTGGCCGTTCGTGGTCTTTGCCGTGGCGCTGCTGCTGGCAGGCTTGTTCATCGAGCGTTTCTACTGCCGCTACATGTGCCCGCTGGGCGCGGCGCTGGCGATCCCGGCGCGGGTGCGGATGTTCGACTGGCTGAAGCGCTATCATGAGTGCGGCCACCCCTGTCAGACCTGCGCCAACGAGTGCCCGGTTCAGGCCATCCACCCCACCGGTGAGATTAACCCGAACGAATGCGTGAACTGCCTGCATTGCCAGGTTCTCTATCAATCCGAAGCCAAATGCCCGGTTGTCATCAAACAGCTGAAACGCCGGGCCAAGACCGGAAGCCCTGCACCAGACGTCACTCTGGGCCTGCTGCTCGGCCAATCACCCCAACGCGAACAGGATCAAAGTTTCCTGAAGGAGAACATCATGTCTGAAGACCTGAAAAACAAACTGCCCGTCACCCGCCGCGGCCTTCTGGGGGCCACTGCCTCTGGCGCCGTGCTGGCGGCCACCGGCGCCGGCTCCGCCCTGCTTGGCGCCAAGCCTGCACAGGCGGCCGACGTCAACCTGGCGCCGGGCGAACTGGATGAGTACTACGGCTTCTGGTCGTCGGGCCAGACCGGCGAGCTGCGCATCCTGGGCGTGCCGTCCATGCGCGAGCTGATGCGGATCCCGGTGTTCAACCGCTGCTCCGCCACCGGCTGGGGCCAGACCAACGAGTCCAAGAAGATCCTGACCGAGGGCCTGCTGCCGGACACCAAGGAATTCCTCGCCGCCAACGGCAAGGAAACCTATGACAACGGCGACCTGCACCACCCGCATATGTCGTTCACCGACGGCACCTATGACGGCCGTTACCTGTTCATGAACGACAAGGCCAACACCCGCGTTGCCCGGGTGCGCTGCGACGTGATGAAGTGCGACAAGATCATCGAGATCCCGAACGCCAAGGACATTCACGGCCTGCGCCCGCAGAAATTCCCGCGCACCGGCTATGTCTTTGCCAACGGCGAGCACGAGGCGCCGCTGGTCAACGACGGCCAGATCCTGGATGATCCGTCGCAATACGTGAACATCTTCTCCGCAATCGACGGCGACACCATGGAAGTCGCATGGCAGGTGATCGTCTCGGGCAACCTGGACAACACCGACTGCGACTATCAGGGCAAATACGCCTATTCGACTTCCTACAACTCGGAAATGGGCATGACCCTGGCCGAGATGACCGAGAACGAACTGGACCACGTTGTCGTCTTCAACATCGCAGCGATCGAAGCCGCCATCGAAGCCGGTGAATATGAAGAGCTGAACGGCGCGAAAGTTGTCGACGGCCGCAAGGGCGCGCCCGGCAAGCTGACCCGCTATATTCCGATCCCGAATTCGCCTCACGGCATCAACACCGCGCCGGACAAGAAGCACGTCTGCGTCAACGGCAAGCTGTCGCCAACCGTGTCGGTGATCGATGTCGAGAAGCTGGACGCGCTGTTTGACGCAGATGCCGATCCGCGCTCAGCCATCGTGGCGGAACCGCAGCTGGGCCTTGGCCCGCTCCACACCGCCTTTGACAACCGCGGCTATGCCTACACCACCCTGTTCCTGGACAGCCAGGTGGTGAAGTGGGACATCGCCAAGGCGATCGAGGCCTATGCCGGCGCCGATGTGGACCCGATCCTGGACAAGGTCGATGTGCAGTATCAGCCGGGCCACAACTCCACCTCCATGGGCGAAACCGCCGAGGCGGACGGCAAGTGGCTGATCTCGATGAACAAGTTCTCCAAGGACCGGTTCCTGAACGTGGGCCCGCTGAAGCCCGAGAACGAGCAGCTGATCGACATCTCCGGCGACAAGATGAAGGTGGTGCACGATGGCCCGACCTTTGCAGAGCCGCATGACTCGATCATCGTTCACCGCTCCAAGGTGAACCCGGCCAGCATCTGGGACCGCAACGACCCGATGTGGGAAGACGCGCGCAAGCAGGCTGAGGCGGATGGCGTCGATTTGGACGACTATCAGGACACCATCATCCGCGACGGCGACAAGGTGCGGGTCTACATGTCCAGCCAAGCGCCGAACTTCAGCCTTGAGAAGTTCACCGTCAAACAGGGCGACGAGGTCACCGTCTATGTCACCAACCTGGATGATATCGACGACCTGACCCACGGCTTCTGCCTGTCGAATTTCGGCATCGCGATGGAAGTCGGTCCGCTGGCAACTGCCTCGGTTACTTTCATTGCCGAACGTCCGGGCGTGCATTGGTACTATTGCCAGTGGTTCTGCCATGCGCTGCACATGGAAATGCGCGGCCGGATGCTGGTCGAGCCGCGGAGCGCGTAAGGATGAAACGGCTCCTGCCCATATCGTTTGTTGCGGTTCTTGCCAGCCTGACGCCCGCCTGGGCGGCGGATTGGGATGTGCCCAACCGGGCAGGGGCCATCGCTGAAACACTGGCGCAGGCGGCGGATGGCGACACCCTCCGCCTCTCCGCCGGCGAATATGCCGAAACCCTGGTGCTGGACCGGCCTGTCACCCTGGACGGGCAGGGCCACGCCACATTGGACGGCCGGGGGCTGGGGTCGGTCATCACGGTGACCGGCCCCGGCGTAACCGTACAGAATCTTACGGTTGTTGGCTCCGGCTCCTCGCATCAGGAGATCGACAGCGGTATCAAGCTGACCAAGACGGCCAAGGCGCCGCAAATTCTGAACAACGTGCTGCTGGGCAACCTGTATGGCGTGGACATACACGGTGCGAAGGACAGCCTCGTGCAGGGCAACCGGATCGAAGGGCGCCTGGACCGCCACATGAACGCCCGCGGCAACGGGGTCTATGTCTGGAACGCGCCGGGTGCGGTGGTGGACGGCAACGACATCCGCTATGGCCGCGACGGGATCTTTGTGAACAGCTCCAAGAAGAATGCCTTCACAAATAACGTGTTCCGCGATCTGCGGTTCGCCGTGCATTACATGTACGCCAACAATTCCGAGGTGTCGGGCAACGTCTCGATCGGCAATCACCTGGGCTACGCGGTGATGTTCTCCAAGCGGGTCAAGGTGTCCGGGAACGTCTCTCTGAATGACCGCGACCACGGGGTGATGCTCAACTACGCCAACCAGGGCGAGGTGCGCGGCAACTATGTGAAGGGGGCCAAGGACAAATGCACCTTCCTTTATAACGCCCACAAGAATGACTTCTCCGGCAACTGGTTCGAGGGTTGCGGTATCGGCATCCACTTCACCGCCGGCAGCGACGGCAACCGGATGGTTGGGAACGCCTTTGTCGGCAACCGGCACCAAGTGAAATTCGTCTCCACCAAATGGGTGGAATGGAGCGAGGAGGGCCGGGGCAACTACTGGTCCGACTTCGCAGGTTTTGATGTCGACGGAGACGGCATCGCCGATGCGCCTTACCGTCCGAACGACAGCATGGACCATGTGCTGTGGACCCAGCCGGCGGCGAAACTCTTGATGGGCTCGCCTGCGGTGCAGCTGGTGCGCTGGTCGCAATCGGCGTTCCCGGCGCTGCTGCCCGGCGGGGTGATCGACAGCCACCCGCTGATGCGGCCAGAGCGGCCCGGTGCCGCCAGAAAGGTTGAACAAGATGGATAAAACTCCGCTGCAGATCCGCGCGCTGGACAAGTTCCGCGGTAAGACACAGGTGCTGCATGGCATCGACCTGGAAATCGCGCCGGGCGAGCGGCTGGCGCTCCTCGGCCATAACGGCGCAGGCAAGTCGACGATGATCAAGGCGGTGCTGGGCCTGATCCGGCATGAGGGCGGCAGCATCCGCATCTGCGGCGCGGCCCCCGGCAGTGCCGCGGCACGGGCGGCCACTGCCTTTCTGCCGGAGGCCGTCAGTTTTCACCCGGCGCTGACCGGGCATGAGCAGCTGTCGCTGTTTGCCCGCCTTGCTGGCGAACGCGCGGATATTGGGGGCCTCTTGGAACGGGTCGGGCTGGGTGAGGCGATGCACCGCCGCATTGGCGCTTATTCCAAGGGGATGCGGCAGCGGCTGGGCTTGGCGCAGGTGCTGCTGGGGCGCCCGAAGCTGGCACTGCTGGACGAACCCACCAGCGGGCTGGACCCGATCTCGCGCCAGGACCTTTATGCCATCATCAACGAACTGGCCGAACAGGGCGCGGCGGTGCTGATCGCCTCTCATGCGCTCACAGAGGTGGAGGCCCGCACCGACCGTATCGCCATCCTGCGCAAGGGCGTGAAGGTGGCGGATGACACGCTGGCGGGCCTGTCGGCGCAGGCCGGGCTGCCGGTCAAGCTGCGGGTGCAAGCCAGCGGCACACACGCCGACCGGATCGCGACGGAAACCGGCGGGCGGCGTATCAACGGCGCTTCGGTCGAGATCCTGTGCTCGCCGCAGGACAAGATGGCCGAGCTGCGCAAGATCGCCGCCATGGGCGATGCAGTGGCCGATATCGACATGGTGCCGCCGCGGCTCGAAGACCTTTACCGCCATTACTCCGGGGAGGACCGCAAATGAGACGTGCCTTTGCCATTGCCCGTGCCGAGATGCTGATCCTGCGCCGCAACCGCTGGCTGGTCATGGCCACGCTGATCATGCTGGCCTTTGCGCTGGCTCTGTCCTTTGCCGGATCAGCGCCCACGGGGACGCTGGGGGTGGACATGCTGACGGTTTCCGTCGCCTCGATGACCACGCTTTCGGTCTACCTGGCGCCTTTGCTGGCGCTGATGATGGGGTTTGATGCGGTGGCGGGCGACCGCGACCGGGGCAGCCTTGCCCTGCTCTTGGCCTATCCTGCGGGGCGGGCAGAGATTCTCTTGGGCAAGCTGATGGCGCATCTGGCAGCGCTGGCGGTTGCCATGTGCATCGGCTTTGGCGCGGCTGGTGCTGTTGCCGCTTGGTTCGGCGGTGCCGGCACTGAGAGCCTGATGGCGCTGGGGCGGCTGGTGCTGACCTCAATCCTGCTGGGCGCAGTGTTCCTGGTGCTGGGATACGCTTTGTCGGCGCTCAGCAGCGGGGCAACAGCTGCGGCGGGTCTCTCTGCGGGCGTGTGGCTGGTGTTTGTAGTGCTTTACGACCTTGGCCTGCTGGGGGCCGTGGTGATGGACAGCGGCGGGGTCTTCACACAGAAGATCTTTCCCTGGGTGATGGTCGCCAACCCGGCGGATGCGTTCCGGCTGTGGAACGTGGCGGCCTCTGAAAGCGTGGCCTTGTCCAGCGGGATGGCGGGCGCCGCCAATGCGCTGCCAGGTTGGGCTGCACCGCTGTCGCTTCTACTGTGGCCTGCGCTCGGGTTCCTGCTCGCCTGTGCAGCCTTCCGGAGGGTGGAGCCATGAAACACCTGATCCTTGCTGCCGCGTTGGTCCTGTCCGCCTGCCAGGAGGAAGAGGCCAAGGCCCCGCCCGCGCCGGTGCAGCTGACGGAAACGGCGCTCAGCTATTTCTGCCAGATGAATGTGGCGGAGCATGGAGGGCCGAAGGGTCAGATCCATCTGGACGGCTTCCCCGCGCCCTTGTTCTTTGCCCAGGTGCGCGATCTGGCGGCCTACGCGAAAAGCCCGGAGCGGGATGCGGAGATCACCGCCATCTATGTCAGCGACATGGGCGCGGCGGCAAGCTGGGAACAGCCCGGCACCGACAACTGGATAGATGCCAGCGAGGCTCATTTCGTGGTCGGTTCAAATGTCGCGGGTGGCATGGGTGCGCCGGAGGTTGTGCCCTTCGCCTCCCCCGAGGCGGCCGCGCGTTTCACACAACGCTATGGCGGAACGGTTGTCGGCTTCGACGGCATCCCGGATGACGCCGTGCTGGGGCCAGTTGACTTGGACCAGCAGCTGGAGACGCCGTCATGAGCGCGAAGCAGCTTCAGACCGCTTCACGCAGCAGCCGCAATTCAGCGGCGATGGCGTGGCCCTCCATCCCTTCCATCCGGCTGATCCGGGCGGTGCGCTGGGCCAGCTCATGCGAGGCGGCGGCGTTGCAGCGCTGCCAGGTGACGGTCTTGGTGAACTTGTGCACCGACAGCCCGCCGGTATAACGCGCCGCGCTGCTGGTCGGCAGCACGTGGTTGGGGCCTGAGGTCTTGTCGCCGAAGGATACCGTGGTCTCCTTGCCGAGGAACAGCGAGCCATAGGCGGTGAGGCGGTCCAGCCACCAGTCCAAGTCCTCAGCCTGCACCTGCAAGTGCTCGGGGGCATAGCGGTCTGCGACTAGGGCGGCTTCTTCACGGCTATCGCACAGGACAACCTCGGCGCGTTCGTGCCAGGCGCGGTGGGCGGCAGAGAGGTTGGGTTCTGGAAGCCTGTCGATCAGCGCCTGCGCGCGAGCCATAACGCCCTTGGCCAGGCACTCGCTGGTGGTGACCAGCCAGACCGGGCTGTCGGCTCCGTGTTCGGCCTGGCTGACCAGGTCCCAGGCGACGGTCTCCACATCTGCGGAGTTATCCGCGATGACCAGAGAATCCGTGGGGCCTGCAAACATGTCGATGCCGACCTCGCCGAACAGCATTCGCTTGGCCTCAGCCACATAGGAATTGCCGGGGCCAACCAGGATGTCGGCGGGCTGCGACCCGAACAGGCCTTGGGCCATGGCGGCAATGCCCTGCACCCCGCCCAGGTTCAGGATCAGGTCGGCACCGCACAAGTCCATGGCATAGATGATCGCATCGGGAATGCCGCTGCCGGGCCGCGGCGGGGATACCGCAGTAATATGGGGCACGCCAGCCACCTTGGCGGTGGTGATGGTCATCAGCGCACTGGCGATATGGCTGTAGCGCCCGCCCGGTACGTAGCAGCCGGCGCTGGACACCGGGATCTGCTTCTGACCCGCGATCAGGCCGGGGATCACCTCTACCTCGCATTCCCCCATCGTGGCTTTCTGCGCCTCAGCAAAACGGCGGATGTTGGCGTGAGCGAACTGGATGTCCTCCTTGAGCTGATCGGAAACCCGGTTGCAAGCGGCGCGGCGCTGGGCGGCGGTTACCGCGATGGGCCCGGTCCAGCCATCGAGTTTTTCCGCATAGCGGCGCACGGCGTCCTCACCCTCGCGCTGGATATTGGCGAGCATGACGGCGACGGTGTCGCGGATATCGCTGTTTTCGGCGGCGGGGCGCGGCTGGGCCTGTTTGAGGTAGGTAATTGCCATTGGGTCAGCTCATTTTCCGTTTAAGGGCCGCCGGATGTGCAAGGGAAGGCCCGGCGCGGGTTGCGCTTAAGACAGCGTTCCCTATGGCAAACGGTCAAGCCGTGCCCCATTGGTTTCGAAAAACACGGATGTTTGTTTCGAATTGCCCTGCGCGCCTAGGCGCCTTTTGCCGGCAGCGTCCGGAACTCCTCTGCCAGCCAGGGAAAACGCTGGCTGATCGGATCTGTAAAGTGATGGCGCAAGGACTTCTGCAGCGCCTCGTGGATCAGCTGCGAGGTGGCTGCCGGGTAAACGCTTGAGGTGAACAGCGACACCGTCCGGGCAAAGCTTTTGCCAGGAAACCGAACCACCTTGACCTTGTCATGGAAGCGCTGGGCGCGGTGGTAGCTGGCGGCGGTGGTGACCGTCCAGCCGCTGCTTTCGGCCACCAGGCCGATGATCGACTGGTTGCACTCCAGCTCGAACCGGTTGGGCAAGGATATCTTGAGCCGGGTCAGCTGGGTCTCAATCTGCTTGCCGATGGTGTGGTCGCGGGAATAGCGCAGGAATGGCAGCGGTGCTTCCGGTTTTGTCAGCTCCTCGACACTGCCGGTGTATCCCGAAGGCACCACCAGAATGAACGGATCGCGCATCAAGGGATACTCGATCAGATCCGGCAGCAGCCCGGCCGGGCGGGTGGCAACGCCCGCATCCAGTTTCTGTTCCTGCAGCTTTCCGATGATCTCATGGCTGGGCCGCGTATAGTGGCGGAAGTTACAGCGGGGCAGGGCGGTGGACAGGAACTGAAAAAGCTCCGGCCCGACCTCGTTGTCGAAGTCATCCAGCAGTGCCATCCGCAAATCGGTGGCGTGCTGCCAACTGCCGGAGCGGATTTCCGCCTCGCCGCGCTTCAGGGTCATCAGCCCTTCGTAAACGTAACGCGCAAAAACCACCCCGGCCGGTGTCAGCCCCATCGGGCGGCGGGTGTGGTCCACCAAATCAACCCCCAGCGCGCTTTCCAGGCTGCGCAAGTGATTGGAGACGGTGCTGATCGACAGCCCGGTTTCCGCAGCGACCTTCTGTATCGACCCGGATTTTGAGATCAGCTGGAATACTTCCAGCCAGCGCAAACTCAGCGTCTTTTGCATAGGCAGCCCTCCCTTGCGCTCTGCTTATGCTATCCACAGAATTGCACCATTACATCCGAAAAAATCGAAACTAGGTTTTACTTTCGCTGCAAGAGTAAATTTATTCTACAGCGAAATCTCTTCCCGGATATGGTTTGCCGTGCAAAAATCAAAGCCTTAAGGCCTGCAAAGAACGGGCCCGGCGTGACAACTGGGAGAACCATTAATATGATCAAAAAGTATCTGCTTTCAACAGCCTGTGCGGTTGCTGCCGCGATTTCCGCGACTGCCGCGTCGGCGCAGGACGAAATCACTGTGGCCTATTTCCTTGAATGGCCGATGCCGTTCCAGTTCGCCAAAGCCAACGGCACCTATGAAGAAGAGATGGGCGTCAAGATCAATTGGGTTTCCTTTGACACTGGCACTGCGATGTCGGCTGCCATGGCCTCTGGCGATGTACAGATCGCAGTCAGTCAAGGCGTGCCGCCGTTTGTGGTCGCCACCTCCGCCGGGCAGGATCTGCAGGCAGTGGACGTCGCGGTGAGCTATTCCGACAACGACAACTGCGTGGTGGCCGAAGCGCTGGAGATCGACAAGGACAGCGCCGGTGAGCTGAACGGCAAGAAGGTCGGTGTCCCGATCGGCACCGCGGCGCATTACGGCTTCCTGTCGCAGATGGCGCATTTCGGCGTTGACGTCAGCTCGATGGAAATCGTCGACATGGCCCCCGCCGATGGCGCAGCGGCCTTTGCCCAAGGCAATCTGGACATGGTTTGCGGCTGGGGCGGCGCGCTGCGGCGGATGGTTGAGCATGGCAACGTGCTGCTGACCGGTGCGGAAAAAGAAGAGCTGGGCATCCTGGTTTTCGACGTGACCAGCGCGCCAGCCGGATTCGTCGAGTCGGAAGGCGAGTTGCTCAGCAAGTTCCTGAAGGTGACCGCAGATGCCAACGCCATGTGGAACGCCGGTGACAAGAAAGACGAGATGCTGCCGGTCATCGCCAAGGACGCGGGCATGGATCTGGCTGATGCAGAAGCCACCATCGCCACCTTCAGCTTCCCCTCTGCCGAAGAACAGCTGTCAGAGAAGTGGCTGGGCGGCGGCGCGCAGACCTTCATGAAGGGCGTGGCCGATATCTTTGTGAATGCGGGCAGCATCGAAGCGGCCCTGGATTCCTACGACGGGGCCGTAAACAGCGGCCCGCTGGCAGCCGCGCAGAACTGAGCCGTAGCAGCTTGAGCATGTCGAACGGCCCGGGTCCCGGGCCGTTTGCATCCAGGGTCGCAGGGCGAACGCCGCAAGGCCCGAACAGGAAGGGGAAAAGATGTCGGGACTGGACATCAAGAGTGTCTCCATGCGTTTTGACCTGCCCAATGGCAGCTCGGTCCAGGCGCTGAAGGACGTTTCATTGAATTTGCAGGCGGGAGAGCTGTTGTCGGTGCTAGGGCCGTCGGGCTGCGGCAAGACCACGCTGCTGAACATTCTGGCAGGTTTCCTGGCCCCTACCGAAGGGACGGTAGAGTTGAACGGCCACGTGGTGACCGGCCCGGATGCGGAACGCGGTATGGTGTTCCAGAAGGGCGCGCTGTTTGAGTGGATGAACGTGCGCGACAACGTGGAATTCGGCCCCCGCATGAAAGGCATGGGCAAGGGGGAGCGGGAGAAAATCTCTGACCATCTGCTGGAAATCGTCGGCCTGCAGGACTTCAAGGAAAAAGCGGTATACGAGCTGTCGGGCGGTATGCAGCAGCGTGTGGCGCTGGCCCGTTGCCTTGCGAATGAGCCGGACGTGATCCTGATGGACGAGCCGCTGGGCGCGCTGGACGCGCTGACGCGGGAGAAGATGCAAGGCCTGGTTCTGAAGCTGTGGAAAGAGACCGGCAAAACCATCATCCTGATTACCCACTCGGTGGAGGAAGCGCTTTTGCTGGGCGAGCGGCTGATCGTGATGGCGCCGCGGCCGGGCCGCATCCACCGCGAATACCAGCTCCCCTTCGCCGAGCGCGGGGTGAATGCCGATCTGCGCGACGTCAAGAAATCCGAAGGCTTTGCCGAGACCCGGGATGAGATCCTCTCGATGATCTGGGAGATGGAAGAGGAGATCATGGGCCGGACGGAGCAGGTGGCATGACAGTCCTGATTTTCTATATCGCGCTGTTTGCAGGCGCCTTTTTTCTGGTGCATCTGATCCGCCGCGGAATGCAGTCGCGCCATGATTTCACCAGCCTGAAGACCGTGACTTTCGGCGACGAAAGCGCCGTGAGCCCGGACCGGGCGGCGTCAATCATTTCGGTGCTGGTGATCTTTGTGATCTGGGCGGCGTTCACTGGCTCCAAGCTGTTTCCCCTCCATGTGCCGGGGCCGTTCAGCGGTGAAACAAGCTTTACGTACACGCTGGAAAACGCCGAAGGCAGCACCGACGATGCGGAGGTCGCGGTGCGCGTGGCCGGATTCGGCGAGGAAAGCCCCAAGTTCGAGGTGGACCCGGGCAACGGTTTCGCCAAGAACGATGCAATGGCGGCGCAGGCCGGGCGGTCTACAACTCTGATCTTTGACCGTAACGACGAGGCGAAACGCAAGGAGGGCGCCAAGATCGTCGCCATCAACGGCGAGCCGATTGGTCCTGGCACGGCTGTCGACACCGGCGATGGCACGGTGACGCTGACCGGTAAGGGTGCCATCAGCTTCACCCCAAGTGCGGGCATGCAGATGAACCCGATCTGGCTGCCGGCCCCGGAAACTGTGGTGGCGCGGTTCTTTGAAATCGCTTCCGAAGGCTATCAGAACTTCTCGCTGTGGCAGCATCTGGGCTGGTCGCTGGCGCGGGTGATCGCCGGGTTCGTGACCGGTGCGCTGGTCGGTATTCCGCTCGGCTATGCGATGGGCCTGTCTGGCTGGTTCCGCGGCTGGTTTGATCCGATTGTGGAATTCATGCGCCCCGTGCCGCCGCTGGCGCTGATCCCGCTAGTGATCATCTGGTTCGGTATTTGGGAGACAGGCAAGATCGTCCTGCTGTTCCTGGCCGCACTCTGGATCATGACCATTGCGGCGCGGGCCGGGGTGTCCGGAGTAAACATCTCCAAGATCCACGCGGCCTATTCGCTGGGCGCCTCCAAGTGGCAGATCATGCGCCATGTGATCGTGCCGAACTCGCTGCCGGAAATCTTCACCGGCGCGCGGGTGGCGATGGGGGTCTGCTGGGGCACGGTTGTGGCCGCCGAACTGGTTGCTGCGCAAAAGGGCGCCGGCATGATGATCATCGCCGCCTCCAAGTTCCAGCTAACCGACATCGTGATCATGGGCATCGTGCTGATCGGGATCATCGGCTACGGCATCGACATCCTGATGCGTAAGGCCGAGAACTGGCTGGTGCCGTGGAAGGGCCGCAGCTGATCCGAGGGCTGTCAGGCAAAGAAAGCGCCCGGGGAATTTCCCGGGCGTTTTGGTTTTCAGGTGTCTGAAAGTGAAGGAAGTAACTGCGGGCAGCGCCTTCCCGTGGGAAGGGGCGGGCGCTGCCCAGCCTGTCGGCCGGGCAAAGAGTTATCCTCGGATCCGGGCAAATTCCGGGTCATAGGGCGAGGGCGCGATAACTGTCGCACCGACCAGATCTCCGCAGAGGTCGAGCTGCATGGTGCTGCCTTCCGCGGCCAGTGCTGGCTCGACAAAGGCATAGGCCAGGTTCATCCCGACCCGGTGGCCCCAGTCGCCGGAGGTCACGGTGCCCACGACTCTATCTCCCTGCATCAGCGAGCCCCCGCAGTGGGCAGGCGCATGGGTGGCGTCGACTTGCAGTGTGACCAGCTTCCTGCGCGGACCCTCGGCATGGCGCTTCCGCAGTGCTTCCTTGCCAATGAATTGACCTTTCTCCAGCTTCACAAACCGCTCCAGCCCGGTCTCGAAGGGATCGAACTCGGTAATCAGGTCGGCTTTCCAGTGCAGGAAGCCTTTTTCCATTCGCATGGACTCGACCGCGCGGGCACCGAAAAGCCTCAGGCCATATTTATCCCCCGCCTTCCGCAGCGCCAGATAGGCAGCATAAAGCGAAGCGTTGGGGACATGGATCTCATACGCCAGCTCGCCGGAGAAGCTGACGCCCATCACCGTGGCAGGCGCAAAGCCTACGAAGCATTCGCGCACCGACAGCCAGGGGAAGGCATCGGGCGACCAGTCGCCCCGGGCGCAGGCGGAGAGCACGTCCCGCGAGCGAGGCCCGGCCAGAACCAGAATGGTCTGCTCATTGGTGAGAGAGCGGATCTGCACGTCTTCTCCAGGCCGGATGTGCTGGCTGAGCCAATCCATGTCGTGGAACTCGCTGGCGGCGGCGGAGCCGTACCAGACCCGCTCCGGCCCACGGTCCGAGGCCGGGAGGTTGGCCACCGTGGCTTCGCCCTTGATCATGCCGTGATGGTTCAGCAGATACCCCAGCCCCACGCGGCCCGCGCGTTTGGTGACGCTGCCGCAAAACATGCGGTCGAGGAAGCTGTGCCGGTCCGTGCCGGTGATCTCGATCCGGTTGAATCCGTTGACCTCACAAAGGCCGACGTTGTCTTGAACGTTCTTCACTTCCATGGCGACAGTGCCGAAGGCCTCGTCGAAGTTGAAGGTAAGCGAGGGGTGGAAACCTGCCGAGGGTTTGATGTAGTCCACCCGCTCCCAGCCATTCACCACGGTGAATTCGGCGCCCTCGGTGGCTAGCACCGGTGTCAGCGGCGTTGTCTTGGCCGGACGGCCCGCCGGGCGGTGTTCATGCGGGAAATGGAAGCGGAATTCATTCTGGTAGTCTTCAATGGCTTTCAGTGCGGTCAGTTCCACGTTGGCGTGGGTGGTGAAGCGGCGCGGGTCGAGGCACCAAGTGTCATAGCAGGCCTCGCCATGCACAATCATCTGCGCCAAGAGCCAGCCGTGGCCGCCGCCTTCGCCTAGCCCTGCGCGCAAGCCGATGGCGCAGAAGGCGTTGCGCTTGCCCGGGATCGGACCAATCAGCGGCGCGCCGTCGATGGTATAGGTAATGGGGCCGTTGACGATGGAGCGGATGCCGGTCGCGCGCAGCGCGGGCATCCTTTCGAACGCGCCCTCCAGCACGTCCATCACCCGTTCCAGGTCGTCGGGGCAAAGGGCGTTCACAAAGTTCGGGTCGATCCCGTCCATGCCCCAGGTCTTGCAGTCCTGCTCATAGAAGCCGATCAGCAGACCGTTCTTTTCCTGGCGGCAATAGTAGTCCGAGATCGGGCAGCGGATAAGCGGCATCCTGTGGCCTGCCTCGATGATGCCGGGAATGTCCTCGGTCAGAAAATACTGGTGTTCCATCGAGGCGACCGGGTGGTGCACACCCATCATCGCCCCCACCTCGTTCACCCGGTAGCCGCAGGCATTCACGACGATGTCGCAGTCGATGTCGCCATGTTCCGTGTGCACGGTCCAGGTGTCGTCCTTGTGCTGGCTTAGGGCCATGACAGGCGTGTTACGATAAACCTCGGCACCGGCTTTACGGGCGTGATAGGCCAAGGCCTGGCACAGCTGGGCCGGGTCGATATCGCCGTCGAGCGGGTCCCACAGGCCGCCGATCAGGTTGTCCGTGGAAATCAGCGGGTGGCGGCGGGCGCATTCTGCCGCGTCGATCACCTCGAAATGCACGTCCATTCCGCGCGCCATTGAGGCAAAGTGCCGGTAGCCCTGCATCTGCGCCTCGGAATTTGCGAGCCTGATGCCGCCGTCGCCGTGGTGGTAGTTGATCGGGTATTCCGGATTTTCGGCCAGTTCCTTGTACAGCTTGATCGAATGGGTTTTGAGACCGACCATCGTCTGGTTCATGCCGAAATTCGTCACCTGTGCCGCGGAATGCCAGGTCGTGCCGCTTGTCAGTTCGTTGCGTTCGACCAGGACGACGTCGCTCCAGCCTTCCTGAGTAAGATGGTAGAGGGTGGAACAGCCGGCGATGCCGCCGCCGATCACCACAACCTTGGTGCGCGATTTCATGACACTGAGCCTCCAGAAAGATCTGAGGCGACTAAGCGCTCAAGGGCCAGCTGCGGCAATGCGGCTGGCCGCGTTTTTCAAAAATTCGAAAATTTACTTTAATAGTTTGGGAGACACAGCCTTTCAGTTTCCAGACGGTGTCCAATGCAAGAGGCCGTGAAAAGCGGGCAAAGGCCGCAAACGCCGCTTCGGCAAAGTGCAGTCCAAATCTTCTGGACCGGGATGCGTCCTAAGCTCAGGAAATCAGCTTAAAGCGATCTGACAGCCAGGGGGCGGTTTGGTGCAGCGGTTTTATTGCGTGCTCCGTGATCAGCATGCGCGTCCGGTTGTCGACCAGATCCAGTACCGAGCGGGAGCAATCCGGTGTCGAGACGATGGCAAGTGTGCGGGAGAAGCTCTTGCCGGGAAACGCAACCATCCTGAGCTTGGATTGGAACCGCTTCGCGCGGGAGAAAAGCAACGGTGTGGTGATGGTCCAGCCAGCACCCGCGGCGACCATGGCCATCAGCGTCTGATTGCTGGCGCACTCAAAGCGGTGCGGCAACGGCAGCCCCATGCGGCGCAGCTGGGTCTCGATCTGCCGGGCGATGATCTGGTTGCTGGTGAACCGCAGGAAGGGCAATCCGCTTTTCCCCTCGATTACCCTCTCCAGCCCGTACTCGTTGCCCTTGGGCACCACCACGACAAAGGGATCCCGCAACAGCGGCGTATCTTTCAGGTCGCGGTGGCGCTCGGCTGGAGTGGAGATGATGCCCAGATCCAGCTGCCGGTCGCGCAGCATGGCGTGTATCGCGTGGCTGGAGGCGGTGTGATAGGAAAATTCGCAACGAGGCATGGTACCAGACAGGAACACGGCAAGCTCCGGCACAATATCGTTCTCAAAATCCTCTATGGTGCCCAGCCGCAGGTAGCTGGCATCGGATATGGTGCCGGCTGAGGCCTCCGCCTTGGCCTTACGGATCGCGTGCAGCGCATTGTCGATTTTTCGAAGAAACACCTGGCCCTTGGGGGACAGCACCATGGGGCGGCGGCTGTGGTCGAACAGCTCCACCCCTAAGTGTTCTTCGAGATTGCGCAGGTGATGAGAGATGGTGCTGACCGATAGTCCCGTCTCATCAGACACCTCCTGCAGCGACCCTTTGCGGGCGGTGATCTGAAACAGTTCCAGCGCCTTGAGGCTCAGGTCCTTGCGGGCGGTTTGGCTCGGCATGGGGCTCCTTCTCGGTTAGCGGCTGCCTCATGAGGTTTCGCAGAAACTGGGAACAATGGAAGTAAAAGCTGGGCGCTGCAATTGTTTTACTCCACGGGCACCCCTTGGGGGCCGTCGGGTGGCAGCCGTGCAGCTGTGGCGTTGGCCATCTGACCAGTTTCTGGGTTCCGCTGCCTTCCCATTTGAAGAGGGAACTCCGTTGACGGGTCGCCCCGGCAAGCGCAGACTGCCGGGAGAACGGTGGACTTGAGGCCTTTGAATATGCCGCAAAATGCTGCTCATTGTTCCGAAACTGGCACCATGAAAGGTAATTTGACTGTCAATCTGGCCTTATCAGTTTTTTAAACTGTCACTGTTGGAGACTTGCTAGCCTTCGCAAGGTTTCACCGTTCATACAAAAAAGAAAAATGAACATCAGTCCAAAGGGAGAATTTTTCAAATGACTGTAAAGGCGAATGTTTCACGCCGTGCGCTGCTGAAGGGTGCAGGCGCTGCGGCTTTGGCGGCGCCGCTTTATTCGAAAAGCGCGCTGGCGTCTTCGGGGGAAATCAACATCCTGATGTGGTCGGACTACCTGCCGCCGGAGTTCATCCAGGGCTTCGAGGCCAAGACCGGCATCAAGGTGAACTACACCGGCATCGGCTCCAACGAGGAAATCATCAACAAGATGAAGGCCACCAAGGGCCAGGGCTTCGACATCGTCAGCCCCACCAACAACCGGTCGCTGCAGTGGGGGCCCTTGGAGCTGCTGAAACCCTTCGACATGAGCAAGGTCAATATCGATGCGGTGAACCCGGCGATGGCGAAAATCGGCACCGATGCCTGGAACTTCGGCGGCGAAGGCGTGCACTGGCTGCCGCATATCTGGGGCACCGAGGGCATCGCCTACCGCACCGACAAATGGCTGCCCGCGGGCGATGCGCCGTCTTACGGCGATGTCTGGAGCGAGGAAAACGCCGGCAAGACCATGGGCCGGGCGCATTCGATGATGCTGGGCGCAGGGCTTTACATGGAGGCCTCGGGCGAGATGGAGCCGGGCTCGATCTGGGCCGCCTATGACGACGAGGAGACCATGCGCAAGGTCTGGGGCCAGGTCACCGACTGGTGCGTCGCGCGCAAGGACCGGATCAAGCTGATCTGGAACGATGCCGACACCCAGAAGAACGGCCTGCTGAACGAGGGCGTGGTGGTCGGCCAGACCTGGGACGGCCCGCCGCTGGCGCTGAAATCCGCAGGCGAGCCGGTGCATTACCAGGCGCCGGTCGAAGGCGCGATGGCTTGGGTTGACGGCATGTCGATGCCGGTCGGCGCCCAGAACGAGGAGCAGGTCTATGCCTTCATCGACTATGCCTACCAGCAGGAGCCCGCAGGCAAGGCGATCGACAGCCACGGCTACAACTCGCCGGTGCTGGGCGCCGACAGCCACTCCGGCGACGTCTACAAGAAGAACTTCGCCGAGGCCTATCCGGGCGATAGCCTGGCCAACCTGAACCCCTGGCCGGCCGAAGCGCCCTGGTACGCCGACGTGCGCACCGAGTTCGTCAACAAGTTCAAGAGCGCCTAAGCGCTGCGCTTGAGAAAATCTGGCCTCCGGGGCACATCCGGGGGCCATCCGCGCATCTAGCGGCGCATTCACAAAAGAACAGATACGGGAAGCAGGTCTTGCGGGGCCGGTGGCATGCCGCCGGATGGCTGCCTGTACCCTGGGGAGAAGCCAAATGAGTGCTGGGGTCGGCGTTGATCTCGAAAACCTGTGGATCCGCTTTGGCGACTTCGTCGCCGTGCGGGATGCCAATGTGAACATCAATGGAGGGGATTTCTTTTCCTTCCTGGGGCCGTCGGGCTGCGGCAAGACGACGATCCTGCGGGCGGTCTCCGGGTTCCTGGAGCCAAGCGATGGGCGCGTGCTGATCGGCGGCAATAACATGAAAGGGATCGGGCCGAACAAACGCCCGACAGCGCTGATCTTCCAGAATCTGGCGCTGTTTCCGCTGATGAAGGTCTGGGAGAACATCACCTTCTCGATGGAAATCAAGGGCGCCTCTGCCCGCGAGCGCCGCAAACGTGCGGATGAGCTGCTGGACATGATCGCGCTGCCCGGCCAGGGCGACAAGCTGCCATCGGAACTGTCGGGCGGCCAGCGCCAGCGGGTGGCGATTGCGCGCGCCCTCTGTGCAGAACCCGATGTGCTGCTGTTGGACGAGCCGTTGTCGGCCTTGGACCTGAAGCTGCGCCAGCACATGCGCACCGAGCTGCGGGAAATCCAGCAGCGGGTCGGCATTACCTTCATCTACATCACCCACGACCAGGGCGAGGCGCTGACCATGTCCGACAATATCGCAGTGATGAAGGCGGGCGTCATTGACCAGATTGCCGATGGCAAGACCATCTACAACGACCCCTCAACCGCATTCGCCGCATCTTTCGTGGGTGAAAACAACGTCTTCCGCGGCAAGATCAAGCGCGTCATGGGCAATGAGGCGCTGATCGCCACCAACCGCTCGGGCGACCTGGTGGCGCGGATCTCCACTGCGAACCAAGGCAAGATGAAAGAGGGTGATGAGGCGATGATGTTCATCCGCCCCGAGGCCTTTGCGCTGGCGCCGCAGGGCGCCGCGGGCGACCACTTTGTAACGGCCCGCGTCAACCACGAGGAGTTCGAGGGCAATGTCTTCAACATCTTCATGGAGGGCGAGGGCGGCAAGGAGCTGAAAGTCTCGATCCCCAACCTCGGCCAGTCGTTCGAGGACCACACCGGCCAGAACATCACCCTGGAATACGAGACGAACAATGCCGTCATCGTGCCCGCGGGTGAGCTGGCGGCGGAATAAGGGAGGCCTCTAGCCATGCCAAGCTTCCTAAGGGAGTTCTTCAAACGCAACGGCACCGGCATGGGCAGCCTGATGCTGGGTCTTGTCCTGTTCTGGACCATTGGCCTGATCATCCTGCCGCAGCTGTCGATGCTCGACTTTTCCTTCCGTCCCAACCTGCCGCCGCCGGAAATCGGCGGGCCCAAGGACGTCTACACGCTGGAGAATTACAAATACCTGGTCTACGGGCCGGAAGGCGGCAGCCAGGACTATAACGCGGTCGACCTCAAGGTGTTCTTCCGCACCCTGGTGGCGGCCATCTGCGTCACCGTCTTCAACCTGATCCTGTGCTACCCGATCGCCTATTACCTGGCCCAGACCAAGGGCAACCACATCCGTATCTTCGCGCTGATGCTGATCATCCCCTACTGGATCAACGAGATCCTGCGGGCCTTTGCGCTGCGCATCATCTTCGGCGAGACCGGGGTTCTGAACAACGCCCTGGTCGGCTTGGGGATCTTCGACACACCCTTCGACTTCATTCGCAATGACATCGCGCTTTATGCGGGTCTGGGGTACGCCTACATCCTGTTGATGATCTTCCCGATCTACAATGTGATCGAGAGCCTCGACCGCAACCAGATCGAGGCGGCGCGCGACATGGGCGCCAGCTGGGCCAAGATCCACCAGCGGGTGGTGATCCCTTATGCCAAGCCGGGCATCTCCTCCGGCTGCACCATGGTGTTCATGCTGTCGGCGGGCGCGCTGGCCGCACCCCAGATCCTGGGCGGGCCGTCATCCTTGTGGTTCACCCAGCTGATCTATCAGCAGTTCAATGACAACTCAGACTGGCCGCAGGGCGCGGCCTATGCAGTGGTGCTGCTGGTCACCTGTATCCTCTTGGTGCTGGCGGTGATGCGCCTGTTCAAGGTCAACATGGGGGATATCGGCAAATGAAGAGCTTCTCCTTTATGCGCCTGAGCCTCTGGGTCTATCTGGCCATCTTCTTTGCCTATCTCTTGGGCCCGCTGGTGATCATGTCGGCGACCGCCTTCAACTCGCCCTCCTTCCCGCGTATGACCCCCTGGGAATGCCTGACGTTCGAGTGGTTCTCGGCCCTGTTCCAGGACGAGCGGATCCTGAACGGCATCTGGAACTCGATCCTGGTGGGGGCGGGCACGGTGGTCTTGTCCGTGGCCATGGGTCTGGCGGGGGCGCTGATGCTGACCCAGATCTGGCCCAAGCTGCGCGCCACCTATTACACCGTCATCATCGCGCCGATCCTAATTCCCGGCGTGGTGCTGGGGATCTCGACCCTGGTGTTCTGGGACCGGATCAACCGGATGCTGGGGCTTGGCGCCGACAGCTGGCTCTCGAACGGTCTGTTTCTGACCATCATCGGCCAGTCCACCTTCATCGCCAGCTACTGCATGCTGGTGCTGGTGGCCCGTCTGCAGCGCTATGACGTGGCCCTCACGGAGGCGGCGCTGGACCTCGGCGCCAGCCATGCCCAGGCCTTCCGCAAGGTGCTCTTGCCGTTCATGCGGCCCGCCATCGCCTCGGCGGCGGTGCTGGCGTTTCTCGCAAGCTTCGAGAACTACAACACCACCACCTTCACCTTCGGCGAATACCCGACGCTGACCATCGAGCTGGCCCAGAAGGTCCGCTATGGCATCACCCCGGCGATCTCGGCCTTGGCCTTCATAATCGTGGTGCTGACGGTGATTGCGGCGCTCGCCAACGAGGCCTCGATCCGCCGCAAGGAGCTGGTCGCGGCGGCGCGCAAAAAGGCCACGGTGGAAGAGCTGGAAAGCGGCAGGCTGCGGCTGCCCGGTTTCTTGAGCTCCAACGCCGCGGCGGTGGCGCTGGTGGTGGTCGCCTGCGCCACGGTGGCGGTGGTGAGCACGGCATCGGTCTACAGCCCGGCCCAATGCATCGCCGATGTGCAGGAGCAGAAGCGCCTGGAGACTGAACAGCGCATCCAGGAGCTGCGCCGCCAGCGCGAGCTGCGCCGCCAGGAGCAGCTGGAACAGCAGGGCGAAGCGCCTGCGCCAACTGCGCCCTCGACCGGCGGCAGCTCCGGCTTCGGTGGCGTCTTTGCTCCGGGCAACCTGTCGGGCACCAGCGAAGACGGCGCAGAGACGGAGCAGGACCCGCAGGGCAATTCCTCCGGCTTCGGCAACGTCTTCGATCCAAACGCCCTGTCCGGCGGCGGCGAGGACAACTCAGGCAACTGACCTGGCAAGGAAACTAGAAAAGGCGGCCTAAGGGCCGCCTTCTTCTTTACCGGTACCAGCTGGTCTCAGGCAGCTGAGCCAGCCGGGTGGCGGTCTGCGTAATATTGTTTGCGGAAGGCCTGCGGGCTGGTCTTGTACTCGCGCTTGAACCATTCGGTCAGGCTGCTGCGCGAGCCAAAACCGGTGGCGGCGACGATCTCGGCCAGCGGCAGGGTGGTGTGCAGCAACAGCTGGCGCGCCTTTTCAATGCGCAGCTTGCGGTAGGCCGCCAGCGGGCTGGTGCGGGCTTTCTGCTGGAAGCGGCGCTCCAGCTTGCGCGGCGAAACCCCGGCTTGCTGAGCAATGTCGCGGATCAAAAGCGGCTCTTCCAGGTTCTGCTGCATAAGGTCGAGGATTTTGACGATCAGCGCATCACCGCCTGCCGTCTGGCGCAGTTGCAGGGACACCTTGGACTGTTCCGATACCGGGCCGAAGGCGAGGCCCAGGTAGTCGCAGACCGCGTCGGCAATGAAGGGGCCGCGGTCGGCGCGCAGGAAGCCGGCCAGCACGCGCAGCGCGGCAAAGCTGCTGACGGCGGTGCTGATCCTGCCCGACGTTGTGGTCAGGGTGCCCGCCGGGGCGCAGGCCAGCTGTTCCTCCGCTGCGGCGGCGGCAAAGTTCGCGTGCACGGCACTTTCAACCGGTGCATTGATCCCGGTTTGGGGCAGCAGGAAGATGGCGCTGCCGGCAAACAGGCAGCGCTGCGCCTGTCGGCAGATCCGCTGCAGGCTTGCCTTTTCTCCGGAATTCAATGGCCACCGGTTGGAAATACCGCCGAGGAAAACCACCGTCTGCGGCTTCCAGCCTGCGGGAACGGCGCGCATTTGCGAGCTGAGGTTGCGCACGGCGGTGCGGTAGCCGCTGTCGGGGAACAGGTCGTTGGCGGCGCGGAACACTTCGCAGATCATCTGAGCCGCGGCGGGGGGCTCCGACTGCGGCAGAATGATTTCGACGTCGTGGAGGCGGGCCTGTGCCGCGCTGTCAGCGGATCGCCGGGACGCTGGCACGGTCAGCGGTTCGAGACGGGACATCATTCTCTCCTCTGAGCGGGTCATGCGGGGATGCAGCGCCATGGGGGCTGCGGGGGTGCCCCGCCGGGCAGGCCGGCGGGGCGGTAGGCCTGAGGGATCAGGCTTCGCTTTCTTCGTAGTCCGACATCGGCGGGCAGGTGCAGACCAGGTGACGGTCGCCATAGGCGTTGTCGACCCGGTTCACCACCGGCCAGTACTTGTCGACGCCGAGGTTGCCCGGCGGGAAGCAGGCCTGTTCGCGGCTGTAGGGGCGGTCCCATTCGCCCACCAGGTCGCGCACCGTGTGCGGCGCGTGCTTGAGCGGGTTGTTCTCGGGATCGATCTTGCCGTCGATGATGTCCTGCGCCTCCGAACGGATCGACAGCATGGCGTCGCAGAAGCGGTCCAGCTCATCCTTGGGTTCGGATTCCGTCGGCTCCACCATCAGCGTGCCCGCCACCGGCCAGGACATGGTCGGGGCGTGGAAGCCCGAGTCGACCAGACGCTTGGCGATGTCGTCCACGGTGACGTTGCCTTCTTCCGCCAGCGGACGGGTGTCCAGGATGCACTCATGCGCAACCCGGCCCGTTTCCGAGGTGTAGAGGATCTTGTAGGCCTCTTTCAGGCGCGCCGCGATGTAGTTGGCGTTCAGGATCGCCACGCGGGTCGCCTGGGTCAGGCCCTCGCCGCCCATCAGCAGGCAGTAGGCCCAGCTGACCGGCAGGATCGAGGGCGAGCCGAACGGAGCAGCCGAGACCGGACCCACGGCGGTGCCGTATTCCGGGTGGCCCGGCAGGTGCTCTGCCAGATGCGCCTTGACGCCGATCGGACCCATGCCGGGGCCGCCGCCGCCGTGCGGAATGCAGAAGGTCTTGTGCAGGTTCAGGTGGCTGACGTCGCCGCCGATGTCACCCGGACGCGACAGGCCCACCATGGCGTTCATGTTGGCGCCGTCGATGTACACCTGGCCGCCGTGCTCATGAGTGATGCCGCAAACCTCCTGGACGGTGGTTTCGAACACGCCGTGGGTGGACGGGTAGGTGATCATGCAGCCTGCGAGTTTGTCAGAGTGTTTCTCTGCCTTCTCGCGGAAGTCGGCCAGGTCGATGTTGCCTTTGTCGTCCGCTTTGATCGGAACCACTTTCCAGCCCACCATCTGCGCCGATGCCGGGTTGGTGCCGTGCGCGGAGGTCGGGATCAAGCAGACGTTGCGGTGACCTTCGCCGCGGGCGGTGTGGTAGTTGCGGATGGTCAGAAGGCCCGCGTATTCGCCCTGCGCGCCGGAGTTCGGCTGCGGGGAAATCGCGTCATAGCCGGTGATCTGGCACAGCTTGTCGTTCAGATCGGCGATCATCTGGTGGTAGCCCTGCGCCTGATCTTCCGGGCAGAAGGGGTGCAGGTTGCCGAATTCCGGCCAGGTGACCGGGATCATCTCGATGGTCGCGTTCAGCTTCATGGTGCAGGACCCCAGCGGGATCATCGCGCGGTCCAGCGCCAGATCGCGGTCGGCCAGCCGGCGCATGTAGCGGGTGATCTCTGCCTCGGCCCGGTTCTTGTGGAAGATCGGGTGGGTCAGATACTCGCTCTCGCGCAGCGCATAGTCGGGGAGACGGTAGGCGCGGTTCTTGACGCTGTCGTCTTTCTTTCCGATGCCGAAGGCACCCCAGACGGCTTCGATGGTCTCGGCGCGGGTCTGCTCGTCCAGCGAAATGCCGATACGGTCTTCGCCCACCTTGCGCAGGTTGACGCCGCGGGCAACAGCCGCTTCCATCACGGTTTTCTGCAGCGGGCCGACCTCGACGGTGATGGTGTCGAAGAACACTTCCGGCTCCACCTTGAAGCCGTGCTCCTCCAGACCTGCAGCCAGGCGCGAGGTCTTGCGGTGCACCGACTGGGCGATCGCCTTGATGCCGTCGGGGCCGTGGTAGACCGCGTACATCGACGCGATGACCGCCAGCAGCGCCTGTGCGGTGCAGACGTTGGAGTTGGCTTTCTCGCGGCGGATGTGCTGTTCGCGGGTCTGCAGCGCCAGGCGGTAGGCCTTGTTGCCGCGGGCGTCGACCGACACGCCGATGATACGGCCGGGCATGGCGCGCTTCAGCTTGTCGGTAGTCGCCATATAAGCAGCGTGCGGGCCGCCATAACCCATAGGCACGCCGAAGCGCTGGGTGGAGCCGATGGCAATGTCCGCACCCATCTCGCCGGGCGACTTCAGCAGCGCCAGCGCCAGGATGTCGGCGGCGACAACGGCAATGCCCTTGTGCTCGTGGATAGCTTCGATTTCCTTGGTGAAATCCCGCACATGGCCGTAGGTGCCAGGATACTGGAAGATCGCGCCAAAGACCGCGCCCGGCTCCAGCTCGTCCGGATCGGCAACCACCACGTCGATGCCCAGGGGCTCGGCGCGGGTCTGGATCACGGCAACGGTCTGCGGGTGGCAGTTCTTGTCGACGAAGAAGGCGGCATTGTTCGCCTTGGAGCGCGAGCCGCGGTGCGCCATTGCCATGGCTTCGGCAGCGGCGGTTGCTTCGTCCAGGAGTGACGCGTTTGCGATGTCCAGGCCGGTCAGGTCGCTGACCATGGTCTGGAAGTTCAGGAGCGCCTCAAGACGGCCCTGGGAGATTTCCGGCTGGTAGGGGGTATAGGCGGTGTACCAGGCCGGGTTTTCCAGGATGTTGCGCAGGATCGGCGCCGGCGTGGTGGTGCCATAGTAGCCCTGGCCGATCAGCGAGGTCAGCACCTTGTTCTTGCTTGCCACCTGCTTCATGTGGAAAAGCGCATCGCGCTCGGTCATCGCCGGGCCCCAGTCCAGCGCCTCTTTCTGGCGGATGGCTGGCGGCACGGTGGCGTCGATCAGCTCGTCCAGGGTTTTGAAGCCGATCACCTGCAGCATGTCGGCCATTTCGCGCGGCGAGGGGCCGATGTGGCGCCGGTTGGCGAAGTCGTAGGCTTCGTAATCGGTAAGTTTGAAGGCCATTTAAAGCGCTCCTGTATGAAGGTCACGCCCGGCCGGAACTGCGGGAGCCTCCGGCGGGGATATTTTTAGCCAGATGAAGAGCGGATCCGGGCGGGTTGCGGCGGATCCGCCAGGGCATTCAGCCGATCAGGGCCTTGTAGCCGTCCAGATCCATCAGATCGTCCAGCTGGGAGGCGTCGGAGATCTTGATCTTGTAAATCCAGGCGTCGCCTTCCGGGCTTTCGTTCAGGGCGCCGGGGTTGTCGGCCAGGGTCTCGTTCACCTCGACCACTTCGCCGTCCAGCGGCGCGTAGATTTCGGAAGCGGCCTTCACCAACTCGATGACGCCGATTTCGCCGCCTTTTTCGAATTCTTCACCGGCTTCGCGCTGCTCGACGAAGACAACTTCGCCCAGCTGGTCTGCGGCGTGCTTGGTAATGCCCAGAGTTGCAGTGTCGCCTTCAACGGTGATCCACTCGTGGTCTTCAGAGTAATAGGTGGCCATGTTGACTCTCCTGATGATGTCTTAGCGTTTGTAGTTCTGAGTGACGAAGGGCAGGGCAACGATTTCAGCCGGCTGCGCCTTGCCGCGGATGATGAGGTTCACCTTGGTGCCGGGCGCGGCATGCTCTGCCGCAACATAGCCCATGGCGACCGGGCCGCCGACGGTGGGGCCGAAGCTGCCCGAGGTGATGGTGCCGAGAGTATCGCCGCCTTCGCTTTGGACTTCCACACCCTGGCGGGCGGGGGCACGGCCTTCGGGCTTGATGCCGACCAGTTTCTTCGACGGGCCCTCGGCCAGTTCCTTCTGGATGCGGGCGGCACCGGGGAAGCCGCCCTCTTCCTTGCGGCGCTTCTGGATCGCCCAGGAGAGCGACGCCTCGATCGGCGAGGTCGACTGGTCGATGTCGTTGCCATAGAGGCAAAGGCCGGCTTCGAGGCGCAGGGAGTCGCGGGCGCCGAGGCCTGCGGGCTCGCAGTCGTCATGGGCCAGGAACAGTTTGGAAATGCGGATGGCATCGGCTTCCGGGATCGAGATTTCGTAGCCGTCTTCGCCGGTGTAGCCGAGGCGCGAGATGCGGCATTCGACGCCGTCGATGTCCGCCACGGTGGTTTCCATGAACTTCAGGTCACGGGCGGCGGGGCACAGCTCGCCCACAACGTCCTCAGCCTTTGGGCCTTGCACGGCAACCAGCGCGCGGTCGAAGATCTCGGTCACTTCGACGCCGTCCAGATTGGCCTGCATATGCGGGATGTCCTGGTGGCGCAGCGCGGCGTTCACCACGACAAAGTAGTGGTCGCCGGCGTTGGAGACGATCAGGTCATCCATGATGCCGCCCTCTTCGTTGGTGAAGAAGCCGTAGCGCGCCTTTCCTTCCTTCAGGGTGGCATAGGCCTGCGGGCAGAGCGTTTCCAGCTTCTCGCCCACGTTCTCGCCGCGCAGGATCACTTGGCCCATGTGGGAGACGTCAAACAGCGCTGCCTTCTTGCGGCACTGCTTGTGCTCGCCCATGATGCCCATGGGGTACTGGACCGGCATTTCCCAGCCGGCGAAGTCGACCATCTTGCCGCCAAGCTCGACGTGCAGGTCATAAAGCGGGGTGCGTTTGGGTGCGTCGGTCATCCTGTGCAGCCTTTGAATTACTAGGGTTTCGGGGTGGGGGAGGGCACAGGGCGCGCCCTCCCGGAGAGCTTATTCCGCAGGGTGGCGGGCTTCTTCCGATTTGCCGCCGGTGGCAAAGAACTCTTTCGTCACCTTGAAGACGATCGGGCTCAGCAGGGCCAGTGCAATCAGGTTCGGGATGGCCATCATCGCGTTCAGCGTGTCAGCCAGCAGCCAGATAAAGCCCAGGTCAGCGGTGGCGCCAAAGTAGATCGCGACGATCCACAGGATGCGGTAGGGCAGCATTACCTTCACACCGAACAGGAACTCCATGCACTTCTCGCCATAATAGGACCAACCGAGGATTGTGGTGAAGGCAAAGATCGACAGTGCGATGGCGATCAGGTAGCCGCCGAAGCCGGGCAGCGAGGTCTCGAATGCCAGTGAGGTCAGCGCCGCACCGGATTCACCAGAGGTCCAGGCGCCGGAAGCGATGATCGCCAGGCCGGTGATCGAACATACGATGATGGTGTCGATGAAGGTGCCCAGCATCGCGATCAGGCCCTGGTTGACCGGACCTTTGGTCTCAGCCGCCGCGTGGGCGATCGGGGCGGAGCCGAGGCCTGCTTCGTTGGAGAACACGCCGCGGGCCACACCAAAGCGGATCGCCGCCCAGACCGCCGCACCGGCAAAGCCGCCTTCGGCTGCCGAGGGGGTGAAGGCATGGGTGAAGACCAGGCTGAAGGCGGTGCCGATGGCGTCCGCGTTGACAGCCAGAACGATGAGGCCTGCGATGATGTAGCTGACCGCCATGAACGGAACCAGCTTGCCTGCCACCGCGCCGATGCGGGTGATGCCGCCCAGGATCACGGCGCCGGTCAGCACCATCAGCACGATGCCGGTGATGGAGGTGTTGAAGCCGAAGTTGGTTTCCAGAACCTGCGCCACGCCGTTGGCCTGCACGCCGTTGCCGATCCCGAAGGCGGCGATGGAGCCGAACACGGCAAAGGCCACGCCCAGCCAGGCCCATTTTGCGCCGAGGCCGTTCTTGATGTAATACATCGGGCCGCCGACATAGTTGCCTTCTTCATCGCGCTCGCGGAATTTCACGGCGCAAACGGCTTCGGAATACTTGGTGGCCATGCCGACCAGCGCGGTCATCCACATCCAGAACAGCGCGCCGGGCCCGCCGAGGAACACGGCGGTGGCGACGCCTGCGATGTTGCCGGTGCCGATGGTCGCCGAAAGGGCGGTCATCAGCGCGTTGAACGGGGTGATCTGGCCTTCGCCGGTGCCTTCACGGCCCTTGAACATCAGGCCAAAGCCCATGCCCAGTTTCCGGATCGGCATGAATTTCAGGCCGACCTGAAGGAAGAAGCCGACGCCGAGAATGAGGACCAGCATCATCGGCCCCCAAACCACGCCGTTTACGGCTCCTACAATTGAATTTAACGCTTCCATGGGTCTCCTCCCGCTTGCGTTAAGGTTAGTTGCCCTTTGCCAAGGCCATCTGACGGGCCTCTTTCAGGGCGGCAAAATCTTCATCCGCGTGGAACGAAGAGCGGGTCAGCGGTGTCGCTGACACATGCAAAAATCCCTTGGAGCGCGCGATCTGTTCCAGCTGCGCAAACTCCTCCGGCGACCAGAAACGGTCGATTGGGTGGTGTTTGGGGGTGGGCTGCAAGTACTGGCCCACGGTCAGGAAATCGACCTGAGCAGCGCGCAAGTCATCCATCACCTGGCGCACGTCGTCGAGCGTTTCGCCCAGGCCGACCATGATGCCGGACTTGGTGAACAGCTGCGGGTTGGCGCGCTTGGCATCATCCAAGAGCCGCAGCGAAGTGTAGTAGCGCGCGCCGGGGCGTACACGTGTGTACAGCCGCGGCACAGTTTCCAGATTGTGATTGAATACATCCGGCGCAGCCTCAAACACCACTTGTGCCGCTTCACCCTTGCCCAGGAAGTCCGGGGTTAGAACCTCGATGGTGGTGCCGGGGTTCTGGTGGCGGGTGGCACGGATGGTCTGGGCGATATGCTCCGCCCCGCCGTCTGCCAGGTCGTCCCGGTCGACGGAGGTGATCACCACATGGCGCAGGCCCAGTTTCTTGACTGCAGAGGCGACCCGGCCCGGCTCAAACGCATCCAGCGTATCCGGCTTGCCGGTGGTTACGTTGCAAAAGGAGCAGCCGCGGGTGCAAACCTCGCCCATGATCATCATGGTGGCGTGGCGCTTGGACCAGCACTCGCCGATGTTGGGGCAGGCGGCCTCCTCGCAGACGGTGGCCAGATTGTGCTCCCGCATCAGCTTGCGGGTGTCGTAATACTCCGCGCTTTCGATCTTCTTTTTGCGGATCCATTTCGGCTTGCGCGGGATGGTGCTGTCGGCCTTGTGGGCCTTTTCCGGGTGGCGGGGGCGCAGCTGGATTGTCATCTGACAATTTTCTCCCGTTCAGGCGTGAATGGCGCGGCCAAGCGCGTCGAGGCAGGCTTCCTTCACCGCCTCACCCATCGCCGGGTGGGCGTGGCAGGTGCGGGCAACCTCTTCGACGGTGGCACCCTTGGTCATTGCCAGCACCAGCTCGGCAATCAAATCGCCTCCATGCGCCCCGCAGATATGGGCGCCAAGGATCTTGCCCTCCGGCATTGCCAGCACCTTCACCGCGCCGTCGGTTTCGCCGGTGGAGCGGGCGCGGGAGTTGGCCATGAAGGCAAACTTGCCGGTGATGTACTCGGTGCCGGCCTCTTTCAGCGCTTCCTCGGTCTGGCCGACGGAGGCAACTTCCGGGTCGGTATAAACCACGCCCGGCACGGTGTTGTAATCCACGTGGCCGTGCTCGCCCGCCATGATTTCCACACAGGCAACGCCGTCTTCTTCTGCCTTGTGGGCCAGCATCGGGCCGGGCACGCAATCGCCGATGGCATAGATCCCCGGGACGGAGGTGGAGAAGCGCTCGTCCACCTCGATGAAGCCTCGGGTGTTGATGGACACCCCCAAGCTTTCCAGGCCCAGACCGTGGGTCACCGGGCGGCGGCCGATGGCGACCAGCACCTTGTCCGCCTCAATCTGCTCTTCCTTGTCCTTGCCCACGCGGTCCAGAGTCAGGGTCAGGCCGTTTTCACCCTTTTCGACGGTCTTCAGCGCCCGGCCCAGCTGAAATTTCAGTCCGCGCTTGCTCAGCGCCCGCTGGGACAGCCTGGCGATCTCGCCGTCAATGCCTGGCAGGATGCGGTCGAGGTATTCCACAACCGTCACCTTGGAGCCGAGGCGTGACCAGACCTGCCCGAGTTCAAGCCCGATCACGCCGGCGCCGATCACCACCAGATGCTCTGGCGCGGCTTCGAGGGCCAGCGCACCGGTGCTGCTCAGCACGTCCACCTCGTCGATTTCCACGCCGGGGAGGGCGGCGGGTTCCGAACCGGTGGCAATGAGGATTTTCTTTGTGGTGTAAGCGTCTTCACCCACCTGCACTTGGCCGGGCGCCTTAATGCTGGCCCAGCCTTCAATGTGGTCAACACCGTTCTTCTTGAACAGAAAGGCGATGCCCTTGGTGAGGTCGCCGACAATCTTGTCCTTGCGAGCCATCAGCGCGCCCATATCCAGACTGGCGCCCCCGACGGCAATGCCATGTGCAGCCAGATGGGAGAGCTCAGCATATTTGGCAGAGGAGGTCAGCAGCGCCTTGGAGGGGATGCAGCCGACGTTGAGACAGGTGCCGCCCAGCGAGTTGCGGCCTTCGACGCAGGCCACCTTCATGCCCAGCTGCGCCGCGCGGATTGCTGCGACATAACCGCCCGGCCCAGCCCCGATCACGATCAGATCATATGCGCTCATGTGGTTTCTCCTCCGAAAAGCGGTCCAGGACCGGCACGTATGCTGCCGTATACGACGTTGCGTCTCCTATAGGAAACTTTTTCCCTCTTGCAAACAAAAAGTGCAGTCACGGAAATTTTGACCCGGGAATGCATCAAAGCTAAGCTGTTTTCGGATCAGGAGAATTCGCAGAAATGGAACCAATTCCCTTAGAAGAAACAGGACTGGGCCCCGAGGCCATGGAGGCTCCGGACGGGGAAGTCCTGGGGAAAATAATTCGCGACGCCCGTAAGGAGAAGGGGCTGACGCTGGAGGAGGCGGCCAAGGCTGCGGCAATCGGGCGGTCGACTTTGTCGAAGATCGAGAACAACCAGACCCGGCCCAGTTTCGAGATTATCCGCCGCCTGATGCAAACGCTGGAGCTGGAAACCCCGCAGCTGTTCCTGCAGTCCGGGCAGAGCGGCGTGACCGGACGGCGGGATTTTACCCGCACCGGCCAGGGCGAGCACAAGGAAACCACCACCTATGACCATGAGCTGCTGTGCAGCGAGCTGACCAGCAAACGCATGGTGCCCTACATCAGCACCATCAAGGCTCGCGATGTTACTGAGTTCGACAATTGGGTGCGCCACCAGGGCGAGGAGTTCATGTTTGTGCTGAGCGGCGAGGTGATCCTTTATACCGAGCATTACCGGCCGCTGCGCATGGGGCCCGGCGACTCGGTCTATTATGACAGCGGCATGGGCCATGGCTGCGTGTCGGTCAGCAAGGACGACGCCAAGGTGCTGTGGGTGTCGCTGGAAGTGTGACGGGGATGCCGCCCGCCGCGCTGCAGATTCGGGCGGCCGCCTAACCTGCTTTTCCGTGCAGGCCGCTTGGCATACACCTGCTGTAGAGGAGGCGCGCTGCAATGAAACTGGACCCGGTTGATATCTCGAAAACGGCCTCGGCCTCGGCAGTTGTGTTCGAAGCGCTGCGCAAGGCCATTGTCGAGGGGCGGCTGGCGGAAGGCGAACCGCTCCGCCAGGACGAGATCGCGCGCCATTTCAAAACCAGCAGGCTGCCCGTGCGTGAAGCGATCAACCGGCTGGAGGAGCACGGCCTGGTCCGGACGCAGCGGTTCAAGGGGGCTGTGGTCGCCGGCCTGTCGGCAGATGAGGCCGCCGAGATATTTGACTTCCGTGCGCTGCTGGAACCGGAGATCATCCGCGATGCAGTGCCGCGGATGTCGCAGGGGCTGCTGGCACAGGCGCGCGCCGATTTTGCCGCTTTTGATGCCTCAAAAAACCCGATGGAATGGGGGGTGCTGAACCGGGCGTTCCATGACGGATTGTACAGTGCCAGCAGGCTGGCCTTTTTTCGCGAAGCGGCCAATGGCGCGATGGACCGGATCGACCGTTATATCCGGGCGCAGCTGGTGATGAGCAACGGCATGGAGCGTGCCGGCCGCGAGCATCTTGCCATCCTGGAGGCCTGCGAGGCGGGTGATGCCCGCCTGGCCTCCGACCTGACCAGAGCGCATATCCTGGAAGCCAAAGCCTCATTACTGGCGCATTTTCCGGTGCTGACGGGCGCCTGACAACCGCGGGGCACCGGGCCTGCTCAGCCCTGACGCGGGGGGAGGACGGACCGGGGCTGGTCTCCCTGCACGCCTGCTGCCGCAAGACGGGAAACATCGTCAGGCTGATTTTTGCGTCTGGCTGTTTTCAAGGCTGACGACAAACCGGATTGTCGTGCCGGAATCCGCATGCGGGTCGCACCAGATTGTCCCATTGTGGCGTTTGGCGATTTTGGCGCAGGTCGCCAGTCCAAGCCCGGTGCCAGGCTGCGTGCTGCCGCGCTGCAGCCGCTTGAAGGGCTCAAAAATCTTTTCCCTGTACTCTGGCGGAACCCCAATGCCGTTGTCCGCTACAGAGATCATCACGCCTGAGCCCGCGGGCTCGGCGGACACCGAAATCTCGGGTGTTCGCCCGCCACTATACTTGATCGCGTTGCCAATCAGGTTCTGCAGCAGCTGAACGATATCGGGAGGAAAGCAAAAGACGCTCAGGCCGCCGGACTGCCATTCGATACGGGCGCCGGACTCCGCAAGGTCCTGCGCCAAAACGGCACGCAAGCTGTCGAACAGGCTCTCGACAGTAACTTGCTCGGCGGTCCCAGTGCTGTGCGGGTTGATGTGGCTTGCCAGCCGTTCAATCAGTTCGGAGGTCTTGCGGACGGATTTCTTCATCAGCTCCAGCTGACGGGTCACTTCATCGAATTCGCCATCCTGGTAATCCTCCTCAATCTGGTCGCTGAGAAATTTGATCGCCCTGAGCGGCGCCCGCATGTCATGCACCAGCACATCGGAAAACAAGCGCAGTTCATTTTGCTGTTCCTGGATCCGCCAGCGCATTTCAGCAACCTTCAGCCCGTTTGCAATCATCCGTTGCAAGGCTTCGGCGGTGATGGCGGATTTGGGAATATAGTCGCTGGCCCCGGCCAGAATGACGCTCTTGGCGATCTCTTCGTCGCCTTGGCCGGTGGTCATGAACAGAACCGCCCGCGGCCAGCTGCCGGTTAGCTGCGCGATAAGGTCAAGCCCGGTTCCGTCCGGCAGGAGATAGTCCAGAATGATCACGTCAACTGGCAGGCCGGCTTGAGATAAGGCGCTTTTCCCGCTGTCCGCCTCGGCCACCTTGGCGTCGGGGTGCAACTGCAGCAAAAGCCTGCGCACCAGTTTCCGGTCGCCTGCGTCATCATCAATGATCAGGATGCTGAGAGCCGTCATCGGATACCTTTCTGATGTGTATTTCGGGCAATTCAACGATGCGCCAATAGTGATCGAGCGTGGCCATGAGATCGACAAACATGTCGCCGGCATTGGACTTGAGAATGTAGCCGGCCACGTTGTTTGCGTAGGCTGCAGAGATATCCCTTTGGTCTTCCGATGTTGTCAGCACGATAAACAGGATCTTGCGCAGAACAGGATCAGCGCGGATTTCCTCCAGCAGTTCTATGCCGCTTTTCCGGGGCATATTGATGTCGCTCAGCACGACAAAGCTGGGCGGCGGCACCTGACTCATCTCGCCCCGCAGAAAGGCCAAGGCCTCGACGCCGTCGGTAAAACGCTGAATCGGATTGGCGATCCTCGCCCGGCTGAAAGCGCGGCGAAGGGCCTTGGCGTCGCCGTCATCATCCTCGACAAGAACGATGTTCAGGGCAGGGCGGCTGGCGGCTCGCGTGTCGGGTGTCATGCTGCTTTTTCCTTGTTCCGGAAAGGCCAGCGGCCGGGGGAGGCGAAACCGGGTTCCACTGGACCGGCGGACTGCAATGCAGCCACACCACAAGCAAGCTTCCGCGTTTTCCCGCGATGGCAGTCCTGTGGCGCAGCCTGCAGAGAAGGCCCTTGGCCATGGGGGCCGGAAGGCTTGGAGTTTCGCGGGAAGGATCTGCTCTGGAGCTCCGGTCCCGCCGGCATATTCGGCTGGCCGTTACTGCAGCAAATTAGGGGATACTTTGGCGGTAAACTCCCGGGTGTCGTCGATCACGCTGTCCAGGTCATCCATGAACACAACCAGATCCTTGCAGCTGCGTTCCAGCATTGAGACATCTGACAAAATGGGGGGCGGCAGGCTGCCATCCTGACGCGCCTGCGACTTGATCACGCGCACCCCGGCGAGCGTTCTGCTCAAAAGCAGCCGGAGATCGGGCCCGCAGCCGACGATGAAACGCTGGAAAATCCGCCTCAGCTCCTTTTCTGAAGCGCGTGCGCTCGATAATTGCCCGTATAGCGCCCGGCGCTCAAGCGCAGAGGCGATGGATTTCATCAGGGAATCCGTTGTCAGCTCATCCTTGACAATATAGTCCGCGCAGCCCCGGCGCATGGCCTCGACAGCGATATGATAGTTGGTTGCGCTTGTGAGCATTATCGGAACAGCCTGAACCTGATCTTCGTGAGACACCAGCAGTCTCAAAGCATCCAGCCCTGTTTCCATGCCCAGGTTATGATCGAGGAACACCAGATCAAACTGTTCGTCGTCCAGACGCTGACGCATTTCTTCCAAGGTCGCGGCCTCGTGGAATTCGGCCGTCATCCCGGCCTTACGGCACAGCTTATTCAGACGCAGCCTATCGATCTCATCGTCGTCGACGGAGAGGATGTTCAAATTGACCGGCTGCAGAACCGGCGGGGCACCCCTATTGGAGAACTGAGTATTGCTCATTCTGTTACCTTTTAAACTACGCTGCACCGGGAGCGGCTGTCCCGGCGCTCACTTTAGGTGGAGTTGCTATCAGTCGATTTCACGCATGGGGTCATTATCTTGAGGTATTTGATTAAGGAAAACTGAGCGCTGGATACGGCAGCCGGGATTTTACGTTAAGGAGACGTTGGGCAAATACTATTTGCGGAACCCTTGCGCTTCATGGTGCCGGGCGGGCAGCCTGGAGCGCTTGGTTTGGCGCATATTCTGAATGGCCTTTGCCGGATCGCGCGCCCGGAAAGCGCTGAGCGGGCCGGGTCCCATCAACTTTCCGTGGCAGAGAGGCTGGACGCAGCACAGTTTAGCTGCGAAGGCGCTGCGGCAGAGCCGTGGCTTCCACGCGCTCCATTGTCATGGCTTAGTCCGGGGCGTCATTACGGAAAGGAAGCGGCGTAAAACCCTGCTGCTGAGAGCAAGCGGACCCTGGGAAAGTTATCCGCGTCATGCGCCGTCAGAGACAGTGTTTTACGGCCCGGAACCGCAGTCTGGCGGCTCGAGCAGGGGGCGGATGATGCGCTGCGGTAATTGATCCGCGGCGAACATGCGGCCGCCCCTTGCTGCTTGGGTTTCCAGTCAGTCAGGATGCCGGAAAGCCGTCAGGTCGAGAACCGCCGCTTCAGCCTCGCCAGGAGGCGGCGGCCTGCTCCGCGCCGCCTGCACTGGCTTGGCTCAGAAGTCCTGCCATTTGCCTGCCCCGCCGGTACCTGTTGCTGCAGGGCGAAGGCGCTCTTCGTTCCAGAGTTCATCCGCCACCTCATGCACAACCGCACTTGACTTGGGCACACCGTGCTGGTCTGGGCGGGATGCAGTCTGCCCTTCAATCGTGAAATGCGACACAAGCTCTGCCAGCTTGGCAGCATCCGTGTTCAGCATGTGGCCTGCCGCGGTGGCCTCCTCCACCATGGCAGCGTTCTGCTGTGTCACCTGGTCGAGCTGGGTCACGCCTGTGTTGATTTCGGCCAGCCCTGTGGACTGCTCTGCCGCACCCTCGGCAATGCCGGAGACCAGCTGCGAGATATGGGTGACCCGTTCGACGATGCTTTGCAGCGCCTCGCCGGCCTTGCCGACCAGATCCACCCCGCGCTCCACCTGTTTGGAGCTGTCGCCGATCAGGGTCTTGATCTCCATTGCCGCATCCGAGGAACGCTGCGCCAGCGCCCGCACTTCGCTTGCGACCACGGCAAAGCCCTTGCCGGCCTCGCCCGCGCGCGCAGCCTCGACGCCCGCGTTCAGAGCCAGCAGGTTGGTCTGGAAGGCAATGTCGTCGATCACCGAGATAATCTGGCTGATGTGGTTCGAACTCTGTTCGATCTCGTTCATTGCAGAAACGGCGTTTCCTACCACAGAACCGCTGGACACTGCGTCGGCCCGCGCTTCGGCCATGGTGGCCTCAACACTGCGGGCGCCTTCTGCCGCGGACTTCACCGATGCGGTCAGCTCATCCAGCGCCGCGGCGGTCTCCTCCAGCGTGGCGGCCTGGCTCTCGGTGCGGTGCGAGAGGTCGTCGGAGGCCTGGCTGATTTCGGCGGCACCGTTGCGGATACTGCCCGCTGCCACGATCACTTGCTGCACAGTGTCCTTCAGCGTTTCCAAGGTCAGGTTGTAATCACGGCGCAGCTGTTCGTGGTCCTCCGGAAAGGCTTCTGTGATAGGCTGCGAGAAATCCCCGGCAGACAGCCGCACCAAGCCGGCGCTCAGGCTTTCAACCACGAATTGCTGCTGCTGCTGCTGCTCATTGCGGCGCTCTTCGGCGAGGCGGGCCTGTTTCAAGTCGGCCTGCATAGAAACCAGAGTTTTGCCGATCTTGCCGATTTCATCGTTCCGCCCGGCGGCTTCGATTCTGGTGTCCAGATCGCCTGAAGCAACGGCCTCCATGTGCGCGCAGATTTTGTCGATCGGGCGGGTGATCGACCGCGCGAACAGCCAGCCGAGACAGGAGACAACGGCAGCCAGGGACAGGGAGATCAGCAGCATGATCTGGCGCTGCCGGACAGCGGGCGCCAGTATTTCCTCCCGGTCGAGCTCAGCCACGATTGCCCAATTGAGGTCGCGGTAAGCGAAGGGTGCGGTGACGGCTGCCACGGTACGCCCATCCGGCTTTTGGACGGCAGGGTGGAATATTCCGGCGTGGTCACCGCCCGCGCCAGCAGAGCCGCTTTCGGAGGAGATGCCGGAAAAGGCAGATTCAATGTAAGGCAGGCTGGGGAGCTCTTCCAGTACGCGGTGCCGCCCCTCGAGGCGCGATTGGGTGCGGGCTTTGAAGTCGCCGCCGATCAGGTAAACATCCAGCGTTTCCAGCTCGCCGCCGAAATTGGTGGTGATCGTTGCGATTTCGTCTATGGCAACCTGCAGGGCGAAAACCCCTGCGAACCGGCCTGCCTCATCCACGATCCGGGTTGCCGCAAAGCCCGCCGGGGCATCCGCACTGGGCGCATAGGATTCGATGTCGGAGAAATAAACCCGGCCGGCTTCTCCGTCCTCCGCCATCCGGAACGCTTTGGCCAGACCTGTGCCGCGGTATTGGCCGGTGATCATGTTGCTGGCGTAGTCGCTTTCCTTGGTGACCGAAAAGACCACGTCCCCTGCCGGACTGATCAGGAAGATGTCATAGAAGCCCATCCTCTCCATAACCCTCTTGAAGGCGGGATGATTGCGCTCGAAGTGAATTTCGTAGGGAGATGCTGCAGAGGCAAACAGTGAAAGGTTCTGCACCTCGGCCTGGCCTTCGCCGGCCCGGGTGGACCAGGTCGCGGTCAAGTCTTTCATGGCATCGGCCGTCGAGGGCACCGAGGCGATCGTCAGAATGGCGGCCTCTATTCCCTCGAAATAGGATTGCAGGGCCAATTCGCGGTCCTGCACCAGGGACTGCATGAACACTTCGCTCTTCTCGAGCACGCCGCGGCGGAAGTTGCTGGTGCTGACGGCAATCAGAACGGCTGTCAGCACCAGTGCAGTGCTGACGATCAGCAGCGGCAGCTTGTAAGCGAGCTTCATGGATTTCAGAATTTTCAATTTGACCTCCAGCGGAGAGGCATCCCGCGGGTGGTGCCGCGTCAGATGCGAGTGATGCGATTGTCTTCATTTTCAACGATAGATAGATTTTTTATCGGTTAATGCGCCTGCACTTTTACGATAGGGTTTCGATTTTTTTGCTTCGCTATAAGGTTGAGCAGGGCAATGCGCAGAGCAGTCTGTTGCTGTGGTTTTGCGGGCAAGCGCTCATCCGGGACTGCCCGAACATTAACGTTTGCGGCGGTGCGGGCGACGGCAGTACGGAGCCATCGCCCCCGGCTCAGATGAGCCACGCGGCAGCAAATAGTTAACAAAACTGAGAGTGCGAATCGCTGGTATGGTGGCTGTACTGCGCTCGAAACCCGGTTGAGCGGCAGAATATTTTCCCGCGTTTCCGGGGAGTTCTCTGGTTTCCTTCGGCGCTGTTCGGGTTTTTCTGGCAAAGGATGGGTCTTATTTGCCATGGTTAATCATCAATAACCGGGGGGGTTAGGGAATTGTTAACGCTGCCGCAATCTGTCCATGAATTTGCCTCTTCACGGCAATTTCGGGCCTCATTCCAGCCGCACGCCTGAATGACGATAGGTTTGCGGGAAGCTGGAGTGGGTAATGAGACGACTAATTGCTGCGATGGCGGCATGCCTGTCCCTGGGCATGCCCATCGGCGCGGCTGCGAGTGATACGCAGTCAGCCGCCGCATCCATTGAGGGGTGGGAGGCCGTCGGACGGCTGAACATTGCAAACGGCAACATCTGCACCGGCGCGCTGGTTGCGCCGGATCTTGTGCTGACGGCCGCGCACTGCCTGTTTGATCCGCGCACAGGGGCGCAGGTTGCGCCGGCGGCGATCTGGTTCGAGGCTGGTCTGTCGGGACGGCAGGCAGTGGCCCTGCGGCAGGTGGTTAAGGCGGTGATGCATCCGCAATACCGTTACCGGCCCGCGGGGAAGCATCAGATCGGCAGCGATCTGGCGGTACTCAAGCTGGACCGCCCGATCAGCCGCAGCCGCATCCAGCCTCTGACAATGTCGCCGGACGCGGCGCGCGGTGATACTCTGGGGGTTCTGTCCTATACCCGCAGGCATGCTACCCGGCCGGGGCTGGAACCGTCGTGCAGCGTATTGGCACGGCAAAGCCGGACCCTGGTGCTGTCTTGCCTGGTGGACTTTGGCGCGTCCGGGTCGCCGGTGCTGGAGATGCGCCCGGGCCTGCCGCCGCGGCTGGTTTCGGTGATCTCAGCCAAGGCGGCGATGGGCAAACGGCGGGTTTCAATCGGCACAGCGCTGGATGCTTCGCTTCGCGAACTCATGCGCCTCGCGGGCTAGGAACAGCCGGAAACCAAAGTAATTGTGCGGCTGCAACGGCCTAGGTCTGGCAGCGCCATCACGGCTCGCGCAGAGCTTCGCGGGATTTGTACAACGGCTTCAGCAGGTATTGCAGAACCGTCTTGGCGCCGGTCTGCAGCTCCGCCGTGGCCCGCATGCCCGGGCGGATCTCAATGGATTGCTGGCGTTCGGTGAAGCCGGATTTGTCGACCCGCACCGTCACCCGGTAATAGGGTTCGGCGCGCGGGTTGCGTTCATCTTCAAAAGTATCGGCGGAGACGAAATCCACCTTGCCGCGCAGCGAGCCATAGATGGTGTAGTCATAGGCCGACAGCTTGATGGTGGCGTCCTGGCCGGGCTGCACGCTGGCGATGTCTTCGGGTTTCACCCGCGCCTCGACAAACAGCTCTTCGCCCAGCGGGATGATCTCCAGAATTTCCTCGCCGGGACGGATCACGCCGCCGATGGTGGTCACGGCCAGGCTGTTGACGATCCCAGCCATGGGGGAGGTGATGATGGTGCGGTTCAGCTGGTCCACCGCCAGCCGCTGTTCCTGGCGCAGGGTCGTGAGGTCGCGCAGGGTTTGCGAATACTCCTCCGCCTGTTCCAGCTCTGCCTGGGTGCCGATCTCGCTGTATTTGGCGCGGGCGTCGGTTGCGGCTTTGCGGGCCTTGTTCACCTCGATCAGCGCGACGATCTTCTGCTTGTAGAGTTGCTCCATATTGGCCAGCTCGGCGTTCAGCTGATCCATGATCTGCCGGGCGCTGTCGCGGCGGCTGGTGAAGTCAGTCTGACGCGCAGTCAGCAGGCCGCGTTCCGAGGCCAGGATGCCGGGGGAGCGCTGCGCCAGCATTTCCGGCACGGTGAATTCAAAGGCACCCTTCATCTGCGCTTCCAGCCTGTGGCGCTTGATCTCCAGCGCGTCGATCTGGTTCTGCAGCTCGTCGGCGGCGGCGCGGAACTTGGTGTCCTGCAGCTTGGCCAGCACCTGGCCGGCGGAGACGATATCGCCCTGACGAACATGCAGCTCCGCCAGAATGCCGCCTTCGAGGTTCTGCACGATCTGCGCGCGGGAGGAGGAAACCACCTGTCCCTCGCCGCGGACGATCTCGTCGATGGAGGCAAAGGCGGCCCAGATCAGAAAGGTCACAACGGCGGCCAGCGCCAGATAGATGATCCGGCTGGCGCTGCGGGGCGTCTCGGCATTTCCGTAGGGATCGTGCAGGGCCATGCTCATTTGCCTTCTCCGGCGGCCAGATGGGCCAGAACCTGATCACGCGGTCCGTCCACCACCATCCGGCCGGACTGCAGGATCAGGGTCCGGTTGGTGAGCGACAGGATCGGCATCCGGTGGGTGGCGATCACCGCGGTGCGGCCCTCCAGCCAGCCTTCCAGGCGGCTGACCAGGGTGCGTTCCAGCGTCTGGTCCAGCGCCGCGGTGGGTTCGTCCAGCAGCACGACCGACGGGTCCTGCAGCCACAGCCGGGCCCAGCCGATCGACTGGCGCTGGCCGATCGAGAGGCCATGGCCGCCGTCGCTGATCTCCAGATCCAGCCCCTTGTGGTGGTTTCGCACGTGGGCGCCGAGGCCTGCGAACTCCAGCGCCTCCATCAGGCGGTCGTCATCGCGCTCCAGCTGGTTGAGATTCAGGTTGTCGCGCAGGGAGCCGGCAAACAGCCGCACATCCTGGCTGAGGTAGCCGATGTTGGCGCGCAGGTCGCGCGGGTCGATCTGTGCCATGTCGGTGCCGTCGAGCAGGATGCGGCCCCGGTCGGGGGCGTAAAGGCCGGACAGCAGTTTCAGGAGTGTGGACTTACCCGATCCGTTGACGCCCAGCACCGCAACCCGCTGGCCCGGCGTGACCGCCACAGCTTGCACGTCCAGCGTCGGCGCCGCGTCGTCATCGTAGCGGAACATGATCTCGCGCAGCTCAAACCGGCCTTCGATTTTCTGGCGGCGCAGATAAGTGCGTTCCTGTTCCTTTTCCTGCGGCGCCTGGGCAATCGCATCCAGCCCTTCCAGCGCCGCCTTGACGTTGCTCCAGCGCGCCAGGGTGGCGGCAAACTGCGTGAGCGGCGCCAGCGTGCGGCTGGTCAGAATACCTGTGGCGATGATGGTGCCGACGGTGAACTCGCCCGCAAAGACCAGCAGCGTTCCCAGCACCACCGCAGTGATATAGGTCGCCTGCTGCACGCCCTGCGACCAATAAGTAAGGGCGCTGGACAGCTTGCGCTGCTCGGTCGCGGAATGCGACGACAGAGTGTTCAGTTCATCCCACAGCCGCAGCACCCGGTCCTCGCCGCGCTGGGTCTTCACGGTGTCCAGCTCGGTCACCACCTCATGCAGCAGCCGCCCCGCCTTGGCATTGGCGCCCTGCGTCTGGCGGGTATAAGCGATCATCTTTTTCTGCATGAAATAGGCAGGCAGAAGCATCAGGATGCCGCCCGCGACAATCACCCAGACCACCGGTCCGGCAATCGAGGCGACCAGCAGCAGGAACACCGCGATAAAGGGGATGTCCGCCAAGGTGGAAATAGTGGAGGATGTGAAGAACTCACGCACCGAGCCGAAATCGCGCATCGCGGCAAACAGGCCGGAGGGCGGCAGCGGTTTCTTGTCGGAGCGCATGCCGATCAGGCGGCGCATCAGGTTGTGCTGCACTGACAGCTCGATCTGGCGGCCGGCCGCGTCGGTCAGCCGCGCGCGCGCCAGCTTCAGCATCGCCTCCAGTGCAATCGCCAAAAAGGCGCCGACAGCCAGCACCCACAAGGTCGCGTGCGACTGATGCGGCACCACCCGGTCATAGACCTGGAGGGAGAACAGCGCGACCGACACCGCCAGGATGTTAGCCACCAGCGAGCCCAGCATGATCTCACCCACCTGGCGGCGGTACTTGGGGAACTCGCTCCAGAACCAATGGCCGGGATCGATCTGCGGCGTGTGCTTGGCCGCCATCTGGCTGAGCGAAGGGCGGGCCGACAGCACTGTGCCGGTGAAATAGGGAGAGAACTCCGCCAGGGGCACCTCGGTGCGGTTGTCCGGGCAGGAGGTGTCGTAGATGGTCAGGGCTTCATCTGCCTGGCTCAGCACCAGTACGCACTGGCCGCCGGACATCACCGCAAGCGCAGGCCACAGCGCGGGGGCGAGGCTCTGCTTCTCCAGAATTTTGGGCTGCAACCCGGCGGATTGCACCGCCTTGGCCAGCGTGTGCAGGGACAAATCTCCCGGTGTTTCCTTCCACAGGAAGGCGGCGACATCGCTGATCGGCACTTCGCTGCCCTTCAGCGCGGCCAGTGTGGCAATCAGGCTGGCGCGGTGCTGAATACGGGCCGCAGCGCCCTCCAGCAGGGAGCCGACCTCTGGCTGCGCTTCTTGCGGCTGGGGTTTGGTCTGATTGTCCGTGCGCGGCTTGAGCGGCGCATTGGGACAGGGCGCCGGGGCAGGGGTATTGCCAGGCTGCATCCCGGCTTGCGGTGCGGCTTGCGGGCGTGAAGCAGGTACAGCCCGCAGCACCGGTTTTTTGCCGGAGGCGGGCAGGGGGCGCGGGGACTTTTGTGTCGTGTCCGTCAAATCTTGTCCCCATCGGCCAAAAGGCCCAGGTCGCGCGCCAGCTGCAGCTGGATCAGCACCACCTCGTATTTCGCGTCGATAAAGGCCTGCTCGCGGCGCACCAGCTCCTCGTAGACCTGGATCACCTCCATCACCGGGCGCTGGCCAGCCTCGAATTGTTTCTGAAACAGCTCATAGGTTTCGCGGCTGCGGCGCACCAGGGCTGCCGTCTCGGCCTCCTGGCGGCGGTAGGAAGCTATCTGCTGGATCTGTCTGCTGTAGGTGCGGCGGGCGGTTTCCTCTGCTTCGCCCACCTGGCGGGTTGCGGCCTCCTTGGAGGCTTCCAGCGCCTGGATGGCTGCAGGGGTGCCAAGACCCAGCGGCTGGCCGGTACCGAGGGTGATCCCGGCGCCGGACCCGTCGGTGGTTACATTGCCCGCAGCCGAGATCTGCGGCAGCAGGCCTGCGCGCCCCGACTTGGCCTGGGCAATTGTGCGCTCTGCCTCAGCGCCGGCCTTGAGCACGGACAGGAACTGAACCTGCTCGGGCGGGGTGCCTATCTCCAGATGCGCGGGCTTCCGGGGGAAAGACTGCCCGGTCATAGCCTGCAGCTCGGCGCGCGCTGTGGCGGCGGCGTCCTGGGCGGTAGCGGTGGCGGTGCGTATGCCGCTGATCTTGCTGTCCACGACATTGAGGTCGGCACGGTCTGACACACCGCCGTCAACACGCCCCTGAACGATCCGGCGGAAGTCCTGCATCCGGCGCAGGGCGCGGTTGCCATAGGCAGCTTTCTCGTCGCCGCGCAGGGCAGTGGCATACAGCCCAACCGCCGTTTCCACCCTGCTGTTCATGTCTTCTGACAGGTTGACCGCGGCGACTTCGACATCAGCGGCGGCAAAGGCCCGCTCTGCCTTGCGGCGGCCGTTGTCGAACAGCACCTGCTCAATCAGCAGTCCCGCTACAAGATCGCCCAGATCGGTCAGGCTGACCGAAGGGCCCAGCGTCGGCAGCCAGTTCTTAGAGGCCGCTTCGGCCCGCAATTTGGCGCTGATCAGCTCGGCCTCGGCCGCGCGGGACGAGGCGGCAATCGCGGCCTGCGCCACCTCGCCGTAAGCGCTGTCATCAGTCAGCAGGGAGCGCCGCTCCATCAGCTTCCGGATCACTTCGGAGGAGGCATCGCCCGATTGGGAAAAATTGCTGCGCGGTGCTGATGCACCGGCGCCTTCGGACCCGCCGGACAGCGGTGACTGGGCGCAGGCCGACAGGCTGCACATCACTGCGATGGCGCAAAGAAAGCGTCCCGGTTGCATCCTGCCCTTTGCCCTTGTGTTTAAGGCTTTTGTTGTGTTGGGCCCGGCGGAATTGCCCGCCAGGCCAGCCGCTCAGATTACGGTATTGACGTCTTCGTCGACGATCAGCGTGGTGCCGTCGTCGCCGATGGTGTAGACGTTGTAGGCCTCGCCATCGATGGTCTCTGTGCCCGTTGCGGTCGCGCCGGTAATCGTGAGCGTGTCATCCGCCCCGCCATGCACAGTCACCGAGTCAGAGTTGCCGGACAGCGCGTTGATGTCCGCCTCGGTCAGGGTCAGGTCGACGCCATCAGCATGAACAAGGTTCAGCTCATCGATGTTGAATTGCGACAGGCCTGCGTGGTCCAGCACCGTTGCGCCGGCGCCGTCCTCAAGCACAACCATCGTGCCGGAGCTGTTGCCCGCGTCGTCGACGCGGTTGACCACCAGATGCGAGCCGTCCGGAACGTCCGCGTCGAAGCTGAACAATGTCCGGCCGCCGCCAAGGTCGGTTTCGGTGCCGGTGACATCCGAGACGCTGCCGCCGCTGGTCAGCTCATGCGCGGTGTCGCCGGTCTCGAAATCATCGCTGAAGAAACCGCTGACACCGGCGCCGGTGCTGATCACATCCCCGACGTTCGGAGCGTCATACTCGGTGTCGATGCCGAAGGTTTCGGTCAGGGTTTGGGTGTTGCCCGCCGCGTCGGTCGCGGTGATCTCTGCTGTGGCGGTGGTGTCGCCCTCGGGCAGGTCATCCGCGTCAAAGGCGGCGCTCCAGTTGCCGTCCGCATCCACGGTCGCAGCCCGGGTGACGCCGCCGATGGTCACCTCAACGCTTGATCCAGCCTCGACTGTGCCGGTCATGGTCAAGCCTGCGGCGCGCTCTGCGACGTTCAGCACATCGTCATCGGTCTGGCTGCTGTCTGCAGTGAACGGCGTTACCTCGGTGTCGATGGTCAGCGTGTCACTGATTTCCGAGGTGTTGCCGGCGGCGTCCGTGGCCGTGACAGTGATATCTGCGTCGTAGCTGCCCTGGGCAATGTCGGAGGCGGCGAAATCCACGCTCCAGTTGCCGGCGGCATCGACAGTTGCGGTTTCGGTGGCGTTGCCCAGTTGCACGACAACGGTCGAGCCCGGCTCCACTGTGCCGGTCAGCGTCACCCCGTCGCTGCGTTCGGAGCCGTTGACAACGTTGTCGCCCTCGATGCTGCCGGATTCCAGGGTCAGCGGGTCGACCAGCGTGTCCACGCGCAGGTCGGCGGTGGCCGTCGCAGTATTTCCGGCCGTGTCGGTCGATGTCACGCTGACGGTGGTGTCATATTCGCCGGCAGGCAGCGAGCCTGCTTCGAACACGGCGGCCCAGTTGCCGTCCGCGTCCACCGTGGCGGTGCGGGTCACGCCTTCTACAGTGACGCTGACCGTCGCCCCTGCCTCGCCGGTGCCGGTCAGGGTCAGGCCTGCCGCGGCCTCGGAGCCGCTGACCAGATCGTCGCCGCCTGCCTGGCCGGGATCAATCTCCACCGCTGTTGTTGTGTCAACACGGATGGTTCCGGTCACGTTGCCAGTATTGCCAAAGCTGTCTGTCGCCTTGACGGTAACTTCTGAGTCGTACTCGCCAGCGGCGATTTCAGACGCCGCAAAGTCCGCGCTCCAGGTGCCGTCTTCTGTGGCGGTGACCGTGCGGGTGACACCCTGGAAAGTGACTTCGACAGTCGCACCTGCTTCAGCAGTCCCTGTCAGGGTGACGCCATCCGCGGCTTCCGCTGCGTTGATCATATCATCGCCGCCAGCCTGGCCCTCATCAAGGGTTACATCGGCAACGGTGTCGATCACCACTGTGGGGCCATCCAGGTCGAATTCGGTGCCATCCGGGTCAACAACATGAACGGTTGAATCGTAGTTTCCGTCCGGCGGCAGATCATCAACCGGGAAGGTCACGCTCCAGTTGCCGTTGTCATCGATTGTGGTTGTCTGGGTCGCGGTTCCGACGGTGACTGTCACCTCGGATCCCGGCGCTCCGGTGCCGGTGATTTCAACCGGAGAGGTGGTGGAGCCTGACACCGGGTAGGTGGCGTCCGGATCATTCACCGTAGGCACGATTGCGGCGGTGCCGTCATCGCCGCCTCCGCCGCTGCCGGCGATGGCGGCTGCGCCAACCACACCTGCTGCGGCCCCTGCGGCCCCCAGGCCGCCGAACAGCGGTGCGGCGAGCGGTGCAACCACCGGCTCGATCCGGTCGACGTCCAGGAACACCATCTCGTCGTATGCGCTCCACTTGCCGCTCAGGTCGAGCGGTTCGTAGGTAGCAAAGAGCATACCGCTGGACTTGTCCTCCAGAACGACCTCGATGAACTCGCCTTCGGAGCTGAGGAAGAGGTTCTTACCACCGGTGGAGCTGAAGGAGTAATAGTTCTCCAGCACCAGCTCCTGTCCGTTGGCCAGGGTGATGTGCAGGTCGCCGCCGCGGCGGGCATAGCTCTCGACGTCGGCTGGGTTGAGATTCAGCGAAATGTCCTTGGCCGGGCCCGCATTAATGCGCGCCGGCGTGCCTTCGGAGAAATTGCCATGCTGTGTAGTGCCCGCCATGTCGCGGGTAATAAATGCTACCGTGCTCATTTTTTTACCGCTCAATCTGTACGCGGCTGCGCCGAAATCAATTGGCGCGCGCTGCGTGGTTCCGTTGCCTGTAGTTTCGCCCACCGGCCGTCTTTTGCGGCCATTCTGAGGCCATACTGTGATGATTTTTCGAGGCCTGTCCAGTGGATGGGCGCCGCTGTTACAGTAAATTTAGCGGCAACCGTGTCCTGGCTGCCGCAGAAATTTTAAGCTTTTTCACGGGAAAGCAGCTGCGGACCAGCCTTAGTGCCGGGGTGGACCCCGCTGCGGCTGGTCCATGAAAGCAAGCATTCCTGCTACGGGATATTACCCAGGGGCGAGTTCGAGATGCGACAATCACCTCATGGCGGAAGCGCGCCCGCAAGCCGCTGAAATGCCGCGTTGCAGAAGGGGTGGTTGAAGGGGGTGTTCGCTTTGATGTGATGAAAATTTCCCGCAAAAGATTCTGGCAATTAATTAAAAGTACACCACTTTCAGATAGGAAGAAGTTCGTAATTGGTGTAAGCTCGAGAGTAAGTAAAGACGACGCCGACAGCCCTGGTAACCGGGCGCAGGCCGCCGCCAAGAGCGGCCAGCCGGACGTATAACGCCAGCAGCGGCGCCGAGCAGAAATCAGAACTCAACACTGACGCGGACACTTATGCCCACGTGCTGGGCACCCGTCTGTCCGTGCGCGAAGAAACGCCAGGAGGAACGGCGCCAGTTAACCAGGAGGCTTGATCCACGATGAAAGACATTGCCGAACTTTTTGCAGAGCAGTACGGCGAAACGCGCGAGCAGGAAATGCCGCTGCAGGACTATTTGAATGCCTGCCGCGACGATCCAAGCCTGTACGCGAACGTCGCCGAGAGGATGCTGAGGGCAATTGGCGAAGAGGAGCTGGTAGACACGTCCAAGGACGCGCGGCTCGGGCCGATCTTTCAGAACCGAACGATCAAGCGCTACAGCGCATTCCATGATTTCTATGGCATGGAAGACACCATTGAGCGGATCGTCGGATACTTCCGCCACGCCGCGCAAGGGCTGGAGGAGCGCAAGCAGATCCTCTACCTGCTGGGGCCGGTCGGCGGCGGCAAATCCTCGCTGGCGGAACGCCTGAAGCGCCTGATGGAGGATCAGCCGATTTATGTGCTGAAGGCAGGCAACCAGATCTCGCCGATTTTCGAAAGCCCGCTGGGCCTGTTTGACCCGGTTCGAATGGGCAAGGTGCTGGAGGAAGAATACGGCATCGCGCAGCACCGGCTGCCGGGACTGATGTCGCCCTGGGCGGTGCAGCGTCTGGATGAATTTGATGGCGATATCAACAAGTTCTCGGTTGTGCGCCTGCATCCGTCGCGGCTGCGCCGGATCTGTGTCGCCAAGGTGGAGCCGGGCGACGAGAACAACCAGGACATCTCGACCCTGGTCGGCAAGGTCGACATCCGCCAGCTGGAGCATTTCAGCCAGGATAACCCGGACGCCTACAGCTTCTCCGGCGGCCTGAACCGTGCGACCCAGGGCATTCTGGAATTCGTGGAGATGTTCAAGGCGCCGATCAAGATGCTGCACCCGCTGCTGACGGCGACCCAGGAAGGCAACTACATGGGCACCGAAAGCTTCGGCGCCATTCCCTTCAGCGGCCTGATCCTGGCGCACTCGAACGAGAGCGAATGGCAGTCGTTCAAGAACAATAAGAACAACGAGGCCTTCATCGACCGGGTGTCGATCGTCAAGGTGCCGTACTGCCTGCGGGTCTCGGATGAGACGTCGATCTACGAAAAACTGATCGAGAACAGCGAGCTGCGCAATGCGCCCTGCGCGCCGGAGACGCTGAAGATCCTTAGCCGCTTCTCAGTGCTGACCCGCCTGAAGCCGCATGAGAACTCCAACCTCTACTCGAAGATGCGGGTCTATGATGGCGAAAGCCTGAAGGACACCGATCCCAAGGCCAAAACGGTGCAGGAATACCAGGACCGGGCTGGCGTGGATGAGGGCATGAACGGCATCTCGACCCGCTTTGCCTTCAAGGTGCTGTCGACCACATTCAACTTCGACACCAACGAAGTCGCGGCGGACCCGGTGCATCTGATGTATGTGCTGGAGCAGATGATCAAGCGCGAGCAGTTCCCGCAGGAGATGGAGCAGAAGTATCTTGAGTTCATCAAGACTGAACTGGCGCCCCGTTATGAGGAGTTCATCGGCAACGAGATCCAGAAGGCGTACCTCGAAAGTTATACCGAATACGGCCAGAATGTCTTTGACCGCTACATCGCCTATGCCGATGCCTGGATCGAGGAGCAGGATTATAAGGATCCGGACACCGGCCAGCTTTATAACCGCGAGGTTTTGGATGCGGAGCTGAGCAAGATTGAGAAGCCGGTCGGCATCGCCAATCCCAAGGACTTCCGCAACGAGGTCGTGAAATTCGCCCTGCGCCACCGTGCCAACACCGGGTCCAACCCGGCCTGGAACTCCTACGAGAAGCTGCGCGACGTGATCGAGAAGCACATGTTCTCGCAGGTCGAGGAACTGCTGCCGGTGATCTCCTTCGGGTCCAAGAAGGACAGCAAAACCGAGAGCAAGCACCAGGAGTTCGTCGAGCGGATGCGCGGCCACGGCTATACCGACCGGCAGGTCCGGCGCCTGGTCGAATGGTACATGCGCGTCAACAAGGCGGGCTAAAGAGGAGCGCTGTGCAACATGCATCATTTCATCGACAGGCGCGCCAATCCGAAGGGCAAGAGCCTCGGGAACCGCCAGCGGTTCCTGCGGCGGGCCCGGGAGAACATTAAGGAGCGCGTCGACCAGTCGGTCCGGGGGAAGTCGATCCAGAACGGAAGCGGCGTACCTGACGGAGGCGAAAAGGTCACAATCCCGTCGCGGGGTCTGAAGGAGCCGCGGTTCTTTCATTCCTCCAAGGGCGGGCTGCGCCGCCACGTGCTGCCCGGCAACAAGGATTTTGTTGTCGGCGACACCATCAAGCGTCCCCAGGGGGGCGCGGGGCAGGGCGGCCGCAAGGCGTCTGAGGAAGGCGACGGCGAGGACGAGTTTTCCTTTACCCTCACCCAGGAGGAGTATCTGGAAATCCTGTTCGAAGGGCTGGAACTGCCGGATCTGGTGGAAAAAGCCACGGTGGAGACTGAAACCATTGGCACCCGCCGCGCCGGCCTGACAACTGCCGGGACGCCCAACAACCTCAATCTGGTGCGCACCATGCGCAACTCGCTGGGCCGCCGGATCGCCCTGCAGCGTCCCACCACCAAATCCCAGCGCGACCTGGAAGAGCAGATCGCTGAACTGGAAGCGCTGGACGACCGCACCCCTCCGCAGGAGGAATTCCTGGAGGCGCTGCGGAAAAAGCTGGACGGCATCATCCGCAAACGCAAGGTGGTCGGCTATATCGACCCGCTGGATCTGCGCTACGACACCTTTGTGCCGGAAAAGATCCGCAACTCCCGTGCAGTTGTGTTCTGCCTGATGGATGTGTCCGGCTCAATGCAAGAGCGCGAGAAGGACCTGGCAAAAAGGTTCTTCCTGCTGCTGCACCTGTTCCTGGAACGCTGCTATGAGCACACTGAGCTGGTGTTCGTGCGCCACACCCACCACGCGCAGGAAGTGGATGAGGAAACCTTCTTCTACGCCCGTGAAACCGGCGGCACCATCGTGTCGACCGCGCTGGAGAAGATGAAGGAGATCATCGAGGAACGCTATCCGCCGGATGAGTGGAACATCTACGGCGCTCAGGCCTCCGACGGAGAGAACTTCGGTAATGACTCGGCGCGCTGCAAAAACCTTTTGCTGAACGACCTGCTGCCGGTCAGCCAGTTCTATGCGTATGTGGAGATTGTAGATGAAGCGGCGGAAATGCTGCTGAACAACCCGGAAGCAGGCGAAGACCTGTGGCAGAACTACCGTGAGGTGAAAGCACAGGCCCCGCATTTCGAGATGCAGCGGGTTTCGCAGCCGGGCCATATCTATCCGATTTTCCGGGAGTTCTTCCTTCCCAAGGTGAAAGGGGTGCAGAATGCAGGCAGCTGAAAAGGCGCGCGCGCCGCTGTTCGACGGGCCGGAATGGACCTTTGAGCTGATGGAAAAGGCGCGCGACGCGATCGAGCAGATCGCGCTCGAAGATCTTGGGCTGGATGTCTATCCCAACCAGATCGAGATCATCTCTGCCGAGCAAATGCTGGATGCCTATTCCTGTGTCGGCCTGCCGCTGATGTATCAGCACTGGTCCTTCGGCAAGCATTTCGCCCGCGACGAGGCGCTGTACCGCACCGGCCGCCAGGGGTTGGCCTATGAGATCGTCATCAACTCCAACCCCTGCATCAGCTACAACATGGAAGAAAACACCATGGCGATGCAGACGCTGGTAATGGCGCATGCGGCCTTTGGGCACAATCATTTCTTCAAGAACAACTACCTGTTCCAGCAATGGACTGACGCGGCGGGCATCCACGACTATTTGGCATTTGCCAAAAATTACATCGCCGCTTGCGAGGAGCGTTATGGCCTCAGCGCGGTGGAGGAAGTGCTGGACGCCGCCCATGCCTTGCAATCCCAAGGCGTGTTCCGCTATGGCCGCCCGCCCAAGCCAACCAGCGAGGAACTGGTCGCGATGCAGAAGGTGCGCGAGGGCTACGAAAGCGGCCAGAGCGTGCTGGACATCTGGACCGATAGCACCCTGGGGCGCGACAAGCTGGAAGAGGCCGAGGACGCGTCCTACAGCGCGCGCCGCAAGCAGATGAACCTGCCGCAGGAAAACCTGCTGTATTTCCTGGAGAAACACAGCCCGGTGCTGGAGCCCTGGCAGTGCGAGATCCTGCGTATCGTGCGGATGCTGGCGCAATACCTCTATCCGCAGAAACAGACCAAGGTGATGAACGAGGGCTGCGCGACCTTCGTGCATTACTACATCATCAACAAGCTCTATGAGGAAGGCCAGATCACCGAAGGCGCCTACATGGAGATGCTGCACAGCCATACCAATGTGGTGATGCAGCCTGAGTTTGACGACCCGCGGTATTCAGGCATCAACCCCTATGCGCTGGGCTTTGCGATGATGCAGGACATCCGGCGCATCTGCCAGGATCCGACCGATGAGGACCGGGAGTGGTTCCCGGACTTTGCGGGCAACCCGGATTGGCGCGGTGTGCTGCGCGATGCCTGGGCGAACTACCGCGATGAAAGCTTCATCCAGCAGTTCCTGTCGCCGAACCTGATCCGCAAGTTCAAGCTGTTCACGCTGACCAATGACGCGGATCTGCCCAATCTGGTTGTCAGCCAGATCCACAACCGCGCGGGCTACAAGGCGATCCGGCGCGACCTGGCCAAGCAGTATGACCTTGCCTATCTGGAACCGGATATCCAGGTGACGGACGCGGACTTGCGGGGCGACCGGGAGCTGAAGCTGACACATACCGTGCGCGACGGCATCCATCTGGATGAAGAGGATCAGGAAGAGGTCCTCAAGCACCTGCGCCGCCTGTGGGGCTACGGCGTCAGGCTGGATGCTGCGGAGGCGGCCGGCGAACACTGACCATAATATTCGGGCCTAGCCCTGGTGCTGGGGCATACCGGGCGCTGCAAGACTAGCCCCTCGTCAAAATGAAAACGCAGGCCCTGGGGCCTGCGTATTGCGGTTTGGCAGTCTGCCGGGGATTAAAATTCCACCACGGCGCGGATGGATTTGCCCTCGTGCATCAGGTCAAAGCCTTCGTTGATCTGGTCCAGGGTCAGCTTGTGGGTGATCATCGGGTCGATCTCGATCTTGCCGTCCATGTACCAGTCGACGATCTTCGGAACGTCGGTGCGGCCTGATGCGCCGCCAAAGGCGGTGCCGCGCCAGCTGCGGCCGGTGACCAGCTGGAACGGACGGGTCGAAATCTCGGCCCCGGCTGGCGCCACTCCGATGATGATGCTTTCGCCCCAGCCCTTGTGGGCGCATTCCAGCGCGGTGCGCATCACTTGCACATTGCCGGTGGCGTCAAAGGTGTAATCGGCGCCGCCGCCGGTCAGCTCGACCAGATGCGCCACCAGATCGCCCTCGACCTCAGCGGGGTTGACGAAGTCGGTCATGCCGAATTTCTCGGCCATTTCGACCTTGCCCGGGTTCAGGTCGACGCCGACGATCTGGTCGGCACCGGCCAGACGCAGGCCCTGGATCACGTTGAGGCCGATGCCGCCGAGACCGAAGACCACCGCGCGCGAGCCGATTTCCACCTTGGCGGTGTTGATCACCGCGCCGATGCCGGTGGTGACGCCGCAGCCGATGTAGCAGACCTTGTCAAAAGGCGCGTCCTCGCGGATTTTCGCCAGCGCGATTTCCGGCACCACGGTGTGGTTCGCGAAGGTCGAGCAGCCCATGTAGTGGTGGATCGGTGTGCCGTCCTGCATCGAGAAGCGGGTGGTGCCGTCCGGCAGCAGGCCTTGGCCTTGGGTGGAGCGGATCGCCTGGCACAGGTTGGTCTTGGGGTTGAGGCAGTACTCGCACTCACGGCATTCGGGCGTGTAGAGCGGGATCACGTGGTCGCCGGGCTTCAGCGAGGTAACGCCTTCGCCGACCTCGACCACAACACCGGCGCCCTCGTGGCCCAGGATTGCCGGGAAGATGCCTTCGGGGTCATCACCCGAGCGGGTGAATTCATCGGTGTGGCACAGGCCGGTTGCCTTGATTTCCACCAGAACCTCGCCCGCCTTGGGGCCTTCGAGGTTCACCTCCATGATTTCCAGCGGTTTGCCGGGGGCAACCGCAACGGCGGCGCGGGTTTTGATCATGTGACTGGTCCTTCGTCCATATTCTCCGGGGCCGGGCCGCCGCAGGGCGGGTCCGGGGTGAATGCGTTGCCAGCGGCAGGGCCGCGGGCCGGAATGACCCAGCGTTACATTTGCCGGCCGGCGCACGCAAGCATTGCCTCGGCACCCTAGCAGTCCCGGTGTGCCGGGCTTTGCCCCGAATGCGACAGCTGAGCGGCGGTCCGCGCCATCTGTTAAGGAAGAAAAAACTGCGTATTCCAGCAGCTTGCCCGCAGGCTTCCAGTTTTGGGAAGGAATCTTGCCGCGGGGCCTTGACCTTCCCCTGACTGGAACCCTCATATGGCCTAACATAGGATAAAACCCGCAGGTCTCCCATGTCAGAAAACACCCGTATTTCACTGCAAATCACCAATCTGAGCTGCGCAGGCTGCGCCGGGCGCGCCGAACGTGCCCTGGCTGCGGTCGAAGGGGTTGAGACGGCCTCGGTGAACCTTGCAAACGCAACCGGCCAGATCGAGGCCGCGCCGCAGGTGCAACTGGTTCAGCTGACGGATGCGCTCAAGTCCGCGGGCTACCCGGCGGCGGAGTTGGAAGTGACACTGGCGCTCAGCGGCATGAGCTGCGCGTCGTGCGTGGGACGGGTGGAGCGGGCGCTGCTGGCAGTGCCAGGCGTGCTGGAGGCGCGCGTTAACCTGGCCAGCGAAAGCGCGCAGGTCCGGTTCCTGACCGGCGCGGTCCGCGCCGCCGATCTGGCCCGCACGGTGACAGATGCGGGCTATCCGGCGCGTCTGAGCAGCGGCGAACCGGATGAGGCAGAGCAGGCGAGCCAGCGCAAGGCGGATGAGATTTCCGCACTGGGGCGGCAGGTGCTGATCGCCGCAGTGCTGACGCTGCCGGTCTTCCTGGTCGAGATGGGCGGCCATATTATTCCGGCGCTGCATCACTGGGTTGCGGCCAATATCGGCATGCAGAACAGCTACCTGCTGCAATTCGCCCTGACTACCCTGGTGCTGGCGGGGCCGGGACGGCAGTTCTATACCAAGGGGTTCCCGGCACTGTTCCGGGGGGCGCCGGATATGAACGCGCTGGTGGCGCTGGGCACCTCGGCCGCTTACGGGTTCTCGGTGATCTCCACCTTCGCCCCCGGGCTGCTGCCCGCAGGCACTGCCAATGTCTATTACGAGGCGGCGGCGGTGATCGTGGTGCTGATCCTGACCGGCCGCTTTCTGGAGGCGCGCGCCAAGGGGCGCACCGGCGCCGCGATCCGCAAGCTGGCCGGGCTGCAGCCGAAGACCGCCATGGTGGTTGCCGGCGGCGACGCTGTGGAAACGCCGGTCGAGGAGATCGGGGCAGGGGACCTGATCCGGGTCCGCCCGGGCGAGCGTATCGCTGTGGACGGCGAGATCGTGTCGGGCAGCTCCTACATCGACGAAAGCATGATCAGCGGTGAGCCGGTGCCGGTGGCCAAATCCCGCGGCGATGAGGTGACTGCGGGCACCATCAACGGCAACTCCGCGCTGGAATTCCGCGCCACCCGTGTGGGGCGCGACACTGTGCTGGCGCAGATCATCCGCATGGTAGAGCAGGCGCAAGGCGCAAAGCTGCCGGTGCAGGGGCTGGTCGACCGGATCACCCTTTGGTTTGTGCCCGCGGTCATCGTGGTGGCGGCGCTGACGGTGCTGGCGTGGTCGTTGTTCGGTCCGGCGCCGTCGCTGCCACTGGCGCTGGTGGCCGGCGTCTCTGTTCTGATTATCGCCTGCCCCTGCGCGATGGGGCTGGCCACGCCGACCTCGATCATGGTGGGCATCGGCCGCGCCGCCCAGATGGGGGTGCTGTTCCGCAAGGGCGACGCGCTGCAGCGGCTGCAGGAGATCCAGGTGGTGGCGCTCGACAAGACCGGTACCCTGACCGAGGGGCGTCCGGCGCTGACTGAGCTGATCTGCGCCGAGGGTTTCACCCGCGAGGAGGTCCTGCGCCTGGCCGGCGCGGCTGAGGCGCAGTCCGAACACCCCATTGCCCGCGCCATCACGGCAGCGGCCGGCAAGGGGCTGCCCAAGGCGGACGCCTTTGAGGCGATCCCGGGCTACGGCCTGCGGGCAGAGGCAGAGGGGCGCGAGGTTCTGGTGGGCGCTGCCCGGCTGATGGTGCGCGAAGGCATTGCGCTTGGCGCGCTGGCGGCGGAAGGTGAAAGGCTCGCGGAACGCGGTGAAACTCCGCTGTATGCAGCCATTGACGGGCAGGCGGCGGCGGTGATTGCGGTGGCCGACCCGATCAAGCCGGGCACCCCTGCGGCGATCAAGGCGTTTCACGATCAGGGGCTGAAGGTGGCGATGATCACCGGCGATGCAGCCGCGACGGCGCAAGCGATTGCCAGGCGGCTGGGCATTGACGCGGTGAAAGCCGAATGCCTGCCTGCGGACAAGGTCAAGACGCTGCAGGAGCTGCAGGCGGAGCATGGCGCGCTGGCCTTTGTCGGCGATGGCATCAATGACGCGCCGGCGCTGGCAGCGGCGGATGCCGGCATCGCCATCGGCACCGGCACCGACGTCGCCATCGAGGCGGCAGATGTGGTGCTGGTTTCCGGCGATCTCCGCGGGGTGGTCAATGCGCTGACCGTCAGCCGCGCCACCATGCGCAACATCCGCCAGAACCTGGGCTGGGCCTTCGGCTATAATGTGCTGCTGATCCCGGTGGCCGCCGGGGTGCTCTATCCCTTTGGCGGGCCGTTGCTGTCGCCGGCATTGGCTGCGGGTGCGATGGCGTTGTCGAGCGTGTTTGTGCTGTCCAATGCCCTGCGCTTGCGCCGCCTGAAACCTGCCATAGATGAGGAACAGGCCGCATTCGCGGCCAAGGAAGCCGGCAAGCAGGAGGCGCGCGCATGAACATCGGGGACGTATCCAGCCGCTCAGGCCTGCCCGCCAAGACCATCCGCTATTACGAGGACATCGGCCTGATCAAGCCGCACCGCAGCGCCAACGGGTACCGCTGCTTTGCCGAGACCGATCTGCACAAGCTGGCCTTTCTGGGCCGGGCCCGGGCGCTGGGCTTCACCATCGAGGACTGCCGCACCCTGATGGCGTTGTACGAGGACGAAAGCCGCGCGAGCGCCGATGTGAAACAGCTGGCGCAGGAGCATTTGGCCAAGATCGAGGAGAAGATCGCGGATCTTCAGGCGATGCACGACACGCTTGGCGAGCTGGTCAACAGCTGCGCGGGCGACAGCCGCCCGGACTGCCCGATCCTCAAGGATCTGTCCGGCGAGGGGTGATCCTCCCGGCGGGGGAGGCGGGGTGTGCTCCCGCGCCCTCGGCTGCCCCGGCGGGCCGCCTGGCGGCCTTGGGCATGGCTTCGGGCCTTACGGCCCGAAGCGGGCGTCCTTAGGCGGGTCGCAGCTCAAGGATCTCGCGGGCCTGCTGCCAGGTGGCGACGGGGCGCTCGTATTTTTCACACAGCTCTGCTGCGCGTTTCACCAGCGCAGCGTTGGAGGGCGCCAGGGTGTCCCGGTCCAGCCGCATGTTATCCTCCAGCCCGGTGCGGGTATGGCCGCCCGCGGCGATGGACCATTCGTTGACCAGGATTTGCCCCGGCCCGACGCCGGCGCCGCACCACTGGGCCTCCGGCGCCAGCCGCTGCATGGTTTTGACGTAGTAATCGAACACGTCCTTGTCGACCGGCATCGCGTTCTTCACCCCCATCACGAACTGCACGTAAAGCGTGCCGGGAATGCGTCCCTCGCGGTTCATCTTCACCGCCTGGTGGATATGCGACAGATCGAAGGCCTCGATCTCCGGTTTCACCTCGTGAGCGCGCATTTCCGAGGCCAGCCAGTCCACCAGATCAGGGGAATTCTCATAGACCCGGGTGGGGAAGTTGTTGGAGCCCACCGACAGCGACGCCATGTCAGGCCGCAGGGGCAGCATCCCGCCGCGCTCCCGGCCAGCGCCGGAGCGGCCGCCGGTCGACAGCTGGATGATCATGCCGGGGCAGTGTTTCTGCAGTCCCTCCATCAGACGCGCGAATTTCTCCGGGTCCGAGGTCGGCGTCTGGTCGTCGTTGCGCACGTGGCAATGGGCAATCGAGGCACCGGCCTCAAACGCCTCATGCGTGCTTTCGATCTGTTCTTCGATGGTGACCGGCACCGCCGGGTTGTTTTCCTTGGTCGGCACCGAGCCGGTGATGGCGACGCAGATGATGCAGGGTTTGCTCATGGAATTCCCCTTCAGATATCGAAAAACACGGTCTCGTTTTCGCCCTGCAGGCGGATGTCGAAACGGTAGACAGGCGTGCCGCCGCGCAGCTCACGCTTGGCGATCAGGGTGGCGCGGCGGCGCTCCCACTCTATCACATTCAGCACCGGGTCGGCAGCGTTGGCCTCACCTTCGTCCTCGAAGTAGATCCGCGTGTTCAGCCCCACGTTGATGCCGCGGGCGACGATCCACAGGCTGATATGCGGTGCCATCATCTGCCCGCTACGGCCCATGACCGGCCCGGGTTTCACGGTGTCAAAGCCCCATTCGCCGGTCTCAAAGTCGGTGATCACCCGGCCCCAGCCGCGAAAACCCTCCTCCACCCCGCCTGAATGCTCCGGGTGGGCATAGAGGCCGTCTGCATTGGCCTGCCAGGCCTCCAGCAGCACGTCCTTGACCGGCGAGCTGGTGCCGTCGATGACGACGCCCTCGACCCGGATGCGCTCGCCCTTGGCATTGGGGCCGGCAATGGCCCAGCCAAGCTCCTGATCGTAGATTTCGAACCCTGCCGCACCGGGGGCCAAGCCGATATGGACATACGGCCCGGCGGTTTGCGAGGGGGTTTCCTTCAGGTAGTCCAGCTTCTGCCGCATCAGTTCCCCTCCAGCCGGTTTTCAAACAGGGTGGACCGCCGCCCGCGCAACACGATGTCAAAGCGATAGGCGATGGTGTCGAGCGGGATGGTGGCGTTCATATCGAGCCGGGCCACCAGCATTTCTACCGCCTCCGGGTCCGGGATGGTGTTCACGATCGGGCAGCGGGCAATCAGCGGGTCGCCCTCGAAATAGAGCTGGGTGATCAGCCGCTGGGCAAAGCCGCTGCCAAAGACCGAGACATGGATATGCGCGGGCCGCCAGTCGTTGACCCAGTTGCGCCATGGGTAGGCGCCGGGTTTGACGGTGCGGAAATGGTAGCAGCCGTCCTCATCCGTCAGGGTCCGGCCGCAGCCGCCGAAATTCGGGTCCAGCGCACTGAGGTAGGTGTCCTTCTTGTGCCGGTAGCGGCCGGAGGCATTGGCCTGCCAGATCTCCACCAGCGTGTTCGGCACCGGACGCGCGTTTTCATCCAGAACCCGGCCATGCACGATGATGCGTTCGCCAACCGGGCTTTCGCCGGGCTGGGCGAAGTTGCTCAGCAGGTCGTTGTCCGTGGCATTGATGTCGTTGTGCCCGAACACCGGGCCGGTGATCTCGCTGGCGGTATTTTCCAGGCTGATCAGCGGAAACTGCGGCGAGCGGGTGACCGAGGTCTTGTAGTCCTGCGACAGGGCGGGCGGATGCCAGCGCCGGTCGCGCTGATAGAACTCCCCAGGTTTCGGCGGCGTGCTCATGCGGGCTCCCCTCCTTCGGCTGCCATTTCGGCATAGGTCTCTTTGGCCAGTTTCAGCGCCTGATTGGCGCGTGGCACGCCGGCATAGATGGCGACATGCTGGAACGCTTCCATCACATCTTCCTGCGTGGCGCCGGTGCGGGCGGTGGCGCGGATGTGCATCGGGATCTCGGCAAAGTTGCCGGTCGCCGCCAGCAGCGCCAGTGTCAGCATCGACCGTTCCCGCAAGGAGATCCGGTCCGAGGCCCAGACCGTGCCCCAAGCGCCCTCGGTAATCAGCGCCTGAAACGGCTGGTCCAGCGCGGTCTTGGCGGCCTCGGCGCGGTTCACATGGGCATCGCCCAGCACCCTGCGCCGGACTTGCATACCGCGGTCGTATCGGTCTTGCGTCATTGCGATCTCCCTTTGCTTGGGAGTATCGCATACCGCAGGTGATCTGTATAATCCCCAAACAGGCATAAAATGATACCCGTGGTGATATGCGTCTTTCGTCTTCTTTGAAGCTGCGCCATCTTGAGGTCTTCGTCGAAGTCGCCCGCAAGATGAGCGTCACCCAGGCGGCTGAGGCGCTGGGCATGACCCAGCCTGCAGTCACCCGGGCGCTGCGCGAGCTGGAAGCGGTTTGCGGCAAGCCGCTGGTGGAAAAACATGGCCGCGGCATCCGGCTCAGCAGCTATGGAGAGCTGTTCCGGGATCACGCGGGGCGCAGCCTGGCGCTGGCGCGTGACGGGGTGGCGCTGTTGCAGGGGTTAGGGGAGGCGGAGGGGCCGCAGGTCGCCATCGGGGCGCTGCCGACCGTGGCCGCGGATCTGGTGCCGGACACGCTGGCGCAGCTGCGCGCAGGCAGTGCTCCGGGGCGATTTACGGTGATGTCCGGCGGCAATCAGTATCTGATCGATCAGCTGCGCCGCGGCAGTCTGGATGTAGTGGTCGGCCGGTTGCCCGCGCCCGAAACCATGGCCGGAGTGGAATTCGACCCGCTGTATCGCGAGCGCGTCACAGCGGTGGTCGCGAAAGACCACCCGCTGGCCGGCGTTTCCCACTTGCCGCCGGGCGTATTCGAGGTCTTTCCGGTGCTGATGCCGTCGGAAGGCTCGATCATCCGCCCCTTTGTCGAGCGGATGTTCCTGGAGCAGGGGCTGGCGCTGCCGCGTTTCCCGGTCGAAACGGTGTCCGCCTCCTTCGGGCGGCGCTTCGTGCTGGCGCATCAGGCGGTCTGGATCATCAGCCATGGTGTGGTGCGGCCGGATCTGGAGGCTGGCACCATGACCGCACTGCCGCTGAACACGGACAGCACGTTGGGGCCCGTGGGACTGTGCACCCGCCGTGAACACCAGCTTAGCGCTGCCGCACAGCGGTTTTGCGCTGCCCTGCGCCGCCATTGCTCCGCTTTAGGGCTCAGGTGATGCCACCGCTGGCCGGCCTGCGGCAAAGCAGGCGTTTCCCTCTCGGCTGCCATGTCTTATAATTCATCAAATGGAATATTTGCATTTGATGCAGGCTGAGTCACACGAGAGGAGAGGTCATGACCTTGAGCAGACGGAATTTCGGCCTGGCGGCTGCGGCGGGGCTGGCAGCGGCGGCAGCACCTCGATGGGCCCTATCCCGGATCGAACTGGGTACTATGCGGCTCGAAACGCTGTCGGACGGCCACCTGACCCTGCCGCCGGAGTTTATCTATGGCGGGCTGGACCCGGAGGCGCTGCAACCGCTGCTAGACCAGTACGGGATCGGGGACGGGCCGCTGACGCCGGAGGTCAACGTAACCCTGCTCAGGGACGAAGGCCGGGTGGTGCTGTTCGACGCGGGCTCCGGACCCGGGTTCCAGGACAGCGCGGGAAGGCTGCCTGAGGCGCTTGAAGCCATTGGGGTTGGCCCGGAGGAGGTAACCCATGTGGTTTTTACCCATTGCCATCCGGATCACCTCTGGGGGGTGCTCGACGATTTCGATGAGCTACTGTTTCCCGAAGCTGCCTTCTTGATGGGGCAGGGCGAGTGGGATTACTGGTACGATCCGGAGACGGCCGCCAGCATCGGCAGCAGCCGCGCTGCCATGGCCGCCGGGGCCCGTCGCAGGATGGAGGTGCTGGAGGACAGGGTGCAGCTGTTCGCCGATGGTGCGGAAATCCTGCCCGGTGTTGCCGCCCGGGCCACACCGGGCCACACGCCGGGGCATATGGCCTTTGAAGTCCGCAGCGGCAGTGAAAGCGTCCTGATCCTGGGCGATGCTGTTGGCAATCACCATGTTAGCTTTGCCGAACCCTCCTGGCCGGTCGGCTCCGACCAGGATCCGCAAACAGCGGCTGCGACGCGCCTGCGCCTGATGGATCAGCTGGCCGCGGAACAGATGCGGCTGATTGGCTATCACTTGCCGGGCGGCGGCATCGGGCGGGCCGAACGTTCCGGCAGCGGCTACCGCTTTGTGCCTGAGGAGTAGGGCAGGGCTGTTCCAGCGCCGCCTTTGTCCTCCCTGCCTGCTTAGGCGGGTGCACCAAATGCATCCGCAGAACGGGGCAGGTGCGCCCAAGCCGCTGTCCGGTTGATCCGGGCAAACGCAGCCCGGCCAAACTACAGCAGGTGTGCGGAGGCGCCTCAGGCTCGCATCCGCCAGGTCTCCTCTGGTTCCGGGCTGCTGCTTTGTCCAGTGTCTGCAGCTTGGGTGCGGAAGGCGCCGATGGCGCCTGCCATGGCCTGAGCTTCCCTGGACAGGCCCAGGCTGGAGGAGGTGACCTCCTCGAACAATGCCGCGTTTCGGGTGGTCGCGTCGTCCAGGTTGGCCATCGCCGTATTGATCTCCTGAAGACTTCCGGATTGCTCCGCAGACGCTTGCGAGATGGACTTCATCAGGTCGGCTGCGCTGGCGACGGAGGCAGAGATTTCGCCGATCGCCGTTCGGGTCTGCTCAACCAGATCTGCACCGAGCTCGACGTTCCGGCCAGCTTCATCCACCAATGCAGCGATTTCCGTCGCGGCCTCCTTGGACCGGTGCGCCAGGGTCCGCACTTCCGAGGCGACGACGGCAAAACCTTTGCCAACAGTGCCTGCACGGGCTGCCTCAACACCGGCATTCAGCGCCAGCAGGTTGGTCTGCTGGGCAATAGCCTCGATCATGCCAATGATCCGGGAAATCTTCTCGGAGCTGTCCTTGATCGCCTCCATCGCGCCATAGGTCCGTTTCACCACCTCGATGCTATCGCTGGCGTTCTGCCGCGCGGCCTCGACCGAAGCCGACGCTTCACCCGAAGCCTGGGCGGTACCGGCAATGGAGACGGACAGCTGGTTCACCGCAGCCGCGGTTCCGGCCAGGGTCTGCGCGGTGTGCTCTGAGCGCTCGGACAGGTCATGGGACGCCGAGGAGATTTCAGTACTGCCGCCTGCAATCGACTGGCCGCTGGTGCTGAGGCTGCGCACGGAGGCCTCCAGTTTCTCCAGCGCTGCATTGAAATCATCGCGCAGCTTGGCGTAGCCTTCGCCCATCTCACCCTGGATGCGATAGGTCAGATCGCCCTGGGACAGGCGTTCCAGCCCGTTGCCGATGGCCGCCACCGCGGCAGTCTGCTCAGCCAGGCGCGCACTGCGCTCGGCCTCGGCTGCCTGCTCCACTTCTGCCTTTTCCACCAGCCCGTCGCGGAAGACGGAGAGTGCCGTGGCGATGCGGAAGATTTCGTCGCTTGAACGCTCGTAGCCGGTCACCGGGCGCAGGTTGCCTGCCGCCAAACGCTCAGTGGTGCCGCTGATGTCTGCCAGCGGCCGCAGGATGAGGAACCGGGTCAGCACCAGCGAACCCAGAAACACTGCCGCCGCGACTGCCGCCAGAATCTGAAGCTGCCGCTGCGCTGCAGTCACATCGGCGGCAAGCCCATCTGCAATAGAGGCAATCTGCTGCTGGCTTTCGGCTCCCAGGCTGGTCGCCTTGTGGGAAAACTCCAGCACCGCCTCCACCGTGGCCCGGGACGCTGCCGCGGCTTCGGCCGCGGCCTCCAAAGCCGCAACCTTGAAAACCGGCAGGCCCTGCGAGGGATCCGCCAGCGCTACCATCCCCTTCAATTCCTGTTCAAATACGCCACCGTTGAAACCGCTATAGCCCGCCAGCATCCGGGCGGCCTCCTGCAGCGGCCCGGCGGCATCTTGGGCCGCGGCAATGTCATGCGCAGCGGCCATGTCCAGCGCTGCCACCTGAAAGGCACTGATCCAGCCGTTAATTTCCAGCAATTGCTGCAGAACTCCGACCTGGTTGTCCAGCAGACCTTGGATCGCAGTGCGGTTGTCGGCGCTGGCCTGGGTCGCCGCAACCGACAGGGTGAACACCATCCGCTCCATCGCCTGGGTCAGCGGGCGCACGCTGGCATTGCGGGCGGCCAGCACGTCTTTGCGGCTGTCCTTCAGCTCCTTGCGGCTGGCCGTCAGCGTATAGCTGAACAGCTCAACGGCCTCACGGACCTTTTTCACGCGAGAAGCTTCCAGGCCAAGCTCTTCCAAACTGCCCAGCACCGGCTCCAGACGTTTCAATGCGTCCTTCGCCATCTTCTTGAGCGCCCGTTTTGTTGGCACATCGCGCACGTGGCCCAACGCCAGCGCCGCGCCTGAGAGAACGCTGATGTCAGCCCTTGCTTCCAGCAGCGTCTGCAGGCCGCCGAATTGCTTCTCCACCAGGTTGTTCAGGACCTCATCGACCTGGATGATAGTTTCTTCGCCGCCGTCCATCAGGCTGTCGCGGGCCTCTGCGGCCACCGCGACAAGCTTGTCCTGCACTGTCTGGCTAAGGGTTTGCAGGCTGGCCGTCTGTGTGTCGATCCAGGCCTGATTGCGAAAGGCCCCCTGGCGCGCAGCGATCAGATTCCTGAGCGTTCCGGCGGCTGCAGACGCCTCCGGTGCGAACAGGGCCTGCTCCGCAGCGGGCAGCCCGGCAACGGTGCCATCAAGATTTGCGACGGCGGCAGCGGCCCTTTCCTCGGCCTGGGCCAGCTCCTCGACCGATCCGGCCTGTAAGACGCCGATCATCGAGTTCTTGGTACTGCCTGCGGCATTGACCAGCCGGCTGCTGAGTTCCAGCTGCGGAACTTTTTCCTGGGTCAGGACCTCCATCTGGCGGCCTGTCTGTGTAAACACCAGGGTGACCAGAACACCGCCAACGGCGGAGGCGGCGCCCATTGCCATCAGAATAAGCGTGACCTTGGCGCCTATGCTTGAAAACAGCCGGAAGCGCCGCCGCGCCGGCACATCATTTATATTCGTCATCGTCTCACCCTAGGCAGCCGCCTGTTTTCATCTGCGCCCGGGCCAGCCAGGGGGGGCACGCCCCCACTGCCGTGATGGTTGGGCCAGGCACTTAACGATGCAGGGATACCGCGATGCGGCTGCCTGCTTCTTTCCGTTAGCAGGGCAGCAAGACTCTAAAGAAAGCATGAGCGGCACGGAGAAAATCGGTCGCATTTTACCGGCCGGCAGCCAGCTCATCGGTTCCGCAATCGGAGTGCCGCTGGTTTCTTGTTGTTCTGAGGCTAGTTAGCGTCCGAGAGCCGCCATACGGCGTGCAAAGGCAGGTTCATGGTTTCGCCCACAGGACGGTAACCGGCCAATGGGTCGAACGCATGGCGGATCTTGCCGCCCTCGCGGCGGCTAGTGAGCAGAACCGGGCGGCCATTGACGTGTTCGCCGGAAACCGAGACCGGCAATGTTCCGGTTAACCATCCGCCATAGCTGACCGAACCGTTGCGGCCGCGGATGACGATCTCGAAATAGTCCAGCGCTGCCATGCGGAAAATCAGATCCGGAACACCTTCTGGACTGCTGCCAAGATGTTCGACCGTTATCTCGGCCCCGATCAGATTACGCACCGAGTAGCCCCAGCGGTGCATAAAATCTTCCACAACATCCAGGATGTCCTGCGTTCGCTCCTCAGGCCGCACAGCAGGTCCGAAGTCAGAGAAACTGCGTTCAAATTCCAGGTTTTCGCTCACACGCACTCCCTATGCTGCCCTCAGCAGGTCATAGCTGCCCTCGTCAGCGGGCAGTTTCCGGCAGATGCTAACACGCGTGGTCCGGCTTATCGGTAAAAGATGCTATTTAAATGTGTATTACTAAGCGTCACCCGGCGGCGGACATTGCCCGCATGGACCGCTGGGCCAGCGTCAGTCCGGCACACCGGCTTGCCGTAAGGCTGAGGCCCACTCCGGCCCGGCCGGGCTCATTGCGGCCGGGTTATCCCGCTGGAATTGCGACAGACAGAATTTCGGCGCCGCCTCAAGCAGTTTATGCACCGTGGTCCGCGCCTCGTCGTCCCGGCCAGACATTTGCAGCGCAATTGCCTTGGAACGCAGCGGTACCGGGAACGCGCCCTTGGCCGCCAACGAGCGGTCAGCCAGTTCGATCGCGCGGCCATAGTTGCGGGCCGAAAGATGCGCCAGCGCCGAAATCGCGTCGAAGTAGTAGCGCTGCGGACCCAGAGGTGTCAGCCTCCGGGCCGCGTCGGTCATCTCAACCGCTTCGTCCGGCATATCCTGATAGGCCAGCGTTGCCCCTTTCAGCAGCAGCGCCAGGGCTTCGTTCGGATTGTCGCGCAATGCCAGGTCATAGGCGTCCTGCGCCAGATCGAAGCGGAAGGTCAGGTGGCTGGAGATGAGCCCCTTGAGGGTGTGGGCAAGCGAAAATCCCGGAGCCCCTTCGATTGCCGCTTCCGCCATTCTGCTGGCGAGGCGGCTGTCCTCTTCGCGGTTTGGCGACAGCCCCTTTTCAACCCGCATCACATGCCAGAACCCCATCCAGGTCAGCGGCAGCGCATGTTTTGGCTCCCGCTCCAGCAGGTGGGACAGGATTTCATGCGCCCGCTGGAACTTTTTCACATCCATTTCCTGCATCAGGGAAATTGCGGCCATCAGCAGAACATGGCTTTCCAGCGCTTTCAGCGGCTTGAACCCGGCCAGCCGAACCGCCTCGCCCGCGGCGCTTTGGCCGATCTGAAGTGTGGCGTTGCGCAGCATAGAGCTGCGCCCCTCCGTCAGGCTGTTCTTGCTGCCTTCGAAGCTGCGCGACCAGATCACCTTTTCGCGGACCGCATCATGCAGGTCTATTTCGGCGCGGAACCGGTTGCCTTCGCTGGTGACCGTCCCCGACACCAGGAAATCGACCCCCGCAACGGAAGAAACTTCAGCAGGCCGCACCGTTTCCGGGTCGAACTGGCGCGAGGCCAGATAGGAGGTCACCGAAAACGCCCAGCTGCGGGAAAGGTGCCGCGACAGCTCTTCGGACATCAATGACCCAAGCGGTGCGTCCGCCTCGCCTGGCGACCGGTGGGCAAAGGGCAGCACTGCAATCGACGGCAGCAGCCTGTCCAGGATTACGCGCCCCGGAGTTGCTCCTGAATGAGACGAGGGCTGCGCGGAACTGCGGGCAAACTCCGCCCGGGCTTCCGTCAGCCAAGCCTTAAAGACGGATTCATGAGGCAGCTCAAAGCCCTCCATGAATTCTGCATTGCCATTGCAGCTGTCCAGCTCCACCCGGGACAGGTCCAGGATGACCCGTTCGCGGTTGGCAAACAGCAGCTTGGCCGCCTCCGGCCCCAAATGCCGCCGCAGGGTCGACAGCGCCGTGCGCAGGCTGGCCTTGGCCTGCTCCGGCTGCGCCAGGCACCAAAGTGTCTTTTCCAGAAAAGCCCGCGTCCGGATCCCTCCGTCGGCGGTGGACAGCAACGACATCAGAGCCTGGTGCTTGGCCCCTAGCTGTACGCTGGTTCCATCTGTGTCAAAAACGCCAAAAGCGCCAAACCGGCAAATCTTGAGAAAGACAGTCATCCGCCAACCCCACTATACGGTTGCTACATACTGGATTAAATCACCATCATATTGCATTGCTCGAAACTGTTTTGCAATTAAAGATTGTAAAATGCGGAAAATTCGGCTTGATGCCTCTGCCTGCACCCGGAACTTGAGTGCGCTCAACCTAGCATAGTTTACCTTGCGTTAACTTTCAACCGTTCTGCTGCGCAGCGGCCCGAACCGCTCAGGCGCCGTCCCGCACTGCTGTTCGCGCTGACAGGATGCAACTGCGGATACGCACGGAATGCGTGTAAACGCTTTCTGACAGATGGCTTCTTGGCGGTTTGCGGGGCGGCAAGCCCTCTTCGCCAGATCGGAAGCGCAACGACAGTGATGAATGCAATCGCAACGGACGCCTTACGGACTTGGGTCATCGCGCACCACATGCCTTCTCCACCAGGCTGCCTTCCGTGCCAGGCTGGCCTCATTCAGTGCAGCTTCAGCGAGGAGGGCGGAAACAGGTGGAACTCTGCACAATGCGGAGTAGAAGCCACATCAGCATGATCCGAAGAAAAACACTTCGAGGGAAGGGCACTAAGCTTCTGGGTGTGAATATCAACGAGATCAACTCAAACCTAGCAATACTGCTCATTGATCAGGCAAATACTCAGCAAAGAATAGCTCACATCGAAGAACGGCATCCTATCGTAGCGGCGCTGCTCCGTTACACCTGCGACTATGGCAGATCGATAAGCCGCCTCCTTCTCTGAGGACGCGCCACACTCAGTATCTGAGCAGACTATGAGCTTTCTTTGCTTGTGAATCGGCGTGCAAAATTGACCCACTTGGGTGGGTTATGAGCGAGTAAAATTGACCCACCTGTTTTCGTTAACATCCGCACAAAAAGTGCGGAGGAAAGAGCAGGTGTTACTGATGGAAAGCGTGTCGAAGATCCGACGATGGGTATTGGTTGAGGGACGCAGCATCCGGTCTGTTGCGCGGGCGACGGGATTATCGCGGAACACGATCAAGAAGTATCTGAAGGATGAGAGCCCGCCGAGCTACCAGCGCCAGGCCCCGCCGGTTCGGCACAAACTGTGCAACGGGTTTGATCTTCGGCTTCAGGAGCTGTTCGATCAGGACCAGAAGCGACCACGCCGGGAGCGGCGGACGGCCCAGAAGCTCTATGAGCAGCTCGTGGTGGAAGGCTACACCGGTTCCTATTCGCCAGTTCAGCGATTTGTCCGCGATCTGAGGCGGGCCGGTGCCGGTTCGGGCGAGGCCTTTATCCCGCTGCATTTTGCGGCAGGCGATGCGCTGCAATTTGACTGGAGCGAAGAACGGGTTGTCCTGGGCGGTATCGAGCAGAAGGTGAAGGTTGCCCATTTCCGCCTGTGCCACAGCCGCAAGCCCTTTGTCGTCGCCTATCCCGGCGAAGCCCAGGAGATGGTGCTGGATGCCTTTGCGCAGGCGCTGTCTTTCTATGGCGGGGTTCCACGCCGGGTGATCATCGACAACCCCAAGACCATGGTGACCTATGTCTCCCGCTCCAAGGACCGGATATTCCATCCCCGGTTCCTTGCCTTGATGAACCATTACGTTATGGAGCCGGTGGCCTGCACCCCGGCTGCGGGCTGGGAGAAGGGACAGGTCGAGAACCAGGTCCAGTTTTTGCGCGGCCGGTTGTTTGTGCCCAAACCTGCCTTTGATGATCTCGATGCGCTGAACGATTGGCTGCGCCTGCGCTGTGAAGAGCTGGCAAACCGGCCCCATCCCGAGCAATCGGATCGCACGATTGCAGAGCTGTTCGAAGACGAACGCGCCGAACTGCGCCCTCTGGGGCGAGCATTTGACGGATACGTGGAAAAGACCGTTCGTGTTCGCTCCACCTGCCTGGTTCAATATGCCAGCAATCGCTACAGCGTGCCGTCCCGGTTCGCGGGGCAACATGTGTCGCTGCGCGCCTATGCAGGCCGGATCGTGCTGGTGTCGGGCCAGGATGTCATCGCCGAGCACAAGCGTCGCTTCACCCGCAATGTCAGCTATTTTGAACCTTGGCACTACGTGCCGCTGCTGGATCGCAAGCCCGGCGCCCTGCGCGACGGCGCCCCCTTTGTGGACTGGCAACTGCCTGAGGCCATGCATCAGATCAGGGAGCACTACATGGCCGGCAAAGGCGGGGATCGGGAGTTCGTCGATCTGCTTCTGCTGGCCCAGGATCACGGGGTCGAGGTGGTCGAGACGGCTTGCGAACTGGCGGTGGAACAAAACACCCTGCGCCTGCCCGCCATCATCAACCTGATTAACCAGTTGGTGGAGCCGGTCATCACGCCGCTCAGCGACGCCTATACCTATCCGCAGCTGACCTTGCGGCCCGAGGCCGATTGCAAGCGCTATGAGACGCTGTGCTCGGCTGAGGAGGCTGCCGCATGAACGCCCTCATCGACCAACTGACCGCCCTGAGGCTGCACGGGATGGCAGCTTGCGCCCATGATTTGCTGTCCGCGCGCAAGCCACCAAGTCTGACCACAGCGATAAAGCAACTGATCGACGCTGAGACTGTAGAGCGGCGGGTGCGCTCCATCCAGTATCAAATGAGGATTGCGAAGTTCCCCCACCACAAGGACTTCGCCACCTTCGATTACAGCGCGGCCGCCGTCACCCAGCCCCAAATCGAGCCGTTCTGCTCAGGCCAATTCACAGAAGAGGCACATAATCTCATCCTGGTGGGCGGAACCGGCACCGGCAAAACCCACATCGCCATCGCGCTTGGAACCACCCTGATCAGCAACGGCAAGAAGGCGCGCTTCTTCAACGCCGTCGACCTGATCAACGCCCTGATCAAGGAACAGGCCGAGGGCAATGCCGGGAAGATCATCCGGCAGCTCTCGGCCCTGGACTGCGTCATCATCGACGAGCTGGGCTACATCCCGTTCCCCAAGTCCGGCGGCGCGTTGCTGTTCCATCTGATCAGCAAGCTCTATGAGAAGACCAGTGTCATCATCACGACGAACCTGGAGTTCGGCGAATGGGTCTCGGTCTTCGGTGACGCCAAGATGACAACCGCGCTTCTGGATCGCGTAACCCATCACTGCGCAATCATCGAGACAGGCAACACGTCATACCGGTTCGCACAGAGCAAGCGACGCAGAAAAACATAAACGTCGCGCAAGCAAAGCCCCCAGTCGGACTCGCTATATGAGGGCGGCCCGCCTGGGGCCTTTGCGCCACAAGGGGTGGGTCAAATTCAAACGCTGAAACCGGGTCAGTTTTGAACGCTCATTGACAGACTGGCCGAGGCGAGGACGAAAAACCCGTCGTTGGTCTGGCGGACGGTCCTTGCGGTGCTGTACGCAATTGACTGCGATCTGATCCGTGACGAATGCAGGGTGGGAATCGTGTCACACGCTTCATCCGGTTTGTCGATCCAGCGCCTTCGGGTGCGTCGGGCTGGAGCGCTTCGCGGCGTGCTCGCACCTGAACGAAGAAGCACCGCGTCGGTGTTTGCGGAACCGCTCGGCCTGCGGGAACTGGTGGCGAGCGCCAGGCGTCGCGCGATCGGGGACGAGGGCTACAATGCACGCACTGCTCATCTTGCCTTGGCAAAATCCGTCGGGCGTTTCGCTCTCGGGCTGCCTTGCGAACCCGAAATCGTCCGGCTTCGGAACGGAGACTGGCAGGCGGTAACCTTCAATGAGGGGGTAGCACCGCCGGTTGAGGTGCAAAACTCTCCGGCCAGTGGGCTCGAAGATTGTGACCAGATATTTCTTGAAACCATTACAGAAGGACATACCCGCTCTCGCATAGAACGTCTTCTTGTGGGGCTCGGTTTTGAAGGCGTGCATACTCTGCCGCCGGATGCTGTTGCTCGCGGCGCGCTCGTGGCTGCGCAGAGAATGGCCAATGGAGACCCTGTGTATTTCGATTTCCTTCCCCGAATTTCTACAATCGTTGTTGGGGAGGGGATTGCTCAAAACTTTGACCTGATTGACGAAAGTGAAACACTCGAAGCCGGGAGGGTTTATCGAAGCCCACGGCCAGCGAAACTCGCGATTCCGAAAGGTTTCGACGAGATATCCATTTACCTTCGCAAGGACGCTGCACCCCATCCCCGTAAAGCGTTCGTCAGCCTCGATACCGCGCTGGCACAAGACACACCGGTTTCAGTTTGGGTCGAGCAAAAGCCAGCGTCTGGCCGCGCCCGGATCGTGATGGAGGCTCCCACGCTTTCACGCAATTTCACTATCGACTGGGAAAAAGCGGAAGAAGACCAGCGCGAATGGACTAAGATAATTGCATCCTTCGATACGCCGCCACTGGCAATTCCCGATCGGCTCGTGCTGAAGTGCGGGATGCACCCTTGGCACGACTCTCCGCGTGCTCCAGGACTGTTTTCCTTGCTTGATGAGGTTCAGGAAGCTGGAATCTTTGACTGGAAAGTTTTGGCGCAGAAAGCAGCGGCCCGCCCGTTTCAAGAGTATTGCGTTTCGAGCGACGGGGATGTTCCCTCTGGTGTACCAGTTAGTGCCGTTAGCCAGCTGGATGTCACCACGCGCGCGGCCTTCGAGGCCACCAGTGCCCGGCTGAGGGAGGCTGGACCAAAGTCACGTGACAACTCGGCGCTACAGTTCCTTACCTGGCAATTCCGTCGCTGTCCTGCCGAAGTGAGCGAGTGGCTGACTGTGTGTATTGAAGACCATGCCGGCATGGTCGGAACGCACCCATTCACCTGGCATCAGAACAATTGGGTTCTGATCTATCAGGGGGTCGCCAGAACCGCGCAGGATACAGAGATTGAGGAGCGCGTGCTGCGCGCGATCCTGCGTCGGGATGCAGGGTCGTGGAACTATCGCGCGGAGAGCGCATGTGTTTCTCTCCTGTTATCCCGATCCGTAACTGCCCCCCTTCTTCTCACGCGAGAGGATGTCGAGATAATAGGTCGGCGTGCCATTTTGGAATTCAAAGAAGCTCTCGGCTCACCATACACCCGATTCAACTATGCACCGTTTCTTGTCGGCGGCCTAATTCGTTGGAGGTTGAAGGAACCTCGCGCACTTCTGGCAGGGCGCGACCCGCTCGCAGACAGCCTGGTCGCTGCCATAGCCAAGGCACATGAGGATTTATCAACAAGGAGACACGCGGACATTGCATTCAAGAAAAAGCGTGAGAAATACGTTCCTATACTTAAAGGCTTGCTGGAGTATCTTGAGGGTGAAAGCGGCAACCCCAATCTGCTTCTTGATATTTACGACGCATAGTCCTTGTTTGACTGAAGCAAATGATTTTGAAAGGTGGCAGGGGGGTAATACCCCCTTTATTTCGGGGGCTTGGTCGTAGAATTTACGAGGCCATCTTCAGTTTCTGTGCAGGTGTCATTCCGCTGTTGCCCATATTCGGGCGTTCATGGTTGTAGGACCAGAGCCACTCGGTGGCAATCTGTCGGACCTCTTCGATGCTTTCGAAAATGTATAAGTCCAGCCATTCGTGCCGGATTGTCCGGTTGTAGCGCTCGACATAGACGTTCTGCTGCGGTTTACCGGGCTGGATATATGCTAAGGCAATGCCCCGGTTCTCGACCCATTCCATGAGGGTGCCACTGACGTATTCCGGGCCGGAAATTCCCGACATAGGGATAGTGTCCCAGTTTGTTGTGCCGGTCATAATGCCCGCATCACGCCGTCCCACTGATCCCTCTGTTTTCACACCAGTAGACTACTGCAGCCCAGAGCGCTGCCCGTCTGAGGCGATCACGTTTTGTACCCATATGTCATCAGGTTCTCAACGGCTTGCCGGCGTTGCAGGGTTTGCGGCATGGAGAGCTCATACGCCGTACCGATACTGCGAAGTTGAACGGCCACATCCTGCGGTGTCCAGAACCTAACCTTCCCGGCGGGATTGGAGTGCGGTTCATTTTGCGCAATTTTGGCGTTCACCAGGATTTCACCTGTTTGCATCGATTTCACCCGAACAAGGCTCGCCGTTTCATCTTTCCCAAGTTCAACCTCGACCCGGGCAACCGGTTTGGCGATAAGATTGCAGTCCTCGATGACCGGGTGATCGTGTGCGTCCGAGAAAGCCACGGTTACTTTGAGGTCGAATTTTTCCAGCTCCGATTTCAGGGTGGAAACATTGCGCTTGGTGTAAAACTTATTGAGGGTGGTTCCTCCGGCATGACCGGCGATTGCCTGACGGCGGTTTTCGGGAACGCCGGCATCGTCAAGCGCGCTGCTCAGTGTTTTGCGTAGCGCATAGAAATCTTCACTCCAATCCGCAATGCCGAGGCGGCGGTACAGTGTTTTCAGCTGTTTCCCGAAATTCCCGGCAATGGCGGCGATGTCAGCGCCTCCAGCCGGAGAGGGAAACAGCAGGCGCTGGTCCACCGGCAGCGAATGGACCCACTCCACGAAGCCCAGATCGATCAGGAGCTGAGGAAGTGGCAGCGTTCTCATCGAGTCGCTGTTCTTAACCCGGTGTTCTGACGTGATTCCGATTGTCAGGCACAAAACGCCATTGTGTAAGATCAGATCTGTCTTTTTCAGCTGCAGAATTTCCAGGATCCGGGATCCCAGCGTCATAACCAGCAGTGGAACCCAGTATTTCGCATCCCGGATGATCATAGAGCCGGGCTGCCAGCGGCGCCCGATTGACGCGCATCCGGTATAGATCGGTGACATGAGCAAGGTTTTGAGCCGCTCCTGCGACCAGGCTTCCCGGTCTTTTGGTCTGTCCTTACGGACAAAAAGCGGATCCGACTTTTCATTGCTCTTTCCCTTGATGTGCTCCTTCATATCCGAGTGCGTCAGGAACCGGGTCTGGCCGGTATAGTCGAGATTTTTCTGGGCATTTCTGAAGATGCCGTGCAGGCGGTCGAGGTGATGGCCGACTGTTGTCATCGTGAGCCGGGGAATGAGGCGTTCGGCAAGGCGGGCCCGCATCTCAGGCAGGGACAGCGTTTCGTCTGCCTCGATTTCGGCGCGGACGCTGGTGTCATGCAGGTCGGCGCGTTCAACCTCTTCCCGCTTTGTGGGCTTCTCCCGGTCATGAACGAAGCGGTTATTGCCGTGTTTCTTCCCGTGAAGTGAGGGTATGCGCTGAATGAAAAACATGAGGTCCTTGACCTTGTCCGTCGTTATCGTGCTCAAGGGAATGTCCCCGAAGAATTCGAGAGCGATCTCGCCCGTGGCTGCAATTTTGCGCGCCATGTCCCTGGAGGTGGCATTATCAACGGCGCTTTCGATCGCGCCGGACAACATGATCTCACCTTTGATAAACTGGTCAAAATCCGCATTGTCTTCTTTCGAGAGCAGTTTTGCTGCAGCTACCCGTACATCTTCGCCATTGAGGGTCTTGATTTCGGCTTTATTGATCTGCCGTTGCAGGGAGGCGGCCCGGCGCCCGAGATCCGGTGAAACCGGCAGCGGGAGGGGCAGCGAGGTTTTTTCCCCGGCCGCGCACAGGGCAGGCTGCACGAGAGACCAGTCCTTGAACTTCATTGCGTCACGCAATGCCTGGTTCTCGGCCTTGAGGGCCGCAATTCTTTCATCGATTTCCTGATCGGACAGGGCTGTCTCTGAATTCTGCTCCTGCAGGATGCGATTTAGATCCTTTCGCAGTATTGCTTTCAGCAGAGCCTCTGCTTCACTCGGCGAAATCTCATTTTGTTTCAGGGCGTCCACGATTTCCGGTTCCTTCTGCTCGTAGACCGCGAGCAGGCTTCCGGCCCGCACCACGGCGTCGAGCGGGAACTCGGTTCGTAAAGATAGACGTAAAAACCGGTTTGATACGCCGCCAGAAATTTTTCGAGGCAGGCGCTTCATGAAATAAAACGTACGGCCGCGGCGCATGAGATAAGGGCCGGCGCGGGTGCGTCCCCGGGCGCGGTATCCAATTTTGGAACTGGAGGGGTGTATCCCACCCTGTATCCCATCGTCAGCGGACTGGGATACACGGCGAGTGCAAGGGAGCGATTTTCCCTTGTTTTCCTGAGCTTTCAGAGAAAGTTGGCTGGGGTGGTAGGATTCGAACCTACGGTACACGGTACCAAAAACCGCTGCCTTACCACTTGGCTACACCCCATCGGTGAGGCGCTGTCTAAAGTTTGTTGCGGGGGGGTGCAAGAGGGTTTTTGAAAAAAAATGCAGTTCCTTCTCCGTACCCCCGAAAAAATCTGCGAGCAGGTGGCGGAGTGCCTGCCCGGCTGGAGGGATGCGAAAGGAAAAGAGTAATGAATTTAAATAGTTGACCTATTCCCTCCGTACGCTCGCGAGCCGTTCCCGGGTGGATCCAAAGGCCTTGCTGCGGCTGGTTTAAATCGTTCGCAGCACGCAAAAAACGGCGGCCAGCCCAGTGAAGGCTGGCCGCAAGTGAAACCGTCTCAGGAACCCCAGATCGCCTGGTGCGCTTCCTCGCCGCTTTCAAAGATATGCGGCTGCACGCCACGGCTGGCGAGCTCGCCTTGCATCTTGAGGCGCATGAAGGCGCTGGTGGTGTAATGGGCGATCGAGGCTGAGTGCGCCTCCAGCGTCTGGCCGACCGAGACAGCGTAGTCGTCCTGCAGGTCTTCGGCGATGCGGAAGCCGTTCTGGTTCATCACCATCTTCACATCGCGGCCGCTCTTGGCGAAGGCCTCCTGCAGAACGCGGTCCAGATCCTCGATGTCGCGCTTCTTCTTCACGCTCCATCCTTCGAGGTTCAGGAACATTGTGTGGCGCGCGGCGTCATAGGTGACCCGCTCGGAGAGGTTGAGGTTGAGCAGGTCATCCAGCAGCCCCATCGGCTCATCCCGGAAAATGCGCGCGTCCATCTGGGCGACGTTTTCGATGATGGGCCTAAACTCCATCTGGTCGAGGATGTCGCGCTGCAGGTCGATACCGGGGGCGATCTCGATCAGCTCCAGCCCCTTGGGTGTCAGCTGCAGCACGCAGCGTTCGGTCACATAAAGCACCGGCTGCGAGCGCTGAGATGCGTACGGGCCGGAGAAGGTGATCTGCTCGATTAGGCGGACGAACTTCTTGTTGCGGCCCTCCTGAACGATACGCAGCTCGCCGTCCTCGACCGCAACTTTCAAGCCGCCTGCGGTGAAGGTTCCGGCAAAGACCACGGCGCGGGAGTTCTGGGAGATATTGATGAAGCCCCCGCAGCCATTCAGGCGGCCGCCGAAACGGGAGGCGTTGACGCTGCCCTCAGCATCGCATTCAGCCATGCCAAGGCAAGTGAGGTCGAGGCCGCCGCCGTCGTAGAAATCGAACATCTGGTTCTGGTCGATCACCGCATCGGCATTGGCCGAGGAGCCGAAGCTGGAGCCGCCCGCCAGCACGCCGCCCACCGCACCGGCCTCGGTGGTGAGGGTGATATACTGGGTGGCTTTCTCCTCGTTGGCCACCGCGGCCACACCATCGGGCGCCCCGACACCGAGATTCACGGCACCGTTGGGCGGCAGCTCAAAGGCGGCGCGGCGGGCGATGATCTTGCGCTGGTCCAGCGGCATTTTCGGGATGCCTTCGACGGGCACGCGGATTTCACCCGACAATGCCGGATTGTGCTGCACGCCATAGTTCATCCGGTGCATTTCCGGGTCATCTGCGACGCAGACGCAGTCCACCAAGAGGCCCGGAATTTTTACGTCCTTGGGCTTGATCGAGCCATCCTCGACGATGCGCTCCACCTGCGCGATGACTATCCCGCCGTTGTTATGGGCCGCCATCGCCTGGGCCAGGCAGTCCAGCGTCAGCGCCTCGCGTTCCATGCTGATGTTGCCGGAGCGGTCGGCGCTGGTGCCGCGGATGAAGGCGACGTCGATTTTGGTGGCCTTGTAGAACAGCCAGTCCTCGCCATCGACCTCGACGTGCTTGACGATGTCCTCCTCTGTCACCTTGTTGACCTTGCCGCCGCCGTGGCGCGGGTCGACGTAGGTGTGCAGGCCGACCTTGGAAAACAGTCCCGGCTGGCCTGCCGCGCAGGCGCGGTAGAGCTGCGAGATCACGCCCTGAGGCAGGTTGTAGCCGCAGATTTTATTCTCCTGCGCCGCCTGGGCCACCTTGGGCATCCGGCCGAAGTTGCCGGCAATCACCCGCCGCAACAGCCCGTCGTGGTGCAGCCGCCCGGTTCCCAGACCCTTGCTGTCGCCGGCGCCCGCACACATGATCAGGGTGAGGTCGCGGGGGGAACCCTGTTCCACGAACCGCTTTTCCAGAGCGGCATGCAGCATTTCCGGGATGCAGCTTTGCACAAAGCCGGTGGTGGTCACGACATCCCCGTCGCGGATCAGCGCCATTGCCTGTTCGGTGGTGGTTGTCTTGTCTTTCATGGCGGCGCGTCCTCCCCGATGCCGGTTGCCGTCCGTCCAGGAACTGCCTCCTAACGGCGGGATGATCGGGAATGTTAGGCGCGTGCGCCGACGGGCCTGTCCTTCGATTGCGTCAGCGGATCGAGGACTTACGACATCGCCCAGTCATGGCTTGCCGGAAGTTTCCGATCGGCTCCTGCAATTTCCGCGGCACATTCATTTTGCATACTGCCGCCGGCCGTTGGGCCTAGAAAAGGCTTGCCCCGGCCTCCAGCCAGTCGCGCAAGGTGATGCCTTCAAAGGTAACGGAGCAGCCGTCGCCGAATGCAAAATTCAGCCCGTCAGCTGTGTCCATCGCCTGCGCGGTCCACGTGTGCGGGCCAACGACTTTGGTCCTGTCTATGCCAAGTTCGAAGTCCGAAATTGTATCCGCACCTGTTTTCCGGGTGTTGAAGACAAAGCAATCGGCGCCTGCACCGCCAGTCAGGACGTCATCCCCTTTGCCGCCAGCCAAAGTATCGTTTCCCGTGCCGCCTTCCAGGGTGTCGCGGCCGGAACCGCCTTTGAGACGATCGTTATGGCCGCCACCGGACAGAAAATCGCTCGCGCTGCCGCCTTTCAGTGTGTCGGCACCGCCGCCCCCGTCAAGGCAATCGCTTCCCCGGTTGCCGCTCAGGCTGTCTCGGCCGCCGCCTCCTTGCAGGTCGTCGTCACCGGATTTGCCTGACAGGACATCCGCCCCTTTGCGGCCAAAGATGAAATCCTGCCCGGACCCGCCGCTCAGAATGTCATCGCTGGCAGTGCCTGCAATCCTGTCCATCGCGGCAAAGGCGTCCTTTTGCAGGTTCTGAACATCTGTGTTGCGCAGGATGACGTCTGACAGCGTGGTGTCCCAAAGCGCCGTCAGCTCCTCTGCCGGGATGCCTGCGCGGCCCTCGCTCCAAAACGGGTCGCCGTCGCGCAAGCGGGTGAATTGATCAACCATGACAACCGTAAAGGTTTCGCCCAGCAGCCCCTTGCCGAAAGCGTCTTCGGCAAGGCCGCCGATCCAGGCGTCCACCAGATCCGTGTCGCCATAGGCGTCTTTCAGCTTGGCGGCCAGCGCCGGATCGGAGGTAATGTCGGAGAAGCTTTCAGCGCGGGAAAGGCCCAGGGCCTCGCGCAGATCATTGTAGCCGGCCACTCCCAGGTCGCGGCCGCGCTGGATGTTCATCGCGGCCAGATCCAGCCCGCCTGCACCAGGCGGCCCGAACAGGAAAGAGCGCACGTCTTCAACCACCTTGGTGTCTATGGCCTCGGAGGTTTGGGTAGCGGCGCCGCGCAGGACATCCCCGATCATGCCCGATTGGCTGACCAGATCAGGCTGGAAGAATGCGTCGCGCAAGGCCAGCGGGTCCAGTTGAGTTCCGGTTTCAGTGACCCGCTGCAGGTTGGCCGACAGCAGGGTATGGCCCAGCCGGTAGACTGCGCCCGAAAACTCGACTGCAATCCCCGGGTTCACACTGGGGTCATAGCCCTGATAAGCGCCAAAGGCATCTTCGCCCAGCAAGACCGGCAGAAATTCCTTGTAGGTGATGGCTTGCACCAGCGCTTCGACCCGGGCGCGGGCAGCCTCAAACAGCTGCTCACCCGTCAGCGACGGGTCCCTTTCCGCCAGCTCCTCCACCAGGCGGTTGTGCTCGCGCGTGAACAGCGTGTGCATCGAGGTCAAGGCAACATTCTCTGCAGCGCGCACGTCGCCGGTCAGGAACCCGTCGCCTTCCAGGTGCAGATGGTCATTTGCGGTCATCTTCAGCTTGCCGCCGCCACCCCGCATGGCCGCGACCATGTCTTCGGTCGAGCCATAGATCATCGAAGCGTCGATACACGCGGTGATTTCATTGACGAATTCGCCGTCGTGCTGTTCCACCCGGGTGAATGGAATGATCGCTTCCCCGGTGCCGGACGGGTCGAAAAAAGGATCGCCCGCCGGAACTTCTATGTTCGCGTGAATGCCGCTTTCGTTTCCGGTTAAAGAAAGGTCGTGGTCCAGGAACTGGCCCCAGATCCACAGAAAATCTGATGCTCCGGCGGCATTGGCCGTCTCGCCGCCCTGTGCCGACAGAATGTTGGAAATCTCGCGTGCGTTCGGCCGGCCGGCGCCGGCCATCTCGCCATTCGGCCCCAGCGCGCTGGCGGCCAGCCTTAGCAGTTCGGTGCCGGTTGCACCCCAGTCAGGATGGTCTGGATTTGCGGACGTGCCATCGGAGGGCCGAGCGGCCCCAATCTGTAAACTGGACATGTGATCCCCCAATCACTCGTAAAAAACACTGTCACCGGAAATGCCATCGTGCGGCCTGAAAACGCCTGTGCGCCCCTTGCCGCCGAATGCCGAAATCCCCCGCAGATGCAGCTGAACCCGGGCTGCAGTTCTCAGGTAGTGCTTCACGAATTCGTGTCAAACCGTGTGCTTTTCGTGAAATTTGCGGAGGGCAGCGGAGATCGGGGGCGTCTGCCGGTTCAGCGCGCTTTCTTCAAGCCTGCCTGGCCTGCGGCGCGACGCTGCCGGCCTCACTGGTTCCGGTCCACTTGGCAATCTCATCCAGCAGTTGCGCCTTTCGGATGGGTTTGGACAGGAACCCAACCATGCCAGCCGCACGGCACGCGGCCTCATCAGTGCTTAGGACATTAGCGGTCAGTGCCAGAATAGGGCAGGGCGCGCGGTCGTTATCCCGTTCCCACGCCCGCAGCCGGCGGGTCGCCTCAAGCCCGTCCATCACCGGCATCGACATATCCATCAGCACCAGATCGAACGGCTGCGCGGCAAAAGTCTCGACTGCTTCCTGGCCGTTGCTGCAAATTGTCATCTGTATGCCGGACGGGCCAAGCATCTTTTTCAGAACCAGCTGATTGGTGCGGTTGTCTTCCGCCACCAGCAGCCGCAGGCTGCTGAGCCCCGCGGCCGTCCCGCCAGTTTCAGACCGCACCTCCGGTACAGCGTGCGCCGCTTCGGTCTGCAACGCCCTTTGCAGGGTCTGCAGCAGAACGCGGTTCCGGGCAGGTTTCATCAGCACGTGCAAGGTCTTGCACTTCTTGAGCGCCTGGTAGCCTGAGATAAGCCGGCTGCCCACGCAGAAGACAACCGGCAGCTCCCGGCAGCCGGGTAAGCTGTGAAGCCGCTGGCACAAGTTTCTGGCTTGCTCCAGCGGCACGCTGTTCTCCACCAGCACCAGATCCGGCTGCTGCTGGCGGGCGGCCAGCGCTTCCACCTGCTCCAGCAACTCCGCCGGGCCGGCCGGGACCATGGTGTCCGCGCCCCAATACGCCAGTTGCCGGAGCCGCACATCGCGGGAAAACGCCAGATCGGCAACCACCGCCACCCGCTTGCCAGCCAGCGGCCTGGCCGGCGCCGGGGCCGGGGCAGCAACCGGCAGGCTCAGACAGACCGTAAAGCAGGAACCTTTACCGGCCTCAGAGACCACGTCGATGCGCCCGCCCATAGCCTGGGCCAGACGGGATGAGATCGCCAAGCCTAGGCCGGTGCCCTCAAACCGCCGTGCGGTGGTGCTTTCCACTTGTTCAAAGGCGTGGAAGATCTGGCCGATGCTGTCTTCGGGAATGCCGACGCCCGTGTCGCGGACGTCGATGCACAACGGAATGGCGTGACTGAGGTCGTGATTCAGGGTGATGCTGATATGGCCTTTCAGGGTGAATTTGACGGCGTTGCCCACCAAATTCATCAGGATCTGCCGCACCCGGCCGCTGTCGCCAGTGAATAGGGCGGGCGTGTGCTCGGGTATGTCGATGCAGATCTCCACTCCCTTGGCGGTGGCGCTGGGCGACATCAGCGTGGCCACATCATAAATCACGTCGCGCAGGTTGAACGGCTGCTGCAGCATCTGCGCCTTGCCGGCTTCCAGCTTTGAAAAGTCCAAAATGTCATTGACGATGCGCAGCAGCGCTTCGGAGGAGGCCAGGATGGTGCCGGTGCAGGATTTCTGCTCGGGGGTGAGATGGGTCTCATTCAGCACTTCCGCCATCCCCAGCACGCCGTTGATCGGTGTCCGGATTTCGTGGCTCATAGTTGCCAGGAAACGGGACTTGGTCTCAGTAGCGGCTTCCGCGCGGGCCTTTTCCTGCTGCAGATGCTCGGCAATCCGCTTTTTCTCCTGCAGGCTCGTGTCCAGTGTGTCGAGCGCGGCAAAAACGGCGCCAATCTCGTCACCGGCTTTCGGCAGACCGGATTTTTCACCGCTGGCCAGCCGCTGCAGCTTGGCGGCAGCGGATTGGATCGCTGCTGAAATGGCATGCGCCTTGCGCATCGAAAAGATCAGCGCCGCGGCCATGATCAGCGCGGTTCCTATGAGCCCAAGCGCAAAGATCCGGGAGAGCGCCTGGTTGGCCGCGGCGACGGTCAGCTCCGCATGTGCTGCGGCAAGGTTTGTGACCATTGCAGCCTGCCGGGTGACGGCCTCGCTGCTCATCATCAGCGCGCTGAGGGTCGGGATATCCTGGGCTGGTTTGATGCTGAGAAGAACAACTGCCATCAGGCACCATTCGGCCAGCGCTTGGTTCAGCGCTTCGGCCTCGGCCCTGAGCGGCGCGGGCAAGGGCAGTTGCAGCAAGGCGCCAAGGTCGTCGTTGATTTCTTGAAGATGCTGTTGAAAATTGCCCGCCACCTCCTCCTGCGGGATCAGCCGGGTCATCGCCAGAACGTCCTGCGCATAGGTCTGGGCGGCCGTGATCCCGGTGCTGACGCTGCTGGTGCGGCGGGTGACTTCCAGCGAGGCCTCCATCACGGCGTCCTTGCGGCCTGAGGCATAGACCGCCATGCCGCCGACCAGCAGCACCGCGAACAACGCGGCCACCGTGATGACGAGAACCGGCAGGACAATGGATCTTTTGATGATCATGAACGAATGCCTTCAGCCGCGCGCATCAATTGGCCGGCAGGATCGGGGTTGGCACATTGGTTTCATTGTCCGTCAATGTCTCAAGAAAGGCGATGAGGTCGGCAATGTCGCCTTCGCTGGCGGCAAAGCCTTCGATACCGGTCTGCCGCGTGGTGCCGGCCGCGCCGCCATCGGCATAATGGCGGATGACCGCAGGCAGCGACGGCAGTGACCCGTCATGCATATAGGGCGCGCGAAGGACGATGTTCCGCAGCCCCGGGGTTTTGAAGCGAAAGTGCTTGTCGGGGTCTAACTCTGCCGCACTGCCGCTGCCCAGGTCCGAGTTGAGCAGTCCGATATCATGCATCTTGTTGTCGGTGAACATCCAGCCGGAATGGCAGGACACGCAATTCGCGCGGCCTGTGAACAGCGCAAAGCCGCGCTTGGCGGCCTCCGGTACCGCGGCGGCATTGCCGCTGACCCAGCGATCAAATCCGGCAACACCGCTGACGATAGTGCGCTGATAGGTGGCCAAGGCGGTGAGGATGGTTTCCTTGCGGATACCCCGGCCGGGAAACAGCCGCTCGAACCCGGTCTTGTATTCGGTCACCGCCGTCAGACGGGCAATAATATCCTCGAAATTCGCGTTCATTTCATCAGGGGCGGTGATCGGTCCGACAGCCTGTTCCTCCAGACTGGCCGCGCGCCCGTCCCAGAACAGCGGTGTGATCCACGCGGCATTCAGGATCGTGGGCGCATGGCGGTGCACGGGATTGTCGGAGGCGCCAATCGCCTTGGGAACAGGGGATTCCCAGCCGAAAGAGGGGTTGTGGCAGCTGGAGCAGCTGATGTTCTGTGCGCCGGACAGGCGCGGGTCGAAGAACAGCATCTTGCCGAGGGTGGCGATCCCGCGGTCATAAGGCGCGTTCTCGGGAAACGGCACGGTATCCGGACGCCGGAATGCATCGAGCCCGGCGGGTTGCGCCAGGCTCTGGACGGCCCAAAACAGCAGCGGCACCGCAGCGGCGGCAGCAGCTTTCCACTGCATTCAGGACCTCCTCTTTCAATCCCAATCTACCTACCCGGAATGGCAGCCTCTGAGAAGGCCGTTAATAATACATGACCTATGCAGGTTTCGTTGCGTCAGGGGAGGTTCCCTCAGGTCCGGCCTGCGGTCTTCCAGAGACTTTTTTCGGTCCAATGCGCCGGGCGACCAGCCAGGGCCCGGCTTTCAAGAGCATCAGCGCAAATCCTGCGGTCCAGAGCACCGCAGAGGCGGCGATCCCGTCCCAGCCTGCAGCGAGCTCTGCAGCGCCGGCAAGGCGCAGGGCAGCAGCACCCAGCAGCAGCATGAAGGCGGCGGTCAGGACCGGGCCTGCAACCAGCGGGCGGCCGCTGTGGCCCATGGTGGCGCGCATCATTACCGCCAGCGTCATGCCGCCAATGGCACCGATGCCCAAAATGTGTGCGGCGGCCGCCGGGTCCAGCAGGCCAAACGGCACGCCGCCCGCTGCGATCAGCCCCGCGGGCACCAGCGCATAGGCCAGGTGCAGCATCAGCAGCAGCGGCTCCGGCAGGGTCGCAAGGGCGCGCCAGCGCGCCAGCCGCACCGCATGCAGCAGGCCGGCTGCCAGCAGCAGCGCGCCGCTGGCAGGGGCCCAGGGCGCTGCGGTCCAAGCCAGCAGCGCCGCGGCGCCAAACACCAGCGCCACCGCGTCGAATTTCCCGAACGGCACCGGCATTTTCTCAGCCCCCTGTTTGGCCAGCCAGTTGCGGGTGAAGCTGGGGATGATCCGCCCGCCGATCAGCATGATCAGGAAGATCAGCACTGCAATTCCCAGACGGCGCGAGACATCCGCCGTGCCTTCGGTTATCGCCTCGATGTGATAGCAGGCGTTGGCAGTGCCCAGCAGCGTTACCGGCACCAGGACTTTGAGGTTGCGCCAGTTTTCACCGGCGATGATCTCCCGCGCGATCATGGCAATGACGGCGGCCAGAAAGGCGCAATCCACCGCCATGACCCCAAGTGCGGGCAGGCCCAGCCAGCCTGCCGCCGCCAGCCGTCCTGACAGCCACAATCCCGACAGCAGCGCCAGCGGCCAGCCGCGGGCAGGCATCCGCCCGGTCCAATTCGGCACCGCAGTGAACAGGAAGCCCGCAACCACGGCGGCGCCATAGCCGAAAATCATCTCGTGGATGTGCCAGTCGGTGGGCAGGAACGGACCTGAATACTCCAGATCGCCGCGCCAGATCAGCAACCAGGCAGGGATTGCCAGCAGGGCAAACAGGCAGGCGCCCAGAAAGAACGGCCTGAAGCCGAATGAAAACAAAACAGGTCCGGTGTATTCAGTTCGCGCAGCCATCACGGCCTCCTTGCGTCCGGTCAAAGTCAGGCGGGCGGCACTGGTCAGGTGCCGCCCGCCGGTCCGGCGCAAGGGACGCAATCTTTCGCCGAACCCCGTGGATCAGCTCCGGCGGGCAGGGAGGAGGGAGGCTCCCCCGGATCCGGGTTCCCGTTTTTCCCGCACGGTTGTTTCCTCTGCCGCCACTATGCGATAACGGCGGGGTGACCTCTTTGTCCTTCAGCAAACTTGCGGTGCATTCTTGTCCAAGCTCGACGAAAGCCTCCTGACCGGGCTGCCGCCCTTCAGCCTCCTGGAGCGCAGCCAGATCCGCGAAATCCTCGATCAGGCGTCGCCCAAGCGTTATGACGAGGGGGCGGAGATCTTTCACGAAGGCCATGATGCCGAGCGGTTCCACCTGCTGCTGGACGGCTACATCCGGGTGGTGAAGACCACCGAGGGCGGCGAGCAGATCATCGCGCTGCATATCTCGCCCGGCCAGCTGTTCGGGATTGCTCCGGCGCTGAACCGCGACACCTATCCGGCCACCGCCATCGCCGCCTCGGAATCGCTGGCGCTGTCCTGGCCGGTGCGTCTGTGGGGGGATTTCACCGCCAACTACCAGGGCTTTGCCACCGAGAGCTACAACACCCTGGGCCAGCGGCTGGGCGAGATGCAGACCCGGATCACCGAGCTGGCGACGCAAGCCGTTGAGCAGCGGGTGGCGGCGGCGCTTCTGCGGATGGTGACCCAGTCGGGCCGCAAAGTGGAGGAGGGGATCGAGATCGCCTTCCCGGTGACCCGCCGCAACATCTCCGAGATGACCGGCACCACGCTGCATACCGTCAGCCGGCTGTTGTCGGCCTGGGAGAAGGCCGGCGTGGTGAAATCCACCCGCAAGCACATCGTGGTGACCGCCCCGCATAGACTGGTGGTTCTGAGCGGGGCTCAGGGGTAGCACACCGCCGTTAGACGAGACTTTGCGCTGCGCGGGAGTTGGCGTTGCCCTGACACAAGACTATCTGTGGGTCTGATTTTGTCAGATCAGGATTGCGCGGCATGTCATCTCCCGAACCCGGCAGCAAGAAACTCCTGGAAAGCCGGTCGCTTGCAGTGGCGATGTGGGGCAACCTTTTCATGGCAGCGGCGGGCCTGGCCGCCGGCGTTCTGTCGAACTCCAACGCTATCATGATGGACGGCTTGTTCTCCCTGATCGGGTTCGGCTCGGCGCTGCTTGGGCGGCGCATCAGCCTGCGGGTCGATGCAGGCCCCGACAAGACGCGACCGTTCGGATACGCTGCGGACGAGGCGATCTTTTCCACCTTCCGGTCGCTGTCGCTTCTTGGGCTGGTGCTGTTTGCCATCACCAATGCGCTCAAGAGCATCTACAATTATCTCAACGGTCTGGTGCCCGAGCCGCTGAATTTCGCACCGATGATCATCTATTTCGCGGTGATCGGGCTGACTTGCACAATCCTGTGGGCGTTTCATCACTTCACCTGGCGCCGCACGGGCAAGACCAGCGCAATCCTGCGGCTGGAAGCGAAGGCGGCACTGTTCGACGGGCTGATCACGGCCGCGGCTGGCGTGGGCCTGGGGGCTATTTATTTGTTCCAGGATGGCCCGCTGGCACCGGTTGCACCTGTCGGCGATTCCGCCATCGTCCTGCTGCTGTGCCTTCTGGCCATCGGATCCTATGTTCGGGAATTCCGTGGCGGGCTGAAAGAGCTTGCCGGAGTAAGTGCCAGCCCCGGGCATCTCGCCAGCGCACGGCGGGCTTTGCGTGACGCTATTGCTGAAGACGGCGGGACTTTGCAGGACATGTCCGTCACCAAGCTGGGCCGCACGCTTCTGGTGACCGTCTACTACGATCCCGGACGAAGCGTGACCGCGGCGGAGGCAGACAGCCTGAACCTGCGCATGATCCGGGACGCGCGGTCAGCGCTGAATGGTGCCGATGTGCTCTTGATCATCACGGAACATCCACGGCGCTGGCCGGAAGCCCTGAACCCCTTCTGAAAAGGACCCGGCCAATGCAGGTCAGGCCATCGCAGCATCCCTTAAGCTCTCCCTGAACGCCATCTCCTCCAGTCCGTATTCCTCGCACGCATCAATCAGCGTGTGGAACGGTGCGATCGGGCAGCCGGGGCACAGCATCTGGCGGTTCATGAACTCGCCCGCGCAGGCGGGCCAGTGGTGGAACAGCTCGGACAGTGGCAGGTCGGGGTCGTCGAAATCGGGGCGGCGCATGTGGCATCCTCCTTTTCCTGCATCTTGCGTGCAGCAATGCGCCCGGTCTTTGCGCTTCAACAACATATGCGGCGGTGCGCGGGTTTAGGCAGGGCCTATCCGCAACTGTACTCAGGACCGCGATATGTCAGAGATACTTACCAAGTCGCGGGCCAGGAACGTGTTCTACGGGGGCTCCTTGTTCTTCGTCGTCGTGTTCGTGGCCATGACCGCGCACAGCCACCGCTTCATCGTGAACACATCCACCGCTGGCATGGAGCTGACCGACGAGGTGCGCCAGGGCAAGCACGTGTGGGAGCGCCATTCCTGCATCAACTGCCACACGCTGCACGGCGAGGGCGCCTATTTCGCGCCTGAAGTCGGCAACGTCATGACCCGTTGGGGCGTTCTGGACGACCCCGAAGGCGCCTATGAGATGCTCGACGGCTGGATGAAGTCGCAGCCTTCCGGCATCGAGGGCCGCCGCCAAATGCCGTTCTTCGAGCTGACCGAGGAAGAGACCAAGGCCTTGTCCGAATTCCTGCGCTGGGCGGATCAGACCGACACCCAGAACTGGCCGCCGAACGACGCGGGCTGAGGGGAGAAAAACAATGAAATATCAATCTCAAAAAGTGGCCTACGCCTATTTCATGGTGGCGATGGCCCTGTTTGCCATTCAGGTCCTGGGCGGGCTTTTAGCGGGGTGGATCTATGTCTGGCCCAACACGCTGAGCGAGCTCCTGCCGTTCAACATCGTACGGATGCTTCACACCAACGCACTGATTGTCTGGCTGCTTTTGGGTTTCTTCGGCGCCGCCTATTACCTGATCCCGGAGGAATCCGAGCGTGAGCTGTTCTCGGTAAAACTCGCCTATATCCAGCTGGCCATTCTTGTCGTCGGCACCTTGGGCGCAGTCGGCTCCTACCTCGTGGGCATCCACGGCGGGCGGGAGTTCCTGGAACAGCCCCTGTGGGTCAAGTTCGGCATTCTGGTCGCGGCGGTGATCTTCCTTGTGAACATCTCCCTGACTGTGCTGGCTGGCCGCAAGACAGCGATCACCAACATCCTGCTGATGGGCCTGTGGCTGCTGTCGCTCTTGTGGATCTTTGCCTTCATCAACCCGGACAACCTGTCGCTCGACAAGATGTACTGGTGGTTCGTTGTCCACCTGTGGGTGGAAGCCACCTGGGAGCTGGTGATGGCCGCGATCCTTGGCTACCTGATGCTGAAGCTGACCGGTGTTGACCGCGAGGTAGTGGAGAAATGGCTCTATGTCATCGTTGCTCTGGCACTGTTCTCCGGTATCCTCGGCACCGGCCACCACTTCTTCTGGATCGGCACCCCGGGCTACTGGCAGTGGATCGGCTCGATCTTCTCGACCCTAGAGGTGATCCCGTTCTTCGCGATGATGAGCTTTGCCTTCATCATGGTCTGGAAGGGCCGCAAGAACCACCCGAACAAGGCCGCGCTGCTGTGGTCGCTGGGTGCTTCCACCGTGGCGTTCTTCGGCGCCGGCGTTTGGGGGTTCCTGCACACGCTGCACGGGGTGAACTACTACACCCACGGCACCCAGATCACCGCTGCCCACGGGCACCTCGCGTTCTACGGCGCCTATGTGGCGATGAACCTGGCCATGTTCACCTATGCGATGCCTCAACTGCGCAACCGCGATCCCTATAACCAAGTGCTGAACATGGCGTCCTTCTGGCTGATGACCGGCGGCATGGCCTTCATGACCTTCGTGCTGACTTTTGCCGGCACCATCCAGACCCACATGCAGCGCATCATCGGCGACTACTACATGGACGTGCAGGACCAGCTTGGCATCTTCTACCTGATGCGCCTCGGCTCTGGCGTGGCGGTGGTCCTGGGTGCGCTGCTCTTCATCTACGCAACCGTCGTGGTCCGCCGCGAAATTATCAAACCCGGCCCCGCGGCCGTACCGGGAGAGTAAGCCATGAACGCGATGAACATGCCTTCCGTGCCCTTCTACCGTCCCGCAGGCGATGAATGCACCGTCTTCGAGATGGCCCAAGCCAACGGTCTGCCCCTTCTTCTGAAGGGGCCCACCGGCTGCGGCAAGACGCGGTTCGTGGAACATATGGCAGCCCGGCTCGGGCTGCCCCTCCACACCGTCGCCTGCCACGACGACCTGTCCGCCGCCGACCTGATCGGGCGCTACCTGCTGAAGGGCGGCGAGACGGTCTGGGTCGACGGCCCGTTGACCCGCGCGGTGCGCGAGGGCGGCATCTGCTACCTGGATGAGGTGGTCGAGGCCAGGAAGGACGTGGCTGTGGTGCTGCACCCCTTGACCGACGACCGCCGCCGCCTGGTGATCGACCGCACGGGTGAGGAACTGTCCGCGCCCAAGCCCTTCATGCTGGTGGCCAGCTACAACCCCGGCTACCAGAACATCCTGAAGAAGCTGAAGCCCTCGACCCGGCAGCGCTTTCTGTCGATCGGTTTCGACTTCCCGGAAGCCTCTGCCGAGACCGCGGTCGTTGCCGCTGAAAGCGGGCTGGATGAGGACCGCTCCGCTGCGCTGGTGCGGCTGGCGGGCCATATCCGCAAGCTCTCCGGCATGGACCTGGAGGAAGGTGTCTCCACCCGCCTCCTGATCTACGCCGCCACGCTGATCGCCAAGGGCATGAGCGTCGAGCGCGCGGTGGAGGCCGCCATCATCGAACCCCTCAGCGACGAGGCCGACGTGCAGCAGGCGCTGCGCGACCTTGCCGCCAGTGTCTACGGGTGATGCCATGATCCACGCTCTCGACCTTCTGGAACCCGAAGAAACGGTCGGCAACCTGTGGCATGGCATGGCCACACGGATCGGCGCCGCTGAGGACAGAACCGAACACACCGTCCGGTTCGAGGACATGCGCGCCAGCGTGGCGGCCTTGTTCCGGGCGCTGGGCGGGGCCGGGGGCGTGGAAATCCAGGTGGCGCCCGCGGTGCTATCGGACCACCGGCCGGACCCGCTGCGCCGCATTGGCACGCCGCGCGAGATGGTGCATGTGGCCAGTTTCGACGGCGAGCGCCTGCGCCTGCCGCCGGAAATGGCCGCCTTCCCGAGCCCCGGGCTGAACCGCAAGGCCTACCTGTGGCTGGCCGCAATGGCCGCCATGATCGAATTGCCGGATCGCAACGAGGACCGCTATCAGGCCGATCAGCTGGAAATCGCCGCCAATGCCCGCGCCGCGGACAAGGTGTTTGCCGCCTGTCCTGGGCTGCGGTCTGCCTATGGCGCGTTCTGTGCCCATACCGCCGGGACCCGCAAACGCAACGGCCTGCCGCGTTCCGAAGCGCGGATCGAACGGATGGTGCTGGATCAGATCGGCACTGACTGCCGGGTTGCCGAGCCCTGCACCTGCACCGCGCCGCGCGGCTACCGCACCTATCAGCCGGTGCCGTTCTGGCTGCGTTTGGCCGTTCCGCAAGCGGGCAGGGGGGCAGCCCCCGAAGCGGAGGAGATGAAAACGCCGGGCCTCGCCGTATCCACCCGCAAGACCGCCAAGCGGCAGGACCAGGACCAGACCACCCGCAAAGACAGCTTCATCGTCCACCGGTTCGAATCCATCCTGTCCTGGGCCGAAAGCCTGAACATCAACCGCATGGTCGATGACGACGACAACGAGAACGCCCAGAAGGCGGCGGAGGACCAAGACAACCTGACCCTCTCGCAGCACATGAAACGCGCGGCGTCGCGGCTGCGGATTTCGCTGGACCTGTCGCCGCAGGATGCCGAACATGAACGGCTGGCGGGCCAGTTCACTTATCCCGAGTGGAACCACAAGCTGGGCAAACACATGCCCGCCCATACTTGTGTGCTGGAGGCCGAAGGCAAACCCGCCGACAGCTTCCAGCCCGACCCGCGGCTGGTCGCCCGCGTGCGCCGCCAGTTTGCGCCACTGCACCCGCGCCGGGTGATGCTGCCGCGGCAGTTGGACGGCGACGAGCTGGATCTGGAAGCAGTGGTGAAATCCCATGTCGATCTGGCCTGCGGCCAGCAGGGCAGCGACCGGGTCTGGCAGGCCAGCCGCCCCATGGCCCGCGACCTGAGCGTGGCGGTGCTGATGGACTGCTCCCGCTCGACCGAGGCCACGGTCGGCGACCGCCCGGTGATCGAGACCGCCCGCGAGTCCCTGGCAGCACTTGCCGGCGGTATCGCCACGGCGGGCGACCGTCTGGGCATCTGGGGCTTCTCCTCGCTGCGCCGCGACCGGGTGTTCGTGACCCGCGCCAAAGGGTTCGAGGACCCGATGTCAGAGGCGGTCACTGCCCGCATCGGCGGCTTCAAACCCGGCCACTACACCCGGCTCGGCGCTGCAATCCGCCATGCCTCTGCCCAGTTGGCTGAGGAAGGATCCGAACGCCGCCTGCTCTTGGTGCTGACCGATGGCAAGCCCAATGACCTGGACCACTACGAAGGCGTGCACGGCATCGAGGACAGCCGTATGGCGGTGCGCGAGGCGCGCGCCCTGGGCCAATCGGTGCACGGCGTGGTGATCGACGCCGACGGGCAGGACTGGTTTGCCCGCATCTTCGGCCGCGCGGGGTTCACCCTGCTGCCCGACCCGGACCGGCTGCCGCGCGCGCTGCCGGAAATCTATCAATCCCTGACAATGGAGCACTGAGATGAAACGCATTCTCTCCTTCGCCCTGCTGGCCCCCTCCAGCGCCTTTGCCGCGACCTTCGAACGCCCCATCCCGCAGCCCCAGACCGAAACCGCCGAGTTCTGGTTCCTGATGGGCTCCATCGCCCTGATCGTCAGTCTGGGGTTCGTCCAATACCTGGTTAGCCGACGATGACACCGCAGCCCTCCTGGCGGCTTCTGGCAGCGCTCTACCCGTTCGGGGCGGGTGCGGCAGCCGTCAACATCTTCTTTGCCTCGCTGATTGCCAGCTGGATCGGCTGGCGGGTGCTGACCCCCTATGAATCGGTGGCCTGGGGTCTGCTGTTGGGCCTGCCTGTCACTTATGCCTTTGCACGCCATATCGAGCGGCTGAAACGGCAGGCCGACGGCGGCTGACCCCGCGCCGGGATGCAAAAAGGGCCCTGCACTGCAGGGCCCCGGTACCGTTTAAGACCGGCGTGAAACCGGGTGGCAAGGCGGCTCGGGGGGATGGGGGAGCCGCCTTGCCGCAGGATCAGCTGTCTGCTGCCAGCAGGCCAGCTTCCTCCGCTGCCTGCACTTCGGCCAGATCGGCCTCGCCATCGGCATTGGCGTCAATGGTGGCAAAGGTTTCGGCCGTCAGATCCGGGAAGGCCGCCTGCAGTTCCTCCAGCGAATAGGTGCCGTTGCCATCGGTGTCGGCCTCGGTGATGGACTCCATCGCGGCCAGCGGCGAAGCGGCCAGAGCAGCAAAGGCGGCGGCGGTCAGCGCGAATTTTTTCATGTGAGACACTCCATTCGTTTGTTTGGTTTTCTGCTTGCGGCCACGCTGTTTCGTGGGCCGTGGCATAGAGCTATGGCGTCCCGTTCGCTGGTGCTATCCCCTTGAGGTGAATTGGCAATTTCCGGCGCCGGACTGCCTGAACGCGGCTGTCCGTTCGGCGCTTTGCTGCCCCTGCCGCAGGCTGGTCCTTTCTCCGCTCAAGGCCGGGGGGCCGTTCTGCAGAATTCTGCCTGCACGGTTTCCGCCCTTCCCGCGCTCCTTGAAAGCTTGCACCGGGAACCAGCAGTGCAATCGGGGGTAGTTCACAAAGATGAGCTGTCCCGCCTCCAGAATTTGCGGCCGGCACCAGATCGGGCGGGCAGTGTCAGGCGGCACTAGAAGCTGAAGCTGTGCTTAGGGTTGGGAACAGCGCGGCTGCACTGCGCCGGCGCGCCTACTGAGACGCAACGGCGAAGCCGCCGTTCAGGGCGCTGACGGCAAGCTCCGGAGTGCTGGTGCGGCTGGCCATCCGTTCCAGATTGACGATGGTCGACAGCATGATGCGGTCATGGCTCCAGTCACTCGGCCGCTGCAGCAGCATCGCCGTTGCCAGCACCACCCCGGCCATGGCCAGGGATACCAGCCCCCAGCCCAGCGAGTTCGGCCCCTGCGGCTGAGCCGCTGTCACCGCGATAATGCGCCGCTGCAACGACGCGCCGCGGCGGGTTTCGCGGCGGTCCACCAGTGCTACCGCCGGGCTGCGGCGGGTGAACAGGGCAGGCCCGCGGGCGGCATGGGCGCAGGCGCGGATCAGGCATTCGCAATAGGCGCGCACATCGAACCGGGGTCGGGCCATCAGTGCCTGGTCGCAAGCAAACTCACGCAGCAGCCGCACTTCGCGCCGCCAAAGATAAAAGGCCGGGTTCCAGAACAGGGCGGGGCGCAGCATCTCCAGCAGGAATTCGCATTCGATATCGCGCTGGCGGAAGTGCTGCAGCTCATGCGCGACAGTCAGGCGCAGATCGCGCGGGTCGTTCAGCAGGGCAGAGGGCAGCACCACATATCGGCAAAACAGCCCGCGGGTCGAATAGGCCACGCTGATGGTGTCGGAAACCATCAGCTGTACCCGGCCGATCCGTTTCCAGGTAAAGGCGCCTGCCAGATTCTGACGCAGCCGGAAGACAGAAACAGCCACATGCGCCAGGCAGATCAGCGCCCCGGCGGCAAAGGCAGCGGCTGTCACCTGTGCCCAAAGCGGTTGCAGGCTGCTGAGATCGCGCACGGCGTCCTCCCGCAGGCCGAGCAAGGTTTCAAACTTGCCCGCGCTCATGCTGACATTGCCCTGCAGGTACTGCGACACCAGCATGTCCGAAAAGTTCGGCGGGTGCGCGATGACAAAATGGGTGAAAGCAAGGATCAGAACCGGCGAGGCCGCCAGCAGGACTGTCATCCCGTTCAGCAGCCGCAGTTGCGGCTGGTAGGCGCGGCCCAGCCTGCTGCGGGCCAGGATCTTGCGCGCGGCCAGCCACAGTGCAGCACCCGCCAGCAGCAGGATGTTCAGGTCGATATAGGCGTTAAGCAGAACCTCAGTTGGCATTGTCCCCCAGCCTTTCCTCCAAGAGCGCCCGCATCTCCTCGAGCATCTCGTCGGTCACATCCTCATCATCGACCAGCCGCGCCACCAGTGCGGCGGGCGCGCCGTTGAAGAGCTTGCTCGAAAGGTTCTTCAGAGATGTTTTCTGATACTCTGCCTTGGGAACGGCCGGGCGGTAAACCAAAGAGCGGTCCTTGCGCTCGCTGGTAAGGAAGCCCTTTTGCTCCATGATCTTGAGAACCGTGGCCACCGAGGTATAGGCGCGTTCCTGCACCTTGTTCAGCTCGGCCAGGATATCACGCACGGTGCCGCCGCCCATGTCCCAGACGACGGTCATGAATTCCAGCTCAACCTCGGTCAGCAGGGAAGTGTCGTGTTTCTTGCGCATCGCCTCGGCAGTCCGGCTCATTTGGTGGTTCCAGTCATGCTAGGGGAAGGGGGCTCCCGTGAAAACTATTTTTTTAGAAGACGTGCGGCGGCGGGGTTTCTGTTGTCAAATTGTGCGCTGCCGCGCGAGTTTGTTCAGCAGGATTGCGGGGTGATGGGCCAGTCTTTGGGACGGTGCCTGACGCATCGGTTCGGGGGGCTGAGAAGGCCTTGAAGGGCAGGTTTGCCTTCAAGGCCGGTCTCCAGTGTGTTTTAGGTTTGCGCGTCAAGGGCAAGCCGCCTGCGGCGGGGCCTTTGGCCCCCTTGACCCGCAGGGACAGCATTGAAACTGACCCGCAGGTTATCAGACCTTCCAGAAGCAGAAGATGCCCCAGGCAATCGACAGGCCGAGCGGCCACCACAGCGGCATCCCTACCAGTCCCAGCCAGGCCAGGAAGATGTAGGAGGTGCCCAAGAGGCTGATGAACAGCCGGTCGCCGCGGGTGGTGGTGAGGCCCAGCACGCCCTTGCGGGCCGCGCCGCCGGGGTGGCGGATCTCAGCGATGATCAGCACGCCGATGGCGGTGAAAATGCCGATGAACAACAGGGCAGTGGGCCAGGTCCAGGCCATCCATGAAAGCATTACACCCTCCCCATCGCGAAACCCTTCGCGATGTAGTTGCGGACAAACCAGATCACGATGGCGCCCGGAATGATTGTCAGAGTTCCCGCTGCCGCCAAGAGCCCCAGTTCATAGCCCGCGGAGGACGCGGTCTTGGTCATTGTGGCGGCAATCGGCTTGGCGGCGACGGCGGTCAGTGTTTTTGCCAGCAGCAGTTCCACCCAGGAGAACATGAAGCAGAAGAAAGCCGCCACACCCACGCCTGCCTTGATCGACGGCACAAAGATCGTCGCGAAGAAGCGCGGGAAGGAATAGCCGTCGACAAATGCGGTCTCATCCAGCTCCTTGGGCACGCCGCCCATGAAGCCCTCCAGGATCCACACTGCCAGCGGGATGTTGAACAGGCAGTGCGCCAGGGCGACGGCCAGGTGGGTGTCGAACAGCTCCACCGCGGAGTAGAGCTGGAAGAACGGCAGCGCGAACACCGCAGCCGGTGCCATCCGGTTGGTCAGCAGCCAGAAGAACAGCTGCTTGTCGCCCAGGAACCGGTAGCGGCTGAAGGCGTAGGCTGCCGGCAGCGCCACCGCAATGGAGATCACGGTGTTGATCGACACATAGGCGATCGAGTTGATGTAGCCCCAGTACCAGCTGGGATCGGTGAAGATGGTCTTGTAGTTGTCCAGCGTGAAAGTCTGCGGGAACAGCGAGAAGCCCGCGAGAATTTCATTGGTCGTCTTGAAGCTCATCGCCACCAGCCAGTAGATCGGCAGCATGAGGAACAGGATATAGACGATGGGGACGATGGATCGTTTCTGCATTGTGATCCCTCCCTTAGTTCAGGTCGTCTTTGGTCATCAGCGTGTAGAACAGCCAGCTGACCAACAGAGTGATTGCGAAATAGATGAGCGACATGGCAGCTGCGGGGCCGAGGTCGAACTGGCCGAGCGCGATTTTCACCAGGTCGATCGACAACAGCGTGGTCGAGTTGCCGGGACCGCCGCCGGTCAGAACGAACGGCTCGGTGTAGATATTGAAGCTGTCCATGAAGCGCAGCAGGATGGCGATGGTCAGCACCGTCTTCATCTTGGGCAGCTGGATGAACCGGAACACCGCCCAGTTGGAGGCACCGTCGATCTTGGCCGCTTGGTAATAGGCGTCGGGGATCGAGACAAGGCCCGCGTAGCTCAGCAGCACCACCAGCGAAGTCCAGTGCCAGACATCCATGGTGACAATAGTCACCCAGGCCGCGACGGGGTCCTGCGTCATGTCGTAGTTGATGCCCAGCACGTGGTTCAGCGTGTAACCCAAGAGGCCGATGTCAGGCAGGGTGAAGATGTTCCACATCGCGCCGACCACGTTCCACGGGATCAGCATCGGCAGCGCCATCAGCACCAGGCAGACCGGCACCCAGAAGCCCTTGCGCGGCATCGACAGCGCAATCGCGATGCCCAGCGGCACCTCGATGATCAGGATCAGGAAGGTGAACAGGAATTGGCGGCCAAGCGCCGCGTGGAAGCGGTCAGAGCGCAGGATCTGCTGGAACCAGTCCAGTCCCTGCCAGAAAAACACGTTGTCGCCAAAGGTTTCCTGCACCGAGTAGTTGACCACCGTCATCATCGGGATCAGCGCGTTGAATGCGACCAGCGCCAGCACCGGCAGCACAAAGAACCAGGCTTTCTGGTTTTCGGTTTTCATCAGGCCGCTCCTTGTTCGTCTGCAGCGGGGGAGGTGGCAAGCCAGCCATCCACGTAAAGCCGGGTCATGTCCTGGCGGAAGGCGAGGTGCACGGCGCTGCCTTTTTCGGGGGCGGCGCCATCGGTGATCGCGTTGATGCGCTGACCGCCGGCCTCGCATTCCACCACCGTGTGGCGGCCGATGTCAGAGACCTTGGTGACGGTTGCGGGCAGGCCGGTGTTCGACAGGGACACAAACTCCGGGCGGACGCCGATTTCGGTCTGGCCGTTAGCTGCACCCTGAATGGGGCCTTCCAGCGCGATCTGCTGGCCCGCGAACACGGCGGCACCGTGCTGCAGCTCGCAAGGCAGGATGTTCATCCCCGGCGAACCGATGAAATGGCCGACAAAGGTATGCGCGGGGCGTTCGAACAGCTCGACCGGCGTGCCGATCTGCACCACCTCGCCCAGTTGCATCACCACCACCTGATCGGCAAAGGTCAGCGCCTCGGTCTGGTCGTGGGTGACGTAGATCATCGTTGCCTGGACGCGCTGGTGCAGCTCCTTGAGCTTGGAGCGCAGCTTCCACTTCAGGTGCGGATCGATCACGGTGAGCGGCTCGTCGAACATCACCACGTTCACATCCTCGCGCACCAGCCCGCGCCCCATGGAGATCTTCTGCTTGTTGTCGGGTGACAATCCTGCCGCCTTCTGATCCAGCATCCCGGTCACTTCGAGCATTTCGGCAATCGCCATCACCCGCCGGTGCACGGTGGCCTCGTCCCGGCCGCGGTTGCGCAGCGGGAAGGCCAGGTTGTCGTAGACCGTCATGGTGTCGTAGATCACCGGGAACTGGAACACCTGGGCGATGTTGCGCTGGTCCGGGGGCAGGGCGGTCACGTCCTTGCCGTCGAACAGGATCTGGCCTTCGGATGGAACCAGCAAGCCCGAGATGATGTTCAGAAGGGTGGATTTGCCGCAGCCCGAGGGGCCAAGCAGCGCATAGGCGCCGCCGTCGGTCCAGTCGAGGTCGATTTCCTTCAGCGCGTAATCCGAGTCGGATTTCGGTGCCGAAAGATAGCTGTGGCGCAGTTTTGAAAGAGTTATTTTAGCCATTGATGCCTCACGCCGCGCGGCTGCCGTCAGGGGCAAAGAAATAGGCCTGCGCGGGGTCCATGTAGAAATCGTGCAGCTCGCCCACCTGATAGGGGTGGACGCCGTGGGCCAGCGAGACCCAGCTGCCGGTGCCCATGTCGAAATGAGCGGAGCTTTCAGAGCCGGAGAGTTCGGTCACCTGCACCTGGCCCGACAGCTGCACATGGGCGCCGTTTTTCGCCACAGGCAGCACGTGGTGCGGGCGGATGGCGATGGTGTAGGTGCCATCGGCCAGCCCGGCGGCAGCACCGCTCAGCTCCCAGGTGACGCCAGCGCCCAGCAGGGCCGTGCTGCCCTGCTTGGTGATCTCGGCGGTGTTGATCGGCGGGTCGGAGAACACCCGCGCCGCATCGACATTGCCGGGGTTGCGGTAGATCTCGGCGGTGGGGCCGAACTGGGTCACCCGGCCATCGCGCATCAGCGCGGTCTTGCCGCCCAGGAGCAGCGCCTCTTCCGGTTCGGAGGTCGCATAGACCACCACAGCGCCGCGGCCTGCAAACAGCTCGGGCAGCTGGTCGCGCAGCTCTTCGCGCAGTTTGTAGTCGAGGTTGGCCAGCGGCTCATCCAGAAACACCGCGCGGCTTTCCTTGGCGATCGCGCGGGCCAGCGCACAGCGCTGCTGCTGGCCGCCGGACAGCTCATGCGGGCGGCGGTGCAGCATCGGCTTCAGCTGCAGGATCTCAGCAGCTTCCTCGACGCGGCCGGCAATCTCCGACTTGGCCATGCCTGCCACCTTGAGGGGCGAGGCGATGTTTTCATACACCGTCATGTGCGGGTAGTTGATGAAGAACTGATGCACCAGGCTGATGTTGCGCTTCTGGGTGCTGAGACGGCTGACATCCTCGCCATCCATCAGCACCTGGCCGCTGGCCATCGGGTCAAGGCCCGCCATCAGTTTAATGAGTGAGGTCTTTCCGGAGCCGGTGGCGCCGAGGAGGACGTTAAAGTGACCGGGCTCCAGCAGCAGGGAGGTTTCCTTGATGTGCTGAATAGCGCCGACGCGCTTGGTCACACCCTTGAGTTCGAGTGCCATCTTGCTTTGACTTTCTGGCAGGCGGCCTGTTTGCGCGCGGGGCAGGGGCGCGCTGGGGTCTTGGGGAAAAAGGCCCCGGAAGACGGGAAAGGGTCTCCGGGGCCTGATGCAGCCCGGCCAGATGATGGGGATCGCTGGCCGGGCCGGGAGGAGGCCTTAGTTGGTTGCCCAGCGGGCCACCAGCTCGTCATAGTTGACGGTCTGGCCTTCCGGCTTCTCGTTTTCCAGCTTCGGCTTGGCACCGCCATTGGCGAACCACCACTCCGCGTCCTTCTCTTCGTTCAGGCGCGGGCCGCAGCCGCCATAGACATTCGCCTGCTCGTCTGCACGCTGCATACGGCCCATGGTGATGTCCATTTCCTCGGCCAGACGGTCCATCGCTTCCTGCGGCGTGAAGGCGCCGGAGTTCACGTCACCGATTTGCTGCCACCAGATCTGGGCCAGCTTCGGATAGTCCGGAACGTTGATGCCGGTCGGCGACCATGCCACACGGTCAGGCGAGCGGTAGAACTCGACCAGGCCGCCCAGCTTGGGTGCGCGCTCGGTGAAGCTTTCGTGGTTCACGGAAAAGTCGCGGATGAAGGTCAGGCCAACGTGCGATTTCTTCACGTCCACGGTCTTGGACACAACGAACTGGGCATAGAGCCAGGCAGCCTGGGCACGGTCCAGCGGGGTGGACTTGAGGAAGGTCCAGGAACCCACGTCCTGATAACCGACCTTCTGGCCTTCTTCCCAGTAGGGGCCGTGCGGGCTGGGCGCCATCCGCCACAGCGGGTTGCCCTCGGCATCAACGGTATTGTTGCCTTCGGACTGCGGCTTCACCATGTCGGCGGTAAAGGCGGTGTACCAGAAGATTTGCTGTGCCACGTTGCCCTGTGCCAGTGCCGGCAGCGACTGGTAGAAGTCATAGGATGCAGCGCCCGGAGGAGCATACTTGCGCAGCCATTCGTCCCACTTGCGGATCGCATAGACCGCTGCCGGGCCGTTTGCAGCACCGCCGCGGGTCACGCTGGCGCCCTGCGGGTTGCAGGAGCCTTCTTCCATGCGGATGCCCCATTCGTCGATCGGCACGCCGTTCGGCTCACCCTTCGAACCGGCACCGGCCATCGACAGCCAGGCATCGGTCATCCGCCAGCCAAGGTCCGGCGCGCGCTTGCCGTAATCCATGTGGCCATAGATTGCGGTGCCGTCGATTTCCTTGACGTGCTCGCTGAAGAACTCGGCGATGTCCTCATAAGCGGACCAGTTGACCGGAACGCCCAGGTCATAGCCGTACTTTTCCTTGAATGCGGCCTGCAGGTCTTCGCGGTCGAACCAGTCCTTGCGGAACCAGTACAGGTTCGCGAACTGCTGGTCGGGCAGCTGGTACAGGTCGCCGTCCGGGCCGGTGGTGAACTGGGTGCCCATGAAGTCATCCAGGTCGAGACCGGGGTTGGTCACGTCCTTGAACTCGCCTGCCATCATGTCGGTCAGGTTATAGGCCAGCTGCAGGCGCGAGTGGGTGCCGATCAGGTCGGAGTCATTGACGTAGGCGTCATAGAGGTTCCGCTTGGTCTGCATCTGGGTCTGCACGGCCTGAACGACCTCGCCTTCACCCAGAATCTGGTGGTTCACCTTGATGCCGGTGATCTCCTCGAACGCCTTGGTCAGAACCTCGGATTCGTAGGAGTGCGTCGGGATGCCTTCCGACAGCACGTTGATCTCCATGCCTTTGAACGGCTCAGCCGCCTGGATGAACCACTGCAATTCCGACAGCTGCTCATCCTTGGTCAGCACCGAAGGCTGAAATTCTTCATCAATCCATTTCTTGGCCGCCATTTCATCGGCATAGCCAATCGATCCCGCAACCATCGCGCAAACGGCGGCTGCGGACAAAAGATACTTCCGCATCTTTTTCCTCCCTGAAAGTCGTTTAAAGCCAGCTATGCATTGGCTGCACCTGACTGCCATAGAGCTTTCATAGGTTGGATTATGTTGTCAAACTAATTTTTTAGTAAGTGTTATGTGATTGTTTTAATTGGTATAATGAGCCCGTCATCAGGCGCATTCCGCAGGTGCATACCATGCCGCATCGCAGCATCTCCAGTTGTGACGCAACGCCACTTCTCGCCCTCATTGCCGTGAAAAAAGCAGTCGCCGCGCCAAGGCATTCCCGTTACAGAGACGCCATGACGCAAGAAACCACATTCGAGATCTTCCTGACCGCACCGCCTGGGCTGGAGCAGGCGCTGCTGGCCGAGGCCAAGGAGCTGGGTTTTGCCGCGCCCAAGGCAGTGCCGGGCGGGGTCACGGTGCAGGGGGATTGGCGGGAGGTCTGGCGGGCCAACCTGTCGGTACGCGGTGCCGCGCGGGTTTTGGCGCGCATCGGCGAGTTCCGCGCTTTCCACCTGGCCCAGCTCGACAAGCGCGCGCGCAAGTTCCCCTGGGGCGATGTGCTGCGCCCGGACGTGCCGTTGAAGGTGGAGGTCGCCACCAACAAGAAATCCAAAATCTACCACGCCGGCGCCGCCGCCCAGCGGGTGGAAAAAGCCATTGCCGAGACCCTAGGCGCCCCCGTCACCAAGGATGCCGAGCTGACGGTGAAGCTGCGCATTGAGGACAACCTCTGCGTCTTCAGCGTCGACACCTCGGGTGAGGGGCTGCACAAGCGCGGCCACAAATCCGCCGTCGGCAAGGCGCCGATGCGGGAAAATCTCGCCGCCCTGTTCCTGCGCGAATGCGGCTATAACGGCAATGAGCCGGTGGTCGATCCGATGTGCGGCTCCGGCACCTTTGTGATCGAGGCAGCCGAGATCGCCAAGGGCCTGCTGCCGGGCCGCAGCCGCAGCTTTGCCTTTGAAAAGCTTGCGACTTTTGATGCGAACGCCTGGGCAAAGCTGAAGCAGCAGGGCGAGGCACGCGCAACGGACGTGCTGTTCCACGGCTCCGACCGCAACGCCGGTGCCGTTGAGATGTCCACCGCCAATGCCGAGCGCGCCAGCGTTGCGGACTGCACCCGGTTCATACAGGCCGCCGTCAGCGATTTGCAGCGCCCCGAAGGCCCGCCGGGCCTGGTCATCGTTAACCCGCCTTACGGTGCCCGCATCGGCAACAAGAAGCTGCTCTTTGCCCTCTACGGCGCCTTGGGACAGGTGCTGAAGGAGCGGTTCTCCGGCTGGCGTGTTGGTATCGTCACCTCCGAAACCAGCCTGGCCAAGGCGACCAATCTGCCCTTCCTGCCGTTTGGCCCGCCGGTTGCCCACGGCGGCCTGAAGATCCACCTTTTCAAGACTGATCCGCTGCCCTGAACAGGTCCGGGTACGCAAGAGGGCGCCCCGCGGCGCCCTCGACAAGGTTTGCATTGATGAGGCTGGTTCAGCCGATGTCGTAGATATCGCCCGTCCCGCCCTCGGTGCCGCCACCGGGCACAGTGCCACCCGCTGGCTGGGTCATCAGCGCCATAAAGTCCTCGGCACCGGGCTCGCCGCTGCTGCCCTGAAACTGGCCTGCCAGGTTGGCGTCATACCAGTTGCTTAAGCCCTCGCCGGTGACACCGCCATTGGCATAAGAGCTGCCGCTGCTGGCCGCCACCGCCGGATCATAGCCGCCTTCCAGAACCTGTTGCGACCCGTCCGGGTTGCTCACCACCAGAGACATGCTGCTGAGGTCGATATCCTCCAGCGTCAGCCCGGTGTCTGACCACAGGGTGAAGTTGGCATTGGTGACGGTGCCGTCGGTGCTGTCCGGCACCTGGCCGAATTGCACCATCGCGTCGAAATTGCCGGGCACGGTGGTGCCGGTGTCCAGCGCATTGACGGAATTGGCATTGGCCTCATGGCCGGTCACCGGCAGCGCGTTTTCGTCCGGGAAGAAATTCAGCCCGCTTACGCTGGCGTCATCCGCCATGTTGAAAAACAGCCCGTCGATGTCGGCCACTTCACCGTCCCAAGAGGTCGGCTCCATCTTGATGAACAGCTGGTTTTCCGGCGTCTGCAGCACCTCGACGGTGACACTCGGTTCGCCATTGCCGCCGATCTCGAAGAATACGGACGTCTTGCCGCTGTCTCCGCCGCCACCTGTGTCACCACCGGTCCCCTTGGTGCCGCCAGTTCCGCCGGACCCACTGGTGCCGCTTCCTTTGGTCCCGCCGCTGCCCGAGCCCCCGGTACCGCCGGACCCCTTGGTGCCGGACCCGCAGCCATGCGTTCCACCCGAACCCTTGGTCCCGCCTGACCCGCCTGAGCCACCAGTCCCTCCGGACCCGTTCCAGTCATCTTCCTCGCGGTACCACCAGTGCTTTTTGCCGTGATGGCCCTTGCCGCCGCAGCCCTTGGTGCCGCCGGACCCTCTGCTGCCGCCGGATCCTTTGGTGCCGCCGGATCCTTTGGTGCCGCCGGAACCTTTGGTGCCGCCGGATCCTTTGGTGCCGCCGGATCCTTTGGTGCCGCCGGAACCTTTGGTGCCGCCGGATCCTTTGGTGCCGCCGGAACCTTTGGTGCCTCCGGACCCCTTGGTGCCACCGGACCCCTTGGTGCCGCCGGACCCCTTGGTGCCGCCGGACCCCTTGGTGCCGCCGGAACCTTTGGTGCCTCCGGAACCCTTAGTTCCGCCAGAACCTCTGGTGCTGCCGGAGCCGTCCTCCTCATCCTTCCTGTCTTCGCGCCAAGCCTTATAGCCCTTGCCTTTCCAGCCATAACGGTCAGACAAGTGGCTGTCGTACCAGCGGCCGAAATGCCCGCCTTGCACGCCGCCGTTGTAATAGCTGTTGCCGCCGCAGGCCTGCTTGCCGCCCCAGCCCCATGAGAAATGTCCCCGGCCCATTATCTACCCCCAGGCAAAACCTCGAAACCCAATTGCGGATTGGCCTGTGCACAGGACGCAAACACGCAATTGGCAAAGGTAAGGAAGCCGGCGGGAAGGGCCAAATTTTCGGCACGTTTTAGGCAAATTCCAAGAATTCCGGAGAGAATAGGGAAACAATACTCCGTCGCTTGCCCCGATTGTGCCGATCTCTCCGGTCAATGCAACGTCACACGTGTTTCCAGGCGGCGCGAATCAGCCTGCGGCCCGCAGCGATTGCCCAAATCTGTCCCGAAAAATGCCGCCTTCGCCCGCTAAGGCGTTAACCGCAGAGGGGTGAGCTGGCCCGGATCCGGACCAGCATGTTGGAAAGGGGGCAGGCAATGGCTGACGGGAAATTCGACGACCGCACCGCGTATATCGCGGCGGCGGCCTGGGAGGTGCTTGGCGAGGAACCGGTGGAAATTACCGCCCCGGGCGGCAAGTCGCGCTCCTCGCTGCGGCTGCATTTCAAGGACCGCACGGCGATTGCCACCCTGCGCGCCAATTTCCGCCGCACCCACCTGGAAGCCTTTGTGCTGGAGCAGCTGGCACCGCATTGCGATGACATACCGCGGGTGCTGGGGGTGCATAATGACGTGCTGTTTCAATCCGATACCGGCGAGACGCGGCTGAGCGAGGAGATCATCGAGCACGGCGAAACAGACCAGCTCGACCTGGCGGCCGAGGCCTGCGCCGCGATCTTCCGCATCCAGGCGGCGGCCCGCAAGACTGAGCTGCACACTGTGCTGCCGCATTTGGGCGCCAACCGCAGCTGGATCCGCAACTTCATCAGTTCCGTGGAGGCGCTGGAATCCTATTCCATGGGCGTCCCAGATGCGTTCGACTACCCGGCGGTGGCCGAATACATGGAGCAGCCGGGGGTTCAGTTCCTGAAGTGGGACTGCCGCGCTGGCAATGCGGCGATCGGCGAGGACGGTTATGTCCGCTGGTTCGACTTTGAGTATGCGGGCCTGCGCCACGGGGCAGAGGACTTTGCCTGGCTCATCGGCGACGAGACCTGGCCGATTGCGCCTGACAAGATGGCCGATGTGATGATCGAGACCTTCGATCCAGCCTGCGGCCATGAGATCGGCGCATATCTGGAGTATCTCTCGGCCTATACGGCCTTGCACTGCATTCAGCGGCTGGAGCTGATCCAGAAGGAAGTGAAGAGCCGCGGCTGGCTCAGCAAGGAGCGAGTGCGCAAGTTGGACGATGCCGGCGTGCATCCGGAATTTGCCGCGCAGCTGTGCCGCACCGGCGCTTATTACGCAGCGCAGTCCCGGCTGACCGCACCGCTCAGCCGCAATTTCGAGGCCGCGGGCCGCGCCTTCAAGGCCATGTCCGAGGGTTGAAGGTTTGTCTCTCCTGTGACGTGCCGTCCGGGTTTCGGTGATGAAATCCGCGGGGTTATCCTGCCGCCAGACACACACGGGGGAGAAGACATGCAGCAGGCCGAAGATTTCCGCGCCGAAAGCCGCGCCCTGGCGGCCATTCTGGAGGACCTGCCGGAGGCGGAGTTTCACCGGGCAACCCAGTTCAAGGACTGGACCCTTGATCACGTGCTTGGGCACCTGCACCTGTTCAACGCCGCGGCGGAGGCGTCGCTGCAGGGCGAGGCGGAGTTCGCCGCCTTCATCGCGCCGGTGCTGCGGGACATGCAGGCGGGCAAGTCCATCCTCGAGTGCCAGTTTCCCTGGCTGGACGGCCTCACGGGCCGCGCTCTGTATCAGGCTTGGCAGCAGGGGGCGGAACGCTGTGCTGATGCTTATACCGCTGCGGACCCCAAGACGCGGCTCAGGTGGATCGGGCCGGACATGAGCGCGCTCAGCGCCATCACCGCCCGGCAGATGGAGACCTGGGCGCATGGCCAGGAGGTGTTCGACCACCTGGGACTGCAGCGGCAGGAACAGGACCGCATCCGCAACATCGCGCATCTGGGTGTGGCCACCTTTGGCTGGAGCTTCCGCAACCGCGGGCTGGAGGTGCCGGAGCCTGCGCCTTTCGTGCAATTGACCGGCCCGTCGGGCGCAGTCTGGGAGTGGAACACGCCGCAGGACGGAAATTTCGTCAAGGGCAGCGCAGTGGAGTTCGCGCAAGTGGTCACGCAGGTCCGGAATGCCGGCGACACCAGCTTGCAGGCGGAAGGCACCGCCGCGCAGGAGTGGATGCGCACCGCCCAATGTTTTGCCGGCCCGCCGGAAACGCCCCCCGCCAAGGGCAGCCGCTTCACCGCAAAGTCCTGATCCGCCACTCTGTTCATCCGGGGCAACTAAAGTGCAGGAGCCCCGGTAAGGTGCAGGAGGAGGAGCTCCCGCCCGGCTTCAGCCGTCCTGGCGGACGGCTTGTGCCCGTTGGGCGTAGCGCCGCGCAGAGCGCGGCGCTACGCCCAAGGCCGCCAAGGGGTCCCGGCGCAGCCGGGGCACCTGCGGGCGCGGGAGCGCTTTGTTTTCTCAGGCGCGGGTGGTTGCCGGACGCTTTGAGCGGCGGCCTCTGGTGCATGCGGTCCGGCCGGACTTCAGCCGCAGCCGCTCAGCTTCCGTTCCAGGCGCGGGTCAGGCCTTCCAGCGCCATACGGTCAGGATCCGCGAGGCTGACCGGCACCGCCTGCGCCTCCAGCGCGGCCGAATAAAGCGCCTGCACCGGCGGCTCTGCGATCAGGGCCAGGTTCTGGCCCAGCCAGTAGGGCCGCGCTGCGGCCAGCTCGGCGCCCAGCAGCAGCCCCCAGATCCGGGCGCGTGCGGTGGCGGCCGGCATCTGCCCCAGAACCGCCGCGGCCTGCACCGAGGCCAGGCGGGCCGCCAGCAGCTCCGGCTTGGCAATCCCGTCGGCTGCCGCATCCGTCAGCACCGCCTTGTCCCAATCGCCTGCCGTCTCCAGCCCCATCGCCTGTGCCGTGGCCTGCGCCAGCTGCCCGGTCAGGGCGCTTTGGAAACTGACCGCCTCGCGGGCGCTCACCTGCACCCAGTGTGTCACCGCTCCCGGCAGGCACACCACCCCGTCCCAATCCGGGTTCAGCTGCAGGAACCCGCTGAGCCGGGCCAGCGCGCCGTGCATCGCGCCGCAGGGGGCCGCCTGGCTGAGTCCAGGCAGGGCATGGACCTCCAGCCCCTCCAGCCGGGTTTCGTGCAGCGGCAGATCCGCCGGCGCAACCGGAACCGGGCGCGGCGGCACCAGCGAACTGCCGCCCAGCACCACCGGACAGGCAGTGCCGCCCATCGCCTGACGCAGCGCTTGGGCCAGCGCGGCAGGGCTGCTGTCCGGCAGCTGCAGCACCTGCGCAGGGGCCGGGGTGCCATCCGTCACATTCCAGGCGGTAAGCGTCAGACCGTCCAGGTTGGCGGCCAGCCAGCCGGCCGCGTTTTGCGGAGGGTGCATGATGTCCTCGTTTCTCTGCCATGGCATTGCACGCGCTTATGGCGGCGATTCCCTTGCCCGGCAAGGGCACTGAGCGCTCTTGGACAGGCCCGGATACCCGTTTGGAGAGGGTCCTGTCCGTTGGTATGCCCGTCATAGGCTATATCGTCCGGGAATTGTTCAAATGACAAGCTTTGAAGCTCTGCGTCACGGATGGAAAATCCAGTATCATCTTTCTGTGGCCAGTCCGGGACAGCACCTGCCCGGCGGAGCGGCCGCAGCGCAGCAGAAAGGCTGCACCGCGCCGGCACTGCGGACTGACTGATGGCAGCACGCCTGCTCTGAACGTCTGTCTGCGCCGGATCCATCAAGTCCGGACCGCGGCTTTGGCCGCAATCACCGCAACCGGCCGTGACAGCAACAGGAGAGACCGCAGACATGCCCGCCGCACCGGCACCGCACAATGCAATATTTGCCCAGCTGGCCGCGCGTCATCTGCTGGCAAAGGGCTTTACCCCTGCCGCAGTGTTCGCTGGAACGGGGTTCGGCCAGGGCTTGTTGAACCAGGAAGAGCCTGCCGCGCCCTTTGCCGCGATCGCCGGTCTTTTCAGCCGGGCCGCAGAGCTGTCGAAAGATCCCCTGTTCGGCTTTCACCTCGGCTGCCGCAGCGACCTGCGCGCGGCGGGCCTGCTGGGCTACATCGCCCGCACTTCGCCAACCGCGGGGTGCTTCCTGCGCAATATCGCGCGGTATGCCGGGGTGATGAGCAGCGGCTGGGAAGTGGATACGTCCCGTCTCGCGTCTCATGGAGAGTTCGCTTGGTCCTGCAAAGCGGCCTCCGGCCAAAAGGCGGATCAGTACATCGAATTCCTGGCGGCGCTGTTCTTCACCGCCCTGCGCGAGGCCGCCGGGACCCGGATCGAGCCGCAGCAGGCGGCCTTTGCCCATCGGCACCGCCGCGGTGTCGATGAGATGGCGGCCTACTACGGCTGCCCGGTGCGGTTCGGCGCCGCGGCCAGCTGCGTTGTCTTCAAACCGGAGGATCTGGACTTGCCGCTGCTGAGTGCCGACCGTCTGCTCTTGCGGGTCCTGCGCGCCTATGGCGACCAGATGCTGCACGGGCGGGGGCTTGGACGCGGCAGCACTGATCTGACAGCGCAGGTCGAAGAAGCGGTGTCCGCCCGGCTTTCCGGCGGTTCGGCGTCGCTGGCAAATGTGGCGGGGGATCTGGGCATGAGCCCGCGCACCCTATCGCGCAAGCTGGCACGGGCAGGCACCAGCTACTTCACCATTCTTGAGGAGTTGCGCAAGGCTCTGGCGATCCGCTATCTGCGGGAGAGCAGGCTTTCGCTGTCCGAAATTGCTTTCCTTCTCGGCTATTCCGGCCTCAACAGCTTCAGCGAGGCCTTCCGGCGCTGGACAGGGCAAAGTCCGGGGCAGTTCCGGGGCGGCTGACCGGTGCAAATCGCGCTGGGCTTGCTTCAATTCTGCACCTGATTTAACTGGATTAGGAACAATTCCGGGAATCTCCAGGAAATTGTTTCCGCCCGCACCCCTTGCTGGCGGCTTTTTTGGGGGTTTCCGGGCGCCTTTCCACAATTTGCGCGAATTTTCTAAAATTTAGTTTAACTAGGGGTGACTGCCGGAATGCAGGGCCGCCAAGGATTTAGGCGGAGCACAATATGGACGCGGGCGCGTGGGGGCGCGCCCCGTTTGGAATCTGAAAATCAGTAGAGGCGTTCTGCGGCCCACGGCGCGCGGGATACCGGTTTGAGTTTATAACCAGCCGCCCTTTTCAAGGGGGCGGTCCAGCCAAGTTCGGGCTGGAAAACGGGGGTTTGAAATGAAAGACATGGTTCCCGATGGGGCGGGTCTGTCTTTTGCGCAGTTCGAGCAGAAGGTCAGGCAGGGTGCAATAGCCCGCCGGTCCTTGCAGCAGTTGCGCTTGCAGCCGGCCAATATGAACACAGGCCTGACAGGTCTCGCGGTGCCCCGCCTGCCCGCTGTCCGGCCCGCACGCAGCGCAGGCGGCAGCGGATACTGGAAGGCAGGCAAGCGGGGCTTGGATTTGCTGCTGGTGGCCGTCAGCCTGCCGTTGACGCTGCCGCTGATCGCGCTCTGCGCCGCGGCACTCTGGCTGGAGGGCGGGCGGCCTTTCTACACCCAGCCGCGGCTGGGCCGCGGCGGTAAAGTGTTCCGTATTCTAAAGCTGCGTACCATGGTGCGCGATGCCGACGCCTTGCTGCAGCATTACCTGGCCACCGATCCGGCCATGCGCTGGGAATGGCAGCAGACGCAAAAACTCAAGAACGACCCGCGCATCACCCGCGTGGGGCGTGTGCTGCGGATGACGTCGCTGGATGAGCTGCCGCAGCTGTGGAACGTGATCAAGGGCGACATGAGCCTGATCGGCCCGCGCCCGATGATGCCGGAGCAGCTGCCGCTTTACGGCGATACCCGCGCTTACTTTGCGCTGCGCCCGGGTATTACCGGCATCTGGCAGGTTTCGGTCCGCAACGAAGGCAGCTTTGACAGCCGTGTGCAGGCCGATTTTGAATACTGGGAGGAAGTGTCCCTTAGCCGGGACCTGCGGCTGCTTTGGCGCACCGTCGGTGCGGTGATGAAGGGGACGGGATATTAACTTCTGTCTGCTCCGCTGCAGATCTGCGCACCGGGCGCGGCAGCGGAACAGCCAGCCATTGCGGAGGGCGTGTTTGTGAAGCATTTTGCAGTATCAGGGGCTTGTGCTGCCACCCCGGCGCCCGGCCCGCAACAGGGACTGGACAGCGATGAGGACGGGATGAGCGAGCAGGGCTTCAAGCGGTTCCGCCGCCGCCGCTCGGCAGCGGCTGCAGCGCCGCCGTCCGCTGGCGGTTCCGGCGCAGCATCCTCCCCGCCGATGGCGGCACCGGGCACACTGCCTCCGGCGCAGCTGCCGGCAACCCTGCCGGAGCCTTGGGACCTGATCCGCCAGGGGCCGTTCGACCCGGTGGTGCAGCGGGCAGCGCGCCTGCCTCTGGTCAGCCGGTTCCGCACCTCGCCTGCGGCCAAATCCTTTGACCTCCTGCGCACCCGGCTGCTGCACACTCTGAAGGAGCGCGGTTGGAAGCGGGTCGCCGTGACAGCGCCCGCAGCAGGAAGCGGCACCACCTTCTCGGCGGTCAACCTGGCGCTCAGCATGGCGCGGGTGCCGGGCAGCCGCACCATCCTGATGGACATGAACTTCCGCCGCCCCGGCGTGGCGCAGGCGCTGGGGATGGCGGCGCATGGCGATCAGGCCGCTTTCCTGTCCGGCAGTATCCGGATGGAGGACCAGCTGCTGCGCCCGCTGCCCTCGCTGGCCGTTGGCCTCAACCAGACTGCGGACCAGGACGCGGCGGAACTGCTGCACAGCGGCTGCTGTGGCGAGGCTCTGGACGAGATGATGCTGCGCTCGGGCGCCGATACCGTGCTCTTCGATCTGCCGCCGGTGCTGGAGCATGACGACACTGCCGCCTTCCTGCCGCAGGTGGACGCGGTTTTGCTGATCTCGGACGGAACTGGCACCACCGCCGCCCAGCTGGCCGCCTGCGAAAGGATGCTGGCCGGCCACACTGAGCTTCTGGGCGTCGTCCTGAACCGCGCCCGCAAGTCGGACAGCCCGCTGAACTGACCGCCGCGGCGTCATAGTTTTGCCCGGTTGCTGTGGTCAAAATCCCGGCATGGGCCGCCGCCGGGCAGGCTGAACCGATACAGACCCAGGCACAGGCAAAGGCAAAGGCATAGGCACGGACTGGGGGCAAGAGAGCAGACAGATGGGGCCGATTTACTCGCTTGGCGATTTTCTGGACATGGTGCGGCGCAGGCTGTTCACCATCGGCTGCGTCTTTGTCCTGGGCTGTCTGCTGTCGCTGTGGTTCGCGGCCAAGCAGCAGCATGAGTATGAAACCGCAGAGGTGCTGCAGGTCACCCAGCCGCAGATCGCAGGCGAGCTGGCCAAGTCCACCGTCGAAGGGTCTTCTGCCCGCCGTATGCAGCTGATTGAGCAGCGCCTGATGGCCCGCGGCACGGTGCTGGAGGTGATCGAGAAATTCGGCCTCTATGCGGATATGGAGGCACTGACCCAGTTGCAGAAGGTGGCGCTGCTGCGCGAGTTGGTGCGGATCACCGGAGTTGCCGCCGCCCGCGAGGGCTTTGCCGACGATGGCACCATTTCCGTGCTGACCATCACCGCCCGGATGCCCACCGCCGGGCAGGCGCAGCAGGTCGCCAGCGAATTCGGCCGCCGCACGATTGAACTCAGCGTCGCCACCCGCATCGACCAGGCCCGTGAAACCCTCAGCTTCTTTGCCAGTAAGGAGGCCGCGCTGGCCGATCAGGTTGCCGCGCTGGAGGATGAGATCGCCGAATACCGCAACGAAAACGATGTGACCCTGCCGGGGACCATCGAATTCCGCCGGGCCGAGATTGCCGCTTTGAACGAGGGCCTCCTGGAGATTGCCCGCGAGCGGATCGAAATCCGCCGCGCGGCAGATCAGGCCCAGGCCACTGAACGCCCTGCCACCGCCCGCCGGATGCAGGAGGAAGCGGAGCAGCAGCTGGCCACGCTGGCGGCACAGGAGCAGCTGCTGACCCAGCGCAAGTCCGGTCTCGAGGCTTCCCTGCAAACCACCCCGGAGGTGGAGCGCCAGCTGGGTGCCTACGACCGGCGGCTGGAGCAATTGCAGACGGAACTTGCGCAGATGACCGCCCGCCGTAACGAGGCTGAGGTGGGTTTCCGTCTTGAAACCGGCCGCCAGGCAGAGCGTCTGACGGTGATCGAACCGGCGCCGCTGCCCGATTACCCGGTAACCGGCGCCCGCAAGACCAAGGCTCTGATGGGGGCTGCGGCCAGCCTGTTCGCTGCGCTGCTCGCCGCTTTCCTGCAGGAACTGCGCCACCCGGTGCTGCGCACCGCCGCTCAGATGGAGCGGGAAACCGGCTTGTCTCCGGTGGTCTCCATCCCGGTGATGGACACCCGCCCGCCGCGCCGCGGACTGTTCAGGCGAAAGAGCTAGAAATCAGGCACCTTCGCCCGGCCGCCCCCATGGGCGGGCGCTTTGCTTCCGCCCGCAGTCGGGCGCTGCCCTCAGCGGACAACTTCGACCCTGCCATTTATGCACGTGCCTAAGGTGCACTGAGCGCCGCTGCCATGGCCGTGACCTCTTCCCAATGCCAGCTCAACGCCGCTCCGCCTGCCGCAACGGCGAACAGCGCAAAACCCGCATCATGCAGCGGGTCCCAAACGTGATGCCGGCGCGCCAGCCGCGCCAGCACCGGGTAGGCCGCCAGCATCGCCAGCCCCAGCGCCGCGATGCCGCCCGCCAGCCCGAACCAGACTACTCCGGCGAGGAACAAAACCGTCTGCAAGCAGGCCCGCGCGGCGGAGAACACAAAGAACCCGCGGCTGTCGCCTGCGGCCAGCGCCGCCTGGTCGTAGGTCATGGTGATCACCGCCGGCGCCAGCGCCAGGGCAATCAGCACGATCATCGGCCCGGCCTGCAGATACCTGTCATCATACAGCAGCTGCACCAGCCACGGCCCGGCCCAGGCCATCACCAGCAGCAGTCCCAGGATCGCTGCGGTCAGACCGCCGCGCAGCTGCCGCTGCCGCCGCAGGTTTTCAGGCGCTTCCCGCGCGGGCTTGTCGCGGTAGACCGGGATCATCAGCCGCTGGTTCACCGCATGGCCCAGCAGCATCGGAAAGCTCGCCAGGAAATAACCGATGTTGTAGACCCCCAGCACTTCAAGCGGCACAAACTTCCCCAGGATCGCCCGGTCCCCTTGCGAGGTCAGGAACCAGAAGGCGGTCGACAGGAAAATCCACTTGCCGAAATGGATCAGCTCCCGCGCGGCGGCCTTCTCCCAGCGGAACCGGTTGGCCGCGCCCGGCAGGCCGTAGTGGCACAAGGCCAGCTTGGCCGCCGCCTGGATCACCCCGCCCAGCACCAGCGCAATCACCGACTGGGTGGCCAGCGCCAGCGCAATCATCGCCGCCAGCCCGATCACCTGGCCGCCCAGATCCAGAACCGTGACCCGTCCCGCCAGCAAATGCCGGTGCGCGGTCTCGATCCGCGTCGGGTTGAAGCCCGCAACCGCCAGCCCGGCGCCGGCAATGGGCAGATAGACCAGCAGCTCCGGCGCGCCATAGAACGCCGCCGCGGGCCAGGCCAAGAGCGCCGTCAGCGCCCACAGGCCAAAGCCTCGGATCACCTGAATGGTCCAGGCGGTGTTCAGGAACTCAGGATCATCCCCCCGCTTGTTCTGGGCAATCGAAGGCCCGATGCCCACGTCCGAGAACAGCGACAACCCCACCGTTACCACCGTGACCAGCGCCATCAGGCCAAAAGCCTCCGGGAACAGGATGCGGGTCAGGATCAGGTTGGAGGCCAGCCGCAAAGCCTGGCTGCCGCCATAGCCGATCATCAGCCAGGAGGCCGAGCGCAGCACCCGCGCCACCATTCCCTGGCCTGCAAAATGCGCTGCAACCCGCTGCATCTTTTCCGTGGCTCCCCAACGTCCGCCACCGCAGGCTAGGGAGGCGGGGCAGGGCCGTCAATCGCGCGGGCGCTTAGGCGATTGAGGTCAGCCGCTGCGGTGTGAAATTCCCGCACAATCCCGCCACCTGTGCCGCATTCTCCACGCCTGCGCGACAAGCGCCACGGGGTGCTGGGCAAGCCGCCAAACCGCCGCTAACCTGCCGTGGAACTTGCCTTTTCAGACGGATCTCCCAGCGGTGAAGATTGCCTATGTCCTGAACACCTACCCGCAGCCATCGCACAGCTTCATCCGCCGCGAGCTGCAGGCGCTGGAGCGTCAGGGCGTGGACATCCTGCGCCTGGCAATGCGCCCCGCCGGCGCAGCTTTGGCTGATCCCGGCGACCAGGCAGAGGCCGCGCGCACGGAGTATGTGCTGCAGGCCGGGGCTGGGCGTCTGCTGGCGGCTCTGGCGCGGGAAGCGGCGGCGCCGGCCCGTTTCGGGCAAGCACTCAGGCTGGCACTGAAACTGGCCCGGGCCTCGGACAAGGGCGTCCTGCGGCACCTGGTCTACCTGGCCGAGGCGGCCCATGTGAAACAGCGCTGCGCGGCGGAAGGCGTGCAGCACATGCACGCGCATTTCGGCACCAACTCTGCAGCGGTGGCGATGCTGGCGCATGTGCTGGGCGGCCCAAGCTACAGCTTCACGGTGCACGGGCCGGAGGAATTCGATGCACCGCACGCCCTGTCGCTAGGTGAGAAGATCAACCGGGCCAGCTTCACCGTGGCCGTCAGCAGCTTCGGCAAAAGCCAGCTCAGCCGCTGGGCCGCGTTCGGCAAATGGGACAGCCTCAAGGTGGTGCACTGCGGCATCGAGCCGGACCGCTTTGCGGATCCCGCACCGCTGCCGCAGGGGCCGCTGCGGCTGGCCGCGATCGGGCGGTTTGTCGAGCAGAAGGGCCAGATGGTGCTGGTCCGCGCCATGGCACGTCTGGTGCGGGAGATCCCGGACCTGCATCTGGCACTGATCGGCGACGGTGAGATGCGCGCGGATCTGGAGGCGGAGATCGCCCGGCAGGGACTAGGCGGCAACATCACCCTGACCGGCTGGCTGCCGGAAGACGGCGTGCGGACAGAGCTGGCCCGGTCCCACGCGCTGGTGATGCCCTCCTTCGCCGAAGGCCTGCCGATGGTGGTGATGGAGGCGATGGCCGCCGCCCGTCCGGTGGTCGCGACATATATTGCCGGCACGCCTGAACTGGTCGTGCCGGAGCAAACCGGCTGGCTGGTGGCGGCCGGGGATGAGGCCGCATTGGCAGAAGCCGTTCTGGCGCTGGCGCAAACACCGCCGGACAGGCTTGCCGCCATGGGACAGGCCGGCCGCGCCCGGGTGCTTGAGCGCCACGACAGCGAAAGCGAGGCAGCCAAACTCGCCGCGCATTTCCACGAGGTCATCCAGCATTAGCCGCGGGAGCTCTCCCGCCGGTCGCCGGCGCATCTGCGAGATGCACCGCTCCCGTTGGGCCAGGCTCAGCGCCCTTGGCGCTGAGCCTGGCCCAAGGCCGCCAAGGGTGCGCTGGCGCAGCCAGGGCATCCTGCCGGCGCGGGAGGGTCTCGCTTGTGCAGGCGCAGTCAGCGGCCGCGGGCCCAGCGGGACCGGGAGGCAAAGAGAGGCGTTCTGACCGCCAGAGCAACCGCGCTGTAAATCAGAAACCCGGCTGGATCCGTCACCAGCAGCTTCAGAACCGCCCCACCGTCCGGCGGCCGCTTGCCATCGTTCCGCATCAGCTGCGGAAACCTGGCTGCCACTTCCGCCACCCCGGCATTCTGCCGCCGCCGCACCCGCACCAGGTTTCGGAACCCTTCCACCATCGGCCAGCTGTAGCTTGCCTCCACCTGCACCCGCTCCGCCGGAGCAAAACTCAGCCGGGCGAAGATGTCGTCGGCGATGATATCGGGCCAGTCCCCCCAGCGCTCCCGCCCGGCGCGGTTCATGGCAAAGATGCCAAAACCCGGCACGCCGCGGGAAAAGAACGGCAGCCGTGTCCACAGCCGCGCATAGGCCCGGGTCATCGCACTGCGGGCAGGGGCCACCTGCGGGCGGCCGCTGGCATAGCGCGGCGCGCCATCCGCCAAGGCCTCAGCCAGTTGCGGGATCAGCTCGGGCGAGACCCGCACATCGGCATCCAGATAGATCAGGATATCCCCGCGCGCCGCGGCATCGCCCGCCGTCAGCGCCCGCAGTTTTCCGCCCTCCGGCTGCTCCAGCACACTGAGCGCCCAACCGGACGGTGGCTCAGCCCCCCGGGCCAGCGCCGCGGTCGCGTCGGTGCAGCCATTGGCCAGCACCAGCAACTCGCCCGTCATGCCCCCCGGCAGCGGGTCGGAGGCGAACACCGCCTCCAGGCAGGCCACGATATAGCCCGCCTCGTTATGGGCCGGGATCAGCACCGACACCCGGGGGGTCATTTCACCGCCTCCAAAGCGTCCCAGCGCGGGTTGGCGTCGCTCAGGGTGCGCAAGGCCCCCCAGCTGCCCCATTTGCCGGGCACGCCCACATCGGCGTAGGCGGTGAACAGCGACCCGCCAAGCGCGCGCCAGCCCGTCAGCAGCTCGCGGTAGAGCGCGCCCATTTCGGGCGTATAGTTGAAGTGAGTGAAAAAGCCGGTCAGCGTGCTGTCCTCCACCATCGGGCCGATGCCGACCACATGGCTGCCGCCCTCATACATGATCAGTTCCAGCCCGTGCTTTTGCGCGACGCCCGCATGATACGGCAGCACCCGGCCCAGAAGATCGGCCAGCGTGTCGGCGCTGTCGCCCGAGATCAGCCCGTCGCGCAGCTCGGCCCCTGCCTGGGCTGAGGCCGCATCATACTGGTGCCGCTCGATAAATTCCGCCGCCGCCGCACCTGTCAGCCCGCGCTCGGCGGCAACCGCCCGGGCCTGATCCCGGCTGGCGGCGATCCAGGCGCGGACCTGCCCGGCGCGGTCCTTCAGCCCCAGGATACCGCCGAAATAGCCGGTTACCGCATAGGCGTCGAAATAGGCCGCAGGCGCCATCCGGTCTGCCCGTTCCGCCTTCCACAGCGGCGCCGTCAGCACCTGTTCCTCCAGCCCCAGCCAGCCGGTCTGCGAGGAGATCACCCGCACCAGCCGTTCGCTGTCCGCCCCGAAAACCTCTGTCCAGATCTGCGCAACCTCCGCCGCGCGGCCGCCATAGAACTGCATCCACAGGCCGTCACTGCCCCAGCGCGCCTGTGCCTGCGCATCGGCCCAGGCGGCCTGCTGGAATTGCCAGTTCCAGACCTCGTTGGAATATTCCGCATAGGCGCGCAAATCTTCGTCCAGCCTGCGCTCGACCAGCCGGGCGAACTGGCGGACATAGCTGTCGTCCGCCATATGCGGCATGGTGAACCAGGGATCGGCGCCCAGCGTGTTGGCCAGCGCCACCATCACCTCAACCGGCACGCCCTTCAGTGCCCAGGTGTAGTCCCGGGGCAGGGGGCGGTCCTCCCAGCCGGTCTGGGCCGAGTCATTGGTGGCCATCCAGTCCATGAACCGCAGCGCGGCAAAGCCGTCCAGCCGGTCCAGCCACAGCGGATTGAACAGGGCGCCGCTGCCGAACGCCTCCAGATGCTCTTCCTTCACCACGGTGATATTGCGGATGTAATCGCCATCCCGGCCCATGCGCTGGATGCGGATCTCCACCGGGCCGGGGCCGGGCGTGAAATCAAACCGCACCTCGCCCTTGCCATAGCGGACGTTCTCCGCACGGCCCGAGACCTCAACGATACCTGAGCCGTCAAACCGCAGCACATAGCGGCCCTTCAACGACACCGCGTCGTCCGGCAGGTCGGTCAGGATCACCGTCCCGATTGAGCCCAGCTCCGGCGGAATCGCGGTGGGCCAGCCATCCGGATCCAGATAGCCGGCGGCCAGCAAGTCGCTATGATCCGCGCCGCCCCAGCGCCCGGGCAGGTGGCCGACCCAGGGCCGCGCCGTCTTGAAATGGTCGAGGAACGGCGCCTGGGTGCTCCAGTCCGCAATGCCCGCCAGGTTGATGGCGATGGGCTGGCGGGCGGGTTTTCCTGTCAGCTCCGGCACGTCTACCAGAACCGCAGCGTTCAGCACGGGCAGCACCGGATCCTGCGGCAGCGCCGCCGGTTCCGCGGGCAGGGCTGCCGTGCGCACGCTGTCGCCTTGTGCCGCGGCCCAGGCAATGTCCTGCAACCGCTCCGCCAAACCAGGCGGGGGCGCCGGGTAGGGTTTGCCCCAGCGATCCGTCAGCCGGTGCGGCAGGCCCGCGGGATTGTCGCCGGTCAGCACCGCAAATTGCAGCAGCGCGAGAAAGTAGAACCCCGTGGCATTGGGGTGGATATCATCGGCAAAGACATCGCGGATGCTGCTGAGCCCCGGCATCGTGCCCGCGCGGATCGCATCGTCGAGCCGCGCCATAGCCTGGCCCGCGGGCAGCAGCTTCACATCACCGCCGGTTGCCGCATTGACCTCGTCCACCACCGCCTGCCAGCGCGGCAGATCCTGCTCCAGCCGCTGCCGCCAGGGCACATCCGCGCCATCGTCAAAGGGCACATCGGCGCCGGTGCCGCTGTTCAGGCTGTGCCAGGTTTCCTGCAGATAGAAGTCCACCTCCGGGTTCGCCGCCCGCGCCAGCTCATAATACCGGGTAACGGCGCCTCCGGTATCGCTCCACTTCAGGTGATTGGCCAAGGGGATCGCCTCGGTCACGATCACCGCATCCGCTGGCCGGCGCAGCCTTTCACGTGAATCAACGCCCTCCGCCGTGCTGCTGTGCTGCCAGTTGTAGCTGAGCGGCGCGCCATTGATGATCTGCGCCTCCACCGCCGCCTCCGCGCGCGCGTCCAGCAGCTGCTCCAGCATCTGCGGATTGTCCGGCCCGAACAGCGAATGGCCGATCATCACAACCGAAGTGATCAGCGCATCCAGGTTCATGCCGGTGCCCCCGCCGCGGCCAGACCGGTGCGGGGCAGGCGGCGCACAACCTGCCAGACGATCTGCTGCACCTTGGCCGCCGCCTCAGCGCTGAAGGCCTCTGCCGGGGTGCCATCGGCGCGGCTCAGTTCATGCGGCAAGCCGACGGGAGAGCGCTGATACAGCACCGCGTAATGCGCCAGCGCCACCGAATAGGCGCCCAAGTCATTGATATGGATCGTGTCCAAGTCCCCGTCGGGCGTGCGCGCAAACAGCGATTCACGTGAAGCCAGGCCCGGGATCTCGCCAGCCTCCGCCGCCCGCACCACCGCCGCCAGCACCTGGCCGCCGGGGATCAGATACACCGGATGCTGCGGGTTCTGGCGGCTGTCCGGTCCCAGCAGCTTGCCCACCCACAGGGCCTCCAGATCGCCATCTATCCGCTCCAGCCAGCCGTCGGGATCATCCAGCCGGTGCCAGGTCTCATAGAGATACAGGCGGGTCTGCGGCGAAGCCTTGCGCGCCAGATCGGCCCATTTCCCCAAATACTTGGCCGCATCGAAATACTTGACCGCATCGCGCAGCTCGACCATCTCGGTCAGCACCACCGCGCCGTATTCCCCCGAACCGATGGCCTCCCTTGCCTCCCGGAAGGCAGGCGCGCGGTTGGCCGTCTCAAAATCGAGGATATCCTCCCCCGGCTCCCAATGCGCCCGGAGAGAGGTGCCGGACCCCAGCTGGCTGTTAAACCCGTGCCCCTCCGGCGCCAGTTGCGCCAGCATATGCGGCATGTCCGGCCCGACCAGCGAATGGCCCAGGTGGAACACCTTGAGCGGCCCTTCCGGCGGGGTCAGCGGCGGCGGCACCGGCACGGACCGGCTGCGGGTCGCAAACACCATCAGCCCCAGCGTGGCGGCGGCAGCCCCCAATGCCAGAAACCCGCGCCGCCCCATCATCCGCGCCCCCGGATTTCCGCCGTGGTCATAATGAGGCCCGCGCCAACCGCAAACCGGCCGCCAACCGCCTCGCCGCGCGCAAACGGCGGCCGGTCGGCGGTGAAAAAGGCCTGATAGGCCCCCGCCGCCAGATCGAATTCCAGCTCCATCCCGTCAAAGCCGTAAAACGCCCGGCTTAGCGTGTACTGGGCCTTGTAAGCCGCTTCCTTGGCGGAAAAGATCACCTTGGCCATCTGCCCCGGGTTGTCCTGCCGCTTCAGCCAGGCCTGCTCGCGCTCCGAGCAGATCGCGGGCAGCAGCTCATCCTTCAGCGGCGTGTCTTCCTCCACGTCGATACCCAAGGCCTGCACCGCGCCTTCGCGCGCCAGCACCGCCATGGCGCAGCTCTTGGTGTGGGTGATCGAGCCGACCACGCCCGCAGGCCAGACCGGCGCCCGGTCGCTGCCCACCTGCACCGGGGCAGGGGGAAACCCCAATTTCCGCATCGCGTGATGCACCGCGGCCCGCCCGGCAGCAAACTCGTTGCGCCGCTTTTCCACCGCATTGGGCGACAGCCCCGCGGCCTCCGCGGCCAGGGGTGCTGGCGGCGCGCCCAGCGGGTCGGCCCCGGCCAGCGCCACATCGGCGGCAAAAAGCGGCCGGACCAGGGCCAGCCGCTCTGCAAGTCTGCTGTTGGTTTCTGTCATCCGGCCCTTGCCCTGCGGTTTGCCCGCATCGCCCGCCGTTTCGACATGGTGTCGGCGCGGTCCGGCCCTGCGGTCTCCTGGGGCTTTTCTTCCGTATTTGCCGGGGTGCCTGCAAGCCCTTCGATATGCGCCGCCAGCCCCGCCAGTGTCGGGAAGCGGAAGATATCGGTGATCGACAGCGCCGCCGTGCCCAGTTCCGCGCGCAGCTCCCGGTGCGCCTGCACCGCCAGCAGCGAATGGCCGCCGAGCGCAAAGAAGTTATCTTGCGCCCCGATGCCGCTGACGCCCAGAATGCGTCCCCAGACCGTGGCGATCCTGGCCTGCGCGCCCGCATCCAGCGGCATCGCCGGGGCGGTCTCAGCCCGCGTCGGCTGCGGCTCCGGCAGCGCCTTGCGGTCGATTTTCTTGTTCGGCGTCAGAGGGAAAGCCTCCAGCATGACAATATGCGCAGGCACCATCACTTCCGCCAGCCGGGCCGCCAGCGCCTGTTTCAGCGTGTCCCCGGACACCGACGCAGAGGCGGTGACATACCCGATCAGCTGCTCGGCTCCTGCGTCACCGCGCGGCACCACCACGGCACCGGTCACACCCGGCTGCGCCGCCAGTGCCGCCTCGATCTCACCCAGCTCAATCCGCTGGCCGCGGATCTTCACTTGATGGTCGGTGCGGCCCAGGAACGCGAGCCGGCCATCCGCCGTCCAGCGCACCAGATCACCGGTGCGGTAAAGCCGGCCCTCAGCGAACGGTGCGTTTACGAACCGTTCAGAGGTCAGCTCCTCCCGCTGCCAATACCCCGCGGTGACACCCGCGCCGCCGATATACAATTCCCCGGGAGTCCCCGCGGGGACAGGCGATTGTTTTTCGTCCAGCACATAGACCTGCGTGTTGGCAATCGGCGTTCCAATCCCGGCCGTCCCCGCGGGTACAGCAGAGATTTTCTCCACCGTGGACCAGATCGTCGTTTCGGTCGGCCCGTACATGTTGTGGATCTCCGCCCGGGTCGCCTCGCGCAGCGCCTGCACCAGATCACCAGGCAGCGCCTCACCGCCCACCAGCAGATGCTGCAACTGGACCAGACAGGCGCTGGCGTCGCCATCGGCGGCAATCATCCGCGCCATCGACGGCGTGCACTGCATGTGGCTGACCCCATGCCGCACGATCTGCGCCGCCAGCGAGAAATCATCCGCCGCCAGCTCCTGCGGCGCGTTCGACAGGCGCAGCACCTCGGCCAAGGGCTTCAGCCCCTCCAGCACCACCTCCGGCGCGATGCCATAGTCGATCAGGCAGGCCACCTCATCCACACCGATGCGTTTCAGCTGCTCCACCCGCTGGCAGGCGTCCTGGATGGTGCCGAACAGGCCGGAGTCCTCGAAATAGCGCTCGAACGCGAAATCGAGGATCGCTTCCAGCTCCTCCTCCGACAGCATCCCCAGATCCATCTCGAACGGGTTCTTAACCCCTTCGGGTTTCTTGAAGGCGGGGAAGGCCCAGGCGTATTGCTTGATCAGCCCGGCGGCGGAGCGCAGGTAGTCCTTCATCGGCTCCCGCGCGACCCGGCGGGCCTCCTCGCGGGTCTCCGCCAGATAGCTGTGCAGCATCAGCGTGACCTTGAAATCCGCGGGGTCGTGGCCTGCCTCGCGCAGGGCCTCGTGGTAGATGCGGATCTTGCCCGCGACCTCATCAATGCTCTGGCCCAGCAGGTGGGTCAGCACATTTGCCCCGATCGCCCCGGCCTCACGCCAGGTTTCCGGGTTGCCCGCGGTGGTGACCCAGACCGGCAGCTCCGTGGAGACCGGGCGGGGCTGGGTGATCACGCTATGCTCGCCGCCGTCCTTGCGGGGGAAGGCCACTTCCTCGCCGCGCCACAGCTTGCGCACGGTTTCAATGGTTTCGAACATCGCGGGTTTGTTGGCGGGTGGTGTGTTCTCTGGGCGCAGGATGAAATCATCCGGCTGCCAGCCGGAGGCAAAGCCGATGCCCGCACGCCCGGCGGTCAGGTTGTCGATCACCGCCCATTCCTCGGCAATCCGCGCCGGATGGTGCAAGGGCGCCACGCAGGAGCCGGAACGCACGCCGATGTTCTGCGTCACCGCGGCAACCGCAGCCCCCGTTACCGACGGGTTCGGATATGGCCCGCCAAAGGCGTGGAAGTGGCGCTCCGGCGTCCAGACCGCGTTGAAGCCGTGCCGGTCGGCAAACTTGGCGCCCTCCAGAAGCAGATGGTATTTCTGCGGCCCCGGCCCGTCGTCATTGCCCCAGTAAAACAGGTTGAAATCCATCTTGCGGTCGCTGAGGGCCACCGGCCCCTTGGACAGCTCCAGCCGGCTTTCGTCGCTCGACAGCACCAGCTTGAAGCCGCGGGTGAGGGTCCAGAACAGCTCCAGCACCGAGATGTCGAAGCTGAGGCTGGTCACCGCCAGCCAGGCGTCACCGGGCTGGTGCGGGATGCGCTGATCCATGCCGGCAAAGAAGTTCGAGACATTGGCGTGGGTGACCATCACCCCCTTGGGCCGGCCGGTAGAGCCGGAGGTATAGATCAGGTAGGCCAGATCGCTGCCGGTGGCGCCGCCGTCGAAATTCCCGCCCGTCCCTGCGGGGGCAAATTCAATCTCCAGCACCTGCGCGTCTGAGGCAGGCAGGCTGGCGGCCAGCGCGGCTTGCGTCACGATCACCTGCGCCTGGCTGTCGGCGATGTAATGCGCGATGCGGTCGGCAGGGTAGGCGGGGTCCAGCGGCACGTAGGCGCCGCCGGCCTTCATCACACCAAGCGCGGCAAACACCAGCTCCGGCGCGCGGCGGATGTGGATGCCCACATGCACACCCGGTTTTACGTTCATTTCACGCAAGAGTTCTGGCCACCGCATTGGCGCGGGCATTCACCTCGGCATAGGTGAAACTCTGGTCCTCGAAGACCAGCGCGGTGGTGTCCGGGGTCTTTGCGGCCTGTGCCTCGAACGCGGCGTGGATGGTCAAACCGGCGGGGAAGTCCGTTGCGGTCTGGTTCCAGTCCTCCAGCAGCAGTTTGCGCTCAGCCTCGGGCAGGATCGGCAGTTCCGCAACCGGGCGGTTTCCGTCCCCGGCGATGGCGCTCAGAACCAGTTCCAGCCGGGCGGCCAGCAAGGCTGCGGCATCGGGGGTCAGAGCGGCCGCGTCGCAGTGCAGAGCCATGGCGCCATCGTTCAGCGACACCGTGGCGGTGCAACCGTCAACCGCCGCATCGCACCCCAGCATCAGGCCGATGCCGGGCATGGATTGCGCCGGAATCTCCGGATCGCGTGCCACCAGGTCCTCGGCAAAGCCGCCGAATTTCCGTGCCTTGCCAATCTCTTGCGCGGTATGCTCCACGAGGGCCGCAACGCTGTCCTGCCGCCGGGCCTGCAAGGGCACCCAGGCTGAGATCAGGCCGGGCAGGCCCTCCATCCCCTCCACCGACAGCGCCGCATCACCGGTTTCGCCGCCGCTGCTGAGCAGGGCAAAGGCAAGCGCGGTCGCGGCGGCCTGCTCTTCGCTGAGACCCGCAGGCATTGAAATTTCACGGCGGATGGAGCCGCTTCCACCCGCATCCAAGGCCAGCGGCACCTGCACCGGCTGCATCGCCGCAAGCCGCTGGCGCCAATGGCTTTCGCCGGTTTGGACCGCAGCAAGACGGGCGGTGAGAGCCTCGGCCTCTGCTGCGGTCAGGGAGGGAACCATGTCTCCGGCTTTGACCAGTTTGGAGATGTCCAGTGGCTGACCTGCGGGTGTGGTCAGGCGGGACAGGGTCAGGGCGCCGTCACCGGTTGCGATTTTTATGCTGGCTTTACCGGTCTCAAGCACGGTGCCCGGGGCGCCATTGCCCTCCGCAATTTCCGCGCCGCCGGCCAGCACACTGGTCCCGCCGACGCGCAGCTTGGCGGCGCACATCGGGTTCCAGTAGCCGCCGGTATCGAGCGCCCGCACCAGCCGGGCCAGCTCCGCTGCCGGGCGGGTGAAGTCCAGCATAGCGCCCGCGGCCGGGCGGTCGGATTTTTTGAACAGGCGGCGCTGGCTCAGGTCTTGTTTCCGGCGGCTCAGATCGCCGGTTTCCAGCTGGGTGACGACCTCGCCAAAGCTGTCCATCGCCGCGGCGTAACATTTGGAGTTGAGGCTGAAGGCGGTCTCATCCGCCGCCACGTCGAACAGCCGCTGGGCCAGGATATCGCCCTCGTCGACGCCGCCCTCGATCATGTGCCAGGTGATGCCGTGCTGCGGCTCGCCGTTGATCAGCGCCCAGTTGGGGGTGTTGAGACCCGCATAACGGGGCAGGGGTCCGTCGTGGAAGTTGACCGCGCCCTTGGCGGCTAGGGCCAGCACATCATCCGGGATCACGGTGAGGTTGGCTATCGACAGCAGCCAGTCGAAACCGCCGGTCAGGCCGGCGGGTTTATCCAGCAGTTCCAGCCCCTTATCCACGGCCCAGGCGCGGATGTCCGCGTCCTGCGAAACCACCGCCCGGATCTGGTGGCCGCGGGCCAGCAGCGCATCGGCGCAGCCGATCAGAAGGGATTCATTGCCGATCAGGGCACAGGTGAATGCGGTCATTTCTGCTCCTTTGCAAGCGGAGAAGGGAGGCGCGTTTCCGAAGGCGGTGTGCGGCGCGGCGCAATCAGCGCGCGCAGGCTGTGCAGGCAGAGATCGCGCAGGAAATGCGGCGGATCCGCTTGCGGCTTGTTCTGGATGAGGCGGCGCAGGCCGTAGATCAGGCTGCCGCTGATGCGGGCCAGGGTGGCTGCGGCGGCATAGGCGCGGCCGTGGTTTTTGACAAAGTAGTGCAGGCGCGAGTCGAACCAGTAGCCGGGCGTGCGCTGCCAGCCCCTCATCCCGGTGGAGGCGGAGCCGATGTGCGCAACCTCGCTGGCGGGCACATAGTGGGTGCGCCAGCCCGCGCGGGCGGCACGGCGGCAGAGGTCGGTCTCCTCGAAATAGAGGAAGAAGGTCTCGTCGAAACCGCCCACGGCTTCGATCACCTCGCGGCGGATCATCAGGCTGGCGCCGGCGGTCCAGTCGACTTGCACCTCGCCCCGCGGCATCTCCATCGCCACTACCCAGGGTCTTAGGAGGCGGGTAAAGATGCCGGTGCGCACGCTGGCCTCGAACTCCCCCGCGATGGAGGGGAAGCGGAAGGCGGTGCGGTGCGGCTCCCCATCGGTTCCATGCACATAGGAGCCGGCAAGCCCTGCGCCGGGGCGTTCCAGCAGGAAGTCGCGCAGTGTGCGGATGGTGCTGCCTTGCACAAAGGCGTCGGAGTTCAAGAGGTAATAGAACTCTGGCGCGCTGCCGTCCGCGAGGCCCGCCTGGATGCCGATGTTCATGCCTGCGCCGAAGCCGCCGTTGACCGGTGAGGCCAGCAGCCGCAGCCGCCCGCTGTCCAGCCAGCCGCGGGCCTCTGCCTCTTTGCGGATATGGTCAAAGGATCCGTCGCCGGAGCCGTTGTCGATGATCAGCAGCTCGCCCGGCAGGTCCTCCATCTCGGGCAGCGCCACCTCGGCCGCCTGCAGGGTCATCTCCGGCGTTTGGTAGTTCAATAGAATGGTGAGGATGCGCTGCTGGCTCATGCCGGTCACTCCGCGGCCTGGGCATAACGGGACCGCCCGGCGGCGGCATCGGCGGCGTCCAGGCGGGCCTTCACGCCTGCGGCCAGAACGCTGACGTTGGGCACCAGCACCATGCTGTCGTGATCGCCCGGCACCTCGGCCACTTGGGTGTCCGGGGCCCATTTGGTCCAGTCGTTGTCGTCAAACACATACTCGCGCTCGCCGCTGACCCAATTGCCGTTTGAGACCTGCCATTTGCGGTCCAGCGGCGGCCGGAACAGGGTGAGCGGGCCGTGCCAGGGTTTGAGGGCATAGGCCTCCACCGCGGCGCGGAAGGCCTGTTCGATCTTGCGGTTGTTGAACTCCGGCCGGGCGCCGGTCTCCGCCGGGCTGGCGCGGCGTTTCTCAAATTCCCAAGCGATGCGGTTCCGGGCCCATTCGCCAAGGTAGCCCAAGCCCTTGCTGCGCAGTTCCGCAAGTTTGATCAGGGCCTTGTCGCGGCGGCTGAGGGCCGGGCGCACCGGCAGTGGCGTGTCCAGCAGGATCAGTGCGGCGGTGTCCTGGCCCTGGTCCTTCAGCTGCTGTGCCATCTCATAGGCGGTGATGCCTCCGCCGGAGAAGCCGCCCAGCAGATAGGGGCCCTCGGGCTGGATCTGGCGGATTTCGGACAGGCAGCTGAGGGCGGCGTCTTCGATCCGGCTGTGCGGGGCATCGTCGCCCACCAGCCCTTTGGCCTGCAATCCATAGACCGGGCGGTCCTTGCCGACCTGCAGCGCCAGATGACGCAGGTTCAGCACATTGCCGAACATGCCCGCCACCAGAAAGAAGGGCCGCCGCCCGGTGCCGTCGCCGGGATGCAGCTGCACCAGATGGGTGTATTGCGGCTGTTCCTGCGCGGTTTCGGGCGCGTCCCCCGGTTCCGCCGCCACGCCGCCGCCGGTGCGCTCGATGATACGCTCGGCCAGTGCCGCGACGCTGGGCGCCTCGAACAGCACCGACAGCGGGAATTCCACGCCAAAGCTGCGTTTGACCTGCGCGAACAGCCGCACCGCAATCAGCGAGTGGCCGCCAAGGTCAAAGAAGCTGTCCTCGATCCCGACCTGCGACATGCCGAGGAGCGCGGCAAACAGCTTGGCCAGCTCCTCTTCCACCGGGTTGCGCGGCGCGATGTAGTCGGTGTCGAGCTGCGGGCGGTCGAAGGTCTGGGCCTCAGCCGTCGCTGGTGCGCTTTGGTTGGCCTGGGCGATCAGCGCCGGCAGGTCCAGCGATGACACCACCACTTGCGGCAGGCCGGCGGCAATGGCGCGGGCCAGGGCCCCGCCGCCTTCTTCCGCCTTGATGCCATTGGAGATGTTCAGCTGCAGGCGGCGTTCTTCGGGCGAGAGCGGCTGCGCGCTGCGGGCGGGCTCCAGTCCCAGCTCAGCGGCACTGGCGTCGGGATCAGCCGCCGAGGTCGCGGCGTCAATGCCGGAGGCGAGGCGCTGCATACGGAAGCCTTCGATGTCGGCCAGCACTTTGCCGTCAGTATCTGTCAGGGTGACGTCAAAGACCGCAGAGGTGCTGTCCGGCGCGCTGGCCAGCCGCACGTGGCTGCAGATTTCCGGGGTCAGCGGGGCAAAGATGCGGATCGCACTGTAAGACACCGGCACCCACAGGGCAGTTGCCTGGTATCCCGGGATCAGCCCCATTGCCCAGCCGGTCGCCAAGTCCATCAGGCCGGGATGCAGTAAAGTGCCGTCCTGCGCCGCAGCCTGCGGCAGGGACAGGCAGGCAATGCCTTCACCCTCGCCCAGGGCGGCGCGCTCCAGCACATGCCAGCGCGGGCCAAAGCGCAGATGCGCCTCCTGCGGGGATTGCAGGCGCCCGCCGACAGGCGCCTGCACCTCCGGGCATTGGGTGAAAATCTTCTGGAGGTTGAGTGCAGCGGGGCGTTCTGCCGCCGCTGCGAAGGCCAGCAAAGCCTGACAATTCAAAGAGTAACCATTTGTATACGCCGAGTAAATAAACAGTTCATAACCATTTTCTTTAGCTTCTAGCTTAACCAGAACCGTCTTGGGCGCACCGTCGTCCACGATCAAGGGGCGCAGGAAGTAGAGGTCGCGGATTTCGAACGGCGCTTGGACGCCCGCCGCCGCCAGCGCCTCCGCTGCCATCTCGATGTAGCCGGTGCCGGGCACCAGGGCGGTGCCATCCGCGGTGCGGTGCTCGTCCAGCAGCCAGTCGCCGGTGCTGAACCGGGGGGTGAAAATGCGGTTGCCGGCGGCGTCGAAGCTTTGCTGCTGCAGCAGCGGCTGCGGGCAGGGCTCCGGCGTGCTGGCGCCCGCGGCGCTGTTGCGGGCGCTCATGGCGTCGGCGGCCATGCCGGTATCGGCCCAGACGCCCCAGTCCACCGCGACGACACGGGTCTGCCCGCCTGCGCGGTGCTTGGCCCAGGCGTTGAGGTATTCGTTGGCGGCGATGTAATCCACCTGGCCCGCGGGCCGGGTCACGGTGGAGGAAGAGGAGAACAGCACCAGCAGCTCCAGGCTGCCGTCCGGGAACACCGTGTCCAGCGCGCGCAGCCCGCTCACCTTGGGGGCCAGAACCTGAGCGATCTGGTCTTCGTCCTTGGCCAGCAGCGGACCGTCGTTGATGACGCCGGCACCGTGGATCACACCGGTGAGCGGACCGTTGGCGGTCTCGGCCTGCTCCCGTGCGGTGCGCAGCTCGCCGGCGTGGCAGACGTCTGCGGCCAGCGGCAGCACGGTGCCGCTGCCGGTTTCCTCCAGCGCCTTGACCGCGCGGATGCGCCGGGCGGTGCGGTTGGCCGGGCTGTGGCTGCTGAGATACCGGTCCCAGCTGTCGCGCGGCGGCAGGCCCTCGCGCGAGATCAGCGAGATCCTGGCCCCATAGTCCTGCATCAGGTGGCGCGCAACGGCCAGGCCGATGCCGCCATAACCGCCGGTGATCAGGTAATGGCCGCCCGGTTTGAAGGGTGGTGTTTCCGGTTCGGGCAGGGGCTGCGGGCGCCAGCTGAGTTCGAACCGCTTGTCCCCGCGCCAGGCGGCGGAGGTGTTTGCGGGCTCTGCCATCAGCTCTTCCAGCAGGCGCGGGGTAAGGTCCGTGTCCGCCGGTTTGCGGGCAAACAGGCCCCGCGGCGCCTCTGGCAGTTCGATGTCCACGGCGGTACAGGTCAGCCCCGGCAGCTCGCGCGGGATCACACCCAGCGGGCCTGCGATCATAGCTTTCTCAGGATAGGGCAGGGCCTCGTCCCGCACCTGTGCGGCGCCGGTGGTGAAGACGGTCATATGCACCGGGCCGGGCAGGTCGGCGTTGCCCAGTTCCTGCGCCAGGGCGGTCAGAGCGTGGAAGCCCATCTCCAGGTTGCGGTCAAAGAAAGAGGAGCCAGGGCGGAAGGTTTCCCCCTCGGTCACGAGCCAGAAGTGGGCGATGCGGTCCGGCAGTTTCCCGGCGCCGGCCAGATCTGCCAGCAGCGCGCCATAGGCGGCGCGGCCCTGCTCCGGCGGCAGGATATAGGTGTTGGGCGAAAGCTGCACATAGGTGTCGCCTGCGCGCACCCGCGCAACGGTATGGCCTGCGGCCTCCAGCCGGTCTGCGGCGCGGGCGGCGTGGCCGGTCTCATCCTCGAAGATCAGCCAGGTATGGGGATCCTGATCCAGCTCCTGCTGCACATCCAGGACGCAATCGGCCAGCCGCGGGCGCCAGGCGGGGCGGTAGCCCCAGTCTTTGAGGTCGTCGTGGCGTTCCGGTGCGGGGTCTTCCTCTACCGCCGGTTTACCCGGTTCGATGAAATAGCGGCTGCGCTGGAAGGCATAGCCGGGCAGTGGCAGCCGGTTGCGCCGCGCCTCGCCCCAGATCTGGTCCCAGTCTGCCTCGACCCCGCAGGCCCAAAGGCGCCCGATGACGCCGAAGAAATAGCTGTCGTCCATCACCTCCTGATCGGGGTGGCGCAGCGAGCTGAGCACCTGGCCCTGTTTTACCGCGGGTGACATCTGCGCCAGGGCGCTGAGGGCCTTGCCGGGGCCGACCTCCAGGAACACCCGGCCCGGGGTTTTGGCGAGGGTTTCGATGCAATCGGCATAGCGCACGGTGTTGCGCAGCTGGCCGACCCAGTAATCGGCGCTGGTGGCCTGTTCCGCAGTCAGGGCAGTGCCGGTGCGGTTGGAGATCACCGGCAGCTTGGGTGCTTTCAGCTCCGACGTACGGATGAAATCGCCATACTGCTGCAGGATGCCGTCCAGCATCCGCGAATGGGCGGCAATGTCGATCTGGATGCGCTGGTGCTCCACCTCGCGGTCAGTCAGCTCCGCCGCCAGACGGTCCAGTGCGTCCTGCGGGCCGGAGACGGCGGTGAGGGCAGGGGCGTTGACGCTGGCAATATCCAGGTCGTCACCGATGATGGCCTCTACATCTGCCAGCGGCAGGGCGATGGACAGCATTCCGCCCGCAGGGACGGTGTCAAACAGCCGCCCGCGCAGCAGGACCAGGTCGATACAGTCCTCGAAAGCCATGACGCCGGCCAGGCAGGCGGCGGTGTTCTCACCCATGGAATGGCCGACAAGCGCGGCGGGTTTCACGCCCCAGCTGATCCACAGCTGCGCCAGCGCGTATTCCACGATCATGATCAGCGGCAGCTGCACCGAGGGCTTCTGGAGCTTGGCATTGGCCGCGTCTTCCTCGCCCTCTTCCGGCAGCCAGAGGGCGCGGATATCGTAGTCGAGGCTCTTTTGCAGATGCTCCAGTCCGCGGTCCATCCACTCGGCAAAGACCGGCTCGGTCTCATAAAGATCCCGCGCCATGCCGACATATTGCGCGCCGCCGCCGGGGAACATGAAAACCACCTCCGGCACGTCGCCCAGCCGGTCGTGGGTGAAGACCTTGCGCGGATCGTTTTCCTCGATCAGTTGGGCAGCTTCGGCAACGGTCTCCGCCACCAGCACCCGCCGCTTGGCAAAACCGCGGCGGCCTTCCTTGAGGGTGAAGGCCACGTCGGCCAGATCGGCCTGGGGATTGGCCTGCAAATACTCCGCCAGCGCCTGGGTATTGGCATCCAGCGCCGCCTTGGACTGGCCGGAAACACAGAGGATCTGGAACGGGAAGTCGCTCTCCTCCGAGGGCGCACGCTCTGGCGCTTCCTCCAGGATCACGTGGGCGTTGGTGCCGCCGACGCCGAGCGAGTTGACGGCTGCCCGGCGCGGCCCCTTGTGCGAGGCCCAAGGGGTGAGGGCGGCGTTCACGCGAAACGGCGAGGTCTCGAAATCAATCGCCGGGTTCGGTGCCTCATAGCCCAGCGAGGGCGGGATTTCCCTGTGATGCAGCGCCAGCGCGGTCTTGGTCAGGCTGGCAACACCGGCCGCGGTGTCCAGATGGCCGATGTTGGTCTTGACCGAGCCGATGCGGCAATAGCCGGTGTCCTGCGTGGTGGCGCGGTAGGCGTCGGTCAGCGCCGACACTTCGATCGGGTCGCCCAGATAGGTGCCGGTGCCGTGGCATTCGACGTAATCAATGGTCTCTGCCGGGGTTCCTGCGGCCTCCAGCGCGGCTTGCACCGCCGCCGACTGGCCGCCGACCGAGGGCGCCAGGTAACCCGCCTTGTCCGCGCCGTCGTTGTTGATGGCCGAGCCCTTGATCACCGCCCAGATGTGGTCGCCGTCGGCAATCGCATCCTCCAGCCGCCGGAGCGCCACAGCGCCTGCGCCGGAGCCGAAGACGGTGCCTTGCGCCCGGTGGTCGAAGGCATGGCAGTGTCCGTCCGGGCTGAGGATCTCGTTTTCCTTGTAAAGATAACCGCGCCCCTGCGGCAGCTCGATGGTGACGCCGCCGGCCAGCGCCATGTCGCATTCGCCCTCGCGCAGGGCTTTGCAGGCGTAATGCACTGCCACCAGCGAAGTGGAGCAGGCGGTCTGCACGTTGACAGAAGGCCCGTGCAGGTCGAACACATGGCTCACCCGGGTCGACAGGAAATCCTTGTCGTTGCCGGTGTGGCGCAGCAGGAACATGCCCACATCGTCGACCAGGGCGGGGTTGGAGCAGATATTGAAATAGAAATAGCTGCCCATGCCGCAGCCTGCATAAACGCCGATGGGGCCGTTGATGCTTTCCGGCGGGTGGCCCGCGTTCTCCATCGCGCCCCAGGCCACTTCCAGGAACTTGCGGTGCTGCGGGTCGAGGATCGCGGCCTCCTTGGGGCTGAAACCAAAGAACTCCGCATCGAATTCATCAAACCCCTGCAGCCGGGCCGAGGCGGGCACATAGTTGGGGTCGGCCAGCACGGATGCCCGCTCGCCATTTGCCAGCAGGGTGCCGCGGTCCAGCACCTCAATCGATTCAATGCCGTCACGCAGGTTCCGCCAGAACACCTCGGCAGAGCCAGCGCCCGGCACCGTCACCGACAACCCGACAATGGCAATATCGCCGGAAGAATTTTTCTTGGCAGCGCCCGCCGCTGCGGATGTTCCATCCTGCATCGTCAATACCTGACCCCACTGGCCCTTCGCAAACAGCCCGGCACGCCGCAGCCAGTCCGCTTCGCGAAACTGGCAGGGCCCGCCGGACGGGTTCATTGTCTGGTGCCGGGGTTTCCCCGGCGAATGCGCCGGCCTTGCGGCATAGATCCCCATCTGGTCCGCAGGGCCGGCTGATCTCATTTTTACCTTCGTCAATCCATGCGGCTGTCCTGTGGACGCATTGTGTCAATTTCGGCCGCAAACGCGGAAAGATTGCGGCATCACAGGATGCTGCGCCGCTCGGGCCCGGCGGCGTCCGGCAGCATCGCCTGCGCCCCGCCGAACAGGGCGGTTTTCGGGCGGAACAAATCCGGGTAGAGCAGCCGCTCCGCGTAGCCCAGAACCGACCCCGCGCACATCCATGTGATCGGGATCAGCGTCGCGTTCAGCAGCATGTCGACCATGGTCGCGGCGAGGATCAGCGCAATCGGCGCGGCATAGGGCGAGACGCTGCCGGCAGGCGCCCGCCGCGCGGCATGGGCCAGCAGCAGCAGCGGCGCGGCCAGCAGACCCATCTCGGCGATGTAGCCCAGCCAGCCGAAGGTGCCGAAAACGATGATCCAGCGCCCGTCCGGGATCGACAGGATCTGGCCGGTCTCCTCGTGCCGCAACAGGTTGCGGCCCCAGCCGCCCCAGCCGAACCAGGGTTTCTCAGCTGCGCGCGCCAGCAGCTGCGCCTCGTTCTCGAACCGGTAGTTCAGCGAATGCGCCCGCTCGGCGCTGATCATCTCGGCCTGGGCCACCAGCGCCTCGGTCGGCACCAGCCCGGTGTTGCGCAGCATCGGGTAGACCACCGCGATCAGCGCCAGCACCAGCGCGGCCCGCAGCTGCCAGCGCAAGGGCGCCAGCGCCACCACCGGGGTGAAGGCCAGCGCATAGGCCAGCGAAGCCAGGCTCTTGCACAGCACCAGCACGACGAACAGATAGGCCGCCGCCAGCGCCAGGCGCAGCCGCTGCCCTCCGGATGCCGCGCGCGCCAGCGCGGTGGCGGCCAGCAGCGCCGACAGCATAAAGAACGCCAGCCACAGCGCATGGGGCAGAAACACGATGGGCCGGAAGCCGCCCTGGCGCATCATCTGGCTGAAGTCATGCTGGAAGAAACCGTAGATCCAGACGTTGATCTGCGGGCTGAACCGGATCTCGATCAGTGACGGGATGGTATAGGCCAGCGCGCCGATCATCAGCGCCAGCAGCAGCTCGCGCTGGGCTTCCGGAGTGGAGAGGTAACGGCGCGCCAGCAGGAAGGGGATCAGAACGATCATCTGGTTGATGATGACGGACCCCAGGTCGCGCCAGCGCAGCCCGGGCAGCTGATCGGTCAGGAAGATGATCGGATCCGAGTTGGCGATCCTTCGGAACAGGATCGGCTCGCCATTGGTCAGCACGGTGGGGATGACCCCGAACACGAACAGCAGCACGAGCAGCCGCACCGCCGGGTGCCGCGGCAAAAGCGGAACCGGCTTGCGCAGCAGAAAGACGCACAGCAGTAACGCCATCACTGAGGGGATGGCGAATTTGTCCATATCCGGCACCAGCGGCAGGTCGAACTCGGCCAGCGGCGGCAGCAGCAGATAGCCCGCGATGATGCACCACAGCACCGCCCGTTCCAGCGGCAGGCGCCGGAACAGCACCAGGCTGGCCAGCGGCCAGGCCAGCAGCATCAGATAGGCCAAAGCGTTGGGCAAAGCCCCGTGCTCCCTCAGTTCCCCGGTTGTTGGTTCAAAGTTTAACGATTGCCGCAGGCGCTGTCGCGCGGATTTGCAACAACCGGTAAACGGTGTGCAGCTATGCCACGCTGGCGGCGGGGATCGGCTTCCCGCGCTGGCCTGGCACGGGCGCGGGATGTATCAGGGAGCCGTCTAAGACCGGGGGATGGAGTGCATTTTGATTTCAACGGGCGCAGGGTGGCGGTGAACATGCCTCGCCGGGCGCTGCTGGAAGCGGAGATCCGCGCCCGGTTCAAGGCGGGCCAGGGCTTTGCGCTGGCCACGGTCAATCTGGATCACCTGGTGAAACTGGCGCAGTCGCCGGGGTTCCTGGCCGCCTATCAGGCGCAGGATCTGGTGGTGGCGGACGGGCGCCCGATTGTTTGGCTGTCACGGCTTGCGGGCCGCCCGGTGGAGCTGATGCCGGGGTCGGACCTGGTGCTGCCGCTGTGCCGGCTGGCGGCAGCGGCCGGGGTGCCGGTGGCGCTGGCAGGCAGCTCGGAGGAGGCGCTGGCGGACGCCGCAGCAGCGCTGACCGACCAGGTGCCGGGACTGGAAATCGCCTGGTGCCACGCCCCTTCGGGCCGGTTCGATCCGGACGGCGAAGAGGCGGACCGGATCCTGCACCGGCTGGATGAAACCGGCCCCTGCCTGTGTTTCCTGGCGCTGGGCGCCCCCAAGCAGGAGCGCCTGGCGCAGCGCGGCCGCCGCCTGGCGCCGCGCACCGGGTTTGCCTCTGTCGGGGCCGGGCTGGATTTCCTCGGCGGCCATCAGAAACGGGCCCCGGCCTGGGTGCGGGCGCTGGCGATGGAGTGGCTGTGGCGGGCGTTCTCCAGCCCGTCCCGAATGCTGCCGCGCTATGCCAAATGCCTGGCCATCCTGCCTGCCCAGATGCTCAGGGCCTGGCGGCTCCGCACCCGCTGAGCAGCCTGATGCGAGCCTCTGCCTCGCGCTCCGGGATATTTCCGGCCAGATGAATAAAGGATCCGGTCTTCATCTGGCTGCAAATATCCTGGGGTGAATTGGCCGGAAGGCCAAGAGGGGCAAAGCCCCTGCAGGCGCTACTTGTATTCCAGAATGCCGCGCGCCGTGCCGCGCCAGCGGCGCCAGCGGTACTCCAGCGCGCCGGAGGCCTCGGCGAACTTCCCCAGCACCGAAAACAGCGCCTGCTCAATCCCCATGCGGCGGGACAGGCGCAGAACCTGCGCCGGATAGATCAGCGCCGCCAGCAGCAGGACAGGACTGATCAGCCCGGCGGCCGCGATGGCTGCGGGCAGCACCGCACCCCAGGCAAGCGCGCGGCGGGTCTCGGCCACCCAGTGGCGCTCAGGTCCTGCGCCATGAAGCGCTGCGCCCTCGGCAAAGGCATGGCCCGCCCTGCGGCTGCGGTTCCACCATTGGCCGAACCGGGTCATTTGCGCGTCGTGCAGCGTCATCTCCGCATCCAGCCGCCAGACCTGCCAGCCCGCCCGCCGCAGCCGCAGGCACAGTTCCGGCTCCTCGCCCGCGATCAGGCTCTCGCGGTAGCCGCCCGCGGTATAAACTGCCGCCACCCGCATCAGCGCATCACCGCCGCAGGCGCTGGCCTCTCCCACCGGCGTGTCCCATTCCGCGTCGCACAGCCGGTTATAGACCGACGCCTCCGGAAACCGCTCCCGCCGCCGTCCGCAAACCACGGCCACCCGGGGATGCGCCTGCAGAAATTCCGCCGCGGCGGCGAGCCAGCCGGGGTCCACTTCACAATCGCCATCTACAAATTGCACCAGCTCAATTCCGGTGCTGAGCGCTGCCAGCCCGGCATTGCGGGCACGCGCCGCGGTGAAGGGGCGGCTCAGGTCCAGGTCCACCACTTCGGCCCCCAAGCGCCGCGCCGCTTCGGCCGAGCCGTCGGTGGAGCCGCTGTCCACATAAATCAGCTGCTGCACCTGTCCCTGCAGGGAGCGCAGGCAGCGGATCAGCCGTTCGCCTTCGTTGCGCCCGATCACCACGGCGCCGATCGCCGGGGCGCTCATGCGCCGCCCCTTGCCAGATAGCTGCTGTAACCGGGCGCGCGGCGCAGGAAGCCCAGGTGCTGGAGGCCGGCGATACTTGCGTCTTCCAGCGCCGCATCGGACCACAGGCTCAGCTCCGGCTGCGCCTGCATCGCATCGCTGCGCAGCCTGTCCTCGCCATGTTCTGAGACCGCCTCGGCCCGGGTCTGGAGATCGCGGGCCAGGCTGTCGCCAGCGAATTTGTAATGGCGGATCAACCCCTCAACGTCCGCCACCGCCACCCCGGCAGAGACATGCGGATGCACCGCTGCCTGCACGCCGGCACCGTTGAAAACCAGCGGGTGCTTGCTGAGGCAGCAGCGCTCGCCGAAGACCTTGCCGCGCACCCCGCCGTACAGCATCTGCGCGCCGCCCGGCGGCAGGCTGTTCTGGCGCAGGTAATAGGCAAGCCCGGTGTCGTCGTGGCCATAATCCAGCGCCTGCACCGTGCTGACGTCGCAATAGCGGAACGCCTTGACCGCTTCGGCATAGGACAGTCCGCGGGCCGCTGCCAGCGGGCCCTTGGGGAACATCTCCAGCATTTGCGCCTGCAGCGCCGAATAGCCCTGCTGCGCCAGATAGCCGGTCAGCCCGGGCAGCCCGGTGGTGCCGCTGCCCTCGAAATCCAACAGCTCATCCATGTCGGCAAACAGGCACCAGCGGCCGCGGCCATAGCGGCTGGCGGCATAGGCGCGGAAGCTGTTCTCGAACTCCAGCCAGGGCAGGGCGGAGCGCAGCACCGCGGTGCCCGGCTCGCGCCGGATGCGGTCCACCGTTCCGTCGGTCGAGCCATTGTCGATGAACACAAAGCATGAGACCCCAAGCCTCCGGTAGTGTTCGAAAAACACGTCGAGGTAATAGGTCCCGTCCCGCACCAGCGCGATCAGCACCACCTCCTGCGGCGCGGCAAAGCGCCGGGCGGGCCCGTGCAGATGGCGCAGCGACCTGTGCAGCCGTGCGCGGTGCAGGGCGTCTTGCGCCATCCGCCCGGCGCGGGCCGCCAGTCTGTGGCCGATTGATCTGTGCACGCGGGGCTCCGTCTTACGCCTGCCGGGATTGTCGCTGCCAGCCTGCAAGGTTCCGCCGGCGGCTGCAAGCGCTGCCTGCCCGCTCAATTGCAATTGCGGCGGGATTGCTGCAGGCTCTAGACCGGGGAAACGATCGGAAAGGACCGCGGCAGATGGCGGCTGAGCTGACCGTTCTGGCAGGAGTTGCCGGCAGCAGCAGGACCCGGCTGGCCCTGGCGGCGTCCGGGATCGGGGTAACCGCGCTGCAGAGTTTTTCCAACGACAGTTTCGCCAGCCTGCAGGATGTGCTGCAGGCCTATTGCGCGCAGCCCGGCTTGCCGCCGCTGCGGGGCGCCTGCCTGGCGGTGGCCGGTCCGGTCAGGGACGGGCGCTTCCAGCTCAGCAACCGCAACTGGAGCGGCTCGGCAGCTGAGATTGCCGCGGCACTGGGCCTGCCCGGCAGCGCGCATGTGACGGTCATCAACGATCTGGCGGCGCTGGGCCATGCGCTGCCGGTGCTGATCCCGGGGCAGCTGTCTTGCCTGCGCCCCGGACGGCAGACTGGGAGCCAGACGCTGGTCGCGGGGATCGGCACGGGGTTCAATGCCGCCGCTATGGTGGAAAGGGAGGCGCTGGAGGCCGAACTTGGCCATACCGGCCTGCCGCAGGCGCTGTGCCGCCGGCTTGATGGCCTGCTGGGCCATGCGCCTGAGGCGTTCGATTGCATCGGGGCACTGTTTTCCGGGCCAGGACTGGTGCGCTTTCATCAGGCGCTGACCGGCGCCGCGGCTGGCAGCGCGGAAGGGATCGAGGCGGCCTATCTGGCGGATCCAGCCGCGCCCGAGGCCCGGACTGTCTGCGAATGGGCGTATCTTCTGGGCCTGCTGGCGCGGGAACTGACGGCGGCCTATCTGCCGCGGCAGGGGCTGTTCTTTGCGGGCAGCGTGGCCCGCGGCATCCTGAGCACGCCCGCGCGGGGGCATTTCCTGGAAAGCTATACCGCCCCCGGCGGGCGGCTGGGCGGGATCTGCGCGGACATACCGCTATGGCTGATCACCGATGACGCTGCTGGTGTCAGCGGCGCCGCCGAGGTGGCGCTGGCTGCTGCGGGGGAGGCGGAATCCGGCACGGATTCCGGTCCGGAAATCACCTGATTTCCGGGCCGTTTTCCGCGCCGGAAAACGGCGGCCCGCGGCTGGCCGCCCAAGAGCCGCCGCAGGCCGTCAGTAGTCGCGCTTGAAGAACAGCCCGAAGCCGGTTTCACCCTCGCTGTCGACCGTGCCCTGCACCGTCAGGCTCTTGGTCACATCCAGGTTGATGCTCAGCTCGCTGTCGCCGCGGGTGTTGACGTTGAAATCGGTATAGACGTTCTCCGCCACGTAACCGCCCAGCCCCAGCTGGCCTGCCCCCAGGTTGTCGGCGCCAATATCGACCGAATCCGCGCCGGTGGCCTCGCGCACCCTGCTCTGGGCGCCGCCGCCGCGCCCGCTGAGGGTCAGCGCCGAGCCCGCCAGCCGGGCCAGCGCCAGCGGCGAGATGTCCTCGATATTGTCGCCGAACAGCAACAGCGCCAGCGCCTCCTCGGAGGGGCGCGGCGGGTCGGCCGTCACCTTGATCTCCGGCGCATCGACCCGGCCGGAGATTTCCAGCGTGGCGGTGCCCTCCTCGGTGGCGGCGGAGGATCTGAACTCCAGATAGGGTTTCAGATCGCCCAGCAGGGTGATCCGCCCCTCGTCCAGCTCCAGCCGCCGGCCCAGGATGTCAAAGGTGCCGCGGATCAGGCTGATCTGGCCCGAGGGCGACAGCCGCGCGGTGGTGCCGCGCAGGCGGATGTCGCCCCCCAGTTCCGCGCGCAGGCCGCGGCCGCGCGCAAAGATCCGCGATGGCGCGCTGATCAGGATATCCAGTTCGGTTCTGGCCGAGCCGCCCCCGCCGCCGCCGTTGTTGCCGGTCAGCCCGGCTCGCGCCAGGGTCTGGCGCACATCGCGCGGCGCGTTCACATGGCGGATCGGCGGGATCGGTGCCGACGAGACCGAGCCGCCTGCGGTATTGAGGTTGATATTGGTCTCACCCACATTGATCTGCCCGTCGATCCGCTTGTCGCCCGCCATCGCTCCGGACAGGGTCAGGCTGCCGTTCAACAGCGTCTCGTAAGACAGGTTGTCGGTCACCACCAGATCGCCGATGGCAATCTGAAGATTGCTGCTGAAGGGCGGGCGCATCGCCACCGGGCCGTTGATCCGCAGGGTGCCGCCGTCGCGGCCGCGGGCTGAGACCTGAACCTGGGCGCTGGAGCGGGCAAAGGAGACGGTGGCATTGATATCGTCCAGCCGCTGCGCCGCCGCCGGGATCACCAGCGAGGCGCCGGGAACCGACACAGTGCCGCTCAAGGAGTCCAGCGCCGGCTCCCCGCGCAAGGCCAAATCGAAATTCGCAGGCCCCTGCAACAGGTTGGGAGAGATGAACGGGTTCATCCCCTCCAGCCGGAGGGTGCCCCTGGCGTTCACATCAGCGGTGCCTTCGGCCTCGTTCCAGCTGCCCGCGATACGGCTGTCGATGCCTGCAGGGCCGCTGGCGGTGCTGTCCACCGTCCAGGTGCCATCGCGGCGTGTGGCGGTGCCTTTGGCGGCCAGCCGCCCGGCCAGGTCAGGCACCAGCTGCTGCAGCCGGCCGATGGCGCCCTCAAACTTCAGATCGGTGTCGCCGTTGCTCTCGGCAAAGCGGCCCTCGGCTTTGACGCCAAGGTCCGCCGGGCCGTCGGCCTTGGCGGCGATCTGCCATTCGCCGTTGCGCCGCTCCGCGGTGCCTTCGGCGGTCAGCCGGCCTGCCAGTTCCGGCACGAACCGCTCCAGCTCGTTGAAGGCGGCGGCAAAGTCGAAATCGGCATCCCCTTCCAGCGTCACCGACCCGTCCAGCTTGGCGCTGGAGGAATGCGGCCCGGTCAGCTCGGCCACGCCATCAAACCGCCTGCCGGTGCGGGTGAGGGTGGTGGCCAGCTCCAGCGTGCCGGGGGCCTGCGGCAGCAGCACCTCCACCTTGGTCAGACGGGCTGTGATCTCCATCTGGCCGGATTGGTCGTTCAGCGTGCCCGCGGCAGAGGCCTCCAGCGCGCTGCCCGCCAGCTCGAAAGTGTCGACGGTAATGCCGATCTCGTCCCGCGACGCCTTGAGAGCCAGCGTGGTGGTGCCCGCCAGCAACTCATCCGCCTTGGCAATCCCGGCAGAGAGGTTTTCGGCGATGAGGTCCAGATCGGTGTCAAACGCACCGGACAGCGGTGTGAAGGAGCCTTGCACGTCCGCCCGCACGGCGCCGCCCAGGGGTCGCCCGGCGAGGTCCGAGAAGCGCGCCAGCTCCGACGCCTCCGCGGTCAGATCCGCGGTGATCTTCAGACCCTCCTCCAGACCGTCCAGGGTGACATCGCCCGCTGCCTGGTAATCGGTTCCGCGCAGTTCCATATCCGTGATCCGCAGCGCGCCGGGCCCGTCAGTGCTGAGGGTGCCGTCAAAGCGGATGTCGTTGCCGGTGGCCTTGGCCAGCGCCGGGTCGCGCGGCTGGAAGCCGCTGAGCGCCGCCGACAGCCGCCCCTCCAGCGCAAAGCCGCTGGTTTGGTCGAGCGTGCCGCGGCCGGTGACCTCTGCCTGATCGACCAGCGCGCCCGGGTGGCTCAGCTGGTTCAACACCCCGTCCAGGCTCCAGTTGCCGTCCGTCCGCTTGCGCAGCTGCAAATCCGCTGCTGCCAGCGTGGTCTGGCCGCCGCCCACCGGCAGGGCCACCGCGGCCTGGCCCGGGGGCGGAGTGATGGCGGCCTTGAGGTTGGCGGTGTCCAGCCTGCCGCCCGCCGCCAGCGCCGCGGCGCCGCTCACCTGCAGCGCCCGGGTGCGCAGAGCCAGCGTGTCCAGTGCCACAGCGCCGCTGCCTTCGCGCGTGCCCTTGACGTTCAGCCGCAGGCCGGGACCGAAGAAGGGCCGGTGCACCGGCGGCAGCAGCACGTCGATATTGCCGCCCAAATTGGCGGAAAAGCGGATATCGCGCGGGCTCTCCGGCGCCGCGTCTGCGGGCAAAGGCTGGGCCGCCAGCACCACCTGGCCCGCCAGCCGCTCCGTCCCGTTGGAGCTGAAGCTGATATCGGCGGTGAAGTCCGTGACCGGCCCGCTGCCCTTGGCGGTCAGCTGCAGGTCGGGGTTGCCCGGCAGATCCAGGCTGCGCGAGATCAGCCCGCCTGCGGCCTCATCCGCGGTCAGGTCCAGAGTGATTTGCTGGGTTTCATTGGCATAGCCCGCCTCCAGCCGCAGGTGGTCGCCGGGCTTGTCCAGCCGCACCGCCTCCAGCTTGGTGTCAAGCGCGCCGTCCGCCAGCCGCAGCGAGCCCTCGACCCTGAGGCTGGCGGCGGTTCCCGCCAGTGCCTCGCCCAATTCGATCCGCGCTGCCTTGATCAGGCCCAGCTCGATCGCCACCGGCAGCTCCGGCAAGGCGAAGGGCGTCGCCGCCGCCTCCGGCAGTTCCGGATCGGGCGGCAGCGGCTTGGGCGCGCGGTCCACGGCGATGCGCTCCGCCGACAGCTCATTGACAGAGAACCGCCCGCGCAACAGCTCCAGCCGGTTCCAGTCCAGCGCCGCGCCCTCGATGGTCAGCCAGATGCCGTCCTCGTCGGCCACCGTGATCTTCTGGATCTTGGCCTCAGAGGAAAACGCGCCCTCCAGCCCGCTGACGCTGATATAACGGCTGTCGCCGGACAGCGTGTCTTCCAGGAAATCGACCAGCAGCCCGCCGGCGTCCTCCTTGGTGGTGTCCTGCGCCGCCAGCGGCGCGGCCGCCAGGCCCAGGGCCAGGCTATAGGCAAGAAACTGTCTCAAAACGCCTGTCCTATCCCGATGTAGAATTGCAGCCCGTCCTCAGTTCCCCCGTCGACCGGATAGGCGAGGTCGAGCCGGATCGGCCCGATCCCCGCCACATCATAGCGCAGCCCGATGCCGGCGCCTGCATGGCGGGCGGATGATCCCGAAACAAAGCTGTCTGCGTCTACAAATCCAATGTCGTAAAAACCGACCAGTGAAATCGTATCGGTGACCTTGCCCCGCACCTCGCCCGACAGCGCCGCAAAGCTGCGCCCGCCTGCGATGCCGCCCGCAACCGGGACGCCCAGCGACTGGAATTCATGCCCGCGCACCGTTCCGGCGCCGCCGGAGAAGAACAGCAGGGTGGGGGAGATTTCACGCAGCGACGGCCCGACGACCGAGCCCAGCTGCAGCCGCCCGGCCAGCACGATCCGGTCGTCCGCACCCAAGCCCCAATAAGCGCGCCCGTCCGCCTGGATCTGCAATCCGGATTTGCTGCCGCCGACACCGATAAAGGGTGTGGCATCGCCCTGCAGGTAATAGCCGCTGGCAGGGTTCACCCGGCTGTCGCGCCCGTCGTATTCGGCGCGCAGGCGGCCTGCGATGTATTTGAACCGGCGCTGGCCGAACACGTCCTCTGCCAGGATCGAGGACACCCCCAGCGCGGCTTCGGCAAAGAATGTGTCGGAGAAGGTCCGCCGCACGCCCGCTGCACCAAACACTTGGGTGGCCTTATAGTGCTCCTCGTCCAGCTTTTCGGCCTCGGCCAGGTAGAAGATCAGGTCATCCGGCCCCAGCGCAGCGGGCCGGTCCAGCCGCACGGCCACGCGCCCGTCGATGTCATTGCTGCTGCCGATGCCGCTGAGCCGCGCCTCGATCCGCAGCTTCTCGGCAGCCCCGAACAGGTTGCGGTGCATCCAGCTGCCCGACAGCTCCACCCCGTCCGAAGAGCTGATCTCGGCGCCGAAGGTCAGGCGGCGCGGCGGCAGGTCCTCGACCACCGCGGTGTAATCCAGGGTGCCGTCCGGGTTCGGCTGCTCCGCCTCGCGCAGCACCACACTGGAGAAGGTGCCTGTGCGGCGCAGGCGGGTGGCGGATTTGGCGATCAGATCGGGGTGGAATTCCTCCCCCGCCGGGAAGCCCGCGATCCGGCGGATGGCCTCCTCGCGGACCCGGGTGTCGCCGGTCACGGCCATCCGGCCAAAGCGCAGGCGCGGGCCAGGGGCCAGCCGCAGCTGGGCATCCAGGCGGGCCTGCAGGTGATTGGCGGTGATCTTCTGGTCCGACACCGTGGCCTTGGCATAGCCGCTGCGCCGCCAGGCCCGCACGCCGGCCGCTGCCGCATCGCGGATTGCGCCGGTGCTGGCGGGCTGGCCGGGGGCGAATTCGTCGGGGAACTCAACATCGCTTTGCCGGGGCAGCGGCGACAGCTCCGCCTTGCCAAAGGCAAACCGGGGGCCGGGCTGGACGGAAATCTCTACCTTGCCGACGCTCTGCGGCGGGTTCAGCGGCTCGATCAGCGCAGCCTCGCGCCCGTCCAGGCGGATATTCACCACCGGCGCGAAATGGCCTGCGTCGTACAGAACCTGCACCAGCGTCCGGTAATCGGACAGTGCTGCCGCCAGGATCTCCTGCACATTGGTCTCGCCGCTGGCCGCAACCGAGGCCGAGGCACCGCGCAGCCGGTCCGCCAGCGCGGCATCGGCTCCGGGGGCTTGCAGCGTGGCGTCCGCGCCAAAGGCGGCAGGCGGCACAAGGATCAGAAAGCTGAAGGCAAGGGCACGCGCGGTCAAACGCGGGCGGAATGGAAAATTCATGTCTGCTCCCGGCGGCGGGCGTAAAAAAATCAGCCTTGCGGCCCGGCAGGGCAGCAGGCGTCAGGGCTGAGCCTAGCACGGGGAAATTGCGGGATGGAACCAGCAAAGCGGCGGCATTCCGCCTGTCCCCGGCGGCGGCGGATTGCCGCGCATCGGCTTCGCCTTATGGGCAACGGCTGCGGCAAGCACGGATTACGCCGGATGCGGCGGCGCTATTTTGCCACTTTGGCGCGTGCGCCGAATAATTGACCGTAAAGGTGATTGGAATGTGATTATTAAACTGTACTATTCAGTTCAGCTCCGGCAGGTAGAACTGCCGGAGCTGTCACTGATTAACAAACACTACATCAGGTAACGTCAGGCGCAGCCACCACTCACATGCAGCTAGGCCTGGCAGAATGATACCACGTGGATTATTGCTGTCCATATAATTGTCAGTTTGATAATTTCACGTGGTATCACTTTGCACGGCTTCGCCTGAAACAGAAGGTAGAGATTTCAAGGGGTAAGAGTTTTGAATAGTCTAAGATCAATTTTCGAGCTGCGGGACATGCTGTACCAGATGGAACGCGATATGGGGCTCGACCGGCTTAGCCCGGCGGAGCGGGATGTGCTGCTGGCGGCCCACGCTTTGACCAGCGCGCCGGGGGCGCCGGTACAGTCGGACCAGATCCGCAGCCACCGGCTGGTGCAGGGAATTGCCCAGGCAACCTACCACCGCACATTGAAATCGCTGCTGGGCATGGGCCTGCTGGAGCGGGCGGGCGGCAGCCGGGCCAAGCATTACGTGGTCCGCTTCGATCCTGCTCTCCAATGACGGCAGGCCGCTTGCGGTAAAACATCGGATTGCAGCTTCCGCGGCCTGTGTCTAAACGGGCGGCATGAGTTGATATTACAAGTTGCTATCCCGGTTTCAGGGTTTTGCGGTGATCGCCGCCGTCTACGTCGTCTGCCACGGATTGACCGCATGGGTGGTCACTCCGGTGCAGAATCTGTTCCTGCCGGACATCACTGTCTTTGCCAGCCTGGCCTACCTGCCGCACGGTGTGCGCGTGCTGTGCGTCTGGCTGTTCGGCTGGAAAGCCATCCCACCCCTCGCGGCAGGCGCGCTTTTGTCGGAAGTGCTGTTCACCGAGGCCAGCGTGCGGACGCTGATGGAGCCGGTGCTGCTCCAATCCATCGGCGTCGGAGCCTTCTCCGCCTTTGCGGCCTTTGAAATCGCCTGGCTGTTCGGCTGGAGCCTTTATGCCGGGGAGTCGCGCCGGATCGCCTGGACCGGTCTGCTGGCCATCGGCGCACTGGCGTCGGTCATCAACTCGCTGGGGCAGACGGTGGTGTTCTCAGGCCTGATATTCGCGGACGACCAGCTTCCGGTGATGGCGGTTTATGCCGCCGGCGACCTGATCGGGCTCGCGGCCTGCATGTTTGTACTGATGCTGATCTTCCGCTGGTTCCGGCTGGCTGGGCAGCGGCACAGCCCGCAGTAACAGCCGGGCCCGCCACAGGCGGGCCTGCGGCGGGCACTTGCGGCCCGGGCGGTTCTCAGCCCGCCATCAGCCGGGCCACATCCAGCATCCGGGCGGAAAATCCCCATTCGTTATCATACCAGCCAAACACCCGCGCCTGGGAATGCCCCGCCATGCGGGTTTCCGGCCTGGCAATCACCAGCGATTCCGTCCGTGCGCGCAAGTCCGAGGAGACCAGCGGCATATCCGTCCAGCCCATCACCTTGGAGGCGGCGATCCCTTCACGCAGGGCGGCGGTGAAATCCGCCTCGCTCATCGGGGTTTTGAGCTGCGCCACCAGATCCACCGCCGACACGCTGGCGGTCGGCACCCGCACCGCGGCGCCGCTGACCCGGCCCTTCAGATGCGGCAGCACCTCGTCGATCAGATGCATGGCTGAAGTCGTCGTCGGCACCATCGACTGCGCGCCGCCGCGCGAGCGGGCAAAATCGCCGCGCGGCGCGTCCACCATCGGCTGCGAGTTGGTGTAGCAATGGATCGTGGTCATATGCGCGGTGTCGATGCCTGCGATCTGGTCCAGCAGCTTGACCAGCGGCGTCAGCGCATTGGTGGTGCAGGAGGCGTTGGAGACGATGCGGGTATCCCCCAATGCCTCCTCGTTGGCGCCCAGCACCATGGTCAGCTCAGCCGCCGGGGAGGGGCCGGAGATCAGCACCTTGCCAGCCCCTGCCTTCAGCCCGCGCTCCGCCACGTCGGAAGTCCGGGCGATGCCGGTGCATTCCAGCACCAGATCGACGCCGCTCAGATCGACCTTGGTCAGATCGGGCTCATGGCTGACCGGGATGCTGCGGCCCATCACCTGCAGCGCGCCGCCGCCGTGCTCCACCGGATGGGCAAAGGGGCCGAAGGTGCTGTCGTACTGGAACAGATAGGCGCACATGTCCAAGGGCGCGATATCATTGATCCGCACCACCTCGATGCCGTCGCCGCGCGGCGTGGTCAGAATCTGGCGCAGGATGGCGCGGCCGATGCGGCCGAATCCGTTGATAGCAAGTTTCATGCGCAATCTATGGCAGGCGCGCTGGGACCGCTCAATCCGTATGCCCCGGGAAAATGATCACATTTCCCAAGAGGATGTTTCAGAAAAAGACGGCAAAACCCCGCAACCGTCAGGCGCGCCGCTATTTGCGGCAAATGACCTGAGCGTAATAGGTGCCGGTGATGCTGCGCACCATCGTGTCGAGGTTCACGCTGCAGCCGGTGGCCGCCCGCATGGCCCGCACCGCCTGGCGGGCGGTCAGCACCGCGGGCGGGCGGAAGCCCAGGTGCTCCAGGTTCATCCGCGTGGCGCTGTAACGGCCTGCGGAGCCCTCGACCGGCACTACCAGCCAGTCGCGGCCCAGAACGGAAACCTTGGTGCCTTCCACGCCTTTTGCGGATGCGGCGGGCGCAAGCGCCGCGCACAGGGCGGCGGCCAATGCAGTCTGTTTCATCATCGAAATGCTCCTGCGGGAAGTGCCTGCGCTCAGCCTAGCGCAGCCCCGGCACAAAGCAAGACGCGCCTTACAGGTGGTCCACCGCCTCAGCCTGGCGCAATTCCGCCGCGCACAGCTGCAGCCCGCGCAAGAGCCGCTCGGCATCGGCCTGCGGCTGCCGCCCGCGCGGGGCGGAGCAGCCTGCCACGATCGGCGTCTGGCCGGGCCGCGACACCGGCACCGCATAGCCGGTGATCCCGGCCTCGAACTCGCTGTCGGTCAGGCAATAGCCCTGCTCGCGCGCCTGGGCGATACGCTCCAGAATGGCGGCGGGATCGGTCAGCGACTGGCTGGTGTGGTGCGGGATCTCTGTTTCTGCCAGCACCGCCGCGGCCTCGTCCTCCGGCAGCCCGGCCAGCAGCATCCGCCCCAGGCTGGTATGGGCCAGCGGAATGTGCGAGCCGGCCGTGAAGCCATATGTGATATGGCCATGATCCACCGTCGATTGCGCCAGCAGCAGCACCCGGCCCTGGTCCAGCATCGCCAGCGTCACTTCGATCTCCATCTGGCGAGCGTGCCGGTTCAGCACCGGCTGCACCCGGCGGCCGAATTGGTTGGCCTGCAGGAAGCCGCCCGCCAGCGCCAGCACCCGCGGGGTCAGCGACAGCATCCGCCCGTCCTGGCGCAGATAACCCGCCTGCACCAGCGTCAGCGCCCCGCGCCGGGCGGTGGCCCGGTCCTGACCGGTGCGCCGCGCGATCTCAGCCAGGGTCATGCTGGGGGAGGCCGCATCAAACACCGCCAGAACCGCCAGCCCCTTGGCAAAGCTCGACGAAATATTCCTGTCCTGTTCCACCGCTGTCATCTGCGCCGCCTAACCTGTTCTTGAAATGCTGCCGCCGGTTCCGGCGGGTCTGTGCGAATGCTGCACACAATGTTCGCCTGATGAACTCTGTCAAGCCGCAAAACCTCCGTAATATCCGGATTACGCAACGGGTTACCGGGAAACCCGGCGGCAGACTGGACGCTGGGGGCAAATCCGGTGCAATTTCAATCAGCTCACTCGCCAAGAGGCCGCCCATGGCACAAGATTTCACATCCGGCAAACTGGCCCGCCTGGGGCTGCTCAGCGCAGAGGACTGCCGCAAGGCGGCAGAGATCACCTCCCGCGCGCAGTTCGACGGGATCGAGACGGTGCGGGTGCTGTTCCCGGACCAGCACGGCCTCTTGCGCGGCAAGACGGTGATGGCGGAGGGTTTTGCCGCCGTTTTCGAGCGCGGCCTCAACGTGCCCGCAACCCTGCTGCTCAAGGACACCTCCCACCGCAACGCTTTTCCGGTGTGGGAGGGCGGCACCGGCCTGGCCGGGCCGATGCAGGGGGCGGGCGACGTTCTGCTGGTGCCGCGCCCGGACACCTGGCGCGCGCTGCCATGGTCCGGCCATTCCGCCTGGATCTTCTGCGAGCCGGTCTACCCCGACGGCCAGCGGATCCCCTTTGCCTCCAGCGGTGTGCTGCAGCGGGCGGTGGACCAGCTGGCGGGGCAGGGGATGGCCGCCACCTTCGGGCTGGAGGTGGAATTCCACATCTTCGAGCTGACGGACAAATCCGGCGCCCATGACCAGGCAGGCCGCCCCGGCGCACCGGTCCAGACCCGCAACCTGACGCAGGGCTATCAGTACCTCACCGAAACCCGCTATGGCGAGGTGGAGGGCGTGCTGGACCTGTTGCGCCGCAATGCCCAGAAACTGGGCCTGCCGGTGCGCTCGGTCGAGATCGAAATGGGCCCCAGCCAGGTGGAGTTCACCTTTGCCCCCGACAGCGCCATGGCCCAGGCCGACGCGATGGTGATGTTCCGCACCATGGTCAAGGAGGTCTGCGCCAGGAACGGCCTGCACGCCAGTTTCATGGCCAAGCCGCGGCTGGACAACGCCATGGCCAACGGCTGGCACGTGCACCAGTCGCTGCAGGACCTGGCGACGGGCCGCAACCTGTTCATGCCGGAAACCGCCGGGATGCTGACCCCGCCCGCCAGCGCCTGGATGGCCGGCCTCTTGAAGTACGCCGCTGAGACCTCGCTGCTGACCGCGCCCACGGTGAACAGCTACAAACGCTACCTGCCGTTCCAGCTGGCCCCCAACCGGATCGGCTGGGGCGAGGACAACCGCGGCGCCATGCTGCGCGCGCTGATGCAGCCCCATGACCCCGCCAGCCGGATCGAAAACCGCGCCCCCGACAGCTCCGCCAACCCCTATTACGCGCTCGCCGCCCAGATCATCGCAGGCGCCGCCGGGATCACCGAGGGGCTGGAGCCGCCGAAACCCACCCTGTCCCCCTACAGCGAAGACGCCGAGCGCCTGCCGCGCTCGCTGGGGCAGGCGCTGGAGGGGTTCGCAGGCTCGACCCTGTGCCGCGAGGCGCTGGGCGCGGACACCGCAGATTACCTCCTGCAGCTCAAGCAATTCGAATGGGAGCGCTATCTGGATACCGTCAGCGAATGGGAGCAGGCGGAATATTTCAACCTGTTTTAAGCGCCCGCACCGCTGCTTGGGGATGCGCAAAAAATCTATCCATTCCGGGATTGCCGTCTTGATCGCTGGCCCCGCCCGTTGATACCGTATACCCGCGTATGCGGGGGCCGCCCTCCCGCCATATGCGGCGCCCTTTCCGGCGGCCTCAACCCATTCAAAACCCACGCCTCTTCGAAGGACAAAACCCCCATGAAATACACCGAGGAACACGAGTGGCTGCTGCCCGAGGACGACCTGATCACCGTCGGCATCACCGCCCACGCCGCCGAACAGCTGGGCGAAGTGGTCTATGTCGAACTGCCGGAGCCGGGCACCGAGGTCTCCAAGGATGACGAGATCGTGGTGATTGAATTGGTCAAGGCCGCCTCCGACATTCTCGCCCCGCTCGATGGCGAGATCGTCGAGGTGAACGAGGCGCTGGCCGATGACCCCGGCAAGGTGAACGAGGACCCGGAAGGCGGCGCCTGGTTCTTCAAGATCAAGCCTTCGGACCTGTCGCCGATGGACGACTATATGGATGAAGCCGGCTACAAGGACTTCATCTCCTGATAAATCCCGCCTGCCGCGCCCCTTGCGGCAGGCCCGGCGCGGCGGCGATCACGATCCCGCCAGCGCCCTATGCACCCGCCGGTTGCGGGCTACTATCCGGTCATCGCCAGAACACCCGCGATCAGCAGGAGGTGCCTATGACCAGATTTGCAGGGCTCAAGGCCCTTTTCATCAACACATCCCTGAAAAAGGACGGCAGCAAAAGCCACACCCGCCTGCTGATGGAGGCATCCTCTGCCATCATGGAAAAGAACGGTGTCGCGGTGGAACACCTGCACATGCTCGACCACCAGGTGCCGCCCGGCGTCTACCCGGATATGACCGAACAGGGCTGGGACCGCGACGACTGGCCAAAGATCTGGGAGAAGGTGAAGGCGGCACAGATCCTGGTGATCGGCACCCCGCTCTGGCTGGGCGAGGAAAGCTCCGTCTGCCGCATCCTGATCGAGCGGCTCTATGGCATGAGCGGCGAACTTAACGACAAGGGCCAGTCGATCTTTTACGGCAAGGCCGGCGGCACCGTCATCACCGGCAACGAGGACGGCATCAAACACACCGCGATGACAATCTGCTACGCGCTCAGCCACCTGGGCTTCACCATCCCGCCGCAGGCCGACTGCGGCTGGATCGGCGAGGCCGGGCCGGGGCCGTCCTATGGCGATGAGGTGCAGGGCAAGCCTGCGGGTTTCGACAACGAATTCACCCAGCGCAACACCACCATCATGACGTGGAACCTGATGCATCTGGCCGCCATGCTGCGCGATGCCGGCGGCTACCCGAACGAGGGCAACGACCGCAACGCGTGGTCCGCGGGCTGCCGGTTCGACTATGAAAACCCGGATTATCGCTCCTAGGTCTAGGAGTGTGTCAGGCGCTGGCTCGGGAAACCGCCTTGTTTCCTGGGGAAACAAGGCGCTGCCTCCGGCGGGGAGTGATGCGCGTCCCGGAAACCGTCCGGGGGGACGGTTTCAGCGCAGAACGGGCGGAGCCCCAGGCAAGAGGAAGCAGGGGGCTTTTCCAGCTCAATAACCGCGCTGCCGGTCCACCTCGTGCAGCAGGTCTTCCCCGGCCTCCAGCCGCCGGTAATTCTCCACTACGTCCTTGAGCGCATCACCCAGGTGCCAGCCCGACACATGCGGGGTGATGGTCACCTGCGGGTGCGTCCACAGCGGGCTGTCCGCGGGCAGCGGCTCCCGGCTCACCACATCCAGCACCGCATGGCCGGGCGTGCCTTTGTCCAGCGCCGCCAGCAGCGCGGGCTCATCCACCAGATCGCCGCGGCCCGCATTGATCAGCGTGGCGCCGGGCTTCATCGCCGCCAGCGTCTCTGCGTTCATCAGCCCGCGGGTGGCGGGGGTGGAGGGCAGGATCGCGCAGACGTAATCGCATTCGCCCAGCATCTGCGGCAGCGCGGCCTCGCCGTGGCGGCAGCCGACGCCTTCGATCTCCTTGGGCGAGCGGCTCCAGCCCAGCACCCGGAACCGCATGTCCCGCATCAGCCGTGCCGTCATGCCGCCGATATGGCCCAGGCCCAGAACACCCACGGTGGTTTCCTGCGGCCGCCCCGGCGCCCGCGGCTCCCAGGCGCTGCGGGATTGCGAGGCCGCATGCGCCGCCATGTTGCGCTGGCCGCGCAGCACATAGGCCAGGCAATATTCGGCAATCTCATGCGCGGGCTCCTGCGGCTTCAGCCGGGTGACCCGCACATGCGGCGCCAGGCAGGGATGCGCGACGATGCTATCCACTCCGGCCCCCAGCTTCTGCACCAGCTGCAGGTTCGGCAGCCGCTCCGGCAGGTCGCCCTTCAGCGACGAGACCGCCAGCATCGTGATCTCCTCCAGATTGCCGGGGGCTGAGATGGGGCGGATATCGGCGCCAGGGTCTGCTGCCCGCAGCTCTTCCGCCAGCTGTTCCTCCGTGTACCAGCCGTCGTGGCCGATGCTGATCAGCACTGCCATGGGTCTCCTCCTCCCCGCTGCCTGTGTCCTCATGCCGGACTAAGCCACGGCCCGGGGCAAAGCGGAAGCCGCTTTTTTGCAGCGCCCGCGCGGGCCGCCGCGTCAGTCCAGCCGCCGCACCAGGATCTGGTTGCCCTCGCCGCGCTTGGTCTCGAACAGCTTGAGCGAGGCAATCAGGTCGCTCAGCTTGCGCTTGCCATAGCTGCGGGTGTCAAAATCCGGCGAGGCGGCGGTGATGTACTGGCCGATCTGGCCCAGCGTGAACCACTCGTCGTCCTGGTCGATCGCATCCATCGCCCGGATCACCAGCTTGGTCGGGTCCGCGAGTTCCGCAGGCGCGTTGCCGTTGCCCTCCTCCGGTTTTTTGGGTTTGGGCTTGGCCTTGCCCGTGTCCTCCAGCAGGTTCTCGACATAGATGAACCGCTTGCAGGCTTTGACAAAGGCGGCAGGGGTCTTGCGCATCCCCATGCCATAGACGTCCAGCCCCTGTTCGCGGATGCGGCTGGCCAGCCGGGTGAAATCGCTGTCCGATGAAATCAGCACGAAGCCGTCAAACCGGCCCGAGTGCAGGATGTCCATCGCATCGATCACCAGCGCGATGTCAGAGGCATTCTTGCCGGTGGTATGGGCAAACTGCTGGTGCGGCACGATGGCGAGCGAGGCCAGCTTGTCCTTGTTCCAGCCCTGCGGCCCGCCGCCCGCGAAGTCGCCATAGATGCGCCGGATGCTGGCCTCGCCGAAGGAGGCGATCTCCTCGAACATCGCCTCCGCGAATTTGGCAGAGATGTTGTCGGCGTCGATCAGGACGGCCAGGAGCGGCGGTTTGGTGGTGTCGGCCATTGCGGATTATACCTTTTGCAAATCTGTTGGGGCAGGGCAGCGGCGTGCTTGCCTGCCATTGCCTGCTGCCGGACTGTCCGGGCTGAGTATGGGGGGCGCCCGCCAGGATGCAAGGGGCGGGACGCCGGACCCCGGCAGCGGCCGCCGGGCGGTGCACAGGGGGTGTACGGGGGGTGCACAGGAGGTGCGGCCGGTTTTCCGGGCCGGCAGCGCCTCAGGCGAAGGGGTCCTCCGGATAACCCACCCGCGCCAGATAAAGCCCATGGCCAGGGCAGACCGGACCGCAGGCAGCCCGGTCGCGGGCCTCCAGCGCGGCCTTCACATCCGCCGGGTCCCAGGCGCAGGCGCCGACGCGCTCCAGGGTGCCGACAAAGCTGCGGACCTGGTTGTGCAGGAAGCTGCGGGCGCGCACATGGAAATGGATTTCCGGCCCGGAAAAGCCCTGCACCCGCTCCACCGTCAGCTCATCCAGCGTCTTGACCGGGCTTTGCGCCTGGCAGATCGAGGAGCGGAAGGTGGTGAAATCATGGTTTCCGATCAGATAGCTGGCCGCTTCCTGCATCGCATCCGCGTCGAGGTCGTGGCTCAGCTGCCAGACCTGGCCTGCGTCATGAGTGGCCGGCGCGCGGCGGATCAGGATACGGAACAGATACTGCCGCTCCACGGCTGAGAACCGCGCGTGCCAGTCGCCCTCGACCCGGGCGCAGTCGACGATGGCAACCGGATCGGGTTTCAGGTGGTAGTTCAGCGCCTCCGACAGACGGAACGGGTCCCACTCCTTGGCCAGATCGCAATGCGCCACCTGTCCCAGCGCATGCACGCCTGTGTCGGTCCGCCCGGCGGCGGCGATGGTGTGCTCCCCCGGCTCCAGCCGCGCCAGCGCAGCCTCGATCGCCCCCTGAACGGACGGCAATTCCTTCTGCCTTTGCCAGCCGGCAAAAGGCTTCCCGTGATATTCGACTTTCAAAGCAAAACGCGGCATGGGCGGGCAAGTAGCAATGCAACAGGGCCGGGGCAAGTCCCGTCTGCACTCTGGTAAGCCGCCAGCCGGCTGCCTATCTTGATGCGGGCAAGAACAGAGCAGGATCAGGGCCTTGGTGATAACGTCCCTAGCAGACGGGGTAATGAGCGGGGTGGAGAGCGTCACCAGCGGCCTCTCCTCGGCGCTTTTCGACCGGCCCTTGCGGCTGGGCGTCACCGGGCTAGCGCGATCCGGCAAGACGGTGTTCATCACCTCGCTGGTCGCGAACCTGATGGACCGGGGCCGGATGCTTCAGCTGAATGCCGCCCGCGAAGGGCGGATCGAGGCCGCCTTCCTGCAGCCCCAGCCCGACGACACCGTGCCGCGGTTTGACTATGAGAGCCACCTCGCGGCGCTGACCGGGCCGTCCCCCCATTGGCCGGACAGCACCCGGGCGGTCTCAGAGCTGCGACTCAGCCTGAAGGTGCGGCCCGCCGGCCTTCTGTCCGGGCTGCAGGGGCTGCGCACGCTGCATCTGGATATCGTCGACTACCCGGGCGAGTGGCTGCTGGACCTGGCGCTGCTGGACAAGAGCTATGCCGAATGGTCCTCGGACGTCCTCTCCCGCATCGCCGCACGCCCGCAGGCGGAACACTTCCTGGCAGAGAAATCCAAGGCTGTCCCCGCGGGGACACATGACGAGCCGCAGGCCCAGGCGCTCGCCGCCGCCTTCACAGGCTACCTCAAGGCCGCCCGCGCCGCCGGTTTCTATGACTGCACCCCGGGCCGCTTCCTGCTGCCGGGCGACCTGGAGGGCTCGCCGGTGCTGACCTTTGCGCCGCTGCCGCCGGAGGCCAGCCCGCCCCGCGGCAGCCTGTGGCGCGAGATGGAGCGACGTTACGAGGCTTATAAATCCAAGGTCGTCAAACCCTTCTTCCGTGATCACTTCGCCCGCATTGACCGCCAGGTGGTGCTGGTGGATGCGCTGTCGGCGATCCACTCCGGCCCGCAGGCGGTGGAGGATCTGCGCCACGCCATGGCCGATATCCTCGGTGCCTTCAAACCGGGCCGCAACCGCTTCCTGACCCGGCTCCTGGGCGGCAAGCGGGTGGAGAAGATCCTGTTCGCCGCCACCAAGGCCGACCATCTGCACCACGCCCAGCACGGCCGGATGACCGCCATCATCGAGGCGCTGACCCGCGAGGCGCAGGACCGCGCCCGTTTTGCCGGGGCCGAGACCGCGGCGCTGGCGATGGCCTCCCTGCGCACCACAACCGAGGAGATGCGCCCGCACAACGGCGCCGAACTGCCCTGCGTCCGCGGTACCCTGCTGGAGACCGGCAAGCAGGCGGCCTTTTACCCCGGCGCGCTGCCTGAGGACCCGTCCCAGCTGCTCACACCCGCCCGCCAGGGCGCGGAGCGCTGGCTGGAGGGAGACTATCAGGCGATGGCCTTTGCGCCGGCGCCGCTGACCCTCAAACACGGCAGCGGCCCGCCGCATATCCGCCTCGACCGCGCCGCCGAATTCCTGATAGGAGATGCCCTGTGACCCTCGCCCTGCGCCCCGCCGCCCCCCTGGATGCCGGTGCCGTTGGGGATATCCTCTACCGCTTCCAGCAGGACACGGAGTGGATGCCCAAGCTCTACACTTGGGCGGAGGTGATCTCCTTCTGCGGCATGATGATCGACCGCGGCTGGGTCACCGTGGCGGAGCTGGAGGGCTGCGTCGCGGGGTTCCTGGCCCAGGACGGCCATGAGGTCTGCTCCCTCTACCTCGCCCCCGGCGCCTGCGGGCAGGGGGCTGGCAAGGCGCTGCTGGACGCTGCCAAATCGTCCGCACCGCGTCTCACCTTGCGCACCTTTGCCGCCAACACCCGGGCGCAGAAGTTCTACCTGCGCGAGGGCTTTGCCGAGACTGGCCGCGGCGATGGTTCGGGCAACGAGGAAGGCCTGCCCGACATCGCCTATGAATGGCAGGCCAAGCGGGAGGCTGCGGCATGAGCAAAAAGCCGGTCCTGTTTGACCTCGAGGAAGAGGCCGAAGCGCCCCCGGTCGCGGAGGCACCGCCGGTGCCCGAACCGGCGGTGCCGGAGGCCTTGCCGCCCTCCGCAATGGAGCAGGCGGCCCGGATTGCGGCCCGCAGGCCGTCGCGCCTGGCGCGCTGGTTCTGGGCGCTGCTGGTCGCGGTCGTTGGGGCCATGGCCTCGGTCGCGGCCTGGGACTTTGCCACCGGGCTGATTGCCCGGGTGCCGGTGCTGGGCTGGGCCGTCAGTGCCGGGCTGGCCTTGCTGCTGCTGCTGGCGCTGGCGATGGGCTTACGCGAGCTGGCGGCGCTGTCGCGGCTGCGGCGTGTCGATACCCTGCGGCACCAGGCGGCGGAGGCCGCGGACTTGGCCGCCGCCCGCGCCTTCACCAGCCGGCTTGAGGGCTTCTACAAGGGGCGCGAGGATCTCACCTGGCACCAGGCCCGGCTGGCGGAGCGCCAGGCGGAGGTCCTGGACGGCGATGCGCTCTTGCTGCTGGCGGAGGAAGAGCTGCTGGTGCCGCTCGATGCGCTGGCGCTGCGGGAGGTGGAGGCCGCCGCCCGGCAGGTGGCCACTGTGACGGCGATCGTGCCGATGGCGCTGGCGGATATTCTGACAGCGCTGATCTCGTCCTTGCGGATGATCCGCCGGGTGGCCGGGATCTATGGCGGGCGGCCCGGCTTCTTCAGCTCCTGGCGGCTGACCCGCGCGGTGCTGGCGCATCTCGCCGCCACCGGCGCGGTGGCCGCAGGCGATGACCTGCTGGAGCCGGTGCTGGGCGGCTCGGTCCTCTCCAAGCTCTCCCGACGGTTTGGCGAAGGCCTGGTCAACGGCGCTCTGTCCGCCCGCGTCGGTATCGCCGCCATGGAAGTCTGCCGCCCGATGCCGTTTTCCCCGCGGCACCGGCCCAGCACCCGCAAAGTGGTGCAGCGGGCGCTGACGGGCCTGTTCTCCAAGGAAAAATAAAGCGCGCGCCCAGGCTCATGCGCAGCATGAGCCGGGCCCAAGTCTGCTGAGGCGGACTGGCGCAGACAGGCCGCCGGCAGGCGCGGGAGCCCCCGGCGGACGGGTTTCAGAACAGTTTCGGCGGCTGGTCCTTGGGCTGGCGCATCGCCACAATGCCGGTGCGGAAGCCTTCACCGATCCGGTCGGCCAGCGCGCCCCATTGCAGCGCGGTGCGCTCCGGCAGCTCAGCCCGCAGCACCTCGTGGAACAAGCCCAGCCACTGGGGGAAATGCTCTGCCTTCACATCAGGCCGCGAGACATGCACGCGCATCGGATTGCCGCTGTAGCTGCGCTCCCGCAGGATCGCATTGCGCCAGAAGCCCGCGATCTTCTCTTCATGCTCCGGCCAGTCGGTGACATGGGCGGCAAACACCGGCCCCAAGACGTGATGCGCGCGCACGCGGGCATAGAATACGGAGATCACGCGGGAAATCTCCTCTGCTGTGATCTCGAACCGCGCCAGCGGGTTTGCGGTATCTGTATCGCTCATCGGACGCTCCGGTCTGCTTTCGACCGCTAGATAAGGCGAACGCGGGTCCGGCGGAAGGGGGCAGGCGCATCTGCCGCGGCGTGGTGGTGCGGCATCACTGGCGCCCGGCGTCCCTGCCGCTATGGTGGGCGGGGAATTGGTCAAAGGTATTGATTTATGGCGGAGACCACAAAGCGGATACTGGTTCCGGGCGCTTACGGGTTTATCGGCGCTGAGGTTGTCCGGGCCCTGCGGGCCGAAGGATACTCCGTGACCGGCTTCGGCCGCAGCGCTGAGCAGGCGGCGCGGGCGCTGCCGGGGGTGCCCTTTGCCGAGGGGGATCTGCGCCAGCTATTGGAGCCCGAAGACTGGGCCGAACTGCTGCGGGGCGTGGATGCGGTGGTGAACTGTGCGGGTGTGCTGCAGGACATGGCGCCGGGAGAGCTGGAGGCGGTGCATCACACCGCCATAGCGGCCCTGGCGGCAGCCTGTGCGGAGCGCGGCATCAAAGTGGTGCAGGTCTCTGCCGCCGGGGCCGGGCCGCAGGCCGGGACAGAGTTCATGCGCAGCAAGGGTCGGGGGGATGACGCTTTGCGCGCCTCCGGTGCCGCGGCCTGGATCCTGAGGCCCGGGCTGGTGATCGGGCAGGGGGCCTATGGCGGCACAAGGCTGCTGCGGATGCTGGCAGCGGTGCCGCTGGTGCAGCCGGTGGCACTGGCAGATGCGCCGGTGCAGTGCGCCGGGATGGCGGATCTGGCAGCGGCGGCGGTTGCCGCGCTGAGGGGGGAGCTGCCGCAGGGAACCTATGATCTGGTGGAAGACCATCCGCACAGGCTGGAGGATGTGCTGTCAGAGACCCGCTCCTGGCTGGGGTTCGCACCTGCGCGGCGGGTGCTGCGGTTCCCGGACTGGCTGCTGCCTCCGGTCGCGGCCAGCGCAGACGCGCTGAGCCGTCTTGGCTGGCGTTCCCCCTTGCGCAGCACCGCAATTGCCGAAATCCGCGGTGGAGTGCGCGGAGATCCGGAACCGCACCGCGCGGCGATGGGGCAGGGGATTGCGCCGCTGAAAGCGATCTATCAATCGCTGCCTGCGGGCCGCGCGCAGCGGCTGGATGCCCGGATGGCGCTGCTGATGCCTGCCGCGGTTGTGGTGCTGAGCCTGTTCTGGCTGGCCTCCGGGCTGATCGGCCTGTGGCAGCTGGAAGCGGCGGCGACGGTGCTGCTGGAAGCAGGCTGGAGCATGGTCCTGGCCAAATCCAGCGTTGTGTTCTGGTCTCTGGTTGATATCTCCCTGGGGGCGGCGGTCGTTTGGCGGCCTTGGGCGGCGCGGGCCTGTCTGGGGATGGCGGCGGTGTCGCTGATCTATCTGCTGGCAGCCTCGGTGGTGACGCCGCAGGTGTGGGCAGACCCGCTGGGGCCGCTGGTCAAGGTTCTGCCTGGCGCGCTGCTGGCGCTGATCACGCATCAGTTGCTGCAGGAGCGCTGAGATGGATCTGGACCTGATCCTGCGCTGGCTGCATGTGATCGGCGCCTGCGTGCTGCTGGGCACCGGGGCGGGCATCGCCTTTTTCATGCTGATGGCGCACCGCACGCGCGACGCCCGTCTGATCGCCCATACCGCGGGCGTGGTGGTGCTGGCAGATCTGCTGTTCACCACGACGGCAGTGATTGTGCAGCCTGTCACCGGCGGGCTGCTGGCCTGGCGGCTGGGCTGGCCGCTGAGCGAGGGGTGGCTGGCGCTGTCGCTGGGACTGTATCTGCTGACCGGGGCTTTCTGGCTGCCGGTGGTCTGGATCCAGCTGCGGCTGCGCAATCTGGCGCGGGCGGCGGCTGAGGCAGGAGGCGCGCTGCCTGCCCGCTACCACCGCCTGTTTGCGATCTGGTTTGCCTGCGGCTTTCCAGCCTTCGCCGCCGTGCTGATGATCCTCTGGCTGATGCTGGTGCGGCCTGATCTTGGGGTGTGGCTGATACGCTAAAACGGAGTTTTCGCCCGGCGGCACCGCATGGCTGCGTCTGCCCGCCCCCCGGCAGGCGCAGCACTCAACAGGATGCGGCGCATCTGCCGCTTTACGCCTCCGCTGCACCGGCCTATAAGGCGGTTCATGTCCCTATTCGCGGCCATCATTATTCGAATTATATCCCCGGCGCTCTGAAACCATTGAGCCGCCGGGCAAAGGCGCTTGAGCCATCGCGCCGAACCGAATATCCCAATTTCCGACCTTGATCATCCAAAGGACGCCCCCGATGTGCGCCGACACGCCCCAGACGCCTGACTATAAAGACACCCTGAACCTGCCGAAAACCGGTTTTCCGATGCGCGCGGGCCTGCCCAAGCGCGAGCCTGCCTGGCTGGAGCGCTGGGCGCAGATCGGCGTCTATGACAAACTTCGCGAGAAGGCCGCCGCGGCCAAGGGCGGCGACGCGGAACGCAAGCCCTTCACCCTGCACGACGGCCCCCCCTATGCCAACGGCCACCTGCACATCGGCCACGCGCTGAACAAGACCATCAAAGACATGATTGTGCGCTCGCACCAGATGATGGGCTTTGATGCGCGTTATGTGCCGGGCTGGGACTGCCACGGCCTGCCGATCGAATGGAAGATCGAAGAGCAGTACCGCAAGAAGGGCAAGAACAAGGACGCGGTGCCGGTCGTTGAGTTCCGCCAGGAATGCCGCGCCTTTGCCGACAGCTGGGTCGATATCCAGCGCGAGGAGTTCAAGCGTCTGGGCATCACCGGCAACTGGGATGATCCGTATCTGACCATGAACTATCACGCCGAGGCGGTGATCGCGGATGAGTTCATGAAATTCCTGATGAACGGCACCCTCTATCAGGGCTCCAAGCCGGTGATGTGGTCGCCGGTCGAAAAGACCGCGCTGGCCGAGGCCGAGGTCGAATACCACGACAAGGAAAGCTTCACCATCTGGGTGAAGTTCAAGGTGGCCGAGGCGGGCGGCTTTGTGGCCGCGGACGGCGAGGACGCGGATTTCGCAGGCGCTGACTCTGCGATCGTGGCGCAGGATCTGGAAGGCGCCCATGTGGTGATCTGGACCACCACCCCCTGGACCATCCCGTCGAACAAGGCAGTGGTTTACGGGGCAGAGATTGCCTATGGCCTCTATGAAGTGACCGGCACGCCCGAGGAATGCTGGGCCGCTGTTGGCGACCGTTTCCTGCTGGCCGATAACCTGGCCGCGGATGTGTTCAAGCGCGCCCGCCTGGGTGAAGATCAGTTCAAGCGCTTGCGCGGTGTCTCCGCCGAGGAACTGTCCAGCCTGTCGCTGAAGCACCCCCTCGCGGGCGCCGAGGGCGCAAACGGTGAATGGGACGGTATCCGCGACTTCCGCGCGGCGCCTTTCGTGACCGACACCGAAGGCACCGGCTTTGTCCATTGCGCGCCGAGCCACGGGATGGAGGAGTTCGAGCTCTACCGTGATCTGAACATGCTGGAGCAGATGATCACTTATAACGTGATGGACGACGGCGGCTTCCGCGCCGATCTGCCCTTCTTTGGCGGCACCTATATCCTCAACCGCAAGGGCGGCGAAGGCGATGCCAACAAAAAGATCATCGACAAGCTGGTGGAAGTCGGCGGCCTGCTGGCGCGCGGCAAGATCAAGCACAGCTACCCGCATTCCTGGCGCTCCAAGGCGCCGATCATCTACCGCAACACGCCGCAATGGTTCGCCTCCGTCGACCGCAAGCTGGACGACGGCATGGGCGAGATGGGCGACAGCATCCGCGAACGCGCGCTGCGCTCCATCGACGAGCTGGTGAAATGGTGGCCGCAGACCGGGCGCAACCGCCTGCATTCGATGATCGAGAGCCGCCCCGACTGGGTGCTGAGCCGCCAGCGCGCCTGGGGCGTGCCGCTGACTTGCTTCACCAAGAAAGGTGCGCTGCCGACCGACGCGGATTTCCTGCTGCGCAATGAAGACGTGAACAAGCGCATCGTGGCCGAGTTCGAGGAACACGGCGCCGATGTCTGGTACGAGGACGGCTTCAAGGCGCGGGTTTTGGGCAACAGCGTGGACCCGGACGACTACGACCAGGTGTTCGACGTTCTGGACGTGTGGTTCGACTCCGGCTCGACCCATGCCTTTGTGCTGCGCGACCGCGAGGACGGCACTGAGGACGGCATCGCCGACGTCTACATGGAAGGCACCGACCAGCACCGAGGCTGGTTCCATTCTTCGCTGCTGCAGGCCTGCGGCACCAAGGGCCGCGCGCCTTATCGCAACGTGGTGACCCATGGCTTCACGCTGGACGAGAAGGGCATGAAGATGTCCAAGTCGCTGGGCAACACCATCGTGCCGGAGGAGGTCGTCAAGCAGTACGGCGCCGACATCCTGCGCCTGTGGGTGGCCCAGACCGATTACACCGCTGACCAGCGGATCGGGCCGGAAATCCTGAAAGGCACCGCCGACAGCTACCGCCGTCTGCGCAACACCATGCGCTTCCTGCTGGGCAGCCTGGGCGACTTCCGCGAGGATCAGCGCGTGGCGCCGGAAGACATGCCGGAGCTGGAGCGCTGGGTGCTGCACCGTCTGGCAGAACTCGACCAGAAGGTACGCAGCGGCTACCAGACCTTCGACTTCCAGGGCGTGTTCTCGGCGGTGTTCAACTTTGCCACCGTGGATCTGTCGGCCTTCTACTTCGACATCCGCAAGGATGCGCTGTACTGCGACGGCGAGACCCTGAACGCCCGTGCCGCGCGCACCGTGCTGGACATCCTGTTCCATCGCCTGACCACCTGGCTGGCGCCGATCCTGGTGTTCACCATGGAAGAGGTCTGGCTGGAGAAATACCCGGGCGAGGGCAGCTCCGTGCATCTGCAGGACATCCCGGAGACGCCCGCCGAGTGGCTGAACCCCGATCTGGCCGCCAAATGGTCCAAGATCCGCCAGGCCCGCCGGGTTGTGACCGCGGCGCTGGAGGTGCAGCGCACCGACAAGGTGATCGGGGCCTCGCTGGAGGCCGCTCCGGTGGTTCATGTGCGCGACACGGAGGCGCTGGAGGCGCTGAAGTCGGTCAACTTCGCCGATATCTGCATCACCTCGGACATCGCGCTGACCAATGATCCGGCCCCGGCCGAAGCCTTCCGGATGCCGGAAGTCGATGGTGTCTCGGTGGTGTTCGAGAAGGCTGAAGGCGGCAAGTGCCAGCGCTGCTGGAAGATCCTGCCGGATGTGGGCGACCACAGCCATGCGGGCGTCTGCGGCCGCTGCGACAGCGCGCTCGGCTGACCCGAATTTCACCCATTAGATGTGTTCAGCGCCCGGCCTATGGCCGGGCGTTGTCTTTTTTACGATACAGTCACGGTTTTCCCTGCACTTTTTGCGTGTGCTGCCTTGTGTCCCTGGAAATTGGATTCCGCTAGATGTTGACCGGTTTTCCACAACTGGTTAAGAATTCGTTAATTCCATGAAGAATTTCAGCCGTATATTCAAAACATGGCATGGGCAGGGGGGCAGTTTTCGATGCTGAAGCTGAAAGCGGACGCGCAACCGGCGGACGAGCTTGGCAAGCCGCGCAGAATGGCAGTCCGGATCGACGGGGTGTCTGCGCCGAAAAATATGAAAATCGGGCTGGTGGCTGGCGGCACAGGCCAGAAGGCAAGCAGTGCTGCGGAACCGGCAAAGGCACCTGAACCCGCTGTAAAGAGTGCGGCAAAGGCGGCAAAGGCAATCAAGACGGCCCCGGCCGCCCTCAAAACCCTCGCGGCGCAGCAGCCCTTGGCGGCGGCGGAAACCGGCAGCACCTTGCCGAAACTGGGCTTGGCTGCGGCAGGGCTGGCGGTGGCTTCCGCCATGCTGCTCTATTTCCAGTTCGGCGCCGGGCCTGAGGCTGCAACCGCAGAGCAGGCCAGCCTGCAGACGGAGGTCGTTCTGCCTGCCGGCGCGGCCTCGGCTGCGGGCCTGGCAGAGGGGGCAGGCAGCGGCGAAGACGCCCTGGTTGCCCGCATCACCGCAGGCACGCTGGCGGCGCTGCGCAGCAAGCAGGCTGAGTCTGGCACGACGGCGCCTGCCGCCGCCGTAGCCGCGCCGGCCGAAGGCACCGCTTTGTTCAAGATGGTAATGACTGCCGCCGCTCAGGGCCAATCAGAGGCCTATATCGACCAGATGGTGAACGGCGCATATGCGCGCCAGGAGATCACCGTTCCGGCCAGTCTGATTGGCGCAGACGGGCGGGTCGACACGGCGACGCTTATGGCGCTGTTCGTCGGCAATTGATCTTTGCTCCGGCGGCTGCGCCGGAGCTGCCCTTAGGCAAGCAGGCGCAGCTATCTGCGCTGCCGGGCAGAGGATTACACAACAAAACAAAACCAAGACGCGCCGCAGGCCGCAACGGGCCGCGGTGAATTATCCTTCCGGGGGGACCATGAAGACGTTTTTTGCTGCCGCAGCCATGGGGCTGTTTGCCCTTGCTGCCAATTCCGCAGCTGCCGAGACTTGCGGCGGGGTGTATACGGTACAGTCCGGCGACAGCCTGTCGGTGATCGCAGATAAGATGTACAAAGACGCCGGCAAGTGGAGCGCCATCCACAACCGCAACATCGACAAGATCGGCCCCAAGCCGAATGCGATCCGGGTCGGCATGAAACTGTCGCTGGCCTGCCTGGAAGGGCTGCCGCTGGGGCTGCCGGGCGGCAAGGAAATCGCTGCCGCCGTTCCCGCCGCCGCCGTGCCGGTCAATGTTGCGCCCGGCAATGCCGCTGTGCGCAAGAAGATCAACCTGCTGACCGCCGACGACTTTGCGCCCTTCACGGGCAAGGAACTGCACAACGGCGGCATGATGACCGACGTGCTGAACGCTGCGATGCGTCATGCCAGCCCTGCGCAAGGCTATGCCGTTCACTGGGTCGACCTGTGGACCTCGCATGAGGAACCGCTGCTGTCGAACGCGCTGCTGGATGCGGGCTTCCCTTGGTACAAGCCCGACTGCGAGAACAACCCGGCCGAACCGCGCTGCGCGAACTTCCTGTTTTCCGAGCCGATGTTCGAGGTGCTGGTTCTGATGTTCACCGATAAGGCGCGGCCGCTGACGTTCACCAAGGACGAGGACCTGTTTGGCAAGACCTTCTGCCGCCCGCAGGGCTATGAGACCTATCTCTTTGAGCAGCAGGGGCGCCACTGGCTGCGTGATGGCAAGGTCAAGGTGGTGCAGCCGCTGACCACCGCCGAATGCTATGAGATGGTTCTGGCAGGCAAGGCCGACGCCGTGGTGATGAACGAATTCACCGGCCGCGCGCAGATCAAGGAGCTGGGCCTTTCCAACCGTTTCGACGTGGTGCCGGAGCCGATCTCGATCCAGGCGCTGCACGTGATCGTGCACAAGACCCACCCGGAGGCGGACCAGCTGATGGAAATGGTCAATTCTGCGCTGCGCGGCATCCGTGAGAACGGAACCTATCAGACGATCATCGAAGACCACATGGCCAGGGTCTGGGCCGGATATTGAGGGGGAAAGGCATGCTGAACCGCTTCTGCCGCCATCTGCTGGGCCTGGGTTTGCTTCTTGGGCTGCCCCAGGCCGCACACGCAATTTGCAATGTGGACTACGTTGCGCAGCCGGGCGACAACCTGTTTTCGATCGCGGAGACGCATTACGGCGACCGCGAGCGCTGGACCATGATCTATTACCGCAACCAGGAGGTGCTGGTCGGCTCCTCGGTGGTTCCGGGGCGCAAGCTGCACATCCCCTGCATCAAGGAGGCCACCGCCCCGGACGCCACGCCGTTGCGCCAGCAGGAGGCGGACCTGACGCTGCTCACCGGTGGCGGCTATGCGCCCTTCACCGACCGCAGCCTGCCGGGGCAGGGGATGGTAACCGAGCTGGTCAATGCGGCGCTGGAGCTGGCGCCCGCGCCGGTCAGCTATTCGGTCAGCTGGGAGGACGACTGGTCCAAGCACCTGTTCCCGATGCTGGACAAAAAGGAGTTCGACATGGGCTTTCCCTGGCTCAAGCCCGACTGCGCGGCTGAGCCGGACAACGAGCGCTGCGCCAATTTCCACTTCTCCGAACCGGTGATGACCATGCCGATCATGCTGTTTGCGCGCGCGGACAGCGGCTTTGAGTTCCGGGAGGACGCGGACGCCGAGGGCAAGACCCTGTGCCGCCCGGCCGGTTATTTCACCCATGACCTGAACCGCGCCGGACGCCGCTGGCTGGACGAAGACAAGATCACGCTGGTGCAGCCGCAGACGCCCGCCGATTGTTTCCGCATGGTGGCAGAGGGCAAGGTGGATGCGGCGGCGGTCAACCTGTTCCTGGGCGCCAGCACAATCGTCAAGGAAGGTCTGCGCGACACTGTTGTGCCGCTGGAGAAGCCGCTGTCGGAAGAAGGCCTGCATGTGGTGATTTCCAAGCGCCACTGGCGCGGCACCACTCACCTTTACCGGATCAATGCGGGCCTGCAGAAACTGCGCGGCAGCGGACGGTTCGAGGAGATCATGTCGCGCCACCTGGAGCTGTTCTGGGCGCAGCTGCAGTAAGGCGGAACCGGGTCAGGCTGACAGGGTTTTTGCCGCCTCATATCCGTGGCAGGCAGCTTCGCATTCCGTCTCGCTGTCCGGATCCTGATGTTCTGCACGCTGCAGCAGCAGGTGCTCTGCCAGCACTGGGTTTTCAGGAAGCAGGCCGGTTGCGGCTTCGGCAGCGTTATGGCCAGTACGGGCCGGCTGCCTATAGCGGTCATCCGGATCGGACGGGTTCTGCGGATGACTGTCCGGCTCCTGCTCGCGCGGGCTGGTGTTTGCGGACTCGCTGCGGTCCGGATCATCAGAGCGGACAACCGGACGGGCGGTCAGATGGCCGCGGTTCGGTTTGGCTGGATCGACACTTCCTGTAACTGGCAAAAACATAGAGCGGGTCCTTCGCGGTGGCTTTGAACCGGTCTTAAGCGAAGGTTAACATAAGACGCTTAACAGCAGGTTAATGCATGTTCCCTGGCCGTTGGCGGGCCGCCGCCGCGGATTGCCCGCGCGAAAACCGGGCTGAAAACCAGCCCGATCAGCCGGTGATGAGCCGGGCCTTGGCATAGTTGGCTTCCGCCTGGAGGGCGCTGACCGGTTTGGGGCCTGCCTGGCAGCCGTTCATCAGGTCCTGATAGTACGCGTCCATGTCCACGCCGTTCACCTGCTTCAGGTTCAGCGCTTCGGCGCGGGCTGCGGCCCGGGCCGGGCCGACATACTGAGGGGTCAGAGCGTCGGGGCGTTCGCCGCTCAGCGCCTGTTCACGCTGCAGGCTGCGGGCCATGCCCTGGCTGGTGCCGTTGATCAGCGGAGCATCCACCGGCTGGCCGCCTGCTTCTCCGATTGCGGGCTGCTTGCGGTACGCGGCCTGCATCTGCTTCATACCGTTGTACAGGCTGGTGGGGCTGGAAACTGCAGACAGCATTTGAATACCTTTCACTACGCTCTTGAAACTCACTTTATGATAATTTGAAGTAAACCGGTGAGGAATCCTTAGGACTGGTTAACGGCGTGTTAAGTGTACGGCCGGTGCCGGGCGCGGGCCGCCTTGCCAGCCATGCCTTTCCCGAGGATGATGCAGCCAATGGCACAGCCGGGGAAACGTGATGATTGCAGCCAGCCTTGATACGCCTGTCGGCGTGCTCAGCGTGTCAGAACGGGACGGTGCTGTCGTGCGGCTGGCCTGGTCTGCAGAGGCTACAGGTCAATCAGCCTTGCTGGACCGGGCGCTGGAGCAATTGCGTGCGTATTTCGCCGGTGAGATGACGGAATTCGATCTGCCGTTGCAGGTGGAGGGATCGGAGTTTCAGAAAGCGGTTTGCGCAGCGATGCTGGCGATCCCTTTTGGCGAGACGCGCACCTATGGCGATATTGCCAGGGACCTTGGCGCCCCGCCCCAGCCGGTGGGCAATGCGTGCGGCGGCAACCCGATCCCTGTGATCATCCCCTGCCACCGGGTGCTGAGCGCAACGGGTCTGGGGGGCTTTTCCGGCCAGGGCGGGGTAGAGACAAAGGTCGCGCTGCTAAAACACGAGGGCGCCGCCAGCCTTCTGATCTAAACCTGGCGGCAGGCGCCAGGGTCCGCATTTGCTTCTTTCTGGCGGAAGGCGCACAGGGTGAGTGCGCCCCGGGGGGAGGCGGGTGCGCCGTCCCCCGGGTAACAGGCCGCGCTGCGGGGCGGCCCGGAAGGGATCAGGCAAACAGGGCCTTCACCTGCTCATAAAGCGGTGCGGTATCCGCGCCGGAGGTTTCGGAGAAGTCGCTGATCAGCGCCAGGATCACCGATTCCATATCTGCTTCGGACGGTTGTTCCTGGGCGGGTGCCGCGGCGGTTTCTGCGGTTGTGTCCGGGCTGCCCGCCGGCACTGAGCCGCTGGTTTCGGCCGTGCCCAAAGTGCTGCCGGCAGGCGGCTGCGCGGTTTCGGCAGCTTCGGCCTGCTGGGCGCGCCAGCCCCAGGCCTTGGCATGCTCGGGCGGCCCGGGCTGCTTGCTCCCGGTCACTGCGTTCAACGCGTGGCTCAGCCCGTTAGGCCGGAGGGAGGGGGCGGATACGGAATGCATGGCGTTCTCCTGTGGACGCTGCCGCGACGGCAGGTTCCGCATCAGTGTCCGCATTGGCCCGTTAAATCCGGCTTAGTGGCCGGACTTCTTTCTAACGCAAACTCCGTTCAAACTATCGGCCATTTGTTAAAGCTTGCCAGGGCATACAAAAAACGCGGCCGGAGCAGGGCGGCACCCGCGGATCGCCGCTGCCTCAGGGGTGCGAAGGCGCGCGGCGGCGTTCGGGAATGATCTGCTGGGCGATGCCGACGAACAGCAGGTAGACCGAGGTGACCACCAGTCCCCAATGGGCCCAGCTGGCCGGGTGGAAATCGACCCAGGCGGCCCAGCCGGCAAAGAACGTCCAGGCCAGCGCCACCGGCAGCGAGACCTTGCGCCAGCGGGCCGTGCGCACCGGATGAATGAATTTCAGCGGCAGGAACATGGCAATGGACAACAGCGTCACCAGCACAAGAATAGTCCAATGGCTGGGCTCCAGCGCAAAGATCACCAGAACCGGCATGTTCCACACGCCGGGATAGCCGGAGAAGGAATTGTCCTTCGTCTTCATCCGCGTGTCGGCGTAATACATTGCGCTGCCGAAGGTGATCACGATGATCGCGAACCAGCCGGTCCAGCCGGCCATCAGCCCCGATTGGAACAGGGCAAAGGCCGGGATGAACACATAGGTCAGATAGTCGATGATCAGGTCCAGCAGCACGCCGTCGAACTCAGGCGAATAGCGCTTGACGTGATAATGACGGGCCAGCGGGCCGTCGATGCCGTCCACGGCAAAAGCCACCACCAGCCAGACGAACATCAGGCTCCACTTGCCGTCCGCCGCCGCCAGCATCGCCAGCATGGCGAACACGGCGCCGGTTGCGGTGAGCAGGTGAACGGAAAGGGCGCGCAGTTGAGGTGTCATTGGTCCCTGATGGCGGTTTTGCCCACAGGCCGCAAGCGTTCAATGCAGCTTTGAGCGGAATTCCGTGCCCGCAGTAAACTGAATGCGCGCCATGCGGCGGCCCAGGGGAGCGGGGTCGGTGATGCCGGGGGAGGAGAACGGCGCCCTGGACGGCAGATCGCCCATCCGCTCCCACGGCTGGCCGCCGGGCGGCGGGGCAGGGGCAGCAGGGGCGCCATCAGCATAGAGGGCGGCAGAACCGGGAATTGTCATAGCAGAATCCTTTCTGGATCGGTTTCCGCCATCAAGCCGGGGCAGCCTTAACACGGGCTTGCCAGGAGGCGGAGTCAGCCCGGAAAAATAGCGCGCATTTTAACTAACCGGGTCCGCGGCCCCGGTCCGCGCAGGCGGTATCAGCCGCAGCAGCGGCTTCCCATCTGCACCGGCGGGCAGGGGACAGTGCCGTAGGAGCAGAACACGCAGCAGTCTCCGGGCTTGGGCCGCAACAGGGTGCGGCAGCCCGGGCATTCGTGAAACCATTGGCAGGCATCCTGCGGCATTTCCTGCGCAGCCTCGTGCCCGCATGCGGGGCAGGTCAGAACACTGGTCAGAACAGGTATTTTGTCAGTCATGGGCAGGCCTCCCCTCCTTGAGCAGAGGCCGGATAGCGCGCCGCGTCAAGTCATGCCTTGGGGTGGGCGCGCATGTAGACATCCATCAGATGAGTGGTGTCCACCGCCGTATAGGCCTGGGTGGTCGACAGCGACGCATGGCCCAGCAGTTCCTGAATGGCGCGCAGATCGCCGCCGGCTTCCAGCAGGTGGGTGGCGAAGCTGTGGCGCAGCGCGTGCGGGGTCGCGGTGGCGGGCAGGCCCAGCTGGGCGCGGGTCCGGGCCATTACGCCTTGGATCTGGCGCGGGTTCAGCGCGCCGCCGCGCACGCCGCGGAACAGCGGCGCTGCGGCCTCCTGCGGATGCGGGCACAGCTCCAGGTAACGGTTCACCGCGTCGCAGGCGGCGGGCAGCACCGGCACCACCCGCTCCTTTTTGCCCTTGCCAAGGATGCGCAGCACCGGCGGCAGCGGCGCGTCGGAGCCCTTCAGCCCCAGCGCCTCGGAAATCCGCAGGCCGCAGCCGTAAAGCAGCGTGACCACCGCCGCATCGCGGGCCGCCACCCAGTCCTGCTGCGATTGCAGCTCCACCGTCTCCAGTACCGCCTTGGCGGCGTCCGGCGCCAGCGGGCGCGGCAGTTTCTTCTGGAACTTCGGGGCACGGGCCAGGAGCACCGCGGCGGGTTCGAACCCTTCGCGTTCCGCCAGCCAGCGGTAGAAATTCTTGACCGCCGACAGCTTGCGCGCCAGCGAGCGCGCACCGGTTCCGGTGTTGCGCTCTGACGCCATCCAGGCGCGCATGTCGGAGGTAGTGATCCGCGCCAGCGCACCCAGCCCCTGCGGGCCGCCGGAATGTGCGGTCATGAAGGTGAGGAAGGCCGAAACATCGCCGCGGTAGGCGGTCAGCGTGTTGGCAGACGCATCCTCCAGCCCGCCCAGACGCTCCAGCCAAAGCTGCAGCGCATCACGGCAGGCCGGGGAGATCATCGTCATGACAGCCAGCTGCGCATCGCGCGTTCAAAGACGCCGCCGAAGAAGGCCAGCAGATCGGTGCCTTGCATCGGCGAGAACTGATGCGGATCTTCCGAGCCCATCACCAGCATCCCTGGCAGGCGGCCCTCACCAAGATCAAGCATAAGGCAGGCCTCGGAGCGGATCCATTCCGCCTTCAGCCCATAAACCCTCGGGCTGCCGCTTTGGGTCTGGCGCAGGGTCACAGTGCGCTGGCTGCCGGGCTGGCCTGCATAGCTTTCGGCGAATCCCGGGCCTGCCAGTTTCAGCGCATCGGACTTGCGCTCCACCGCGGCGCCGCCGGGCTGGGCGGTTTCCAGCACCAGTGCCAGGGCATCGACGCGCAGGATTTCCGGCATGTCCTGTTCCAGGCAGGCGAGGAAGGCGGTGAAATCCTGCGGCTCCAGCAGGCGCAGAACGGCGCGGTGAATGAGGTTGGTGCCGGCCAGATTGTCATAGGCCGCGGCAATCACCGATCGGTGAGTGTCCTCCAGCCGGTCGAGCCGGGCCGCCATCCGCTCCATCGCGATGCCGCGCAAGTCGACAACGTTGGAGCCCATGGCGCGCTCATTGGCGGCGACGAGGGCGTTCATCAGGTGCTGGTCCTCCAGCACGGCATCGGGTTTGGCGAGGATAGCCTCGCGCAGCTGGTCTTCCAGGCTGATTGAAGGGCTTGTACTGCTCATGCGTGAAACTCTTACGGCTCCGGACCTCTGACGGGTTTGGTTCCGTGTATAACACGGGATTTGCGCAATGCTGCGGAAAATTTCCGGACTGGCAGAAATTGCCGCGCGCAGGCGGGCTCCCGCCCGTCGCCGGTGCATTGAAATGCTCCGCTCCCGTTGGGCCGGGCGCCGGGCAGAGGCCCGGCGCCGCGGCGCTGATGCGCCGCCGCAGCGCGCCGGCAGGCGCGCTGCCGGGCCCAAGCCGCTCGGTGCGGCCCGGCGGCAGCCGGGGGGCATGGCGGCGCGGGAGAGCACGGACCATTAATGCACCCCCGCAAAAGAAAAGGCGCCCGGAGCGGGCGCCTTTCCTGGTTTACCGTGTGCCGGACCGATCAGAGGATCTTGATCTCAGCCGCCTTGATGTCGGCCAGGAAGGCATCCAGGCCCTTGTCGGTCAGCGGGTGGTTCACCATCGCCTTGATCACGGCCGGCGGCGCGGTGATCACATCGGCGCCGATGCGGGCCGAGTCCAGCACGTGGTTCACCGAGCGGATCGAGGCCGCCAGGATCTGGGTCTCGAAGCCGTAGTTGTCATAGATGGTGCGGATGTCCTCGATCAGCTCCATGCCGTCCAGGTTGATATCGTCCAGACGCCCGATGAACGGAGAGATGAAGGTCGCGCCCGCCTTGGCCGCCAGCAGCGCCTGGTTGGCGGAGAAGCACAGGGTCACGTTCACCATGTGGCCGTCGTCGGTCAGGGTTTTGCACGCCTTCAGGCCGTCCCAGGTCAGCGGCACCTTCACCGCGATGTTCTCGGCGATCTCCACCAGCTTGCGGCCTTCGGCGATCATGGTTTCCGCATCGGTTGCGGTCACTTCCGCCGACACCGGGCCGTCGACCAGGTTGCAGATTTCCTTGGTCACTTCGATGATGTCGCGGCCGGATTTCTTGATCAGCGACGGGTTGGTGGTGACACCGTCCACCATGCCCAGATCGTTCAGCTCGGCAATGGCGTCGATCTCGGCAGTATCTACGAAGAATTTCATGGGGCAGTCCTTTGGATGGGTTGGCCTCGGTCGCTTCTGCCTTTACCTCATGGGATTACGGGCGGCAACATGGGCAGCAGCATGAGCGGGCAGGAGTTCTTTCAGGCAGGTGAACGGGTTGGGGTTCTGACCACGCAACCCCTTGACCGGCTTCTGGATTACCGCGCTCCTGAAGGCGGCTGTTTCCTTGGCGCCTATGTCGAGGTGCCCTTGGGGCCGCGCAAGGTGCTGGGTGTGGTTTGGGGGCCGGGGGCCGGGGATTTCGATTCGGCCAAGTTGCGCTCGGTGATCCGGGTGCTGGACGTGGCGCCGATGCGGACAGAGATGCGCCAGTTTCTGGGCAAGGCGGCCGATTATACCCTGACCCCGATGCCAGCGATGCTGCGGCTGGCGACCCGCGCGCCGGGGCTTTCCGATCCGCCCTCGATGCGCAAGATCCTGCGCCGGGGCGAGGGCGTGCCGGACCGGATGACCGAGGCCCGCACCCGGGTGCTGGAGGTGCTGGAGGATTTCGGCGGCCTTGCCTTCACCCCGCGCGAGCTGGCGGACATGGCCGATGTGACGCCTTCCGTGGTCAAGGGGCTGGTGAAGCAGGGTGCCCTGCGCGAGGAGGAAGCCCCCCGCGACACGCCTTATCCGCATCTGGACCCGGAGCTGCCCTCCAAGCAGCTGACTGAGGATCAGGCTAAGGCTGCCGCCGCGCTGGCGGGAGGCGTCCATAGCGGGCGCTATGGCACCACGCTCCTCAAGGGCGTCACCGGCTCCGGCAAGACTGAGGTCTACTTGGAAGCTGTCGCTGCCGCCCTGCGTGCCGGACGGCAGGCACTGGTGCTGCTGCCGGAGATTGCGCTGACGGCCGAGTTCCTGACCCGCGTCGAGGCGCGGTTTGGCGCCAAACCGGCTGAGTGGCACTCCGGCGCGACAATGACCGAACGCCGCCGGGTCTGGAAAATGGTCGGGCAGGGGGCGGCGCAGCTGGTGATCGGCGCGCGTTCCGCGCTGTTCTTGCCGTTCCGCGATCTCGGCCTGATCATCGTCGATGAGGAGCACGACACCTCCTACAAGCAGGAGGACGGGGTGCTGTACAACGCCCGCGACATGGCGGTGCTGCGCGCGGCGATGTGCTCTGCGCAGGTGGTGCTGGCGTCGGCCACCCCCAGCTTGGAGACCTGGGCCAATGCGGAGGCGGGAAAGTACAAGCGCCTGAACCTCACCTCCCGCTTCGGCGCCTCGGTGCTGCCGGACATGCGCGCCGTGGATATGCGGTCCGAGGACCTGCTGCCCTCCACCTGGATTTCTCCGACCCTGAAGCAGGCGATGAATTTGCGCATGGAACGCGGCGAGCAGTCGCTCCTGTTCCTGAACCGCCGCGGCTTTGCCCCGGTCACCATCTGCCGCGCTTGCGGGGCGCAGGTGGCCTGCGACCATTGCGACGCGCGGATGGTGGAGCACCGGTTTATGAAGCGGCTGATGTGTCACCAGTGCGGCGAAACCAAACCGGTGCCGGAGGCCTGCCCCTCCTGCGAGGTGGAGGGCAAGATGGCCCCGGTCGGCCCCGGCATCGAACGCCTGGCCGAGGAAGCCACGGGGCTGTTCCCGGAGGCCCGTATTGCGGTGCTGAGCTCCGACCTGTTCGGCTCCGCCCGGGCCTTGAAACAGCGGATCGAGGAGATTGCCGCGGGCGAGGCCGACATCATCCTGGGCACCCAGCTGGTGGCCAAGGGCCACAATTTTCCGCTGCTGACTCTGGTCGGGGTGATCGACGCTGACCTTGGCCTGCAGGGCTCCGACCTGCGCGCGGCGGAGCGAACGTTTCAGCTGATGCGCCAGGTCGCGGGCCGCGCGGGGCGTGCCGAACGCCCGGGCGAAGCCTTGATGCAGACCTTCCAGCCGGAGCATCCGGTGATCCGCGCGATCCTGTCGGGCGATGAGGAAAGCTTCTGGAAGGCGGAAGCCGCCGAACGCCAGGCGGCAGGCGTGCCGCCTTATGGCCGGATGGCCGGGATTATCCTATCGGGTCCGGATCTGGCGGCGGTCTTCGACCTTGGCAATGCGATGGCCCGCAACGACGGCGCGCTGCGCCAGATCGGTGCGCAGCTGTTTGGACCCGCCCCGGCCCCAATCGCCCGCGTCCGCGGCCGCCACCGGGTGCGGCTGCTGGTCAAGGCCGCCAAGGGCGCACCGCTGCAAGAGGCTATCGCCCGCTGGATTGCACCACTCCGGCTCAAAGGGGATTTGCGGCTGAGCGTCGACATCGACCCGCAAAGCTTCTTCTGAGGCCAGCAGGCAAGGGGCTCTGCCCCCGGCCCTCGCGGGCCTCCCCCGGGATATTTGGGGCCAGATGAAGTGCGGATCCTTTATTCTTCTGGCTGGAAATATCCCGGAGCGCGAGGCAGAGCCTCGCATGAAATGCATTTCAAGCCGCGGCGGCTTCGGCCGGGGCGCGGGTCAGGATGCTGGTGGCGATAGCGCCAATCCACATGAAAAACAGTGCCGTCCAGGCCGTGCCGACGAAGATTGACCCGCCGGTGACCCCGGCACCGATGGCGCAGCCGCCGGCCAGCATGCCGCCGAACCCCATCAGCGCGGCACCGGTCATTGCCTTGCGCATGGTGGCGGCGTCATCAAAGGCCTGCAATTTCATCTCGCCCGCCAGCGCCGCGGCCAGCATGGCGCCGATGAATACGCCGGGCACCAGGCCGATGTCGAACTCCAGCACCGCCTCCCGGTCCAGGAAGAACATCAGGGTGTGGGCGGATGGTCCCGTGAAGGTCGCGCTTTCGATCTGCACCGGGTCAAACGCCACCTGGCTCAGCGCATAGGTCAGCACCCATCCAAGCGCGACGGCAAATCCCACCCCGGAGGCAAAGACCAGCCGCGCGGCGCCAATCCGGTTGCGGCGCGCCAGCACCAGGGCCAGCGCTGCCGTGGCCAGACCAAGCAGCAGCCCGCCAGCTTGCGGCAGGCCAAGAGCGGCCAGCAGGTCCAGATTGCGCCCGCCGTCGGTGATCCACAGCCGGGCGAGCCAGTCGCGCGCAGGCGACAGCAGGCCGGACAGGCTCATCTGCGCCACCACCGCAAAGATCAGGCCGGACACCACCGACCGCAGGTTGCCGGTCGCTGCCAGCACCAGGAGCCGTCCCGAGCAGCCCCGCGCCAGCACCATGCCGCAGCCGAACATCAGCCCGCCAAGGATGGCGCCGGACCAGCTGCCCGGCACCGCCATCATCCGGGCGTCGGCGCTTTCCATCAGCCCCAAGAGCTGCGCCGCCTGGACCCAGACCACGGCAGTGGAAAAGGTCAGCAGCCAGACCGAGACCTTGTCACCAAGCCGCCCGCCGGCAAACTCCACCGTGGCCGCGCGCAGGCAGAACCGCGACCGTTGGGCCGCGACGCCAAAGACAATGCCCGTCAACAGGCCCAGCAGCGCCGCCGCGGGCGCTTCGCCGATACGCTCAACCAGGGGAACCAGATCCATCACACACCTCCAAATTCACATGTGTGCATATGAGGGGCGGTGAGAGCATGCCTTGATACAGATCAGATGAGGCACCTCAAGGCGCTTCTGCGCGCTGATGCGAAGGTGGATGTGCAACCGCTTGTTGGCTCTCGCCAAAGCGGGCGCAGAGGCGTACACCCGGAGCATGTTCAAACCGATGCCCCTGCATGAGGCGCAAGGCCTCCCGTTCTGGCGCCGCCCCGTGACGCTTCTGTTCCTGATGGCGCTGGCGATGCCGATTGCCTTCAACGCCTGGAGCGCGCTGCTCAACAACTTTGTGATCGAGGCGGCGAACTTCGACGGTGCCGACATTGGCCTGTTGCACACGGTGCGGGAAATTCCCGGCTTTCTGGCGGTGGGGGTGATTGCAGTGATCCTGTTCGTCCGCGAGCAGGTGCTGGGGCTGATTTCCCTAGTGCTGCTCGGCGTGGCGACGGCTGTTACCGCCTGGTTCCCGTCGCTGGGCGGCCTTTTGATGGTGACGCTGCTGAGCTCGATCGGCTTTCATTATTACGAGACGGTGAACCAGTCGCTGCAGCTGCAATGGCTGCCCAAGGAGAAAGCGCCGCAGACGCTGGGCTGGCTGGTGGCTGCCGGATCAGCGGCGACGCTGGTGGTCTACGGGCTGATCGTGCTGACCTGGGACCGGTTCGATCTGGCCTATAACACCGTGTTCCTGGCGGCGGGCGGGGCAACCGCGCTGATTGCGCTGATTGCGCTGTTTGCCTATCCGCAGTTCGACGCACCGCACCCGCAGACCAAGAAGCTGATCCTGCGCAAGCGCTATTGGCTCTATTACGCGCTGCAGTTCATGGCCGGCGCCCGGCGGCAGATCTTTGTGGTCTTTGCCGGTTTCATGATGGTGGAGAAATTCGGGTTCGAGGTGCATGAGCTGACCGGGCTCTACCTGATCAACCTGGTGATCAACATGACTGCGGCGCCGATGCTGGGCAAGGCTGTGGCCGTGTTTGGCGAGCGGCGCACGCTGATCTTTGAATACGCCGGGCTGGCCACTGTCTTTGCGGCCTACGGCGGGATCTACTGGTTCGGCTGGGGCGTGGTGGTGGCTGCGGTGCTCTATGTGGTGGACCATGTGCTGTTCGCGCTGGCGCTGGCGCTCAAGACCTATTTCCAGAAGATCGCCGACCCGGGGGATATCGCACCGACCGCCGCCGTGGCCTTTACCATCAACCACATCGCGGCAGTGTTCCTGCCGGTGCTGCTGGGGCTTTTGTGGGTCTATTCGCCGGGCATGGTGTTTGCGCTGGCGGCGGGCATGGCGCTGGTGTCGCTGTCGCTGTCGCTCTTGATCCCGCGCCATCCTGAGCCCGGCAACGAGACGATCTTCAGCAAATACGCCCGCCCGGCGCCGGCCGAGTGACGCATCAGCCCCGTGGCGCCAGCCGCAGGGCGAGCGCCCGCGCACAGGGTGAGCGCGGGCGCTGCCTGGCTTTCAGCCAGGCGGGGGACGCTTGACGCGGGGCGCGCGGCAGCCTAGGCGCTTGCCAACAGTTTCAGGAGAGACGCCATGACCACCTTCACCGCCCTCACCACGCTCCCCGGAAAAGCCCAGGCCGAAGCGCTGGGCGACGCCATGGAGCGGCTGAACCCGGAACCCACCGGTGTGGGCGTCTTTGAGATGGAAGACGGCTCCGGCCTGTGGGAGGTCGGCGGCTATTTCACCGAAAGCCCGGACGAGGCGGGACTTGCCCTGCTGGCCGCCATGCACGAGGCCAAGCCATTTGTTGTCTCCGAGGTGCCCGAAACCGATTGGGTCGCCCATGTGCGCCGCGAGCTGGCACCGGTGGAGGCAGGCCGCTTTTTTGTCTACGGCAGCCACGACGCGGATAAACTGCCCGCAGACCGCATTCCGCTGCTGATCGAGGCGGCGATGGCCTTCGGCACCGGCCACCACGGCACCACGCTCGGTTGCCTCAAGGCGCTGGATCACCTGCTGACTCAGGGTTTTTGTGGCGAGAAAGTGGCCGATATCGGCTGCGGAACCGCGGTGCTGGCGATGGCCGCCGCGCGGGTCTGGGACGGCGCCATCCTGGCCAGCGACATTGACGAGGTCGCGGTCGAAGTCGCTGAGGCCAACCTCAAGGCCAACGGTATGGAAGGCCAGGTCACCTGTCTGGAAGCGGCGGGTTTCGATCACCCGGATCTGCAGGCGCAGGCGCCCTATGACCTCATCTTTGCCAATATTCTGAAGGGGCCGCTGGTCGCCCTGGCCCCCGATCTGGCCGCGAATCTGCGCCCCGGCGGCTATGCGATTCTCTCTGGAATCCTGAACGAACAGGCCGATGATGTGGCCGGTGTTTATGCACAGCAGGGCATCAATCTTGAGCGCCGCGACGAAATTGGTGAATGGACAACGTTACTTCTGCGTAAAGCGGACTGATTGATTTAAATTTGCGGCGAATTTTAGGGGTTCGCCGCATTTTCGCCGCATTTCGAGCCAAAGATTGGCCATCCGCTGGTGGGGGCCAGTTCGGAGGCTCGTAATGGGCGAACATCGTGATCAGTTCCAGGCGCGTTTGAAGCAGATCAACCGCAAACACGAAGCCATGTCTGGAGGCTACTCGGCAAACCTGCGGCCGGACGGGCTGCTGGTGGTGAAGCCGCGCCGGGTGCAGTCCCGGATATCGGCGCGCACGGCGGTTTTCTTCGTGGCGGCCTTTCTGCTGTTCAAGGGGTTCCTAATGGCGGCCCTTGGTTTTGGCAGCTACGACGAGCGGGTGCAGGCCCTTGCCGGGGGCAGCGGCATTGAGCGTGCCGGGGCCTTCATCATGCAGGCCGATCCGCTCTCCGTCCTTGTTGCCCAGAAGATCGGACCCGTTCTGCGCTGACGGCTATGTCCGCGGAAAGGGTGCAGAAAGGCCGCCGGCCCGGGGGAGCTGGCGGCCTTTTCCGTGCCGGGACCGCGCTGAGCTTTGCTGGCAACAAAAAACGCCGCGGCCTGTTCAGGTCCGCGGCGTTTCCCTATTCGCCCCGAGGGAGGAGGCAGGGCGGAAAAAGGGGGTCTTAGAAGACGGTTTTGCCGGTGGCGACGTTTTCGATGTCACCGCGGCACATGCCGATGTCGGCCAGTTCGCGGTCGGACAGGCCGGACAGCGCGTTGCGGGTTGCGCGGGCGTCGTTCCAGGCGGCGAATGCGCCGGCAGCGCTGGCGACCAGATCGCCGATGCGGCCAAACAGGCCGGTGGAACCATAGGTGGTGCGGGTGGTGTCAAAAGCGGCCATATCCTTGTCCTCTGATCTGGTGTTGGCTGTCGTCGCGTTGTTGCGATGGCGGGCATCTAGTGGGGAACAATCAGGGCGGCAAGGGCCGAATTTGCATGTGTCATATGCAGTTTGTGCATAGCTTAAAGCCTTATAAACAAGGGCTTTCCTCCCGGTTGAGGAAACCGGCGAAAAATGTCGTTTCCGCCTCTGCAGAGGGTCGGTTTCAGACCTCGGCGGCGCTGCTTTGCAGCTTTCGGGTGCGGGAAAGCAATTGGACATGTTCGCGTTTTGTGCTAACCGTTGGAAAAATAATTCTCGGGCAAGCGGGCAGGGACCGGTCACATCATGCGGATTTTGGGAATTGATCCGGGGTTGCGGAACCTCGGATGGGGCGTGATCGAATCGCGCGGCACCCGGCTCAGCCATGTAGCCAACGGTGTCTGCACCTCTGACGGGGATGATCTGGGCGAGCGTCTTCTATCGCTGCACAATCAGGTTTCCGAGATCATCGAGGCCTTTGCCCCGGATCAGGCGGCGATCGAGCAGACCTTCGTGAACAAGGACGGCGCGGGCACGCTGAAACTGGGCCAGGCCCGGGGAGTGGCGCTGCTGACGCTAGCCAAGGCAGGCCTGCCGGTGGGGGAATACGCGCCCAACCGGGTCAAGAAGACGGTGGTCGGCGTCGGCCATGCCGAGAAGGAGCAGGTCATGCATATGGTCAAGCTGCAGCTGCCGGGCTGCCTGCCGAAAAACGCCGATGCCGCGGATGCGCTGGCGATTGCCATCTGTCACGCCTATTACGGGCGCACACAGCAGCGGCAGCTGAGGGAGAAACGCGCATGATCGGCAAGCTGACAGGCCGTCTTGACTACCGGGCGCAGGATCACGTGCTGATCGACGTGCGCGGCGTCGGCTACATCGTCTATTGCTCCGACCGCACCATGGCGGCACTTCCGGGCGTGGGGGAGGCCATCGCGCTATATACCGACATGGTGGTGCGTGAGGACCTGATGCAGCTCTATGGCTTCACCTCGCTGGTGGAGAAAGAATGGCACCGGCTGCTCACCTCAGTGCAGGGGGTTGGGGCCAAGGTCTCTCTGGCCATCCTAGGCGCCTTGGGGCCGGACGGCGTGAGCCGGGCAATTGCGCTGGGCGACTGGGCGTCGGTCAAGGCCGCCAAGGGCGTCGGCCCCAAGACGGCGCAGCGCATCGTGCTGGACCTCAAGGACAAGGCGCCCGGCGTGATGGCGATGGGCGGCACTGTGGTAGACGCGATGGACGGCCCGGGGCTGGAGGTGATCGAGGACGCAGACCCTGCACCGGCCGCCAAACCCGCTCGCAAGGCGCCGCCCAAGAAACCCAGCGGTGCGGCGGCGGCCTCTGCCGGTGCGCTGTCGGCCTTGGGCAATCTGGGCTATGGTCCCTCGGATGCCGCTGCAGCGGTTGCAGAGGCGGCGGCCACCTATCCGGATGCGGATGAGCCGGAGCTGATCCGTGCCGCGCTGCGTCTGCTGGCGCCGAAGGGGTGATCAGACAATGGCATTGAAGCACAAAGGGCAGTGCCCGGCCGCGGGCGGAAAGCGAAGCGCCCGCCCGGGGGGGCGGACGGGCGCTGCCCGGCCTATCGGCCAGGCGGTTCATCTGAATGATAGCTTGAGGCGGAGTGACGCTGATGATTGACGCCGACCCCGCCCTGCGCCCCGAACCTCTGCCTGAGGACAATGACCGCGCCCTGCGCCCGCAGGGCCTTGGTGAATTCATCGGTCAGGCCGAAGCCCGCGCCAACCTGCGCGTCTTTATCGAATCCGCCCGCCGCCGCGGCGAAGCGATGGACCACACGCTGTTCCACGGTCCCCCGGGCCTCGGCAAGACCACGCTGGCCCAGATCGTCGCGCGCGAGCTGGGGGTGAACTTCCGCATGACCTCCGGACCCGTCCTGGCCAAAGCCGGCGATCTGGCGGCGATCCTCACCAACCTTGAGGCCCGCGACGTGCTGTTCATCGACGAGATCCACAGGCTGAACCCGGCGGTGGAGGAGGTGCTCTACCCGGCGATGGAGGATTTCGAGCTCGACTTGGTGATCGGCGAGGGGCCGGCAGCGCGCACCGTGCGGATTGAGCTGCAGCCCTTTACCCTAGTGGGGGCCACCACCCGAATGGGCCTTTTGACCACGCCCTTGCGCGACCGCTTCGGCATCCCGACCCGGCTGCAGTTCTACACCATCGACGAGCTGTTCGAGATCGTCAGCCGCAACGCCCGCAAGCTGGGCGCGCCGGCCGATGACGCCGGCGCCCGCGAGATCGCGCGGCGCGCCAGGGGCACCCCCAGGATCGCCGGGCGGCTCCTGCGCCGCGTGGTGGACTTCGCGGTGGTCGAGGGCGATGGCACCATCACCCGGGAGCTGGCCGATGGCGCATTGACGCGGCTGGGGGTGGACCAGCTGGGGCTCGACGGGGCGGACCGGCGCTATCTGAAGCTGATCGCTGAAAACTACGGCGGCGGGCCGGTGGGGATCGAGACGATTTCGGCCGCCCTCAGCGAGAGCCGCGACGCGCTGGAGGAGGTGATCGAGCCGTACCTCTTGCAGCAGGGGCTGATCCAGCGCACGCCGCGCGGGCGGATGCTGGCGCAAAAGGCTTGGACCCACCTGGGAATGCCGCCGCCGCGCAGCCAGAACGACCTGTTCGGGTAAAAGCAAGCTGCGCTACCATAAGTTGTGTCAGCGATGCTGTCCAAATGTTTCGCGCGCGAAACATTGCGGCAGCATGGCTGACCTATTTGCGAGGTTCCGATTTCTCTTTCAGGCAGGTGTTCCCGTCCGCCGCCGGCCCATAAAAGATGGGCCTGCGCCCGTTGGGCGTGGCGCCGCGCTGACGCGCGGCGCAGCTGCGCTCAATCCAGGCCCGCGCCGCGTCAGCGGCGCCGGGCCCAAGGCTGCTGCCGGAGGTCTGGCGCAGCCAGGAGGCCGGGCAGGCGCGGGAGCAGCCCCCCTTCCTCTTGCCGCCGCGCGGCGCAGACGGCATAGACGGGGCAGGACCAAGGAGACGCCCATGACCGCCCAGCTGCCAGACCTGACGCCGGAGCAGATCGAAGCCCTGTTCACACGCAATGACGGCTCTTATGCCTTTGCCCGCTGGGGCCGGCCCGTGGCGCCGATCGTGTTCGGAGTCCAGGACGAGACCCTCAAGACCGTCAAGGGTGCGCTTGAGGCGGTGATGACGCTGGCGGGCCACCAGATGGCAGAGACCGACCCGGAGCTGGGCTCGAACCTCATGTTCTTCTTCTTCCGCGATTGGGAAGAGCTGCTGGCGGTTCCGGATCTGGACCGGCTGATCCCGGGCCTGCAGCCGCTGGTGGCCCGGCTGAAGGAGGCGGACGCCAGCCAGTACCGCGCCTTCCGGTTTGACGATCAGGGCGGCATCAAGGCGGCGTTTGTGTTCCTGCGGATGAAGGGCGCGATGGCGCAGATGCCGGCCGAGACCCTGGCGCTGACCCAGGCGGTGCAGGTGGCGCTGATGTGGGGCGACGCGGCTTTTGCCGGTACCTCGCCGCTGGCTGTGCTGCCGGAGACCGGCGCCACAATCCTTCGCCCCGAGATCGCCGGCGTGATTGCCGCGGCTTATGACCGGATGATGCCGGTGGCGGCAGAGGACAAATCCCACGCACTGCGCCTGTTCGCACGCCTTCAGGCGCCGGCGGAACCGCCGCAGCCCTGATGCGCGCTTTCGTGGGCTTGCCGCTGCCGGATGCAGCCCTGGATGCGCTGGAGCGGGTGCAGGAGGGGCTGACCGTCGGGCGGCATGTCCCGTCAGAAAACATGCACCTGACGCTGGCTTTCCTGGATGACCAGACCGAAGCATCGCTGCAGGCCCTGCACCAGATGCTGGCGGAGATCAGCGCCCCGCCGTTGACGCTCACGTTCAACGGACTGGATACCTTTGGCGGCAAGCTGCCGCGGGTGCTGGCGGCGGAGGTGCTGAAAACGCCGGAACTGACCGGGCTGCGCGGCCGTGTCCGCAGCGCCTGCCGGGAAGCGGGCATAGACCTGCCGCGCGAACGCTTCCGCCCGCATGTGACGCTGGCGCGTTTCCCCCGGCATCTGGAGACGGGACAGGTTGAAAAAATCGCGCAATTTCTTGCGGGAGCGGCGGGGTTCCGGCTGGACTGCGAGGCGGACAGTTGCGCGCTGTTTCAGTCGACCCTGGCACCGGAAGGCGCGCGGTATGACATGCTGGCGGAGTATCCGCTGGAGGGTTGAGCCGCTTGCAGCGGTCTGGCGCCACCCATAGGGTGCGCTGGCAAACGCAGGAGAGCAGGCAATGAACCACCAATTCCCCGTCCGGGTCTATTACGAGGACACCGATATGGGCGGGATTGTATATCACGCCAACTACCTGCGCTTTATCGAGCGCGCCCGCAGCGACTGGGTGCGCGGTATCGGGGTGGATCAGAACGCCATGCGCGAGGCCGGGCTGATCTATGTGGTGCGCCGGATCGAGGCGGATTACCTGGCGCCCGCGAAGTTCGATGAGGAGCTGCTGGTCATGACCTCCATGCAGAATGTGACCCCCGCCCGGATGGTGCTGGCTCAGGAGGTCACGCGGGACGGACAGCCGCTGTTCAGGGCCCAGGTGACAATCGTCTGTATAACCACCGGCGGCAAACCGGCCCGGCTGCCGGCAGAGATTCGCGCATTGCGGTAACAATTGGCGCCCGCCCGCCTGTTTTAATGGCCTTTGCCATTGAACTGCGCTAGCGTCTTGCCAAATAAGGCCGGATAAACGGCCGGAACATCTATAGAGCAGGCTAATGGAAGCAGAAACTCTGGCGCTGGCGCAGGAGATTGATTTCTCCATGTGGGGCCTTTTCGCGCGGGCCACCGTGACCGTGAAACTGGTGATGCTGATGCTGGTGGGGGCCTCGATCTGGTCCTGGGGCATCATCATTCAGAAGATGATCAATTACCGCAAGGCCCGCAGCGAAGCGGACGCGTTTGACCGGGCATTCTGGTCGGGTCACCCGCTGGACGAGCTGTTTGACAGGCTGGGCGCGGACCCTGCTGGCCAGGCAGCGCGGATCTTCTCTGCCGGCATGAGCGAATGGCGCCGCAGCCATCGCAGCGACGGCGGGATGATCCCCGGCGCGCAGGCGCGCATCGACCGGTCGATGGATGTGGCCATCGCCAAGGAGACCGAGGGGCTGCAAAGCGGCCTGTCGGTGCTGGCGACCGTCGGCTCCACCGCGCCTTTTGTGGGCCTGTTCGGCACTGTTTGGGGCATTATGACCGCCTTTATCGAGATTGCAGAGCAGCAGAACACCAACCTGGCTGTTGTGGCGCCGGGTATTGCCGAGGCGCTGATGGCGACCGGCCTGGGCCTGCTGGCCGCAATCCCGGCAGTGGTATTCTACAACAAGCTGAGCGCAGACAGCGATCGCATCATCGGCGGCTATGAGGCCTTTGCCGATGAGTTTGCCACCATCCTCAGCCGCCAGCTGGACTCCTAAGGCCATGGGTGCCGCAGTCCAGCAGCCGCAGGGAGGCGGCGACCGCCGCCGGGGCCGCCGCCGCCGCCGCGGCCAGCCGATGTCGGAAATCAACGTCACGCCGTTTGTCGACGTGATGCTGGTGCTGCTGATCATTTTCATGGTGGCCGCGCCTTTGATGACCGTCGGCGTGCCGGTGGAACTGCCCAAGACCGCAGCAGGCGCGCTGCCGGGCGATGAGGAAGAACCGCTGACGGTGACCATGACAGCCGAGGGCGGGGTGGAAATCCAGACCACCCCGGTAGCGCGTGATGAACTGGTGCCCAAGCTGCGGGCAATTGCGGCAGAGCGGTCCTCGGACCGGGTGTTCCTGCGCGCGGACGGCAAGATTGCCTATGCCGATGTGATGCAGGTGATGGGCGCGCTCAATGCGGGCGGCTTTTCCAACGTGGGGCTGGTCACCGATACCGGCGGCCCGGCTTTGGACGGGCAGCGGGCACAGGGCGCGGGACAGTAAGCGGGGACGCGGACGGTGCAGACCGGAACCAAGATCTCTCTTGCCGGGCACGGATTGCTGATGGGATGGGTTGTCTTTGGCGCCTGGTTCCCGTCCGAACCCTTGCCGTCCAACGTGCAGCAGGTGGCGCTGATCTCCTCTGAGGAGTTTGAGAAACTGAGCCAGCAGCGCCAGGCGCCGCAGGTCGCGCCGGAGCCCGCGCCGCTGAATGAGCCTGCCGAGGTGCAGCCCGCGCCGGAGCCTGCGCCGCAGCCGGATCCGGAGCCGGAAATCACTCAGCCGGAGCCGGTCACACCGGTGGAGCCCGACCCGCAGGTGGCGGAGCTGCCCGATGCGCAGCCCGAACCAGATGTGCCGGACACGCCTCCGGCGGCGTCGGAGGAGCCTGAAATCGCTGCGCTGGTGCCGCAGGTCAGGCCGGAGGCCGCTCCGCGCCCGGTGGACCGGGTGGCGCCGGAGCCTGTGGCGCCGCCGGAGCCGGACACGCGGATCGACGATATCGTGCAGCCCGAGGTCGCGCCGGAACAGGGCGCCGAGACCGAGCAGGAGGTGCAGGAAGCCACTGCGCGCGAGGCTGCCAGCGACCGGATCGTCACCGAGGAGAACGAGGGCGAAGACGTCGCCGCCTCTGCCGCGCCTGCCGTCTCCAAACGCCCGGTAACCCGGCCGGCAAGGCCGCAGCCGGAACCTGAACCGCAGGTGACCGAAGCGGCGCAGCCGGCAGAGCCGGAGCAGTCCAGCACGTCGTCAGCCGTGGCGGATGCCCTGGCCGAAGCGCTGGCGGGCGGCGCCGATGTGGAAGCGCCGGAACCCTCTGGCCCGCCGCTGACGCTGGGGGAAAAGGATGCGCTGCGGGTGGCGGTATCGCAGTGCTGGAACGTGGGCTCCCTGTCGACCGATGCGCTGAAAACCACAGTGGTTGTTGCGGTGTCGCTGGCGCAGGACGGCCGGCCCGACACGGGCTCGATCCGGATGCTGTCCAGCACCGGCGGCGCATCATCGGCGGCGCAGCAGGCCTTTGACGCAGCGCGGCGGGCGATTATCCGCTGCGGCGCCAGGGGATTTCAGCTTCCGGCTGAAAAGTACGCGCAATGGCGCGATATTGAGATGACATTCAATCCTGAAAGGATGCGGATCAAATGAGGAATATTCTGGCGGCACTCCTGATTGGCGCCTCGGTACTGGCCGGGGCAGGTGCAGCCGCGGCTCAAACCGGCCCGCTCCGCATCGAAATCGACCAGGGCGTGATCGAGCCGTTACCCTATGCGGTGCCGGATTTCGTGCCGGAAACCCCGGCGGCAGCGGAATATGCCACCGAAATCGCGCGCGTCATCGCGTCCGACCTCAGCGGCACCGGGCTGTTCCGGGAAGTGCCCGCCAGCGCCCACATCTCCAAGGTGGCGGCGTTCGACGGCCCGGTCAAATTTGCCGACTGGAAAGCAGTGAATGCGCAAGCGCTGATCACCGGCGCGGTCAGCGTCACCGGCAACCGGCTGACGGTGCGGTTCCGCGGCTATGACGTGTTCGCGGAAAAGGAGCTGGAAACCGCGTTGCAGTTCACCGGCACCACCGACGGCTGGCGGCGGATGGCGCATAAGGTGGCGGATGCGATCTATAGCGAGATTACCGGCGAGAGCGGTTATTTCGACAGCCGGGTGGTCTATGTCTCTGAAAGCGGGCCCAAGAACGACCGCCGCAAGCGGCTGGCGGTGATGGATTACGATGGTGCCAATGTTCAGTATCTGACCAACAGCGCCTCCATCGTGCTGGCGCCGCGGTTCTCTCCCACCGGCGACCGGGTGCTTTATACCAGCTACGAAAGCGGCTTTCCGCAGATCCACGTGCTGGATGTGGGCCAGGTGCAGCGCAAGGTGCTGTCCAGCGGCGACGGCACCATGAGCTTTGCGCCGCGGTTTGCACCTGACGGGCGCACCATCGTCTATTCCCAGACGCAGGGCGGCAATACCGACCTCTACTCAATGGATATCGAGACCGGCGCCAAGACGCGGCTGACCTCGGCGCCCTCGATCGAGACCGCGCCGTCGTTCTCGCCCGACGGTTCGCAGATCGTGTTCGAAAGCGACCGCTCCGGCAGCCAGCAGCTGTACGTCATGCCCGCAGGCGGCGGCGAGGCGCGGCGGATCAGCTTCGGGCAGGGCCGCTATGGCACCCCGGTCTGGTCGCCGCGCGGCGACATGATCGCCTTTACCAAACAGAACAAGGGCCGGTTCCATATCGGCGTGATGCGCACCGACGGCAGCGAGGAACGGCTGCTGACCGCGTCCTTCCTGGACGAGGGGCCGACCTGGGCGCCCAATGGCCGGGTGATCATGTTCACCCGCGAAAGCCAGGGCAGCACCGGGCGGGCGCTGCTGTATTCGGTGGATATCACCGGCCGCAACCTCAAGCCGGTCAGGACACCGGACGGGGCGTCGGACCCCTCGTGGTCGCCGCTGCAGAAGTAAACGCTGCGGAAACAGGGCCGTTTAGGCGGGGATACCCGCATAGAACCAGACCCGGGCTTATGATAACGTCGGGGCAAGAAACGCAAAGGAATAGGCAGACATCATGAGCGGCTTGAAATTGGCAATGGCGGCAGTGGCCGTGCTGGGGCTGGCAGCCTGCAGCAATAACCCCTGGAACGACGATCTGAACGGCGCCGGCGGCCCTGGCGGCGCAGGAGCGGGCGCGGGCGCCGGTGCATTGGATCCGGCCAGCCCGGCCTATTTCCAGCAGACTGTTGGCGACCGGGTTCTGTTCGCGATCGACCAGCACACGCTGTCGCCCGCCGCGCAGGCCACTTTGCAGGGGCAGGCGCGCTGGCTGGCGCAGAACGCCGACTATGCGGTCACCATCGAGGGCCACGCGGATGAGCAGGGCACCCGCGAATACAACCTCGGCCTGGGTGCCAAGCGCGCCAACGCCGCCCGCGAATACCTGATTTCGCAGGGTATTGCCGGCAGCCGCATCAAGGTGGTGAGCTACGGCAAGGAACGCCCGCTGGAAATCTGTTCGGACGAAACCTGCTATTCTAAGAACCGCCGCGCTGTCACCGTGCTGGCTGGCGGCCTGACGGGGTAACGGCATGAAATCTCTGCGCACCGCGCTTCTGGCCACTGTGATGCTGCTGCCGCTGCCGCTGGCGGCGCAGGATTCGCAGACCCTGGCGGATATCCGCCAGGAGCTGACCGTATTGCACGTGGAGATCCAGCGGCTGAAGCGCGAGCTGTCGACCACCGGGTCTCCTTCCGCGGATGTTTCGGGCAATACGGTGCTGGACCGCGTCGCTGCGATTGAAAGCGAGCTGCAGCGGCTGACCCTGCAAACCGAAGAGCTGGGCCACCGGATCGACCGGATTGTGGCTGATGGCACCAACCGGATCGGCGACCTGGAATTCCGCCTGGTTGAGCTGGAAGGCGGCGATGTCGGCGCTTTGGGCGAGACCACGACACTGGGCGGCGGCGAGCTGCCAGCGGCGGTGGTTGCCGCCCCGCAGGCAGAGGATAGCGGCACAACGGGCGGCGAGCTGGCGATCGGTGAGCAGGCGGATTTCGATGCCGCCGAGAAGCTTCTGGCCGAGGGGCAGTATCAGGAAGCGGCAGAGAAGCTTGCGGCATTCAACCAGGCCTATCCGGGCAGCCCGCTGGCGGCGGCGGCAGAGTTCAGCCGCGGCAAGGCGCTGGACGGGCTGGGCGACACCCGCGAGGCGGCCCGGGCCTATCTGGCGGCCTTTACCGGCAATTCCTCCGGCCCGGTGGCGCCCAAGGCGCTGTTTGAGCTCGGCGCCGCATTGGGGCGCCTTGGCCAGACCGATCAGGCCTGCGTGACACTGTCCGAGGTCGGTGTGCGGTTCCCGGGGACGGGGCCCGAAGAAGAAGCCAAGGCCGAAATGGCCAAGCTGGGCTGTTCTTGACCCCGGCCGGGCGGGATATCCCTGCTCTGGTGCGCAGTCAGTTCCGTTCTGCTCTGCCTGCCAGGCTGGGAATCGCGCTGTCCGGCGGCGGTGATTCGATGGCCCTGATGCATCTGCTGCATGACTGTTTCGGCGGCGGAGAAGTTGAGCTGTTCGCGGCGACTGTCGATCACGGGCTGCGCCCGGACTCGGCGGATGAGGCGGCGGCAGCCGGGGCGGCGGCAGGCCGCCTTGGCATCCCCCATGAGGTGTTGCACTGGGAGAACAGGCCGCAGGAAGGCAACCTGCAGGCGCAGGCCCGCGCGGCACGGTATGATCTCCTGTGCAGCTGGGCGCGGCGGCACGGCATTCCGGTGCTGGCGCTTGGACATACAGCGGATGATCAGGCGGAGACGGTACTGATGCGCATGGCCCGGGCCTCTGGGGTGACCGGGCTGTCGGGCATGGCAGAGCGGCGCACCCGCGATGGGGTGACCTTGCTGCGGCCGCTCCTGGATGTGACCCGCAGCGAGCTGCGCCGCTATCTGGAGGCCCGTGGCATTGATTGGGCAGAGGATCCTAGCAACGAGGATACCCGGTTCGAACGGGTGCGGGTGCGCCAGGCGCTGGAGCAGCTGGCACCGCTGGGGCTGACGCCCGGCGTGATTGCCAAGGTCGCCCGGAATATGGGCAAGGCCCGCGAAGCGCTTGACTGGTATGTCTTTCTGGCCGCCCGCGATCTGGTCCATGTCCAGACCGGCGCCGTTGTTCTGTGCCAGCGCAAGTTCCGCACTTTGCCCGGCGAAATTAGCCACCGGCTGCTGGTGCGCGCCTTTCAATGGATTTCGGGCGCCGCCTATCCGCCGCGCCGGGTGCCGATGGAAAAGGCGGTCCTGGCTGCGCGCAACGGCAGTTCCGTCACCCTGGCAGGCTGCCGCCTGGTCAGCACGGCCAAGCAGGTCTGGATCTGCCGGGAATACAATGCCGTGAAAGGGGAAACTGCCCTGCCGGGGCAGCGATGGGATGGCAGGTGGAAGATTTTCGGCGGTGATGCAAAGGGTTGCGAAGTGCGGGCCCTGGGGCGGCAGGGGCTGGCGCAATGCCCCGACTGGCGCGCCGCGGGCGTGCCGGGCGCGGTGCTGGAGGCCACACCGGCGGTGTGGCACGGTGCCCGGCTGGCCGCTGCGCCCGCGGCCGGACTGGCCAATGGCTGGTCGGCTGAAACGGCAGGAAGCGAAGAAGAGTTCTTTGCATCCCTTTTATCTCATTGAACCTGCCTGAATGATCCTTATTTTAAGCACAACGCAGGCGGCCCGTGCGGTGCGCCTATCTGATTGGGAGAACTTTCCTTGGGCAACGCTCGCAATATCGCCTTTTGGGTTGTTCTGTTTCTGCTGATTCTGGCGCTGTTCAATTTGTTCAGTGGTTCCGGCAGCACGATGCAGAGCCGTGAACGCACTTTCTCTGACTTTGTCAGCTCGGTTGAAACCGGCAAGGTCAGCACCGTCACTCTGGACGGGGAACAGGTGCGCTATACCACCACCGACGGGCAGAACTACGTCACCATCAAACCGGGCGATGCCGAGGTCACCTCGCTGCTGATCGCAAATGACATCCCGGTGCGCGCTGAAAAGCAGCAGCAGTCGGGCTTTCAGTCGTTCCTGATCACCCTGCTTCCGTTCCTGCTGCTGATCGGTGTCTGGATCTACTTCATGAACCGCATGCAGGGCGGCGGCAAAGGCGGTGCCATGGGATTCGGCAAATCCAAGGCCAAGATGCTGACCGAAAAGCATGGCCGCGTGACCTTTGACGACGTGGCGGGCATCGACGAGGCCAAGGAAGAGCTGGAAGAGATCGTTGAATTCCTGCGCAATCCGCAGAAATTCTCGCGCCTTGGCGGCAAGATCCCCAAGGGCGCGCTGCTGGTCGGCCCTCCGGGCACCGGTAAGACGCTGCTGGCCCGCGCCATCGCGGGGGAAGCGGGCGTGCCCTTCTTCACCATCTCCGGCTCCGATTTCGTTGAGATGTTCGTGGGTGTTGGTGCAAGCCGCGTGCGCGACATGTTCGAACAGGCCAAGAAGAACGCGCCCTGCATCGTCTTCATCGACGAAATCGACGCCGTCGGCCGCCACCGTGGCGCCGGTTATGGCGGCGGCAATGACGAGCGCGAGCAGACCCTGAACCAGCTGCTGGTGGAAATGGACGGCTTTGAGGCCAATGAGGGTGTCATCATCCTGGCCGCCACCAACCGCAAGGACGTGCTGGACCCGGCGCTGCTGCGCCCTGGCCGCTTCGACCGCCAGGTCACCGTCGGCAACCCCGACATCAAGGGCCGCGAGAAGATTCTGGGTGTCCATGCCCGCAAGACCCCGCTGGGCCCGGATGTGGACCTGCGCATCATCGCCCGCGGCACCCCCGGATTCTCGGGCGCGGACCTGGCCAACCTGGTGAACGAGGCCGCGCTGATGGCCGCCCGTGTCGGGCGCCGGTTCGTCACCATGGAGGATTTCGAATCCGCCAAGGACAAGGTGATGATGGGGGCTGAGCGCCGCTCGATGGTGCTGACTCAGGACCAGAAGGAAAAGACCGCCTATCACGAGGCAGGCCACGCGGTTGTCGGTCTGGTGCTGCCGGAATGCGACCCGGTCTACAAGGCGACGATCATCCCGCGCGGGGGCGCGCTGGGGATGGTGGTCAGCCTGCCGGAAATGGACCGGCTGAACTGGCACAAGGACGAGTGCGAGCAGAAGCTGGCGATGACCATGGCCGGCAAGGCAGCCGAGATCATCAAATACGGCGAAGGCCATGTCTCCAACGGTCCTGCCGGCGATATCCAGCAGGCGAGCCAGCTGGCGCGTGCCATGGTGATGCGCTGGGGCATGTCCGACAAGGTCGGCAACATCGACTATGCCGAGGCGCATGAGGGTTATTCGGGCAACACCGCCGGCTTCTCGGTTTCGGCCCACACCAAGGAGCTGATCGAGGAAGAGGTCAAAACCTTCATCCAGGAAGGCTATGACCGCGCGTTCCAGATCCTCACCGAGCATAAGGAAGAGTGGGAACGCCTGGCGCAGGGCCTGCTGGAATACGAAACCCTCACGGGCGACGAAATCAAGCGGGTCATGAACGGCGAGCCGCCGCAGGCCGGCGATGATGAGGATGGCGGTGAGGATGAGGGCAATGCGTCCGTGACCGCGATCCCCAAGGCCAAGCCCAAGAAAACCCCGCCTGAAGGCGGTATGGAGCCTGAGCCGACTGCCTAATCACTTAGCCGGAAAATGAAATATCGTCCCGGAGACCTGCAGCGGTTTCCGGGACGTTTGCTTTTGAGGGGTGGCGGGGGCCGCGGCGGGCAGCTGTGCTGCCCGCCGCGGCCCCCGCCCGGATCGGATCGCCTATGCGATCCGATCCACAGTCGCTCTGCGCCTGCATTGAACCCAAAGTGCTGCGTCCCGTCCGGGCCCGGGAAAGTCGCCTGCTGTGCCGTTACCGGGTGGCGGCTGCGGGAAAAGCTTGTAAGGTCCGCTGCACAGGCAAAATTCATTTGAGGAGAACCGGAATGCCGGTATTGCGCGACAGCGGGTTCAGCGGCGAAATCACTTGGCTGGGCAGCGTCCCGGCAGGTGCGGGGCTGCAAGCGGTTCCCTCGGACAGGCTGGCGCTGGGGTTCGGCGGAATTACTGGCGAGCGCCACGAGGGCGAAAACCGCGCCTCCTGCGTGCGGGTCCGCAATCTTTACCCGGAAGGCACCGAAATCCGCAACGTGCGCCAGCTGACCATTCTGTCGGAGGAAGAACTGGCGCTGATCGCAGCGGATATGGAAATGGACCGGATCGACCCTGCACATCTGGGCGCGACCGTGGTGCTGCGCGGGATCCCGGATTTCACTTTTGTGCCGCCGTCCTCGCGCCTGCAGGGGCCGGACGGGATGACCTTGACCGTGGACATGGAAAACCGCCCCTGCGTGCTGCCGGGCCGGGAGATCGAAAAGGACCATGCGGGCTTTGGCGCCCGGTTCAAACCCGCAGCACAGAATCGCCGGGGAATCACCGCCTGGGTGGAGCGCCCCGGAACCCTGTCCCTGGGCGCCAGTCTCACCCTCTTTGTGCCGGACCAGCGCGCCTGGGCCCCGTGAGTTCCTTCTTTTAGGGGAATGCGTTTCCTTTAAGGAACCCGGAGCGGCGCAGGGAAAGAGCCCACGCCGCTTCAAGGCAGGATAATGTCGGAAATCACGCGCGCGTTTTGCCGCATATTGGCTAAGTCTATCGCGAAACCGGCATCCTTGTGCCGGCGATCGTATGCAAACTCAGCAGGAACCTTGCCATGAGCTACAAGAGTGACATTGAGATCGCGCGTGAGGCGCAGAAGAAGCCGATCCAGGAGATTGGTGCTAAGATCGGGATTTCCAGCGATGATCTGCTCCCCTACGGCCACGACAAGGCGAAGGTGAGCCAGGCGTTCATCAACTCGGTGCAGTCCAAGGAAGACGGCAAGCTGATCCTGGTGACCGCGATCAACCCGACCCCGGCGGGCGAAGGCAAGACCACCACCACCGTGGGCCTGGGCGACGGGCTGAACCGGATCGGCAAAAACGCGATGATCTGTATCCGTGAAGCCTCGCTCGGCCCGAACTTCGGCATGAAGGGCGGCGCTGCAGGCGGCGGTTACGCGCAAGTGGTGCCGATGGAGGAGATGAACCTCCATTTCACCGGCGACTTCCACGCCATCACCTCGGCCCACTCGCTGCTCAGCGCGATGATCGACAACCACATCTACTGGGGCAACGAGTGCGAGATCGACGTGCGCCGCGTCGCCTGGCGCCGTGTGGTCGACATGAACGACCGCGCCCTGCGCCAGATCACCGCGTCCCTGGGCGGCGTGTCCAACGGCTTCCCGCGCGAAACCGGCTTTGACATCACCGTGGCCTCGGAAGTGATGGCGATCCTGTGCCTTGCGACCGACCTCAAGGACCTGGAAAAGCGCCTGGGCGACATCATCGTGGCCTACCGCCGCGACAAGACCCCGGTCTACTGCCGCGACATCAAGGCCGAAGGCGCGATGACCGTTCTGCTGAAGGACGCGATGCAGCCCAACCTGGTGCAGACCCTGGAAAACAACCCGGCCTTCGTGCACGGCGGCCCCTTCGCCAACATCGCGCACGGCTGCAACTCGGTCATTGCCACCAAGACCGCGCTGAAAGTCGCTGACTACGTGGTGACCGAGGCGGGCTTTGGCGCGGACCTGGGCGCCGAGAAGTTCATGAACATCAAGTGCCGCAAGGCAGGCATCGCGCCGTCCGCGGTTGTGCTGGTCGCCACCGTGCGCGCGATGAAGATGAACGGCGGCGTTGCCAAGGCGGATCTGGGCGCCGAGAACGTCGAGGCGGTGAACTCCGGCTGCGCCAACCTCGGCCGCCACATCGAGAACGTCAAATCCTTCGGCGTGCCGGTTGTGGTTGCGATCAACCACTTCGTGACCGACACCGATGCGGAAGTGGACGCCGTCAAAGCCTACTGCGCCTCCCACGGCGTCGAAGCGGTGCTGTCGCGCCACTGGGAGCTGGGCTCGGAAGGCTCCGCGCCGCTGGCCGAGAAGGTTGTCGAGATCGTCGACGCAGGCTCCGCCAACTTCTCGCCGATCTACCCGGACGAGATGCCGCTGTTCGAGAAGATCGAGACCATCGCCAAGCGCATCTACCGCGCCGACGAGGTGCTGGCGGACAACAAGATCCGCAACCAGCTGAAGGAATGGGAAGACGCGGGCTACGGCAACCTGCCGGTCTGCATGGCCAAGACCCAGTACTCCTTCTCCACCGACCCGTCCCTGCGCGGGGCGCCGGTGGGCCACTCGGTGCCGGTGCGCGAAGTGCGCCTCAGCGCCGGTGCCGGCTTCATCGTGGTGGTCTGCGGCGAGATCATGACGATGCCGGGCCTGCCGCGCAAACCGGCGGCGGAAACCATCTGCCTGAATGCGGACGGCCAGATCGAAGGCCTGTTCTAAGGCACCGCAAACGGAATGCAGCGGCCCGGGTGTCCCCGGGCCGCTGAAGCTTTGAGATGACGGGACCGGATCCGGGGCGGCGCCCCCGGCGGAAAGGAAGAGAGCAATGGCAGCAACAGTGATTGACGGCAAGGCCTTTGCGGCCAAGGTGCGCGGCCAGGTGGCGGAGCACGTGGCGCGGCTGAAAGAGGAGCATGGCATCACCCCCGGCCTGGCGGTGGTGCTGGTGGGCGAGGACCCGGCCTCCCAGGTCTATGTCCGCTCCAAGGGCAAGAGCACCGTCGAGGTGGGCATGAACTCGTTCGAGCACAAGCTGGACGCGGGCACCTCCGAGGCTGATCTGCTGGCGCTGATCGATCAGCTGAACAACGACGCGTCCGTGCATGGCATCCTGGTGCAGCTGCCGCTGCCGGGGCATCTGGACGAGGATCTGGTGATCAACTCGATCGCGCCGGAGAAGGACGTGGACGGCTTCCACATCTCCAACGTCGGCCTGCTGGGCACCGGCCAGAAGTCGATGGTGCCCTGCACGCCGCTGGGCTGCCTGATGATGCTGCGCGAGCACCATGGGAGCCTCTCGGGCCTGGACGCGGTGGTGATCGGCCGCTCCAACATCGTCGGCAAGCCGATGGCGCAATTGCTGCTGGGCGACAGCTGCACCGTGACCATCGCGCATTCGCGCACCAAGGATCTGCCTGACGTGGTGCGCCGCGCCGACATCGTGGTGGCGGCGGTGGGCCGTCCGGAGATGGTGCCGGGCGACTGGATCAAGGAAGGCGCCACGGTGATCGACGTCGGCATCAACCGCATCGACGCGCCGGAGAAGGGCGAGGGTAAGACCCGTCTGGTGGGCGATGTGGACTACGCCTCGGCGGCTGAGCGCGCAGGCGCGATCACGCCGGTGCCGGGCGGCGTCGGCCCGATGACCATCGCGTGTTTGCTGGCGAACACCGTGACCGCCGCCTGCCGCGCCAACAACCTGGCCGAGCCGGAAGGCCTGACCGCCTGAAGCGCAGAACAGCACTGAAAGTGATGCTCCCGCCGGACGCCTCCGGCGGGAGTATTTTTTGAAAGGTGAAAGGCGGGGGTCAGGCAGTGACCGGCACCATGGTGCCTTGCAGGATTGCGACCGGCTTTTGCTCATGTCCTGTTACTGCGTGAACCTCCGCGGTGACGATGACCAGGCGGCGGCCTGGTTTGATGACTTTGCCGGTCGCGCGCAGGTGTTCTCCGGCGCCGGGAGCCAGCAGGTTGATCTTCATCTCCGCCGTCATGACTTCGCTGTCCTCGGGCATCATTGTCAGCGCCGCATAGCCTGCGGCCGTGTCGCCGATCGCAAAGCTGAGCGCGGCATGGGCCACGTCATGCTGCTGGCGGCTGCCAGGCAGGATGGGGGCGGTGATCACCACTTCACCTGCTGTGACGCTTTCAACCTCTGCACCCAGAGTTTGCATCATGCTCTGCTTGGCGAAGCTGCTGCGGATGCGGTCTTCCATTTCGGTGTCCTTCTGCTGGTTTGCCTGCAGCATAGAGGAGCGCCGGCGCCTTGCGCAGGTGACGCTGCGCCATTTGCCCGGTCAGCGCGGCATTGGCACCGGCAGCGGCCGCGGGCCGGTCAGGATGGCGAGAGCATCGGGCGCCATCAGCGGTGTAAACGCAGGATCGCTGCTGCGCAGGCCCCCGGTATAGGTGCCGAAGGCAGGCAGGATAACGCGGGCGGCATCCACCAGAAAGGCGGGCCGCGAAGTGCTGCGCAACCGTGCCTTGGGGTGGTAATGGCCGGAGATTTCCGCGCTCGCTTGCGGGTCGGCAATGTGGCGGAAGGTGAGCGGGCCCAGCGTCAGGGCGGCGGCGTGCTCTCCGCCCAGTCCCGGGGGGGCAGGGTCGTGGTTGCCCTCGATCCAGATCCAGCGGCGGTCCTGCATCAGGCGGGTGATGCTCTTCAGGTCTTCCTGCGGCAGCGCGCGCCCGGCTGCGTCATCGTCGAAACTGTCGCCGAGGCAGATGAGCGTTTCCGCGCGGGTTTCATTGAGAACAGCTTCGAGCCGGTCAAGCGTCTCGCGGGTTTCATAGGGGGGCAGAGCGCTGCCGCCGAGCCGCGCGTGGCGTTCGGATTTGCCCAGATGCAGGTCGGAGACGCAGAGGGTGCGCTGCTGCGCCCACCAGAGAGCGCCGCTGCCGAGGGCGGTTAGGCGGACGCCCGCCAGAGTGAAGTCAAAGCCGTTCATGATGCGTTCTTAATGGTGCCAGCGGCACTGGCAAGGGTTATTGCGGCAGGGCGCTGAGACCAGACTGCTGCATCAGCGCTTCGGTTTCCCGCAGCAGCAGTTTCTCCTCTGCGGCGCCTTTGACCGGGACTTTGCCGGCCTCCAGCAGCAGCGGGGCGGCCAGCGGGGAGATGCGCTCCAGCCGTTTCAGAGTAGTGCGGCCGTCGATCCGGGCCAGCATCTCCTCGATGCGGCCGAAGTCGACGAGCCCGCGCAGCGCTTCCTCGCGGGTGATGTCCAGCAGCAAGTGGCCCGGGTCGTATTTGCGCAGCGTGTCATAGAGGATGTCGGAGGAAAACGTCGCCTGCCGCCCGTTCTTGCGCTGGCCTGGCGTGTTGCGCTCGATCAGCCCGGCGATGGTGGCGGCCCCGCGGAAGGCGCGTTTCATCACCGCATTGCCGGCCAGCCAGCCCTCCAGTCCATCGCGCAGGGCGTGAATGTCGAACAGCGGCGCCGGATCGGTGAGTTCCTCCAGCCCCCAGATCAGCGTCGCGTAATCGGTGGACACGAAGCCGAGGGGATCAAGGCCCAGTTCCTCCATCCGCTTGGTCAGGAGAAGTCCCAGCGTCTGCTGGGCATTGCGGCCCGCGAAGCCATAGACGCAAGCGTGTTCGCGTCCGTCATGCGGGAAGCTTTCGATCAGGAGGGAGCCTGCGCGGGGCAGCTCGGACACCTCGCGCTGAAGCGCCAGCCAATCGGCGGTGTGGCGCGGCAGGCTGGGCCAGCTGTCCTGCTTAAACATCTCCAGGATACGGGCGCTGAGCTGGGTGGAGGTGGCGAATTTGGTGCCGGAGAACACGGCGATCTTGGGTTTCTTGCCGGGGTTGCGGCTGACCTCCACCGTCATCTCCCGCAGGCCTTCGTAGCGCACCGTCTGGCCGCCGATCAGGAAGGTGTCGCCAGGGGTGAGGGTGGCGGCAAAGGCCTCCTCGATCTCGCCCAGCGGCTTGCCGCCGCGGCTGCGTTTCAGGCGGACCTTCACCAGGTCCGTGTCCTGGATTGTGCCGAGGTTCATACGGATACGGGCCGCTGCGCGGGGGTCGCGCAGCTGCCATCTGCCGTCCGGGCGTTGCAGCAGGCGCTGCCACTGGTCGTAAGCTTTCAGCGCGTAGCCGCCGGTGGCGCAGAAATCGAGACAGGCTTCGAATTCCGCGCGCGTGAGGCCGGCATAGGCACCGGCCTGGGTCATCTCGGCATACAGGCTGTCAGCGTTGAAAGGGCCTGCGCAGGCGGCGATCAGGATGTGCTGGCACAGGACGTCGCGGGGGCCTGCGCCGCGCGGCTCGCCGTCCAGGTCGCCTTCGCGCACGGCTTCCAGCGCGGCGCGGCATTCCACCACCTCAAACCGGTTGGCGGGAACCAGCAGCGCTTTGGAGGGAGCATTGTAACGGTGGTTGGCCCGGCCGATGCGCTGCACCAGACGTTTCACGTTCTTGGGGGCGCCGATCTGGATCACCAGGTCCACGTCGCCCCAGTCGATGCCGAGATCCAGGGAGCCGGTGCAGACGATGGCGCGAAGGTCGCCCCGGACCATTGCCGCCTCGACCCGCTCGCGCTGCACCCGGTCGAGCGAGCCGTGGTGGATGCCGATCGGCAGGGCGTCGTCGTTGGCGAGCCAGAGGTTGTGAAAGAAAATCTCTGCCTGGGCGCGGGTGTTGTGGAAGATCAGCGTGGTGTTATGCGCCTTGATCTGCTCCATCACTGCCGGGATCGTATAGGCCGCGCCGCCGCCCGCCCAAGGGGGCGGTTCAGTGGTTTCCAGCATCCGGATATCCGGTGCCGGGCCAGGGTCGGCCAGCACGATCTCGCAGGGGTCCGGATGGCGGGCCAGGTAGCTGGCAATCGCCTGCGGATCGTCCACAGTGGCCGACAGCCCCACCCGGCGCAGGTCCGGGCAGAGGGTTTGGAGCCGGGCCAGCGCCAGCATCAGCTGATCGCCGCGCTTGCTTTCTGCCAGAGCGTGGATTTCGTCAACCACCACCCGCTTAAGCCCTTTGAAGGTGCGGGCAGCGTCCTCGTAGGATGTGAGCAGGGCGAGGCTCTCGGGCGTGGTCAGCAGGATATGCGGCGGATCGGCTCGCTGGCGTTTCTTGCGGCTGGAGGGGGTGTCGCCGGTGCGGTCGTCGATGCGGATGGGCAGGCCCATCTCCTCTACCGGCGTGCGCAGGTTACGCTTGATATCGGCCGCCAGCGCCTTGAGCGGGGAGATGTAGAGCGTGTGCAGCCCTTCATGGCTGCCGTCTGCCAGCTCTGCCAGGGTCGGCAGGAAACCGGCCATGGTTTTGCCGCCGCCGGTGGGGGCGATCAGCAGTGTGCAGGGCTGGGACGCCCGCTCCAGCATGGCGTGCTGGTGCGGGTGGATCGACCAGCCTTTGGAGGCAAACCAGTTTTCAATGACGGGTGGCAGATTGCTCATCCGTCCCATGTAGGGGCTGCCGCAAAACTTTTCTAAAGAGTTCTGCCCAAAGTTTTCAAAAAACTTTGGGGCCGGGTCATTTCACGATGGTCTCATCCTTGACGAACATGTTGGCCCAGGCGCGGTCGATCAATTCCGGCGACATTTGATAGGGGATGCCTTCGAACTCGCAGATCGCGATCATCTGGTCGACCAGGAATCCTGGCTGATAGTTGGCATAGATGTTGCGGATCGTCGGGTATTTGTTCCGGAGAAGGTGCACTAGGGTGCTTTCGTCCAAGGGCATACCCTTCTTGCGGGCGACCATGGCAAAAATCTTGAGGTAGTTTTCCTGGTCCGGACCGTCGATCTTGATCTTGAAGAAGATCCGGCGCAGGGCGGCCTGGTCGAAGATCTCGTTCGGGTGGAAGTTGGTGGAGAAGATCACCAGGGTGTCGAAGGGCACCTCGAACTTCTCGCCCGACTGCAGCGCCAGGATGTCCTTGCTTTCCTCCAGCGGCACGATCCAGCGGTTGACCAGCGCCTGCGGCGGCTCTGCCTGGCGGCCGAGGTCGTCGACGATGAAGATGCCGCCGGTGGACTTCAGCTGCAGCGGCGCCTGATAGGTGCGGGCAGTGGGGTTGTAGACCAGGTCCAGCATGTCCAGCGACAGCTCGCCGCCGGTGATCACTGTGGGTCGCTCGCACATAACGTAGCGCTCGTCGAAGCGGCGGCGGCGGCGCAGGGCATTGGGATCATCCGGCTCCTGCTCGACCATGGTGTGCACGATCGGGTCGTAAACGGTGATCACCTGGCCCGCGTATTCGATGGCGCGCGGCACGTAGACATGATCGCCAAGGGCGTCGCGGATGCCGTTGGAGATTGAGGATTTACCGTTGCCCGGAGGGCCGTACATCAGGATCGAGCGGCCTGCGCTGACGGCCGGGCCCAGGTGGTCCAGCAGGCTGTTCGGCAGGATCAGGTGGCCCATCGCATTGGTCAGCTGGTCGCGTGTTACCTGGATGTTGCGGATCGACTGCCGCTTGACCTGCTCGCGGTAGACCGCCAGCGGCACCGGCATGGCACCGAAGTATTCGGACTGGCTGAGCGCATCCAGCGCACGGGCCTTTCCCGCATCGGTCAGCTGGTAGCCCATCTCGTTGCCGCTGTTGGCGTTGAGCGTGCCGGTGGCCTCCAGCAGTTTCTGTTCGCGGGCGAGGTCCACCAGCTCCTGGGTGACGGCGCCGGGCAGGCAGATCGCCTCGGCAATCTCGGTCACCGTTTCCACGTTCTTGCGGAAGATGGTCTTGAGCAGGATGTCCCGCATCATCACCAGCGGCAGCTGCATCTGCTCCAGGCCCTTGGGGGCGGGAGGGGCCATCACGGCGAGGTTCTGCATGTTCATGGCGGTGCCTGTCCCTGAAATCCGGAAATCTGCCCCCAGCAGGAGGCGGTCTTGGAAACAGACTATTCAGGACTGTGGCAACAGCGGGGCGGGGGTGCAGCAATTCCGCGGAGGCGGCAGTAAATCCGGATGAATTTGAGGGACTAGCCCGGCTCAGCTGCCGAACAGGGCGGCCAGGGTCAGGTAGATTGCGAGGGTGCCGCCGAGGCAGAGCCCCATGGGAAAGCTCTTGCCGGTTTCCCAGCTTTGCCAATGCGGTGCCAGCTGGCGCAGGGGCGTGTATTTGGCGATCCGGTGGGCGGTGAAGCCTGCCAGCAGGGTGGCTGCGAAAGTGATCATCAACAGCCGGAGGTCGCCAAGCGCAAAGAAAGGCGCGGCAACACCGGCAAACTTGGCATCGCCGGCGCCAACGGCGCCAGCGGAATAGAACAGGAAACCCAGGCCGACCCCGACCGGCAGATGCAGCAGGTGCCAGCCGTAATCCGCCCAGGAGGGCATCGCAAATGCCCCCACGGCCACATAGATCACCGCCAGCACATCAACCGCCCAATTGGGAATGCGCATGCCGCGCAGGTCGGTCAGCGCCACCGTGTAGCACAGCGGCAGCACGAAAGGCAGGAACCACAGGGCGGCATGGGCCGGGAATTGCATGGGTCAGCCGTTTTCCAGCGCCGCCAGCGAGCGTGAGGCTTCCTCGAAGTGCTGCGGGTGGGTGTCGATCGCCTCGCGCAGCAGGTTCTCCCCGACCTTGACGTCGCCTTGCTTGACCGCCGACAGCGCCAGCGTGTGCAGCAGCAGCGCCCGTTCGGTCTGGTCCAGCGGGATCACCGGCAGGGTGTAGTTGCGCTGAGCGCCACGGGCGAGCACCAGGTTATTCTTGGCGGTGAACAGGGCCTGGTCCTGGCGGATCGCTTCGCCGAACAGACGCTCGGCACCGGCGAAGTCACCGCGGGTCAGCTTGGAGTAACCCCAGTTGTTCATCACCTTGGCCGGCTTGGTGGTCAGACCGGTGGCAATCTCATAAAAGCTGTCGGCGCGCTTCCAGTCCTTACTTGCATCCGCCACGACGGCCTCAAGCCGGTAGCGCTCATAGGTTTCATGGGTCGGCGGCACTTTGTCCAGAATGGCCTTGGCTGCGTCCCATTCGCCGCTGCGCACCAGCGCGCCTGCGAGTTGCACGTTGTCCTCGCTGGTGGCGCCCTTCATCGACACAACCTTTTTCCAGGCGGTGGTGCCCTCGGTGGTGCGCTTGGCGCGGATCAGCGAGTAGGCCAGGCCGCGCTGCAGCTCAATCCGGTCCGGGTTGTTCTTGAGGGTGCGCTGGAAATGCACCACCGCCTCATTCGGGTCGGCCACGGTCAGCATGACATCGTTGAGATTGCTCTCGTCGATGACATTCACTTCCTGAAAGGCCCGTTCGACGGTTTCATCGGCTTTCTCAGCGCAGGCCGATAAGACCAGCGCCCCTGCCAGAGAAGCGGATAGGAAAAACTGCTGGCGCATTTGTGCGTCCTTTTTACTGCTCTGCCTCGGTCATGGTGCTTGGCGAATCAGGTAGCTGCCGCCGCCCTGCCGCACCAATTTATAATCTTGGTTTTGCGGCTCAGTATGCGTGGGATTATCAAGTTTTGCGAGGGCCAGGCGCAAATTATCGCGGATTGCGTCACTTTCGCCATTGTCCAGCGCATAAGCGCGCTGGAACACCTGCACGGCTTCGGCGGTTTTGCCCTGTTCCATCAGCACGACGCCCAGGTTGTTCATCGGCTCCGGCCAGGCCGGGTCGGCGTCGACCGCCTGGCGCAGCAGCTCCTCTGCCTGGCCCAGCCGCCTGAGGCCCAGCTTGGCCGAGCCCATGCCGGACAGCACCTCAGCGGTCAGACCCTGGTCGAGCGCGGCGCGGGTAAAGGCCTCCAGTGCCAGCTCGTGCTCGCCTGCGGCCATCAGCCGGTGGCCGACCTGCAAGCCGTCCTCAGCGGACTTGCGGTGATCGGCGCCCGGCGCCCAGGGGCTGCCCTTGTCCTGTTTCAGACCGCCCGGCGCACAGGCCGCCGCCAGCGCAAGAACGCTGGCGGCGGCAAGAGCACGGCTGAGGCGGACAGGCGCAGCCCGTCCTTTTGATGTCATGTTCAGTTGCCTGCGTTGCCCATATTCATGATGCCCTGTATCGACGGGCCGACCAGAATGATCAGCAGCGGGGGCACCGTCAGGCCCATTGTGGCAAGGGTCATCTTCACGGGCAACTTGTTTGCGGCCTCTTCTGCGCGCATGACGCGTTTGTCACGCATTTCCCCGGCATAAACCCGCAGCGCATCAGCGATCGAGGTGCCGAAGCTGGCGGACTGGATCATCACCGTCACAAAGGAGGAGACGTCCAGCACCCCGCAGCGGGTGCCCATGTCGCGCAGGACCTTGTCCTTTTCCTTGCCCGCCTTCATCTCATAGGCGACGACCTCGAATTCTTCGGCCAGGTCCGGGTAGGAGGCGTGCAGCTCCTTGGCAACGCGGACAATCGCCTGGTCCAGCGACTGGCCGGCCTCGACGCAGACCAGCATCATGTCCAGTGCATCGGGGAACCCTTCGGTGATCTTCTGCTTGCGCTCTTCGATGCGGCGGGTGATCCAGTATTTCGGCAGCATGTAGCCGGCCGCGCCCGGGCCGATGATGCGGATTGCCATCTGCTGGCTGTCATAGTCGATGTCAGCTTTCAGCACATAGACAAAGAACAGGCCTCCCATCAGCCCCAGCAGCCCGAGGGCAAACTGGGCAAAGTGGAACAGACGGACCGAGTCCTTGGAATGATAGCCTGCCTGGCGAAGCTTCAGCTCCATCGCCGACAGCTCATCGGCGTTCTGCGGCTCCAGGAAGCCCGCGAACTTTTGCAGCTGCTCGTTGCGGTTGGCCTGGCGCAGACGCTCCTTCTTCGAGTCGGTCCGGGTTTCCGGCTTGATGTTTTTCTGCAGCTTCTTCAGCGGATCCTCCGGCTGGTTCAGCAGCAGCGGAACCGCCAGAAGGATCATGAACAAACCGGCAATGCCAAGCGCCAGGAGCGGGCCGAACTCGCCGAACTGCGATGTCAGGTAGTCGTTAATTCCGGTCAGAAAATCCACGGCCGCCTCCTCAGACTTTGATGTTGGTCAGCATGCGCATGACAAACAGGTTGGCTGTCAGCATCACGCCTACGGCGAAACAGGCGGGGATGAACCAGGGATGGTCCAGCACGTTGTCGTAATAGTTGGGATCTTTAACGAGGATGCCGACCAGGCAGAACAGCGGGAAACCCGACAGGAACTTGCCCGACCATTGCGCCTCGGCAGTGATTGCCTTTACCCGGCGGAACAGGCGGAAGCGGGCCCGGATCACCTTGGCAAGGCCTGCCAGAACTTCGGCCAGGTTGCCGCCTGACTGCTGCTGGATTGTCACGGCGACGGCCAGGAAGCGCATGTCCTGCATATCCAGCCGCTCCGCCATTTCCTTGAGCGCTTCGCCCACATCGCGGCCATAGGCGCATTCGTCGGAAATGATGCCGAATTCAGTGGCCAGCGGGTCTTCGACCTCATTGGCGACGATCTGCACCGCAGAGGTAAAGGGGTGGCCGACGCGCAAGGAGCGCACCATCAGTTCCACCGCGTCCGGCAGCTGCTCTTCGATCATTGCCATCCGCTTGGCGGCTTTCTTGTTGACCCAGAAGAACACCGCGCCGACGCCGATGACGACAGAGCCCAGAACCCGGACGGGCAGGGGGGCGGAGGTGCCGATGCTGAGGCCGACAAAGGCGACGGCCGCCAAGCCGGCCATGATCAGGATCAGCTGCTTGGGGGAAAAGGCAATGGCGGCCTTTTGCGCCCGTTCCGACAGCAGGGAATACAGCGGGATCGACTGCGATCTTGCGTGCTGGCCCAGCTCCTTGCGCAGCTGCTCCAGCACCTGCTCGCGGTTGCTGCCCTTCTCCATCATCTCCAGGCGGCGGTTGACCCGGCTGTTGAGACTGATGGATTTGCCGAAGGTGAACAGATACAGGCCTTCGACCAGGGCAAGCACCCCAAAGAAGATCAGGCCGTAGATAAGCGGTTCCGCACTCAGTTGCATCAGCGCTTCTCCATCACGGTGGGTTCATAGATCGAGGGCGGCAGATCGAAGCCCCACAGGCGGAAGCGCTCAGAATAGTGGCTGCGCACGCCGGTGGCGGTGAAGTGGCCGATGATCTTGTTGTCCGGGGTCAGGCCGACGCGCTGGAAGCGGAAGATTTCCTGCATCGAGATCACGTCGCCCTCCATGCCGGTGATTTCGGTGATTGAGGTCATCCGGCGTGAACCATCCTGCAGGCGCGAGGCTTGCACGATCAGGTTCACAGCTGACGCGATCTGGCTGCGCACTGCCTTGATCGGCATCTCAATCCCGGCCATGGCGATCATGTTTTCCAAGCGGGAGATGCCGTCGCGGGCGGAGTTGGCGTGGATCGTCGTCATCGAGCCGTCGTGGCCGGTGTTCATCGCCTGCAGCATGTCGATCACTTCCTCGCCGCGGGTTTCGCCGACGATGATGCGGTCTGGGCGCATCCGCAGCGCGTTTTTCAGACAGTCGCGGGGGGAGACCTCGCCCTTGCCTTCGACGTTCGGCGGGCGGCTTTCCATCCGGCCCACGTGGGTCTGCTGCAGCTGCAGTTCCGCGGTGTCCTCGATGGTCAGGATGCGCTCGGCGTTGTCGATGAAAGACGACAGCGCGTTCAGCGTGGTGGTTTTACCGGAACCGGTACCGCCCGAGACGATCACGTTCAGGCGGGTGGATACCGCGGCTTGCAGATAGGCCGCCATTTCCTCGGTGAAGGCGCCGAACTGAACCAGGTCGTCGATCCCGAGCTTGTCTTTTTTGAATTTCCGGATCGACACCAGAGAGCCGTCCACCGCGATCGGCGGCACCATCGCGTTGAAGCGCGAGCCGTCGGCCAGGCGGGCGTCCACATAAGGGTTGGATTCATCGACCCGGCGTCCCACGGCAGAGACGATCTTGTCGATGATCCGCATCAGGTGCTTTTCATCCTTGAAGGTGATGTCGGACAGCTGCAGCTTGCCGTTGCGCTCAACGAAGATCTGCTGCGGGCCGTTCACCAGGATATCGCTGACCGTGTCGTCCTGCAGCAGCGCCTCCAGGGGGCCAAGGCCGGTGACTTCGTCATACAGCTCCTTGTTCAGTTGCTGCCGGTCCTCGCGGTTCAGGACAATGCTTTTCTCGGCCAGGATCTCGGTGGCGATGGTGGCGATCTCAGAACGCAGCTCCGCTTCGCCCGCGCGCTCCAAGGCGGCCAGGTTAAGGTTTTCCAGCAGCTCCCGGTGCAGCTGGATCTTGATCTCGCCCAAACGCTCCTTGCGCTTGCGCTCCTTGTCCATCGGCTGCGCTTCAGCCGCCTTGCGCTGGACCGGCCGGCGCAGCGAGGCAGCAGGCGCTGCAGCGGCTGCCTGAGCGGCAACCGGTTCAGGTGCCGGAGCGGCAGGCTTCGCCGCTTGCTTCTTGTACTTGGAAAACATCAACTCACCCCCAGTTCAGGCCGCTCAGGCGGCTTCTGCTTCGCTTCGGCCCAGCGCATGAAGCGAGGCCGCGAGCTTGGCGATTTCCTTGCGCAAGGGATTTTTCGCTGCCGAAACGGCCAGCGGCAGCCCGTGGTCGCAGCTCTGCAGAACCTGCTTGCCGCCGTCGGGCAGCTGCAGGTCGATGGAGATGCTGAGGGATTCTGCCATCCGTTTGACCCGGCTTTTGCCGGCAAGATCTGTGAATTTCGGCGCCCGGTTCAGGGCAAAGCGCAGCTTTTCGAAGGGCAGGTCCTCCGACTGCAGGGCCCGTTTCATCCGCAGAGCGTTCTGGGCTGACCGCATATCCAGTTCGATCAAGGCGAAATATACGTGCGCCGTATTGAGCACTGTTTCGGTCCACTGCACCAGCGTGTGCGGCATGTCGATGACGACAAAGTCGAAATGGCTGCGCGCCATTTCGATAACCCGGGCGATGTCTTCGGGCGACAACAGGTCAAGCGGCACCATTTCCGAGGGTGCGGTCAGAACCTGCAGCTTCTCCTGGAACGGCAGCAGCGCCTGGCCGAACAGATCCTCGTCCATGCTTTCGGACTCGCTGAGCATTTCCATCACCACCTCGCGGCGGGGCAGGTCCAGGTAGGTCGAGACCGAGCCATGCTGGAGGTCCAGATCCAGCAGGCAGACGCTGGGCTCCTCCCGCTCGCTGAGCGCGGCAAGCTCCCAGGCCAGGTTGACGGCCATGGTGGTTGAACCGGTGCCGCCTGCGAGCCCGTGGCAAACGATCACCGCGCCTTCGCGCTGGCTGCCGGATTGCAGCTGGTGCGGGTTCTGCTCCACTGCCGGGGGCGGCGCCTGCAGCCGTTCGATGGCCGCTTGCAATTCCTGCTCGGGCAGAGGGTAGGGGACAAACTCATCTGCGCCCTGGCGCAGCAGCGTGTGCAGCGCGGCCGGGGTCACATCCTCGGCAATCAGGATCACCTTGATACCGCGGGACTTGGCCTGAGTGATGATCTCGCCCATCAGCGGGAGGTCGCCCTCGTCGGCGCTGTCGATGGCCAGAGCGACGAACTGCAGCGGCTCCGCCTCGGTCTGGCCGAAGAAAGCCAGCGCCTCGGTAAAGCCCAGATCGCCCCAGGCTTCTCCCAATGCGGCTTCCATGTCTTCGATCAGGAGGTCGAAGTTCTGCACATCGCGGCTGATCGTGCAGGCAACAATTGCAGGTGTCTCTGTTTGCGGCATACCGCTGCTCATCGCCATCATCCTTGTTCACATGGGCGGAACCGGGCCATGGGCACAGTCCGCCTCTTGGAAACAATGTCGGTGGCAATCTAGGCGATATTGGGGCCAAAAATCCCCAAATATGGGGAATTGTTACTACTTCGTAACCGCCCGCCAGCGTGGCGGGCTTATTGCAGAGTGCGCTCCAGCGACTTCTGCTGGGTCAGGGTGGTGCCAGGAATCGCGCTTTCCAGATACTCGCGGTAGATGATCTGGGCATATTTGCCGTCCAGCACCGACGGGTGGCGCTTGAGGAAGCCGCTGACCTCAGTCACGGTGCGGCGGTTGCGGCGTTCGCGTTCAGGCGTCGGGATCAGCGGCTGGGTTTCCCCGTGCGAGATCACCGCTTCCAGACGGCTGCGGCTGATGCCGCGGGAGACCAGGTAATTCACTGCCGCCCGGGCCCGGCGCAAGCCAAGCGCGCGGTTGTAGGCGTTGCTGCCCACCGCATCGGTGTGGCCGAAGACGCGGAACCGCACCTCGGGGAACTGCCGGATCCAATGCGCCTGCTGGTCCAGCACCGTTCGTGCGGTCTGGTCAAGCCGGGCGCTGTCAAAGTCAAAGGTGATGGTGGTGGGCACTTCCTGGGCGAACCGGCCGGCCAGCTGGATGGCAAAGCTGCGCTCGCCGCTCATCACCGCCGCGTTGTTGAGGGTGGCTTCGCCAAAGGTTCCCTTGCGGTTCAACTCGCGCCCGGCTTCCCGCTCGCAGGCGGCGGTGGTCAGGAGGAGGCCGAGAATTGCAGCGGTTCTGATCATCTGTGCCACTCCCTATCAGTCCAGCACGTAGCCGTAAGAGCCGTTGAAATCCTGCTTGGCGACCTCGGCGGCAGGCCCGGCCCGGTTACGTGACGTGCGCCCGAACAGGAACAGATCCTTCTCGCTGGGCGGGGCCACACGGTCGGTCGGCAGGGTCAGCGCCTCGCCGCGGGTGGGGGTCACCAGATGGGCGCTGACGATGATCACCAGTTCGGTCTGCTCGCGCTGGTAGTCGGCGCTTCGGAACAGCGCGCCCAGCACCGGCACGTCACCCAGCCAAGGCAGCTGCGAGGAGTTGTCGAGGAATTCGTCGCGGATCAGCCCGGCAATGGCAAAGCTTTCGCCGTCGCGCATTTCCACCGTGGTGGAGGTCTCGCGGCGGGAGAAAGCGTCGATGGTCAGACCGCTGAGTTCCAGCGAATTGGTCGGGTCGATCGCAGAGACTGCGGCGTTCAGTTCCAGATTGATCAGATCGCCGTCAACCACACGCGGGATGAAGTTCAGCTCGATCCCGAAGGGTTTGAATTCGATGGTGATCACGCCGCCTTCCTGGGCGACCGGGACCGGGTATTCGCCGCCGGCCAGGAATTTCGCTTCCTGCCCCGAGAGGGCGGAGAGGTTGGGTTCGGCCAAGGTGCGGACAACGCCCTTTTGTTCCAGCGCTTCCAGCAGCAGGCTGACCTGGACGGAACCTGCGTTGAAGCCGAACAGGAAGGCGCCGGTGTTTTCGTTGGCCGCAGGGATGTTGCCGGCCAGAGAGTTGGCCAGGGCGCCAGAGGTGTTCAGCGTGTTGACGCCGCCGGTGCGGCCGTTGCCGGTGCCGCCGTTGAAGCCCAGCGAGGCGCTCAGCGATTTAGACACTGAGCGCTGCATTTCGGCAAAGCGGACTTTGAGCATCACTTGCTGCACGCCGCCCACCGACATCAGGTTGCTGACCCGCTCCGGGGCATAGCGCTCAGCCAGATCCAGCGCCCGCTGCAGCCGTGCCGAACTGGACACGGTGCCGGAAAGGACGATGCCATCATTGGCGGTCCGCACTTCGATCTTTTCATTCGGCAGAATCTGGCGCAGGCGCTGCTTGAATTCGGTGACATCGGCGGCCACCCGCACGTCAACGTTGGTGATCAGTCGGCCGGAGCCGTCGAGCAGCGTCAGCGTCGTCAGGCCCGGGGACTTGCCCAGAACGTAAATGGTGCGATCGGACAAAGACGAGATGTCGGCAATGCTGGGATTGGCGATGCTCAGCTCGGCAAAGGGGATTTCGCTTTCCACAACCACTGCACGGTTCATCGGCACGTCGAGCGTCGCCGCCGTGCCCTTTTTCACCACGCGCAAGGACTGCGCCCAGGCCCCATCTGCCTGCGGCATGCCAATAAGCGATAGCCCCATCAGGGCCGCCGCCACGAACCGTCGAATTGCCATGTGACCTGCCTTTCCGATCACGCCTCAAAATCCGGGTCTTTTCGCCCGCTCTTTCGGGCACTGTGGTGCAGATCCCGAAATATTGCAAGAATCAAAGGCTTCGGGGCCTTTCCTGAGGGGGCGCCGATGTGGAGCTTGCGCAACAGACAGAACAGCCGCCCTTCGCATGGAAGAGGCGGCTGAACCTGTTAAGGGTCTGTGCGAACAGGTGTTTTTCAGTTGGTGCAAGGGATCGGAATTTCCACAACCTCAGCACCGCGGCGGGTCCGGATGGTGCAAACCTTTTCCTTTTCCACCTCTTGCGGAGCTTCCAAAGCCCCCAAACCCAGCAGCGTTCGCTGGTCAACTTCCACCACCGAAGCGATGGTGTCATCGCCTGCACCCACCAGGGCCAGGGACAGCCGTCCGGTGGTCTGGGCTTGAGCCAGGGCCGCCACCTGTTCAGGCCGGACAGCAACGGTGACGGTGCGGGCAATGATAGCCTCGTTTATGTCGCCGCCAGCGCTTTGGTCGACTGCCACCAGTTCCACATTGGTCTGGATCAGCCGTGTGACTTCCCCGCGTGAGCCGCTGGCGCCGGGCATCATGCCGGTCCAATAGACGTCCACCTTGTCACCGGGACGCAGAAAGCCCGAGACGCCGGAGGACACGTCCACCTTGATCGCAAAGGCCCGCATGCCGCGCTGCAGCCGCGAGGTGATGCCGGCATCTTCGCCGGGGGCGGTGACCTTGATGGCCATCACCGCCTCATCCTTCTCCATGGCGCGCAGCACCACCCGCAGCTTCTCGCCGTTCTGGGGCGGGAACAATGCGTCGAGGGTGGTAAAGGCGCCCTCGGGGATAGCGTTCTGCGGCCAGCGCACGGCGCGCACTGCGTCCTTGGACAGGCGCTCGCCGTATTTCAGCGGTTTGGTGGCGACAAACACATCCACCGTCGGCACCGCCTCAGCGCGGGCTGCGCGCTCGCGCGCAAGTTCATTTTGATAGGCCGAGATGTAGTTCTTGGCCATCATCACGGCACCGCCGGCGAGGGCTACACCGACAATCAGCACAAGTCCGAAAACTGCCCGCATTGTGTTACCTCTCATCAACTTGAGCCGGTGTTCCGTGATCGGAACCGGCTGCTGGATATCTCAATTTGCCTGAAAACTGCCGACTTCTGCCGGTTCTGTGACGGCGCCTTGGCGCGGCCTGACAGGGCCCGCCAATCACGCGCCTCAGCTGAACGACCAGTTTCGCATGAACGAAGCGATCCCGTTTGCCAGGCTCAATCCGCCGTCCCCGACGGAGCCTGCAATCAGCGCTGCCATAGCAACAGCCGCTGCGCTCAAAATCACCCAATCGACAGTTATCGCACCGTCTTCGTCTGTAAGGTAGGAGCTTAGTTTTTTCATGACCTGCGCCTCACTAAGAAACGGAAACTTGGGATGCAGCTGTGCCCTGGCAGGACCAAGGCACAGCATTCTCAGGCCAGCCTGTTAGGTGCCGCTGCCGTTCGGGTTTTTGCCGTCCATGAAGGTGTTGGTGTTGCTGGCCAGGTCGGATGCACCGTCCTGGATGGCGGTGTAGACAACGCCGCCCAAAGCAGCAACGGCTGCGGTCAGCACAACCCAGTCAACGGTCACGGCACCGGATTCGTCTTTGCGGAAGTTTTTGAAGAATTTGATCATGGCTTGGTCCCTCCAAGGAAACTTAAATACTGTATCTGGTCCGCCGGGCAGTCTGGCCAGCTCTCTCCTTCTGGCCTGCCCGCCGGTTGATGAGTCCATTAAGCTTTATGAATGGGGCGTTAATTGGGCGTAATACTGTGCTTTTCGCCCAATAGTGCGGAAACCGGGAAAAGAGTTTTCCAAGCCAGTCCTGCGTTGCGGCTGTCCGTTCTGGCGGGGGCGGCGAATACCCGCAAACAGCAAAACGGCCGCCCTGCGAACAGGGCGGCCAATGCTCAGGCAAATGCTGTGCAGCGTAGCTTAGGTGCCGCTGCCGTTCGGGTTTTTGCCGTCCATGAAGGTGTTGGTGTTGCTGGCCAGGTCGGATGCACCGTCCTGGATGGCCGTGTAGACAACGCCGCCCAGAGCAGCAACGGCTGCGGTCAGCACAACCCAGTCAACGGTCACGGCGCCGGATTCGTCTTTGCGGAAGTTTTTGAAGAATTTGATCATGGCTTGGTCCCTCCAAAGGATCTCAGAATTTGCTTTATCCCGCCTTCTCGCCAGGGTCCGCTCTCTCACCTGCTTGACCTCTGTCCGGCTTGGATGAGCTTATATAGCCAGCCCAGCGTGGCAGGATTTGGGCTGAAAGCCGGAAATTGCCGCCCCAATTTTACTTTTCAGCAAGAATTTCGGCACCTGCTTGATTTTGCTGGATTAATTTTTTGTTACCGCGTTGGGCCGCGTGGCATTTCCGCGCCAGGCGCAGGGAAATATGGCGATTGCGCCAGATTCTGGGGGCCAAGCCTGGTTTTCAGCAGTAATTTTCCGAGTCTGAGCGGACAAAAAAACCTCTGGCAGGCAGAACATTGGCATTCCGTAACGCGATATTGGCACTGGCAGCCTATGCCGTGCCCATGGCGGCCTGGGGGCAGGACGCGCCGCAAGAACCGTTCCCCCAGTTTGAGGCAAAGCGGGTCAAACCGCCCGCACCCGGCGCCAGCAAGCGTATTACAGTGCAAATCGAGCCGGAACCGCAAACGGAAGCCGCCGCTCCGTTGCCGGACCTGGTAGACGATGCCGCGCAGCCCGCCGGACGCTACGGATGGTTCTGGAACAAGATTTCCCCCGGTTTGGAGCAGAGCGGGCCGGGCCGTCTGGACGATGCCCTGCAGGCGCTGGCAGGGGCCAAGGGGCTTGCGGCGCCGCGGCTGCAGCTGATGCAGGAAATCGCCCAGACCCGCGGAATCCAGATCCTGACCGAAAGCGCCAGCACCCAGGTCTCGCCTGCTTTGGTGCTGGCAGTGATCGCTGTCGAATCCGCGGGCAAGGCAGATGCCGTCAGCTCCGCCGGCGCCCAGGGGCTGATGCAGCTGATGCCGGACACCGCGGCGCGATTTGGCGTGACGGACGCTCTGGAAGCGCATCAGAACATTTCGGGCGGCATCCGCTATCTCGACTGGCTGATGGGGGAGTTCGGCGGCGACCCGATACTGGTGCTGGCCGGATACAATGCAGGCGAGGGCGCGGTGCGCAGCCACCAGGGCGTGCCTCCCTTTGCCGAAACCCGTGATTACGTGCCAAAGGTCCTGGCCGCCTATCAGGTGGCCCGCGGCCTTTGCCTGACCCCGCCGCAGCTGATTTCGGACGGCTGCGTGTTCCGGGTGATGAACTAAGCCAGCCCGGTTCAGCCCTCCGCCAGATAGGGCTGCAGCAGCATCCGGGCGGTGTCCCGCGCGTCCCCAGCCGGATCCGGGGTCACCGACATGGCCGCCAGAACGATTGCGCCTTCCTTCAATGTTAAAAGCTGACGGGCCAGTCCTGCGGGGGCGGGCGCACCGGCTGCTTTGGCCAAGCCGGTTAAATGCTCCAGCAGCAGTTGCTTGTGCTCCGTAGACTGCAGATACACCGGATGAGTCCGGCTCTGGAACTCGGCGCTGGCTTTTATGAACATGCAGCCTGCAAATTCCGGCTTCCCGAACCATTCGCCAAGAGCGGTGAAAACCGCAAGCAGCTGCCCGGCCGGAGTGTTAGATAAAGCCTCCATCCGGCTGAACAGCCAACTGCGGAAATTATCGTCCCGCAGGCGCAGCACGGCAATAATCAGGTCGTCCTTGGTGCGGAAGTGCTTGTAGATCGAGGTCTTGGAGATGCCGGTTTCCTCGACCAGCATGTCCATGCCCGTTGCGTGGAACCCGTTTCGGTAAAAGACCTCCAGGGCATTGCTGACCAGTTCGTCTCGCTTGTTGGGGCGCATAATTCGTCCTCAGGTGTACCGTTCGGTACATATTGACGTCGGGATTGCGCGGCAAATCAAAATAATTTTTGCCGTAACACAAGGGCGTTAGGGCCAGACGCCGCTCTTCAGCCTTGGGCGGGTGAAAATTCCCTTGATTATAAGTACCGATCGGTACACTTTACTGAGGTGAGTTTACAGATCGGTACACTTTGTTAGGGGAACTGGAATGAGACGTCTTTTCAAACCGATGGCTTCACCGTTCGGGCCGGTGATACTGGCTGCCTGCATTGCTGCTGCGCTGACGGCACCGGACGCGGGGACACGACCGAATGAGGCCTCCGGCACCGGCGTGCAATTCAGTGCAGGAGGGACCAAGGCATGATCAGACAGCCGGCGATGAATTGCGCGCGCCGTTGCGCGGGGGCTCACCCATGAAACGGGATATTCTCATGGCGGCACTGGCCGCTGTTCTTGCCGGCGGCGTTCTGCTGCCGGTGACACTGCCGCGCGCGCCCGCTGGGGCGGACGCTATCCAAGTCCCGAGCGGCGGCTGAAGCTGAGCAGTTGCTCAAGCTAACGGAGCCTCTGAAGCGAACCGGTGCAGTGGATAATCTGCCGTACAGAGGTTCGCAGCGGCCCGATTAACGGAGTTTTTTTGCAAAAAGCCTGCCATCTGCCCCGGGCCGCCGGTATGGTGGCCTGAAGCATATTTTTTAGCTCAAATTTTTGGAGAAAATGATTTGGATTTGGGATTTAACCCATCGGAAATTGCCGTGGGCGCGCAAAGTCTTAATGGGAAGCTTCTGTTATTCGCCCTGCTGGCTTTCATCGGTTTTTTCGGGCGCATGGTCTTTACCGCCTTCGGGCCGCAGTTGGCGGAGTTCAATCCGTTCCGGAACTTCTCTGGTGTGGGGTTCATCCTGCTGGCGGCGGCGCTGTTTGCAGGGGCCCTCTACGTCTCCGGCAAGCAGACCAAGGCAATGGTTCTGTTCAAGAGCAATCTGGTGGACCCGGTCATCGTCACCTTGCTGGGACGTGACAGTTGCGACCCGGCCGATGGCAGCTATTGCGTGGTAGTGTTCGAAGACGGGCAGGAAAAGATTGTCAATTGGCACGATAAGCGCGTCTACATGTGGGAGATCGTGAACCCGCAGGAAGGCGCCGTCTGGCACACGCTGCGGCCGCGTCCGCGTCCAGGAGCAGCCGCCGGGGCGTGACAGCTATGACGACCCGCGACAAGAAAAGACCCGCCGGTATCCGGCGGGCCTTTTTTGCCAGTCAGCTCTATTCCAAGATCAGCCGACGATTGTGGCCTCAGTGGAGCTGCGCAGTTCCTCTTCGCTGACACCCTCGGCCAGTTCGACGATCTTCAGCCCGCCATCAACGACATCCAGAACGCCCAGGTTGGTGATGATTTGGTCGACCACGCCCTTGCCGGTGAGCGGCAGGGTGCATTCCTTCAGCACCTTGCTGTCGCCATGCTTGTTGGTGTGGTCCATCACCACGATCACGCGGCCGACGCCTGCGACCAGATCCATGGCGCCGCCCATGCCCTTGACCAGCTTGCCCGGGATCATCCAGTTCGCCAGGTCGCCTTTCTCATCGACTTCCATTGCGCCCAGGATCGCGGCCGCGATCTTGCCGCCGCGGATCATACCGAAGGACGTGGCGCTGTCGAAATAGGAGGTGCGCGCCAGCTCGGTGATGGTCTGCTTGCCCGCGTTGATCAGGTCCGGATCCTCCTCGCCCTCATAGGGGAAGGGGCCCATGCCCAGCATGCCGTTCTCCGACTGCAGGGTGATGTCCTTGTCGCCCACATAGTTCGCCACCAGCGTCGGAATGCCGATGCCGAGGTTCACATACATGCCGTCGTCCAGTTCCTGCGCGGCGCGCTCGGCCATTTGGTTGCGGTCCCAAGCCATGGTTTAAGCCTCCTCACGCTTGCGGGTGGTGCGCTGCTCAATGCGCTTCTCGTGCGCGCCCTGGATGATGCGGTGCACGTAGATGCCCGGCAGGTGGATCTGGTCGGGGTCAAGCTCGCCGCGCGGCACGATTTCTTCCACTTCTGCCACGCAGATCTTGCCGCACATGGCAGCAGGCGGATTGAAGTTGCGGGCGGTCTTGCGGAAGATCAGGTTGCCGGTGTCATCCGCCTTCCAGGCCTTGACGATGGAGAGATCGGCAAAGATGCCTTCCTCCAGGATGTAAGTCTCGCCGTTGAAGTCCTTGTGCTCCTTGCCCTCGGCGATCACGGTGCCGACACCGGTTTTGGTGTAGAAGCCCGGAATGCCGCAGCCGCCGGCGCGCATACGCTCGGCCAGGGTGCCTTGGGGGTTGAATTCCAGCTCCAGCTCACCCGACAGGTACTGGCGCATGAATTCCGCGTTCTCGCCCACATAGGAAGAGATCATCTTCTTCACCTGCTTGGTCTGCAGCAGGATGCCGATGCCGAAATCGTCAACGCCGGCATTGTTGGAGGCAAAGGTCAGGTCCTTGGTGCCTGCGTCCTTGATCGCTTGCAAAAGAAGTTCGGGGATGCCGCAGAGGCCAAAGCCCCCCGCGGCGATAAGCATGCCGTCGTGAAGCAGCCCGTCGAGCGCTTCGGCGGCGTTGGCGTAAACCTTTTTCATGGAGTTCTCCCAACAACTACCGTTTGACAGTGGTTCTGACGCCGGGGCGGGCACAAGTCAACGATACGGAGAAGTGTGCGTATTTCTACGGAGGGGTGCGCTCCCGCGCCTTCCCAGCACCTCTGCCTGCGGCGAGACGCCGTCAGCCTTGGGCGTGGCGCCGCTGCGCGGCGCAAGGGGGATTGGCTGAGATGCCGTTTCAGGACAGGTTTGCCCTTAAACGGCATCTGCCAGTGCAGAACAAAAGGGGATTGAAGGGCAGCCCGCGCCGCGTTAGCGGCGCTGGGCCCAACGGGGAGGGCGCATGCCGATGCGCCCGGAGCCGGCGGGAGCGCGCCGGTCCGGTCACTCCTTGGCGGCGGCCTTCTTCGGGGCGGCTTTCTTCTTGGCCGCGGTTTTTTTGGCGGCGGCTTTCTTCTTGCCGCCCTTGGACGCTTTCTCGGAAATCAGCTCAACCGCCATTTCCATGGTCACGTCCTTTGGCTCCACGTCCTTGGGCAGGGTGGCGTTCACCTTCTCCCATTTGACGTAGGGCCCATAGCGGCCGTCCATGATGTTCACCGCGCCGCCGCTTTCGGGGTGCTCGCCCAGCTCCTTCAGCGGCTTGGCAGCCGCGCGGCTGCCGCGGCGGCCGGGGTTGGCGCGCTTCTCCGCCAGCATCTCAACCGCCCGGTTCATGCCGATCTCAAAAACGTCCAGCGTCTCCTTGAGGTTCACATAAACCGGCTTTTCCTCATCGGGCAGCTGGTGCGCGATGTAGGGGCCGAACCGTCCCAGGTTGGACTGAATTGCACCGCCGTCCGGATGCTGCCCGATTTCGCGCGGCAGAGTCAGAAGGGTCAGGGCCTGCTCCAGAGTGATCTCATTCGGGCCCCAGCCCGGCAGGAAATCCTTGCCCTGCTTTGGCAGAGAGGAGCGCGGCGGCTTCTTGTTCTCGGGCGTTGCTTCGCCGCGCTGGACATAAGGCCCGAAGCGGCCGGATTTCAGATGAATTTCATCGCCGTCATCCTCTCCCAGGACGCGCTCATAGCCTTCGGCGCCTTCGCCGGAAATCGGGCGGGTGTAGTTGCACTCAGGGTAGTTGCCGCAACCGACAAAGCCGCCGGTGCGCGAGGTCTTCAGGTGCAACTGGCCCTGGCCGCATTTCGGGCAGATGCGCGGATCGGTTCCATCCTCGCGCGGCGGGTACAGCTGGGGCGCCAGCGCGTCATCCAGAACATCCAGCACTTCGGTGATGCGCAGCTCGGATGTCTCGGCAATAGCGGCGGAGAAATCGCGCCAGAACTTGCCCAGGAGATCCTTGTAATCCCGGTCGCCGGCACTCACGTCGTCCAACTCTTCTTCCAGGTTTGCGGTGAACTCGTAGCCCACGTATTTGCGGAAGAAATTCAGGAGGAAGATCGTGACGATCCGGCCCTTGTCCTCGGGGAACAGGCGGTTCTTTTCCTTGCGGACGTATTCGCGGTCCTGGATTGTGGTGATCACGGACGCATAGGTCGAGGGGCGGCCGATGCCCAACTCTTCCATGCGTTTGACCAGCGTCGCCTCGGTATAGCGCGGCGGCGGCTGGGTGTGGTGCTGCAGCGCCAGCACCGCGCCGTCATCAGACAGGACAGAGGCGTCCTTGCCGGCCTTTTCGGCCTGCGCCGCCAGCGAGGAGGCGAACTTCATCGCCTCGCCTTCCATGATCTGCGGCAGGCGCTTGTCGTCCTCATCCGCGACGTCATCGCGGCCTTCCTCATAGACCCGCATGAAGCCGTCAAACAGCACCACCTGGCCGGTTGCGCGCAGCACGACCTGCTGGTCGTCCGAGCCGATATCGACGGTGGTGCGCTCCAGCCGCGCGCCTTCCATCTGGCACGAGAGCGTCCGCTTCCAGATCAGGTCATAAAGCTTGCGCTGATCGTCATCCGTGACCTTCAGCGCCTTGGCATCGCGGCTCATGTCCGTCGGGCGGATACATTCGTGCGCTTCCTGGGCGTTCTTGGCCTTGTTCTTATAGATCCGCGGCGAGGAGGGGACATATTCGGCGCCGTAGCGCTTCTCGATCTCGGCGCGGGCCTCCTGTACGGCTTCCGGCGCCATGTCGATGCCGTCGGTCCGCATATAGGTGATGTAGCCCGCCTCATAGAGCCGCTGCGCTGCGTTCATGGTCTGGCGCGCGCCCATGCCGAATTTGCGGCTGGCCTCCTGCTGCAGGGTGGAGGTCATGAAGGGGGCGGAGGGGTTGCGGGCCGCAGGCTTGGCCTCGACCGACAGTACCTTGAGGCTGCGCGAGGCTACGGCCTGAACCGCCAGCTCGGCTGCGGTAGAATTCTTGAGGCTGTATTTGTCGAGCTTTTCGCCGCCCAGCACGGTCAAGCGCGCCTCGAACTCCTGGCCGCGCGGGGTCGCCAGCTGAGCGCGCACGGACCAGTATTCCTGCGGGTTGAAGGCCTCGATCTCCATCTCGCGTTCGACGATCAGGCGCAGGCAGACCGATTGCACCCGGCCCGCTGAACGCGCGCCAGGCAGTTTGCGCCACAGCACCGGCGACAGGTTGAAGCCCACCAGATAATCCAGCGCCCGGCGTGCCAGATACGCCTCGACCAGCGGCATGTCGACCTGGCGCGGGTTGCGCATCGCCTCGGTCACCGCTTCCTTGGTGATCGCGTTGAAGGTCACCCGGCTCACGGCGGTGTCCTTCTTGATCGAACGCCGCTTGGTGAGCGCTTCCTGCAAATGCCAGCTGATCGCCTCGCCCTCGCGGTCGGGGTCGGTCGCGAGAATCAGCGCATTATCGTCTTTCAGCGCATCGGCGATCGCTTTCACGTGCTTGCGGGAATCGTTGGCGACTTCCCAGGTCATACCGAAATCCGCGTCCGGATCGACCGAGCCATCTTTTGCCGGCAGGTCGCGCACGTGTCCGTAAGACGCCAGAACCGTATAGTCGGAGCCAAGATATTTATTGATTGTTTTTGCTTTGGCCGGGGATTCGACAACAACTACTGGCATAAATTCTGATACCTCTTCGGACCACTTCTGCGGGTTCTATGGCGGGGCAACATGTGGGGCGCAAGAGGCGATTGTCAATCCGGGTGCATTGGACGCGGCTGCAGAACGGCCGTCTGCGCCAGCCTTCTGCCGCCCGTTCCAGCGGATGGGCCTGGGCAGGAAAGGCTGCGTGTGGTCATTCTTCGCCGTCCGGAAAAGCCTTGGAAAGCAGCCCCCCAGGGTGGCGGTGGATTGTGCCTTCCAGCTCCAGATCCGTCAGCGCCGGCGCCAGCTCATGCGGCGGCAGGGACAGGTCGCGCAGCAGCTCGGTCTCGGAGGTGGGGGAGGGGCCCAGCCGGCCCAGGATCTGCTGATGCAGGGCGTTGGTCTGCGCCAGGCTGCGCCGCTGGGGCGGTGGCGGGGGCAAACTCGCCAAGGCTTCTTGCAGGCTGTCCGCCGCAGCAGGCGCCGGCAGCGGATCCTGCTGCGGCAGCGCCTCCAGAACGTCGGCGGCGTCGCGCACAAGCATGGCACCGTCCCGGATCAGCCGGTTGCAGCCGGAGCTGCGGGCATCGAATGGATGGCCGGGCACCGCCAGCACCTCGCGCCCGTAATCCAGCGCATCCTGGGCGGTGATCAGGCTGCCGGACTTCGCCGCTGCCTCCACCACCACGACGGCGCGGGACATGCCGGCGATGATGCGGTTGCGTTTCGGAAAATCGCGCGCCTGCGGTGTCAGGCCCATGGGCTGTTCCGACAGCCGGAGGCCGGTTTCGCAGATATCTTCGGCCAGCTTGGCGTTTTCTGCGGGGTAGATGACGTCAACGCCACCTGCCAGCACTGCAATGGTGCCGGTTTTCAGCGCCGCCTGATGCGCCGCGGTATCGACACCGCGGGCCATGCCGGAAACCACGGTGCAGCCTGCCTCCCCCAGGTTCTGCGCCAGCGACCGGGCCATCCGCAGCCCCAGGGAAGACGCGTTGCGCGCCCCGACCATGGCAACCATCGGGCGCCTCAGCACAGACAGGTCGCCGATGGCCCACAGCAGGGGCGGGGCATTCTTCAGCCCGGCCAGGAGTTTGGGATAGTCAGGGTCCGAAAAGCACAAAAGCCGCGCTTTGGCGGCTTTTGCGGCCTTAATTTCGGCGTCCACCGCTTTGGCAGGGCATGTTTCATACCCTTTTATGCCTGCGGAGCGTGCCACTTCGGGCAGCGCATCCAGCGCGTTCTGCGCTGAACCGTATTCAGCGAGCAGCCGGTGAAACGTCACCGGGCCGACCCGCTTGGAGCGCAACAGGCGAAGCCATGAAAACTGAGTGTCTTCCGTGGTGGGTGGGAGTGGGGGGTGAGTGGAAGAATGTGCTTCTTCAGTCATCCGCAGCTCCGCCTGTTTGCAGGATTAGAATTAACCCTTTGCCGGTTAACAGTTGGTGAACGGCAGAGAGTTTTCGGCCAATACCCTGAAAATTTTCCTAAGTGTCGAAAACAAATGGAGAATTGCAATCCGGCCTGAGTTCGAAGACTTCTTGTTCCGGTAGAAAAGGCCGGAAACACTGGCTTCCGGCCCGGAAATTTGCGGCAAAATCATGATTTTGCCGAGTTTTTGCGGACTGATTCAGGCGGCCGATCCGCCCACGGTCAGCCCGCCCATCAGCACCGAGGGCTGGCCGACACCCACTGGAACCCATTGCCCGGCCTTGCCGCAATTGCCCATGCCGGGGTCCAGCGCCATGTCATTGCCAAGGCCGCGAATCTGCTTGAGCGCAGTGGCCCCGTCGCCGATCAGCGTGGCTCCCTTAACCGGTGCGCCGACTTTGCCGTCCTTCACCCGGTAGGCCTCGGTGCAGGAGAACACGAACTTGCCATTGGTGATATCCACCTGGCCGCCGCCAAAGCCCACCGCCCAGATGCCGTCCTTGATCCCGGCCACCAGATCACCGGGGTCGGCGCTGCCGCCCAGCATGTAGGTGTTGGTCATCCGCGGCATCGGCGCATGGGCATAGCTTTGGCGCCGCCCGTTGCCGGTGGGGGAAACCCCCATCAGCCGCGCGTTCTGGCGGTCCTGCATGAAGCCGACCAGAATGCCGTCCTCGATCAGGGTGGTTTTCTGGCTCGGCGTGCCCTCGTCATCGACGGTGATCGAGCCGCGCCGGTCCGGGATTGTGCCGTCATCCAGCACGGTCACGCCCTTGGCCGCGATCTGCTGGCCCATTAGCCCGGCAAAGGCCGACGAACCCTTGCGGTTGAAATCGCCCTCCAAACCGTGGCCGATCGCCTCGTGCAGCAGGATGCCGGGCCAGCCCGGTCCAAGCACCACGTCCATTTCGCCCGCCGGGGCGGGGACCGCGTCCAGGTTGACCAGCGCAATGCGCAGCGCCTCCTTCACCTGGGCCTGCCAATGCTTGGGGTCGACCAGCCCATCCAGGCCCAGCCGCCCTCCGCCGCCCGCCGAGCCGCTCTCGCGGCGGCCGTCCTTTTCGACGATCACCGACACGTTGAGCCGCGCCATCGGGCGGGTGTCGCGCACCCGCACCCCGTCAGCGCGCAGGATCTCCACTTCTTGCAGTGAGGCGGCCAGTGACGCGGAAACCTGAACCACGCGTTGATCCAGATCACGAGCATAGGCATCAATTTCGCGCAATGTCTCCACCTTCACCGGAAACGGCATGGCGCTGATCGGATCGGCATCGGTATAGAGCTTCTTGTTGGTCGCCTGCGGCGCGTCCGAGTAGGTGCCGCCGCCCTCGCCAACGGCCAGCTTGGCCGTCTCCGCCGCCCGCTTCAGCGACGCGATCGAGACATCGGTGGAATGCGCATATCCGGCCACATCGCCGTTAACCGCCCGCAAACCAAAGCCCTCGGACGCATCATAACTGGCGCTGCGCAGCCGCCCGTCATCAAAGGACAGGGCCTCCGACTTGCGGCGCTCGGCAAAGATCTCGCCATCCTCCGCACCATTCAGCGCGTCCCGCAGGGCGGCCAGCGCCTCATCCTCCGGAAGCGCGGTTTCAAAGGGTCGGAAGGCTGGGTTTTCCATGGCACGGTCCTCAGATTTTTTTGATCTAAATCAAGAAAGCGACGGTTTGACGCTTGGCTGCCTCTTTATCTGTACGCCCGAATATGATTTTAAGCGGCGTCAAAGACAACGGGGCTGGTGCGTTTTGTGGAATCATTGATTCCCCCCATTCGTGCTGCCGCAGAAAAATGCGATCAACCGATCAGGACAGAACATGAAAAACGCTTTGATGCTTTCGGGCCTTTTTGCCGGCCTTTCGAGCCTTCCAGCAATGGCGCAAGAAGGTCTGGAAACCATTGGTAAGCCGGTTGACGGCGGACTGAACTTCCAGCCGGCGGCGACCTCGCTGGCGGAAGGCCTGCAGCGCCTGGACTACATGATCCTGGTGATCATCACCGTGATCTGCGTGTTTGTTGCGGGCCTGCTGCTGTGGGCGATCCTGCGGTTCAACCGCCGCGCCAACCCGACCCCGGCCAAGTTCACCCACCACACCCCGATCGAGATTGCCTGGACCGTGATCCCGATCCTGATCCTGGTCTTCATCGGCTCCTTCTCGCTGCCGCAGCTGTTTGCCCAGCAGGAGATTCCCGAAGGCGACATCAACATCAAGGTGACCGGCTATCAGTGGTACTGGGGCTATGAGTACACCGACCACGAGTTCGGGTTCGAAAGCTTCCTGCTGCCCAAGGACCAGCTGGCCGCAAACGGCTATGCCGAAGACGAGTACCTGCTGGCCACCGATACCGCCGTTGTCGTGCCGTCGGGCAAGACCATCGTGATGAACGTGACCGCGGCGGACGTGATCCACTCCTGGACCATCCCGGCCTTCGGCGTGAAGCAGGACGGCGTTCCGGGCCGTCTGGCTCAGCTGTGGTTCAAGGTCGATGAAGGCAAAGAAGGCATCTACTTCGGTCAGTGCTCCGAGCTGTGCGGCAAGGACCACGCCTACATGCCGATCACCGTCAAGGTCGTGACCCAGGAAGAGTATGACGCCTGGCTGGAAGGCGCCAAGGAAGAGTACGCGGGCATTCCGCAGGCCTACCAGGTCGCTTCCAACTGATAGCTGGCAAGCGGGGCGCGAGCCGCCCCATCTGCCGCAATGACAAGACCAGGGTGCGCAGCGATGCGCACCTGTTGCCGCCAAAGGACCCAAGATGAGCGACGCAAGCATCAACGCAAGCCGGGCATATGAGGACGAGGCCAGCTTTGGCGATTACTTCGCCCTGCTGAAACCCCGTGTCATGTCGCTGGTGGTGTTCACCGCTTTGGTCGGGCTGCTGGCCGCACCCGTCTCCGTGCATCCCGTCGTCGGTTTCTGCGCCATCCTTTTCATCGCCATCGGCGGCGGCGCCTCCGGTGCGCTGAACATGTGGTGGGACGCCGATATCGACAAGGTGATGAAGCGCACCAAGGGCCGCCCGATCCCCGCCGGCAAGGTGGAGCCGGGCGAGGCGCTTGCACTGGGCTTGGCGCTGTCAGGCCTGTCGGTGATCATGCTGGCGCTGGCCGCTAATGTCTTTGCCGGCGCGTTCCTGGCCTTCACCATCTTTTTCTACGTGGTGGTCTACACCATGTGGCTCAAGCGGGCGACGCCGCAGAATATCGTCATCGGCGGTGCCGCGGGGGCCTTCCCGCCGGTGATCGGCTGGATTGCCGCCACCGGCACCATGTCGGTTGAGCCCTGGCTGATGTTCCTGCTGACCTTTATGTGGACGCCGCCGCATTTCTGGGCGCTGGCGCTGTTCATGCGGTCTGACTATGACGACGCGGGCGTGCCGATGCTGACCGTGACCCATGGCCGCCGCGCCACCCGTGTCCATATCCTGGTCTACACCGTGCTGCTGGCGCTGCTGGCCGTCGGCACCGCGTTTTCCGGCATTGGCGGCCCGCTTTACCTGGCCGCGGCGCTGGTGATGAACGCGCTGTTCCTGCACGGCGCCTGGAAGATCACCCGCCGCGACGAGGACGATTCCGAGGCCGATAACTTCAAGGTCGAGCGCAGCTTCTTCAAACTGTCGCTGCTCTATCTGTTCCTGCACTTCGGCGCGATCCTGGCCGAAGCGCTGCTGAAGCCCTACGGGCTGGGAGGCTGGTAACATGGCACTGCGCAAGGAACATGAAATCCACAAGCGCCGGTCGGGCCGCAACATCGGCGTGGGCGTCCTGCTGGCCGCCTTCGTGGTGCTGATCCTGGCCCTGACCATGGTCAAGGTCACCTCCAACGGCTTCTCTTTCCCCGACACTCAGGCGGAGCAGAACTGATGGCGATGAAAGGTCCCCAGAAAACCGTTCTCCAGCTGGTCGGCGTTGTCGTCCTGATGGGCGGCCTGTCCTGGGCCTCGGTGCCGTTTTACGACTGGTTCTGCCGGGTCACCGGTTTTGGCGGCGTGACCGGCGTGGCCAGCACCGGCTCCGACACCATTCTGGACGAAACCATCACGGTGCGCTTCGACGGCTCCAAGCAGCGCGGCATGCCGTGGGAGTTCAAGCCGGTCCAGCGCGAGATGGAAGTCCGGCTGGGCGAAACCGGCCTGGCCTTTTACGAGGCCTACAACCCGACCGACCGCCCGGTGGCGGGGCAGGCGTCGTATAACGTGGCGCCTTATCAGGCCGGCGGGTTCTTTTCGAAAATCGACTGCTTCTGCTTTACCGAGCAGGTGCTTCAGCCGGGGGAGCGGGTTCAGATGCCCGTGACCTTCTATGTGGATCCCGAAATCATTGACGACCGGGACGCAAAATACGTGCATACGATCACGCTGTCGTACACGTTCCATGAAATCGATCTGCCCGAGGGCTATGCCGCCCTCGACACCGGGGATGGCACCGGGGCAGGCACAACAACGAACTAGGCCGCTAGGTGAGGGACACTTAAATGGCGCACGCTAAAAATCACGATTATCACATTCTGCCGCCGTCGATCTGGCCGCTGGCCGCTTCGGTGGGCACTTTCGTCATGCTGGTTGGCGCAGTGTTCTGGATGAAGGGCATCACCGCCTGGCCGTTCTGGATCGGCTTTGTTGCGGTTCTGTACTCCGCCTTTGCCTGGTGGTCCGAAGTGGTGGCCGAAAGCCGCCAGGGCGACCACACGCCGGTGGTGCGCATCGGCCTGCGCTACGGCTTCATCCTGTTTGTGATGTCCGAGGTGATGTTCTTCTTCGCCTGGTTCTGGTCGTTCTTCAAACACGCCATGTACCCGATGGAGACCTACGTCGGCACCGAATACGTGGCGCCGGAAATCTACGCGGTCGACCCCTTCCACCTGCCGCTGATCAACACCCTGATCCTGCTGCTGTCCGGCTGTGCAGTGACCTGGGCGCACCACGCGCTGGTTCACAACAACGACCGCAAGGCGCTGATCCAGGGCCTGGCCATCGGTATCGCGTTCGGCATCGCCTTCACCTTCCTTCAGGGCTATGAATACGCGCACCTGCTGCACGAGGGCTGGAAGTTCGGCGAAGACGAGTTCTACTCGAACTTCTTCATGGCCACCGGTTTCCACGGCTTCCACGTGGTCATCGGCACCATCTTCCTGACCGTCTGCCTGATCCGCGCGATGAAGGGCGACTTCACCCCGGAGCAGCACGTCGGCTTCGAGGCCGCCGCCTGGTACTGGCACTTCGTGGACGTCGTCTGGCTGTTCCTGTTCGTGGCCGTCTACATCTGGGGCACTTCCGGCCTGTAATAGGCGGTTTGTAACGGTTACATGTTTGCGGTTGATTATCCGCAAGCTTGAAGTCACACACGGGGCGCGCAAGGAGTTACCTTGCGCGCCCTAAGTTTTGAAGCGGAGCAGCGTCGATGCGGCGTGTCATCTTCCTGTTGATCATCAGCGGCGCGGGCCTGGCTATTCTGATCGGCCTCGGCACCTGGCAGTTGCAGCGCAAGGCCTGGAAGGAAGACCTGCTTCAGACGATTGAGGCCAACATCGCGGCTGCACCGGCGGCTTTGCCGCAGGTCCCGGCGAAGGAACGAGACCGTTACCGGGCCGTCACTGTTGAAGGTGAGATTGAAGGCAATGCGCTGCATGTGTTCTGGGTCACCAAAGACGCCGAGACGGGGTACCGGATCATTGCCCCTTTCGTGACCACCGATGGTCGGCGTGTCCTGTTGGATCGGGGCTTCATCCCTGCCGCTGAAAAGGGCACATCTCTCACCATCGGGCAGGCTACAGTCACCGGCAATCTTCTCTGGCCGGATGAGGGCGACTGGACCACCCCCGCGCCGGAAGTGGACACTAATATCCTCTATGCCCGGGACGTTGCCTACATGGCAGAGCGCCTGAACACCGAACCCGTATTGATTGTCGCCCGCAGCGCAACGCCTGAGGCCGCGGTCACTCCGCAAGCCGTGACAACTGCGGGCATCCCGAACAACCACTTGCAATATGCGATCACCTGGTTTTCGCTGGCCTTTATCTGGGCGGCGATGACCATCTATTTCCTGCGGCGCAGCCGCCCCTGAACCAAAGAGCTAAGGCGATGAAATATATCTCGACCCGGGGCCAAGCGCCCGAGCTGACCTTTGAAGACGCGATGCTGACGGGCCTCGCCCGCGATGGCGGCCTGTATGTGCCGGCGGAAATTCCGCAGATGTCCCAGGACGAGATCGCGGCGCTGGCTGGCCTGTCCTATGAGGAAACCGCCTTCCGCGTCATGCGCCCCTTCCTCGGCGACTGCTTCACTGATGACGAGTTCCGCGGCATCATCGCCCGCGCCTATGAGGGCTTCGGCCATGCCGCCCGCGCGCCGCTGAAGCAGCTGGCGCCCAACCACTTCCTGCTGGAGCTGTTCCACGGCCCGACGCTGGCGTTCAAGGACTTTGCGATGCAGCTGATCGGCCAGCTGTTCCAGACCGCCCTGGAACGCCGCGGCGACCGGGTGACCATCGCCGGTGCCACCTCCGGCGATACTGGCTCTGCCGCCATGGAAGCCTTTCGGGGCCTGAGCAACGTGGATGTCTTCATCCTCTACCCGCATGGCCGTGTGTCGGAAGTGCAGCGCCGCCAGATGACCACGCCGCAGGACAAGAACGTACACGCGCTGGCCGTCGATGGCGACTTCGACGACTGCCAGGCCCGTGTGAAGGACATGTTCAACGATTTCGACTTCCGCGATGGGGTGAAACTGGCGGGCGTCAATTCGATCAACATCGCGCGCGTACTAGCGCAGGTGGTCTATTACTTCTCCTCCGCCGTTTCGCTGGGGGCACCGCACCGCAAGGTGAGCTTCACCGTGCCCACCGGCAACTTTGGCGACATCTTCGCAGGCTTCATCGCCAAGCAGATGGGCCTGCCGATCGACCAGTTGGTGGTCGCCACCAACCAGAACGACATCCTGCACCGCTGCCTGTCGGGGCAGGGGTATTACAAAGGCGACACCCAGCCCTCGATCTCGCCGTCGATGGATATTCAGGTCTCCTCGAACTTCGAGCGCGCCCTGTTCTACGCCTACGGCGAGGACAGCAAGGCAGTGGCACTGCTGATGGACGAGCTGAAGAACGGCGGCTTTGACGTGTCGCAGGGGGCGATGCAGGCGCTTGCGGAGAATTACGAATCCGGCCGTACCTCCGAAGAGGAAACCCTGGCCACCATCAAATCCGAGCTGGCGTCTTCGGGTGAGCTGATCTGCCCGCATGGCGCCGTTGCCGTGAAAGTGGCGAATGAGCACCGCAAGGCCGACGTTCCGATGATCACGCTGGCCACCGCGCACCCGGCGAAATTCCCGGCAGCGGTCGAAGACGCCAGCGGCATTCATCCGCCTCTTCCCCCGCGCATGGCGGACCTGTATGACAGGCCGGAACGGGTCACCCGGATCGCCAATGATCTGGCTGCCCTTGAGGATCACATCAGAAAGAACATCGCGAATTGACAGTTCAGCAGCACACACTCGCCAACGGGTTCCGCATCGTCTCCGAGCATATGCCGGGACTGGAATCCGCGGCGGTCGGGATCTGGGTCACTGCCGGCGGCCGCCACGAGCGGCTGGAACAGAACGGCATTGCCCATTTCCTGGAGCACATGGCCTTTAAGGGCACCAAGCGGCGCTCGGCCCTGCAGATCGCCGAGGAAATCGAGGATGTGGGCGGCTACATCAACGCATACACCTCGCGCGAAGTGACAGCGTATTACGCCCGTGTGCTCAAGGATGACGTGCCGCTGGCCGTGGATGTGATCGGGGACATCCTGCTGAATCCGGTGTTCGACCAGCGTGAGATCGAGGTTGAGCGCGGGGTGATCCTGCAGGAGATCGGCCAATCGCTGGACACGCCCGACGACGTGATCTTTGACTGGCTGCAGGAGGAAAGCTACCGCGGCCAGCCGCTGGGCCGGACCATCCTCGGTCCGGCGGAGCGGGTCCGCAGCTTCTCCCGCGAAGACCTGCAGGGGTTCGTTTCGGAGCATTACGGCCCTGGGCATATGATACTAGCCGCTGCTGGTGGTGTGGACCATGACACGCTGGTCAAGCTGGCGGAGCAGATGTTCGGCCATATGGAGGCCAAGCCGGATTTCACCGCAGAAGGCGCACAGTTCACCGGCGGCGAGGCGCGGCAGGTAAAGGATCTGGAGCAGGCGCATTTCGCGCTGGCTTTTGAGGGCCCCGGCTACCGCGATCAGTCGATGTACACCGCGCAGATCTATGCCAGTGCGCTTGGCGGCGGCATGTCCTCGCGGCTGTTCCAGGAGGTGCGCGAGAAGCGCGGCCTCTGCTATACGATTTTCTCTCAGGCCGGCTCTTATGCCGATACTGGCTCGATGACCGTCTATGCGGGCACCTCCGGTGAGCAGCTGGCAGAGCTGGCGGGCATCACCATCGACGAGATGAAGCGCGCCGCGGATGATATGAGCGACGCTGAGGTCGAGCGCGCCCGCGCCCAGATGAAGGCCGGGATGCTGATGGGGCTGGAAAGCCCCTCCAACCGCGCCGAGCGGCTGGCGCGGCTGGTGCAGATCTGGGGCAAGGTGCCGTCGCTGGAACGCACGGTGGAGCGGATTGACGCGGTAACGACCAAGGACGTGCGCGAACTGGCCGAAACCATGGCGGTGACGGCGCCTGCGGCGCTGGCGCTTTATGGCCCAGTGGACGGTGCGCCTGCGCTGGAGAGGCTGCAGGAGAGGCGCGCCGCCTGATGCTGCTCACCCGCCGCAAGGTCCGCATCGAAACCGAGCGCCTGACCCTCAGGCCGCCGGTGCATGCGGATTTTCACGGCTGGGCGGCGCTCAGGCTGCAAAGCCAGGCCTATCTCACCCCGTGGGAGCCGAGCTGGGCGGCGGATCACCTCAGCCGCAAGAGCTTTACTAACCGGGTCTATTGGGCGCGCCGCTCGGTATCCTCCGGCTCAGCCATGCCGCTGTTCCTGATCCGCCGGTCGGACCAGGTTCTGGTGGGGGCGATCACGCTCGACAACATCCGCCGCGGCCCGGCCCAGGCCTGGCACGCTGGGTTATTGGACGGGCCAGCCGTTTGCCCGCCAGGGCTACATGCGAGAGGCGATCGGCGCAGTGGTGCATCACGCGTTCACCAAGCTGGACCTGTCCCGGATCGAGGCCGCTTGCCTGCCGGAAAACCAGGCCTCCCGCGGGCTGCTGGAGAAATCCGGCTTCAAGTATGAGGGCGTTGCCCAGTCTTACCTGCAGATCAACGGCCGTTGGCGCACCCATGTGCTTTACGCCGCGCTGCGCCACGACCGCCGTGGCAAGACTTTGGCCGGCCAGGCTTAAGCAGGGGTCGCCCCGTAAAGCGCAAAGGCTCTCGCCCGTCGCTGGTGCATTGAACGTTCACCGCTCCCGTTGGGCCTGGCGCCGCACCTGCGGTGCGGCGCCTCCCGGCCTTCCGGCCTCGCGACCGGGCGTCTTGGTTTTCCGCCGGCTGCGGCCTCGCCGGGCCGCAGGCCCGGCGCCACGCCCAACAGCAAGGCGGAATTTCCAATTCAGCCGGAGCGGGCGGGAGTGCCCTGGCAGGTTTTTCGAGCTTGGGGGCTGACAGCGGTGGATTGCGCCCTAGAACCTGCTTCATGCGCGCGCTCTGCTGTCTCCTTTGGCTGATCCTCTGTGCCAGTGCCCTCCACGCTCAGGAGCGGCGGCCCAGCCACTGCATCGCGCTGGCACAGGAAACGCCCGGCCTGAGCTACCTGCACAGGGCCAGCTGGCAGGACCCAGTGACCAAGGACAGCGTGCTGATCCGGTATATCGCCCATGCCTCCTTTCTGCTGCGCACAGAAGGCGGGCTGAACGTGGTCACCGATTTCACCGGTTTCACCGGGTCTGCACCGCTGATCCCCGATGTGGTCACCATGAACCACGCGCATGAAACCCATTGGACCGCGCACCCCGACCCGGCGATCCCGCATGTGCTGGAGGGCTGGGGGCCGTTCGGCGCGGGAATCGACCATCACCTCGACCTGGGCGAGATGCTGATCCGCAATGTCCCGACCGATATCCGCAACATGTTCGGCGGGGTGGAGCTGCGGGGCAACTCGATCTTTGTGTTCGAGGCCGCGGGCCTTTGCATCGGCCACCTGGGCCACCTGCACCATGTGCCGACGCCGGAACAATACGCCGCGCTGGGGCGGCTGGATGTGGTGATGGCGGCGGTGGACGGCGGCATCACCCTGCCGCTGGATCAGATGCTGGAGGTGCTCGGGCGGCTGCGGTCCTCTGTCATCATCCCGATGCATTGGTTCAGCGACTATTCTCTGGACCGCTTTCTGGCCCGCATTGGACCGGAGTTCGATGTGGTCGATGACGGCAGCAGCACGCTCACCGTCTCGCTGCGCAGCCTGCCCAGCCGCCCGACCATTTATGTGCTGCGTCCCAGGTACCTGCAGGACGGGGAATGAGCCTGCTTGCCAGCCGCCGGGCCTTGCGGCATGGATAAGGCATGAGCCTGACCCCCGCCGACCCCGCCTTTGCCGCCCGTCTCTCCGCCCTGCTGCCCGAAGGCATGCTGCGCCAGCCGGAGCCGCGCCACCTGGAGGAGCCGCGCGGGCGCTATCAGGGGCAGGCCGGCATGCTGGCGCTGCCGCAAAACGTGGAGCAGGTCTCAGTTTTGGTTCGCGAGGCCAATGCCGCCCGGGTGCCGGTGGTCCCCTACGGCGGCGGCACCGGGCTGGTCGGCGGCCAGGTGATGCCGGAGGGCCCCGCGCCGCTGCTGCTGTCGCTAGAGCGGATGACCGCGATCCGCGCAGTCCACCCGCAGGAAAACGTGATCATCGCCGAGGCCGGCGCCATACTGGCGGACGTTCAGGCCGCGGCGCGGGATGCCGGACGGCTGTTCCCCCTGTCGCTGGCAGCGGAAGGCTCGGCCCGGATCGGCGGCAACCTCTCGACCAATGCGGGCGGCGTCAACGTGCTGCGCTACGGCAATGCCCGGGACCTCTGCCTGGGGCTGGAAGCGGTGCTGCCGACGGGTGAGATCTGGCACGGGCTGTCGCGGCTGAGGAAGGACAACACCGGCTACGACCTCAAGAACCTGCTGATCGGCGCGGAAGGCACCTTGGGGGTGATCACCGCTGCGGCCCTGAAACTGTCGCCGGTCCCGGCGGGGCAGGGCACGGCGATTTTCACCGTGACAGACCCGGAAGCGGCCATCGCGCTGCTGGCACTGGCCCGGGATCAGGCAGGGGAGGCCGTCAGTGCCTTTGAACTGATCCACCGGCAAGGGCTGGAGTTTCTTGCCGAAACCCAGCCGCAGGTGCGCCAGCCGTTTGCCCGGGCGCCGGAGTGGTCGGTGCTGATCGAACTCGGCCTGCCGCGCGGTCTGGACCCGGAAACTGCCCTGGCAGAGCTGTTCGCGGCGGCGGAACAGGCCGGACTCGCCGAGGATGGCGTCATTGCCCAGTCCGAAGCGCAGCGGCAGGCGCTGTGGTCGCTGCGCGAGCATATCCCGGTCGCCAACAAGGCGATCGGTGCGGTTTCCAGCCATGACATCTCCGTACCGATCTCGGAAATCCCGGCGTTCATCGAGCGCGGCCGTGAAGCTGTGGCGGCCTTGGGCGCATTCCGCATCAATTGTTTCGGCCACTTGGGCGACGGCAACTTGCACTACAATGTGTTCCCGCCCAAAGGCCGCAAGCGGGACGACTACGACCACCTGCGCGGCGCCGTTAAGGAGGCTGTGCATGATCTGGTCCACAGCTTTGGCGGTTCGTTCAGCGCTGAGCACGGCGTAGGGCGAATGAAGACCGGCGATTTGGAGCGTTACGGCGATCCGGTCAAGCTGGCGGCCATGCGGGCCATCAAGCAGGCGCTTGACCCGAACGGGATCATGAACCCGGGCGCGGTGCTGCGGGCCGTCTGATTTCTCTGTAGCAGGAAAGGCTCCCGCACCCTCGGCTGCCCGGCTGCGCCGGACCGCCTGGCGGATTTGGGCCCGGCGCCGCGCAGATGCGCGGCGCGCCTTTCAGGTGCCCTTCCGGGGCTCCTGAAAGGCCATGCCTAACCGGCAAAGCCGTTTTCAAAGAAAATGGCGCAGGGCGGGCGGGAGAGCCGCGCCGTCAGCGCTTAACGCACGGGGCCGTTTGACAGGTCCGGCTCAGAGGCCTTCGAACTCGCAGAGGACGTGCACGTCCATGCCCATGCTCTCCAGCAGTTTGCGGCCGCCCAGCTCCGGCAGGTCGACGATGAAGGAGCAGGACACGATCTCGCCGCCCAGCCGCTCGATCAGCTTGATGCCTGCGCCTGCGGTGCCGCCGGTGGCCAGCAGGTCGTCAACCACCAGAATCTTCTCGCCCGGCTTGATCGCGTCATCGTGGATTTCCACGATCGCCTCGCCGTATTCCAGCTTGTATTCTTGGCTGATGGTGGTGCCGGGCAGCTTGCCCTTCTTGCGGATCGGCACGAAACCGACGCTCAGCTGATGCGCAATTGCGCCGCCCAGGATAAAGCCGCGCGCCTCAAGCCCCACAACCTTGTCGATCTGCTCGCCTGCGTAGGGGTGCAGCATCTGGTCGATCGCCATGCGGAACCCACGCGGGTCGGCAAAAAGGGTGGTCACATCGCGGAACATGATCCCTTCATGCGGGAAGTCGACGATGGTGCGGATGTAATCCTTGACGGCGGTCTTCTTGGGCATCGGCTTGGCTCCCCTTGGCGCATCGGTTCCGGCGGCCCGGCAGCGCTGCCGGGCACAGGGGGTTTGGCCGAAGCCGCGCCATCATGCAAGGGGGAACCGGCCGCCAAGCCGGTGACGTTACTTTGCGTGCCGGATTTTCCGCCGCGAGAGGTAGCTGCGGTAGAGGCTTTCCGGAATCCAGGCCAGATGCGCGCGGCGCCAGTCGCGGCGGCGCAGGACAAGAAGACTTTGGGCGGCATTGATGTTCATGGTAGATCTGCCTCGACTGTTTAACATTACACTGGTTTTGCGCAGCTTCAGGCGGCTGCGGGGGTATATTAAATGTATATACAAATGCGCCGCAAATCAACGTCGCGGCACAGAGGGGAGCAGACGGGTGGCCAAGAAGGATAAGAAGGCCGGCAAGAAAGACAGCCAGCTGATCCTGCGCCTGAACAAGGAGGACCGGGACGCTTTTGTCGAGTTGTGCAAGGACCTGGACACCTCGGCGGCGCGGGAGATCCGGCACTTCATCCGCAAGTTCCTGAAGGAAAACAGCAAACGCTAGTGGAGCAGCGGCAAGCTTGCCAGCGGACGTCATCGGGGAAAGCTGGTGCTCCAGCGCATCAGCGCCTCCAGCGGCCCGCGTTTGGCAAAGAGTTTCCAGACCCAGGCCGCCACCATGCACAGGGCGCAGAAGCCCAGCGAGTAGCCAAAGATCTGCTCAGCCGTCAGTGAGCCGTCAAGCTGCCCCATCGCCTCCAAGGTCCCCATGCCGAGCAGGATGTGCGCTGCATAGAGGCTGAGTGCCTGCTGACCCGGGGCGGCCAGCCATTCGGCAAGTCCTGCCTTGTCCAGCGCCGGGGTGATGGCGATCGTCAGCCCGATGACCGCCAGCGCGCTGCCGGAGGCCGCAAGGATGTAGAGCGGTCCGGGAGGAATGGCGCTAGTGCCCAGAAGCTCGGCCAGCTCCGGATCCTGCAACAGAAGCCCGGGCAGGGCCGCCAGCAAAGCGGCCGCTGCGCCCAACAGCACCAGGCGCGCCTGCACGGCCCGGCTCGCCAGGTTCAGGCGACCGATCCACATGCCCAGGAAGAGGAAGGCCGCCCAGGGAAACACGGGGTGCCAGCCGTTGAAGAAGGAATGCCGCAGGAAGCCTTCCAGCGTCCAGAACTCCGCGTAGGTCAGCGTCTCCCAGTTCCAATGCGCCTCGTAGTCCAGTGCCAGAAGGCTGATCAGGCCGATCAGCACCGTGCCGCCGGCAGCCCATATCAGCACCCGGCCGGAGGCTGTCAGGAAGGGCAGCGCCACCAGGAAGTAGAGCGCGTAGAAATGCAGGATGTCGGCGTCGAAGATGGTCAGGTTCAACAGGCCGATCAGGAACAGGAATACCGCGCGGCGGAACAGGGTTGCGCGGTCCGGCCTGCCGAGCGACAGGCCAACCCCCGCGAGGACGACGAACAGCGCCGCAGCCCTTCCCTCCAGACTGTTGGTGAACAGCGAGATGGCATCCGTGCCCGGGGTTACCTGCGCCGCGATCCGGAAGTTGACCAATACCATGCCGCAGAAGGCGAGGAAACGGGCGATGTCCAATCCGTGGAGGCGCATGAAATGGTCCTGAAATCCTGAGGCAAATCCTACCGTCCGATAAAGGTACCCGGTTGGCAAAAGAAAAGGGGCGGCACCTTGCGGCCCGCCCCGGAACTTTCAACCTGTTGCCGCTGGGGATCAGCCCAGCACCCGGCCCGCCACCGCGTCGAGTTTGGCCTGCAGCGCCGGATCCCGCCGCTCCGGCGCGGTCATGATGGCGTACTCTAGCGCCTTGTCGCAGCCGTGCGGGCAGTCCGCGCGCTGCTGTCCCAGAAGGTCGGGCAGGCGGCGCACCAGTTCGCGGGCGTTGGCGGAGTTGCCCTGCAAAGTCGCAATGATATCAGTTATTTCCACCGCGCCATGCTCCGGGTGCCAGCTGTCGTAATCGGTGACCATAGCGATGGAGGCGTAACACAGCTCAGCCTCGCGGGCGAGCTTGGCTTCGGGCATGTTGGTCATGCCGATCACGTCGCAACCCCATTGCTCGCGGTACATCTTGCTTTCCGCCATCGAGGAGAACTGCGGCCCTTCCATGCACAGGTAGGTGCCGCCGCGATGGATGTTGATGCCGGCATCCCTGCCTGCCGCCTCTGCCGCGTCCGACAGCCGCTCGCAGGTTGGGTGCGCGACGCTCACATGGGCGACGCAACCGGTGCCGAAGAAGCTCTTCTCGCGCGCAAAGGTCCGGTCAATGAATTGATCGACAACAACAAAATCGCCCGGCGCCATTTCCTCGCGGAACGAGCCGCAGGCGGAGACAGAGAACACGTCAGTCACGCCCAGCCGCTTCAGCGCGTCGATATTGGCGCGGTAGGGGACCTCGGTCGGGGAATGCACATGGCCGCGGCCGTGGCGGGGCAGGAAGGCCATCTTCACGCCGCCCAGAGAGCCGGTCAGAATGTGATCCGACGGCGCCCCCCAAGGGGTGTCGACCGAGACCCACTCGGCGCCTTCTAGCCCGTCGATCTCATAAATGCCCGAGCCGCCGATCACGGCAATCATGGTTTCACGGGTGTCTGTAGCGGTCACGTGCTGCCCTCCTGATGCTGTTGTTCGGGTTATGCGCAAGCGGGGCGGGATTTGGCAAGCCCGTGGAGATAAACAGGGGGTGACATGCGTGCACCCCCTGTGCACCCCCTGTACACCGGGCGGCTGCCGCAGAGGCTGGGATGCCTCCGGCGGGATACTTTTGGCAAGAGGAAAAGGCGGGGGCCACCTGCCGTTAGGCAGGCGAGTGCCGGGCGGGCGGGTTTGCTGCCATGCGGCCAAAAGCTTGGCATGGCAGCATTGCTGACCTTTCCCGGCGGTTATTCCACAAGACTGCGGGCCTTGGCAGCAGCCTGAAAATCGGCAAAGGCTGAATTGAACCCTTCGAGCGGCCAGGTGAGATCCTGCGCTTGACCGTGCCGGTCGCGGAAGGTGAAGCGGAAGGCGCCACCGCCCTTCATCTGCGCGATCAGCCTGTCCGCGCCCGCGCCGGTGAAGCTGCAGCTGAGGCCGGTCAGGCAGCCGGGGTGCAGGCTGCGCCAAGTGACCTCTCCCTCCTGTTCGATACGGAACCCGCCGGGGCTGAACAGGGTTCCGGGTTCGATGCCGAACTCCACTTTCCAGCCGTCCTCGTCTGGGGTGAGAAACAGGAACTGGCCGGCGAACTTGGGGCGCGGTGAAAACACATCCACCCAGCGGATGTAACAGCGCTGCATCAGCGCGCCAGCTTCCTCGCGCTCATCACAGACGGAGGTCCAGATGCCAAAGCTCTCATAGTGTTTGACCCGCCAGTCGCTGGCGGTGTCATTTCCGGCCCGGTCCTGCGCAACGGCAGGGGCGGCGGCGAGGGCAAGGCAGGCAAGCAGGATCCGCATCAATATTCCCCAAAGGAACTCACTGCGGTTGAACCTGTGTATGGCAGGCTGTTGTTGCAATTCACGTTCGCGCGACGGGCCGCACACACCCCGCACCCTTGCCCCGTTGGCGTATTTCCGCTAGGGGCGGGCAGCGAACACTCCCCTCCCGAGCACAGGTACCAGACATGAGACGCGCAGCCATGGCTTTGCTGGCCAAGCAGATATCACCGCCCAACCTCTCCATCATGCAGGACGAGGGCTTTACCGTGGCCCGAGTGCGCACCGAACTGCTGTCCGGCCTCACCGTGGCGCTGGCGCTGGTGCCGGAGGCGGTGGCCTTTGCCTTTGTTGCCGGAGTGCATCCGCTGGTCGGGCTTTACGCGGCCTTTATGGTGGGGCTGATCACCGCGGTGTTTGGCGGCCGGCCAGGAATGATCTCCGGCGCGACCGGCGCGCTGGCGGTGGTGATGGTGGCGCTGGTGGCCGAGCACGGGGTGGAATACCTGTTTGCCACCGTGGTGCTGATGGGGATTTTGCAGATCTTTGCGGGCGTCATGCATTGGGGCAAGTTCATCCGCCTGGTGCCGCATCCGGTGATGCTGGGCTTTGTGAACGGTCTGGCGATCGTGATCTTCCTGGCGCAGCTGACCCAGTTCAAGGATCCGGCAACCGGCGGCGCGGAGTGGCTGCAGGGCGGCTCACTGCTCTTGATGCTGGGGCTGGTGGCGCTGACCATGGTGATCATCTGGGGGATGCCCAAGATTACATCGGTGATCCCGGCGCCGCTGGCGGGGATCGGCATTGTGGCGGTGCTGGTGATCGCCATGGGGCTGGATGTGCCGCGGGTGGGCGACATGGCCTCGATCGAGGGCGGCCTGCCGGCCTTCCACATTCCGATGGTGCCGCTGAACTGGGAAACCTTTGAGATCATCCTGCCCTATGCGGTGATCCTGGCCGCCATCGGCCTGATCGAGAGCCTGCTGACCTTGAACCTGGTGGGCGAGATCACCGGCAAACGCGGCGGTGCCTCGCAGGAGTGCATCGCGCAGGGGGCGTCCAATGTGGTGACCGGCTTCTTTGGCGGCATGGGCGGGTGTGCGATGATCGGCCAGTCGATGATCAACGTGAAATCGGGCGGGCGCACGCGGATCGCGGGCATTGCCGCGGCGCTGTTCCTGCTGGCCTTTATCGTGGTGGCCTCGCCGTTGATCGAGCAGATCCCGCTGGCCGCGCTGGTGGGCGTGATGTTCATGGTGGTGATCGGCACCTTTGCCTGGAACAGCCTCAAGATCATGACCAAGGTGCCGCCGATGGACGCCTTTGTGATCGTTCTGGTGACCGTGGTGACGGTGATGACCGACCTGGCGATTGCGGTTGTTGTTGGCGTCATCGTCTCGGCGCTGGCCTATGCCTGGAACAACGCGCGCCGCATCCACGCCTATACCCGCGAGTCCGCAAGCGACAAGGGCGCCAAGGTCTATGAAATCGAGGGACCGCTGTTCTTTGGCTCCACCGACGGGTTCATCGAGCTGTTTGATGTGGCGGGCGATCCGGAGCGGGTGATCGTGGACTTTGCCCGCAGCCGGGTGGTGGACCAGTCGGCGCTGCAGGCGATCGAGGCGGTGGCCGGGAAGTATGAGGCTGAGGGCAAGAAGCTGGTGCTGCGGCATCTGAGCCGCGATTGCCACCAGCTGCTGACCAAGGCGGGCCACCTGATGGTCGATAGCGACGATGACCCGGAATACGAGGTCGCGGTGGATTATTCGGTCAGGACCGGGATCCTGGGCGGCCACTGAGGCCGGGTGGAGTGAAAGAGAAACCCGCGGGTCTGGCGAACCGCGGGTTTTTTGTTTGAAATGGTGCTTCTGGCTCACCATACCAGCAGAGGCTTAGTCGGGGGCGAGGGTTTCGAGCATGTCGAGGTCGCCGGACAAGAGCGCGGGTTCGGCGCGGGTGATCAGCTCTGCGGGCCAGTCCCACCATTTCAGCGCCAGCAGCCGGGCAATCTGCGGTTTGGGGAAGCGGTGCGCCTGCACAGTGCCGGGGTTGCCGGTGACGATGGCATAAGGCGGCACCGTGCCGCGCACCACGGCGCCTGCGCCGATGATGGCGCCGTCACTGACGCGGGCGCCGGGCAGGATCAGGGCGCCGTAGCCGATCCAGACATCGTTGCCGATCACCGTGTCGCGGGTATCGGGCTGGAAACCCGCCATCTGGCTGGGGTCGAACACCGGGAAGGGGTAGCAGCTGAGGCCTTCCTGCGCGTGGTTGGCTGAGGCGGTGATGAAGCGGGCGCCGTGGGCGATCTGGCAGAAACGGCCGATCACCAGCCGTTCGCGGGCGCCGGGGAACAGGTAGGGGGCAAGGTGCTGCCCCCAGTTCTCCGGCGGGTCGAAATCGGAGGCGTAGCTGTAGTCCCCTGCCTGGATATTGGGATGGTCCAGCACCCGGGCGAGCATTACGGTGCCCGCGTGCGGCGTGCCGTCGGGCAGGATGATCGGGTTGCGCTTGCGGGGGTCAGGCAGCGGCATCGCGGGCCTCAATCATCGGGGCGGGTAAGCGGGAACAGGTCACGCACCACCGAATAGTCGCGGTAGCCGAGGCGGGCCAGCGGCTGGAAGGTGGTGACGTCGAAGGCGCCGTCCTTGAGGCATTCGTCGCGCATGTGCACGCCGGTCACCTCGCCGAACACCACCTTGTTGGCCTCGCCCGGCAGGGTCACGATCCGGGTGAGCTTGCATTCCAGCGCTGCCGGGGCTTCGGCGACGCGGGCGCAGGCGATGGTTTCGCACTCCACGGCGGTCAGGCCGGCATGGGCGAACTCGTCCTCGTCCTTGGGCAGCGCGCCGGAGCTGGCGTTCATCGCGTCGCGCAGCGCGTAGGACACCACGTTGACGCAAAAGACGCCGGTGGCCTCGATATTGGCGACACTGTCCTTGGTACCGTCCTGGTCCGGCTTGGCGCTGGTGGAGGCAAACATCACCTGCGGCGGCGTATAGGCCACCGCGTTGAAAAAGGAATAGGGCGCCAGGTTGTTGATCCCGTCCGCAGAGCGGGAGGAGATCCAGCCGATCGGGCGGGGCGTGACAATGGCGTTGAACGGGTTGTGGGGCAGGCCGTGGCCATCCTCGGGGCGGTAGAACATTCTGGCTTCCTGTTCTGTGGCTTAGGTGTTTGCCCAAGCCTTACGCCCGTGTTAGGCCAAATGCCAGCCCGCAGGGGATATTGGCGGAGGCAGGGCAGCGTGATCGAATTGCAAGCGGAACAGGCGGACGACCGGTGGGAAGTCGAGGCGCTGTATGACCTGTGCTTTGCGCCGGGCCGCGAGGCGCTGTCCTCGTACCGGCTGCGCGACGGGGTGCCGCCGGTGGCTGGCCTCAGCCAAGTGGCGCGCGACAGCGACGGTATCCTGGCCGCGGCGATCCGGTTCTGGCCGGTGCTGATCGGGGAGGCGCCAGCGCTGCTGCTGGGGCCGGTGGCGGTGCACCCGACGCGCCAGGGCGAGGGGTTGGGCGGGTCGCTGATTCGTGACAGCCTGGCCAAGGCGGAGGAAACCGGCTGGGCGCGGGTGATGCTGGTGGGCGATGCGCCCTATTACCTGCGCTTTGGGTTCACCCGCTTGGAGGGGGTGGAAATGCCGCCCCCAACCAACCCGGACCGGGTTCTGGGGCTTGCCTTGCAAGATGGCGCCTGGGACGGCATCCGGGGCCAGGTCACCCGCTGGCAGGGTTGAAATCACCGCCGGTTCCGCCGATCTCTTAGGCAGGTACAGGAGGCGGATGTGGCGGATATTTTGAGCAAAGCGCGGGAGCTTAGCCCGCAGGAGATCGAGTTGGAGCTGGATGCGCTGGCCGAACGCTATCACGCGGCGGGCGGGTTCGGCGTGGAGCTGATGACCCGGCTGGGCGGCAGCGGCGAGAGCCTGCTGGAGCGCCTGCCCGCGCCGGTACGGGCCGGGCTGACCGGCGCCACGGAAACCGCGTTGCGGCTGGCGATGAAAAGCGCCACCACCTCGCGCCGCCTGGTGCCTGACCAGAAGCCTGGCGTCGACCGGGTGGTGAGCGCCGCCATGGGCGCGGCGGGCGGCGCGGCGGGTCTGCCCGGGGCGCTGGTGGAGCTGCCTGCAACCACTGCCTTTCTGCTGCGCACCATTCAAAGCGCTGCCGCCGCCGAGGGCTTTGACCCGGAGGCCGAGAGCGTGACCTTCGACTGCATCCAGGTGTTTGCGGCGGCGGGCCCGCTGGCAGAGGATGACGGCGCGGACCTGGGCTTTGTCTCATTGCGGCTGGGGCTTCCCGGCGGGGTGCACAAGCTGATTGCCCAGGTGGCGCCCAAACTGGGGGCCGTGCTGGGGCAGAAGCTGGCGGCGCAGGCGGTGCCGGTTGCCGGGGCGGTTGCAGGGGCTGCGGTGAACTATGTCTTTTCGGGCTATTACCGGGAGATGGCGCATGTGCATTTCGGCCTGCGGCGGCTGGCGGTGGAGGCCGGAACACCGCAGGAGGAGCTGGCGGCGCGGCTGCGGCAGCGGCTGCAACGCCCCGGTGCGGCGGTTTAGGCGCACTGCGCTCTTGCACTTGCTGGAAAGGGAGATTTAATCGCCCCTTCCTGCTATGAGGGAAAACATGATTCAATACAGCCTCAAATGCGCAGAGGGCCACAGCTTTGACAGCTGGTTCCAGTCTGCGGCGGCGTTTGACAAGCTGGCGGCGGCCGGCATGGTGTCCTGTGCGGTTTGCGGCCGCACCGGGGTGACAAAGGCGATCATGGCGCCGCGGGTGCGCCCGGGGCGCAAGGCAGTGTCCGGTGTTGGCGAGCCTGAACCGAAGTCTGCCGAACCCGCAGCTCCGCCTGCATCTGCCGCACAGGTGCCGGCAGCGGCGTCCGAAGCAGCGCAGTCCGGGCCGGGGCTGTTGAGCCGCCCGTCGGGCGAGGTTGAAAAGGCAATCGCCGAACTGCGCCGCAAGGTTGAGGAAAATTCCGACTACGTCGGCAGCAGTTTCGTCCGGGAGGCGCGGGCGATGCATTTGGGCGAAGCGCCGGAACGGGCCATTCATGGCGAGGCCAATCTGGAAGACGCGCGGGCGCTGATCGAGGAAGGCGTGCCGGTGATGCCGCTGCCGTTCCGCCCCGGGCGAAAATCGAATTGAGGGACAGGGCAATATGCATGCAGTTGTGACGGGAACCAGCCGCGGCATCGGCAAGGAGCTGGTGAAGCAGCTGCGGGAAGCGGGCCACGAGGTGACCGGCACCTCGCGGGATCATTCCTCGGGAGTGAAGCTGGATGTCTCCGACCCCGGCCAGCAGGCGCGTTTTGCGGCCCAGATCCGGAACCGGCCAGTGGATCTGCTGATCTGCAATGCAGGTGTTTATATCGACAAGGCGATGGGGCTGGAGGATTACTCCGCCGAGGTCTGGGCCAAGACGCTGGCAGCCAATGTGACCGGAGTGTTCCTGACGGTGCAGGCGATGCTGCCCAATCTGCGGCTGGCGGAAGAGCCGAAGATCGCCATTATGTCGTCGCAGATGGCAAGCCAGGCGCGGGCGCCGGGCGGCAGCTATGCCTACCGCGCGTCCAAGGCGGCGGCGCTCAACATCGGCCGCAACCTGGCCACCGACCTGCAGCCCGAGGGCATTGCCGTCGGCATCTATCACCCGGGCTGGGTGCGCACCGACATGGGCGGCGATGAGGGCGACATCACGGTGGCGGAATTGGTCGCCGGGCTGATCAACGAGTTCGAGGTGCTGTCGCTGGAAACCACCGGCTGCTTCCACACCTGGGACGGCCGCATCCACCCGTACTAATCGAAAGACGCGCCCGGCAGGCAGCAGCGGGCTCCCGCGCCCTCAGGTGCCATCAGCCGTGCTGATGCCCCCTTGGCGGACTTGGGCCGGGCGCCGCGCCTGCGCGCGGCGCGGCACCGCACGCAGGTGCGGTGCCATGCCCAACGGGCTGAGGGCCTGAAAAGGCCCGAAGCCGGGCGGGAGCTGTCCCTTGCGCCACAAGCGCAAAGTTCTCAATCAGGTGCGGCACCCGCCGCAAAAAAAGCCGGCGCGGTGTGCGCGCCGACTGATGTTTTCTGAACCTCAGCGCCCGTATCCGGGCCGGGTGCTTACTCCCAGCAGCTGACCAGGACGGTCATGCCGGAGGCGAGCCGGGCGATTGCTGCGCTGGGCAGGCTGCCTGCAGCGGGGGACTTGCTGGCCGCGGTCACCCCGGCCGCGCTCAGCGCGCCGCGGAGGGCTTCGGCGTTGACCGCAAAGCTCACACCCTCGGGCAGCTGCTTGCCGTCGGGCTGCCGCGGCAGCAGCATGCCGTGCACCGCGCCGGTGCTGTCGAGCACCGGGCCGCCGGCGTCGCCGGGCTGGGCGGCCAGGTCGAGGCGCGCCACGGCGGTGTTGCCATCGAGGCTTTTGACGTCGGCGATCTTGCCCCAGGTGAGGCTCGGTGCGCCCAAAACGCCCTCGTAGGAGAAGCCGGAGACCGCGACTTCGGACTGCAGCCGTGGCGAGGAGGTGCTGAGCTCGGCCACTGCGGCCGGGGCCAGCGGTTCTGCCGGGCGCAGGATTGCGATGCCGCCGGCGGCGTCATTGGCCGCAACCTCGGCCTGATAGCCGTGGTCCAGGGTGATCCGGGAGCAGCCCGCCACCACGTCCGAGGTGGTCAGGACGCTGCCGTTGCCGTCCACGAAGAAGCCCGAGCGAGACAGTTTCGGTTTGCGGATCTCCAGGCCGGCGACCAGGTCGATGTCCTGTACCGCGTCGCCGCCTGCGGCCGGGTCCAGCACGCCGCCGAGGCGGGTAAAGCTGGCCTGCATCGCGGCCAGAACCCGGGCGCGGCGGTCTTCGTCACCGGCGGGCCAGATCAGGGTGAACCCCTTCACTTCGCCGTTCTTCAGGCTGGCCTGGGTGAAGGAGACGATCCGGTCGTTGCGGCCTTCGATGGTGAAGCTGTCGCTGCCGCGCTGGCGCGGGCCTTCCAGCGGCACGATTTCCAGCGTTTGCAGGATGTCGTACAGGCCGAACAGGGTGCGCTTGTCGCCGGGCTGGCTGATCAGCAGCACCTGCGCGCCGAGATCCCCCTTGCTGGTGTAATGAGCGAAGGGCGATTTATAGCGGTCGAAAGCTACCTCATCCGCGGGCATCTGCAGAGCGATGCCGGCCTTGGCGTCCTCAACTCGGGCCATGCCGACGGAGAGCAGCGGCGCGTTGTATTCGTCCATCAGCACCTGGCGCTGCGCAGTGGTCAGCACGCCGGTCGGCTCAAAGCCGCGGGCGGCCTGCCAGTTGCTCATCGAAGCGCGGGTGCCGCGGCCGAAGGCGCCGTCGATGCCGGCGTCGTAATAGCCTGCGGCCTTCAGCGCCACCTGCAGCTCCATCCGCTGCTCGCGGCTCAGCGCGCGCTCGCTGCGCCGGGCCTCGGCGGGAGACTCATCGGGCAAAGTGGTCTGGATGGCCGCCTGCTGCTGCGGTTCCGGCTCTGCCGTCGCCGGGGCTTCCGGGGCAGGGGCCGGTTCTGCGGGCTGGGTGGCATCCGCGGCCACCGGGTAGAACTGGCTGCCCAGGTTGCGGCGGAAGGCGATGAAGCTGTCGCGCGGGATCTGGCCCTCGGCGCGGTAGACCTGCAGCACCCGTTCGGCGTCATCGCGCGCATAGGGGCCCAGGACAACGCCGTACCAGCCGCCGCCAAGCGCATAGCCGGAGACATCCGGCAGGCGCGCGGCATAGCGGCGGGCCTCGGTTTCGGCCTCGCGCAGAGAGGAGCGGGCGGCGATCTGGATCCAGACCGCATCCCGGCTGCTTTGCGCCGATACCGGCGCAGAGAACGCAATGGCCAGCGCGATCAGCGGCAGGGCCAGAGCGGCAAACAGTTTTTTCATGTGTGGGCCTCGTATCCCGGAAGAACTCTTATTCTTTAGCGCGGAGGTAAAGCATTTTGAGCGGCCGAAGGGAACTCCTCTTGGCAGGGGGAATTCCCGGCCCGTTGCCGCATTCCCGCACTTTTGTTGCCGATCCGCTGCGTGCGGCGCGCCGCAGCGGCGGTGCCAGCGCCCGCAGGGCGTTGACCCTGACCATAGGCTTGCATAGGAAGATCCCCGCAATTGCTGCCCCGGCCGGCCCTGAAGGCCCGCTGCCCCAAAAGGGATGAGAGATGACCCAGACCAACGGCGCGCCGCGCTCCTTCCAAGAGATTATCCTGAGGCTTCAGAGCTACTGGGCCGCCAAAGGCTGCGCGGTGATGCAGCCCTATGACATGGAAGTCGGCGCCGGGACCTTCCACCCGGCGACCACGCTGCGCTCGCTGGGGTCCAAGGCCTGGGCCGCGGCATATGTGCAACCCTCGCGCCGCCCGACCGACGGGCGCTATGGCGAGAACCCGAACCGTCTGCAGCACTATTACCAGTACCAGGTGCTGATCAAACCGAGCCCGCCGGATCTGCAGGCGCTGTACCTGGGTTCGCTGGAGGCGATCGGCATCGACATGTCGCTGCATGACATCCGCTTTGTCGAGGATGACTGGGAAAGCCCCACGCTGGGTGCCTGGGGGCTGGGCTGGGAAGTCTGGTGCGACGGCATGGAAGTCAGCCAGTTCACCTATTTCCAGCAGGTCGGCGGCCATGACTGCCATCCGGTCTCGGGCGAGCTGACCTATGGTCTGGAGCGTCTGGCGATGTATGTTCTGGGCGTCGATCACGTGATGGACATGCCCTTCAACGATCCGGACGCGCCGATCCCGCTGACCTATGGCGATGTGTTCAAGCAGACCGAGGAAGAATACGCGCGCTGGAATTTTGACGTGGCCAACACCGAGGTGCTGCTGCGCCAGTTCGAGGAGGCCGAGGCCGAATGCGCCACGATCCTGGCGCAGGAGCATCAGGACCCCAAGACCGGCAAGCGGATCGTGATGGCGCATCCGGCGTATGACCAGTGCATCAAGGCCTCGCATATCTTCAACCTGCTGGATGCCCGCGGGGTGATCTCGGTCACCGAGCGCCAGGCCTATATCGGCCGCGTCCGTGCGCTGGCCAAGCAATGCGCCGACGCCTTTGTGCAGACCGAGGCCGGCGGCCATCCGGCTGAAACCGCGGCCTAAGCAGGGGACAGCACGTTATGGGGAAATTCCTTGCCCTGACCCTGATCGTTTCCGGCCTCGCGGCCGGGGGGGCGATGTACTACCTGCAGGTCTATGGCTTCTATGACGAGGTTGCGCTGCAGCCGGGCCGCGACGTGGTATTGGTGCCGCTGGACGGCGGCGAGGGGCAGCCGATTGCCTATTCGGACTTTGAGGCAATTGATGCTGACAGCTCTCCGATCCGCTACCGGGCCTGTTTCACCACCAAGGTTTCTCCGGACGAGCTGGCGCAGGTCTTTACCCTGTCGGACAAGACTGAGCCGCGCAATGCGCCGGAGTGGTTTGAGTGCTTCGAAGCTGCGGCCATCGGCGCCAAGCTGGCCGATGGCTCGGCCAAGTCGTTCCTGTCGGTCAAGAACATCTCCTATGGCGTTGACCGCATCGTCGCCGTCACCAATGAGGGCCGCGGCTATGTCTGGCATGAGCTGAATGACTGCGGCCAGAAAGCCTATGACGGCACCGTGGTGGGCGAGGAATGCCCGCCCCGGCCCGGGAACTGACAGGCCGTTCTGTGGGTGAAGCCTACCAGATACCCGGTTTTCTGACGCTGACGCTGGGATTTGCCATCTATCTTCTGGGGGCGGAGATCAACGCGCGCGTGGACGCTCTGCGGCGTTTCAATATTCCTGAGCCGGTGACGGGCGGGCTGCTGGGGTCGCTGGCAGTGCTGGGCATGTACGCGCTGCTTGATTTAGAGCTGTCCTTTGACCTGGCGCCGCGGGACTTTCTGCTGGTTCTGTTTTTCGCCTGTATCGGCCTCAATGCACGGCTTTCGGATCTGATTGCAGGCGGGCGGCCGCTGCTGCTGCTGCTCGTGCTGACTTTGCTGGCCATCGTTTTGCAGAATGTGGTTGGTGTTGCCGGGGCAATGCTGTTCGGCTACCCGTTGCAGACCGGTGTGCTGTTCGGCTCAGCGGCGCTGATCGGCGGGCATGGAACCGCCATCGCCTGGGCCCCGGAAGTCGCGCAAGCTGCCGGAATTGAAGGGGCTGCCGAGCTGGGCGTGGCCGTTGCCACCCTGGGGCTGGTGCTGGCTGCCCTGGTCGGCGGGCCCATCGCGCGGCTGCTGGTCGAAGGCCGCAGCCTGGCCCCGGACCGCCCGTATGAGCAGCACACGGTCGGGCTGCCGGATGAGGCCCGCCCGGCGGTGTCCAGGATCGACCACCTGACTGTGATGCGGGTGCTGCTGTATCTGAACCTGGCAATCATCTCGGGCTTTATCCTGCATGGCGCAATTGCCGCTGCGGGGTTGAAACTGCCCTTGTTCGTGCCTTGCCTGATCATGGGCATCGTGATTTCGAACCTGCGCAGCGCTTTGGTGCCCGCCGCCGCTCCGGTCTCGCGCACGCCGACGCTGGCGCTGATTTCGGAATTCGCCCTGGGCGCCTTCCTGGCAATGTCCCTCATGAGCCTGCAGCTTTGGACGATTGCCGAACTGGGGCTTGTGATTGCCGTGATCATGGCCGCGCAAACCCTGCTGACGGTAGCCTTTGTGATCTGGGTCCTGTTCCCGGTCATGGGACGCAACTACCGCGCCGCGGTGCTGGCTGCCGGATTTGGCGGCTTTGCGCTGGGCGCCACCCCGACCGCCATTGCCAATATGACCGCTGTCACGAAACGGTATGGGCCGTCGCCTATTGCCTTTGTCGTGCTCCCCCTTGTATCCGCCTTCTTTGTTGATATCGCCAATGCGATCGTCATCCAGGCGATTGTGAACTTCTGAGGACATCCAGATGCCCGACCTGCTCATTGAACTCTTTTCCGAGGAAATCCCGGCCCGCATGCAGGCGCGTGCCGCCGAGGACCTGAAAAAGCGCGTGACCGATGGCCTGGTCGAGGCGGGTCTCACCTATGCTGGTGCCGCGGCGCTGTCGACGCCGCGCCGCCTGACCCTGGCGGTGGACGGCCTGCTGGCCGATAGCCCCACCGTCCGCGAAGAGCGCAAGGGCCCCAAGGTTGGCGCACCGGACAAGGCAATCGAGGGCTTCCTGCGCGGCGCGGGCCTGACCCGCGACCAGCTAGAGGAGCGTGAGACGCCCAAGGGCGCGGTCTATTTCGCGATGATCGAAAAGCCGGGCCGCCCGGCGGCGGAGATCATCGCCGAAGTGCTGGAAGACACCATCCGCAACTTCCCCTGGCCCAAGTCGATGCGCTGGGGCGCAGGCTCGTTGCGCTGGGTACGCCCGCTGCATTCGATCCTGTGCATCTTGTCGGACGAAAACGGCACCTCCGTGGTCGATCTGGATATCGACGGCATCAAGTCAGGCAACACCACCCGCGGCCACCGCTTCATGGCGCCGGAGGAGATCACTGTAAGCGGCTTTGACGACTACGCTGCCAAGCTGAAGCGCGCCTATGTTGTGCTGGACGCCCGCGAGCGGGCGAAGGCGATCTGGCAGGAGGCCACCAATCAGGCCTTTGCCAACGGCCTGGACGTGGTCGAGGACAAGAGCCTGCTGGCTGAGGTCGCCGGTCTGGTTGAATGGCCGGTGGTGCTGATGGGGGCGATTGACGCGGAGTTCCTGGAGCTGCCGCCGGAGGTGCTGCAGACCTCGATGAAGGAGCACCAGAAGTTCTTCTCGGTGAAGAACCCCAAGACCGGGCGGATCGAGAAGTTCATCACCGTGGCCAACCGCGAGACCGCCGACAACGGCGCCACCATTCTGGCGGGCAACCAGAAGGTGCTGAGCGCGCGTCTGGCCGATGCCAAGTTCTTCTGGGAGAATGACTTGCGCACGGCAAAGTCCGAGGCAGGCATGAGCGCCTGGGTGGAGAACCTCGGCAATGTGACTTTCCACAACAAGCTGGGCACCCAGGCGGCGCGCATTGACCGCATCGCCGCGCTGGCGCGGGAGATTGCGCCGGTTGTCGGCGCGGATGCGGATCTGGCAGAGCAGGCGGCACGTGTGGCCAAGGCGGACCTATCGTCTGAGATGGTCTATGAGTTCCCCGAGCTTCAGGGCCTGATGGGCCGCTACTACGCCGAGGCTGCAGGGCTGCCGCAAGAAGTGGCAAACGCCTGCGAACTGCATTACTCGCCGCTGGGTCCGGGTGACGATGTGCCCTCGGAGCCGGTCTCTGTCGCCGTGGCGCTGGCCGACAAGCTGGACACGCTGACCGGCTTTTGGGCAATTGACGAAAAGCCTACCGGCTCAAAAGACCCCTTTGCTCTGCGCCGTGCCGCGCTGGGGGTGATCCGGCTGGTGCTGGAGAATGATGTGCGGATCCGGCTGGACCGGTTCTTCGACAGCCAGCTTCTGCGGGCTGAAAGCGCGGCCAACGATGCGCTTCCGGAAGAGAACGTGAATGACTTGCTGAAAGAGATTGCCGAGCACGGAGTGTTCGGTTCGGCTTTCGAGGCCGTGAAAGCCAGCATCGGCGACACCGCGGCAGAGGCCTTTCTGACGCTGGGGCGCAAGGTGCCGGATGCCTCGGACAATCTGCTCTCCTTCTTCCATGACCGCCTCAAGGTCTTCCTGCGCGATCAGGGCATCCGCCACGACGTGATCGACGCCTGCATCGCGATGGACGGCAATGACGACCTGACCCTGCTGGTGAAACGCGCCCGGGCGCTGGAGGATTTCCTGAAGACCGAGGACGGCGAGAACCTCTTGCAGGGCTTCAAGCGCGCCAACAACATCCTCAGCCAGGCAGAGGAGAAGGACGGGGTCGAATACTCCTTCGGTGCCGACCGCAAGTTTGCCGAGGACCCGGCGGAGAAAGCGCTGTTTGACGCGCTTGAGGCAGGCGGGGCGGCGATCTCTCCGGCCATCGAGGCCGAAGATTTCGCGGCAGCCATGCGGGGCATGGCCGCCCTGCGCGCGCCGGTCGATGCGTTCTTTGAAGCGGTGCAGGTGAACGCGGAGAACGAGGTGCTGCGCCGCAACCGCCTCAACCTCCTGAGCCAGATCCGCCAGGTCTGCGGCCAAGTGGCTGACCTTACCAAGGTCGAGGGCTGAGAGGGCGCGGCCGCGCTTTCATCTTTCCAAAAATACTCCCGCCGGAGGCTCCGGTTTCGGGCTCCGCCCGTTCAGCTCTGAAACCGTCCCCCGGACGGTTTCCTGGACGGGCCTCATTCCGCAAGGCAAGGCCGGATTTTCGTTTCCAGACCGCTTTCCGCCTCCGCAGGCCGTTACAAGGCTCTTGCGCCATCGCTGCATCCCCTTATGGTGACAGGCAAAGGAGACGTGCTGCAGTGCAGAAAGATTTCGAACAGACCCCGCCGGCCAGCCTCATAACCGCCACCGCACCGATTGCCACCGCCACCCATGGCGGGCGGGCGAAATGCCTGCAGCGGCTGGTGCGTCTGGACCTGCCGGTGCCGCGCACGGTGGCGCTGTCCTTTGATGCGGTGCATGCGATTGCCGAGGGCCAGATGCCCGACCTGTCGGCTGTTCTGAGCGAATTCGACCCGGAGGCGCTGCTGTGCGTGCGCCCCTCGTCCGAGGACCCGGACTGGGGCGGTCCCGGCGCGATCCTGAACATCGGCATGAATGATGCGCGCTACGTCGACCTGTGCGACACCCTGGGCCGGGAAGCGGCAGCGGCGCTGTATTTGCGGTTCGTGCAGTCCTACGCGGTGCATGTGGCGCGGCTGGACCCGGATGTGTTCGACGATGTCGAGGACGGCGGCCCGGATGCGCTGAGCGAGATCCTGCACGCCTATGAGGCGGAAACCGATGAGCCGTTCCCGCAGGACCCGGGCGAGCAGCTGGCGGCGGTGCTGCGCTCGATGGCGCGGGCGTGGGAGGGCACCTCGGCGCGGATCCTGCGCCAGGCCAAGGGCGCGCCGGCCGATGCCGGTCTCGGGCTGGTGGTGCAGGAAATGATCCCCGGTGTGGGGCAGGGCGAATGCGGCTCCGGCGTGCTGCAGCTGGTGAATTCCACCACCGGCAAACCGCAGCTGACCGGGCGCTACCTGAGCCAGAGCCAGGGCCGTGATGCGCTGGGGGCCGGAGCGGGCGCGCTGTACCTGGCTAAGGACGCCCGCGGGCTGTCGCTGGAAGAACTGGCGCCGGAGGCCTTTAAGGATCTGCAGGCCCATGCCGCGCTGATGCGCCGCAAGCTGCGCGAGGAGATGCAGCTGGAGTTTGTCGTCGACAACGGCCGGGTGCATATCCTGGACGGGGTTCGGGTGGTGCGCTCGGCGCAGGCGGCGGTGCGGATTGCGGTGGCTCTGGCGGAGGACGGCATCATCCCGCAGGAAGAGGCGCTGATGCGGGTTGATGCGCATATCCTGAACGAGCTCTTGCACCGGCAGGTGGCACCTTATGCCAAGCGCGACGTGATCGGCCGCGGGATTGCCGCGAGCCCCGGCGCGGCCACCGGCAAGCTGGTCTTTACCGCCGCCGGGGCACAGGCAAGTGCCGCCCGCGGCGAGCCTTGCATCCTGGTGCGCCGGGAAACCTCGCCGGAGGATGTGCGCGGCATGCACGCCGCCGCCGGGGTACTGACCGAGAAGGGCGGCATGACCAGCCACGCCGCGGTGATTGGCCGCGGGCTGGGGCTGCCCTGTATCGTCGGGGCGGCAAACATGAAGTTTCACACCAAGCGCAAGACACTGGAGGCGGCGGACGGCCGGGTGTTCAAAGCTGGAGACATTATCACCATCGACGGCAGCAGCGGCCAGGTTCTGGCGGGCCAGCCGGAGATGCTGGAAGCGGCCCAGGATGGTGCGCTGCTGACCCTGCTGGCCTGGGCGGACGATGCCCGCGACATCGGCATACGGGCCAATGCAGATACGCCGGAAGATGCTGAAACTGCACGGAGATTCAACGCGCAGGGCATCGGGCTGTGCCGCACGGAGCATATGTTCTTTGACCCGGGCCGCCTGACGGTGATGCGGGAGATGATCTTTGCCGAGACTCCTTCCGGCCGGGCTGCGGTGCTGGAGCGGCTGCTGCCTATGCAGCGCGACGACTTCCGCGAGCTGTTCCGGATCATGGAGGGGATGCCGGTCTGCATCCGCCTGTTCGACCCGCCGCTGCATGAGTTCCTGCCCGCCACCAAGACCGGCCAGCGTGAGCTGTCCGAGGCGCTGGGCATCCCGGTCAGCGATGTGACGCGCCGGGTTGAGGAGATGGGCGAATACAACCCGATGCTGGGCCTGCGCGGCGTGCGGCTGGGGGTCACGGTGCCTGAAATCTACGACATGCAGGCGCGCGCGATCTTTGAAGCCACGCTGGAGGCCTCCAAGTGGGGGGATCCGGTGGTGCCGGAGATCATGATCCCGCTGGTGTCGGCCAAACGCGAGGTGGAGCTGGTCAAGACCCGCATCGACGCGGTGGCCGCGGCGGTCAAATCAGAGCGCGGCGAGGATTTCACCTACCGCCTGGGCGTGATGGTGGAAACACCGCGTGCAGCCCTGCGTGCGGGCGAGATTTCACCGCATACAGCCTTCCTGAGCTTCGGCACCAACGACCTGACCCAGATGACCTATGGGCTGTCGCGCGACGACGCGGGGCGGTTCATGTCGGACTACGTCAATCAGGGCGTTTTTCCGGAAGATCCGTTCCATGTTCTGGACACGGACGGGGTGGGAGAGCTGCTGAAACTGGGGGTCCAGCGCGGCCGTGCGGAGAACGCGGACATCACCTTGTCGATCTGCGGAGAGCATGGCGGCAACCCCGAATCGATTGCATTTTGCCGTGACGCGGGTTTTGACTATGTATCCTGCTCGCCATTCCGTGTGCCGGTTGCGCGGTTAGCCGCCGCCCAGCTGGCGATAGGAAGCAAAACCGGGCAGATGGCGCCAACTTACACTAAATATTAGGAAAATTCAGGGCATTCAGCCGGCGGCGGCGGGCGGTGCGCAACGCAGGCGTTAACCATGCCGCCGTGGCTTTGGGCCGCAAGCTGGACGTTGCGGCCCATTTCCATTAAGGGATGCGACCGCATGTGCCGGGGAAACACGGGTGCAGGCTGTTAGGACGGGGGAACCCTGAATGAAATTGTTGACTATGATTGCCGTGATGGCTGCCACCATCACGATGGGTAAAAGTGTTGCTGCCGAAACCGGCCTGGATACGCTGATCGAACGCGAACAGGCCAGTCTCAACGCAGTACCAGCGCGAAAGTTCAGCGGATTGTTTGGATTCCGCTCGAGTACGCTGAAGGCCCGCAAACCTCAGGCAAAAATCGAATACAGCAAGGCGTGGCTGGATTCGCGTCCGAAAGCGACAGGCGGCGAGCAGTTTGCCTGTCTCGCTGAGGCGCTGTACTTCGAGGCCCGGGGCGAGACCGTTAAGGGCCAGTTCGCTGTGGCGGAGGTGATCCTGAACCGGGTCAAGAGCGCCCAGTTTCCGAATACGCTGTGCGGGGTGATCAACCAGGGGACCGGGCGCAAGTACCAGTGCCAGTTCACCTACACCTGCGACGGCTACAAGGAAGTGATCAACGAAAAGCGGGCCTATCAGCGGGTGGCCAAGGTGGCGCGTGCGGCAATGGACGGGCTGAAGTCCGAGCTGACGGAAGGCGCGACCTACTATCACACCACTGCGGTGCGGCCGCGCTGGAGCCGGGTGTTCACAAACACCACGCGCATCGGTGTGCATGTCTTCTACCGCGACGATCGCTACCGGACCGCGCTGAGCAACTGAGTGCCTGAAGGCGGCATATCCGTGCCGCTTTCAGCTACTGGCATGGCGTTTGCGGGACTGTTATGAAGGCGCCGAAAGTCTATTGTTGGGACCCACACCCGACACAGCCAGCCAAAGGCCCGTTTTCCCATGCCCTCTGAAATCCGCCTCGCCTTTGCGCATCCGTCCGAGCGTTCCGTGGCAACGGCCGCGCCGGGTCCGCTGGACCGCATTTCGCTGCGCGATCACACTGTCGAGGTTGAGATCGGTGCGTTTCAGGCCGAGCGGGGCACCACCCAGCGGATCTGCTTCAACGTGGTGGTCGAAGTGGCGCCGCTGCCCAAGGATCTGGATGACGATGTCGACCGCATCCTGTCCTATGACAAGGTGACAGAGGCGATTGCGCATGAGCTGGCGGCAGAGCGGCTGAACCTGCTGGAAACCCTGGCCGAACGCGTGGCTGAGCGGATCCTGCTGGAGCATCAGGCGGTGCGCGCCTTTGTGCGGATTGAGAAGCTGGACCGCGGCCCAGGTGCGCTGGGTGTCGAGGTCGTGCGCTCCAAGGATCAGATCAGTCATCTGGTGGATGAGGAAGAACGTCCGCATCCGCGGCTGATGTATCTTTCCAACGCGGCCATCGACAGCGAAAACCTGACGGGCTGGATTGACCAGATGGAATGCCGCAAGCGGCCCCTGATCCTGTGCGTGGGCACCCATCCGCTGCAGGTGCCCGCAACAGGGCACAAGTGGACCCAGCGGCGCATTGACCTATTGGCGATCGAACAGAATGCCTGGCGGCTGGCGGCCAAGGACGACCGCTGTGTGGTCGTCTCCACCCGGACTGAGCTGGACTGGGCGATGAAGAACGGCCAGATCTGCGTCTGGGCGCCTTCCAAGATCGTGCTGGACGCGGTGGACGGGCCCTCGGCACCGCCCTCGAACTCGGTGGCGCTGGCGGCCTGGTTCGCCGCCACATTCGAGGCAGGTGAAATGATTGTGCTTGGCGGGGATTTGCCTGATAATCCCGGCGTCCCCTTGCGGGCCGTCAGCGTGGAGCAAGCACAACTGTGACATATTACCGGCCGTTGGTTCGACATGGCGAGGCGCGCCCAGAGGGCGCGGTTCCGCTGGCGGGCAGTGCCCTGTGGTTCACCGAGGTTGAGATCCTGAGCCGCGATGCGCCGCCGCGGATCGTGCCGGCCGGTCTTGTGCCGGAACTGGAGCGCCGCCGTCTGAGCGCGCGGCGGGCTTCGATCGCCGGGCTGGACATGACCCAGCCGCAGATCATGGGCATCCTCAATGTGACCCCCGACAGTTTTTCCGACGGCGGTAAACATGCGGACGTCGAGGCCGGGAAGGCCGCGGCGCTGAAGATGGTGGCCGACGGCGCGACAATCATTGATGTGGGCGGTGAGTCCACCCGTCCTGGCGCCGCAGAAGTGACCGAAGCCGACGAGATCGCCCGCACCGCGCCGGTGATCGCGGCAATCCGGGCTGATAGCTCCGTGCCGGTCTCCATCGACACCCGCAAGGCCACTGTCGGGCTGGAGGCGCTGGAGGCGGGGGCGGACCTGCTGAATGACGTGTCCGGTTTCACTTTTGATCCCGCGCTGGCGCCGCTGGCGGCGCAGGCCAGCGTGCCGGTCTGCATCATGCATGCCCAGGGCGATCCGGCCACCATGCAGGACGATCCGCAGTATGCGAATGTGCTGCTGGACGTCTATGATTTTCTGGAGCAGCAGATTGACCGGCTGGAAGCCACCGGGGTGATCCGCGAGCAAATCGTGATCGACCCGGGCATCGGCTTCGGCAAGACGCAGGAGCACAATCTGACGCTTCTACGTAATCTCAGCCTGTTTCACGGGCTCGGCTGCCCGATCCTGCTGGGGGTGTCCCGCAAGGGGTTCATCGGCAAGATCGGCGAGGAGCCGCGCGCTGAGGCCCGGGCGGCGGGGTCGATAGCAGTGGGGCTTGCGGCCTTGGCGCAAGGCGTGCAATTTCTGCGGGTGCATGATGTGGCTGAGACGGTTCAGGCCCTGCGCCTCTGGCAGGCCGTCCGCTAAGGCCTTTTTGGGCAGGAAAAAATAATGCGAAAGCTCTTTGGCACTGATGGCGTGCGCGGCACTGCCAATATCCACCCTATGACCGCCGAGATGGCGCTGCGTATCGGCGCCGCCGTGGGGCGCTATTTCCGGCGCGATGGTACCGGGGTGCACCGGGTGGTGATCGGTAAGGACACGCGGCTGTCCGGCTACATGTTCGAGAATGCACTGACGGCGGGGCTGACCTCCACCGGTATGAACGTTCTGCTGCTGGGGCCGGTGCCGACGCCCGCGGTGGGGCTGATGACGCGCTCGATGCGGGCGGACCTGGGGGTGATGATCTCTGCCAGCCACAACCCGTCCGAGGACAACGGCATCAAGTTCTTCGGCCCCGACGGTTTCAAATTGTCGGACAGTGCGGAGCTGGAGATCGAAGCGCTGATCGACGCCGGTGTCGAGCCTGCTCAGGCCGCCAACATCGGCCGCGCCAAGCGGATCGACGATGCCCGTTTCCGCTATGGCGAGCGGGTCAAGAGCTCCTTGCCGCGCAACCTGGGCCTTAACGGGCTGAAGGTGGTGATCGACTGCGCCAATGGCGCGGCGCACCGGACAGCACCTGAGGTGCTGTGGGAGCTGGGCGCCGAGGTGATCCCGGTTGGGGTGGCGCCGGATGGCTTGAACATCAACCGCGGCTGCGGCTCGACCCAGCCGCAAACGGCAGCTGAGGCGGTTGTGGCGCATGGTGCCCATGCAGGTATCTGCCTGGACGGCGACGCGGACCGGGTGATCGTGATCGACGAGACCGGCACCGTGGCCGACGGTGACCAGCTGATGGCGCTGCTGGCGACCCGCTGGGCCGAGCAGGACCAGCTGGCGGGCGGCGCGCTGGTGGCGACGGTGATGTCGAACCTCGGCCTGGAGCGGCATTTGGAGAGTAAGGGGCTGGGGCTGGAGCGCACCGCCGTGGGCGACCGTTATGTGGTGGAGCGGATGCGCGAGGGCGGTTTCAACCTGGGGGGCGAGCAGTCCGGCCACATCGTGATGAGCGATTATGCCACCACCGGCGACGGGCTGATGGCGGGGCTGCATTTCCTGGCAGAGATGGTGCAAACGGGCAAGAAGGCGTCCGCCCTGGCGCACCAGTTCGAAACCGTTCCGCAGCGGCTGCGCAATGTGCGGTTCGAGGCCGGTCAGGCTCCGCTGGAAGATGAGCACGTGCAGGATGCGATTGCCGCCGCTGAGAAAATGCTGGACGGGCAGGGGCGGCTGCTGATCCGCAAGTCCGGCACAGAGCCGCTGGTGCGGGTGATGGCGGAAAGCGAGGACGCCGAGCTGATGACGCTGGCGGTCGACAGCGTTGTCGCCGCGGTCGAGGCTGCCGTCGCGGAGTAAAGCGGACGGGGCGCTCAGTCCCCTTTGCCGAACAGGCGGCTTAGCCTGCCGAACTGGCTGAGGCCGAGGCCGCCCAGGATCATCACCATTGCCAGCAGCATCGAGGGCGGCAGCTCCTCGCCTAGGAATACCGCCCCAAGCACCACGGCCCAGACCGGCACCTGGTAGTTGGTGAGGGTCATGAAGGTCGGCCCAGCCTCCCGCACCACGATGACACGCAGGAGGTTGGCGGCGGCGGTGGGGATCAGGCCCAGGACGGCGGCGATTAGCAGGGTGCGCCCGTCCGGCATCACCGGCGGCCCTTCGGCGGCCCAGGCGGCTGGAAAGATGATGAAGCAGCCGATCACCAGCAGGACGGCCGCCAGCCCCGCGGGATCCACCGGCGGCAGGCGGCGGGTCAGGATTGAGCTGACCGAATAACAGGCCGCCGCTGACAGGCAGGCGGCGCGGCCATAGGCCTCCAGCTCGGCCCCGCTGGTCTCAAACGCCTTGCCGCCAATGAGCACCGCGACACCTGCAAAGCCGATGGCAAAGCCGATCAGGCGGCGCAGGGTCATCTGCTCGCCCGGCACAAAGAAATGCGCCAGCGGCAGCACCATCAGCGGGATGGCCGCCATGCTGACTCCGGTAAAGCCGGAGGACACATGCTGCTGCCCCCAGGAGATCAGCATGAAGGGCAGGGCGGTGCTGAGGATCCCGATGATCACCAGCGAGGGCCAGTTGGCCTCGCCCCGGAACAGCTTGAACCCGCGCCAGCCCCACACCGCACAGAGCAGCAGCGCGGCAAAGCCGATCCGTCCGGCGGCCAGCCAGAAGGGGGTGATACCGTCTAGCGCCAGCTTGATCAGCAGAAAGGTCCCGCCCCAGACAAAGCCCAGGGTGGCGATCATCAGCCAGTAGCGCGGTGCGATATCGGGCATGGGGTCCTCTTGCCGTTCACCGCGCGACAAGACCCCGCCGGGCGGGCGGGGTCAATGGCAATTGCTTTGTTATCTATCGAACGGTTTGCGCTTCACGCCGCGCGCGGGCGGCGGCTGCGGCTGAGGAGGAGGCCTCCGAGGATCAGCGCCAGCGCGGCAAACAGTTGCGGCGGCAGGGTTTCTCCAAGAAGCGCTGCGCCAAAGATCACCGACCAGACCGGCACTTGGTAGTTCACGGTGGACAGGAAGGCAGGCCCGGCGCTGCGGGCGACTTGGACCAGCAGTACCTGAGCCAGCGCCGTGGGCAGCAGTCCGAGGTAGATCACGGCGCCGAGCGGCAGGGCGGCGGGCAGTTCCGGCACGCCCTCGGCCCAGAGCGCGGCGGGGGTCATCATGCAGGCTCCGCAAAGCAGCGCCGCGGCGGAGAGCGACAGCATGTTCACCTGCGGGCAGAGCCGGGTGATGATCGAGCCGATGGCATAGCAGAGCGAGGCGCCGAGGCAGGCGAGGCGGGCGAGCGATTCGAAGTCGGTCCCGGCGGAGCGGAAGGCGTCGAGCCCGATCAGCACGACAACGCCGGCAAAGCCGATCAGGAAGCTTATGGTGCGGCGCAGGGTCATATGCTCGCCCGGCACCAGCACATGCGCCAGCGGCAGCACAAACAGCGGCACCACCGCCATGCAGACCCCGGCAAAGCCGCTGGCCACGTAAGTCTGCCCCCAGCTGAGCAGGGTAAAGGGCAGGGCGTTGGTGAAGAACCCCATGCCAATGGCGCAGGTCCAGATGATCCGGCCCTGACGCTCGCGGAGGGAGGGCAGGCCGATGCCCATCGCATAGACGACGGCCAAGAGGCAAATTGCGCCGATTGAGATCCGCAGCGCAGCGATTGTCATCGGCGGGAAGCCCCGCAGCGCCAGCGACACCGCCATGAAAGAGGCGCCCCAGATCACGCCGAGGAACAGAAGCTTGGCCCAATTGGCGGCACCGGGGGAGTCGCTCATTACAATACCTCAATCACTGGCAGCTTGCCGGTTTGCCGGAAAACTGCGCTGCTGCTGACAAATCGGGGAGGGCGGCGCCTGACCCTGGGAGGGTGCGAAGCGCCCTCCCGTGGGGAGGGTCGGGCGTTGCCCGGCCTATCGGCCGGGCGACAGGTTTGGAAAGTGGCTTTCTGAAGAAAAAGGGCGCCCCAAGTGGGAGCGCCCTGCAGAGGTAAGGTCAGCGGAGGTTTCCGCGGGCGCCTTAGTTCTTCTCTTTGTCGACCATCTTGCCGGCCGAGATCCAGGGCATCATGCCGCGCAGCTTGGCGCCGGTTTCCTCGATCAGGTGTTCGTCGTTGGCACGGCGCGAGGCCTTCAGGGTCGGCTGGCCAACCTGGTTCTCCAGCATGAAGTCGCGGACAAACTTGCCCTGCTGGATGTCTTCCAGAACCGCCTTCATGCGGGCTTTGGTTTCGTCGTACTTCAGGATGCGCGGGCCGGTGACGTACTGGCCGTACTCGGCGGTGTTGGAGATCGAGTAGTCCATGTTGGCGATGCCGCCTTCATAGATCAGGTCAACGATCAGCTTCACTTCGTGCAGGCATTCGAAGTAGGCCATTTCCGGTGCGTAGCCGGCTTCGACCAGGGTCTCGAAACCGCAGCGGATCAGCTCAACCAGGCCGCCGCAGAGAACTGCCTGCTCGCCGAACAGGTCGGTTTCGCATTCTTCGCGGAAGTTGGTTTCGATGATGCCGGAGCGGCCGCCGCCGATGGCGGAGCAGTAGGACAGGCCGGTTTCCAGCGCTTTGCCGGTGGCGTCGGTGTGAACCGCAACCAGGCAGGGCACGCCGCCGCCTTTGGTGTATTCGCCGCGCACGGTGTGGCCCGGACCCTTGGGCGCCATCATGATGACGTCGACGCCTTCTTTCGGCTCAATCAAGCCGAAGTGAACGTTCAGGCCGTGGGCAAACGCGATGGCTGCGCCCGGCTTGATGTTGTCGTGGACGTATTTCTTGTAGGTCTCTGCCTGCAGTTCGTCGGGCATGGTGAACATGATCACGTCGCACCAGGCGGCCGCTTCTGCGATGCCCATGACCTGCAGGCCTTCGCCTTCGGCTTTCTTGGCCGAGGGGGAGCCTTCGCGCAGGGCAACGACAAGGTTCTTGGCGCCGGAGTCGCGCAGGTTCAGCGCGTGGGCGTGGCCCTGGGAGCCATAGCCCAGGATGGCCACTTTCTTGTCCTTGATCAGGTTCACATCGCAATCGCGGTCGTAATAAACGCGCATGATCCACGTCCTTTCGTTTGGTGTTTGAAGGCATCATAGGCATGTGGGCGGTGAAGGCGATTGCTGTTGCGTATGAATTTCGCAGTTTCTTTACGCTAGTCATTCGTCATTTTGCCTGATAATGACGAAATCATGCTTGATGATCTCGACCGGCGCATTCTCCGCCACATGCAAATCGACCCGGAGCAATCGATTCCGGATCTGGCCGACCGGCTGGGTATGACGGCCTCGCGGCTGTCGCGGCGGCTGGAGAAGCTGCGCGACGGCGGCGTGATCCTGGGCCAGCGGGCGGTGATCAACTGGCGCAGCCTGGGCTACGCGGTCGAGGTCTCCTTGCGGGTGACGCTGGACAAGACCAATCCGCGTGCCTTTGACGAGTTCATTGCCGCTGCCCGCGAGATCCCGGAGGTGCTGGAGATCCAGACCTTCCTGGGCCAGGTCGACGTGCGGCTTTCGGTGATTGCGCGCGACATGCCGCATTACCAGCAGATCTACCGAACGCGCATTCTCACGCTGCCGCATATCGCCGATATCGAGGCGCTGATGCATGTAGCGCGGATCAAGTCGGATGAGGTGCTGCCGGTATGACAGCGCTGGACGATCTCGATTTTGCCCTTCTGCGGGCCTTGTCGGAGGATGCGACGCAATCGGCGGGCGCGCTGGGGCGGCAGCTGGGCCTTAGCCAGCCTGCCACCTGGCGGCGGATCAAGCGGTTGCAGGAGGCGGGGATCATCGCTGGGCGCAAGCTGGAACTCGACAAGGAGAAGCTTGGGTTTGGCGTGACTGTCTTTCTGGGGGTGAAGCTCGCGACCAAGGGGAGGGTTTCCTTGGAGGATTTCGAACGCGCGGTCTCCGCCATTCCCGAGGTGCAGACGGTGGAGCATGTGCTGGGCATGTATGACTACCGCCTGCGGGTGACGGCGCGGGACATCTCCGACTTTGAACGCGTGCTGCGCCGCCGGGTGATGACCCTGCCGGGCGTCGGCAATGTGGAGGCTAATGTGCTCTTGAGTGAGGAGCGGCGGCCGGGGCCGCTGGGCTGACACCGCCCCTTTTGTTGCCGATCAGAAACCCGCTTGGCGCAAATGCGGGGGATTCCTGTCGGGACTGGGCTGTCTTTTTGCCGGGCCGGCGTCAATATCGGCCTTCGGAGAACGGCAGTTCCGATGTATGCCAAGTCAGGGTTTGCCAAAGCCCGCAGCACCCGCTAGCCGTTTCATGAGACATTTCAGGGAGGCCGCAATGGCATTGCTCGATACCGTCGACCCGCAGGGTCTGGATGAATTCTCGGTGGTTTTCACCGACCGTTCGCTCAATCACATGTCCAAGGCTTTCCAAGCCGTGATGCTGGACATCAACGCAATGCTCAAAGAGGTCTATAACGCTGAGGCCGTGGCGCTGGTGCCGGGCGGCGGCACCTATGCGATGGAGGCGGTGGCCCGCCAGTTCGCCCGCGGCGCCAATGCGCTGGTGGTGCGCAACGGCTGGTTCTCCTACCGCTGGAGCCAGATCTTTGAGGCCGGCGGGTTCACCGCGTCCTCGACCGTGATGAAGGCGCGCCGCACCGGCAATGAAAGCGCCTCTCCCTTTGAGCCCGCGCCGATTGCCGATGTGGTTGCCGCGATCAAGGAACAGAAGCCGGACATCGTCTTTGCCCCGCATGTGGAAACCGCTGCCGGTGTGATCCTGCCCGATGACTATGTGACCGCCATGGCCGCAGCCGCGCATGAGGTGGGCGCGCTGATGGTGCTGGACTGCATCGCGTCGGGCTGCGCCTGGGTCGATATGAAGGCGACCGGCGTTGATGTGCTGATCTCCGCGCCGCAGAAGGGCTGGAGCGCCTCGCCTTCGGCCGGTCTGGTGATGTTCTCGGAGAAGGCGCTGGCGCGTCTGGAGGAAACCACGTCGGACAGCTTTGCCATCAACCTGAAACAGTGGCGCACCATCATGAAGGCCTATGAGGACGGCGGCCACGCCTATCACGCCACCATGCCGACGGATGCGCTGCGCGCCTTCCGCGACACCATGCTGGAGACCAAGAAATACGGCTTTGAGCGCCTGCGCGAGGCGCAGTGGAAGCTGGGCAACGGCGTGCGCGCGATGCTGAAGGAAAAGGGCATCACCTCGGTTGCCGCGGATGGCTTTGGCGCGCCGGGCGTGGTGGTGAGCTACACCAGCGATCCGGATGTTCAGAACGGCAAGAAGTTCCTGGCGCTGGGCACCCAGATTGCCGCGGGCGTGCCGCTGCAGTGCGACGAGCCCGCCGATTTCCGCACCTTCCGCCTCGGCCTGTTCGGCCTCGATAAGCTTTATGATGTGGACGCCACCCTGGCGCGGCTGAAGACCGTGGTGGATCAGGTGCTGTAAACGCACCGGCGCTTCATCTTTCCGGAAATACTCCCGCCGGAGGCAGCGGCTTTCCATCAGGAAAGCCGCTTTTCTTTACTTCACACCCAGCCCCATTTGCATCAGCGTCTTGCGCACCGGCGCCAGAGAATAGAGCGCATTGAGGCCAAAGGCGCGCAGGTCGCGCAAGGGACGCGGGGCCAGCATCGAGGTGCGGTTCAACAGGTCGATGCCCTTCACCCGCAGCAGGATCTCGTTGTGCCGCGCCTTGTGGTAGGCCGCCAGCATCTGCGCGTCGCCCAGGCCTTCGGGGCGGGCCTGAGCCAGTTCCAAAAGGCTGCGCAGGTCGCCCAAGGACATGTTGAGGCCCTGCGCGCCGATCGGAGGCACCACATGGGCGGCCTCGGCCATCAGTGCCAGCCGTTCGCCGTTCAGCCGCTCCGCCGATTGGCTGATGATCGGCCAGATGGTGCGGCGCGACGCCAGTTTCAGATCGCCGAACAGGCCGCAGCTGCGCTCCGTCATGGCGGCCTCAAAGGCGGCCGGCTCCAGTTTCAAGAGCTCCTGCGCGCGCGGGCCGCGTTCCATCCAGACAATGGCGGAGGACGGCTGGCCCTGGTAGTCGGGCAGCGGCACCAGGGTGAAAGGGCCGCCGGAGCGGTGGATCTCGGTTGAGACATTCTCGTGCGGCACCGGGTGGGTGACGGCAAAGGCCAGCGCCTTTTGCCCGTAGCGGGTGGTTTTCACCGCAATGCCCGCCGCCTCGCGCATCGGGGAGTTTCGGCTGTCGCAGGCGACTACCAGCTTGGCCGTCACCTGGCTGCCATCGCTGAGGCTGACGCGCGCTTCATCGGTGCGGGTGAATAGGGCCGTGGTGCCGGTGCCAAAGCGCAGGTCCGCGTTGGGCAGCTCCGCCAGCCGGGCAATCATTTCGCGCCGCAGGAGCCAGTTCGGCAGGTTCCACCCGAACGGCTGGTCGGAGATATCGGCGGCATTGAAATCCTTGACCACCCTCGGCTCGGGCCGGGCGCCGCCGGCATCCACGATGCGCATGATCTGCAGCGGTGCGGCGTGCTCTTCCAGCCGCGCCCAGATCCCGCAGCGGTCCAGCAGCGCTTGGGCAGGCTGCAGAAACGCGGTGGTGCGCAGGTCGGAGCCTTCGGCGTCGCGTTCTGTCACCGGCGGTGCCGGGTCGGCGCAGATCACGCTGAAGCCTTGGGAAGCAAAAGCGGCGGCTGCGGTCAGTCCCGCAATGCCGCCGCCGGAAATCAGGATGTCGCAGGTATCGGCCATCTCGTCAGCCCTCCGTTCTGGGGCCAGAAATAGGCCCGGACAAAGGGGAATGACAAGCCGATACCGGCAGATAGGGCGCTTAGCCGCGGGTGATGGTGATCAGCAGGGTGAACATCACCGGCACCATCGCCAGCGCCGGGAGGTACAGCCCGGGAATGCCGAACAGAAGGATCGAGCAGCCCCACAGGCTGACGAAGGTGGCGATGGCGTAATAGAGGTTCTCTTCCGGGCCATAGGCGACCTCCTTGATCATCCGGCCCAACAGCGGCACGGCAAACAGAATTCGCTGCCACAGGGTCAGTTGTGCGGGAAGGGCATATGCGCTCATCGGTCGGGCTCCTACGTTTCGTTACGCGGCGCATATAGGGAGGAAAACATGCGGCAAACAGGTATATTTTGCCGCAGGTGCGAAGATTTGCCGGTATGCGATTGTGCACTTGCAGAAATGCGGCAATTGGCTCCGGAACCCGCCGCCCGCTAAGCCGGAAAATCAGATCAGCTTTGCCAGGAAACCGGCCAGATCGTCCGAATGATGATGGATATGCGCGGCGGCCACGGGCTCTGGCGCCACATGCACCGTGCGCATGCCCATCTCATGCGGGGCAGCCAGATTGCGTTCGTCATCCTCGAACATCGCGGCATTCTGCGGGGCCACGCCTGCGCGGGCAAAAACCTTGTCAAAGGCGCGCCGTTCCGGCTTCGGGTGGTAATCGGCGTGCTCGACGCCAAAGATCCCGTCGAACAGCCCCGACAGCCCCCGCGCGGCCAGAACCCGCTCGGCATAGGGGGCGGAGCCGTTGGTGTAGACGATCTTCTTGCCCGGCAGATTACGGATGCCTGCCGCCAGGGCTGCGTCCTCTTCCAGATGGTCCATCGAGATGTCGTGGACCGCGACCAGATAGGGCTCCGGGTCCAGATCGTGCTCACGCATCAGGCCTGCCAGTGTGGTGCCGTGCTCGCGCCAGTAGTGGCTGCGCAGGCGGTCGGCCTCGGCCCTGTCCACCTTGAGGGCGTCCATCACATAGGCGGTCATCTTGACCTCGATCTGGTCGAACAGCCGTGCGGACGGATGGTACAGGGTGTTGTCCAGGTCGAACACCCATTGAGTGACATGGGATAAAGCGTGCTTTGGCATACCGCGGGAGTTAGGGCTGCAACGCCGGGATTGCAATCAAAAGCGCATTTTGCCTGCGGGTTTTCAGCACATTAGCGCCATCAGGGTTGATTGCTGCCCCTTGGGCTGTAGAGATTGGCGGATCGGAACAGACGGGAAAGACAATGAGCCAGAGCCGCAGCAACCAGAAAGATGCCTATGCGCTGATCCTCGAGGCGATCGACTCGGGGATCTACAAACCGGGCGACCGGCTGGTGGAAAGCGACCTGGCCGAGCGGTTTGGCGTGTCGCGTACCCCGATCCGCGAGGCGCTGCAGCGGCTGGAGACGCAATCGCTGCTGGAGCGTGACGGGCGGTCGCTGATCGTGGCCTCGCTGGATCACAACCAGATGGCGGAGCTTTATGTGGTGCGGCGCGAGCTGGAGGGGCTCGCGGCGCGGCTGGCGGCGCGCCATGCCACCGAGGAAGAGATCAAGGTGCTGAAGGAGATGGTCGAGGCGGACGACGCGCTGATCGGCAATCCGGCGGAACTGTCCAAGGCCAACCGCCGTTTCCATGAGCAGATCCATCTGGCCTCGCACAACCGCTATCTGGTGCAGCAGCTGGATCTGGTGCACCGGACCATGGCGCTGATGGCGACCACATCGCTGGCAGCCGAGGGGCGCAGCGAAATTGCCCAGTCCGAACACAAGGGCATTGTCGAGGCGATCAGCCGCCGAGACGAGGAAGCTGCGGGGCAGGCGCTGAAGGATCACATCTCGATTGCCTTCATGACCCGGCTGAAGCAGGACGCCAGCGGGCGGGGATAAGCCTGTTGAACCGGCGTCCGTGGCGGGGTTTGGCGGCCCGTTTGACCCCATGCGCCGTCTTGTCCCAGAAAAAGGGCCGGGCCAGCAGCTCATAAGCCGCCTTGGCGGCGGCGAGGGCGCCCATCGGGAAGTAGAAGATCATTGCAGGTGCCCAGATGGCCAGCCAGGGGCGGCCCATCGCCCGGGCGGCGGTGACGCAGATGAGTAAGCCCAGGAGTTCGAAAAGCACCAGCGCCGCCGCCGCCAGGCTCAGCAGCAGCGGCGGTGCGGCGCCTTCGCTGGGGTGCGGCAGCCCCAGTGCGATCAGCCAGAACGACCACAGGAGCGGCGCAAACAGGAACTGCCCAAGCGTGCCCAGGAAGAACGCCTGAAATCCCAGGAAACGTTTCCAGCCAAGGTCGGCCAGCAGCCGCAGCGGCTGGCGCATATGCACCAGATACGTGACCATGAACCCCTTCAGCCAGCGCGAACGCTGCTTGACCCAGGGCCAGGGGCGGCAGTTGGCCTCCTCGTAGGTGGTGCTGGGCAGCATCTCGGTGCGGTAGCCCGCACGGTACAGGCGGACACCCAGGTCGGCATCCTCAGTCACGTTGTGGGCGTCCCAGCCGCCCAGCTTCTCCAGCACCTGGCGGCGCACGAACATCGTGGTGCCGCCCAGCGGCACCACCAGGCCCAGCCGGGCGATGCCCTGCAAAACGATGCGGAACCAGCTGCCGTATTCCAGCGTGAAGCAGCGCGAGATCCAGTTGGCATGCGGGTTGTAATAGTCGAGCACGCCCTGAACGCAGGCGGTCTTGCTGTCCGCCCGGGCAAAGGCCTCTGCCACTTTATCAAGCTGGTCCGCCTCGGGCGCGTCTTCGGCGTCCCAGACACCGATGATCTGGCCGCGGCAGAAGTTCAGTGCATAGTTCATTGCCCGCGGCTTGGTGGTAAGCCCGCCGAAGGCCGGAACCTCAACCACCCGGATCCAGGGCGGCAGGCGGGTGTTTTCCAGCGCTGTCCGGGTGACGCTGTCATGCGCCTCCAGCACCAGGATCACGTCGGTCAAGGCCCGGGGGTAGCTGAGTTTGCTGAGGCGCGACAGCAGGGCGCGGCTGATCTCGGCCTCCTTGTAGAGGGGAACCATGACCGAAATGACAGGCCGCTCCGCACTGCCCGCCCGGCGGGCGGCAGGCGTCGGGAGCGGAGTGAGGCGGCAGCGAGCGCGCGCGGACCAATGAGCCGCCAGCCCGCAGAGCCTCAGGCTCGAGAACAGCAGGACCGAGAAGAGGGCCAGCAGGCTGAGAGCGGTAAATACTGCTGCGGGAGCTATGCAGCAGAAGTACAAAGCGGGCAGGGCGCAGCCAGCGGCGAGGGCGCGGCCCCTGGCGGGATTGAGGCTGCGGCAGCTGAGCCGGAGCGCAACACTGCTGCTGGCTTCGCGCACCAGGGCGGGGCTGAAATGGCTGGCGAGCAGCGCTGTGATTTGCGCTTCGCCTGCCAGCACCGGGGTGACAGATCCGAAACTGTCTTCCAGGTCCTGCCGGACCGCCTCGAACAGGTCCGGATGGGCGACAGCGACGGTGAGGGTCTGGCCGAGCTGCAGCCAGGGCAGGAGGCAATTGCGCAGCCAGAAGCCGGCGGGCTTGCGGGCCAGCAGCCGAGGGCTGGCGACCTGGCCGGTCAGATCGGCGCGCGGCATTCCGTACTGGCTGGCCAGCGCGTCCTGCACCTGGTCTTCGCTGGCGCGCTCCTCCGCCACCAGCGCCCGCCCCAGCGCCGCCTTTTGGTGCCGGCGCAGAACCAGCGCCTTCATCATGCTGCCGCTGTCCTCCGGGGGCCGCGGCTGCGGGGAGGGCTCCCCAACGGGCTGCGGCGGCCGGGGCGGCGGCAGCGGCTTTGACAAGAACCTCATCGCCTGCCCGCAACACTGATACCCGAGGCTGTCAGGCTGGCGGCGGGGATTTAAGAATTGGTAAATGCGGCGTTAACCATGCTGCCGGGCGGCATGGTTAACAGCTTTTTTATGCAGATTTGCGCTCGGCCATCGCCTCGGCAAAGCGCTCGAACAGGTAGAAGCTGTCCTGCGGGCCGGGGCTGGCTTCGGGGTGATGCTGCACCGAGAAGACCGGCTTGCCGGCAATACGGATGCCGCAGTTGGAGCCGTCGAACAGCGAGACATGCGATTCTTCGACGCCCTCGGGCAGGGTCTGCGCATCCACTGCAAAGCCGTGGTTCATCGAGGTGATCTCCACCTTGCCGGTGGCATGCTCCTTGACCGGGTGGTTGGCGCCGTGGTGGCCGTGGTTCATCTTGACGGTCTTGGCGCCCAGTGCCAGCGCCAGCATCTGGTGGCCCAGGCAGATGCCGAAGACCGGCAGATCCGCCTTCAGCACTTCCTGGATCATCGGCACGGCGTATTCACCGGTGGCCGCCGGGTCGCCCGGTCCGTTGGACAGGAACACGCCGTCGGGGCTGTGGGCCAGCACCTCTTCCGCGGTCGCAGTGGCGGGCAGAACGGTCACGTCACAGCCCGCGCTGGCCAGGCAGCGCAGGATGTTGCGCTTGGCGCCATAGTCGATGGCGACAACCTTGTGCTTGGGGGCTTCCTGACGGGCATAGCCGTCGGGCCAGGCCCAGCGCATTTCGTCCCAGCGGTAGCTTTGCGCGCAGGTCACGTCCTTGGCCAGGTCGAGACCGACCAGGCCGGACCAGCCGCGCGCCTTGGCGACAAGCGCCTCAATGTCGAAGTTGCCCTCGGGGTCATGCGCCAGCGCCACATGCGGCGCGCCCTGCTGGCGGATTGCGCGGGTCAGGCGGCGGGTGTCGACGCCGCCGATGGCAATGCGGCCGGTGCGGGTGAGCCACTCCTTCAGCTCTTCGGTGGCGCGCCAGTTGGACGCCAGCGTCGGGTCCCATTTCACCACCATGCCGGCGGCCACCGGATCGGCGGTCTCGTCATCTTCCGGCGTGACGCCGGTGTTGCCGATATGGGGGAAGGTGAAGGTGACGATCTGGCCGGCATAGGAGGGATCGGTCATGATCTCCTGATAGCCGGTCATCGCGGTGTTGAAGCAGAGCTCGGCCACGGTTTCGCCGGTGGCGCCGAAACCGGTGCCGTAAAAGACGGTGCCATCAGCGAGCGCCAGGCATGCGGTGGGCTTGGTCGGGGCGGAAGCGGCCATTGCGCGAGTCTCCATGCGGGTGAAATTCATGGGCTTGTAAGGGGGGCGCGGCAGCGGGTCAAGCCTGCAAGGGCCGGGCAGGCTGACGCGGGGTCCGGCTCTGAAAATTTACTGTAAACTTGCACAGCAGAGACAGAATGGATAACCATCAGTGTCCGGCAACCATGGGGATGCTTTTGAGTATGGATACGCACACCCGGGTCAATCAGGCCCTGAAGCAAGCGATGAAAGACAAGGCGGCGGAGCGGCTGTGTACGCTGCGGCTGATCAATGCTGCGATCAAGGACCGGGAAATCGCCGCCCGCGCCGATGGCGAGGAGGGTGGCATCGGAGAAGAGGAAATCCTGGGCATTCTGGGCAAGATGACCAAGCAGCGCAAGGAAAGCGCCCGCGCCTATGAGGAAGGCGGGCGGCTGGACCTGGCGGAGCGGGAGCTGGGCGAAATCGCCATCATCGAGGAATTCCTGCCGCAGCAGCTGAGCGACGAGGAGGCCGCCGACGCAATCACCGCCGCAGTGGCTGAGACCGGTGCCGAATTGATTCGCGACATGGGCAAGGTGATGGCTGCGCTGAAGGCGAAATACACCGGCCAGATGGATTTCGGCAAAGCCGGGCCCCTGGTCAAGGACCAGCTCTGCAGCAAAGGCGGCTGCTGATCAGCCGTGCGCGCTTGCGCGCGCTGCCTCCGGCGGGAGTATTTCCGGGAAAGATGAAAAGAGCAGGCCCGTTTCAGCGGGCCTTTTCTTGTGCGGCTCAGCGGGTGAAGGCGGACTTGAGGTCGCCGTAAAGCGCGACCCGCTCCTCCTCTGACAGGAAGGCGCCGATCTCCACCTCGCGGCCGCAGCCGTGCAGGGTGACGTAATGCGGCACCGGGCCGTCGTGGTCGTGCATCTCGACCCGGGCCCAGTAGCGGTTGCAGTGCCAGCTTTGCCGTTTGCCGTCCGGGTTGATACGCTCCAGGCGGGCGTCCTGGGGGCCGATGGTCAGCACTTCGAGGATCTGATGGTCGCGGCGGCTGCGGTCCAGCGCCCATTTCATGCCGAACAATGCAAGCAGCAGGAACGGCAGCAGCCCCCACAGCAGGACGGAGCCCAGCACCGGGATCAGCGGCACGCAGATCAGCACCGCTGTGAGGCCAAGGAAGCGCGCATAGCCGCGCGGCGGCAGCGACTGATGCGGCCAAAGGTGCAGCTCGCGCTCGGCACCGGTTTGCGGTCGGGTCCAGTTGTAGGGCATCGGATTGCGCCTGCTGAAAACTGCGTGTCTCTCTTAATGATGTAGCGGAAAGTCCGGATTTCCACCGTGTTGATACCCCAGGCGGGCGTCATGAAAAAGGCCCCGAAGCAGTCTGCTCCGGGGCCTTTTGAAAATCAGGGTCTCAGCCGCTTAGTGCGAATGCGAGCGGTCCCACTCTTCCTGCTTGGGCAGGATTTCGAAGGTGTGCTCCGGCGGCGGGGAGGGCAGGGTCCACTCCAGGGTGTCCGCGTATTCGTTCCAGTAGTTGTTCTGGGTGACGCGGGCGCCGCGCAGCAGCGAATAGATCACCACGCCGAAGAACAGCAGGAACGAGGCAAAGGACAGGAACGCGCCGTAGGAGGAGATCTTGTTCCAGTAGGCGAAACCTTCCGGGTAGTCGATGTAACGGCGCGGCATGCCCTGACGGCCCAGGAAGTGCTGGGGGAAGAAGGTCAGGTTGGCGCCGATGAAGAACATCCAGAAGTGGATCTGGGCGCCCAGTTCGTTGTACTGGCGGCCGGTCATCTTGCCAAAGTAGAAGTAGACGCCTGCGAAGATCGCAAACACGGCGCCCAGCGACATCACGTAGTGGAAGTGCGCAACCACGTAGTAGGTGTCGTGATAGGCGCGGTCGACGGAAGCCTGCGACAGCACCACGCCGGTCACACCGCCGACGGTGAACAGGAACAGGAAGCCGAAGGCGAACATCATCGGTGCCTTGAACTCGATGGAGCCGCCCCACATGGTGGCGATCCAGGAGAACACCTTAACCCCGGTCGGAACCGCAATCACCATGGTGGCCAGCATGAAGTAGGCCTGCTGGTTCAGCGACATGCCGACGGTGTACATGTGGTGCGCCCACACGACAAAGCCCAGCACGCCGATCGCGATGATCGCCCAGACCATCGGCAGGTAGCCGAACACGGGCTTGCGCGCGAAGGTGGCGATGACGTGGGAGATGATGCCGAAGCCCGGCAGGATCACGATGTACACTTCCGGGTGGCCGAAGAACCACAGGATGTGCTGATACAGGATTGGGTCGCCGCCGCCTGCCGCGTCAAAGAAGGTGAAGCCGAAGTTGCGGTCCATCAGCAGCATGGTGATGGCGCCAGCCAGAACCGGCAGCGACAGCAGGATCAGCCAGGAGGTGACGAAGATCGACCAGGAGAACAGCGGCACCTTGAACAGGGTCATGCCCGGGGCGCGCATGTTCAGGAAGGTGGTGATCATGTTGATCGCACCCAGAATGGACGACGCGCCGGAGACGTGCACGGCAAAGATTGCCAGGTCCATCGAGTAGCCGCCTTCGTTCACGGACAGCGGCGGGTACAGAACCCAGCCCACGCCGGAGCCCAGCTGGTCATTGCCGCCCGGGGAGACAACCGAGAGGACCGCCAGCGAGGTGCCTGCGACATACATCCAGAACGACAGGTTGTTCATGCGCGGGAAGGCCATGTCCGGCGCGCCGATCTGCAGCGGCATGAAATAGTTGCCGAAACCGCCGAACAGCGCCGGGATCACCACGAAGAACATCATCAGGATGCCGTGAGCGGTGATCATCACGTTCCAGAGGTGGCCGTTCGGAGTACATTCCGCGGAGGCGTCTGCGAACATGCGCGCACCCTCCAGGCACATGTACTGAACGCCGGGATCCATCAGCTCAAGCCGCATGTAGACGGTGAAGATGACGGAGATGAGACCTGCGATCGCCGAGACGATCAGGTAGAGAATGCCGATATCCTTATGGTTCGTGCTCATGAACCAGCGGGTGAAAAAGCTCCGCTCGTCCTCGTGGCCGTGACCATGAATGGCTGCGTCTGCCATTTAAGGTGCCTCCTGTTGCATAACGAAAGGCCCCCGGAGACGGACTCCGGGCGGCCTGGATTCCTTGCGAGTTTTAGTGTGGCCCGACGGGGCCTTCAATGGCGGAGTTTGATCTGGATCAAGATTTATTGCCGCAGGGCCTTGAAACCGCAGGCTGTGCCCGGTGCCGGCAGCGCTTGACCTCGCGTCCGGGCGCGCGCACAACCGGGAAAAGCTATATTGGAGGACAGGCGCATGCCCGCATATGATCCCGACAACATTTTTGCCAAGCTCCTGCGCGGCGAGATCCCCTCGACCCGCGTTTACGAGGACAATGATACGCTGGCCTTCATGGATATCATGCCGCGTGCGGACGGGCATCTGCTAGTGATTCCGAAAACGCCCTGCCGCAACCTGCTGGATGCCAGCCCGGCGCAGATGGCGGCGGTGATGCAGACGGTGCAGAAACTGTCCCATGCGGTGATCAAGGCCTTTGGCGCGGATGGCGTCACGGTGCAGCAATTCAATGAGGCGGCCGGCGGTCAGGAGGTCTTTCACCTGCACATGCATGTGCTGCCGCGCAAGGAGGGCGACCGTCTGCGGCCGCCGGGGCAGATGGGCGACATGGATCAGATCCAGGACCAGGCGGAAAAGATCCGCGCGGCATTGTCCGAAGCCTGAGCGCGCGGGTAGCGCCTGAGCCAGGGACGCCGCCGGTTGCAGCGGCGGCGTCACACCGGTTTTTTCAGTGGATCGTGTACATTTGAATTAAATATTGAATTTTGGTCCGATTTGATCATAGCTGTTTCTCAAATTGGTTGAATGTCAAAGAGGGCGCACGCGCCCAAGCGTATAGGGTCCCAAGAATTGGGGTGGTCCGGCACCAATTGCCCGAACGGATGGGGCGGCAAACGCCGGGTTTTTTTCATTTGACAGGCTGACTGCCTGATTGAGGCTGGCCTTTACGCCGGCCTCTGGGCGTATGCTTGCGGGGCGCGCTGCCTCTTTGGCCTGAATAGTAGTATTGGAGGGGCGCAGTGACGCTCTTGTACCGCGCGCAGGCCTTGTCGCAGGATCAGGTTGTGGCCGCAATTTACGAAACGATGCTCCGGCCGGAACAATTTGACCGGTTTTTCTCTGTAACGCAGGGGGCGGAAGGGCTGCCTGCGGCGGAGGGGGCGCTGCAGCGTCTGCGCAGGGCGCCCGTGCTGCAAGCGCATTTCGCCCGCGCGGCGGATATCCAGGAACAGCAGTGGGCGCAGGCCGGACGCCCGCACCCCAGCAGGTATTCAGGCCCCTGCAGCCGGTTCTGGCTGCTGGCCGGGACCGGGTCCGGCGGCAGGCTGCTCAATGCCTCGCAGCGCGCGGCCCGGCAAATGATGGGATGCAGCGACCTTCCGGCGGCGATGGGGCTGACCCCGGCGGCAGCGGACCGGTGGTACAGCTTTTTGGAACAGGTGCGTCAGGGGGCATTCTCATGGCAGGACGTGCTGGTGCTGGGCGCCCGCCGGCCCGGTGAGCGGTTCCTGTGCCGCCCGGTCCGGCCGGACAGCGACGGCAGCGGGCCTGCGGCAGTGATGGCAGAACTTCTGGACTGGGAGTGGGCCGGCGAGGCGGCGGGGCCGGTCGCCGCCGCTTTCGGCCTGCGCGGCTCCGATCTTGCGCCGCTGAAGGCGGCAGCGGGCGGGCCGGGCGGCAGGGTGGCAGATGGGCTGGGTCAACTGGCCGTGAGGACCGGGGCGCCAGGCACGGCGGAACTGATCCGGCTGACGGCCTTCCTGATGAACGAGCATGCCCGCGACCTGAAAATCGCCCGTGGAGAGCTGCTGCCGCCTGCGGACGAATTCCAGGACAGCAGCGGGCAGCGCGTTCAGTATTTTCGCCTGGGTGCAGAGACCGGCCAGCCGGTGATCTATGTGCATGGGGTGCTGGACGGCATTGCGCCGCTGCAGCGGTTGCAGCCGCAGCTGCGGACGCTGGGATTCCGGGTCTACGCGCCGATGCGGGCCGGCTATGGCGGCTCAGCCCCGCTGCCGCGCGGGCAGGATCCGGCGGACGCCTTTGTGCGCCAGCTTGAGGCGCTGATCAGCCGCGAGAAGCTGCAGCGCCCCGTGCTGCTCAGCCACCGCGCCGGCGCGCTCTACGGCTGCAGCGCTGCCAGCCGCCTTCACAGCCGGATCAGCGGCTTGGTGGCGGTGGCCTCGAATTGCGTGCTCACGTCCCCGCGGCAGTTCTCCGGCCTCGGCGGCTTTGCCTGGCTGGTAGCTTTCTGCGCCGCGCGGGCCGGCTGGCTGCTGCCGCTGCTGATGAAGGGCTGGCCCGGCGCCCTGCATTGGTACGGCCACAAGGCCCTGCTGCGGATCCAGACCGCCCGCGGCAGCCGGGAGAGGGACATGCTGGCACAGATGGAGCTTTTGCCGTTGCTGCAGCAGAGCCAGTCGCTGTTCCTGCAGCAGGGCGGGGCCGGGTTCCTGACGGATGTGCGGATGATGCGGCAGGGTGCGCCCAAACCGCCGTTGGCCCGCAATTCGCGTGCGGTATTCCTGCACGGCGGCGAGGATCATGTCGCGCCGCTGCAGGCGGTGCGGGAAACTTTGACCGGCCTGGGAAGCGCCCGGCTGTGCGTCAGCCAGGAGGCGGGGGCCTTGCTGTTTTACACCTTCCCGGAACTGGTCCTGACCGCGTTGCAGGATTGCGCTGCCGCAGCGCGGGAAGTGGCCTAGCTGCCGAACACCTGCCCGAAGCTGCGTTTGAGGGCGACATCCACATCCGCCATGGTGACTGGCAGCCCGAGGTCCACCAGGCTGGTGACCCCGTGTTCGGTAATGCCGCAGGGCACGATGCCGGTGAAATGCTCCAGTTCCGGCTCAACGTTGATCGAGATGCCGTGAAAGCTCACCCATTTGCGCAGGCGGATGCCGATGGCCGCGATCTTGTCTTCTGCCATACCGCCCGAGACGGTGCGCGGCTTGTCAGGGCGTTCCACCCAGACGCCAACCCGGCCCTCGCGGATGTGGCCCTTGATGTTGAATTCGTCGAGTGCGGCGATCACCCAGCTTTCCAGCTGCTCCACGAACCGGCGCACATCGTGGCCGCGCTGGCCGACGTTCAGCATCACATAGACCACCCGCTGGCCCGGCCCGTGATAAGTGTACTGGCCGCCGCGCTTGCTCTCATAGACCGGGAAACGGTCCGGGTCGGTCAGGTCCTCGCGCTTGGCCGAGGTGCCGGCAGTATAAAGCGGCGGATGTTCGACCAGCCAGATGCACTCTTCCGCAGAGCCCGCAGCGATTGCCGCGGCGCGCTCTTCCATAAAGGCAACTGCTTGATCGTACTCGACAAGACTGTCCGATGTGATCCACTCAACCATGGCCGAAGCTGTCCTTTTCCATCCTTGCGCAAGGGGTGAGCCGGTTAAACGGCCGTAAAACCCCTAGGTGCAAGCGCTGCCTGTGGAGTATCCTGATTCCGTAACGAGTATCCATAGGGGGCAAGTATCATGTTTACCAAGCCGCTCAAGCCGGCCTTGGCTGCCGCGTTTCTGGCAACCTCGGCCGCGGGCCCTGCAGCCGCGGACGATCTGGGCGCTGCAATTGTCGGGGGCGTCATTGGCGGCGTGATCGTCAATGAAATTCATAAAAACAAGCAGCGCCAGCGCAGCACCACCCGGACCTACCGCCGGGCGCCGGCATATTCCGCGGCCCGGGCTGAAAACCGAGAAACCCAGACCGCGCTAAACTATTTCGGCTTCAATGCAGGCTCCGCCGACGGGGTTCTGGGCCGGCGCTCACGCGCGGCCATCACCCAGTATCAGATCCACATGGGCTATCCGGCGACCGGCCATCTGGCTCCGTATGAGCGCAACTTCCTTGTCAGCTCCTATAACCGCGCGCAGATCGGCGGCCCGCAGGTCATCAAGGCCATGCAGGGCCCGCAGGGCGTGCGCGGCCTGCTGCACAGCTGGCGCGATGAGGCCGCGGGCCTGCGCACTGCCGGCAGCAGCTATGGCGGCAATACCTATGGCGGGCTGCCGCCCGAAGTCAGCCACGCGGTGGATGAGGTCGCCGCCAGCTCCGAGCCTTCCGGTGAACAGCTTTTGCAGCGCACCGGCTTCATGCAGCTGGCCGACCTCAATGGCGACGGCCGCAATGACTATGTGCTGGACACCTCGGTTTCCGGCAGCTCGTTCTGGTGTGGGGCCTCCAACTGTTCGGTGATGGTTTTTGCCTCCACCCCGCAGGGCTACCAGCGCAACGACTTTCTGGCGCGCGGCGTGACGCCCGCCAGCTTTGCCTGTCATCAGGGCACTTGCCGGATGACGGATGCCGGCGCCGAAGCCCCGGTGCAGGCTGCGCAGGAGACCCGAAGCACAGTGACCGCCGCTGCCGCACAGCCAAGCGCTTCGCTGGGCGGCATCACCCTGTTTGACCAGCCCAAGGAAAGCGCGTCGCTGACCAGCTATTGCAGCAAGGTGAGCCTGCTGACCAGCTCCAACGGCGGCTTCATGACGGCCGACAGCATGACCGACCCGGAACTGGCGCTGGGCGAGCAGTTCTGCCTGGCCCGGACATATGCCATCAACGCAGGCGAGACCCAGGCCGGCAAGGTCAAAGGGGCCACCCAGGCGCAGATCGACAGCCAGTGCGATGCCTTCGGCCCTGCGGTGCAGCCCTTCCTGGCCAAGCTCGGCACTGCTGGCAGCGGCGAGGTGATGGGCGATGTGCAGAAATTCGTGCTGCAATCCGGCATGTCGCTTGAGCAGCTGGCCAACACCGCCGGGATCTGCCTGTTCTCCGGCTACCGCCGCGATGACATGGATGTGGCGCTGGGCGCTGCGCTGATCCTGACCGGCATCGGCAAACGGCCCTATGCGGAGCTGATCGGCCACCACCTGGCGCTGGGCTTCGGTGCCCCGAACGCGGCCGAAAAAGCGCAGGAGTGGTACAGCATGGCGGTGATCTCACTGGAGAGCGGCACCGCGCCGGTGTTTGCCCCCGGACAGCCGGGACGTCCTGAGCTGATCAGCGCAGCCTCGGCCAAGCTGGCGGGCGGCCGGGTGCAGCCGGTGCAGGCCTCCGGCGGCGCATCGGCGCTGCCGTCCTTCTCATCTGATTGAGGGGAGCTTTGCAAAGGCATGGCCGGCATCGCTGCCGGCCATGTGATCGTGCCTGATGACTATAGAAAGCTCTGACGGGGTGCGGCTGCCCCGGCGGGGCTTGCAGAGGCTGGTGAAGGAATCTGATTATTCCGGGGAAGTGGCCCGGGCGCTTTCTGCGTAAGAAACGCTCAGAAACCGCATCAGCCGGGCGCAAGGCAAAACCTCTGTGTGCCAAGGCGGCAACCGGTTTATCCGCCTGTTCTCAGCGGCTTAGACGGTGGCGGCGGTGGTAGGGAACATTCTGCCTAAAAAAGGCGATTTTCGTCTTCACATCGCTTCCGCGCTGGTCTATACGCCCCTACACCAAGCCTAAGACAGTGCGGTCGTGGCGGAATTGGTAGACGCGCAGCGTTGAGGTCGCTGTTCCTTAACCGGAGTGGAAGTTCGAGTCTTCTCGACCGCACCAACTTTCCCGAAAATTAAGCCTGAACAAGCAGCCGCTTGCTGCAGCGGGCCTTGGCGGCGTGTTGCGGGAATATCAGCTGCGAGCTGTATTGCGGGCGGGGTGCGGTGTTTCCCGGTTCCGGCAGGTCGGCGGGGCGGTTATAAGCGCAGATGCTCCAGGCGCGTCTGCCGGGGCCAAGAGCGCCATAACGTAAAGCAGCAGTATGCCCAGCCCAACAAACGGGAAACGCGACAGCAAGATCCTTGAACGCGAGCTTTCTGCACTGTCCTTGGGGCAGTCCGTCCTGCTGGACGCGGTGGAAATACCAAGCGGCACGGGCCGCTTGGTCCGCCTGTTCTTCAAATCCGGCACCCGGCGGGAGGGGCTTGATACAGTTTCGCAGTCCGGCAAGACGGTATTGCACAACTATGGCGGCGCGCCTGTCCTGGACGCAGAAATCGACGGCGGGCACCGCACGGTTGCGGTCCGCGTTGATGGCTCGCAGTTCGACATCAGCCTCCACCCGGACGAGACGGAACTGTTCGCAGGCCTCAATGTTCTGGCGGCGGTGCGCAATGGCGAAACAGCCCAGACCGCAGCCGAATGGCTGCGGTTTCATGCCGAACAGCATGGACTGCAAGGGGCAGTTATCCTGGACCGGGCTCCGCCGCAGGAAAGCCGCCGCTTCATCAAAGAGCTGCAAGAGCAGGCGGAAAGCATCGAGGGGCTGCGGCAGGTTGTGGTGGTGCATTCCAAACTGCCTCTGGGCAAGGATGGCCTGCCGGAGGAGGCGCATCCCTTCAACGTGCCGGGCGCTCCGGGCAAGGACCGTATGGAGATCCCGCCTGCCGACCCGTGGCGCGCGCCGCTGGGCGAGTTTCTGATCTACGAGATTCTGCGCGCGCGCTTCCTTGCGCGGGCGAGGGCGGTTGCCAACATCGACCTGTTCGATCTGCTGGCGCCCGGCGATGGCCCGGGTGCCTTTGACCGGGCTGCGGCGGCGGCCTCGGGCTGTGTGCGGCTGGGCGGGGTGCAGGCCTACCCCTGGCGGGTGCGCAAGGAGAACGAGGCTTCCTTTGCCGATCACATCTGCACCCAGTTCGACGCCACCGGTTTGCGTCCGCGCTGGTGCCTTGCACCGGCCAGGGCCGGAGAGAACTGTATCTGGCGCCTGATCCGCGTGGTGGGGGCAGAACCTGATCCGGCGGATGATCTGCGTTTTTACCGTTGCATGGCCCTGCGCCATCCAACTGACACCGTTTCAAAAATCGTGCCGAAAACCAGCCTCGTGGAGACCCCGGCGCTGCTGGACCTGGCCACCGGGTATTTCGGCGCCAACCCCGTGCGCATTCCCGGGGAACAGACCATCCGGCGCAGTGGAGGCACGCCCAGAACCGCCATTGTCACGACGATGAAGAACGAAGGGCCGTTCATCCTGGAATGGCTGGCCTATCACCGGGTCATTGGGGTCGACGATTTCCTCGTCTACACCAATGATTGCACCGATGGAACCGACACCATGCTGCAAATGCTGCAGGAAAAGGGCCTTGTGCAGCACCGCGAAAACCCGTTCCGGGGAACTGATTTGAAACCGCAGCACGCAGCCCTGCAGGCGGCGGAGGAAGAGCCGGTCATCCGGGATGCTGAGTGGCTGGTCTGCATGGATGTGGATGAGTTCATCAACATCAAATGCGGGGAAGGGCGGCTGTCGGACCTGTTTGAGGCGGTGGGCGAAGCCAACATGATCTCGATGACCTGGCGGCTGTTCGGCAACAACGACGTGCGCGATTTCACTGGCGGTCTGATCACCCGGGAATTCACCCGCTGTGCCTTTGAGGTGACCCGCAAGCCGCATCAGGCCTGGGGCTTCAAAACGCTGTTCCGCAACACGGGCATTTTCAAGAAACTCGGGGTCCACCGCCCCAAGGGGCTGAAGCCGCAGCTGTGGCAGGACATCCGCTGGGTCAACGGCTCAGGCCGGGATATGCCGCGGGAGATGTTCCGCAACGGCTGGCGCTCGTCGATGAGCACCTATGGCTATGACCTGGTGCAGCTGAACCACTATGCGGTGCGCAGCGCCGAAAGCTTCCTGGTCAAGCGCGACCGCGGCCGGGTGAACCACGTGGACCGGGACCAGGGTCTGTCCTACTGGTTCCGCATGAACAACAACGCCGAGGAGGAACGGTCGATCCAGCGGATGATCCCGGCGCTGGAGGCGGAGATGGTGCGGCTGCTGGCGGATCCGGATATCGCCGCTGCGCATGAATACTCCTGCCGCAAGCACCGCGAGAAGATCAAGGAGCTGAAGACCCGCGACGATATGCTGGAACTGTTCCGCGAACTCACCGGGGACAAGCTGCGCAAGCTGTCGCGGATGCACGCGCATTTCGGTGCCAATGTCTTCCTCAGCGGCCCCGGTGTGATCCCGGACGGGATTGCCGAAAAGGACCCGGACAGCGACTTCTGGTTCACGGTGGCGCGCGGGGAAACCACACATTGAACCTTCCAAAGCCCGCCAGATTGACAGGGCTTCCGGCGCCGGAGTAATTTTCGGTAACAATAAGGCGCGGTTAGACGGCCAGTGCGTTGGGTTTGATAAGGGGCAGGTATCATGGCACTTCCGGCGATTGCGTCGCTATGGGTGGGCGCTGAGCTCAGCTGGCTGGAGCAGCTTTGCCTGCAGTCCTTTTTGGACAATGGCCATGAAGTGATCCTGTTCACCTATGACGAGGTCAAGGGCGTGCCCGATGGCGTGCACGTGGCCGATGCCAATGAAATCCTGCCTGCTGAGCGCATCATCCGCCACGCGAAAACCGGCAGCCCGGCGTATCACGCCGATATCTTCCGGCTGCATATGCTGCGCCAGACTGACTATATCTGGGCCGATACCGATGCCTACTGCTGCCAGCCATGGGACATCAGGGGCAAGCACTTCCACGGGTGGATTTCGGACGACAAGCCGATGGTCAACAACGGCGTGCTGCGGCTGCCCAAGACCTCCAAGACGCTCAAGGCGATGCTGCGGTTCACCAGCGATGAATATCCCATCCCGCCCTGGTACAGCGCGCAGAAACAGGCGGAGCTGCGGGCGCTCAAGGAGGCCGGGCAGGGGGTTCACGTCTCGTTGCTGCCCTGGGGCGTCTGGGGGCCTGATGCGCTGACCTGGTTTTTGCAGGAAACCGGTGAGGTTTCGCACTCCCGTCCGGGCCATGTGATCTATCCCGTGCCGTTCAAGCGGGCAGGGGTGGTGCTGAACCCGAACCGCCCGAGCCAGGCGCGCGGCCATATCCGCAGCGATACCCTGTCGATTCACTTCTGGGGCCGCCGCTTCCGAAATATCGCGGCCAAATACGGCGGCGTGCCGGCCGAAGGATGTTATGTGCACGAACTGCTGGCCAAGCACGGGATCAACGCGGAGAAAACCCGCCATCTGCTGCAGCCCGCTCCCGGACCGGAAGAGGCCGCTTCGGAAATGATGGACCCGTCCGCGTTGGATTTTTCGATGTTCAGCGACCGGGACGTGGCCAATATTCTTTTGCAGCGCTCAGAGCTGGCTCGCTCCGGTCAGACCATCAGGGATTGGATGGCGGGCGACGAGGCGCTCCTGCTGGCGGAAGCCCGGGCGCAGCGGGACCATATCCTGCAGGAGTTGATCCGGATTGCGGAACGGGAATGCAATTTCTTCTTTGGCTCCACCGATGCCATCGCGCCCAAGCGGGCCGCCGACATCGGCTGCGGCTATGCCTTTGCCAGCCTGTTGCTGTACCGCCGCTATGGATGCGGCATTGTGCTGATCGACATCGAAGAGGGCAATGGCCGCCATTTCGGCTTCCAGGGCGAAGGGGCAGGCTACACCAGTCTGCAGACTGCCCGCGCGTTCCTTGAGAAGAACGGCGTTCCGGCTGAGAAGATCACAACCATCAACCCCAATGCCGAAGACACCGCGGCGCTAGGCGGCTTTGACCTGGTCATCAGCCTGGCTTCCTGCGGGTTTCATTATCCTGTGGGCACTTACGAGGATCTGTTCCGTAATCAGATCAACAAGGGCGGCGGTATCGTGCTGGACATCCGCAAGGGGTCCGGCGGTATCGGCGCGATGAAAAGCTTCGGCGCTGTCGATGTGCTGGCCAAGCACGGCAAATACTCCACCGTTCTGACCCGCGAGGCCCAGCAGAAATGACGGAAATTCTTGAAACACACGGGGTGAAAATCCCGCTGGACCCGAACGTCATCACCTCAAAGATCGAACGCGCAATCCGCAAGGACCGCTATGAGCTCGACGAGGTCTCCGGCACCCCGAAGTTTCTGGAGAAGGACGATCGGGTGATTGAGCTGGGAGCCGGGATCGGATTTATTTCTTCTTTCCTGGGCGTCCGTCTCGGCGTCGAAAACGTGCTCTGCGTCGAGGCTGATCCGACGCTTTGCGCCTTCATCCGCAGCGTCCACGAACTGAACGGCCTGCAGGCAGCGCAGGTGCGTAACTGCGTTGCCCTGAACGATGCGGCAGCCGAAGCCCCGGTTCCCTTCTATGTCCGCGAACAATTCTGGTCGTCTTCGCTGGACGGGGAGGAGCCTTACCAGAAGGCAATCGAAGTTCCGGGCATCCGCCTGTCGAAACTGATCCGGGACTTCAAGGCCAACACGCTGATTGTGGATATCGAAGGCGGCGAGCGGGATTTGTTCGCGCCGGCGGATCTGAGCGGGATCGACAAGATATTCCTGGAGATCCATACGCGAAAAATTAAGAGAATTGGGATAAAGCATTGCTTTGACGCGCTGTCGCAGAGCGGCTTTTGCTACGATCAGCAGGTCAGCCGTGGCGGATCGGTCCTGTTCCGGCGCATCCCAAGATGGCAGCTGAAAAAATATGCTGGATAACGGTTTCGACTTCCAAACGGTTCTGCCCGCACTGGATGCGGATGACGTCGAAAGCATTGCGGATGTGAATGGCCAGGCCCCCGGTTTGGCCGTCTTGCTGCACCAGCGCTATGGCTGCAGTATTGATCTTGTCAGCCTCGACAGCAGCGGCACCTTTGTTCCCCTTCCTAAGGAGCAGCTGGCTGACTATCTCTCCCGGCTGGAACAGGGCGGGGTCGACCGCGAGGCCGTCCGGGTGGCCGATCAGCCGCACAGCCTGAAGCAGTACGATGTCCTGATTTCGCTGAATGGCTTTGGCGCTGTGCACGCGCCCCGGAGGCTGAAATACGTGCTGGACCGGGCGCTGCATCCGCTCAGCCGCGCAGTCTTTGAAATCCGCAAGGGCTCGGGCAGCTACCCGTTCTTAAACTCCTATGGCGGCTGTAATACGCTGAAGCTGCCGCAGGACGGTTCCAACGGGCTTGCGGTGCTCTCTGTTGAGCCGCAGGACGATGCAGAGCCGGTCGAAGGCTGGGCGCAGACCGCGCAGGCGCTGGCCGGCAAGGAAGGTTTCTTTGACGAGCTGGAGGAGCATTCGTTTCTGTTCGTTCCCCGCGGCAAGACGCTGGTGGTCACCTTCGACAACCTCGATATCGCAATGACCAAGCGGGCGGACCGGCGGCCGTGGGGCTTCGGCTTCATAGAGGCGCAGGGCTGGTCGATGCTGGGGGTGATGGCCAATGGCTGGACCTGGTTCCGCCACCAGGAAGTCAGCCGGAAGTTTGAGGCGCTGCGCGACAGCGGTTTTTTCAAGCAGTTTTCCCGGGTGGTGTTCTATGGCGCCTCGATGGGCGGGTATGCGGCGGCGGCCTATGCCGCAGCGGCGCCGGGGTCCACGGTGTTTGCGATCAGCCCGCAATCCACCCTCGACAAGAAAATTGTGCCCTGGGAAATGCGCTACAAGAAGGTCTGGGACAGGGACTTTTCCGGTCCCTTCGGCGATGCCGCGCTGGCCAGCCGGGCTGCGGGGGATGTGCATATCATGTTCGACCCTTATGTGGCGCCGGATGCCGCCCATGCCGCCCGGTTCACCGGCGCAAATGTCACCTTCTGGCGCTGCCCGCTGCTGGGGCACCGGCTCGGATCCTCGCTGCAGCAGATGGGTGTTTTGCAGGACGTTGCGCGCGGTGCCATTTCCGGCGAGCTGACCCCGCACCAGTTCCACCGCCTGTTGCGTAAGCGGCATGGCTTCCCGCGCTTTCAGCGGGAGCTGGCCAGTCTGGCCTTGGACCGCGGTCATCCCCGGCTTGCGCAGCGGGTCTGCGACTATATTCTGCGTCAGCGGGACGACCGGTTCTTCCGCCGGATGAAGGCGCGGCTGTAGCCCGCGCTGGCAGCGGCACCGCGGACAGAATACCGGGCAGCGGCCGGACACGACAATGAACCAGGCAGACAGCACCATGCGGGACATAACCCTCGCCTTTCACATCGGGGCCCCCAATACCGACAACGGCCAGCTGACCTGGTCGCTGCGCAAGGATGCGCAGCCGCTGCTGGAGCGCGGTGTCATGATCCGCCGTCCCGGGACCTATATGCCCGCGGTTACCAGCCTGATGCGCAAGCAGCACAAGGGACTGTTGACGGATCAGGAACGCGAAGCGCTTCTGGCTTCCATCGTCAAAGACCAAGACGTGTCGCGTCTCATTCTGACCAATTCGGGCTTTCTGGGGGTGCCCGGGTGGATGCTCAGCGGCGGACGGCTGTTCCGCAACGCAGGCAGCAACGCCGCGGCTCTGCGGCGTGTGTTTCCAGGCAATCCTTGCGAATTTTTCCTCGGCCTGCGCGATCCGGCAGCCCTGATCGGACCGGTGTTCCGGTCGCAGTCAGGCAGAACATGGGAGCAATTCGCCGGACGCACGGATTTTTTGAACCTGCGCTGGTCCGATGTTGTTGCGGACATTCAGGAGCACAACCCGGGCTGCCGCCTGACCGTCTGGTGCAATGAGGAGACGCCGGTCATCTGGCCCGGTATCCTGGGGCATGTGACCGGTCTGGGCAGCAGCTTCCGCTTCAGCGGTGAGTTTGACATCACCCGCGGCATCATCTCCGAGCAGGGATATGAGCGGCTGGAGGCCTATCTGTCCAGCCGCCCCGGCTTGTCGGAGGACCAGCGCGAACGGGTGCATGAACTGTTCCTGACCTATTTCCATTCCGAGGCGGCGGTGGAGGAGGAAATCGACCTGCCGGGCTGGTCGCAGCCGCTGGTGGATGCGATGGGTGAAACCTACCTGGCCGATACCGAGCTGATCCGCCGGATGCCCGGGGTCACGTTTCTGTCCTGAGATCCTGGCGGCCGTAAAGCGGCTTCATCAGGATTGCGGTCAGATACATCGGAATCTGATAGCAGCCGAGGAAGATCAGCAGCGGGTCTGTCGTGGCTGCGGGCAGGGCGATCAGGAAGAGGGCGAAGTTCCGGTTGCCGGCGACAACGGAGACTGGCACCGCGCCACTGCCCGCGCGGCGGCGCAATACGGCAAACACAAGCATTTGCAGGCCCAGGTTGGCCGCCAGGGCAAAACCCAGCCATTGCAGAACCAGCAGCGGGTTCGTGCGCAGTGCCGGCCCCAGCGCGGCCATCAGCCCGACCACTATCACTGCCAGCGCTATCATGGTCAGGCCGTCGATTGCCCTTGCCTGATCCGGGCGCAGGTCCGGCAGTGTCATGCGGCGCAGCAGGAAGGCTGCGGTCACGGTGAGGCCAATGGCCCCGATCAGCCTCCCGGCGGCACGCAGCACCTCACTCAGACCGCCCAGGCTGGGGGCCAGCAGAAACACCGGGATCACCGTCAGGGGCATCAGCGCAGTGCCGGTGATCAGCAGGCGGAAGGCAGGTTCCGGCGCGTGACCCATCAGCGCGGTGATGTTGGGGCTGCCAGTTACGGATGGTGCGCTCAGCATCAGGATCAGCGCCACCGCGGCAGGGGTGTGCGCGACGCCGAACAGTGACGCTGCTCCCAGCGCCAGGAGCGGCAGGCCCATCTGCAGCAGGGCAATCGCCTTGAGCGTGCCAATGCCGTCCGCCAGACCGCCTGCTGCCTTGCGCAACCCGATGCGGTAGGCGTTCAAAAACAACAGCCCGGCCACCATTTCCGGCAGCCAGGGCTGGAGGGCTGCGGCCAGGCCGGGCAGCAGCAGCCCGGCCATGAGCCCCAGGACCAAGGCGGCCCGCCCGTGCCGGGCGGCAAAGGCGAGCGCGCGCAGCATGTGCCTAGACCGGTCCCGGCCTGAGGTTGTTGGGCAGGTAGGTCGCCAGCTCCGGGAAGGCGATCAGCACAAACACCATCAGCACCATGATCAGGAACATCGGGATCGCGGCCCGGGCGATATAGCTCATCTCGTGGTGGGTCATGCCCTGCATCACAAACAGGTTGAAGCCGATCGGCGGGGTGATCTGCGCCATCTCGACCACCACCACGATGAAGATGCCGAACCAAATCAGGTCAATGCCCGCCTGCCGGATCATCGGCTCCACCACCGCCATCGTCAGCACCACCGAGGAGATACCGTCAAGGAAACAGCCGAGCACGATGTAGAACACCAGCAGCACCATCAAGAGCTCAAACCGCGTCAGCTCCCAGCCAGCGATCAGATCCGCCAGCCCGCGCGGCAGCCCGGTAAAGCCCATCGACAAGGACAGAAACGCCGCGCCGGCCAGGATCAGCGCAATCATCGCGCTGGTGCGGGTAGCACCCATCAGGCTCTCAGAGAAGGTCTTCCAATTCAGCGAGCCCTGACCCAGTGCCAGCAGCAGCGAACCGATGACCCCGAACGCCGCCGCCTCGGTTGCGGTGGCAAAGCCCAGGTACATCGAGCCGATCACCACGACGATCAGCGCAATCACCGGCGCCAGGAAACGGGAGTTCTTCACCTTCTCAGCAAAGCTCAGCTTGCTTTCCTGGTCCGGGTTCCAGTCCTTGCCGACCTTGGAGTATATCGCCACGTACCCCATGAACATCGCCGCCAGCACCAGACCCGGCAGGATGCCCGCAAAAAACAGCTTGGTGATCGATTTATTGATGGTGACGCCATAGACGATCAGCGTCAGCGACGGCGGGATCATCAGGCCCAGGGTGGCCGCGCCGGTCAGGGTGCCGATCACCATGCGCTCCGGATAGTTGCGCTTGCGCAGCTCAGGGATCGACATCTTGCCCACCGTGGTCAGTGTCGCAGCGGAGGAGCCGGAGACCGCGGCAAACACCGTGCAGCCGACAATGTTGGTGTGCACCAGCCCGCCGGGCAGGGGCGCCATCCAGGGCGACAGGCCCTTGAACATGTCCTCCGATAACCGGGTCCGATAAAGGATCTCCCCCATCCAGATGAACATCGGCAGCGCCGTCAGGGTCCAGCTGGAGGAGGCCGACCAGACCGTGGTCAGCATCACGTCGCCGACGGGTCTCGTGGTGAACAGCTCCATGCCGACCCAGGCCACGCCCATCAGCGCCAAACCAACCCAGACGCCGGTGCCCAAGAGGGTGAACAGCACGAAGAGGAACAGAATGATGACTGAGATATTTTCCATGTTCCCTTACTCCGCGTGGCTCTGATCTTCGAGATCCCGGGTGATGCGGTGATCGCCGCGGAAAATCACGTGGAACAAATGGTCGGTGAGGGCGATGGCCAGAATGACCGCGCCGATCAGCATGGCGCTTTGCGGCATCCACAGCGGCGTGCGGTCCTGGCCCTGGCTCACATCGTTGAACTTCCAGCTCCAGTAGACGAACCGGTAGGCGTAGAAGCAGAAGTACCACATCACCGCGGTGCCGATGCCAAAGCACCAGATTTCAAGCACCCGGCGGAAGCCTTCGGGCACGGCGTTGAGCAGGATTGACACCCGGATATGGCTGCCGCGGTTCAGCGCATTGGCAAAGGCCAGGAAGGACGCCGCCGCCATTGCATAGCCAGCGTAATCCGGCGCGCCGGGGAAGACTTCACCGGTCCAGCGGGCCAGCATCTGGACAACGATCAGCCCCAGGATGGCAATCAGGCAGAGGGCGGCCAGCACCCCCGCCGCCAGATACAGAAAATCGAGACCGGAGCGCAGCCCCCTGAGCACAGTCATAGCATCCCCATCGGCTTTATTTTATGAAAGAACGGGCGGCACTTGAGCGCCGCCCGTATCATGCTGAGTGATTACTCGGCGTTGAAGGCGTCGACGATGGCCTTGCCTTCTTCACCGGCCGCTTCCAGCCATTCGTTGGTCATGGTGACGCCGATTTCCTTCAGCTCACCCACCATCTGGTCAGAGGCCGGACCCACGGTCATGCCGCCGTCGCGCAGACCTTGCAGGGTAAAGCCGGTGTACTCCTTGGCGCGCCAGTTGCCCGCGTATTCGGCCAGCTTGGCGCAGCCCTTGATCACGTTCTGATTGGCTTCGGAGGTGCCGCTCCAGATATCGGAGTTCACGAACACGTAGTTGCGCGGCAGCCAGGCATCCACTTCGTAGAAATAATTCAGGCTCTCCCAGACCTTGCGGTCATAGCCGGTGGAGCCGGAGGAGACCATCGAGTCCGCTACGCCGGTGGCAAAGGCCTGGCTGATCTCGGCCGCCTCAATGGTCACCGGCAGCATGCCGGTCAGCTCTGCCAGGCGCGAGGTGGCATTGTTGTAGGAACGGAACTTGATGCCCTTCATGTCGGCGACCGAGTTCACCTCGTTCTTGAAATAAAGCCCCTGCGGCGGCCACGGCACAGCGTAAAGCAGGGTCAGGTTCTGCTCGGCCAGCAGGTTTTCGATGGTGGGCTTGGCGGCCTTCCACAGCTTGTCGCTGTCATCAAAGGACGTCGCCAGGAACGGGATCGAGTCAAAGCCGAACAGCGCGTTTTCGTTCTGGTGGCCGGAGAGCAAGCGCTCTCCAATCGGCGCCTGGCCGGTCTGCACCGCGCGCTTGATATCGGCTCCCTTGAACAGCGAGCCGGACGGGTGGGTTTTGATCTCTATCTCGCCGCCGGTGCCGGTGGTCACGCATTCGGCGAACTCAGCACCGGTGGCGGAGTGGAAGTTGGAGGCCGAATAGGCCATCGGCATATCCCAGACTTCCGCGGCGGCGGGCAGGGCGGCAGCCGCGGTCAGCGCGGTGGCGGCCAGCAATTTGGTCAGTTTCTTCATTGTGTTCTCCCTGTTTGCTTGCGGCCCCTTGAGGGGCACTGGTTGGTTTCAAATCGCGTAACGTGCCGGATCATAGGCGCTCATGTCGATGTTCGGGGCGCGCCCCGAAATCATCTGCGCCAAGAGACGCCCGGTCTTCGGCCCGCCGGTCAGGCCGACGTGATGGTGGCCAAAGCCGGCAAAGGCACCGGACAGGCCCGGCAGCTCGCCGATGACCGGGATCGAATCCGCCGGTGCCGGGCGGTAGCCCAGCCATTCCTCTTCGTGTTTCCAGGTGACACCGGGCAGAATGCGCCGGGCGTTCTTGCGCAACAGCTCAAGCGGGCCTTTCGACGGCCCGGCCTCCAGCCCGCCGAACTCCACAATGCCCGCAATCCGGATCCGTCCCTCCATCGGGGTCACCACGCATTTGGCCGCTGCCACCATGACTGGCGCTTTCGGCATCGCCGAAGGCTCCCATAATTCAAGATGATAGCCGCGTTCTGCCTCCAGTGGTACGGAAATTCCCAGCTTCTCTGCCAGCGGTTTGGACCAGACACCCGTGGCCACAACCACGGCATCGCAGGGGATGGTCTCGCCGCCGGCACGCACGCCGGTTACCTTGCCGTTTTCGCGGGCCACATCCTCGGCAAAGGCCTGGATCAGCCGGCCGCCATTGGCCGTCACATGGGCGGCCAGGTCCTTCACATAGCGGCCCGGGTCCAGGATAAGCCCGTGATCCTTCAGCCGCGCGGCAAAGCCGAACTCCTCGGCATAGATACCGTCATAGGCCCGGACATCCGCGCCCTCCAGCTCATCCCAGCGGAACCCATGCGTCTTGCGCAGGCCCCAGCCGAATGCGTCCTCGCCGAAATGCGCCCGGTCATTGTAGAGGAACAGGTAGTCCGATGGTTTCAGGTGCCGCTCCGCCCCGGTGCCCGCCGCAAGCGCCTGATGATCCGCCAGCGAGTCCCCGACAATGGGCGCCAGTGCAGCCGCGATGCGAGCGGTGTCCTCTGCATTTGCATGGCTCATGTACTTCATCAGCCAGGGCGCCAGTTTCGGCAGGTACCCCCAGCGCATGAACAGCGGCTGGCTGGGGTCCAGCAGCATCTTCGGTGCCTTCTTCCACAACCCCGGACCTGTCACCGGCACGATAGAGCAGGAGGCCAGAATGCCGCCGTTGCCGTGGCTGGTGCCTTCACCCGGCCCCTTGCCGTCGATCAGGATCACCTGATGCCCGTCGCGCTGCAGCTCAATCGCGGCGGAGACGCCGACAATGCCGGCGCCGATGATGGCAACGGTTTTCTTTGGCTGGCTCATGCCGCAACCTTCTTGGCGACCGCGAAACGGCTCAGCTTTTCAACATCCGGCCTGATGCCCAGCCCGGGCCCATCCGGCACCACTACTTGGCCGTCCTTGACCTGGAAAGGCGTCTCCAGAATGTCCTCTTTCAGGAAATAGCTCGCCTGGTAGAACTCGCAGCCCAGCCGGATCTCGGGTGTGGCCGCAATCATGTGGGTGCCCGCCAGATGCGCCAGCCCAGCCTCGAACATGTCGCCCCCATAGGCAGACAGTCCGTTGGCCGCCGCAATCCGCGCCACCGTCTGCCCGCGGGTCAGCCCGCCCGATTTCATGATCTTGACCGAGACACCATCGCAGATGCCCTCGCGCGCGGCGCGCACCATGTCCTCCGGGCCAAAGACGCTTTCGTCCGCCAGCAGCGGCACATCAATCATCTCCCGCAGCCTGGCCATCATGCCGAAGTGATGGAACCGCACCGGCTGCTCGATGAAATCCGGCTTGAATTCCGCCGCATCGCGCACCTGCGCGGGCGCATCCTCGATACTGAGCCCCTGGTTGTAGTCCACCCGCACCCGGAACTCGGGGAAGTCTTTGGCAATCCGTTCCAGCCGCATGATGTCAAATGCGTGATCCTTGAAGCCGGTCTTCAGTTTGATCAGCCCCACCTTGTTGGCGCGCAGCCTATGCAGCAGGTCGATATCCTTGCCAAAATCCGGGTCAGCAATCGAACAGCTGAGCGGGATGGTATCGCGGCACTTGCCGCCGATCAGCGCCCAGACCGGCGCGCCGGTGATCCGCCCGGTCAGGTCCAGCAAAGCGCTTTCCAGCGCCGCCTTGGCCTCTGTGCAATGGGCCACCGCCTTGGCTGCATCCTCCATGATCGCCGCGCGATCCGCCACCCGGCGGCCCTCCACCAGCGGCCGGATGTAGCGGTCCAGTGCCGCCAGACTGGCCTCCGGCGTGCCGGTGAACACTGACCAGGTCGAGGCCTCGCCAAACCCCTCGGCGCCGCCTTCGCTGCGCAGCCGGACAATCACAACTTCGCAGGAGCCCTCAACAGACCCGATCCCGTGGTCGCGGCGCGACAAGACGGGCAGCGCGAGATGCCAAAGGTCCATCCCGGCAATCTTTTGTTCCAGCACTTCGATCTTCCTCCCAGGTGCGAGCGGAAGCCTGCCTTGACTTGATTATCATTACCAATACAAATAATTCGAAAGAGTATCATGAAAAGTGATAACCTGCCGATGTCTCTCCGCTTCCGCCAGCTGCAGGCTTTCCACGCCATTGTCGAAACCGGCACCGTTACCGGCGCGGCCGAGCAGCTGGGCATTTCCCAGCCTGGCATCTCCAATCTGCTCTACCAGCTGGAACGCCAGACCCGCCTCAAGCTGTTCGAGCGCAGCAAGGGCCGGCTGATCCCGACGCCGGAGGCAGGCGTGCTGTTTCAGGAGGTCGATACCGTGGTGCGCGGGCTGGACCACGTGGCGCAGGCGGTCACCGACCTTCAAAACAAGCAGGCAGGCCAGTTGCAGGTTGCTTCTCAGCACTCGCTGTCCTTCGGCTTCATGCCCGCGCTGATCGCCCGCTTCGCCCGCACACGCCCGGACATGTCGATATCGTTTCAGGCACAGTATTCGCTGAAGATCCAGGAATGGGTGATCGCAGGCCTGTTTGAGATCGGCGTCTGCGAGATGCCGCTGATCCACGACGGGCTGGAAGTGCATCCGGTGAGCGTCGAAACCCGGCTGGCGATGCCTGCGGACAGTCCGCTGGCAGATCATGAGGTGCTGACACCGGAGCTGCTGGAGGGTGTGCCCTTCATTGTCATGGGGCCGGAGCACATGACCCACCGCCGCACCCGGGAAGTCTTTCAGCAGGCTGGAATCCCGCTGAAAACCCGCGTGCATTCGCATATGTTCAAGAACCTCCTGAGTTTTGTGCAGGAGGGAATGGGGGTCTCGATCCTCGACCCCTTTGTGCTGAGCTTCGAGACCGGCGGCGGGTTCGTCTCCCGTCCGTTCCGGCCCAGGATCATGATGGAAATGGCGGTGATCACCTCCAAGTCGCGCCCGCTGTCAGTGGTAGGGCAGGAGTTCCTGGCGCTGTTGAAGCAGGAGCTGGCGACGTACTGCGTGGCAGAAACCTGACCTTCTCCCGGAATTGTATGCAGTGCAGAATTCAATCTTGCGCAGGGCCGGGCGCTTCCCTAATCTGCACCTCGGATTGAACGAACGGCGGGAACATGGCCAAACGCGAAAGCAATGTGGACCGGGTCTATGAGGCGCTGCGCCGGATGGCGGCGGATTTTGCCTTCAAGCCCGACCAGCGGATCAACGAAAGCGCGCTGTCCGAGGTGCTGGGCGCCAGCCGCACGCCGCTGCGCGAGGCGCTGAACCGGCTGGTGGCCGAGGGCTTCCTGACCTTCCAGAACAACCGCGGCTTCTTTTGCCGCCCGCTGACGCCCAGCTACATCATGGATTTGTACGAGGCTAGGGTGGCAGTGGAATGCGAAGCTGTGCGGCTGGCCTGCACCCGTGCCTCGGATGAGGATATCGCGGCGCTGGCGGACTACCTGAACCGGATGGAGCCGGAATACGAAAGCGCCACCGATCCGGAGGCGCTGCTGGCAATGGACGAAAGCTTCCACGCCCGCTTGGCGCAGCTCTCCGGCAACAGCGAGCTGCAGCGCATCCTGAACAACCTGAATGGCCGCATCCGCTATATCCGGCTGATCGACCTCAAACGCCTTCGCGACCGGGCCGGGGGCAAGGCTCCGGGCGACATCTCGGCCCACCGCCAGATTGTCGAGGGGATCGCCGCCCGCGATGCGCAGGCCGCGACAGCAGCCATGCGCAGCCATATCGAGAAACGCCGGGAGGAGGCGACGGAGGCTGTCCGCATCGCCTTCTCCCAGCTTTACGTGCCGGACGAGTAGGGGAGCCACATGGAACACGGCGGCAAGACAGTTTACGGCGCGGCGGTTGGCATCCTGATGCTGGAAACCCGCTTTCCCCGCATCCATGGCGACATGGGCAACGCGATGACCTGGGACTTCCCGGTGCACTACAAGGTGGTGCGCGGTGCCAACCCTGAGAACGTCGTGCGCGGCAATCCCAAAGAGCTGGCGGACCTGTTTGTCGAGGCCGGGCGCGACCTGGTGGCAATGGGGGCCGATGGCATCACCACCAACTGCGGTTTCCTGGCACTGATCCAGGACGAGGTGAAACAGGCGCTGGGCGTGCCGGTGGCGACATCCTCGCTGATGCAGGTGCCGATGGTACAGAATCTGCTGCCTGCGGGCAAGCGCTGCGGCATCCTGACGATCTCCAAGGCCACGCTGACACCTGCCCACCTTGTTGCCGCAGGTGTTGCGCCGGATACGCCCATTGCCGGCACAGACGGCCTCCGCGCCTTTACCCGCGACATCCTGGGCGACGAGGCCTCAATCGACTTCGAGGCCTGCCGCCTGGACATGATCGACGCTGCCCGTGGAATGGTGGCGGAGATACCGGACCTGGGCGCTATCGTGCTGGAATGCACAAATATGGTGCCCTACGCCCGTGATGTGCGCAAAGCGACCGGGCTGCCGGTGTTTTCGATCCATTCCTTCATCAGCTGGTTTCAGGCCGGTCTGCTGCCCAAAGGTTTTCCTCTGGAACTGGACGATCCTCGCTGGTGAGGCTGGACGGTGGGCGGAATCGCCCACCCTACGCTGAATGGCCCGTAGGGTGGGCGATTCCGCCCACCGCCCGCCGCCAACTATCAGCTCAAAACCAGCAGCCAGAACCACACTGTCAGGATGCTGGCGCCGGTGGCAATCAGCACCGAGGACGCCGCCACCCGCTTGGCCCGCCCGTACATATTGGCAAAGATATAGCCATTGAACCCGGTCGCCATCGCCGCATTCAGCACGGCGGAGCGGAACAAGTCCAGCGGCAGCGCCAAGGCCGAGCCCAGCGTCCAGACAATCGCCGGGTGGATCATCAGCGAGGTGAAACAGACAAACAGGATCGCCCGCATGTCGCCCTCTGGCCGGTATTTGACCAGCACCCCGCCCAAGGCAAACAGCGCGCAGGGCAGGGCGGCGCGGATAATCAGCGACAGCGCCTCATCCAATACCAGCGGAATGGCAAACCCGGAGAGGTTCACAGCAAACCCCAGCGCGATGCCGAGGATCAGCACGTTGCGGAACATCGCGTTCAGCACGGATGTGACAGTCTTGATGCCGCCCGCCCCGCGGTTGCGCACAAACTCCATCGCGGTAATGCCCACGCCGTAGCAGAACGGCGAATGAAACGCGATGATCGCGTAGTTGCCGGTCAGGTTCTCAGGTCCGAACGCGCGCTCGGTGATCGGCAGCCCCAGCAGGACAGAGTTCGAGAACAGGCAGCAGAACCCGATGGCGATACAGTCCTCCCAGTCCCGCTTGAACAAGGTCCGGGCACCGAAGACGCCAATCAGAAAGCAGGTGAATGCGCCGGTATAGAAGCTCGCCAGCAGCCGCGGATCGAAACTGGCGGAAAGATCCAGCTCTGCCATCGCCTTGAACAGCAGGCATGGAATGGCAAAGCCCTGGGCGAACTTCATCACCCCTTCGATGTGATCCTGGCTCAGCACGCGCCTGGCGGTGGCGGCGTAGCCTGCGCCGACAACCAGAAACACCGGCAGAATGACGTCAATCAGGCTCTGAAACACGGTGCTTCCTCAAATTCCTCAAAAGAAAAGGGGCGCTGCGTTGCGCCCCTTCAGACCTCCATCCGGATCACCATCCCATCAAAGGCGGGGGTGATATGGTCAGGGGTCTCAGCCTCGACCGTGTCGTAATCCATGTCGATATGCATGTTGGTGATGACGCCGCGTTTGGGGGCCATCTTTTCGAACCACTCCAGCGCCTCCTGGTAGCTGAAATGGGTCGGGTGCGGGGTGCGGCGCAGCCCGTCCAGGATCCACACATCCAGCCCTTCCAGTTCCGGCAGCGCGCTGTCGGGGATCGTCGACACATCCGGCAGATAGGCCAGCCCGCCGATGCGGAAGCCCAGCGAGTCAATGGAACCGTGGCTGACCTCGAACGGCCGGAAGGTGATCCCGCCGCCGGGCCCGCTGATGGTGAACGGGCCGCCGATGGTCTGCAGGTCCAGGATCGGCGGATAGGGGGAGTTGTCGGGCTGCGCAAAGGCGTAGCCAAAGCGGTTCAGAAGGTCGTTCTGGGTCGCCCCGTCGGCATAGACCGGGATGCGCTGGCGCATGTTGAAATAGACCATGCGCAGATCGTCGATCCCGTGCAGATGGTCGGCATGGGAATGGGTGTAGACCACCGCGTCCAGGCGGCTCACCTCTGCATCCAGCAGCTGGCTGCGCATGTCCGGCGTGGTGTCGATCAGCACCGACGTGGTGCCGTCAGGCCCGTCGCGCTCCACCAGCATCGAGCAGCGGCGGCGCCGGTTCTTCGGGTTCTTGGGGTCGCAATCGCCCCAGTGGCCGCCAATCCGCGGCACCCCGCCCGACGAGCCCGAGCCGAGGATGGTAAAACGCATCTCTGCCATCAGGCGGCGGCCTCATACTGGGCGGCTTTCCAGAACAGCCGGTCGAAATTCGCCTGCGTCTGCGCGGCAAAACCGGCGTAGTCCATGCCGAACACTTCTGCGCCCACCTTGGCGGTAAAGGCGGTATAGGCAGGCTCGTTGCGCTTGCCGCGGTAGGGCGGCGGCGCCAGGTAGGGGGCGTCGGTCTCCACCAGGATGCGCTCCACCGGCGCGGCGGCAAAGATGTCGCGCAGCTCCTGGCTCTTGGGGAAGGCGGCGATGCCGGACATCGACAGGTAGAACCCGAGGTCCAGCGCCGCCTTGGCCAGCTCTGCGGAGGAGGAGAAACAGTGCATCACGCAGGAGTATGCGCCGTTGTTCATCTCTTCGCTCAGGATACGCGCCATGTCGTCATCGGCCGCCCGGGCGTGGATGATCAGCGGCAGGCCGGTCTCGCGTGCGGCGGCGATATGGATGCGCAGCGACTCCTGCTGCACGGCAGCGCTGTCGGCGGTGTAGTGGTAGTCCAGCCCGGTCTCGCCGATGCCGACGAACTTCGGGTGTTTGGCCAGCGCCACCAGCTCATCCACCGAGACCAGCGGCTCATCCGCCGCGCTCATCGGGTGGGTGCCCGCGGCGTAGAAGACCGGCGCATGCGCTTCGGCAATCGCGCGCACAGCCGGCTCGTTTTTCATCTTGGTGCAGATCGTCACCATCCGGGTCACGCCAGCCTCAGCGGCGCTGGCAATCACCTCATCCAGGCGGCCCTCAAAGTCCGGGAAGTCCAGATGGCAGTGGCTGTCGGTAATCTGGGGGGGCGTCTCGGTCATGGATCCTCTGGTGCCGCTTGCGCCGGGCCGGAAGCCTAGCGCGACGCGGTTTCCTGCATCTTGAAAACCGTATCTAGGACAAGCGCCGCGGGGTCAAGGTTCACCGCCTGGCCGTGGCGGGCACGGGCGGTCACTTCTGCTGCAAGGTCGGCCCAGGCGCGCGCTTTGCGGGGATCAGGCGACAGCCGCGACAGCATCGCTGCTTCCTGCGGTGCCGCTTCCGGCGCTGGCGGAGTCCCCGTCGCGCCGGTGCGCGCCAGCCGGGCCAGCGCCATCTCCGTCAGTGACAGCAGCAGCTCGAAACGTTCCGCCGCGCCCCGCTGTGCGGCGGCCTCAGCCAGCGCCATCGCGCGCTGCCGGTCCAGCCGCGGCATAGAATCGAGGATCTGCACCAGCTCGGCATAGATCTTGAGCCCGCCCAGGTTGATCAGCCGCAAAGCGGCGCCGACGGAGCCACCTGCCAGGGCCGCGAGATTGTCCATGTTCTGGGGCAGCTCGACTCCTGATTGCGCCAGCGCGGCTTCCATGTCCGGTGCAGACAGCGGCCCCAGCCGCAGGGTGCGGCAGCGGGAGCGGATCGTCGGCAAGAGGCGCGAGGGCTGATGAGAGATCAGCAGGATCGTGGTCCGTGCAGGCGGCTCCTCCAGCATCTTCAACAGTGCGTTGGCGGCGCTCACGTTCATGTCGTCAGCGGCGTCCACAATCACAACCCGCCGCCCGCCGTCGGTGGCGGACAGGCCAAAGAAGCGGTTGAGCTTGCGGATATCGTCCACGACGATCTGGCTGCGCAGCTTGCCCTTGTCGTCATAAGAGCGGGTGATTGGTGCCAGCCCCGGTTCCGCCAGCGCCAGAATGCGGTGCGAGACCGGATGGTCCGGGTCAACGTCCAAGGTCTGCGGCGGGGGCGGGGCGCCGAACAGGCCCTCTTCCGCCGGCGGCGTGGCCAGCAGAAACCGCGCGATCCGCCATGCCAGAGTGGCCTTGCCCACCCCTTGCGGGCCGGTCAGCAGCCAGCCGTGGTGCAGCCGGTCGGAATTGTAGGCGGTCAGGAAGTCCTGCTCCGCTGCCTCCTGGCCGATCAGCCGCAGGGTTTCGCGCGGATGCGGCGCGCCCTCGGCCTGGTCGGCGCGCGGCAGGTCGTCGTCAGCGCTCATGCCCCGCTTCCTTCCAGCGCATCTTCCGCCAGCCTGCGCACATCAGCGGCCACCTCTTCGACAGGGCGGGCGCCATCGACCACCCGGAAGCGGTCCGCGAATTCCTGCGCCAGCGCCAGAAACCCGGCGCGCATCTTCTCCTGCAGCCCGACCCCGAAATCCTCGAAGCGTTCCTCCTTGCCCTGCCGCCCCTTAGCGCGGGCCAGGCCCTCGGCCGGGTCCATGTCAATCAGCAGGGTCAGGTCCGGCTCGCGCCCGATCATCAGCTTGTGCATCTGGTCGACAGCCGCGCGCAGATCGCCGCGCGACAGGCCCTGATACATCCGCGTGCTGTCTGCAAAGCGGTCGCAGATCACCACCTTGCCCGCGGCCAGAGCGGGCTCGATGGTGCGCTCCAAGTGATCGCGCCGCGCCGCCATGAACAGTAAAAGCTCGGTCTCCGCCGACCAGCGGTCGGGGTCGCCCTCCAGCACCAGCCGGCGGATCTCCTCGGCCCCGGGGGAGCCGCCGGGCTCCCGCGTCAGCACCACATCGCGGCCCGCCGCGCGCAGGGCTTCTGCCAGCAGCTGGCACTGCGTCGATTTCCCGGAGCCGTCGATGCCTTCAAAGGTGATGAACAACCCGCGCTTGCCGCCCGCCGTCACAGTGCCCCCTCGGGACCGGTCAGGAATTGCTTGATCAGCACCTGTGCGGCGGTCTTGACCCGCACCACAAAGCCGCCCGCGGGCACGTCGCTTTCCGCCACCAGCGGCAGCCGCACCTCCGGCAGCTCCTCGGGCTGCAGCACCAGCTCCGCCAGCCGCTGGCCTTTCGCCACCGGCGCCTCAATCGGACCGTTATAGACGACTTCGCCCTGGATGGTGTTGGCTGCCAGCGACGGCAGCAGGATTTCCAGGTCCTTGGCCGGCACCAGCCCTACCGATTGCTCGGCCCCCCGCCAAATCTCGGCTTCGGCGATGGCGATACCCTCTTTGGCGACGGTTTTCTTGGCAAATTGGCGAAACGACCAGTTAACAATGGCTTCCGCCTCCTCTGCGCGACCGCGCTCGGTGTCGAGCCCGGAAACCACAAAGATCACCCGCCGGTCGCCCTGCTTGGCAGAGCCGACCAGGCCATAGCCCGCTTCCTCGGTGTGGCCCGTCTTCAGCCCGTCGGCACCGATCCCCAGCTTCAGCAGCGGGTTGCGGTTGCGGATGTTGGAGGGCGCGCGGCCATCGAATTCGAACGTGGTCTCGGCAAACAGCGGGTAGTATTCCGGGAAGTCCTCGATCAGCCGCTCGGCCAGGACCGCCAGGTCATGCACCGACATCCGGTGACCGGCGGCAGGCCAGCCGTTCGAGTTGGCGAAGGTCGAGGCGGTCATGCCCAGATCCTCGGCCCGCTTGGTCATGTAGCGGGCAAAGCCGGCCTCGGTGCCATCGGGGCTCAGTGCTTCGGCAATCACCACGCAGGCGTCATTGCCCGACAGCACGATGATGCCGCGCAGCAGGTCCTCGACCCGCACCCGGTCGGTGGTGTCCAGGAACATGGTGGAGCCGCCATAGCTCATCGCGTGCTCGCTCACCGGCAGCCGCTCATCCAGCGTCAGCCGCCCGTCGCGCAGGGCTTCAAACGCCACATACAGCGTCATCAGCTTGGACATGGAGGCCGGCGGCAGCGGCACATCCGAGTTCTTGGACAAAAGCACCGTGTCGGTGCCCGCATCCAGCACATAGGCCGCGCGCGCGCTGGTATCAAAGGCCGCAGCCGGCAGCGCCGGCAGGCTGACCGCCAGGCCCGCCGCCAGCGCCAGCCGCAGGGAGGATTTCAGGGCTTGGCCCAGGTGCATGGTGTTTCGCTTAATTGGTGACAGCATAGGCATCCGCAAATCCGGTTTCCTTCACGCTTTTCAACAGCTGGCTGCGTTCGGTCTTGTTCTGTGCCGGGCCGACCAGCACCCGCCAGAACGTCTTGCCGCTGGAGGACTGTTCCCGCACCACCGGCACCATGCCCGCGCTGCGCATCATGTTGGCGGTCCGCTTGGCGTTCGCCTCGACGCTGAAGATGCCGATCTGGATGAAGGGCTTGCTCAGCGCGGATTTCTGCGGTGCGGGGGCAGGGGCCGCGGCGGGCTCTGCCTTGGCAGGCACGGCCTGTGCCGGGGCGGAAGCGTCAATTGCAGCAGCCGCACCGGCAATCGGGTCCAGCGCGGTTTCGGTAATCTCGCCGCTGCCCGCCAGCGCGGCCTCGCTCACGTCTGCGGCTTCCGGCAGGGCAGCATCAGCGCCAGGCTGGTCTTCCGGCTGCGGTTCCGGCCCGGCTTCCTCGCGCCGCAGGGCGGTCACGTTCAGTTCCGACGGCGCACCGGCCAGCATGCCCAGGGCCGCCGCCGCATCAGACGAGACCTGCAGCCGCGGTCCCGGGATCTCCCGCTCGCGGCGGAACAGCGCGCCGATCACGAACTGGCCATTGGCATTGTTGCGGATGATCACCCGTTCCGGGTCCTTGGTGTCGGGATGCGCCACCCAGACGCCGCCGATCGACGGACGGCCGTCCCACAGGCCCGCCTCGGTCACCTGGAACACATCCGGCGCTTCCACGTCGCGCTCCACCAGCTTGGTGCTGCTGGAGGCCTCAACGGCCCCCTCCGCCTTGGGTTTGGGTTGCAGAAAGCCCAGTTTCGGCCCGTCCTCGCAGCCTGCCAGAACCAGCAGGCCCAAGGCCGCCGCGGCGGCACGCGGGGCCGTCCTTGCTTTCGACATGGTGTCTTTCATGCTTTCATCCTTGCCTGTGCCCGCGGCGCTTCTGCGCCCCCGCCGGAATTGCCGGTCTTCTTGGTTTGGCGGCATGATAGCCTGCACTTTCAGCCATGAAAACCCTGACGGGGCGCGGCACAGGGGAAAGCCGGGGCGGCGGCATGAATCCGCGCGTCCGGGCGTGCTGCGGAAATTTCCCTTGCGCGCTGTCCGCCGGGCCAGGATTTCCCCTTGCCTCGCCCTGCGTTGCATCCTAAACCGCTGACGGACCGGGGAGGTGGCAGAGTGGTCGAATGCGGCGGTCTTGAAAACCGTTGAACGTGAGAGCGTTCCCAGGGTTCGAATCCCTGTCTCCCCGCCACTCCGCAGACTGCCACCGCTTTGGCCGCTCCGGTTTCCCCTGCAAACGGCACGTCTTCGGCCTAGGTTGATGGTGGGCGCAGCATGTGCGCCCGATCCGCTTTCAGAAGCCCAACCGGACCCTGATCACATGGCCAAAGCCGGACAGCTTTACCTGCTGAAGCCTTCTGTGAAAGGCACGCCCAAGCTGGGCGGGCGCCGGGGCAAACTGCAGTTCCGCAAGAAGAAGACGGCGAAACCTGCAGATTTCACCGTCTTGGATTGCTTTGACGGCTCCATCCGGTCCAGCGGCTGCCTGCTGGTTGAGCGCGGCAGGAAACTGCACCTGCTGGGGCACGGCGATGTGCTGACCCAATCTGCCAAGCGTTCAGGGGATTTCCTGCACGACCTGCCCGCCGGGCCGGTGAAGGAGGCCCTGCGCGGTCTGTTCCCGCTGCGCCGGCTGCTGCCTGTGGCCTCGGGCCGGCTGGCGCGCAAGCGGTACGGGATCACCTGGAAACGGGCGGCCAGCGGTGCCTTGGTCCGCTGGCAATTCACTGGCGCCTTCGGCTCCGTTTCGCTGTTCAGCGTGCAGGCCGGCCCGGGGAAGCCGCGGGATGCAGCATTGCAATTCCTGACCAGCCAAGGGGCCGTGCCTGCCGCTCCGGCTGATCTCTACGCGCTGCTGGCGCCGGACCGGCCTGCTTACAGCCTGAAACCGCCGGTGCCGCTGGCCCCGGGTCAGCGGTCCCTGGACGCGGCAGCCGCTATCATCCGTTCGTGCCTTAGCGTTGCGCGGCAGAACGAGCCGGGCATCATCTCGGACCTCGACACCGAATTCCTGCACGACTACCGGATCTCTCTGCGCCGGATCCGGTCGGTGCTGAGCCTGTTCAAGGGCGTATTCACCGCCCGGGACACCGCGCGGTTGAAACAGGTGTTCTCCGGCCTGATGGACACCACCGGGCGGCTGCGGGATCTGGATGTTTGCCTGCTGCAGCGCGAACAGTATTACGCGCAGGTCCCGGAGCCGCTGCATCCGGGGCTGGATGCGATGTTTGCAGCCTTCGAAGCGGAGCGGCAGCATTGCCGCAAGCAGCTTGCCCGCCGCCTGACCGGAGCCCGGTACAACCGGCAAATCGCCGCGCTGCAATCAGAATTCGCTGATGAAGCTGTGATTGTGCCAGGCCCCAAGGCCGGGCGCCCGGCCCTGAAGCTGGCGCAAAGGCTGATCTGGAAGCGCTACGTCAAGGTCTGCGCCATTGCGGAGCGCATCACCGCAGAGACGCCGGACAGCGAAGTGCATGAACTGCGCATCAACTGCAAGAAGCTGCGCTACCTTATGGAGCTGTTTGAGCCGCTGTTTGAGAGCGAAGACCTGAAGGTGCTGTTGAAGCCGCTGAAAAAACTTCAGAATACGCTCGGGGATTTCAACGATTGCTCCGTCCAGCAGGCGGCGCTTCTGGCATTCGCAGGCAGCCCCGCGGCCACACGGGACATCGCGCTGAGCGCCGGCGCGCTGATTGCGGTGCTGCACCAGAACCAGCTGGACGCGCGCGCTCAGGTCGAGCAGAAATTCCAAGCCTTCAACAGCCCAGGGACGCAAAGACGGTTCCGGGCCTTGTTCCGCGGCTGAGGCTGCGGCTTATTTCCGCCGCAGCAGGTAGATATCCATAATCCACCCATGTTCAGCCCGGGCCCCGGCGCGGGTTGCGATGATCTTTTCCGACACCTCTCCCAGAGGGCCTGCGACGGAAATCTGGTTCTCCATCCCGGCATAGGCGGTCCAGAAGATCTCCACCCCCTGCGGGTCGATGGACTGAAAGGAGCATTCCCCGTCCAGCATGATCACCAGCGTATCCGCACTGTCCGGCCAGCCGTTTTCACGCAGCTGGCGGCCGGTGGTGATGGTGAACGGCGCGCCGATTTCGTTGACCGGGATGGCGTGGGCCGCAGTCAGCGCCTGGATCGAGGTGATGCCGGGAATGACCGTCAGCTTGATTTCGGCCAGCTTCTGCAGCCGGTCGGCAATCCGCATGGTGCTGTCATAAAGCGACGGGTCGCCCCAGACCAGGAACCCGGCTTTGCCGCCCGCGGGCAGGTTGGCGGAGATAGTCTGCCACCAGATGTCCGCGATCGCGTCGTGCCAGTCATCCACCCGCTTGCGGTAGTTCCTGGTGGCCTCGTCCCGCACCGGCAGGGAAAACTCGACGATCTTGGGGCCATTGCCCCTGATCGCCCGGTTGCAGATCTCGCGCCGCAGGCCCGCCAGATCGTCCTTGCCTGCACCCTTGTTGGGGATCAGGATCAGGTCCTGCGCGTTCAGCGCCTCAATCGCCTGCAGCGTCATGTGCTGCGGGTTACCGGTGCCGATGCCGATCAGGGAAAGCTCAATCATAAGGGGGTCTTTCTGAATTGCAGGCTTATGCGCCCGGCAGGTCCTGATCCGCCAGCGGCCCGTACAGGATCAGCACCGGCGCCTTGGTTTCCATCGCGCGCAGCACCGCCGGCAGCTCGCCCACTGTGTGGCAGAAGAGTTGCTGCTGCGGGGTGGAGACCCCCAGCGCCACCAGCGCGTGAGTTTCTTCGGGCAGTCCGGCCTCCATCAGCTTCTCTGCCAGCGCGGCAAAGGTGCTCTTGCCCATATAGACCACGGTGGTGGCATGCGGGTCGGCCAGCGCCGCCATGTTCAAATCGTCCGGCAGCCCGCCGGTCACGTCATGGCCGGTGATGAACTGCAGCCGCCGGGCGGTCAGCCGCCGGGTCAGCGGAATGTTCGCTGCCGCCGCCGCCGCCGAGGCTGCGGTGACGCCGGGCACGATCTCGAATCCGATGCCCGCCTCGCGCAGCGCAGTCATCTCTTCCTCCAGCCGCCCGAAGACGCCGGAATCGCCGGACTTCAACCGCACCACATTGAGGCCGGAGGACGCGTAGTCGACCAGCAGCTGGCTTACATGGTCCTGCTTGGGCGAGGGGCGGCCAGCCCGTTTGCCGACACCCACCAGGTCAGCGTCCGCACGCGCATGGCTCAGGATCGGCCCGGACGAGAGGTCATCGAACAGGATCGCATCCGCCGTCTCCAGCCGCTTGACCGCTTTGACGGTCAGCAGTTCCGGATCGCCCGGTCCGGAGGAGACAAAGCTCACAAAACCGCTCATGCCTGCTCTCCCGTGATGAGGTGGAAGAAGGTGCCCGTGACGTTGCCCTTGATGGAGCCGGTCTCAGGCACCGGGTTGCCGTCGGCGTCCATGACATTGGCCAGCGGCGCGTCGGGCTCTTCCAGGATGGTGGAATAGTGGAATTCATGCCCGCGCAGGGCGTTGCCTGCGCCAAATCCAGGCATTCCCGCCTGCAGGATGGCGCGGCGGTACCCGAGGTGGAACTTGCGCTTTTCGTAGGAGGTCACAAGTCCCAGCAGCCCCAGCATCGCATGCCGGTTGCCTTCCTTGTCGATCAGCGCCTCGCCCAGGGCCATGTAGCCGCCGCATTCGCCATGAACCGGCTTGGTTTCGGCGTGCTTGCGCACGCCCGCGCGGAAGGTCTCCGCCGTGGCCAGCGTGCCGCCATGCAGTTCAGGATAGCCGCCGGGCAGCCAGACCAGATCGGCATCCGCCACCGGGGCCTCATCGGCCAGCGGCGAGAACGGCAGGATCTCAGCCCCCGCCGCGCGCCAGCCTTCCAGCAGATGCGGATAGGTGAAGGAGAACGCCGCATCGCGGGCCAGTGCAATCCGCTGCGCGGGCGGCCCGGGCAGGTTTGCCGGGGCAGGAGTCTGGCCCGCCAGAGCGGCGGCCTTGATCGCCTCCAGATCCACATGCTCGCGCAGGAACGCGGCGTAACCTGCGATGGCGGCTTCCAGATCCGGGTGCTCCACCGCCTGAATGAGGCCCAGGTGGCGTTCGGGCAAGGTCAGATCGCCGCGCCGCGGCAGGGAGCCCAGCACCTTGATGCCTGCCTTCTCCATGCCGAGGCGCGTCAGCCGCTCATGGCGCGGGCTGGCGACGCGGTTCAGGATGACGCCCGCAAAGGGCAGTTCCGGGTCGTAGTTCTTGAACCCCAGCGCGGTAGCCGCGGCCGACTGCGCCTGACCGCCTACATCGACGACCAGCACCACCGGCCAGCCCATCCGCTTGGCGGTCTCGGCAGAGGAGCCGAAGCCCGACTGCCCGCGCGTTGCCACGCCGTCGTAAAGCCCCATCGAGCCCTCGCCGACGCAGATTTCCGCGCCCGCCGACTGGCCGGCGACCGCATCCAGCAGCCCGCCATCCATCGCCCATGTGTCCAGGTTGAAACTGGGCCGCTTGGCGGCTGCCAGATGGAAGGCGGGGTCGATATAATCGGGGCCGCTCTTGTAGGGCTGCACGGTCAGCCCGTCCTCGGCCAGTGCTCGCAAGAGGCCCAGCATCACAGTTGTCTTGCCGGTGCCCGAGGAAGGGGCCGAAATCATCAGGCCAGGAGGTGTCATTGTGCGTTCTCCTCAAGTTCCGCCTGTGCCGCTTGCGGCACGGGCAGCGCCCGACCCGCCCCATGGGCGGGCGCTTCACGCCCACCCCGGGTCAGGCGCTGCCCTCGTGTTGGATGGAATTCAGTCATCCCCATGGCTCCAGCTCGACCACGGGCTGTCGGCGCTTTGCGGCCGGTAGCGGCGGTCGTAATCGGTGGAATAAAGGCAGCTCTCGTCAAAGCCTTCTCCCTTCAGCACCGGCCCCACCAGGATCAGCGCGGTGCGGGAGATCTTCTCGTCCAGCAACTCCTTCAGGGTGTCCAGCGTGGCGCGGATGATCTGCTGGTCCGGCCAGCTGGCACGGTAGACCACCGCGACCGGGCAATCCGCGCCATAGTGCGGCGTCAGGCTGTCGACCACATGGTCCAGGTTGCCAATCGACAGGTGGATCGCCAGCGTGGTACCGGTTTTGGCAAAGTTCTCCAGCGACTCGCCCGCGGGCATCGAGGACGCGCGGCCCGGGGTGCGGGTCAGCACCACCGACTGGCCGAGGCCCGGCAGGGTCAGCTCAGTCCCCAGCGCCGCAGCCGCGGCGGCAAAGGACGGCACGCCGGGGGTGACGCTCACCGGGATTCCCTCGGCCTTCAGGCGGCGGATCTGCTCGCCCATCGCCGACCACACCGACAGGTCGCCCGAATGCAGCCGCGCCACGTCCTGGCCTGCCGCATGCGCGGCCTTGATCTCACCCACGATGGCATCCAGATCCATCGCCGCGGTGTTCACGATCTTCGCGTCCGCCGGGCAGTGGCTCAGGATTTCCTCCGGCACCAGCGAACCGGCGTACAGGCACACCGGGCAGGATGCGATGATGTCGCGCCCGCGCAGTGTTAGAAGATCGGCAGCGCCCGGTCCGGCGCCAATGAAGTGAACGGTCATGGCTCAAGTCTTTCTGCTATGGCCGCGGTGGCAAGCCCATCCGCGGTGACAACTCTGGGGGCCAGCAGGCGCGCGCTGGCGCCCGGTGCCCCTTTGCGCGCCCCGGCCAGCGCCGCGGCTTCCGCCAGCGACCCGGTGCCAAACCGCGCCTTGATCCGGGGCGAGCAGGTGAAGGTCCGCTCCCCGGCAATATCCTGTTCCTGCAGCGCAATCACCGGCAGGCCGGCGGCGCGGGCGAACGCCTGCATCGCTGGCGCTTCGGCTTTCTCTGCGATGGAGGCGACGGCATCCACATGTTCGCCGGTCAGCGCCAGCGCCGCCTGTAAATCCGCCGCCGTGGCAGAACTGCGAAATCCGATGCCCGCCACCTTCATCGCGTGACGCTCCATTGAATGACCGGCCGCGCCCGCTCCCAGCCGCGCATGGTGCCCAAGGGGCCTGCTTCGGCGATTTCCGCCTTCAAAAGATGCCCGCCGCGCGCGGCATGGGCGCGCATCAAGAGCGTCTCGGTTTCCAGCGTGACGCCATTGGCGACCAGCCGGGTGCCTTCCGGCAGGATGTCCCACAGATGGTCCAGCAGTTCCTGCGAGCCGCCGCCGCCAATGAACACGCAATCGGGCAGGGGCTGGCCCTCCAGCACGTGCGGGGCCTTGCCCAGAACCGGTGTCATCCGGTAATCCAGCCCGAAGGCGGCCGCATTGGCGCGGATGTTCTCCAGCCTGCTCTCGCGCGGCTCAAAGGTGATGGCCCGCGCGCCGGAAGCCGCCAGGCACCACTCCACCGAGACTGAGCCGGAGCCGCCGCCGATATCCCACAGCAGTTCCCCCGCCCGCGGCGCCAGCGCCGACAGCGTCAGCGCCCGGATCGGGCGTTTGGTGATCTGCCCGTCGCTGGCAAAGAAACCATCGGCGAGCCCGGACGCCTGCGGCAGACCCTTATGGCCCGCGGCCTCAACGGCCACGGCAACAGGGGCCTGAATGTCTTGCAGATCAAACGCTTCGGCAGTAGCAGAACGCACCCGCTGCCGCGGCCCGCCCAAAAATTCCATCATGGTTAGCTTGGAGGCACCAAAGCCCGCAGTAGTCAGCCATTCCGCCAACTCCACGGGCGCAGCCCCATCCCGCATGGTGCAGATAACCCGCGTCCCGTTTCCAAGCAAAGGGCGCAACCGCGCGTAAGGGGCCGCGTGCAGGCCGAGGCACAGAACCTCTTCCAGCTTCCACGCCAGATGGTTGGCCGCCAGCGCAAAGGTCGACGGCACCGGGTAAGAGACCCACTCACCCGCCTCCAGATGCCGCGCCAGCGAGCCGCCTGCGCCATGCCAGAACGGATCGCCCGAAGCCAAAACAGCCACCTTTCGCCCGCGCATCTCCAGCACCGGCGCAATGGAAAACGGCACCGGCCAGGGCTGGCTTTTGCTGCCTGCCGCTGCCAGTTCCAGGTGGCGCGGACCGCCAAAGATTACTTCGGCCTCCGCCAGTGCCTTCCGGCTTGCATCGCCCAAGCCTTCCAGTCCATTTTCGCCCAGACCAATGATTGTGAGCCACGGATCAGACATGACACGCATCCTCCTGCTGGGCGGCACCACCGAAGCCTCGGCGCTCGCCAAGACGCTTGCCGAAACCGGCGCGGACGCGGTGTTCTCCTACGCGGGCCGCACCGCCAAACCCGTCAGCCAGCCGCTGCCTACACGCGTCGGCGGCTTTGGCGGCGTCGAGGGGCTGGCAGAATACCTGCGCACGGAAAGCATCACCCATGTGATCGACGCAACCCACCCGTTTGCCGCGCAGATGAGCACCAACGCGGTCCTTGCCTGCGAAGCGGCGGGCGTGCCGCTCTGCGCCTTTGAGCGCCCCGCCTGGCAGGCGGGAGAAGGCGACCACTGGGTTCACGCGGACACCATAGAGGCGGCCGTCACTGCGCTGCCCGACACCCCGGCGCGAGTGTTCCTGGCGATCGGCAAACAGAACCTCAGCCAATTCGCCGCCAAACCCCAGCACCACTACCTGCTGCGTCTGGTGGACGCGCCGGAAGCGGATTTGCCGCTGCCGCAAACCACGGTCGAGATCGCCCGCGGGCCGTTTGACGTCGCGGGGGATACCGAACTGATGCAGCGCCATGGCATCACCCATGTGATCGCCAAGAACGCAGGCGGCGCGGGCGCCGCGGCCAAACTCACCGCCGCGCGCAGCCTGAACCTGCCGGTCATCATGATCGGCAGACCGCAAGTGCCCGAGCGCCCTGTCCTGGGCAGCGTGGCAGAGGTTTTGGCCTGGCTGTCGCATCCCGCAGATTAACCCTCAGCCGCGTAGCGGGGGGTATAGACGTAGTTGCCGACCCGGCGGGTATCGCGGTTGCCGACAATCACCACGGTGCGCATGTCGGCCATCTCGGGCGTCGCGTCTTTCAGCGGCACCGTCAGCAGTTCCTGCCCAGGCTTGGTCACGTCGCGGGCAAAGGTGATCAGCGTGTCCTGACCGCAAGCCTCCCGCAGGATCTCCAGCGCACGGGCAAACTGATGCGGCCGCGATTTGGAGCGCGGGTTGTAGAACGCCATCGCCAGCCCGGCCTCACCGACCAGCTGCAGGCGCTTTTCGATCAGGCTCCATGGCTTCAGGTTGTCGCTGAGGTTGATGGCGGCAAAGTCATGCCCCAGCGGCGCGCCGATGGCGGCGGCAGCGGCCAGCATGGCGGTTATGCCGGGCAGCACTTTGATGTCCAGATCCAGCCATTCCGGGTGGGCTTCGGTGTTATTCTCCAGCGCCTCGAACACGGCGGAGGCCATGGCGAACACACCCGGATCGCCGGAGGAAACCACGACCACGCGTTTCCCCTCGGCGGCCATCTCCAGCGCATGGGTGGCGCGGTCGACCTCGACGCGGTTGTCGGTGGCGTGCAGGGTCAGCCCCTCGCGCGGCTCGATGCGTTTTACGTAGGGGATGTAGCCAACAATATCAGTGGCTTCCCCGATGGCGTCACGCACTTCCTGCGTCACCAGCGCCTCATTGCCCGGGCCAAGCCCGGCAATCACCACCCAACCGTTTTGCGATAGTTTCATGGCCGGCGCCCCTGTCCGTGAACCAGTACGATGGAGAAGTAAGGCACCTCGCCGTCAATCTCCGAGAGCTTCTGCACGGTCTGCCCCGGCATGGTGCCGCGCTCGACCAGCCAAGCGTCCTCCGCGCGGCCCGCACGTTCCAGCGCGCGGCGCAGCTTGGGCAGGTTGCGGCCGATCTTCATGACCACCAGCGCGTCGGTCTCGGCGGCACGTTTGGCCAGCTCATCCTCGCTGAGGGTGGCCATCGCCACAGTCAGCACATCGTCCCCCCAGGTAATCGGCTGGCCGGAGGCGGTCCAGCAGCCGGACATGCCGGTGATGCCGGGCACGATCTCCTGCTCGGCGCGGCCCTGCAGGCGGGTGTAGAGGTGCATGTAGGAGCCATAAAGGAACGGGTCACCCTCGCAGAGCACGACCACGTCCTCACCCTTGGCAATCTCGGCAAGCGTGTCGGCCCACTGGTCGTAGAATTCCGCCAGCACCCGATTGTATTCGGGATCCGAGAAATGGATCTCGGTCGTCACCGGGTATTCCATCGCGTGCTCGGTGACGCCCTCACCCAGCATCCCCTCGACAATCGCACGGGCCTGGCCCTGGCGGCCTGCCTTGCGGAAATAGGCGATGTGGCGCGCGGAGGAAATCAGCCGGTGCGAGCGGACGCTCATCAGGTCGGGATCACCGGGGCCAAGCCCTGCGCAGATGACTTTGCCCATCGGTTACTCTTTCCAGCTCGCCAGCGCGTTCACCGCAGCGACAGTGATGGCGGAACCGCCCAGACGGCCCTTCACGATCATCGACGGAACCGGCAGGTCTTCCATCAGTGCGTCCTTGGATTCCATCGCGCCGACAAAACCCACCGGGCAGCCGATGATGGCGGCAGGGCGGGGGCAGGACGGGTCCTTCAGCATGTTCAGCAGGTGGAACAGCGCGGTGGGAGCATTGCCGATGGCGACCACGGCGCCTTCCAGTTTCGGGCGCCACAGCTCCAGCGCGGCGGCGGAGCGGGTGTTGGACATTTCCTTGGCCAGCTCTGGCACTTTGGGATCGCGCAGGGTGCAGATCACCTCGTTGTCGGCAGGCAGGCGCGGGCGGGTGATGCCTTCGGAGACCATATAGGCGTCGCACAGGATCGGCGCGCCCTTGGCCAGCGCGGCGCGGGCGGTCTCGGCCATGCCTTCGGAAAAGCGCACATGCTCTTCCAAACCCACCATGCCGGCGGCGTGGATCATGCGCACGACGACGCTCTCCTCGTCCTTGTTGAAGCGCGCCAGATCGGCTTCGCGGCGGATGGTGGCAAAGCTTTCGGCGTAGATCGCGGCGCCGTTGGTCTCATAGGTGTGGAGCATGTCAGCTGCCCTCTTTCAGAAGTTCGGGAGCGGCGCGCAATGCGTCGGCGCTCAGGCGGGTCTTTAACGGCTGATCCGCGGCAGTGCCATTGCGGATCAGGGAGAATTCGTCCTGGCCGGTGGCGGTCAGGGTGAGCGGCGCGGGGCCGGGGCAGGCGCAGCCCTTGGCGCAGCCGGAAACATGCAGCTTTGTCCCTGCGGGGACATGGGCCGCCAAGTCCCGCGCCAGATCGCGTGTGGCCGAAAGCGCCTGCAGGCAGCCGGGCGCGCCGGTGCACGCGACCACTTGCAGGCGCGGATCGGTTGCATCCAGGATCAGGCCGGGCAGGGGCGGCAGGCTGGCGGCACCCTCCACCAGCAACGCGCGCCAGGGGGTGAGGCGGATTTCGCCGTGGTCAGCAAGCTGCGCCAGCGTTGCGGCGGGCATCTGGCCGAACTCCAAAGCAGCGAGTGTCCCCGCGGGGACAGCGCCCGGTTTTGCGCTGAAGCTGGCCTTTGCCATCGGTGCCGTGTGCGCCGCCGGCGGCCCGCGGCGCGCGATGAGGCGGTGCATCCTGCCGCGCCCTTCCGGCGCGCCGCCCTGGTCGAGGAACCAGCGGGCCAGGGTGAGGGCTTCGGGAACGGCGGATTCACGTGTGACGGGCAGGCCGGTTTCTGCACCGTCTGCGCGCAGGATCAGACCATCTTTTGTGCGCTCGACGCGGATATCGGCGGCAATGTCTTGCAGCACGGGGTCCGCGCCGCAGTCGACGGCAAAGCCGAATTTGCCCGGCAGGGACAGGTCTGTTGCGGCAGTCAGTGCAGCGCTGAGGCCGGTGGCGACGGCATGCGTGTCGTCGCCACCGGCCCAAAACGGAGCGAGCAAAACATTGCGGCGTGCTTCGGCGCCGGCGTCTATGTCGATCAGCCGTAGGTCGCGCAAGGATTCGATCAGCTCTGCATGCGCGTCTTCGCGGATGCCGCGCATTTGCAGGTTGGCGCGGGCGGAGATGTCGAGGAGGCCGTTGCCGAACTCCTGGGAAAGTCTTGCGACACCGCGCGCCTGGTTAACGGACAGTTTACCCAGCGGTGCGCGCACGCGCACCACCAGCCCGTCGCCGGACATCATCGGCCTCAGCGCGCCGGGGCACCAGCCGTAGACCTTGGGCTCAGCGGCGGCACTCATGCGGCGCCCTCCAGCTCTGCCATGATCGAGTTGCGCCGGGTGCTCCAGAGACCGGCGTCGAACAGCGCCCGGAAGCGGTCGCGCATGGCGGCGAGCGCCTCGGGGTTTTCGCGCTCCATGAACTCCACCAGGTCATCGCGGCCCAAGGTGGCCTCAAAATAGAGGTCGAACAGATGCGGTTGCACCACCTGCGCCAGATGCGCAAAGGCTGCCATGTGGTCGAGGGTAGCAGCGATCTCCGCCGCGCCGCGGAAGCCGTGGTTCATCATCGAGGTGGCCCAGTCCGGGTTGGCGGCACGGGCGCGGGTGACGCGGGCGATTTCCTCGCCCAAGCTGCGCGCCTGCGGCTTGTCGGGGCGGGTGGCGTCCATGTGGTAGAGCGCCGGTGCCGCCTGGCCGATGCGCGCCATGGCAGCGGCAAATCCCGCCTCATGCGCGGCGTAGTCGGAGGCGACCAGCAAGTCGGTTTCCGGCAGGTCCTGCAGGTGCACAAAACTGTCGGCGCCCTGCAGCCGGGTTTCCAGCGCCTCGCGGGCGTCGGTAATCGTGCCCTTGGCGTCGATGGCGTGGGAGGAAGCGTTGAGCCAGGCCTCGCCCGCCGCGGCGCGGGCCTCGTCGCTGTAGTCGTCCAGATGCGGATTCATCGAGAGGCCGTATTGGCCCGGCTTGGGGCCGAAGACGCGCGGGGTCTCGGCGAGATAGGGGTTGTCGGCCTGGGTTTCCTCGCGTGCGGCCAGCGCGGCGGCGGCGGTTTCAAACATCTGGGCAAGGCCGGGGAACACATCGCGGAACAGGCCGGAGACGCGCAGGGTGACATCGATCCGGGGGCGGTTCAGCATTGAGAGCGGCAGCACCTCAAACCCGGAGACGCGCTCGGAGCCTTCGTCCCACTTGGGCGCGAGGCCTGCGAGGTGCAGGGCCATCGCGAATTCTTCGCCCGCGGTGCGCATGGTGGCGGAGCCCCAGAGGTCGATCACCAGCCCCTTGGGCCAGTCGCCGTGGTCCTGAAGGTGGCGGCGCAGCAGCTCTTCCGCCAGCTTGACCCCTTGCGCATGCGCCGCCCGCGACGGCACCGCCCGCGGGTCGGTGGTAAAGAGGTTGCGCCCGGTGGGGATCACATCGGCGCGGCCCCGGAACGGCGAGCCGGAGGGGCCGGGGGTGACGATTTTCCCGTCCAGCGCGGCGATGAGGCCGGCGCGTTCCTCAGGCCCGCATTGGCCGGTGCCGAAGATATGCAGGCCCTCGCCGTACTGGCTTTCCTTGATGTCGCAGACGAAGGCGTCGATGCGGGTGATCGCCTCGGCAGGCGAGGTGTCCGCAGTGAGGCCCAGATCAGCCTCGACGCCGGTGCCCTGCGCCTCTGCCCGGATGTCGCCGATCAGCCGGTCGCGGCGGGCCGGGTCCAGACCGTCGGCGGTGGAATATTCGTCCAAGAGGCTTTCAAGGCGGGACATGCCCTCCGGCAGGGTGGTCTGCGCCAGAGGCGGCGGCAGGTGGCCGATGGTGACAGCACCGATGCGGCGCTTGGCCTGGGCGGCCTCGCCGGGGTCATTCACGATGAACGGGTAGGCGACGGGCAGCGGGCCGGTCAGCACCTCGGGCCAGCAGGCGCCGGAGAGCGCAACCGCCTTGCCCGGCAGCCACTCCAGGGTGCCGTGGGCGCCAATGTGGATGAGGGCGTCGGTCTGGGTGCGCAGCCACAGGTAGAAGGCCACATAGGCGTGGCGCGGGGTGCGGTCGAGGTCGTGGTAGTCGTCGACGCGGGTTTTCACCTCGCCGCGTTCGGGCTGCAGCGCGACCAGGGCGTTGCCAGCACGCAAAGCCTTGAAATGAAAGGCGCCGTCGCGGCAGTCAGCGTCTTCTTCCGGGTTGCCCCAGGCCTCCGTCAGCCGCTCTTGCAACTCCTGCGGCAGGGTGGCGAGGGCGGTCTTGTACTCTGCGAGCGGGACGCTCAGGGTCTCTTCCATCAGCCGCAGGCCGGTGTTTTCCAGCGTTTCGGCGGCGTAGCCCTGGGCGGCCAGCTCACGCAGGATCTCGTCGCAGGAGGCCAGCGCGTCGAGGCCGACGGCATGGGCGAGGTTGTGGTCTCTCCCGGGGTAGGTGGAGAGGATCAGGGCGAGGCGCTTGTCAGTGTTCGGCAGCTTGGCGAGGCGCAGCCAGCCCTCCACGCGGTCGATGGCGGCCTTGATCCGGTCTGCGTCGGCGCGGTGGGCGAAGCGGGAGTACTGCAGGTCCGGGTCTTTCTTGCCCGGCGATTTGAAGCTGACGACGCCTGCGAAGATGCGGCCGTCCACCTCCGGCAGCACCACATGCATGGCGAGGTCGGCGGGCGACAGGCCGCGGTCGGCCTCGGCCCAGTCTTTCTTGCGGGCGGTGGAGAGGGCGACCTGGAATACCGGGCAGCCGGTCGTGCTGAGCGGTGAGGCGCTGCCGTCGGTGCCTTGAGCGGAAAAGGCGGTGGCGTTGATGACGGCAGCCGGGTTCAGCCCGGGCAGCTTTTCGCGCAGCCAATCGGCGGCGGTGGGGGCCTTGAGGCTGGCGGCAAAGGCGCCATAAGCGGCGTAGCCGCGCGCGCGCAGCTCTTCGATCAGCGCATCCACCGGGGCGGTGTCGGCGGCGGTGAGGTAGGAGCGGTAGAAGCTCACCAGCACCAGCGGTTTGTCCTGCGGCGGCAGGTCGGCCAGCACGCCCTTGGCCGGGTCATAGAAGCCATGCTCGGGGGTGGTTTTGAGGCCGATCACCGGCCCGGCGTAAAGGCCTGCCGCCAGCGACAGCTGGGCCAGCGCGGCCTGAGCCGCGACCGCACCGCCGGCGTCGCACAGGGATTGCAGGCGGCGCAGGGTGGAGACGGGCAGGGTGGACAGCTCGTCGAGCCGCGCATCCTCGCGCCCGTCGGCAGGCAGGATTGCCAGCGCAATGCCCTTGCGGCGGGCGAGGTCCTGCAGGGTGGCAAGGCCATAGGACCAGTAGCTTTCGCCGCCGATAAGGCGGACGAGGACACCTTTGGCGCCCTCCAGCGTCTGTTCCGCGTAGACGTCGACCGACAGCGGGTGCTTGAGCGCCACCAGGTTGGCGAGGCGCAAGCTGGGCAGTTTGCCGTCCGCCCGGTGCCAGCCTGCCGCAAAGGCGCCGAGGTCGCTGTCGGAGAAGGACAGCACCACAAGGTCCGCAGGCGTCTGCCCGAGGTCCTGCGGGGTATCGGTCTCGTCAAGGCCGTGGCTTTCGCGGAAGACGACGTGCATGGGTCAGGCCTTTGTATTCTGGTAAGCAATGGGCGCTCTGAGGGCTGCGCCCGAGCCTGGGAGGGTGCGAATGCGCCCTCCCATTTTGCCGGAGGCAAACCTTTGGTTTGACGGGAGGGTCGGGCGCAGCCCGGCCTGCGGCCGGGCAATGTCATTTGAAATGAAGCGCCAGACCGGCATTGCTTACGCTCCCAGCTCGGCGCGGATGGCCTGTTCGTCGATGTCGTCGTGCTCGGCAATGACCACCAGGGCGGTCTTGCGCGGCTGCGCGCCCCAGGGTTGGTCGTACTGCGCACGCAGGCGCTCGCCCACGGCCTGAACCAGCATCCGCATCGGTTTCCCCTCCACCGCGACATAGCCTTTGACGCGCAGGATGTTGCGCTCGCGGGCGAGTTTCACGATGGCATTCTGCAGCGCTTCCGGGTCGGAGACTTCGCCCATTTCGACAACGATGCTTTCAAAATCGTCATGCTCGTGGTCGTGGTGGCCGTCGTGGTGGCTGGGGCGGGCCTCCAGATCGTCCTCGGCAGCGGCGCCCAGGCCCAGGATGATGCGCGGGTCGATGACGCCTTCGCTCATCGGCAGGATCGGCAGCTTGCGGGGCGCTTCGGCCTCGATCACGGCGCGGGCCTTCTCGACACCCTCGTCGCCGGCCAGGTCAGCCTTGGACAAGAGAACGATGTCGGCGCAGGAAATCTGGTCCTCGAACACCTCGGACAGCGGGGTTTCGTGGTCGATGCTGTCATCGGCCTCGCGCTGGGCCTGAACCGCGTCCAGGTCGGGGGCGAACTGGCCCTTGGCAACCGCCTCGGCATCGGCCAGCGCAATCACGCCGTCAACGGTGATGCGGGAGCGGATCGCGGGCCAGTCGAAAGCCTTCAGGAGCGGTTTCGGCAGGGCCAGGCCGGAGGTTTCGATCACGATGTGATCCGGCTTTTCCGGCAGGTCCATCAGCTGTTCGATGGTGGGAATGAAGTCATCCGCGACGGTGCAGCAGATGCAGCCATTGGCCAGCTCCATGATGTTTTCCGCCGGGCAGTTCTCATCGGCGCAGGACTTCAGGATGTCGCCGTCCACGCCGGCGGTGCCGAACTCGTTCACCACCACGGCCAGGCGCTTGCCCTGCGGGTTCTGCATCAGGTGGCGGATCAGGGTGGTTTTCCCCGCGCCCAGGAAGCCGGTGATGACGGTGACGGGGATCTTGTTGAGGTCGCTCATGATTACTCCTCGGAGAAGAACTTGGCCGGCGGGATGCGGGCAACGGATTGCTTGCGGAAGGTCTGCGGGCGTTCGCGCCAGGGCACGACGCCGTCGGCTGTTGCGGCGTAGGCTGCAGCGCCTTCCAGGATTTCGGGGACGTGCTGGTCCGGGTCGAGGTCGCCGTAGACATAGGTCCAGCGCTCTGTGCCGCCGACCAGTGCAACGGCGCAGCCGCGCTTGCAGGAGGACAGGCATTCAACACCGCGCAGGCGGACGCCTTCGGGCATTCCGGCCTCTTCCAATGCGGCGTGCAGGATGGCGCCGGGGCGGGCGGCCTCGGGGTCGGCGCCCTCGCGGCGGCAGGTGAGGCAAACGGTCAGCGTGACCGGTTTTGGGGTGCTGGCAGTCTTGCCTGCCATATCGTCAGCCATCGGCGCGTCTCCTGTCGCGGCAGGCGTGCGGGAAGGCCGAAAGGGGGCTGCAGCGTGCCAGCCCCTCAACCGGTCGCGGAACACCCCGCCCGCCCGTTGTTATCTCTCTCGCTGGCAGGTCTCCCGGCTTGCGGATGCCAAGGCGTTTTGCCTTGCCGGCCATCCTGCCTTCCCGGGGGTCTCTCCCAGTGGCATGGCGGCCTCATCCGGTCACGGTCGCGGGGGCGGCTGTGCTTCGGCAATCCAAAGAAATTTGGCGGCCTTCACATTCCCTCTTCGCCTGCTTTCGCAGGAACCAGCGAAACCCCCTTGCGCTATCGCGCCCTTCTTTGTCAAGACATGGGGTCAAACAGCTGGAGAGCCCCCATGAGCGAAAAGTCTGAAACCGGCATCTCAGAGGAAGAAGCCGCCCGTCACGCGTCGAAAATGGCCAAGAAGAAGGCCGCGCGCGACCGGATGATGAAGACCAAGGACGGCGAGAAGGGCCTGATCATCGTTCACACCGGGCCGGGCAAGGGAAAATCCTCGTCGGGGTTCGGCATGATCATGCGCTGCATCGCCCATAAGATGCCCTGCGCCGTGGTGCAGTTCATCAAGGGCGCCTGGCAGACCGGCGAGCGGACGCTGATCGAGGAGAACTTCAGCGACCTGTGCCAGTTCTATGCGATGGGCGAGGGGTTCACCTGGGAGACCCAGGACAAGGCGCGCGACATCGCCGCCGCGCAGAAGGGCTGGGAGAAGGCCAAGGAGATGATCCTGGATGAGCGCAACACCATGGTGCTGCTCGACGAGATCAACATCGCGCTGCGCTATGAGTATCTGGACCTGGAGGAGGTGCTGGAGTTCCTGGTGGAGCACAAGCCGCCGATGACGCATGTGGTGCTGACGGGGCGCAACGCCAAGGAAGAGCTGATCGAGATCGCCGATCTGGTGACCGAGATGGGCCAGATCAAGCACCCGTTCCGCGCCGGGGTGAAGGCGCAAAAGGGCGTCGAGTTTTAAGCTGAGGGCGTAGCCTGCCTGGGTAGGCGCGAATGCGCCTGCCGGGGGGCAGGCAGGCGCAGCCCGGCGGTGCCGCCGGGCAAAACACTTTTATGCGGCGAGCTGTGCAGCCTTGCCTTGGATGTAGGTATCCACCGCCGCGCGCTGGGTTTCATCCAGCCGCAGGCCCAGCTTGGTGCGCCGCCACAGGTAATCGTCGCCCGCGCGCACCCATTCGCGGGCAATCGCCCAGTCGAGCTCCCGCGCGGTGATGGTGGCGCCAAAGTCCTGGCCCAGATCACCGGCAGTTTTGGCGTCGCCCAGCACCTCCCAGGCCTCGGTGCCATAGGCGCGGATCATCCGGCCCGCCCAGTAGGGTGTCAGGAACGGATAGTCCGCGGCCAGTTTGGATGTCAGCTTTGCCACATCCGCCACCGGGAAATCGCCGCCGGGCAGGGCCACGCCTGCGGTCCAGTCGGCGGGCAGCTGCGGGAACACCTCGCCGATCTTGGCCAGAGCCGCCTCGGCCAGTTTGCGGTAGGTGGTGATCTTGCCGCCGAAGACGTTGAGCAGCGGCGCCTGCGCCTGGTCCAGCGTCAGCACGTATTCGCGGGTGGCCGCGGTGGCTGAGCTGGCGCCGTCGTCATAAAGCGGGCGCACGCCGGAGTAGGTCCAGACGATATCGTCGCGCGTCACCGGCTTCTCGAAGTATTCGGAGGCAAAGGCCGCCAGATAATCCTGCTCGGCTTCGGTGCAGACCGGTGCGGTGTCCGGGTCCGGGTGGTCGGCGTCGGTGGTGCCGATCAGGGTGAAATCCTGCTCGTAAGGAATGGCAAAGATGATCCGCCCGTCGGTGCCCTGGAAGAAATAGCAGCGGCCGTGGTCGAACAGTTTCGGCACCACGATATGGCTGCCGCGCACCAGGCGGATGTTCTCGCGGCTGTTCTGGCCCAGCTTCTGGTGCAGCACGTCAGCGACCCAAGGGCCGCCTGCGTTGACCAGCATCCTGGCGCGGTGCTCCTGCTCCGCGCCGGTGGCGTGGTCCTTGGTGCGGATCAGCCAGTGATCGGCCTTGCGGTCCGCGGACAGCACTTCGGTCCGGGTCAGGATGCTGGCGCCGCGGGCCATGGCGTCGCGCGCGTTCAGCATCACCAGGCGGGCGTCCTCAATCCAGCAGTCGGAGTACTCGAACGCGGTTTTGAATTTGCCTTTCAGGGGGCGGCCCGCCGGGTCGCTTGTCAGGTCCAGCTTGGCGGTGCCGGGCAGGATGCCGCGTTTGCCAAGGCTGTCGTACATGAAGAGGCCCAGCCGGATCAGCCAGGCCGGGCGGCGGCCCTTCATCCACGGCATGAAGGTGGTCAGCAGCTTGGATGTGGGTGTCTCGCTGTCAAACCGCATGTCCTTGTGAAAGGGCAGCACAAAGCGCATCGGCCAGGAAATGTGCGGCATGGCTTTCAGCAGCACCTCGCGTTCGATCAGCGCCTCGCGGACCAGCCGGAACTCAAAGTATTCCAGATAACGCAGGCCGCCGTGGAACAATTTGGTCGAGGCGGAGGAGGTGGCGGAGGCAAGATCGTTCATCTCTGCCAGCGTCACCGACAGGCCGCGGCCTGCCGCATCGCGGGCGATGCCGCAGCCATTGATGCCGCCGCCGATGATGAAAAGGTCCGTTACAGGGGTGTCAGTCATTTTCGCTGCTTTCGTTTTGTCCTGCGGTCAGGATGCGGGTTCCGGCGGCGCGGGCGGCCTCGGCAAATTCTACGGGCACGGGCCGGTCGGTGATCACCACATCCAGATCGGCCACGTCGCAGATCCGCACCGGGGCGGAGCGGTCGAACTTGCTGCCGTCGCAGACCAGCACCTTTTGCCGTGCGTTCTTGAGGATGGCGCGGGCGACAGAGACTTCGCGGGCGTCGTGGTCCATCACCGCACCGTCGGCATCCAGCGCCGAGGCGCCGATGACGGCAAAATCCACCTTGTAGCGGGAGATGAATTCGACCGCGTCCTCGCCGACGATGGCGCCGTCGCTTTGCCGGACGGTGCCGCCGGCCAGGATCAGCTCCTTGGCCTGTCCGCCCATCATCATGCTGATAATGTTGATATTGTTGGATATCACCGTCAGCCCGCGATGGCCCGACAGAGCGCGGGCCACCTGTTCGGTGGAGGTGCCGATGTTGAGGGTGAGAGAGCAATTGTCGGGGATCAGTTCGGCCGCGGCGGCAGCCATCAATTGCTTGCCGCTTGCGTTCAGCTTGCGCCGGTCGGCGTAATCCTGGCTTGCAGCGGAGCTGAGCCGCACCGCACCGCCATGCACGCGCGACAGCGCGCCCCGGGCCGAAAGGTCGCGCAGGTCTGCCCGCACCGTCTGCAACGAGACGCCAAAGCGCTGGGAGAGGTCCTCGACCTCGACCCGGTCCTGCTGGTTCAGCAGGGCGATGATTTCGTTCTGACGGCCGGAGGCATCCATTTGCTTTCCTTTCGTTGCGATTCTCTAGCGTATTGCGCGCGGAGAGTCACGATGTGTTTTCGTTTTGATTTCGCTGAGCGCCAACACGAAAAGGGCGCGCCGTTGCGGACGCGCCTTCGCAGCCGGGAAGGGACAGGTTCAGGCGAGCGGGATCAGGTGGTTGTCCCAAGCAAGGCCGGCACGGTGCATCGGCTGTTTGCCGGAGGCTGCGACCGCAAATAACTGGCCGGTGCCGGTGCTGGCAGCAAAGCCGCCGGGCGCCGGGGCGAGGCCGCAGACATCCGCCATCCTGTGTTCCTGAACGAGGTCCCCGCTGGCGGTGTCCATCAGCTGCAGCACGCCGCCGCGCGGGGAGGTGACGCCGACCAAGGCACCGTCCGGCGAAAACGCGATGGATCCGCCGTAGCCGTTGAGGTTCAGAACCCGCGGGTCGCCGTCTGCCATCAGCCTTGGGGGGCTTCCTGGCGTGTGGAGGCCAACGATTGGAACCAGCTCCCCCGCGTCCCCCTGCCACTGCATGGCAAACCCCACCGTGCCGTCCGCCCGCATGGCGAGGTGGCGGATCGAGTTCAGATGCAGCTCCTGCGGCAGTTCCATCCGGTCCTGCAGGGCGCCGTCCAGGCTCAGGTAGCTGAGGTTCGGACGCATGTCCGGCAGGTTCAGCTTGGCGCGGCCGCTGTCGGGGTGGGTCTCAATCCCGCCGTTGGCCACAGCCAGCCCCGGCGCGTCCCGGCGCAGCAGCATATCGTGCGGCCCGATGCCGCCGGAGGGGAAGGCGGCGATGCGGCGGTAGCCGCTGGTAGTGTCCCAGACGCCAATCACGCCGCGGGCGTTCTCATAATCGTTTTCGGTGGTGAACAGGCGGCTGCCGTCCGGGGAGAACGCGCCGTGGCCATAGAAGTGATGGCTTGCGGGCGGCTGCAGCCGGGCGATGGCGGCGCCTGAGCGGCAATCGATCACGTCGGCGAAGCGGCCCGGGCGGCGGGCAAAGGCGACGGCCTCAGGCCGGACCGGGTGTGCGGCGGCAGCATGACCGCGGCCGGGCAGGGGATGGCGGAACAGGATTTCACCGTCGCGGGTGAGGCCCGCCAGCAGGAAGGCGCCGCTGGCGTCCCTGCCGGCCGACAGGAAGGCGGGGCTGCCTGCGCTAGCCCAGGTGGCCCGGGGGGCGAGGCCTGCGGCCAGCAGCCCGGCCAGAAATCCGCGGCGGGAGGTCATGCCGTTTTCCCTTTTCCTTAGTCGCCGTCCAGCGCATTGAAGCCGGCCGCGACGCCAAGGGCGGGGCCAAGCTCTTCGCTCATCAGCGTGCGCAGGTCCTTGATCTCCTGTTGCAGTGCCTCGATGCGGATACGGCTGGCGGGGTCTGCGGCACCGGCAAAGACCGGGTCGTCCAGCGCCTCTGCCTTTTTGCGGGCTGTAGAGAAGTGTCCGGTGATTTCTGCCTGCAAACCGCCGTGACCCTCCGCCAGTGCCAATGCCAGCGGCTCCAGCGCGTTCAGCGACAGCAGCACGTGACGCAGGCTGCGCCCGGAACGGCGGGCCTCGGCGCGGTTGGGGCGGGGCTTGTCAAACGTGCCCAGCGGGCGGCCCAGGCGCATGTCGTCCAGCACTTGCAGGCCGGTATTGAGAGCCTTGAGCAGTTCCTGGGTGATCTCGTCTTCGGTCTGGTAGCGGGTTCCCGGCGCGCGCAGCTCGGCGGCATAGCCTTGGTTCCAGTCGGCGCTGATGGCCTGCGTGGTGGCCGCGATGTCCGTGCTGATCGCGCGGGTCAGGGCGCAGCGGTATTCTGCGCTGCCGGCGGTGGACAGCTGCGGGTCATAGAGCAGGTATTCCAGCGCGTAGAAGCCGCGGGCGGCGATGGAGTAGCTGGCGAAACCGGCGGGTTCCTTTATGCCTGCGTCTTCGCTGCGGATCAGATTGCCGAGTGCCTTGGGGATTTTGCCGCGGCTGTCGGGCCAGAAGGCCAGTGCGAAGGCGCGGCTGTCCGTTTCAGTCGGGCCGAAGCGGTAGTGGCTGGCGGCAATCCAGGCATCGAAGGCGTCGCTATAGGCCGCCCGCAGCGCCGGGGACTGCGGGGCGCAATCAGCTTGGGCCGCATCGGCCAGCATGGCTGCATCTGTTGCCAGCTCCTCAAACGCGGGGAGGATCAGCTGATCGGTGATGCTGCTGGACAGCTCGGACGCCGCGGCGGGGGCGGCGGCCAGGGCGAGTGTCAGGGCAAGGGCGCGCATCAGAGGCTCTCCAGGAAGGCAATCAGGGCGGCGCGGTCCTGGGGCGGCAGCTCCACGACGCGGGTTTTGGCGGCTTCCGCCTCGCCGCCGTGCCACAGGATGGCCTCCAGCAGGGTGCGGGCGCGGCCGTCGTGCAGGAAGGTGGCGCGCGGCGAAACCTGCTGGGTCAGGCCAATGCCCCAGAGCGGCGCGGTGCGCCATTCGCGGCCCGTCGCGCGGCCCTCGGGCCGGTTGTCGGCCAGGCCCTCGCCCATGTCGTGCAGCAACAAGTCGGAGTAGGGCCAGATCAGCTGGAAGCTCTGTTCCGGGCGGTCCTGCAGCCGGTGGGTTACGAATTTCGGCACGTGGCAGGAGGCGCAGCCGCTGTCGTAGAACACCTGCTTGCCGCGCAGCACCTTCGGATTATCCGCATTGCGGCGGGCGGGCACGCCCAGGTTGCGGCTGTAGAAGGTGACCAGATCCATGTTGGGCTGGTCGATCTCGGTTTCACGGGAATCATCTCCGCCATGCGGCGCGCTGTGGCATGCGGTTTGCAGATCCGTGCATTCGCCGGCATGGGCCGGGAACAGGGGGGTGGAAATGCCGATATCGCCCGAGAATGCGGCGGCAGACTGGTGGTGGACCGTCGGGGCGCCGGCCTTGAGACCGAAGCGGCCCAGCAGGATCCGGTTGAACTCCTGCGACCAGACCAGATTGGCGCGGCCGGAGATGCCATCGCCGTCGGCGTCGTCCTCATCGGCATGGGCGAGGATGTCAGCGGCGGGGATCGCTTCCAAAAGGCCGAGCCCGATCATTGGCGGGGCAACCCGCGGGCTGAGCATGGCACCATCGGCCAGCGGGCCGTAGCCGAGGTTTGCGGCGGTGTAGCCGGGGCGGCGCAGGGTGGCGGTTTCGCCGCCGTTAAGGGCGATCTCAAATTCCTCGTATTCGACCTGCAGCTTGTATTCCGGGGCGATGCCGGGGGCGGAGAAATCCTGCAGCTGGCTGCCGTAGTTCGGATCGGGCGCGGTGCCGATATAGTCGCTGACCGCTTCCAGCCCTGGCGGCACCGGGCCCGGCACAGAGACGCGCAGGAACATGGTTGTTGAACTGTAATCGGGCTGCTCCGGCACATGGCCGCGGCCGTCCTTCAAGTGGCAGCGCTGGCAGGAGCGCGCGTTGTAGAGCGGGCCCAAGCCATCGGAGGCCTTGGTGGAGGCGGGGGAAAACACCCAGATCTTCTTGAACAGCCCGTTGCCGAGCTTGAATTCCAGCTCCTGCTCAAAGGAGAGGTTGGCGGAGTGCTGGGAAAACGCCTCGTCATCCGTCCGGGCGCGCACGGTGGCGGCGCCTGCGGGCAGATCCTCGTAAGGTTCTGGCGCGGAGAAATCCGTGGCGGGAGATGTGACGGCCTCGATCCGGGCGCGTTCGGCGTCGGTGCGGGGAAGGGGGGAGAGGTGCGGGTCTGCCTGGTAGCGGCTTGCCAGGTTCAGTGCCGCAAGGGGAGTGGCCGCCGCAAGCGCGGCAGCCAAAGCAATGTTAGTCTTCAACATCTGCCATTTTGGTGGCGTTGAGCTGGGCATAGTTTTCGGCACCGATCCGGTCGTGCAGTTCAAGCTGCGTTTCGAGGAAATCGATATGGCCTTCTTCATCCGCCATCAGGTCTTCAAACAGTTTCTGAGTGACGTAGTCGCCCGCCTTGTTGCAGGCGTCGCGGGCTTCCTTGTAGAGCGCGCGGGCGTCCACTTCGGCGGCAAGGTCGCATTCGAGGGTTTCTTTCGGGGTCTGGCCGATCCGCAGCGGGTCCAGTTTCTGCAGGTTCGGGTGGCCGCCGAGGAACAAAATCCTTTCAATCAATTTATCCGCGTGCTCCATCTCTTCGATGGATTCCTCGCGGCTTTTCTTGGCCATGCTGCCCAGGCCCCAATCTTCCTGCATCCGGTAGTGCAGCCAATACTGGCTGACCGCCGTCAGCTCATGGCGCAGCGCTTTGTTGAGATAGTCGATGACCTTGGCGTCGCCCTTCATTACTTTTCTCCCGAATTGATGCTGCGCGTAAATTCGTAAGCTGCGCAGGTACTTCCAGCTTACTGCTGGAACGCATCGTGTCGAGGAAAAGCGGCATGCAGCCGCCGCAATCAGCGGTTTTCCCCAGGGCGTGATAAATCTTGCCAGGGGTGATTATCGTTTCGGGGTCGGCATTTCGCATCCAGTCGATGGCGGCGCGGATGTCGTGGTCCGATATGTTCGTGCAGTGGCAAACGATCATGCTGCTTGCGTCCTTGCCCGGTGGCGCAAAAGGCCAAGTGATTCCGTTGGAAAATATATCCGACAGATTTGCTGGGGATTCAAGGCTTATCCAGAGTAAAACGCTTGGGATTTCAGCCTGCGGCGGCGGCCCGCCGAAAAAAGGGGGCCGCAAGCTGCGGCCCCGAGTGTGGTGCTGTTCAGGGGATGCCCGAGCTCACCGAGGGAAACGTCAGGCGCCCAGCGGGATGACCAGGTTCACGCCCAGAACGGTGCTTTTGGTGCCGGCCTCGTCAACCCGGGCAAGTCCGCCGCTGACAGTGGCGCCGCTGCTGAACTCATAATCGGCGCCGATGGTGATCAGGTCGGTTTCGCCGGAGGTGTCGAGATCGCGGTGCACCAGGCCGCCGGACAGGGTCACGCTGCCGATGGTGTAGGCGCCGGTCAGGGTTGCATAAAGCGCGTCATCCGCAGAGCCGCCCGCGTTGGAGAAGGAAGCCACCTCGCCGTACAGGTCGAAACCGCCGTCAAAGGAATGCGCAAGGCCTGCGACCACGCCCTGCTCGTCATCGACGTCGCCGGTGCCTGCGCTCAGGTGGCGGGCGCCGATGTGGTAGCGGGTGCTGCCGGTCTCTTGCGCCCATTGGATGGCAAAGTTGTCGAGCTCCCCGGTGTTGCCCGCGCCGCCGTCGGCGGTGGTGGTGCGGCCGCGGTCATAGCCGACAGAACGGCTGAGGCCGGAGTCATCCGCGTAGAACACGCCAAAGGACAGGGTGCCCGCACTGTTCAGCTCAACGTCCGCCAGGATGCCGATCTGCTCAACCAGCTCGTAATCCTCGGCAATTGAGCTGCCGAAATAGCCCGCTGCGTCGTCCCAGGCGGTGCCGAACACCGGGTGCAGCTTACCCGCAGACACAGTGGTCGCTTCGCCGATGCCGAAGGAGACGCCGAGCTCTTCGATGTAGACGCCCATATCGTCAAAGGTGCGGTCATCAGTTGCATCCGTCAGCAACTCGGCGGTCACGGTTGCAAAGATTTCCACGCCGTTGCCATAGGCATAGGCGCCGGAGGCTGTGATCACGGCAAAGGTGTCGCGGATCTCGCTGGCGGTATCATCGGAAGACAGGACGCTTTCATTGGCGATCTCGATTTCACCTTCCCAGCTGAAGCCCTGGGCCAGGGCCGCGTTTGCGCACAGCAGAGCGGGGGCGCTGAGGGCCAGCGCCGCGGAGGATTTGATTTTCATGGGGTTTTCTTTTTTGCAGGGGGGAGCCTCGCTGCAGTCTGCTGGCTGGCTCCCCCGGTTTTCAGATCGTCTGATTGTTCGGCTGGGGGCTTAGTTGAAGACCGCAGAGGGGTTGTCGAGGCTGTCGGAGCCTTCGATGGCAACGCCGCCCAGATCCAGAGTGGTCACGATGCGCTCGATCGAGCGGGTCTGGCCGATCAGCCCGTTCACACCGCCCATCACCAGCGCTACGCCGGCTTCGTTGCCCTGGGCGAGCATCTGGTCATAGGAGAAACCAGCCTCAGCCGCGGTCTTGATGCGGCCAAGCGCCAGCATGGTGTCAGACAGCTTGCCGCGCATCTCGGCGTCCAGACCGGCGTCCTTGGCGGTGACCAGATCCGACAGCGAGGGGCCGGAGACCAGCTCGCCGTTCACCCGCACGTATTCGCCCAGATAGACATTCTGCACGCCCAGCCCGTCATAGTAGTGGCTGTTGTGGGTGTTGTCGGAGAAGCAGTCGTGCTCTTCCTCCGGATCGTTCAGCATCAGGCCCAGGCGCATCCGTTCGCCGGCCTGCTCGCCATAAGACAGCGAGCCCATGCCGGTCAGCATCGCGGTGATGCCGGCATTTTCATCGGCCAGAAGGGCGGTGCGGGCCTCGCCTTCAGCGCCCCATTGGGCCGCCATCCATTCCAGGTCGGAGATCAGCAGGTCGGTGGCGGCCTGCAGGTATTCGCCGCGGCGGCCGCAGTTGCCGCCGGTGCAGGCGTCGCCTTGCGCGTAGTCTGTCCAGGGACGGTCGCCCGCGCCATTTTCGGTGCCCTTCAGATCCTGGCCCCAGAGCAGGAACTCGATGGCGTGATAGCCGGTGGCCACATTGGCCTCGATCCCGTCGGCCTCGTGCAGGGCGCCTTCCAGCAGCTCCGGGGTGATCTTGGCGGCGTCGATGGACCTGCCAGACAGCTCAAAGCTGGGGTTGGCGATCACGTTTAGCGCCGCCAGGGTGTTTTCCTCGGTCGGCCCGCCATAGGAGGCGTCCACATAGTCGATCAGGCCCTCGTCCAGCGGCCAGGCGTTCACCTTGCCTTCCCAGTCGTCGACGATGGCATTGCCAAAGCGGAACACCTCGGACTGCTGGTAGGGGACGCGGGCGGCGATCCAGGCGGCGCGGGCGGCCTCCAGGTGTTCGGCGGACGGGTGTGCGACCAGCGCGTCCACGGCGGCCTTCAGCGCCTGCGCGGTGGCGAGGCTGTCCTGGTATTTGGCCTCGGCGATGTTGGCGTAGTTGGTCAGCACCGCGGACTTGTCAGCGGCCAGCGCGGCGGAGGCGCCAAGGGTCAGACCGGCCAGAGCCGTGCCTGCGAGAAACAGGGATTTCATGATATGCGTCCTTGGGTTTTGTGAATTCAATGAAGGGTCGCGGCGGCCGGCCGGGCCGGTTGCGGCGGCGGCTGAACGCCCATGATCTGCTGCATCAGCAGGCCGCAGTCAGAGGCAAGCCGGGTCAGCTCCTGCGCCTTGCGCGGGGTGACGATCAGCGAGGCGAGGATATGCGCGTCGTCCTGCTGGCCCTCGGCGGCGGAGGCCAGCAGGTTGGCAAAGCAGTTCTCGTCCGCGCCCAGGCATTTGCAGGTCATGCCGTGGCGCACCAGCGGGCGGCGGCCATGGGCGGCGCAGAAATTGCAGAGATAGCCAAAGGCCTCAAATGCGGTTTCGGCCATTTCCGGGCCAAAGTTCACCTCGAAGTCGCGGCGCATCTGCTCGCGGGTCTCAGCGCCGGAAAACCAATGGCGCAGGTAAATCACCGCGCCGGCTTCCAGCGGCGGAAGATCGGACAGGGTGCCGACGGTGACGCCGCCGCGGGGCGTTGCGTGCTCAGGGCTCATCGCCGTCCGCTCACTTGGTCAGGATCAGCTTGCCCGCGCGGGTGATGCGCAGCGAATAGATCTGGCCGTTCAGCAGGATACGGGCCTGCACGCCGCCGCGGGTCAGGTCCTCGGCGTGGTAGGTGGGGAAAACTTCGGTGGTTGCGGTGGTCGGCACCGGCTTGGAGGCAATCTGGTTCATGTCTTTCGCCCATTGCTGAATTCCGCCCTGTCCAGAAGCCATTCCAGACAAAAGCCGGACAGAGCGCCGGACGACGCAAAGACCTGCGGCCACAACAGGCGCATTTCTTCCGGTTCCAGCTCCTTGACTTGAGGGCCGCGGGGGCGGCTGTCTCCGTTCGGCATGGGGGCGATCTCGGTTGATTACACGTCACTCGGGCTCGCCCGATCCGAGTCAGGCTGGCTGGAATGCCTGTATTCCTGAATTAATTGCTCAGGTATGTCAATCCGAGTTTTTTAGTAAGAATTAATTTTTGTGCAGGCACAAAGGGATGACCCAACAGAAAAGGCCGCCCGATGGGCGGCCTTTGGCAAAGTTTGTGCTGCAATCCTCAGTCGCGGGTGCCGGAGAAGCGCCCCTGCCACTCTTCGCGCTGCTCGTCGGTGATCTTGGCGAACAGCACCTCCGGCACGGTGAAGCCGTGGCCTGCGGGCAGGGCAGAGAGCGCTGCCGCCACATCCTCGGGCCAGCTGCGGTCGTCCGAATTCAGCGCCGCCATCAGCGTGTCGGTGGCGCGCGGGATGAAGGGGGCAGACAGCACCGCGTAAAGGCGGATCAGGTTCAGGCCCAGGCGCACCTGCGCAGCGGCACGCTCGGGGTCTTCCTTGAACACCGACCAAGGCGCGGCGGACTGCAGGTATTCATTGCCGGCAACCCAGATCGCCCGCAGCTCCTGCGCCGACTTGCGGACCTCCATCGCCTCCATGTGGCCCTCATAGGCGCGGATGCGGGTGGTCAGCTCGCCGATCAGCGCCTGCTCCTGCTCGCCGTATTCGCCGCCTGCCGGAACTTCCTCACCGAACTTGGAGCGGCAGAACTTGGTGATGCGGCTGACGAAGTTGCCCAGCACGTCCGCCAGGTCCTTGTTCACCGACTGCTGGAAGTTCTCCCAGGTGAATTCGGAGTCAGAGCTTTCCGGCGCGTGGCTCAGCAGCCACCAGCGCCAGTAGTCGGCCGGCAGGATCTCCAGTGCCTGGTCCATGAACACGCCGCGCCCCTGCGAGGTGGAGAACTGGCCGCCGTCATAGTTCAGGTAGTTGAAGGATTTCAGGTGGTCGACCATCTTCCACGGCTCGCCCGAGCCCAGGATGGTGGCCGGGAACGACAGGGTGTGGAAGGGGACGTTGTCCTTGCCCATGAACTGGACGTATTTGACATCCTCCGCACCCTTGTCGGTGCGCCACCAGCGCTGCCAATCAGCATCCGTTTTGCCGTTGGCCTCGGCCCATTCGGCGGCGCAGGCGATGTATTCGATCGGCGCGTCGAACCACACGTAGAAGACCTTGCCTTCCATGCCCGGCCAGTCCTCGTCGCCTTTCTTGACCGGAACGCCCCAGTCCAGGTCTCGGGTGATGCCGCGGTCCTGCAGCCCGTCGCCGTCATGCAGCCACTTCTTGGCAATCGAGGTGGTCAGGACCGGCCAGTCCTTCTTGGAGTCGATCCAGGCGTCCAGCTGGTCCTTCAGCTGCGACTGGCACAAATAGAGGTGCTTGGTCTCGCGCACTTCCAGGTCGGTCGAGCCGGACACGGCAGAGCGCGGGTTGATCAGGTCGGTCGGGTCCAGCTGCTTGGTGCATTCCTCGCACTGGTCGCCGCGGGCGCGCTCATAGCCGCAGTTGGGGCAGGTGCCCTCGATATAGCGGTCGGGCAGGAAGCGGCCGTCGGCGTTGGAATAGACCTGTTTCTCGGTCACTTCGCGGATCAGCCCGGCCTCGGCCAGCTTGCCTGCGAAATGCTGGGTCAGCGCGTGGTTCTGCGGGCTGGAGGAGCGGCCGAAATGGTCGAACGACAGGGCAAAGCCCTTGGCGATTTCCGACTGGATGGCGTGCATCTCGGCGCAGTATTCCGCGACCGGCTTGTCCGCCTTGGCGGCGGCCAGCTCAGCCGGTGTGCCGTGCTCGTCGGTGGCGCAGAGGAACATCACCTCATTGCCGCGTCCGCGCTGGAACCGGGCGTACAGGTCGGCAGGCAGCTGCGAGCCCACCAGGTTGCCCAGATGCTTGATCCCGTTGATGTAAGGGATCGCCGAAGTGATCAGAATGCGTGCCATGCCATCCATCCAGGTAATGCGTCAGAGGCCCGTCTAACGCATGCCACGCGCGGCGGAAACCCCTGGTGTGCGCCGCACGGGAGGTGGCGGGTGGAATTGCCCGCTCTTTGGAGGGCGGGCAATTTTCCCGCCGCCCCTGAGCCGGCTTTGCATGGGCGCAATCCGCAAGTGTAAACAAAGCCTTAAAGGGTCAAAGGTCCTGTCCGAATGTTTCGCGCGCGAAACATTCGGACAGCATTGCTGACCTTTATTCCCGCCGCTCGCGCGCCCGCTTCAGCAGGCGGCCGATGGTGAAGGAGGTGCGCGGCGCATAGACATAGCTGGTGCGTTCCTCCGGCACCGGGCGCGCGCGCATCCGGCTGAGGCCGAAGACGATCAGCAGCAGATGCCCGGCGGCGACATAGGCAAACAGCGCCGGCGGCCCGTAGGCATCAATCAGCGCCGAGGAGACATAGGGCGAGGCGATGGCGCCAAGCGCGTACCAGAACATCAGCGCCGCCGACAGCTCGACCCGTTCCGCGGAGGTGGCGAAGTCGTTGGCGTGTGCAGCAGAAACCGAGAAAATCGGGAAGGTCGTGAAACCGAAAAAGCCTGCTGTCAGCAAAACGCCCAGGGTGCCGGTGCCGCTGGCCGCCATGGTGACGCCGCAGCTGAGAATGGCGGCGCCGGACAGCCAGATCAGCACCCAGCGGCGGTCGTATTTGTCGGCCAGCCAGCCCATCGGGTATTGCGCCAGCGCGCCTCCCAGCACGAAGGAGGCAAGGAAAAAGGCGATTTGGCCGATCTCCAGGCCGACTTCCTGGCCGTAAACCGGGCCGACCATCCTGAAGGAGGCGGAGCTGAGCGCGGCGACAATCACGCCCGCCACGGCCAGCGGCGAGCAGCGCCAAGCCAGTTTGGGGCGCAGGCGCGGGGCGTCGGGGGTTTCCGGCTGGCTGGCCCGGGTCAGGGTCAGCGGCAGCAGCGCCGCGCAGCACAGCACCGCCAGCAGGTTGTAAGAGATATAGGCGGCGGGCGGCAGCACAGCGATGATCAGCTGCGCTGCCAGCGAGGCGCTGAGGTCGGCGAGCCGGTAGGTTCCCATGGCGCGGCCGCGGTTCTCGTTGGTGACCTTGGCGTTGAGCCAGGCTTCGATCACCGTGTAGCAGCCGGCGACGCACAGGCCGGAGGCCATCCGCATCGCCGCCCAGGCATAGGGGTTTTCGGTCAGCGTGTGGCCCAGCAGCCCGATTGCGCCAAGCGCGGTAAAGGCTGCGAAGGCGCGGGAGTGGCCGACGCTGCCCATCAGCCGCGGTGCCCACCAGCAGCCGATGAAGAAGCCGAAGAAGTGGCCGGAACCGAGGAGGCCGATCTGCTCCTTGGTGAAATTCAGCGTCAGGCCCGAGATGGCATCGAGCGGGCCGACGCCTCCGGTTGAAAGCTGCAGCAGGATGACGGAAAGGAACAGGGCGGCAAATGAGACGATCAGGCGCATAACGGTGCGACCATGACAGGCTGGGACGGCATTGCCAGCCGGTTTCCGCCAAACCCGTGTCGTATTTTTGCGCGCCGGTGCTTTTCGGCACAGCGGCGGCGGGGTCAGCGGGCCTGCCGGATGCGGGCCCGAATGGCCAGGCTCACCCGGTCGGCGACCAGATTGGTGTATCCGGTGGCGCCAAAGGCCGCGCGGCTGAGCGCACCGGTCAGATGCACGTCCAGTTCCCGCAGGTCGCCGGGCGCGGTGCCGGGGCGGCGGTAGAGCGCGGCTTGCAGCGTGATCGGCCGTGTGGTGCCCCGCAGGGTGAGGTCGCCGGTGATCTGCGCGCCGCCGGACAGCCGCCCGTCCGGCCCGAGGCGGATGCGGGTGGAGCGGAAGCGGATCTCCGGAAACCGATTGGTGTCCAGAACGCCCGGGCTTTTCAGCGCTTCGGTGGCAAAGATCAGCCCGGTCCGGGCGCGCCGCGCGTCTAGGGTGATGTCGGCCTGGCTGCGGGCCAGGTTCTGCGGGTCGATGCGGATACGGGCGGCGCGGACCGGAAGGCGGCCCTGCTGGGGCTGGCCGTTGAGCAGGAAGGTAAAGCGGACGTCCGTGGCCTCCGGGACCAGGCGGTACGGCAGCGGCGCCGCCATCAGCGCCTGCGGCGCCAGCAGCGCGGCGCTGAGGATGGCCAGCAGGCGGCGGCGCTGTATCCGCGCAGGCGGTATCCGGGGTCTGTGCATTGGGTCTCCCAATCCGTTTTCGCGGGCTGCCGTCTGACCTTATCCGGGTTTTCCGGCGGGGCTGGTCACTTTCCCGCGCGGCCCCGTGAAGCCGCGGCGGGCTCCCGCCAGGCGCCGGCTTTTTGTCAAAAGCCATTGCCTGTTGGGCCCGGCACCGGGCTTTGCCCGGTGCCGGGCCCAAAGCCGCTAAGGCGGCGCTGGCGCAGCCAGGGCCTCCTGCGGGTGCGGGAGAGCCCCGGTTTGGCCATGGGGGAGGCATTGGGGCAGCGCGTGCGGCAGGCCGCGGGCGGCCGGGGCGGGATCTGTGGCTACCGGGGGCGCCGGAACAGCCCGCAGCGCGCCGCCGCGGGCGGCTTGGAGGACCTGCCAGCTGCAGGGCGGCAGGGTGCGGGCGCGCAGGCGCTGCAGGCTCCAGCAGCTTTGCGGGGCGGGGGCGTCCTGGCCGGGGGGCAAGCCGCACGCGGGCATGTCATGGCGCGAGCGGTTGCGGGTCGCGCGGTGGTGGGCGGGGGCCAGGTGCCAGCGGCTTTCGATGCCCTGGGCGCCGCCCTGGCCGGGGGTCAGCAGCAGGCCCAGCGGCGCCGGGCCGAAGCGCCCGCCGGCCTCCGCCGCCAGGTGCAGCCGCCGCACCGGGGTCATGGCGGGCGGCTCGGGCAGTTCGGCCACCACCAGCGCTGCCGCGCCGCTGCGCAGGGCTTCCTCCATGGTCCAGAGCTGATCCTCTGCCCGGGCCGCCTGCACGAACAGGAAACGGGCGGGGCTGGCGCAGGCGGCCAGCCCGTCCGGGTTCAGCTGGCGGCCGCCCCGCGGCGGGGACAGCCACAGGACCGGCCCCGGGGCGGCGGCGGCGAGCCAGAGCGCAAAGCGGTGGCGGGCGGGGCCGCAGGCCTCATGCGTGCGGCCGTGTTCCAACGCGATCCCCTCCATCAGGGACAGCGCCGGGCGGGGGCTGTGGCGGCGGCGGTTGAGCAGGTGAGTCGGCATGGGGGAACTGTAGCATGTTCGCTTTTTGTTCTCAATTGGCGAGCCTGCCGGAAAGAGGCTCTCCCGCCCGGGCCCGCGCCCCTGCGGGAGGCGCCATTCCGGTTGGGCCGGGCGCCGCGCAAGGCGCGGCGCGGCGGCGCATGCGGCAGGCCGGTTCGAAACACTTCAGGCCGGGCTGAGCGCGCCCTCCAGCGCCTGGAAGAACGCCGCCCTGGCATGGGTCTCGATCCAGGGTTTGTGGCCGCAGCGCCGCAGCAGTTGGAAGCGGAATTCCGGCAGCACCGTCCTCAGAGGCTGTTCAACACCGACGGCCGGGTGCGGGTCGTGGTCGCCGTGGAGGGCAATCACCGGGCAGCGGATCCCGGCCGCTTCCCGCAGCAGCGCGCCGGAGCGGCGCAACGCCTCGGCCTCGGCCCAGACGCTTGCGAACACCCTGCGGTCAAAGGACAGGGACGGAGGCGGAAGATCCGGCAGCGGCGCATAGGCCTCCGCCTTGTCGAGCAGCTGCACTGCGCGGGCCAGCCCGGCTGTTGTCTCCATCCCGGCACCGTCAAGCAGGGCTGTCAGCTCCTGCCACTCCGCAGGCGGCAGGCGGGCCTGCCGGGCGGCATTGATCTGCGCGGCAAACCGGGGCTCGAACGGCGGGCAGCCTGCCAGCACCAGCCTGGAGACCAGATCCGGGTGCCGGGCCGCCAGCAGGCAGGCCAGCCAGGCGCCCCAGGAAAAGCCGATCAGGACCGCGGGCCCGTCGCAGCCTGCCTCCAGCTGCGCCCGAAGTTCGCGGACCTGGCCGGCCACGGAGGCCTCGGACTGCCAGGGCTCCAGCACCCCAAACCCGCGCGCGGCCAGTTCCTGTGCCACCGGGGCCGCTTCGCCGGCGGCGCCCGGGCCGCCGTGCAGCACGGCTGCTGTGAAGGGCGGGGTGCCGTGCCGCCGGGTGAATGGGGCTGCGGGCTGCATCATGCAGAGGGTTCAGCCCTCGCGCGGCACCACCGGGCCGCCCTGCTTGGCCCATTCGGTGAAGCCGCCCTCCAGATGCACCACCGGTTTCAGGCCCATCTCCATCGCCGCCTTGGCGCTGAGCGCCGAGCGCCAGGCGCTGGCGCAGTAGAACACATAGGTTTTGTCCTGGTTGAACACCGGCTTGTGATAGGGGCTGTCCGGGTCGATCCAGAACTCCAGCATCCCGCGGGGGCAGGAAAATGCGCCGGGGATCATGCCGCTGCGCTGCAGCTCGCGGATGTCGCGCAGGTCGATAAAAACATAATTCTCGTCGAGGACCTTCTGCTTGGCCTCCTCCACGCTCATGGTTTCGACAAGGCTGTTGGCCTCGGTCAGCAGCGCCTTGACGCCTTTGGTGATGGTTTGCGGCATGGGATCTCCTTTGCTCGGCTTGCGCGCAGGCTGGCGGGTTTGCCGCGCGGGTGCAAGCGGCTTGCACTTGCCGCCCTGCCGGTTAGGGTCGCGGGCAAATCCGGAACAGGGGAGCGCGTGATATGAAAATGAACCCGTTGGGACGCACCGGCATCGAGGTCTCCGAACTGTGCCTGGGCACGATGACCTTTGGCACCCAGACACCTGAGGATGAGGCCCATGCGCAGATTGATATGGCGCTTGCGGCAGGGGTGAACTTTGTCGACACGGCCGAAATGTACCCGGTCAATCCGGTCAGCGCAGAGACCCTGGGCGACAGTGAGCGCATCATCGGCAACTGGAACGAAAAGACCGGACGGCGCGGCGATTATATCCTGGCGACCAAGCATTCCGGCGAGGGTATGAAGCATGCGCGGGACGGGGCGCCGATCTCTTCGAAGACCATCGCGTCCGCGGTGGAGGCGTCGCTGAAGCGGCTCAAGACCGACTATATCGACCTCTACCAGTTCCACTGGCCGAACCGGGGCAGCTACATGTTCCGGCAGAACTGGACCTATGATCCCTCCGGGCAGAACCGCGAGGAGGTGCTGGCCAACATGGAGGACTGCCTGGAGGCTTTGCAGCGTGAAGTGGAGCGCGGCACCATCCGGGCCTTTGGCCTGTCGAACGAGAGCGCCTGGGGCACTGCGCAATGGCTGAGGATTGCAGAGGCGCGCGGCGGGCCGCGGGTGGCCTCGATCCAAAACGAATATTCGCTGCTGTGCCGGATGTACGACACCGACCTGGCGGAGCTGAGCGTCAATGAGGACGTGGGCCTGATGGCGTTTTCGCCGCTGGGCACCGGGCTCTTGACCGGCAAGTATCAGGACGGGGCGGTGCCGGAAGGGTCGCGCAAGTCGATCAACCCTGAGCTGGGCGGGCGCCACTCGCCGCGGGTCTATGATGCGGTGGCGGCCTACCTGGAGATTGCCAAGCGGCACGGGCTGGATCCGGTGCATATGGCGCTGGCCTGGTGCCGGACGCGGCCGTTCATGGCGTCGGCGATCTTTGGCGCCACCCGCCTGCCGCAGCTGGAGCATCTGCTGAAGTCGGTGGAAGTGGAGCTGAGCCAGGAGGTTCTGGACGAGATCAACGCAGCGCACCGGGCGCATCCGATGCCCTATTGACGCCGGCGGAGGAGGGGGCGCTGCCCCCTCTTGCGCTTCTGGCGCAATTCACCCCCGGGATATTTACAGCCAGATGAAAGGGATCCTGCCGGCATCAATGCGCGGTCGGGCGCGCCTGTTCCTGGCGCAGGTCGCGGGCGGAGGTGCCGTGGGCGGTGCGGAAGGCGCGGGCGAAGCTTGATTGCGAGGTGAAGCCGGTGGCCATCGCCACCTCCATCAGCGGCATGCTGGTGTCGGTGACCAGGCGGCGGGCCTCGGCCAGGCGCAGCTGCAGGTAATGGTCCTGCGGCGTGGTGTTCAGGCGCAGGCGGAACTGCTGCTGAAGGCTGCGCGGGCTGGTGCCAAGCGTCTCGGCAATGGCACTGAGCGGCAGCGGCTCGTCCAGCGCGGCTTCCATCAGCGCGTTGGCCTTGGCGGTCAGCGCATTGTGCTTGTGGCCGCCCAAACGGCTTTGCGGGCGGGACGCGGCGGCAGGACCATCATAGAGGAACAGCCCGGCCACCCGGGCGGCGAAGCCTGCGCCGTGGCGGGCGCCGATGATGTGCAGCATCATCTCGATCGCAGGGGTAGCGCCGCCAGAGGTCAGGCGGGCATCAGATACCGTGAAGCGGTCGCTGCGGGCGTCCACCTCCGGGAAACGGGCGGCGAAATTCTCCAGGTCTTCCCAGTGGGTGGTGGCAGGGTGGCCGTCCAGCAGCCCGGCCTCGGCCATCAGCCAGGGGCCGCCGTCGATGCCCGCAATGGTGGCGCCGGTGGCGGCGATGCGGCGCAGGCCTGCCAGCAGGCTGGGGGTGGCGTGACGGGCGAGCTGGAAGCCGGCCACGACGATCAGCAGCTCGCAGCCCTCAAGCCGGGCCAGGGGGATGCTGGGCACGGTGAGGCCGCTGGTCAGCATCGGCGGCTCAGCGGTGGCGCTGATGTAGTCCCAGTCAAAGGCGGCGCGGCCCGCAAGCCGGTTGGCCGCGCGCATAGGGTCCACCGCGGCCGCAAAGGACAGCGTGTTGCATTCGTCCAGCACCAGCAGCGCGGTTTTCAGCGGCCGGTTCTCGGGCTGCAGGATGTTTTTTGCGGATTTCATCAACTTCGATTCGCCTGGTGTAAACTGTGCTGCAAAAGGCTGCGGCAGAGTTGCAGGCAGCGCAAATCAGAATCTGGGGAGGAGCCTGGGGATAACCCGTGGCAAAACCCTGTACATCGAAGGGAAAAGCAAAATGCCTCTGGAAATGAACCGCGAGGTCTTCATCACCTGTGCCGTGACCGGCTCTGGCGGCACCCAGGACCGCAGCCCGCATGTGCCGCGCTCGCCCAAGCAGATCGCCGAGTCGGCCATTGCCGCCGCCAAGGCCGGGGCGGCTGTCGTGCACTGCCATGTGCGCGATCCGGAGACCGGGGTGCCGTCGCGCCGGCTGGATCTGTACCGTGAGGTGACTGACCGGATTCGCGATGCGGATGTGGATGTGGTTCTGAACCTGACCGCAGGCATGGGCGGCGACATGGTATTTGGCGACACCGAGAACCCGCTGCCGCTGAAAGAGGCCGGCACCGATATGGTCGGCGCCACCGAGCGCGTCGCCCATGTGGCGGAATGCCTGCCGGAGATCTGCACGCTGGACTGCGGCACCATGAACTTTGCGGAGGCCGATTACGTCATGACCAACACCCCCGGCATGCTGCGGGCGATGGGGCAGATGATGACCGATCTGGGTGTGAAGCCGGAGATTGAGGCGTTTGACACCGGCCACCTGTGGTTTGCCAAACAGCTGGTGAAGGAAGGCGTGCTGGAGCCGAACGCGCTGGTGCAGCTGTGCATGGGTGTGCCGTGGGGGGCGCCGGATGATCTGAACACCTTCATGGCGATGGTCAACAATGTGCCCAGCGACTGGACCTTCTCTGCCTTTGCGCTGGGCCGCAACCAGATGGCCTATGCGGCGCAGTCGGTTCTGGCGGGCGGCAATGTGCGGGTGGGCCTGGAGGACAACCTGTGGCTCGACAAGGGGGTCTTGGCCGAGAACTGGCAGCTGGTCGAGCGGGCAAACACCATCGTGTCGAATATGGGCGCGCGGGTGATCGGGCCGCAGGAGGTGCGCGAGAAGCTGGGTCTGACCAAACGCGCGCCGGCGGGCGGCTGAGGGAACCGCCCAGGATGCGGGACGTTGGGGTGTGATGAAAAACCAACGCCCCGACTCAGGAGATTCTGGCCATGACCTTCCGCAAATTCATCCCGGCAGTTGCTGCCTCAGCCCTTATCATCGCCGCCGCGGCGGCCACTGCCCGGGCTGAGGGCTACCGGGACACGAATGTGCCGATGACGGTGCAGGAAGATCTGGATCTCACCCGCTATCTGGGGACCTGGTACGAGATCGCCCGCTTTCCCAACAGCTTTGAAGAGGGCTGCGAAGGCGTGACGGCAACCTATAGCGCACGGGAGGATGCACGGATCAATGTCATCAACCGCTGCCGCCGGGAGGGCCTTGATGGACCGGTCGACTCGGCGGAAGGGGTGGCCCGTGTCCGCGCGCCCGGCAAGCTGGAGGTGAACTTTGTCTCCTGGCTGAGCTGGCTGCCCCTGACCTGGGGCGATTACTGGGTGCTGGACGTGACTGAGGATTACTCGGTCGCTGTGGTCGGCACCCCGGGCGGCGAGCAGGGCTGGATCCTGGCGCGCAGCCCGGAACTTGGCGCGGCGGAGCTGGAAGCGGCCAAGGCCGTGCTGCGCCGCAACGGCTATGATCCTGAGGCATTGGAGATGGTGCCTCAGACCAAGGAATAACACACGGGCCCGGCGGCCGGGTCCCTCGGAGGATGGACGACAATGGTGAAGCAATCGGCAGCAATCATCGGCGGCGGGGTTATCGGCGGCGGCTGGGCCGCGCGGTTCCTGCTCAATGGCTGGAACGTGCGGGTGTTCGACCCGGACCCGGACGCGGAGCGCAAGATCGGCGAGGTGCTGGGCAATGCGCGCCGCTCGCTGCCGGGACTGGGCAACGTGGCGCTGCCGGCGGAGGGGCAGCTCACGTTCCATGAGACTATCGCGGAGGCCGTGGACGGCGCTGAGTGGGTTCAGGAAAGCGTGCCGGAGCGGCTCGACCTCAAGCAAAGGGTTTATGCCGAGCTGCAGGCGCATTGTGCGCCGGATGCGGTGATCGGCTCGTCCACTTCGGGCTTCAAGCCGTCGCAGTTGCAGGACGGGCGCGAGAACCCCGGGCAGATCGTGGTGACGCATCCATTCAACCCGGTCTATCTGCTGCCGCTGGTGGAGCTGGTCACGACGGAGGCCAACCCGGCGGGTGTCATCGACCGCGCCAAGGAAATCATCAGTGCCATCGGCATGTATCCCCTGCACCTGAAGAAAGAGATCGACGCCCATGTGGCCGACCGTTTTCTGGAGGCGGTCTGGCGCGAGGCGCTGTGGCTGGTCAAGGACGGCATCGCCACCACCGAGGAGATCGACAACGCAATCCGCTATGGCTTTGGCATCCGCTGGGCGCAGATGGGGCTGTTCGACACCTACCGCGTGGCGGGGGGCGAGGCGGGGATGCGCCACTTCATGGCGCAGTTCGGGCCGTGCCTGTCGTGGCCCTGGACCAAGCTGATGGATGTGCCGGAATTCACCGACGAGCTGGTCGATCTGATCGCGGGCCAGTCCGACGCGCAGTCGGGCCATCTGGATATCCGCGAGATGGAGCGGATCCGCGACGACAATCTGGTCGGCATGATGCGGGCGCTGGGCAGCAACGACTGGGGCGCGGGTGCGCTTCAGAATGCCCATGACAAGGGGCGCGAGGACGAGGCCGGGCTGATGCGCTCGGTGGATGACCTGGAAGATCTGAGCCAGCCGGTGCTGACCCAGAGCCGCGTGGTGCCGCTGGATTGGACCGACTACAACGGCCACATGACCGAGAGCCGCTATCTGGATGCCTTTGCCCAGTCCACCGACCGGCTGATGATGATCATCGGCTGCGATGCGGAGTATATCGCCAACGGCGGCAGCTACTTCACCGCCGAGACCCACATCCGCCACATCGACGAGGTTCATGCGGGCGACCCGATCCAGGTGCGGACCCGGGTGATCATGGGCGCGGGCAAGAAGATGCATCTGTGGCATGAGATGTATTCGGGCGAGCGTCTGCTGGCGACGGGTGAGCATATGCTGCTGCATGTGGACCTGAAGACCCGCCGCTCGGCGCCGCCTGCGCCGCATATCGAGGCCAACCTGGTGAAGCTGGCCGAAGCCCATGCGGCGCTGCCTGCCCCTGAGGGGCTGGGCCGCGCAATCGGGGCTCCGCGTTGAGCCGGGTTCTGATCACCGCCGGCGGCTCAGGCATCGGCCGGGCGATGGCGGAGGGCTTTGCCGCCGCCGGGCATCAGGTCTGGGTAACGGATGTCAGCGCGGTGGCGCTGGCAGACGCGCCGGAGGGCTGGCGGACAACGGCGGTGGATGCCACCGATGAGGCCGGGGTCAAGGCGCTGTTTGCCGAGATCGCGGAGGTCTGGGGCGGGTTGGATGTGCTCTGTGCCAATGCAGGCATTGCCGGGCCGACCGCGCGGGTCGAGGACATTGCGCTGGAGGACTGGCGCAAATGCGTGAGCGTCAATCTGGAGGGCTGCTTTCTGGCGGCCAAATACGCGGCGCCGGTGATGAAGGCGGCTAGGGGCGGCTCGATCATCGTGACGTCTTCGACGGCGGGGCAGTATGGCTATCCGAACCGGGCGCCCTATGCCTCGGCGAAATGGGCGGTCATCGGGCTGATGAAGACGCTGGCGATGGAGCTGGGCCCCTTTGGCATCCGCGCCAATGCGATTTGCCCCGGCGCGGTGGAAGGCCCGCGGATGGAAGGCGTGCTGGAACGCGAGGCCGCGGCCAAGGGCATGACCCGGGATGAGGTCTATGCGGGCTATGCCGGGGGCACCTCGATGGGGCGGTTCGTGGAAGCCAGCGACATTGCCAATATGGCGGTCTTCCTCGGCTCGGACGCAGCACGGCTGGTGTCGGGGCAGGTGATTGCCGTCGACGGTCATACCGAGAACCCGGACCCGAAGGTGTAAGGCAGGCTGACCGGACGGGCAACGTTTCCCGGCGCGGGAAACGTCCCGGAAAACACGTGTTTTCCGAGCCGGAATTATCGCATAATTCCGGCGCTCCTGCCGGGGCGGTCAGGAAATTGCGGCCCGCAGTGCCCTCAACCGCCCCGGAAGTTGCCGCGCGGTGATATCGGCCTCGCGCACCAGATTGTCGAAATGGTTTGTGAAAGTGGCAATCCGCTCCTTGTCGCGGAAGGCGAGGTAGTGGGTGCCGGCGTAGAAGACGCACAGAAGCGGGCCGAAGATGGTGATCGGGGAGGAGTAGAGCCGCTTGGCATCGAACAGGTAGATGCGCAGGCGCGGGTAGAGCTGCTCGCACAGGCGTTCGAACTGGATGAGCTGCTCCAGCCGGACCTCCAGCGGCAGGCCCTCGTAGTAGCCCGCTGCGTGCGCAAAGCTGTCGAGTTCATAGAGCGGCATGGCGATTTCATAATCAGACGGCGACTGGCGCATCCATGTGAGACGGTCCTCAGACGCGCCAATGGCCTGGCCGGCGGTGCGGCCGAGGTGGGGGGAATATTCCCACTCCAGCAGTGCCCGGGTTTTCAGCATGTCGGGGAGCGCAGCGGGCACATGGCAAATCTTGTAGCCCTCTGCCTCCTGATGCCACTCAAAGATCCGCTCATCGACCAGGGCGCGGGGGGCCTCGGTCAGGGAGAGGCTGGAGGCCAGCAGCTCTGCCGCGCTTTCGGGGCGGTCGGATAGGCTGAGCAGCCAGTCGGCAGACACCCCCAGCGCACCGGCGCAGGCGCCGACCACATGGGCATTGGGAAGCCGCGCGCCCTCATCCGTCAGGAGCTGGGAGATGGTGGAGCGATCAACCCCCACGGCACGGGCCAGGGCGCTTTGGCTGAGGCCGCTGTCGCGCAGCGCCCTGTTCAGCCTTTGCCGGAACTGCTCTGCCCGTACCCGTTTGTCGATATTTTCTATCATTCGTTTCCAATTATCACATCTGATGGATTTTGTTAACTGCATTCGGAATTCTGCACATCCTCCTGCTGCGGTACTTTGAAAACAAGCACTTACCCAAGAATAGCAGGAGGCATTATGGAAACGCGCAAGCGCTCCATTGTGAAGGCGGTGATTTGGAACGTTCTCGGGCTGGTCTCGATGACGCTGGTGGGGCTGGCGGCCACCGGCTCAGTAAAGGCAGGCGGGATGATGGCGCTGGTCAATACCGGCATCGGCTTTACCGTCTACCTGGTCTATGAGCGGGTCTGGGCGCAGATCGGCTGGGGGCGGCGCCATGTCTGAGCGCTGCCGCGGATATATGCCCCGCAGCGTTGAATGGGGCACCCTGGCGCTGATCCTGGCCTGCTACGGCGGCTGGCTGGCGGCGCTGTGGCTGCTGCCCGGTTTCAGCCTTGGGCTGACGGTGCTGGCGCTGGGCGTGATGGCGGCGCTGCATTCCTCGCTGACCCATGAGGCGCTGCACGGGCACCCGTTCCGCAGCCGCCGGCTCAATGAGGCGCTGATGTTTTTTCCATTGAGCATGGCGGTCCCCTATGGCCGGTTCCGCGACACCCATCTGGCGCATCATGAGGACGAGGCGCTGACCGACCCCTATGACGATCCGGAGAGCAATTTCCAGGACCCGGCGGTTTGGGCGCGGTTGCCCGGCTGGCGCAAGGCGCTCTTGCGGGTGAACAACACCCTGCTGGGGCGGGTGGTGCTGGGGCCGCTGGTCGGGCAGGTCTGCTTCATGGCCGGCGACTGGCGGCTGGCGCGCCAGGGGGAGCCGGGGATTGTCCGCGACTGGATCCTGCACGCTGCTGGTCTCGCAGTGGTGATCTGGGTGGTGTGGCAGGCGCCAGCGCCGCTGTGGGCGGCGGTTGCCGGGGCCTATCTGGGGCTTGGCCTTTTGAAGATCCGCACCTTTCTGGAGCACCGGGCGCATGAGACCGCCCAGGGCCGCACCGTGGTGATCGAGGACAAGGGCCCGCTTGCCTTCCTGTTTCTGAACAACAACCTGCACATCGTGCATCACATGCATCCCGGCGTGCCCTGGTATGCGCTGCCGCGGCTGTACAGGGCGCGCAGGGCGGAATTCCTGGCGGCCAATGACGGCTATTTCTACCGCAACTACCTGCAGATTTTCCGCAACTACCTGCTGCGCGCCAAGGACCCGGTGCCCCATCCGCTCTGGCAGCAAGGGGAATAAGGGCGCATAAGCGGGGGCATGTTTGCCTGGATCCCCGTTTCCATTGCCGCTGCCTCCTTTCAGACCGTGCGCTTCATGCTGCAGAAGGTCCTCAGTAGCGTAACGCTGACGCCGGGCGGAGCCACCTTCGCCCGGTTTTTCTATTCCGCACCGTTCATCCTGACGGGGCTGGCGCTGTATCTGGCGGTCTCCGGGCGGTCTCTGCCGCCGCTGCCGCCTGCGTTCTGGATCTATGCGGCCATCGGCGGCACCGCGCAGATCCTGGCGACGGTCTGTGTGGTTGCGCTGTTTAAACAGCGCAACTTTGCGGTGGGGATCACCTTTAAGAAGACCGAAGTGATCCAGACCGCCATCGTCGGGCTGGCGGTTCTGGGCGATCCGGTCAGCTTTGGCGGCTGGGTAGCGATCCTGATCGGGCTGGCGGCGGTGCTGGTGCTGTCCCGGGCACCGGATGCCACGGGCGCCTGGTGGCGGCATCTGACCAACCGCGCGGCGCAGCTGGGGCTGGGATCCGGGGTGCTGTTTGCCTTTTCCGCCGTCAGCTACCGAGGCGCGTCGCTGCAGCTGGCAGAGCTTGAGCCTGCGTTCCGCGCGGCGGTGACGCTGGCGGCGGTGGTCAGCTTGCAGACGTTGTTTATGGCGGTTTGGCTGGGCCTGCGCGACAAGGGCGAGATTGCCCGGGTCTGGGCGGCGCGGAAAGTGGCGGTCTGGGTGGGGCTGACCAGCATGGGCGGCTCATTCTGCTGGTTCTGGGCCTTCACGCTGCAAAACGCCGCCTATGTGAAGGCGGTGGGGCAGGTGGAGCTGCTGCTGTCGCTGCTGGCCTCGGTGCTGTTCTTCAAAGAAAAAGTCACGGCGCGCGAGCTGGCAGGCATGGCGTTGCTGATCGTGTCGATCCTGGTGCTGGTTCTGGCGATCTGAGCGGCACCGGCTGCGGCAGGGCAGCCGGAATTATGCGATAATTCCGGCTCGGAAAACACGTGTTTTCCGGGACGTTTTCCGCGCCGGAAAACGTTACCCGTCGGCGGGCATCGGATAGCCCTTGAGGTGCAGGAACAGGCTGGCCTCGTCGTTGTTGTGGAAATAGGGAACGCTTTGCGGCGGTTCGGCGTCGCGGACGCGGGCGGTGACCTCGGCCAGCACCACTTCGGTGATGAAGGGCAGGTCGAAGCTGCGCACCTGGCTGAGCGGGATCCATTGCAGATGCGACAGCTCATCCGCGGCGCGGGAGAAGTCATCCAGATCGCCGGTGATCTGATCGGCATCGACCAGGAAGAAGCGCGCATCAAACCGGCGCGGGCGGCCCGGCGGGGTCAGGGCGCGGAACACGAACTGCATGGCGCGGGCAGAGGGCACATGACCGGTGGCGGCAAAGCTCTGCCAGTCTTCGGGCACCTCGCCGCTCCAGCTGCCGGGCTCGCCCAGGATCAGGCCGGTTTCCTCCCACAGTTCGCGCACGGCTGCGACGCTGAGGGCATGGTGCACGTCAGCAGGTGCCTTGTCGGCCAGGCGTTCCTGGCAGACGGGGGAGATCGGGGAGGCAAGCGGAACCTGGGCATCGGCGAGGTCTACCGCGCCGCCCGGGAAAACGAATTTGTTCGGCATGAAGGCAGCCTTGGCGCCGCGCTGGCCCATCAGCACCTGCGGGTCCTCCGACATCCGGCCGCGCATGGCAATGACCGTGGCCGCATTGCGGATCGCGGTCTTGTCGGTGGTGGTTTCGCCGCTCAGAAATGTGTCGCTCATGCCCTTATTGCCCTTTCGCTGCCGGGGTACCCTTGCCGAAGCCGTGCATCCGCCGCGCCCATTGGTAGGCGATGACGATCCCCTTCATCCGAGGCAGAAGATAGAGGGAAGACGCGAGGCAGCCAGTCGTGAACACGGTGAACATCACCAAGGGCTCCGGCCGCCAGGAGAAATAGACCACATGCATCAGCGGCGCCATGATGTGGCCGACGATCAGGATCGTGAGGTAGGCGGGCCCGTCATCGGCGCGCGCGTGGGTCAGGTCGAGGCCGCAGTGGCTGCAGCTTTCGTTCACCTTCAGATAGGAATGCAGGAGCCTGCCCTGCCCGCAATTGGGGCATTTGCAGCGCCAGCCCTTGGCCAGGGCGGGCATGGTGGGGCGGTCGTTTTCTGCCTCGGGGGCCGTAACGGCGGGGGACTCGGTCATGAAAATATCCTGTGTGCTGCACTTATATTTGCGCGCAACGGCGGGCGCGCGAAAGGGGAAAGCCCGATTTCTGCGCCGGTTTGCCGCAACGTGCGGGGGAAGGCAAAAAAGTTCGGAAAACCGCGACGGATCTGCGGGGCGCGTGCGTTTTTCCTATGCATCGGGCAGCAAGAGGCTGCCGCATGACAAAGGAAAGACGATATGAAACACGTCAAGTTCATCACTGCGATTGTTGCTGCCGCTGCCGTGACTGCAGGCGGCGCTGCCCTGGCACAGGGCTTCGGGCACCACGGGCCGCGGATGTCCTTTGAGGAGATCGACGCGGATGGCAACGGCGAGGTCACCAAGGCCGAGATCGAAGCCATGAAGGACGCGCATTTCACCAAGGCGGACGCTGATGGCGATGGCAAGCTGACGCTGGAGGAAATGCAGGCGCGGGCGCGGGAGCACGCGAATGAGCGGGCTGCCTGGATGCTGGAACGCTTTGACAAGGACGCCGATGGCGCGTTGAGTAAGGACGAGCTGCCGCAGCCGCGCCGGGCGGGCAAGATGTTCGACCGGATGGATGCTGATGGCAGCGGCGGGATTTCGAAAGAAGAGTTCGAAGATGCCCGCATGAAGCACGGCGGCATGCACCGCCGCGGGTATTGGCAAGAGAACGGAACGGAGCAGAACTGATCTCTGAAGCGTGCTGCATAACGCGGAAATATCACGGCGCCGGACCCCTGCTGCGGGTCCGGCTGCGATGAGCGCAGCGGCGGGGGAGGTCTCCGACGATGCCTTGCTGGTGCTCTATGCGAATGGCGATGGGCGTGCGGCGGCGGAGCTGACTGCACGCTTGAGCCCGCGGGTCTTTGGCGTCGCGATGCGGGTGATGGGCAACCGCGCGGAGGCCGAGGATGTGACCCAGGAGGCGATGCTGCGCCTGTGGAAGATGGCGCCGGAGTGGCGGCCGGGGGAGGCGCAGGTGTCGACCTGGCTGTACCGGGTGGCGATGAACCTGTGCATCGACCGCAAGCGGCGCGCCCGCGGCGGCCATGTGGATCTGGACGCGGTGCCGGAGCCGCCCGATCCGGGCCGCTCGGCGGCGGAGCAGATGCAAGAGGGCGCGCGGCAGGATGCGCTGCAGGCGGCGCTGATGCAACTGCCGGAACGGCAGCGGCAGGCGGTCGTGCTGCGGCACCTGGAAGAGCTTTCGAACCCGGAGATAGCCGGGATCATGGACATCAGCGTCGAGGCGGTGGAAAGTCTGACCGCCCGGGGCAAGCGGGCGCTGGCCGCGGCTTTGGCCGGGCGGCGCGAAGAATTGGGGTATAGCGATGGCTGACACGGATAAAGCACAGCAGGAGCTGGAGGATCTGTTTGCCGCGGCACGCAGTGTCCGGCCCGCGGTGCCGGAGCATCTGAGCGCCGCCATCCTGGCGGACGCAGCACGGGAGCAAGCGGGCTTTCAGCCTGCGCGGTCAGCGCGGGCGGCCCGGCTTCCGAAGTGGCGGCAACTGATCGAAGCGATCGGCGGCTGGCCTGCTTTGGGCGGGCTGGCGGCGGCCAGCGCGGCGGGCCTTTGGATCGGGGTGGCACCGCCTTCCTTTGTGCCGGATCCGGTGGCGCTGGCCGGTTATGAAGACAGCAGCACCGTATTTGCTGATGAAAGTTATGACATGGCGGTAATGCTGAGCGAGGACCTGCAATGACTGCGGAGGGCAAACCCGGAATGAAGCTGTGGCTGAAACTGCTGCTGGCGGCCTCGCTGGCGCTGAACCTTGCAGTGATCGGCATCGCGGCCGGGGCGGCCTGGCGGTTCTCCGGCAAGGACAGGCACTGGCAGCGGCCGCCGTCGGTGGGGGCAATGATCTTCCGCGAGCTGGACCGTGACACCCGCAAAGCGCTGCGGCAGCAGGCGGGCGGGGATCACGGCAGCTATTTCAAGCGCCGCCACGCCGAGGGCGAAGCGGTGATCGCGGCGCTGCGGAGCGGCAGTTTCGACGCCGCCGCGCTGCGGGACATGCTGCGCAGCCAGTCGGACGCGCGTCACGCCTTCCACACCAAAGTGCAGGACGCCTGGGTGAGTAAGATGGAGGCGATGACACCGGAAGAACGCGCCGCATTTGCGGACCGTATGGAAGAACGGATGCAATGGCGCGGCACGCATTGGCAAGGAGCTGGGCACAGGCGGGACTGATCCGCCTGCGGCGATTACTTGAGAACTCCTTTCACCAGAAAAGGCAGCCAGTTGCGGCTGCCTTTTTAATAACCGGAAGGGTGCGCAGTGCTCACGCGGCTTCGGTGCATGCCTTGGACAAGGTCACCTGATTGCGGCCGGCGTGCTTGGCGTTGTAGAGCGCCTGATCCGCCTTCTCGACCAGTGCCGCGGTGCTGCCGTCCTGGCCGCCGCCCATCGCCGCGCCGATGCTGATCGTGACCTTGACCGGCTCGGCGGCGCCGGGGACCTCGAAGGGGGTGCCATTGATCGCGTTGCACAGGGCAACGGCGGCGATGCTGGCCTCGGCCTCGCTGGTGCCGGGCAGGACAGCCATGAACTCCTCGCCGCCGACGCGGGCCAGCAGATCCGCCGGGCCCAGCACCTGCTGCATCCGGCGGGCGGCCTCTATCAGCACTGCGTCGCCGGCCGGGTGGCCATAGACATCGTTGATCCGCTTGAAGTGGTCGAGGTCGGCCAGCATGACGGCGAATTTCTCGCCGTTGGCGGCGGCAGAATGCGCCGCACGGTCCAGGAACGGCTTGGCGTAGCGCCGGTTGTAGAGCCCGGTCATCGGGTCCAGCACCGCGGCGCGCAACCCGTTGCGGACGCTGTCGCGCAGCCGGTCCTTGCGGGCCTTGTGCTGCAGCTGGGCGGTGAGGCGCAGCTCCAGCTCCTCGACATCGAAGCCGGATTGCAGCACGTCATGGGCGCCGCGGTCCAGCGCCTCGGCAGCGATCTGCGGATCAGCTGGATTGGGCACCGCGATTACCACCGTCTGGCGGGTGGCGGCGCGGGCGCGCAGATCCGCAAGCAGCCGCAGGCCGGAGCCGGCGGAGGTCTCGTTCAGCTCGATGATGATGGCATCGGCCACCGGCGCCTGCATCAGCCCCTGGATGTCGCTGATCGTATGAGTGCGCAAGCTGTACGGCAGGCTTGCAGAGAGGTGGTCGCGCCAGGCCATAGCGGTTCGGGGATCCTGCGCCACCAGAGCAACGGAAGCATCGCGCAGATCCTCGGCGCAGCAGCGGTCGCTGAGCGGCAGGATGAACCCGTGCGAGGCATCGCGCTGCAGGTTCAGCTCCTCGTCGGCGCTGCGGGCGCGCAGCAGGCTGCGGATACGGGCCTGCAGGATCACGTCGTCCACCGGCTGCTGCAGCACATCGTCGATGCCTGCGGCCAGCGCCTGCAGGCGGGCCTTGGAACCTTCCCAGTCGGAGACGGCGATTACCGGCAGATCGGCCAGGGCCTCATCCGCCGCCAGCGCGTGTTTCACATCGGCAGCGGTGCCGTCGGGCAGCGACATGGCGGTGAGAACCAGATCAGGGCGGTGGGCGCGGGCGGTCTTCAGGACCCCGGCCACGCCGCTGGCCTGAACCACATCATAATAGGCAGCCGCCAGTTGCACCTTCAGCATGATGCGGTTGGTGGAGACGCCGTCGATGACCAGGATAGTGCCTTGCACGCGGTATCCTTTCGCCCCTTGCAAATCCTATGCCTTGCAGCTTTGCTGAGACTGGTTAAGAAACTCTTTCGGATTTTTACTAAATTGGCCGCAATGCGGCAGGAGTGTGGAGAAGATGCAGATTTCCGCCGATGGCGCAGAGACTCTGGCGTTGAAAGCCTTGGCCTGGCTGGCCGGGAATGATGAGCTTATGCCGGTGTTTCTGGGCGCAACCGGCGCCAGCGAGGCGGATTTGCGCGCGCGGGCGGCAGAGCCGGAATTCCTGGGCTCAGTGCTCGATTTCTTAACGATGGACGACAATTGGGTGATGCAGTTCTGTGATGCCCATGGCCTGGCTTATGAGATGCCGATGCAGGCGCGGATGTCGCTTCCGGGCGGGGCGCAGGTGAACTGGACTTGAGATCGGCGGGGGCTGTGCCTAGGGTTCCGCTAAATTCCCGCGGAGAGAGGACCCGCCATGCCCGTTGATGCCTTCCTGTTCGACAAGGACGGAACCCTGTTCGACTTTGCCGCCACCTGGAACGGCTGGGCGGCTCAGGTGCTTGAGACGCTGGCCAAAGGCGACCGGGCGGTGCTGGAGGCGATGGCTGAGGTGATCAGCTATGATCTGGAGCGGCAGGCGTTCAACCCCGACAGCCTGGTGATCGCCGGCTCCAACGATGAAGTGGCGGAGGTGCTGGCGCCGTTTGTGGCGGAGATGGAGGTTGAGCAGCTGGCGGTGTTCCTGGCCCGCAGCGCTGCGGAGGCGGAGCTGGCGCCGGCGGTGCCGCTGGCGGAGTTCCTCGACGGGCTGCTGGCGCGCGGCAAGGTGCTGGGGGTGATGACCAACGACGCCGAGATTTCTGCCAGGAGCCAGCTGCAGCGGGCGGGCGTGCTGGACCGCTTCGCCTTTGTCGCGGGCTGCGACAGCGGCCATGGCGCCAAGCCGGACCCGGATCCGCTGCTGGCGTTTTGCAGGGCGGCGGGGGTGCCGCCGGAGCGCACCGCCATGGTCGGCGACAGCTTGCACGACCTGGAGGCGGGCGCCGCTGCGGGAATGCGGCGGATCGGCGTGCTGACCGGCATGGCGCTGCGCGAGGACTTGGCGCCGCATGCCGATATCGTGCTGCCCGACATCGGCCATATCCCGGCCTGGATCGACCGCTGAACCCGCACTGACTCCGGTGCCCTGAGACGGGCAGCGGCGGTCTCGCCGGCGCTTTAGTGTAGAGCGCCGGTTTTTTACCGCGCATTACTGGGCACAAGTGTACATAAATATCCCATACCGCCGGTTTCCGAAACAAAAACGACAGCCATGGTCGGGAATGGACAGTCTATGGCAGCCGGGATTGGCACAGTGGATGGCTATCAGCATTTGCGAAAATCGGATCTAGGGGAGACCGGCATGGCAGACACAGGCGCACGCAAGAGGCGGGGCGGGGGCAGGGCAGGCGCAGCCGCCCGGCGCGGCAGCGCGGCATTGGAGCAGATGCCCTGGCAGGTCCCAGTCAACATCGACCGGCCGACCGAACCTTTGACGGAGGAAGGCGTTCAGGCAATCCACGAGGGCGCGATGCGCATTCTGGAAGAAATCGGCGTGGTGTTCCTGAACCCGGAAGCGCTGGAGATCTTCAAACAGGCCGGCGTCAAGGTCGAGGGCGAGCTGGTCAAAATGGACCGGGATTTCGTGATGGAGATGGTGGGCAAGGCACCCCGCGAATTCTCGATCACTCCGCGCAACCCGGACCGGACGATCCCGCTGGGCGGTAACCACATCCTGTTCGGCAACGTGTCCTCGCCGCCGAACTACTGGGATATGGAGCTGAACAGGAAGGTGGCGGGCAACCGCGAGCAGTGCCGCAACCTGCTGAAGCTGACCCAGTATTTCAACTGTATCCACTTTGCCGGCGGCTACCCGGTGGAGCCGGTGGACATCCATGCCTCGGTCCGCCACCTGGATGTGCTTTATGACAAGCTGACCCTGACCGACAAGGCGATGCATGCCTACAGCTTGGGCAAGGAGCGGGTCGAGGATGTGATGGAAATGGTGAGGATTGCGGGCGGGCTCAGCCATGAGGAGTTCGACGCCAAGCCGCATATGTACACCAACATCAACTCCACCTCGCCGCTGAAACACGATTTTCCGATGATCGACGGCTGCCTGCGGCTGGCGCGGCGCGGGCAGGCCATTGTGGTCTCGCCCTTTACCCTGGCGGGCGCGATGGCGCCGGTGACGATGGCGGGCGCGGTGGCGCAGTCGATTGCCGAAAGCCTGTGTGCGATTGCCCTGTTCCAGTATGTGCGCCCCGGCACGCCCTGCGTGATCGGCACGTTTACGTCGAACGTCGATATGAAATCGGGCGCGCCTGCGTTCGGTACGCCGGAGTACATGCGCTCGACCCAGATGACCGGGCAGATGGCCCGGTTCTACGGCCTGCCGATGCGCTCCTCGGGTGTCTGCGCGGCGAACGTGCCGGACGGGCAGGCGGTCTGGGAGACGTCCAATTCGCTGTGGGCAGCGGTGCAGTCGGGCACCAACATGGTTTACCACGCGGCCGGCTGGCTGGAGGGCGGGCTGATTGCCAGCCCGGAGAAGTTCATCATGGATTGCGAAATCCTGCAGCAGATCGAACGCTACATGCAGCCGCAGATCTCGGCCACCGGCCCGGAGGAGATCGCGCTGGATGCAATCAAGGAGGTTGGCAACGACGGCCACTTCTTTGGCATCCAGCACACCCAGGACCGTTATGCCAACGCCTTTTACCAGCCGTTCCTGAGCGATTGGCGCAACTATGAGGCCTGGGAGGCGGCGGGTGCCACCTGGACCGCGCAGCGCGCCCATAAGCTGTTCAAGGAAATCATTGCCGATTTCGAGGAGCCGCCGATGGATCCCGCGATCCGTGACGAGCTGGCGGACTTCGTCGCCCGCCGCAAGTCCGAGGGCGGGGCGCCCACCGACTTCTGAAACCGGTGTGCGGCTGGCAAGAAGCGGAGGGGTGACCCTCCGCTTTTTTGTTTGGAGAACTGTCGGCAGGTCAGATCCCGCCGGTCCGGCGTGCCCGGCGCGCCGCGGTCTTGCCTCGGTGCGTCAGCCGGTCCAGTAGTGACGCGCGGGGGCCGATGCGGCAAGCAGGGTCCATTGCCGGATTCGAATGGCCAGGGTCCGGCAGCCGGATTATGATCGCATTACGCGCTGGTCAGGGTTCTTTGCGGGACGGGCAGGGCTGGTGCAGAACAAAAAAACGTGGAAATGAGCGCGATCCATCACCCAAATTTGCTTTGTTGGGCCTTTCTTAACCCGCAGGCGTCAAGACTATGGCATGGGAAAAGAGGGGCCATTGCATGCACGGTCTGATCAACAGGGCGATTCAGGCTTTTGTGACCAGTACCTACGGGGCGGACCGCTGGGAAGAGGTTATGGAGGAGGCCGGACTCGGGTTTACCGAGTTCGAGGCGATGCTGTTTTACACCGATGAGCAATCGGGCCGGATGCTGGCGGCGATGGAAAAGGTTCTGGCGCGCCCCCTGCCCGAAATGCTGGAGGACATGGGCACATTTCTGGTGTCCAACCCGCAGGTGGAAGCGCTGCGGCGGCTCTTGCGTTTTGGCGGCGTGAATTACGTGGAATTCCTGCATTCGCTGGACGACTTGCCCGACCGGGCACGGCTGGCCGTGTCGGACCTGCATCTTCCCGGTCTGGAACTGGTGGAGCAGGCGCCGCAGCAGTTCGAGCTGGTCTGCCAGCCGGGGCTGCCGGGCTATGCCTATGTTCTGATGGGCGTTTTGCGGGCAATGGCCGACGACTATGGCGATCTGGTGTTCCTTGATCACAGCGGTACCCAGGGCGGTGCCGAAGTGATTTCCATCACCCTGGTGGAAACAAAGTTCGCCGCCGGGCGCGAATTCGATTTGGGGGCGCATTCGCTATGATGACACTGCAGCAGCTGACGCAGATGGCGGGCGTTGTCTGTCCGATGTACGCGATTGTCGATGCCAAGGGGCGGATTGTCTCTGCCGGTCCGACCTTGAGAAAGCTGCGTCCGCAGCTGAGCTGGGAAGGGCGGCGGTTTTTTCGCGTCTTCGATCTGTCCCGGCCGAGGTCGGTGCGATCGGTGGAGGACCTGCTGCGCACCTCCGGCAGCAAATTGCACCTGCAGTTCCGCGACGCGCCGCAGACCGGGCTCAAGGGGGTTTGCACACCGCTGCCGGACGGGCAGGGCGCGTTCATCAACCTGTCCTTCGGGATTTCCGTTCTGGAAGCGGTGCGCGACTACGACCTGACAAGCGCCGATTTCTCGCCCACTGATCTGACGATCGAGATGCTCTATCTGGTGGAGGCGAAATCCGCCGCGATGGAGGCGTCGCGCCAGCTCAACCTGCGTCTGCAGGGGGCCAAGATCGCTGCCGAGGAGCAGGCCTTTACCGATACGCTGACCGGGCTCAAGAACCGCCGCGCGATGGATCACGTGCTTGCACGGCTGATTTCCAGCGGCCGCGAGTTTGCGCTGATGCACCTCGACCTGGACTTCTTTAAGCAGGTGAATGACACGCTGGGCCATGCAGCCGGCGATGCGGTGCTGCAGCAGGCGGCGCGGATTATGGTGGAATGCACCCGTCAGTCGGACACGGTGGTCCGGGTCGGCGGGGATGAGTTCGTGATGATCCTCGAGGGCGTGCTGGACACGGCGCGGCTGGCGGCGATTGCCAAGCGGCTGATCCAGCAGCTGGAGGAGCCGATTCCCTTTGGCGCCCAGACCTGCCGGATCTCCGCCAGCGCCGGCACCACCTTGTCGACCTGGCAGAAAGTCCCGGATGCGCAGCAGCTGTTGAACCAGGCGGACCTGGCGCTCTATGCGGCCAAGCGGGCGGGGCGGGCGCAGCACTGCTTCTACCGTGAAGGCATGGAGAAGGACGACACGGTCGCAGGCGCGTGTGACAGCGGCGCGGCTGACCCGCAGCAAGCGGCGGGCGGTCCTGCTTCCTGACCGGCATATCTTCAGCACTCTGAACTGAACCGTGGGCGGAATTCCGGCCGCGGTTCAGGGTGATACCGGAAAGCGGCTTGGGCGGCGGATTCCGCTCACAGCGGAAAGCCAAGTGATAGACACCGCTTTTGCTCAAGCGAACCGTTGTATCTGTTTTCCGGATAAAGTGGCAGCCCGTAGGGGAATCGAACCCCTCTTTCCAGGTTGAAAACCTGGCGTCCTAACCGATAGACGAACGGGCCACTCTGTCTGTGAGGCGGTGTTTACTGATTGCGTCTGCCGGGCGCAAGAGGATTTTTGCAGAAATGCGAAGATTTTTTGCGCGCCGCTCTGTTGGCTTAATTCGCTGAAAATACACGCAAAAAACCGCACCATAGGCGCGTTTGAATGATCTGTGCGGGGTGGGAAAAGTGGCAGCCCGTAGGGGAATCGAACCCCTCTTTCCAGGTTGAAAACCTGGCGTCCTAACCGATAGACGAACGGGCCACTCAGTGCGTGAGCGGGTATTTAGTTATTAGCGCCGGAACCCGCAAGAGAAAAAATACGCATTCGCGCATTTTCTTATCCACAGGCTGCAAGCCCTTGAAATCTCACGCTTCGGCAGCGTCTTCCAGGCGCAATTGCGGGCTTTGGCGGCCACCCCAGGTGTTGATCTCCAGCCGTCCGGCGAAATGGAAGCGGGCGCCGCCGTGCTCCAGCAGCCGAGGACCCAGGGCCGTGTCAAAAGCGCCAAAGCAGATCGCATCCACGCCGCCGCCCATCCCGTCGCTGAGCGACAGTTTCAGGTGGCTTTCGCCGATCTTCTTGGCAAAGCGCACCTGCAGGTCCGGCAGGGCGTAGCGCGGGGCAGGGGCGCCGGCACCAAAGGGGCCGGCCTGTTCGATCTGCCCGATCAGGTCCACCGTGGCGGCGCCGGGCATCAGCGCGCCGTCCAGCTTCAGGTCGGCAGGGCCGCCCTGGCCTGCGCCCTGTTTGGCCAGCAGTTCAGTGAGGCGCTCCATCGCCGATTCCAGCTTGTCCCGCATCACCGTGAGGCCCGCGGCCATCTTGTGGCCGCCGCCCTTGACCAGCAGCCCTTCGGCGGCCAGCCGCTGGATCGAGGCGCCAAGATCGACACCGGACACCGAACGCCCTGAGCCTTTCCCTTCTTCCCCGTCGAAACCGATGACGATGGCGGGCCGGTTGGCGGCCTCCTTGAGGCGCGAGGCGACGATGCCCACCACGCCCGGATGCCAGCCTTCGCCAGCGGCCCAGACCAGCGGCGCCTCCAGCCCGCGTGCTTCGGCCTGATCAAGCGCGGCAGCACGCACCGCGTTTTCAATATCGCGGCGTTCGGTGTTCAGCTGGTCCAGCCGTTCGGCCAGGGCGGCGGCCTCATGCGGGTTGTCGGTGGACAGCAGCCGCGCGCCCAGATCGGCCTTGCCGATCCGGCCGCCGGCATTGACCCGCGGCCCCAGCAGGAAGCCGAGGTGATAGGTGGAGGGCGCCGAATCCATGCGGCTGACATCGGACAGCGCCACCAGCCCGGGGCGCTTGCGCGCCGCCATAACTTTCAATCCCTGGCGCACCAGCGCCCGGTTGGCGCCGATCAGCGGCGCCACGTCGGCGACGGTCGCCAGCGCCACAAGATCCAGCAGCGCCATCAGATCCGGTCCCTTGGCACCCGCCTCGCGCATCTGCCGCCCGGCCTCCACCAGCATCAGGAACACCACACCAGCGGCACAGAAATAGCCCAGGTCGCCGCTTTCGTCCTGCCGGTTAGGGTTCACCACCGCCACGCACTCCGGCAGTGTCTCGCCGCCCAGGTGGTGGTCCAGGACGATCACATCGGCGCCCTTGGCAGCCGCGATCGGCTCATGGCTGAGGGTGCCGCAGTCGACGCAGATGATCAGGTCATGGGCGGCGGCCAGTTCCTGCATGGCGGGCACATTGGGGCCATAGCCCTCGTCGATGCGGTCGGGGATGTAGAGGGTCGCCTGCAGCCCCATCTGGCGCAGCCAGACCAGCAGCAGCGCGGCGGAGCTGCCGCCGTCGACGTCATAGTCGGCAAAGACCGCAATCCGCTGCTTGCGCCGCACTGCCTCCAGGAACCGGGCGGCGGCGGCCTCCATGTCCTTCATCTCGCGCGGGTCGGGCAGCAGTTCCTTCAGCCGAGGCTCCAGGAAACCCTTGGCTTCCATCGCCGGAACGCCGCGGCGGGCCAGCACCTGGCACACCGAACGGGGCAGGCCGGTCTGCTGCGCCATCATTTCCGACGCCCGGTCCACCTCCACGCCGGGTCCGACCCAGCGGCGCCCGCTCAAGGACTGCTCAACACCCAAAAAGCTCATGCGTCTCCCCCATGCGCAAAGGCCGGACCCAATGCGGATCCGGCCCTTTCATCTTTCTTCAAATACTCCCGCCGGAGGCAGCGGCGCAAGCCGCTTCCTGCCCGCGCAGGACCGGCTTACATCTGATGCGGTGCCAGCGGTGTGCGGTAGGACATGCGGCGCACCGAGCCGGTCTTGGAGCGCATCAGCAGGGTGGTGGTTTCGACCCAGCCCGGCTGGCGCTTGATGCGCGGCAGCAGCGAGCCGCCGGTCACGCCGGTGGCGGCAAAGATCACGTCCTGGGTAACCATTTCGTCGCGGGTATAGATGCGGTCCAGATCGGTGATGCCCGCCTTGGCAGCGCGGCCCTTTTCATCGTCGTTGCGGAACAGCAGACGGCCGAAGATCTGGCCGCCCATGCATTTCAGCGCTGCGGCTGCCAGCACGCCTTCCGGGGCGCCGCCCTGGCCCATGTACATGTCGATGCCAGTGGTGCCGCTTTCGGCGCAGTGCATCACGCCGGCCACGTCGCCGTCGGTGATCAGCCGGATCGAGGCGCCGGTCTCGCGCACTTCGGCGATCATCGTCTCGTGACGGGGGCGCTCCAGGATGCAGACGGTGATGTCGGACGGCGCGCAGCCCTTGGCCTTGGCCAGCGCCTCGACACGCTCGCGCGGGGACATTTCCAGCGACACCACGCCTTCGGCAAAGCCCGGGCCGATGGCCAGCTTGTCCATGTAGGTGTCCGGCGCGTGCAGCATCGAGCCGCGCGGGCCCATGGCGATCACGGTCAGTGCGTTGGGCATGTCCTTGGCGGTCAGGGTGGTGCCTTCCAGCGGGTCCAGCGCGATGTCGACGCCGGGGCCGTTGCCGGTGCCGACTTCCTCGCCGATGTACAGCATCGGCGCCTCGTCGCGCTCGCCTTCGCCGATCACCACCACGCCGGCGATGTCCAGCAGGTTCAGCTGCTCGCGCATGGCGTTGACGGCGGCCTGGTCGGCAGCCTTTTCGTCGCCGCGGCCGATCAGCGAGGCAGAGGCGAGGGCCGCCTGCTCAGCAACGCGGGCGAGGCCCAGCGACAGCATGCGGTCATAAAAGGGCGCGTCAGAGGTGTTCGAAGTCATACCGGAAATCCTGTCTCAACGGGTCAGATGTAAATGGGCGTTTCAAGCCGAATAGCGCGGGGCGGGGCCGGGTCGCAAGGGCCGATAGCGTTCGCCCCGGCAGGAATACCCCGCCGAGACGTGCAAACCGGCCGTTTTTTGCGGGGCTTCGCGGTTCAGACCTCTTCGATGCGCAGGGCGACGGGGGTGCCGTCAACCACATCGGTGGCGGTGAGGCCGTCCAGCGCCGCGTCCAGGGTAGCGCGGGTGCATTTGTGGGTGACGATCAGCACGGGAGCAACCGGCGCAGAGTGGCCGTACTGGCGCATCCGGTCGATGGAGACGCCGGCCTCTCCCAGGATTGCCGCCACCTTGGCCAGCGCGCCGGGTTTATCCAGAAGCCCCATGCGCAGATAGAAGGGCGCGGGCAGGCCGGTCTGGGCGGCAGGCGCCTCCTGCAGGGTTTCTGCCGGCTGGCCGAAGGTGGCAATCCGCAGGCCGCGGGCCAGGTCCAGCACATCGCCCATCACCGCGCTGGCGGTCGGGCCTTCGCCGGCGCCAGGGCCGCGCAGCACCACCTGCTCGATCGAGTCGCCTTCGATCACCACCATGTTGGTGCCGCCTTCCAGCTGGCCCAGCGGCGAGTCGGCAGGCACCAGGCAGGGCGACATGCGCTGTTCCAGCCCGCGGGCGGAGCGCTGCGCAACGCCCAGCAGCTTGATGCGGTAGCCCATGTCGGCGGCGGCGTGGATGTCTTCCAGCTGGATGCGCTGAATGCCTTCCAGCTGCACGCTGTCAAAGTCGGGTTTGGTGCCAAAGGCGATGGAGGCCAGCAGCGCCAGCTTGTGGCCTGCGTCGATGCCGCCCACGTCAAGGTTCGGGTCGGCTTCCAGGTATCCCAGGCGGCCGCATTCCTCGAACAGCGCGTTATAGCCCTGTTCGGTGGCCTGCATCTGGGTCAGGATGTAGTTGCAGGTGCCGTTCATCACACCCATGATGCGGGTGATCTCATTGCCGGCCAGGCCTTCGGTCAGCGATTTGATCACCGGGATGCCGCCGGCAACGGCGGCCTCGAAACGGATCACCCGGCCTGCGGCTTCGGCCTGCTCGGCCAGCGCCTGTCCGTGAATCGCCAGCAGCGCTTTGTTGGCGGTGACCACATCCTTGCCCGCGGCCAGTGCAGCCTCGGTCGCAGCCTTGGCGGCGCCTTCGTGGCCGCCCATCAGCTCGACAAACACATCCACGTCGTCGCGCACCGCCAGCGCCACCGGGTCGGTTTCCCAGGCGTAGTCGCTCAGCGACACACCGCGGTCTTTGCTGGCGTCGCGGGCCGATACCGCGGAAATCACCACCGGGCGCCCGGTCCGTGCCTCCAGCAGCGCAGCATGGCGGCGGATGATCTTCACCACGCCGATGCCAACCGTGCCCAAACCTGCAATCCCAAGACGAAGCGGTTCTGTCATAGCTGGAGGTCCTTTATTCCGAAATGCTCAGCCCCGCCTTATCGGGTTCGGCGCGAGCGTGCAACGCCGCTGCCGCTTGGGGCGGGCAGAAGCAGCGGGGAATGCCGGGAAGCGGTCAGAATTCGGCGTTTTTTACGGCCTCAGCCCGGCGCTGCAGCCGGGCGCTGCGGGCGTCGAGCTCCTGCTGCAGTTCTTCGCCGGCCTGCTGCGGCGGGTCCAGCGGCTCCAGCGCGTTATCCAGCGGCAGAAGCTTGGGGTAGCCGGCGCCGCGCAGGTCCGGGGTCAGCCGGTCTTCCAGCTCGGGCACCCGGGTGCAGGCGGCAGCGCCCGTCAAAGCCAGGAGGAAAGTGATCCGCGCCCAAGTCTGCATTGCCTAAACCCCTTGTTCCGCTCTGCCGGTTCTAGGGGCTCCTGCGCGCCGGCACAATTGAATTCCCGCCGCTGGGGGCGTTGGCTTTGCCGGAGGGTGAGGCTACAGAGGGCGGCGTCTGCATTCTCTCTTTTATATGAACACTTGTTCAGTTACAGTTTCCGGCATGGCACGCACCCAAGGTTCCCATTCCGATATCACCGGCCCCCGCATCCGCGAGGCGGCTTTGCGGCTGTTTGCCCAGCACGGCTATGCCGCCGTGTCGATGCGCCAGATCGCCAAGGAGGTCGGGGTACAGGCCGGGGCGCTGTACAATTACACGCCGGACAAGCAGAGCTTGCTGTTCAGCCTGATGTCCCGCCACATGGAAGAGCTGCAGGCCGCCTGGGACGCGGTGCCGCGGGCGGCGGGGGCGATGGACCGGCTCCGGGCTTTCACCGGGTTCCACATCCGCTTTCACCTGGAGCGCCCGGATGCGGTGTTCATCGCCTACATGGAGCTGCGCAACCTGACAGAGGAAAACTTCACCGTCATCGAATCGCTGCGCCGCGACTATGAGAACGGGGTGGAGGGGATCCTGAAGGAAGGTGTGGAGCAGAGGGTGTTCTCCATCGCCGACACCAAGATCGCAACGCTGGCGGTGATTGCGATGCTGAACGGCGTCAACACCTGGTACCGGTCCGAAGGGCGGCTCTCGCTGGATGAGGTGGAGCGGGTCTATTGGGACATGGTGCAAAAGGCGGTCAGCGCATGAGCCTGCTGGAGCTGCAAACCAGCCGCCTGCGTGCGGTGCGCTGGCAGGATCTGACAGCGGCGGAACTGGCTGAACTGTTTGCGCCGAAGGTAGTGCAATGGCTGCCGGAGGGCTTCCAGGCGCAGAACAGCGATCAGGCCCGGCGGGAATTCCTGGCGGCGGTCGCACAGCAGGCTGAAGTTGCTGGCTTGCGCAAGGCGGAGGGTCAGGGCATCGGGCTGCTGATCCTGTCTTATCCGGAGGACGGCAGCAAAACCCGCAACCTTGGCTATCTGTTGGCCGAAGCCGCCTGGGGCCAGGGGCTGGCGAGCGAGCTGATCAGCGGCTTGCAGGCGCATTTCAGCGGCAGCGGCATTTGCCTGAGCGGCGGTGTCATGCAGGAGAACGCGGCCTCGGCCCGGGTGCTGGAGAAGGCGGGTTTCACGCCCCAGCCTGCGGGCGGGGAGACCGTCTTCAGCTGGTGCGCGGACGGCTGAGGCCCGCGGGGGCAGCCTGTCAGCTCAGCAGGCCGATCATGTCGTAATGATCGATCTGGCGGCTCAGCACCATCGGGTCCTCCTCCGGCAGCACATGCGGCTGCTCCCAGTCCTCGCCGGCAAAGGCCTGCAGCGCGTCGATGCTCTCCCACACCATCACCACGCAGAATGTGGATGGCGAATCCGGACGCGGCAGGCCGGCCGTGACCGAAACCAGCCCCGGCTGGCGGCGCACGTGCGGCACGGCGGTGTTGGTAAGGAAATCCTTGAAGTCGAGGATCTTGTCGTCGCGGACGGTGGCACGGAACACCCGGATAATCATCTCTCCCCCCATCTGGTCGTTGGACGGGGGGAGTATATCACATCAGGGGTCCCATTGGCGGGCCGCAGCCGGTCAGTGCGCGGGCTTTATGAAAGTCCCGTTGCGCAGGTCGCGGAAGGCCTGGTGCAGTTCGGCCTGGGTGTTCATCACGATCGGCCCGTGCCAGGCGACCGGCTCATTGATCGGCGCGCCGGAGATCAGCAGGAAGCGCACGCCTTCGGGGCCTGCCTGCACGGTGATTTCGTCGCCGGTGCCAAAGCGGATCAGGGTGCGGTCGCCGGACAGGTCGCGGATGTTGACCTCCTGGCCTGCGACCTCCTTCTCCAGCAGCACCCCTTGCGGGGCTGAGGCATCGGCAAAGGCGGCCTCGCCTTCGAACACATAGGCAAAGGCCCGGCGGTAGGTGTCGATTGGCAGGGTCTTTTTGACGCCCGCCGGGACGTAAACATCCAGGTACTGCGGGTCGGCGGCAATGCCGTCCACCAGGCCGCGCTTGCCCCAGAAATCGCCGGCGATCACCTTCACGCGGGTGCCGTCATCGTCGATGATCTCGGGAATGTCGGCCCCCTTCACGTCCTGATAGCGCGGCGCGGTCATCTTCTGGCTGGCGGGCAGGTTGCCCCACAGCTGGAACCCGTGCATCTGGCCCCTGGCGTTGCCCGAAGGCATCTCCTGGTGCAGGATGCCCGAGCCTGCGGTCATCCATTGCACGTCGCCCGCGCCAAGGGTGCCCTCGTTGCCCAGCGAGTCGCCGTGCTCGACCGTGCCTGCCAGCACGTAGGTGATGGTCTCGATGCCGCGGTGCGGGTGCCAGGGGAAGCCGCGCAGGTAGTCCTCCGGGTTTTCGTTGCGGAAGTCGTCGAACAGCAGGAACGGGTCCAGCTCCGACGGGTCCTGAAAGCCGAAGGCGCGGTGCAGCTTGACGCCGGCGCCCTCGGTGTGGGGCTGGGCGGCGCGGGTTTCGAGAATGGGTCTGAGGGACATCTCAATGCCTCCTGTAAACGTTGACTGAGGCTAAGATAGGCTGTGCGCTGCCGTCCTGAAACCTGTTGCCGGACACGGAGGTTGTGCGCAGGTGAACAATCGCCTTCCCCGCAGCCCGCAGGGCTGCCCGGCCCAACGGGATGCGGTGCCGCAGGCAGCAAGGACGGGCGGGAGCCCTCGCGCTTGTCAGTGCTGACCGGGAGAAGACGCGGCCCACCAATCAGCGGGTTTGCGCCGCGCGCCATGTTTGGCGGACAGCCGCAGCGCCAGTTTGCGCAGCGGGCCAAGTGCCAGCTTCAGCCACAGCCGGTTGCGCCGTTTGGAATAGTCGCGGTTGAACGGGCAGACCCGCATGCAAATGGCGCAGTCAGAGGCCATCTTGGCCCAGAAGGAGAAGCATTTCTCGGCATCCGAGGTCCATTTTCGGACCCCCTTGATTGCCGAGACATTGGCGGTTTCGGTTGAGGGCGGCCCGTAGGGCAGCGCCTTCACCGGGCAGGCATCGGCGCATTTGGTGCAGATATCGCAAAAAGCCTTCACCCCCAGCGGCTGCGGCACGTCATGGGCCAGCGGCAGATTGGTGAAGATCTTGGAGAACCTCAGGCGCGGCCCGAATTCCGGGGTGATGACCATCTGGTTGCGGGCGTATTCGCCCAAGCCCGCCTTGACCGCATAGGGGATCACCAGGCCGGTGTCGTTCATCGACGGCACCGCCTCATAGCCCAGGTTGCGGATATAGGCGGCCAGCTGCATCACGATGGAGGCCTCGTGGCTGTATTCCCGCCCCGTCGCGGCGCCTGCCAGCGCGGAGGGGTAGGTGGCCACCAGGTCCTTGTCCATCTCGTGGCCCAGCACGATCACGCTGGTCAGCCCCTCGGGCAGATCGTGCGGCGCCTCGGACATGTCGCGGGCATCGACGCGCGCGGTATAGAGCCAGCGTTCGTCCAGATCGGTGATGCCGCAGAGATTGGCGCCAAAGAACCTGGCGATGCGTTTCACCTCGGCGGACATCTTGGCCGGGTCGCTTATCTCCAGCGCCTCCTTGGCGACTGGCGTGTCGGGGCGGATGGCGGCCTGGAACCCCTCGCGGATGCCTTCATCTGCCCGGCGGCCGGAGACCACGTCGGATATCAGCCAGGCTGCATTTCGCAGGGCAAAGTCGCGCTGGGTGAAGCCGTCGCCGCGGCGCGGGGCAGCCTCCATCCGGTAGGAGGCGAAGAAATTGGCGGTGTGTTTGGATTTCACCCGCTCATCCCAAAAGGCGCGCGTGAAGATGTCATTGCGCTGCGAGAACCGCTCGAATTCATCGGTGACGTCGATGCCTGCGGCGGCATCGCCGTCGCGCTGGGGCGGGGTGTTCTGGGGCCAGGGCATGGACGGACGCTAGCCGCCAATCCCGGACCCGGCAAGGGCCGCCTGGTGCGTCAGGCGAACAGGGACACGATCCAGTCGCGCACCAAGGCGGTCTCGGCGCTGTTCGGGGCCTCCCCGGCGGCGGGCATCAGATAGTGGCCCTGGCCCATTGGAATCTCGGCGTCCAGTACCTGCGCCAGCCGGCCTTGCGACAGCGGCAGCTCCGCGTAGCGGCGCATCAGCATGGCGACGCCGGCGCCGGATGCCGCCAGTTCGATCGCCGCCAGCGAAGTGTCGACATAGAGCGGCGCGCTGCGGTCCTTGAGCGGCACGCCGTCCTGCTCCGACAGCCGCAGCCAGTGGTCCTGGTAGCCATGGATGTGGATCAAGGTCTGGTCAAAAAGCTGATCCACCGACTGCAGCTGCTCTGCCAGCTGCGGCTGCGCGACCGGAATCACGCTTTCGGTGGAGAGCAGATGCGCGCGCCGGTCGAACCAGCCGGAAGGGCCGAGCCGCAGGTCAATATCCACATCCTCGTCCTGGGTGCTGTCAGCCCAGACCGCGGAAATCAGCCGGATGCGGATATGCGGGTGGGCGCTGTGAAACGCACCCAGCCGCGGCGCCACCCACAGCACCGCGGTTGAAACCGGCGCCCGCAGGGTCACGGTCCGGGTCTGGGCATGGCCCAGCAGACCACGGGTGGAATAGGCGATATCGGTCAGCGCCTGCGCGACGGAGGGGTAGTAGGCGTGGCCCAACTGTGTCAGCTCCAGATGCCGCGACCGGCGCAGGAACAGGGTGATGCCAAAGCTCTTCTCAAGGCTGCGCACCTGGTGGCTGACCGCGGCCTGGGTCAGGCCCAGCTCCTCGGCGGCGGCGGTGAAGCTTTGCAGGCGGGCGGCGGCCTCAAAGGCGCGCAGCCAGACGAGATTGGGCAGATCGGACATTTGCGTTGCAAAAATTCCTGGGGTCAGGCCGCGTTATTATTCGTTTTTGTTTTGGTCGGGGTCAAGCTAGCCATATCGCATGTGATACCCCGGGGAGGAGAAGCAGGACATGAAAACGGAAATGAAGATCGGCTTTATCGGCCTCGGCAACGTCGGCGGCAAGCTGGCCGGCAGCCTGGTGCGCAACGGACTGGACGTGGCCGTGCATGATCTGGATGCGGCGCTGGTTGAGACGTTCGTGGCGCGGGGCGCCAAGGCGGGCGGGAGCCCGGCGCAGATGATGCAGGACTGCGATGCGGTGATCACCTGCCTTCCAAGCCCGGCGGCCTCGGATGCGGTTGTCACCGAAATGCTGCCGCATGTGCAGCCCGGCAAGATCTGGATGGAGATGTCCACCACCGACGTGGAGGAGGTGAAACGCTTGGGCGCCCTGATCGTTGAGCGCGGCGGTGAGCCGGTCGACTGCCCGGTCTCCGGCGGCTGCCACCGTGCCGACACCGGCAACATCTCGATCTATGCGGGCTGCGAGCGTGAGACCTTCGACCGGATCCTGCCGATCCTGACCACCATGGGCCGCCGCATCCTGCATGTGGGTGAGATCGGGAATTCCTCGACCCTGAAGGTGATGACCAACTACCTGGCCAACTTGAACCTGCTCGCGGTCATGGAAGCGCTGACGGTGATGAAGGCCTGCGGCATGGACCTGGGCATGACGTTCGAGGCAATCTCGATGTCCTCGGGCACGTCCTTTGCGCATGAGACCGAAAGCCAGCTGATCCTGTCCGGCTCTCGCGATGTGAACTTCACCATGGATCTGGTGATGAAGGACATCGGGTTGTTCCAGACCCTGGCCGACCGCCACAATGTGCCGTTGGAGCTGTCGCCGCTGATGATCGAGATGATGAAGGACGGCCAGCGCCGCTATGGCGAGCGGGCGCAGTCCGACCGGATGATCGAGCGGCTGGAAGAGGCCACCGGCCTGTCGGTCACTGCGCCGGGCTTTCCGCAGGAGCTGATCGACGACGAGCCGGAAGAGCCCGGCTATGAGGTGTCCGTGCGCCGCGCCGCGGCGGAATAGGGCAAACAGCCGCGACGCATTCAGCCCCTGTTTTGGCGGGGGCTGTTTTCTTTTGCGAATCCGGTTTATGCCCGGCGGAGCAGTAAGGGGAGCAGCTGATGAGCAACGAGATCCTGGCCACAATCGAGGCTTCTGGAGCGCGCCGGGTGATGGGAACAGCGATGCTGGGCCTGACCGGCGCTCTGCTGGTCTATGTGGCTTTTTACGCGCCGCCGTCGCCGGCCTGGCTGGTGTTCCTGCTTGCGGTGGGGGCTGCGGCGCTGTGGCTGGCGGTGCGGATGTGGCAGGCCACGGTGCACCGGATCGAGCTGACCGCCGAGGAGCTGCGCTGCTCTGACGGGCAGGTGATCGCCAGGGTGGAGGATATCGAAGCCATCGACCGCGGTTTTTTTGCCTTCAAGCCGTCAAACGGCTTTCTGATCCGCACCGGCACGCCCGGAGACAGAACCTGGATGCCAGGGCTGTGGTGGCGGTCCGGCCGCCGGATCGGCATTGGCGGTGTGACGCCCGGATCGCAGGGCAAGGCGATGTCGGAAATCCTGGCCGCGATGCTGGTTCAGCGCGGCGAGTAAACGCAGGCTGGCTCAGTCGGTGCCTTCGCCGCCATCATCATGGCTGCCGGTGCCTGTTGCGCTGCCTTCGAAGGCAACCAGGGGCGCGAAGCGCGGCCGGGTAAAGATGAAGTTGTCCAGGTTCAGCGTCGGCAGGCCGATATTGAAAGCGGGGTCCATCTCGTTGAAAGTCTCGACCAGAATGACCCGCTCCTGATCCGGCATGTCCGGCAGCTTGGCAGAAACCGTGTTGATGGTGGCGTCTGTCCAGGTGGTGTTGGCGGTGCCGCGCACCTCTGACCAGTCCACATAATACTTGTCATCGCCATCGTCCCAGCGCACCACGGAAACACGCAGGCCCAGCTGAGAATCCTGCCGGATCAGCAGCTTGGTCATCTCGTACATGCTGTCGAGGTAGGCGTCGTTGATCGCGGTGGTCTCGCGCGAGATCAGGTCGGAAACGGTGTAGGCCGCCTTGAGGTTGACACCGTCGCGGCGGAAGGCGTCAAAGAAAGTGTAGATGGCGGCGAACAGGCCCAGAAGCAGGGGCGCGTAAAAGACAAATTCGACCGAGACATTGCCTTCCGTGCTGCGCAGGAAAGTGCGCAGGCGGCGGGGCAGGGCGGTTCCGGGTATTTTCCGTGTCAGGGCTGTCAGCATAGCGTCTTACCTCGGTTCCTGAACAAATGCGGAGGTTGCAATCAGGCTGATCCGGCCGTCGCCGTCCTTGTACAGGCTTTCGCCCAAACCCCAGGTCGGGAAGACCGGGTTGAATTTCATGCAGGCGCGGACCAGCATCAGCTCGTTCGATTTGCCGTGTTCAAATGTGCGCACAGGTTTGGGATCTTCGATGCTGTTCACACAGTCCGGGTCCGGGTCGACCGGTGACCAGTTGAATGGGTCCACTTGCACCATCTCCAGCCGGAGCGATGTGGCGCAGTTTTCGATGAACCCCGAAAGATCGCAGATCTCGTCGCGAACCTGCGCGTGGCTTTTGTTGGCGCCGGTGTTCAGGCGGATGTCGCGGACCGTCTGGTCCAGCGCGCGTTCCAGCTGCGAATGGCGCAGGTTGATGAGGCCCAGCTCAACCGTTGACATCAGGATCATGATGAAGGCCGGGATGACGATGGCGAATTCCACGGTGGCGTTGCCATCTTCGCGCGCCCGGAAGCGGCGCAGGCTTTGTGCGGTGCGTCGGATCATTGGGTCAGCCTCAGCTGGCGAATGGAGGTTGCAATCGAGGCGAAGGCGTCGGAGATTTCCAGCCCGTCCACGTCGAAGTAGTGGGAGTCGGAGCTGGCGCAGTCCTGCAGCACCGCCACGCCGTTGGAGGGCGCCTCAAAGCCGATGGTATAGACGATGATGCCCTGGTCCTTGGCCGCCTGGCAAATGCTGCGCGTGCGGGCATTCTTGGTGGAGTTGCCGTAGTAGTCGTAGACACCGTAGTACCAAGCTGACTTGGCGGAGCTGGTGCCCATCCAATCGCCATAGAGGCTGTAGTAGAGGTACTTTAGCGACGTATAGGCAAACAGATCGCTGTAGCTGAGTTGCTGGGGAACTCCATTTTCTTCAACCCAGTCGCAGCCGCCGTAACAGTCGTAAAACCATTCAGCGCTGTCGCCTTCGCCCGCACCCAACGGATGGCTTGCCCATTTCGCTCCATGCGGCAAGTGCCAGTAGTAGCGGTCATTGGCCGCATCATGGGTCGAGTAGATTTCCAGCTCACGGCCGCCTTTCCCTTGCAAGGTGGTAATCCAAGTGCCCGAGTAACCTTCGCGGTGATCGTTCTCGACATAATACTGCGAGGTATTCTGCCCGTCAGTCATCAGCACGATGACCTTGACGGTATCCGCATCGGTATACTCTGACGGACGCGCTGAGAAATCGTTGGGGACGGTTGCGCCAGCGCCGGTTGTGAGTGCATTGATCACCGGGCGTGCGGAGGGGTCAAGCAGGGTAGTGCCCCATTTCATCCCGATATCAATGGAGGTATTCCCGCCGCCCCAAAGGTTGTCGATGAAACCCTTCAAGACCGTTGCGTCTTTTTGAAACGGAAGAATCTCCCGGCTCGGATCGTCCTCGCAAACCGGGGTGCTGACCAGCCGCGGCGTGCTGTAGTAGGTGCGGTTGTCCCTGCTCCTGCTGTCCCAAGGGGTGAAATGCATAGTGCCTTCCAGAGCCGCCGCTGGTGACAGGGAGGTCGTTAGGAAGTCCGAAGCCGAGAAATTGGCGCAGCGCGAGTAGATCGTGTCGCCGGGAGTCGAGATGTTATACTGCTCGTACAGCTCCTCAGGCAGCGAGACCTGAGTGGCGTAAGGCACGATCGACATCGACATTTTACCGTCAGTGGTATTGGCCACCATGGTGTCGACAAAATCCTTGGCGGCGATCTTGAGGTTGGTCAGGCGGCTGTTGGATCTCATCGAACCGGAAACATCCAGCACCAGCGAGATTTCAACCCCGTCAATGCTCTCCTCCGCGCGGGAGGTCGCGTAAAGCGGCATTTCATCGATTCCGGCAAACCCCAGCAGATGTGTGGGGAAGGAGGTGTCGATCGTTGCCTGCACCTTCTTGAAGCCAATCCCGGCTTCCCACCAGGGCGCCTGATAATAGTCTTCCAGACCGGATTTCGAGAGGTAGTCCAGGACCACCGCGTCGGGCGTCTTGGTCTGGTCCAGGTCCGCGGCCGCGAGGGAGGCGCGGTCCAGCGTGTATTGCAGAATGGTGCGGTCGCGCTCCATCCGCATCAGGTCAACCCCGATACCGCCAACCGCAAGCATGGCAAGGAAGGTGCCGATCATTGGCTTTGCCAGCACCCCGTCCTCTTCTTGCAGGAAGCTTTGAACCTTGGACAGGCAGCGCACCATGAGCGGACTGCTCAGCGCTGTTGAGTTCTTGTGACGCATACTCATCTAAACACCCCCAGGATACCCCGGCCGGCTTTGGAACAGGTCAGCACGGCTTTGGCAGCGGAATTTACACTTATTAATGCTTGGTAAAGGTGGCGGAATTGGGGCGCCATTTTGCCGAAATAGCAAAGATTGTAATGGATTGGAGGTTCAATCTTGCGCGGTTTCGGCGCGTTGTCGCGGCGGTGCGGACAATGGCCCTGCTTCAAGCTGCGAATCGTTAACCTTTGGCTAAAATGCGATTCTTTTGGGCAGGGAATGGTCAAAAAGGTCGCACTCCTTAATCTTCTCTGCATAGAGTGAGGGCACCATCGGCAGCGAGTCGATGTTTGAGCACGGAGAAGTTTTTAGATGAGCAGCCGCACAGAGCCGAGCTTCCGCGAAAGCGTGGACCTGATGTTTAACCGGGCCGTATCCCTGATGGATCTGCCGCCGGGGCTGGAGGAGAAGATACGAGTTTGCAACGCGACCTATACGGTGCGGTTCGGGGTGCGCCTGCGCGGCGCCATGCATACCTTTACCGGCTACCGTTCGGTCCATTCAGAACATATGGAACCCGTGAAGGGCGGCATCCGCTATGCCACCGGTGTGAACCAGGATGAGGTCGAAGCGCTGGCGGCGCTGATGACCTACAAATGCGCCCTGGTTGAGGCGCCGTTCGGCGGCTCCAAGGGGGGCTTGTGCATCGACCCGCGCGAGTATGACGAGCATGAGCTGGAGCTGATCACCCGCCGTTTTGCCTATGAACTGGCAAAGCGCGACCTGATCAACCCGTCCCAGAACGTGCCTGCGCCCGACATGGGCACCGGCGAGCGCGAGATGGCCTGGATTGCAGACCAGTACGCGCGGATGAACACCACCGACATCAACGCCAAGGCCTGCGTCACCGGCAAGCCGCTGAATGCCGGCGGCATTTCCGGCCGGGTCGAGGCCACGGGGCGCGGGGTGCAATATGCCCTGCGCGAGTTCTTCCGCTACGAAGAGGACAAGGCTGCCGCCGGCCTGTCCGGCAAGCTGGAAGGCAAGCGCATCATCGTTCAGGGCCTCGGCAACGTGGGCTTTCACGCGGCCAAGTTCCTGGCCGAGGAAGACGGCTCGCTGATCACCGGCATCATCGAGCGCGATGGCGGGCTCTATAGTGCCGACGGCCTGGACGTGGAGGCGGTGCGCAACTGGATCGTCAAGCATGATGGTGTGGCCGGTTATCCCGACGCCCAGTTTGTCGAAAACGGCTCGCTGCTGCTGGAGGAAGAATGCGACGTTCTGATCCCGGCCGCGCTGGAAGGGGTGATCAATCTGGAAAACGCCGAGCGCGTCAAGGCACCGCTGATCATCGAGGCCGCGAATGGCCCGGTGACCGCCGGCGCGGATGAGGTCCTGCGCAAGAAGGGCACGGTGATCATCCCGGATATGTATGCCAACGCAGGCGGTGTGACGGTTTCCTATTTCGAGTGGGTCAAGAACCTCAGCCATATCCGCTTTGGGCGGATGCAGCGCCGTCAGGAAGAAGCGCGCCACCAGCTGGTCATCGACGAGCTGCAGCGGCTGGATGACGTGATGGGAGATACCTGGTCAATGTCGCCGAACTTCAAAGACAAGTACCTGCGCGGCGCGGACGAACTGGAGCTGGTGCGTTCCGGCCTCGATGACACCATGCGGGTGGCTTATCAGTCGATGCGGGAAGTCTGGCACAGCCGCGATGATGTGACGGACCTGCGCACCGCCGCCTATCTGGTGTCGATCGACAAAGTCGCCAAGAGCTATCACGCTAAGGGGCTTTGACGGGCCGCACGAGCGGACCGCAGAGCCAACAAACAGCACCGGGGCGGAGGGGAAACTCTCCGCCCCGTTCTTTTTGCCGTCGGCACCATATACGTCATCAACGGTCGCAATTAATACTAGACACAAGTGATCAGTTCGTGTGATTTCCAGCAGAGCCGTGCTGATGTGCCGCAAATCGAGCGTTTGGGCTAGGAGCAGCAAGCGAAAGCAGGTAGCAATGCCGCAAGGCCCGGGCTGGTAATTTTCCCGGTGCGGACAAGTGATTTGACGGGGGGAGAGACGACATGCGGTTTTCGGGCTGGCGTGTGCTCCGGGAGGGGCTCACCGGAAACAAGGGGTGGGCACCCCATTGGCGGGACCCTGAGCCCAAATCCGAATATGACGTGGTAATCATTGGCGGCGGCGGCCACGGGCTGGCAACGGCCTATTACCTGGCCAGGGAACACGGCATCACCAATGTCGCGGTGCTGGAAAAGGGCTACCTCGGCGGCGGCAACGTGGGCCGCAACACCACCATCGTGCGGGCCAATTATTACCTGCCGGGCAACTCCGAGTTCTATTCCCATTCGCTGAAGCTGTGGGAAACCATGGAGCAGGATCTGAACTACAACGCGATGATGTCCCAGCGCGGCATCATCAACCTGTTCCACAATGACGGCCAGCGCGATGCGGCGGTGCGCCGGGGCAATTCCATCGTCAACCAGGGCGATGATGCGGAACTGCTGAGCCGTGAGCAGGTGCGCGATCTGGCGCCTTTCCTCAACTTCGACAACAACCGCTTTCCGATCATGGGCGGGCTGATGCAGCGCCGGGCCGGGACCGCGCGGCATGACGCGGTGGCCTGGGGTTATGCCCGCGGGGCTGACATGCGCGGCGTTGATCTGATCCAGAACTGCGAAGTGACCGGCATTGACGTCGAAAACGGCAAGGTCGTGGGTGTGCAGACCGCGCGCGGCCCGATCCGTGCCAAGAAAGTGGCGCTGGCTGCGGCGGGCCGTTCCGGCCAAGTGGCGGCGATGGCGGGGCTTACTCTGCCTATCGAAAGCCATGTGCTGCAGGCCTTTGTCTCCGAAGGGCTGAAGCCCATCGTCGACCACGTGATCACCTTTGCCGAGGGGCATCTGTACATCAGCCAGTCGGACAAGGGCGGGCTGGTGTTCGGCAGCTACCTGGATTTCTACAGCTCCTATGCGGCACGGGGGAACCTGCCGATGGTGGAGCACACGATGGAAACCTTCGTGGCGATGGTGCCGGCGGTCAGCAAGGCGCGGCTGCTGCGCAGCTGGGGCGGCATCATGGACATGACCCCGGACGGCTCCCCGATCATCGACCATTCGCCGATCGACGGCCTCTATCTGAACTGCGGCTGGTGTTACGGCGGGTTCAAGGCGACGCCGGGCTCGGGCAGCGTTTACGCCCATCTGATCGCCACGGACCGCCCGCATGGGGCGGCCACGAAATTCAAGCTCGACCGCTTCCGCAGCGGCATTGGCCTGATGGACGAGGAGGGGACCGGTGCGCAGCATAACCTGCACTAAGCGTTTGGAGCGCGCCGGGTTTGCCTCCGGCGGGAGTATTTTCAGAAAGATGAAAGGGCGCCGGTCATGAGAATTACCTGTCCGCTCTGCGGTGAGAGGGACCGCCGCGAATTCTATTACAAAGGTGCCGCGCTGGTGCGCCCGGCCGAAGGCGCGGATCTGGACGCCTGGCATGAATATGTGAACCTGCGGGAGAACCCGGCCGGGCCGCTGGACGAGCTTTGGTATCACGAGATGGGCTGCAATTCCTGGCTGAAGGTGACCCGCGATACCGCGACCCACGAGATTTTGGCTGTTGAACTGGCCTCCGGGGCCGGGCTGGGAGGTGAGAAATGAGACTTCCCGGAAAAGGGCTGAACCAAGGGGCGAAGCCGATCACCTTTGCCTTCAACGGGCGCCACATGATGGGGCTGGAGGGTGATACGCTGGCCTCAGCGCTGCTGGCCAATGATGTGCACCTGGTGGGGCGGTCGTTCAAGTACCACCGCCCGCGCGGGGTGCTGACCGCGGGCAGCGAGGAGCCGAACGCGCTGGTAACAATCGGCACCGGCGGCCAGCAGGACCCGAATGTGCGCGCGACCCAGCAGGAGGTATTCGAGGGGCTGGAGGCGCGCAGCCAGAATTGCTGGCCCTCGGTCGAGCGCGACGTGATGGCGTTGAACGATCTGGCGGCGCCGTTCTTTGGCGCGGGCTTTTATTACAAGACCTTCATGTGGCCCGCGGCTTTCTGGGAGAAGGTCTATGAGCCGCTGATCCGCAATGCGGCGGGGCTGGGCGCCTTGTCCGGCGAGGCGGATCAGGACCGGTATGAGAAGGCCTTTGCCTTCTGCGACGTGCTGGTGATCGGATCCGGACCTGCGGGTCTGATGGCGGCGCTGACGGCAGGCAGGGCCGGAGCGGATGTGATCCTGGCCGAAGAAGACAGCCGCATGGGCGGCCGCCTGCTGGCGGAGCGCGAGGAGATTGGCGGCAAACCGGGCCACGAGTGGGCGGCAGAGGTGCTGGCAGAGCTAGAGTCGATGGACAATGTGCGGCTGATGATCCGCACCGCCGTCACCGGCGCTTATGACCAGGGCACTTACGGCGCGCTGGAGCGGGTCTCGCACCACTTGCCGCGCCGCCATTCGCTGAAGGGCAGCCATCTGCCGCGCGAATGTTTCTGGCGGATCGCGGCCAAGCACGCGGTGCTGGCGGCGGGCGCTATCGAACGTCCGGTGGCCTTCCGCAACAACGACCGGCCCGGCATCATGATGGCGGGCGCTGTGCGCGCCTATCTGAACCGCTGGGGTGTTGCGCCTGGGGAGCGGGTGACGGTCTTTGCAAACAACGATCAGGCCCACCGCACCGCGCGCGACCTGCATGACGCGGGCGTGCACATCGCGGCGGTGATCGACAGCCGCCATGACGCGCCCGACAGCGGTCCCTATCAGGTGATCCGCGGCGCGCAGGTTTGCGACAGCGCAGGCCGTCAGCGGATCGAAAGCATCACCGTACGCTCGGTTAAGGGCGAGGAGAAGATCCAGACCGACTGCCTGGCGATGTCCGGCGGCTGGAACCCTTCGGTGCATCTGACCTGCCATCTGAACAGCCGTCCTGCGTGGAACCGCGAGGCGCTGGCCTTTGTGCCCGCCGAGGGCGCAGTGCCGGGCATGGTCGCCGCAGGGGCCTGTAACGGCACCTTCTCCACAGCAGGCGCATTGCGCGAAGGCGCGGAGGCTGCTGGCAAGGTGCTGGAAGCGCTCGGCCTGAAGTCCGCCGCCGCCGATCTGCCGCAGGCGGAGGACGGTCCCTATCGTATCGCCGCGCTGTGGGCGGTGCCGGGCAGGGGCCGCGCCTGGCTCGACTTCCAGAACGACGTGACCGTGAAGGATGTGAAGCAGGCGGCGGTGGAGAACTTCCGCTCTGTCGAGCACATGAAGCGTTACACCACCCAAGGCATGGCGACTGATCAGGGCAAGAACTCCAACGTAGCGGCGCTGGCGGTGCTGGCGGATGCCACCGGGCGGACAATTCCGGAAACCGGCACCACCACCTTCCGTCCGCCGTTTGTGCCGGTGTCCATCGGCGCGATGGGCGCAGGGGCCACGGACGAGGGGTTCAAGCCGCAGCGCTTTCTGACCTCGCACGCCGAGAGCGAGGCGCGCGGCGCGCATCAGCTGGAGGTCGGACTGTGGTACCGCGCGGCCTATTACCCGAAGCAGGGCGAGACCAATTGGCGCCAGTCCTGCGACCGCGAGGTCACCCTGGTGCGCAAGGCGGTGGGGATCTGCGATGTCTCCACCCTGGGCAAGATCGACATTCAGGGTGCGGATGCGGGCAAGTTCCTGGATTTCCTCTACACCAACACCTTCAGCACGCTGAAGGTGGGCAAGGTCCGCTATGGGCTGATGCTGCGCGAGGATGGCTTTGTCATGGACGACGGCACCACCGCGCGGCTGGGCGAGACCCATTTCGTGATGACCACCACCACCGCTGCCGCAGGGCAGGTGATGGCGCATATGGAGTTCGTTTCCCAGGTTCTCCACCCGGAATGGGACGTGCGCTTTACCTCGGTGACCGAGCAGTGGGCGCAGTTTGCTGTCGCCGGGCCGAAGTCTCAGGAACTGCTGAATGGCCTCGTGGATGAGGACGTCAGCAGCGAAACCTGGCCCTTCATGGGCTGCGGCGAGGCCACCGTTCTGGGCGTCAAGGGGCGCCTGTTCCGGATCTCTTTCTCGGGCGAGCATGCCTATGAGTTGGCGGTGCCTGCGCGCTATGGCGAGAGCCTGTACCGTGAGCTCTTGAAGCGGGCCGAGGCGCTGGGCGGCGGCGCCTATGGCATGGAGGCGCTGAATGTTTTGCGGATCGAGAAGGGCCTGATTACCCACGCCGAGATCAACGGCACCGTGACCGCCTTTGACCTGGGCTTGCAGGGGATGATGTCCAAGAAGAAGGATTTCCTGGGCAAAGCGATGTCCGCCCGCGAAGGCCTGGTGGCCGAGGACCGGATGCGTCTGGTGGGCCTCAAGCCTGTGGGTGCGGCCAAGGAAATCACCGCAGGTGCGCATCTGTTCACGCCGGGCGATCCGGTCGAGCGGATTTACGACCAGGGCTATGTCACTTCCGCCGGTTATTCGCCGGCGCTGGGACATCCGGTAGGCCTGGCCTTCCTCAAGGAAGGGCCAGACCGCATTGGCGAGACCGTGCGCCTGGTCGACCATATGCGCGGCGTTGATACCCTGTGCGAGGTCGTTTCCCCTGTGTTCATTGACCCGGAAGGAGAACGTGCCCGTGGCTGACTTGATTGCAAAAAGCCCCTGTGAGGGGCTGCTGCCTGCAACCATCGGCGGTATGAGCCTGACTGAGGAACAGCCTGGTGCGATGTGGGCCGTGGCGCCCTTCGACGGCCAGAAGCAGGCGCTGAGCCAAGCGCTGGAGGCGGCCCATGGAATGGCGTTTCCGGCAGCAAACCGCGCCACCGGCAAGGCAGGCAGGCGGGCTGTCTGGTTCGGCCGGGACGTGGCGCTGCTGATGGGGCTTGCGCCCGACGCCGGGCTGGCAAAGCACGCCGCCCTGACGGACCAAAGCGATGCCTGGGCCGTGGTCAAGCTGGACGGCGCGGGCGCAGAGGATGTGCTGGCGCGGCTGGTTCCGGTGGACTTGCGCGGGTCAGTCTTCAAGCGCGGCCATACCGTTCGGACGGAACTCAAGCACATGATGGCCTCGGTGACCCGTACCGGCCCGCAGGCGTTTCAGATTATGGTGTTCCGCTCGATGGCGAAGACGCTTGTGCATGATTTGAAAACAGCCATGGAAGCCGTCGCGGCTCGGGGGTAATCTTCGGGGATCACCAACTGATTCCCGGAGCGCATCTATGATCCGCATCGCCCTTGCAGCCGCCTTGCTGGCGGCTCCGGCCTATGCTTCTGAAAGCAAAGAACAAAGCTGCAAATACCAGGGCCAGGTTATGGCCGCAGTGCAGCAGGCGCGGCTGGACCGGGTGAAGCAGCAAGAAGTGGAACAGGTGATTCTGGGCAGCAATCCGGAATGGCCTGAGGCCTATTCCAAAGCGATCCCGCAGCTGACAAGCCATGTCTACGCGATGAAGCGGCGCGACCTGAAAGGCACCGACCTCGGCGCGCTGTTCGAACAGCAGTGCCTGCAGAACTGGGATCAGATTCAGGCGATGCAGAAACAGCTGAAGTCGAACTGATATGTCCCTGCCGCCCGGCTTTCTGGATGAACTGCGTACCCGCATCAGTATTTCTGATGTTGTCGGGCGCAAAGTCATGTGGGACCAGCGCAAGTCGCAGCCTGGCAAAGGCGACTATTGGGGGCCGTGCCCCTTCCACCACGAGAAGACTGCGTCGTTCCACGTGGAGGACCGCAAAGGGTTCTATTACTGCTTCGGCTGCCACGCCAAGGGCGACGCGCTGAAGTTTGTTCAGGAAACCGAGAACGTCGGTTTCATGGAGGCGGTGGAGATCCTGGCGGGCGAAGCGGGTATGGAGATGCCCAAGCGCGACCCGCGCGCTCAGGAAAAACAGGACCGCCGGGCTCTGCTCGCAGATGTGATGGAGCAGGCGGTGCAGTTCTTCCGCTTGCAGTTGAAAACCAATACCGCCCGGGATGCCCGCGCCTATCTGCAGCGCCGCGGACTCACAGCGCAGGCGCTGGACCGCTGGGAAATCGGCTTTGCCCCCGATGGCTGGCAGAACCTGTGGGACGCGCTGCGCGGCAAGAACGTTCCCGAAGACCTGATCATCGGCGCAGGCCTGGCCAAGCCTTCGACTAAGGGCGGCAAGCCGTATGACACCTTCCGCAACCGGATCATGTTCCCGATCCGCGATGCGCGGGGCCGGGCGATTGCCTTTGGCGGCCGGGCGATGGACCCGAACGACAACGCCAAGTACCTGAACTCGCCCGAGACCGAACTGTTCGACAAGGGCCGCAGCCTTTACAACCACGGCCCCGCACGGGCGGCTTCCGGACGGGGCTCCACACTGGTTGTGGCCGAAGGCTATATGGATGTGATCGCGCTGGCGGAGGGGGGCTTCCAATCCTCCGTGGCGCCGCTGGGCACTGCGATCACCGAAAATCAGCTGCAGATGCTGTGGCGGATGTCGGATGAGCCGGTCATCGCGCTGGACGGCGATACAGCGGGCCTCCGCGCCGCCATGCGGCTGATCGACCTGGCGCTGCCGCTCTTGGAAGCCGGCAAGTCCTTGCGCTTTGCTATCATGCCCGAGGGTAAGGACCCCGACGACATGATCCGCAGTGAGGGACCAGAGGCGGTGCAGGCGGTGCTGGATCAAGCCATGCCGATGGTCAAGCTGCTGTGGCAGCGCGAGACCGAGGGCAAGGTTTTCGACAGCCCGGAGCGCAAGGCGGCGCTCGACAAAAGCCTGCGCGAGAAGATCAAGCTGATCCGCGACCCGTCGATCCGCAAGCATTACGGCGAAGACGTCAAGGAAATGCGCTGGCAGCTGTTCCGCGGGGGACGCGACAGCGGAGGTTTCCAGCAGCGCAGCGGCAAGGGCGGCGGTTTCCGGGATGGTTCCCGGGCGCCCTGGAAGCCCGGCAAGGGCTTTGGCCCGATCCCGCAGCCGCGTGCAACCACCCGGGCCTCGCTGGTGGCAGGCGCCGATGATGAATCCTTTGCGGCGATGCGGGAGGCAGTGATCCTGGCCACGGCCATCACAACGCCTGCGGTGATCCCGGAATTTGAGACCAGTCTGGAGCGTTTGCAATGCGCCGATCCGGACTTGGCGGCGCTGCGCGATATGGTGCTGCGCCACGGCATCGACGCGCCTGACCGCCTGCGCGAGGAAATCGACTGGGCTTTGGGGCCTCATGCCCTTGAAAACCTGTTTGGCCTTCGCCACGTTGCAATCATCCCCTGCCTGCGCAAACCCGGCGACACCGAACTGGCCGGCATGACCCTGGCCGAGGAGCTCGCAAAACTCGAAGCGCGGCGCGGATTGGATGCGGAACTGGCAGAAGCCGAAGAGGATTTGGACGGTCTGGCGGATGAGGCTTTGACCTGGCGGTTGCGCCAGGCGGCAGAGGCCAGGAACAAGGCCGTGCGCAGCGAAAATGAGGACAAGGCGACATATGACGTGGGCAAGAATGGCGCGCGGCTCAACCGGGATGAGCGCGACGCCTTCGGTGCCCTTTTGGACCGGATCGGCTTTTCTGAGAAGTAACAGACGGACTGATTCTGCGTTTTGCTAAGGAAGAGCACAGGAAAATTGGGTAAACGGGGTGACGAATCGGATGATCGCGCTAATGATTCGCGTGATTCGAAACGCCCCGCAGCCCCTGAGTAGGAGCAATGAATGGCCGCCAAAGACACCGACGACCGCAAACCTGACGATCAGGACGCCGAAATCTCCCTTGATATGAGCCAGGCTCAGGTCAAGAAGATGATCGCGGAAGCCCGCGAGAAAGGCTACATCACCTACGATCAGCTCAATCAGGTTCTGCCGCCGGATCAGGTCAGCTCGGAACAGATCGAAGACGTGATGTCGATGCTCAGCGAGATGGGCATCAACATCATCGAGGACGAAGAGGCCGAGGAAGAAGAAAACAAGGGCACCACCGACCTTGTGACCACCGAAGGCCCGCGTGAGGTTGCGCTGGCAGGCGCCCAGACCGAAAAGCTGGACCGCACCGACGACCCGGTGCGCATGTACCTGCGCGAGATGGGCTCGGTCGAGCTGCTGAGCCGCGAAGGCGAGATCGCGATTGCCAAGCGCATCGAGGCTGGCCGCAACACGATGATCGCGGGCCTGTGCGAAAGCCCGTTGACCTTCCAGGCGATCACCATCTGGCACGACGAACTTCTGTCCGAGGACATTCTCCTGCGCGACGTCATCGACCTGGAGGCCACCTTTGGCAACCAGCTGGACGAGGACGGCGAGGAGGAGACACCGGTGGTCGATCCTTCCGCGGTGCAGGCCGCCGCCAAGCCGGCCAAGGAGGAAGGCCCGGAGCTGGATGCCGACGGCAACCCGATTTCCAGTGACGACGACGACGACGAGGACGAACAGGCCAACATGTCGCTCGCCGCGATGGAGGCCGCGCTAAAGGACCGGGTGCTGACCACACTGGAGCGGATTTCCACCGACTTCGCCGAACTCAGCGAAATGCAGGACAGCCGGATTTCCGCAACCCTCAACGAAGACGGCTCCTTCAGCTCGGAAGACGAGGCGCGCTACCAGTCGCTGCGCTCCGAGATCGTCGAGCTGGTGAACGGGCTGCACCTTCACAACAACCGGATCGAGGCGCTGATCGACCAGCTTTATGGCATCAACCGCCGCGTCATGCAGATCGACAGCTCGATGGTGAAACTGGCCGACCAGGCCCGCATCAACCGCCGCGAGTTCATCGACGCCTACCGGGGCCGCGAGCTGGATCCGAACTGGCTGGCGGAAATGGGCGAAAAGCCCGGCCGCGGCTGGCAGATGTTCATTGAACGCTCCACTGACAAGGTGGAAGAGCTGCGCGCTGACATGGCTCAGGTTGGCCAGTATGTCGGTCTGGACATCTCCGAATTCCGCCGCATCGTGCAGCAGGTGCAGAAGGGTGAGAAAGAAGCCCGCCAGGCCAAGAAGGAAATGGTCGAGGCCAACCTCCGCCTGGTGATCTCGATCGCCAAGAAATACACCAACCGCGGCCTGCAGTTCCTGGACCTGATCCAGGAGGGCAACATCGGTCTGATGAAGGCGGTCGACAAGTTCGAATACCGCCGCGGCTACAAGTTCTCGACCTATGCGACCTGGTGGATCCGCCAGGCCATCACGCGGAGCATCGCGGACCAGGCACGCACCATCCGGATCCCGGTCCACATGATCGAGACCATCAACAAGCTGGTCCGCACCGGCCGCCAGATGCTGCACGAGATCGGCCGCGAGCCGACTCCGGAGGAGCTGGCAGACAAGCTGCAGATGCCGCTGGAGAAGGTCCGCAAGGTGATGAAGATCGCCAAGGAGCCGATCTCGCTCGAAACCCCGATCGGGGACGAGGAAGATTCGCAGCTGGGCGATTTCATCGAGGACAAGAATGCCGTGCTGCCGCTCGACAGCGCCATTCAGGAAAACCTCAAGGAAACCACCACCCGGGTGCTGGCCTCGCTCACCCCGCGCGAGGAGCGGGTCCTGCGGATGCGCTTCGGCATCGGTATGAACACCGACCACACGCTGGAGGAAGTCGGCCAGCAGTTCAGCGTGACCCGCGAACGGATCCGCCAGATTGAGGCGAAGGCGCTCAGGAAACTGAAGCACCCCAGCCGCAGCCGCAAGCTGCGCAGCTTCCTGGATCAGTAAGTTGAGAGGCGCCCTAGTGGGCGCCTTTTTCTTGCCGGATTGACCTGTATTCTGCGTGGCATTTCAGCCTGGGAATTTCAGATCATGTTGTTCAGATTCGTATGTGCCGTATTGGCGGCCAGCACAGTTTCCGCGCGGGCAGAAGCCCCCGATTTCCAGCAGATTCCATTTCTCTCGGAACCCGCCAGTGCTGCTATTCAAAGAGACTATGAGCGGGTTCGCTGCAAGCAGACCTATTTGGTCGCGGTGTCTCCAAACGGCCATTGGGCGTCCCGTTGCAGCGGCAATAAGCTGTCCTCCACAATTACCAGCGCCGTGCTGCAAAAATGCGAGCACAGTGCCGGCCAGCCTTGCGGGCTGGCGATAGCAAAGGGGCGGAATCTGCCTGAATGGCGGGCCGTGCCCTCCGTGGTTTATGCAGACACGGTCAGTCCTGAAACCATCCCATTTGTGGCAGACCTGCGAAGCCGGGATGTGGTTGCCCGCTACACCGCAGCCCGGAGAAACAAGGCTCTGGCATTGAGCCGGAACGGTGCTTGGGCGTATGCGTCCGGGCGGCTGACAATGCGTGAGGCAGAACAGGCCGCGCTTAGAAAATGTGAAGAAAATGATGGTAACAGGAGGCGGTGCTTCTTGTACGCTTCCGGTAGCGAAGTGGTGTTTGGGCCAGATACGGACATCTATCCTGAGCGCTGATCAAAGCTGGAGTAAAATTGGAAAGGCTGTTTGATGCCCGCCGGTGATCCGCGCCAAAACCTCATCGTCTTCGACGGCGAATGCGTGCTGTGTTCCGGCTTCTTCCGATTCATGCTGCGCCATGACCGGGCAGGGCGGTTCGCCTTTGCCACAGCACAATCGCCGCTGGGGCAGCAGCTGTACCGCGAACACGGGCTGCCCGTGGATGAGTTCGAAACCAACCTGGTGATCGTCGATGGCCGCACTCATCAGCGCCTGGATGCCTTTGCCGCGGCGATGCGGGCGCTGCCCTGGCCGTGGCCGGTGCTGTCGCTGTGCCGGTTCCTGCCTGGATGGCTGAAGGATCCCGTCTATTTCAGCATCGCGCGCAACCGCTACCGGCTGTTCGGCCGCTATGACCGCTGCATGATCCCCAGCCCGAAGATCCGCGCCCGCTTTGCCGCCGGGGGCTTCGGGGCATGAGGGACGCCTTCGGCGAGATCATCGCGGCGCACAAGCTTGAGGTGCCGCCAGCCCTGCTGCGGTTCCATGCGCAGCCGCCGGAGCGCAGCCAGGGCCTTGTCACGGTCGAGGGCGGCAACCGCTGGGCGCGGCTGCTGGCCGGGCTGGCCGGCTTCCCGCCGCCGATGCCCCGGACCCGATTCCGGCTGGACGTCGCGCCGCAGGGCAGGAGCCATGTGTGGCAGCGCAGCTTCGGCAAGCACCAGACCCGCTCGCGCCTGCGGTATGATCCGCGAAAGGGGCGCGCCGTGGAGCGCTTCGGGCCAGTGGAGCTGGAGCTGGTGGCCTCGGTGCAGCAAGGCGCGCTGGTGGTAACGGTCGAGAAGGCACGGCTATTTGGCCTGCCGCTGCCCCGGGCCCTGTGCCCGCAAAGTGCGTCGATGGAGTTTGAAACGCCTGAGGGGCATCTGGGCTTCGACATCTCCGCCAGCCTGCCGCGGATCGGCCTGCTGGTGCGCTACCGCGGCCATCTCGAGTTGCCGGAGCTGGACGTGCGCCGTTAACCATTTGCTAACCCTGGCATTGTCCCGCCAAGGGCAGGCGCCTAAAATCGCAGCTGTCGCCTATGGTCTTCCGGGGGAAGGGGATGTCTGCACATACCGATATGAACGAGGCGCTTGCGGCGCTGACGGACAAGCTGAGCTCGCTCAACGATCTGGTGGCGGCCAATCATTTCATGGTCGAGGCGCTGGCGCAGCAGGGGGAAACGCTGCAGCACTTGGACGCCAGCGGTTCCAAGGACATGCTGCGCCGCCAGGCACGGGCCAGGTTCCACCCGGAAACCGGAACTGCGCCCAACGCGGCGGTGCTGGCCATCCTGGAGGAGGTGCTGGGCCGCCAGCCGCAAAGCGCAGAGATCATCCCGTTCCCGGTGCGGGCCTGACGCCAGCCTTCACACATCTGCGAGAGCAGGCGGCGTTGCCCGCAACCGGCACTTGGAGTGCCAGCCGCCAGTCCCTATGTTGGCCGCAGCAAAGGGATAATTCCGGATGAACAACTTCATTTGCGCGCTTGGCCTGGCCTGTCTCGGCGCAGTTCCTGCTGTTGCAGAACCTTTCATTGCTAACCGGGGCGTGCGGGTGCTGCCGGTCGACAGCATCGTCTACGAAGTGGTGCCGGGCAGATCCGGCGGCACTTGGGATTACTGGTGCGCCGCCGCCCAATACGCCCGCCGGGAACTGGGTGCAAACTGGACCGACCGTTTTTACGTTGTGCGCGGACGGGACATGAGCGTCACCACCGGCCGCCGCTCGTCGGTGCAGTTCACCCTGTACCCGGAGCGTGCGGGCGTCATTCCTAAGATCGGCTGGCTGTCGCTTGGCTTCCGCCCGGGTGAGAGCATGTCCGTGCAGCAGGGCTATGGCTATTGCGTGCAGGCGTCGGGCCTGTAACGCAGGCTGCAGGCCTGCCACCGCACGGCAGTGTGACTGGCTTGTGTTCTGAATATTCTTACCCTTGAGAGGGAACCGCCCGGCCGCACGGCCAGGCGGGCAACTTTCAGACCGAAGGGAAGACAGCATGAAACCAGTAACCGCCGCCACAGCCCTTGCCGCGTCCTTGGTGCTGGCGCTCCCCGATGTTTCCGCCGCCAACGCCAGCCGCCACAGCATCCGGGTCAATCCGGTGTCCGACGGCGTGTTCGAAGTCATCGCCCGGACCGGCAACGGCTACCTGTTCTGGTGCGGTGCCGCGGACCATGTCCAGCGTGTGCTGGGGCGGCCTTGGAGCAGCAAGCTGCATGTTTATCGCGGCCTGGGCCCCAGCGAAACAACCGGGCGCCGCTCCGCCGTGCAGTTCACGCTGGACGCCAATCTGGCGGCTGCTGCACCGGCTGACGGCTACAAATCTGTCAACAGCCTGCAACCTGGTGATACAATGAGCGTGGAGAGGGCCCACGAGTATTGCTTCGTTCCGTTTGGCCGGCCCTGAAACCAGATTGATCCGCGGCCTTTCCGGCGGCGGGGAAGGGGATTGAAATGACCTGCAAAAAACTGTGGTTGCCCGGGCTGCTGGCATTGGTTCTTGCTATTCCGGTGCCGGCATCCGCCTGGCGGGCAATCAACCGCAATGAGGTTTTGCCCGTCTCCCAAGGGGTTTGGGAGGTGGTGGCCCGCAGCCGGTCGGGCGCACAGGATTACTGGTGCAGCATCGCCGACTTTGCCATCCGCCAGCTGCGGGCGCCGACGAACCAGCGGATTTACGTCTGGCGCGGGGAGGGGCCTTCGGTCAACCGCCCGGGACGCAAGGCGGTGCAATTCGCCTTTGGCCTGCCGCCGGGTGTGCCGGACCGGTCGGGCAGCCTGACGCTGAATGTGCGCGAAGCGGGCGACAGCCTGCGGGTGACCTCTGCGCAGAACTACTGCTATGACCGGCTGCCCGGCCGCGAGCCCTGGCTGCGCTGACCGGGGAATTTGCGCGGCGCATCAGTTGCCTGCCGGGCCGGTTTCCGCCAAAAATGCCCCATGCATCACGAATTCACCATACCGACGCGCGGGCAGGGCCTTTATGAATTCACCGATGGGGTGCGGTCCTGGGTGGCCGCCAGCGGCCTGCGGGACGGGCTGCTGACCCTGTTCGTCCGCCACACCTCCTGCTCGCTGCTGATCCAGGAAAATGCCGACCCGGAGGTGCAGACCGATCTGCGCGCCTTTTTCGCCAGGCTGGTGCCGCCGTCGAACCATCCCTCGATGTCCTATCTGCGCCACACCTATGAGGGCCCGGACGATATGCCAGCCCATATCAAGGCGGCTATGATGCCGGTAAGCCTGTCGGTCCCGGTGGCGGACGGAGCGCCTGTGCTGGGCACCTGGCAGGGTATTTATCTGTTTGAACACCGCGATGCTTCGCATCAGCGCAGGGTGTCGGCGCACCTGGCGTAAACCTCTTTATCTAGCGGCGGGAAATCAGCTCTACCCAAATTCTGGAGGGTAGCCTATAGTTGTGGATAACCGGGCCGATCCCGGCACTAATAATCAGGCTGACAGGATTGAGGAAGCAGGCGGATGCGCTGCCCATTTTGCGGAAATATCGACACTCAGGTCAAGGATTCACGCCCCGCCGAAGATCATGTTTCGATCCGGAGGCGCCGGTTCTGCCCGGCCTGCGGCGGCCGGTTCACGACCTATGAGCGGGTGCAGCTGCGCGACCTGGTGGTGATCAAGTCCAATGGCAAGCGTGAGGATTTCGACCGCGACAAGCTGGAGCGCTCTATCCGCATCTCAATGCAGAAACGCCCGATTGAGCCTGAACGTATCGACCAGATGATCTCAGGCATTGTGCGGCGGCTGGAAAGCATGGGGGAGACCGACATTCCCTCCAAGAAGATCGGCGAGATCGTGATGGAGGCGCTGGCCCGGATCGACACCGTGGCTTACGTGCGATTTGCCAGTGTTTACAAGAACTTCCAGGCAGCGGATGATTTCGAGGATTTTGTCCACGAGCTGCGCCCGCCGGTGGCGCCGGAAGAATAATGGACACCGATCACCGTTTCATGGCGCTGGCGCTGTCTCTGGGCCGGCGCGGCCAGGGCAACTGCTGGCCAAACCCGGCTGTCGGCTGTGTCATCGTGCAGGGCGACCGCGTGGTCGGGCGCGGCTGGACCAAGCCGGGCGGCCGCCCGCATGCGGAAACCGAAGCGCTGGCGCAGGCTGGTGAAGCCGCCCGCGGCGCCACCGCCTATGTCACTCTTGAACCTTGCGCCCATCAGGGCGAAACCCCGCCTTGCGCCCAGGCGCTGATCAATGCCGGGGTTGCACGGGTTGTGGCTGCGATCGGGGACAGTGATCCGCGGGTCTCCGGCCAGGGCATCCGGATGCTGCGGGATGCCGGTATCAGAGTGGATACAGGCGTTTGGGGCGCGCAGGCGGCGCGCGACCATGCAGGGTTCTTTTTGAAGACCGAACAGGGCCGTCCGCTGGTGACGCTGAAACTGGCCAGCAGCTTTGACGGCCGCATTGCCACCGGATCGGGGCAAAGCAAGTGGATCACCGGGCCGGAGGCACGCCGCGTTGTGCATGCGATGCGCGCCCGCCACGATGCGGTGATGGTCGGCGGCGGTACGGCGCGCGCGGATGATCCCTCGCTGACGGTGCGTGATCTGGGGGTCGAGCAGCAGCCTGTGCGGGTTGTGATCTCGCGCCACCTGGACCTGCCGCTGATGGGCCAGTTGGCACGCACCGCGAAACAGGTGCCGGTTTGGCTTTGCCACGGCCATGGCGCCGACCATGAGCGTATCCAGGCCTGGGAAGGACTGGGCGCCAAGCTGATCCCCTGCGCCTCGCACGGGGTGCAGCTGGATGCGGGCGATGTGCTGCAGCAGCTGGGGCAGGCGGGGCTGACCCGCGTGTTCTGCGAGGGCGGCAGCGCTTTGGCAGCCTCGCTCTTGGCATTTGACCTGGTGGACGAGCTGATCGGTTTCACTGCCGGTCTGGGGATCGGTGCCGAAGGGCTGCCCTCGATCGGCGCCTTGGGTATCGGCCGCCTGGACGAGGCCCCCCGGTTCGAGCTGGTGGAAACCCGCCCGGTCGGACGTGACATCCTGCACCGTTGGACCCGCGCGCTGCGCTGACCTCCTGCTGTCTCTCCTGGCACCCGGGTTCTCCCGCCCGTCGCCGGAGCATGGTCATGCTCCGCTCCCGTTGGGCGTGGCCCGGCGCATAGCGCCGGGCCACGCCCAAGGCCGCCAAGGGTGCGCTGGCGCCAGCCAGGGCGTCCTGCGGGCGCGGGAGCTCCACCTGTGCGGAGTTTTGCTGCGGTCAGCGCCAGAGGTGGGCGTAAGTCGCAAAAAGCCCTTGCAGCTTGGACAGCAGCCGGTTGCCGAGGCCCGGGTGCGGCAGATGGCCTTCGCGCAGGCGCATTACCGCAACTTCCGGCGGGCAAGGCTGGCCTGTCACCGGGTCGAAATAGCGCGGATAGTCGATCAGCGCCGCATGGGCGAGACCCAAGAGCGGCACCTGCGCCTGGCGCCAGGACGGCACCGGGGCCAGGTCCGTGGTTAGCCCCCAGCCAGCATAAAAAGGTGTCCCCAGCGTCGTGACCTTCACCCCGCGCAGCAGCGCCTCGAAACCCAGGAGGGAAGTCATTGTCCATACCTCCTGCACTTGGCCTAGCAGGGCCATGGGGTCGGCCTGCGCAGCAACAACGTCCGCCAGGCCTTTTGCGTCCACCTCGCCTTTGCGCAGCCCGGCCTCCACATCCGGGTGCGGCTTGTAGATGATGACGGCTTCGGGGTTGGCCTCGCGCGCGGCGCGCAGCAGCTCAAGGTTGGTCCGCACCTGCCCGCCGCCGCACAGGATCGAGGCGTCATCCTCCACCTGGCCCGGCACCAGGATCCGGCGGCCCTCCGGCAGGGCAGGGGCGGCGCCGCCAAGGTTGTACTTGGACACGCCGTCGCGGATCAGCGACTGCACCAGTCGCTCAGCCCGCAGCTCCTCCGCCTGGGTCATTTCCACCCGGCGGGCGATCAGCGCGTCCAGATCGGAGGGGGTGCGCGGATCGTAGAATATCCCGCCCCGGTCGGTCACCAGTGACAGGGGCGGCACCAATTCGGCGCCTAGCCCGCGCGAGCGCAAGAAGCCGTCCTCGACGCGCACCGCGCCGCTGTGCGCGTCTGTGGCCTTTCCGGCCCAGACCATCCAGTTCCGGCCGCTGGCCTGCGCCTTGGCCGCGTCCCCGGTGAACAGCACTTTCTTTTCAGCGCCAAAGAACTTTTGCAGCGGTTTGCGTTTCCACATCCTCATACCGCAGGCGGCCCAGCCCTTACGGTCCTGCCGCCAGGCGCGGACACGCGCCTCCAGATTGTCCAGCACCGTCTCCAGCGGGCACAGCTCATCCCGGAACGGGTCGTACCATTTCGGATAAAGGATCATTGCAGCAGCAAACAGCTGCGCCCGTGTCAGCTGCCGCTGCCTCCGTGCGGGCGGCGCGTCGTCTATGCTCAGCCCCCATCCCGCATAAAACGGCTGGCCAAAGACCCGCGGCTTGTGGCCTGCCAGGATTGCCTCGAACCCCATCTGGGAGGAGACCGTATAAACCCCTACAGCCCCTTCCAGCAGCGCCCAGGGAGAGACGCTGCCGGTAAACAACTCGACCCGGCCCTGCGCATCCCCGGCATCGTAATAGCCCGCCCGGTAGCCGCGCAGCGTCTCCGGGTGGGTCTTGATCAGCACCCGCGCGCCGGGGTGCTCCTCCTGGGCAAAGGCCAGCATTTCAAGGAACCGGGCCCGGTCCGCACGCGAGGCTTTGACCGAGGCATCATCCCGCGCCTGATCCGCCACCAGCACATAGCCGGGCTCCGGCACCGGGTCTTCGGGGTCAAAGGCGTTGTACTTGCTGAGGTGGGCGGCCTTGAGACGGGCAATCGCATCACGCGCCCGGCGCATCAGATGGGCGTCATCCAGGGGGTGGCTGGCCAGGAGCTGCTCCAGATCCGATGGCACGCCGGCATCGAAATGCACTCCTGCCCGGTCCAGCAGCAGCCCCGCCGGCGGCTCCCCCGCGCGGCCGGGGTGGATCGAGCGCAGAAAGGCGTCCTCCACCCGCAGCAGCCCGCAGCCGCGGCGCTCGGCCACTGCAAGGCCCCGGTGCGCCGTGGGGGAGGCGCCCCAGATGCCGATTAGATCCTCCGGCCGCGGCAGGCCCAGCCGGATATCATACCCGGACAGCTGCAAAATCCGCCGCACCCGGCGCTGGGTCAGAAAACCGCCGTTGAAAACAAAAAGCCGGGACGCATCGCTCCCGGCTTTTTGCTGGCCTGTGTTCAGGCGCATGGAGGTTTAGCCATCCAGCGCAGTGGAGACGCTCGACAGCGAGCCCACCGGGGTCAGCAGGACCGAAATGGTCTTGGTCCACTGCGTGTAGGGCGCTTCGGTGACATAAAGCGTGTCATCGTCGCGGATCACGAAGTCGCGGGCGACAAACAGCCCGTTCGGCTGGGTCAGGTCCAGCACATAAACCATGCGCTGAGCACCGATCAGATCGTCGCGTCCCAGCACCTGGTTGGCAATCTCGGACGGCTCATTGCGCAGCACGAACACGCCGGTGGGGTCCGAGGCGTTGGATATCAGCCCGCCGACCTGAGCAATCGCTTCCAGCGCTGACAAGTCCTGGCTTTCAAACGGCACCCGCGCCTGGGCGGAGGTTGCGCCAAGGGCGGTGAAGGAGCGGGTGTCTTCCTCCACCAGAATGCGGTCGCCGCCGCGCAGGGCGACATCCAGTTGCGGATTGTCGAACAGGTCCTGGAACCAGATCTTGCCCTTCTCCTGGCCGCGGATCACGGTGACCTGGGCGATCTCCGGCTGGATCGTCACGCCGCCGGCCTGGGCCAGCATGGCGGACAGGGTCCGGGTCGGGCGTTCGATCGGGTAGACGCCCTGAGCACCGACAGAGCCGGTCAGGCTGACGGTGGCGCCATCACCGGCCAGGCGGCGCACCTGCACCTGCGGGTCAGGGGTCTGGTCTTCCAGCTTCCGGGTGATGGTCTCACGCAGCTGCTCCGGCGTGTTGCCGGAGGCGCGCAGGCGGCCTGCGTACGGCACAAAGATATAGCCCGCGCTGTCCACCTGCACCTCTTCGAGCACGGTGGAGTTGGTGGCTTCTGCCGCCAGCAGCCCGTCATCGACGTTTTCCCAGACGGTGAGACCCAGCACATCGCCGGGGCGGATGGTGTCGGAGGTAAGCCTGCCCGCGGATGTAAAGCCGGAAGAGAAGCCAAGGGCGGGCACCACGGCTGTTGCACGGGCAACCCGGTCGTTGACGGACACGATAAAGGCATCGCCTTCCCGCTGCACGGACCCGGCGAAGATCTGGCGCTTGTTGGGGCCGACTTTGGGCAGGCCGCAAGAGGCCGCCAGCGTCAAGGCCGCCAGCATGGCCACCGGACGCGCCCAGCGAAGGGGAACGGATTTCACTGCTCGGTCTCCTCGACCAATTATTGTTTGCCTCAAGTTTTACCGGCAACCTAACCGGGCAGCAGGGAAAAATCCAGTCTTTGGGCAATTTTGCGTCAGGTCACCAGGCGCAACTGTTGCCGCGGTGCCGCTGTGCCCAAGCGCAGCGCGTCATAGGGATCTTCGTCTGCCAGCATCATATCGGCCACCTGGCGCAGCAGCTGGCGGCGCCCCTCGCGGGAATAAAACCCGCCGGGCACCTGCGACGTTTCCAGCAAAAAGCGGCGGTAATCCTTGTAGGCGCGGCTGTCGGGGCGGCAGGCGGCGGCAAAGAATTCTGCCAGCGGCTGCTGCGAGACAAACTCCGGCTTGCCATAAACCGCGCGTCCGAACACCCGCAGCGGAATGCCGCGCCACAGCACCTGCTGGCCGGCGGTAGAGTTGACGGTCACCGCGGTGCGCGCCTCGTTCAGCAGCTGCGCCAGCTTGCCGCCGCGCACATAATGGACCCGGCCGGCGATGCCATGCTCCCGCGCCAGCCGCCGCAGCGTGCGGCGCACCTGGGCGCGGCCATCCTCCAACGGGTGCGCCTTGATCACCAGGTGATGATGGCGCGGCGCGCCTTCGGCAAAGCCGCTGATCACTTCCTCCAGGAAATCGCGCATGCTGCTGAACGGGGAGTGCATCTGGAAGGAGCTGTCATGCTCCAGCTGCAGCAGCGCCAGATGGTAGGGAAAGCCGCCGTTGCGGATGCGCAGCTCCGCCAGCCGCCGTTCCAGCGCCTGCGCGGGCATCAGCAGCAAGCGCTTGAGGTAAAGCTGGAATTCTTTGGTCACCGGCAGCGCCCGGTGCGGGCGGAAGTTGCGGTACTTGCGGTTCCAGAACATCACGAACCAGTGGTACAGCGCGCCGTAAAAGACATGCTGGCGCATATCGCCCCAATGCGCCGGCGGCAGCGGCGCTTCCATGTCAGACAGCGCCAGTGCCTCCTGCATGCCGGGAACCGTCATATCCATCAGCCGCGAATGGCCATTGGCGCCGCCGCGCTCGTAGGTCACCCAATAGGGGCGCAGATAGCCTTCTTCGAACACATGCACCGTAAGGCCGCGCTGCTGCGCCGCCGCCACTGCTGCTGCGTGAATGGGGCGGGTGTCGCCATAGAGCACAATGTCGGTGACGGACCGGCTGTCCAGCAGCCCGGCCAGCACCTCCGGCCATTCCTGCTGGCTGCCGGTGAAAGGAATGTAGCTGTCCCTGCCGCGCCAGAAGGCCTGGTCGCCGGCATTAAATCCCACCCGCGCCACCTCGCAGCCTGCAGCCCGCAGCATCTTGCCAAGCGCGGCAAAAAACGGCCCGTGCGGGCCCTGCAGGAACAGGAAGCTTCGGTGTGTCGCAGGATGGTTTGGCATCACGGGGTGCAGAACTCGAAATACAAGAATGAGGACCGGCTAACATTTGAGTGCGGCGAAACTATGGCCTCAGCAGGGGAGAACGCAAGCCGGGGCTTGTGAAGACCGAGCGGCTTGGCTACCTCTGCCGCAGGATAAACATTGCACCGGCGGGGAGCGCACCCATGTTCACAGGCATCATCACTGACGTCGGCACCATCGCCGAACTGGAGCAGCAGGGCGACCTGCGCGCGCGGATCCGCACAGCCTATGACACGGCCACCATCGACATCGGCGCTTCAATCGCGTCCGATGGTGTCTGCCTGACCGTCATCGCGCTGGGCGATGACTGGTACGACGTGCAGGTCTCGGCCGAAACCGTCTCCAAGACCAATCTCGGCGCCTGGACCGTGGGCAAGCGGGTAAACCTGGAACGCGCCTTGAAAGTCGGAGACGAGCTGGGCGGCCATATTGTGTCCGGCCATGTGGACGGCGTTGCCGAAGTGGTGGCCATGACGGATGAGGGCGACAGCACCCGCGTCACCCTGCGGGCACCGGAGGCGCTGGCGCGCTTCATCGCCCCCAAGGGCTCGGTAGCGCTGAACGGCACCTCGCTGACGGTGAACGATGTGGACGGCTGCGACTTCGGCATCAACTTCATCCCGCACACCAAGGACGTCACTACTTGGGGCGATGTGAAGACCGGTGACCGCATCAACCTGGAAATCGACACCCTGGCCCGCTACGTCGCGCGCCTGCAGGAAGCCGGATAAGCGCGCCGGCCCTTTCATCTTTCCCGAAATACTCCGGGGTGAGGCCGCCAGGCCGAGGGGCAGCGCCCCTCAACCCCCTCTCGAAGAAGCGCTCCCGCCCCTTCTGCCTGCATCACAGATGCCGTCAAAAGAGTTGGGCCGGGCGCGCCGCCAAGGCGCCGCGCATCACCACATGTCGCCGACGGTGTATCCCGCAGGGAACGGGTCGCTGGGATCCAGCGTGTAGCTGGAGAGGCCATAGATCCATCCCTGGCCGGACAGGGTCGGGACAATTGCCTTGTATCGCCCCACCTGTGTCTCTTCGGCAATCCGCCCGGTGAAAGTGGTGCCCAGCGGACCGGCATTCACATAGTCCTGACCGACGCCCAGCAGCCCGCGCGCGTGCAGCACCGCCATTTTGGCGCAGGTGCCGGTGCCGCAGGGCGAGCGGTCGAGGATGCCGCTGGCGTCCTGCGGGCGTTCAGGGTTGAAGGGGCCGGTCGAAATGGTGATCGCACCGCGGCCGTGGGTTCCTTCGGCAACCGGCGCGCCCCAGAGGTTTGTGATGGTCGGGCCGGTGATCTCAGGATTGTCCGGATGCACCACCGGCAACTGCTCGGCGGCAGCGTGGCGGATCGCCTCGGATACGCGCACGATCTCCGCGCCGTGGTCCGCATCCAGCGAAACGCCCAGCCGATCAGCCTCGGCCAGCACAAAGAACATGCCGCCCCAGGCCACATCCACGGTGACAGTGCCGAGCCCCGCCACCTCCACCTGCGCATCCAGATGCACTGCAAAGGCGGGCACGTTCCGGAACGCCACCCGTGTCACCTTGCCGTCCCGGCATTCGGCCCGCACCCGGATCAGCCCGGCCGGCGCCTCCAGCACCAGCTCCGTCACCGGCTCTACCATCGGCACGATGCCGGTCTCCAGCAGAACCGTCACCACGCAAATGGTGTTGGAGCCGGACATCGGCGGGTATTCGGTCTGCTCGAAGATGATGAAACCCGCATCAGCCTCCGGGTGGCAGGGCGGCACGATGGCATTGCCGCACAGGCCGGGATTGCCGCGCGGCTCGCGCAGCATCGAGAGGCGGATCCCGTCATGGTTCGCGGCCATGTCCTGCATCTTCTCAAACACCGAATTGCCCCGCAGCAGGGGCATGCCGCCGGTGATCACCCGGCCTGGCTCGCCCTCTGCATGAGCCTCGACCGCCTGCAATATGCGGGATGCGCGCATGTCTGGTCCTCCCAACCCATTGATGCTTGATCCAGAGATTGGATCCAAAACCACTTGTGCACAGATGCACAGGGCGCGTCCAGACCTCTTGTTGCCGTTTGCGGGACTGGCATTTGCTGCCGGCCTGGGCTATCTGGCTGGGAAAGAACCCGCAGTGCCAGGCGTGCTGCCCACGCACATCGAAAGGCTGCCATATGAGCTTTGAAACACCGGGGCCGGTTGAGGCGCAACTGCGCGATGCCATCAGCCCGATTGAAGAGATCATCGAAGAGGCCCGCCAGGGCCGTATGTTCATCCTGGTCGACCACGAGGACCGCGAGAACGAAGGCGACCTGGTGATCCCGGCCCAGCACGCCGATGCCGCCGCGATCAACTTCATGGCCACCCACGGCCGCGGGCTGATCTGCCTGACGATGCCGGCCGAGCGGATCGAGGAACTGGGCCTGCCGATGATGGCGCTGCACAACTCCTCGCGCCACGAAACCGCCTTTACGGTCTCCATCGAGGCGCGCGAGGGCGTGTCCACCGGCATCTCCGCCGCGGACCGCGCCCTGACCGTGGCCACCGCCATCGACCCGGACAAGACCGCAGCCGATATCGCCACGCCTGGCCATGTCTTTCCGCTGCGCGCACGCCGGGGCGGAGTTTTGGTCCGCGCAGGCCACACCGAGGCCGGCTGCGACGTCGCCCGCCTGGCAGGCCACTACCCGTCCTCCGTGATCTGCGAGATCATGAAGGAAGACGGCACCATGGCGCGTCTGCCCGACCTGGTGGAGTATGCGCAAAAGCACGGGCTGAAAATCGGCACCATCTCCGACCTGATCACCTACCGCGCCCGCAACGACAACCTGGTGGTGGAAACCTCGCGCGAGACCGTGACCTCCGAAATCGGCGGCGAGTGGGAAATGCGGCTGTTCACCGATCAGACCCACGGGATCGAGCATGTGGTGATGATCAAGGGCGACATCACTACGCCGGAGCCGGTGCTGGTGCGCACCCATGCGCTGCATGAGGCGACCGACATTCTGGGCTTGGGCCCCAAGTCTGCCCGCCAGCTGCCGCGTGCGATGGAGATCATCGCCGAAGAGGGCCGCGGTGTGGTGACCCTGTTCCGCCAGCCGCGCAACGCGCTCTACGCCAATGAGGACGAGGGCCCGCGCACGGTGACCATCAAGCAGACCGGCATCGGCGCCCAGATCCTGTCGAGCCTGGGCCTGCATGAGCTGGTCCTGCTGACCAACTCGCCCTCGACCAAATACGTCGGGCTGGACGCCTATGGCCTGTCCATCACCGGCAGCCGCCCCATTCTGAAGGACGCTTGATATGGCTGGACATGAAACCCACTACACCCTGCCGCGCGCCGAGTTCGACAAGCCGGTGAAGCTGCTGATTGTTGTCGCGCCTTACTACAAGGATATTGCCGACAATCTGGTCGCCGGCGCCGCGGCCGAAATCGAAGCCGCGGGCGGCACCTTTGAAATCGTGGAAGTGCCCGGCGCGCTGGAAGTGCCGACTGCGATTGCGATTGCCGACCGCAGCTCGAACTTCGACGGCTATGTGGCGCTGGGCTGCGTGATCCGCGGCGAGACCACCCATTACGAGACGGTCTGTAACGACAGCTCCCGCGCAATCCAGCTGATGGGCTTGCAGGGCCTGTGCATTGGCAACGGCATCCTGACCGTGGAAAACCGCAAGCAAGCCGAGGTGCGCGCCGATACCGCCGATCAGAACAAAGGCGGCGGCGCTGCGGCTGCGGCCTTGCATCTGATCGCGCTCACGCGTAAGTGGGGCGCCCAGACCAAAGGCATCGGCTTCAAGGCACCCGCAGGGGCGTATCAGGTCGCCGGTACAGACAACGGATCCACCAGCGCATGAGCACCCAGGACAGCCGCCCCAAGGGCAACGGCAAGAATCAGATGAGATCGGCAGCGCGGCTTTACGCCGTGCAGGCGCTGTTCCAGATGGAACACAGCGGCCTCACCTTCGACAAGGTGATCGTCGAGTTCGAGGATCACCGGTTTGGTGCTGTCTATGAAGGTGACGAAATGGCGGAGGGCGATACCAAAGTCTTCCGCAATCTGGTGCGCGAAGCGGTGAACCATCAGGCGCGGATCGACCAGATGACCGACCGCGCCCTGGTGGCGAAATGGCCGATTGCCCGCATCGACCCGACCCTGCGGGCGCTGTTCCGCGCCGCAGGCGCCGAGCTGACCCAGTCCGATACTCCGCCCAAGGTCGTGATCAACGAGTTTGTCGACATCGCCCGCGCCTTCTTTCCCGAAGGCAAGGAGCCGAAGTTCGTCAATGCCGTGCTCGACCACATGGCGCGTGAGGCCAAACCCGAAGCGTTCTGAGGCTGCCGGTCAGGGAGCTGAAAAGAAATGAAGCGCGCCGATGGGCGCGCTTTTTTGCGTTTGGGGCAGGCGCCGTGCAAGGGGTGCGACAAATTCCGCTCATCTCCTCCGGAACCGCTGGACGGCGCCGCAAAGGCTGATAACCTCGCTTTGCAATTCTGGAGGATTCAGATGCCTGAACTGGTGAAGATGTATATCCGCAATGTTGTGATCGGCTTTGCAATCGCCGCGGCCTTTGTGGCGGTGCTTCTGTGGTTCAATGTGATAAATCTCTGGTCGCTGGTCACCGCCTCGGATGCAGGAGTTCTGGCGGTGTTCCTGCTCTGGTTCATGCATGGCATCGTCTTTGCCGGCGTGCAGTTTGCCTGGGCAGTGATGGCGATGGCTGAGAAAGACAGCGGCCCCCGCCGCGGCACTCCGGTGGCGCATGACTTCCAGCCGGTGAAAGTGACCGCTGAAAAGCCGTCCCAGCGCCAGCAACAGCTGCGCACGCGCCGCTAAGCAAACCGGCGCACAGGCGTTCGGCCCGCGCTTTCCCCTCCGGAAGGCGCGGTTTTCTTTTGCAGACAGGGTGGTGGAAGCGGCGGGACCACCAATCAACCGTGCGGCTTTGATTCCCGAGGACCTGTATATACAGGTGGGCGCCAGGTAAACGGACCAGGATCCGAACAGAGCCAGCTCCCTCGGAATTGCTTAAGGCCACCGGAATGCTGCCTGTCACGAGAAGGGCAGAACCCGCCAAGGGCGTAAGTAAGCTGCCCGGTCCTTCGTTACAAGGGGGAGCGCGGCGCGGCTTCGCCATTTCCGGGCAAAACCGCGGGATTGCAATTTGTTCTCTAATTGTTCACATTCGCGTCCATGATTGAAGATCTGCAGCCCGGACAAAGACTGGCCCGCGGGGTGTCGCGCTATTTGCGCTCGCTTGGCTTCGCCCCGCTGGAGGAATTCGTCCCCGCCCGCGGCTTGCGGGTGGACGTGATGGCGCTGGGGCCCAAGGGGGAGCTTTGGGTTGTTGAGTGCAAATCCAGCCGTGCCGATTTCCAGGCGGATGGCAAGTGGGAAGGCTATCTGGAGTGGTGCGACCGCTATTTCTGGGCGGTGGACATGGAGTTCCCAACCGATCTGCTGCCGGATGGCTCCGGGCTGATCATAGCCGATCCCTATGATGCGGAGATCATCCGAATGGCGCCGGAGGATAAGGTGGCGCCGGCGCGCCGCAAGAAGCTGGTGCAGAAATTCGCCATGGACGCCGCCCGCCGCCTGCAAATCCTGCGCGATCCGGACCCTTGCAAGGACGGGCTGCTGCTGGGCGGGGCAGGGGGCGAAGAGCCGGGCGTGTGACTGCGAAAGGGGGCGCTCCCGCGCCTGCAGGTGCCCCGGCTGCGCCGGAACCCCTTGGCGGCCTTGGGCCCGGCAGCACGCTTTGCAAGCGCGCTGCGGATAGTGTCGGGAAGCACCCGGTCCGGCAATCCCAAGCGCGCCGGGATGCGGGACGGGTCAACCGTCCCGATTAAAGGGCCGGGACAAGAGTTTGCGCGCCAGCCAGCAGGGGCGCGCAATGGGTCAGGCAGCCAGGATCACTTGATGCTGCGCGCCGCCTGGGCAGCCGCGCGGATCTCGTCGGCAATTTCCTCGGCCTCTTCCGGATCAAAGTCCATCGGGATCTCGGTGCCGCCCGCCTCGATGAAGATCCGCACCATGCCCTGATCGGTGGGGCCGATTTGCAGGTTTGCCTCGATGTCGCGTTCGGTATTGATACTCATCTTGCGCTCCTAAGCCGGTCAGCGGATTGCAGCCGGTGCTAGCCCGCCGCACGCTGAAAGGCAAGCCGGGTTTGCGCTACACTCGGTCCATGACGGATGTGACCCTGCGCCAATTCGCCCCGACCGACATGCAATGGCTGGTAGCCCGCCATCAGGATCTCTACGCCCGCGAGGCGGGCTTTGATGAAACTTTCGGGCCGCTGGTTGCCGACATTCTGCACAGTTTCTGCGCGGGCCATGACCCGGGCTGCGAACGGGGCTGGATGGCGGAAAGCCGCGGCGAGCGGCTGGGCACAGTCTTTTGCATGAGGAAGGACGAGCAGACCGCGCAGCTGCGGCTGTTCCTGCTGACGCCCAAAGCGCGCGGCAAGGGGCTGGGCAAGCGGCTGTTGCGGGAATGCATGGCGTTTGCCCGCGCCGCAGGCTACCGCGGCATGATGCTGAAAACCCATGAAAGCCACCGAACCGCATGCGCCTTGTACCGCGCGTTCGGCTGGCAGCTGCGCGGCAGCCGCCCGGTCCACAGCTATGGCCAAGATCTGGTGGAACAGACTTGGAAGCTGACTTTTGAGACCTCGGGCGCTTAACCAATGCGGTTCCAGGCAGAATTGGATTCGCCTGTAATAGCAAGCGCTTGTGGATAACTCCGCGGCCGCGCCTGCCGCTGGTCCGGCCCGCTGAACCTGTAACCGCGATGCCTGGGATTTCTGCGGCGGAAAGGCAAAAAAACCTCTTGCGTGCCTCTGGGACGTGCTATAAATGCCCCCTCAGTGCCGCCTTAGCTCAGTTGGTTAGAGCGCTGGATTGTGGATCCAGAGGTCCCCCGTTCAAGCCGGGGAGGCGGTACCATCTCCCCTTGGTAAAATATGAAATCAGCAAGTGCCGGGCGCATTTGCTTGGCGGTTCTATAGTTTGCGCATTTGCCTGTGACGTTTGCGGCAGCGCAGGGCGGGCCTTGCTGAGCCTGTGCGGAAGCAAGGCCGGGGCTGGGCTGTTTCTCTCGTGGGGATGCAGACCGGCCGCTGCCTGAACCAGCGGCCGGCCCCGGCCTTAATCGGCGGTGCTTGTGGTGGTTGTTGTCGTCGTAGTGGTGGTGCCATCATCGTCATCGGCGATCACAACCAGGAACAGGGCTCCTGCGACCACCCCGGCGGTGGCACCGGCTGACAGGCCGGTCTCCGGCATGCGGCCGGTATCAGCTTGGGTCACGGTTTCGGCGCCTGTGGCCTGGCAGGTCACCTGCAGCGAGCCGTCCGGAAGATAGCTGGCGGAGACGGGCACACCGGCACCGCAGGCTAGGCGGCGCTTGGCCTCATCCAAGGCCGGGCCCGACGCTTGGGCCAATGCCGCCTGTCCGGCAAAGGCCAGCGGAATAATGAGCGAAGCCGCCCGCAAGATACTGGTATACATGTATAAACAACCTTATGATTGGGACAAATTCAGATTAGTTAACGGCCGTTCACCGGGCAACATTGCTGCGCCGCGGCCCATTCGTTCCGGCAAGAAGCCGCGCAGCGCTGCTGCGCGGACTGCCCGCCGCCGGCGGGCAGTTTCATGCAACAGTTGGGGTTACGAGATGTTCAATTCAATCTGCAAGTGTTTGACAGCAGGGGTTTCCTGCCTGGGCTTGTCCGCCTCGCCTGTCCTGGCGCAAAGCCCGGGTCCGCTTGTCTACACGGTGGTTGTGCCGGGCGGAGAGTTCGGCTCGGCGGCGTTTCTGGCGGAACTGCTGGCAACCCTGGCTGCGGCCAAAGCCTTCTGCGGCGCCACCGGCAATTCGGCTCTGCAGGTCGATTGTCTGTCCGAAAGGCTTGAAGCCGCCGCAGACGGCATCCCGGAAGACACCGACTACGACGAAGTGCGCAGCGTGCTCAAGGACACCTCCGGCAGGCTCAAGCGACTGGCCCGCCAGAACCGCGATCCGGAACGGAACCGGGTGACCGTGTCCAGCGCCGCCGACCCGGCAGAACGCACCGCCCGGCCGCTCACGCCGGTGCGCGCCTCTGTACAGGCCGCTGTGAACCTGGAGGCCACCCGGATATTGGAGGAAGCTGCCACAGTCCTTCTGCGCAGTGCGGAAACCGCGCGGGAGCGGCAGACGCAATACGCCCAAATCGCCGCGGCAATCGACTCGAACAAGGTACTGCTCCGGTCCTGATCGGGCCGGCTTAGTCGGTGATCTGCACCTCTTGGCGCAGTTCACCGGTTTCCCGGTCGTAAATAAGGATGCGGTTGTCGTGGCTCACAACGGCAATCCAGTCCCGGCCCAGGGTCACTGCCTCGGCCTCCGCGCCATCGGGCAGGGCAATTTCCGCAGGCAGCGGCGCGTCACTTGCCTGCAGGCGGATGACAAGCAGCGAGATTATCACTACAAGCCCGCCAATCATCACCACGGTCAGCGTGGTCACCAGCCGCCGCAGGAACCGGATCTGCGGCGGCTCCGTTTGGATTTCGGTCTCGGAAGGATCAGTCATGGGCAGCCGCCGGATTGAGTTTGTCATCGCGGAAAACCCGCCTAAGCGGCTTGATAAAGCGGTTTCGCGCGATGTGCCAGAGGAGGCGACCCTGTCGCGCACCCGGCTGGCCCGGCTGATCGAGGACGGCGCGCTGACGGTGGATGGCGCAGTCGTGCAGGACCCCAAGGCCAAGATTGCCGAGGGTGCGCAGATCGCGATCGAGGTGGAAGAGGCCGAAGACAGCCATATCGGCCCCGAGGATATCCCGCTGGAGATCATGTTTGAGGACGACGACCTGATCGTCATCAACAAGCCTGCGGGCATGGTGGTGCATCCGGCGCCGGGTTCGCCCTCGGGCACGCTGGTGAACGCGCTGCTGCATCACTTTGGCGGCAACCTGTCGGGTGTCGGCGGGGTCAAGCGTCCTGGTATCGTCCACCGCATTGACAAGGAAACCAGCGGCCTCCTGGTGGTGGCCAAATCCGATGCCGCGCATCAGGGGCTGGCCGCGCAATTTGAGAAACACACGGTGGAACGCTACTATCAGGCGGTCTGCTACGGGGTTCCGGACGGCAACGACCCGCGTCTGCGCGGCGTCAAGGGGGCGAGCTTTGAGCCCGGCAATATCCTCAAGCTCACCACCCAGCTGGCCCGCCACAAGACCGACCGCCAGCGCCAGGCGGTGCTGTTCCAGGGCGGCCGCCACGCGGTGACCCGTGCCCGCATTGTTGAGAGTTTCGGCAATCCGTCCTGTGCCGCGCTGATCGAATGCTGGCTGGAAACCGGCCGTACTCACCAGATCCGGGTGCATATGGCACATGCCGGCCACGGGCTGGTGGGCGACCCTACCTATGGCGGCCGCCGCAAGCTGGCTGCCAAGGCTCTGAACGAGGCTGCGCAGGCCGCGGTGCAGGCTTTCCCGCGCCAGGCATTGCATGCTGCGGTGCTGGGATTTGCGCATCCGCTCACCGGCGAACCGCTCAGGTTCGAAGCGCCGCTGCCGCAGGATATGGCGGATTTGCTGGCGGCTTTGCGGCAGTAAATTACCAGCAAATAGTTGTGTTCTTCCCTGTGATGCAATTCACAGACCGCCACGCCGGAGCTAACATAGAAGAATTCCACAAGCGGTCCTTGAAAAGGGCTTAGCGCTAACACATATGCGCTAATGTTAAGTCCTTATACATTTTGGGAGGGACACTTTAGATGGCGAATTATGCAAACCTGCCTGCCCCGACGCCCGAAGGCGGCCTGAACCGGTATCTCCAGGAAATCCGCAAATTTCCGCTGCTGGAACCGGAAGAGGAATACATGCTGGCGAAGCGCTGGGTCGAGGAACAGGATGCGGCCTCGGCCCACAAGATGGTAACTTCCCATCTGCGGCTCGCGGCCAAGATCGCCATGGGCTACCGCGGCTATGGCCTGCCGCAGGCCGAAGTGATCTCCGAGGCGAATGTCGGCCTGATGCAGGCGGTGAAACGCTTTGACCCGGAAAAGGGCTTCCGCCTGGCGACCTATGCCATGTGGTGGATCCGCGCCTCGATCCAGGAATACATCCTGCGCTCCTGGTCGCTGGTGAAGCTGGGCACCACGTCGGCGCAAAAGAAACTGTTCTTCAACCTGCGCAAGGCCAAGGCCCGCATCGGCGCGCTGGAAGACGGCGATCTGCGCCCCGAGAATGTCAAGAAAATCGCCACGGATCTCGGCGTGACCGAGGACGAGGTGATCTCGATGAACCGCCGCATGTCCGGCGGCGATGCCTCGCTGAATGCCACTGTCGGCAGCGAGGGCGAGGGCACCATGCAGTGGCAGGACTGGCTGGAGGATGAAGATGCCGACCAGGCCGGCGATTACGAGGCTCGTGATGAGCTTGAGGCGCGGCGCGAGCTGCTGGCCGAAGCGCTGGATGTGCTCAACGACCGCGAGAAGGACATCCTGACCCAGCGCCGCCTGATGGATCAGGCGGTGACGCTTGAGGATTTGAGCTCGCAGTATAACGTCAGCCGCGAACGGATCCGCCAGATCGAGGTGCGGGCTTTCGAGAAGCTGCAAAAGAAGATGCGCGAGCTGGCAAGCGAAAAGGGCATGCTGTCCAGCGTCTGACCGCTGTGTCCCGAAGAAACGTATAAAGGCGGTGCTCCGGCACCGCCTTTTTTCTTGCCCCGGGCTGCTGGCGGTTGCACTGGCTTTACGGCAGCAGTGTTTCCCCAATGTTTCGCGCGCGAAACATTGGGTCAGTCAGGCTGACCTGAATGGCTGGCGGATGCTGGCAGGAAACCTGTCTGGCGCGTGCCTGGCTGCTGCGGAGCTGGGTGCGCTTAGGCTGGATGGGGCTGACTGGCGGAAGTGCTGGCTGCATGTCTGGCGCGTGGCTGGCTGAAATCACTCTGGTGGCGGGCATCGCTGGCGGTCTGGCTGTCCCGGAGGATGGCTGGTGCGCTGGCTGCTTGCGGCCTGGTGATTCTGGCTTGCTTGCAATCTCTGTGTTCTGTGTACCGGCTGCCCGCCGGCCGGTCAATGGAAAATGCAATAAAATCAAATAGTTGACAGAATTGCTCGGATATTGCCGGCGCACGGCACTGGTCAGGCTGCCTGTGCGCACCTACATTCACATCCTCTGGCACAGGAGGAGGAGCCATGGCAGGCGGCTGGGCGCAGGACGGCGCGGTGAATGAGCAGATCGAAGCCTCGATCAATGACGAGCTTGCGCGGATGAAGGCGCAGAAACGCCCGGTGGGCGAAAGCCTCACCCATTGCGCCGAATGCGAGGAGCCGATCCCGGAGAAGCGCCGCGTGGCCATTCCCGGCGTCAAGCTCTGCATCGACTGCCAGCAGGAGCGCGATGGCGCGCAACAGGCGCGCGGCGGCATCAACCGGCGCGGCTCCAAGGACAGTCAGCTGAAGTAATCAGAGCCGGGATTGCGGCTCGGGCGCCGGGCGGTCAGCAATATCGTTTGGTTCGCCCGCAGGCGGCTGATACCGCAGAAGCGGCAGCATACGCCCCAGCCAGCGCAGCCTGCCGTGCTGTTCGACCCACAGCGCATAGGCGACATAGGTCGGGTCCTCGGACAGGTGCTTTTCCTCCGCCTTGGCGCGCAGGAAATAGACCCCGTTGATGCCTAGCAGCAGCAAGCAGTGGCGCAGTGCCTCGGCGGTGCCTTCGGTGGTGAAAAAGGGCACTGACAGCAGCCACCAGGATATGTTCTTGAACAGATACGACGGATGGCGGGTCCAGCGGTAGGGGCCGTTGGTGATGATGCCGCGGTGGGTGAGGTTGGAAAACCGGATGCCAAAGGAGGCGTTGGCCCAGGCCCACAGCACCTTGGCCGTGACGATGGCGGCGCCCCAAAGGGCCACCCAAAGCCCCCAGCCGGTCCCGAACATGTCCAGCCAGCCGAGACCGTCATTGTACTCCAGATACTTGCGGCCGATGACCGAGAAGAACGGCACATACATCGCCAGCGTCACCACCCAGCCCCAGAACAGCGGATTGCAAGAGCGGATGTGCGAATTGGTGAGCCGCAGGGTCAGCACATAGCCGATGCTGACAAAGGCCAGGTCGACCCCCACCGCCAGCCTGCCGGTGTAGCTGACAAAGGCGGGAAAGCTCTCCACTGCCGCGGTCAGCGGCGTCTTCAGCAGATAGGCGGCATTGCCGCTGAAATAGACAAACATCAGCGGCAGGAAGAACCCCTTGATCAGCCAGCCGAGGCCGTAGTCCAGCAAAGCTGCCCTGTTCGCTGGGGCGAGGCGGCCAAGGAGCAGGTTGCCCGCGTGAAAATAGCCGTCTTCTGGTCTGCGCATCCGGAGATCGGTGAGGATGAAGTAGGGAACCGCCAGGACCAGAAGCACCGGCATGCAGATGCGGCAAGCCTCCCAGAACGGCGCGTAGAAAGAACGGTGGTACTCCGGAAACATCCAATAGGCCGCGGCGATCACGGCGAGGGTGCCGCACAGGCCAACCAGCTTCACCAGCACACGCGGCCAGTGGATGTGCTGCCAGCGCAGCGCAGTCACCGGACCAAACCCGGCTGCCTTGTGGCGGTACACCCGCAGCACCAGGATTTCATGCGCCATCATCGGCAGCGCGGTGGCGAGCATCGCAATAATCCCGGCCTCAACCCGCCCGGTGCCAGTGCCCCGCAACAGCAACAAGGCGGTAAAGTAGCCAGCAAGCCCAAGCAGCATGGTGACCTGACTGGTCGCTGAGGCTGGCGGGTCTGATCTGGGGCGTTCACTCATTCTGCTCGAACCGGATGCTCATGCCTTCGCCACATGATGCTAGCCCAAGCCTGCGCGGTTTCACCTTTTTACTGCGGACAACCTGCCATAGCGCGCCGCAGGGCAGCCAGGTGAAGTGCGTGCTGGCAGAGTTCCGCCTGATACGGCAAAGCCGGTGCGGCCCGGCGTTCCGTCTTGGGGGTTACCGCCTTCTGCGCCGCAGCCAGCGGCGGATCAGCTTTATGTCCATGGCGGCCACCAGCACGCCAAGCGGGATCATCCAGAAACCCAGCACCGGCAGGAACCCGAATATCCCGCCCAAAATAAGCAGAAGCCCCAGCAGCAGCCTCAGCCCGCGCGGTACATGCGCGCGGACCCAGGCAAAGAAAGGGCGGAAGCGGTCCCTGAGATTTCCTGTCCCGGACACTCAGCGCCCTGCCGCCAGGTCCATCCGAAGGATGTGCTGCGGGCCGGCAAGGCCGTGGGGGTATATGCCGCCGGTATCGGCAAAGCCGCCCTTCAGGTAGCAGCGGACGGCGCCAGGGTTCTGCAGGTTCACCGTCAGCACCACCGCGCGGCGGTCCGGGTAATGGGCGGGGAGATAGCGCTTCAGGGCTGCCACGGCCGCGGTGGCATAGCCGTTGCCCTGATCCTCCCGGCCGATCATAAAGGCGCGCAGGCCCAGCTCATCCGCTTGGGCAAACTCATAGGTCTCATGATACAGCCGGTCGATCTTGAAGAAGCCGACCGCGCGGGCATCGTCGAGGATGGCGTGAAAATCCACACCCTCCTCATTCTCTTCAAACGCCTGCGCCACAGTGCCGGAAAAACGGATCTGATCCGGTTCCACCTGGATGCGGGAAACCAGATCAAATTCGCTTCGGGCCACCGGGCGCAAGGCGACCGGCATCAGTCTTCCATCGCTTCCAGCTCATCAATGAAGCCGGAGATCATGGAGAGGCCCTTGTCCCAGAACTTGGGGTCGGTGGCATCGAGGCCGAAGGGCGCCAGCAGCTCCTTGTGGTGCTTGGAGCCGCCTGCCTTGAGCATCTCGAAATACTTGTCCTCGAACCCTTCGCCGCCTTCGGCGTAGACCGAGTAGAGCGCGTTCACCAGCCCGTCGCCAAAGGCATAGGCGTAAACGTAGAAGGGCGAATGCACAAAGTGCGGGATGTAGGCCCAGAAGGTCTCATAACCGTCCATGTACTCGAACGCTTCGCCCAGGCTTTCGGCCTGCACCGACATCCAGATGGCGTTGATGTCGTCCGGGGTCAGCTCGCCCTCGGTACGGGCGGCGTGCAGTTTGCATTCAAAATCATAAAAGGCGATCTGGCGCACAACCGTGTTGATCATGTCCTCGACCTTGCCGGCCAGCAGCACCTTGCGCTGCTCCTTGGTTTCGGCCTTGTCGAGCATCTTGCGGAAGGTGAGCATCTCGCCGAACACGGACGCGGTCTCCGCCAGGGTCAGCGGGGTGGAGGAGAGCATCTCGCCTTGTTCCGCCGCCAGCACCTGGTGCACGCCGTGGCCCAGCTCATGCGCCAGGGTCATCACATCGCGAGGTTTGCCCAGGTAGTTGAGCATCACATAGGGGTGCACGTTGGTGACAGTCGGATGGGCAAAGGCGCCGGGCGCCTTGCCGGGCTTCACGCCGGCGTCGATCCAGCCGTCGGAGAAGAACGGCGCGGCGATTTCGCCCATGCGGGGGTCAAAGGCGTTATAAGCCTCCATCACCGTCTTTTCAGCCTCGTCCCAGCTGATGGTGCGGGTGTCTTCCAGCGGCAGCGGCGCGTTGCGGTCCCAGACCTGCATGACGTCGAGGCCGAGCCATTTGCGCTTCAGCTCGTAATAGCGGTGGCTCAGCTTAGGGTAGGCGGCAACCACCGCCTCGCGCAGCGCCTCGACCACCTCAGGCTCCACGTCGTTGGAGAGGTGGCGCCCCATCTGGGCGCTGGGCATGCCGCGCCAGCGGTCGATGATTTCCTTTTCCTTGGCTTGCGTGTTGTGGACGCGGGCAAAGGTCTTGATGTTCTCGCCGAACACGCGGGCCAGTTCGCGGGCCGCAGCCTCGCGTTTGGAGCGGTCCTGCTCGGTCAGCAGGTTCAGGGTGCCTTCGATGTTCAGCTCTTCGCCGTTCACGGTGAAGGTGAGGCCGGCGATGGTCTCGTCAAACAGCTTTTCCCAGGCGTCGCCAACGATGCCGAGGTCGTGCATGAATTTCTCCAGCTCATCGGACAACTGGTAGGGCTTCATCGCGCGGATGCGGCGGAAGACGCTCTCATAACGCCCCAGTTCCGCGTTGGCGGCCAGATGCGCGTCCATCACGCTGTCTTCGATCCGGTTCAGTTCCAGCGTGAAGAACACCAGCGGGGTGGTGGCGATGGTCACCTTCTCCTGGCAGTCCGACAGGAAGGCCGCGCGGTCCGCGTCGGTGGTCAGCTGGTAATAGCGCAGGCCCGCAAAGGACATGATGCGGCCGGCGATGTTGTTGATCTTCTCGTTGCGCTGCACGCACTCCAGCAGGCCATCCGCGTCAAGATCCGCCAGCTTGCCCTCGTAATCGGCGGCGAAGGCGGCGCATTCCTGCTGGAGCCAGTCCAGATCGCGGGCCAGTTCGGGGGCGTCCTCGGAGGTGTAGAGGTCGCTGAGGTCCCATTCCGGCAGGTTGCCAAGGCCGCCGGAACCGGCTGTGGCGTTTGCGTCGCGGACGGGGAAGGGAAGCTGGAACATGGGGGCTCCTGTCATGTGAAATGCTTTGCCCCAACATCTAAGCGGCGGCTTGCGGGATCACAAGCAGCCGGGGGCGGATCAGCACAGGAGAATGGCAGAGGCGGGTAACGGCCGGGTAAAAGAGGGGTGCGCTGCACAGGCAACGGACAAAGGCACGCCGTCAGCCGTCGTGCTGCTCAAACAGGCGGCACATGCTGGTAAAGACATGGGTGCGGATTTCCGGGGTCTCCATCATCACCTCGTGCTGGCCGCCCTTGATCAGGTCCAGCTTGCCGCCGGGCCAGCGGTCCATGCGGTCATGGATGGCTTGCACGTTAACGATCTGCTCGTCGGTGCCAAGGAAGGTGATGCAGGGCAGCGCGGGGGAGGGCATTGCTGCCAGCTCGGCGCATTCCTCAAGGCTGACGCGCAGCCATTGGATGGTGGGGCCGCCAAGCGCCAGGTCCGGCTGCGCCGCCAGCTGGGCGTGCATCATCCGGTACATCTCTGGATCGGTGGTCAGCGTGTTGCCCTCAAACGGGGTGATCTGGACGTATTGCTCCAGCGCGGTGGTCGGCAGCAGCCGCTCCTGCAGGCGCAGATAGGGGGCGATGCCGCTTATCACACGAACCAGCGGGCGCATCAGCGGCGGGATCTGGATGCCCCACATCGGGCCGGTGAAGCAGCAGGCATTGACGTCCAAGCCCTCGATCAGCGCCCGCAGGCCGATGGCGCCGCCCATGGAATGGCCAACCAGGAACCACGGCCGGGGCAGGTCCAGCTGCTCCGCCAGCGCTGCGAGCGCATGCACGTCTTTCTGGAAATCGGTGAAATGGCCCACATGACCCAGCCGCCGTTCCGCCAGCATCCGCCCGGCCAGCCCCTGGCCGCGCCAGTCAACGGTGAGGGTGGCATAGCCGCAAGCGGCAAACTCCGCCGCGGCCAGCCCGTATTTCTCGATATACTCGGTGCGCCCGGGGAACAGCAGTACCGTGCCCTTGGCCGCTCCTTCAGGACGCCAGTGGCCTGCACGGATGCGCAGGCCATCTGAGGTCTGGACCCAATGGGCTGCGCCGTCCGCAGGCCCCTGCGCGATCTCCGCGTACAAGGGCGCCGGCTGCAGCTCCACCGGGGCGCCGTCCATCAGGCGAGGGCCGAGGCCAGCTTCATCGCAGCGCCCATGTCGCCGTCGATGGTCAGCTTGCCGGACATGAAGGCGGCAGTCGGGTTCAGCTCGCCGTCCAGGATCGACTGGAAGGTGTCGGCATCTGCGGTCATGGTCACATCCGCCTCCTCGTCGCCGACACGCGCGCCTGCGCCGTCCAGCATGATGGCGCCCAGGTCTTCGATCTGGAACTTGGCGGTGGAATCGAATTCGCCTGCGTCCAGCTTGCCGTTCAGGGCTTCTGCCGCCTGTTCAAGGGTAACGCTCATATCGGTCCTCAATCTGTTTGGCGCGCTTATAGCACAAACCTGTGAAGCATGTGCATCCAATACTGGAAAATGCAGCGCGCGGGATTACACTGGAGGCATCATGCGGAGAAATTTCCCAAAGCTCAAAGCTATCGTGGCGGCAACGGCCGCCGCAGCCGCGCTGTCCCTGCCTGGCCAGGGGCTTGCGCAGGGCCTGTCGGCCGATGTGCTGCTGCAGGACCTCGCGATGGCCGAAGCAGCGGAGGCTGCGGCAATAGACCGCGAGCTGCAAGCGCTGTGGGCCAAGAGCGGCTCGCCGTCGATGGACCTGCTGCTGCGGCGCGGCACCGATGCGATGGAGCGCGGAGACTTGCAGCAGGCGGCAGGGCATCTGACGGCGCTGACCGACCACGCGCCGGGGTTCGCCCGCGGCTGGTACGAGCGTGCACGGGTCTATTTCGCGCTTGGTCTCTACGGGCCATCGGTGGCCGACCTGGAACGGGCGCTGGCCTTGAACCCCAAGGATTACAACGCCATCTATGCGCTGGGCGCGCTTTTTGAACAGTTCCGCGAGCCTGAGCGCGCCTATCAGGCCTACCGGCGCGCCAAGGCTATACATCCGCATCACGAGGAAGTAAGCAGCGCCCTCGAACGTCTGAAGCCCTCTGTCGAGGGCAGGGAACTCTAAGCCCTTTCGGGGGCGGGGGCTGAAGCAATGGCAAGCGCATCGCGGATCGTGGCCGTCCTGGGCCCGACCAATACCGGCAAAACACATTACGCCATCGAACGCATGCTCGGCTACCGCACCGGGATCATGGGATTCCCGCTGCGTCTGCTGGCGCGCGAGGTTTACGACAAGGTGGTCGCCGCCCGCGGGCCGTCCGTTGTGGCGCTGGTCACAGGCGAGGAGCGGATCGTGCCGCCGCGGGCGCAGTACTGGATCTGCACGGTGGAGGCGATGCCGGAGGGCATGGGCTGCGACTTCCTGGCGATCGACGAGATTCAGCTCTGCGCCGACCCCGAGCGCGGCCATGTCTTCACCGACCGGCTGCTGCGCGCCCGCGGCACGCTCGAGACGCTGTTCCTGGGCGCCGATACCATGCGCGGACCGATTTCGGCCCTGGTGCCGGGCGTGGAATTCCACCGCCGCGAGCGGATGTCCGATCTGGTCTACGCAGGTTCGAAAAAGATAAGCCGGATGCCGCCGCGCACCGCCATCGTCGGGTTCTCGGTTGATAATGTCTATGCGATTGCCGAGCTGATCCGCCGCCAGAAGGGCGGCGCGGCAGTGGTGATGGGCGCGCTGTCCCCGCGGACGCGCAATGCGCAGGTGGCACTCTACCAGAATGGCGAGGTTGACTATCTGGTTGCCACCGATGCCATCGGCATGGGGCTCAACCTCGACATCGACCACGTGGCGTTTTCCTCCACCACAAAGTTCGACGGCCGCCGGATGCGCGAGCTGGCCCCCAATGAGCTGGCGCAGATCGCGGGCCGCGCGGGCCGCGGGATGAGCCACGGCACCTTCGGCGTCACCGGCGATGCCCGGCCGCTGGACGAGGGCACCGCCTCGGCCATCATGAACCACCAGTTCACGCCGCTGAAAAAGCTCAACTGGCGCTCTGCGGACCTGCAGTTCGGCACCGTCGAGGCGCTGATCAACTCGCTCGAATCAAGCCCCTCGAACGAGCACCTGATCAAGGCGCGCGAGGCCGACGACCTGGGCGCGCTGAAAATGCTGTCGCGGGAATCCGCCATCATCGCCCGCACCACCAATGCGCAATCGGTGAAGCTGTTGTGGGATGTTTGCCGTATTCCCGACTTCCGCGGCATCAGCCATGCGGAACATTCCTCGCTTCTGGGCGTTATATTTGAGCATCTGCACGGCGGCGGCGTGGTGCCGGACGACTGGATGGCTCGTCAGATCAAGCGGATTGACCGGACCGACGGCAACATCGATACCCTGTCCAAACGTCTGGCATTTATCCGGACGTGGACATATGTCGCGCAGCGGAATGGCTGGCTGCGTGACGAAAGCCATTGGCGCGGGGAGACGCGCGCTGTAGAAGACAGGTTGTCAGACGCGCTGCACGAGCGCTTGACTCAGCGATTTGTGGACCGGCGCACATCCGTGCTTCTGCGGCGGCTCAAACAGAAGGAGGCCCTTTTGGCCGAAGTGAATGACAAGGGTGAAGTGACGGTCGAAGGCGAATTCGTCGGCCGTCTGGAAGGGTTCCGGTTCAGCCCGGACAAAGGTGCGCAGGGTGCTGAGGCAAAAGCCTTGAAAGCGGCCTCGCTGCAGGCTTTGGCGCCGCAATTCCATCTGCGTGCGGACCGGTTCTACAACGCGCCCGATACCGAGATCGATTTTACCGAGCAAGGCGGCCTGATGTGGGGCGGCGATGCGGTGGGCAAGCTGGTGGCCGGCGCGGACGCGCTGAGCCCGCAGATCGAGGTGTTCGTCGATGACGCCGCCGGGCCGGATGTTGCCCAGAAGGTGGAGCGCCGCCTGCTGCATTTCATCACCCGCAAGATCAACGCGCTGTTCGAACCGCTCTTGAACCTGCAGAAGGACGGAGAGCTGTCGGGCCTGGCCCGCGGTTTTGCCTTCCGGATGGTCGAAAACCTCGGCGTGCTGCCGCGTGCAGGCGTTGCGCAAGAGGTCAAGGACCTGGATCAGGACGCCCGCGGCGCGCTGCGCAAGCATGGCATCCGCTTCGGCCAGTTCACCATCTTCATGCCGCTGCTGCTGAAGCCCGCACCGACCCGTCTGCGCCTGGTGCTGTGGTCGCTGGCCAATGGCCTGCAGGACTTCCCCGAAGCACCGCCCCCGGGCCTGGTCACCGTGCCGTCGATCAAGGACGCGCCGGAAGGTTACGACACCATGTGCGGCTACCGTGCCGCAGGCGAGCGGATGATCCGCATCGACATGCTGGAGCGCCTGGCCGACATGCTGCGCGCCGAAGACAGCCGCGGCGGCTTTGAAGCCAAAGCCGACATGCTGTCGATCACCGGCATGACGCTGGAGCAGTTTGCCGACCTGATGCAGGGCCTGGGCTACAAGGCCGAGAAGGGCGAGCGCCAGAAGGTGAAGCCGGTGGACGCCGTGGTAACCGAAACCGGAACCCCGTCCGAAGACAAGCCGGTGATGGACGCCGCCGCTGAGGTGGAGAACACGCCCGCCGCCGCACCGGCCGAGGAAGGTGAAACCGCACCCGCAGATGTGCCCGCAGGCACTGAAGCGATTGAGGATGCAGGCGTTGCTCCGATCGCCGAGGAACCTGCCGAGCCAGTGGCAGAGACGCCGGTTGCGGAAACCGCAGCGGATGAAACCCCGGTTGGCGAGGCTGCCGATGCAGTGGTGGACGAACCCGAAATGGAGGTCTTCTATACCTTCACCTGGGGCGGCAACCGTGGCGGCCGACAAGGCGGCCAGCGCCAGCGGAACCGCCGTCCGCAGGGCGAAGGCAAGCCTGGCGGCAAGGGCAAGCCGCGCGGCGGCGAAGGCGGAAGCCGCGGCAAGCCGGGCCGCAAGGGCGGTCCGCGCCAGGACAAGGGCGCCAAGACTTATTCCTCGCGTCCCGCCAAGAAGGAAAAGCAGATCGACCCGGACAACCCCTTTGCCGCTGCGCTGATGGGGCTGAAACAGGGCGACTGACCCGGCCATGGCCGAAGGCGCGCCCAAGATCCGCATCGACAAGTGGCTGTGGTATGCGCGGTTCTTCAAAACCCGCAGCCTCGCCGCCAAACAGGTCGGTGCGGGCCATGTGCGCGTCAATGGCGCCAAGGCATTGAAACCGGCTCAGAACGTCTCCCCCGGGGACGTTCTGACCTTTGCCCAGGGCAAGATGATCCGCGTGGTCCGCATTGAGGCCATTGGCGAGCGCCGCGGCCCGGCACCGGAAGCGCAGGCGCTGTATTTCGACATGACGGAAAAGCAGGAAAAAGTTCCGGCCAACCCCAAGTTCGAAGGAAAAGGCCGCCCGGACAAAAAAGCCCGCAGGGCGCTTGATCTTACTCGCAAGCAGGATACCCTTTGACGGCTTGAAGCCTTGGCCGGTCTGGATTAGCTAGGCGCAAACGGATAACGGGACTCGGTACTATGACCTATGTCGTGACGGAAAACTGCATCGCCTGCAAATACACCGACTGTGTCGAGGTATGCCCGGTGGACTGCTTCTATGAGGGCGAGAACACCCTGGTGATCCACCCCGACGAATGCATCGATTGCGGCGTCTGCGAACCGGAATGCCCGGCGGATGCCATCCGCCCGGACACTGAGCCGGACATGGACAAATGGGTTGAATTCAACCGCAAATACTCCGAAATGTGGCCGGTGATCGTGTCCAAGAAGGACCCGCTGCCCGACGCCGAAGAACGCGACGGCGAAGAGGGCAAGATGGAGAAGTATTTCTCCGAGGCACCCGGCGAAGGCGGCTGATTCTCCGCCACACGCAGAGGTGCCGCATTTGTGCGGAAATTCGCCGTATTGCATTGGGATTTTACGGCTCCTTGCCAGCAGGCCGCCTTCCGGGCGGCCCTTTTTTATGATATACTCCAAGCACAATAGACATAAACAATCGGAGTCCGCCCCCGGCGCACGCCTCAAGCGGTGCGCACTTTGGGCGGTATTTCTGCGGAGAAAATGTCCCGGGGACTGGTCCAGATGAACTGGCCGGAGCCGGGTGCTTTTTCGCGTTAATGCCGGTGCCGCCCGGCTGTGAGTGAGGAAAAACCTGTATGACCAAGTCGAAGAAGCTCGAATTCCGCCCCAATGATTACGTGGTCTACCCGGCGCATGGCGTTGGCCAGATCATCTCGATCGAGGAGCAGGAAGTGGCCGGCTTTGCGCTGGAGCTTTTCGTGATCACCTTTGAAAAGGACAAGATGACCCTGCGGGTCCCGACCAACAAGGCGACCGAAGTGGGCATGCGCTCGCTGAGCTCGCCGGATGTGATTGAGCAGGCGATGAAGACGCTCAAGGGCAAGGCCAAGGTGAAGCGCGCCATGTGGTCGCGCCGCGCCCAGGAGTATGAGCAGAAGATCAATTCCGGCGATCTGATCTCGATCGCTGAAGTGGTCCGCGACCTGCACCGCACCGACGACCAGCGCGAGCAGAGCTACTCCGAGCGCCAGCTGTACGAAGCTGCGCTGGAGCGCCTGACCCGCGAAGTGGCCGCCGTCTCCGGCAATGATGAGATTGCCGCCGCCAAGCAGGTGGATGAGGTTCTGACCTCCCGCGCTGCCTGATCCGGCGGATCACGGAAATCAGGGGCCGTGCCTGCGAGGGCGCGGCCCTTTTTCATGCCCGGACCGGCTCAGCTGCAGATGGCGAGGAGGGCGAGAAGCCCAGCGATCTCCGCCACTTGCTGCGAAGCGCCGAGGATGTCGCCGGTCTGGCCGCCGATCTTGGCCTTGGCCAGCGCGCCCAGGCCCAGGGCGGCTGCGCCCATTGCAAGCGCGACACCAATTGCTGCCGAACCAATCAGCGGCAAGGACAGGAGAACCGCCAGAAACGCTGCCAGCCCGCAGGGCAGGGCACGGGGGCGGCCCACAGTCTGCGACAGCCCGGCGGAACGCGCATTGGGAAGCGCCGCCATCAGCGCGGGCATCACCGCCCGGCTCATCATCGCCAGCGCGAGCAGCGGCCAGGGGCCCGCAACTTGCAGCAAGGCCGTCAAAGCGCTCCAGCGCAGGCCGAACCCGAGGATCAGCGCGATCACCCCATAGGCACCGATGCGGCTGTCTTTCATGATCTCCAGCCGCCGCGCGCGGTCGAAGCCGCCCCACAACCCGTCGGCGGTGTCGGCCAGCCCGTCTTCATGCATGGCGCCGGTCAGCATGACCTGAACCGCCAGCGCCAGCCCCGCGGCCACCGTGGCAGGCAAGCCCGCCGCCAGCGCCAGCGCGGCAAGCAGTGCTGCGGGCAGGGCCACAGCAAGACCCGCCAGCGGAAACGCCCAGACAGCCTTGGCCTGGCGCTGGAACGCCTCCGCCGGCAGATGCGGCAGCGGCAGCCGGGTCAGCAGCACCAGCGCCAAAGCCACGTCTTTTGCCTGGATGTCGTTTTTTCGCATTTACGGGCCTATTGCGGGGCTTGCGGCACTGCCGCCAGCGGTTAAACAGATTGCTAACCGCTTTATCCGCGTCACCCGCTAAGATGCAACGAGGCTTTCACATGCTGCCACAGCTTTCCTCCCTTGATGATTTCCGCGCCGCACTGGCTGCCGCACCGGCCCAGGATCAGGCCGCCCTGCAGGGGGCAGCCGCGCGCAATACCCAGCTGACCAAACCGCCGGGCGCGCTGGGGCGGCTGGAGGACCTGGCCATCTGGTACGGCGGCTGGCGCGGCAGCGACCGGCCCGAAATCGCCGCGCCGCAGGTGATCGTCTTTGCCGGCAATCACGGGGTGACGGCGCAAGGCGTTTCGGCCTTTCCGCCGGAGGTTACCGCGCAGATGGTGATCAACTTCGAGCACGGCGGCGCCGCGATCAACCAGCTGGCCAAACTGGCAGGCGCGCGCATGGATGTGCTCGCACTGGAGCTGGACCACCCGACCGCCGATTTCACCCAAGGCGCAGCGATGAGCGGTGACGAGCTGCTGGCAGCGCTGCAGGCGGGATGGGAGGCGGTCGACCCGAGCGCTGACCTGCTGGTGGTTGGCGAAATGGGCATCGGCAACACCACACCGGCGGCAGCCCTGGCCTGCGCGCTGTTCGGCGGGGACGCGGCGGATTGGACCGGGCGCGGCACCGGTGTGGATGACGCGGGCCTTGCTAACAAAACCCGGGTGGTGGCGGAAGGCGTGGCACTGCACAAGGACGCTATCCGCGACGGGCTGGATGCGCTGGCCTGCCTTGGCGGGCGCGAGATTGCCGCCATGGCCGGGGCCATCGCCGCGGCCCGGGTGCTGCGCATCCCGGTGATCCTGGACGGCTTCATCTGCTGCGCCGCTGCCGCCTGCCTGCTGCAGACCGCGGACGGGGCGCTGGACCACACGCTGGCAGGCCATCAAAGCGCCGAGGGCGCGCATCCGGTGCTGCTGGAGAAACTGGGCAAGCAGCCGCTGCTGTCACTGGGCCTGCGGCTGGGCGAGGCCTCCGGCGCTGCGCTGGCGATCCAGGTGCTGAAAGGCGCAATTGCCTGCCACAGCGGCATGGCGACCTTTGCCGAGGCGGGGGTTTCAGACGGCTGACCGGCCGAATGCCAACATCAAAAAGCCCCGGCCTGTGCCGGGGCTTTTTCATTCTGCGGCTTCCGAGGATTTCTTGCGCTTGCGCTCCGCCATCTCGAAAATCGCGCTTTCCAGTGCCTTTTCCAGCTCGCGCGCGCGTTCAATATAGGCGGGGTTCTGGCTGGCCGGGGTGCCGGGGATCCAATGCTCAGCCAGATCGCGCAGGTTCTGACGGTCGTGGGCATAGAAGGTCTGCGCTGCCTGCGCCGCCTCGTATTCGCTGAGGCCGACGTTCTCCAGCACATAGCGGCCCGCCCGCACCGAGCTGTCGAACAGTTCGCGCACGATGTCGTCGGCACCGGCCTGATACAGCTCATAGACGTGGTTGCGGTCCTTGGCGCGGGCAATGATGTGCAGGTCCGGATAGGCGCGGCGCACATAGGCCACCATCTTGACCACCCCTTCGGGATCGTCCAGCGCCACCACAAAAACCTTGGCCTTGGCGATGCCGGCCGCCTTCAGCAGCTCCGGCCGGGTCGGATCGCCCAGGAAGCTCTTGACCCCGAAACGGCGCATCAGCTGCACCGCTTCCATATCGTGGTCCAGCACCACGGTCTTGAAGCCGCTGGCCTGCACCAGCCGGTTAACGATCTGCCCGAAGCGGCCGATGCCCGCGATGATGACCGGGCCTTCCTCGTCAATCTCGTCCGGCTCGTGCTCCTGGCGGGCGTCCCCCATGCGCTTGGACAGGAAGTCATAGAGGATGAACAGCAGCGGCGTGATCAGCATCGACAGCGCAATCACCAAGAGCAGCTTTTCCGACAGCGCCGCCGGAATGACGTTGAGCTGGCGCGAAAAGGCGAGCAGGACAAAGCCGAATTCCCCGGCCTGCGCCAGGCTGAGGGTAAACAGCCACAGCCCGCGGCGGCGAAGGCCAAAGGCGCGGCCGACCGCAAACAGCACTATGCCCTTGGCCAGGATCACCAGCGCGGCCAGGCCGATCAGGTCGCCGGGATCCGCCAGGAACTGGCGGTAGTCGATGCCCGCGCCGACGGTGATGAAGAACAGCCCCAGCAGCAAGCCTTTGAAGGGGTTGAGGTCGCTTTCCAGCTCATGCCGGAATTCGGAGTTGGCCAGAACCACCCCCGCCAAAAACGCGCCAAGCGCCGGCGACAAGCCGACCAGCGTCATCAGGAAGGAAATCCCGACCACGATCATCAGCGCCAAGGCGGTATACATCTCGCGCAGGTTGGAGGCGTGGATAAAGCGGAACAGCGGCCGGGTCAGGTAGATGCCCGCCAGGATGATGAAGGCGATGGCTGCCAGGGTGACAAGTGTTACCGCCCAGCCCGGCAGCCCTTCCACCAGCGACAGGGAACCGTGGCCCGCGCCGTGGTCATCGCCTTCGAGGCGGATGGAGCCATCGCTGGAAAACTGCGGAATGGCGTATGAGCCAAGCAGCGGCAGGAAGGCCAGGATCGGGATCACCGCAATGTCCTGGGTCAGCAGCACCGAAAAGGCCGAACGGCCGCCGCCGGTCCGCATCAGCCCCTTTTCCGAAAGGGTCTGCAAAACGATCGCGGTGGAGGAGAGCGACAAAGCGAGGCCGATGGCCAGGCTGACGTGCCAGGGCTGGCCCATCGCCATTGCCGCGCCCATCAGCGCGAGCGTGGACAGGGACACCTGCATGCCGCCAAGCCCCAGCAGCTTGTGCCGCATCGCCCATAGCGCGCGCGGCTCCAGCTCCAGCCCGATCAGGAACAGCATCATGACCACGCCGAACTCGGCAAAATGGCGCAGATCCTCGGTTTCGGTGCCGGTCAGGCCGAGCACCGGGCCGATGGCGATGCCCGCCGCCAGGTAGCCGAGCACAGAGCCGAGGCCGAGACGGGCGGCCAGCGGCACCGCGATGACGGCGGCTGCCAGATAAACGGTTGCCTGATAAAAAAACTCTTCCATACAGAAGGTATCGCAAGTGCGCCGGTGCCTTGGCAATGGCTTTGGCAGCTGTGGCGCGCTGATAAGGCAATTCAGCGCCTGCCGGGGGCAGGCGCTGCGGAATTATTGTTCGAGGAGACGGATTTCTTCACTAAGCTTGCCGATCCGGTCCAGCCGCCGCGAGATCCGCTCCTGGAAACCGCCGAGCTGGTCGATGATATCGGCCAGGGTTTCGCCGGAATCGGTCAGCCTGGCGCTTTCGATCTTGAGCAGCACTCTGGTCGAGCTGAGGCCAAGGAAGTGCCGGTGCATGATCTGGCAGGCGCTGGTGATGCGATCGGCTTCCTGATGGACCTCCTTCATCCCGTCTTGCGCGCGCTTGACCTGCTCCTGAACCAGATCGCCGAGGATATTGCGCTCCAACTCCATGTCGAGTTCGCCCAGTTCGCGGCGCTCCCTTTGCAGCTGATGGTCGCACTCGATCAGGATTCGCGCCATGCCCTCGACAAACAGGCTGTCATTCACTGAGGATTTTATCTTGGCGAAGTTGCTGTTCTTGCCCATCACATGCGCGGCGAACCAATCCGACATCTCACGCGACATGGATCCGTAGTTCTGCGACAGCACGGTGACCGGGCCGCCCGAAGGCTCAATCCGGGAGGCCAGCACCCGCAGGTTATGCGGGATCGTGTGCATGGCGTCGAAATCGGCGATCAGCCCCTCGGTCTCTTCCACCAGGGTTTCGGCATTGCGCAGCATGCCGGTCAGCTCCTGGATGCGGGCATGCGGCTGGTTGCCCAGGCCGGTGTCGCGCGCGATCAGCTCCTGGCTCAGCGCGTGGGCGGCAAACTGGTGGTAGTTCTCGTAGCCGTGGCTTTCCAGCCAGTCGAGCAGGTGCCGGGCGCTTTCCTCTGGCTTTACACCATGCTCTTTTTCGCGCTTGAGCATCTGCGCATACAGGCCGCGCACCTCCTCGAACAGCTTGCTGCTGGGCTTGATGCGCGCGGACAGATAGCCGTCCTGGCACGGCACCACCACGGCGAAGACCCAGTAATACAACCCGTCCTTGGCTTTGTTTTTGACATAGGCGCCCATGAACTCGCCGCGCTGGATGGTGTCCCAGAACAGCGAAAACACGCCCTTTGGCATGTCAGGGTGGCGGATCACCTTGTGCGGAGCGCCAATCAGTTCCTCCCAAGGGTAGCCGCCCACCCGCCGGAACACATAGTTACCCGCCTGGATAACACCGCGGCTGTCAGTCCTCGAAAAGAACACTTCATTGAGGCCAAAGGGAGCCTCGCCGCTGCTTGGCCGCGTTTCAACACGCCGGTCGACAAAGGACACGTCAGTTTCCACTTCAGATTGAGATATTTGTTGCAGCCTGATTACATAGAAATTCTTGTTTGTTGGTTAAGTCGGCAGCGGCGCATCGCGTTTTAATTGTGCCATTACGATCTGGCTCTGGACCCGTGACACCCCGGGATGCGGCAGCAGAATCTCGTGGATCAGCGTGTTCAGCGCCTGCAAGTCGGCACAGTAGACACGCAGCAGGTAATCGGCCTCTCCGGTCATCGTCCAGGCTGAGGTGATCTGCGGCTGGCTGGCCACCAGCCGGGCGAACCCCTTGGACTGTTCAGGGCCGTGGCTGCCCAGATGCACCTGCACAAATCCCTGAACGGCCAGCCCCAGCTTGGCCGGATTGAGCCGCGCCGAATAGCCCTCGATATACCCTTCCGCCTCCAGCCGCTGGCGCCGCCGCCCGGCCTGGCTGGGCGACAGGTTGAGCAGGTCTCCCAGTTGCTGCGCCGTCAGATGCGCGTCTTTCTGCAACGCTGCGAGGAGTTTCGTATCCGTTGGGTCCAGCATGCGCAAAATCTCCGCGTTTTCGGCACTTTCCGTGAAAATGCCGCGCATATCAACCTGCGCGCGCGAAACTATGCGGAAAACCTGTATCCGAAAAGCGGTATTCTTAGGGCAAGATTTGATCCTGCCCCACACCAGATGAAGGAGACGCGCAATGGGCCCGTTCCCGCATAACGCCCCGAAATCCGAGATCACGCCGGAGAACCCCGCTGGCACCGATGGCTTTGAATTTGTTGAATTTGCCAGCCCCGAGCCGCAGGAACTGCGCGACCTGTTCACTCAGATGGGCTATGAGCTGGTCGGCCGCCACAAGCAGAAGCCCGGCGTCGAGCTGTGGCAGCAGGGCGACATCACCTACATCCTGAACGCCGAGGCCGGCAGCTTTGCCGAAAAGTTCGTGGCAGAGCACGGCCCCTGCGCCCCGTCGATGGGCTGGCGCGTGGCCGACGCGCAGAAGGCGTTCGAACATGCCGTCGCCAAGGGCGCCGAAGCCTACGACGGCGATGACAAGACCATGGATGTGCCCGCGATCAAGGGCATCGGCGGTTCGCTGATCTACTTCATCGACCAGTATTACGACACCTCGCCCTACAACGAGGAATTCGAGTGGCTGAAGCAGTCCAAGCCGCGCGGCGTCGGCTTCTACTACCTCGATCACCTGACCCACAATGTCTACAAGGGCAACATGGACAAGTGGTTCAAGTTCTACGGCGAGCTGTTCAACTTCAAGGAGATCCGTTTCTTTGACATTGAAGGCAAGTACACCGGCTTGCTGAGCCGTGCGCTGACCTCGCCCTGCGGCCGTATCCGGATCCCGATCAACGAGGACCGCGGCGAGACCGGGCAGATCGTCTCCTACCTGAAGAAGTACAAGGGTGAGGGCATCCAGCACATCGCCGTCGGCACCGAGAACATCTATGACTCGACCGATGAGATCTCGGAGCGCGGCATCAAGTTCATGCCGGCGCCCCCGGAGACCTATTACGACCTGAGCCACGACCGGGTGCAGCGCCATGAAGAGCCGCTGGACCGGATGAAGAAGCACGGCATCCTGATCGACGGCGAAGGCGTGGTCGATGGCGGCGAAACCAAGATCCTGCTGCAGATCTTCTCCAAGACCGTGATCGGGCCGATCTTCTTTGAATTCATCCAGCGCAAGGGCGACGACGGCTTTGGCGAAGGCAACTTCAAGGCGCTGTTTGAATCGATCGAGCGCGAGCAGATCGAAAACGGCGAGATTCAGGCCGCGGAATAACCGCGAGCAGGCTATTGCCCCAGGCCGGGTCCGCATCGCGGGCCCGGCCTTTTCTGTGCCTGCACCCTTCCTGTCCCGGCCCGCGCAAAAGAGGAGCCGCCGCCTGCGTTGCAGCGGCGGCAGCTGTCTGCTGGCCAGGGGAGAGGGCAGGAAAGGGAAATCTCTTTGGAGCGGGCGCTTAGCCGTTCGGCATCTTCAGAGTGCGGTTGCGGCCGCCTTTCTGATACTGCAACTGGTTTTCGCCGATGGCGATCACCCGGCCGCCGTCGATGCGGTCGCCGACCTGCACCTTCTTGTAGCGGCCCGAAGGCAGCCGGACCAGCGCGCGGCGGTCGGACGCGGTGCCGTAGACGCCGATGAGGTTCAGCTTGCGCAGGTTGATAGCGTTGCTGACGGTGGCCCGGCGGGCGACCGAAGCCGTGGTCGGGATGCGCGGCGCGACGGCGGCGGCGGCTGCCGGCACTGCGGCGGCGGTCTTCACCTGGTTCTGGGCGTTGCGGCGGGCGCGGTCGACCAGATTTGCGAAATTCGCGGGCCGCTCGCGGGGAACTGCCGAGGCGGCGATTGCCAAGGCTGTTGCGGGCAGCTGCTCTTCCTCCGCCGGCTTCAGGCTGGCCGGCCGCTGACGCGGGCGCAGCGAGGCGAGCTCAGCGCGGCTGAGACCGCCCAGCTGGGCGCGCTCGGTCTGTTCCTGCAGATCCGCGGGCCGGGCCTTTGGCCGCTTGCGCGACAGCACTTGATTCCGGGCCACTTCCTCGGCCAGGGCCTCAGCGGCCGGGTCGTTGCGTTCGGGTGCCGGCGGCGGCACCTTCTTGGGGCGGCCCAGGTAGACCGTAATCCCATCGGGGTTCAGCGTGCCGCCAGGCGTCGCTTTGACCAGGCCGCGCTCATCGAGGTCGAAATCTGCGCCTGCCGCGGCGGGCGAGGCGACGGCGCCCGGTTCCTCATCCAGGGCAAAGGTCTCCGGCTGCGGCAGCGCCACAGCGTCCGGCGCGCTGCCGGTGCGGTCGATAGAGGCGGTATACAGCTCATCGAGGCGCGGCGCAGCGGGGAACGTCCCCAGATCCGGCGCCACTGGCCAGATCCCGGTTGCAGCGTACCGCGCGGCCAGGGCCAGTTCGTCCAGCGGCTCATCCTGGACGGCCTCCGCGGCCGCGTCCGTGTCCACAAGGGCGGTGTCCGTGCCATCCTCAGGCAGCTCCGCACCGTCTGCGGCGGCTTCGTCCTCGGCGGTGGGGTCCGGCCCAGTGTCCGCCAGCGCTGCGTCGCCGGCAGCCTCCTCCGCTGCCGCCCCGGTTTCCTGAATGCCGGGATCGGGCTGATCAGCCAGCACGCTGACCTGCGGAGCGATGGGGGAGCTGTCCTGGTCTGCTTCGGGCTGAGGCACCAGGGCGGGCGGTTCGGTTTGGCCATCTGTCTCCTCCGCCTGGCTGCCGCCGGAAGCGGGGGAGAGGCTGCGGCCGCCGTCTGCTGCGTCAGACAGGATGCCGCCGCCGCCAAACACGGCCCAGACCGCGACAGTGGCCATGAACAGCAGCAGGATGGCGGTCAGGATCAGGCCAAGAAAGCGAGGCTTGCCTTTGGTGGCGGGCTTGTCCGCGGAGGGTTTGGGCGGTGCGGGTTTGGACGGTGCGGCAGGGGCCGGGGCAAACTCGCGCAGCGCCGCGGGCGCGGGCGGAATTTTCGGGCCGGGCGCGGCGGTGTCAGCCTGGTCTGCGCCCTTGGCCGCAACTGCGGCTCCCAGCGGTTTCGCCGCTTCCGGCACGGGGCCCGGCTGCCGTGCGGCCGCAAGCGGTGCTGTGTTTTCTTGGGGCTGCGGCGCCGGGACCGCAGCCGGGATTGGCGGAGCAGCAGAGTTTGCGGCTGCGGCAGCTTTGTTGCGGGTGGTCGAGAACCCGCTGGCGTTCTGCACCTGCGCGTCAGCCGCGGACGCGGCAGGCGGCGGGGCAGGCGGGAGGCTGGCCGGCGTCTCAGCCTTTGTAGCTTTCACCGGAGGGGTTTCCGGCGTATCCTCCTGCGCCGGGTCCGCTTCCGGTTTCTGCGCAGTTTCTTCGGAGGGCAGGGCGGCGTCTCCACCGCTCGCCGGCTCAGAGTTGTCTGCCTGCGGTGCGGGCCGCTTCTGATCGCCGGCAGGGTCCTGGACGGGTGCCGGGTCGTCAGCCGCTGCCGCGGAGCTGCCGTCGTCGCTGCCGTCCTCGGTCACCGGGTCCGGCAGTTTGGCCGGGCCGGCAACCTTTACCGCTTCGGCGTCGGGTTCCACCTCGGTGCCGCGGATCGCGCGTGTGGTGCCAAAGAAGGGCTCGCCCTGAAAACCGCTGTCTTCGGGTGCCGCGACAAAGCTCACCGGGCCAAAACCATGCTCCACCGCAAAGGTTTCCGCCTCATCCAGCGTTTCCAGCGCCACGGCGGCAACATGGGTCAGGCTGCCGTCAGCGCTGATGTCAAACGCCAGCTCGTCCACCGGATAAGGCGTCGCCCCTTCCAGCGCAGCCCTGGCGGCTGCAATCCGCTCCTCCGCGGACTGCTCACCTGTCTCAACCGTCAGATACCGGATCTGGTCATTGGGCAGGATCAGCTTGCTGAACACGTCCTCCGGCGCCAGCCGCAGCGCGTCAGCACGCATCTTAGCCAGTGCGGCGGGCAGATCCTCGGCGTCAAACGGAGTGCTGCCCACGTGCCGCCAGCCGTCTTCGGCGCGATAGAGAAGCGCAATACCATCAGCGGAAAGCGAAAGAGCAAAAGCCGGTTTCATGCCTTGGGTCAAACCATCCAAATCCATACTGCCCGGGGCCGCCCGACGCGCCCGGTGTTTTGCCGCGGACCTTAAAGCAGGAGATTGCCGAGTTAAAGGAAAAGACTTCTGCCGGGGCTTGCGGGCGGCAGTTTGCCGTCCCCATCTAAGGGGTATTCGAAAAAGGAGCTTTTGAGAATGAAAGCAAGGAAACTTCTGGCCGCCGCCCTGATGCTGTCGATGAGCGCAGGCGCTGCTGCCGCAAGCGAGGCCGCGGCGCCGCGGCAGATCACGGTCAATGGCGAAAGCACGCTGCAGGTGGCGCCGGAACTGGCGACCATCACCCTGGGCGTGACGGAGGAGGCCGAAGAAGCCGCAGCTGCGATGGCGGCCGTGTCTGAGGCGATGGGCGGGGTGATCGCACGGCTCAAGGAAAGCGGCATCGCCGGCGCGGACATGCAGACCCGGCAGATCGCGATGCATCCGGTCTGGTCGCAGGACCGGTCCTACGACAGCGGCGGCCGGCGCGAGATCACTGGCTTCCAGGCCTCGAACACGCTGATGGTGCGGGTGCGGGATCTGGACCGTTTGGGACCGGTGCTGGACACGGTTCTGACCGCCGGCGCCAACCAGTTCCAGGGCCTGACCTTTGGCGTGGAGGACCCTGCCGCGGTCACCGACCGGATCCGCGGCGAAGCGGTCAAGGATGCGATGCGCAAGGCGCAGCAGCTGGCGGAGGCGGCCGGCATGGAGCTGGGCCCGGTGCGCACAATCACCGAGCACGGCAGCGGCGGCGGGCCCCGGCCGATGATGGCGATGGACATGGCCCGCAGCGAGTCGATGCCGGTCGAAGCCGGGGAGCTGACGTTCACGCACAACGTCTCGGTGGTGTTCGACATGGCGGTGCCGGGCGGCGAGGGCAGCGAATAACAAGAAAGGCCGGGCAGGGCGCCCGGCCTTTCTCATTCGGATAAGCCGTGCCTCAGCCGCAGGCTTTGGCCAGCGCCTGGTCCAGGTCGCGGATCAGGTCGTCCGCATCCTCGATGCCGATGGACACGCGCACCACATTCGGGCTGGCGCCCGCGGCTTCCTGCTGCTCCGGCGTCAGCTGCCGGTGGGTGGTGGAGGCCGAGTGGATGATCAGCGAGCGGGTGTCGCCGAGGTTGGCGACGTGGCTGAAGATCTCCAGCGAATCCACCAGCTTGATGCAGGCCTCGTAGCCGCCCTTGACCGCAAAGGTGAACAGCCCGCCGGTGCCCTTGGGGTAGTGCTGCTGGGCACGCTCGTAATAGGGGGAAGACGGCAGGCCCGCATAGGTCACATAGTCGATCCGGTCATCGTTCTCGAGCCATTCGGCCACCTTGCGGGCGTTCTCGCAATGGCGCTGCATCCGCAGGGACAGGGTCTCGACACCCATCAGCGTGTAATGCGCCGCCTGCGGGTTCATCGTCATCCCCAGATCGCGCAGGCCGATGGCGATCCCGTGGAAGGTATAGGCCAGGGGGCCGAATGTTTCATGGAACTTGAGGCCGTGATAGGCGGGTTCCGGCTCCGACAGGGAGGGGAACTTGTCGTTGCCCGACCAGTCGAACTTGCCGCTGTCGATCACGCAGCCGCCGGTCACAGTGCCGTTGCCGGTCAGGTACTTGGTTGTCGAGTGCACAACCAGCGTCGCGCCCTGCTCGATCGGGCGGCACAGATAGGGGGTGGCAGAGGTATTGTCGACGATCAGCGGGATGCCGGCGCCATCGGTAATGTCCGCCAGCGCGCGGATGTCGGTCACGTAACCGCCCGGGTTGGCGATCGACTCGCAGAACACCGCGCGGGTGTTTTCGTCGATTGCATCCTTCACTGCGTCCAGATCGTCGGTGTCGACAAATTTCGCCGACCAGCCGAAGCGCTTGATGGTCTGGCTGAACTGGGTGACGGTGCCGCCATACAGCCGGGTCGAGGCGACCACATTGCAGCCCGGTCCCATCAGCGGGAACAGCGCCATGATCTGCGCCGCATGGCCGGACGAGCAGCAGACCGCGCCGACGCCGCCCTCCAGCGTCGCCAGCCGCTCTTGCAGCACTGCAACGGTGGGGTTGGTCAGGCGGGAATAGATAAATCCGACTTCCTGCAGGTTGAACAGGGCCGCCGCGTGCTCGGCATCGCGGAAGACATAAGCGGTGCTCTGATAGATCGGCGTCTGCCGCGCGCCGGTCGCCGGATCCGGCTTGGCGCCGGCATGGATTTGCAAGGTGTCAAAGCCATAAGACGGGGCATCGGTCATGAGTGGGTCTCCCTGAAAACTCTTTCGCGCGCACAACAGCATGGCTGGATGCAGAAGGCAATCGCGCCAATGCCGCAGCGCAAGCAGGCCGCGCGGAGGTTCGTTCCGCTGGCGGCATGCGGCAGCACCGGCAAGGGAAGCAAGCGGGCAAATCACCCGCGCCCCACCGACTGCAGCACGCAGAACGGCCAGAGGATATTGTTTTCCAGTTTCCCGCGTATCAGCTGCCGGAACCAAAAGCGCCGGAACTGCAAAGGCAGCGGTAGGCGAAACGGTCTCCGGCAGGATCCACGGCTCCTTGCAAGTGCAAAAAGCTGGAGAGAAACCACTATGTTAGCTGAATAAGTGGTGCCCCCACACGGCATCTAACAGTCATTCTGAGCAATTCCCGGACATTCCCGCACCGCAGCCGATGCACGTTTTTTCAATAGCTTAACGATTTTCCATCATTCCCGCTTGTTCCGCCCAGTTCCCCCACCTACAACATATAGAGATGGGGCCAAAAGTGGGGCCAGGAATCGGGAGCAGTTCAGCCCCAATGAGGGAAACGAACAAACTCAGTGCCGCAAGGGTCAAGGCTGCCGCCACCGGGAAGCATGGCGATGGCGGAAATCTGTGGCTTCACAAGCGCAGTCCGGAGCGCGGCAAGTGGCTGCTGTTTGTCACCGTGCATGGCCGCCGCCGGGAAATGGGGCTTGGCCCTTATCCTGAAGTATCGCTGAAAGAAGCCCGCGAGGAAGCCGCGAAATGGCGCGCCGTGGCCCGGCAAGGGCTGGACCCGATCAAGGAACGCCAGCGGGAGCGCAGGCAAGCAGAGCGCAACATGCATCTGCTGCGGGACATTGCCCATGATGCCTTTGAAGCGCGCAAGGCGGAATTGAAAGGCGACGGCAAGGCGGGCCGCTGGTTCTCTCCCCTGGAAATCCACGTCCTGCCGCGCCTGGGCGCTGTCCCTGTGGCAGATATTGACCAGATCGACATTCGCGACACGCTGGCCCCCATCTGGCACGACAAGGCCGAAACCGCCCGCAAGGCGATGAACCGGCTGGGTATCTGCCTGAAACACGCTGCCGCGCTGGGCTTGGATGTGGACTTGCAAGCGGTAGAGAAAGCGCGCGCCCTGCTGGGCAAACAGCGCCACAAGGCACAGCATATTCCGGCGCTGCCCTGGGCCGATGTGCCGGCCTTCTATGCCAGCCTGGACGAAGGCACCGTAACCCACCTTGCCCTGCGCCTGCTTATCTTGACTGCGGTGCGGTCTGGCCCGCTGCGGCACCTGCACATTGACCAGATTGACGGCGATGTTTGGACCATCCCGGCGGAGACCGTGAAGGGCCGCAAGGATGCCACATCGGATTTCCGCGTGCCCCTCAGCCCGGAGGCGCTGGCGGTCATTGAGGCCGCAAAAGAGCACCAGCGCGAGGGGTTTCTTTTCCCCAGCGTGCGCAAAGGCGTCATCAGCGATGCGACGATGGCGCGGCTGATGGAGCGCAGAGAGATGGAGGCCCGACCGCACGGGTTCCGGTCCAGCTTCCGCGATTGGGTGGCAGAGACCACCAACACGCCCTTTGAGGTTTCGGAAACCGCGCTGGGCCACACTGTCGGCGGCAGCGTTGAACGTGCCTACCGCCGCACGGACCACTTGGAACAGCGCCGCGTTCTCATGGCGCGCTGGGCGGATTTCGTGACCAAGAAACAGGCAGAGATTGTGAGGATTGGATAGTGTTTACGCCTGAAGGCTATTGGTCTTGGACAGAGGTCGTTGAAACAGTAAGCGGTTGGACGCGGGATCTAATTATAGCAACAAGGTATCCTTCGTCAGCTGACCAAATAGTTGGGTTTAACACTTATCAAGTAGAGCGATTTTTACAGCAACGCCTCCTTGAAGACGGGTACGCTGAAAATTCCGAGGAACTTGGATTCGCACTAGGTGTTTCCGAACTTTGGGTTATGGCGAATTTTCTTGATACATTTGACGCAGTGTTGTGTTCCCCCAACGGCAAGACGATGCGTTGTCCGCCTCCGATTGCGGCCCATGGAGACGCCTTCGATTGGTGGCGTTTCCCCACTTCATTCGAAAAATTCGGCACGAGTAAATCTTGTAGCTACCTCGACTACTTTCGTAATGGAAATTTCCGACTTTCTGACGCACAAGCGCGGTTTTGCGCAATCGACTTCTTGACCGGTCTGATAAAGCTCAAACCAAACTCTGTCCGGCTATTTTCGACAAGTTCTTACGGGCATGGACCTAGCGACGAAGAAATAAAGAAATTCATTGACGAACAAGTTCGCCCTTTTATTGGATGGTCAGTTTGCTGGAACCCCCAAAACATACCAAGCTCTCTAGGTGAAATCTTTCAGGCGCTCGGATTTTCGGACATTGATTGGAAACAGTTCGAGCACAAAGCCTCCAATGGCACCGGCAGCAAGCAGCCTAGCAACAATGTTCTTGAATGCGTGCTGTCTGCATTTCCGCAAGGAAAGGGGACAGCGACCTGGGGGACTGTTGAGCGCGAGGTGGGTTACTCGCGACGTAGCATAGTTCGCGTCCTGAAAAGTAACGGACATTGGATTGAGTGGAACAATGGGGGTGGGCAAAGCTAGGGCAGAAAGCACGCCCACCCTATGCCCACTTGCCCAGCTATTCGCTCACGGCCTGTTCTTCCATCATTCCTGCATCGACCACCAGATGCAGGAGAATGCCGCAATGGCAGAAAAGCATTACCGCCGCCCCGAAGTAGAAGCACTCACCGGTCTGAGCCGCACCACGATTTACGCGATGATGGGCCGGGGAGAGTTTCCCCGCCCAGTACGCCTTACTCGCAAGGCCGTGGCCTGGCCGGAAAGCGCAATCACTGAATGGCTGAATAGCCGCGAGGCAGCATAACGAAACCCGCCCCCGAAGGCATCGGGGCGCGGGCTGTATGTGACTTGAAATTAAGGCTTGGCGGCCCGGTCAGCATACGCCCTTTGCCCCGCCAGCGCAAAGGAAACTGAATGAGCAGAAACCGTTTCTACAGCAGCCCTACCCAAACCTTTTGGGTCTGCAAGAACCTCGTGGCAGGGCGCACCCTGACCCATAAAACCGAAATCCGCGAAGTGAATGGCTGGCGGCTCGCCGCCGTTATTCACAAGCTGCGCAGCGAGTATGCATGGCCCATCGAAGACCAGTACCGCGGCAAGGACAACATCAAGCACTACTGGCTGCGCCCCGGCACAGACCCGAAAAAATTGCGTTACCCGCCCAGCGCAGTGCACCTTCTTGATGGGGACGCGGCATGAAGGGCGCTCGCATCAATCGCCCCGCCCCGCGCGAAACGCAGATCCGGCACCTGCAAACCCGCTTCGGCCTGAGCCGCGCACGCGCTGCCCTCTACGCTGAACTTCATTTCGGAGAGGGAGCCCATGCCAAAGGCTAAACTCACCCCCTGCGGCGGCCTGTGGAGCGTCTGGGTGCAGCAGCAGGCATCCGACGCCCAGCACGCGTGGCTGCACCTGGGAACCTGCAAGAGCCTGCGGATTGCAGGCCGGGTGGCAGAGGCCCTGGCACGGCAGGAGACGACCCTATGAGCCGCAAACCCTACAAGAGGCACAAGCGCGGCACCGGGCGTCATGTGCAGCTCCCTGAATGGCTTCAGGCTTCCCCCGCGTGGGGGAGCCTCAAACCCGGGCCCCGCGCGCTCTACATCGAACTGAAGCGGCGCTACAACGGCAGCAACAACGGCTCAATCATTCTCAGCCACCGGGACGCGGCCAAAGCGCTGAACGCGCACCGCAACACCGTTGGCGGCTGGTTCGACGCACTCGCGGAAAGCGGATTCATCCACGCCACGCGCGGTCATTGCCTTGGTCCATCCGGTATCGGAGAGGCTGCGCATTGGGCGCTTGTGAATCGGCGTGCAAAATTGACCCACTTGGGTGGGTTATGAGCGAGTAAAATTGACCCACCTGTTTTCGTTAACATCCGCACAAAAAGTGCGGAGGAAAGAGCAGGTGTTACTGATGGAAAGCGTGTCGAAGATCCGACGATGGGTATTGGTTGAGGGACGCAGCATCCGGTCTGTTGCGCGGGCGACGGGATTATCGCGGAACACGATCAAGAAGTATCTGAAGGATGAGAGCCCGCCGAGCTACCAGCGCCAGGCCCCGCCGGTTCGGCACAAACTGTGCAACGGGTTTGATCTTCGGCTTCAGGAGCTGTTCGATCAGGACCAGAAGCGACCACGCCGGGAGCGGCGGACGGCCCAGAAGCTCTATGAGCAGCTCGTGGTGGAAGGCTACACCGGTTCCTATTCGCCAGTTCAGCGATTTGTCCGCGATCTGAGGCGGGCCGGTGCCGGTTCGGGCGAGGCCTTTATCCCGCTGCATTTTGCGGCAGGCGATGCGCTGCAATTTGACTGGAGCGAAGAACGGGTTGTCCTGGGCGGTATCGAGCAGAAGGTGAAGGTTGCCCATTTCCGCCTGTGCCACAGCCGCAAGCCCTTTGTCGTCGCCTATCCCGGCGAAGCCCAGGAGATGGTGCTGGATGCCTTTGCGCAGGCGCTGTCTTTCTATGGCGGGGTTCCACGCCGGGTGATCATCGACAACCCCAAGACCATGGTGACCTATGTCTCCCGCTCCAAGGACCGGATATTCCATCCCCGGTTCCTTGCCTTGATGAACCATTACGTTATGGAGCCGGTGGCCTGCACCCCGGCTGCGGGCTGGGAGAAGGGACAGGTCGAGAACCAGGTCCAGTTTTTGCGCGGCCGGTTGTTTGTGCCCAAACCTGCCTTTGATGATCTCGATGCGCTGAACGATTGGCTGCGCCTGCGCTGTGAAGAGCTGGCAAACCGGCCCCATCCCGAGCAATCGGATCGCACGATTGCAGAGCTGTTCGAAGACGAACGCGCCGAACTGCGCCCTCTGGGGCGAGCATTTGACGGATACGTGGAAAAGACCGTTCGTGTTCGCTCCACCTGCCTGGTTCAATATGCCAGCAATCGCTACAGCGTGCCGTCCCGGTTCGCGGGGCAACATGTGTCGCTGCGCGCCTATGCAGGCCGGATCGTGCTGGTGTCGGGCCAGGATGTCATCGCCGAGCACAAGCGTCGCTTCACCCGCAATGTCAGCTATTTTGAACCTTGGCACTACGTGCCGCTGCTGGATCGCAAGCCCGGCGCCCTGCGCGACGGCGCCCCCTTTGTGGACTGGCAACTGCCTGAGGCCATGCATCAGATCAGGGAGCACTACATGGCCGGCAAAGGCGGGGATCGGGAGTTCGTCGATCTGCTTCTGCTGGCCCAGGATCACGGGGTCGAGGTGGTCGAGACGGCTTGCGAACTGGCGGTGGAACAAAACACCCTGCGCCTGCCCGCCATCATCAACCTGATTAACCAGTTGGTGGAGCCGGTCATCACGCCGCTCAGCGACGCCTATACCTATCCGCAGCTGACCTTGCGGCCCGAGGCCGATTGCAAGCGCTATGAGACGCTGTGCTCGGCTGAGGAGGCTGCCGCATGAACGCCCTCATCGACCAACTGACCGCCCTGAGGCTGCACGGGATGGCAGCTTGCGCCCATGATTTGCTGTCCGCGCGCAAGCCACCAAGTCTGACCACAGCGATAAAGCAACTGATCGACGCTGAGACTGTAGAGCGGCGGGTGCGCTCCATCCAGTATCAAATGAGGATTGCGAAGTTCCCCCACCACAAGGACTTCGCCACCTTCGATTACAGCGCGGCCGCCGTCACCCAGCCCCAAATCGAGCCGTTCTGCTCAGGCCAATTCACAGAAGAGGCACATAATCTCATCCTGGTGGGCGGAACCGGCACCGGCAAAACCCACATCGCCATCGCGCTTGGAACCACCCTGATCAGCAACGGCAAGAAGGCGCGCTTCTTCAACGCCGTCGACCTGATCAACGCCCTGATCAAGGAACAGGCCGAGGGCAATGCCGGGAAGATCATCCGGCAGCTCTCGGCCCTGGACTGCGTCATCATCGACGAGCTGGGCTACATCCCGTTCCCCAAGTCCGGCGGCGCGTTGCTGTTCCATCTGATCAGCAAGCTCTATGAGAAGACCAGTGTCATCATCACGACGAACCTGGAGTTCGGCGAATGGGTCTCGGTCTTCGGTGACGCCAAGATGACAACCGCGCTTCTGGATCGCGTAACCCATCACTGCGCAATCATCGAGACAGGCAACACGTCATACCGGTTCGCACAGAGCAAGCGACGCAGAAAAACATAAACGTCGCGCAAGCAAAGCCCCCAGTCGGACTCGCTATATGAGGGCGGCCCGCCTGGGGCCTTTGCGCCACAAGGGGTGGGTCAAATTCAAACGCTGAAACCGGGTCAGTTTTGAACGCTCATTGACAGGCGCTTGATGAATTGCCGACGCAAGACGGGAAACCGGCCCGAAAGGCATTCATGCGCTGGCAGGAGGCGCAGAAGCCCCGCACAAAAACAGTGCATCGGCGTCACAGAATGACTGACGCGAAAGCCGAAACTGGAGCGCCCGCAGGCTCTCCCGTCCTGAAAATTGTGTCGGGCTGAGCGAGTTTGCGAAATGCTGTGTCACAGAAATCAGGACATATCTACATCTAGCCATGGGGCAGGAGCTAAGCAGATGACTGGTGAAGAACTGAAACAGCACCGCCTGCGCCTGGGGCTTTCGCGACCAACCTTGGCGGCTTTGGCTGGGTTGCACCTGTCATCAGTCAAATACTGGGAACGGAAAGGAAAGCCGCTTACTCGCGGCTATGCTCCTTCGCGGTTGCTCTTGGCAATGGGGCTTGAGGCGCCATGGTGCTCCAAGCCTTTCCAGAAACCGCTAGAGGGATGGGACAATTTTTCACCATCTACGCGCGCGCGGGATGGGGTCTTAGGCTCCGCTGCCGCTCAAACTTTTTCTAAGCATTGCGGCGCACGCACCCGCAGAGGCACAGCCTGCCGTTCAAAGCCTTGCCTTGGTAAAAGGCGTTGTCGGCTTCATGGGGGGCTTTCGACCGGCCCGAAAACGCAAGCGGGCCGGGACAAGATCGCGGATGCGCAACGGAGGCGCTGGGCTCTCCATCGCTCCGGCAATTCACCGCCGCGGGAGTGAGTTTCCAGCTATCCCACATGCAGCGGCAAACTCGAACTATTCTGTCTTGCCGGCCTCCAAAGCCAAAATAAAGAAAGCACGCTCGAATTCGCATTTCTGCCGGTTCCGCGAAGCGAAAACACGGCCTCATAGAAGCGGCAAAGCTCCGCGCTGGGCAGGGCGTCATTTGCGGAAATTACCACCCGTAGCATTATTCCGAAGTGCCTTCCCTCAAATGCTGAGCGGGCATTGCGCACGCAGAGCGTTGACAGGTTGTCGCACGTTCCCAATGCAAAATTTGCAGCGTCAGTACTCGTTTTTCAATGCTGAGAGGCGTTGGACAACGGTTTCACTTTGCTCTTCGTCAACAACAACTGGTGCAGCTGGGTTGTGGCGCAGGAACTCTAACATTTTCGAGTATTTGTTTTGCAGTTGCTGGTCGGTTGGCCTTCCTGTGACCATGTAGACCTGTGGTCTTTCGTTCGCTTCGAGCAGCCCAACCAGCTTACCAGCCCAACGGTCAGCTTTCCGCTGCATATGCTCCTCATCGGCGGAATCGAAGGAGATAGCTTGGACGCAGTGCCACTTTCCATTTTTGAGCGAGTGGTCGAATGTGACTTCAGTGTACTCGGTTCTGAAGGTGTGTGGTTTCATTCGGCTCAATAACTCGGCCCGTTTGAGCTTGCCTTTGACTGTATCAAAGACCTGTTCATCAGAGCGTTGTGTCCGTCCTGGTTTGGCGTCATGCTGCATCACGAAGCGTTGGAATAGTTGCTCCGAGGTCTTCTCAGGATCGCTGGTTGTTCCACTTCCGTTCAGCTTCCAGCGAAAACTGCTGTCATCGTTTCCAAGCAGCGAGTGCCCCAAATCGATGGCCGACTTCCAGATCCACATATCGGATGGTTGAGACGCATTCCGATCAAACCATCGGTCTATTTCTTTCAAGTCATGCGACAAGGCAGTTCTGTTCAGCCCCGGGTACGCACTACTCAGTCGTGAACCGCCGCTGCGAAACTTGAAATCCACGAATTGTGCCTTGGGGCAGAAGAAAAGGAGGCCCACGTTCATGCATTCGCCAGACCAAACGTCATGGCGATACTGCAAAACAGTGTAAGTATAGGCGCTACGCTTCATAGCTCCCGGGCTCCTTCGATTGCCGCAACAACCTCATCGATATGCTCCACAGCTTGGTCGAGGTAAGATGCGATATCTTTACATGCATCCCCCCATTCGGCGGGCGCATCGTTGGCATACATTGAAAATGTGTCCTCAGGTAGACTTTTCCAAGCCTTGGCCGCCGAGCGAAAATCGATGTGGTTGCTTGCCTTCAGTTTCCGCCAGAATGGGTGTTGATAGTCCCCGGCGATATAGTTCGTTAGACCTCCTGTGCTCCACGGGAGGTGAATGTAAGGCTTCTCATCATCAGGTGCCGTTGCTGACCCAAAGCACTCCTCATGGTCCAATAGCCGAAAATCATCACCTTTTTTCAGAATGTTGGGGTTGGCGACGCGCCTATCCCAGTTCTGGATGATGGAGTCGAAAAGATATGCTTCCCCTTGGACTTGATGTTGAGTTCTGGGCAAGCTGCTGGCCTCTGACCACCTACGCCAGCCCGGCCCTAAGTGCATGGCGCCAAAAACCACGCTTGGTCCCGCTCGCAGAGATGTGGCTAGATCTGAATCGGCGAGACTGTCGATGAAATCATCTGTTAGCCTGACCAAGACAGGTTGAGGGCAAGGCAGGCCCAAGTTGTCGGCTAAACGCGCAGCCATCCATTCTCGCGAAGGGGCAGCATCCGATATGCCTGGGTGGAGACGCGGCGCTTTGAGCCAGACTTCAAGTGGGTCACCATCCGGCATTTCGGCGAAAACCAGAGGCGGCTTCGAGCGACCACTTGTTGAGCGGCGAACAAATGATACTGCTTCACATTCCAATTTTCGGTCCGGCTTCCAGTTCGTGGTTAGCTTACCATAGAAGTCAACTGTGGAACCTCGCAACCCTTCCGGGAATAACTCAATTCGTCGCGATGCTGAAAGTGGGTGGTGGGTCCTATATGCGGGGGCGAAGGCACACCATGCAAGGCCATTTCGAACCGCTGCGAAGTACAGGTGTATCGAAATGCGAAAGTGGGGCGCTTAGTGGGGCTCAAGCGGTGACGTTTCAGTCAGGACGTTGATATTAAAGGACATTTTTTGGTGAAGTGGTGCCCCCACACGGACTCGAACCGCGGACCTACTGATTACAAATCAGTTGCTCTACCAGCTGAGCTATAGGGGCGCCGAGCTGTGAAACCGCGCTTAGCATCCTTCGCAGGTTCCTCGCAAGAGGTCTTTTCAGCAAATGAACAAGCTTGCAGAATTGCAGACCGCCGCGCGCATTGCTGGCGCTGCGGGAGACTGCCGCGGGGGTTGCTGCCAATGCCTTGCCGGGAAGGCCGGTACGCGGCCGCTCAGCCAAAACCGGCCAGATCCGGCCGGCGGGTCAGGCTTACCGCAGGGGGCGGCCGTTGCGGCCGAAGGAAAAGCTCTCGGTGCTGAGGTCATCATAGGTCACTTCAACCGCGACCTGCTGGATCGAGCCCAGCGGGTAGCTGCGGTAGGGCATGCCGTCTTCTTCCTTGATCATGTTGGGAAAGCCCTCGTCCAGATGGCACTTTGGCAGCGGCCAGACTTCCAGCGGGCTGCCGTTCACCCCCAGTTTCACCTGCGCCAGGCCGCAGCGCCAGGACCACAGGTGGGTGACATAGAGCAGGTCCTGGCCGTTGAATTCGCGCACATGTATCCAATTGGCCAGAGTCGCGGCCAGGATCGGCTTCACCTCGGTTGCGGTGGTAAAGCGGCCGGTGGCCTCCTGCGGCTCCGCCGCCAGCGCGCTGCCAGCCGGAGCAGGCGCGGCGACCGCCGCAGCCTCCTGTGTGTCGTCCTCCGAGCCCGGCTGCGCCGCGGCCGCGATTATCGCCAGGATCACATCAATCATGTTCTCTCTCCACTTGGGACGCCCTTTCGAGTCACAGGGCCGCCCGAAATTCCCGGCGGCCTGTTGCACGGCATCCTGCCGGCTAGTAGCTACCATAGCAGGCAGGTCTGCCTGCGGCCTTAACAGGCAGTCCTAACCGCCCGGCAGAGACGAAAAAACGGGGAAAACAATGGCAAATGCCCCCTTCAACGTGATGATCATCGGCCAGGCGGGCCGGCTGCAGTATGAGGCGGTCCTGTTTGCCGCCTCGCTGCGCCACTGTTCCCCCGGGTTTTCCGGCCGCCTGTTTGTGGCGGTGCCGCAGCCGGGGCCGTTGTGGGACAAGGACCCCAGCATCCGCAACCGGGAGGTGCTGCAGTTGCTCGCGGATCTGGGCGCGGAGATCCTGCCGTTCGAAAGCAAGGTGTTCGGCGCCGTATACCCCTATGGCAACAAGATCGAGGCGCTGCAGGTGCTGCCGGAAGGGGAGCCGTTCGTGTTCTTCGACACCGACACGCTGATCACCGGCGAGCTGGCGGAGGTGCCCTTTGACTTCTCCCGCCCCTCGGCGTCGCTGCGGGTGGAGGGGACCTGGCCCAAGCCCACTCTTTACGGGCCGGGATATGCCGGCATCTGGCAGTCGCTTTATGCCCGCTTCGGCCTCGATTTTCAGTCCAGCCTCGACCTCGGCCAGCCGGACGGGTTCTGGAAGCGCTACCTCTATTTCAATGCGGGCTTTTTCTACGGCGCCTGCCCGCGGGCCTTTGGTAAGCGCTTCCTGGTCTATGCGCAATCGGTCAGGAATGATCCGCCGCCGGAGCTGACGGGCCAGTCATTGGACCCATGGCTGGATCAGATCGTGCTGCCGCTGGTGATCCATTCCTTCGGCGGCGGCCGCGATGCGCTGCCTGCCGGCTATCTGGACGGGGAGACCAGCTGCCACTACCGGCTGTTTCCGCTGCTCTATGCGCGCGAAAGCGACCGGGTGGTGGAGCTGCTGCACGAAATCGCCGCGCCGAACCGGATCAAGAAGGTGCTGAAGACCTATGAGCCGATCAAGCGCATGGTCTATCAGGGCCGCGGAGAAAAGGTGCGGGCGCTTTTTGACCGCGAAAACCTGCCGCGGCGCGAGCAGGCGATCCGCAACCGGATCAAGAAAGAAGGCTTCTGGATGCGCTGAGGGCGGCAGTGGGGCGGTGCTTCCGTGCTAACGCAGCGCCCGCTCGATGCTGCGGGCAAATTGCAGCAGCCGTTTATCCGACCCTTTCGGCCCGGTGATATGCAGCCCCACGGGCATTTCGTCTGCAGAAGCACCGAAGGGGATCGAGACTGAGGGCAGTTCCATCGGCGGTGTCAGCGTCACCGTGCGCCAGTCCTCGGGCAGCTCGCTGTCGCGCAGATCCGCAGAGAACGGCATCCCCGTCGCCGTGGGCCACAAGGCAAAGTCGTAGCGCTCAAAGAAGGCAGCCACATCCGCCCAGACCCGGGCGCGGGTGGTCTGATAGGCCACCAGCTCCGCCAGGCTGCGCCCCTCTGCCTGGGCACAGGCAGTACGGAAGCTTTCTCCTGCCAGCGCCATGTCCGGCTCCAGCGCGGCGCGGACCTGCAGGGCGCATTGGCCGCGGGTGATACCGCCATGCGCCATCAGCGGCTCAAGTTCGGGGGCGTCTTCTGCCACCTGCCATCCCAGCTCCCGGCACAAAGCCTCCACCGGCGCAATCGCCACCTGCACCGACGGCTCCACAGTGGCCCCGAAGGGCGACAGCGACAGCGCAACCCGGCCAGGGCGCCGGGCAGGGGGCTCATCCAAGTCCGCCAGCCGCGGCAGGTCCTGCCAGAAGCCCAGCGGCTGGCTGGCGGCATTGCCCTGCATCACCTCCAGCATCAGCACCAGATCCCGCACCGTCCGCGCCATCGGCCCCGGCACCGACAGCCCGTCAAAGGGCGCGGGGTTCGGCGCATAGGGGATCAGGCCGGAGGTCGGGCGCATCCCCACAACTCCGCACCAGGCCGCAGGCGTGCGGGTGCTGCCGCCCAGATCGGAGCCATCGGCCAATGCCACCATGTTCGCCGCCAGCGCCGCCGCCGCGCCGCCGGAACTGCCGGCCACAGTCTTTTCCGGGTTCAGCGGGTTGCGGGTGGTGCCGCTCACCAGGTTGCTGGTCTGGCCGGAAAAGGTGAATTCCGGCGTGTTGCTTTTGCCGGTGATCACTGCGCCCGCCGCCCGCAGCCGCGCCACGTGCAGCGCGTCATAGTCCGGCACATGGGTTTCAAAGCTCCGCGACCCCCAGGTGGTGCGCAACCCCGTGGTTTCAAAGCAATCCTTGACCGCCAGCGGAAGCCCGTGCAACGGCCCGGCAAAACGTCCGCCGGCGGCCATCGCATCCAGTTCCGCCGCCCGCGCCTCTGCCGCGTCCCAGTCCAGGGTGACAAAGGCATTGACCGCGCCCTCCCGCGCCTCTGTCTGCGCCTTATGCGCCGCCAGCACCTCGCGGGCGCTCAGCTCGCGGGCGCGCAGCTTGGCCGCCATCTGTTCGGCGCTGAGCGCGGTGATATCGGTCATGCAGCAGGTCTCCCGGGCCTTGGCGTGAAAAGCTGCCGGGACACTAGGGAGACGTGCCCGCAGGCTCCGTCCTGAAACCGGCCTCAAAACCGTCTGCCAGCGACCTTGCCCGCCTCAGCGGCGCAGCCAGCGGTGCACCGCGTCCTTGCCGTGGCGGCAGGCTGCCTCCAGGCTTTCCCCCTGTGCCAGATGGCAAGCGATGGCCGTTGCCAGGCTGCACCCGGTGCCGCGCCTCGATACCGCCAGCCGCGGCGCGGCAAAGGGGACGGGCGCGTGATCTGCGGTGAACAGCAGGTCAATGCTCTCCGCCCCGGTGCCATGGCCGCCCTTGACCAGCACCGCTTGCACTCCTTGCGCCAGCAGCGCGGCCGCTTGCGCCTCAAGGCTGCCCTGCACGCCGGACAGCAGCTCCAGCTCCGCCAGGTTCGGCGTTACCAGCGCCGCCCGCCGCAGCAGCGCGCCAAAGCCATCCGCCGCCATCAGCGTGCCGCCGGAACTTGCCTTCAATACCGGGTCCAGCACGATGGGCAGGCCCGCGGGCAAAGCGGCCTCTACCGCTTCCGCCACCGCAGCCGAGCCAAGCATGCCGATCTTCACCGCCCCGGGCCGCGGCGGTGTTGCCAAGGCGGCGCGCGCCTGGTCCGCAACACCTTGGACAGGGCAGGGATGAACGGCCAGAACCGCCTCGTTGGTCTGCACGGTCACGGCTGCCACGACCGGCCGGACAGAGACGCCCAGCTCGGCGGCCATAGCCGTATCGCGGGTGAGCCCCGCGCCGCCGCTGCTGTCGGTGCCGCCAATGGCCAGGATCATTGTCACGCACCATCTCCCGCCGCCAGCAGCGCAAGATCGTTGAAACCGGCCTGCCGCAGATCCTGCGCCGCGCCCCAGGCCCGGAGCCCGGTGCGGCAGCACAGCACGATCCGCCCCCCGCGCGGGAGGTCCGCCGCCAGCAGATCGGCACGGGCCATCCGGCGCGTCTGCGGTGCAGGCAGGCGCGGGGCTTCTGCGGCATCGCGCAGTTCAACCACCGTATCCTGCGGGGTGATATGAGGTGCGGCGATAAAGGGCAGGGTGTCCTCCGGCTCCTCGGCGCCGTCAAAGCGGAATGTGCTGACCTGCAGGTCCTGCATGCGGAAAATAAACAGCTGTCCCCGCGGGGACGGCTGATGATCCAGCAGAGCTTTCAGCGCCAGCTGTGCCTGCAATGCTCCGATCATGCCCACGGCTGGCCCCATCACGCCTGCGGTCGCGCAGGTCGCGGCCTGCGCGGGCAGGTCCGGAAACACCGCGCGCAAGGACGGTGCACCGCCGCAGAACCCGCCGGCATAGCCCGACTGCCCCAGCGCGGAGGCGGAGATCAGTGTCTTGCCTTGCCGCAGGCATTCATCCGAGAGGGTATAGGACACCGCAAAACTGTCCGCTGCATCCACCACCAGATCAGCCCCGGCTACCATTTTCGAGGCATTGGCGGCGTCCAGCGGTTCCACAAGGGCCGTCACCTCCAGCTCCGGATTGGCCGCCAGCAGATGCAGCCGGGCCGCCTCAGCCTTGGGGCGGCCGAGGTCGGCCATCGAGTACAGCACCTGCCGGTGCAGGTTGCTCTCCTCCACCACGTCGCCATCCATCACCGTGATCCGGCCCACGCCGGCCCCGCCCAGATACTGCAGCACCGGGCAGCCCAATCCCCCGGCGCCGACCACCAGCACATGGGCGCGGGCCAGCCGATCCTGACCCTCCGCACCGACTTCCGACAGGATCATCTGGCGCGCGTAACGGCTCATGCGGGCTCCTTGACGCGGCAGGCCTCCACCCATTCGCGGGTGCGCGCCTCGGGGTCCTCCGCCAGCTGGATATCAGTTACCACCGCGGCGCTGTCGGCCCCGGCGGCAAAGACCCCGGGCAGCCGCTCCGGCGTCAGCCCGCCAATCGCGACCAGAGGCGTCTTGCCCGCCATCTGCTTCCAGCGGGTGACCCGCTCCAGCCCCTGCGGCCCCCATTTCATCTTCTTCAAGAGCGTCGGATAGACCGGCCCCAGTGCCACGTAAGCGGGATCAAAGGACAACGCCCGCTCCAGTTCGTCTTTATCATGGGTCGACAGTCCAAAGCGCACCCCCTTGCGGCGCAGCGCGGCGAAATCCGCGGTGTCCATGTCCTCCTGCCCCAGATGCACGAAGTTGCAGTTCAGGTCCAACGCCGCCTGCCAGTAATCATTCACCACCAGCTGCGCGCCATGCACCGCGCAGAAATCCCGCGCGCGGGCAATCTGGCGGCGTACTTCGGCATCCGGCTCATCTTTGATGCGCAGCTGCACCAGCCTGGCCCCCTGCGGCACCAGCAGCTCCAGCCTGCCGACATGGCTCACGATCAAATAGAAACGGTCCATCATGCAAACTCCGCCAAGCCCAGAACCGGGGTGGAGGGCACCGCCATATCGCGCCGCTCCATCGGGTCGGCCTGATACCCCAGACGCCCTGCTTCAACCGCCAGAGCCATCGCGCGGGCCATCCCTGCCGGATTACCGGCCTTGGCCACGGCGGTGTTCAGCAGCACCGCGTCCATGCCCAGCTCCATCGCCTGTGCCGCGTCCGAGGGCCGCCCGATGCCGGCATCCACGATCAGCGGCACATCCGGGAAATGCGCCCGCATCGCCCGCAAGCCATCCGGGTTGCGCAACCCCTGGCCGGAGCCGATCGGCGCCCCCCAGGGCATCAGGACTTCGCAGCCTGCGTCCAGCAGCTTCTCCCCAACCACCAGATCGTCGGTGGTATAGGGAAAGACTTGGAACCCCTCGCTGCTCAGCATCCGCGCCGCTTCCACCAGCCCGAACACATCCGGCTGCAGCGTGTCGGAATGGCCGATCACCTCCAGCTTGATCCAATCTGTTTCAAACAGCTCCCGCGCCATACGGGCGGTGGTCACCGCCTCCTGCACCGAATGGCAGCCGGCGGTGTTGGGAAGGATGCGGCAGCCAGTCTCCCTCAGCCCCTCCCAGAACCCGGCGCCGGAGCCGTCGGCGGTCTCGCGGCGCAAGGAGACAGTAATGATCTCCGTGCCACTGGATGCCACCGCCTCAGCCAGCACCGCAGGCGAGGGATATTGTGCAGTGCCCAACAGCAGCCGCGAGGCAATCTCTGTTCCGTAAACTTTCATCTCAGCCTCCCTGCATCGGGGCCAGAACCTCCAGCCGGTCGCCTTCGGCCAGAAGCACCCCCTCCCGCTTGCCGCGGGCAATGAATGTGCCGTTCAGCGCGGTCGCAACGGCGGAGCAGGCAAAGCCCAGCTCATCCAGGACCGTCTGAAGGTCGGTTGCGGACACGTCACGCGGTTCGGCGTTCACGATGATCTTCATCTGATATCTCCGGTATCAAGCGGTCAGCGGCCTGCCGTGCCATTGCGGGGGCAAGCAGGAAGCCGTGCCGGTACAGGCCATTGAGGTAAAGCGTCCCGTCCTGTGCGGTCAGCCGCGGCAGGTTGTCCGGGAAGGCCGGGCGCAGCCCCGCGCCGGTCTCCACGACGCTGGCCTCCGCAAAGGCCGGGTGCAGGGCAAAGGCGGCACTCAGCAGCTCGCTGAGCGAGCGCAGGGTGATGGCACGGTCCGAGCTGCTCTCGATCATGGTGCCGCCGATCATGAAATACCCGTCCCCGCGGGGAACGAGATACAGCGGCATCCGCGGATGCAGCAGGCGCAGGGTGCGGCTGATCTCCACCTCCGGGCAGTGCAGGATGGCCATCTCGCCGCGCACCGGGCGCAAGGAAGGCAACGGCGCCGCCATGCCGGTGCAGTCCAGCGTGACGCGGGCCGGGGCAGGGGAGCCATAACGGATCTCTACCCCTATTTCCTGCACCGTCGCAGTCAGGTCCCGCAAAGCCCGCCGCGGGTCTAGATGGGCTTCCTTCTCAAAGAACAGCCCTTGCGCAAACCGCCCCGCCAGTGCCGGCTCCAGCTCGCCAATCTCCGCCCCGTCCACACCCCGGTGACCGGTGGTGCGGCGGGCAAAGCGGGTAAGCTCCGCCCGGTCGCGGGCAGGCGCCACCACCAGCGTGCCGCGCCTGTGGACGGTCGTGACCTTGGCCCACCAATCGAAGGCGCGGCTGCCGAGGGTTATGACGTCATCCTCGGCGCTTTCGCGTTCGCACCAGGGGGCCAGCATGCCGCCCGCAAAGCGCGCGACGCTGCTGGCCCCGGGCGTCTCGCCCCGCTCATAGAGGGTGACTGCCGCCCCGCGCTGCGCCAGCTCATAGGCGCAGGCGAGGCCGGCAAGGCCTGCGCCTGCGATGGTGATCATTCCGCCGGTTCCGCTGCTTCAGCGGCAGGCACGTACAGCTCACCGCCCTCGCGGAACTTGGCGGCCATCGCCTCCATGCCCTCTTTCTGCGCTTCCGAGCGGATGTCGTGGCTGATCCGCATCGAGCAGAATTTCGGCCCGCACATGGAGCAGAAATGCGCCACCTTATGGGCCTGTTTCGGCAGGGTCTGGTCGTGGAACTCACGCGCGGTATCCGGGTCCAGCGACAGGTTGAACTGATCCTCCCAGCGGAACTCGAACCGCGCCCGGCTCAGTGCATCGTCGCGGCGCTGGGCGCCCGGCAGGCCCTTGGCCAGATCGGCGGCATGGGCGGCGATCTTATAGGTGATCACGCCTGTCTTGACGTCGTCACGGTCGGGCAGGCCCAGGTGCTCCTTGGGTGTCACGTAGCACAGCATGGCGCAGCCGAACCAGCCGATCATGGCGGCTCCGATGCCAGAGGTGATATGGTCATAGCCCGGCGCGATGTCGGTGGTCAGCGGCCCAAGCGTATAGAAGGGCGCCTCGTGGCAGCACTCCAGCTGCTTGTCCATGTTCTCCTTGATCTTGTGCATGGCGACATGGCCCGGCCCCTCGATCATCACCTGGCAGTCCTTGGCCCAGGCAATCTTGGTCAGTTCACCGAGGGTCTCCAGCTCGGCAAACTGCGCCTCGTCATTGGCGTCCGCGATGGAGCCCGGGCGCAAGCCATCACCCAAGCTGAAGCTCACGTCATACTGGCGGCAGATGTCGCAGATTTCCTCGAAATGCTCGTACAGGAAGCTCTCCTTGTGGTGATGCAGGCACCACTTGGCCATGATCGAGCCGCCGCGCGAGACGATGCCCGTCACCCGGTTCACCGTCATCGGCACCATGTGCAGCCGCACGCCCGCGTGGATGGTGAAGTAGTCGACGCCCTGTTCCGCCTGCTCGATCAGCGTGTCGCGGAAAACTTCCCAGGTCAGGTCCTCGGCGATGCCATTGACCTTCTCCAGCGCCTGGTAGATCGGCACGGTGCCGATCGGGACCGGCGAGTTGCGCACGATCCATTCGCGGGTGTTGTGAATGTTGCGGCCCGTCGACAGGTCCATCACCGTGTCGGCACCCCAGCGGATCGCCCAGACCAGCTTGTCCACCTCTTCCTCCATCGAGGAGGTGACGGCCGAGGTGCCCATATTGGCGTTGATCTTCACCTTGAAATTGCGGCCGATGATCATCGGCTCGATTTCCGGGTGGTTGATGTTGGCGGGGATGATGGCGCGGCCGGCGGCAATTTCCTGGCGCACGAATTCCGGTGTCACGTAGTCGGGGATGTTGGCGCCGAAATCATTGCCGTCGCGTTTGGCGTGGCAGGGGGACAGCTCGCGCAGCTGATTTTCGCGGATCGCCACGAATTCCATTTCCGGCGTGATTAGCCCTGCACGGGCATAGGCCAGCTGGGTCGGCGCTTTGCCATCCTTGCCGCGCAGGGGGGCGGGTTTCACCGGGAACTCCGGCGTCAGCCGGTCGCCCTCGACAAAGCCGTTGTCCTCCGGCTTAACATCGCGGCCCTGGTAGCTTTCGACGTCGCCGCGTGCCTCAATCCACTGGCGGCGCAGCGCTGGAAGGCCTTCGCGGATGTCGGTCAGCACATCCGGGTCGGTGTAGGGCCCGGAGCTGTCATAGACCGGCAGCGGCGCTTCGCCCGCGGTGGGGTGGGTGGAGATTTCGCGCATCGGCACGCGGATGTCCTGATGGACCTCGCCGCTGACGTAGATCTTGCGCGACGCGGGCAATGCGCCCGTCGTAATCTTGGGGTTGGGGACGTTCATTTTTGGTGCTCCTCGAAGCCTAAACTCAGAAAAGACACCAGGTGAGTTTTGGCTCGGGAAACCGGCAGGCATGGGGCCTGCTTGACCGGAATGCGCCCGTTTCAAACGGCTGTCCCCGCGGGGACAAGGGGCCAAAAGGCGCGTCCTAGCTTCCTACGCCAGTGTCAACTGGGTCAGGTTCAAAGGGTCGCGCCGCCGGTCCGGGCTGCCCCGCACCATGACGCCTCTCAGTCCCTTGGGCGGGACTCCCCTGCGTGCCTATAGGGCTAGGGGAGGGGCGGGGTTCGCGTCAACCGCTATTTTCATAGATTATTTTTTGGCATTATCTTCAGTGCGATACTGGTCTTAAGGAGGCATCTACGAGGCAAATCGCTGCAGCGCAGCTTTGGTGCTTGATCGGCGCCCTCAAAATTATCTATAAAAACCGGAAACGCCATCCGCGCATGGCCAACAGGTATAGAGAACAGGAGACAGCATGCTGGACGCTGCACCCATCCGCACCGACTGGACCCGCGAGGAAGCGGAAGCGATTTACAACAAGCCTTTTATGGACTTGCTGTTTCAGGCGCACACCGTGCACCGGCAGTATTTCGACCCCAACCAGGTGCAGAAATCCAAGCTTCTCAGCATCAAGACCGGCGGCTGCGCCGAGGATTGCGCCTATTGCTCCCAGTCGGCGCGCAACGGCGCGCAGCTGTCGGCGTCCAAGCTGATCGAGGTGCAGCGGGTGATTGCCGAGGCCAAGAAAGCCAAGGAAGGCGGCGCGACGCGCTATTGCATGGGGGCCGCCTGGCGCTCGCCCAAGGACCGCGACATGGCGGCGCTGGAAGCGATGGTGCAGGGCGTCAAGGACCTGGGCATGGAAACCTGCATGACCCTGGGCATGCTGGACGAGGAACAGGTGTTCCGCCTGCGCGATGCTGGTCTGGACTACTACAACCACAACATCGACACCTCCGAGCGCTACTACTCCGAGATCATCACAACTCGCACCTTCGCCGACCGGATCGACACCCTGAACCGGGTGCGCGAGGCGGGCATCAAGGTCTGCTCCGGCGGCATTGTCGGCATGGGCGAGCAGCAGCTGGACCGCATCGACATGATGCTGGCACTGGCAACGCTGGAGGTGCACCCGGATTCGGTGCCGGTCAACATGCTGATCCCGATCGCCGACACGCCGCTGGCCAATGTCGAGAAGCTGGACCCGATCGAATTCGTCCGCTCCGTGGCGCTGGCCCGCATCCTGATGCCGAAATCCCACGTGCGCCTGTCCGCAGGCCGCACCGATATGTCGGACGAGATGCAGGCAATGTGTTTCTTTGCCGGTGCCAACTCGATCTTTGTGGGCGACACGCTGCTGACCGCGGACAACCCCGAAGAGGACAAGGACCAGCAGCTGTTTGACCGTCTGGGCATCACCGCCATGGCCGCGGGCTGCGACGGCAGCCGCTGATGGCGGGCGCCTTCCCGAGGCATGAGAAATCGCTGGAAGCGCTGCGCACGCGCGGGCGCTACCGGCAATTGATGCCGCGGGACGGGCATGACTTTGCCTCCAACGACTACCTTGGGCTGGCGGGCAGTGAAGTGCTGCGCGCCGCTGCCGCAGATGCGCTGGCGCGCGGGGTGCCGGTGGGGGCAGGCGGCTCGCGCCTGCTGCGCGGCAATGATGCAGAACATCAGCTTCTGGAAGCCGAGGCTGCGGAGTTTTTCGGCACCGAGGCCGCGTTGTTCATGGGCGGCGGGTTCAACGCCAATCAGGCGATTTTCTCCACCCTGCCGCAGCAGGGCGATCTGGTGCTGTATGACGCGCTGATCCATGCCAGCACCCATGACGGGATGCGGCTGGGCCGGGCCGAGACGCGCAACTTTGCCCACAGCGACGCGGAGGACGCTGCGCGGGTACTGAAAGCCTGGCGCGCGGAAGGCGGCGGAGGCCAGGTCTGGATCGCGGTTGAGGCGGTCTATTCCATGGACGGAGACCTCGCTCCGCTGGAGGCGCTGATGGCCCTGGCCGATGCCGAAGGCGCCGTGCTGGTGGTGGATGAAGCGCATTCCTCCGGCGTGTTTGGCGATCTGGGCCGCGGGCTGGCGCATGAAGTTGCCCACCTTCCGAATGTCCTGTCCCTGCACACCTGCGGCAAGGCTTTGGGTGCCTCTGGCGCTCTGATTTGCGGCCAGCGGGTGCTGATCGAGACGCTGATCAACAAGGCGCGCGGGTTCATCTTTGCCACGGCCCCGTCGCCGCTGAACGCGGCACTGGTGCGGGCGGCGTTGCAGGAGCTGCAACAGAACCCGGGCCGCCGCGAACAGGCGTGGCAGGGGATCACCCATGCGCAAGGCGAAGCCAAGCGCCTGTGCGGGCTGGACGGGTTCCAGAGCCAGATCCTGCCGGTGGTGATTGGCGATGACAAACGCACCATGGCGCTGGCCTCCGCCCTGCAGGGCCGCGGCTATGACATTCGCGGCATCCGCCCGCCGACAGTGCCGCGCGGCACCTCTCGGCTGCGGCTGTCGATCACGTTGAACACGGGGGCAGAGGTCATCACCCGGATGTTCGAGGACCTCGCCCGGGAAATGGAGAGTGCAGCATGAGCGCGCTGATCGTGACTGGAACCGACACCGGCATCGGCAAGACTATTTTCTCGGCCGGCCTGGTGCAGGCACTGGGCGCCACTTATTGGAAGCCGGTGCAATCGGGGCTGGAGGAAGAGACCGACAGCCAGATCGTCTCCCGCCTGTCGGGCCGCCCGGCGCTGCCCGAGGGCTACCTGCTGCAACTGCCCGCCTCGCCGCACCTGTCGGCGGAGGCCGAGGGTGTTGAGATCGACCCGGACGCGTTGCCCTTGCCAGAGACCGAGGGCGTGCTGGTCGCCGAAGGCGCGGGCGGGCTGATGGTGCCGCTGAACCGGGAGGTCCTGTATCTTGACCTCTTCGCGCGCTGGCGAGCCCCGGTAATCCTGTGCGCACGGACGCAGCTGGGAACGATCAACCACACGCTGCTGTCGCTGAAAGCGCTTCGGGATGCGGGCTGTACCGTTGTGGGCGTTGCTTTCATCGGCGACGCGGAGCCGGCGGTGGAGGAAACCATCTGCCAGTTCGGCCAGGTGGCACATCTGGGGCGGCTGCCTGTCCTGGGCGAGCTGACCTCCGACGCGCTGGCCGTGGCCTTTCAGGCCAGCATCCGCATGGACCTGATCAAGGAGGCCCTGGCATGAGCGCCGCTGACCTCAGCCAGCTGGAATTCGACCAGCAGCACCTCTGGCATCCTTACACCAATGTTGCCAAACCCGGACCGACCTTCGTGGTGAAGGAAAGCGAGGGTGTGCATATCACACTGGATGACGGCACCCGGCTGATCGACGCCATGTCGTCCTGGTGGTGCATGATGCACGGCCACAAGAACCCGGCGATCACCAAGGCGATTCACGACCAGCTCGACACCCTGCCGCATGTGATGTTCGGCGGGCTGACCCATGACCCGGCCATCGACCTTGGCCGCAAGCTGCTGGAGATCACGCCCGAAAGCCTCACCCGTATCTTCTACTGCGACTCTGGCTCGGTCTCGGTCGAGGTGGCGATGAAAATGGCAGTGCAGTACCAGCACGCCATCGGCCAGGCGGATCGCAAGGAGTTTGCCACCATCCGCTCCGGCTATCACGGCGACACCTGGAAGGCGATGAGCGTCTGCGACCCGGACACCGGTATGCACCACCTGTTCCAGGGCGCGCTGAGCGTGCAGCACTTCGTCTCCCGCCCGCCGGTCCGCATCCATGAGGAGTGGGTCGACGATCCGGCACGGAACGGTTTGGGAGAACTGCGCGCCGTCTTAGAGGCCAATGCGCAGAAGATCGCAGCGTTTATCCTGGAGCCCGTCGTTCAGGGCACAGGCGGCATGTATTTCTATCATCCGGAATACCTGAACCAGGCGCGTGCCTTGTGTGATGAACTGGGTATCCTCTTGATCTTTGACGAGATCGCCACCGGTTTTGGCCGCACGGGGGAGCTGTTTGCCACCAATTTCTGCACCGTCGAGCCGGATATCATCTGCCTTGGCAAGGGGCTGACGGGCGGGCATATCTCTTTCGCCTGCACCATGACCAATGACCGCGTGGCGGAGGGTATCGGCGGCGGCAATCCCGGCCTGTTCATGCACGGGCCGACCTATATGGGCAACCCGCTGGCCTGTGCTGCGGCCAAGGCGTCGCTTGACCTGCTCACGGGCCAGGACTGGCGCGGCACCGTGGCCGCACTCGGCGAGCAGATGGAGGCGGAACTGGCCCCGGCGCGCGATCTTCCCAACGTGGCGGACGTGCGGGTGCTGGGGGCCATTGGCGTGATCGAGATGAAGCACCGCGTCTCGGCGGATGAGGCCCACGCCCGCGCGCATGAGATGGGTGTGTTCCTGCGCCCCTTTGGCACCAACATCTATACCATGCCCCCGTTCATCACGACGCCGGATCAGCTGAGCGAAATCACCGCCGGCATGCTTCGGCTGGCGCGGGAGCTGTAGGGAATGGAGTTCCGCTGGATCAAACAGAACCAGGCAGCCGAGGCCATCGTGGTCTTTGGCGGCTGGGCTGTCGGGCCGGAGGTGTTCTGGCACCTCGACGGCCCGCAGGATATTCTGTTTGCCAGCGGCTACAGCGATCTGAACGCGGAGCTGCCGGATCTGTCTGCCTATGACCATGTAAGCCTGCTGGCCTGGTCCTTTGGCGTCGCGGCCTATGGCCATTGGCAGCAGGGGCGGTCCGATCCGTTCCAGCGCAAGGTGGCGGTGAACGGCAGCCTGAAACCGGTGAACCGCAGTGCAGGTATTCCGCCCGCGGTCTTCCGAAAGACAGCCGAGACGCTGAGCCTGGAAAGCTTTCAGGGCTTTCTGACCCGCGTTTTCGGGCAGCCGCAGCCGCCCGAGCCGGTGGATGTGGACGCGCTCCGGGCGGAGCTGCTGGCAGTGGAGCGCCGCGGCGATGCACCGCAAACGCGGTTTGACCGGATCTGGATCAGCTCCGGCGACAAGATCTTTCCGCCCGCCAACCTGGCGCGGGCCTGGGCGGGGCAGGCGGTCAGCCAGATCGACGCGCCACACGCGCCTTTTAGCCAGTTCGAGACCTGGGAGGCGCTTTTGCAATGAAAGACATGATGCCTCCTCAGGTTGACCGGTCGCGGGTGCGGCAAAGCTTCCGCCGCGGGCTGGAGAGCTATCACCGCAACGCCTCGGTGCAGGCGGATATCGCTGCTCAGCTGGCACAGATGCTGCAGGCTGAGGGTGCGCCAGGGCAATTCGGGGCGGCGCTGGAATTTGGCTGCGGTACCGGTCATCTGACCCGGCAGCTGGTGCAGCGTTTCGAAATCGGCAGCCTGTTGCTGAACGACTTGGTGCCGGAGGCGGCTTCTGTATTGCAGGAACTGGGTGACGCTGCGCCTGCGCAAACCCGGTTCGAGGCCGGGCCGGTGGAAAGCCTGCCGCTGCCGCAGGAGCTGGATCTGATCGCCTCAGCCTCCACCGTGCAGTGGATCCCGGACCTGCCTGCGCTGACAGCGCGGCTGGCAGCGCGTCTGAAACCCGGGGGCTGGCTGGCGCTGTCGGGCTTTGGCCGCAGCCAGTTCCGCGAGCTGGCCGCTCTGGGCTCAGCCGCCGCCGCGCCCAGCTACCTGGATGCCGGGGAGTGGCGGGCGGTATTGCCCGGCAGCCTGGACCTCGTGGCGGCCGCCCAAGCACCTGTGGTGCTGGAGTTCGATAGCGCGCTGGCGCTGCTAAGGCATCTGCGCCAGACCGGCGTCAACGGTCACGCCCAGCAAAGCTGGAGCCGCCGGCGTCTGCGGGATTTCGAGGACGCCTACCGGGCGCAGTTCGGCCAGGGCGGCAAGCTTCCTCTGACCTATGATCCGGTGCTGCTGGTGGCCCGGCGCACGGCCTGATCCGGTTGCGTTGTTGCGGCGGTGCAACGCGCGCTTGAAGCAAGTTTTAGGCTTTTTTCTATTCTTTGGCGCCGCCGTTTCCGCGTGGCGTTAATCTTTGTCAATGTCCCGCTGCTATGCCGGTTCCGGAGCTGCGCCTGAGAGCGCGGCACGTGGGTAGACCGGCAGTACGGGAGTGATGCCAATGAAAGTCAAAGCGTTTGCGGCAGCGCTGGCGGCGCTGGCGGTTTCGGGGGCCGTCGAAGCAGCCGATATGGGGGATGCGGAGACGCCGATCCGCCTGTCGCTGAACAACTGGACCGGCCAGCGCCTGTCGACCTATGTTGCGGGCGGCATGCTGCAAGAGGCGGGTTATACCGTCGAGTATGTCGAGGCGGATCAGAGCGCCTTGTACGAGCAGATTGCCACTGGCGAACTTCATGCCATGGTGGAGATCTGGACCAGCAGCGACCCTGACGAATACACCGCCGCGCGGGACGCGGGCCGGTTGGAAGAATTGGGCGATCTGGGGCTGGATGCGCGCAATGGCGTGGTCTTCCCGCCCTATGTGGCGCAGATGTGCCCGGGCTTGCCCAACTGGGAGGCGCTGCGCGACTGTGCGGGGATCTTCTCCAAGGATGGCAAGGGCAACCGCGGTATCTATCTGGCCTATCCGGAATCCTGGGGCTCCCCCGGGGCGGACCGGATCCGGGCGCTGGACCTGCCGTTTGATGTGGTCGCGGCCGAGTCCGAGGCCGCGATGATCGAGGAATTCCAGCAGGCCTACAAAGAAAAGCGTCCGGTGATCGCTACTTTCTGGGCGCCGCATTGGGCGATGTCTTCTTACGCGCTGCAATTCGTGCGCCTGCCCAAGCCTGAACCGGCCTGCTACACTGATCCGTCCTGGGGGCCGAACCCCAAGGCCACCGGTGATTGCGATTTCTACCGCGGCGGCGTGGTCAAGGCGAGCTGGTCCGGCTTCAAGGAACGCTGGCCCGCAGCCCATGAGATCCTCAAGAACTATGAGCTGAGCATCTGGGACCAGCAGCCGCTGATCGGGCTGGTGGACGTGCGCGGTGAAACCGTGGCGGGGGCCGCCCGGGGCTGGCTGGCGGTGAACCGCGCCAAGTGGATGCCGGTTGTTGAGGAGGCCACCGGCAAGGGCCGCTCCTGAGCTTTGCGCTTTTAGGATCGTTTTCAGCGCTCCCGCCGGTGCGGGGGCGCTTTTTGCTGTCTGCAGACGGCTTGATGGCGGAGCCGGGCCTGCGGTAAGCAGCTTTGGCACAGCGGAGGCGGCGGCCCGGGGTGATTCCGGATCTTGTCCGTTTGCACAAAAACTTGAACCGTCAATCAGAATTTTTTACGTTTTGCGCCGCATTTGCTCGACAAAGTGCCGCAATATGTTCCAATACTTGCATTATCCCCGGCCACACTTGGGTCATGGGCACACGCTGACAGCAACAAGACCGGCCGTAAGGCCAGGCAGGTGCCGCGAACCGCCGGGTTCCAAAAGATGCGCCACAGCCGGAAAACGGCGGCGCAAAAGGATAATGACAGGGAGTATTGAGATGAATTTCAAAGGATATGCGCTGGCACTGGGCGCAGCCTCGATGACCGTGGCTGCCGGTATCGCCTCGGCGGCGGAGCTGGGCGACACCAGCAAGCCGATCAAGCTGGCGGTGAATGAATGGACCGGCCAGCATGTGACCACCCATATCGCCGGTGAGATGCTCAAGGCGGCGGGCTATGATGTGGAGTATGTCTCGGCCGGCATGATGAACCAGTTCCAGGCGATTGCCGACGGCGACATCCACGCAACGCTGGAAATCTGGTCCTCCAACGTCTCCGACGAATACGCCAAGAAGATCGAAGAGGGCACCGTCGTCGAACTGGGCGACCTGGAGCTGAACGCCCGCGAAGGCATCGCCTACCCGGCGCATGTGGCAGATATCTGCCCCGGTCTGCCCGCATGGGAAGCGCTGAAGGACTGCGCAATGCAGTTTGCCACCGCCGAAACCCTGCCCGAAGGCCGTCTGGTCGACTACCCCGCCGACTGGGGCACGCCGGGTGCGGACCGGATGACCGGTCTGGGGCTGCCGTTCAAGGCGGTGCCCGCAGGCTCCGAGGCCGCACTGATCGTCGAGCTGCGCGCCGCGACCGAGCGCAAGACACCACTGCTTATCACCTTCTGGCAGCCGCATTGGGCGATGTCGGCCTATGACGTGAAATTCGTCGACCTGCCGCCGGGTGAGGACGCCTGCTTCAGCGATCCGGCCTGGGGTCCGAACCCGGATGCGGTGAACGACTGCGACTTCTCACCCTCGCGGATCTTCAAGGCCGCCTGGTCCGGCACCGAAGAAACCTGGCCCGCGGCCTTTGAAATCCTGTCGAACTACACCCTGGCCGTGGAAGACCAGCAGCCGATGATGGGCGCGGTCGATGTGGACGGCGGCAAGGTCGAAGAGGTGGTCGCCGAATGGATGGCCGCCAATGAGGACAAGTGGCGCCCGGTTGTCGACGCTGCCATCAATTGAGCCAAACCCAGTGAGCGGCTCTGAAACGCCCGCCATCACCTGCCGGAATGTCTGGCAGGTGTTTGGCAACAACGCAGACAGCGCCTTGAAGGAGGCGCTGTCGCGGAACGAAACACCCGAAGCGGCGGCACAGGAACTGCGCGGCAAGGGACTGATCCCGGCGGTGCAGGACGCCTCCTTTGACGTGAAGGAGGGGGAGCTTTTTGTGATCATGGGGCTGTCGGGGTCCGGCAAGTCCACCCTGATCCGCTGCATCTCGCACCTTTTGCACGCCACCGGCGGCGAGATCCGCATCGACGGCGAGAACATCGTCGAAGCCAGCCCCAAGCGGCTGATCGAGCTGCGGCGCAAGAAGCTGGGCATGGTGTTCCAGCACTTCGGCCTGTTCCCGCATATGACCGTGGCGGAGAACGTCGCCTACCCGCTGCGGGTGCAGGGGGTGAAGAAGAAAAAGCGGCTGGCCAAGGCGCAGGAAGTGATCGAACTCGTCGGCCTCGGCGGGCGGGAAAAGAACTATCCGCGCGAGTTGTCCGGCGGCCAGCGCCAGCGCGTCGGCATTGCCCGCTCGCTGGTGGCCGATTGCTCGGTCTGGTTCCTGGATGAGCCGTTCTCGGCGCTGGACCCGCTGATCCGGCGGCAGCTGCAGGATGAGTTTCTGGAGATTCAGGCCAAGCTGAAGACCACCATTGTTTTCATCACCCACGACATCAACGAGGCGCTCAAGCTCGCCGACCGCATCGCCATCATGCGCGACGGCAAGGTTGTGCAGATCGGCACGCCTGCCGATATCGTGCTGCGCCCGGCCGATGATTACGTGCGCGAGTTTTCCAAAGACGTCGCCAAGGGCCGCCATGCCCGTGTCGCCTCGGTCATGCAGCCGGGCGAGCATCACGTCTATGGTGCCGACGATCCCGGCCTGCGCCAGGACATGACGCTGGACGCGGCGCTGGCGCGCTGCATGGAGCTGTACGAGCCCGTGCCGGTGCGCACGCCCGAGGGCAAGCTGGTCGGCGTGGTGAACCCGGCGGATCTGGCCGCAGCGCTGCAGGTGGAGCAGGGGTGATGGCTGGTCTTTCGAAAGGCTCTATTGCGGCGCTGATTGCGGCGGCGGTGGGGGCGCTGTGCCTGCTGCTGGAAAGCAGCCTGCCGTGGCTGGTGAAATTCCCCGCCGGCTGGGTGCTGCCCGCAACCGACTGGGTGGGGGCCGCCATGGAGTGGTTCCTGGCGCTGATCAAACCCGCGGCCCGCAGCTTCTCGGCGCTGATGTTCTATCCTATGGAAGCCGCCAACTACGTGCTGAGCCACACGCCCTGGCCGCTGGTCATCTGTGCCACCACGGCGCTGGCCTGGATTCTGGGCGGGGTGCGGATGGCGCTGATGGCAGTTGTGGGCCTCGGCTTTGTGCTGGCCTCAGGCTACTGGCCCGAAAGCATGAACACTCTGGCGCTGGTCGCTGTCTCGGTGCCTTTGGCGCTGATCATCGGCGGCGGAATCGGTATCCTTGCCAATGAATACCCCAAGATCCGCCAGCCGGTGCAGGCGGTGCTGGACATCATGCAGACGGTGCCGACTTTTGCCTATCTGACCCCCTTGCTCGTGCTGTTCGGCTTTGGCCCCGTGGTGGGCCTCATCGCCTCTGCCATCTACGCAGCGCCGCCGATGGCGCGCAACATGCTGCTGGGCCTCGAACGTGTGGAGCCGGAGATCAAGGAAGCCGCCATCATGTCCGGCGGCACCCGCCTACAGCAGCTGTTCCAGTGCGAGATCCCCTCTGCCGGGCAGCAAATCATGGTGGGTGTCAACCAATGCCTGATGGCGGCGCTGTCGATGGTGATCATCGCGGCCGTGATCGGCGGCTTTGACGACATCGGCTGGGAGGTGCTGCTGACCATGCGCAAGGCGCAGTTCGGCCAGAGCCTCTTGGCGGGCCTGGTGATCGTGATCTTTGCGATCCTGATCGACCGGATGAGCGGCACCCTGACCCAGGACCGGCGTGCGCAACACGATCCGCGCGTTGCCTGGGGCATCCTGGCGCTGGGCGTGGTGGTGAGCGCGGCGTTCTGGGGCAGCGTTCAGCAGCCCGGCACCTATGCGCTGTTCAATCCGGTGGCGGACAGCGTCGACCGCGGGCTGTCGGCCTTTACCAGCGCCAATGCGGAATTCCTTACGGCGCTCAAGAACAATGTGCTGTTTTACGTGCTTTTGCCATTGCGGATCGGATTGGACCAGGCGGTGCTGCCCTTCACCTGGGGCTTTGCCTGGACCCCGGCGATGAGCCTGGCGCTGTTTGCAGCCGGTGCCGCCGCTGCCGTCGTGTTTGCCCTGCGCGGCCAGCTGGCGCTGGGCGTGATGCTGCTGATCGCGGCCGGGATGCTGGAGACCGGCATCTCGCAGCTGCCCTGGCCGTTTGTTCTGGCGGGGGCAGGCGCGCTGGCATGGGTTGCCGGCGGGCGCGGGCTGGCAATCCTGACGGTGGTGCTGCTGTGTACTATCCTGGTCTCCGGACTGTGGGAGCGCGCGCTGCTGTCCCTCTACCTCTCCGGGGCTGCGGTCTTTGCCTGCGCAGTGGTGGGCGGCGCTATCGGTCTGGCGTCGGCGGTGTCGCCCGGTGTCTGGCGGGTGGTGCGACCGGTCTGCGACATGCTGCAGACGATTCCGCTGTTCGTGTTCCTGATCCCGGTGCTGATGGTGTTCCAGATCGGCGAGTTCTCCGCCTTCCTGGCGATCATCGCCTATGCCATCGTGCCGATGATCCGTTACACAAGGCACGGGCTGGTCTCCACGCCTGACGAGATGATCGAAGCGGCCACAGCGTCCGGTGCCACAAAATGGCAGATGCTCAAGGACATCCGCGCGCCCTATGCGGCACCGTCGATCCTGTTGGGGCTAAACCAGACCATTCTCTATGCCTTTGCGATGCTGGTCATTGCGGCGCTGATCGGCACCACCGGCCTCGGCCAGTCGATCTACCTGGCGCTGGGGCAGGCGGATGTGGGGCTGGGCATTTCCGCCGGTGCGGCGATGGCGATCCTCGCCCTGATCGCCGACCGCATGGTGCAGGGCTTTGCCGAGGAGCGGCGCAAAGCCTTGGGGCTTTGACCGCCGCAACAACAAAGAGAAAGGGCGCCCTAGCGGCGCCCTTTTTTGATCTGGGGCAACGTTATAGACTGCCAGCCCGCCTATAGCTGCACACAAGACTGATCTATATCCGGAGAGACCCCGATGGGCTGGCTTGAATTCACCGCCGCGCTGCTCTTGTTTCTGGCCAGCCACGCGATCCCCGTGCGCCCGCCGGTGCGGCCATGGCTGGTCAGCCGTTTGGGTCTGCGCGGATACATCATTGCCTACAGTGTGCTGTCGCTGGCAATCCTGGCGTGGCTGGTGGTGGCTTCCGCCCGCGCGCCCTACGTGGGCGTGCTGCCCTACTGGGAGGGTTTCCGCTGGGTGCCGCTTCTGGTGATGCCGCTGGCCTGCCTACTGGCGGTTGCGGGGATGATGCGGGAGAATCCGTTCAGCTTTGGCGGGCTTGGCATCAAGCCCTTTGACCCGGCAGACCCCGGCATTCTGGCCGTCAGCCGCCACCCGCTGCTGGCGGCGATGGCGCTCTGGGCTGGGGCGCATCTGCTGGCCAATGGCGACCTGGCGCATGTGATCCTGTTCGGCCTGTTCGCAGGCTTCGCCTGGATGGGCATGGCGCTGATCGACAAGCGTAAGCAGCGCCAGATGGGGCAGGGCGAATGGCGCCGCCTCAGCCGCAATACCGCGCGGCTGAACCTTGCCCGTCTGCGCCCCACTGCTAGTGAGGCCGGGCTGGCGGCGGCGGTGTTCCTGGCGCTCTTGATCCTGCACGCGCCGGTCATCGGCTACAGCCCGCTGCCCTGGTAGGGGTTGACCTCGGACGCCGCATGACCACCTATGAAATCAGACGACACTGGAGAGACCGACACATGCACCTGGCCTATGTGATGACCGAAGAGCGCGGCGCCACCGACCGCCTGCTGAGCGAACTGGCCGAACGGCTGCAGGCCAAGGGCCTCCGCCTGGCGGGGATCGTGCAGACCAATGTGGAATGCTACGACAAAGAGCTCTGCGACATGGATGTGCGGGTGCTGCCCGCGGGTGAAACCATCCGCATTTCGCAGTCCCTGGGCGCGGGCGCCCGCGGCTGCCGCCTGAACCCCGAGGCGCTGGAACAGGCGGTGGGGCAGGTCTCTGCATCGCTGCAATCCGGCGAGGCGCCGCAGCTGATGATCGTCAACAAATTCGGCAAGCACGAGGCCGACGGCCGCGGCATGCGCCCCATCATAGGCGAGGCGCTGGCGCTGGGCATCCCGGTGATTTCCGGCGTCAACAAGATGAACGTAGAGCCGTTCCAGGCCTTCGCCGGCGGCATGGCAGTCGAGGCGGGCCCGGATCTGGACGCGTTGGTCGAATGGGCGGAGCAGGCCGTGGCCGAAACTGCCTGACCCCGGCGATTTTCTTTTGAAATCAATCGAAAGGCCCGCGAACTTCACGCGGGCTTTTGCTGCGTAGGGCAGCGTGCGGCCCGTTCAGCCTTGTTGCTGAACCACCATCGTCCGTCCTGTTAAGAGGGAAAATGGTGGGCGACCCTGGAATTGAACCAGGCGTGCGTCTCCGCGAGGGAGTTACAGTCCCCTGCCACACCTTGCGGCCTGTCGCCCACTGTCAGTTGCTTGTTGCACCTGATGTGGAGGCGTGATTACAAGCAGGCCAAAGGGGCGTCAACAGGAAAATCGCAAGTTTTTCGCGCGCCCCGCAAATTCTTTCTGCCGGAGAGCAAAATGTCCAAGAAACCCAAGTGGGTCGTCGAAAAAGAGCAGGCCAAGCGGGCGGCCGCAGCGGAAACCGTGTGGCTGTTCGGGCTGCATGCGGTGCGCGATGCGCTGCTCAATCCCAAGCGCGAAAAACTGCGCCTGATGGTGACGATGAATGCGCAGGCGAAGCTGGCGGATGCCATCGAAGAATCCGGTGTCGAGGCCGAGGTCATTGACCCGCGCAAGTTCAACCCGCCAATTGATCCGCAGTCGGTGCATCAGGGCGCGGCGCTGGAAGTGAAGCCGCTGAACTGGGGCGGGCTCGCCGAAAACTGCATCGGCCGCGAGGCGCCGCGGGTACTGCTGCTGGACCGGGTCACCGATCCGCATAACGTCGGCGCGATCCTGCGCTCGGCGGAGGTGCTGGGCGCCAGTGCGGTGATCGGCACCCGCCACCATTCGGCCCCGGAAACCGGGGCGCTGGCCAAGACCGCGAGCGGCGCGCTTGAGCGCCAGCCGTACCTGCGGATGCGCAACCTGGCCGACACCATCACCGAGCTGCAGCAGATGGGCTTTACCGTGCTGGGCCTGGACGGCGAGGCAGAGCAGACCGTAGAAGCCGCGCTGGAGGGGAAAAAGGATCAGCCGGTGGCGCTGGTGCTGGGGGCGGAAGGCCCCGGGCTGCGGCAAAAGACCAAGGAGACTGTCGACCAGCTGGTCAGGATTGATGCTGCTGGCGGCTTCGGCTCTCTCAATGTCTCCAACGCGGCTGCAATTGCGCTATATGCCTCTATCGCACGCTAGGCGGAGGCGACCCGTAACGGGGTAATCACATCTGCGTATGCTCCCTTTGCAAGGGCAGGGCGCTGCGGCAGAGTCAGTGAACTGCTGCAAAAACGTGAATGGAGAATAACGTGGCCCTGCGCCTGATTTCGATGGCTGTTGCGGTTCTGTTGCTGGCGCTGCCCGGTCCGGCCCGGGCGGATGCGGCCATGTTCTCCTCCCGTTCGGGGGTCGCTATCGGCGGCTATGACCCGGTGGCGTTCTTTGTGCATGGGGCCGCTGAACGCGGACGGCGCGGCCATGCGGTGATCTGGAAGGGGGTCGTTTGGCGGTTTGCCTCGGCCAGCAACCAGGCCCGGTTCGAGGCAAACCCGCGCGCCTATGCGCCCGCCTTTGGCGGCTATTGCGCCTTTGCGATGTCGCAGGGGGTGCTTGCGGATGGCAACCCGCAGCTTTGGGCGATCGTGGATGGCGAGCTGTTTCTGCTCAACAACCCGGAGGCACAGGGTGTCTGGGTTACCCGCCGCGGCGAGCTGATCACCCAGGCGCGGCTGCACTGGCCGGTGATTTTCCGCAAATAGCTCGTCACCTCACGATTTCGCGAGGAGGGCTTTTATTTTACAGACTGTGACCCATATTCAATACAGACTGCGGAGTGGAACCACCGCAGATCTTTTTCACTGTCCCTCGTTCCATACCTTGCGCCCGGTTCGTCCGGGCGCATTTTTGTTCGCGTACGGCGAATCCGGCTTTGCGGCGCTGTGCGGCAAGGCTAGGGTGCGCGGCATGACTGATTACAGTGATGAGCATCTGAAAAAGGTTCTGCAGCGCACCAAGGTGGTTGCGGTGGTCGGCGTCTCGATGAACCCGGTGCGGCCGAGTTACTATGTGGCACGCTACCTGGGCCTGAAGGGCTACCGGGTGATCCCGGTGAACCCGGGCCATGCCGGCAAGCCGCTGTTTGGCGAAACGGTGCGGGCGAGCCTTTCGGATATTGAGGCGCCGGTGGATATGGTCGACATCTTCCGCCGGTCTGAGGCGGTGCCGCCGATTGTGGACGAGGCGCTGGAGGCGTTTCCCGGGCTGAAGACCGTGTGGATGCAAATCGGGGTCGAGCACGCAGAGGCCGCTGCCAAGGCCGAGGCGCGCGGCGTCACCGTAATCCAGAACCGCTGTCCCAAGATCGAATACCAGCGGCTGTTCGGCGAGTTGCGTATGGGTGGCTTTGCCACCGGGATCATTTCCTCGAAGCTGTGACGTCTGCGGCCGGGCAGGGCGCTCCCGCCCGTTCCCGCCGTCCTGCCGGACGGCCTCCACGGTTGGGCCCGGCGCCGCTGCGCGGCGCTGATTTTATGCTGAGAAGCCCTTGAGGGGCAGGAGTGCCCTCAAGGGCCTTACCGAGTGTGTTTGAGAGTGCGCGTCAAGGGCGAGCCGCGCTGGCGCGCGGAGGCTGCGCCTCCCTTGACCCGCCGCCCGGCCCGGGTGTCAGCCCTTGGGGCGGCTGGCCTTCTCGGCAATGCCGCTGAGGCCCTGGCGTTCCGCCAGCACCTGCAGCACATCGTCCAGCGCCACATCGCGGGCGGCCAGCATCACCAGGAAATGATAGAGCACGTCGGCCCCTTCGGACGCGAGCCCGGCCTTGTCGTCCTTCACCGCCTCGATGATGGCCTCAATGGCTTCCTCGCCGAATTTCTCGGCGCATTTCTCCGGCCCCTTGGCCAGCAGCTTGGCGGTCCAGCTGGAGTCCGGGTCTGCGCCCTTGCGGGACAGGATGGTGGCTTCGAGATCGTGCAGCAGGCTCATCTGACAACTTTCTCCAGTCGTTTGTCTTTCATGAGCACAGCGTCGACGCAGGCCCAGAGTTCAGGCGCATATGAGGAGTTCAGGACGTCGTTACGATCCAGGGGAACAAAGCGATCAATCGTCTCGCGGTGTTCTGGATCCCAATCGAGGAGAGAGCACCCGGGTTCGGGCTCATATACAACCGATACACGGGTTGCCCAGCGTGTCTCTTGCGCGGCTCCTTCCCGCCAGTCTCCAGCATAAATTGTCACAAGCAGCGGCTGATCTGAATGTGCTTCGGACCAGCGGGCGGAGTACCAGGACAGATATTCGCCCTGCACCTCGATTTCGCCGCTGATCTGGATTGTCGTCTCGCCACAGCAAGCGCAAGGAGTGTGTGTTGTATCACGCTCTAAGATATCCAGACTTTGCCAATCCACTAGTTCAGCCGCATCGGGATGCCGGCGGCGGCCATGTGTTCCTTGGCTTCCTGGATGGTGTATTCGCCGAAGTGGAAGATCGAGGCCGCGAGCACCGCGCTGGCGCCGCCCTTGGTCACGCCCTCCACCAGGTGATCGAGGTTGCCGACGCCGCCGGAGGCAATCACCGGCACGTCCACCGCGTCCGAAATGGCCTTGGTCAGCGGCAGGTTGAAACCCGATTTAGTGCCGTCGCGGTCCATCGAGGTGAGCAGGATTTCCCCCGCGCCCTTGGCTGTCACCAGCTTGGCAAACTCCACCGCGTCGATGCCGGTCGGTTTGCGGCCGCCGTGGGTGAAGATCTCCCAGCGGCCCGGCTCCACCGTCTTGGCGTCGATGGCGCAGACGATGCACTGGCTGCCGAACTGATCCGCGGCCTCGGCGATCACATCCGGGTTGGCCACCGCGGCCGAGTTGAAGGAGACCTTGTCGGCACCCGCCAGCAGCAGAGCCCGCACATCTTCCTTGGTCCGCACCCCGCCGCCCACGGTCAGCGGCACAAAGCACTGCTCGGCTGTGCGCTGCACCACGTCGAACATGGTGCCGCGGTTTTCATGGGTCGCGTGGATGTCGAGGAAACAGATCTCATCCGCGCCGGCCGCATCGTAGGCCTTGGCCGATTCCACCGGATCGCCCGCATCGCGCAGGCCGACAAAGTTGACACCCTTGACCACGCGCCCGTCGGCGACGTCGAGACAGGGAATGATGCGGGTCTTCAGCATGTTGCCGTGCCTTTCAAACTGCTTGGCCCCGTGGGTACGCAATGCCCGCGGCAAGCGCAACAGATATGGCGGCTGCTGCGCGTTTTGGTCCAGGCGTACAGTACTTTATCCCTTGCACGAAGACATGCTCGCAACCGCCGTTAATCCGGTTGCTGCGATCCCCTGTGTTTACGAATGGCCAGGAACAAAGCCAGCCCCAGGAAGCCCGGCGTGACGAATGGCAGTAGAAGCATGTTCATGATAAAGGGCCAGGCCAGAAAATTGCCGACGGGTTCCAAAACTTCAGGGCTGCAGTTCGACCAGCCAACCTTTATGTGGTTGCCGCCGCACCCATTGATAACTGCCTTGTTGACCAGCACCAGAAGCCCCATCAGTAGCGGAGCAAGGGCGATGGTTTTGGCTTTTCTTGGTGCTGCAAAAAAGACTGCAGCGGCCGCAGAAAAGGGAAGTGATGTGAAAAGGAAATCCAACAAGTGTCGAACTGAAACCTCAACTGTGTGCCTGGGCCTATTATGGAGCAGGCGGATAAAGAGTAAATGTGTGCCGGAAACGTGAATTGATCGTGGTGCTCTGCTAGGTTGAGATCGCCATATAGTCTGACAGTTTGGAGCTGATGTTATGACCAAGACCTTTTTCCTAGCCGGAGCCATCGCCCTCGCCGCCGCACTGCCTGCGGCCGCGGAACTGGTGACCGTGCAGAGCCAGAAATCCGTTGGTGAAACCATGGACGCGCTGCAGGCCGCGGTTGAGGGCGCGGGCGCCACCGTCTTTGCCCGGGTGGACCATGCGGCAGGCGCGCAGAACGCAGCGCTGGAGCTGAGCCCGTCCCAGCTCCTGATATTCGGCAACCCCAAGCTGGGCACTCCGGCGATGCAGGCCGACATGCGGGCAGGGCTCTATCTGCCGCTCAAGGTGCTGGCTTTTGAGGACGCGGACGGCCAGGTCTGGCTTACCTATGAGGACCCGGCAGAGATGCTGTCGGGCCTCGAAATCCCGGCAGATGCAGCGTTCATTGGCAAGATGCAGGGAGCCTTGGACAAGCTGACGTCCAAGGCAGCGCAATAACCGCGGAAACCGCCCGCGGGCTGCCCGTGCCTTAGCGGCGCGGGCGGGACCGGTGGCGGTCAATCACGATCGCAATGGCCCACAACAGCCCTGCGCCCATCGTGACCGGGCCAAAGATCAGCGGCCCCCAGGCGGCCAGGACACCCGCAGTATAGGCGGTCTCGCTCAGGTCATGGCCCAGCACCACGCAGGGGTTGGCGAAGCCTTCGTGGATTTCGCAATCAAAGCCGAACCCCAGCAGCATCACGAAGGCAATGCACAGCAGCCACAGGGCAATCGGCCCTATGGTCAGCGTCGCTAGGATTCGGCGGACAAGGCGCATGAGGTTTCCCTTCGCCGGATCAGACCGGGGCGGGGCGTCAGGCCTTCAGAACCGCCAGCGCCTCTTTCAGGTCGATGGCGCCATCATAGAGCGCCCGGCCCGAAATCGCACCATTGAGCGGCGCACCGCAGGATTTCAGCGCCCGCAGGTCCTCCAGCGAGGACACGCCGCCGGACGCGATCACCGGGATGCTGACCGCATTGGCCAGATCGGCAGTCGCCTCGACATTCGGGCCTTTCATTGCGCCGTCGCGCAGGATGTCGGTATAGATGATCGCGGCAACGCCCGCGTCCTCAAACGACTTGGCGAGGTCGGTGACCATGACATCGGTCTCCTCGGCCCAGCCCTTGGTGGCAACCTTGCCGTTGCGGGCGTCGATGCCGACGGCCACCTTGCCGGGGAATTCCCGTGCCGCTTCGCGCACAAGGTCCGGGTTTTCCACCGCCACGGTGCCCAGGATGACCCGCGCCAGTCCCTTATCAATCCAGCGCTCGATTGTCGCCATGTCGCGGATGCCGCCGCCCAGCTGCGCGGGCACCTTTGTCTGCTTCAGAATTTCCTCGACCGGAGCCGCGTTCACCGGCTCGCCGGCAAAGGCGCCATTGAGGTCCACCAGATGCAGCCACTCGCAGCCCGCCTCGACAAACTCCAGCGCCTGGGCGGCGGGGTTGTCGTTGAACACGGTGGTCTTGTCCATCTCGCCATGCAGCAGGCGCACGGCCTGGCCGTCTTTGAGGTCAATCGCGGGGTAGAGGATCATCCGGGCGGTCCTTCGTGAAATCAAGCTGGCGGTGTTTTGCACAACGCGAGGGCAGATTGCAACGCGACCCGAAGTCAACCTTGCCAGAAGCGGCGCATCAGGGACAGGCTGCCTGAAAACAGGGAGGAAATGGAATGAAACATCTACTGGCAGGCATGGCTTTGGCCTTGGGGCTGGCAGGCGCCGCATCGGCGGATCCGGTTCTGGGCGTCTGGAAGACCCAGCCCGACGACGGCTCCTATGCCCATGTCCAGATGGCCAAATGCGGTGCTGCCGTCTGCGGCAAGATCGCCCGCACCTTCAACAGCGAGGGGGAGTATAAGTCCCCGAACCTCGGCAAGACGCTGGTGATCGACATGATGCCCAACGGCGACGGCTCCTACGAGGGAAAGGTCTGGCGGCCGTCCAACAACAAGGTCTACATCGGCAAGATGGATCTGGCAGGCAGCTCCTTGGCCTTGCGCGGCTGCGTGGCGGGCGGGCTGATCTGCTCGAAACAGACCTGGACCCGGATCAAGTAAGTCCGGCGGGGCTTTACAGCAGCCCCAGCTGCACCGGGATCGGCGCATAACCGCGTTTCAGCTGCCGGTCCCGGAAGCCTTCGAAAATCGCTAGCGCCTCGGCATGGCCTGCAAAATAGGTCCGCTTCTGCGCACCGCCCGGAGCGTTCAGCGGCCCCGAGACACGCTCAACACACCAGTCGCCGAACAGCGTCGGCGTCAGGCTCAGCAAGCAATAGCGGTGCTTGCCGTCGGCGTGGTCGTATTTCTCGAAACGGATGTGCAATGGGGGCTGCCGCAGTGACAAAAGGTCCGCCCCGTATGCATCGAAGCGGACCCCTTGTCTATTGTTCAATCCGGCGAATTGCACCGGCCCCTGCGGCAGCTGTGACGCTTAGACCTCACCAGTGTATTCGCCGCGCGCCGGGTAGTTGTTGGGGATCGCAAAATCCAGCGCCGCCACCAGCTCCGCGAAATGCGGGCGCACAAACGGCATGGTCTGGACCGAGCCATAGTACAGCGTCTGCTCCGGCGTCACCATGAACAGGCCGGGCTCGGAGAACAGCTCCGGCTCCTCGATCCCGATCGAGGTCTTGCCGCGCGAGGTGGAGATATAAAGCCCCCACTCCTTGGCCACGGACAGCGGCAGATCATAGCCGAACCGCAGTTCCTTCGCCTCGATCTTGTCCGCCATCGCGCGGGTGCGCTCCTCGCCGTCGGAGCTGATCGCGATGCACTCGACGCCGCGCTCTGCAAAGGCCGCAACCTTTTTCTCGAATTCCTTCAGGTAGGTCGCGCAGATCGGGCAGTGCAGGCCGCGGTAAAAGCAAATCACGGTGCCGCGCTCGGCGTTTTCCGCCGAAAGGTCAAACTGGCCGTGGTCCAGCGTCGGCAGGGTCAGGTCCGGGGTCTTCTGGCGGGGGATCAGCATAGTGACGCTCCATTTGTGTGATGTGAGTGGTGGTGGTGCTTGCCCAAAGGTATCGCGCAGTTTACTGTCGCATAAATCCGAAAAACCTGACGGGAACCCCGGAATTATGGATCGCCTGACCACATTGATGGACCGCTTTCAGCTGGCCGTGCAGGCGGCCGGACCGGGGGAGGCCAATCTGGCAGCGCTGGCGGACAGCACCGGCGCGCCGGTGCGCATTCTCTACTGCACCAAAGGGGCGATGCAGGGGCTGGATCCGGCCACGGTCATGTGGTCCGCGCGGGTGGAGTGGTCGGGGCAGAGCAACCCGTTTCTGGCCGCCTTGCCGCAGCTGGTGGACTACGGCATCGCCGGCAATGCCGAAGCCCAGGGGCTGGTGCGGCTCATGCAGGAGGAAGCCGAGGGCCAGCACTGCGGCGCGCAGTCGGTGATCAACCGGCTGGGCGAGGTGCTAATGGTGCGCCTGTTGCGTAATCAGATCCAGAAGGGGGCGACAGAGCCGGGTCTTCTGGCGGGCCTCGCCGATCCGCGCCTCAGCCGGGCCATCGTCGCGATGCATGATCACCCCGGCAGGCTCTGGACCAATGCCGATCTGGCGCAGGAGGCGGGATTGTCGCTGTCACGCTTTGCCGAGCTGTTCGCTGCAGAAGTGGGCGAAACCCCGATGGGCTACCTGCGCCGCTGGCGGCTGATCCTGGCGCATCAGGATCTCGCGCGCGGCGACAGGGTGGAGGCGGTGGCCCGCCGCTATGCCTACACCAGCCCCGAAGGCTTCACGCGTGCTTTCCGCAAGGCCTACGGCGTGGCGCCGGTTTCGCTGAGGACGGCTGCCGCCTGAGCGCCGCGGCTTTCATCTTTCCCCAAATACTCCCGCCGGAGGCAACGGCGCGTCAGCGCCGTCCCCTTATGGTTTCCAGGTCAGGAAGTTTCCGATCATCCGCAGCCCGGTGGCCTGGCTTTTCTCCGGATGAAACTGCATGCCCACCATCGTGTCCCGGCCAATGACTGCGGTCACGTCGCCGGCATAATCCACATGCGCCAGCCGTTCCGCCGGATTGGCCACGCGGAAGTGGTAGGAGTGCACGAAATACACGTGATCGCCGCTCTGAATGCCGTCAAATACCGGGTGCGCGTGGTCGATCACCAGATCGTTCCAGCCCATGTGCGGCACCTTCAGCGCCGGGTCTGCCGGCGTGATCTTCACGACATCGCCGCCGACCCACCCCAAACCCGGAGTGTCCTGATACTCGTGCCCGGTGGTCGCCATCAGCTGCATGCCGACGCAGATGCCCAGGAACGGACGGCCTTTCTGCTCCACCGCCTCAACCATCGCGTCATAGATGCCCTTGTGGCCGCGCAGTTCCGCCGCACAGGCGGGGAAGGCGCCGTCGCCGGGCAGCACCAGCCGGTCGGCCCGCGCAACCACATCGGCGTCGGAGGTCACCACGACCTCGCCCGCATCCATCTCCCGCGCCATGCGCTGAAAGGCTTTCTCGGCGGAGTGCAGGTTTCCGGATTCGTAATCGATGATCGCGGTCAGCATGTCAGAGTGCACCCTTGGTGGAGGGAATTGCATCGGCCTTGCGCGGGTCGGTCTCCACCGCCAGACGCAGCGCGCGGGCGACAGCCTTGAACGCCGCCTCGGCAATGTGGTGGCTGTTGAACCCGTGCAGCTGGTCGATGTGCAGGGTGATGCCGCCGTGGGTGCTCAGGGCTTGGAAGAACTCGCGCACCAGCTCGGTGTCGAACGCGCCGATCTTCTGGGTGGGCAGCTCAACGTTCCAGATCAGGAACGGGCGCGCCGACAGGTCCAGCGCGCAGCGCACCTGTGCGTCATCCATCGGCAGGTGGCACTCGCCATAGCGGCGGATGCCCTTCTTGTCCCCCAGCGCCTGCACCAGCGCCTGACCCAGCGCGATGCCGGTGTCCTCCACCGTGTGGTGGTCGTCGATGTGGTAATCGCCCTTGGCCCGGATGGTCATGTCGATCAGCGAATGGCGCGCCAGCTGGTCCAGCATGTGGTCGAAAAAGCCGACGCCGGTCTGGTTGTCGTAAACCCCGGTGCCGTCGAGATTGATTTCGACCGAGATATCGGTTTCCGCGGTCTTGCGGGTCACTTTGGCGGTACGCATCAGCGGCTTTTCCTTCGTCATGCTGCAAGAACTTTGGTTCTGCCCCGGCGCTTATAGGGCGGGCAGGGGGGCTGGCTCAAGTGCGGCATTGTGCAAGCAGGGCAATCTGTTGCAGCAGTCCCGGTCCCATCCCGGTCTCTTGCGCCCGGATGCGGCGCGTGCGAGCTTGGGCGCAAATTCCTGATCAGCCATGAGGGCCTCCCATGTCTACCTGCGTCTTTGTCCAGATCCGCTGCAAGCCCGGCACCACCTACAAGGTGGCCGAAGAGATTGCGCTGCGGGAAATCCACTCCGAACTCTACTCCACCAGCGGCAATTTCGACCTGCTGATGAAGCTCTACATCCCCAGCGGCGAGGATGTGGGCAAATACATCAACGACCAGCTGCTGCAGATCGAAGGGATTGAGCGGTCGCTGACCACGATGACCTACAAGGTGTTCTGAGGCCACTGGCAGCCAAGAGGCAGACAGCAAAACGCCCCGCAGTGCGGGGCGTTTTTCCTTCCCAGTACAGGCTGGTCAGGCAGCAATCAGACCCTTGTCCTGCAATTCTGCATAAGCCGTATCTACCGCGGTCTTCATCCGGGCCAGCATGTCGTCCACTTCTGCCTTGGTGATGATCAGCGGCGGGCACAGCGCCAGCGCATTGCCGGCGACTGCCCGCAGGATCAGGCCGTTGTCCTGGCAGGCCTTCTGCGCGGCAGCACCTGCGGCCCCCTTGTCAAAGCTCGCGCCGGTGGTCTTGTTCGACACCAGCTCCAGCGCCGCGATAAGACCCTTGCCGCGGACCTCGCCCACCAGCGGATGGCTGCTGAACACCTCACGAAGCTGCGCCTGCATGTAGGCCCCCACTTCGGCGGCGTGCTCGAACAGGTTGTCGCGCTCGTAGATCTCCAGCGTCTTCAGCGCTGCGGCGCAGGCCGCCGGGTGGCCGGAGTAGGTGTAGCCGTGGCCGAACACGCCGACTTCATTGGTCTGCGCGATCATCGCCTCATACATCCAGCCGGGGATCACAGAGGCCGAGATCGGGAAATAGGCCGAGCTCAGCTGCTTGGCAAAGGTCATCAGGTCCGGCTTGATGCCCATGGTGGTGCAGCCAAAGTCAGCACCGGTGCGCCCGAAGCCGCAGATCACCTCATCGGCCCAGACCAGGATGCCATGCTTGCGCAAGAGCGCCTGCAGCTTCTCATAGTACCCTTCCGGCGGCACGATCACGCCCGACGCGCCGGTGATCGGCTCGACGATCATCGCGGCGATGGTGTCGGGGTCTTCGGCCAGAATCTGCTCTTCCAGATTGCTGATGATCCGGTCGACGAACTGCTCTTCGGTCTCGTTGCCCTGGCGGCCGGTGTAATAATGCGGCGCGTCGGAGCGCAGGATATGCAGCGCCTCCAGCGGTGCGTCGAAATGCGCCAGGTTCGCGGGCAGGGAGGTCAGCGAACCGGCCGCCACGGTCACCCCGTGATAGCCGCGCTCGCGGGTGATGATCTTGCGCTTCTCCGGCTTGCCGATGGCATTGAAGTAATAGCGCAGCATCTTGTAGTGGGTGTCGTTGGCGTCCGAGCCGGAGTTGCCGAAAAAGATATAGGCGTCCTCCACCGGCACCATCGCCTTGAGCTTCTCCGCCAGCTTCATGATCGGCTCATGCGTCTTGCCGCCGAAGGTGTGCGAGAACGGCAGCTTGTGAAGCTGCTCGGTGATTGCATCCATCACCTCGGTGTTGCTGTAGCCCAGCGAGGTGCACCACAGGCCCGCCAGGCCTTCGATGTATTTGTTGCCGTCCGTGTCATAGACATAGATGCCTTCGCCGCGGTCCAGGCACAGCTGCTCGGTTGCGGTGAAATTGGTGGTGGGATAGATGACAGGGGCCATGTCCAAACTCCTACAATGACCTGCCGCAGGGGCTGTTTTGCAGTAGCTTTGGCGTGTTTTGCGGCGCGCGTCAAAGGGAATTTGATCAAATTTCAGGGTGCGTCCAAACCCGGTGCCGGAAAAAGCGAAAGGCCGCCCCGAAGGGCGGCCTGTTCGTTTCCCGATGGAGCGGGCGATGAGATTCGAACTCACGACCCTTACCTTGGCAAGGTAATGCTCTACCCCTGAGCTACGCCCGCGCTGCCATCCGGTGAGGCGGTGAATAGGAAATCCGGCAGGAGGCTGCAAGCGGAAAGTGACAGTCTGATGAAGAAAATGCCGCTGGTGCCGCGGGGCGGAAAAGCGAAAGGCCGCCCCGAGGGACGGCCTTTTCGGCTTTCGAATGGAGCGGGCGATGAGATTCGAACTCACGACCCTTACCTTGGCAAGGTAATGCTCTACCCCTGAGCTACGCCCGCGCTGCCATTCGGTGAGGCGGTGTTTAGGGTTTTCCCAAACGCGCCGCAAGAGGAAATTTTCAGAACCGCGCAAGTATCTGTGGATAAGCGTTATTCTGTGGATTTCAGAAAGTCCGCGAGGCGGTTTTCCAAGGCATCAAGGTCCTTTGTCTCGCATTCCCAGACCGTCAGCACCTGCCAGCCCGCGCCCTGCAGCGCGGCCAGCTGCTCTGCGTCGCGTTCGGCATTGCGCCGTAGCTTGGGCTCCCAGTAATCGCGGCGGCTGGACGGAATGCGCCCGTCGCGGCACTCATGCAGATGCCAGAAACAGCCATGCACAAAAATCACCTTGCGGCGCGGCCCGAACACCAGGTCCGGCTTGCCGGGCAGGTCTTTGCGGTGCAGCCGGTAGCGGAAGCCCATCCCGTGCACCATCCGCCGCACCAGCATTTCCGGCTTGGTGTGCTTGGCGCGGATCTTGGCCATATTGGCGCTGCGCCGTTCCGGGGTCAGCTTGTCGGCCATTCCACCTTGTGCCTGGATTGTTCCACCATGCGGGCATGGTAGCTTGTTTCAATCCGGCAGGAAATAAACGCGCTGGCCGGGCAGGGCGGCAGACCCAGCGCCTTGATCAGCTGGGCATCCTTCTGGCCTTCCAGCAGCACGATCTGCTCGCGCGCCAGCATATCGCGGGTGCCGTGGCCGCCATCGGCCCGGATGCGGCGCATGAAGTCCTTCTGCTGCGCCACCGCCTCCACCACGTCGCGCGGCACCGGGCGGCCCTGAATCAGCCGGAACAGCCGCGCCATCCGCTCGTTGCCAGTCTCACCTGCAAAGATCTGCTCCACCGCCGCCTCATCCGCAGTGCGCCAGAAATTGGCAGGGTAGGGCTGGTCCTTCAGCAGCCACAGGATATGGCGGAACCCCTCGGCTGAGATGCTGCGCTTGGCGTCCTTGTTTTGCCCCGCGGTCAAATACTCAGGCCGGGCCACAATCAGCCCGAGATAGCAGCGCGCCCGCACCTCATCCGCGGCGACCAGCAGGCAGGCGCAATCAATCGCCTCGGTCGGGATCATCCAGTTGCCGCCCATGGTGTGCTTAATGTCGACATCCTGGCCCAGGATCTCGGTATCCAGCCGCCCCTTGCGCAAGCGCAGCAGCGCCCGCAGCTCGATCTCGACCCGGGTGCCGATATAGGTCTTTTCGGTCTTCTCCAGCTCTTCATAGGCGCGCCGCCCGGTCTTGGGTGTCATGATCACATCATCAATGCACTGGCGCAGCATTTGCGGCACATCGTATTCAAGCGCCAAGGCACCGCCCGCACGGGTGGTGATTTCTTCTGCCAGCGGGAAAAGGATGCCGAAATCCGGATGGCCGGGAAGGACAAGGCTGTCTGGGAGCTTCTGTTTCAAATGAGGATCTCCCGCCCGGCGGCACGCCGGGCAGTGCCCGACCGCCCCCATGGGCGGGCACTTCGTTTCCGCCCGCGGCCGGGCACGGCCCTCAACGCTCTGTTGCTACGCCCGCACAGCATGCAGCTTCGGCTTGGCAATCGCCGCCTTCAGTTCCCGCGCCACGGCTTCGGCCACCGGCGGCGGGAAGGCGTTGCCGACCTGGCGGTAGGCATTGGTCTTGGCACCTGTGAAATGCCAGGCATCCGGGAAGCCCTGAATGCGCGCGACCATCCGCACCGTCAGCCGCGGCATGTCGTTGTGGAACGGATCCGGCGCCTCGTTCGCAATCGTGCGCCCCTCAACGCCCAAAGCCGCCCAAGCGCGCCGTGCGCGGGTCGGGCCCAGGTCGGGGCCGCCATGTTTCTTGGAGCCGCCAACGATGGTTGGCGCGATCTCATCCGCTTTGGCGGCCCAGTCATCGGCCCCGCGCCAGCCGCGTTCCTTCATCAGGTCGATCAGGGTGGCACCGACGGTCGGCGGGTTGTGCGGCAGCGGCTCGGGCCAGTTGAACTGACCTGCGAATTCCTTGCGCAGGGCGACAATCGCCACCCGCGGCCGCAGCTGTGGCACCCCGAAGTCCGAGGCATTCAGCAACCGCCAATCGGTCTCATAGCCCAGTTTCGACAGCTGCTTCTTCAGCTTCTCACGGTAGTCATGGAACACCGCATCCAGAAAGCCGCGCACATTCTCGATCATCACCGCACGGGGGCGGGTGGCGTCGACAATCTCGATCGCGTCATCGAACAGGTTGCGCTCGTCCTTCTCGCCCAGCTGCTTGCCGGCGACGGAAAACGGCGGGCAGGGCAGACCGCCGGCCAAAAGGTCGATGCCCTTGTAGTCGCCCGCAACCTCCTTGAACTTGCGCACGTCCTCTTCCAGCACGTTCCACTGCGGCCGGTTGTGGCGCAGGGTGGCACAGCAGTGCTTGTCGATCTCAACCAGCGCCGTGTGGTCAAAGCCTGCCTTTTCCAGCCCAAGGGCCTGGCCGCCCGCACCTGCGCATAGTTCTACCGATGTCAGCATTCTGCTCCGCCCGTGTTTTTTCGCGTTCTTGCTCTGTTCCTAGGCGGAAAGGTGATTCCGCACAAGGGATTCCGCACCGGGCCAGAGTAGGGGCAAACCGGCAAAAGCGAAAGGCCGCCCCGAAGGGCGGCCTGTCCGTTTCCCGATGGAGCGGGCGATGAGATTCGAACTCACGACCCTTACCTTGGCAAGGTAATGCTCTACCCCTGAGCTACGCCCGCGCTGCCATCCGGTGAGCGGTGAAATAGGGTTTTGGGGGCTGGGCTGCAAGAGGAAAATCGGCAGCAGGAGAAAAAAATCTGCACAGGCAGCGACGGAACGGCGCAAGACGCGCGTTTCATCCTCAAAGACCGGATTGTCAGGGGAGATTGATAGGATGCTTTGCAAGGATTTCCTGCGGATTGGCAGCCTCTGTGCCGCGATTGGCCTTGGGCTGCTGGCGCACAGCAAACCACCGCAGGCGGACAGCTGGGCGGGAAGGATTAATGTGATCAAGCCTGTGCAGGTCGAAACCGTGACCCTGCCGGAGCCTGCGGCGCTGCGTGTCTGAAACCTTGCGGCAGACCGTTTCCCGGCACGGGAAACGGCCAAAAATCCTGCGAGGATTTTCTGGCTTCGCAGGCGGGCGAAGCCCCCAGTTTTCCGCGCCGGAAAACTGGCCGGAATTCTCGCAGAATTCCGGTTCCGCCGCGCAATGAAAAGGGCGCCCTGCCACTGGCAGGACGCCCTTGTGTCAGATCCGCCTAGCAGCTTATTCCAGCTCGACCAGCAGGTCCTTGGCGTCGATCTGGCCGCCGGCCTGAACATGCACTGCTTTCACAACCGCGTCGCGCTCGGCGTGGATGCCGGTTTCCATCTTCATCGCTTCGATGGTCAGCAGCATGTCGCCTTCATGCACCTGCTGGCCTGCCTGCACCGCAACCGATGCGACAACACCCGGCATCGGCGCGCCGACGTGGTTGGGGTTGCCCGCTTCCGCCTTGGGGTTGGCCTGGGTTGAAGCCTTGACCAGACGGTTCGGCACCCGGATCACGCGGGGCTGGCCGTTGAGTTCAAAGAAGACCTTCACCTCGCCCTTCTCGTCGGTCTCGGAGATGGCCTGCAAGCGGATCTCCAGGGTCTTGCCCGGGTCGATCTCGGCAGTGATCTCCTCGCCCGGCTCCATGCCGTAGAAGAAGGTCCGGGTCGGCAGGGTGCGCACCGGGCCGTACTGGCGGTGGCGGCCCATGTAGTCCAGGAACACCTTGGGATACATCAGGTAGCCGTTCAGGTCCTCGTCATCGACCTTGAAGCCTTCCAGCTGCTTGGACAGATCGGCACGAACAGCTTCCAGGTCGACCGGCTCCAGATGCGCGCCGGGGCGTTCGGTGTTCGGTGCCTCGCCTTTCAGAACCTTGCTTACGATGCCCTCGGGGAAGCCGCCCGGGGGCTGGCCCAGGTTGCCGCGCATCATGTCGACCACCGAGTCGGGGAAGGCCACGTCGGTGGCGGGATCCTCGACCTGCGCACGGGTCAGGCCCTGGCTGACCATCATCAGCGCCATGTCGCCAACCACCTTGGAGGACGGGGTCACCTTGACGATGTCGCCGAACATCTGGTTCACGTCAGCATAGGTCTGCGCCACATCGGCCCATTTCTCTTCCAGCCCCAGAGAGCGCGCCTGCGCCTTCAGGTTGGTGAACTGGCCGCCCGGCATCTCGTGCAGGTAGACCTCGGAGGCCGGGGCCTGCAGGCCGCTTTCGAACGCCACGTACTGCGCCCGCACCTGTTCCCAGTAGCCGGAGATCTCGCGCACCTTGGCGATGTCGATGCCGGTGTCGCGGTCGGTGTTGCGCAGCGCCTCGACGATGGAGCCCAGGCAGGGCTGCGAGGTGCCGCCGGAGAAGGCGTCCATCGCCGCATCCACCGCATCGACGCCGGCATCAGCCGCCGCCAGGATGGTGGCACCCGCCACGCCGGAGGTGTCGTGGGTGTGGAAGTGGACCGGCAGGCCGACTTCTTCTTTCAGCGCCTTGACCAGTTGGCGCGCGGCGGCGGGCTTCAAGAGGCCTGCCATGTCCTTCAGGCCCAGGATGTGGGCACCGGCGGCTTCCAGCTCCTTGGCCATGCCGACATAGTACTTGAGGTCGTACTTGGCGCGGTTCGGGTCCAGGATGTCGCCGGTATAGCAGATGGTGCCTTCGCAGACCTTGCCGCTCTCGACCACCGCGTCCATCGCGACGCGCATGTTCTCGACCCAGTTCAGCGAGTCGAAGACGCGGAACACGTCGACACCGGTCTCCGCCGCCTGACGCACGAACTCCCGCACCACATTGTCCGGATAGTTGGTATAGCCGACGCCGTTGGACGCGCGCAGCAGCATCTGGGTCATCAGGTTTGGCATCCGCTCACGCAGGTCGCGCAGGCGCTGCCACGGGCATTCCTGCAAGAAGCGGTAGGCCACGTCAAAGGTCGCACCGCCCCAGCACTCGACCGAGAACAGCTGGCTGAGGTTCTGCGCATAGGCCGGCGCCACCTTGATCATGTCGATCGAGCGCATCCGGGTCGCCAGCAGCGACTGGTGGCCGTCGCGCATGGTGGTGTCGGTCAGCAAAAGCTGGCGCTGCGCCTTCATCCAGTCGGCAACGGCTTGCGCGCCTTTCTGCTCCAGCAGGTTGCGGGTGCCATAGGGCAGGTTGCCCGGCTCCGCCTTGGGCGCGCGCGGCTCTTTCAGGTCGGCAGCGGGGGCCGGGCGGCCTTCGGTCTCCGGGTGGCCGTTCACGGTGATGTCCGCGATATAGGTCAGCACCTTGGTGCCGCGGTCGCGGCGCTTCTTGAACTGGAACAGGTCCGGGGTCTCGTCGATGAACTTGGTAGTGTATTCATTCGACAGGAAGGTCGGGTGCTTCAGCAGGTTCTCGACAAACGCGATGTTGGTGCTGACACCGCGGACCCGGAATTCGCGCAGCGCGCGGTCCATGCGGGCAATCGCCTTCTCGGGCGTCGGCGCCCAGGCGGTGACCTTGGTCAGCAGCGAGTCGTAATACCGGGTGATCACGCCGCCCGCATATGCGGTGCCGCCGTCCAGGCGGATGCCCATGCCGGTGGCCGAACGGTAGGCGGTGATGCGGCCATAATCCGGGATGAAGTTGTTCAGCGGATCCTCGGTGGTGACGCGCGTCTGCAGCGCGTGGCCGTTCAGGCGGATGTCGTCCTGGCTCGCCTTGCCGGTGGCCTCGGCAATGGTCTTGCCCTCGGCGATCAGGATCTGCGCCTGCACGATGTCGATGCCGGTGACCTCTTCGGTCACGGTATGCTCCACCTGCACCCGCGGGTTCACTTCGATGAAGTAGAAGTTGCCGGATTCCATATCCATCAGGAATTCGACGGTGCCCGCGCACTCATAGTTCACATGCTGGCAGATCTTGCGGCCCAGGTCGCACAGCTCGGCGCGCTGCGTGTCGCTCAGGTACGGGGCAGGGGCACGCTCAACCACTTTCTGGTTGCGGCGCTGGACCGAACAGTCCCGCTCATAAAGGTGATAGATGTTGCCGTCCTTGTCGCCCAGGATCTGCACCTCGACGTGGCGGGCGCGGGTGATCATCTTTTCCAGATAGCCCTCGCCGTTGCCAAAGGCGGCTTCCGCTTCGCGGCGGCCTTCCAGCACCTTCTCTTCCAGCTCCTTTTCGGCGTGGATCGGACGCATGCCGCGGCCGCCGCCGCCCCAGGAGGCCTTCAGCATCAAGGGGTAGCCGATCTCAGCCGCTTCCTTGCGGATCGCGTCCATGTCGTCGCCCAGAACTTCGGTCGCCGGAATGACCGGCACGCCGGCTGCAATCGCCACCTTGCGGGCCGATGCCTTGTCGCCAAGCGCGCGCATGGTTTCCGCCTTGGGGCCGATGAAGGTGATGCCGTTGCGGGCGCAGGCGTCAACGAACTCTGGGTTCTCGGACAACAGGCCGTAGCCGGGGTGGATCGCATCAGCGCCGCTTTCCTTGGCGACGCGGATGATCTCGTCGATCGACAGATAGGCCGCAACCGGCCCCATGCCTTCGCCGATCCGGTAGGCTTCGTCCGCCTTGAACCGGTGCAGGCCGAGTTTGTCTTCCTCGGCATAGACGGCGACGGTGCGCTTGCCCATCTCGTTGGCGGCGCGCATTACGCGGATCGCGATCTCGCCACGGTTGGCAATCAGGATCTTTTTGAAGTCGGTCATTTCACCCTCGGGGTCCGTGCAAGTTGGTGCAGTGTTAGGCGGATATTAGCGATCCGCACAACCGTAGTTCTGGGTATTTCCGGCATGATTGCGCTCTCAAGCGGCCTGTTTTTGGATTTTTGTTACATACCGGATGCCGGTTTTTTCCGCTTTGTAACGGGCCCCGCGCCGGCTGATGAGCGCGGCAGGGCCGGAAAGCGGCAGCCGGGGGTGCACCGCTTTAGGATGGCGTGCTCAACTTTGGGTCAGAAATGCAGGGATTTGCGCAACCAAAGAGCCAGGACCTGACCTTCCGGTGCAGAGGCAGCGGGCGATTGCGCGGTTAGACTGAAAACAGACTTGGGTTCAATTGCTTGCCCTCATCAAACCAGCCGCGCCCGGTGCCGGCTGCTGCAAAGGAGAGTAAACATGCACCGTATTATCTACGTCAGCCAGGCAGCGGGCGGCATGACCAGCACAGATCTGGCCGTAATCGTCGAGAAAGCGCAGAAAACCAACGCTGCCGCCGAAGTGACCGGCATGCTGGTCGGCCACAAGGGGTGGTTCCTGCAGGTGATCGAAGGCCCGGCACAAGCGCTGGCTGCGCTGTTTCACCGCATCAGTTCCGACCCGCGGCACGGCAATATCCGGGTTCTGGTCAGCGAGCCGGCGGAATACCGGGCCTTCCCCGAATGGCGGATGGCCTTCTCGGAACCGCACGTGCTGCCGGGGGCCGTGCAAAAGCACGTTTTTGCGCTGCAGAACCTGATCCCGATCAACAGCCCCGACCGCGGCAGCGAAACCGCCGTGCGGCAGGTCGTGCGCGACTTTCTCGCCGCCTTTGAGCGGCTGGAGAAGACAGCCTGACGCGGGCGGCGGTTCACCCCGCCGTCAAAAGACGCGGTTCCAGGGATCGAAGGGCCGCCAGATCCGGCGTTCCCAGCTGGCTCATATTGGCCTGCATGTCCTTGGCCAGAACATCGGTCAGATGCGCCGGGCCGTCAGCGCCAAGCGCTGCCAGCGCATAATGGTAGGCGCGGCCCAGCATGACAAAATCCGCCCCCAGCGCCAGTGCCCTGATGATGTCCAGCCCGCCCTCGATACCGCTGTCGAAGATCAGCGGAATCCGCACTGCCTCGCGGATCTCCGGCAGCAGGTCTATTGCGGCGGGGCAGCCGTCGAACTGGCGGCCGCCGTGGTTGGAGACCCAGACCGCATCGGCACCGGCCTCTTCCAGCCGTCTGGCATCCTGCGCCCGCTGCACGCCCTTGATGATGAACGGGCCGTCCCAGTTGCGCCGCAGCCACTGCACATAGTTCCAATCGGGCGAGGTGCGCAGCAGGTAACCGATATGGGCGGTTGGCGGCAGGTTTGCCTGTGCGCCGGAGATGTATTTGTCCAGCGTCCGCATATGCGGCATCCCATGCCGTGCCATCCCCAGCGCCCAGGCGGGCCGCATCGCGATCTGCGCCAAAAGCCGCGGGGTCAGCCGCGGCGGCTGGGTCAGGCCGGAGCGCGTCTGCCGCTCCCGGCGTGAGGCGGCGGGCACATCCACCGTCAGCACCAGCGTCCGGAACCCCGCATCCCGGGCCCGCGCCAGCAGGTCGGTGCGGATGCCCTCATCCTTTGGCGGATAAAGCTGAAACCAGGCGTCCTCCCCCAGGTGCGGCGCCAGATCCTCGGGCGAGCGGCTGGCCACGGTTGACAGGCAAAAGGGAATGCCCGCCACAGCGGCGCTGCGGGCCAGGATGGCCTCGGCATCCGGCCAGATCAGTCCTGACATGCCGACGGGCGCGATGCCAAACGGCAGGGCCTGCGGCTTGCCCAGGAACTCAGTCCTCAGGTCCGGCTCCATCGGTCCGTGCAGGATGGACGGGAGAAACCGCACCCGGTCCAGCCCGGTGCGGTTGCGCGCCTTGGCGGCCTCGCCGCCGGTGCCGCTGTCCAGATAGTCCCAGACGAAGCGCGGCAGCCGGGCCCGGGCGCGGTCTCTCAGATCGCTAAGGCCCGGGTATCTTTGATGCAAATCCATGCACGCATTGGTACGCGGCGGGCGGCAGAGTGCAAGAAAAAGCGCCCGGCGCCTGTCACAGCTTCCGGGCGCCCGGCTGCGGCTTAGGCCGCGGCATCCTTGTCCTGCGGTTCCGGGGCGCCGGCGGCCTGCACCGCCGGATTGCGCGGGGCGGGGATTGCGCCATCCGCAACGCAGACCTGATTGCGGCCCTTGGCCTTGGCATCATAAAGCGCATCGTCAGAGGCGCGCAGCAGATCCTGCGGCATGGTGCCATGCGCCGGGTAATGCGCCACGCCCAGCGAAATGGTGATCCGCGGCAGTGCCTTTTCACCATAGCGGACGACCACATCCTCAACCCCTTGGCGCAGCAGTTCAGCCTTGGTCATCACGTCCTCCTGGCTCAGGCCAGGCAGAATCAGGGTGAACTCCTCGCCGCCGGGACGGCAGGCGATCTCGTCGCCGTCGCAGGCCTGTTCCAGCACCGAGCCGACCGCACGCAGCACCATATCGCCCGCATCATGGCCGTGGTTGTCGTTGAATTTCTTGAAGTGGTCGACGTCGATCGACACCACGCTGAGCCGCCGTCCGCTGTTCTGGCTGGCGCCGATGAGCTTGCGCAGGCTTTCCGTCATGTGACGGCGGTTGAACAGTCCGGTCAGCGGATCGCGCACCGACTGGTCGTGCAGCTGGTCGCGCATCCGCACGTTTGCGATTGCCATTGAAATCTGTTCCGCGCACATCTGCGCCAGTTTCTTGGTGCCGACAAACTCCGGGCATTCGTCCTTGATCGCCCGCAGATGCATCAGGCCAACGGTTTCACCATGCGCCAGGATCGGAAAGCAGTAATAGCTCCGGCCGTCATGCGGCTCCGCATGCTCGCAGACGAAATCAATCTCAGAGGTGCCGAACTCATAGGTGCGGCCCCGGCGCAGGCCCCAGCATTCCTCAGGGTGGATGTGATCCTTGTGGCTGCCGCCGTTCCAGCTCGCACAGCCGTCCAGCACATCGCGGGAGTTGGAGTAGACATAGATGCTGCCCTCGGCGGTGGGCAGGATGTGGGTCGTGAAACGGGCAACCATGTCGAACAGCTCATCCAGGGAGCGGCTTGACTGAAGCCATTCGTTCAGCTCCCCCAGCAGCTGCACCTCGCGCGCCAGCCGCAGCTGTTCATCCAGGATGCCGCGCTCTTTCTTGTTCTGCTGCTGCATCTGGTTCATGCTGAACCGGTTGGTCCTGAACACCACATAGACCGCGATGGTCATGGCCAAGAGCGCAATGGAAGTCAGCACAATCAGCGACAGCTGGGCGCGGCGGATAAACGTCGTCCTCAGGTCGGTGATATCGGTGTAGAAATCAATCGCACCGTCGAATTGACCATTGTAAATCAGCGGCACATAGACCTGCGCAACCTCCCGCGTGATGCTGCTGTCAAAGCCGTTGGACTGCAGCGGGAACCCATCCACCTCATAGGCTGGCAGCGGCTCGTGCATGTAATAGACCTCACCGCGCGCGACCTGTGTGCTGAAAAAGGCGTTGGTCTCATACTCGCCGATCTCTTCGCTGCGGGTGGACCAGAAAATTTCCCCGTCGCTGGTCAGCAGGCGGAACCGGAATACGTCCGTCTCCTCTGGCAGCAGCAGCAGATCCTGGGCGTCCGCGGGCCGGATCCGCCCCTCTTCAAAGGAGTCCCCGACGTCTGTCATGTGCAGCACCACCCTGCGCTGCCAATGCTGCGACTGCTTGCGCAGATCGTTTTCGATCATCCGGTCCACGATGGGCGTGGGGACCGCAAACACAGCCCAGGCCGAAGCGCCCGCGGCTGCGACAAGGACCAGGATCAGCGATAAGCTGCGGATCTTTTCAGCAAGGCTGGATCTCAAGTTTTTCTTCATTTTTCTGCGCCTGAAGTGCTGTAAAGTTAAGGGACGGTATGCAACCGCGACCCTAGCCGGGATTGCTTTCGGTCCCGTTAATCTCCCGTAAGATTCCTGAAATCTTTCTTTCCGCTGAGCACTTTACAGCCGCCGCCCATGGGTCCCGAAGATGTGGCGGAAGGCAGGTGAACAGAGTGTGAACGTCCTCTTTCCGCCAGGCTTGAATCAGGCTAAGATCGCGCCCATGAGCAGTTTTGACGAAATGGACGCCTTTGAGGGCGCTTCGCTGTCGGCCCGCGCCATGCAGGCGCGGCCGATGCCGTATCTGGACAGCCTCAACCCCGCCCAGCGGGAGGCCGTTGAATGCCTCGACGGCCCGGTGCTGATGCTGGCGGGCGCGGGCACCGGCAAGACCAAGGCGCTGACCACCCGCATCGTGCATCTCCTCAGCACCGGCCGCGCGCGCCCGAATGAGATCCTGTCGGTGACCTTCACCAACAAGGCCGCCCGCGAGATGAAGGAGCGGGTCGGGGCGATGCTGGGCCAGGCTGTTGAAGGGATGCCGTGGCTCGGCACCTTCCATTCGATCTGCGTCAAGCTGCTGCGCCGCCACGCTGAACTGGCGGGGCTGAAATCGAACTTCACCATTCTCGACACCGACGACCAGATCCGCCTGCTCAAGCAATTGATCCAGGCCGCGGGCATCGACGACAAGCGCTGGCCCGCGCGGATGCTGGCGGGCATCATCGACGACTGGAAAAACCGCGCACTGACGCCGGACAAGGTGCCCGCAGGCGACGCCAGCGCCTATAACAGCCGCGGCACCGAATTCTACGCCCAGTACCAAACCCGCCTGCGCGAGCTGAATGCGGTGGATTTCGGCGACCTGCTCTTGCACATGGTCACGATTTTCCAGAACCACCCCGACGTGCTGGAGCAGTACCAGCGCTGGTTCCGCTACATCATGGTGGACGAATACCAGGATACCAACGTCGCCCAGTACCTCTGGCTGCGGCTGCTGGCGGGCAAGCATAAAAACGTCTGCTGTGTCGGCGACGACGATCAGTCGATCTATGGCTGGCGCGGCGCCGAGGTTGGCAACATCCTGCGGTTTGAGAAGGATTTTCCCGGCGCAATGGTGGTCCGGCTGGAGCAGAACTACCGCTCCACCGGCCATATCCTCGCCGCCGCCGCGGGCGTCATCCGCGGCAACCAGGGCCGCCTCGGCAAAGAATTGTGGACCGAGGCCGGCGACGGCGAAAAGGTCCGCCTGATCGGCCATTGGGACGGCGAGGAAGAGGCCCGCTGGATCGGCGAAGAGATTGAATCGATGCAGCGCGGCACCCGCGGCCAGGCACCGCTGGGGCTGGACCAGATGGCCATTCTGGTCCGCGCCTCCCACCAGATGCGCGCGTTCGAGGACCGCTTCCTGACCATCGGCCTGCCGTACCGCGTGATCGGCGGCCCGCGCTTTTATGAGCGGATGGAGATCCGCGATGCGATGGCCTATTTCCGCGTGGTGGTCTCCCCCGACGACGACCTGGCATTTGAGCGCATCGTCAACACCCCGAAACGCGGCCTTGGCGACAAGGCGCAGCAGACCATCCAAAGCATCGCCCGCGAAAATGGCGTTTCACTGGTGGAAGGTGCGCGGCTTGCAGTCGAGAGCGGCCAGATCAAGGGCAAGGGCGGCGGCGCCCTGCGCCAGCTGGTCGAAGGCATCGCCCGCTGGGGCCGCATGGCGGGCGACGCTGACATGACCCATATGGAGCTGGCAGAGATCATCCTGGATGAGTCGGGCTACACAACCATGTGGCAGAACGACAAGAACCCGGACTCGCCGGGCCGCCTGGAAAACCTCAAGGAACTGGTGAAGGCGCTGGAGTTCTTCGAGAACCTGCAGGGCTTCCTAGAGCACGTCAGCCTGGTGATGGACAACGACAAGCAGGACGCGGACGAGAAAGTCTCGATCATGACCCTGCACGCCGCCAAGGGCCTGGAGTTCCCTGCGGTCTTCCTGCCAGGCTGGGAGGACGGGCTGTTCCCCTCGCAGCGCTCAATGGACGAAAGCGGCCTGAAGGGCTTGGAGGAAGAGCGCCGCCTTGCCTATGTCGGCATCACCCGCGCCGAACAGATTTGCACCATATCTTTCGCCGGCAACCGGCGGGTGTTCGGGCAATGGCAATCGCAGCTGCCCTCGCGCTTCATCGACGAGCTGCCGGAGGAGCATGTCGAGGTGCTGACGCCCCCGGGCCTTTATGGCGGCGGCTACGGCGCTGCGGCACCCGGCGGCGCGATGGCGGGCGGGCAGGTGCGCTCAACGATCGAAGAGAAAATGGCGCAGGCCGATGGCTACAACTCGCCCGGCTGGAAGCGGATGCAGGCCCGTGCGGGCCAGCGCGGCCTGTCGCAGCCAAAAGAGAGCAAGCACCAGGTGATCGACCTGACCGCGACCTCCAGCTTCACCTTGGGGGAGCGGGTGTTCCACCAGAAGTTCGGCTACGGCGCCATCACCGGCATCGAGGGCGACAAGCTTGAAGTGGACTTTGAGAAGGCAGGCACCAAGAAAGTGGTCGCCCGCTTTGTTTCTGCCACGGACGACGTTCCGTTTTAAACGAAGTATTTATGCCGGCAGGGCAGGCGGATCGGATCGCGCAGCGATCCGATCCGGGCGCGGGCGCGGCGGGCAGCATGGCTGCCCGCCGCGCCCGCGCCACCCCTTTCCTCTGAAACAAGCGCGGCTTTGGCCAGGTGTGTGCCTGGCTGCAGCTGCGCGTCAGCGGGAGGGCCAAGTTCTGATGTCCCGGAAAAACAAGAAACGGCGGCGCCCAGGGAGGAGGAGGGGCACCGCCGTTCTGTCATACACCGGGGAAAAGGGAGGAGGAGACCCCGGTGATCCAAACCCGGCCTCTTGGGCCGGTATAGGGTGCGGCGGCATCAGGGAGGAGGAGGATGCCGCCGCGTAGCACAGGCTCTTCAAAGGGAGGAGGAGGAAGAGCCTGATCTCTATTAGTTGTTCTCGTATGCGGCCTGATAGGCGACGCGCTTGATTTCGCTGCGGCTCAGGCCCAGGTCCGCCAGCTCGCGGCCCGACAGCGCCGACAGCTCATTGACGGTCTGGCGGTACAGCCGGTAGCGGACGAACTTGACCAGAAGCGTGTTCAGAACGCCAACCGGGGATGCCACGCTCACCGCGGAGATTTGATGTGCTGCAGCCATGGGTCTGTTCCTTCGTCCAACCGTTTCGTCATCTGCGTCTTGCGCCTCAGCGGCGCCGCTTGAGCCACAATTTAGGGATCTCGCCAGAAGTCGCAATCCCGTGCTTCGTCATTGCTGCTATGCAGCATTTGCATGGGTGACGTATGGGTATGTAGCTGGAATATGGCGATATTTTCAGCAGCCGCTTACGCAACTGTATAATTTCCCGGCACCGCGCGGCAGCCTGTGCATGGCTGGTGCTGCCGCTGTTGACAGGCGGGCAGGCTGCCGTTCCAGGCCGCGTCTGCGGCATTCGGGCCGGACGGGTTCCAAGCGCCGCTGCCGCGGCATATATATGTGCCGGAAAACACGCAGGAGCGCAGACATGCCGGTCACCCAGGAACAGATTCACGCAGTATTGGAGCGGCTCGCCCTGCCGGATGGCGGCACTCTGGTGTCGCGCGACATGCTGCGGGCGCTGCGCATTGAGGGCGGCAAGGTCAGCTTCGTGATCGAAGCGCCCAGCCTGGAAATCGCCAAGCTGATGGAGCCTTTGCGCCAGGCGGCCGAGGCGGCCGTGCTGTCGCTGGACGGGGTGGAGGCCGTGGCCGCGGCGCTGACCGCCCACGCGCCGCAGCAGCCCGCTCCCAGTCTCAAGGTGGGCGGCCACCCGAAACCGCAGGCGGAGCCGCTGAAACCCGCGGGCGTCAAGCGGATCCTGGCCGTGGCCTCCGGCAAGGGCGGGGTGGGGAAGTCCACCGTTTCCTCCAACCTCGCCGTGGCACTGGCCAGGCAGGGCCGCAAGGTGGGGCTGCTGGACGCCGATATATACGGCCCCTCCCAGCCCCGGATGATGGGCGCCAAAGGCCGCCCCGCCAGCCCCGACGGCAAGACCATCGAGCCGCTGCACGCTCATGGCGTCACCCTGATGTCGATCGGTTTCATGCTGGAGGAGGGCAAGGCAGTGGTCTGGCGCGGCCCCATGCTGATGGGCGCGCTGCAGCAGATGCTGGGGCAGGTGAACTGGGGCGAGCTGGACGTGCTGATCGTCGACCTGCCGCCCGGCACCGGCGATGTGCAGCTGACGCTCTGCACCAAGGCAGAGCTGACGGGCGCCATCGTCGTCTCCACCCCGCAGGACGTGGCGCTGCTGGACGCACGCAAGGCGCTGGACATGTTCGGCACGCTGAAAACCCCGGTGCTGGGGCTGATCGAGAATATGTCCTTCTTCGCCTGCCCGGATTGCGGCAGCGAGCATCACATCTTCGGCAATGGCGGTGTCGCGGCCGAAGCTGAAACGCTGGGGCTGCCGCTGCTGGGGGCTTTGCCGATCGACCTGGAAACCCGGCTCGCGGGCGACAGCGGCACGCCGGTGGCTGCGGGCGAGGGCGCAATGGCCCAGGCCTATGCCCGGATCGCCGAAGGGCTGGTCAGGGGCGGCATGGCCTGACGCGCCGCGGGCCGAACTCTCTCTATATAGGTATTGGCACCCTGCATCTGATGGCCCGCCCTTTTGGCGGGCCTTCTGCCGTTCGGCGTCGCCGAATGGGCGCAGACGGGAACGCCTGCCCGGTCCGGGACCGGATGGGACGGGCCGCCCGGAATGGGACCGCATGGGGCGGCTGGGAAACCATGGGACGGCTGGGAATTTGCGGGACAGGCGGGAAATCATGGGCGGCATGGGAAATCATGGCCCGGATTTCCGCTTATTCCCTCTTGCCAGCGCGAATCACCGCGTGCTCAAACGCAGGCAATGGAACTTTCCGGCTTGTTGAGGACAGGCGGCTTGAGAACGTAGCGCGAACATACGCGGTTTCAGCGAGTCGTCTGACGGAATCGCGGGAAACTATGGGAAAAAAATCACCTCCGCAACTCGCACCTATATCTAGTGTTTGCGGTCGCTTTGCTCACAACAAGTTCGTAATTTTGGCCTGAGATGGTCACGAATCTCTTGCGAATCTCTGCGTTCGCCGCCAACCCCTGAGCGATTTCCCGCAAAAAACAGTTGCAGGGCCATCAATTCCCATAGTATCCCTGTTTCATCAGATGAGACGAGGGACGGGGCGCCAAACGACCCCAGACCAAAAAACAAAACAAGCAGGTTTCATACAGGCCTTCGCTTTCATCGAACCAAGAGATCCGGCGCGCGAGCGAGCAGACATCCCCCCAGGTGGCGCGCGCAGTCGGACATCCCGCAAAGCGGGCCAAGGCGGCGGGTTGATCAGTGGCAGCAGATCAACCCGCCCCTTTTCATTCTGGGGAACGGATTAACGCGAGGGACGCGCGAAAAGGACGGTAAATTGGGCCGCAGGTTCAGAGGCGAAAGCCACCATAAGGTGGACAGCAAGGGGCGGGTGTCAATTCCCGCCTCCTTTCGCCGTGTTCTGGAGGCCGCCGATCCGAACTGGCAGCCGGGCCAGAACCCCGAACTGGTGATCGTCTACGGCGACCATCGCCGCAATTTCCTGGAATGCTATACTATCGAGGCGATCGAAGAGGTCGACGCCAAGATCGACCAGCTGCCGCGCGGCTCGATGCAGCGCAAGATGCTGCAGCGGATGTTCCACGGCCAGTCCTTCCCGACCAACGTGGACGAGACCGGCCGCCTGGTGCTGCCCGCCAAGCTGCGCCAGAAGATTGATCTGGAGGCCGAGGCCTTTTTCATCGCCGCGGGCGACACCTTCCAGATCTGGAAGCCGGAAACCTACGAGGCCGAGGAACTGGCCCAGGCCGAAGAGTGGATGGATGACCTGCCCGAGGGCTTCGATCCGATGGAATTCCTAGATGGCGCCGGGAGCGCTTAAGACATGACCCAGGACCAGAACGCTGCCAATGGTCCCCACATCCCCGTTCTTCTGCGGCCGCTCCTGCAGGCGGTTGCCCCTGTCACCGGCCGCTGGCTGGATGGCACCTTCGGTGCCGGCGGCTATACCCGGGGCCTGCTGGAAGCCGGGGCGGAGCAGGTGATCGGCGTTGACCGCGACCCGCTGGCCTTTGAGCTCGCAAAACCCTGGGCCGGGGAGTACGGCGACCGCCTCATCCTGCAGCAGGGCGTGTTTTCCCGCATGGATGAATATGCCCAGGACCTCGACGGCGTTGTGCTGGACCTCGGCGTCTCCTCCATGCAGCTGGACCTGGCCGAACGCGGCTTCTCCTTCATGAAGGACGGCCCGCTGGACATGCGGATGTCGCAGTCCGGCCCCTCCGCCGCCGACCTGATCGCGGAACTGACCGAGGCGCAGATCGCCGACATCCTGTTCCACTACGGCGAGGAACGCGCCAGCCGCCGCATCGCCAAGGCGATCGTCCGCGAGCGGGAGATCGAACCGATCACCACCACCCTGCGCCTTGCGGGCATCATCGAGAGCTGCCTGCCGCGCCCCAAGCCCGGCCAGTCGCACCCTGCGACCCGCAGCTTCCAGGGCCTGCGCATCGCGGTGAACGCCGAATATGACGAGCTGTTCGAGGGCCTCCTGGCCGCCGAGCGGGCGCTGAAACCCGGCGGGCTGCTGGCGGTCGTCACCTTCCACTCGGTCGAGGACCGGATGGTCAAACGTTTCTTCCAGCACCGCGCCGGCAAGACCGGCCGCGCCAACCGCTATGCGCCGGAGCAGGAGGAAACCCCCGCCCAGTTCGAACTGGTCACCCGCAAGGCCGTGGGCCCGGACGATCAGGAACTGGCCGAAAACCCGCGCGCCCGTTCCGCCCGCCTGCGGGTGGGGCGCCGGACGGAGGCCGCGCCGGGGCCGATCTCGGCCAAGGAGCTTGGAATGCCGCAGCTGAAAGAGACGCGTAAATGAAGACCCTGCTGTATGCCGCAACTTGTCTGGCTGTCTTTGGCCTTGCCTTTTGGGCCTACCGCGAAAACTACGCCACCCAGCAGGTGCTGAAGGAAACCCGGGCGCTGCAGCAGCAGATCGGCGCGGCGCAGGTCCGGCTCAGCGTGCTGCGCGCCGAATGGGCCTATCTCAACCGCCCGCAGCGGCTGCGCGATCTGGCGGATATCAACTTCGACCGCCTCGGCCTTCTGCCGCTGCGCCCTGATCAGTTCGGGCGGGTGGATGAGGTCTCCTACCCGGCACCGCCGGAGCTGGAGATCACCAACGAGGTTGAAGTCTCCGGCCTGAACCTGAGGACGCAGCCATGATCCGCACACCGCTCCGCCCGCTGGCCCGCATCCTTCATGCCCGCGCGACCGGTGAAAACCCGGATGCGATCGAACGCGAAAACCTCAGCCTGCGCCATCAGGAAATGCAGGTGCAGTCCCGGCAGCGCGCCGAGGGGCGGCTTTTGGTTCTTGGGCTGTTCTTTGTCTGCGCCTTCGGGGCGATCATTGCCCGCATGGCCACGACAGCGGTCTCCGAACCGGCAGAGCCCGTCGCCAGCGTTCCCGGCAGCGCCATCGCCATGCAGCGCGCCGACATTGTCGACCGCAAGGGCCGCCTGCTGGCTACCAACTTTGAAACCCATTCGCTTTATGCCCAGCCGCCGCAGATGATCGACCCCATCGGTGCGGCGGAAAAGCTGGTGGAGATTTTCCCCGACCTTGACCGCGAGCGGCTGATCAAGGATTTCACCGGTAAGCGCAAGTTCCTGTGGGTAAAGAAGAAAATCAGCCCTGAGCAGCTTCAGGCGGTGCATGATATCGGCGATCCCGGCCTGATGTTCGGCCCGCGCGAAATGCGGCTGTATCCCAACGGCAGCCTGGCCGCCCACGTGCTGGGCGGCGCAGGTTTCGGCAAGGAAGGCGTGAACGCGGCTGAGGTGATCGGCGTGGCCGGTGTCGAGCGCCAGTTCGACGACTACCTGCGCGACCCGGCCAACGGCGGCAAGCCGCTGCAGCTGTCGCTGGACCTGACGGTGCAGGCGGCGGCTGAGCAGGTGCTTTATGGCGGCATGAAGCTGATGAACGCCAAGGGGGCCACTTCGATCCTGATGGACGCCCAAACGGGCGAGGTGATCTCTGTGGTTTCCTTCCCGGACTTCGATCCGAACGACCGGCCGCGCCCGCCTGCCTCCGGCTTTGACCCCTCGGTCAGCCCGCTGTTCAACCGCGCGGTCCAGGGCGTGTATGAGCTTGGCTCCACCTTCAAGATTTTCACCGCCGCGCAGGCGATGGATCTGGGTCTGGTCGGCGCCGACACCGTGATCGACACCCGCGGGCCGCTGCGCTGGGGCCGTTTTGCGATCCGTGATTTCCGCAACTACGGCAACGAGATGTCGGTGACCAAGATCATCGTCAAATCCTCCAACATCGGCACCGCACGGCTGGCGCAGCAGATCGGGGTGGAGCGTCAGAAAAGCTTCCTCGACACGCTGGGGATGCTGGAGCCGACGCCGTTTGAAATCTCCGAGGCTGCTGGCGGCAAGCCGCTCTTGCCCGCCAACTGGTCGGAGCTGTCGGCGATGACCATTTCCTACGGCCACGGCATTTCCACCACGCCGATGCATCTGGCCGCGGGCTATGCCGCGGTGGCCAACGGCGGCCGCTACGTGGCGCCGACGATTCTGAAGCAGAACGGCCCGCAGCTGGGCGAACGGGTGATGAGCGAGGCCTCCGCCGCCGCCGCGCGCAAGATGCTGCGCAAGGTGGTCAGCGAAGGCACCGCATCTTTTGCCGAGGTCGAGGGCTATCAGGTGGGCGGCAAGACCGGCACCGCCGACAAGCCCAAGCCCCGCGGCGGCTATTATGATGACAAGGTGATTGCCACTTTTGCCTCTATTTTCCCGGCACATGACCCGAAATACGTGCTGATCGTGACGCTGGACGAACCGTCTATTATTGCCCACGGCGAGGAGCGACGCACAGCAGGCTGGACCGCCACCCCGGTGGCGGCTGAGATGATCGGCCGTGTCGCGCCGCTCTTGGGCCTGCGTCCGCAAGTTGAACCCGCAGAGGTGACTGGTATAACCCTGACCTCGAACTAATCCAGGTGAGGGCCGCCATGAGCAGCAGCAGACCAGACCAGCCCCTGAGCCAATTGGGGCTGACCGCCCGCGGCGGCGCCGACCCGCAGATCAGCGGCCTGGCGGTGGACAGCCGCGAGGTGCGCGAGGGGTATCTTTTCGCGGCACTTCCGGGCAGCCAGGTGCATGGCGCAAAATTCATCCCCGGCGCGCTGGAGAAGGGCGCCTCTGCCATCCTGACCGATGCTGCCGGGGCAGAGATTGCCGCCAAGGTGCTGGATGAAAGCCACGCCGCGCTGGTTGTGGTCGAGGACCCGCGCCAAACTCTGGCCTATGCCGCCGCGCTGTGGTTCGGCGGCCAGCCGCAGACCGTGGTCGCGGTGACCGGCACCAATGGCAAGACCTCGGTCGCGACCTTCGTGCGCCAGATCTGGATGGAACTGGGCCATCAGGCCGTCAACATGGGCACCACTGGCATCGAGGGCGCCTGGAGCTACCCGCTGGCCCATACCACGCCAGAACCCATCACCCTGCACCGTGCATTGGCTGAGGCTTCCGCGGCAGGCGTCACCCATGCGGCGATGGAGGCCTCCTCGCACGGGCTCGACCAGCGGCGCCTGGACGGTGTGCAGCTGGCGGCCGCCGGTTTCACCAATTTCACCCAGGACCACCTCGACTATCACGAGACGTTTGAGGCCTATTTTGCCGCCAAGGCCGGGCTGTTCCGCCGGGTCCTGCCGGAGGAGGGCGTCGCCGTCATCAACATGAACGACCCCCGGGGGCCGGAGATGCGCGCGGTCGCCGCCGCCCGTGGGCAGGAGGTGATCAGCGTCGGGCGCGGCCTGGGCGACCTCAGCCTGTTGGGCCTGCGCTATGACGGCACCGGCCAGGACATGCGCTTTGCCTGGCATGACAAGCCCTATCAGGTGCGGCTGAACCTCATTGGCGGCTTCCAGGCGGAGAACGTGCTGCTGGCCTGCGGGCTGGTGATCGCCGGCGGCGAGGATCCGGAGCGGGTGTTTGAGACCCTGCCGCATCTCACCACCGTGCGCGGCCGGATGCAGCTGGCGGCGGAGCGGGACAACGGCTCGGCGGTGTTTGTCGATTACGCCCATACGCCGGACGCGGTGGCCAGCGCCATCAAGGCGCTGCGCCCGCATGTGCTGGGCCGGCTGATTGCCATCGTCGGCGCGGGCGGCGACCGCGACACCACCAAGCGGCCCCTTATGGGGCAGGCGGCGCATGAGAACGCCGATGTGGTGATCGTCACCGACGACAACCCGCGCAGCGAGGATCCGGCCGTTATCCGTGCTGCGGTCAAGGGCGGCGCGCCCGATTGCATCGAGATCGGCGACCGCGCCGAGGCGATCCTGCGCGGCGCGGACATGCTGCAGGCGGGCGACGCGCTGATCATCTGCGGCAAGGGGCATGAGACCGGCCAGACGGTGGGCGACACGGTGCTGCCCTTTGATGATGTGGAGCAGGCCAGCATTGCCGTGGCCGCCCTCGACGGGAGGATCGCATGACCCTTTGGACCGCATCCGAGGCCGCCGCAGCCACCGGCGGGCAGGCGCAGGGCGATTGGACTGTCTCCGGCCTGTCGATCGATACCCGCACCATTCAACCCGGCGATATGTTCGTGGCGCTGAAGGCCGCCCGTGACGGCCATGACTTCGTGGCGCAGGCGCTGGAGAAGGGCGCCGGTGCGGCGCTGGTCTCCCGCGTGCCCGACGGGCTGCCGGAAGACGCGCCGCTGCTGATCGTGGACGACGTGCAGGCGGGGCTGGAGGCTTTGGGCAAGGCGTCGCGCGCGCGGACGCAGGCCAAGGTCGTTGCCGTTACCGGCTCGGTCGGCAAGACCTCGACCAAGGAGATGCTGGCGCGGATGCTATCCGATCAGGGCCGCACCCATGCCGCGGTGGCCAGCTACAACAACCATTGGGGCGTGCCGCTGACGCTGGCGCGGATGCCGCGCGACACCGAATTTGCGGTGATCGAGATCGGCATGAACCATCCCGGCGAAATTGCGCCCCTGGCGAAACAGGCGCGCCCGCATGTGGCGATGGTGACCACCGTGGCCGCTGTGCATCTGGAGGCGTTTGAAAACGTCGAAGGCATCGCCCGCGAGAAGGCCGCGATAATGGAGGGGCTGGAACCCGGCGGCGTGGCGGTGCTGAACGCCGATATTCCCGAGGCCCATGTGCTGCGGGATGTGGCGGCGGAGCTGGGAGCAACTGCCCGCTGGTTCGGGGAACGCGCAGAAGACTACAAACTTCACTCCGCCGGGATCGAAGGCGAAGAGACCGTCGCCCGCGCCACCGCCAATGGCCGCGACGTTGAGCTGCATATCCAATCGCTTGGCGCCCATTTCGCGATGAACGCCCTGGGCGCGCTGGCTTGTGTTGAGGCGCTGGGGGCCGACCCGGTTAAAGCCGTCGAAAGCCTCGCCCTTTGGTCGCCGGTCAAGGGCCGCGGCGTGCGGGAGGTGATCCGGCTGGACAGCGGCACCATCACCCTCCTGGACGACAGCTACAACGCCAACCCGACCTCGATGGCGGCGGCGCTGGCGGTGCTGGCGGCGACACCGGGCGAGGGGCGCAGGATCGCCTATGTGGGCGACATGAAGGAACTTGGCCCGCAGGAGGCCGAACTGCACGCCGGGCTGGCGGATCTGGACGCGGTTCAGGGCATCGACAAGATCCACTGCATCGGCCCGCTGATGCAGGCTCTGCACGGCGCACTGCCAGAGGGCAAGCGCGGCGGCTGGTATGGGACCAGTGCGGAGGCGGTGCCCGGGCTGGCAGGCGAAATCCAAGGCGGCGATATCGTGCTGGCCAAGGGCTCTTTGAGCATGGCATTGGCCAAGATCGTTGACGGCATCCGCGAAATGGGTCACTCCGGCCCCAACTCAGAAAACGCGTAAAAGAACGAGGGAAGGGCCAGGATGCTCTATTGGCTGACCGCTTTGTCGGACGGGGGGGATTTCTACAACCTGTTCCGCTATATCACATTCCGCGCAGGCGGCGCCTTTCTGACCGCGCTGATCTTCGGCTTCTTGTTCGGCAAGCCGCTGATCAACGTGCTGCGCAAGCGCCAGGGCAAGGGCCAGCCGATCCGCGACGACGGGCCTGAGGGGCATTTCTCCAAGGCGGGCACCCCGACCATGGGCGGCCTGTTGATCGTTGGCGCGCTGCTGACTGCGACGCTGATGTGGGCGCGGTGGGATAACCCCTTTGTCTGGCTGGTTCTTTTTGTGACCATGGCCTATGGCCTCATCGGCTTTGCCGACGATTACGCCAAGGTCTCCAAGCAGAACACCAAGGGGGTGCCGGGCAAGGTGCGGCTGCTGCTGGGCGTGCTGATCGCTGTAACAGCCTCGCTGTGGGCTGCGGCCTATCACCCGGAGCCGCTGCAGCACCAGCTGGCGCTGCCGGTGTTCAAGGACACGCTGATCAATCTCGGGATCTTCTATGTGCCGTTTTCGATCTGCGTCATTGTCGGCGCCGCCAATGCGGTGAACCTGACCGATGGTCTGGACGGGCTGGCGATCATGCCGTCGATGATTGCGGCCGGCACGCTGGGCGTCATTGCCTATGCGGTGGGGCGGGTCGACTTTACCGAGTATCTGGACGTGCATTACGTGCCGGGCACCGGTGAGATCCTGATCTTCACCGCGGCGCTGTTCGGCGCGGGCCTCGGCTTCCTGTGGTACAACGCGCCGCCTGCGGCGGTGTTCATGGGCGACACCGGATCGCTGGCCCTGGGCGGTGCCCTGGGGGCCATCGCGGTGGCCACCAAGCACGAGCTGGTGCTGGCCATCGTCGGGGGCCTGTTCGTGGTTGAGGCGCTGTCGGTGATCATTCAGGTGCTCTACTTCAAGCGCACCGGGCGGCGGGTGTTCCTGATGGCGCCGATCCATCACCACTACGAGAAGAAGGGCTGGGCGGAGCCGACCATCGTGATCCGCTTCTGGATCATCTCGCTGATCCTGGCGATGATCGGGCTGGCGACGCTGAAGGTGCGTTAAGGCCGCGCAGTGGTGGGCGGAATCGCCCACCCTACGGCTCTTGGCCGCCGCGCTGTTTCTTTGGCGGGGCGGTTTGAACTCTCTGATCTCTGGAACCGCTCAGGGCTGAGGCTGCGGGCGGTTTAACTTTTTAGAAGAAGGCGGCGCCGCCGGAGGGGCGGAGCATCGGATGGCCCTTGCCACGGGGCCATGTCCGTCTATCGGCCTGTGCGGACCCGCCCTGCACCCAATGAGGAGGTGGTCTGAGGGGGCCGGTCTCCTGGTCTTCTCGTTGCAACGGTTCGAACGTAGCGCAGGCGAGTGAAGGTCCGGTGAGGGCACCGGTCGCTGGCTGCGCAACACCTGCTGCAAGACACCCGTCCGGCGGCACGCCGGGCAGCGCCCGGACCGACCCCACGGGGAGGGCGCTTCACGCCCACCCCTCGGCCCGGGCGCCGCCCTAGGTGGCGAGCACATGGTTTTCATTTCTGTGAGGTTTGATTGCGCCCGGTTCAATTGAGGCCTTAGGCCGGATTGAAATGTAAGGTGTCAAGGGCGTTTTTGGCGCATTCCCGCCGCCGCTCTGTACAGGCTGCGCCGGGGTGCCCGGTGCAACCGGTTCAGAACACCGACCAGTCCATCTCCCGCGCCAACCGCTCCATCGCTTCGGTGCCGAGTTTGGAATTGCCGTTGTGGTCCAGGCCCGGGGACCACACCGCAACGCTGGCCTTGCCCGGCACAATCGCCAGGATGCCGCCGCCGACACCGCTTTTGGCGGGCAAGCCGACGCGGTAGGCAAACTCGCCCGACCCGTCGTAATGGCCGCAGGTGAGCATCAGCGCATTCAGGCGCCGGACCCGGCCCTGCGACACCAGGCTTGGCCCCTTGTCGGCGCCGATCAGGAAGCGCCCGGCCTTGGCCAGCTGCACCGTCGTCATCTCGGTGGCGCATTGGTGGAAATAGGTGCCGAGCGTCTTCTCCGGCGTGTTCTTGAGGTTGCCGAAGGAGGCGAGGAAATTGGCATGGGCAAAGTTGCGGTGGCCGTGGCGGGTTTCCGAGCTGGCGACCGCCTTGTTGATGTGGATGTCCTCATCGCCTGCCGCAGCGCGGATGAAGCCGAGGATCTCCGCCAGCGCTTCCCGGGGCTCGCGGCCTGCCAGCAGCTCATCCGTGGTGACGATGGCGCCGGCGTTGACGAATGGGTTGCGGGGGCGGCCGCGCTCATGCTCCAGCTGGACGATGGAGTTGAAGGCGGTGCCCGAGGGCTCGCGCCCGACCCGGTTCCACAGCTGGTCGCCTGCGCGCCCCAGCGCGATGGCGAGGGTGAACACCTTGGTGATGCTTTGCGCGGAAAACCGGGTTTGCGCATCGCCCGCGTGAAACAGCTTGCCGCCGGCGGTGGCCACCGCGATGGCGAACTGGTCCGGGTCCACCTGGCCGAGTTCGGGGATGTAGCTGGCGACTTCGCCGCGGTCGGCGCGGCCGTGCATGTCTGCGCTGATCCGGTCGAGCAAGGTTTGAATTTCCGGTGCCAAGCGTCACTCCTTCCTCTGTCCTGAGAGGGAACTTCGGGTATGGGCGGGGGCTTGTCAATCTGACAGCACTGGCAAAGCCCGGATGGATCGGGTAGCGGTTTCAGCACCAATTTCGAGGGAGTGCAGGCGATGATCCCGGTCAAAGGATATGAGGGCGCGAAACTGGCGGTTCTGGGGCTGGGCCGGTCCGGTCTGGCCACTGCGCGGGCGTTGCGGGCAGGCGGGGCAGAGGCCCTGTGCTGGGACGACAACCCGGCAGCGCGGGAGGCGGCGGAGGCGGAAGGCTTCACCTGCCGCGACCTGCACAAACCGGGCGCCTTTGACGATGTGGCGGCGCTGATCACCTCACCCGGCATTCCGCATCTGTATCCCAAGCCGAACCCGGTGACCCGTGCGGCGATGGAGGCCGGGGTGCCGGTGGACAATGACATCGGGTTATTCTTCCGCTCCTTTGCCGATGCGGAATGGCAGATGCACGACCAGCCGCCGCGGGTGGTGGCGGTCACCGGCTCCAACGGCAAATCGACCACGGTGGCGCTGTTGCACCACATCCTGCAGGAGGCGGGCCGCGAGAGCCAGCTGGCGGGCAACATCGGCCGCGGCGTGCTGGACATCGACCCGCCGGGCGAGGGCGGCGTGGTGGTGCTGGAGCTGTCGAGCTATCAGACCGAACTTGCCCGCGCGCTGACCCCGGATGTGGCGGTCTTCACCAACCTGTCGCCCGACCACCTGGACCGGCACGGCGGCATGGGCGGCTATTTCGCCGCCAAGCGCCGCCTGTTCGCCGAGGGCGGGCCGGACCGGGCCGTCGTCGGCATCGACGAGGACGAGGGGCTGTTTCTGGCCGGTCAGCTGTCCGAGGGGGCAAGCGACGACCGGGTGATCCGCATTTCCGCGGCGCGCAAGCTGACCGGGCCGGGCTGGCAGGTCTTTGCCCGCAAAGGGTTCCTGAGCGAGTACCGCAAGGGGCGGCAGGCGGCCTCCATCGACTTGCGCGAAATGACCGGCCTGCCGGGCGCGCACAACCATCAGAACGCTTGTGCGGCTTATGCGGCGGCGCGCACCCTGGGGCTGGCGCCGCGGCTGATCGGCGATGCGATGGCAACGTTCCCGGGCCTGCCGCACAGGAGCCAGACCATCGCAGAAGCGGCAGGCGTGCGCTATGTGAATGACAGCAAGGCCACCAACCTCGACAGCGCGGTCAAAGCCTTGAGTGCCTTCAAGAACATCCGCTGGATCTGCGGCGGGCTGGAGAAGGACGGCGGGCTGGACGCGCTGAAGGGGCAGACCGGCAATGTGGTGAAGGCCTATGTGATCGGGCGCGAGGCGGCGGGCTTTGCGCTGCAGCTGGATGTGGAGGCGGAGGTCTGCACCACCATGGCGGCGGCGGTGGCGCGGGCCATGGAAAACTCGCAGGAAGGCGACACCGTGCTGCTGGCGCCGGCCGCGGCGAGTTTCGATCAGTACGATAACTTCGAGCAGCGCGGCGATGATTTCACGGCGGAAGTGAAGACGCGGCTGGGGTGAGGAGAGCGGGGGAAGGGGCTTCAGGCTCACCTAAGCGGAAAATCCGCTTCGCACCCGCCTTCACTTGTCCTGTGACTGCCAGAGCTGCCGCGCGCGGCCAAGCGAAATAGCGGTATCCGCCTGCGGCGGAGCCTCCGCGATTTCCCTTGACCCCGCCCGTCATCCCTGGCCGCCTTGGCCCAAGCAAAGGCGGCTCCGAAGCGGAAAACCTTAAGGCTCAGCTCTTGGCGGCGATGGCGGTGCCTGCGGCGTGGCCCGACGACCAGGCCCATTGGAAGTTGTAGCCGCCGAGCCAGCCGGTCACGTCCACCGCCTCGCCGATGGCATAGAGGCCGGGGGCGGCTTTGGCTTCCATGGTTTTGGAGGAAAGGCCCTCGGTGCAGATGCCGCCCAGGGTGACTTCGGCGGTGCGGTAGCCTTCGGTGCCGGCAGGCAGCAGGCGCCAATTTTGCAGCGACTCGCACAGCGCGGTCAGGGCAGCGTCGGATTGATCCGCCAGGCGGCCCTTGAGGCCAAGCTGGGGCGCGAGGAATTCCACCAGCTTGCCGGGCAGGTGGCGGGAAAGTTCGGTGGTCAGGTCGCGGCGGCCCTCGGCCTGGCGCTGTTCACGCAACAGGCCGTAGAGCGGCGTCTCCGGGATCAGGTTCGCGGTGATCTCCTCGCCTTCGCGCCAGTAGGAGGAGAGCTGCAGCACCGAGGGTCCTGAGAGGCCGCGGTGGGTGAACAGCAGCGCCTCGTCGAAGGACGTGCGCTCGTTCGACAGCCGCGCGGGCAGGGAGACGCCGGCCAGCGGTTGGAAGCGCCCGTCCGGGAAGGTGAAGGGGACCAGCGCGGGGCGGGTGTCTGTGATCTCCAGCCCGAACTGGCGGGCGAGGTCGTAGGCAAGCCCGGTGGCGCCCATCTTGGGGATCGACTTGCCGCCGGTGGCCAGCACCAGGTTGCGGCAGGTGACGGTCTGCGCCTTGCCCTCGCGCAGCAGTTTGACGCGGTAGCCGTCCGCGGTCCGCTCCACGTTCTCTACCGACGTGTGCAGCCAAAGATCTGCGCCGGCCTGCCGCATCTCGTCCACCAGCATCGTGATGATCTGTTTGGAGGAGCCGTCGCAGAACAGCTGCCCCAGGGTTTTCTCGTGCCAGGCGATGCCGTGGCGGCTGACCAGTTCGATGAAATCCCACTGGGTGTAGCGGGCGAGTGCGGATTTGCAGAAATGCGGATTGGCGGAAAGGTAGTTCTTCGCCTCTGCATACATGTTGGTGAAGTTGCAGCGGCCGCCGCCGGAAATGCGGATTTTCTCGCCCGGCGCTTTGGCGTGGTCGATCACCAGGCTGCTGCCGCCGGCATGAGCCGCGCACATCATGCCAGCCGCGCCGGCGCCGAGAATCAGAGTGTTCATCTGCATGGCGGGCATCGACCACGGAACCGGCGCCGGCGCAAGGGGGAGGCCGGGCGGCGGGCTTTTGCGGATTGCTGCCGGCTGCCGGGCAACTTCCTGCCTGTCAAGACGGGCCCGCGGCGGGGTGGTGGGATTCCGCCGAAGGGTGTTCTTTTTCTGGCGCCATGGCTCACGAATTGTTACAGTTTAGGTGAGACCCCGAAAAATGGGGCGGAGCGAGGCAAATAGTGGCGGTATTCCCATGACTGAGATGGTCTATGGCGCGGTTCCTGTGCGGGCAGGCGAGCCGATCCTTCCGAAATGGTGGCGGACGCTGGATAAATGGACGATGTCCTGCATCCTGATGCTGTTCGTGATCGGGCTGCTCCTGGGGCTTGCCGCCTCGGTGCCGCTGGCGGAGCGGAACGGGTTCGGCAATTTCCACTATGTGCAGCGGCAGGCGGTTTTTGGCCTGACGGCGCTGGCCGCGATGCTGATCACATCGGTGATGTCGCCGACGCTGGTGCGGCGGCTGGCGGTGGTCGGCTTTGCCGTGGCCTTTGTGGCGCTGGCGTTCCTGCCCATCTTCGGCACCGATTTCGGCAAGGGCGCGGTGCGCTGGTATTCGCTTGGCTTTGCCTCGCTGCAGCCGTCTGAGTTCCTGAAGCCCGGGTTCATTGTCGTCGCCGCCTGGATGATTGCCGCCAGCCAGCAGATCAATGGCCCGCCGGGCACGCTGATGTCCTTTGCGCTGTGCATGATGGTGGTGATGATGCTGGTTTTGCAGCCGGATTTCGGCCAGGCCAGCCTGATCCTGTTCGGCTGGGGAGTGATGTATTTCGTCGCCGGCGCGCCGATGCTGCTTCTGGTCTGCATGGCCGCCGTTGTCGTGCTGGGCGGTGTCTTTGCCTATAACAGCTCAGAACACTTTGCCCGCCGCATCGACGGCTTTTTGAATCCCGATGTCGATCCGACCACCCAGCTGGGCTATGCCACCAACGCGATCCGCGAGGGCGGACTGTTCGGCGTCGGCGTTGGCGAGGGCCAGGTGAAATGGTCGCTGCCGGACGCGCACACCGATTTCATCGTCGCGGTTGCGGCCGAGGAATACGGGCTGGTGCTGGTGGCGGTGCTGATCGCGCTTTATGCGCTGATCGTGGTGCGGTCGCTGTTCCGGCTGATGCGCGAGCGCGATACCTTTATCCGCCTCGCGGGCACGGGCCTCGTGTGCATGTTCGGTGTGCAGGCGATGATCAACATGGGGGTTGCGGTGCGGCTCTTGCCCGCCAAAGGCATGACTTTGCCGTTTGTCAGCTACGGCGGATCCTCGCTGATTGCCACCGGGATTGCAGTGGGTATGCTGCTGGCCTTTACCCGGACGCGCCCGCAAGGCGGGATTGCCGACTACCTGAACGGCCGCGGCCGCTGACGAGATTTGGAAAAGAGACCACCTGGGAATGGCACAGAAACTGCTTTTGATGGCTGCCGGCGGAACCGGCGGCCATATGTTTCCTGCACAGGCGCTGGCCGAGGCAATGCTGGCGCGCGGCTGGCGCGTGAAACTGTCGACCGACGCGCGCGGCGCACGCTATACCGCGGCGTTTCCGAGCGCGGTTGAGATATCGCAGGTGTCTTCGGCCACCTTTGCCCGCGGCGGGCTGCTGGCCAAGGCGCTGGTGGGGCCGAAGATTGCGGGCGGTGTTCTGTCGATGGCGATGCAAATGCGAAGCGACCGCCCCGATGCGGTGATCGGCTTTGGCGGTTACCCGTCGATCCCGGCGCTGGGCGCGGCAACGCTGTTGAAGCTGCCGCGGATGATCCACGAGCAGAACGGCGTGCTGGGGCGTGTGAACCAGATCTTTGCCACCCGCGTGGCCGGGGTGGCCTGCGGCACCTGGCCTACCTCTCTGCCCGACGGCGTGCCGCATGAGCATGTTGGCAACCCGGTGCGCAGCGCGGTGATGGAGCGGGCGGGCGCCGGCTATATCCCGCCCGGCGACTACCCGATGTCGCTATTGGTGATGGGCGGTAGCCAGGGCGCGCGCATCCTGTCCGACGTGGTGCCCGCCGCGGTGGCGGCGCTGCCGGACAATATCCGCCGGCACCTGCGCGTGTCGCATCAGGCGCGCGAAGAAGACCTGGAGCGGGTCAGCGCCTTTTATGCCAGCAATGGCATCAATGCCGATGTGCAGACATTCTTTACCGACGTGCCTGCGCGCATGTCGGAGGCGCAGCTGGTGGTCTCGCGATCGGGCGCGTCTTCGGTGGCCGATATCTCGATCATCGGGCGTCCCTCGATCCTGATCCCCTTTGCCGCCGCCGCAGGCGATCACCAGACCGCCAACGCCCGCGGGCTGGTTGACGCCAATGCCGCTGTTATGATCCCGGAAAGCGCCCTTGATATCCCGGTGCTGGCAGAGCATATGGGCGCGATTCTGAGTAACCCGCAGGCTGCCACGCAAATGGCGGCAGCCGCTTTGAGCGCCGGAGTTCCTGATGCCACCGACCGGTTGGCGGCATTGGTGGAGCAACTGGCCGAGGAAGGATGAGAGTATGAACCCAGCAACCAAACTGCCCGGTGATGTCGGCCCGATCCACTTTGTCGGTATCGGAGGCATCGGCATGTCGGGCATCGCCGAGGTGCTGTTGAACCTCGGCTATATGGTGCAGGGATCGGACCTGAAATCCTCCAAGATCACTAGCCGCCTGCAGGAGCTGGGGGCGCGCATCTTTGTGGGCCAGAAGGCGGAGAACCTGGAGGAGGCCGCGGTTGTGGTGATCTCCTCGGCGATCAAGCCGGGCAACCCGGAGCTGGACGAGGCCCGCCTGCGCGGCCTGCCGGTGGTGCGCCGCGCCGATATGCTGGCGGAGCTGATGCGGCTGAAATCCAACGTCGCCATTGCCGGCACTCACGGCAAGACCACCACCACCACGATGATGGCGGAGCTGATGGTGGCCGGCGGCTTTGACCCGACGATCATCAACGGCGGCATCATTCACGCCTATGGCTCCAACGCGCGGATGGGGCAGGGCGAATGGATGGTGGTCGAAGCGGATGAGAGCGACGGTTCTTTCAACCGCCTGCCCGCGACCATTGCCGTGGTGACCAACATCGACCCCGAGCATATGGAGCATTGGGGCGACTTCGACCGCTTGCGCGACGGGTTTCTGGAGTTTGTTTCCAACATTCCGTTCTATGGCGTCGCGGTTTGCTGCACCGACCATGCCGAGGTGCAGGCGCTGGTGGGCCGGATCTCCGACCGCCGGGTGGTGACCTATGGCTTCAACGCACAGGCCGATGTGCGGGCGGTGAACCTGACCTACAAGGGCGGCGTGGCGCATTTCGACGTGGTGCTGCAGGCCGAGGACCGGGTGATCGAGGGCTGCACCCTGCCGATGCCGGGAGACCACAATGTCTCCAACGCCTTGTCCGCCGTCGCGGTGGCGCGGCACCTGGGCATGAACAGCACCGAAATCCGCACCGCGCTTGCGGCCTTTGGCGGCGTCAACCGCCGTTTCACCAAGGTGGGCGAAGTGAACGGCGTCACCATCATTGACGATTACGGCCACCACCCGGTGGAGATTGCCGCGGTGCTCAAGGCGGCGCGCCAGGCCTGCGAGGGCCGGGTGATCGCTGTGCATCAGCCGCACCGCTATTCACGCCTGTCGAATCTGTTTGACGACTTCTGCGCCTGCTTCAACGAGGCGGACGTGGTGGCAATTGCCGAGGTGTTTGCCGCCGGCGAAGACCCGATCGAGGGCGCCAGCCGCGATGACCTGGTGGCGGGCCTGATCCGCCACGGCCACCGCCATGCCCGCGCACTGCTGAACGAGGAAGACCTGGAGCGCCTGGTGCGCGAGCAGGCGCGGCCCGGCGATATGGTCGTCTGCCTGGGCGCGGGCACCATCAGCACCTGGGCCAACGGGCTGCCGGACCGGCTGGAACGTTGAGGGCGCGATTGCAGAAAGGGGGCTCTGCCCCCCGCCGCCTGCGGCAGCTCCCCCCGGGATATTTCCGGCCAGATGAAGCTGCCGGATTGAGGAGGCGGAAATGACGCTGTCTTTGACGCTTGCCGCTGTCTGGGCGCTGGCCGCCAATATTCTGGGGATGATCCCCAGCCGCGACGGCCATTGGACCCGGGCCTATGTGCTGATTGCGCTGGGCATTCCGCTGCTGGGCTATGTCGCCTGGGAGAACGGCCCCTGGTGGGGGCTGGCCGTGCTGCTGGCGGGGATGTCGGTGCTGCGCTGGCCGGTGATTTACCTGGGCCGCTATATCAGGCGCTCCCTGGGACGCTGACGGCCGCGCCGCAGCCAGGCGCCGGACTTAACGAAATATTTTCTGTGGTGGCCTACCAATGCGCGAGGAGCGATTGTTCCTTGTTGCGTTCCGGCATGTTTTTGCCGCCGGTGGAGGCTGCTCATGGCCGCTGTGTTTGCAGCCTGGCTCGCGTTTGGCGCGGCTTGGCTGATTGGCTTCTATTGTCTTGCCCGCTACCGGAGGCTGCGGCTCGCCAAGGGGGTGGCAGTGCTCTGGGCTGGTATTCTGGCGGGGCTGGCCGTCAGCGTGTTTGAGCAAAATCATGAACACGATCTCCGCCAGAGCGTGTTGTCCCTTTATTTCAATGGCCATCTTGTTTACGGACTGTGCGCGTTCATAGGCTGGAAACTGGGGCAGAAAAGACGATGGCGGCGCGTTCTGAAATCATACTTCCGGCGGCTCGCGGGCGGCTGACCCGGCAGAAGCTGCTGGCGGAGCTGACCTGGCTGCGGGTGGGCGGTCCGGCGGACCACCTGTTTCAGCCTGCGGATACCGAGGATCTGGCCGCGTTCCTGCGCCAGCTGGACCCGGCGGTGCAGGTGTTTCCGATGGGAGTCGGATCCAACCTGATCGTGCGCGACGGGGGCTTGCGCGCGGTGGTGATCCGGCTGGGCCGCGGTTTCAACAGCATTGACACGGATGGCGATACCGTCACCGCAGGGGCGGCAGCGCTGGATGCGCATGTGGCAAAGAAAGCGGCGGATGCGGGTATCGACCTCACCTTCCTGCGCACCATCCCCGGCTCGATCGGCGGAGCGGTGCGGATGAATGCGGGCTGCTATGGCAGCTACACCGCCGATGTGTTTGTTTCGGCCACCATCGTGACCCGTCAGGGAGAGATCCGCGAGATCACCGCCGACGAACTGGGCTTCCAGTACCGCCAGACCGCGTTCCCCGAGGGCGCGGTGCTGGTTTCCGCCACGCTGCGCGGCCCCAAGGGCGATCCGGCGGAGCTGCACGCTAGGATGGAGGCTCAGCTGCAAAAGCGGGATGAGACGCAGCCGGTCAAGGACCGCTCGGCCGGATCGACCTTCCGCAACCCGGCGGGTTTCTCCTCGACCGGGCGGGCGGACGATGTCCATGACCTTAAGGCCTGGAAGGTGATCGACAACGCCGGCATGCGCGGCGCCCGGCGCGGCGGTGCCCAGATGAGCGAGAAGCATTCCAACTTTCTGATCAACACCGGTGGCGCAACCGCCGCAGATCTGGAAGGCTTGGGCGAGGACGTGCGGAAAAAGGTTTACGAGAATTCCGGCATCACGTTAGAGTGGGAAATCATGCGGATTGGTGATCCGCTTCCCGAATAACTGGAAAACCTGAACGCTGACAAAGGCTTCTGCAGCCGCAGCTTGAGGCACCATATGGTCCCGGCGGGACCCGGGCAGCGGCAATTGTTAAACGTGGTAAAGGCAGTGTTAACACCCCGGTAAGTATTTGGGCGTTAGGGTGCCGAAGAGGCGGCAATGGCTTGCCGGTTTTCAGGGGCGCGGCCCCCGCAGGATCCGGGGCGAAGAGCCCCGCAAAAAACAGCCGGAGGCATTCCGGCGCTAAGGCATGAGGCGGGCCCTGACGGGGTCCCAAGAACCAGGGGCAGAAAAGCCCCGCATATTGAGGCGCTTGTGGTGAGTAAGTCGAGCAGGGCACTCCCGAAAGTCGCGGTGCTGATGGGCGGACCGTCGGCCGAACGCGAGGTATCGCTGTCCAGCGGCCGCGAATGCGCGGCCGCTTTGCGCGGTGAGGGGTTCGAGGTTGTAGAGGTGGATGCAGGCCGGGACCTGCACGCGCGCCTGGCAGAGATCAAACCGGACGTGGTGTTCAACGCGCTGCATGGGCGCTGGGGCGAGGACGGCTGCGTCCAGGGCCTGCTGGAGTGGCTGGGCATTCCCTATACCCATTCCGGCGTGCTGGCCTCGGCGCTGGCGATGGACAAGCAGCGCTCCAAGGAGGTCTACCGCTCCGCCGGGCTGCCGGTGGTCGACAGCGGCCTGTTTGCCAAGGATGACGTCACGGCCGGCCATGTGATGGCGCCGCCCTATGTGGTGAAGCCCAACAACGAGGGCTCCAGCGTCGGCATCTATATCGTGCATGAGGCCGCCAACGGCCCGCCGCAGCTGTCTGAGGAGATGCCGGCAGAGGTGATGGTCGAGACCTACGCGCCGGGGCGCGAGCTGACCACCACGGTGATCGGGGACCGGGCGCTGACGGTGACCGACATTCTGACCGACGGCTGGTATGATTATGACGCCAAGTACAAGCCCGGCGGCTCGCGCCATGTGCTGCCTGCGGATCTGCCGCGGGAAATCCATGACCTGTGCCTGGAATACGCGCTGAAGGCGCATGAGGCTTTGGGCTGCCGCGGTGTCAGCCGCACCGATTTCCGCTGGGATGAGGCCCGCGGCGCCAGCGGGCTGGTGCTCTTGGAGACCAACACCCAGCCCGGCATGACACCGACGTCGCTGGTGCCGGAGCAGGCGGCCCATTGCGGCATGACCTTTGGCCAGCTGTGCGCCTGGATGGTGGAGGATGCTTCATGCAACCGCTGAAGGGGCGTTTCCGGCGCAGCGCCGAAGGGCGGGCGGATCCGGCGCCGTCGCGGCTGAAATACCGGCTGCAGCGCTGGATGCTGACTCCGGGCATCCGGTTCGGCTTGCGGTTCGGGGTACCCTTGTGCCTGGTCCTGGCGGCCGGCAGCGCCTACCTGGCGGATGAGGGCCGCCGCGATGCGCTGCAGGGGCTGATCAACGATGCCCGCGCTGCGATCGAGGAACGGCCTGAGTTCATGGTCAAGGTGATGGCGGTGGACGGGGCCGGCACCAGCGTGGCGCAGGACATTCGCGAAGTGGTGCCGCTGGATTTCCCGGTCAGCTCCTTCGATCTGGATCTGGAGCAGATCCGCGATGTGATCACCGGGCTGGACCCGGTGAAATCCGCAAGCGTCAGGATCCGTGCGGGCGGCATTCTGCAAGTGGATGTCGAGGAACGCGCGCCGGCGCTGATCTGGCGCAGCCGCGAAGGGCTGGCGCTGCTGGACGAAAACGGCATTCACGTGGCCGAGCTGGGCCGCCGCAGCCTGCATCCCGATCTGCCGCTGATTGCGGGCAAGGGTGCGGCCAGGCACGCAGGCCAGGCGCTGCGGCTGTTTGCAGCAGCGAAACCGCTGGGGCCGCGGCTGCGCGGCCTGGTGCGGGTGGGCGAGCGGCGCTGGGACGTGGTGCTGGACCGCAAGCAGCGCATCATGCTGCCGGCGGAAAACCCGGTGCGCGCCCTGGAGCGGGTGCTGGCGGTAAGCGAAGTGCAGGATTTGCTGGAACGCGATGTGGCGGCGGTGGATATGCGCCTGGCCGGGCGCCCGACCATCCGCATGACCGAAAACGCAGTGGAAAACTGGTGGCGCATCCGGCAGTTGAATGGGGGCGGGCAGTAACATGACAGATCTCTATCAGTCGCAGCGGGCAATGCGGCAGATGCGGCGCCAGGCGATGCAGCGCGGCGTGGTGGCTATTTTGGACGTGGGCAGCTCCAAGATCGCCTGCCTGGTGCTGCGTTTTGACGGCACTGGCAAGCTGAGCGAGGATGGCTCCATCGGTGCGCTGGCCGGGCAGTCGGGCTTTAGGGTGATTGGTGCGGCCACCACCCGCTCGCGCGGTGTGCAGTTCGGTGAGATCACCGCGATGCAGGAGACCGAGCGCGCCATCCGTACCGCGGTGCAGGCGGCGCAGAAGATGGCAGAGGTGCGCGTCGATCACGTGATCGCCTGTTTCTCCGGCGCCAATCCGCGCTCCTACGGGCTGGACGCCAAGCTGGATCTGGAAGGCCAGGTGGTTTCGGAGAATGAGGTCGCCCAGGTGCTGGCCTCCTGCGAAGTGCCGGAATACGGCGCCGGGCGCGAGGTGCTGCACGCGCAGCCGGTGAACTTTGCGCTCGACAACCGCTCGGGCCTCGCCGATCCGCGCGGCCAGATGGGGCAGACCCTGGCGGTCGACATGCACATGCTGACGGTCGATGCCATCGCCGTGCAGAACCTGGTGCGCTGCATCCAGCGCTGCGACCTTGAGCTGGCGGGGATCGCGTCGTCGGCCTATGTCTCCGGCTTCTCGGCGCTGGTCGAGGATGAGCAGGAGCTGGGCGCGGCCTGCATCGACATGGGCGGCGGCTCCACCTCGATCTCGATCTTCATGAAGAAGCACATGATCTATGCCGACGCGGTGCGTCTGGGCGGCGATCACATCACCAGCGACATCTCGATGGGGCTGGGGGTGCCGCTGGCCAATGCGGAGCGGATCAAGACCTTCTGCGGCGGCGTCCATGCCACCGGGGCCGACGACCGCGACATGATCGACATCGGCGGCGATACCGGCGACTGGGAGCATGACCGCCGGACCGTCAGCCGGGCGGAGCTGATCGGCATCATGCGGCCGCGCGTCGAGGAGATACTTGAGGAAGTGCGCGCACGGCTCGATGCGGCCGGGTTCGAATACCTGTCCAGCCAGCAGATCGTGCTGACCGGCGGCTCCAGCCAGATCATGGGTCTGGACGGGCTGGCGAGCCGGATCCTCGGTCAGCAGGTGCGCTTGGGCCGCCCGCTGCGGGTGCATGGCCTGCCGCAATCGGCGACCGGGCCGGGCTTTGCCTCTGCCGTGGGGCTGTGCCTGTTTGCGGCGCACCCGCAGGATGAGTGGTGGGATTTCGACATGCCCGCCAGCCGCCATCCGGCGGGCACCCTGGGCCGCGCCGTGCGCTGGTTCCGCGACAACTGGTAACCGGCAAATCAATTCAACCTGGATGGGCAAAGAGGGCGTGACAGCGCCGGCAGGACCCGTTAGGTTGTTCTTAACGTCCGCGCAAAAGCGGCGATTCAGCAGGCCGGGCAGTGGCCAGCCACAGATCAGGGAAACGTCCTCCGCACTAAGGATTTTGCGGATGGATCCTCTGTGTTGTGTTGGGCTTGTGCGTAAACCGCAATATCTGCTAGGGACGGCGAAATACCGCGGTTTGGTCTTAGAATTGAGACCTTATTTTGTGGCACTTTGTGCTTTTTGGGATGACGAAACATCCCCTCCACGGTAAGATTATGGTGAATAGGACAGGAACAAGCCCTTTGCGGGAGGGCGGGTAACACAGGCGGTAAGAGCATGACGTTGAATTTTTCGATGCCCGGGCAGGAAGAGTTGAAGCCGAAGATCACGGTATTTGGTGTCGGCGGGGCCGGCGGCAACGCCGTCAACAACATGATCGAGAAGGAATTGGACGGCGTTGAATTCGTCGTGGCCAATACCGACGCGCAGGCCCTGCAGCAAAGCGCGGCCAAGGCCCGCATCCAGCTGGGTGTGAAAGTGACCGAGGGCCTGGGCGCAGGCGCCCGCCCGCAGGTGGGCTCCGCCGCGGCTGAGGAAAGCATCGAGCAGATCGTCGACCATCTGGCGGGCGCGCATATGTGCTTTATCACTGCCGGCATGGGCGGCGGCACTGGCACCGGCGCGGCACCGATCATCGCGCAGGCGGCGCGGGAACTCGGCGTGCTGACCGTTGGTGTCGTGACCAAGCCGTTCCAGTTCGAGGGCCTCAAGCGGATGCGCCAGGCCGAAAGCGGTGTCGAAAGCCTGCAAAAGGTTGTGGACACGCTGATCATCATCCCGAACCAGAACCTGTTCCGCCTCGCCAACGAGAAGACCACCTTCACCGAGGCGTTCTCGATGGCGGATGACGTGCTGTATCAGGGCGTCAAGGGTGTGACCGACCTGATGGTGCGCCCGGGCCTGATCAACCTCGACTTTGCCGACGTCCGCGCGGTGATGGACGAGATGGGCAAGGCGATGATGGGCACCGGCGAGGGCGAGGGCGAAGACCGCGCCGTGCAGGCCGCCGAGAAGGCGATTGCCAACCCGCTTCTGGACGAAATCAGCCTCAAGGGCGCCAAGGGCGTGCTGATCAACATCACCGGCAGCCACGACCTGACCCTGTTCGAACTGGACGAGGCGGCCAACCGCATCCGCGAGGAAGTGGACCCGGATGCCAACATCATCGTGGGTTCCACCCTGGACACCGGCATGGAAGGCAAGATGCGGGTCTCCGTCGTGGCCACCGGCATCGACGCCACCGACGTGAACACCGATATGCCGGTGCCGCGCCGCCCGATGTCGGCACCGCTGCGCCAGACTGTCACCGTCGAGGAAACCCGCGCCGCACCGCTGGAACTGGAAACCCCGGTTGAACAGCCGCGGCCTGTGGAAGCTGCCCCGGCCCCGGCCCCGGCTGCGGAAGCTGCTCAAGCCCCCGCCGCGCTGGAAGAGCCGTCGCTGTTCGAAGAGATGAACGTGCAGCAGGCCGCTGAGCAGGACCAGTCCGGCGACGTCTTTGAAGAGCCGGAGCAGATGGGCGATGACGGCCTGCCGCCGCCGGCCTATCAGCCGCAGGTGCCTGAGTTCCGCCCGCAGGCGGATGCTGCCGGGCAGCAGGCAGACGCCTTTGTCGCACCCAAGGCGCCCGCGCCGGGCACCCCGTCGCCGCAGGCGCTGGAGCGTCTGCAGGCCGCGGCCCAGCGGGTCCAGCAGCCGCAGGCGCAGCAGCCGCGTCCGGTGGCGCCGGTTGCACCGGCTCCGCAGCAGCAACAGCAACAACAGCAGCAGCCCGAGGGCCAGCGCCGGTTCGGCCTGAATTCGCTGATCCACCGGATGACCGGCACAACTGAGACCCCGGCGGCCAAACAGCAGCCGCAGGCGGTGCGCCAGCAGCCCGCAATGCAGGCGCCGGCACCCTCGGCACAGCCGCAGCAGGCCCAGGCGCAGCAGCCTGATCCCGACCAGGAACGCATCGAAATCCCCGCGTTTCTGCGCCGCCAGGCCAACTGACGCATCACATCTGACGCTGACGAAAGCCGCCTTTTGGGCGGCTTTCTCTTTTTGGATCAGTGCTTTGCGTGGATCTAAGCGGTGTTTTGCCTATCTGTTACAGCCATGTTTCAAACCGTTACAAAGATTGAGTTGTAGGTTTTTTTCCAAAACCTTAACTCTCTTTCGCAACACGGCCCGGGAGGCCGGACATAGTGAAATGAGGCACAACGTGCAAAATACGCTCAAGGCATCGGTGGCATTTGAAGGGGTCGGCCTGCATTCCGGCAAACCCGCCCGCATGATCCTGATCCCGGCTCCGGCGGGGCATGGGATCGTGTTCAAGCGCACCGACATCGCATTGGGCAACACTATGGTTCCGGCCCGCTGGGACCTGGTTGAGCGCAGCCCGCTGTGCACCCGGCTGGTCAACACCTCCGGTGTGAGTGTTTCCACAGTCGAGCACATCATGGCGGCGCTGGCTGGCTGCGGCGTGCACAATGCGCTGATCGAAATCGACGGCCCGGAAGTGCCGATTGTGGATGGGTCCTCGGCACCGTTTGTGCGCGGCATCATGAAATACGGCGTGCAGCGCCAGGGCGTGCCCGCGACTGCCTATGAAGTGCTGAAGCCGGTGACGGTTGAAAAGGACGGCGCCCGCGCCACCCTGCTGCCATCGGACCGCCTGACCATCGAATTCCACATCGACTTTGCCGAAGCCGCGATCGGCCGCCAGAGCAAAGTGCTGGACATGCGCAACGGCAGCTTTGCGCGTGAGCTGTGCGACAGCCGCACTTTCTGCCGTCAGGCGGATGTCGAATCCATGCAGGCCAACGGCCTCGCCCTGGGCGGTGTGCCGGGCGAGAACGCGGTTGTGTTTGACGGGGACCGGGTCGAGAGCGGCGCGGGCCTGCGCCACTCGGACGAGCCTGTACGCCACAAGATGCTGGATGCCCTGGGCGATCTGGCACTGGCCGGGGGGCCGATCTTGGGGCGCTACGTTGGCGAGCGCGCGGGGCACGCGCTGACCAACACCTTGCTGCGAGCCTTGTTTGCGGAGCCGGGTGCAGTCCGGGCCGTCGTCTGCGATGCAGCGATGACCGCACGGCTTCCGGGGCAGGGGCTGATCTGGTCGGAAATCCCGGCTGAACAGCGCCGCGTGGCATAAGGCAGAAAACCAGGAACGAGCGGACAACTGGCCCGGGACCCCCTTGTCCCGGGTCTTTTCATGTGGCCGCAATGGCAGCCCTTGCGGCAGGGAATTCCCGCGCAGCCTTGACCGCGGGCGGCTTTCTCTGCCATGTGAACCCGGAAGTGGCGAAAGGCATTTTGCGCGCCATTCGAATATGCTAGAGACGGCATAACCGGGGCGGACACCCGTAAGTCAATGACGGTGAGGTTAGGCATTATGAACGGCATCAGGGCAGGAGCCAGAACCTTGGGCGCGGTCGTTCTGATGGCGGTGCTTGCGGGCTGCGGCGGTGACGGCGGCGCAGTCAAGCGCGGCGAGTTGGTCGAGGCCTATTCCCCCGATCAGATCTATGAGCGCGGCGAGTTCGAGCTGGCCAACCGGCGTCCCAAGGATGCCGTTTATTATTTTGCCGAGATCGAGCGCCTGTACCCTTATTCCGAATGGGCGAAACAGGCGGTGATCATGCAGGCCTTTGCCTATCACTCGACCAAGGATTACGAGAACAGCCGCGCCGCCGCGCAGCGGTTCATCGACTTTTACCCGGCAGATGAGGATGCGGCTTATGCCCAGTATCTGCTGGCACTCAGCTATTACGACCAGATCGACGAGGTGGGCCGCGACCAGGGGCTGACCTTCCAGGCGCTGCAGGCGCTGCGCACGGTGATCGAGGTTTACCCGGACAGCCAGTATGCCACCTCGGCTATCCTGAAATTCGACCTGGCCTTTGACCACCTGGCGGGCAAGGAGATGGAGATCGGCCGCTACTACCTGCGCCGCGGCCATTACACCTCTGCAATCAACCGCTTCCGGGTGGTGGTGGAGGATTTCCAGACCACCAGCCACACGCCAGAGGCGCTGCACCGCCTGGTCGAGGGCTATCTGTCGCTGGGCCTGACTGCCGAAGCACAGACTGCGGCGGCCATTCTGGGCCACAACTTCCAGTCCACCGATTGGTATGAGGACAGCTACAGGCTGTTGACCGCGCAAGGGCTCAAGCCCAAGGACCGCGGCAACAACTGGCTGAGCCAGATCTACCGGCAGACGGTGAAAGGGCAGTGGCTGTAAGGGCCGCTGCGGCAATGGGGCGGGGCAATGCTGCGCGCGCTTGATATCCGGGATATCCTGATCATTGACCACCTGGAGCTGAATTTTCAGCCCGGGCTGAATGTGCTGACCGGCGAGACCGGGGCGGGCAAATCCATTCTCCTCGACAGTCTCGGTTTTGTGCTGGGCTGGCGCGGCCGCGCCGAACTGGTGCGCCAGGGCGCCAAGCAGGGCGAGGTGCTGGCGGAATTCGACCTGCCAGCAGATCACCCGGCTCATGCGATCCTGGAAGAGGCCGGGCTGCCCGGCGGCGACAGCCTGATCCTGCGCCGGGTGAACACCGCCGACGGTCGCAAGACAGCCTGGGTCAATGACCGGCGCTGCTCGGGCGAAGTGCTGCGGGCGCTGTCGGAAACCCTGGTGGAACTGCACGGCCAGCATGACGACCGCGGGCTGCTCAATCCGCGCGGCCACATGGCGCTGCTGGACCAGTATGCCGGCACCCAGCCGCTGCTGGCCAAAGTCCGGGCGGCCTGGGCCGGAGCGGCCAAGGCGCGCAAGACGGTGGCGGCCACCCGTGCCGCGCTGGAGGCCGTGCGGGCCGAGGAAGAGTTCCTGCGCCATGCGGTTGCTGAGCTGGACAAGCTGGATCCGCAGCCGGGCGAGGATGAGGCGCTGGACACCCGCCGCCGCCAGATGCAGGCGGCCGAGCGCATCCGGGGCGACATCGCCCGCGCCCATGCGCTGCTCAGCGAGGGCGCCGAGTCCGCGATGGGAGAGGCGCAGCGCTGGCTGGAGGGCGTTGCGGGCCAAGAGGACGAAACAGGCCTGGATGAGCCGCTGGCGGCGCTGAGCCGCGCGATGATAGAGCTGGGCGATGCTCAGGACGGTGTGGAGCGTGTGCTTGGCAGCCTGGACTTCAACCCGGGTGAGCTGGAAGACTGCGAGGAGCGTCTGTTTGCGATCCGCGCGCTGGCGCGCAAGCACGGCGTGCAGGCGGATGAACTGGGCGACTATGCCGAAACCTTGCGGGCGAAGCTTGCCGCGCTGGATGCGGGCGATCAGAACCTGGCCGATCAGGAGGCCGCGCTGAAGGCGGCAGAAGACTTTTACACGCAAGCCGCCAAGCAGTTGGGTGCTGTGCGCCGCCAGGGCGCCGCATCGCTGGACAAGGCGGTGATGGCGGAGCTGGCGCCTCTCAAGATGGAGCGGGCGGTATTTGAGACCCGCATTACCACGGCAGAGCCGGGACCGGACGGAACCGACGCGGTGGCCTTTACCGTCGCCACCAATCCGGGCGCGCCTGCCGGGCCGCTGAACAAGATCGCTTCGGGCGGGGAGCTCAGCCGCTTCCTGCTGGCGCTCAAGGTCTGCCTGCGCGGCGAGGATGCCAGCAAGACGCTGATTTTCGACGAGATCGACCGCGGGGTCGGCGGTGCAACGGCGGATGCTGTGGGCCGCAGGCTGCGCAACCTTGCAAGCGGCGGCCAAGTGCTGGTGGTGACCCACTCGCCGCAGGTGGCGGCGCTTGGCGGCCATCATTGGCAGGTGCGCAAGCAGGTGATCGACGGCATGACATTGTCACAGGTGGTGCCGCTGGATGGAACGGAACGGGTGGATGAGCTTGCCCGTATGGTGTCCGGTGATACCATCACCAACGAGGCCCGTGCCGCGGCCCGCGCGTTGCTGGCCGGATAACCTGCCGGAACACCTGGCGGGGTGAGGGTTCTTTAACCGGCTTCATGGCAGTTGTAGGCCATTGAAAACAAAAAAGACCCGCTGACAGGTTATGGTGCAAGAAATCCGTTCGTCCCTTTCCGCAATTTCCCTGCAATGGCTGGCCGGCCTTAAGGATATCTGGCGGGTGCTGCGCCACCGCGGCCCCAGCCAGTTCCAGTTCTGGCTGATCGCGCTGCTGATCGGCATCGCCGCGGGCTTTGCGGCGCTGTTTTTCCGCAAGGGGATCGCGGCGTTGCAGGCCTGGGTCTATGGTGCGCCGGATGTGGATTACCTGCACAGCTTTGCGCAGGGGCTGCCGTGGTACGTTCTGGTTTCCATTGCTGCGGGCGGCGGTCTGGTGGTCGGCCTGATCCTCGACCGGTTCACCCCGGACGGGCGGGTGCGCTCGGTTGCCGACGTGATCGAGGGCGCGGCGCTGCACGACGGCCGCGTCGAGCAGCGGGAGGGGCTTGCCTCGGCGCTGGCGTCCTTCATCACGCTGTCCACCGGCGGCTCAACCGGGCGTGAAGGGCCGGTGGTGCATATGGCCGGGGTGATCTCCACCTGGGTCAGCAACCGGATCAATGCCGACGGCATCACTGGGCGCGACCTGTTGGGCTGCGCGGTGGCGGCGGCGGTGTCTGCCAGCTTCAACGCGCCGATTGCCGGCGCCCTGTTCGCGCTGGAGGTGGTGCTGCGCCACTTCGCGGTCAATGCCTTTGCGCCTATCGTGATTGCCTCGGTCGCGGGCACCGTCATCAACCGGCTGGAATACGGCGATGTCACCGAATTCACCCTGGTCACGCCCGGTGCGCTGCAATTCTATGTGGAGCTGCCCGCGTTCCTGATCCTGGGGCTGATCTGCGGCCTGGTGGCGGTGGTCCAAATGCGGGCGATCTTTTTTGCCGACAAGGTCGGAAACAAGGTCCAGGAACGGCTGTGCCTGCCGCGCTGGCTGCGCCCGGCGGTATCCGGCGCCATGCTGGGGGTGATCGCGGTCTGGTACCCGCACATAATCGGCGTCGGCTATGAAACCACCGTGCTGGCGCTGACCGGCGGGCTGCTGCTGGCGGAGGCGGTGATTTTCACCGTGGTCAAGACCGCCGCCGTTGCCATTACCATGGGCGGGCGCATGGGCGGCGGGGTGTTCTCCCCCTCGCTGATGATCGGCGCGCTCACCGGGCTGGCCTTTGGCCTGATCGCGACCTCGGTGCTGCCGGACGTGTCGGGCACCCACACGCTTTATGCCTTTGCCGGCATGGGAGCTGTTGCTGCCGCCGTGCTGGGGGCGCCGATCTCCACCACGCTCATCGTGTTCGAGCTGACCGGCGACTGGCAGATCGGCCTGGCGGTGATGGTTTCGGTCTCCATGTCCACTGCGCTGGCGTCACGGCTGGTGGACCGCTCCTTCTTCCTCACCCAGCTGGAAAAGCGCGACATTCACTGCGCAGCCGGGCCGCAGGCCTATTTGCTGGCGCTGATCCGCGCGGGCGCCGTGATGCGGCCGATGGGTGACAGCCGCTGCGCCACGCTGGAAGAATGCCAGGCGCTGGTGGAGGAGGGGCTCTGCATCCGCGCCTCCGCCTCGCTGGAGGCGGCGATGCCGGTGTTCGACCGCGCCGACGCGGCCTTTCTCCCGGTGATGATGGAGGAGGCCGGCACGGAGGAGATCATCGGCGCCCTCTACCATGTGGATGCGCTGAAGGCCTATAACCGCGCCCTGGCCGCCACCGCCGCCGAGGAGCACAGATAGCCCCAGAAACCAGCTGCCCGGGCAGGACAGGTGCGGGTTCTGCGGCTGCCGCCCGGCTTTAGGCGCTTCGCAAGGGGGAAACCGGGCCGGATCTTCCCCGCATCTGTGAGAAATCCGCTACAGGTAAATGGAAAGTTAAGATTTGCGTTGCCCTGCGGCTGAGCCTCCGACAACACTACAACCAGGACATAGCAAGACTTACTCACTTCGGTAGGAAACTCATGCGTAACCTCGAAATCGGCCCGCAAGAGGCTGGTGCGAAAAATACGGCGGACGAGCGGGAAAATGAACGGGCGGCACTGGAGGCAGTGATCAACTACGCGATCCAATGCGCCCGGGAAACGGATATCCTTGGCGCAGGCGACGCGCTGGAGGAAGCCAGGCTGAACCTCAGCCGGGCCATTCTGACCTAGCCCCCTTCTTCCGGAACAAGGAATTGCAGCTTCCGGCCCGCAAGGCCGGATGTGCGGTACCTGTTGCCGCGCACCCCCAAAAAAACACCGGCGCCTTGGCACCGGTGCGGTCCGGATTAGGCTTCCGGAAATTCATAGCTGCCCCCGCGCGGGGCGGCGGCGGGGTGCCGCCGCAGACAGGTGGGGCTCAGACCTGCTCAACCTTGACAGAGTTGCTCAGCACAAATGCCAGGCAGCCCTTGATCTCTGCCGCCGCCTCTTTCGGATCCTCATAGCTCCAGGCCGCGTTTTCGGTGACCGAGGATTTGTTGGCGATCGAGAAATAGCTGGCCTCGCCCTTGTGCTCGCACTGGGTGGTCTTGCTGGTGCGGTCCAGGAACGCCATGGCAATGTCTTCGCGCGGGAAATAGATGACCGGATCCATATCGCCCTCCGTCAGCTCCAGCGCATTGGAAGTTTCGCCCAATACGGCGCCGCCGGAACGGACGACCCAGGTGCCTTCGGCCTTGCGGATACGGATATTTGTCATGCGTGATTTCCCATTTTCTTCGTTCGTGTCATCTTTTGTTCAGTCCATGTAACAGCCGGGTGTCAGACCCGGGTCACAACGGCGCGGTTGCGGCATCAAGCCACGCCTGCGCGGCGGGGCTGAGCTGCGGTCCGATCTTTGCTGCAACCTCCCGGTGGTAGCTGTCGAGCCAGTCTTTCTCGTCTGCTGTCAGCATGGAGGCATCCACCAGCCGCCGGTCTGCCGGGGCAAAGGTGAGCGTGCGCCAGCACAGCATTTCGCGCTCCGGGTCGCTGGTGTCAAGGGCCGGGGCCTCTTCAACAACCAGAAGGTTCTCGATCCGGATGCCAAAGGCGCCTTCGCGGTAGTATCCGGGTTCATTCGACAGGATCATGCCGGGCTCCAGCGGCACATGGCTGGTGCGTGCCAGCCGCTGCGGGCCCTCGTGCACGCTGAGATAGGCGCCGACGCCGTGGCCAAGGCCGTGATTGAAATCCTGCCCTGCCAGCCACAGCGGCATCCTGCCGATGGCCTCGATATCGCGGCCCGCCAGCCCCTTGGGCCAGCGCAGACGGGACATGGCGATCATGCCCTGCAGCACGCGGGTATAGGCGGCGCGCTCCTCGTCTCCGGGGGTGCCGATGGCGATAGTGCGGGTGATGTCGGTGGTGCCGTCCAGATACTGGCCGCCGCTGTCCAGCACCAGCAGGTGGCCGTCCTCCAGCCGCGTGTCGGTTTCCTCGGTCACGCGGTAATGCATGACAGCACCGTTCTCGCCGGTGCCTGCGATGGTTTCAAAGCTGATGTCGCGCAAGCTGGGGTCTTCGCTGCGCAGGCTTTCCAGCTTTTTGACCGCATCAATCTCGGTGATGGTGCCGGGCGCCTGCGCGTCAAGCCAGGCCAGCATCTCCGCAATCGCCGCCGCGTCGCGCAGGTGGGCCGCTGCGCTGCCTGCGATCTCGGCGGCGTTCTTGCGGGCCTTGGGCAGGGCGCAGGGGTCGCTTGCGGGCACCAGCCGCTCGCCCAGCTTGTCAGCGACGATCTGCGGGACCGTGCCGGAGTCCGCTGCGACAGAGCCGTTGAGAGCTGCCGCGGCCTTGAGGAAGTCTTGGGGCGGATGCACGGTGACGGTGCTGCCGAAATGCGCCTCCAGGCCCGTGAGTTTCTCTGCCGCCATGAACAGGTCCACCCGCGCGTCGCTGTGCAGGATGGCAAAGCCATGCGCCACCGGGTTGCGCGCCACGTCGCTGCCGCGGATATTGAGCAGCCACATGATGCTGTCGGGCAGGGTGATGACGGCTGCCGTCTGGCCTGCGTCCTGGAGGCCCTTGGCCAGCCGCGTGCATTTGTCCGCGGCGCTTTCGCCCGCATAGTCCAGCGGATGGGCGGCCACGGGGTTCATTGGCGGTGCGGGCTGGTCCTGCCAGATCCGGTCCACCAGGTTCTCGGATTGCGCCAGGGTGATGCCGCTGCCCGCCAGCTCCTTGGTGAGCGACGTGATCTGTCCTGCGGGGTGCAGCCAGGGATCAAACCCCACCTTGCCCCCATGCGGCAGCTGCTCCTTCAGCCAGTCCGCCAGCTGTACCTCGGGCCAGGGCACGGGCGTGAACTCCTCGGCAACCTGGCGTTTCACCTGGGTGCGGTAGCGGCCATCGATGAACACACCGGCGATGCCCTGCAGTACCGCGCAGAAGCCCGCCGAGCCGGTGAAACCGGTGAGCCAGCTGAGACGCTCGTCATGAGGGGCCACATATTCGCCCTGATGCGCGTCGGCGCGGGGCACCAGGAAACCGTCCAGGCCTTCCGCCGCCAGCTCCTTGCGCAGAGCGGCCAGCCGGGGCGGGCCCTGTTCCGGGCGGGCGGTCACGTCGAAAGACTGATACATCGGCATGTCTCCTGCTGAAGGGGCGGGGCGGCAGGAAGCTTGCGCACTCCGGGGCCGCGGTAAAGAAAACGCGCGGGCCGGGGCGCGCGCCCCTTCTTGTCCCAAATCGCCCTGCTGCTGGCAAGGGCGGCGGCAGAGAGATTTCCCGGGACCTGACGGCACAACGCAAGGGGTAATCAAACGGGAGTGCTCCCGCCCGGCCGCGAGAGCATCACAGATGCCCTCCGGCCCGTTGGGCCAAGCGCCGGGTGCCTTCGGCACCCGGCGCCGCCGCGCGCGTCAGCGCGCGGCCATGCCCAAGGCTGAGGGCGGCATCTTTGATGCAGGCCAAAGGCGCGGGAGGGCTCCCTTGGCCGTCTGAGGTAGCTGGCGTCAGCTGGCGCGTTTGATGCCCATCACCCGTGCGCGGGCGCGCGGGTCGCTGTCGAACAGGGCGGCCAGCTGCTCGGTCATTGCGCCGGCCAGCTGCTCCACGTCGGTGATCGTCACCGCGCGTTCGTAATAGCGGGTCACGTCGTGGCCGATGCCGATTGCCAGCAGTTCCACCTGCTTGCGCTTTTCGACCATGGCGATCACGTCGCGCAGGTGTTTCTCCAGGTAGTTCGCCGGGTTCACCGACAGCGTCGAGTCATCCACCGGCGCGCCGTCGGAGATCACCATCAGGATTTTGCGGGCCTCACGCCGCGCCACCATGCGGCGGTGCGCCCATTCCAGCGCCTCGCCGTCGATGTTTTCCTTCAAGAGGCCCTCTTTCATCATCAGGCCCAGGTTGGCGCGGGTGCGGCGCATTGGGGCGTCGGCGCCCTTGTAGATGATGTGGCGCAAGTCGTTCAGACGCCCCGGCTGCTGCGGGCGGCCGTCGTTCAGCCAGGCCTCGCGCGCCAGGCCGCCCTTCCAGGCGCGGGTGGTGAAGCCGAGGATCTCGACCTTCACGTTGCAGCGCTCCAGGGTGCGGGCAAGCACGTCAGCGCATATCGCCGCGATGGAGATCGGGCGGCCGCGCATGGAGCCGGAGTTGTCCAGCAGGAGAGTCACCACGGTGTCGCGGAACTCAGTGTCCTTTTCGACCTTGAAGCTGAGCGGCGTGGTCGGGTTGGCAACCACCCGCGCCAGGCGGCCGGCATCCAGAATGCCTTCCTCGCGGTCGAACTCCCAGCTGCGGTTCTGCTGCGCCTGCAGGCGGCGCTGCAGCTTGTTCGCCAAGCGGCTCACCGCGCCTTTCAGCGGCTCCAGCTGCTGGTCGAGATAGGCGCGCAGACGCTCCAGCTCGGCAGGCTCGGCCAGCTCTTCTGCGTTGATTTCCTCGTCATGGCTGTCCAGGAACACCTTGTAGTCCGGGTCCGCATCAGAGACCGGCGGCGGGGCAGGCGGCTCCAGCGGCGCCTCGCCGTCGGGCATCTCGGTGTCCTCGGCCAGCTCGTCGTCGGCCATCTCGTCCATCGAGACCTGGGCCTGGCTTTCGTCCTGCTGCTGCTCCTGGCTCTGCTCGGGAGACGCATCGGCCTGTTCCTCGTCGGAATCGTCCTGGCCGGTGCTGTCCGGATCCTGCTGCTCCTCGGCGTTGTCCTCGGCCTCGTCATTGGCCTCGTCGTCCAGATCATCCGGGTCATCGCCCAGCTGGTCGCCATAGCCGAGGTCCGAGATCACCTGCCGCGCCAGTTTGGCGAAGGCGGCCTGGTCGGCAATGGTTTCGTCCAGGTTTTCCAGCGTGCCGCCGGCCTGGGATTCGATGAACCCGCGCCACAGCTCCATGATGTTGGCAGCGCCTTCCGGCAGCTCGCGGCCGGTGGCGAGGTGGCGGATCAGATAGCCCGCAGAGGCAGCCAGCGGTGCCTCGGAGGAGGATTTCATCTGGTCATAGCCGCGCCGGATCGACTCGTTGCGGATCTTCACGTCGATGTTTGACGCGGTGCCGGGCATGTGGCGCGCGCCCATCGCCTCGCAGCGGGCGGTTTCCATCGCTTCATAAAGATCGCGGGCCATCTCGCCCTGCGGCACGTATTTCGCGTGGGTGGCGTCGTCGTGGAACTTGTGGCGCAGCGCCAGCGCATCCGCGGTGCCGCGGGCCAGCAGCACCTCCTCGCGGCTCATCCGGCGGGAGACCTGCGGCAGGCGCATCGAGTCGCCCGACAGCCCGGAGGGGTCGACGGTATAGCTCACCGACAGTTCCGGGTCGTCGGCCATCACCTTTGTGGCTTCGGCCAGGGCTTTCTTGAACGGATCGGCGGGGTTGTCGTTCGGCTTTTTCATGGTCGCAAGGTGTCCTTGATCGAAGCATTCCGCCAAGTGCAGCCGTTGTCCAGCCTTCTTTGATTGTATCAAAGGGCATTGCCCGGCCGCGGGCAGGAAACGAAGTGCCCGCTCCGTTTTGCCGAAGGCGAACCTTGGGTTCGACGGGGCGGTCGGGCACTGCCCGGCGTTGCCGCCGGGCGGCACCTTGCTGTTAGCCCAGGCTCACGCTGGCGGCGCTTTCCGGCAGCTCTTCGTCGAAGCAGCGCTGGTAGAATTCGGCCACGGTCTGGCGCTCCAGCTCGTCGCATTTGTTCAGGAACGACAGGCGGAAGGCATAGCCCACGTCGCGGAAGATCTCGGCGTTCTGGGCCCAGTTGATCACCGTCCGCGGCGACATCACTGTGGACAGGTCGCCGTTCATAAAGGCGGTCCGGGTCAGGTCGGCAACGGTCACCATCTGGCTGATGGTCTTGCGGCCCTTCTCGGTGTTGTAATGCGGCGCCTTGGACAGCACGATGGCGCTTTCGGCGTCGTGGCTCAGGTAGTTGAGCGTCGAGACCAGCGACCAGCGGTCCATCTGCGCCTGGTTGATCTGCTGGGTGCCATGATACAGACCGGTGGTGTCGCCGAGGCCAACGGTGTTGGCGGTGGCAAACAGGCGGAAGAACGGGTTCGGGGTGATGATCTCGTTCTGGTCCAAGAGCGTCAGCTTGCCGTCATGCTCCAGCACCCGCTGGATCACGAACATCACGTCGGCGCGGCCCGCGTCATATTCGTCGAACACGATCGCAACCGGGTTGCGCAGCGCCCAGGGCAGGATGCCCTCGTGGAACTCAGTCACCTGCTTGCCGTCGCGCAGCTTGATCGCGTCCTTGCCGATCAGGTCGATCCGGGAGATGTGGCTGTCAAGGTTCACACGCACGGAAGGCCAGTTCAGGCGGGCGGCGACCTGTTCGATATGGGTCGACTTGCCGGTACCGTGGTAGCCCTGGATCATCACACGGCGGTTGTGGCTGAAGCCCGCCAGGATCGCCAGCGTGGTTTCCGGGTCGAACTTGTAGGTCGGGTCCAGCGCCGGCACCCGGTCGGAGCCGTCGGCAAAGCCCTTGACCGTCATATCCGTGTCGATCCCGAACACATCGCGCACCGAAATTGCTTCGGTCGGTTTCGCATTCATATCCACAAAGCCGTCGGTCATCCCAGTCGATCCTTATACCGCTTCCCTGCCATCAGGGTCCAATCCGCGGGATTGGTGCCCGATCTGGCGCGCGAGGGCAAGGGGAAGTGTGGCAGGAAACCAGCTGACGCCGCGATTGTTCCGGAACTGGACAGACGGCGCTGAGCGGACTGCGGACAGATGGCAGAGGAGGCGATACGCACTGCGCCCCCGGCCGGGCAGCAGGGGGCGCGTTTTGTTGCCGGCGCCCGCGAAGCTTTGGGGGGGGTAGGCTGCGGCCGGCACATCTTTGCCTAACCGGTCACGGCAGGGCGGGTCAAAGAAATAAAAAGTCTATCTATAATTTTCGGCGAAAGACCGCCCATCGCCAGCTTCAAAGCGCAGCACAGCGCGGCCGGCAGCAATAATTACGGGATCGGGCGGTGAGCGGCTGATGAGGCCGGTTCAAACCGGTCAGCAGCCAGGCCAGGGAAATCAGCTCCAGGCACGGGCCCGCAGGAAAGAAAAAGAGCGGCCCCAGGCCGCCCTCCGCAATTCGGTGATCTGCCGCGCTCACTTGAAGCTGCGGCTGTCCTTGATCTGATCCCAGGCCCACATGACCTCCTGCAGCTGTTCTTCCTGGCTGCGGTCGCCGCCGTTCATGTCGGGGTGAAGCACCTTGATCAGCTTCTTGTAGGCCTTGCGGATGTCGGCCTTGGACCAGTCGTCCTTGGCTTCCAGGATCTCGATCGCCCGGCGCTCGGTGGGGGGCAGGCGGCGGCCGGTCTTGGCGGCGCGGCCCGGGTTCTGGGTGGCATTGGCGCCCAGCACCTGATGCGGGTCCTCGATGCCCAGCCGCGCCCAGGCACGGGCCTCGGGGTCGCCCATCGGCTTGGTCTCGCGCTCCCAGACCTTGTCCTTGGAGCGCTGTGCGTTCAGTTCCGCCTCGGTGGTGCCTTCGAAGAAGTTCCACTTGTTGTTGTACTCGCGCACGTGCTCCTGGCAGAACCAGTAAAAATCATCCAGCACGTCCGGCGCCTTGGGGGCGCGGAACTTGCCTGCTTCCTCGCAGCCCTCCTTGTCGCAGACGCGGGTAGAGGTTTCGGAAGCACCCGTGGCTGCGCGCCGCCCGCGCGGGTTCTTCTTCTTGGCGGAGCGGACGGACATATCGAAGCCAAAGGGATCGGATTTGGTCATGGGCGCACCTTCTAGACGCATCTGTTCGACTCGGAGGCAGCAGTTTAGTCTAAGGGGCGCCAGATTGAAGGGGGCGCGCGGAAAAATTTACGGGGATGAGCGGAAAATGAGCGTGAAGCAGGAAATGGAAGCGGCGCTGCAGGCGGCCTTTGCGCCGAGCGCGCTGGAGGTGGTGAACGAAAGCCACAAACACGCGGGCCACGCAGGCGACGATGGCTCGGGCGAGAGCCATTTCGCGGTACGGATCCGCACCGGGGCCTTCGAGGGCATGAGCCGGGTGGCGCAGCACCGCGCCGTGCACAAGGCGCTGGGGAATATCGTGCCGCGGATCCACGCGCTGGCGCTGGATACCGGGGCCTAAGGCCGCGCGGTGGCGGGCGGAACCGTCCGCCCAGCAAACAGCGGACCGGCAGGGCGGGCAATCCGCCCGCCGTTTCCCCGCGCTACTTCTCGTCGTCTTGCAGCCCGGCCCGCTTTTTCAGCGCGGCGGTCATCCCGGACACTGGGCTGAGTTCTTCCACGCCGTCGTCCGCCTGCATCTTCGCGGCGCCGGGCCCGGGAACAGGAGTGGCGCCGGCAGGCGCCTCGGGATCGCCCGCAGTGGCGGTCAGCGGCGGCTCGCCGGGACGGGAGAGCACGTCAGCAGCGGGCGCCCGGTCCGCCGCTTCCGCGGCAAGGGCGCGGCGGAACACCATGACGTTGCGCCAGTTCGTGCTGGAGCCGGTCAGCCCGGAGCGCTCCTCGCTCGGCAGCAGCTCCGCGCGCTGGAACTCCCAGCCGTCGGCGGCCATCTCGTTCAGCAGGATTTCGATCGAATTGGCAAAGCGCGCCTCGGGTGTCTTCACGCCCTTCGCCTTGGTGCCCTTGGCGGGGGCGGGGACAACCTTGTACTCAAATGCTTGCATGAACGTCTCCTGTTTCGGCCCGCAGCTTTAGCGGAAAGGGGGGAGCGGTCAAGGGGCCGGAGGGGCAGCCGGTGTGCGGCGGCCCGCCGTTTTCCGGCGCGGAAAACGGCCCGGAAAACACGTGCTTTACGAGCCGGAATTTTCGCAAAATTCCGGGACCCGCAAACGGTTCAGCCCTCCGCCGCGGCCATCTGCACCAGCGTCAGACAGACTTCCGTGGCCTTGGTCATGTCCTGCACCGAAATCCATTCCAGCGGCCCGTGCACATTCTGCATGCCGGTGAAGATATTGGGCGTAGGAACCCCCAGCTCGGTCAGCCGCGAGCCGTCGGTGCCGCCGCGGATCGGGGCCGATACCGGCTCGATCCCATGCGCGCGGCAGGCTTCCAGCGCCAGCTCCACCGGGGTCATGTCGTTTTCCAGCCAGTAGCGCATGTTGCGGTATTGCGGGTAGATTTCGCAGGTGATCTCCGCCCGCGGCTCCGAGGCCTGCACCGCGCCGCAGACCTTGCGCAGCAGGTCGCCCTTGGCGGCCAGCCCGTCCAGTTCAAAGTCGCGTAGGATCAGCTTGATCTCCATCTCCGACGAGCCTCCGTTCAAATCGGTGATATGAATGAACCCCTCACGGCCGTCAGTGGTTTCCGGCGTCATCGTGGCCTGCGGCAGCGTCTGCACGATCTTGGCCGCCAGATGCGCGGCGTTCACCATCTTTTCCTTGGCCCAGCCGGGATGGATCGACACGCCCTTGACGGTCACCACCGCCCGGTCGGCAGAGAAGCTCTCATAAACGATCTCGCCCGCGTCGCCGCCGTCCAGCGTATAGGCGAAGTCCACGCCCAGATCCTTGGGCAGCTGCGCGCCCACGCCGCGGCCGATTTCCTCGTCCGGGGTGAAGGCGAGGCGGATCTTCGGGTGTTTGATCCCGGGGGTTGCCAGCAAGTGCCGCGCCAGGGTCATCACGATGGCAACGCCCGCCTTGTCGTCAGCCCCCAATAGGGTGAGGCCGGAGGCGGTAATCAGGTCATCGCCCTGTTTGGAGGCGAGGTAGGGGGATTTCTGCGGCGACAGCACCAGATCCGGGTTGTCGGGAAAGCGGATATCGCTGCCATCGTATCCCTTGATCACCCGCGGCTTGACGCCGGTTGCGTTGAACTGCGGTGCAGTGTCGACATGGGCGAGGAAGCCAATCGCCGGCCCCGGCGCGGTGGCGGGAACCGTGGCCAGCACCACGCCATAATCCGTCAGTTCCACATCCTGCGCGCCGATTTCCTTCAGCTCAGCCACCAGCAGGTTCAGCATATCGAACTGGATTTCGGTGCTGGGTGTCGTCGCTGAGGTCTCGTCGCTCTGGCTGTCGATGGCGGCGTAGCGGACCAGACGGTCCTCGAGTTCCTGGTCGAAAATGCGGGTCATGAGGCCTCCGGGGTTTTGGGCGGAGCAAAGCCGCTGGCGCGGGGAAGGTCAAGCGGCGGCGAATATGACGGGGTAGTGAGCGGGTTTTTTGTAAGCGCGAAGGGCAGCGTCTGACCGCGGGTGGGGGCAAAGCCCCCGCCCATGGGGGCGGTCGGGGGCTGTCCGGCGTGCCGCCGGACGGAAGATTGGAAATGACACCACCCGGTGCACAGGGGGTGTACAGGGGGTGCACGCATGTCACCCCCGTTCCGGCACGAAAAAGGGCGCCGCGAACGACGCCCTTTTGAATTTCGTTTTCCGGCTGGGATCAGCCGCCCAGTTTCTTGGCAACCAGCTCGTTCACCGCCTTGGGGTTGGCCTTGCCGCCGGTGGCTTTCATCACCTGGCCGACGAACCAGCCCGCCAGCTTCGGGTTCACCTTGGCCTTCTCCACCTGCGCCGGATTGGCGGCGATGATCTCGTCCAGGGCGGTCTCGATGGCGCCGGTGTCGGTCACCTGCTTCATGCCGCGCTCCTCGACGATCTGCGCCGGGTCGCCGCCTTCGGTGTACACGATCTCGAACAGGTCCTTGGCGATCTTGCCGGAAATCGCGTCCGAGGAGATCAGGTCGATGATCCCGCCCAGCTGCGCGGGGGAGACCGGGGATTTGGTGATCGCGTGGTCCTCTTTCTTGAGGCGGCCGAACAGCTCGTTGATCACCCAGTTTGCGGCCAGCTTGCCGCTGCGGCCCTTGGCGGTTTCCTCAAAGAAGGCCGCCGATTCCACATCTGCGGTCAGCACCGAGGCGTCATAGTCGCTGAGGCCGAAGTCGTTGATGAAACGCGCCTTTTTTTCGTCCGGCAGCTCCGGCAGATTGGCGGCGATCCCGTCCACCCACTCCTGTTCGATCTCCAGCGGCAGCAGGTCGGGGTCGGGGAAATAGCGGTAGTCATGCGCTTCTTCCTTGGAACGCATGGAGCGGGTTTCACCCTTGTCCGGGTCATAGAGCCGGGTTTCCTGCACGATCTCGCCGCCGCTCTCGAGGATGGCGATCTGGCGGCGCGCCTCGACCTCGATGGCCTGCTGGATGAAGCGCATCGAGTTCATGTTCTTGATCTCGCAGCGGGTGCCGAGATGGGAGAAGTCCTGGGTCTCCTGGTACTTCTCATAGGCGCCCGGCAGGCAGACAGAGACGTTGACGTCAGCGCGCAGGTTGCCGTTCTGCATGTTGCCGTCGCAGGTGCCCAGATACTGCATGATCTGGCGCAGCTTGGCGATATAAGCGGCGGCTTCCTCCGGCCCGCGGATGTCGGGGCGGGAAACAATTTCCATCAGGCAGACGCCGGTGCGGTTGAGGTCGACAAAGGACATATGCGGGTCCATGTCGTGGATCGACTTGCCCGCGTCCTGCTCCATGTGGATACGCTCGATCCGCACCGTGCGCGCGGTGCCGTCGCCGAGCTCCACCAGCACTTCGCCTTCGCCCACAATGGGATGATAAAGCTGGGAAATCTGGTAGCCCTGCGGCAGGTCAGGATAGAAATAGTTCTTGCGGTCAAAGGCCGACCACAGGTTGATGTCCGCCTTCAGGCCCAGGCCGGTGCGCACCGCCTGTTCGACGCAGTATTCGTTGATCACCGGCAGCATGCCGGGCATCGCCGCGTCCACGAAGGCCACGTTGGAGTTCGGCTCGGCGCCGAACTTGGTGGAGGCGCCGGAGAACAGCTTGGCATTGGAGCTGACCTGGGCATGCACCTCCATGCCGATGACCAGTTCCCAGTCATGCTTGGCGCCCGCGATCACCTTGGGCTTGGGGAGTTCATATGTCAGGTCGAGCATGGTTTTCCGCCGTATCCGAATGTCCTTGGTTGGCAAGCGTTCTAGGCCCGCTGGCGGGCAGGGGCAAGGGGGCAGGTGGCGGAGAAAACTCTTCGCAGTGCGGATCCTCCTTAATTTGCACGGGCTGTAAGCCCGGGCAGCGCCCGTCCGCCCCCATGGGCGGGCGCTTCGCTTCCGCCCGCGGACGGGCGCGGCCCTTCGCGATGGTTCGCCTGAGCCCGATTCAGCCTCTTGGCGGGGTGCATCAGGAGGGCTAGAACTGGCAGCCCGAGCAGAATTTAAGGAGGCCGCCTTGGACACATCCGCCCGCATCAGCCAGACCATTGCCACGGAAATCGGCGCCGCCGCCAAGCAGGTGAGCGCTGCCGTCGCGCTGCTGGATGAAGGCGCCACGGTGCCGTTTGTCGCGCGCTACCGCAAGGAGGCGACCGGGGGGTTGGACGACACTCAGCTGCGCACCCTGGCGGAGCGGCTGGAGTATCTGCGCGAGCTGGAAAAGCGGCGGGCGGCAATCCTTGAGTTGATCAAGGGGCAGGACAAGCTGACCGACGATCTGGCCGCCTCCATCGCCAAGGCGGAGACCAAGGCGCAGCTGGAGGACATTTATCTGCCCTACAAGCCCAAGCGGCGCACCAAGGCGATGATCGCCCGGGAGAACGGGCTGGAGCCGCTGGCCGATGCCATCCTGGCCGACCGCAGCGCCGACCCGGAGAAGCTGGCGGAAGGGTACATTACCGAGGCGGTGGCCACGGTGAAGGACGCTTTGAATGGCGCGCGGGATATCCTGACCGAGCGGCTGACCGAAAACGCCGCCCTGCTGGGCCGGCTGCGGGACTTTCTGCAGAAGGAGGCTGTGCTGACTGCCAAGGTGGTCGAGGGCAAGGAGCAGGAGGGCGCCAAGTTCTCCGACTATTTCGCCCACACCGAGCGCTGGGCGGATGTGCCCTCGCACCGGGCGCTGGCGATGCTGCGCGGCTCCAACGAGGGCGTGCTGACGCTGGACGTGGGGCCGGAGCCGGAAGAGGGCGTGGCACGGGCCGAGGCCATGGTTGCGGCGGAACTGGGCGCGGGCGGCAATGGCCCGGGCGACAAATGGCTGCGCAAGGTCGCGGGCTGGACCTGGCGGGTGAAGCTGAGCCTGTCGATGATGCTGGAGCTGATGGGCGATCTGCGCGGGCGGGCACAGGAAGACGCCATTCAGGTTTTTGCCCGCAACCTCAAGGACCTGCTGTTCGCAGCTCCGGCCGGTGCGCGGCCGACCCTCGGGCTGGACCCGGGCATTCGCACCGGCGTCAAGGCGGCAGTGGTGGATGCAACCGGGAAACTGGTGGCGACTGAAACGTTATACCCGTTCCAGCCGAAGAACGATCTGCGCGGGGCGCAGGTTTCTGTCGTCAAGCTGATCGCAGAACACGGCGTCGAGCTGATTGCCATCGGCAACGGCACCGCCAGCCGTGAGACCGAGCGGATGGTGACGGAGGTGCTGAAACACCTGCCTGCCAAGATCAAGGCGCCGACCAAGGTGGTGGTGTCGGAGGCGGGCGCCTCGGTCTACTCCGCCTCCGAGCTGGCGGCGCGGGAGTTTCCAGATCTGGACGTGAGCTTGCGCGGGGCAGTGTCGATTGCCCGCCGCCTGCAGGACCCGCTGGCGGAGCTGGTGAAGATCGAGCCCAAGAGCATCGGTGTCGGCCAGTACCAGCATGACGTAGACCAGCACAAACTGTCGAAATCGCTGGAGGCGGTGATCGAGGATGTGGTGAACGCGGTGGGCGTGGACCTCAACATGGCCTCAGCACCGCTCCTTGCTCATGTCTCCGGCCTTGGCCCCGGGCTGGCGGAGTTGATTGTGGCGCACCGCGACATGAACGGCGCGTTCGCCTCGCGCAAGGAGCTGTTGAAGGTCGCGCGTCTTGGCCCCAAGGCGTTTGAGCAATGCGCGGGCTTCCTGCGCATCCGCGACGGGAAGGAGCCGCTGGATGCGTCCTCGGTGCACCCCGAAAGCTATGATGTGGCGCGCAAGATCGTGGCCGCTTGCGGGCGCGACATCCGCCAGATCATGGGTGACGCCGCGGCGCTGGAAGGCCTGCGGGCAGAGGAGTTTGTAGGCGGCGATGTCGGCCTGCCGACTGTGCGTGACATTTTCCAGGAACTGGAAAAGCCGGGCCGCGACCCGCGCCCGTCTTTTGTGACTGCCTCCTTCAAGGACGGGGTGGAGGAGATCACCGACCTGAAGCCCGGCATGGTGCTGGAGGGCACGGTGACCAACGTCGCGGCCTTTGGCGCTTTTGTGGACATCGGGGTGCATCAGGACGGGCTGGTGCATGTGAGCCAGCTGGCCGACCGCTTCGTGAAGGACCCGCATGAGGTGGTGAAGACCGGCCAGGTGGTGAAAGTGACCGTCACCGAGGTGGACGTGCCGCGCAAGCGGATCGGTCTGACCATGAAGAAAGACGGCGGTGCGTCCGCCAAGGAAGAGCGAAATGCGCGCGGCCCGGCCAAGGCAGCAGGCCCGCGCCGCGGCGGCAAGCCCGGCGGCCCTCAGGGCGGTAAGGGCAGGATGTCTGCTGGACCCAAGGGCGGCCAGGGCAGGGATCAGGGCTCAAGCCAAAGTACAGGCGCGCTGGGCGCGGCGCTGATGGACGCCTTCAAGAAGAAATGACGACACGGGGCTTCGGCCCCGTCTTTTGCAGGGCGGTTACGCGGGGCTGAACTCCAGCCCTTCTTCAGTAAAGGCAACCTTCTGGCCGCCTTCGATCTCCTCGCGGAACTGTGTGGCGATGGCCTGCAGCGCGCCGGCATGGCCGCGGGCGGCAAACCGGCTGAGCGAAGTGATGCGGGCGCTGTTGTCGAACCCCTCAGCGGCATGGGCCCAGACCAGCGGATGCAGCTCCTTCAGGTGGTCGCGGATCAGCCAGCCGGCGGCCGCGGCGATCTTGAGCCGCGGCAGGTCGGCCTGAATGTTCTGGCCCTGGTCCCTGCGCAGGGCGACGCTGCAATAGGCCGCCAAGAGGTTGATCATCTCCTGTGACGGGTTGGCCTGAACGATGTCCCTCAGGCCGTCGAGGAAGAACCGGGTATCGACCCGGGCGCAGGCCTGGTCGTCGATGGCGATGGCGTCGAAATAGACCCAGGTGTAGCCGCCAGCGCCCCAGGTCTGTGCGGTGCGCGCGGCGGTGCGGCGGGCCTCAAGCTCCAGCGCCGCATAGGAGCCGGACCAGCGCGGCAGCATATGGGTGCCAAGGGTGCGCATGTGGCGGTGGTTGGCGGGGGCCAGGTCGATCAGGGCAGCAAAGGCATCCGCCACCGGCAGGGTGCCGCCGCTGTTGCGGGCAAAGAGGGCGCATTGCGCCGCCTTGAGGAAGGGGCTGTCCTCGCTGTCCTGGGCGATCGGCTCCAGCAGGGCGGCGGCGCGGTCGAAATGCGCGGCACAGCGGCGCTGGCTGGAGGCTGGGGCCGCAGGCGCATTGCCGGGGCCGCGCCAGGCCCAGCCGATGTCGATATGGGCCAAGGCCACCAATGCGGTCAGATAGGGGTCGTTGCGGTGCTCTGCCCGCAGCGCCTCGAACGCCATCAGGCCGCGGATCAGGCTGCGGTTGCTCGCGTCCTTCTGCTCGGCCAGAGCATTTTCGGTGGCATTCACCACGTCGGCGCGGGCGCCATAGGCGATGAGATCGGCCAGCGGCAGGCCGCAGCGGGCCGTGGCGCGGCTCAGGTCGGCCTCGCGGATCTCGCGGGAAAGGTCTTCCCAGCGTTCCTGGCGGGCCAGGAACTGGCCGCGGTCCTGGGCTTTCAGGCAATCGGGATCACCTTGGGCGCTGCAGACCGGGATCGACAGGCTGTCCTCAAGGGGCCGGTTCAAAAGCGTGCCGGCGGGGCCGGAAGAGGGCGTTAGTTCGGGGCGGCTGGCAGGCAAAGAGGTGCGGGACACCAGACCTGAAATCCGGGAAAGAAGTTCTTTTGCCTGTCGAGACTGTGTGAGCATTTTTGCTTCCTGAAGAGTGGCAGCTTATCGTTGATCTCAGTTTCCTCAGGTAATGGGGCGCAAAGATGGCGGCAGTAGGGAAGTTCCCGCGCACAGGCGGTTAAATGCCCATCAATCTGAACAATCCGAAGTTGTTTTGGCGGGGCTTTGACGGAAGGCGTTCAAAACGCGGTGAAATGGTGCCGCTCCGTGCGCAGCCCGCGCTTCTGGAATTCTGCGTCCGCTTCGGCGTGGGGCGGGGTTGCCTCCTGCGGCAGGCGGATGCGCTTGCCGCTGCGCAGGATCAGCGTGGCGCGCACCGAGAAATCCCAGCGGGTGTCAAAGCGCACCCGGTCAATCTCGCTGAGATGGGCTTCACCGCTCAGCCCGCCGCTGAACCATTCGATCCGACTTTGCGATATTTTAAGCCCTGCCAATGGGTTGCGGATCAGGTCCCAAAGGGCGGGCAGCACCGGCAGGGCCAGCAGGACCACCAGCCACAGGGCTGCATCCAGCACCAGCCGCAGCACCAGCAGCGCCGCCAGCCAGCCGCCCGCTGCCAGCATGGCAGCCGGGGAGCGGCCCCGGCGGGAGAAGCTGTAGTCCTCCGCCGGGGCAGGTGTTCCAGGTGCGTCAGTCATCCAGGATCCGGGTCACCATTTCGGTGGTGTCGCGGCTCAGGCCTTCTGTACGCGCAATGCGGGTCAGCTGGGCGCGGATCAGCGACTGGCGGCCGGCGTTATACCGCTTCCAGGTCTGGAAGGCGGCGCACATGCGGGCGGTGGTCTGCGGGTTCAGCTTGTCCAGCGCGATCAGGTTTTCGGCGAGCAGCTGATAGCCTTCGCCACTGGCATGGTGGAAGCCCGCATGGTTGCCCGCCAGCGCCCCCATTACCGCGCGGAAGCGGTTCGGGTTCTTCATGTCAAACAGCGGATGGCGGGTAAGCTCAGCGGCGGTGGCGGCGGTCTTCTCCGGTGCGGCACAGGCGATCTGCAGGGCAAACCATTTGTCCATCACCAGCCGGTCGTCCTGCCACTGATTAAAGAACGCTTGGCTTTGCGACTCGCCCTTTTCCGCCTTCATCAGCGCGCCAAGTGCGGCGTATTGCTGGGTCATATTGTCCGCTGCCTGATACTGGCGCGCGGCCTGCTCGCCGCCGTCGAGACGGGTCAGCAGCGACAGGATGCGGCCGTTGAGGGCACGTTTTCCGGCGCCCTCGGCGTCCGGGACATAGGGGCCATCAACCGTAGTCGCGGCATAGAGCCGGGGCAGGCTGGTTTCCAGCTGCTGCGCCAGGGTCTGAGCAAAGGTCTCTGCCGCATCATAGATCTTTTGCGGATCGGGGGTGAAACCGCGCTCATGCAGGGTCTGGGCGATGTCGGACTGGCTGGGCGGCGTCAGCACCAGGGCGCGGAAGGCCGGGTCCTGATCGTCGTCGCGCACCAGTTTCTCCAACGCGTCCAGATAGGCCGCATCGGGTGCGGCCCCGTCCAGCACCATCGCCACGCGGCTTTCCTTGGCCAGCGCGTTGCCCGCCTCCCAGCGGTTGAACGGGTCGGTGTCATGGGCCAGCAAAAAGGCCCGCTCGGCGTTGGTGGTCTCGCGCTCCAGGATCACCGGGGCAGAGAACTCCCGCAGGATCGAGGGCACCGGTTTGGAGGCGAGGCCTTCGAAGGTGAAGCTTTGCTTCGCTTCCGTCAGCTCCAGCACCTGCGTGCCGCTTACTTCGTCGCCGTTGGGCGACAGCAGGCCCACGGCCACCGGGATCACCCGCGGATCCTTCTCCGGCTGGCCGGGGGTCGGTGGCGTCGATTGCTCGAACGTCAGGGTATAGGAGCCGTCTGCATAGTCCTCGGAGACCTTCACCCGCGGGGTGCCCGCCTGGCTGTACCACAGCTTGAATTGGCTGAGGTCGCGGCCGGTCGCGTCCTCGAACACTTTCAGCCAGTCCTCGATGGTGCAGGCCTGGCCGTCGTGGCGCTCGAAATAGAGCTTCAGCGCCTTGTAGTAGTTCTTATCCCCGACCAGGCGCTTCAGCATCCCGATCACCTCGGCACCTTTCTCATAGACCGTGGCGGTGTAAAAGTTGTTGATCTCCTGGAACTGCTCGGGGCGCGGCGGATGGGCGAGGGGGCCGTTGTCCTCCGGGAACTGACGGGCGCGCAGGGTGATCACGTCGTCGATCCGCTTGACCGGCTCAGAACGCATGTCGGCGGTGAACTGAGCGTCGCGGAAAACGGTCAGCCCTTCCTTGAGACACAGCTGGAACCAGTCGCGGCAGGTGATGCGGTTGCCGGTCCAGTTGTGAAAGTACTCATGGGCGATAATCGCCTCAATACGTTCGAAATTGGCATCTGTGGATGTCTCAGGCGACGCCAGAACGCAGGAAGAGTTGAAAATGTTCAACCCCTTGTTCTCCATCGCGCCCATGTTGAAGTCATCAACGGCGACGATGTTGAACAGCTCCAGGTCGTACTCAAGCCCGTAGACGTCCTCGTCCCACTTCATCGACTTCTTCAGCGCCTCCATGCCAAAGGCGCATTTGCCCTCGTCGCCGGGGCGGACCCAGATGTTCAGTTCCACCTCCTTGCCGGATTTGGTGGTGAAGCTGCCCGGATGGTTCACCAGATCGCCCGCCACCAGCGCAAACAGATAGGCCGGCTTCGGCCAAGGGTCATGCCACTCGGCCCAGCCCTCACCCTGGCCGATCGGGTTGCCATTGGAGAGCATCACCGGCTCGTCGCCTTCGATCCGCACGGTGAAGGTGGACATCACGTCAGGGCGGTCGGGGTAATAGGTGATCTTGCGGAAGCCCTCGGCTTCGCACTGGGTGCAATACATGCGGTTGGACATGTAAAGCCCCTCCAGCGCGGTATTGCCGGCCGGGTTAATCTCCACTTCGGCTTCCCAGGTGAATGGGGCGCTGGGCACCTCGCATTTGAGGCCGCCTTCCACCAATTCCGGTGTCACCTCTTGGCCGTCGATCTTGGCAGAGATCAGCTGCAGCTCCTCGCCATGCAAAAAGAAGGTCTTGTCCGCTGCATCCGGCTTGGGCGCAAAGCGGATCTTGCTGAGAACGCGTGTGGTTTCCGGTGCCAGGCGGAACGTCAGATGGACGCTTTCGACGTCATATCCGAAGGGCGTGTAATCCTTCAGGTAAAAGGTCTTGGGGGCGGTGGCGGGGCTTGCATCGTTCACGGCGGAACCTCGTTTTTTTGGAACCGGAGCGGGGTCCGGCACGTAGTTACCATAGTCGTAGGCAACACCGGGCGGAGCGGCAAGCCGTCCTGCGCCTCAATTTGTTTTGGAAAAGGAGTTCAGCCATGTCCGCGCCGGATACCAACGTCGACCGTCAGACGGAGAAGCACAAACCCTCGCTGCTGGGGATCGGCGCGGTTGTCGTCTTTGCGGTGATTGCGCTGGGGCTGTTTCTGCTGATGGTGTTCGACCGGGGCGGCGAACAGGACAAGGTGGAAACACCTGCCACCGCCGCCGAGGTGCAGGCGGTGATTGACGGGACTGCGGACTGACAGGCTGCCTGACTGTGTGATTTTCCGGGGTGTGCAGGGCGGCCTGTGCACCCTTGATGCGTTTCAGGTGCCCGCAGCTGAAGCATATTCGGAAATCTTTTCGGCACTTTCTTGAAAAACAAGAAATTGCGTTTGGTTTCACCGATGGGCTGTTTTGTTGCTGATCGGAAACTTCTGCCCTAACTAGGTATCAGCATACAGTGGTGTACCGCCGGAAGGAGCAAGACATGAGCCGGGTCGAGAAACAGGGAATTCAGGTGGCGCCGGAACTGGCGGATTTTATTGAGAAGCAGGCGCTGCCCGGCACCGGTGTCGAGGCCGACGCGTTCTGGAAGGGCCTGGCGGAATTGGTGAACGGGTTCGGCCCGGAGAACCGGGCGCTGCTGGCCAAGCGCGAGGACATCCAGGCCAAGATCGACGCCTGGCATATCGCCAACCGCGACAAACCGCATGACCACGAAGCCTACAAGGCGTTCCTTGCCGATATCGGCTACCTGCTGCCCGAGGGCGGCGATTTCGGAATCGAAACTCAGAAAGTTGACCCCGAGATCGCATCGGTGCCCGGCCCGCAGCTGGTGGTGCCGATCACCAACGCCCGCTATGCGCTGAACGCGGCCAACGCCCGCTGGGGCAGCCTGTATGACGCTTTCTACGGCACCGACGCGATGGGCACGCCAGCGCCCGCGGGCGGTTACGACAAGGGCCGCGGCGCACGGGTTGTGGCGCGGGCGCGGGTGTTCCTGGACGAGGCCTTCCCGGTCAACGGCACCAGCCACGCGGATGCGCGCCGCTACCATGTGCAGGACGGCCAGCTGCTGATCGACGACCTGCCGCTGGCGCAGCCGGAGAAATTTGCAGGCTACCGCGGCAACCCCAAGGCGCCGGAATCCGTGCTGCTGCGCAACAACGGGTTGCATGTGGAGCTGGTCTTTGACCGCGCCCACGCGATCGGCGCCCGCGACCAGGCGGGCCTTGCAGATGTGCGGCTGGAAAGCGCGATGTCCGCGATCATGGATTGCGAGGACTCGGTCGCCTGCGTCGATGCCGAGGACAAGGTTCTGGCCTATTCCAACTGGCTGGGCCTGATGAAGGGCGATCTGGAGACCAACCTGGAGAAGGGCGGCAAGACCCTCACCCGCCGCCTGAACCCCGATTTCGGTTTCACCGCGCCGGATGGCACCGCCAAGACCGTGAAGGGCCGCGCCCTCTTGTGGGTGCGCAACGTGGGCCACTTGATGACCAACCCGGCGGTTCTGGATAAGGACGGCAATGAGGCTTACGAAGGGCTGCTGGACGCGCTGATCACCGTGCTGATCGCCAAGCACGACCTAAAACGCGACGGCGGCAACTCCGCCCTGGGCTCGGTCTATGTGGTGAAGCCCAAGATGCACGGGCCGGAAGAGGTCGCCTTTACCGACCGTATCTTCGACAAGGTCGAGGATATCCTGGGCCTGCCGCGACACACCGTGAAGATCGGCATCATGGATGAGGAACGCCGCACCTCGGTCAACCTCAAGGAATGCATCCGCGCCGCCAAGCACCGGGTGGCCTTCATCAACACCGGCTTCCTGGACCGCACCGGCGATGAAATCCACACCTCGATGGAGGCCGGGCCGTTCTCGCGCAAGGACTTCATCAAGCGCAAGGCCTGGATCGGCGCTTATGAGAACCTGAACGTCGACATCGGCCTGGAATGCGGCCTGTCTGGCAAGGCGCAGATCGGCAAGGGCATGTGGGCGATGCCCGACATGATGGCGGCGATGCTGGAGCAGAAGATCGAGCATCCGAAATCCGGCGCCAACTGCGCCTGGGTGCCGAGCCCGACCGCCGCGACGCTGCACGCGCTGCATTACCACAAGGTCGATGTGTTTGCGGTGCAGGAGCGGCTCAAGGCCGGCGGCCGCCGCGCCCATGTCGATGGCATCCTCGAAATCCCGCTGGCGACCTACCGCAAATGGACGCCGCAGCAGATAGCCCGCGAGGTCGACAACAACGCGCAAGGCATCCTGGGCTACGTGGTACGCTGGATTGACCAGGGTGTCGGCTGCTCCAAGGTGCCGGATATCAACGACGTCGGCCTGATGGAGGACCGCGCCACCTGCCGGATCTCTGCTCAGCACATCGCCAACTGGCTGCATCACGGCGTTGTTTCCGAGCAGGAAGTGATGGGCAGCTTGCGCAAGATGGCCAAGGTGGTGGACGAGCAGAACCGCGGCGACAACAGCTACCGTCCGATGGCGCCGGGCTTTGACACCATTGCCTTCCAGGCGGCTTGCGATCTGGTGTTCAAGGGCCGGGTGCAGCCCTCCGGCTATACCGAGCCGGTACTGCACGCCCGCCGTCTGGAGCTGAAGGCCCAGGAAGCGTCAGCCTGATTGCGTCAAACTGACCCTGGAAAACAGTTTCCCGGAATTGACGGGTAGTCAAAGGGGGCCTTTTGGCCTCCTTTTTCCTTTCGTAACGTAACGTCAGCGGGAGGAAGGCCACTCATGGCAGGGATTTCATTGGATCAGGCGCGCACCATCATCCGGGCGGCGCTGGAATGCGGGCGCGGGATGGATTTGAAACCGCTGTCGGTGGTGGTGCTGGATGCCGGCGGTCACGTGCAGGCGTTCGAGCGCGAGGACGGCGCGGCGCCGGGCCGGTTTGCCATCGCCCATGGCAAGGCCTATGGCGCGGTTATGCTGGGCATGGCAGGCACGGCGCAAATGGCCCGCGCAGAAAACCAGGCCTATTTCATGGCTGCGGTGAACGGGGTTTACGGCGGCCAGGTGGTACCTGTGCCGGGCGGAGTGCTGGTCAGGAACGGCTCTGGTGATGTGGTCGGGGCCGTAGGCGTGACCGGCGACACCTCGGACAATGACGCCGCCGCCGCGGTGGCCGGAATAGAAGCTGCTGGCCTGCACGGCGAAATCTGACGACAACCCCCTCCCGCCGGGGCTTGAGGGAAGCCCGCTCAATAAGACGGGAGAGGGCCCTGCTCATAAAGCGGAAGGGGGGTTCTGCTTCAGAGCAGACGGCGGGCGCGCTTAGGGCAGGATGACGGCGTCAATCACGTGGATGACGCCGTTTGACGCTTCGATGTCCGCAGCGGTCACCGCAGCATCATTGATTTTTACCCCGTCGCCCATCGACACGGTGATCTCTTTTCCCATGACGGTTTCCGCGGTCATGCCATCGCTCAGATCCGACGACATCACCTTGCCCGGCACCACGTGATAGGTGAGGATTTCGGTCAGCTGCGCGCGGTTTTCAGGCTTCAGCAGGGTTTCGACCGTGCCTTCCGGCAGGGCCGCAAAGGCTTCATCGGTCGGCGCAAACACCGTGAACGGGCCATCGCCCTGCAGCGTTCCCACCAGATCAGCAGCGGTCAGCGCGGCTGCCAGGGTTTCGAACTGGCCGGCTGCGGCGGCCGTCTCGACAATGTCCTTGGACCCGGCCGGCACGGCCGACGGTACTGAGAGGCCGAGGGCAATGGCAAACGCAGTCACGGAGAGGCGGTTGAAAAACATGAGACATCCTTTCTGTCAGGCGCCAGCGGGAGGAGGGCAGAGAGGTCTGGCACAGTTAGCTTGACATGCAAAAATTTTGCATGAGATACACGTTTGTGTGAGGTGCATATTTTTTGCATTCAGGTAAAATTTTCCAAAAAGGATTGCCCCGGAGGTTAAAAACCATGAGCAAGCCCATGCTGTCCGAGACGCTTCAGGAAGGCCTGGAGGCCTATAGAATCGGCCCCAAGCTGCGCAGTCTGCGGCAAGGGAAGGACATGGGGCTGGCGCAGCTGGGTGAACATACCGGCCTGTCAGCAGCGATGCTGTCGCGCATCGAACGGGGGCAGGTGTTCCCGACTTTGGCGACCCTGCTGCGCATCGCGATGGTGTTCGGCGTCGGCCTTGATCATTTTTTCGGCCCGGGCGAGGATGCGCCGGTGCTGGAGGTGGTGCGGGAGCGGGACCGGCTGAAGCTGGGCGACAAGACCGACGGGCCGCTGTCTTATCTGTTCGAGAGCCTGGATTTCCCCGTGACCAAGGGGCGGTTCCAGTCCTATCTGGCGGAGTTTTCCGGCAACGGCGCTGAAAGCGCGCCGCACGCGCATCCGGGCGCGGAGATGATCTATGTGATTGAGGGCGGTCTGGAACTGGGCATCCACGGCCGGACCGAGGTTCTGGACAGGGGCGACTCGGTCTATTTTGATGCTGGGTTCGCCCACAGCTACCGGGCGGTGCCGGGGCAGCGGTGCCGTGCGCTCGTGGTGGTCTCGCGGGACAGTGTCCCGGACAGCCCGTCGGGCTGAGCCGGGACGGCAAGCCGCCTGCTGACGCAGGGGTGTGCAGGTGTGAACACTGTGTTGCTCTGCGCCGCCTGTTGAACCTGTGCAGTGTCAGGGCTAGGTTTTTCTTCAGGAAATGAAATTACGAGTGGATCATGACGCGACCCAAGGTTGGCATTATCGGCAACTCCTATCTGCTTAACGATCAGTACCCCGTGCATGCGGGCGGCACGATGAATTCCGAAGCAATTGCCGAGGTCGCGGGCTGTATGCCGCTGATGATCCCCTCCGACCCGCGCTTTGTCACCGTCGAAGAGCTGCTTCAGACGTTCGACGGCTTCCTGCTGACGGGCGGGCGGCCGAACGTGCACCCGCATGAATACGGCGAGGCGGAGACCGAGGCGCATGGGGCCTTTGACCGGGCGCGCGATGCCATCACCCTGCCGCTGGTCCGCGCCTGCGTGGAGCGCGGCCAGCCTTTCCTGGGCATCTGCCGCGGCTTTCAGGAGGTCAACGTGGCAATGGGCGGCACGCTCTATCCCGAAATCCGCGATCTGCCGGGGCGGATGAACCACCGGATGCCGCCGGACGGCACGCTGGAAGAAAAGTTTGCCCTGCGCCACAGCGTCCGTTTCAGCGCCGGCGGTGTGTTCCACCGGCTGTTCGGCGCTGAGGAAGTGATGACCAATACCCTGCACGGCCAGGGCATCAAGCGTCCGGGCGCCCGGGTGGTGGTGGACGGGCACGCGCCCGATGGCACACCGGAGGCGATCTTCATCAAGGACGCGCCGGGCTTTACGCTGTCGGTGCAGTGGCATCCGGAATGGGATGCAGCCAGCGATCCGGTGTCGCGCCCCTTGTTTGAGGCGTTTGGCTCTGCGGTGCGGGGCTGGGCGGATGGCAGCGCGCAGTCTGGTTTTCAGAAATCCGCGTAGGTGTATTTGGTTAAAAGGTTTTGGTATGAAAGGTGATTTCGAAGACGGCGCGCCCCGGCAGACGGGCACGTACAGGATCCGGCAATTCAAGGCAGGCGATGCGGCGGACTTGGCGGAGGTGTTCCGGTCGGCGGTGCATGGCATCGCAAGCCGGTACTATTCGCCGGAGCAGATCAACGCCTGGTGCCCCGTGGCGCCGCCCGCCGAAACCATCGGGCAGAAGCTGTCCGACGGGCGGGCGGTTTGGGTTGCAATCGGAGAGGACGATGCGCCGGTGGCCTTTATCGACCTTGAATCCGACGGCCATATCGACATGCTGTTCTGCCACCCCGGCGCCGCGGGGCAGGGTGTTGCGGCGGCGTTGTACGTCAGGCTGGAAACAGCCGCACTGCGCCAGGGGCTTGGGCTGCTGTATGTTGAGGCCAGCGAAGCAGCGCGCGGCTTCTTTGAGCGGCAGGGCTTTGCCGTGGACCGGCGGCGCGTTTTTGAGCGCCGCGGCGTGAAGATCCACAACTACCGGATGGTCAAGATCCTCGACTGATCCGGTGTGGCGGCCAGCCCGCAGCGGGGCAGACCGCTTTACGCTCAAGTCAGCAGATCGAAGTCATGCATCAGCGGCAGCTGCCGCGCCCGTTTTCCTGTCAGGTCGAACAGCGCGTTTGCCAGCGCCGGGGCCGCGGGCGGCGTGCCGGGTTCGCCCGCGCCGCCGATATGGGCTTGTTCTTGCAGAATGCGCACCTCCACCTGCGGCATCGTGTGCATGCGGATGGCGTCGTAATCGGGGAAGTTCATCTGCTCCGCGGCGCCTTCGGCAAAGGTGATCTCGCCGAACATCGCCGCCGACAGCCCATAGGCCATGCCGCCGGACATCTGCGCCTCCAGGTTTCGCGGGTCCAGCGCAACGCCCAGGTCAGCGGCGATCCACGCCTTTCGAAGGCGGATGCCGCCCTCTTCCTCGGCAACTTCAATAACCTGCGCCACCGGGGTGCCAAAGCTGTAGGTCATGGCAACACCGCGGCCCACGCCTTCGGGCGTCTTGCCGGTCCAGCCGGACATCTCCTTGACCGCCTCCAGCACCTTGGCGGCAGGGCCCCATTCGTCGCGCGCCAGCTCCAGACGGAACTCCATCGGGTCGGCACCCGCGGCGTGGGCCAGCTCATCCACAAAGCTCTCCATGAAAAAGCCGTTGATCGAGGCGCCGACAGAGCGCCAGAAGCCCACAGGGATCTGCAGATCGGCGGCATAGCCGCGGATGCGGTAGTTGGGGATGCCATAGGGCTGGTTAAAGGCACCGTCGGTCAAGGCAGTGTCCGGGCCGCTGGGCGACAAGCCAATCCAGCGGTTCATCGCCTGCGCGGTGGGGGACTGGCCGGCAATCTGCCCGTCCAGCAGCAGCGCCTTGCCATCCTTCACCGCACCGCGGAACCGTGCCGCCGAGGCCGGGCGGTAGAAGTCATGGGTCATGTCCTCCTCCCGGCTCCAGGTGAGCTGCACTGGAGTGCCCGGCATCTGCCCGGCTAAGCGGGCGGCATAGACGGCAAAGTCGACCTCGCCCCTCCGGCCGAAGCCGCCGCCCATCAGAGTGGTGTTCACTTCGACCTGCTCCGGCTCGATCCCCAGCGCCTTGGCGCAGTGGTCGCGGACCAGCATCGGCCCCTGGTTGCCGCACCAGATCTGCAGGCGGCCGCCATCAAACAGCGCAGTTGCGTTGAGCGGTTCCATCGTGGCGTGAGCCAAGTACGGCACCTCGTATTCCGCCGTCACCTCCTGCGCGCCCTCCGGAAGGGTTGCGGCGTCGCCGTCATCGCGCAGGGTGGAGTTCGGCTCGGCGTCAAACGCCGCGCGGATCGCGCCGGAGATCTCTGCTTGCGTGGCCGGGACCGGGGCCGCGCCCCAGTCGAACTCGATGGCTTCCAGCGCCTGAAGCGTCAGCCAGGTGTTGCTGCCGACAGCGGCAACCGCATCGCCAAGATCCGCAACCGTTTCGATGCCGGGCATCTGCAGCGCCGCCGCGGCGTCAAAGCCCTTCATCGCGCCGCCCAGATGCGGGTTTGCCTTCAGTGCCGCGAACTTCATGCCAGGAAGGCGCACATCAATGCCGAACTGCGCGGTGCCTGTGGCCTTGTCCGCCATGTCCACCCGCGGCTGGGACTTACCCAGCAGCCGCCATTCGCTGCGCGGGCGCAAGTGGCCGTCGACCGGCTCCAGCCGGGCCGCATCTGCTGCCAGCTCGGTATAGGCGATCTCCGCGCCGTCCGGCGCAATCACCTTGCCGTCCTTGGTGCTGAGCTGGCCGCGGCTGATGCCAAGGCGCTGGGCCGCGGCTTCCTTGAGTGTCTCCCGGGCAGAGGCCCCGGCCAGCCGCATCCGCTCATACCCGTCCTTCATCGAGGTCGAACCGCCGGTCACCTGCAGATCCAGCAGCTTGCCCGCCTGGCCCAGCAGTTCGCCCAGCGAGTGCATGAACCTGGACTTGTCATAGCCGGTGCTGGGCAGCGCCTCGCTCATCAGGGCGGAGTTGTAATAGGCCTTGGCGGCGGGCCCGTGCAAAACCTCCACCTGCTCCAGCGTCACGTCCAGTTCCTCGGCGATCAGCGCGGCCCAGGTGGTGTGCACGCCCTGGCCCATCTCGGCGCGCGGGGCGATCAGGGTGATCTTCCGGTCCGAGATCATCACAAAGGGGTTGAACGCCACTTCCCCGTCGCCGGGTTTCAGCGGGTTCGGGGCAGGGCGGCTGACGTAATAGGCGCCAAAGGCCACGCCGCCGACGATGGCGGCGGACCCGATCAGGAAGGAGCGGCGGGCGATTTTCTTGAAGCTGGCCATGATTTACGCCTCCTGCATCTTTTGGGCGGCGGTGTGAATGGCGGCGCGGATCCGCGGGTAGGTGCCGCAGCGGCACAGGTTGCCCTGCATCGCCTCGTCAATCTCCGCGTCCGAGGGCGCCGGGTTTTCTGCCAGCAGGCTCGCCGCCTGCATGATCTGGCCGGACTGGCAATAGCCGCACTGCGCCACCTGATGCTCCACCCAGGCCTGCTGGATCGCAGCCATCGCCTCCGGCGTGCCGAGGCCCTCAATCGTGGTCACCTCGCCCCAGACATCCGACAGCGCCACCTGGCAGGAGCGCACGGCCTCGCCGTCAATCTGCACGGTGCAGGCGCCGCAGGCGGCCACGCCGCAGCCGAACTTGGTGCCGGTGAGGCCAACCTCATCGCGCAGCACCCACAGCAGGGGCACATCATCAGGCAGGTCCACCTGATGGGATTTTCCATTGATGCGAAGCGTGGTGGACATGGCGTGTCTTCCTTTGCTGGGTTGCTGACAAATGTAACCGAAAGTGTCAGTGTGTCAATTGACATTTTTTACAAACAATGTCAGAAGCAAAATCATGAACATGGCAGGCATAGACCCAAAGCAGCAGGCAATCCTTGAGGCCGCCTGGGCGGCGTTCTCCACTTATGGGTTCCGCAAAACCTCGATGGACGACATCGCCAAGGGTGCAGGCATGTCGCGCCCGGCGCTGTATCTGCATTTCAAGAACAAGGAGGCGATCTTCCGGGCGCTTGTGGCCGCGTATTACGGCAATGCGGCAGAGAAAGTCCGCGCCGGGCTGGCCTCTGAGGGCACCTTGTCAGACCGCCTGCTGGCCGCGTTCAGGGGGCAGGGCGGCGAAGCGATCGAGTCTATGATGGCCTCGCCCCACGGGATGGAGCTGTTTGAGGTCACCAGGAATGTGGCGGGTGAGGAGATCGAGGCGGGCGAGGCGGCCCTGCGCGGGCTTTACGCCACCTGGCTGCAGCAGCAGGCAAAGGCCGGGCAGGCGGCGCTGATCGGGGATCCCGTGGTGATCGCGCAGACGATTTGCGCGTCCCTTAAGGGCATCAAGCAAACCGCCGCGGATTTTTCCGCCTATCAGGGCGGGGTGCGCCAGCTGGCAGCCCTGTTCGGGGCCGGGCTGACGCCGCGCTGAGCGGCGGGCCGGACGCACCGGCCCGCGCGTGTCTTACAGCTCGGTGCGCAGGTGCCAGAGCTCGGGGAACAGCTCCACCTCCAGCATCCGTTTCAGATAGCTGACACCGCCGGTGCCGCCGGTGCCGCGCTTGAAACCGATCACGCGCTCCACCGTGGTCACGTGGTTGAAGCGCCAGCGGCGGAAGTAGTCCTCGAAATCCACCAGCTTCTCGGCCAGCTCGTACAGCTCCCAGTGGGCCTCGGTATCGCGGTAGACCTCTGTCCAGGCGGCCTGCACCGCCTCATGCGGCTGATAGGCCTCCGACACATCGCGGTTCAGCACTTCATCCGGCAGATCAAAGCGCTGCGCCAGCGCCTTCAGCGCCACATCATAGAGCGACGGCTGCTTCAGTTCCGCCTCCAGCAGCGCCAGAATGTCCGGCCGGTGCGAGTGCGGCCGCAGCATCGCCTTGTTGCGGTTGCCCAGCATGAATTCGATCTGCCGGTACTGGTGCGACTGAAAGCCTGAGCTTTGGCCCAGCTCATCGCGGAATGCGGTGTAGTCCGACGGCGTCATGGTGCGCAGCACGTCCCAGGCGGAATTGAGCTGCTCAAAGATGCGCGCCACCCGCGCCAGCATCTTGAACGCCTGCCGTGCCTGGCCGCCCAGCAGCCGTTCGCGGGCAGCGCTCAGCTCGTGAATGGCCAGCCGCATCCACAGCTCAGAGGTCTGGTGCTGGATGATGAACAGCATCTCGTCATGGGTATTGGTCCATGTCTTCTGCGCGTTCAGCAGCATGTCGAGCGACAGGTAATCGCCATAGGACATGCGCCCGTCAAAGGACATCTGGGCGCCGTCGTCAGCGGGATCGTAGGGTTGGGTCATCGGAGTCGTTCCTTTTCCTAAGTGCAGTATATGTCAAGGAAAGGAATGCGTCCTCCGGTTCAGGGTGCCGCATTGGGCCAGGCGGCGCCAAAGCGCAACCCAGCCCGCCGGGCGGCAGAGCGGCAGATGGTATGCGCGGCGCTGCCGCATCAGGTGACCGCGTGGCGGACCATGTATTCCGGCCGGTCCCACAGGGCGTTTGTCATGACGTCAGCGATGATCTCCGCCGCGGCGCGCACGTCGCCCTCGTCGATGTACAGCGGGGTGAAACCGAACCGCATGATATCCGGCGCCCGGAAGTCGCCGATCACGCCGCGGGCAATCAGCGCCTGCATCGCGGCATAGCCCTCGTCGAACTTGAATGACACCTGGCTGCCGCGGAACGCAGGGTCGCGCGGCGAGGCCAGCTCCAGCTGCGGGCAGGTCTTTTCCACCTCGGCGATGAACAGGTCGCACAGCGCGATCGACTTGGCGCGCACGGAGTTCATGTCCGCCATGTCCCAGATATCCATTGCCGACTCCAGCGCGGTCAGCTGCAGGATCGGCGGGGTGCCGACGCGCATCCGGTCGATGCCGCTGCCGGGCCGGTAGTCGAGATCAAAGGCAAAGGGCGCCTCATGCCCCAGCCAGCCGGACAGGGCGGGGCGGGCGGTCTCTGCGTGGCGGGGGGAGACATAGATGAAGGCCGGCGCGCCGGGGCCGCCGTTCAGGTATTTGTAGGTGCAGCCCACCGCGAAATCCGCATGGCTCCCGGCCAGATCCACCGGAATGGCACCGGCCGAGTGGGCCAGATCCCAGACCGTCAGCACACCCAGCGCGTGGGCCTTTTCGGTCAGCGCCTTCATGTCGTGCTTGCGGCCGGTGCGGTAATCCACCTCGGTGATCATCAGCACCGCGATCTCATCGGTGATCGCGTCCTCGACCGCCTCCGGATCGACCACCCGCAGCTCATAGTCCGGCCCCAGCGACTTCAGCAGCCCGTCTGCCATATACAGGTCGGTGGGGAAGTTGCCGTTGTCCGACAGCACCACCTTGCGGCCCGGGTTCAGCTCCAGCGCCGAGGCAACCGCCTGATAGACCTTGATCGACAGCGTGTCGCCCATGACCACATGGCCGGGCTCCGCCCCGATCAGCCGTCCGATCCGGTCCCCCAGCGCCTTGGGCTTGTCCATCCAACCGGCCTTGTTCCAGCCGGTGATCAGCATCTGGCCCCATTCGTCCTGCATCATTGACCCGACCCGCTCCTTGGCGGCCCGGGGCAGGGGGCCAAGCGAGTTGCCATCCAGATAGATCACGCCTTCCGGCAGGTCGAACATCGCCTTGGTTGCAGCAAAATCGGTCATAGGGGCCTCGCGTGCCTTGAGGTATTTCAAGCTTAAAGCTTTTCGGAGTTGCTACCGCATCCGCGTCATTCTGTCCAGTGCCTAGCGCGCGGCGGGCTGCGGGTCCGGGATGCCCAGCTCGGCACGCTTCTTCTTGGACAGCTTCGCAGTGACCATCTGATAGGACAGGGTGATCTGTTCCTTCAGCTCCGTGTCCGTAAGACCGTCGTCGTCAAATTGCTGCAGCCACTTCATCCCGCGCGATGCCAGATAGGGCGCCGGGCGGACGCCGGGGCGCTCCTGCAGCACTTCAAAGGCAATGTCGCCGGCCTTGAAGGTGAAGGCATCTCTGCCGTCAGCCCAGCCGCAGACCGCAAACAGCTTGCCGCCCGCCTTCCAGACGTCAGAGTTGCCCCATTGCACCACATGCTCCGCCGCAGGAAAGGTCCCGCAGAACGTGTTGAACCCGTCCCGGTCCATCAGGTCTGCCCGCCCGCGATCTCAATGCACTGGCCGTTCACCGACCCGGATCCCGGCCCGCACAGCCACAGGGCCGCGGCGGCGACCTCGCTGGGCTCGATCAGCCTCTTGTGGCGGTTGGCGTTCACCATCACGTCCATTGCCTCCACCGCGCTCATGCCTGCCCGCTGCGAGATCGCTGTGACATTGCGTTCCACAATCGGCGTGTCGACATAACCCGGGCACAGCGCGTTGAAAGTAAACGGCGTGCCAAGATAGTCCTCGCTCAGCGCCCGGGTCAGGCCGATCATCCCGTGTTTGGTGGCAGAATAGCAGGCCGCCCCCTTCAGCCCCCGCAGCCCGGCGATGGAGGACACGGTGATCACCCGCCCCCAATCGGTCTCCCGCATCGACTTGAAACACTCCCGGATGGTCAGAAAGGCCCCGTCGAGGTTGGTTGCCATCATGTTGCGCCAGAATTCCATCGAGGTCTTGTGCAGCGCCGCGCCCTCGGCAACGCCGGCATTGGCAACACAGATCTGAACCGCTCCGCGCGCCGCCACCGCAGCCTCTACCTTGGCGGCCACGTCCGCCTCGCTGCGCACATCCATCGCCAGCGGATGCAGGCCGTCCGTGGCAACCTGCTCCAAAACCTCCTGCCTGCGCCCGGTGATGGTGACCTGCGCGCCCTCAGCGGTCAGAGCCTGGGCAATCGCCAGCCCGATCCCGGTGCCGCCGCCGGTGACCAGCGCGTGTTTGCCTTGCAATGTCATGATACTCCGGACCTCCCTGTTTTGCGGGCCAACCTAACCGGGCCGCGGCATCTGGCAACCCCGCCGTGCCGTCACGCCGCATGGGTCAGGCGTTTACAGTCACATTCGCATGTGTGAATGTCGCTGCAAACCTTCAGGGAGATTTCCGATGAAAGCTATTGCCGCCGCCTGCGCCGCCTTGTGTATCGCTTCAGCCGCCCAAGCCAGCGAAGACATCGCTGACCAGTACCCCCAGTCTGAGCTGTATTCCAAGCCGGTGGAGGTGATCCCACATGTCTTTTCCGCCATCGGTGCCACCGCGCCGCCCACGTACGAAAACGCGGGCCACAACAACAACCTCTCCTTCATCGTGACCTCCGAAGGCGTGGTGGTGGTGAACTCCGGCGCCTCCGATGCCCTCGCCAAGGCGCTGCACGACGAAATCAAGCAGGTGACGGACCAGCCGGTAGTGCTGGTGGTCAACGAAAACGGCCAGGGCCATGCGATGCTGGGCAACGGCTACTGGCGGGACCAGGGCGTGGACGTGCTGGCCCATGCCGAGGCGATTGCCGAGACGCAGGAAAACAGCGACCTGATCCTGCAGCGGATGCGCGGCTACAACAAGGACCGGGCGGGGCAGACCCGCGTCGAACACGCCAACCTGTCTTTCGAGGACCGCTACGATCTCTCCCTGGGCGGGGTGGAAATGCAGGTGCTGCACCTCGGCCCGGCGCATGATCCGGGTGACATCCAGGTCTGGATCCCGGAGTGGGACCTGCTGATTGCCGGCGACATCGCATTTCACGAACGCATGCTGCCGGTGTTCCCGCACACCTGCACCAAATGCTGGGTTGAGACCTGGCAGGACAAGCTGGAACCGCTTGACCCCGCCTATGTAATCCCCGGCCACGGCCACCCGACCAATTTGCCGCAGGTGCGCCGCTACACGCTCGACTACCTGACCGATCTGCGGACCAAGGTCGGCGCCCATATCGAGGCGGGCGGAGACCTCGCCAGCGCCTACTATGTTGACCAGGAGCGCTGGAAGACCCTCGATACCTTCGAGGAGCTTGCGACCAAGAACGCGGGCCGGGTTTTCGAGGAAATGGAGTGGGAGTGAGCCGGCCACGCTGCGGTACACAAAAATATACTTAGGCAAACCGGTGAATTTGTGCAGGATCATGCCGCAAGCCGGAACAGATTCGTCGTTTCTGCGGCACGAAGGGCATTTTGTCCTTTTCTTTCAGTCCCGGCCGAACCGGTCTGGACGGCCAGGACGGATAAGGGAAAACTGCCCGCGATGTGCATGATTTCAGGACATATTCTGCAAGGGGGCAGGGCCTGATGAAGTGGTTCGATGTGCCGCCGGTCTGGCTCGCGGGCTTTGTCCTGGCCGCATGGCTGCAATCGCGGCATTTTCCGGTCGGGCTCTCCTTCGGAGGCGCCTGGGCGGAGTTCCTGGGCGGTATCCTCCTGGGCGGCGGACTGCTGCTGGCGCTGCTCGCCATCACCGAGATGCGACGGCAGAAGACCACGGTCCTGCCGCATCAGACACCCAGCCACCTGGTGCAGTCGGGCATCTTCAGCCGCAGCCGCAACCCGATCTACCTGGGCGATGTGCTGATCCTGGCGGGCCTTATCCTGTGGTTCGATGCGGTGCTGTCGCTGCCGTTGATCCCGGTTTTCCTCTGGGTGCTGGAGAAGCGTTTCGTCATTCCCGAGGAAGATAGGATGCGCCGGACGTTCCGCGCCGACTGGGCCCGTTATGAACGGAAAGTGCGCCGCTGGATCTGACCGGAACGCGGCATTGCGGCATGACTTTGCGGCAACGCAGCAAAATCCTTGCGCAACAATCTTGCGCATTGTAGAGAAAATTATTGTGATCCGTACCCAGAGGATGCTGGCACGGGCAGGACGAGGGGGACCGACAAGGTGAAAATAGGAACACCAAAAGAAACATTTGCGGGTGAAAACCGCGTAGCGATGACGCCGGACTCTGCGCGTCAGCTGCAGAAGCTGGGGTATGATTGCGCGATCGAGGCCGGGGCCGGGGCGGCGGCGGGGTTTTCCGATGCCGCCTATGAAGCCGCGGGCGTCGAGATCATCAAGACACCGGCGGCGCTGTGGAAAGCGGCCGATATCGTCGCCAAGGTGCGCCAGCCGGATGCCACCGAGCTGAAGCGGCTGACCAAGGGCAAGACGCTGATTTCCTTCTTCAATCCGGCCGGAAACGAAGAGGGCATGGAGCTCGCCAAGGCCAAGGGCGCCAATGTGATCGCCATGGAAATGGTGCCGCGGATCTCCCGCGCGCAGAAGATGGATGCGCTCAGCTCCATGGCCAATATCGCGGGCTACCGCGCCGTCATTGAGGCGGGCAACAACTTCGGCCGCTTCTTCACCGGCCAGATCACCGCCGCGGGCAAGGTGCCCCCGGCCAAGGTGCTGGTGGTCGGCGCCGGTGTTGCGGGGCTTGCCGCCATCGGCACCTCGACCTCGCTGGGTGCCGTCACCTATGCCTTCGACGTGCGCCCGGAAGTGGCCGAGCAGGTTGAATTGATGGGCGCCGAGTTCGTCTATCTCGACTTCGAGGAGGAGCAGCAGGACGGTGCCGCCACCGGCGGCTATGCGGCTGTTTCTTCTCCGGAATTCCGCGAAGCGCAGCTCGCCAAGTTCCGCGAGCTGGCGCCGGAGGTGGACATCGTCATCACCACCGCGCTGATCCCCAACCGCGACGCGCCCAAGCTGTGGCTGGCCGACATGGTGGCGGCGATGAAGCCGGGCTCGGTGATCGTCGACCTGGCGGCAGAGCGCGGCGGCAACGTCGAGGGCACTGTGAAGGACGAGAAGGTCGTCACCGACAACGGCGTCACCATCATCGGCTACACCGATTTCCCCAGCCGGATGGCGGCGCAGTCCTCGTCGCTTTACGCCACCAATATCCGCCACATGATGGCTGACCTGACGCCGGAGAAAGACGGCCAGGTCAACCACAACATGGAGGACGACGTGATCCGCGGCGCCACCGTGGCGTATCAGGGCGAGATCACCTTCCCGCCGCCGCCGCCCAAGGTTCAGGCAATTGCGGCCAAGCCCAAGGAAACCGTGCCGGAACTGACGCCGGAGGAAAAACGCGCCAAGGAAATCGAGGCCTTCAAGGCGCAGACCAAGAGCCAGGTCACGATGCTGGCGGGCGGCGGCGCGCTCTTGCTGCTGGTCGGGCTGTTCGCGCCGGTCAGCTTCATGCAGCATTTCATCGTCTTTGCGCTGGCCTGTTTCGTGGGCTTCCAGGTGATCTGGGGCGTCGCGCACAGCTTGCACACGCCGCTGATGGCGGTCACCAACGCGATCTCCTCGATCATCATCCTGGGCGCCTTGATGCAGATCGGATCGGGCAGCTTCCTGGTGATCCTGCTCGCCGCGCTCAGCGTTTTCATGGCCGGGATCAACATCTTCGGCGGCTTCCTCGTCACCCGGCGCATGCTCGCCATGTTCCAGAAATCTTAAGGAGGCCGGGCACATGGATTACGGTTTCACCACCGCCGCCTATGTCGTTGCGGCTGTTCTCTTCATCCTGTCGCTGGGCGGGCTTTCCAACCAGGAAAGCGCCAAGCGCGCGGTCTGGTACGGCATTGCCGGCATGGGGCTGGCGGTGTTTGCCACCCTCATCGGCCCCGGCTCGGGCCTGTGGCTCTTGTCGATCCTGCTGATCGCGGGCGGCGGCATCATCGGCACCTATGTCGCCAAGCGGGTGCAGATGACCGAGATGCCGCAGCTGGTCGCCGCGATGCACTCGCTGGTCGGTCTGGCCGCGGTCTTCGTGGGCTTCATCGCCCATTTCGAGATCGGCAATGTGGCATCCGCTGCCAGCACCGATGAGCTCGGTACCTTCGCCAAGCTGATCGCCAAGAAAACCCCGGCAGAGATCGCTTTCCTGCGCGTGGAACTCTTCCTCGGCATCTTCATCGGCGCGATCACCTTCACCGGCTCGGTGATTGCCTTCGGCAAGCTGGCGGGCAAGGTCACCTCGGCCGCCACCAAGCTGCCGGGCGGCCACATGCTGAACGCCAGCGCCGCGGGCCTCTCCTTTATCTGCCTGATCTGGTACTTCAATTCCGGCGGCTTCCTGCCTCTGCTGCTGATGACGCTGGCGGCGCTGTTCATCGGCTACCACCTGATCATGGGCATCGGCGGCGCCGACATGCCGGTGGTGGTCTCGATGCTGAACAGCTACTCCGGCTGGGCCGCGGCGGCGATCGGCTTCTCGCTTGGCAATGACCTGCTGATCGTGGTCGGCGCGCTGGTCGGCTCTTCCGGTGCGATCCTCTCCTACATCATGTGCAAGGCGATGAACCGCTCCTTCATCTCGGTGATCCTGGGCGGCTTCGGCGGCACCGCGGGTCCTGCGATGGAGATCGACGGCGAGCAGATCGCCATCGACGCCGACGGCGTGGCAGCGGCGCTGGAGGAGGCCGACAGCGTGGTGATCATCCCCGGCTACGGCATGGCGGTGGCGCAGGCGCAGCAGAACGTCGCCGAACTGACCCGCCGCCTGCGGGCCAAGGGCAAGGAGGTGCGCTTCGCCATCCACCCGGTCGCAGGCCGCCTGCCGGGCCACATGAACGTGCTCTTGGCGGAGGCCAAGGTGCCTTATGACATCGTGCTGGAGATGGACGAGATCAACGACGATTTCCCGTCCACCGACGTGGCCATCGTGATCGGCTCCAACGACATCGTGAACCCTGCGGCGCAGGAGGACCCAAACTCGCCGATCGCCGGCATGCCGGTTCTGGAGTGCTGGAAGGCGAAACAGGTCTTCGTCTCCAAACGCGGCCAGGGCACCGGCTATTCCGGCATCGAGAACCCGCTGTTCTTCAAGGAAAACACGCGCATGTTCTACGGCGATGCAAAGCAGAGCCTCGATACGCTGCTGGGCATGATCCAGTAAGCCAACGGTCATATGACAACGAAAGGCGCTCCAACCGGGGCGCCTTTTTCTTTCCGGATCCTTCATCTGGCTGAAAATATCCCGGGGAAGGCCCGCGCGGGCCGGGGGCAGAGCCCCTGCAACACCTGCATTGTATACCATTGCATCCTGCTAACACATTGAAATAAAACATTTCTGTACATGTTTGCAAGGGCTCTCTATGGTCGGCGGCATTGCCCCGGAGACCAGAATGCCCCCGATCCAGGATCACCCCTTGCGCTACACGCTCACCAATGAGCTGCACGCCCGCCCGTTCCCCGCCATGTCTTGCCCCAGCACGGTTGTGTATCTGGCGGTCAAGCAGCCGAACGAGGCGGAACACCGCGACCGGATGCAGGATCTGAAGCATCTGACCGACCTGCTGGACCGCCACGGGGCGCCGCACCCCAAGCCGGGGGCGACGCATCACGCGGCGCAAATCGGCCGCCACATGATCAAATGGGAGCAGCACACGGAATTTGTCAGCTACACCGTCTACCGCGACGGCGTCAGCGCGCGGGCCTTCGACCCGGCGGATTTTGACGTCTTTCCCGCGGACTGGCTGGCAGAGGCCCCCGGCCAGCGGATCACTTCCGCGCTGATCCGGGTTGTGCCGCGCAGCAAAGCGGCGGAGATGAAGGAAACCCTGCATGACTGGTTTGTGCCGGAAAGCCTTGCGGTCTCCCGGGTGCTGGACGACAGCGCCGTGGTGGCCGGGGATTTCCGCATCGATCCGGCTGGTCATATGCGGTTTGCGGTGCTGCCGAATGCCGAGACCGGCAGCCAGCGCATCGGGCGGATCGTCCAGCGCCTGTGCGAGATCGAGACCTACCGGGCGATGGCGATGCTGGGGTTCTCCCGCGCCCGCGGCCTGACTCCTTCGATCAGCGCGATGGACACTCATCTGAGCGAGATGATGGTGGAGATGACCGGCGGGTCCACTCCGGCCGAGCAGACCCTGTCGCAGCTGCTGACCGTCTCGGCTGAGCTGGAGGCGATGGCCGCACGCTCTGCCTTTCGCTTCAGCGCAACAGGGGCTTATGACGCCCTGGTCAATCAGCGGGTCAGCCTGCTGCGCGAGGACCGGCACGAGGGATTCCAGACGCTTGCGGAATTCATGCTGCGCCGGTTCGAACCTGCCATGCGCACGGTGAAATCCACCGAAAAGCGGCTGGAGACCCTGGCGAACCGGGCGCGCCGGGCAGGCGAGCTGCTCCGGACCCGGGTTGATGTGGAGCGCTCTGCCCAGAACCAGGCGCTGCTGGCCAGCATGGACCGCCGCTCGGACATTGCCCTGCGCTTGCAGCACACGGTGGAGGGGCTGTCGGTGGTGGCCGTCAGTTACTACGCGGTGTCTCTGGTCTCAGACTTCTTCCTGCCGTTTGCAGAGAGGTACGGGGTCAGCAAGAAACTCCTGATCGCAGCGGTTACCCTGCCGGTTGTTGCCTTGGTGTGGCTGGGGATCCAGCGGATCCGGAAGAAGCTGCACTAAGCGCGGCGTTCATGCCAAGGCCGCCAAGCGCGATAAAGGCCAGCGCCAGCAGGGCGGCGAGGCTGAGGGTTGGAATGCCCGCCAGCCCGGCGCCCACGGTGCAGCCGCCCGCCAGCACGCCGCCAATGCCCATCAGCACCGCACCAGCCAGGTAACGGCCGGTTTGGCGCGGGCTTTCGAAGCTTTGCCACTGGAAGCTGCCGCTGAGCACAGCTGCGGCCAGCGCACCGGCCAGTACCCCGCCGACCAGCCCGGCACCGAACCCTGCAGGGATGGAGCTGGAGGCGATCACGAAGAACAGCGTGTCGGCAGCAGGTGCGGTGAAGGAAAGGCTTTCCATCGCGATGGGGTCGAATTCGTCGAACAGCACAAAGCCGGTGCCAACCCAGGCCGCGGGCACCAGCACGCCGAGCGCCGCTGCGCCCGCAAGCGTTAGTACACGGTTGCCGGAGCGCAGCGCGGTAAACAGGGCTGCGGCGACAATCAGGCCGCTCCACAGCAGTGCGCCGCCGGGCAGGGCTGCAAGGGAGATCTGCTCGCCCGCAAGGACCGTGACCGATCCAAGCGCGGTGCGCACCGGCGCCAGCAGGCCCTTCAGCGTGGCATGGGCGGTGACGGCAAAAACGGCAATCACCATGAGCGCCCGCAAGTTGCCGCTGCCCGCCAGCACCAGAAGGCGCGAGGCGCAGCCTCGGGTCAGGATCATACCGGCACCGAACATCAGCCCGCCGGCGGCGATGGCCAGCAGCGGCAGATCCTGCGCCATCAGCCGGTGCTCCGCAAAACCGATCCAGCCCTGCGCCACCGCCGCCTGGGTGCCAGCGACCGCCACCGCCAATGCCATCGCCCAGACACCGGCAGCCTGGCGGCGGTCCTCGCCTGCCAGCGCGCGGCGGAAGCAGAAGCGGGTCAGCTGCGCCAGCACGCCGAACAGGACACCGATGGCAAGGGCGAAGAGGACGGAAACCTCCCGTGCCGTGGTATCCTCAAAACCGAATGTTTCGAACATTGCACTCTCCAGCTGCGGATTCGGAACGTTTTCCCGCAATGACGGGTTTGCAGCACCGCCGCAAGTGCCGGGCGGTTTGCGGAGCTGGGTAAAGGCGGAACAAAGTTCCGGCCTGGGCGGCCCGGCAGAAATAGTGATTTTGCCGGAAACGGGTGCTGCAAAACAAACTGGCCGCTTTGAGGAAAGCGGCCAGAAGGTATGTTTTTATTTGAATGTGTGCAGGCGTCCCGCCTCAGCGGCCCCGGATCCGCGGGTCCAGCGCATCGCGCAGCCCGTCGCCCAGGTAGTTCACGCTCAGCACCGTCAGTGAGATCGCCATGCCGGGCCAGAACACCCGCTCCGGGTACTGCTGCAGATAGTCGGTGGCATCAAACAGCAGCCGCCCCCAGGTCGGGAAATCCGGCGGGAAGCCGAGGCCGAGGAAGGACAAGGACGACTCGGTGATGATCGCGGTGGCAATCCCCAGCGTTGCCGAGACCATGATCGGCGACAGCACGTTGGGCAGGATGTGCCGGGTGATCAGCTTCTGGTTGGTGGTGCCGATGGAGCGCGCCGCCATCACGAACTCGCGCTCCTTCAGCGCCAGCACGTCGCCGCGCACGATCCGCGCGGTGGGCATCCAGCTGGTCACCCCGATCGAGGCCACGATCAGGATGAAAATCCCCTGTTCCGGGCCGAAGGCCGCGTTCAGCGGCTCGCGGAACAACAGCATCATCACCAGCAGAAGCGGCAGCAGCGGCAGCGCCAGGAACAGGTCGGTCATCCGCATCAGCGGGCCGTCCAGCTTCTTGAAGAAGCCGGCCAGCACCCCGATGAAGGAGCCCAGGAACAGCGCCAGCAGCATCGCGGTCAGACCCACGGAAACCGAGGTCGCGCCGCCCGCCATCATCCGGGCCAGCATGTCGCGGCCCAGCTGGTCAGTGCCAAAGGGATGCGCCCAGCTGGGGCCTTGGTTGCGGGCGCGGATATCGATCTTGGTGGCGTCGATGTCCCACACGTAGGGGCCGGCATAGACCGCCAGGATGATGAACAGGAACAGGGCCCCGCCCATCAGCGCGCCGCGGTGGGATTTGAACTGGTCCCACACATCCAGCCACTGGCTGCGCGGCGGGTTGTGCAGCTCCTCCAGCGCGCCTGCACCGGGGACCGCGGTCGAGGCGGGCGCCATGCCTTCGTCGGGCACAAAGCGTTCCTTGTCAGTCATAGCGGATCCTCGGGTCAAGAATGCCGTACAGAACGTCGGCGATCAGGTTGAACAGCACGATCAGCACCGCAAAGATGAAGGTCAGCGTCTGCACCATCGGCAGGTCGTTGGCCTGGATGGCGCCGATCAAGAGCTGGCCGATGCCGTTCACCTTGAACACCTGCTCGGTGATGATGGCGCCGCCAAAGATCGACGGGATCCCCAGCGCGATCACGGTCACCACCGGGATCATCGAGTTGCGCAGGACGTGGACCATCACCACGACATACTCGCTCAGGCCCTTGGCGCGGGCGGTACGCACGTAATCCTGGTTCAGGTTGTCCAGCATCGAGGCGCGCATGAAGCGGCTCAGCTGCGCGGTGATCTGCAGCGCCAGCACCATCACCGGCATGATCATCTGCTTCAGCTGGTAAACAAAGGCGTCCCAGCTGTCGACCACATGGGTGGTGTCATAGATCGACGGGAACCAGCCCAGCTGCACCGAGAAGATCACGATCACCAGAACGCCCGAGAAGAACGGCGGCACCGAGAAGCCCACCATCGACACGAAAGTGCCCAGCTGGTCGAACCAACTGTACTGGCGGTAGGCGGAATAGATACCGATCGGCAGCGCGATCAGGATGGCGACCACATAGGCGGTGCCGACGACCCACAGGGTCTGCGGGATGCGCTGGATCACGATGTCCATCACCGGCGAACGGGTCTGCCAGGAGATCACCCGCAGGTCGCCTGCGGAAAAGGACGTGCCCAGGTAATGGTCGATCAGAACCTGCGGCTCGATCCAGAAGAACTGCACCAGCCACTTCCAGAAGCGGATATGCATCGGCTGGCCGAGGCCAAGCGCCTCGCGCATCTTTTCTTTGACTTCGGGGGGGACGGTCAGGGGAACCTGCGCCATCGGGTCGCCGGGGGCGAGCTCCAGGAGCAGGAAGATCACGAGGCTGATGAACAGCAGTGTCGGAACTGCCAGGATCAGCCGCCGGATTGTAAAGGTCAGCATCAGGTAGGCGCCTTTGCAACTTGTATTAAGGTCGGAGCAGGCGGGGAAGGCCTCACATCCATGTCACGCGCAGGCGGTTAAACGTAACCAATGCAGAATGGCAAGGGGCCCCGATGTAACGTCAGGGCCCCAAGTGAGGCAAGCGCTGCTTACTTGATGCGGTACCAGTCTGCTGCGTTCCACAGCTCGCTGTCCCACACGTTCAGGTCAACGCCGCCCAGCGTGTTGGAATGCGCCGACAGGCGGCCGCGGTGCACCAGCGGGATCATGCCGCCGTTTTCGACCATGATGTCGTTGAGGCGGCGGCCGATTTCGGCGCGGGCCTCAAGGCCGGCAGTCTTGGTCAGCTCGGCGTGCAGCTGGTCGAACTCCTCGTTGCAGAAGCGCGAGATGTTCTCACCCTGCCACTGCGACTCGGGCTTGGGCGCCTTGTCGCACAGGCCGTTGGCCAGATAGGCCTGCGGGTCGGTGCCGTCGAAGTTGTTGGCGTACATTTCCACGTCCGCATAGAACTTCTGGAAGGTGTCGGGCGAACCCGGGTCACCGCCGAAGAACACCGAGGCGTTGATGTTGCGCAGCTCGGACTCGATGCCGATCTGGCCCCACCACTCCTTGATCAGCGCCTGGAAGTCCTGGCGCACGGCGTTGGTCGAGGTCTGGTACAGGATCTTCATCGGCTTGCCGTCCGGGGTCTCCCGCACGCCGTCGCCATTGGTGTCCTTATAGCCGGCTTCCTCCAGCATCGCCTTGGCGCCTTCGATGTCCTGGGTGGAGCAGTCAAAGGTGTCGGAGGCAAAGGCTGCAGGTGCAGGCACCCAGTTGCAGCCGACCTTGCCGGCCTTGCCATAGCCGATTTCGACCAGCAGCGGACGGTCGATGGCCATCGACATCGCCTTGTAGACGGCCGGGTCCTTCAGGAACGGATGCGGATGCTTGGCGGTGGAGCGCTCGCCCTCCGGCAGGTCCGGCGACGGGTCGGTCTGGTTCAGCATGATGCGTTCCACCAGCGAACCAAAGCCCGCAACCGGCTTGCCTTTGCCGCCTGCTTCCATCTGCGCGATCACTTCCGGCGCCAGCTGCAGGTTCCAGGCATAGTCGAACTCGCCGGTTTCCATCACCGCGCGGCCCGCAGCGGTGGCGTCACCGCCGCCCTTGAACAGCACCTTGGCAAACGCCGGCTTGGCCGGGTCGCGGTAGTTGGGGTTGGCCGACATGGTGATCACGTCGTTCGGCTTGAACTCATCCACCACAAACGGGCCGGTGCCGATCGGGCCAAAGTTGGCCTCGGTGCATTCCGGTGCGCGGGCGCCCATGCAGTTTTCGAACTGCGCCTTCTGCAGGATCGGGCTTTCACCGCCGGAGAACGGGCCATAGGGGAAGGGGGTCGGTTTGTCGAAGTTAACCTTGACGGTCATGTCGTCCAGCAGCTCGACCGAGCTCACGCCCTCGAACTTGGTCAGCTGGGCGCAGCCGCCTTCGGGATGCATGCAGTAATCGGCGGTGAATTTCACGTCGTGGGCGGTAAAGTCGGTGCCGTCGGACCATTTGATGCCCGGCGCGATCTTCCAGGTGATCGAGGTCAGATCCTCGCTGACGCCGCCGTTTTCAACCGTCGGGATTTCCGAGGCCAGATAGGGGATCATGTTGCCTTCGGGGTCATAGCGGGCCAGCGGCTCGATCACCAGCGAAGCGGCCTGAATGTCCTTGGTGCCGCCGGACAGGAACGGGTTCAGGATCGACGGCGCCTGCCAGTAGATGATGTTGACCTGGCCATCGGACCCGCGCTCAGCAAAGGCCGCTGGCGCCAGCGCGGCCGTGGCAACGGCCCCCATCAAAAGGGATTTGAGTTTCATCACACACTCCTTGTCGGACACGTTTCGTGTCTTTTTGTTGGCCGGACCGCATCGGGCCCGGAGATTTGCCGCATCGCTGCGGAAGGGTCGCAATCGCGCCTGCACACAGGCCAAAAGCGCAGACATTAAGCACTCTTAACAAGTTTCCGGAAAGGCCGGTGCATACCGTCCTGCAGGCAACCACGGGGGTATCGAAAACCACTTCCCGGGAAATTGCAAATTCCAATTTCGAAAAGCCTATGCATTATTTGCATGAGCATTTTTGTGCAAAGTGGAGTTTACTCCGGGTGCTGAGGCCGCCATCTGTGGCTGGCCCGGGGAATGAAAGATAGGGAAGCCGTCATGCTCGACAACGCAATTGCGTCCATTCGAAATCTGCGCGTGGAGTTCCAGACCAAGGACGGTCCGGTTGTCGGTGTCGAGAATGTCTCCTTTGATGTAAGCCCGGGCGAAACCGTTTGTATCGTTGGTGAATCCGGTTCCGGTAAATCGGTCTCCTCGCTGTCGCTGATGCGTCTGGTGGAGTTCGGCGGCGGCGAAATCGCGGGCGGCGAGTTGCTGTTCAACCGCCGCGAGGGCGGCGAGACCAACCTCGCCACCTCCGAGCAGGAGATGATGAAGCAAATTCGCGGCAATGAGATCGGCATGATCTTCCAGGAACCGATGACGGCGCTGAACCCGGTGTTCACCGTTGGCCGCCAGCTGACCGAAGGTCTGCGCATCCACAAGAACATGTCCCAGTCCCAGGCTGAGGGGCGCGCGCTGGAGTTGCTGCGCCAGGTCCGCATCCCCGAGCCAGAGCGCCGCCTGAAACAGTACCCCCATGAACTGTCGGGCGGCATGCGCCAGCGGGTGGTGATCGCCATGGCGATGGCCTGCGAGCCGCGGCTCTTGATCGCTGACGAACCCACAACCGCGCTCGACGTCACCATCCAGGCGGAGATCCTGGCGCTGATGGACCGCTTGAAGCGCGAGACCGGCACTGCGGTGATGTTCATCACCCACGACATGGCGGTGGTCGCCCAGATGGCCGACCGCGTCGTGGTCATGTTCCGCGGCAACAAGGTTGAGGAAGGCCCGGTCGAGGAGATCTTCGAGAACCCCAAGCACGACTATACCAAGGCATTGCTGGCGGCAGTTCCGAAACTGGGCGAGATGCGCGGCAAGCAGTACCCCGAGCCGATGAAGCTGATGGGTGTCGAGGACCAGAAGATCGAGCCGATCAAGGGCACCGACGAGGTGCTGCTGGACGTGCAGAACCTGACCACCCGCTTCCCGGTCAAGGGCGGCCTCCTGCGCCGCACCATCTCCAACGTGCACGCCGTCGAAGACGTTTCCTTCAAGGTCTTCAAGGGCCAGACCCTGTCGCTGGTGGGCGAATCCGGCTGCGGCAAGTCCTCGGCCGGCCGCTCGATCCTGCGGCTGGTCGAGCCGCAGTCAGGCAAGGTGAATTTTGAGGGACGCGACGTTCTTAAGTTCAGCTCGTCCGAAATGCACAAGGCGCGCCAGGACATGCAGATGATCTTCCAGGATCCTTTTGCCTCCCTGAACCCGCAGATGCAGCTGATGGACCAGGTGGCAGAACCGCTCCGCAACTACGGCCTGGCCTCCGGATCCGAACTGCACGACCGCGTCGCCAGCCTGTTTGACCGGGTCCACCTGCCGCGCAGCTTCATGCGCCGCTACCCGCACGAAATGTCCGGCGGCCAGCGCCAGCGGATCGCCATTGCCCGCGCGCTCGCCCTGAACCCCAAGCTGATTGTCGCGGACGAGGCCGTCTCGGCGCTCGACGTGTCGGTGCAGGCGCAAGTCCTGAACCTGATGATGGAGCTGCAGGCGGAACTGGGCCTCTCGTTCCTGTTCATCAGCCACGACATGGCGGTGGTCGAGCGCGTCAGCCATCAGGTCGGCGTCATGTACCTGGGCCGCATCGTCGAACTCGGCCCGCGCGACCGCGTGTTCGAGAACCCGCTGCACGCCTATACCCAGGCGCTGATGAAGGCGGTTCCGATCGCCGACCCGCGTCAGCGGAAGTCGGAGAAGGAGCTGAACTTCAAGCCGATCCCGTCGCCGATCCACGAAGTGGGCTATGAGCCGGAACCGTCGGAATACCTGGAGCTGGAGCCCGGCCATTTCGTGCTGACCACTGACAGCGGATACTGATACATGGATGCCAAGCTGACGCCGCTGGAGATCATGCAAAAGCTGGTCTCCTTCCCGACGGTGAGCCGGGACACCAACTTGCCGCTGGTGGACTGGGTGCAGGAATATCTGGCCTTACACGGCATCGAAAGCCACCGCTGGGTGGACCCGGAGCAGCCGCACAAAGCCGCCGTCTTTGCCCACGTGGGACCGGTGGAAGAAGGCGCCGTGGTGCTGTCGGGCCATACCGACGTGGTGCCAGTGGACGGACAGCCTTGGGACACCGATCCCTTCACGGTGGTGGAGAAGGACGGCAAATACTTCGGCCGCGGCACCTGCGACATGAAGGGCTTTGATGCGCTCGCCATCTGGGCGCTGGTCGAGGCGCATGAGCAAGGTGTCAAACGCCCGCTGCAGCTGGCGCTGAGTTTTGACGAGGAGATCGGCTGCACCGGCGCGCCGCCGATGATCGAAGCCATGCAGCCCGTGCTGCCCAAAGGCTCCGCCGTGATTGTCGGGGAACCTTCGATGATGAAGGCGGTGACCGGCCACAAGGGTGGCACCGGCTATGCCACCCATCTGGTCGGGTTCGAGGTGCATTCCTCGCTCATGCACACCGGCGTCAGCGCCATCATGCAGGGCGCAAAACTGATCGACTGGGCCAACCAGCAGAACGCTCGGAACATGGTCAAGGAGCCGGGCGAGGTGCAGGCAATGTTCACCCCGCCCTGGACCACTTGCCACGTCGGCATGATCGAGGGCGGAACCGCTCATAACATCACCGCCAAGGACTGCCGCTTTATGATGGATTTCCGGGTGGTCCCCGGAGAGAATGCCTCCGATTGGGAAGCCGCCTATCTGCAGAAGGTGCGCGAGGTCGAGGCAGAGATGCAGGCGGTCCACCCGGACGCCCGGATTGACGTGTCCAAGCATTTCGACGTCCCCGGTCTGGTGCCGGAACAGGATGGCGAGGCCGAAGCGCTGGTGCGCGCCCTGACCGGCGACAACGGCTCCCATGTGGTCAGCTACGGCACCGAGGCGGGTCAGTTTCAGCAGGCCGGCTACTCCGCGGTGATCTGCGGTCCCGGTGACATCGCCCAGGCGCATCAGCCCAACGAGTACATCACCGTGGCCCAGTTCAACGCGGGCCACGCGTTCATGCGCGCGCTGGTCGGGAAGCTGCGGGCCTAGGCTGCGACACCTTGAAACCGGACGCATGATGCGCAGATTGATGCCAAGGGGGTGTACAGGAGGTGCACAGGGGGTGCACGCACGTCACCCCCGTTCCGACGGCTTCCGCCGCGTTCTGAAGGACCGGATACTTGCGAAGCTAAGTTTTTTCGCGGACAGTCTGCCGCAACGTGACCTGTAACAGTAAAGGGGAGGGGAAAATGCCGGCCAAGAACCGCTTTGCCGAGATGCACCAGGAGATCACGGCCTGGCGCCATCACCTGCACGAGAACCCCGAACTGATGTACGAGGTGCACCAGACCGCCGCCTTTGTGGTGGAACGGCTCAAGGAGTTCGGCATCACCGACATCACCACCGGCGTCGGCCAGACCGGCGTGGTGGCGGTGATCGAGGGCAAGACCAACACCTCGGGCCGTGCCATCGGTTTGCGCGCCGACATGGACGCGCTGCCGATCCCCGAGGCCTCGGGTGTGGACTATGCCTCCAAGACGCCCGGCGTAATGCACGCTTGCGGCCATGACGGCCACACCTCGATCCTGCTGGGGGCGGCCAAGTACCTTGCGGAGACACGGAATTTCGACGGCAAGGCGGTGCTGATCTTCCAGCCGGCCGAAGAAGGCGGCGCCGGCGGCAAGGCGATGTGCGACGACGGCCTGATGGACCGCTGGAGCATCCAGGAGGTTTATGGGCTGCACAATATGCCGGGCCTGCCGGTAGGCGAGTTCGCCATCCGCCCCGGTCCGCTGATGGCCTCATCCGATGAATTCACCATCACCGTTACCGGCAAGGGCGGCCACGCCGCCGCCCCGCATGAGGCGATCGATACGACGCTGGTTGCCTCGCAGATCGTGGTCTCGCTGCACTCGATCGTGTCGCGTAACGTGGACCCGGTCAAACGCGTGGTGCTGACCGTCGGCACCTTTGAGACCGACAGCACAGCCTCCAACGTGATTGCCCACACCGCCAAGCTGCAGGGCACCGTGCGCACGCTGGACCCGGAATACCGTGCCCAGGCCGAGGACTGGGTGCGCCGGGTCGCCGAAAGCACCGCAGCCGCCTTTGGCGCCACGGCCGAGGTCGAATGGGATCCGGGTTATCCCGTTACAATCAATGATGAAAACGGCACCGCCCATGCGGTGGAGGCGGCGCAGGCGGTCTCTGCCAAGGTTAATGCCGAAACCCCGCCGATCATGCCGTCCGAGGATTTCTCCTACATGCTGGAGCAGCGCCCCGGCGCCTATATCTTCCTCGGCAACGGCGACACCCAGATGTGCCACCACCCGGCCTATATCTTTGACGACGAAGCGATCCCGCTGGGATGCAGCTGGTTTGCCGAGCTGGTGGAACGAAGAATGCCCGCGGCCTGAGGCTGCGGGGAAAGACAACCAAAGGAGTGAGAAATGCCGGTCAAGAACCGCTTTGCCGAACTGCAGGATGAAATCACCGCCTGGCGCCGTGACATCCACGAAAACCCTGAAATCCTGTTCGAAACCCATCGCACCAGCGCGCTGGTGGCGGAGAAGCTGCAGGAGTTTGGCTGCGACGAGGTGGTGACCGGCATCGGCCGCACCGGCGTTGTTGGTGTGATCAAGGGCAAGGCGGACACTTCCGGCAAGGTGATCGGCCTGCGCGCCGACATGGACGCGCTGCCGATCCATGAGCAGACCGGGCTGGAGTATGCATCCAAGACCCCCGGCGCGATGCACGCCTGCGGCCATGACGGCCACACCGCGATGCTGCTGGGCGCGGCCAAGTACCTGTCGGAGACCCGCAATTTCGACGGCACCGTGGTGGTGATCTTCCAGCCCGCCGAGGAAGGCGGCGGCGGCGCCAAGGTGATGTGCGACGACGGTCTGATGGACCGCTGGGGTGTGCAGGAGGTTTATGGCCTGCACAACTGGCCGGGCCAGCCGCTGGGTTCCTTTGCCATCCGCCCGGGATCGTTCTTTGCTGCAACCGACCAGTTCGACATCACCTTTGAGGGCCGCGGCGGCCATGCTGCCAAGCCGCATGAGACCGTCGACACCACCGTTCTGGCCGCGCAAGCCGTGCTGGCGCTGCAGACCATCGCCTCGCGCAACGCCGATCCGGTGCATCAGATCGTGGTCTCCGTCACGTCCTTCGAGACATCCTCGAAGGCGTTCAACGTGATCCCGCAGAAAGTGCAGATCAAGGGCACCGTGCGTACCATGTCCAAGGAGATGCGCGACCTGGCCGAGAAGCGGATCAACGAGGTCTGCACCGGGATCGCGGCGACCTTTGGCGGCACTGCCGATGTCACCTATCACCGCGGCTATCCGGTGATGGTGAACCATGAGGAGCAGACCGAATTTGCCGCCAAGGTGGCGGCCAGCGTCTCCGGCTCTTGCGAGGACGCGCCGCTGGTGATGGGTGGAGAGGATTTCGCCTTCATGCTGGAAGAGCGCCCCGGCGCCTATATCCTGATGGGCAACGGCGATACCGCGATGGTCCATCACCCGGAGTATAACTTCAACGACGACGCCATTCCCGCGGGCTGCAGCTGGTGGGCGGAGATTGTTGAGCAGCGGATGCCGGCGGCCTGACCGGGGCAAGGGGAGGGGGCGGTATGCCCCCTTCCTGACCCTTCGGCTGAACTCACCGCTTAGGAATATCTCTGCGGCACTGCTGCTTGTGGCTGCTTCAAGAGGGTGGCGGAGGCTGGTTCCCGGAGGGCCGTTCCGGGAGCTGCTGTCGGGCAGCCTTCCTTGGGGAATGCCCGGCACGCGTTCGCGAAGTATCCTGCCGCCAGCCACGCATGTCAGCCGCCCGAACGCTGTTTTCCTCACGGCAGGGAAAGACACCCTCCGCAAAAGCCGGAGAAGTCCACCCACGAAGCTCTGCCTGCGCGAGACTGTTGTGCGCCCGGGTTAATCTATGTCATTTGCCCGCTGCAGCTCCCGCACGTAGCGGGTGATGCCTTTGACGTCGCCATCGGTCAGCCCTTGCTGAGCGGGCATGCTTCCGAAATCCCAATGATGCGCGCGCACGCCGTTGCGGACGGCGAGCAAAAAGGCGGCATCACCATGGTGCGAGGGCTCATAGATCTTGTGGACCAGCGGCGGTCCCATGCCGTTGCGCCCCGCAGCATTCTCTCCATGGCAATCGGCGCAGACCGCGTCAAAGGCGCGCTTGCCGATTGTCGCGGCCTCGCTCAACTCCGGTGGCAACTGAACCGCGGTGAGCGGCGCACCGGGCTCCAGAACAGAGCGTTGCGCGGTCGCATCGTTTCTGCCGGTGCTGTTGTACACAAAGAAGGCTGCTGCCGCTAACACGGCTGCTGCAACTGCGATGGCAATGGTTTTCCTCATGAGGTTCTTTTCTCCTACTGGGGGAATGAAATACCGATTTCGGCCGAAAATCTGCCTGGACTCTGCTGCCTTTCTCCGTTTGCCGGACCGGATGCCCCGCCTGACCGGAACGCGAAAGCGCGTATTTCCTGGTAGCGGATCCGCACGTCCTCGCTTTGCTGGTAGAAGCGGAACAGATCCTTCAGCGGAGAGGAGAACTCCTTGTGCGCTGACAGCATCGCCACCAGCGCGCCCAGCGAGACCCGTTCCTGCAGCACGAAATAGCCGCCCAAGGAATAGAAAAGGAACGGGGTGAGGGCAGTCAGGAAGTTGTTGATCGCCTTGGCCAGGAACTTCAGCCGGTGGATTTGCAGGCGCAGGTCCTGCAGTTGCCGGAAACTGCGCGCAACCGGCAGCGCGCCCCGCCCCGAAGCCCGCATGTCCCTGTCCAGGTTCTCACCAAGCAGTCGCATCTCGCGGATCCGTTTGCGGGACACTGCATTCACACGCCGCTGCAGCCGCGGCACGATGATCAGCTGCAGCGGAAGCACCGTCAGGGCTGCGGCGGCCAGGATCGGGTCCTGCACAAACATGAACAGAAGGATCGTCGCCAGCGTCCCGCCCTGCAGCAGCGGGACAGTCAGCAGTTCCGAGGCAAAGCCGCCGACTGGTTCAACCTCGGGGCCAAGAACCGGCATGATGGCCGGCTGGCGCTCCGCGGGCTGATCCCGCCGCCACTGGCGGTAGATGGCCAGCCGCAGCCGGCGCACGAAACTTTCGGCAACCCGGCCCTTGCGGATGTTCAGCCAGTATTTGTTGAGACCGTTGAGCGTGATGGCCGCCAGATAGGCGCCGCAGAGCAGAAACAGCAGCGAGACCTGCGAAACCTCGAAGCCCAGGACCGGGACCGCGGCTTCTGCGCCTTCGAAGACCCGGTTCACGATCTGCTTGGGCAGCTCAAGGGTCAGGTAAAGGATCGGCATCGCGGTCAGGCTGAGCAGAACCAGGACCGTTTGCTGCCGCCCGGTCGTGCGCAGGATATGGCGTGGCAGCCCCGGCTCCAGACCGCCTGCCGGGAACTGGGGCGGCACAAACGGTGCCGCCCGCCGCAGAAACCGCTGGCGCAGCAGCCAGGCGGCCTGGCCTGCCAAGGTCAGCACAAGCAGCGCGGGCGCCAGCACCAGAACCAGATGCATCACCGGATGCAGCCATCCGGGTGCGGTATCATCATACCAGAACCCGAAAGCGCCCGCGGCGTCGTGTGTGAGAGTATGCAGATCCAGCATCGCGGGAATGATTGCCTGTTGTCTGATGTTCACCAGCGGCGCCGGAACGTTAGTGTTCTTCTGCTTCTAGGGTCTGGCAGGAACCGCTGGGGTTTGACAAAGGCGGAGGCCGGCATTCCGGCCTCCGCCGCCGGTTATTTCAGCGCCGTCACGGTCAGCTTGCCGTTGACCCGCTCGGCGACGAACTCGATGCTCTTGCCTGCCTCCAGCTGGTCAAGCATTGTTGCATCCGCAACCCGGAACACCATGGTCATCGCAGGCATTTCCAGATCGACCAGCTCCTCGTGCTTGATAGTGACTTTGCCGGACTTGGCGTCGACCTTCTTGACCGTGCCCGCAGTGAAGGTGCCGCCGCCTTCGAGCACCGCAACCGGCCCGGACATGCCGGATTCGTAGTGGCCGGGGATCAGGCAGGCGAACTCAAAAGTGCCGGGATTGGTAAAGGTCCAGACGATTTCCCCGCTGGCACCCGGATCCAGGCGCACCGAATTGGGGTCGTCATGCTCCATGTCCATCTTGGCCATCAGCTCCTTGTGGTGGACATTGCGCTCAGGCGTGTCCAGCACGAACTCATGCTCCAGTTCGCCTTCGTTGGTGATCATGAATTTGACCGTCTCGCCTTTGGCAAAAGAAAAGCTGGACGGCTCGAAGATCATGCCGCCGTCGTCGGTCTCCTTCATGGTGACGGCGATTTCCCGGTCCGCGTGGGCCGCCTCGCCCGGTTTGCCGACCTCCATTTCATCATGGTGGCCGCCGCCGTGGGTGCCGCCTGCAAAAGCCGGCGACGCGGATAGAGCTCCAATCAGGGCTGCCGATAGGATCTTGTTCATGTGTGTCTCCTCATCAGGTTTGGTTGGGTGCCAGGGGCCGGTCAGCCCTTGGCAGTTGGTTTCGGGGTAATGCGGGTTTGCGCGTCTTCTGCGCGGGCCAAGTCCGGCAGTTCGCCGGTCCACTCATAGGCCTGGGTGCCGGGCGGGTTTTCGTACCAGCCGGGATCGCTGTAGTCGTTTGCATCAATGCCTTCGCGCACCTTCACGACCGAGAACATGCCGCCCATTTCCAGCGGCCCGTGCGGGCCCCAGCCGGCCATCATCGGCACGGTGTTGTCTGGCAGCGGCATCGACATCTCGCCCATGTCGGCCATGCCTGCGGTGCCCATCGGCATGTATTCCGGCTGCAGATTGCGGATCTGGCCGGTCAGCTTGCGCTTGTCGGTGCCGATGAACGTCGGCACGTCGTGGCCCATCGCATTCATCGTGTGGTGCGACTTGTGGCAGTGGATCGCCCAGTCGCCCGGATGCACCGCATCAAATTCGTAGGCACGCATGGCACCAACCGGAATGTCGATCGACACCTCCGGCCAGCGGGCGCTCTCTGGCACCCAGCCGCCATCGGTGCATGTGACCTCGAAGTCATAGCCGTGCATGTGGATCGGGTGATTTGTCATGGTCAGGTTGCCGGTCCTGACCCGCACCCGGTCGCCCTGGTTCACCACCAGCGGGTCGATGTCCGGAAAGATCCGGCTGTTCCAGCACCACAGGTTGAAGTCCGTCATCTCCATCACCCGCGGCACATAGGAGCCGGGGTCGATATCGAAGGCGTTGAGCATGATCAGGAAGTCCCGGTCGACGCGCATGAAGGCCGGATCCTTGGGATGCACGATGAACATGCCCATCATGCCCATCGCCATCTGCACCATCTCATCCGCGTGCGGGTGGTACATGAAGGTGCCGGATTTGATCAGGTCGAACTCATAGACAAAGGTCTTGCCCGGCGGGATGCCCGGATGGCTGAGCCCTCCGACCCCGTCCATGCCCGAAGGCAGGATCATCCCGTGCCAATGCACCGAAGTATGCTCCGGCAGCTTGTTGGTCACGAAGATGCGGACCCGGTCGCCCTCCACCGCCTCGATGGTGGGGCCGGTGGACTGGCCGTTGTAGCCCCACAGGTGGGCGATCATGCCGTCGGCCAGCTCCCGCTCGACCGGTTCGGCGACCAGGTGGAACTCCTTCACGCCGTTGTTCATCCGGAACGGCAGGGTCCAGCCGTTCAGGGTGACCACCGGGTTGTAGTCCGGGCCGGTGGAGGGGGCCAGCGGCGGCTGGGTTGCCGCGGTATCCATGCTGGCGGCCTCGGGCAGGCCCATGTTGGCGGTCTTGCCCCAGGCCTGGCTGGACACCAGTGCAGCACCTGCGGCGCCGGCCCCAAGCATTTGACGTCTGTTCATCATGTCATTTGATCCTTTCAATGGCCTGCGCCGCCGCCAGCAGCGATTTCCGCGCTGCCGCCCTGCGGGGCTGAGCCGGAACCGCCGCCGTAAATCGCGGCGCTGACATTTGCCTGAGCCAGCCAGAAGTCGCGCTTGGCGTTGGCCGCTTCCAGCGAGCCCGCCAGTTTTTCGCGCACATCGGTCAGCAGTTCGAAGGTGCTGGTGATCATGCCATTATAGCTGAGAAGCCCTTCCTCCTCGATCGTCCGGCGCAGCGGCACCAGCACGTCGCGGTAGTGGCGGGCGATTTCGTATGAGGAGTAGTAGGCCAGCTCTGCGCTGCGGGCCTCGGAGCGGACATTCACCGCCCGTTCCGCCAGCGCATTGGCGGCCTGCATGTAAGACAGCTCCGCCTTGCGCATCCGCGCCTTGCCGGTGTCGAACACCGGGATGACGAATTCCAGCTCAAGCTGCGGCAGGGTCTCGGTTTCCGTTTCCCCGTCCTCCCGCTCACGCTCGGACTCGACCCCGGCTATCAGCTCCAGATCGGTGACAAGCCGGGTCCGGTCGGTCAGGCCAAAGGCCCGAGCCTGCGCTTCCAGCCCCAGCTTGGCCACTTGCAGGTCCACCCAATTCTGCAGCGCCGCCTTTTCAATGGCCGGCACTTTGCTCAGCGACTTGGGCAGGGGCGGCAGCGCGTCGGGCACATAGTAATTGGCGTCGCTGCCCCACAGGCCCATCAGCCGTGTCAGCTCTTCTTTCGCAAGCTGCGCCTCCAGCCGGGCGCGGGCGACCTGGCCTGCAAGCTCCGCATTGAACGCAAACTCCCGCGCCTGGCCCGCCTTGTTCAGCGCGCCGGTCCTGCCCAGCTGGCTGGCCAGCTCGGCCCCCGCCGCAGCCGTCCCGCTAGCCTGGCGCAGGTAGCTCAGCCGCTCAAACGCCGCTACGGCATTGATCCAGGCCAGCCGGGTCTGCCCAGCCAGCGCCAGCGTATCGTTCACCGCGTTCAGCTGCGCCTGCTGGAACTGCGTCTCAGCCACGGCAACGCGCTGCTTGCGGGTCTTCACGTCCAGCAGGTTCACGGCGATAGTGGATTCCAGCGCCCGGTACAGGCCCAGTTCCGGTGCCCCGATCCCCAAGAGGCCAATCGAGACCACCGGGTTTTCCGGCGTCATCTGCTGCCAGGCCTCCGCCGCCGACAGGCCGACCGCGGCGTAAGATGCTTGCAATCCCTTGTTGTTCAGAAGCGCCGCCTGCACCGCGGTGTCGGCAGAGATCGTCTGGCCATGCACCATCTGCCGGACTTCCTTGGCCAGCGCTGCGTTCTGGGCTTGTGTCTGGGTAAAGGCCGTGCGTTTGCCTATCGCGGCCGAGGTCTGGCTGGCGACCTCCTGAAACCCGGCCTGCGGGCTGGTGTATTTTTCCGGCACCGCAGCCGAACAGGCGGCCAGCACCAGGGGAGACGCCAAGAGGACGCGCCGGGTTTTCACTGTCATCAGTGGGTCTCCTGCGGCTTGTTAACACCGCGCCAGGACGCCGGGCCGCTGGGCGTGTGGTTTTCAAATCCCCGGAAGGGAGACTGGTAATTCAGGGACCGGTAGGGGCCGGAAGGCGCCGCAGCATGCTGCAGGGCGGCGGTATCGGGCAGCGCCGCTGGCGATTTGGCGCACGCCCCCAGCAGCAGGGCGCCCGCCCCGGCCAGAAAGAGAGATTTCATGTGATTTTCCTGAGAAATATCTGAACGGCTCCTGCCTACGGATGCAGGAGTTAGTAACGGGCCGTTAAAAACGGTTCAGATGTCTCAGGCTCTTGGAGGACGCAGCAGAGCGATCTGCTCCTGTGACGGCAGCTGCGAATTCACTTGCTTCCAGCGCACAGGCTGCGTCAGGGAGATTTCTTCTGTGTGCAAGGAAAGAACCGCAACCGCCATGCAAGCGCCTGAGCAGCAATTGCCGGTGTCGGCATTCTGGGGGGCGTCATGGCCAGTGTGCGCGCCGGTCCAGGAAACATGATGCGATGCGGCTGGCATGGCTGCACCGGCATGGCTTTCCCCGGAAGGCGAAACTGCGGCACTGCCATGATGGCCTGCAATCGGATGCGCGGCGGAGGGCAGCGCAAATCCCAGC
>NZ_JBSWTU010000004.1:80000-178811 GCF_056158685.1 Leisingera sp. ABM4_103 | reverse complement strand
GTGAATGCACCACGACCTTGAATATTTCGAGACGTGCGCTCGCGCCGCCATTGCTTCCATGCCCGGAGCTTTTCGGCCTGCTGCAGAAAACGTCATTCTGCGCATTGCTGAGTGGCCTGAGCCAGCCATGTTGAACGATCTTGGCATCGCGGATCCGCGCGATCTTACGGGGCTCTACGAGGGTATTCCCATGACCGAGAAATCGGTCTTCGACATGGCACCGCCGCAAGATGTCGTCTGGCTTTTCCGGCAGCCGGTTCTGGAAGAATGGCGCGATCGCGGCAATGTCGGGCTGAACGAGTTGATCGCGCACATTGTTATTCACGAGTTCGCCCATCATTTCGGATGGTCTGACGAGGAGATCGCAACGATCGACCAATGGTGGCTCTGAGCCGTCGCTTACTGCAATGGCTGCGTTTACGGTTTAAGCTCGCAGCCTTTGCTGCTGCCTGGATGGGACATCGCAAGTGCCGCCGGCAGCCTATTACCCTATGCTGTAGCAATTCTCATTCCGCTTTGGTTCGCGTCGGCCGGCTCGTACCCGCAAGCCAGTTGTGTTGCTCCTGTCAGCCCTGGATGAATTCCGCTAATAGGAATGGTATTTTACATATTGAAATTTCAAACCTGATTGCGTACCAATCGACAAGCAAGAGCTTCTGAGAACAACGTGCGAGGGAAAATGGAAAGCCTGGTCAATCTGGCGATGGATGACGGCATCGCTGTTGTGAAGGTGGATAATCCGCCGGTTAATGCTCTTTCCCACGCGGTGCGCGCAGGCCTGCAGGACTGTTTGCGGACGGCGCTGAACAGCGTTCAGACAAAGGCGGTAGTCATCTGTTGCGCGGGCCGCAGCTTCTTTTCCGGTGCGGATATCCGGGAGTTCGGCAAGCCGTCCCAAGCGCCGGTTCTGCCGGATCTAATCAATGAAATCGAAGCGTCGCCCGTACCGGTAATCGCCGCAATGCAGGGAAATGCGCTTGGCGGCGGGTTGGAGGTGGCCTTGGGCACCCACTACAGGATCGCGCTGAAGGGCACCCGGTTTGGCCTGCCGGAAGTGTCGCTGGGGCTGCTCCCCGGTGCAGGCGGCACTCAGCGACTGCCGCGTTTGGTCCCGGCTGCAGAGGCGGCCCGGCTGATCACTGGCGGCAAACCGGTTGATGCGGATACCGCGCTGTCCTGGGGTCTGATCGACCGGATTGCGGACGGCAGCGACGCCTCCGCTGAAGGGGTCGCCTTTGCCCGCGAGCTGATCGCGGCAGGCAAGGGGCCGCGCCCGGTTGGCAGCCTGCCGTGCAATCAGCTGGAGCCTGCGGTTCTGGAGCAAGTCCGGTCTGAAACTGCCAGATCGGCACGCGGGGCAATTGCACCATTGACTTGCTTGGGTGTTGTGGAGGCGGCAATGTCGTTGCCGCTCAGCGAAGGGCTGAAGAAAGAGCGCGCGCTGTTTCAGGAGCTGATGGCGTCCGATCAGAGCAAGGCCTTGATCCACGGCTTCTTTGCGGAGCGCCAGGTCGGAAAGCTGCCAGAAATCGAAGGCGTTGAGCCGCGCGAAATCAGCCATTTAGGTGTTGTCGGCGGCGGTACTATGGGGACCGGGATTGCCGTCAGCGCACTGCTTGGCGGACTGCACGTGACGCTGGCCGAACGCGATGAAGCGGCGGCGTCTAAGGCCGCGGCCAGTGTCAGAAAGATGCTGGAAAATGCGGTGAAACGCGGCAAACTGACCGAAACGCAGCGCGATGCTATTCTTGCCGGCGCGTTCAGCACAACCACTAGCTTTGAGGATTTGGCACCGGCGGATCTGGTGATTGAAGCTGTGTTTGAAAGCATGGACGTAAAGAAGGATGTGTTCACCCGGCTTGACCAAGTCTGCAAGCCAGGGGCCATTCTGGCGTCAAACACCTCTTACCTGGATCTGAACGCAATCGCCGCTATGACCAGCCGCCCGCAGGATGTAATCGGGCTGCATTTCTTTTCGCCTGCGCATGTGATGCGGTTGCTGGAAGTGGTGGTGGGCGCGGAAACCGCTGCGGACGCAGTAGCGACGGGCTTCGCGCTGGCCAAGCGTCTAAAGAAAGTAGCGGTGCGCGCGGGCGTCTGCGACGGTTTTATCGGCAACCGGATCCTGTCGCATTACAGCAAGGCGGTCTACGGCATGGTACTGGCCGGGGCCAGCCCCTATGCGGTGGACAAGGCACTGACTGGCTTTGGCCTGGCGATGGGGCCGTTTGCCGTGGGCGATCTGGCGGGGCTGGATATCGGCTGGGCCAACCGCAAACGTCTGGCCCCAACCAGGGATCCGCGCGAAACCTATCCTGAATTTGCCGACCGGCTGTGCGAGCTGGGCCGGTTCGGACGCAAGACCGGACGCGGATTCTATATCTACGATGACAGCGTCAAAGACCCGCGTCCTGATCCTGAGGTTGAAGAAATCATTTCTGAAGAGCGTGCCGCCAAAGGCATCACGCCGCGCACAATCGGCGAAGATGAGATCATAAGCCGCTACATGGCGGCAATGGTGAACGAAGCCGCGCGGGTGGTCGGAGACGGCATCGCACTGCGGCCGCTGGATGTGGATGTGACTTTGCTGAACGGATACGGATTCCCGCGCTGGCGCGGTGGCCCGATGCATTATGCCGACACGATAGGACTGGATAAAATCCTGAAGGATATCTGCCGCTTCCACGAGGAGGACCCAATCCTTTGGCAGCCCGCGCCTCTGCTGGAGCAACTGGCCGCTGAAGGCCGGACCTTTGCCAGCCTGAACACCTGAAGGAGAAACCAATGAAACAGGCGGTCATCGTCTCCACCGCGCGAACTGGTCTGGCCAAATCCTACCGTGGCGCGTTCAATGAAACCCATGGTGCCACAATGGCCGGCCATGCCATCAGCCATGCGGTGCAGCGGGCGGGCATTGCGCCGGACATGATTGAGGACGCGCTGGTCGGCTGCGGCTACCCCGAAGGCTGGACCGGCGCCAACATCGCCCGCCAATCGGTAATACGGGCAGGGCTGCCGGTATCGGTTTCCGCCGCGACCGTGAACCGGTTCTGCTCCTCCGGGCTGCAGGCAGTGGCGATGGCAGCGCACTCGATCGTGATGGAGGGCGCGCCGGCCGCGATCGGGGCCGGGGTGGAAAGCATCAGCCAGATGCCGCCCTCGCGCCCGCCGCAGGCCCGGGAGAATTGGATACTGGAAAACAAGCCCGAGCTGTATCTGCCGATGATCCAGACCGCCGATATCGTGGCGGCGCGCTATGGCATCAGCCGCGAAGCGCAGGATGAACTGGCCCTGGCCAGCCAGCAGCGCACGGCTGCCGCGCAGGCGGCGGGCAGGCTCGATGACGAGATTGTGCCGATCACGGTGACCCAAGCCTTCGAGGACAAGGAAACCGGTGAAGTCACCCGCAAGGAAGTGACTTTTGGCATGGATGACTGCAACCGCCCCAACACCACGCTGGAGGGGCTGGCCGGCCTCGCGCCGGTGCAGGGCGAGGGGCATTTTGTCACCGCGGGCAATGCTTCGCAGCTGAGCGACGGCGCGGCGGCGCTGGTGCTGATGGACAGCGGTCTGGCCGAGCGCGAGGGGGTAGACCCCCTGGGGGCTTTCAGGGGGTTCGCGGTGGCCGGATGCGAGCCCGACGAGATGGGCATTGGTCCCGTCTTTGCAGTGCCGCGCCTGTTGGAGCGCCACGGGCTGACGGTGGACGACATTGACCTGTGGGAGCTGAACGAGGCCTTTGCCTCACAGGCCCTCTACTGCCGCAACCGGCTGGGGATTGACCCTGATATCTGCAACGTCAACGGCGGTTCGATCTCGATCGGCCACCCGTTCGGCATGACCGGCGCACGGATGACCGGACATCTGCTGCTCGAAGGCCGCCGGCGCGGGGCCAAACTGGGCGTGGTGACCATGTGCATTGGCGGCGGCATGGGTGCGGCCGGGCTGTTCGAGATTTTCTGAAGGGACGCGCAAGATGGATTTGAACTTCACCGAAGAGGAGCAGGTGTTCCGCATTGAGGTGCGGGACTGGTTGAAGTCCTCGCTGCCGCGGGAACTGAGCGAAAAGGTCCGGCTGGGAAAACGGCTGAGCAAAGCGGACAGTGAGTTGTGGCACAAGCTGCTGAGCGAACGCGGATGGCTCGCCCCGAACTGGCCGCGCGCATACGGCGGCTGTGAATGGAATGCGGTTCAGCGCCATATCTTCGAGGAAGAAGCCTGCTTGGCCCACGCGCCGCGCAGTCTGCCCTTTGGCCTGTCAATGCTGGCACCGGTGCTGCTGGCCTTTGGCTCCGAGGAGCAGCGGCAGAAATTCCTGCCGCGGATCCTGAATGGTCAGGACTGGTGGTGCCAGGGCTATTCCGAGCCGGGCGCAGGGTCCGACCTGGCGGCGGTCAAGACCCGCGCGGTGCGGGACGGAGACCATTATGTGGTCAACGGGCAGAAAACCTGGACGACGCTGGGCCAGCACGCGAACTGGATCTTCTGCCTGGTGCGGACCGATCCGGAGGCCAAGAAACAGGAAGGCATCTCGTTTCTGCTGATCGACATGAACACACCCGGGGTCACCGTGCGACCCATCGTGCTGATCGATGGCGAGCCGGAGGTGAACGAGGTGTTCTTTGATAACGTCCGCGTTCCTGCGGAAAACCTTGTGGGAGACGAGAACAAGGGCTGGACCTACGCCAAGTACCTGCTCACCCATGAGCGCACCAATATCGCCGGAGTGGGCTTTTCAAACGCCTTGCTGGCAACCTTGAAACATGTCGCCGCCAAGGTCCAATCCGGCGGCCGGCCGCTGGCGGAGAACCCGCATTTCGCAGCCCGCATGGCGCAGGCCGAGGTCGACCTGATGGCGATGGCGACAACCAATCTGCGGGTGGTTTCGGCGGCAGCCAAGGGCCAGGCGCCCGGCGCCGAAAGCTCGATGCTCAAGGTGAAGGGCACGGTGATCCGGCAGGAGCTGACATCGCTCTTGCGCCGGGCGATGGGGCCGGATGCGCTGCCGTTCCAGCCTGACTTTCTGACCGGCGGCGACAATGCCGATGCCATGGGACCGGAATACGCAGCGGCCTCTGCGCCCAACTATTTCAACATGCGCAAACTGTCGATCTTTGGCGGGTCGAATGAGGTGCAGCGCACCATCATCACCAAGGCCATTCTGGGTCTGTAGAGGGAGCATGTGACATGGATTTCAACCTGACCGAAGAACGGGCCATGCTCCGCGACACGCTGCAGCGGTTCCTGGCGGACAAGTATTCGCATGAGAACCGGCGGGCGCTGATTGCTGCAGGCACCACCTATGATGCGGAGGTTTATGCCGGGCTGGCGGAGCTTGGCATACTGGGCGCGCTGTTCAGCGAAGAGCAAGGCGGTTTTGGCGGCCAAGGCTTCGATCTGATTGTGGTCTTTGAAGAGCTGGGGCGGGCCGGCGTGATCGAACCGGTGCTGCCGGCGGTGCTGGCCGGCGGTCTGATAGCAGAGCTGGGCGGCGGGCTGGCTGATGAGATCATGGCCGGGACGCATATCGCGGCTCTGGCGCATGGCGAGGCCGCCGCGCACTATGACTTGAACCATGTCGAGGCCTCGGCCGTTACGGACGGCGATGCCATCGTGCTGCAGGGCATCAAGACCCATGTGCTGCACGGCGCGGAGGCGCAATCGCTGGTGGTTTCAGCCCGCGAGACGGGGGATGCGGCAGACACGGCGGGCATTTCGCTGTTTCTGGTGCCCGTGAATACGCCCGGCGTGACGGTCAGCGGACACAGGAATATTGACGGCATCCCGGCTGCAACGGTCACCCTGGATGGGGTGCGGCTGACCGCCACGGCGCGCCTGGGCACTGCCGGAGAGGGGTTTGCCGCGCTGGAGGCTGCAGTCGCCCGCGGCTTGACCGCCATTTGCGCCGAAGCGCTGGGTGCGATGGAAGCGGCCAAGGACCTGACCGTCAGCTACCTTAAGGAACGCAAGCAGTTTGGCACGCCGATCGGCAAGTTCCAGGCGCTGCAGCACCGGATGGCGGACATGCTGATCGAGATCGAGCAAGCACGCTCGGCCGTGATCAATCTGGCGGGCAACCTGCAGCAGCCGCGTGCCCTGCGCGAAATCCACGTAAGTGCTGCCAAAAACCTGATTGGCCGGACGGGCGCGCTGGTGGCTGAGGAATGCATCCAGATGCACGGCGGCATCGGCATGACCGATGAATACGCGCTGTCCCACTTTGCCCGCCGCCTGACGATGATCGACCATCTGTTCGGCGACACGGATTATCATCTGGAACGCTTCATTGCGTTGAAAGCGGGTTAGCACATGCCGCTGCTGCGCCCCGACAGGCCCCTTATCCCGCTGTTTGAGGCTATGGGGTATGACATCGAAATCGACCCAGAGGCGGTTGAGGCCCATTGCGTGCTTCAGATTTCCAGCCTGCACTTGAACCGCCAGGGCAGCTTGCACGGCGGGGTGGCAGCAACGCTGCTGGATACCGCGAGCGGGATCACCGCCAGTTTATCCTGCGACCCCCAAGGGCAAACGCCCTTTGTCACTTTGTCGCTGAACGTCAACTATCTGGCGGCGGCCCGTCAAGGGACGGTGCGTGCGTCCGGCCGGATTACCGGTGGCGGCAAAACAACCAAATTTGTCGCCTGCGATTTGCGGGACGGGGCAGGCCGACTGATTGCGGCCTCCACCGGCGTCTTCAAGCGGGTGCGCAGAACGGAACCAGAGGAGGCAGCATGAGCGCGCTTTTCAGGCATGAAGTCCGCGGCGGGACCCTGATCATCTGGAACTGCAACACGGCGATGCGCAATGCGCTGTCCTATGAGTATTATCAGGGTCTGCAGGAAGGGCTGGCGCGGGCGGCGTCCGATCCGGGCATTGCCGCGGTGATCCTGGCGGGCGAAGGCGACTTCTTCTGCTCCGGCGGCAATTTGAACATGCTGAAGGAACGCCGCGAGATGCCCTTTGAAGAGCGCCGGGTGCAGATCGGCAAACTGAACGCCCTGATCCGCGCGGTCCGCACCTGTCCCAAGCCGGTCATCGCAGCGGTGGAAGGCGGAGCGGCCGGGGCCGGGCTGTCGCTGGCGATGGCGGCGGATATGATCGTCGCGGAGGAGGGGGCCAAGTTCACGCTGGCCTATGTCAAGGCAGGACTGGTGCCGGATGGCGGTGCTACCTATGCACTGACGCAGGCGCTGCCGCGGGCAACTGTGGCGCGGATGGCGATACTGGCCGAGCCGCTTAGCGCCGAGCGGATGCACCAGCTGGGTGCAATAACCGAACTAGCCCCGCCAGGCACCGCAGTCGCAAAGGCGGAAGCACTGGCGGCCGCAGTTGCCAAGGGACCCGAGACGGCAATCGCCGACATCAAGGCGCTGCTCAATCAGGCAGAAACCGCCAGCTTCGAAGAGCAGCTTGCGCATGAACGCGATGCTATGGCCAAGGCTCTCGGCGGATCCGAGGCCCAGGCGGGCATCGGCGCCTTTCTCGCCAAGACATCCCCTGTATTCCGCTAAGGAGACCGAAATGATCCACACATCTGCACTGCCGGCGGTTTTCGATACGCCCGTGACCCGGACCTACGGCACGCGCCTGCCGGTTGTGGCGGGCGGCCTGCAATGGCTTGCCAATGCTGAATACGTGTCCGCCGCGGCACGGGCCGGGATCGTCTCGTTCATCACTGCCGCAAGTTTCCCCGAGATGAATAATCTGCGCGCGGAGATCCGCCGCTGCCGGGAGATGTGTGGCGGCAAGCCCTTCGGGGTCAACGTCTCGATGATCCCCAAGCTGGTGCCGGGGGAGAAGACCGAAGAGGTGTTCCGCCTGATCGCGGATGAAGGCGTGCAGTTTGTCGAAACCTCAGGCCGCAGCCCCGAGGCGTTTATGCCGATCCTCAAGGATGCCGGGATCACTGTGCTGCACAAGGTTCCCAGCCTGCGCTATGCGGTGAAGGCTGAACAGGTGGGCGTTGACATGGTGTCGATTGTCGGCGCCGAATGCGGCGGCCATCCCGGCATGGACATGGTTGGAAGCATGGTCAATGCCGGGCTGGCAGAGGACCGGCTAACCATCCCGTGGCTGATCGGCGGCGGCATTGGTCACGGCAAGCAGATCGCGGCAGCACTGGTAATGGGTGCGGCAGGTGTGGTGATGGGCACCAGGTTTCTGGTTGCCAGCGAGCTGACCGCGCATCCGGATTACAAGCAGGCAATGGTGAACGCCAGCGAGCTAGACACGCAGCTCACTATGCACTCGGTGCGCAATACCGTGCGCAGCCTGCGCAACCAAACAACAGAAACGGTTGCCCGGCTCGAACGCGACAACCCCGAAATCGGAATCCAGGAACTGCTAAAGCATGTGTCCGGCAAGATCGGGCGCCAGGCTTATGCCACCGGTGACGTGTCGCAAGGACTCCTGTCGGCGGGCCATGCGCTGGGGTTTGTAGACAAAGTGGAGCCCTTTGCCGAAATCACCGCCCGCCTTGAGGCCGAGGCGCTGGCAGCATTCGGGCGGCTGGGCCTGGCGGCGTGACAGTGCAAGGGAGGAACAAAGACATGCACAACCGCGTACACGGGCTGCTGCAAACAGCCGCTGAAACACGCCCCGACGCCTTGGCGCTGCGGGATCAGGATGGCCGGCGGCTGACCTGGCTGGAAATCTCGCAAGCGGCTTCGGCCGCAGCGGAGCAATTGAAGACCGCAGGTGTCAGGCCAGGCGACCGGGTGGTTCTGGTGTTTGAAAACTGCGTGGAGGTGATCGCGTTCTTCTTTGGCGCAAGCATGCTGGACGCATCTGCTGTTGCCATCAATGCGCGGCTGACCACAGCTGAGCTGGACCGGATCTTTTCGCATTCCGACCCCAGCGCGGTGGTCTTTACAGCTGCCTCCTCCGCGGCGGCCCGTGCCCATGCTGATCACTACGGCGCCCAGGATATCCATGGCGGTTTTGGAGCCGCGGCGCTGATGCCAAGGACAGGCGCCACGCCGGAGCCGGTATCGGAGGACGGACGCGAACAAGTTGCTCTTCTGCTCTACACGTCTGGCACAACAGGCACGCCCAAGGCGGCCATGCTGACACATGCCAACCTGATCGCAGGGGCCGCTGCGTCGGCCGAGGTTCGGGGTATTCAGCTATCGGATGTGACCTATCTGGCCTTGCCGCTCAGCCATATTTTCGGACTGGTCACAATGCTGTCCGTCACTCTGGCGCGATCAGCAATGCGGATGGAGGCGCAATTCTCGGCGGAGCGCCTCTACAATGCTCTGCAAGAGGACGTGACCCTGCTGCCCGCCGTGCCGCAGATGCATGCCCATTTATTCAACTACGCCCGCTCGCACGGCAAGCCGCGCTATGACGCCGCCAAACTTCGTTTTGTGTCTTCGGGCGGTGCACCTTTGGATCCCGCATGGAAGCGTGAGGCTGAGGCGTTTTACGGCCTGCCGCTGCAAAACGGCTATGGGCTTACCGAGGGCACAGCGGGTGTTTGCGCGACCCGCAATAGCATTGGCGATCCCGACATAAGCGTCGGGCTGCCGATGGGCGATTGCACTCTCAAGCTCGATTTGGCGGCGCCGGGCGCCACGCCGGAGGAAGGGATCGGCGAGATCCTGGTAGGCGGCCCGCAAGTCATGAAGGGCTATTTCCGCGATAAAGAGCAAACAGCAGCGGCTATGACAGAGGACGGTTTTTTCCGAACCGGCGATCTGGGCCGGTTTGACGGCGAAGGCAAGCTGCATATTGCCGGGCGCACCAAAGAGCTGATCATCAGGTCCGGTTTCAATGTCTACCCGGTCGAAATCGAAGCGGCCCTGACCGAGCATCCGGATGTGGTGGTGGCAAGCGTCGTGGGCCGTTCTGTCGAAGGTAACGAGGAAGTGCTGGCCTTTGTCAGCGCTGCCACCGGCAGCAGTGTGACAGAGACGGAGCTAAGGTGCTTTCTCAATGATCGCCTGGCCCCCTATAAACGTCCGTCGCGCATCATAGTGGCGGCGGCTCTGCCCGCGGCGCCGACCGGCAAAATCCTGAAAGCGAAACTGATCGAAACCTTTGCCAGCGAACTGGCTGAAAACGTCTAATCTTCGGCGCGGTTCACTCAGAAACATGCAGGGCACAGGCAGGTTGCCCGGCCTGCGGCGGGCTTTAGTCAAGCGCCATCATAAAATTCCAGTATGTGAAATAAAGTTCTGGACAGATCTTTAAAATTCCACATAGTAAAATAAACCTGGCGACTTTGTAGGAGGAGATGCAAGTCATGGGATTGATCAAGAATTTTCTGGGAGGGCTTACTGTCGCGGCCAGCCTTGGCGCAACGGCGGTATCTGCGGAAACCGTAATTTATTACGGCCACAGCGGCCCGGACAGGGGCACGGTTCCGGCCGCGCTGAAGTGGTACAACAGCCGGATCAGCGACCTTTCCGGCGGTGATCTGCGCTTGGACGTCCAATGGGGCGGCGCGCTGTTCAAGGCAAGCGCAGCAGTGCAGGGGATCGGCGACGGGGTGGCGGATGCCGGTTCCATTATCGCCGCCTATTTCCAGAAGGAGATGGCGGCATATTCGCTGGCCGACTTCCCGATCGGAGGACCAAATGCCTGGGTTGCCATGCGCGCAGCTGACCGCCTGATGCGCTCAGAACCGCAGATCACCGAGCATCTTGCCCGCCAGAACCTGGTTTACATCGGCACCTTCACCGCCTCGGCCGTGAACGTGGCTTGCGCCGGAGAGCCGATCCGTTCGGTTGAAGACATCAAAGGCAAGAAGGTCCGCGGCGCCGGCGTGTACGGCAAGGTCTTTGGTGAAATGGGCGCAACCCGCGTGAACCTGTCGGTCTATGAGGCCTACCAGGGTCTGGACACCGGGCTGATCGACTGCAGCCAGGGCTACGACTACATCATTCCTTCGCTGAAATGGGACGAGGTTATCGACAGCTACACTGTCCTGAACTGGGGACAGATCGGCGGTTACGGCATGTTCATGAACAAGCAGGTTTTTGACAGCCTGGAAACTGGTCAGCAAAAAGTGCTGATGCAGGCGGGCGAGGAACTGGCCGACCAGTTCGCAAAAATTGTGACCGGCGCCAACAACAAGGCGATGGAAGCGATGACCGCAGGTGAGACCACCCGCAAGATCGAGGTCATCGAGCTCAGCGAAGCGGACAAAGCAACGCTGAATGCTGCGGCTGAACCTTTCATTGCGGACTGGATGGAAAATGCCCGCAGCGTCGGCTTTGATGCGGACCGGCTGATGGCAACCTACACTGCAGCAGTGGCTGAATACACCGCAGAGTTTGAGGCCAAGGGGTATCCGTGGACACGCAGTAACTGATCGCTGCGGCACCAGGCGGCCTCAGCGCCGCCTGGCAATACAGGGGGAGGACAGGATGCTTCACAGGCTGGAACGGGTTTTTGTTGATGTCTCGGCTGCGGCCATAATTATGCTGGCACTGCTGATCTTTGCCGATGTTGTGGCGCTGAACCTCTTCAGCAGTTCGGTGCCGGACACCATTGTCATCGTGCGTGAACTGATGGTTCTGGCGATTGTGATGCCTCTGGCTGCCGCAACCGCGCACCGGGCGCATATCGCGGTGGAGTTCCTGACCAATCTGCTGCCGCCGCGGGTGTCGGGGTGGCTGACGGTATTCGGCACCCTCTTCGGTCTGCTGGCGCTATCGCCGATCCTCTATTCCGGCGGCAGGGAGTTTCTGCATCAGTGGCAAACCGGCAGCGTGTTTTACGGTGATCTGAACCTGCCGCAATGGCCGGGACGGCTCGCCTTTGTCCTGGGCATTGCCCTGGGATGGTTTCGCCTTGCGGTGATGGCTGTGGACGATGCGCTGACCCTGATGCGCGGCGGTGCGATCGCACCGCACAAAACCTGACACTCATCTGACATTCAAAAGATCTGCCGAGGAGACTGCCCGTGGATCCCGCTCTGATCGGCCTTGTGGCCTTTGCCGTAATGCTTGTGCTTCTGGCCATTCGCGTGCCGATTGCCTTTGCCCTTATCGGCGTGGCGACATTGGCGGCCTTTACGATACTTGCGTTCCGCACCGGCACCTTCATGCCAGAACGTGCATTCCGGGCTACCTCGTCCCTGGTCTTCAGCAACTCGTTCGATTTGCTGCACTCCTTTGATCTGTCGATGATCCCGCTGTTCATTGCCCTAGGCAACATAGCCTATCGTGCCGGGATCACGACTGCGGTCTATGACGCGGCCAAGGTTTGGCTGCTTCGCCTGCGCGGCGGCATTGCGGTGGCCTCTGTCATGGGCTGCGGCGGTTTTTCCGCCATTACCGGTTCCAGCCTGGCCTGCGCGTCGACCATGGGAAAGATCTGCACTCCGGAAATGCTGCGCCTTGGATACGATCCAAGGCTGGCTACCGCCAGCGTCGCTGCCGGGGGTACACTCGGCTCTCTGATCCCCCCGAGTATCCTGTTCATCATCTATGCGATCTTTACCGAGACTTCGGTGAACAAGCTGTTCATTGCCGGCATTCTGCCGGGGCTTCTGACGCTGGCGGGCTTTGTTCTGGTCATTGCCATGTGGATCAAGGCAGACCCGGCGGCGGTGCCTGCCCGCGGCGAAGCCGCCAGCTTTGCCGACAAAATGGCGGCATTCCGCAGGGCCTGGCCTGCGGCGCTGATCTTTGCCGTCATCGTGGTCGGCATCTACGGCGGCTACTTCACCGCCACGGCAGCGGCGGCCGTTAGCGTCGTGCTGACTGTCGTAATCGGCCTGGCGCAGCGGCAGCTGGATCTGGCTGGCATCTGGCAGGCAGTCCGGGAAACCTGTGTGCAAACCAGCGCCATCTTTTTTGTTGCCGCGGGCGCCAAGATCTTTGTTGCGGCCATCGCCCTGACGGGCATGGCTCCCGCGTTGGTGGAGTGGGTTTCGCAGGCTGAATTCTCGACCGCGACGCTGCTGTTTGCCATCTGCGTGGTCTACCTGGTGCTGGGCATGTTTCTGGATCCGATCGGGATCATGGTTCTGACCTTGCCGCTGGTGGTGCCACTGGTGGAGTCCTATGGGCTGAACTTGATCTGGTTCGGTGTGGTTGTAGTGAAGTTGCTCGAAATTGGTCTTATCACTCCGCCGGTGGGGCTGAACGTCTTTGTCCTGTCTAACGTCGTCGGTAAGGACGCTCCTGTCGGAATGGTTTTTTCCGGCATATGGCGGTTCCTCAGCATCGATGTGGTTGTGCTGCTTCTGCTGGTGGCTTTCCCGTCAATCTCTCTGGTGCTGTCAAATGCGGTTCAGTAGTATTGAGGATCAGCGAACAGTGAAGGCCCCGCATGGGCCGGACGCCCGCATAGATACAGGAAACACCATGCCAGCCGATTCATCGGACAAGAGATTTGCAAACACACTGGCGCGGGGCCTTACAATTCTGCGGGCATTCCGCCCGACGGATGACGGCCTGGGCAACCTCGAAATCTCAGAGCGCACCGGCATTCCGCGGCCGACGGTTTCCAGGCTGACCTTCACCTTGTGCGCGCTTGGCTATTTGACCCACGGGCGGCGGCACGACAAATACCGCCTCGGCCCGGCGGCGCTTGCGCTTGGCAACATCGCAGCAGCTTCATTTGCCTTTGTCGAGATTGCTTCGCCAGTCATGCAGCGGCTGGCAGATGCAACCGGTACTCTGACAGCAATCAGCATCAGAGACGATCGGCGGATGCTGCTGACAAGGGCCTGGCGGCCGGTGAACTCTTCGGCAATCTGGCTGGACGTCGGCTACCGGATGCCGCTGCATACGTCTTCCAGCGGCAAAGCATATCTGGGGGCGCTCAGCGACGAGGAGTTCGCCCGTTTTCTGGAAAGCCACGGGGATGAGCCCGAAGAATTGCAGGCGGAATTCGCGGCTATCAGAACTGCCGCGTACGGCGAGATCCTGGCTGACGGTTACACCCAAGTGCGGGGCGGAAACCGGTTTTCCGAGACCATAAACGCCGCTGCCGTGCCATACCGCCCGTCTGACTTAGGAGAACCGGTCGCTTTTCTGGCAAGCTCAACCTCACAGCTGCTCTCTGATCAGCGTATCTCTGACGAGGTTGGCCCGGCGCTTGCAGATGCTGTCTCTGAGGTCCGCAGGATGACAGGCCAGCAATCCGCGCTGGTGATGAATGAATAAGGCCCCTTAGCCACTACCCCTGCGTTTCAGCCTCCGTCGCAATGCGGACCCGACGCCACCGCTCAACAAAGGCCTCTCCTGTAGTTTCCGGCCTTTGCGCGCTCTGCCGCAACTGCCTGCCTTAGCCTCAAAGCAGCCTTGCCGCAGCCCCGTGCTCTGATCACCGCAATTCAAGATGGACTGCCGCCCATCAGGCGGCAGAAGAGGGCGTTTCGGCAAAGACCGGAAAACTGCAGATCAGAACTTCTGCCGGCGTTCGGATTTCTGGCGGAAGCTCACCACCACGCGGGGCTAAAACGCCCCGCCATTCCCGGTTGTTGCTGCCAAGTTCAACTTGCCAGGCGCGTCTCATTCAGACCCTGACTGCCCCACGCTCCGGCTGCACTGCTCTGCACCGCCGAGATGGCAGTCTCCTGAGAGGGTTTGAAGCTTGCCGCAAGCTCCGCAAGTTCGGCGGCAGCCTGCTTCAGCATCTGCCCTTGCTCGCTGGATCTTTCAACCATGCTGGCATTTTCCTGGGTGACGCGATCCAGCTCAGTCACGCCCGAATTGATTTCGCTTATGGTCGCGGCCTGGTCACGGGAAGATACCGCGATTTGAACCGCCAGTTCTGATACTCTCTGAATTTTCTCGATGATCAGGGTGATTGCCTGGCCTGCCTCATCGACCAGTCCTACACCCACTTTCACCTTGTCCGAACTGGCGTCGATCAGGTCTTTGATTTCGTTCGCCGAATTGGATGAGGCTAGAGCCAGGGCGCGGACTTCCGAGGCGACAACAGCAAAACCGCGGCCCGCTTCGCCTGCGCGGGCTGCCTCAACTCCGGCATTGAGCGCCAACAGGTTCGTCTGGAATGAAATACCTTCGATCACACCGTTGATTTCGGAGATCTTGGCCGCTGAATTGTCGATCTCCCGCATCGCTTCAACCGCCCGCTGCACAATCTCGCCGCAACGCAAGGCTTCCGCGCGCGTGTCCGATACCGTGTGCTCCACAGAGCTTGTCTGCTCAGTAGCGTCGCGCACATTGGTGGTGATCTGGTCCAGCGCTGCGGCTGTTTGCTCCAAGGTCGCCGCCTGAGTTTCCGTGCGGCGCGACAGGTCGTCGGACCCTTGGGCCATGCGATTGGTTTGCTCTTCGATTTCGGTGATGGTGTGCAACACACGTCCGATCAGCCCGTCCAGCGATTCAGCCGTCTGGTTAAAGTCTGCGCGAAGAGTTGTGTATTCGCCGCTCATCTCCTGGGTGATGCGGTGCGACAGCAATCCCTTGGCCAAATTGTTCAAACCGGCAGCCAGCTCCCGCACGACGCCCGCCTGCTCCTCCGCGGCGCGGTGCGACTGCTCTTCAAGCTCTGCGTTTGCCCGCATCGCTTCGATAAATTGGCCGACAGCGCCGGCCAGGTGCCCGAGTTCGTCGCTGCGGCCTTCCTCTGGCACCGGGCTTACAGTATCGCCCTCTCTCAAAGCGGTAATTCTACTGATGATCCGATGCAGCGGCTTGGTGACCGAGGCGGCTGAGAAGAACACAACAAGGCCGACAATCAGGCAGACCGCAAGACTGATGACAGCCGACTGCAGATAGAGCTGCTGGATCGTCGCCTGCACCCGGCCGTTGTTGAAACCCAGCACCATTTGCGCAACTTGCCCTCCTTCGGGATGCAGCACGGGAAAGGTGATGTAGGCAAGCGCGCCTGCCTGCAGGCTCGTCGTGCCATCGGTCGCGGCCAGCAGTTCAGGCACCGCGGCAGTCCAGTCTTCCCGGCGGCTTTCATCCACAAAAATCTCGGCAAACGGGTCGCCGTCCACCAGGACCTGGGCGAACAGTGCGTCCTGCATCTCGGTCACGCCCTGAACCGCTCCCAGCGCAGCATCGCTGTTGAAATCCCAAACCGCAGCCGCTACCGGCGGCGCCATGAAAGTCTGCGCCAAGTTCACTTCACGATCAAAGGCTTCAAGCAGCGCGCTGGAGTGTTTCGACGCCCAGAACGCTGTGTAGGCTGCGTTTGAAAGGACGATGCATGCGATGATCGGCAACAGCAGCCGCTTCTTGATCGACATCGCAAAAATCTGTTTCTTCAGGCGTCTCATTCGACACTCCGCTTAATTGAAGAGCACAATTCCGTGCGGCCTTCGGCACCAGACCAAGCCCGGTGCCGAACGCATAATCAGGCAGTGAAGACCTGCATTTGCACAACCCGCGTTTGCGAGCTGTACAAAACCAGTTTCGCCTCTGCCTCTTGGTGATGTGTGTTTGAATCCGGGATCAATAAGACATGTAGTTGTCCGACAGAGCATCGCGGTACTTGTCGGTCCAACGGGTATTGATCTCAGCGATTTTGCCTCCTTCTTCGAGCTCGGCAAAGCAACGGTTGAACTCTTCGGCGATGGCCGGATCGCGGAAACTCATGCCGTAGGGCGTCGGTTCGAAGATTGCCCGGAATTCAATCGGCTGGCTGGCATCCACCCCCGACGCGCTGCCCACTCCTTGCAGTTGGCGAGCGAACTCGGCAAACAGCATGCCGTCACCGAGGATGCCATCCACGCGCTTGCCATACAGCAGCTTGCTCTGCGTTTCCTGATCGGCCATCTCGCGATAGGATTTGAAGCCGCCGGTCGCGTCCGAAAGACCCGGAATAATGCTGGCGGCGCCTTCAAAGGCAACAATCTTCATGCCGTTAAGGTCTCCCAGCGTGCCCACCTGAGCACCCGAAGACTTAAGGAAAGAGATCCCGTTCTGATAAGAAACATAAGGTTCGGTCTGCGTGCCGGCGGTAGGCATGCCGACAGGCACGGTGGCGACTGCGTCGCCCTTTCCTGACTCAAACGACTGCCAGTGGCGGGTGAACGGCTGGATGGTGAACTTGGCGGTATGGCCGCACCGTTCCAGCGTGGTTGAGATGATCTCCGCCTCCCGGCCAGAGCCATCTTTGTTGACCATTGGCGGCAGATCCCCGACGAGGACTTCCACCTCGGCGGCGCTTGCGTGAGTTGACATGAGTGCTGCAGCCGCGCAGAGAAACGCGGCAAAAGGGGTCTTCATTGGTAGTCTGCTCCTGCGAGTATTGATGCAAGCAGGGTAGATAGCAAATCTTAATGGTTGCTTATTGCGGTGCTTTCGCGCAATTTTACGTCCCGGCATAGTTTGCAAAGGATATAAACGCTCAGCACATCCGCAATCTTGCGGGGTTGCAGCCTATCAGAGCCTAAGGCAGGCCGCGGCGCATGGGCCGCCTTACAGCGGAAGCAGTAACTGTCGTTGACGACAGTTCAGGCGGGTCGGCTCGCCTTTGCCACAAGAGATCCCGAGCTCCAAAGGCACACATTTCCTGCAAGGAAGACAGCCCCGCCCGCGCAACTGTTTTGAGCAGGTTCGCCAAAGGCGGATTTGTTCATCTCTTCCGCTTGCTGGGGAGTCCAAGGACGAGTGCAGCCACATTTGGTGTCCGCGGATCGGCGCAGCTGCCTCGGCATAACCAGGCGGCACTGCTCGGAGAACGCCGCCAATTCAACCCAGATCACAGCCTTACAGGAGCTGTCTCAGCTCCTCCACCGTCCCCGCTTCTGAAGCCGGCTTGTCGGTCCTGATCCGGTTGATGCGCGGGAACCGCATTGCCAAACCGCTTTTATGGCGGGTGGACTCGCTCAAACCTTCGAAGGCCACTTCAAGCACCAGCTCAGGCTTGACGGCGCGCACTGGCCCGAACCGGTCGATGGTGTTGCCGCGCACGAAGCGGTCCAGTTCCTTCAGTTCCGCATCGGTAAAGCCAAAATATGCCTTGCCAACGGGCACCAGCTGATCACCCTGCCACACACCAAACGTAAAATCCGAATAATAGCCTGACCGTTTGCCGTGTCCGCGCTGCGCGTAAAGCATTACGGCGTCCACCAGCATCGGGTCGCGCTTCCATTTGAACCAGTGCCCGCGTTTACGCCCGGCAATATAGCCACTGCTCAGGCGCTTGATCATGACACCCTCGACCACACTTTCGGGCGGGTTCGCGCGCAGCTCCGCCAGATCTTCCCAGCGGGCAAAGACAAGGGGAGGCGAAAGGTCGATACGCGGATCACTGAGGTCAGCCACGATCTCACGCAGACCGGTCCGGCGCTGATCCAGCGGCCGCCCGCGCCAGTCTTCGCCATTCAGAAACAGCAGATCATAAAGGCGCAGCGCTGCAGGGTGGCTCGCCAATATGGCTTTGCCAGGTTTCTTGCGGCCCAGACGTTTTTGCAGGTCGCCAAAGGGGGCAACTTCCTCGCCCCGTTTCACCAGCAACTCGCCATCCAGCGTGGCATCGAAATTCAGGGCGCTGACGACATCGGGGAAGGATCGGGAAATGTCCTCTCCCGTCCGCGAATAGAGACGCCTCGTGCCGCCATCATTCACCGCCTGAACGCGAATGCCGTCCCATTTCCATTCCGCCGTGAAATCAGCTGGCTCGAACTGTGCCAGATCCTCCAGACTGGCGGCCGTCGAGAGCATCACCGGCCGAAAAGGGGCAGCCGCCAGGCTGACCGGCTTCTCACCGCCTTCGAGCCAGGCAAACAGTGGCAGGTAGGGCGGGGTTAGCCCGTGCCAAAGCTCTTCGATCTCAGTGACTTCCACATCGCCAAATTGCGCCAGCGCGCTCCTGGCAAGCTGCGCTGACACACCAACCCGCAAACCACTTGTGGCAAGCTTCAAGTAGGCATAGCGCTGCGACGGCGTCATGTGCGTCAAACGGCGGGCAATCAAGGCAGGCAGTTCTGCCTTCGCAGCCGCGGCCAGCTCCTCCACCGCTTCGGCCAGTGGCGTCTCGGCCAACGAGCCGGAATGAGGCCAGATCAGAGCAACGGTCTCTGCCAGATCACCGACGAAATCATACGACAGGCGGAACAGCTCGGCATCGGTTTCCTCTGCCACCAGCCCCCGCAAAAGCGATGGCGTAACATTGCGCAGCGCAAGGTCTCCGGTAATTGCTGCCAGCGCGTAGCCGCGTTCCGGATCCGGCATCGTGCGGAAAGCGGACACCAGATGAGCGATCTTGCCGTTTCGCGACGGCGTAAAGGCAAGCTGCTCCAGAAGGGTGGCGAAAGACTGCATCAGTCCGCTTCCTCTTCGTAGCCGACCAGCCTAAGCGGTCGGGCGGCGATCTGGTTCAGTTCACACCAGCGCACCAGCGCATCTTCCCTGCCATGCGTTACCCAGACCTGTTGCGGTGCCAATTCCAGGATCGTCCTGGTCAGGTCCTGCCAGTCCGCGTGATCGCTGAGGATCAGCGGCAGCTCGACTCCGCGCTGGCGGGCCCGGGCGCGCACTTGCATCCAGCCGCTTGCAAAACAGATAACCGGATCGGGAAAACGCTGCGCCCAGGTTGCTGCGAACGCCGAGGGCGGGCCAAGGATGATCTGCCCCTTGAAAGCCGCCTTGCCCTCATCCGTTGTCGCAGGACGAAGGTCACCCAGGTCCACGCCCTGCTGGATGTGGTAGTCGCACAACCGCTGCAATGCGCCGTGGATGTAAATCGGGTGCTCCCAGCCTGCCTGCCTCAGGAGCGCAATGACCCGCTGCGCCTTGCCCAAGGCGTAGGCGCCGACGAGATGACAGCGGTCAGGCTGAGAAGCGACGGACCGCAGCAGTTTTTCGATCTCCGAAAGGGGCTCGGGATGATTGAACACCGGCAGGCCAAAGGTCGCCTCGGTCACAAAGATATCACAAGGTGCCAGCTGGAACGGCACACAAGCCGGGTTGTCAGCCCGCGCATAGTCGCCAGAGACGGTGATGGCTGAGCTGCCATCGTCGACAGTAATCTGGCAGGAGCCAAGAACGTGCCCGGCAGGCGTAAAGGTCACGCGGATGCGGTCCGTTTCTGTTCTGTCTTCTACCGGCATGCGGGTATCGCAAAACGCCTCGCCATAGCGGATCGCCATGATCTCCAGCGTTTGCGGGCTTGCCCAGACAGTGCCGTGGCCTGCCCGCGCATGATCGGCATGGCCGTGGGTGATCATTGCGCGCGGCACGGGCCGCACAGGATCAATGAAGAAATCCCCTGCCGGGCAGTAGAGCCCCTCCGGACGGGGGTGCAGCAACTGCTCTGGAGGGCGTGAAGCTGTCAATTTACGCTACTCAATTGCGAAATCCCCGGGTGCATCGGAAGAGACTTAAGGTGAAGAGGGCTTTATGCAAGGGAAGCACCAAGGAGATTCCGTTGGCTGATTACTTTCAGCTAGACGGCTGTCATTGAGATTTTTTGGACTGAACGGCTTTGCCGCACGGCTCCAGCGAAGGCCGAGCCGCACTGCATCCTCAGCATGGACTTACCCTGCGGCCTTCATGACAGGTATCCGCACCGGCAATATTGCCTGGGTCAGCCCGCCGCTCAGTAATGGAAAACCAAATCCGGCTCACTCGCACCAAAACACGGCTGGTGAGGCCGATGCGGCAGCGCCAGGCCGAGGGCGCGCCTGACGTGTGAACAAGCGACCATGGCTTCGCCTGCAATCACATTCCAAACTTGCTCGGCGGCGAGTGAAGACACAGCCAGAAGGGCCTTGTCACTGCCTTTCAAAACGCCGGTCTCGAACTCGCACAGCGCGTGACAAAGACATTTATCAAACAACCGGTGGGCTCTCACTTTTCTTAACGTTTCACGGTTACGTAATGGGGAGTTCAACCGGGAGACATTTGCAGTGGCGGATTCGAAACAAGTCGAGACAGCTGGCTCAGGCGCAAGACCGGACCGCATTCAGGCTCGGGAAGAGCTTCAAACATCAAATGAAAACCAGCAGGAGAGCATTGCCACCGACGCGCCTTTTTCAACAGGAGATGGAGCGGCAGCTTCGGCTTTTTCTCTCAAATTGTCGGCACTTGGAATGTACTTTCAGGACCTGGCAAGTTCAGGCTGGCAGATGCTCCGGTCTGCATCCGGGCCACCCCAGGAGGCCCTTCCGGAACATTCTGCGGAGCCGCCCGCAGATACGGACTTCTCCACTCGGGAAACCGCCGCTCCCCCATCAGACGGCAGCTCCTCCGTGACGAGTTCCGAAATCCCGCAATCAAAGGATGCGGCCAACGGCGGGGCAGAGCCTGCGCAGATGACGCCCTCCAAACCTGTGCAAGCAGGTGATCCCGCTCCCAGTGCAGGGCTGGTTTCAGAACCAAATGACAATCCTGCACTTGCAGACACTCCCGTAAGTGACGTGGGAACGCATCCGAAACCAAAGGAAACTTCCGCACCCGAAGAAGGGCCTGGGGAAGACCCGAAGCCGGAGGACGGCCTGGATCCCGAAGACGTACCCGAAACAGACCCGGGTACGGACCCGGCGCCGGAAGACGACCCGAACCCGGAAGACGAGCCCGAAACAGGCCCGGGCACCGACCCCGAGCCGGAGGACGATCCGGACCCCGTAGACGAGCCAGCAACAGACCCGGGCTCCGATCCGGCGCCGGAGGACGGCCTGGACCCCGAAGACGAGCCCGAAACCGACCCGGGCACCGACCCAGCGCCGGAAGACGACCCGGACCCCGAAGACGTACCCGAAACAGACCCGGGCACGGACCCGGCGCCGGAAGACGACCCGAACCCGGAAGACGAGCCCGAAACAGGCCCGGGCACCGACCCCGAGCCGGAGGACGATCCGGACCCCGTAGACGAGCCCGCAACAGACCCGGGCACCGATCCGGAGCCGGAAGACGATCCGGATCCGGAAGACGAGCCCGAAACAGACCCGGGCACCGACCCCGAGCCGGAGGACGATCCGGACCCCGTAGACGAGCCTGAAACAGGCCCGGGCACGGCCCCCGAGCCGGAGGACGACCCGGACCCCGTGGACGAGCCCGCAACAGACCCGGGTACCGACCCCGAGCCGGAGGACGATCCGGACCCCGTAGACGAACCAGCAACAGACCCGGGTACTGATCCGGAGTCGGAAGATGACCCGGACCCCGTAGACGAACCAGCAACAGACCCCGGCACCGATCCGGCGCCGGAGGACGATCCGGATCCCGAAGACGAGCCAGCGACATACCCGGGCTCCGATCCCGAGCCGGAGGACGATCCGGATCCGGAAGACGAGCCCGAAACAGACCCGGGCACCGACCCCGAGCCGGAGGACGATCCGGACCCCGTAGACGAGCCTGAAACAGGCCCGGGCACGGCCCCCGAGCCGGAGGACGACCCGGACCCCGTGGACGAGCCCGCAACAGACCCGGGTACCGACCCCGAGCCGGAGGACGATCCGGACCCCGTAGACGAACCAGCAACAGACCCGGGTACTGATCCGGAGTCGGAAGATGACCCGGACCCCGTAGACGAACCAGCAACAGACCCCGGCACCGATCCGGCGCCGGAGGACGATCCGGATCCCGAAGACGAGCCCGCAACAGACCCGGGCACCGATCCGGAGCCGGAGGACGACCCGGACCCCGTAGACGAGCCTGAAGGCATGTATCTAAGGGGCACTGACGAAGTCGATCATTTGGCCGGCGGTGGCGGAGCCGACACCATTGAAGGTTTACGCGGCGACGACAACCTCTCCGGCGGCGGCGGCGATGATGTGTTCCTGGTGCAGGGCTCCTCCGCGGGCACCGACCAGGTCGACGGCGGCGAAGGCCACGACGCGCTGCAGGGCGGCCGCTACTCGGACGTGTTCCGCGTGACCGACGGCCTTGGCAACCTCACCTCCATCGAGGAAATCCGCGGCGGCACCGGCAATGACACCATCGCGGGCACCGCCGAAAGCGAGACGCTCGACTTCTCCACCGGCATCACGCTGGACAGCATCGAGGAGATCGACGCGGGCGACGGCAACGACACCGTGACCGGCACCGATCAGGCCGACACCATCGAGGGCAACCGCGGCGACGACAACCTCTCCGGCGGCGCGGGCGATGATGTGTTCCTGGTGCAGGGCTCCGCCGCGGGCACCGACCAGGTCGACGGCGGCGAAGGCCACGACGCGCTGCAGGGCGGCCGCTATTCGGATGTGTTCCGCGTTACCGACGGCCTCGGCAACCTCACCTCCATCGAGGAGATCCGCGGCGGCACCGGCAATGACACCATCGCAGGCACCGCCGAAAGCGAGACGCTCGACTTCTCCACGGGCATCACGCTGGACAGCATCGAGGAGATCGACGCGGGCGACGGCAACGACACCGTGACCGGCACCGATCAGGCCGACACCATCGAAGGCAACCGCGGCGACGACCAGCTGTCAGGCGGCGGCGGCGATGATGTGTTCCTGGTCCAGGGCTCCTCCGCGGGCACCGACCAGGTCGACGGCGGCGAAGGCCACGACGCGCTGCAGGGCGGCCGCTACTCGGATGTGTTCCGCGTGACCGACGGCCTCGGAAACCTCACCTCAATCGAGGAAATCCGCGGCGGCACCGGCAACGACACCATCGCGGGCACCGCCGAAAGCGAGACGCTCGACTTCTCCACCGGCATCACGCTGGACAGCATCGAGGAGATCGACGCGGGCGACGGCAACGACACCGTGACCGGCACGGACCAGGCCGACACCATCGAAGGCAACCGCGGCGACGACAACCTCTCCGGCGGCGGCGGCGACGACGTGTTCCTGGTGCAGGGCTCCGCCGCGGGCACCGACCAGGTCGACGGCGGCGAAGGCCACGACGCGCTGCAGGGCGGCCGCTATTCGGACGTGTTCCGGGTGACCGACGGCCTCGGCAACCTCACCTCCATCGAGGAGATCCGCGGCGGCACCGGCAATGACACCATCGCGGGCACCGCCGAAAGCGAGACGCTCGACTTCTCCACCGGCATCACGCTGGACAGCATCGAGGAGATCGACGCGGGCGACGGCAACGACACCGTGACCGGCACCGATCAGGCCGACACCATCGAGGGCAACCGCGGCGACGACAACCTCTCCGGCGGCGCGGGCGATGATGTGTTCCTGGTGCAGGGCTCCGCCGCGGGCACCGACCAGGTCGACGGCGGCGAAGGCCACGACGCGCTGCAGGGCGGCCGCTATTCGGATGTGTTCCGCGTTACCGACGGCCTCGGCAACCTCACCTCCATCGAGGAGATCCGCGGCGGCACCGGCAATGACACCATCGCAGGCACCGCCGAAAGCGAGACGCTCGACTTCTCCACGGGCATCACGCTGGACAGCATCGAGGAGATCGACGCGGGCGACGGCAACGACACCGTGACCGGCACCGATCAGGCCGACACCATCGAAGGCAACCGCGGCGACGACCAGCTGTCAGGCGGCGGCGGCGATGATGTGTTCCTGGTCCAGGGCTCCTCCGCGGGCACCGACCAGGTCGACGGCGGCGAAGGCCACGACGCGCTGCAGGGCGGCCGCTACTCGGATGTGTTCCGCGTGACCGACGGCCTCGGAAACCTCACCTCAATCGAGGAAATCCGCGGCGGCACCGGCAACGACACCATCGCGGGCACCGCCGAAAGCGAGACGCTCGACTTCTCCACCGGCATCACGCTGGACAGCATCGAGGAGATCGACGCGGGCGACGGCAACGACACCGTGACCGGCACGGACCAGGCCGACACCATCGAAGGCAACCGCGGCGACGACAACCTCTCCGGCGGCGGCGGCGACGACGTGTTCCTGGTGCAGGGCTCCGCCGCGGGCACCGACCAGGTCGACGGCGGCGAAGGCCACGACGCGCTGCAGGGCGGCCGCTATTCGGACGTGTTCCGGGTGACCGACGGCCTCGGCAACCTCACCTCCATCGAGGAGATCCGCGGCGGCACCGGCAACGACACCATCGCGGGCACCGCCGAAAGCGAGACGCTCGACTTCTCCACCGGCATCACGCTGGACAGCATCGAAGAGATCGACGCGGGCGACGGCAACGACACCGTGACCGGCACGGACCAGGCCGACACCATCGAAGGCAACCGCGGCGACGACAACCTCTCCGGCGGCGGCGGCGATGACGTGTTCCTGGTGCAGGGCTCCTCCGCGGGCACCGACCAGGTCGACGGCGGCGAAGGCCACGACGCGCTGCAGGGCGGCCGCTACTCGGACGTGTTCCGCGTGACCGACGGCCTCGGCAACCTCACCTCCATCGAGGAGATCCGCGGCGGCACCGGCAACGACACCATCGCGGGCACCGCCGAGAGCGAGACGCTCGACTTCTCCACCGGCATCACGCTGGACAGCATCGAGGAGATCGACGCGGGCGACGGCAACGACACCGTGACCGGAACCGATCAGGCCGACACCATCGAGGGCAACCGCGGCGACGACCAGCTGTCAGGCGGCGGCGGCGATGACCTGCTCATGGGAGGCGACGGCGACGACATTATTGCGGGCGGCAGCGGTGATGACACCCTGACCGGCGGTGCCGGGGACGACCTGTTTCTTTACGCGGCAGGAGACGGATCTGACGAGATCGATGGCGGCAGCGGCTGGCACGATACGATCCGCCTGGAAAACGGGGACGGCGGCGTGGTTGCTGACGGCAATACCGTGGAAGGCAATGGCTGGGTGCTGCAGGTCGAGTCCGGTTCGGTGGAAAGCGTGAGCGACGGAGCGCTGGATCTTTCGGAAGGAGCCTCTGGCAGGATCACGTTTGATGACGGCGAGGAAATTGACTTTGACGGCATCGAAAACATCACTTGGTAGAGCCATGAAAATGTTCGGAATATTCATTTTTTCCAAACGGTTAACCTCTCGCCGCTATCTTTGCGGCACTATAGAGAAGGGCTGAATCTTGGCCGGAAAGTTTTTGAAGGTTTTTCGACGGCACCAAGTGCAAACCAGTGCCTCTGCGGAATTGGGGGCGGCGCTGGCGAATACCCTTGGGCTGGTGCTGCCGCTGATCACCATTCAGGTTTTTGACAGGGTAATTCCCAACAACGCGATCGAAACGCTGGTTGTGCTGGCGGTGATCCTTGTGGGCGCAGTCCTGGCGGAGGCTGCGGTCAGGATCGCCCTTGCCGGTCTCCATTCGGCGTTCGGGATGCGCTACGAGCTCGAAACCAAGCTCCGGCTATACAATAATATGCTCTACCAGCCCGCAGAAGCCAGGCAACCGGGAACCGGACAGGCCGGGCAGGAGGCGCTGGAAACAATCGGCAAAGTACAGCAGCTGAATTCCGGCGGTCAGCGGCTGTCACTTGTCGACTTGCCGTTTGCTGGTGTGTTTCTCGCGGTTTTCTGGGTGATCGAACCCTGGCTGGCGGTGGCGATCCTGGGCATACTGGCGGCGGTTCTGTTTCTGCGGACCCGCGGCCGCAAGGCGATACAGGCTCTCGACGAGAACCGCCGTGACATCTCCGCGCGTTCCGGCAGTTTTGTGTCGGAGGTGCTTTCCGGCATAGAGCATCTGAAAGGGCTTGGCGCGGATGAGTTCATGATGCGCCGTCATGAGAGACTGGTTGCCCGGGGGGCGGAGGCAACCCAAACGCTGGTCTACCGCCAAGCCTCGGGCCATGCATCTGCGGAAGCAATCTCGCAAGCGGCCCCTATGCTCATTGCGATGTTCGGTGCCCCTTTTGTGATCAACAGGACGCTGACCCCTGGGGAATTGGCTGCGACCATTCTGTTGTCAGGCCGCGTCATCGCTCCCTTTGTGAAACTGCAGGCGGCGTTTGCCGGAAATCAGGCTATCCGCCCGGCGCTCGACCGCCTGGACAGCGCCCTGGCGGCACCGGCCGCGGTTGGGACGCTCCATCCGGCGGACACTGTTGAAACCTTGGAAGTTGTTGACCTGGATGTGCATTCGGCTGCCGGAAACCTGGTGTGCGAGGGGCTGACCCTGTCGCTGCAGCGGGGCGAGTCGATTGCCATCAGCGGCGCCAGCGGCAGCGGCAAATCCACACTTCTGAAAACGCTGCTGGGCCAGCACCGGCCGAGTTCCGGAAAAGTGCTGGTCAACGGCTGCGACATTGCCCGCTATGACCCGGATTACATCGCAAGCCGCTTTGCGTTCATGCAATCCGCGCCGGTGCATTCCGCCGGCAGCGTGATGGATGCGCTGACCGGGATGCGCGGGCCGGAATTCCTGCCCGAAGCGCTGGAAACTGCCAGGGAGCTGGGGCTGGCTGACTATTTCGCCCTCCAGCCTGACGATTTCGTGTTCAAACCCATGAACACCGCAGGCGCCGGCATCCCCGTTGCTGTTCAGTCGCAATTGCCGATGGTAGCAGCGCTGTTGAAATCCCCGCAGGTCATCCTGTTTGACGAGGCCAATGCCTTGCTGGATCTGCGCTCTGACCGGTTGCTGCTGGAGGCGCTGAAACGGCGCCGGCAGCAGACGATCGCGGTGCTGGTGACCCAGCGGCCGTCGTTTGCCGCAATTGCAGACCGTCAGTTCCACCTTGAGAACGGCCGCCTGGCGGACCTCCGCACAACGCCGGCCGCACCGCTCCGCAACACTTCAACTGCCATTGGCGCATCGGGTGCAGCATGACCGTACACCTCCCCGCTAACGGCGCAGACGGGTCTGCGCAGAGCGCCTTCGGGCTGGATGCCATCGCCGACGGCATTGATACCAGCCAATGCTGGGGCGTGACATCCAGGGACCCGGTTGTCGCTGCGGTTTTCCGGATACTCGGCACGTTCGGCTGGACAGGCTCACGCGACAGCTTCGTGCGTGCACTGCCGCATATGCCGGACCGGCTGACCGCCGCAGACTTGCGGTCGATCCTGTCGCGGCTCGGGATATCCAGCACGGAAAGCCGCCTCGGCAGCCGCCGGATTGAAGACCTCCCGCCTGCGACAACACTGGTCACCGGCACAGGCCGCATTCTGGTCGTTCAGCCAAGTGCCGGGGGCGGTTCCAGCCTGGTCGACCCGGTGACGGGCGAGCCCTGCAATGAAGGGGTGACATACCGGACTCTGATGCTCAGTTTCAGCAAACCGCCGCAAACTGCGCAGAACGGTTTTGTAAGACAGCTCATCACCCGTTTCCGGCAGAACTGGCTGCAGGCCCTGACGGCCAAGACTGCCAGCAATGGCGCAGCGCTGGCCATCGCGTTCGGGGTGATCGCCGTCTATGACGCGGTGATCCCGGCCAAGGCTCACGACACTCTCGCCTGGCTTGGGGCCGGACTGGCCATGTTCCTGTTGCTCGACATGGGCTTCCGCAGGCTCAAGGCCCGGAGCCTGGCCCGTATTGCGGCGCGAATGGAATTTCTCGTCGCGACCACCGTACTGCGCAAGATAATCGCACTGCCCCTCCAGCAGATAATTGCAAGCCCCGTCAGCACCCAAGTGGTCCGTGTCCGGCAATTCAGCCGCATGGCCACCCTGCTGGTCGGCAATGTGGCCGACGCCGTCGCTGATCTTCCTTTTGCTTTGCTCACAGTTGCAGCAATTTTCGCCATTGCGGGTCCGCTTGGCTTTGTTCCTGTGGTGCTGATGCTGACTTTCGGCCTGTTCGCGGCCTTCCTGGTGCCGCGTCTGCGCCGTGCGGAAACCGCTGCCCGCAGCGCGGCAGAAGAAGAAAACCGGATCACCAGCGACCTGTTCCAGAATGCGGTTGCAATCCGCTGCGCAGGCGAGCAGCGGGCGTGGCGGGACCGCCTGGAAACCGTCACCCGCCGCAAGGCGATTGCAGCGCGGCGCGCAGAGATGGCGCAAAGCGCAATCGACGCAGTTTGCAAATCGGCGACACCGGTTTCCGGGGGCCTGACCGCCCTGTTCGGCGCCTTTCTGGTGATGCAGGGCAGCCTGACATCCGGCGCGTTGCTGGGGGCCGTGATGCTGACATGGCGCGCCATCGCCCCGGTGCAATCCGCGTTGAAGCTGGCAACCAAATGGACTGAGATTGCAGGCGTGGCATCGCAGCTGGACCGGCTGGCCGCCCTGCGCCAGGAGCACGATCCCAAGCGCGTCCACCACGAATACTCGGCCAAGGGGGACATTCATCTGAACGCAGTCGGTTTCCGCTACGGCAACAAAAGCGCCCCGGCCGTGCGCGGTCTGAGCACGCGGATCCCGGAAGGGGCGCTGGTTGCCGTCACCGGCCCGTCGGCAGCAGGGAAGTCGACATTGCTGCGGCTGGTGGCAGGGTTGCTGCAGCCTCAGACCGGCGTGCTGACGATAAACGGGGTCAACGTCAGCCAAATCCCGGTGTCGCAGCTGCGCCAGTTCATAAGCTATGTGCCCGCGCGGCCGGTGCTTGTGCATGGCTCGGTGGCCCAGAACCTGCGTCTTGCCTGTCCCTTCGCCACTGAACCGCAGATGTTCGACATACTTGATGAACTCTCCCTGCGCGACGCCGTCGGGAAACTTCCCAAAGGCATTCACACCGTGCTGACGGACCAGGTTCAGGCCACGCTGCCCAGCGGCTTCCGCCAGTCCCTAGCGGTCGCACAGGCGCTGCTGCGCGATCCGCAGGTCCTGCTGCTTGACGACCCGGCCCAGTCCCTGGACCGGACCCTTGAAGCCGCGATGATCCAAGCGATCCAGCGCCGCCAAGGCCGTGTCACCACGCTGATGGTGACACACCGCCCCAGTCACATCCGCCTCGCGGATCTCGAACTGCCCCTGCTGGACGGCATGCCCAAGCCGGCCGGGCGAAAGAAGGAACAAGCCGCATGACAGGCCAGAACAATCAAACGGCACCGGCCTCCGCCGGAGTACAGGCCGGCAATGGGATTCAAAGGCGCGCACTGTTGCTGGAGGCCGATCTTTCAGAGCCGGCGGACACCAAGGGGTACACCCGGCTGATTTGGCTGATTGCAATCGCCGCGGCGGGCTTTGTCGCATGGGCCGCGATGACCCCGGTCTACGAAACCGTTACTGGAGAGGGCCGCCTCATGCCCCTGGATGGCGTGCGCACCTTGCAGAGCGAGCATGGCGGCCGCGTCACCGCCGTTCATGTGCGGCAAGGCTCGGAGGTGCAAGCGGGGGATCCTCTGGTCACCTTTGACCGGTCGCGCGACCTGCTGCAGCTGGAGCAGTTAAAGGTGCGCGAAGCGGCATTGCGCCTGGAACTGGACCTGCAGTCTGCAATCTTGAACGGCACTGAATTCATCCCATCCAGCAGCTGGCAAACCGGCCTCAGGCAAAGCCAGCAGGTTTCCTTCCTGGCTGAGGCCGCGGCGGTCCGCTCCCGGCTCGATCTGATCTCAGCAGATCTGGAACTTGCCGGTGCCCGCAAAGCCGAAGCGTCCGCCCGCCTGGTGGAGCTCGAACGGCGGCGGATTATCTTGGCCGCGCGTCTTGCCTCGTTCGATCAGTCTTTCAGGGATGGCGGCTTCATCAGCCGCCGGGACAGGGACCAGGCTGAACTGAGCCTGATTGAAGTCCGCGAGCAGATCGCAGTGGTGGCTGCGGAAAAACGGACTGCAGAGATCAGCCTGCAAAAGGCCCGGCGCGAAAAGGCCGAATACCTTGCCGCCCGCAAAAGCACCGCAGCCCGCACCGTTGCCGAAACCGAAGCCAAGCTGGCGGAACTGGGCGAGGAAATCGCCCGCTACCAGCTGCGCGCCGGCAGCGGTGTGCTGGTCAGCCCGTTCGACGGCGTGGTGCAGACGGTCGAGGTCGATACCGAAGGTCAGGTCATCGGCCCCGGCGGACCCGTGGCGGAAGTCGTGCCCGAAGGCGCCGAATTGTTCGCAGAGGTGCTGATACCGGCCAGCCGGATCGGCGGCATCGAGCCCGGCTTTGAGGGGGCTTTGACTCTCCTGACCTTCGACGCCTCACAGTTCGGGACCCTTGCCGGCACGGTTGTATCCGTGTCGCCCAGCTCGGACATTCTGGACAGCAACGAAGCTGCTTACCTTGTGCGGCTCCGTATAGATCAGGATTTAACTGCCATGACGCACACCATGAAGCTGCGGCCCGGCTTATCCGTCTCGGCGGACATCCGCCTCGGCAGCAAGACAGTGTTTGAATACTTTCTCAAACCCCTGAAGGCCATTCGCAGCGCGGCCTTCTCGGAACAATGACCGGCGGGGAACTCAACCGAGCGGGCGGCCTGATGGGATTAGGCTCCTGTTAGGCCGCTGCTGCCTTCGAGCCGGCCCGGACCGGCTCCGGAATATCCGTGCGGCTGCCTGAGTGCTGGAAGGACCTGAGCCGGCTTTTGCGCGCATGGAAGGGACCCAAAAGCACATTGGCGGGTTGTGCCCTGCTCGCGTTATTAACGCCAGGCAATGCGCCCAGGCCATTGCCTGACTAAACTTCCCGTCACACTCCAGAATGACAGGAAGCGGGCCATGGCTGAAAGAATTCTCGTTGCTACTGACGGATCGGAATCAGGCAATCGCGCAGTGGATTGCGCGGCGGAATTGTCGAACAAACTGGGGCGCGGCCTCAGCATCGTTCACGTTTACCTGCACGGGCGGCCGCCCGCGGAAATGATGCAGCTTGCCAGGTCCGAACAGCTGTATGAACAAGTGGCTGCCGCCCAGGACCTTACCCCCCGCGGCCAGCCCGCGAATTTCCTGGGGCTGTTTGCCAGCGCCACTGAGGAGCGCGACAAGGCAAATGCGGTCTTGGCAGTCGGCGAAACCATTCTCGATTGGGCAGAGCATCGCGCCAGGGATGCTGACGCACAGGACGTGGTTACGCATCTATGCGCCGGCGACTACGCGGACGGCATTCTGAAAACCGCCGAGGCCGGGAATTTCGGGATGATCGTCATCGGCAGGCGCGGGCTGGGGCTGGTGCGCGAAATTCTGATGGGGAGTGTCTCCCAGAAGGTCCTGCACCACGCGGCCTGCACGGTGGTCGTCACGCAATGACCCTGGCGCCGGCAGGTGATTGGCTTGGCGGATACGGCTCTGCCTCGCTGCGCGTGGCGGGCTAGTCCCAAAGGTCCCGGATCGGCTTGCGCATCGCGTTCTTGACCTGATCGAACTCCCCTTTCGACACATGGCGGCGCAGCAGGTCGAACACCGCAGCCACGGCGCGTTCCGGATCTTCCAGCGGATCCTTGTCGAACCGCGCCTCAATGCGGGCCAGCAGATCCTTTTTACTGCGGGGTTTCGCCGGGGTCTTGGACGGGTCCCAGCCGGCATAGAACACACCCCGGACCAGCACAGGCAGCTGGGCCGCCAGATCGGCGGCTTCGTCAACGGACAGGAAATCGCGAATGGCATGAAGCGTTTCGTGCAGCAGCAGATAGGCCCTGGATTTGTCGGGCCATTCAAGGTCATCGCAAAGCTGGTTCAGCCATTCGGCAAAAACCTGCGGCGCATGATCAAGTGTCTTGATACCCGTGGTCGCCATAATCTTTCCTCCAGCTGATGTGTGCCGGATCAGGATCGGCCATTTCGGCCCGCACCGCATTAATGGGCATCAATGCCGCCCGGACCGGCCCTGCTCACCCGGCCGGGCTGATCCGCTCGAACACTTCTTCCATCAGGGCCTCTGCCCGGGCCTGGCTGCCCGCAACAGCCGCCGCATTCAGCGAAGGGCGGAGCGGATGCGGCGGTGAGACCAGGATCACGCCTTCGGACGACTGGCCGCGCCGGAACAGCAAGTCCCCCAGACAGCTGCACTGCCGGGCGGTATCAACCGGTGCTTCAGGTTCAAGGGTTTCCTGCACGATGACGATCCCCTCCGGGCGCTGCCCCAGCAGCCTGGTTGCGGCGGCAAGCGGGATTGATACACCGCTCCACCGCCCATTGCATTCGATCCAGTGGATCTGTTCGGCACCGGACGGTGGCGACTGCAGAACCGCATCCAGCGAACATGGCCCGAAATAGCCCGCCCTTTGGAAGATGGCGCCAAGATGCAAGGCGTCCGCTGCCAGCCTTTCGCCGGTTTCCGGCTCCAGGCTGGCGTATCGCGCGCCAACGAACTTGCCCTCGTGCCCCTGCACCCGCTGTTCGAATATTCCAAGGATCTCGGGCGGCCCTTCGCTTGTGTGCGGCAGCCACATCTGCACCGACGGGCTTTTCTTCACGCCGCTTTCCCACACCCCGACAAGCACCGGATAGCCGCCCTCCCATCCGGTCGCCCGCAGCCGTTGTTCCAGCTGATCGCGCAGCGCGGCTGTGCCAAGACCTTCAAGCTGCGCCGCGCCAAAACGGATGTTTCCGGCCGCCCCCGCGCTGTCCGGAACTTTAACCACAACCTCTCCGGAAACCCGCGCCAGGCGGGCCATCTGCCCGGCCGCCGCCGCGGGGCCAAAGGCAAAGGCCGTGGGCGGCACGGCCTCCCGCCCCGCGACCTCCCGCGCCACGTCCCAGAACCACAGCTTGTCATTGACCCGGCGCGACATCCGCGGCGACGGGCCCGCGACATAGACCGGCAGCCCGGCGGCGGCAGCCAGCGACTGTGCCAGCTGCCACAGGTGGCCGGTCACCAGATAGGCGTGGAGTGTCAGCGCCCCCGCGGCCCGGAGCAGCTCCAGCAGAGGGGTGAACAGGGCAGGGCGGGTCCGGCACTGCTTGGCCACTGGCGCCGGGTCCGCGCCATCCGCCTCCAGAAAGCGGACCTGACGGACGCCCGGATACCCGGACAGATAATCCTCGAACTCCGGGCAGCGCTGCCGCACCACAACGGCGTCGCCGGGTTTGGCCAGCAGCGCCATGCGATAGTCGCGGGTTCCGGCCATTTCGGGTGTGAACAAGGCAATTCCGACCTGATCGCCAATGAACAGCGATGCGCCATTGCCGGTGCCCTGCTGCACCCCCGGCCACAGATCGCGGGAAGACCTCAGCGCAGGCTCATCCCGGGCCAGCCGGTCTGCAATTGCATCGGCGGCTGACCCGCCCCGCGCATCCCGGGTTCGAGACCGGTTCAAGGCTGCCCCCCTTCTTTACCGCTGCACCTGCAGGACATACTATCACAGTATCCGCTGGCCCAATCCGACCGGACAGAAAATGTGCCGTCTCTATGCCATGCACGCCAATGAGCCGACCCGGGTCGAATGCGGCCTGGTCACGGCCCAGAACGCCCTGATGGCGCAAAGCCAGGGCGACATGGAAGGCATGATGCATGGTCACGGCTGGGGGGTTGCAGACTACCCTGACGGCGTTCCGGTCATCGAAAAGCAGGTCTGGGCGGCCTATCACGGCGAGCATTTCGCCAAAGCCGCCGCGCGGGTCTATGGCCGCACCGCGGTTGCCCATGTCCGCCGCGCCACGGTGGGTGCCACAAGCGTGGAAAACACCCATCCGTTCCATTACGGGCGCTGGATTTTTGCGCATAACGGCACAATTCCGAATTTCGAACAAATCCGGTTCCGCCTGCTGGAGCGTATGGATCCCTTGCACCGGTCCTCAATTCACGGCCAGACCGACAGCGAACACGTTTTCCGCTACCTGCTCAGCCTCTTCCTGCGCCACCCGGAAAAGGGACTGCTGGACACCGTGCACGACGCGCTTAACCAGATTAACGCCTGGTGCGCTGAAATCGATCCGTCCCGCCCGCCGGGTCTCAACATCGTGCTGACCGACGGGCCCCGCCTGGTTGGATCACGGCTCAACCGCTCCCTGTTTCACTTGCGCCGCGACCACCTGCACATTTGCACCGTCTGCGGTGAAACCCATGTCAAACATCACCATAATACGGATTACAGGTCCATCGAGGTCGCCTCGGAACCCGTCACCTTCGACGAGCCCTGGGAGCAAGTGCCGAACGGTGTCGTGTTCCAGGCAACAGAGGATTTCCGCCTGCACATGCGGCCGCTTGCGCGCCAGAACTGAAGCCTCTGCCAGAAACCTAAGAAACCGGCCGCTCCCGGCTGCGCTGCCACGTCCGGTCGACAGAATCGCTTGGCGCCAGTATCGTGTCAGCCGCACCGTGAGGCCAATACCACTCTACCGCCGATCATTGTGCGGTACGGCATCTGGATCAGGACCCGTACTGGCATTTCTTGCAGGGAAAGTTTCAGTGACGAGGCAAGGCCCAATCCCCATTCAATATACCAACGTCGCCAGCCTCCGCATTGGCGCGATGGACTTTGATGCCGGCGACACGGTGCTGAACAGTTTCCGAAGAAGCCTGCAGCGTATCCCGCAAAACAAAATCCTGCTGCATGACGGGGAGTCCGGCTGCAAGGTTTTCATCGTGATCGAAGGCTGGCTTGCGGCGTCGAAATCCTCCCTCCACGGCGAAGTTCAGCTGATCGACTTCATGCTGCCCGGGGACATCGCGGACCCGACATCCGCGGACGGCAAGACAGCGGGCCTGAACATCGAGGCCGTTACCGACGCCTTGGTGTCCGTCATTCCCTTGGCGGCCTGGCACCGGATGCTGGCTGAAGCGCCCCGGCTGGCGCGGGCAAATGAACAGGTCCAGGCCGCTGAGCGCGCCCGGCTGTCCGAACGTATGCTGCGCCTGGGCCGCGGTAGCGCAGAAAGCCGGATCGCCTATGCGCTGATCGAGCTTTGCCTGCGGCTCAAACCGCTCGGGCTGTCGGAAAATTGCGCCTTCCACCTGCCCCTGACCCAAAGGCACATCGGCGATTTCACCGGTCTCACGGCGGTCCATGTCTGCCGGACCCTGCGCCGCTTTGTCAGAAACGGCCTTGTTGAGACTGCGGATCACATGGACGTCCGGATCAAAGACCTCGCTGCCCTGTCGGACATCGCCGGGGTTGAGCCGGAGCGCCTGGCCGCCGAGATCACACCGGTTCCGGACTAGCGGTATTCGGCAATCTCGCCCAAGGCTTCGCCCGCAAGCTGTTCCGACGCGTGCACCGCAATGTCGGTAACGGACAACAGGCCAGCCAGCCGCCCTTCATCGTCCAGCACCGGCAGGCGGCGGATCTGATGGTCCCCCATAAGGGCCGCCGCCGCTTCGATTGTGTCCTCTGCCCGGCAGCAGACCACCCCAGGGTTCATGACGGCAGCAAGGGCCATCCCCTCCAGCGCGCTGTCTTTCCCGGCCAATGCCAGGACCAGATCACGGTCCGTGACAATGCCCACAACCTCGCCGTCCTCAACAACCGGCAGCACGCCGATCCCAAGGCTGCGCATTCGCTTGGCTGCATTGGCCCCGCTGTCTTGAAGCCGGGCAAACCGTGCGGGCACGGACATGATATCTTGTACAAGCATGGGCAAACCCTTTCTCGGCCGCCGCCGGCCTGACCGTGGCGTGCTGTCTGCCAGTAACGCGCGCCAGCGGCATCAGGAGGCCGGTTTTACTACCGGCTTCCTGCTTGCGATCCGGGATCCGGATGCTGCCGTCAAACGAGCCGAAGCGCCGTTTGTTCAGACAGGTGTCATAAGTCGCTCTACTGAACAGACTCGGCCAGTCCGGCCGCCCGCGCATTAACCAGCGTTAAAGCGCCGGGAGGCACGGCGCCGTACGCGGCGGTTCCCCCGTTGACCGGAGTCAAACCCTGACAGGCAGGGAATCTGCTATATCTCATAGGCAGATCCTGCGCGCGCAAACCGCCGCAAGCACCGGCATTCAGGGAGGGAAACCGATCCATGAGCTACAAGACAATTCTTGCCTGCCTGACCTCGGAGTTTTCCGCCACGCACCTGCTGCCGGCGGCCTGCGGACTGGCCCGGAAATTCGACGCCCATCTGATAGGCCTCCACACGCTGGAGGCGCTGGTGCCCTATTCCGGGATCGCAATCGCTGCCGGCGACGTCATGCTGGGCGAATTCAGCAGGCGTGTGGCCGAAGAAGACCGGAAGATCGAACAGCTGTTCAAGGCGGCGGCGGACCAGGCCGGCTGTGCGGCAGAATGGCGCTCGCGGGCGGCCCGGTCGCCCGAAGCCGCGGACGAGCTGCTGGAATCGGCCACCCGGTCGGACCTGATCCTGGCACTACTGCCCGACCGCCAGCAGGAGCGGTTTGATCAGACAGGATTTCAGAAGGAACTGGTGGTGAACAGCGGCCGCCCGGTGCTGCTGCTCCCGGATGACTGGGGCGGCAAACCGGCCGGCACCCGTGTCCTGGCGGCCTGGAATGGCAGCAGGGAGTCGGCCCGCGCTTTGCATGACGGGCTGCCATTCCTGAAACGCGCCGCCTTTGCCGAGCTTGTCACCATTCAGGAACCGCATCACCGGTCAGCGGAGTTCGATACCGAAGGCCACGAGATCGCCCGTCTCCTGTCGCGTCACGGCGTGACGGTGGACGTCCGCCAGATCAAGGACGGAGAACACGAAGCCGGCATCCGCATCCTGATGGAGGCCGCAAGCCAGGACTGCGACCTTGTAATCATGGGCGGCTACGGCCATTCGCGGCTGCACCGCCTGATCTTCGGCGATGCCTCCGAACACGTGCTGCAGGAGGCTCGGATACCGGTGCTGATGTCCGGCTGACCGCTTCCTGCGCCGGCACGGCTTCAACCGCCCTGCGGTGCCGGATCCGGCTCAGACCGGATCCGACTGCGCGGGCTTGGTGGCCTTCTTGGTCATCTTGACTGCTTCTCCGATGGTCTCTTCCACCGCATCCGCTTCGGTATCGCTCATGTAGCGGGCGCAGCGGGACATCATACCAAGCCACTCCTGGCCGTCCTCGGCAATGCGCTCTGCCGAGTGGCGCTGCCATTCCGCAAAGGCTTCAGCCACCGAAACCGGCGCACCGGGGCCGTCCGAGGCAATGGTCCGGGCCGCGTCCAGGGCAGTTCGCGCCGCCTCGTGCCGGCGCTCGAACCAATGGCGCGCGAACACTTCCGCTTCATCCAGGAGCTTCTCCTGAACGTTCCAGAATTGCTCTACCTGCGGCTTGTACATCGGGTTGAACTGCATCGCGCTTTGCCACGGCTTCAGCGCTTCCGCGAAAATCCCGGCACTTTGGTATGTCGATTTTTCTGGCATCTGTGCATCTCCTCGCAGCGGATTTCACCTTGTTGACATTGTGCCACCTGTCCGGGGAGGCCGCTTTAATTAAAATCAAACTGACGCCCGGAATCGCCGAAACAAACAGGTGCCCGGCGGATAGGCGCTCAGCCGGGACCTGGGCGCTCAAATTTTTTGCACAGCAGCGGACAGATAGCGGACGGCTGCCCCTGCCGTGGCGATCTGCGGATAATCCGCCTCCGGAATATCGACACCAAGCCGCTGGTGCAGCGCCGCAACAAGACTCAGAACATCCATCGAATCCAGCTCCAGATCATCCTGCAGGTGATCCCCGTCCGACACCCCTGCGGGGTCGATGTCAGGGGCAACCCGTGTCAGCTCTTCCAGAAAAACGGCACGTAATTCGGTCTGGGTCATAACGCCTCCGGTTTGGAAATCAGAGTTTCGAATCCGGCCAGGAACCTGGCCGCCTGCCGCCCGCCAGTGACCCGGTGATCCGCGGCGAGTGTAACAGTGATGACAGTGCGCGGGACGACCTGCTCTCCGGCCACCCAGGGCCGCAGCTGCGGTGCCCCGATCCCGATCAGCGCCACCTGCGGCGGGAAGATCACCCCGGCCATCACCTCGCCGCAGGTCTCACCCAGGCTGGACACGGTAAGGGTGCCGCGGGTCATCTCGGAACTCGTCAGCCGCCCCGCCCGCGCGCGGGAGACGGTATCCCGCATCGCCGCCATTGTCTCAGCCAGCGTCATCGACGGGACATCGGCCAGCGCCGGTGCCACCAGCCCGCCGTCGCGCAGCGCCACCGCAAGACCGGGATTGACCTGCGCGGCGGGCTGGAAGGCCCCATCGGTGTAATGCCCGTTCAGCGTTTCTGCCTTCTGCGCCGCTAGGGCGGCCGCCCGCAGCAGCACCGCGCCCAGCAGGATCCGCTCCTCAGGCGGCGCTTCGGCATTGCGCACGGCCAGCAGGTCGATGGCACCCTGCACGTCCATGGTCTGCGACAAGTAGAAGTGCGGGATCGTCTGCTTGGAGCGTGTCATCGCCGCGGCAATCGCCTTGCGCATCTCATCCAAGCGCGAGGCCGGCTTGCCGGTGCCGTCCCCCGCCTCCACATCCGCCAGCACGATGGCGCCGCCCGGACCGCTGCCCGTCACGGTGCCCAGATCCAGGCCCAGCTCTGCCGCCCGCACCCGCGCCGCAGGCGACGCCCTGACCGCGCTCGGCGGAGCCGCAGCTGCAGGCACAGTTTGCTGGACCGGCTTGGGTTCAGCTTCCACGGCAGGTTCCAGCGCTGTTTCCAACGCAGGTTCCTGCTCCGGCTCCGCTTCCCCCTCGGCCAGGATCACCGCCATCGGCGCCCCCACCGGCAGCACTTGGCCGGGCTGCGCCCTCAGCTCCTGCACCGTGCCCGCCTCGAAACACTCGATCTCAATCGCGCCCTTCTGAGTTTCCACCACCGCCACCACATCGCCGCGGGCCACTGTATCGCCCGGCGCAACCAGCCATTCGGCCAGCGTGCCGCTCTCCATGTCAGAGCCGAGCGAGGGCATGACAAAGAGACCCATCTACCCCACCCCCATGACCGCCTGCGCCGCCGCCACGATGGCCGGCACCTGCGGGATCGCCGCGTCTTCCAGATGCTTTGGATAAGGGATCGGCACCTCCGCCGAACAGACCCGCCCGACCGGCGCGTCCAGCGTCCAGAACCCCTGCTCCATGATCCGCGCCGACACCTCCGCCGCCAGCGAGCCGGAGCGCCAGCCCTCGTCCACGATGACCGCACGCCGGGTCTTGGCCACCGAGGCGAGGATCGCGGCCTCATCCAGCGGCCGCAGGCTGCGCAGGTCGATCACCTCCGCCGAGATGCCCGAGCCCTGCAGCGTCTCCGCCGCCTCCAGCGTCTTGAACAGCGAACCGCCATAGGTGATCAGGCTGACATCGCTCCCCTCGCGGCGGACTGCGGCCTTTGAGATATCCACCGGCCCCGCGGTGCTGCTCAGCGCCTCCTCATGGTTATAGAGCATCACATTCTCGAAAATCAGCACCGGATCCGGATCGCACAGCGCCGTCCACAGCATTCCCCGCGCGTCCTCCACCGTGGCCGGCGCCAGCACCTTCAGGCCCGGGATATGGGCATACCACCCCTCCAGACTGTGCGAGTGCTGCGCGGCCAGCTGCTTGCCCGCGCCGGTGGCCATGCGGATCACCAGCGGCACCCCGAACTGCCCGCCGGACATGTGCCGCACGGTGGCCGCGGTGTTCAGGATCTGATCCAAGGCCAGCAGCGAGAAATTGACCGTCATCAGCTCGACAACCGGGCGCATCCCCGCCATCGCCGCGCCGATCCCGGCGCCGGTGAAGCCCGACTCCGACAGCGGCGTGTCACGGATGCGGGCCTCGCCGAATTCCTCCATCAGCCCCTTGGACACCGCATAGCAGCCGCCATAGGCGCCCACGTCCTCTCCCATCAGGAAAACCCGCTCGTCGCGCGTCATCGCATCGCGCAGCGCCTCGCGCACCGCCTCCCGGTAGCTTACCACCTTGGTTTCCCCGCCGGGCTCTGCGGGCGCAACCGGACCGGGCTGCGGCCCCAGGACGTGGCGCGTCAGGTCTTCCACCGGCTCCCACGATCCGTCTTCAGCAAACTGCACCGCTTCTGCAATCTCCGCCCTGATCTCCGCCTCGATCCCGTCCACCTCCTCCTCATGGATCAAGCCGGTCTCCAGCAGCCAGCCGCGGAACAGGACAATCGGGCCGCGCTTGCGCCAGCCCTCGACCTCCGCCTTGTCCCGGTAGAGCTGGGCGTCGAACATCGAATGCGCCCGGAACCTGTAGGTGCGGCACTCCAGGAACACCGGCTTTCCGGTCTCACGGATATCCGCCAGCGCCCGCCGCGCCGCGGTCTCGACCGCCACCACATCCATCCCGTCCACTACCTCGGCCGCCACGCCGTAGGCGGCCGCCTTGGCGCTGATATCGGTCTCGGACTCGCTGCGCCCCAGCGCCGTGCCCATGGCATAGCCGTTGTTTTCACAGACAAACAGCACCGGCAGCCCCCACAGGGCCGCCAGATTCATCGCCTCGTGGAACTCGCCTTCGGCCACCGCCCCCTCGCCAAAGAAACAGGCGGTGACATGCGGATCGCCGCGCATATGATCCGCCAGCGCCAGCCCCGCCGCCAGGGGCAGCCCGCCGCCGACAATCGCGTTGCCGCCATAGAAATTCGCCCCTGCATCATAGAGATGCATCGAGCCTCCGCGCCCGCCCGAACAGCCCTCGGCTTTGCCGAACATCTCCGCCATCACCGCATCCATCGGAACCCCGCGCACCAGCGCGTGCCCATGCTCGCGGTAGGTGGCCACAACACGGTCGCCCTCCGCCAGCAGCGGGATCACGCCCGCGGCAACCGCCTCCTCGCCGTCATAGAGATGCAGAAAGCCGCGGATCTTTTCTTGGGTATACAGCTCGGCACAGGCGTCCTCGAACATGCGGACACGCATCATCGCCGTCAGCAGGTCGCGCACATGGCCGCGGTCAAGGCGGATTTTCTCAGGGGTGCTCATGTCTCATCGCTCTCCAATGTCGAAATATCGCCCTCCGGCAGCCCCAGCTCGCGCGCCTTCAGCAGCCGCCGCATGATCTTGCCGGAGCGGGTCTTGGGCAGAGTATTCCGGAACAGCACGCTGCGCGGGGCCACCGCCGCCCCCAGCCGCTTGCGCGCATGGCCCCGCACCTCGCGTTCCAGATCTTCCGAAGGCTCATACCCGGGGTTCAGCGTGACATAGGCCTTCACGATCTCGCCCGCCGCAGCATCCGGCACGCCGATCACCGCCGCCTCCGCCACGCCCGGATGCTCGATCAGCGCGCTTTCCACCTCAAACGGGCCGATCAGATGGCCGGAAGTCTTGATCAGGTCGTCCTTGCGCCCGACGAACCAGTAAAAGCCATCCTTGTCACGGGTGGCCAAATCGCCCGACAGGTACCAGCCACCGGCAAAGCATTTCTTGAACCGTTCCTCCTCATGCAGATACCCCCGCATGACCGATGGCCAGTCCGGCCGCAGCGCCAGCTCGCCGGTCTCCCCTGCCCCGCATTCGGCCAGCCCGCCGCCGTCCTCTCTGAGGATGGCCGCCACGATGCCCGGCAGCGGCTGGCCCATCGAGCCGGGCTTCACCTCCATGCCCGGCAGGTTGGCAATCATGATGCCGCCGGTTTCGGTCTGCCACCAGTTGTCGTGGAAGGGGTGCGGAAACACCTTGCCGCTCCACTCCACCGCCTCCGGGTTCAGCGGCTCGCCGACGCTGGCGAGGAATGTCAGCGACGAGAAATCGAACTTAGCCGCCGCGTCCGCGCCCGCCCGCATCATCAGGCGGATGGCGGTGGGGGCCGAATACCAGACCTCGACCTGCTCGCGCCCTATGATGCTGTACCAGCGTTCCAGGTCGAACTCGGCCTCATCCACGATCATCGTCACCCGGTTCACCAGCGGCGCGATGATGCCATAGGAGGTGCCGGTGACCCATCCGGGATCGGCGGTGCACCAATAGACCGCGCCCGGCTCCAGCTCCAGCGCGATGCGCCCCGAATAGGCGTGATAGACCACCGCCCCATGCACATGCACCACGCCCTTGGGCTTGCCGGTGGTGCCGGAGGTGAAATGCACCAGCGCCGGGTCTTCGGCCCCGGTGCGCACCGTTTCGAACGTCTCCCCTGCCCGCTCCAGCGCCGGCCCCAGCGCCACGCAGCCCTCCGGCGCCTCCTCACCGGTGACCAGCACCAGCTTCAGGAAGGGCAGCTGATCCCGCAACGGCGCGATCTTGCGCCGGAACAGCGCCACCGTTGTGACCAGCACCCGCGCCTCCCCGATCTCCATCCGCGTCCGGATCGGCTCAGGCCCGAAGGCCGCAAACAGCGGCGTATAGACCATCCCGGCCTTCAGCGTTCCGACGGCACAGCCATACAGCTCCGGCACCCGTCCCATCAGGGAATAGACACTGTCCCCCCGCTTCAGCCCGTGGTCCCGCAGCAGGCTGGCAAATTTCGAGGACAGCGCCGCCAGCTCCGCATAGCTCAGCTCGCGGCGGCTGCCGTCCTTGCCCAGCCAGCGGATCGCCGTCTGCGCGCCATAGCCCGCAGCCACGTGACGGTCCACGGCTTCATGCGCAATGTTCAACCCGCCATTCAGGCCGCTGACCAGTTTCTCGGTGCCGGCCCACCGGCTGCCCTCGCCGCCCGCTGCGGGCACTTGCCCGGCGCGCGGGCCCTTATCCCCTGTCTTGCGGTCATCCTGCATGGCATCCTCCCGGCCCCATGTTCCCCCGGGACCGGGCGCGCCGCTATAACCCGCATCAATCGGGCGGCAGGCGCCGGATTTGCTGAGCCGCAGCAATTCTGGCACTCTGTTTCAAATGTACTGGAATGTGTTGCCGGCGCTTGGCGGCATCGGCCTCTTTCTGATCGGCATGCTGCTGCTGACCGGCGGCCTCAAGACACTTGCCGGGGCCCGCTTGCGCAGCATTCTGGGCCGGTTCACCTCCACCCCCGCCACCGGCGCGGCCACTGGCGCTGTGACCACCGCGGCGATCCAGTCCTCCAGCGCCACCACCGTCGCCGCCGTCGGCTTCGTCGCCTCCGGCCTGCTCACCTTTCCGCAGGCGCTCGGGATCATCTTCGGCGCCAACATCGGCACCACGATGACCGGCTGGCTGGTCGCCATCCTGGGCTTCAAGCTTGACCTCGGCCAGGCGATGCTGCCGGTGGTCCTGCTGGGCGCCCTGCTCGCCCTCTCCGGCAAGCGCAAAGTCTCCTATCTCGGCCAGGCGCTGGCGGGTTTCAGCCTGATCTTCATCGGCATCGAGCAGATGAAATCCGGGCTTGAGGCCTTCCAAGGCATCGTCACCCCCGCCGACTTTCCCTCTGACAGCTGGGCAGGCCGGTTGAAACTGGTGGCGATAGGCGTCCTGATCACCCTGGTCACCCAATCCTCCAGCGCCGGCGTCGCCACCGCCTTGGCGGCCCTCAGCGCCGGCGCGGTGAATTTCCCGCAAGCCGCGGCGCTGGTCATCGGCATGGACGTGGGCACAACCTTCACGGCAATTCTGGCCACGCTGGGCGGCGGCACTATGGCGCGGCGCACCGGCGTTGCGCATGTAGTCTACAACCTGATGACCGGTGCCATGGCGTTCTTCCTGCTCGGCCCGTTTGCCGCCGCGGTGTCCTACTGGGCCGGCGCCGGGGATTCCCTGACCGCGCTGGTCGCCTTTCACAGCCTCTTCAACCTCCTTGGCGTGATCCTGATCCTGCCCTTCGCGCGCCCCTTCGCGCGGCTGATCGAGTTTCTGATCCCCGACCGCGGGGCGGCGCTGACGCAATCGCTGGACCACCTTATCCTGAGCGATCCGGCCGCCGCGACCGCCGCCGCCAAAGTGGCCGTGAACCGGGTCACGGCAGCAGCCATTCGTTACCTCAGAACACTCACCGGCGCTCCCGTCCCGGCCAGCAGCAGTTACGAGTGGGGCCACCTCTCCACCGCAGTCACCGAAACCAGCACCTACCTCGACAAGATCGAACTGTCCGGCAATGCCAGCGCGGAGTTTGCCGATATCAAGGGGATATACCACACCCTGGATCACCTGGACCGGCTGCTGTACCGCTGCACGCAAACCGACCGGATCAGCGAATTGCCGAACGACGCGCGGCTGCGGCGTCTCACCGGGCTGCTGGACCTGGCAACCGCCGATGCCGGAGAGGCCGGCAGCCCTGACAAATGCGAAAAGCTTCTGGACCGTGTCCGCCGCATCATGCGGGCGCAGCGCAGATCGCAAAGGGACCGGCTGATCTCCGAGGCCGCAGACGGCACCCTGCCGGACGAAACCGCCTGGACCCGGCTCGATGCGGTCCGCTGGCTGCACAGGGTGGCCTATCACCTCTGGCGCATACGGGTGCACTTGAACCTGCTGGAAAACAGCGGTCCCGGCCACCGCCTCAAGGCGGAGGCGGGCGAGGACACAGATACCGGGCTGGACTGAGGCCCGCCGCATGGGCGGGCGGGTTAGCACGGCTTCAAGACAGGAACTTGAGGCAGGTTAAAGCCGCAGCCCGGCGGCGTCCCCTATACTTGCCGCGACGGGGACCATGGCAGAGGAGGATGATACCGGTGTTCTTTCGCACGATGCTTTTGATATTTGCAGCCGCTGGCGCCGCCAGCGCGCAGGAACCGGACCCGCAGGACGGACGGGACCTTTACCGGACCTATTGCTGGCAGTGCCATGGCCGCGAGGCCACGGGGAACGGCCCCATGGCGGAGATGCTTGCCATCGAAACGCCGGACCTCACCCGGCTAGCGGCCCGCAACGGCGGCACCTTCCCGCTGGAGGCCGTCGCCCGCCAGGTGGATGGCCGCGCGCCGGTGCTCGCCCACGGCGGCGAGATGCCGCTGTTCGGCCCGGTTCTGGACTCCGACCAGCAGGTCGCGCTGGCCTTGCCCAGCGGCCAGCCGATGATGACCGGCCTGCCGCTGGCAAATGTCATTGCCTATCTGCAGTCCGTGCAAATCGAATAACCCCCGGCGCCCGGCTTCACTGGCCCCGGGCCAGCCGGGCCTGCGTTCTGGCGATGGCCTGCGGAAAGCTCTCCTCGATTTCCGCGGCAGAATAGCTTTTGCCGTCAATCCCGGCTCCCGTCACCGCGCCGCGGTGAAAAGCCAGGATCAGCACGGGCCGCTTTTCCGCGCTGTAAACGGCCGCCGCCGCCCTGTTGCGGCTGAACCGTGCAACCCGGCAAACCGCCGCAAAGGCCAGCGCCCCGGCCCGGACCGGCGGGTCGACCACCCAGCTCACCGGACCGGCCCGAAGGCGTCCCAGCCGAACCGCACCGCCGGCCCGATCAGCGCTGCCGGCACCACGGAAACGTCCAGTTCGGCCCGTCCGGACAGGACCGCCCGGTCAAAGACCGGCTGCACAGAGATCTGCAGCCGCCGGGCAGGCAGGCTCCCGTACACCAGCGGCGTCAGCATCCCATAGAGCTGCCCGGTCTCCGCCGGATCGCCCGATCCGAATTTTGCATCCAGGATCAGGGCGCGGATGCGGATGCGGCGCAGCACCGCCGCCGCCAGCCGCAACGCCGCAGGGACAAGCCTGCGGGCATCGAACGGCCGCTTGCGGCCAGGCTCTTTGTCTGCGGGCGGCGCTTTCCGCCTGCCCGAAACCCTGACCCGCGGACCGAACCCGCCTAGCGGCCGCAACGCCGCCGAAAACACCAGCGCCGTCTCCTTGCGCAGCACCAGCTCAATCCTGAGCGGCGACACCAGCACCAGAACGATCCCGACGAGCAGCGCCGCCAGCAGCACGCCCAACGCTGCGCCCAGCCCCGCCACGGTCAGTTCTGCCCCTTCCCGCCTTTGGCCCCAGCCGTCTGCGCCGCCGTCTCAATGGCCTTTCCGGCCGCATCGCCCAGCACTGCCGCCAGCGTCGTCATCGCGCCTTGCACCAATTCAACCCGCGCACCGCGCTGGTCGATGATGATGGCGCCCAGCGGCTTGATCCCGCCGCCCGCCCCGGTTCCCGCGCCTTCGCCGGTCTTGGTGTCCGTACCGCCGCCGGCTCCAAAGCCGAACCCGTAGCTGACAATGGGAATGACCGTCGCCTCCCCCTTCTCGATCGGGTCTCCCAGAACATTCTTGGCATTCAGCAGGCGGTCCAGTTCCTCCACCGTGCCCTTCAGCAGCCGTTCGACATTTTCCATCCCGCTCACCTTTCACCAAAATAACAGTCAACGCGGCGACCCTATCAGCCGGTCAGACCGCGCGGATTGAGCAGCATCAATCGGCCTTCAGGGATTTATGGCATTATGAGCCAACCCGCACAGGACCGGAGACCGGACATGGCCCAATCCCCCGCGCTCGTGATCAGCTTCGACAAGGTGAAACGCACCGATACCGGCTTGGTCGGCGGCAAGAACGCCTCTCTGGGAGAGATGATCCAGGCGCTTGGCGCCAAGGGCATCCACGTGCCGCCGGGGTTTGCCACCACCGCCGATGCCTACCGCGGTTACCTGTCGGCCAATAAGCTCGAAGCCCGGATTTACCAGGAACTGGACGCGCTGGATGCAGGACGGACGACGCTGCAAAAGGCGGGCAAGGCAATCCGTGCCCTGATCCTGGCAGGCGACTGGCCGGCAAAGACCGCGCAGGCGATCCTCGCCCAGTACCGCAGCCTCAGCGCCGCGGCAGGACAGCCGGATGTGCCCGTGGCGGTGCGCTCCAGCGCCACCGCCGAAGACCTGCCGGAGGCCAGTTTCGCGGGCCAGCAGGAGACCTTCCTGAACGTCAGCGGCGAGCAGCCCCTGCTGGAGGCGTGCCGCAAATGCTATGCCTCGCTGTTCACCGACCGGGCCATCTCCTACCGCCAGATCCACGGCTTCGATCACATGAAGGTTGCACTGTCGGTCGGGGTGCAGCAGATGGTGCGCGCCGACACCGGCGGCGCCGGGGTGATGTTCTCGATAGACACCGAATCCGGCTTCCCCGATGCCGTCCTGATCAACGCCGCCTGGGGGCTGGGCGAAAACGTGGTAAAGGGCGCCGTCGACCCGGACGAATACCAGGTCTTCAAACCTTTCCTCGGCACCCCCGGCCTGACGCCGATCCTGGAAAAGCGGCTGGGGGCTAAGGCCATCAAGATGATCCAGGACCGCGACGGCACCCCGCGCAACGTGCCCGCCTCCAAGGCTGAGCGGGCGCAATACGTGCTCAGCGACGACGATATCCTGCTGCTGGCCCGCCAGGCCAAGGTGATCGAGGACCATTATGGCTGCCCGATGGACATGGAATGGGCTCGCGACGGCGCCGGCGGCCGGATCTACATCGTGCAGGCCCGCCCCGAAACCGTGCAGTCGCGCGCCGCCGCCGGCACCCTGCGCTCCTATGCGGTGACCGACCCGGGGCCGGTTCTACTGACAGGGCTCAGCGTCGGCAGCGGCGCGGTCGCAGGCCGGGTGTCGATCATCGAAAACGCCGCAGACATCGGCCGGTTCAAAGACGGCTCGGTGCTGGTGACCGGCACCACCGACCCGGACTGGGTGCCGGTCATGAAACGCGCCGCCGCCATCGTGACCGACCGCGGCGGCCGCACCTCGCACGCGGCCATCATCAGCCGCGAGCTGGGCCTGCCCGCCATCGTCGGCTGCGGCAACGCGACCGAGGTTCTGTACGACCAGCAGGACGTCACCGTCTCCTGCGCAGGCGGCGAACAGGGCGTCGTGACCGAGGGCCTGTCGCAGATCGCCGTCACCGAGGACACCCTTGAGGACCTGCCCCGGCCCAAGACCCGGATCATGCTCAACCTCGCCAACCCCGGCGCCGCGCTGCGCTGGTGGCGGCTGCCGGCGGATGGCGTCGGCCTGGCGCGGATGGAATTCGTGATCAGCAACGCGGTGCGCGTCCATCCGATGGCGCTGGCCCGCTTCGATCAGCTGCAGGACCCCGAAACCCGCGCTGCAATCGAGGCGTTGACCGCAGGCTATGACCCCAGGACCGAATACTTCGTTGACCGCCTCGCCCGCGGCCTGTCGCGGATCGCCGCTTTCTGCCACCCCAAGCCGGTGATCATCCGGATGAGCGATTTCAAGACCAACGAATACGCTGACCTGCTGGGCGGGCACGCCTTTGAACCCGCCGAGGAAAACCCGATGATCGGCTTCCGGGGCGCCTCCCGCTACTACTCGGACGAATACCGCGACGGCTTTGCGCTGGAATGCCAGGCGATTGCCCGGCTGCGCGGCCGGATGGGTTTCAAAAACGTGATCGTGATGATCCCCTTCTGCCGCACCCCGGAGGAGGCCGACAAGGTACTGGCGGTGATGGCAGAGCACGGCCTGAAACGCGGCCAGGACGGGCTGGAGGTCTACGTCATGTGCGAAATCCCCTCCAACGTCCTGCGCGCGGCAGAGTTCGCCGAACGCTTCGACGGCTTCTCCATAGGCTCAAACGACTTGACCCAGCTGACGCTCGGCATCGACCGCGACTCCGACGCTCTGGCAGACCTGTTCCGCGAGGATGACCCGGCGGTGCTGTGGATGATCGAGACGGTGATCCGCGAGGCGCATAAGGCCGGATCCAAGGTCGGCTTCTGCGGCCAGGCGCCCAGCAACAACCCGGACTATGCCCGCCGCCTGGTGGAGTTCGGCATCGACAGCATCTCGGTCACCCCCGACAGTTTCGTGCAGGTCCTGCGCAACGCCGCCAAGGCCGAAGACGCAGGCTAGACCGCCTCAACCCCGCACTCTGGCATCAGCGCCTCCACCGCGCCGCGGTCAAACAGCGCGGTGCCCTCGGTTGCAACCGTGGCGCTTGCCGCGGCAACACCCCAGCGCAGCGCCTGTTCCAGCGCCTCGCCGCGCGACAGCGCCAGCGTCAGCGCACCGGTAAAGGCATCCCCTGCCCCGATCTTGCTTTGCACCTCGACATACGGCGCGCGGCAGAAAAACCGCTGGTCCCCGGTGGCCAGAACGGACCCTTCGGCCCCGCGCCCGCCCACGACGATCTCCGCCACCCCGCGCGCAATCAGGTCCTGGGCAAATGCCAGGCTGTCCGCGACCGCGGGCAGCGCGTGCCCCGCTGCCTGTTCCGCCTCCCGCTGGTCCAGCCGCAGCACATGCACGGGCTTGCCCGGCGCCGCCAGCAGATGCGCCAGCGCCGCCTTGGAGGTATCCACCACCAGCTTGCCGGTGCGCGGCGCAATCGCTTCCAGAACCTGATGCGGAAAGTCATCGGCCAGACCGGGGGTGACACCGCCGCTCAGCACCACATAGCCGTCCCGCGGCGCCGCCTGCGCAATCGCGCTCAGCAGCCGGGCGGCATCGTCATCTGTCATCGTCTCGCCCGGAACGCTGAAGCGGAACTGCTCGCCGGTGGTTTCATCCGTCACCGCAAAGCTCTGCCGCGTTTCGCCAGGCACATGGACCGCCACCGCCAGCACGTCTTCCGCCACCAGAAGCTGCAGCAATTGCTCGCCCATGGCGCCGCCGACCGCGACCAGCGCCGTGACCTCGCCGCCCAGCCTGCGGATCGCCCGGGCCGCATTCACCCCGCCGCCGCCGGGGTCCACCCGCGGCGCCTTGCAATACAGCTTGGGGCCAGCCACCACCCGCTCGATCGACGTTGCCAAGTCGACCGCCGGGTTGAGAGTGATTGTCAAAATCCGGGACATCCGCTTCCTTTCCCTGGCAGCACACCGGACCGCCGAACGGGGCCGATTCTATTCAGTCCTTTTTCAGGATCACCGCCAGCCGCAGCACTGCCGCCAGGATGGCCTGCCCCAGAACCGGCGACTGGCCCAGGCCAATGGCCGCATCGCTGTCCCGGGCATCGTTTTCCCGCAAGGTGCAGTGCCAGCGGCCATGCTTGCCATAGGCGCGGCCGCGGATATGCACATCCCAGTCCGGAAAGGCATCATCGGCCACATGCATCGCCCCGTCCGCGGTGCCTATCCGCTGCGCGGCGTGCTCATCCCGCGGCACCGCATCCGGCAGCAGAAACGCCAGCGCATGCAGCACGCCGTCAAAATCCGCCAGGGTCAGGTCCGATCGGCTTTCCAGCCGTTCAATCAGGATTTCCAGTTCCGGATCTTGCATAACCACCTCCCGCTGAGTGACTCGTCAACTGACTTCGGCAACGCCGATGACATAGTTCTTTCCATAGGCCCGGGCGCATTTGGGGCAGGTTGTATAGAACATAAAAATGCGCCCCGCGGTTTTGCCTGCCGCTTCGGCGGCAACCTCCATGTCATGCACCCAGTCCTTGGCCCTGCGGTAAGGGCCTTCGAACACCCGGGTGATGAAATCGCCGCTGATCTCCTTCATTTCTTCCCCGGGCACCTTGCCGGTCACCGCAAAGAAATGCTCCGCTTCCGCGTGGGACAAATCCCGGCTCAGGACCAAGTACCCCTCGGGGTCCTGCGCGCCGGCGTCTTCGATATGCTTCTGCACCCGTGCAAAGACCTGCCCCATATTCAAAGGGATATGCAGCAGGCTGCGCGTCTTGGCCCGCGCGAACGGCTTCTTGTCAAAATGCAGATGGCGGCCGTCCCACCCCTGCGGCTTGAACCTGGGGCAGCAGCCGGTCGAGTTGTCCGTCATGTCCATCTTTGGCAGGCAGTTGGTCTCCATGCCTCTCCCCTCCCGTTTTCCCAGGATGCCGTCAGTCTATGCCCGTAGCCACGCGCCGAAATGATTTGCATCAATCCGCCGCTGCCCCGGCAGCCGCCCTAACCGCCGCTCTGGATGACCAGCGGACAGCGCGCCGCCTCCTGGATGCGGGCCGCCGGAGGCAGGTCCGCCAGCGGCGCCGCGACAATCACCGCAGCCGGGCTCATGTGCTCCAGCTGCCGCAGCAGCACACCGGGCAGCGCGCAGAGCCGGGTTTCCGCCACATCGCCCGGCGGCCCTGCGGACCTGGCTCCGGGGTCCTGCTCAGTACCGGGAGTGCAGGCGATCAGTGCCACCAGCGGCTTGCGGGTCTTGCGCGCCAGCCGCAGTGCAAACCCCGGCACCCCCTGCCCTTCCGCCAGGATCACGGCAATGCAGCCCGCGGCGCGCAGGATCGGCTTGAACCCGGAAATGATGATATCGCCCGCCTCTGCCGACCGGCGCAGCTCCTCCTGCACATGGCCCTCAGCCTCCCGGAACGAGCTCACCAGCGCCGCAGCCTTGGCCCGGCGCGCCAGGAGGCCCTCAAACCGCCGGGCATCCGCCCGGAACGCCTTGGTGATTGCGGCGGCGGTCAGCCCGCTTTCCCGCTGCCCCGAGTAGCTCACTACCCAGGAATGCGAATAGGACGCTGCCAGAACCGCCGTCTCGCGGACAAAGACCCCATGCAGCTCCGCCCCCATCTGGCGGGCCAGCTCCAGCGCCAGCGCCAGCGCCGCCTCCGCATCCGGATAGCAGCTGGCGCCCAGGATCACCCTGGCGCGGCCCCCCTCGCCTGCCCTTTCCGCATCATGTCGCATTGCCGCTGGCCTCCTTTGCAAAGGACTTGCGGATGTCGGCAAATCCTTGCAGCCGCTCCTCCACCCGCCGGTTCAGGCTGCCTTCCGGAAACACCCCGTCGGCGCCCCGCTCCCCGGCCTCCAGGCCGGTCAGCACCGCGATCCCGTCGGTGATGCTGGTCATCGGGAAGATGCGGAACCGGCCCGCCTCCACCGCATCAACGACGCGCTGACGCAACGTCAGGTTGCGCACATTGGCGGCCGGGATCAGAACCCCCTGCCTGCCGGTCAGGCCGCGGGCATCGCACACGTCAAAAAACCCTTCGATTTTCTGGTTGACCCCGCCGATCGCCTGGATATCACCGAACTGGTTGACCGACCCGGTGATCGCAAAGGACTGGTCCAGCGGCACCTCCGCCAGCGACGACAGCAGCGCAATCAGCTCCGCCGCCGAGGCGCTGTCGCCCTCCACCCCGCCATAGCTCTGCTCGAACACCAGGCTGGCCCACAGCGACAGCGGCGCGCGGGTGGCATAGGCGGCCGCCAGATAGCCCTGCAGGATCAGCATCCCCTTGGAATGGATCGGCCCGCCCAGTTCAGTTTCGCGTTCAATGTCCACCAGCTTGCCGGTGCCCGGCCGGGTGCGCGCCGTCAGCCGCGACGGCTTGCCGAAGCTGTAATCGCCGATCTGCAAGACCGACAGGGCGTTGATCTGGCCGATGCGCGCGCCGTCCGTGTCGATCATCACCGTGCCCTGCTGGATCGTCTCCAGCCCCAGCTCCCGCACCCGCCCGGCCCGGCGCTCCTTCTCCGCCACCGCGCGTTCGATATGCTCCGGCCCGATATGGGCGCTGCCGCCGCTGCCGGCCCAGAACTCCGCCTCCCGCAAGAGGTCCGACAAGCGGCTGAAATTCAGCGTCAGCCGCTCTGCATCCCCGGTCATGCGCATGCTTTCCCGCAGCACAAATTCAACCGCAGGCTGATCCAGCGGCCGGGTCCCGGCATGCCGGGCCAGCCGCGCGATCAGATGCGCGTACCCCTCCACCGACCCGCCGCCCTCCAGCCGCAGGTGATCGTCGAAATCGGCCTCCAGCTTGAACAGCTGCAGGAAATCCGGGTCCAAGGCGGACAGCAGGTAGTAATGCATCCGCTCCCCGATCAGCACCACCCGCACGCTCAGGGGCACCGGGTCCGGCTCCAGCGAGACCGTCGACACCATGCTCAGCCGCTCGCCGGGCGAATAGATGGCAATCTCCCCCGTGCGCAGGCAGCGCTTCAGCGCATCCCAGGCCAGCGGCTCGTTCAGCACCTGGCGCACGTCCAGCACCAGATAGCCGCCGTTGGCCCGGTGCAGCGCACCCGGCTTGATCATCGTGAAATTGGTGACCAGCGCCCCCATCTCCGAGGCATACTCAATACGCCCGATCAGATTGGCCATCGTCGGCAGCTCTTCCTTGACCACCGGCGCGCCCTGCCCGCTGCTGCCGTTCGACACCATCACATTGACCCGGTAGCGCTGGAACTGCGGCTCCTCGAACCGTTTGCTGGTCGCCACCGGGAACGGGCCGGCGGAGTCCTCGCTTTCGCCCATCAGGAACAGCTCTGCGTTCTCAACAAGATCGCTGCGCACCGCCTCCAGATACCGCTGAACCGCCGCGTCATCGGCAAACGCCTTCTGCACATCGCGGATCGCCTCATCCACCCCGCGCGAGGCCAGCTGATAGTTCAGCTGCTCCACTTGCCGCCGGTGCTCCTTTTCGCGCTTGGGCACCGATTTCAGCACATCCGAGATCCGCTGCTGGACGCTCTCGATCGCGGCCTCCAGCTCCTCCCGCTCCTCATCTGTGAGCGCCTCGAACTCCTCCTGCCTCAGCACATTCCCGTCACGCTCCCCGGCAAAACTGAACCCCACCGGCGTGCGCAGAATGGCAACATTCCGGGCGCGGGCATCGTCAAAGATCTCCGCCATCTCGCGTTCATGCTCCGCCGAGAAATCCTCTTCGATGGTCCGCCGCCGGGTCTGGTAATCCTCCGACTCAAACAGCGCCGGGATCTGGTTGGCCAGGTCATCAACTAGCGTTTCCATCATCCTGCGCAGGCGGCTGGCCGATCCCGCCGGCAGCCGGATCGCCACCGGTTTGTGCGGCTGTTCGAAGTTGTTGACATAGACCCAGTCGCAAGCAACCGGCCTGTCCTTCGCGATCCCGGCCAGGATCGACTGGGCAATCGCATGGCGGCCGCTGCCGGGCTGGCCCAGAACAAAGACATGGAAATCCTCATGGGGGACCGTGGCGCTCATCCGGATTGCGTCCACCGCCCGGTCCTGCCCCAGCCACTCCTCTGCGCCGTCCAGCTCATCCGTCAGCTTGAAACGAAGCCCGGTGTCCGGCAGCGCAGGCCGCAGCTTGGCTGCCGTCAAAGGGTCCGGTCCGTGATTTACAGCCATTGCGCTCTCCTTGTTTCTGGGATCAGGGCACCAGAACCGCAGCCCCCTGCAATCGGCCCTGCCGCATGTCTTCCAGCGCCTGGTTGGCGTCTTCCAGCGCATAGGCGCGGTGTTCAGTGGTGATGCCCGCCTCGGCGGCCAGCGGCAGGAATTCTTCGCCGTCCTGCCGGGTCAGATTGGCGACCGACAAGATATGCCGCTCCCCCCACAGATCGGCATAGGGAAAGGCGGGAATATCGCTCATGTGGATGCCACCGCAGACCACCCTGCCCCCCTTGCGCACGGCCTTCAGAGCCGCGGGCACAAGGCTGCCCACGGGCGCAAAAAGTATAGCGGCATCCAGCGGTTCCGGCGGCAGCTCATCAGACCCTCCCGCCCAGGCCGCGCCCAGGCTGCGGGCAAACGCCTGCGCTTCGGTATCACCCGGCGCCGTTAGCGCAAACACCTTGCGGCCCTGCCAGACCGCCAGCTGGGTCAGAATATGCGCCGCAGCACCAAATCCGTACAGACCGATGTTACGGCCCTCGCCCGCCATGCGATAGCTGCGGTAGCCGATCAGCCCGGCGCACAGCAGCGGCGCCAGTGCAACCGGATCGCCGCCGCCCAGCGGAAACACATACCGCGCGTCTGCCGCACAGGCCTCGGCAAAGCCGCCGTTGCGGGTATAACCGGTGAACTCCGGCGCATCGCACAGGTTCTCCTGCCCCTCCCGGCAATAGCGGCAGTGGCTGCACGTGGCCCCCAGCCAGGGCACGCCCACCCGCTGGCCGATCTCCAGCCCCTCGGCCTGTGCGCCCTTGGCCGCGATACGGCCGACAATCTCGTGCCCCAGGATCAGGGGCACCTGCGGTTCGGTTAAATCACCGTCAAAAATATGCAGATCGGTGCGGCACACACCGCAAGCTTCAACCCGGATCAGAACCTCTCCCGGTCCGGGTTCCGGCTGGGCAATTTCTTCCAGCCGCAGCGGCTCCTTTGCCTTATGGAAAACCATTGCACGCATTCTGCCTCTCCCCGCATTTCAGAATACCGCAAGCCAGTTCCCGGCGCAGTGATCAGGATCAACCCGCCGGTCACACGCGCAGCCCCCACCAGCTATGGGCCGAGACCGCGGTACGGACCCAGGGGCTCAGCCCGATGCACAGGATCACGATTGAAAACAGGCACCAGACGGCGGGCATCTCATCCGGGTTGCTGGTCAGCACCCAGGCCAGCACCGGCCCGGTTGCGGCGTGCATCAGCACAAAGCGCCAGGCCCCATATACCAGCGGCATCAGAAACACCGCCGCCATGTAAACCGGAAAGCCGGACTGCACCCCCAGCGCGTTGTCCAGCGGCACCAGCAGCCCGTTATAGGGCACATTCCATGCGATATGCCAATTCCCGGACACGGTGCAAAGAACCTCTGCGCACATCGGGGCCCCAGCAGCGCAGGCGCCCAAGGCAGGCAACGGCACCAGCTGCAGCAGCATGACACCTGTGGCAGCGCAGCTCAGGGCCAGAACCCAGGACCGGCAGCGCCGCTTGACGGCGGAAGGCACAAGTTCCAGCACAAACGCATTGATTACAATGGGTTGAAAAGCAATGTGCAAATACGACAACAGCGTCGTGCCCTTGTTCGCGGCGGAACTGCAGTCGTTGACGGTCAGGTACCCCGCGAGCTGCAACACTTCCATAACCGTGAAGTAACCAAGCGCTGCCCAAACCGCCAAAGGCTGGCCTTGCCGCCAGCACACCACCACCGCGGCAGTCCCGGCGACCGCCATCCCGGCCGAGGCTTCCAGGCTCCAGCACATCCGCTAGCGGTCGTCAAAGGCGGCCAGCCGCCGCAGCATCTCTTCCCGCTCGGCCAGCAGATCCAGCACCAGCGCCACCCCGGCGGCATTGACCCCCAGGTCCTGGTTCAACCGCCGCGCCTTCTTGGCGCGGGCAATGCTCACACTGTGGAACTGCCAGCTCTGGATCGTGGCCCCCTCGGGTTCCAGCACCCCATGTTCGACCAGTTCAATGACCCAGTTCCTGTCAGCATGGCAAAACCGGCACAGCTCATCCAGTGACAGGCTGACGACGACTGCAGTTTTGGCGGTTGCGGGTTTCATGCGTCTATCCTCCGATACCGGCGCGCGGGTTGAACGGCACCTCCCGGGCCATTTGTTCAAAGAACGCGCGCGCCTCCTCCGTGGTCACCTCGGGGTTCACGATCCTGAGCGTTGCATAGATGTCCCCGGGCGGCGTGCCAGGCAGACCTTTGCCCTTCAGCCGCAGCTTCTGGCCGCCGCGGGCATTTGCCGGGATGGTCAGCGCGACCTTGCCGTCCGGCGTGGGCATCATCACCTTGCCGCCCAATGCGGCTTCCCATGGGGTCACGGGCAGTTCCAGATACAGGTCCCTGCCGTCAGCCCGGTAAACCGGATGAGGGGCAAAACTCACCTCCAGAAACAGATCGCCCGCGGCGCCTCCGCCCGGGGGTACCGATCCTTGGCCAGGCAGCCGGATGTGCTGGCCTTCCAGGATCCCCTTGGGGACATGAACCGTGATGCTGCGGTCCTGCAGATGCACCTTGTCATCCGCAGCCGCCTGCGGAACCCGGAGCGTCAGAACCCGGGTTGCCCCGCGGTAGGCGTCTTCGATGTCCAGCTGCAGGCGGGCGTGCTGATCTTGACCGGCCCGGTCGAACGGCTGCCCCTGGCGCCGGAAGAGGGACTCGAAGAAGTCGCTGAAGGCCTCCGCACCCTGCGGCCTGCCCCCGGTGAATTCAAAGCCGCCTTCCCATCCGGGCGGGGGCTGGAAACCGTCTCGAGCATCGGGCCCGGGTTTACCCAGATTATCGTAGGCAGATCGGGCTTCCGGGTCTTTCAGGACTTCGTAGGCTTCGTTGACATCTTTGAACTTCTCTTCGGCTTCTGCCGTGGCATCGATGTCCGGGTGGTATTTCCTGGCAAGCTGGCGGTAGGCTCGCTTGATCTGTTCCGAACTTGCATCCGGAGTGACCCCAAGGATTTCGTAGTAGTCCCGGTATTCCATGCTGCCACTCTCCCCGCATCTTTGCCGCCGCAGTTTGCCACGGCGAAGAGGATCTCGGGTTGATCCGGATCATACCATCCGGACCGGGCAGGGGAGGGCAGGGAGTTCACAGCTGTGAACTCCTACGCTGCGGCTTGGCGGGTGAGGGCCATGACCATGGGCGTGCTGGTGAAGCCACCCGACGCAGCTTTGGCGCTGAGATGCCGGAGGTAACCGCTGGGCGAGCGGATGTCGGCGAAGCGCTCAAGCATCGCGGCAACCACGGTCGCGGCTTCCGCTGCGCCCATTGCAGTCTTGGCCTCTTCCCAGACGGCTGCGGAGATCCCCATCATCGGGCGCACGGTGTCAGCAGCGCGCATCAGGTCGCTCCAGTGCCGGATTGTGCCATCGGCGTAACCGCGGATCTCACCGCAGGCGGCGAGGATCAGGCGGAGAGGGAGACTTGGTCCACTGGGGGCAGGGGCCTCAGGCGTTTGGGGTGGAATGTCACGAGTCACTGGCCTGTCTGCTGCGGGTTTCTCAGCATAATCGGTTTCGTCTTTTGATTCCGTTTCCGGGGCGTGCGCTGCGTTAGCGGTCTGTTCAGATTCAAAAGAGTCTTTCTTTGAATTCTGATAGTGGTGCTCAATTTGGGCGTCACTGGTGCCCAAATCTTCTGCGCAGACAGGCTCTAAAAGGCGTTTGGTGTCGGTCAGGGCGGCTGCAAGACGGGTCCTGAGGTCTTCCAGATCGTCGGCTCCCAGCTTGCGGCGGAGGTCGCGCGCGGTGAGCTGGGCGAGGTCGTGGAACTGGTCCCAGACGGTCAGCTCAGGATGATCGGCAGCCCCGCAGAGGGCGAGGTTCAGGAGGTCGCGGCGCATCAGGCTGACGGTTTCGCGCAGCTGCTTGATGCGGGTCTCCTGAGCGCGTTGGGCCTCTGCCATACCGGAGAATTCGGCAAAGCGGAAGGCGAGGGGGGAAAGGTCGAAACCATAGGCCACACGCTCGTCCCGATAACGGCGCACGTAGCGTTTTCCGTTGGGGCTGTCGCGGCGGATCAGAATGCCGGCTGATACCAGCTTGGCCATGTGGCGGCGCATGGTGGAGCAGGGCATGCCGTTCAGCCGCTCGCAGATCGCCCGGTTGGAAGGATGCACAACCGTCACACCGGGCTGGGGAGCGATCGACTTGCCGGGCAGGAAGGAGATTAGCGCCTGCAGCACCGAGAGGTCGCGGTCGCTGAGACCGTACGCCTTGCGGGCGGCTGCCAGTTCGCGCAGGGCGTCCCATTTGCTGACGTCAGACTGCATAGGGGAGTGTTCGGCGGCGGCCTGCTGGTGTTTCAGCAGGACAGCATCCACCGTTCGCCCAAAAGGCGTGAGGGGCATATATCCCATGTCATCATCACGAAAGACAAAAAAATACCGGCCCGCGAATCGCTTTGGACTTGCGGTTATAGGCTCCGGCCACTAACTTGAGAGTGCTAGAAACAAGTTGGTCTCGTGGAGCTTCGGTTTTGCGGGGCCTTCTTTTTTGCCTGCTCTGTGCCTCCTAAGTTATTGTTATCATTTAACCTTCGCCGCGCGACTGCCAGCGCGCGTGAAGCTCTTCAATCAGTGTCTGGGCCTCAGCCTCCAGCCAGTCGGCAAAGCCGCCGCCCGGCAGCTCCAAACTCACGCCCTTGGCGGTGCGGCGCAGGGTGGCGCTGCGGCGGCCATCTACGGTGAGCGGCTGCGCGAGCGTCCGCGCCTTGCGTTCCGGCTTGGCTTGCGGGGCAGGGGAGGGGACTGCGGCCTTGAACACCGCCTCAAAAGCCAGCAGCGAGGGGTCGGCGGGCGCGGCCTCTGCGCCTTCGGTTGCGGCTTCGACGGCGAAATTGGTGTATTCCTGCTCGGCGATGCGGATCAGCGCCTCGCGGTCGGCGCCCGTGTCGGCAATTGCCTTGGCCAGAGCGTCCCAGCGGGGGCGGCCGATGCCCTGGGCCGGGCCGATGGCACGGATCAGATCGGGGCCGACCGCCTCGGCAATGGCGATAGCCATCGAGACTGAGGATTTGGTGACTGTCAGCACCTCGGCCACCTGCGACTGGTTGCCAAAGCCGTTCTCGACCAGCTCCTGCGCAAACAGCGCCTTTTCGATGAAGGAGAGGTCGCGGCGCGCCATGTTTTCGGAGATCTGGGCGCGCACAGCGGCGTCTTCATCCAGATTGGCGACCAGGGCCCGGACCTTGGTGACCTTCTCGGAGGCGCGGATCGCCTCCAGGCGGCGGCGGCCGTAGACAAGCAGGTAGCGGTCGGGCTCTGACGGGTGGCGGCGCACCAGGATCGGCACGGTCTGGCCGTTGGCCTCAATCGCGTCGCGCAGGTCGATGACGTCTTCCGGGTCGAGCCGGTCATGGATCCGCGTGTCTTCGATCTGATGCGGTTCCAGGTCCCAGACACGGTGGGAATCCACCGCATCGCGGGCCGAGCGCAGGGCACGGTTGCTGGACATCATCGAAGAGGCCGGGGCAGGGGAGGCCACCGGCGCGCCGGCCGCGGCCAGGCTGTCGAGCATCGAGAGGCGGGATTTCTTGCTGCTGGTCATGAACGCCCCCAGGTTTCCTGAATGAGCTGGCTGATTTCGTCGTTGACCGCGTTCAGGCTTTCGACCGCGCGGTCATAGGTGGAGCGGGTGAAGGCGCTGCGTTCGACCTCGTACAGGGTCTGTTTCGTGAGGCCCGCGTCCGAAATCGCGGTGGATTTCAGCATTGGCGCATTCAGCACCTTGTCGCCGTACATGGTGCGCAGGAAGGCAACGATGCGGTTTTGCGGCGCATCCGACGGCTCGTACCGGGTGAGCAGGTATCGCATCCAGTCGTGGCTCATGTCGGCGCCGGATTGGGCGATCACGTCCATCAGGTCGGCGGTCATGCGCAGGAATTGCGACATCGACATCACGTCAAGCATTTCCGGGTGGATCGTCACCAGCACGCCGGTAGCGGCGGAAAGCGCCGACATGGTGAGGAAGCCGAGCTGCGGCGGGCAGTCGATCACCACCACGTCATAATCGGAATCGACCTGTGTCAGAGCCTCTTTTACCCGGAAGAAGAACAGCCCGGCGCTGCCCTGGGCAAGCGCGCGGGGGGTGTCATGCTCGAACTCCATCAGTTCGAGGTTGCCGGGGATCAGGTCGAGGTTCGGGATGTAGGTCTTGCGGATCACCGACTGGATCGGGGCCGGGTCTTCGTAGCGGATGGCATCGTACAGGGTGCCGCCGTCCTTGAGGTCGAATTCCGGCTGGACGCCGTGCAGCGCGGTCAGCGACGCCTGCGGGTCGAGGTCGATGGCCAGCACCCGGTAGCCCTTGAGCGCCAGGCGCTGCGCCAGATGCGCGGAGGTGGTGGTCTTGCCGGAGCCGCCCTTGAAATTCATCACGCCGATGATCTGCATGTGATCATTTTCGCGGCGGCCGGGCAGGTAATCGCCGGGCTTGCGGGCGGTTTTTTCCAAGAGTTCGCGCAGTTCTCGGATGTCCTCGGCGGAGTACTGGCGGCGGTTGCCGGCGGTCAGCTCGGGCGAGGGACCCTTGCCGTCCAGGTGCAGCTTGCGCAGGTAGGAATCATTGACCCCGAGCAGGGCCGCGGCCTCGCCCGAGGTGAACTTGCGCATGGTCTTGGAGGCGTTCGGGGGGAACAGGCTCTCGCGCTGCGCGTGCAGCTGGGCCGCAATCCATTCGGAGTGCTGGCGGATGACCGCGTTGAGATCCTCCGGAGTGTATGTATGATCCATCTGCCCTTTTGCCTGCCGTTTGCGCCGCTCTGCCTTGTGTTCCGCGGTGTGACCCGTTGGGCCGGTCGTGTCTGTGACCGTGTTTTCTGCCCGGGCCGTGTTCACGGAATTTGGCGTTTGCCGCCTCTTTTCCGTGACTATTGGCCAAAGAACGGGATTCGTGCAAGCGTTTTCTATAGTTGGCAGGCGGAAGGGGCAGGGCGCCAGGCCTTAAACCGGGGTCAGGACCGTGCCCCGTGGCCTGGCAGAGGGTACCGCGTAGGGGCGCGGTGTCACGAGTCGTCTTTGGACTTTTCTTCGGAGTCCGCTTTTTTGGACTTCGGTTCGGTGTGGTTGGGATCGCCTTTCTCGCCAGGGCGGTTTTTCAGCGGGTGGTGCTGCTCCGAGCCCTTCAGACCTTCGATGACATCATGTTTCGGCTGTTGCTTGGTCATGGGGTTCTCCTGTTGCGGGCCGGATGCCGTGCCGCCGCGTGGCGGTCTGGCAGGGCATCCGGGCTATGGGGAGTCAACGCCGTGCGGCCGGATTGGTTCCTCCGCGGCGGCCTGCGGAGCGAGCGGCGGCGGGGTTATGCGGCCAGCAGGATCGCGGCGTAGGCCAGTGCCGAGGCGGCGAAGGGCCAGAAGCGGCTTTCGCGCTCCTCCGGCAGCTCCTCCTTGAGGACGTTGAGGATGATGCCGCCGGACAGGAAGGCAAACAGGAAGCCGAGCCACAGTTCCGGCAGATGCACGCTGACGCCGAGCGCCCAGCCGCCCAGCACCGCGCCGGCGAGGATCCACCGGGCGGTGCGGTCGTATTTGTGGCTGTGGTCCTGGCGCAGGCCGAAATCGGTGGTGACGAAATGCAGCGACATGGCCACGCCGAAGGCCAGAAGGGACCAGGCGCCCGCCGTTTCCCGGTTGGTGAGCAGATAGCCGGTGATCGCGTTGTAAAGCGCGAAGGAGCCGGTATGGAGCCAGAAATCGCCGCTGCCGGGCGCAGTCCCCTGGCCGCTGGCGGCATCCCTGCGGCGGGCGCTTTTCACCAGTTTTTCAAGACCGTAGAACAGAACCAGCCCGCCGAGTGCCGAGAGGTAGACTGCCTCCTCGGCCTTGGAGGGGGACAGCTCCAGCTCTTCTGAGAAGATGCTTTGATGGGCGGCAAGCTCCGGCAGGATGTGGAGGAATACATAGGCCACGGACACCCCGCCGGCGGCGGACAGCCACCTGCTGCGCGGGGTGCGGTCGAGAAAAGTCAGCCATCCGATGGACAGGTGAATGGCGGCGAACAATAGGGCGAATACAAAGCTGGCAGCGATCATACCGGAGTAATGCAGACCGCCGGTCAAAAGTTCCCGAGGGGCCGGGGCCTGGCCGGGTTCCGGACGTGCCGCAAGGGCGGTCCGGCAGGGGCGCTCAGAATGTGAAGCCCGCTGACCAATCCCGGAGGCGGGCGAGGAATTCGCTGTCGTCCGCCGTGTCGGAAACCTCAAAATTCGGCAATCCATCAAGAATGGTGCGCAAGCCGCGCAGGTCGCCTCGCTGCTCCAGCCAGCTGGCGGCAAACCTTTCCAGGCCTTCGGGAAGGCGCAGGGCAGGATCCGGTGCTGAAAAATACAAGGCGTGGGGAACGCTATTCAGGTCGGCGACAAGATCCGCCAGAGGCTTCAGGTCGCTGACGGGATCCACGGCCAGCTCCCGGCTGGCTGAGGAATGGGCCAGAAAGGCGCGCCCGGCCGTCACGGTCTGGGTGGTATTCAGGACAAAGCTTACCGAGAGCGTCAGAACGATCATGCCGTTCACGCCGACAAGCACGGTCGCCAGTTCCCACCCTGCCGACCCGGGTACGCTGTTGCCGCCGCCGAGCGTGGACAGTGCCTCGCCGACGAAGCTGAGGTCCATGAGCCATCCGGCTGGCTGCCTGGTGTCTGAGCTTACCACTGACGTCGGGGAGGCCTGGAAGATCAGAAACCAGGCGATGGCCGTGCCGGAGATCCAGAATGCGGCAATAGACGACATTGCCAACGGCCCGATCACCGTGCGTCCGCCCGCCGAGTGGGGGAGAACACGTCTCAGCACCTGCCAAGTGGCCCGCGAGACCCATCTGGATGGCAGCTTGCGGTCGGTGATCGCCACAGTGGTCAGGAGGAAGTCGGTAAAGACAACCAGAAGCGCGCATATTCCCAGAATGGCCAGACCCATACCTAGGTAACGCAGAGACCCCCCATGCGGGTTCCCGGCGGATTTCCGGTCAGGGCAGGGGGGCGGTCTTGTCAATCCGGGCATGAGAACATAATAAGAACATATGTCCAAGATGAGTGTTCAAGACAAGCTCGCGATTCTGAGCGACGCGGCGAAATACGACGCCTCCTGCGCCTCCTCCGGGTCCAGCAAGCGCGACTCGCGCGATGGCAAGGGGCTGGGGTCGAACACCGGCGCGGGGATCTGCCATGCCTATGCGCCGGACGGGCGCTGCATCAGCCTGCTGAAGATCCTGATGACCAATTTCTGCATCTATGACTGCGCCTATTGCATCAACCGGGTGTCGTCGAACGTGCCACGGGCGCGGTTCACCCCGGATGAGGTGGTGAAGCTGACGGTGGAGTTCTACCGGCGCAACTATATCGAGGGGCTGTTTCTGTCGTCCGGCATCATCCGCTCGCCCGATGCGACGATGTCGGACATGGTGCAGATCGCCCGCAAGCTGCGGGAGGAGGAAAATTTCCGCGGCTACATCCATCTGAAGACGATTCCCGACGCCGCGCCGGAGCTGATCGCGGAGGCCGGTCGTTTGGCGGACCGGCTGTCGATCAATGTGGAGCTGCCGACCGATGCCTCGGTGCGGCAGCACGCGCCGGAGAAGAAGCCGGAGCAGATCCGCAAGGCGATGGCCGATGTGCGGCTGCGCGGCGAGGCGGCCAAGGATCGCAGCCACACCGGCAAGCGGCCGCCGCGGTTTGCGCCTGCCGGGCAGTCGACGCAGGTGATCGTGGGGGCCGATGGCTCCAGCGATGCGGTGATCCTGGGGCAGTCCACCCGGCTTTATGGCAGCTACGGGCTACGCAGGGTCTATTACTCGGCGTTTTCGCCGATCCCCGATGCCTCGGCCCGGCTGCCGCTGGTCAGCCCGCCGCTGGTGCGCGAGCACCGGCTGTATCAGGCGGACTGGCTGCTGCGGTTTTACGGGTTCGGGGTAGAGGAGATCACCAGTGCGGCGCCGGGCGGCAACCTGGATCTGGAGATCGACCCCAAGCTGGCCTGGGCGCTGGCGCACCGGGGGCTGTTTCCGCTGGATGTGAACCGGGCCAGCCGCGAGGAGCTGCTGCGGGTGCCGGGCTTCGGAGTCCGGACTGTGAACCGGATCCTCAGCACCCGGCGGCACCGCGCCCTGCGGTATGAGGATCTGCAGCGGATGGGGGCGCTGCTGAAGAAGGCGCGGCCCTTTATCACGGCTGTTGGCTGGACGCCGGGGGCGCTGGCGGACACCGCGGATCTGCGGGCGCGTTTTGCGCCGCCGCCCGAGCAGCTGAGCCTGTTCTGATGCAGGTGGTGAGCCTGCCCTCCATCGGCACCGCGGCCGCCTGGCGGGAGGCCGCGCGCGGTTATCTGAGCGCTGGGGTGCCGCCGGAGGATCTGCGCTGGCATTGCGGTGCGCAGGCGGAGGCGGGGCTGTTTGATACCGCTGCTGCGCCGCCTGCGCCGGCGCGACCCGTGGCGGTGCCGCGGAGTTTCGTGAGCCTGGCGGAGAGTGTCGCCTGGCATTCGGACCCGGCGCGGTTTGACCGGCTTTATGCGTTTTTGTGGCGGCTGAAGGACGCGCCGCAGCTGATGAGCGACCGGGGCGATGCGCAGCTGGCGCAGCTGCGGCGGATGGAGAAAGCGGTGCACCGCTGCCAGCACAAGATGAAGGCCTTTGTCCGGTTCCGCGAGACCGGCAGCCCGGAGGCGGCGCGGCGCAGCTTTGCCGCCTGGTTCGAGCCGGAGCACCGCACGGTGGAGCCGACGGCGCCGTTCTTTGCCCGCCGGTTCGGGGACATGGACTGGCGCATCCTGACGCCCGATGTCTGCGCGGTGTTTGAGGGCGGCGTGCTGCGGTTCGAGCCCGGCGCGCCCAAACCCGGTCTGCCGGACGATGCCAGCGAAGGGCTGTGGCTGACGTATTTCCGCAACATCTTCAACCCGGCGCGGCTGAAGGTGAAGGCGATGCAGTCGGAGATGCCGAAGAAATACTGGCGCAACATGCCGGAGGCGGCGGCGATACCGGAGCTGATTGCCACCGCACCCGCCCGGGCGCGGGCGATGGCGGAGGCGGCGCCGACACTGCCGCCCGCCCGCGCCGCGCGGGTGCAGGCGGCGGCAGAGCAGACCGTCACCGAACACTGGGCCGGACCGCAGGACGGGCTGGCGGCGGCGCTGGCGGGCTGCACCCGCTGCCCGCTGCATTGCGCGGCGACCCAGGCGGTGCCGGGCGAGGGTCCGCAGGATGCGCCGCTGATGCTGGTGGGGGAGCAGCCGGGCGACCGCGAGGATCTGACCGGGCGGCCCTTCGTTGGCCCTGCCGGGCAGCTGCTGGATGAAGTCACCGCCGAAGCCGGGGTGGATCGGGATGCGGTGTATCTGACCAATGCGGTGAAGCATTTCAAGTTCCGCCCCCAGGGCCGCCGCCGCCTGCATCAGCGCCCAGACGCGGGGGAGGTGCAGCGGTGCCGGTGGTGGCTGGATGCCGAAGTTAAACTGGTGCAGCCGCGGCTGATTGTGGCGATGGGGGCGACGGCGGCGCTGGCGTTGACCGGCAGCGGCGACAGGCTGATGGCGCGGCGCGGCACGGTGGAGAGTGGCCGTCAGGGGGTGCCGGTGCTGCTGACGCTGCACCCGGCGCATATCCTGCGCACGCCGGACCCTGAGGCCAAGACCCGCCTGCGCGGGCTGCTGCGCGGCGACCTGGCGGCGGCGCGGGAACGGGCCGGGCTGGCGGGGCAGGGGGCGGCTTAGGCGGCCTCGGCCGGGCGTACCTCGGGGAAGATGTCGATATCGCGTTCCTCGGCAATCCGGTTGCCGGCCGCAATGATCATCTCGCGCGCTTTACAGGCGATGTCCCAGGAGGTGTTCGGATCGGCGCAGGGCAGGGCGAACCAGACATCCTTGCCGAAGACATCCTGCCCGGCCACCCGGACCTTGGCATCATCGGGATCGCCCAGCTCCTCCTTGTCCAGCTTGCTGACGATGTCGTCGAAGGCCTCGCGCAACGCGTCCACATCGGCGTTATGGGCGCACTTCAGCTTGATGATGCGCAGCATCTTCGGCTCTTTCATCGTCCAGTTCTCAAACGGGGTGGAGATGAATTCCTCCACCGGTACGATGAGGCGGGTGCCGTCCCAGTCGCGCAGCTGCACGTAGGTGAAGTTGATCCGCTCCACGTGGCAGAGGTAGTCGTTATAGACGATCCGGTCGCCGATCTTGGCGGACTGGTTCAGCGCGATCTGCAGCGAGGCGATGATGTTGCCCAGCACCCGCCGCGCGGCGAAGCCCAGGATCAGGGTCAGCGCCCCGGCGGTGCCCAGAATGGTAAAGCCGAGGTTCTGGAAGATGTTGCTTTGGCTCAGGAAAATACCGCCGCCGATCAGCACCGCGGCCACCACAAAGGCGCGGCGGGCGGCGGCAAGCCGGGTGGCCATGGTGCGCTTGTGATCCTCCTGGCGCTGGGTCAGGTCGGTTTCGTCAAAAGAGGTGAGCCGGTCCAGAACCGCCTCGACGCTGTTGATGGCGAGCCACAGGCCGGAGCCGGCCAGCCCGAGCCAGGCCAGCGGCGGCAGGATGGTGCTGATCTGGCCGGAAAACACAAAGGCATAAGAGCCGATCGCCAGGGCCACCAGTGTTGCGCTGCCGATACTGGCGGGACCGCGGATCGACAGAAGGGTGTCGGTGACAACCTGGTGCGAGACCTTGCGGGCGGCCCAGCCCGTGCCCTTCCACACCAGCCAGCCGGCACCAGCCGAAAGCGCAAGCAGCAGCGGAAGGCCGAGAACCTCCCACCACTTGAAGCCGAAGGCGGCGTTTTCCTTGAGCGCGTCCGGCAGCATCTTTTCAAACCGGCCCGGCCCGAAGCGCGCGAACAGGTCCGGGATGTTGCCGACGGTCTGGCGGGAGAACACCCAGACAGCGGCGCCGTCCTTTGGTTTGATCCGGTTCAGCCGGATCGCCACGGGGCGGTTATCCAGCTCCAGCGTCCACAGCAGCAGCGACTTGCGCGGCTCCCCGGCCATGGCCCGATCGGAGGAGGCGCGCGCGTCCAGCGCGTCGGGCCGGTCGAGGATGATATCCCAGTCGATCACCGTCTTGCGGCTGATCACGGTTTCCAGCTGCCGCGCAAGCCCAGTGCCGGCGGCCAGCTGTTGCGGTTCGGGGATGCCGGACAGGTCCAGCAGATGCGCCGCCTCGGCCCAGGCATCTTCGCGGGCGGCGGCAATCAGGCTTTCGATGGTGGCGCGGGGGGTTTCACGGCTGATCAGCGTGGAGGGCTGCGGCAGGCCGGTGTTCAGGCCGGAGGTGCAATACCAGCGGCTGCTGTCACAGGTGGTCTTGTCCTGCGCCGCCAGCGGCGCAGCGAGCAGAAGCAGGGGAACCAGAAACCGCAGCAGCGTTTTTATCATGGAACGTCAACGCCGCGGGCCGGTGTTTTGTTCCGGCTGGCGCAGAGGGATGAATGCAAGGGGGCGCTCTGCCGCGTTCTATGATCTAAGGATCATAGGTTTAATTTATGATCTAGGCAGCATATTCCTGATTTATGATCCGCAGGGCATATTGACGGAATATGATCCAATGATCATACTTGCCGGAAAAGGAGCCGCATCATGGATCAGATTGCCCGCACCACCCAGGACATCGGCACCGTGCTGCGCAATGCGCGCAAGGCGCAGGGGCTGACACAAGGCGAGCTGGCCGCCCGCGCAGGCGTCTGGCAGCGCACGGTGTCGAATATCGAGACCAGCAGTAGCGGTGCCAAGCTGGAGACGGTGTTTGATTTGCTGGCGGCGCTTGACCTGGAACTCCACATCGTGCCGCGCAGCAAGATGAAACCGGGCGACTTGGAGGATATCTTCTGATGGGGCGCAAGCGCACCTATACGCCGCTGGATGTTTACATGAACGGCCGCAAGGTGGGGCAGTTCTACCGCGGGCCGGACGGGGCGTTTGGCTTTGCCTATGCGGAGGAGTGGCTGGCGTGGGAGAACACGCTGCCGGTGTCGCGCTCCTTGCCGCTGCGCCGGGACCGCTATGCGGGGCCGCCGGTGATTGCGGTGTTCGACAACCTGCTGCCCGACGATGACGCCATCCGCCGCCGGGTGGCCGAACGGGTCGGGGCGGACGGGTTGGACGCCTACAGCCTGCTGGCGCGGATCGGGCGCGACTGCGTGGGGGCGCTGCAGTTCCTGCCGGAAGGCGAGCTGCCGCAGGACAGCGGCACATTGACGGGCACGCCGCTGAGCGACGGGGAGATTGCCGCGCTGCTGAGCGATCTGGGGCGGACGCCGCTGGGGATCCGGCGGGAGCGGGATTTCCGGATATCGGTGGCGGGCGCGCAGGAGAAGACCGCGCTGCTGTTTGATGGCGGTGAATGGATCGAACCCTCAGGCACCACGCCGACCACCCATATTCTGAAACCGGCGATTGGCACCTTGCCCAATGGCATGGACCTGACCGACAGCATCGAGAACGAGCATTTCTGCCTGCGGCTGATGGCGGGGTTCGGCCTGCCGGTGGCGCGGACGGAGATTGCGGAGTTTGCGGGCACCAAAGCCTTGGTGATCGAACGCTTTGACCGGCTGCGGACGCGCGACGGGCGGCTGTTGCGGCTGCCGCAGGAGGACTGCTGCCAGGCGCTGTCGGTGCCGCCGGCGCGCAAGTACCAGAACGAGGGCGGCCCCGGCATCGTCGAGATCTGCGGCCTGTTGCAGGGCAGTGACGAGCCGCTGCGCGACCGCGCGAATTTCTTCAAGGCGGCAGTATTGTTCTGGCTGATCGGCGCGACGGACGGCCATGCCAAGAACTTCAGCATCGCGCTGATGCCGGGCGGGCGCTTCTCGATGACGCCGCTGTATGACGTGCTGACGGTGCAGCCCTCGCTGGAGGCCGGGCAGTTGCAGGCCAAGGACATGAAGCTGGCGATGCGGGCGGGCAAGAACCGGCATTACCGGGTGTCGGACATAATGGGGCGGCACTTTGCCGAGACCGGGCTGGCGGCCGGATTTTCCCGCGCGCAGATCGCGGAGATCTTCCGCCAGATTGCCGCGCAGGGGGAGGCGGCCTTTGCCGCGGCGCTGGCGGAGATGCCGGAGGGGTTCCCCGACGCCTTGGCGGCGTCGGTGAAACGCGGGTTTGATCAGCGGCTGCCCCGGATGCTGAGCGCGCTGTGACCGGTTGCCGGCGGGCGGGCATCAAACGCCGCATGGCCAAAGGCGCGGCAGGTTCTGTAGCGTGAAACCGGCGGTTGACGCGGACAGTTGACAGGGGGGCCTGAAATCGGCTGCCGTTGACGGGGGCCAGAGGGCGGAACGCATGGCAGACACCGAACAGCAGGACGGCGGCCTGGCACTGACCGGGCTGACACAGCAGGAGGCCGAGGCCGCCCGCAGTAAATACGGCTGGAACGAGCTGCCGAGGGCCAAGCGGGCCGGGCCGCTGCGGGTGTTCCTGCGCCAGTTCAGCAATTTCCTGGTGGTGATCCTGATTGTGGCCGGGATCATCGCCTTCACCTTGGGCGAATACGCCGACACGCTGGCGATCGGGCTGGTGATCGCGCTGAATGGCGTGCTGGGGTTCGTGCAGGAATGGCGGGCGGAGACCGCGCTGGAGAGCCTGCGCAGCATGCTGTCGCCGCAGGCGCTGGTGCTGCGGGACGGGCGCGAGCGGATGATCGAGGCGCGGGAACTGGTGCCCGGCGATCTTGTCATTCTGGAGGCCGGCGCCCGGATCCCGGCAGATGCGACCCTGCAGGAAGCTGCCGGGCTGCGGGTGGATGAAAGCGCCCTGACCGGCGAGTCCGTGCCCATCGACAAGGCCCCCGGCGGGGAGTCCGCGGAGGTTTTTGCCGGAACCGTGGTAGCCGCGGGGCGGGCGCTGGCGGAGGTGACGGCCACCGGCGCGCATACCTCGTTCGGCAAAATCGCTTCGCTGACGGGATCGGTTGGCTTGAAGAAAACCAACCTCCAGGTGCAGTTGGGCCGCCTGGCCCGGCAGCTGGGGTTTGCCGCGCTGGCCATCGCCAGCGCCATTCTGGCGCTTGGGCTGTACATGGGGCGCGATACGGCGGAGATGTTCATGACCGGCCTGTCGCTGTCTGTGGCGATGGTGCCGGAAGGGCTGCCCGCGGTTGTCACCATCACCCTGGCGCTGGGGGCGGCGGCGATGGTGCGCCAGCAGGCGCTGGCCCGCCGTTTGCAGGCGGTGGAGACGCTGGGGGCGGCATCGGTGATCTGCACCGACAAGACCGGCACGCTAACGGAAAACAAGATGACGGTGACGCGGGTCTGGACGCTGGACCGGATCTATCAGGTCACGGGCACCGGCTATGACCCGGCCGGTCACATCGCCTTTGAGGGGGCTGTCATCGGTGCCCGGGACGATGCTGTTTTGGCGGAGGTTCTGGCGGCGGGGCTGACCTGCACCCACGCCAGCCTGCACCGCGAGGGCGATCACTGGGAGATGACCGGCGCCCCGACCGAGGGCGCGCTGGTCACCCTTGGCTACAAGGGATGGGCGGATCCGCCGCTGCCGGACGCTGTGGCGGCGGAAATCCCCTTCAGCAGCGAGCGCAAGCGGATGAGCGTGCTGGTGAAGACCAGCAGCGGGGCAAAGGTCTTTACCAAGGGCGCGCCGGAGCAGGTGCTGCGGATTTGCAGCCAGGTGATGACCCAGGACGGACCGCGCAGCCTGAGCGCCGGGGAGGCTGCGAGCATCACCGAAGCCTATGAAGCGATGGCGGGGGAGGGGCTGCGGGTGATCGGCCTTGCCGCCGGCGCGGCGGACGGCGGAACAATTGCCGAAGAGAACATGACCTTCCTGGGCCTGGCCGGGCTGATCGACCCTCCGCGGCCCGAGGTGCGGCCTGCGATTGATGCGGCCCGGTCTGCCGGAATCCGGGTCATCATGATCACCGGCGACAGCCCGCTGACCGCACAGGCCATCGCCGGCCAGCTGGGCCTGCCGCCCGCCAGGACGGTCACCGGCGATGAGCTGGAAGCGCTGGAAGACGAAGAACTGAGCCAGCTTCTGCAGGGGGAGGTGCTGTTTGCCCGTACCCGGCCTGCCCACAAGATGCGGATCGTGTCGGCGTTGCAGGCGCAGCATCAGATCGTGGCGATGACCGGGGACGGGGTGAATGACGCGCCGGCACTGAAAAAGGCCGACATTGGTGTTTCAATGGGGGTGCGGGGGACCGATGTGGCCAAGGATGCCTCTGACCTGGTGCTGCTGGACGACAATTTCGCCACCATCGTGCGGGCCATCGGCGAGGGGCGGCGGCAGTTCGGCAATGTGCGCAAGTTCGTGCGCTACCTGCTGTCGTCGAATGCAGGTGAAGTCATCGCCCTGCTGATCAACATCCTGATCGGCGGGCCGCTGATTTTCCTGGCGACCCAGATTTTGTGGATGAACCTGGTCACCGACGGGGTGACGGCGGTGGCGCTGGGGCTGGAGAAGGGCGAGCCGGACGAGATGGAGCACCCGCCGCGCAAGAAGGATACGCCGATCCTCGGGAAAGCCGGATTGCTGACCATTCTGGCCTTGGGTCTTTATACCGGGCTGGCGAGCCTGTGGCTGTTTCTGCATCTTCTGGATGGCAACGAGGACTTGGCCCGCACCGCGGCCTTTACCGCGATGGTGATTTTCGAGAAGGCCAGCGTCTTTGCCTTCCGCTCGCTGCATCTGCCGTGCTGGCGGATCGGCTTTTTCACCAACCCGTTCCTGCTGGCCGCGCTTGCGGTGACCATCGGGGCGCAGGTGGCGGCGGTGTACTGGCCGCCGCTGCAGGTGCTGCTGCACACGGTTCCGCTGAGCGGTGAGCACTGGATGCTGATCGGCCTGCTGGTGCTGCCCATCCTGCTGGTGCCCGAGATCCTGAAGACGCTGCGCTATTTCGCCAGCCGCCGACCAGGGGGAGGGCCGTCGCACAGGCGTGAATGATTGGGGCCTGAATGACCGGGCGCCTGATTGATCGGGATCATGGCGTCCGCCTGCAGACCTGATCTACTCATTGGCGCGGTATGCATGCCCGCCTGCCGCGATCCATTTGCCGGAGGCCCGCCATGCAACGCAGAACCTCTCTTTTCGTGCTCAGCAGAGACACCAGCGATGCGGCGGTCGCCGCCGCGGCCGGGGCTGCCCGGGATCAGGGTGCCTACCTGGCCTGCCTGCTGCTGGAGACCTTGCCTGCCCGGCCCTACTTCATGTCCGGCGCAACCGCCTTTGGCTCGGCGGCGATGCCGGCGGACTGGGTCGACCGGTTCGCGGAGTCGAAATCGGCCATAGAGGCCCGGGCCGCCGGAGTTAACGGGCTGCTGGCCCAGAGCCGGTGTGCCGGCGATGTTCACTATGCGGTATCTGCGGGAGCGGAAATCCGGCTGCTGTGCGCGCGGCGCGCAATGTCATGCGACATTGCCCAGTTCGCCGAGGCTGTAAGGGAGAAGGACGACGTTTTCCGGGAGGCGCTGCACGGTCTGTTGTTCCAGTCGCCGGTTCCGGTGATCGTGAACAGTTCTCCCTTTGCCAAGTACAACCGCATCTTTCTGGCGTGGAACAGCAGCCTTGCCGCCTCCCGCGCGGCCCATGCGGCGCTGCCCTGGATGCGCCGCGCGCAGGAGGTCGTGATCGGGTGCTTCGACCCGGATCTGACCGATGAGCGGGACGGGGAAGACCCTGGGACGGACGCCGCGGCATGGCTCAGCCACCACGGCTGCAATGTGACGGTGTCGCAATTCGCCAGCGGCGGGCGCGATGTTGGCCCCGCCATCCAGGACCGCGCCCGCGAGGCGGAAGCGGACTTGGTGGTGATGGGTGCGTATGGCCATTCCCGCCTGCGCGAGGCGGTGTTTGGCGGCACGACCCGGACGATGATCGAACAGACGGAGCTGCCGGTTCTGTTTGCCCACTGATCCGGCTGCGCCGCCTTTGCCAGGCTTGGAAAGCCGCCGCTTGACCTTGCTCAAAGCGGCAGGGCGGCGGCGCTGGTAATCTGCCACGGGGGTAAGGCGATGCATCCGGATGAATCCCAGCAGGCAGAAGTTGTGGCCTTTCTGAGGGGCCCGTCAGCTTATGGTTCTGACGCGCCCGTTGAAGTGGTCACAACGCATTCCGCGCATGTGTTTCTGACGGGCAGCCTAGCTTTCAAAATCAAACGGGCGGTGCGCTACAGCTATCTGGATTTCTCATCGCTGGACTCGCGCAAGGCCGTGCTGGAACGCGAGTTCGCCCTGAATGCCCCGGCAGCCCCCGGCATCTATGACGGGGTAATCGCGGTGACCCGCGAAGCGTCCGGGGAGCTGGCGCTGGACGGGGCCGGGGTTCCGGTCGAATACGCCTTGCGGATGCGCCGGTTCCCGCGGGAGGCGGAATTGAGCGCCATTGCCGCCGCGGGCGGGCTGACCAATGACCTGGCCGGGCGGCTTGGCAGCGCAGTTGCCGCCTATCACGCGGATGCGGAGCGGCGCGCTGAGGATGGCGCGGTCCTGATCAGGGAGATCATTGACGAGCTGCGGGAGGCGTTTGACGGCATGGAGCCGGTGCTGGGCCGCGGCAGGCTGGCGGCGTTCCTGGACAAGGCCGAGCAGGTCTATGCGCAGATTGCCCCGCGCCTTACGGAGCGCTCAGCCGCGGGATACGTGCGCAGGTGCCACGGCGATCTGCATCTGAGGAACCTTGTGCTGCTTGACGGCAGGCCGGTGCCCTTCGACGCGCTTGAATTCGATGAGCGGCTGGGCACGTGCGACGTTTTCTATGACTTTGGCTTTCTGCTCATGGATCTGCTGCACCGGGGCGCGGACAGGCAGGCGAACGTGGCCTTGAACAGCTATGTGCAGGGAGCCGCGGATTTTGGCGGGCTGGCGGCGCTGCCGCTGTTCATGAGCATCCGTGCGGCCATCCGGGCGATGGTCACGGTGCAGGGCATGGCGGGGCGCGAGTTTGATGCTGCCGCTGAGGAGGCTCGGAGTTATCTTGATCTGGCGCTGGCCTGCCTGGCACCGGTGCTGCCGCGGCTGGTGGCTGTCGGCGGTCCGTCGGGCACCGGCAAAACCACGATTGCGGCGCGTATTGCACCGTTGCTGCCACCGGTCCCCGGTGCGGTTCATCTGCGCAGCGATGTCGAGCGCAAGGCGCTGTTCGGTGCCGGCCCGCTGGAGCGGCTGCCGGCCGAAGGCTATCGCCCGGAAGTCACTGCGAAGGTTTACGCCCGGTTGCTGGACCTGGCGGAGCAGGCCATGCGGGCAGGGCACAGCGTCATCGCCGATGCGACCTTTCTGGAGGCAGATTACCGGGAGCAGGTCCGGGCGCTGGCTGTCCGGCTGGGGGTTCCGTTCGACGGGATCTGGCTGCATGGCGATGCAGCCACGCTGGAACGGCGTATCGCCGCCCGCACCAATGATGCGTCTGATGCGGACGCGGATGTTCTGCACGCGCAGCTGAAACGCACCGTCTCGCCCGCGGATTGGACGCGGATCGCCTGCGGCGGCACCGCGGATGAGGCTGCCGGGCTGGTGCAGGCTGCCCTTAACCCGGACTGAACCGGGCAGGCGGCTGTGCGGCGGGAGGCGTGCCGCGGGGGCGGATAACTTCAATCAATGCAGACCAAAGGCCGCGCGCGTAACCTTGAGCAACGACTGAGGAGGAACACGATGTACAAGAATGTCCTTGTGCCCATCGCACCGGACCACGGCGCCAACACTGCCGCTGCAATGGAGGCGGCCCGGCTGCTGGCAGGCAGCGACGGCAAGATTACCGCGCTGACCGTCGCAGAAGCCATTCCCGGCTATGTGGTGCAGCAATTGCCGGAGGGCCTGCTGGAACATACCCATGACGAGATGCTGGCATCGCTCAAGGCGGACCTTGGCGGGGTGAAAAACGTCAAGGCGGAAGTGGTGACTGGCCATGCCGGGCGCACGATTGTCGATTATGCCGATGCGCGCGGAGCGGATTGCATCGTCATCGCATCGCACCGGCCCGGGCTGCAGGATTATTTCCTCGGCTCGACGGCAGCGCGGGTGGTGCGTCACGCACAGTGCACCGTGGTTGTGATCCGCTAGCTGTCGTGCGCCACTGACCGCCGGAACAGCAGGAGGCTGGTAGCCAGAAGCACCGCGCCCAGCAGCGCCATCCACAGGAACTCCGGCCACACGGTTTCAAAGCCTGCGCCCTTGAAGACGATGGCCTGGCTTGCGGACATGTAATGGCGCGACGGCAGGATGACGGTGGCGGCCTGCAGCCATCCGGGCTGGCTTTCCACCGGGGTCTCGCCGCCGGACAGCATCAGCATCGGCAGGACAGTCAGCATCACCAGCAACGCAAACTGGGCCATTGAACGCGCCACGGTTGCCAGAAATACCCCCAGCGCCGTTGCGGTGAACAGAAACAGCGCCGTGCCGCCGAGGAACAGTGTTTTGGACCCAGCGATGCTGATGTCGAGGAAGCCCTGCATGACAAAGGCCAGCGAGAGCGCCGCTGCAAAAAGCACCACCGCGGCGTTTGCCCAGATCTTAGCCACCGCAATGTCAAAGGGTGACAGCGGCATCGCGAGCAGGTGCTCGATCGTGCCGTGCTCGCGTTCGCGGATCATCGCGGCGCCGGTGAGGATCGTGGTCAGCCACATGATTTGGCCGATCAGCGCGTTGATGCCGGCGAAGCGCACGGTGTCGCGGTTCGGGTTGAAGGCGCTGCGGATGATGATGCCGAGGGTCTGAGGCTCAGCCAGATCCGCGCCGATGGCAAAGCGGCGGATCTCGGAGCTGAGGATGCTGGTGATGTAATGGACACCGATGCCGGCCTGTTCCATCGCAGTCGCGTCGATCAGCACCTGGATTTCCGGCGAACGCCCGGCGCGGACGTCCTTTTCGAACCCGGGCGGAACGGCGACCACGAACAGGAACCTCCCGGCATCCATCTGGGCAGCGCCGGTTCCCGGTTCGATTTGGACAACAGGCTGGAATTCCGGAGGAAAGAAGGCTTCGGCCAGCGTCCGGGACAGCGGAGAGTCGTCCTCGTCGGCAAAGGCGATGGAGGCATTGTTGACCGAGGTGGCCACGCCTGTGGCCTCCATCACCGGCGACAGGGTGAAGGACCAGACCAGGAGCGCCATCATCACCCAGTCGCGGCGCAGGCTCATCATCTCCTTGAGGCCCAGCCAGAATATGCAGGAGAGCCGTTGCATTTACTTCTCCTGCGCCCGGAGCGAGAGCGCGGCCAGCAGCGTGAAGACCGGCCCGAAGCAGGCCAGCGCCAGGATGTCCGGCAGCAGCGCCTCCCAGCCCAGCCCCTTGGTGAAGGCGCCGACGTTCAGGTGCAGAAAATAGGACGAGGGCCAGAGCGAGCCGATGGTCTGAGCGCCGCCTTCCAGCGTCGAGACCGGCTGCAACAGGCCTGAGAACTGGATCGTCGGCACCACCGACGCAATGGTTGTTGCAAAGGTCGCGGCCACCTGGCTGGAGGTCATCGTTGCAATCAGCATACCGTAGGAGGTGGTGGCCCACACATAAAGAAGCGCGCCGATAGCCAAGGGCACGGGGTCGCCCTTGAGCGGGACCCCGAAGACCGCGATGATCATCGCGGTGAGCAGCAGGAAGTTCGCATAGGCGACGGCGATATAGGGGATCTGCTTGCCGATCAGGAATTCGAGCCGGGTCGTCGGGGTCACGTAGAAATTCGTGACCGATCCCAGCTCCTTTTCCCGCGCGACGCTGACTGCCATCAGCACCGCGGGCAGCATGATCAGCAGGATCGCGGGCATCGCCGGAGCCATGGCGGCGATGCTCTCAAAGCTTTGATTGTAGCGGAACCGCGGCTCTATCCGGGCGGTTTCGGCCTCGCGGGCACCGCTGGCGGCGGCCTGGGCGTTTAGAAAGGTTTGATGCAGCCCGGCGGCATAGCTCTCAACCGTTTCGCCCTTGAAGGGAATGGCGCCGTCCACAACCGCCAGAACCTCGGCCGGTTCGCCAGCGCGCAGCTTGCGGCCGAAATCGGGCGGCAGTTCTACGACCAGCGAGACCTCGCCCGAGACCAGGCGGCTGCGGCCTTCGGCTGCGCTGGCCAGCGGCGGGGTTGGCCTGAAATACCTCGATCCGGAAATTTCAGATAGATAAGCGCGGCTTTCGGGGGTCTGCGACAGATCCAGGGCCGCAAAGTCCAGTTCCTCAATATCGAGCGTGATCCCGAAGCAGAACACCAGCATCAGGATGATCGAGCCTAGGAAGGCAAAGGCGAGGCGCACGCGGTCGCGCAGTACTTCGACCGTTTCACGCCGCGCATAGGCCAGCGCGCGGGAGAGGCCGCCGCCCGCACTGCGGCTTCCGGCTCCGGTGACGGTTTCCGGTGCGGCCACCGGGGCAGGGGGGTCTGCGGCTTTGAGGATGGAAATGAACGCCTCCTCCAGGCTGCCTGCCGCCTCGGAGGCCATCAATTGCCTTGGCGTTCCCTCCGCCAGAACCTTGCCTGCGTGCATGAAGGAGACCCGGTCGCAGCGTTCTGCTTCGCCCATGAAATGGGTGGAGACAAAGATCGTCACGCCCTCGTCGCGGGAAAGTTCGAGCAGCAGTGCCCAGAACATGTCGCGCGCCTCCGGGTCCACGCCGGAGGTCGGCTCGTCCAGGATCAGCACGCGCGGGCGGTGGATCACGGCAACCGCCAGCGACAGCCGCTGCTTGATGCCAAGCGGCAGGGCGGCGGCCAGGGTGGTGCTGTGTTCCGTCAGGCCGAACCGCTGGATCAGTTCGCCGACCCGGGCCTCCCGGTCCGCGATCCCGAAGATGCGGGCATGGAGATGCAGGTTCTGATCGACGGTCAGTTCGCCATAGAGCGAGAAGGCCTGGCTCATGTAGCCGATCTCGCGGCGCATCGGGCGGTTGCGGGCATCCACCGGTTTGCCGAACAGCTGCGCTTCGCCGGAACTGATGGGCAAAAGGCCGGTCAGCATCTTCATGGTTGTGGATTTGCCGCAGCCGTTGGAGCCCAGAAAGCCGAAGATCTCGCCCCGCCCGATCGTGAAGTCGACGCGGTCGACGGCAACGAAATCGCCAAAGCGGCGTGTCAGCCCGCGGGCGGTGATGACCGGGTCCGTGCTGGTCCGGTGAGAGGGTGTTTCGTCCTGAACGGGGTGCGGACGGCCGCCTGCCCGCAGCTGCCGGTAGGCGGTTTCCAGATCAGGGGCCGCGCCTTTCAATTCGTCGGGAGGGCCTTGGAACAGAGCGCGCCCGGCGTCCATGGCGACGATCCAGTCAAAGCTCTGGGCCTCTTCCATATAGGCTGTGGAGACCAGCACGGAGAGGCCAGGGCTTTGCGCGCGGATGGCGTTGATCAGTGCCCAGAACTGGCGGCGCGACAGCGGATCGACGCCTGTGGTCGGCTCGTCCAGAACCAGCAGCTTGGGGTCATGGATCAGGGCGCAGCAAAGCCCCAGCTTCTGTTTCATGCCGCCCGACAGCCTGCCCATCAGCCGGTCTTCAAAAGGGGCGAGTCCGGCTGCGGACAACAGCGCCGCGATCCGGGATTCGCGTTCCTCTGGCCCTTGCCCGAAGAGCCGTGAGAAGAATTCCAGGTTTTCGCGCACGGACAGTTCCGGATAGAGGTTGCGGCCGAGGCCCTGCGGCATGAAGGCGATCGCAGAGCATATGCGGCGCCGGTGCGCTGGGTCGCTGATAGGCCCGCCAAGCACATCTATCGAGCCTTTCTGCAGCTTCTTGGCACCGGTGATCAGGCCCAGAAGGGTCGACTTGCCGACCCCGTCCGGCCCGATGAATCCGGCGAGCCGGCCCGGAGGCAGATCCAGCGAAAGCGCGTCCAGCGCGGTATGCTTGCGGTAGCGGTGCGTGACCTCCGCGACGCGGATTGCGGGGATGCCAGCCCCGGCCGTCATTCGAACAGCTCAGGCGGGATGCGGCGTTCCAGTGCTTCGGGCCATGGGTTATCCGGGTCCAGCCGGATGACGGCGATACCGCGCAGGCCGGTCTTCACATGTTCGATCCGTGCCTCGACCAGATTCTGCGGGATGCGGACGCGGACACGGAAGACCAGCTGCTCCCGTTCGCTCAGCGTCTCCACCTGCTTGGGGGTGAACTGGGCCTCGGGAGAAACAAATGTGACGGTTGCGGGGATGGCATAGTCCGGCAAGGCGTCGAGCACGATGCGGGCTTCGGCGCCGATCGGCAGGAGGCCTGCCTCGCGTGCGGGCAGGAACACATCCATATAGATGTTTTCGAGGCTGAGCATCGTCAGGATCGGCCCGCCTGCGCCGACGACTTCGCCCGGCTCCGCCAGCCGGTAGAGCACGCGGCCCGGCATCGGTGCGGTGAGAGTGCTGTCTTCGATCTGCGCGGCAATCCGGCGGACCTCTGCCTCCGCCGCCGCGATCCCGGCGTCTGCCGTCGCGACCCGCGCCCGCGCAGCCCCCAGCACAGCCTCGGCGACCTGATGCGCGGTATCGCGTTCCTCAAAGACCGTCTCGGAGATGTTGTGCCCGGCCAGCAAGGCGGTCGCACGCTCCAGCTCATGTTCGGCGCGGAGGTGTTCGCTCTGGCGCTGGACCACCAGCGCCTCCGCTTCGGCCTTGGTCTGGCGCGCCAAGGCGGCTTCGGCTTTTGCACGGTCATACGCGGCGGAAAGCTCGTCGGTGTCCATTACCACCAGCACGTCGCCTGATGCGGCCAGGCTGCCTTCGGCGGCAAGAACCTGCGCCACCCTGCCGGCCCTGGCGGGTGCAATCTCCACCTGTTCGGCCTCGATCCGGCCATTTCCCTGCACGAAGCCGTCCGGCAAGTCCCCGCTGTCATCTGAAACGAACAAGTACATTGCGGCGGCCACTAGCAGGACGGCTGCTGCGGCAAATACCGCGCCTGTCTTCCTTTGCATGGCCAAGCACCCGGTCATTTACATCATTTGACAAGCGTATTCGGATCAGCGGCGGTTTGCTTTGCTCTGAATCAAGACGGTGCCAATTGGCAGCGGCGGTCGCAGGAGCCTTCTGCCTTAGCCGGTGCTGAACACCGCAACTCCGTGCGACCTGAAACATACCGGATTGGCCAAAGGCGGTCGCTTTGCTGGAGCGCCCCTTCTTTATGCCGCCTTCGGTTCGGCGCGTGACCGCTCAGCACGTCAGGCCATGCCGGAGGCTGCTTGCAGGTCCTGCGGCCTGCCATATAACGCGCGCCATGCCTGCTAAGATTTTTTCGATGGAGGCGCGGGAGGATGGCGGTGCCCGGCTCGCGCTCAACTACAAGCACGCCGGGCGCAGCGGCATCCAGCGCATTTCCTGTGATCTGCCGCAGGCGGGCCTATTGCAGCTGGTGCTTTTCGCGGAAGCCCTTAGCCTGCGTATGCGCTTCGGGCATCCGGTTGCTTCGGATGTGTCAATTGATGGGCTGGTGATGGCGTATGATCCAGCGCAGCAGGACATCCATGTCGAGCGGCAGGCGGGTTATTCCAGGCAGACGGCGCGCATGCCGGTTGAGGTGTTTCACTCCGAAATGGCGGGAATGGCTGACGTCTGCATTGGCCGGGCAGAGGCGTCAAAGCACGGGCCAGCCCTGAAGCACCTGCTGGCGGAATGCCCAGCACCATCCGAGCTTGAAGGCCGGTTTGGGCAGGATGCGGCAGATCTGGCCATGCATCAGCTTCGGGAAATTGCATTGCTGCTGCTGGCGCAGGACGCTTCCGCCCGAGGGTCCGCGCTGGCCCGTAAACTGCGCGGGAAGAAATCGCAGGATCAAGCCCGGGAGGCGGTAAGCGGTCTTGTGCGGGAGCTTGCCGCTGAACTCGTTCCGGTTTCCGTATCAACCTGAACGGCCTTGGCTGCCGGCTTTTCAGCGTTGCTTGCGGGGCGCCCCTGCCGCAGAAGCGCCCCGCATGATTTAGATGCTGCCAGCGCTCATTTCGCGGGCAATATGGTCCGCTTGCCGGATGGCCAGAGCGACAATTGTCAGGGTCGGGTTCTCTGCCGCCCCGGTGGTGAATTGCGATCCGTCCGAGATGAAGAGGTTTGCGATGTCGTGGGTCTGCCCCCACTTGTTCACCACGCCGTCTTCCGGCTTTTCCGACATACGGTTGGTGCCGAGGTTGTGGGTCGAAGGATAGGGCGGTGTCGGGAACGTGCGTGTGGCACCGACCGCCTCATAAACTGCCTGGCCCTGCTTATAGGCATGGTTGCGCATAGCGACATCGTTGGGATGGTCGTCGAAGTGGACGTTCGCAACCGGCAGTCCCCACTGGTCCTTGACATCGGTGTTCAACGTCACGCGGTTAGTAGCCTGGGGCATGTCTTCGCCCACGATCCACATGCCGGCCATGTTTTCGTACATGTCCAGTGCTGAGGTGAATTCCCGCCCCCAGGCGCCGGGATTGAGGAATGCGGCCATAAAAGGCAGGCCGAGGCTCAGTGTTTCCAGTTCATACCCGCCAACAAACCCGCGGGAAGGGTCGTGCCGCGCTTCGTCCTGGATGATGCCGGCCATGGTGGTGCCGCGCCACATTTTGACAGGCTTGTCGAACACCCCGTAAACCGATCCGGTCATGTGCCGCATATAGTTGCGCCCCACCTGGCCGGAGGAGTTGGCAAGCCCATCGGGGAACATGCTGGACGCCGAGTTCAGCAGAAGCCGCGGGCTTTCGAAGGAGTTACCTGCGACACAGACAATTCTTGCCTTCTGAAGATGCAGATTGCCTTCCGCGTCAAAGTACTCGACACCGGTGACCTTGCCTGCCTCATTGTGCAGAACGCGGGCGACGTGCGACTGCGGCCGTACCTCCAGATTGCCGGTTGCCTCGCCTTCGGGAATGTCCACATAGCCCGCCGACCATTTGGCGCCCCACTTGCAGCCCTGAAAGCAGAAGCCGGTTTGCTGGCACATCGTCCTGTCGCGGTTTTCATCGGAAGTGATCGCCATGCGGCCGGTGTGAACGTTCTTGTACCCCAGCGCTTGGGCGCCCTTTTCGAAGACGCGGTAATTGTTGTTGCCAGGCAGACCCGGCCTGTCGCCGGTGCGGGTCACGCCCAGCTTGTCTTCCGCCTTGGTGTACCACGGGTCCATTTCCGCCGCATCAATCGGCCAGTCCAGCAGTGTCGCGCCTTCAACTTCGCCATAGGTCGTGCGCGCTTTCCACTCGTGCTCCTGAAACCGCAGGCTGGCCCCGGCCCAGTGCTGGGTGGTGCCGCCGACGGATTTCACGATCCAGGCCGGCAGCCCGGAAAAGTCCTTTGAAACACGCCAGTCGCCGCTGGTCGTGCGCGGGTCCAGCCAGGCCAGCTGGCCGAAGCTTTCCCATTCGTCGTTTATGAAGTCTTCCGGCAGGTGGCGGCCGCCGGCCTCCAGGGCTACGACGCTTACGCCTTTCCGGGCCAGCTCATTCGCAAGAACGCCGCCGCCTGCGCCGGTGCCGATGATGACGACCACGTTATCGTCATTCAGATCAAAAGGTGCTGCCATAGTTTCAGTCCTCCTCTATGGCTCACAGCCAGTTGATGTCGTTGAAGCCGCGGTCGATGTAGCCGCCATGTTCGAAGGACGCCCCTTCGTATCCGAAGATCGGCCAAACCGCTTTCTGGTTATAAAGCCCGGTCACCAGCCCGCCGCGGATCTTCTGGAAGAAGCTGTCTTCTTCGATGCTGCGGAGAATGGCGGCGCGGTCGCGCTCCCATCCGATGGCCAGATAGCTGTCGTGCCCTGCAGCCCGGGCGGTATCATTCAGCCTGGCAATCCCTGCCTCGACTTCAGCTGCCATTTCAGCGTTGTCATAGCCTTTGACCGCTGTTGCATAGAATTGGTCGCCCACTTTGTCGTGCGGATAGATATCCCGCGCCATCTGCACCAAGGCTGCCATGCTTTCCGGTTTCAGTGACACGGTTTCCACCGCCCAGGCAGCATCGCTGGCGGCCAGAAACCCTGACCCCACAACCAGCGTGGCGCTGGCGGCCGTGGCTTGCTTGAGCAGCTGCCGCCGGGACAGCTCTCTCGGGCTAGCAGTGTCGGACATGAACGTTCCTCCCTTTCTTGAATTACTGGTATCTGCCGCCGCGCTGGAGCACTTCGATTTGGTACCCGTCAGGATCGGCAACGAAGAAAAAGCGCGCCACGACCTCCCCGCCGGGCGCGAATTCAACGAGTTTTCTTGGATTGAGGCCTTCCGCCTCGAAGCGTGCATGTTCAGCCTCAAGATCGCTGACTGAAACCGCTAAGTGGCCGTATCCGTTGCCTAGTTCATAGGGCTCGGTCTGGTCCTTGTTTATCGTCAGCTCCAGTTCGAAACTGCTTTCTGCGTTGCTGAGATAAACCAGGGTGAAGCCCGGAAAGTCGAGCCTGTCTGCAATCGTCAGGCCAAATGCGGTTTCGTAGAACGCAAGCGACCGCGCCTCATCAAGGACACGGATCATCGAGTGAATTGCCTTCGCCAATTTCTTTCCCCATTTCTAAGTTCTGGGAAAAGACTAGGAGCCAGGCATTCATCCAGGGTAGTATACGCATACTACCAGCGCATTTATTCCTGTGCCGAAATCAGCGCGTCATTCTGCGGCCATCGGCAGGGTGTGCCGGTCCGCGGACATTTCAATGAACTTCAGACACGCGCAGCGCAGCAGCGACGTGAAGTTTTTCGGTTCTCCGCGCTGTTCCAGCACCTCGGCATGCAGGGTGGAGATGAACACCGGGGTCGACACGCCATCTCTCGCGGCGATCTCGTCGAGAATATCCCAGAACGCATTTTCCAGCCTGATGCTGGTGCTTTGGCCGTTCAGCCGCAAGCGGCGTGTACGGGTTGCGTAGCGCTCAGGATCTTGTCCGGCAAAGACTTGGCACATGGTCATTCCTCCCTTGCGAGCTGTGCGAAGCCTGACGGGAAAAACAGGGGCCGTGGCACCGCTCACCCGTAATTCGTATAAGAATGGCGGTTTTTTGTCGATCCTCGCGGCCGGCACCAGGCGGCAAGCCCGAATCCCATGGGTAAATCCGAGTGATTGAATGACCGTGTTTTCGATTGCGCGCGGGAACTGGCACAATGCGGCCGGTGCCTGTGCGTTCTTTTCGGAACATCGGCGCAGCCAAGGTGAAACGGGTCTGCACCTCACGGTCTCCAGGCAGGCCGGAAACCTACCGGGTTATCAAATCACTGGCTTTTTCCCCGATCATGATGGCAGGCGCGTTGGTATTGCCTGAGACGATTTCCGGCATGATTGAGCAATCGGCTACCCGCAGCCCCCGCACGCCGTGCACCTGCAAACCGGCGTCCACCACCGCATCCGCGCCCTGGCCCATTTTGCAGGTTCCTGTCGGATGGTAGATCGAAACGGAATTGCTGCGCGCCCAGTCCAGCGTGCCGTCATAGTCGTCCATCTCCAGGCTGGATTGAGGCCGGAACTCTTCGGCTATTTTGGAGGACAAGGGGCTGTGACGTGCAATCCGCCGGGCGATTTTCACACCGTCCACTATGGTCCGGCAATCGGTTTCAGCGGATAGGTAGTTGGGTATGATCTTTGGATAGCTTTTCGGGTCCGGTCCGTTCAGCCGGATTTCGCCGCGGCTTTCGGGGCGCAGCTGGCAAACCGACATTGTGAAGGCCGAGAAAGGGTGGACACCCTCGCCAGGGCTGTCCGCTGACCAAGGCTGAACGTGGAACTGAATATCAGGCGTGGCCACATCAGGCCGGGTTTTCATGAAGCCGGTGGCCAGGCTCGCGGCCATTGTCATCGGCCCGGCCCGGAACAGGGCGTATTTCAATGCAATCCGCATCTGATTGAACAGGCTGCGCACCTCATCGTTCAGCGTCGGCTCGTTGCATTTGTAAACCAGCCGCGCCTGCAGATGGTCCTGCAGGCCCTGGCCCACACCTGGCAAATCGACCAGAGGTTCAATTCCATTGGCCTTCAGTTGTTCTGCCGGGCCGATCCCCGACAGCATCAGAGTTTGCGGCGAGTTGATCGCACCAGCAGACAGAATGACTTCCTTGCGCGCAGTGATGGTCTGCCGCTGGCCTGCCTTGTCCAGATAAGTGACGCCCGTCACCTGGCGTCCGTCGAGATTGATCTTTTCCACCAGGGCATGGGTGATGATCTGCAAGTTGGCCCGGCTCCGGGCCGGCTTTAGAAATGCCACAGCGGCGCTGCAGCGGCGCCCGTTGCGGGTGGTCAGCTGGAAGTAGCCGACGCCCTCCTGCCTGGCGCCATTGTAATCCGGGTTGAAGGGATAACCCGCCTCCTGCGCCGCGGCGACCCAGGCATCGCAAATGGGGCGCTGGATACGCATGTTGGAGACTGCCAGCGGTCCGCCGGTGCCGTGAAACTCATCGGCGCCGCGCTCCTGATCCTCGGAGCGCTTGAACAGCGGCAGCACATCCTCCCAGCCCCAGCCTTCATTGCCCATCTGGCGCCAGCGGTCGTAGTCCTCCTTCTGGCCGCGCACATAGAGAAGCCCGTTCAGCGAGGATGACCCGCCCAGAACTTTGCCCCGCGGCCAGTCGATCGAACGGCCATTGAGACCCGGATCCGGCTCCGTCTTGTAGCACCAGTCCACCGACGGGTTGTGCATGGTCTTGAAGTAGCCGACCGGGATGTGAATCCAGGGGTTTATGTCCCGTCCGCCGGCCTCCAGCAGCACCACTTTGTTGCGCGGATCCGCACTCAGCCGGTTTGCAACAACACAGCCGGACGACCCTGCGCCGATGACGATGAAATCCGCGTCCAAATCCATCCCTCCCGATCCCTCGATGAAAAAACTTCTATACAGGATGCGTAAATTGGTCTAGCTTTTTTTGATACGAAACGTCTCAATAATTGATCTTGGGGAGGAAAATTATGGGGCTGACCAACAAATTGAGCCGGATTTCGCGGCGGGATCTGTTCCGTGTTGCAGGGACTTACGGGATGAGTTCGACCCTGCTGGCTGCGGGGGGCTTTGGCGGTGCGATGAGCCTGGCGAATCTCGCTTCGGCGGCGGAATCGACTTATGAAAAGCGCTATGCCAAGCCCGCCAAGCACACGCTGAAGTTCGGTGCCTCGGGTTTTAACGCACGCAACCTGCTGATCGAACGGGCAGGGGCGCTGGAGTTTGCCCGAGATCTTGAAGCCCGCACCGATGGCGAAATCCGCATCGAGTTTATCGGCGACAACCAGATTTGCGGCCAGCTGAGCTGTGTGGAGAAAACCCAGCAGGGCATTGTCGATATCTACGCGGCTTCGACCCAGAACTCGGCCGGTGGCGCCCCTTACCTGAACGTGCTGGACTATGCCTTCATGTTCCCGGGCCGCGCGTCGCAGTATCATTTCCTCTATCACCCCAAAAGCCAGGAAATCCTGCGAGATCCGCTGGAGAAGCGGCACGGGCTGAAATTCCTGTTCAGCCATTGCGAGCTGCGGGGCATCCAGCTGGGCCTGAAATACAAGGACCAGCCGACAGTGACTAAGCTGGAACAACTGTTCGGCACCAAGAACCGCGTCACCGGCACCCAGCTGGGCCGGATCGCCATGAACGCCCTGAACCTGAACCCGGTGCCTGTGGCCTGGGAGGAAACCCTCGACGGGCTGAAGCAGGGGCTGATCGACGGTGCAGAGACATGGGCCTCCGCCGTGGCCTATGCCAACATGGCGCCGGTGGTCTCGCAGTCGGTTGACCTCAAGTTCTTCTGCGGCACCGAGCATACCTCGATGTCGGCCAAGGTCTTTGACGGGCTTGAAGGCTACCTGCAGGACGCGGTGATGGAGAGTGCGTATTGGGCGCAGGCCCATGTGCAGGCCGCAAACGAGGCTGCGCTGGTCAAGACTGTTGGGTTCAGCGATCCGCAGCTGCCGGGAACGGTTTTTGCGGAACACGGCGTGCGCCCTGCCTTCCTGCCGGACAGCGAAATCCGCATGGCAGAGGAAATGTGTTCACCGGAGTTCCAGCCGCAGCTGTGGGAACAGTGGCGCGACCGCCTGAACAAATGGGCCGGCGGCATCGACACCTATCAGGAAATCTACAACATCGCGCGCGAAGTCGACAAAGACATGAAGCCCGAGAACGTGGAACCGCGCCGCTGGTGGAAGGGCTAAACAGGCCCGGATTTCGAGCGGAGGGCCGGCGCCAAACCGCGCCGGCCTTGTTTGCCCGGAATGATCCGGCAGGATCAACGGGGCAATGAGGGGAGGAACAGATGCAGCTTTGGTCGGACATCGGCGCCATTTTCAGCGCCTTCGCGTCCCAGGACAGCTGGGAAATCCGCAATGCTTTGGAAAGCAATGCCGCCTGGGTGCTGGGCACCGCCGCCGCCGCGCTTGGCGGCCTCTTGGTGATGCTGCTCTATCGGCTGGTACCGCTGCTGGACCGGCACTTGGAGCGCTCCATCATGGTGTGGAGCTACCTGGCGATTGCCTTCATCATCTTCTGGGGGGTGATCGACCGCTTCGTGTTCAAGAACCAGCAGCCATGGTCCACGACCATCCCGCCACTGCTGTTCATGATCATGGCCTGGTTCGGCGCCGCCTTCAACGTGCGGCTGCGGACGCATCTGAGCTTTTCCGAATTCCGCACCATCATGCCCCGCTGGGCGCAGATGGGCTGCCTTACCCTGGATGCGGTGCTGTGGTTCGGTTTTGCGGTGATCGTTTTCGTCACAACCACACGTTTGACCGCCCTGTCCGCCTCCAACTTCCAGATCGTTCTGGGCACGGACAGTGTGCTTCAGTGGTGGTTCCTGATCACCGCGCCCCTGGCGTTTGTCCTGATGATCGCCCGGGTGTTTGAAAATCTGGCCGACGACATCCGCAACTACCGCAGCGGCGCGCCGCTGATCAAACAGGCCGTGATCGGAGGAGACGTGTAATGACGGACGGGACCTGGGTCACGCTGATCTCGCTTGGGGTCACTTTTCTGTTCATGCTCGGCGTGCCGGTGCTGCTGGTCATCGGGTATTGGGTGATCGGCTGCTCCTTCGTGCTGGGGCTGACGCTCGACAACATGGGCGCCGAGCTTTTGAACGTGTTCAACAAGGGCTTTGCGCTTTTGGCCATGCCGCTGTTCATCCTGACCGGAGACCTGATCAACCAGTCGGGCATTGCCCGGCGCCTGAGTGATTTTGCCTATGCCTGTCTTGGCTGGATGCGCGGCGGGCTGGCGATGGCCTCGCTCGGCGCCTGCGGGCTGTTCGCCGCCATTTCAGGCTCCAATTCCGCGACCACCGCCACCATCGGCTCGATGCTGCATCCGGAAATGGTCAAAGGCGGCTATGATGAGCGGTTCTCGGCTGCCACTGCCGCCGCGGGCGGCACAGTCGGCATCATCATCCCGCCGTCGATCATCTTTATCGTCTATGGCTTCCTGATGAACCTGCCGATCTCTGACCTGTTCGTCGCGGGCATTCTGCCCGGCGCGATGATGGTTATCGGCATGCAGCTGGCCTGCTGGATTATCTGCCGCCGCAATGGCTGGGGGTTCCTGATCCCCTTGCAGCTGAACCGGGTTTTGAAAACCGCTTTCGGCGCCTGGCTCGGCTTCTTTGCTATCGGGCTGGTTTTGTGGGGCATCTACACCGGTAAGTTCTCACCCACCGAGGCAGCAGGCGTTACCGTCGGTTTCTGTGTTATCGCAGGTGTATTGTCCTGGGCCGTGACCAGGATCACAGGGGCCCGCAGCGGCAAGACGTGGGAGGAGAAATCCTATGCCGAGATGCTGGTGGTCGAAGGCTTCACCATCCCGCAGATCCCGGGCATCGTGGTGCGTTCGGCCCAGATCACCGGTATTCTGGCGCCGCTCATCGCGATCTCCGTTGTGATGCAGCAGATCCTGTCTCTGTTGGGCGCGCAGCAGGTGATCGGCGGCTTCGTGACCTCTATGGGCGGCTACCACGCGGTGCTGTTCACCTCGATGGTGATCGTGTTCTTCTCGGGCATGGTTCTGGAAAGCCTGCCGGTGACAATCATCCTGGCCCCGATTCTGGCCCCCATCGCAGCCTCTGTCGGGGTCGACCCGATCCACTTCTCGGTGATCTTCCTGGTCGGCGCCTCCATCGGCTTTATCACCCCGCCTTACGGGCTGAACCTCTATGTCGCATCGGGTGTGACCGGTGTTCCGTATTTCCGCCTGCTTCGCTATACGGTCCCTTACCTTGCAGCGCTGATCGGCGTTTGGGTACTGGTCTCGCTGGTTCCTGAATTCGCCCTGATGCTGCTGCCAAACAAGTAGCGGTGAGGCGTCAATGGCAGCGGATACGCTGGACAAGAATGAGGGGCAGATCCCCACCAACCTGCGCCTTTTGGTGCTGCTGGAGGAGGTCGCCCGCCGCGGCGTCGCGGTCAAGCCAGCCGAGATGATCGAGGCCATGGGCCTGCCCAAGCCTACCGTTCACAGGCTGATGCAGACGGCGGAGGCGGAGGGCTTTTTGCAGCGCGATCTGGACGGGCGGGCCTATGGGCCCGGCCCCCGCCTGCGGAAGCTGGCACTCAACACCATTTCGTCTGAACACCTCCGTACCGCCCGGCTGAGCATCCTCAAGAGCGTTGCCGAGCAGTTGGGCGAAACCTGCAACCTTGCCACCCCCGACCGCGAGGGGATGACCTATCTGGACCGGGTGGAGACCAAATGGCCGTTGCGTATTCAGCTGCCGATCGGTACCCAGGTGCCCTTTCATTGCACCGCCAGCGGCAAGATGTACCTCTCGACCTTGAAGCAGAGCACGCTGCAGGCCGTTCTGCGCGCCCGCCCATTGGAAGCAGTGACCGGCAAGACCTGCACCGATCCGGACGCGCTCAGCACCGAATTGGGTGCTATTGCCGCACGTGGCTATTCTACGGATAACGAAGAGTTCATTGACGGCATGGTTGCTGTCGCGGTCCCCGTGCGTGACGCCCGCGACCGGCTGCTTGCGACGCTTTCGGTCCACGCTCCGGTGCAGCGCCGCAGCCTGGAGGAGCTGAAGGATTTCCTCCCATGCTTGCAGAAGGGGGCAAGTGAGCTGGGAAATTTGGCGTAGATCACGTTGGCGCTGAGCCCGGTTACCCGGCCGGTGCCAAGCGCATGGCCATTGATTTCCGCTTGCCGGGGGAGGCTGCCAGGCCCCTGCGCCTGGGTTACGACGGGTTGTCGATGCGGATGGCTTCCAAGTGTTCGGGCACCCGGGACGGGCGGCCCAGTTCGTGGGAAATGCGCCGCCGGAGTGTTTCGGCGGCCTCCGGTTCACCGTGCGTGAGGTAAGTCATGGCAGGCGCGGGACCGGATGCCATCCAGCGGACCAGCTCATCAGCGTCCGCGTGGCCCGATAAAGTTTCAAGCTGGGCGACTCTTGCCCGGATGACGCGGTCCTGCCCGAAGATGCGCAGGCGCCGCTCGCCCGCGGCCAGTGACGCGCCGCGGGTGCCGCCTGCCTGAAAACCCGAAAGCACGATCATGGTGCGCAGGCTGCCGCCGAAGTTCACCACGTGGTGAAGGATTCGTCCGCCGGTGATCATGCCGCTGGCCGACAGGATGACCATCGGCCCCTCCAGGGTGTTCAGCTCTCTGGACTCGGCCACCGAATTGGTCCGGACCGGAAGCTGAAAGACGGCGGCGCAGTCCTTCTGGGGGATGCGGTGCTCGGCGCAGTGGCGGGTATAAATATCGGTGGCATCTGACGCCATCGGGCTGTCGAGGAACACCGGCACCCGCGGGATGCGGCCGGAGGCCATCAGGCGCGACAGGTGATATGTGATGCCCTGGGCGCGCCCGACCGCGAAGGCGGGGATCAGCACGATGCCTTTCTGCTTGAGGAACGGGGCCAGAATGCCTGCCAGCTCATCTTCGGGAGAGACGGGCGGGTGCAGGCGGTCGCCGTAGGTCAACTCGCAGACCAGCACATCGGCGCCGGGAAAGGGGGCCGGCGGCGGCATCAGCGGGTCGCGGTCCTGGCCGAGGTCGCCGCTGAAATGCACCGTTTTGCCGTTGATGGTGATGCGGATCTGCGCGGCTCCCAGCAGATGGCCCGCGCGGATGAATTCGGCGCTCAGGCCGCCGCCAAGGTCCAGAGGCACACCAAAGGGGTGCGTCTTGAACCGGCGCAGGGCGGCGCGGGCATCCTGTTCGGTGTAAAGCGGCCGGGGCCGCTTATGCCGGGAATAGCCCTTGCGCCGCGCGTGCTGGGCCTCCTCCTCCTGCAGGCGGCCGCTGTCAGGTAGCAGCAGCCCGCAAAGGTCGCGGGTCGGCGGGGTGCAATAGACAGGCGCCCGGCACCCCGACCGGATTAGAGCCGGAAGGTAGCCGGAATGGTCCAGGTGGGCATGTGTCAGCAGAACGGCGGTGATGGATCCGGGGCGGACCGGGAACGGCTTGCGGTTGCGCCGCCTGAGGTGCTTGTAGCCCTGGTAGAGCCCGCAATCGACCAGCACCCGCTGCCGCCCGGCTTCGATAAGGTAGCGGGAGCCGGTGACGGTTCCGGTGGCCCCAAGGAAACGCAGCCTGGCACTGCTTGGCGGCGGCATGGCACTCTCCTGTCTCGCCGGGGCTTATCTGGAATACAGAACCGGCAGTTTGGCATGCGCCAGCAGTTCGCGCGTGGCGGCGCCGATCACGAAGTCATATGCCCAGGAATGCCCGAAGGCGCCGGCGGCCAGCATGTCGGCCCCGCATTCCACCGCCACCTTGAGCAGCATGGAGCCGGTGTCCGGAGTAGTCCGCTCGCGGTCAATCAGCGTTACCGGATGCCCGTGCCGGTCAAAGGCCGCCGCCATGTCCTCGCGGCAGGCGAGCCCGTCGCTGCCGTCGCCGATGCGGAGGATCGAAATACTGGCGCCCGGCTGCGCCAGGGCGCGGGCATCGTGGGCCGCGCGGACGGCTTCGCGGGTGTTGCTCCAGCCGATCAGGATGTTCGCGCCAATGGGCGCCGGGTCCCAGCCTTGGGGAATGATCAGAACGGGGCGTCCCGAGCGGCGGATCAGCTGCTCTTGCAGCTGGCGGTGGCTGTACCTGGCGCCCTCCGGCGGGCACTGCCCGGCCAGTACAAGGTCCGCGGCGGCCACATTGTCGAGCAGGAAATCCTCAGCGCTTTGGCTGCCCAGCGGCTGCTGCCTGAGATCAGACAGGAAATCCCTCCCGGTCACAGCAGCCTGAAAGGTTTCTGCGATGGCTTGTGCTTCCTGCTGCTGCCAATCGGGAATATACGCCGCGCCATAGCTCACAAGACCGCCTTCGGTGCCGGCAAAGGGCACCTGGGCCTCCAGGGGCAGCACGCCGGTCAGATGCGCACCGGTGCGGCTGGCCATTTCGGCGGCCGCGGGGATGAGCCGCTGCGCTTCCTCCGCCGAAAAGAGCGCAACCGCCAAGGACTTGATAGTCATCGGAAAACTCCTTGCTGTAAGTTCGGTCTCACCGCTGCGGAAAGTTCGGCCGGTCGGTGTTGTAGTGGGCAGAAAGGTAGTCGAGGATGATCCCGCGCTCAGCAGGGTCCAGTTCAGGCATGCCCTGCTCTTCGGTCATCCAGTCCAGCAGATCCGCCCAGCCCTCGCGGGTCTTGCCCTGCTGGGCGATGATCATTTCGGAATGACAGGCGGTGCAGGCATAGTAGGTCTCCTCTGCCCCCTCTGCCGTGACGAGCTGGCCGAATTCGCTGTCCTCCGGCGCTTGAGCCTGTGCTTGCGCAAGCATAGCGCACAGGGCGGCGCAGGCGGCTGCAAGCCTGAGCCGCGCCGGACGGGCCGCGGTTCCTGATGCCAGCCGAGGCGGCATCAGCTGACGCGCAGGCCGACGCGGTGCATCCGGTTGTTCAGATACCCCTTCGGATTCCAGTCGATGGCAAACCGCTGCATTTCGCCTTCGCTGTCGGTGGCGCGGGCCCAGATCTCATAATAGCCGGCCACCGGAAAGCGCACCGTGGCGCGCCAGTTCTGCCAGGCGCCGTCGTTGGCCGGCGGGTCGAGCTCCGCCGCCTGCCAGCTGGCCCCGAAGTCGTAGGAGATATCCAGCCGATCCACCGTGCGGTCGCCGGACCAGGCGTGGCCGCGCACCTCCGTCTCCATGCCGGACGCGGCGCCGTTGGCGGGGAAGGTGATCAGCGATTTGACGGGCATCCGCTCGATGATCCGGAAATCCTCCTTGGGCACGTCGTCGCCCGGAGCCACCGGATATTCCGGAACGCGGTAGGAGGTGCCGGTCATCTTGGGGCCATCGTGCACCTGGTCGCGCAGCTCGATCCGGGTCAGCCATTTCTGCGAGCAGGAGCCGGGCCAGCCCGGCACCACCAGCCGCAGCGGCGCGCCGTTCATCGGGTGCAGGTCCGCTCCGTTCATCGCAAAGGCGATCAGCACAGTGTCCGTCAGCGCCTTGGCAATGGGCAGCCCGCGCGAGATAGGCAGCTTGTCCGGGTCGCCCGATAGATGAGCGTCCGCCCCGTAATGCGCGGTATAGACCACGTTGTCCTGAACCCCCGCCGCCTGCAGCACGTCGCGAAGCCGCACCCCTGTCCATTCCGAGCAGGCCACGGCGCCATAGGTCCACTGGTTACCGCTGGCGGGCGGGTCGAAGAAGGCGCGCCCGTTACCGCCGCATTCCAGAGTCAGCGCCAGCGTGACCACCTCGAAGCGGTCCTGGAGATCCGCAATGGACAGCTCCAGCGGGCTTTCTGTGAAGCCGTCGACCGTGAGCATCCAGCCCTCTGCGCTGGTGTCATCTGGGGCCAGCCCGTTGTTGCGGATAAAGTGCCGCGCTGTCGGGGTGATGGGATCATCCAGCAGTTCCGGCGGGGTTTCGGCATTCAGCGGCCGGTCGTTCAGCAGCGTCAGCCCGTCCTTGCCCGCCAAGCCGTTTTCGCTGGCCATTGCGGCAGGGAAGAAACCATGCGGCAGGTTCCGATGAAACGGAATCGCCATGCCTGCGGCAGCGCCCAGGCTGGCCAGGCCTGCGGTCTTCAGGAACCGGCGGCGGCCAGCTTCAGTGGCAGCATCCCGTTCTGCGGCAGCGGGCTTCAGATTGTCGTTCGACGCCATGATTGCATTCCCCTTACTCGCGCTGCTGCCAGCCAATCCGCCTGCACTGGATACACCCAGGGCGGTTTTCGGGGCAGCATTGGTCAGTCCTTGCGGCAGGATCCGGGAAACGGCGTCACGCGTGAGCGAGCCGCCGCCGCCGGAGCCGAATGCAGCCATTTGACCATGTGACTGCGCCTGGCGCATTGACGGCGGTTAAGGCGCGGCGCGCGGCAGCGCAGTCACAAATCCATCAGCTTGTCTGCGTGTTCTGCGCCTGCTGGGAGAATGGGCGGTCGGTGCCGCGCAGCGGTTGCAGTTGGGCCTTTTCCAGGCAATTGCTTGCCTTCAGCATGCCTGTGCCAGCTCTCTTGCTGGTTCGAATGAGTCCAGCAATACAGAATAGGTCCGGCTGGTCATGCAAAAGGCCGTTCTCTCGACAAAACACCGGAAAGCGACAATAGTCCAATACCGCCCCCATCGAATAGCGGCAGGTATGACAGATACAGATCTAGCAAGGCTGGCCGACCCGCTCGGGCAAGCAAGCATTCTCATCGTGGACGATGAGCCGGGGATGCGCAATTTCCTCGTGAAAACCCTGCGCCCTCTGTGCCAGCTGGTGGATGAGGCCGAAAACACCGAAGCCGCCGCCGCCCTGCTCAATACGCGGCAATATGATGTGATGATCCTCGACAATATCATGCCGGGCCAGAAAGGCTTGGACTGGCTGGAGGAGCAGCGGCGGGAGGGCGGCTTTACCGATACCATCCTGATCACGGCCTATGCCGACCTGCAGACTGCGATTGACGCTTTGCGGGCCGGGGCATCGGATTTCGTTCTGAAGCCCTTCCGCTCGAACCAGATCCTCAATGCACTGCGCCGCTGCATCGAGACGGCCCGGCTGAAGCGCGAGAATATGCTGCTGCGGCGGGAACTGGAAACCGCCAGTCCTGGACGCCGCCGCCGCCGCGAGCTGGTCGGAGCTTCGCCCGCCGTTGGCCAGGTGCGGGCCTTGCTGGACCGGGTGGTCCAGGTGTCTACCCCGGTGCTGATCACCGGCGCTTCGGGCACCGGCAAGGAGGTTGCCGCGCGCCATCTGCATGCGCGCTCCAGCCGCGCCGGGGCGCCTTTTGTGCCGGTTCAATGCGGCGCCATTCCGGCGGATGTCATCGAATATGAGCTGTTCGGCCATGCGCCCGGCGCCTTCCCCGGTGCGCCGGCAGGGCGCGAGGGCCTGCTGGCCTCGGCGCAGGGCGGCACGGTTTTTCTCGATGAAATCGGTGAGCTAAGTTCTTCGGCGCAAACTGCGCTGCTGAGGGTGCTGGAGGACGGCCGCATCCGGCCGATCGGCACGGAGCGGACGGTTCAGCTCGATGTCCGCTTTGTGATGAGTTCCAGCCGCGCGCTGGACGAGGCGGTGGCGGCGGGCGCTTTCCGCGAGGATCTGCTGTTCCGCATCAATGTGATCGAAGTGGCAATGCCGCCGCTGCGCGAGCGCGGCACCGACATTGTTGAGCTAGCAGAGCTGTTCCTGGCCGAAATCGCACCCCAATTGCAAATGCCGCCGCTGGAGCTGTCTGCAAACGTCAAATCCGCGCTGCTGCGCCATGACTGGCCTGGCAACATCCGCGAGCTGCGGAATTTTGTTGAACGCTCGCTGATCTTCGGCAGTTTTTCCATGGACACGCTGGCCCCGTCCCGTCCCGCTGCCGACATCCTGCCGCTGGAAGAGGTCGAGCGCCGCGAGATCCTGCACGCTCTGGAGGCCGCTGGCGGCAACCGCAGCGAGGCGGCGCGGCGGCTGGGTGTCTCGCGCAAGACCATTGACCGCAAATGCGCGGCTTGGGGGCTCTAACCCGTGCGCGGGCTGCGTTCGCCGATGCGGTCGGTCCGGGTCCGGCTGCTGCTGATCGCGCTGCTGCCGATGCTGGTGCTGATGCCGCTGCTTCTGGGCATTGCCACCTGGCGCTGGTCGGAAAAGACCGACGGCCTTCTGATCACCAAGGTGAACGGTGATCTGACCATTGCCGACCAGTACCTGGCCAGGCTGACCGCCACCTCGGGCGAGTTGCTGGATGCGGTGGCGCAATCGGTCCGTTTCCGCAACGCGCTTGCGGCGGGGAACACCGCAGATTTCCTGGTGCAGGAACAGGCCCGGCTTGGGCTCGACTTTCTGTATATTGCCGGACCTGACGGCCATGCCGCTTTTTCTCCCGCAGATTGGCCCGTCATCCGCGGCGCATTGCAGGGCCAGTGGCAGAGCGCGGTCGACATTCTGGACGCGGCCCAGCTGGACGCTCTGTCCCCTGGCCTCGCCGCCCGTGCCGCAATCCCGCTGGTGGCGACCGAAGCAGCTGTGCCCACAGACCGCACCGCCGAAACCCGCGGCATGATCATCCACTCCGCTGCCCCGGTGACCCTGCCGGACGGCCGGAAGGCGGTTCTGGTGGGTGGGCGGCTGCTGAACCGCAACCTGGATTTCATCGACACCATCAATGCGCTGGTCTACCGCGAGCAAAGCCTGCCGGAGGGCAGCCAGGGCACCGCCACGCTGTTTCTGGAAGACGTGCGGATCTCCACAAACGTGCGGCTTTTTGAAAACGTGCGCGCGCTTGGCACCCGGGTCTCGGCAGAGGTGCGCGGCCAGGTGCTGGGGCGCGGCGAGGTCTGGCTCGACCGGGCCTTTGTGGTGAACGACTGGTATATCTCCGCGTATGAACCGATCCTGGACAGCCGCGGCAACCGGGCAGGGATGCTCTATGTCGGTTTTCTGGAAGCCCCCTTCCGCGAGGCCAAGCGCAGCACGGTATTGACGCTCGGCGGGGCCTTCCTGCTGATCGCGGCGCTGTCGGTGCCGATATTCCTGCGGTGGGCCGGGCGCATCTTCCGCCCGCTTGAGGGCATGACCCAGACCATAGCCCGGGTCGAGCAAGGCGATCTGGCCGCCCGCAACCGCCCACAGGAGGACGGCGGCGAGATCGCCCGTGTGGCAGCGCATCTGGACAGCCTGCTGGATCAGGTGCAGGAGCGCGACCAGCAATTGCGCGGTTGGGGGGAAAGCCTGGAGGCCAAGGTCGAGGAGCGCACCGCGGATCTGCGCGAGGCAAACCAGCGGCTGGAGCGGACCACCGAACGGCTGATCGTCTCCGAGAAACTCGCTGCGGTCGGCGAGATCACGGCCTCGGTTGCGCATGAGATCAACAACCCGGTGGCGGTGATCCAGGGCAACCTGGATCTGGCCCGGACGGTGCTGGGCTGCCACGCGGAGCCGGTCGAGGAGGAATTCCGGCTGATCGACGATCAGGTTTACCGTATCGGCGTGATTGTCTCCAAGCTGCTGCAATTCGCCAGGCCCGAGGAATATTCCGGCGCCGCCGGGCTGATTTCCCCGGCCGAAGTGGTGGCGGACTGCCTGGTGCTGACCCGCCATCAGATCGAGGCCACCGGGATCGAGGCAGAGGCGCATCTGGCCAGTACCGGCCAGGTCAGGATATCGCGCACGGAATTGCAGCAGGTGATCGTCAATCTCATCCTGAATGCGGTGCAGGCGATGCCCGGAGGCGGCCGCCTCACCCTGACCGCCGAAGATGCCCCGGACGGCGTGCTGCTGACCGCCGAGGATACCGGCACCGGCATCCCCGCGGACCTGCTGAACCGCATCTTCGATCCGTTCTTCACCACCAAGCAGGCGCAAGGCACCGGGCTGGGCTTGTCGATCAGCCATCAGCTGGTGAGTCGCGCCGGCGGCCGCATCACCGTGCAGTCAGAGCCGGGGCAGGGCACCCGGTTCGAAATTTTTCTTCCCGCGCCTGCCGGCGCCTGATCCGGACAAATTGGCGCAAATGCGCAGGTCCCGGCTCCCCGGTGCGGACAGATTGTCCCGCAACCGTCTGAAGACGTCTGGCGAGGTGGACAAATTGACACGATAAGTTATTGTTATTGCTAAATTATTTATTTGACAGCTGGGTGATCTCTCCGCCTTTGTCAAGCTACGGCACATTGCCGCGGGCCATTCAGGGCGGCCGCAATAGGAGGTTGCAGCCGCCGGAACAGCACTAGGGAGGACACCACATGAGTACGCCATCATCCGGCGGGCTGAGCTTTCTGCACAAGGAGCACATCACCGCCGAACCAGGTTTCAACCGCTGGCGGGTGCCGCCGGCATCCATCGCTATCCATCTTTGTATCGGCTCGGTTTATGCCTGGTCGGTGTTCAACCCGCCGCTGACCCGCGAGCTGGGGGTGGTGGCCTCCAGCGCCGATGACTGGAGTTTGGGCTCCGTTGTCTGGATCTTTTCGGTCGCCATCGTCTGCCTCGGTCTGGCCGCCGCATTTGCGGGCAAATGGCTGGAGGAAGTCGGCCCGCGCATGGTGGGCGTTGTGGCAGCCCTGCTGTGGGGCGGCGGCTTCATCGTCGGCTCGTTCGGCATTTCCAGCCATCAGCTGTGGCTGGTCTATCTGGGCTACGGCGTGCTTGGCGGCTGCGGGCTGGGACTGGGCTATGTCTCTCCGGTATCGACGCTGATCCGCTGGTTCCCCGACCGGCGCGGCATGGCGACGGGCATGGCCATCATGGGCTTTGGCGGCGGCGCGATGATCGCCGCTCCGGTCAAGGGCTGGCTGCTGGACCTCTATGCAACTGCGCCGACCTATCTTGGCGCCAGGGATGCGGTGCAGACCGTGGTCGAAAACGGCCGGGTCTTTGCCGAAACCGCACAAGGCAAGATCGAGGT
>NZ_JBSWTU010000004.1:0-75000 GCF_056158685.1 Leisingera sp. ABM4_103 | reverse complement strand
TGGAGAGGGAAACAACCCTGACCTCCGGCTAAGGCCCCCAATTCATGGCTAAGTGGGAAAGCAGGTGAGACGTCCAAAACAACCAGGAGGTTGGCTTAGAAGCAGCCATCCTTTAAAGATAGCGTAACAGCTCACTGGTCTAATCAAGATGTCTTGCGGCGAAGATGTAACGGGGCTCAAGCCATGAGCCGAAGCCGAGGATGCACATAGTGCATGGTAGCAGAGCGTAGTGTGACATAGTCTCATTCCTCCTTAGTATCTTCGGATACATTGGAGGAGAGAGGCTTTCGATGAAGCCGGGGCGTGAGCCATCCGGTGGAGAGATCACTAGCGAGAATGATGACATGAGTAGCGACAAAGAGTGTGAGAGACACTCTCGCCGAAAGTCCAAGGGTTCCTGCTTAAAGCTAATCTGAGCAGGGTAAGCCGGCCCCTAAGCCGAGGCCGAAAGGCGTAGGCGATGGGAATCAGGTTAATATTCCTGAGCCAGGAGGATGTGACGGATCATGAAGGTTGTTCGCCCTTATCGGATTGGGCGGGCCGCTGATTGGTCCCTGGAAATAGCCCTCCATCAGACCGTACCCTAAACCGACACAGGTGGACTGGTAGAGCATACCAAGGCGCTTGAGAGAACGATGTTGAAGGAACTCGGCAAAATACCTCCGTAAGTTCGCGAGAAGGAGGCCCGGGTTCAAGGCAACTTGGATCCGGGGGCACAAACCAGGGGGTGGCGACTGTTTATTAAAAACACAGGGCTCTGCGAAGCCGCAAGGCGACGTATAGGGTCTGACGCCTGCCCGGTGCCTGAAGGTTAAAAGGAGGGGTGAGAGCTCCGAATTGAAGCCCAGGTAAACGGCGGCCGTAACTATAACGGTCCTAAGGTAGCGAAATTCCTTGTCGGGTAAGTTCCGACCTGCACGAATGGCGTAACGACTTCCCCGCTGTCTCCAACATCGACTCAGCGAAATTGAATTGCCTGTCAAGATGCAGGCTTCCCGCGGTTAGACGGAAAGACCCCGTGCACCTTTACTACAGCTTCGCACTGGCATCAGGATTGTGATGTGCAGGATAGGTGGTAGGCATCGAAGCAGGAACGCAAGTTCCTGTGGAGCCTCCCTTGAGATACCACCCTTCGCACTCTTGATGTCTAACCGCGGTCCGTTATCCGGATCCGGGACCCTGCGTGGCGGGTAGTTTGACTGGGGCGGTCGCCTCCTAAAGAGTAACGGAGGCGCGCGAAGGTTGGCTCAGAGCGGTCGGAAATCGCTCGTTGAGTGCAATGGCAGAAGCCAGCCTGACTGCAAGACTGACAAGTCGAGCAGAGACGAAAGTCGGCCATAGTGATCCGGTGGTCCCGCGTGGAAGGGCCATCGCTCAACGGATAAAAGGTACGCCGGGGATAACAGGCTGATACTGCCCAAGAGTCCATATCGACGGCAGTGTTTGGCACCTCGATGTCGGCTCATCTCATCCTGGGGCTGGAGCAGGTCCCAAGGGTACGGCTGTTCGCCGTTTAAAGAGGTACGTGAGCTGGGTTTAGAACGTCGTGAGACAGTTCGGTCCCTATCTGCCGTGGGTGCAGGATACTTGAGAGGAGTTGCCCCTAGTACGAGAGGACCGGGGTGAACGATCCACTGGTGGACCAGTTGTAATGCCAATTGCAGTGCTGGGTAGCTATGATCGGACAGGATAACCGCTGAAGGCATCTAAGCGGGAAGCCCCCCTCAAAACAAGGTATCCCTGAGGGCCGTGGAAGACCACCACGCCGATAGGCCGGAGGTGTAAGCGCAGCAATGCGTTCAGCTGACCGGTACTAATCGCCCGACAGGCTTGATTTGATCCAGTAACAGACAGTGTTACAAAACCAAACAAGCAAACCATCCCTTTGACTGGACATGTTGATTGTACGCCGGACGCATTTGGAAATGTCATCGTGACATAACTCAGCTGCGGTCTCTCGCGCATTTGCTTCGCAAACACGCTGCCGACCGCCAACCGAGAAAAGCCAACCGCCTCCGGCGCTTGGATTTTCCTCGGTTTGGTGGCCACAGCACAAGTGAAACACCCGGTCCCATCCCGAACCCGGAAGTTAAGCACTGTCGCGCCGATGGTACTTGGGCTCAAGCCCTGGGAGAGTAGGTCACCGCCAAACCTAGTAAAATCCAATATACTCTCTAAACGATCAATAACACCTGTCGCGGGATGGAGCAGCCAGGTAGCTCGTCAGGCTCATAACCTGAAGGTCGCAGGTTCAAATCCTGCTCCCGCAACCACCGTTTCCGACCAAGCCTCCGCAAACAGCGGGGGCTTTTTCGATTCAGCGCTCCCCAAAGCCATCAGACCAGCCAACTCCCCAACAAGTTCAAGATGATGGCCGCCCGGCGCAGCACCGTCCGGAACCATCCGCACCTCCGAAATCAGGGCCCGCAGCGACGCGGTCGCCTCCCGCCGCACCTCTGGTGCATTCAGGGACCCAGCCAGATCTTCGATCAGCTCCCGGTACCGCGCCGACAGGCTCGGGTGAAGCCGCAGAGCAGGGGGGTCCGGGTTGTCCGCGATGGCTGTCAGGATGTTGGCGATCCGGCTTTCCACCTTCTTGAGGGAGTGTTCGGCCTTCTGCCGGTCCTGGCAGGCCCCCGCAGCGGCGTCGTTGAACGCCTTGCGGTATTCCTCCGCGAACTGCGCCAGCAGGTCCGGTGCCAGCAGGCGCTGCTTCAGCCCGGAAAGCACCCGCTCTTCTACTTCTTCCCGGCCGATGGTGGCGCGGTTGGTGCAGACCGCAGCGCCCTTGTTGCGGGCCCCTGCGCAACCGTAGCGCGTCTTGTTGATCAGCGTGTAGCTGGCGCCGCAGCAGGCGCAGCGCAGGAGGCCTGACAGCAGGTAGGTTGGGCGGCGCGCGCGTTCCAGCTTCGGCCGTTCCGTCAGAACACCCGCCGGGTTCATCGCTTGCCGCACCTCACCCTGGCGCGTCTTCACCGCCTGCCAGAGCTGATCATCCAGAATACGAAGCTGTGGGACTTCTTCGATCTTCCAGTCTTCGGGCGGGTTGAGGCGGGACAAGCGTTTGCCGGTGTCCGGATTGCTATCATAGGTCAGCCGGTTCCAGACCAGCCGTCCGATATAGAGCTCGTTGTTCAGGATGCCGGTGCCGCGCTTGATGTTCCCGGAGACCGTTGAGGGATTCCAAACTCCGGTGCCCTTGCCGCTCTGGGGAGCAGGCACTGCTTCGGCGTTCAGCGCGGCAGCGATTGAGCGCGCGGAAAGGCCGTCTGCGTAATCCCGGAAGATCCGGGTGATGACGGCGGCCTCGTCCGGCTCGATCTCCCGGTCGCCGGTGCTGACCGTGCCGTCGGGCAGGATCTCACGCTTCACCCGGTAGCCGTAGGCAATCCCGCCAGCAGATTTGCCCCTGGCAATGCGCCCCTCCAGCCCGCGCCGTGTCTTCTGGGCCAGGTCCTTGAGGAACATGGTGGACACCAGCCCGCCGACGCCGACCTTCATGTCATCCAGCTCATTCTCCGAAGCCGTGTGGATTCTGACACCGAAGAAGTTCATGCGCTTCAGCAGGTTTGCGGAATCCGCCATGTCCCGCGACAGCCGGTTCTGGCTTTCGGCGGCAATGATGTCGATACCGCCGCGTTCGGCTGCCTGGACCAGGCGCTGGTATCCCGGGCGCAGGGCATTCTTGCCGCTGAGCGCGTGATCGGTGAATACTTCCGTTACCTGCCACCCCTTCTGTTCACACAGACGGCGGCACAGCCGGATCTGGTCCTCGACCGATGTGTCTTTCTGTTTGTCTGTGGAGTACCGGGCGTAGATGGCAGCGCGGAGACCGGGTGTTGCATTCATGGATTATTCCTTCGAAGGCGGTTGGCTCCTCTGTGCCGCGATGTCTTGCTGAGCAGCCTGGCGGGCAAGGAGCTGGATGATGTGCAGAAGCGGGTCCGGGCAGTTGGCCCGGCCGTTTGTCTGAGATGTGCCGGAAAGACAGGCTGTCTCCTGGCAATTGACATAGCTCTTCTGGTCCCGTGCCATCGGCCGAGGTCTCCCGCCGCTCCCGGGCCGGTGCCCGGGGCGATTTATTGATGATGCTGGTCTGGCGGGGTACTGCTCCGCCGGCTGTTGGCTTCATCATAGCGGGTGCGGGAGGGCGGCGGGCCCCGTGAAAGGGGGGGAGATGCCGCCCCGGGGCCGGGTTTATGTGGACAACCTGCCTTTTGGGCCGGTTTGCGGGGGGCGGAGAGCTGAGGTGCGCGCCGTTGCGGCCGGACCGGCGGCGTTTGCCGCGCGGGCAAAACCTTTCCAGGAGGGAATTATCCGGATTTTGAGTCAACCGGTGCTTGCACCGCGGAAGTTTGCGCGTAAGCTTTGTGCAAATCCGGTGGCGGCGCGGCTTGGTTGGCGGGCGCATCTACTGGTCCTGGACCGGCTCCGGACCATTTTTGCGCGGCACGTCACGCAGCCAGGACCGGACCGCTTTAGCATCGAACTCTCGTTTCTGCACCAAGTCTGCAGCCATGTCCTGCAGCAACTGCAGATGGGGGTACAGCAGCGCGCGCGCTTGGTCCTCGGCGTAGTCTAGCCGCTCCTGCAGGCGCTGGCGTTCGCTGTCCGTCAAGCGGGAGGGATCCTGCGGTCCGAACCAGCCGTTGCCGAAGGTCCCTAAACCCAGTTCAAAATCCATCGCCAGGACCATCCGAGCTGCTTTTCCGAGGTCGGACGTGGCGCTGCCGCCAGCGCCCGCGGACACAGTCCCAAAGATGAGCCGCTCCGCCGCCCGCCCCGCGAGGTGGACGTAGAGCTGACGGTCGAAATCTGACGCCAGACCCGGATTCGGGGGAACATCCCGTTCGATTGTTCCGCCTGCGGCAGCCACCCGGACCTGCGTGATCGCCTCGCCGAAGATCCAGGCGGTGATGGCATGGCCGCATTCATGGACGCAAATGCGGTAAAGCAGGCCGTGGTTCTCCTCCAGCTCCTTGACACCGAGATGGCAGCGCAGAAGCTGCAGATCGAGCGGGCAGCCGCTGTGACGGGCTTCACTGCGGGCAGAGCGCACCGCGGCGTCAACGTCGGCGGCGGTCTTTCCGATGGAGTCCCGCGCCAGCTGCTGCAGCACATCCTCAGAGAATGTGTTCTGCAGCCGCTCGGCAAGGAGATGCTGCAGCATCGCCTTGCTTGGCAGCGGCATCTCGATCTTGATGTCAAACCGCCCGGCTCTCAGCACCGCGGGGTCGATGTGCTGCGGGTGGTTGCAGGCACCAACCACCATGATCCCTTCCTCCAGGCTGATGCGGTCCATCTGCTCCAAAAAACCAGCAACCACTTGCCTTCTATAGCTGGCACTGTTGTCGCCGGCACTGTCGCGGGAACCGATCGCGTCAATCTCATCCAAGAAAAGAATACAGGGCGCATTCTTCCGGGCTTCATCGAAGCTTCTTCGCATCGCAAGCAGGAGGTTACCCAAGTGACCGTTGGCCTGCCATTCAGCGCAGCTGGTCTCGATGCAATTAACCTCGGCGCTCCCTCCCATTGCCCTGGCCAGATAACTTTTGCCGGTGCCTGGCTTGCCAAAAAGCAATAAGGAGTGCGGGATCTCATTCCAGGCCACGCCGCCTTCGGCCCAGAGCCGCAGGTCCGCAACCAGTTGCCGGGCGGTGTCATAGGCTGGGCCAATGCCTGTAATCTCTTCCCTCGGCGCGTGGGCTTCGGGTGGTGAAGCGGCAGCGGCAGCAAGCGCCTGGGACAAGCGTTGCGCCATCTTCTTTGCTGTGGGCGCGCGCAGGGCAAAAGAGAGTGCGGGGGTGGCGAGCTCTTGCAGCTGGCCGTTCGGGGGCAGCGCGGCGCGGGTGGCGGCTTCATCAATGCGGCCCGTGCGGCTGTGGGTCTGGCGCAGCAGGGCGATCAGAAAATCCGCGTCCACTTGCGGCAGTGTCAGCTGATGACAGTGCTCCGCCACCAGCGGCGCCGGCAGCGCCATCTCATGTGGCAAGCAGATCCACAAAGGCTGGCTGTGCGCCAGGCCTTTGATGATGAGATCCTGCAGCTCATCAAAGTGCCGCTGCTCAATCTCGCCCTCGCGGACACCGGGGACAGCAAGGGTCACGCGCTGAGGCAGCTGCACCTGGCGCCGGGCATCATAGGCCTGCCAGCCCGGCGGCAGCAGGGCGTGGTTGAGGAGGTTTTCCACGTTGGAAAACTCGGGAACTGGAACGTCGCGAAGGATCAGAACGGCGCCACGGGCAAGCTGCGCGTCTACCGCCGCCGGGGAGCCGAAGGCCGCGGCGATTCGCAGCAGCAGAAGCAGCTTGTCTGCCGGCAGGTCTGTTTCCGGCAGCCATTGGCCTGAATCGTTACATGCGTACGGGTCGGCGCCTTCTTGCTCCAGCGCTTCCCAGAGTTCCGGCGGCAGATGCCGCGCGTCCGGGTGCTCGCTCAGATGCTGCAGCAAAGAATGGGGGTGGTCCGGTGCAGGGGGCACAAGGGGCTCCCCGGTGCCAGCACTGTCGTCTGGCGCGTCTTCTTTGAGTGTCTTGCGCCGAGTTTGCTGCAGCTCTCTGTGATAGAGATGATAGCGGCGGGCGCAGTCTTCGGCGAACTGCCACCAATCGGGGCGCGCGGGGGAGTGGTTGGATTGGTTCATGGCAAACCTCCAGTGAACAGGCAAAGAGGATCGGGCGCCTGGCAGAGCCGGGCGTGAAACAGTTCGGAAATTGAAGAGGGGGGCGCTTAGGTGTCTTCTTCCGCTCGGATGGCGTCGAGCATCGCGAAGATCACCTGGGTCGCATCGGCGAAGTAGACCTCGCTTTTGACGCTCAGCTCTTCTGCGTAGAGGTCTGGCGGCGCGACGCTGTCGGGGTGCTCCGCCTTCAGCCGGGCATGCAGACCTTTCTCAATTTGCACAGCTGTGTGGCCGGAGCTGATGGGAACTGTCCGCAGGACCTGCGCCTCCGTCTCCTTGGTCTTCAGAAGTTGGTGGTAAAGGCGGGAGACGGGATCGCGGCTGTAGCCGAGTTTGATCAGCTTGGCACCTTTGGCGAGTTTAAGCTTCATGACGTAGAGAAAACTTGGCGCACTGCTCCAGCCCTCGCCGCAGTTGCTGCATTGAAACCGGCCAGTCTGCATGTTGGCACGGGCAATCCGCTGAACATGGCCGCAGGCCTGATGCTGGTACAGACGGTAATTCTGGTTGCCACCTGTGTCTTCTCCGATCAGGTGCCACCCCCGTTCTTCTGCTTCAGCCTGTTCTTTGTCAGCGTGGCAAATCTCGCACCGTACACTGCACAGGCCTTCGGCTGCCCGCTTAACCATCTCAAATTGCCGGCGCAAGTTATGGCCGCAGGGGGCGATATAGTGGGCATAGTGACGGTCTTCCGGATCGCGGCCTGCCCACTTCAAACCTGCGGCCACAGCGTCGGCCTGCCACCGGTCTTGAATGCAGTGCGGGCACTGCGGCTGGCTGTTCATGAGAACAAAGATCTTGCTGGCATGTGCCCGTCGGCAGGTGTGGCAGGATAGGAGCAGGTGATAGCGGTCCTTGATGCGCTGCAGGATGCCGAAGCCCTTGGCTTCGGCCGCGGCGCGCCAGTGGGGGTGAATGGTGAGCGGGAAGGCGGCGGGCGTGGCGGTTGATGTATGGGTCATTGAGAACTCCGTTTGCGCAAAGCGGGAGAGAGGGCAGGCGCCGGATATGGGGCACCTGCCGGGATAATCTGGATTTGGGCATGACGCGGGCGGGCGCAGGAGGGGTGATCCGCTGCGGGCCGGGTTAAAAGAATGCTGGAATGCTTGGCTTAGTTGGGCAGGAAGTTCTGCGCTTCAGCCACCACGGAGAGTTCGATGAGAGCGTTCATCTGGCGCGCGCCGGTCTGCAGCAGGGTTTGGCAATCACCATCTTCAGCGGTGAACAGCTCCAGGTTCTCAAGGTACAGATGCTGAAACCTGAGAGCCTCTTCCGGCCCCGTGGACTCGATGAGGAAGTGCAACAGCATGCTCATGCGCTGCAAAGGCAAGTCGCTGGCCCGGACCACCTGTGCCGTCAGGATGTCGCCGCTGAGTTGAAGACAATCCTGCCAGCGGGCTTCGGCAGCCTCCTGAAAATTAGCGCAAGCGGGATCCCAGGAGAGGGAATGAGAAAGATCGCGCTCCAAATTAAGGGCTTCATCCACTGCCTTGGTCAGCGTGTCGAAGGTGCAGGTGATGAAGGTGGGGCTGTCATCTGCGGCTGATGCGGGCCACAGGGCTTTTGCCGCGCCGGGGCGCGTGATAACCGGGGTGGTAGTCATGCTGGTCTCCTAGTCGAGGTCAGTGTGATTAGGACGGTAAGGTGGTAACGACACCTCTACCGTCCGCATATTGAGCATATGCGTTATATGCGGCATTGTCAATATGCTGCATATCGCTTAATGGTGTCTTATGGCCAAGCAGACAGTCTACCCAATAAAGAAACTTGTGAATCTGACAGAAGAGCAGGCAAAACGTATTGCCGACTTCAGGTTCGAAAATCGCTTGCAGTCAGAAAATGAAGCTATTCGGCGTTTGATCGAGATTGGCTTGGATGCCAACTTGGGAAGCGGAGATCAGAAGTAACGACTCTGAACTTGACGTCGTATTTGCTCCCGTTCTTGAGACCCAGAAAACCCAAAAAACAATAAGTCATCCCAGGCCCCCGGCAGGGCGGGTCCAACAGGCTGCTGGCCGCAGGAAGCATGTTTGGGCGGAGCCCGGACTGCGACCGAGGAGGGGATCGAAGGGGGTAGGGTAAGCATCGGACATTGCAGGGGGGGGATTGCCCGCTCGCGCTAAGCTGTGCGGACAGGGTTGACTGACCGGTTTCTATAGATCTGCAGGTTGCCGATCTCTATCTCCGGCCTTGTATGTATCCAAAGACCTGCAAACCTGTGATGCCGCCGTTCGTCTTTTCTTCAGCATCCGTCGCTGTGAGTTCTGACTGGGCATTCGCCGTGCCAGGCGTGAATGACGGAAGACTGCCCGAAGCTGACCTCCTGTCGGCCGTATAGCCACGACGAGTTCGTATGCAGGTCGGGCGGGAAGCAGCCGTTCGCTGCGCCAAACATGAATGTCCAGATTGCGGAAAATGTGCGCAACGCCCGTTTGTGAATGTCCCGCACCTTGGTATTGGCGGCGTTCGTCGACAACTGGGCGATCCAAGGGGTCATTCACGCAGACAGTTTCCGGATCAGAGCAATTGTTGACGGGTCCTTGCCCTCAGATGTGGCGCCCTTGATCATTGGCACCAGGGCGCTGGCCAGTTCCTTGCCCAATTCCACTCCCCATTGATCAAAGGAATTGATCCCCCAAATGGCGCCTTCAACGAACACCCGGTGTTCATACAGCGCGATGATCTGGCCGAGGGAGTACGGCGTCAGCAGCGGATAGGCCAGCGTCATCGAAGGGCGGTTGCCTGGAAAGGTCCGGTATGCCGCTTGGACGCGCTGCTCTTCACCGGTACAGCCGAGCGCTGCAGCAATCTCCAAGGCTTGCTCCAGGGAGCGGCCAAGCATCAGGGCTTCGGATTGGGCCAGGCAATTCGCCTTCAGCAAATCGTGGTGTTCCCGCAGACTGGGTTCATGACTGCGCGAAGCCACCAGAAACTCGGCGGGGATAATTTCAGTTCCCTGGTGCAACAGCTGATAAAACGCATGCTGCCCGTTGGTTCCCGCTTCGCCCCAAACAACGGGTCCAGAGCCGCGTACCAACTGGTCCCCGCCGTTTGAAACACGCTTGCCGTTGCTCTCCATGTCAAGCTGCTGAAGGTAGGCGGGCAATTTGGCCAGACGCTGGTCGTAAGGCAGGATTGCACGTGTCGGATGGCTGCAGATGTTGCGGTGCCAAATCCCCACGAGCCCCATAAGTAAGGGCATGTTTTCCCGCGCGGGAGCGGTCACGAAATGTGTATCCATCGCCCGGGCACCCGCCAGAAAGTTGCGAAACTCCGCTGGGCCGATGGCCAGCATGATCGGAAGACCCACTGGGCCCCAAAGCGAGTAGCGGCCGCCAACCCAATCGGCGAAGCCAAAAACACGCTCCGGGCTGATCCCCATGTCGGCGGTCTTGTCCAGCGCGGTGGAAACGGCAGCCAGATGGGAATCCGCGTCGTCCCTCAGCGCATTCTTCAGCCAGCTGATCGCCGTTTCGGCATTGGTCATCGTCTCAATCGTGGTGAAGGTCTTTGACGCAATGATGACCAGCGTCGAACGGGGATCGAGCTGGCGCAGCGTGTCGGAGATCTGGGCGCCGTCGACGTTGGAGACGAAGTGGCAGCGCGGTCCGTTGTGATAGGGGCTCAGCGCCCGGACGGCCATGACCGGCCCGAGGTCGGAGCCGCCGATGCCGATATTCACTACATCGGTGAATGCCCCGCCTCCTGCGGTTGCGATACGGCCCGAGCGGATGCCGTCGGCGAAATCCTCCATCGCCTGCAGGGTTTTACTTATCCCCGGACGCACGTCCTCGCCATCAACCACCAGCGGCTCATCATCTCCGGCGCGCAGGGCAGTATGAAGCACCGCCCGGTCTTCGGACCGGTTGATCCGCTCGCCGCGGAACATGGCATCGCGCTGGCCGGCAACGTCCCGCATCTCGGCCAGTTCCAGCAGCAGATCAAGTGCCGCACCGTCGATGCTGGTCTTTGAGAAGTCCAGCAGCAGCCCGTCTGCTTCAACCGAAAACCTGTCAAAGCGCTGCGGGTCGTCGAACAAGGAAATGATCGGCCGCCCTTCTGCCGCGCTGTGGTTCTCCTGCAGCTTGGTCCAGATATCCATCATGCGCTTCCCCCCAGTTGCGCGGCCTGTCTGGCCAGCAATTCAATCCCGTCCCAGTTCCCGGCCGCAATCAGATCCTTTGGCGCAACCCAGCTGCCCCCCGCACACAGCACGTTGCTGAGGGACAGATAATTTTCAGCGTTTGCGGGACTGATGCCACCGGTGGGGCAAAAGGTGATCTGCGGCAGCGGTGCGCCGATGGCCTTCAAAGCCGGTGCGCCGCCTGACGCCTCCGCAGGAAAAAACTTGAGCATGCCGTAGCCGCGCGCCAGCAGCCGCATGGCCTCGGTCGCGGTTGCAGCGCCCGGTAGCAGAGGCAGCTGTTCCGCCTCGCAGGCAGCCAGAAGCTCATCGGTCGCACCGGGTGAAACCCCGAAGGCTGCCCCGGCTGCCTTGGCGGCGCGGACATCCTCCGGCGTGATCAGCGTGCCGGCGCCGACATGGCCACCCGGAACCCCGGACATGGCGCGGATCGCCTCCAGCGCGTCCGGGGTGCGCAGGGTGACTTCCAGGGCGGGGAGCCCGCCCGCGACCAGCGCTTCGGCCAGCGGGTGGGCTGTGGAGGCATCTTCAATAACCAGCACCGGAACAATCGGGGCAAGGCCGCAGATTTCGCGGGTCAGTCGGCTGGCATCTTTGGGGGACAGAGTCATGGATCAGGCTCCGAAAATGGAGGCGCCGTCCGTTGCGGCGCTGACAGAGTTGCGGAAGGCTGCGAACAGCTCGCGGCCGGTTCCGGTCTGGTTGGCGGTCAGGTCTGCAGACGCCGCCGGGCGTTCGCGAACACCTGGAGTGAGGATTTCGAGTGTTCCGGCCATGGCATCCACCCGGAGGAGATCCCCATCCTGCAGGCGGGCAATTGCGCCGCCATCGACGGCTTCGGGGCTGACATGGATCGCGGCGGGCACCTTTCCAGAGGCGCCTGACATGCGGCCATCGGTGACCAGGGCAACCTTCTGGCCGCGCCCCTGCAGGATCGCCAGCAGCGGCGTCAGGCTGTGCAGCTCAGGCATGCCGTTGGCCTTTGGCCCCTGGAAGCGCACGACCACGATCACATCCCCGGTGAATTCACCGGCTTTGAAAGCGGCTTTGACTTCGTTCTGATCGGCGAAGACGCGCACCGGCGCCTCGACTACCTGATGTTCAGGCGCCACGGCAGAGACTTTCATGACCGCGGTACCAAGGTTGCCGGTCAAACGCTTCAGGCCGCCGGTTGGCTGGAACGGGTCGTGAGGCGGGCGCAAGATGGCCTCATTCAGACTACGGCCCGCGCCGTTGCGCCAAGCCAGGACGCCATCGTCCAGAACGGGCTCCTGAGCATAACTCTCCAGACCCTCGCCGGCCACGGTCATGGTGTCCGGATGCAGCAGCCCGGCTTTCAGCAATCGGCCGATCATGTAACCAAGGCCGCCTGCGGCATGGAAATGGTTCACATCCGCAAGCCCGTTGGGATAGACCCGCGCCATTAGCGGGGTGACTTCGGAGAGATCCGAGAAATCTTGCCAGTCGAGCACGATCCCGCCCGCACGTGCCATGGCAACCAGGTGGATTAGCAGGTTGGTCGAACCGCCAGTGGCATTCAGCCCGACGATGCCGTTCACAAAGGCCCTTTCATCAAGAATGCTGCAGACTGGCGTGTAGTGATTGCCAAGCGCACTGAGCGATAAGGCGCGTTTGGCGCCTTCCTGGGTCAGGGCATCGCGCAGCGCGGTGTCCGGCGGCACGAAGCTGGCGCCTGGCAGGTGCAGCCCCATGAATTCCATTAGCATTTGGTTGGTGTTGGCTGTGCCGTAAAAGGTGCAGGTGCCCGGCCCGTGATAGGCGGCCATCTCAGCAGCCAGCAGCGTATCCCGGTCAACTTCACCCGCTGCAAACTGCTGGCGGACTTTGGCCTTTTCGTCATTGGCCAATCCGCTGGTCATGGGCCCCGCGGGCAGGAAGACAGTGGGAAGATGGCCAAAGGCCTGGGCGGCAATGACCAGCCCGGGCACGATCTTGTCGCAGACCCCCAGATAGACGGCGGCGTCGAATGTCGCGTGGCTGAGCGCAACTGAGGCCGCCAGCGCGATCACATCGCGGGAAAACAGGCTCAGCTCCATGCCCGCCTCCCCCTGGGTGACGCCATCGCACATGGCAGGCACCCCGCCTGCCACCTGCGCGGTGCCGCCCGCCTCGCGGGCTGCCTGCTTGATCAGGGCCGGGTAATATTCAAAGGGCTGATGGGCCGAAAGCATGTCGTTGTAGGCGGTGACGATGCCGAGGTTGCCTGCTTTGCGCTCGACCAGTTGCGCCTTGTCGCCACCGGAAGCGGCATAGGCATGAGCCTGGCCGCTGCAGGACAGATGGGCGCGGGCCGGGCCCTTTTCCGCGGCCCGGTGCATTCGGTCCAGATAGGCGGCTCGAGTGGTTTCGCTGCGGGCAATGATCCGATCGGTCACGCGCAGAAGAGTGTCATTGAGCTGGCTCATTGGTGCGCTCCCTTGGGAAAACGGATTGGCGGGACGTTACAGAAGAGGTGAGGTTTGGCCGGGGCGGGGCTCGTGCAATCCTGATGCATTGCTCAGCCCCCGATCTCGCGCCACCGACGGCCCTCGCGGTGCAGCAGCATCAGGGCGTCCTCGGGGCCAGACCCTCCCGGATCGTACGGAGACGGGGCAGGCCCGGCGTCCTCCCAGGCGGCAATGATGGGATCCGCCCAGGCCCAGGCTGCCTCGACCTCATCGCCGCGCATGAACAGGGTCTGGTCGCCGCGGATCACGTCCATGATCAGGCGTTCGTAGGCATCTTGCGGTTCAGCGCGTTCCCCCAGCGCCTCGGCAAAGGTCATGTCCAGCGACACCTCCGCCAGACGGAAACCGCCCGGCCCCGGCTCCTTGATCGTGTTGCGCAGGGTGATGCCTTCATCCGGCTGCAGGCGAATGATCATTGCGTTGCTGCGCCGCCCGGCCATGTCCGGAAAGATCATGTGCGGCGGGTCGCGGAACACCACCGCAATTTCGGAACAGCGCGCCCGCAGCTTTTTGCCCGTGCGCAGGTAGAACGGCGTGCCCGCCCACCGCCAGTTGCCGATATTCACTTTCATGGCGATGAAGCTTTCGGTGCTGCTGTGCGGATTGCCAGCATGGTCGCGGTAGCTGCCCGCGCTGCCTTGGGCGCGGTACTGGCCGCGTATGATGTCCGCTGGTGCGACTGGTTCAAGCGCCTCGATCACCTTAACCTTCTCATCGCGCACCGCGTCGGAGGTAAAGCGCGACGGCGGCTCCATCGCGGTCAGGCATAAGAGCTGCATCAGGTGGTTCTGCACCATGTCCCGCATCGCACCGGAGCGGTCGTAATATTCGCCGCGCCCCTCGACGCCGAGGCTTTCGGCCACGGTGATTTGCACATGGTCCACATGGGTGGAGTTCCACAAAGGCTCCCACAGGGCGTTGGCAAAGCGCAGCGCCATCAGGTTCTGCACGGTTTCTTTGCCCAGATAGTGGTCGATCCGGTAGATCTGATGCTCGTCGAAATTGCGGCGCAGATCCGCATTCAAATCCCGCGCCGACGCCAGATCGTGACCGAAGGGCTTTTCCACCACAACCCGGCTGTTCGCCGATGCGATGCCCCGGCTTTTCAGATTGGACGCGATGGAGCCGAACAGCGCAGGCGAGACCGAGAGATAGAACGCCTGCACCACATCCGGCCTGATCGCCTCGGCAAGGGTGTCCCAACCGTCCTCGCCTCCGGCATCGACACGAACGTACTCCAGGCTGGTAAGGAACTTTTCCAGCAGGGCTGACTGTTTGGCCGCCTGCGGCGCAAATTCCAGCAGGCTGGCATGCACCGCCTCGGTGAACTCCGCCCGGTTCATCGCTGAGCGGGCAGTGCCGATGATGCGTGCCCCTTCCGGCATCTGCCCCACCGCAAACCGGTGAAATAGGCCAGGCAGGATTTTGCGGCGTGCAAGATCACCGGTGGCGCCGAACAGGACCAGGTCAAAAGGATCGACGGGGATGACACGGGACACCATCTGCTTAGCCCACCCGCTTGAAAGGCGCCCCGGCCCGCGGCTTGCGGCCAATGGCGGCGAACTGGATGGTCATGGCGTTTTCTCCTGACGGCTTTGCTGCGGGTTCATAAATCGAAACCTCGCCGGTAGCGCTAACATTGCCGAGCGAAAAAGAGGACAAGAAAGTGTGCATTTATAGCTCTCCGGCCCAGGGCGGGTTGGCGCCGGCGCGCGACACGGTAATCGCCGCCACTTTCGCACCATGCTCCATTGCCTGCTGCAGAACGTCAGGCGGCAAAGCAGCCAGCTCCGGTTTCGTCAGCCGGCCAAGCTCGGACAGTTTGGCAAGAACGCCCGCATTGAAGGTGTCGCCGGCCCCGACGGTGTCGGATATTTTGGCCCGAACAGCAGGCACACGCACTTCGCCGCCGTTCGCAAGATACCCGGTCGCCCCTTCGCCGCCGCGGGTCAGGATCAGAGCGGATGGCCCTCGTTCCAGAAGGATGGACACTTTCTCGCTCAGCGACAGCGGGTCCGGCAGCAGCCAGTTCAGGTCTTCGTCGGAAACCTTCACGATATCCGCCTGCGCCACCATGCGGTCCAGCCGGGCGCGGTACCTGGCGATGTCCTTGATGAACCTGGGGCGGATGTTCGGGTCAATCATCACTGCGCGATCCGTGGCTTCGCGGTCCAGCAGCGCGGCATAGGCATCGGCGCAAGGCTCAGAGGCCAGGCTGATCCCGCCAAAAAACAGGGCCGAGACCTCCTGAGGAAGCTTTGGCATATCCTCAGGCATCAGCATGCGCCCGGCTGAGTTCTCGTCGAAGAAGCAATAGGTGGCATGGCCATCCACCAGGCGTACAAAGGCCAGCGTGGTGGGGCGGCCGGACTGGATCACCAGCGAAGTGTCAACATGACTGGCCTTCAGCGACTCGGCCAGCTGCCGCCCGAACATGTCGGTAGACAGGCCGGTCAGCATCCCGGCCCGCACCCCAAGCCGCCCCAACGCAATTGCTGTATTGAACACCGCCCCTCCGGGATGAGGCACAAACCCGTCCGGTCCGTCCGCAGTTGGCGCGGGGATCATGTCAATCAGGGCTTCTCCACTGCATAGGATCATGTTTCCAAGCCCCCCTTGGCCTGCTCATGCCCGGTATAGGCGCGTAAAGCAGCTTCGCATCCTTCCGACCAGATCAGGCTAAGCCAGCGCGAAAACTCCACAGCGAACCATTGGTTGCCGGCCAGATCACCGTAGATATCATGCTGCTCGAGCCAGGCTTGCGGACGCAGCCTTGCGGCCATTGCAGCCTCAGCCAGCGCGTCCCAATAGGGGTCGTTGGCCTCAATCCCGGTGCTGTCCTCCCGGGTGCCTGCACACATGCGCGCCCAAAGCGCCTCGACGAGGCTCAGGCCTGCGATCGGGCCGCCTGCTGCCAGTGCATCCCGCAGAATGGGATGGACAAATCCCGGGTGCCGGGAGGAGCCGTCAAAGGCTACCCGCCGGACCGTGTCGCGGATGGCGGCGTTGGAAAACCGCCGCTCGATCAGTTCGGCATAGTCTTGCGGGTTCATTCCCGGAACCGCTGCAACGTAAGGGGCGATCTCCTCTTGCTGGACCTTTTGGAACAGCGCGGCAATCAGCGGATGCTCCATGCAATCGGCGATGGTCTCCACCGACAGCATCTCTCCAGCATTGGCCAATACCTGGTGGCCCGCATTCAGAATGCGGATTTTCATCACCTCGTAGTCATGCACGGAAGGTGTGAACACTGCCCCGGCCTTATCCCAGTCGGGTCGGCCCATGCAGAAGTCATCCTCGATCACCCATTGGCGGTAGTTTTCGTGGGTGACGGGGGCGGCATCTTCGATGCCCAGTTCACGGGCAAGGGCGAATTCGACGGGACCGGTTGCGGGCACAATGCAGTCGACCATCGAATTCGGGAAACTGCAGCACTGGTCAATCCAATCCGCCAGCTCCGGGTCGGTGAGCCTTGCCAGCGAGACCACCGCCTGCCGGGTGGCGTTGCCATTGCCGCGCAGGTTGTCGCAGCTTTGAACGGTAAATGGGCCGGCTCCGGCATCGCGCCTGGTTTTCAGCGCAACTGCAATGGCTCCGAAAACAGTGCAGGGACGGGTTGGGTTCTCCAGGTCATGACGAATATCAGGGTGCCGCGCATCCAAACCTCCGGTAGCCGGATCCACGAAATAACCGCCCTCGGTCACGGTCAGCGACACGATACGAATTGCGGGATCGGCCATGGCGCGGATCAGCGCGCCGTTCCCGTCTTCTATCGGCAGGTAATCGATCATCGATCCAGTGATCTCGGCCGAGACGCTGCCGGGCGCCAGTTCAATCAGGGTGGTCAGACAATCCTGCGCCAGCAATTTCTGCCGCATCGCGGCATCATACGGGCGTACCCCGGCGCCGATGATGGCCCAATCCTTTGCCAGGCCCTGCTGCATCAGCCGGTGCAGATACCAGGCCTGGTGCGCGCGGTGGAAATTGCCGAGGCCGATGTGGATGATCCCCGGCTTCAGTGAGGCGCGGTCGTATCCGGGACCTGCAACACCTTCGGGCAGATCCTTCAGCGCCTCCTGGCTCAGTTTAACCGGCGTAAGTTGTGCTGTTTCGCGTTCCATCAGCTCATCCATTGTCCACCGTCCACGTTGTAGGTTTGGGCGACGACGTAGCTGGCTTCGTCAGAAGCCAGAAAAACGGCCATGCCGGTCAGGTCGTCCGCCCGCCCCATGCGCCCATAGGGCACCGCCTGCGCCACCTCTTGCTTCTTCTGACCCGGCGCCTTGCCCTCATATTTTGCAAAGAGCGCATCGACGCCGTCCCAGTGCTCACCCTCCACCACGCCGGGAGAGATGGCGTTCACGTTGATCCCGTGCCGGATCAGATTGAGGCCGGCGGATTGGGTCAGGCTGATGATGGCAGCCTTGGTGGCGCAATAGACGGCAACCAGCGGTTCTCCGCGCAGGCCGGCCTGGCTGGCCATGTTGATGATCGTGCCGCCCTCGCCGCGTTCAATCATGTGCCGCGCCACTGCCTGCAGAGTGAACAGGGTTCCGGCGACATTGACCGCAAAGGTGCGCTCATAGTCGTGGCGTGTGATTTCACTAACCGGAGCGGCGGTGAAGACGGCCGCGTTGTTGATCAGGATGTCAATCCGGCCCAGCTCTGAGACCGTTTCGGCAACGGCCTGTTCGATACTGGTCTGATCGGTGACATCCAGCCGGACGGCTATCGACCCGCCACCCAGTTCCTCAGCCGCTGTCTGCGCGCCGTTGAAATCAATATCAGCAATGGCCACACGGGCCCCTTCGCGGACATAAGCCTCCGCGAAGGCGCGGCCGATCCCGCGGGCGCTGCCGGTGATCAGCGCTGTTTTGCCTGCCAGCCGTTTCATGCGATCCGCAGCCCTTCTGCGTCGAATTTGTGAATCACATCGGCGCGCGGGGTCATGAAGATGCGGTCCCCGTGGCGGAACCCGACTTCGCCGTCAGCGCGCACGGTGATGGTTTCTGCCAGACCGGTGCCGTGGACGTGAAAGTATGTGTCCGATCCCAGATGTTCTGAGACGCTGACCACACCCGACCAGGTGCCTGCCTCGCCGGACACCTCGATATGCTCGGGACGGATGCCAATGGTGTGGGCGCCGTGTTTAGCGGCTTCTTTGCCCTCGATGAAGTTCATCTTGGGTGAGCCGATGAAGCCGGCCACGAACTTGTTGCGCGGAGTGTGATAAAGCTCGAGCGGCGAGCCGACCTGTTCGATCACCCCGGCTTGCAGCACTACGATCTTGTCAGCCATGGTCATGGCTTCGACCTGGTCATGGGTCACGTAGATCATCGTGGTTTCCAGCCGTTCATGCAGTTCGGAGATCTCCAGCCGCATTCCCACGCGCAGGGCCGCATCAAGGTTCGACAGCGGCTCGTCGAAGAGAAAGGCCGAAGGTTCCCGCACGATGGCGCGCCCGATGGCCACCCGCTGGCGCTGCCCGCCAGACAGCTGGCCGGGACGGCGGTCCAGGTAATCGGTGAGGTTCAGCGCATTGGCGGCGGCTTCGATGCGGCGGTTCTGTTCCTCAACCGGGACTTTGGCCATCTTCATCGGGAAAGCGATGTTCTTGCGCACCGACATATGCGGATAGAGCGCGTAGGACTGAAACACCATCGCCAGGCCGCGCTTGGCGGGCGGAACATGGGTGGCGTCCTGCTTGTCGATGCGGATCTGGCCGGAGGATACGTCCTCCAAACCGGCGATCAGCCGCAGCAAAGTGGATTTCCCGCAGCCCGAGGGGCCGACAAAGACCGTGAACTCACCGTCGTCGATGGTCAGATCCAGCGGGGGGATAACTTGCACGTCGCCAAAGCTTTTGGAGACTTTGTCCAGAGTGATGCGTCCCATTTTGATGTCTCCTTATTTCACAGCGCCGAAGGTCAGGCCGCTGACAAGTTGCTTCTGGCTGAACCAGCCGAGGATCAGGATCGGGGCAATGGCCATGGTGGAGGCCGCGCTCAGCTTGGCGTAGAACAGACCTTCAGGGCTGGAATAGCTGGCGATGAAGGCGGTGAGCGGTGCTGCCTTGGCCGCAGTCAGGTTGAGCGTCCAGAAGGCTTCGTTCCAGGCCAGGATCACATTCAGCAACAGCGTCGAGGCGATGCCGGGAATGGCCATTGGCGTCAGGATATACAGCACCTCTTCGCGAAGGGTGGCACCATCCATCCGGGCCGCTTCGAGGATCTCCCCGGGGATTTCCTTGAAGTAGGTGTAGAGCATCCAAACGATGATCGGCAGGTTGATCAGCATCAGCACGATCACGAGGCCAATCTTGGTGTCCAGCAAGCCCAGTTTGATGAACAGCAGGTAGATCGGGTAAAGAACGCCAACTGCTGGAAGCATCTTGGTGGACAGCATCCACAACAGGATGTCTTTGGTCCGCTTCGAGGGCACAAAGGCCATCGACCAGGCGGCGGGCACCGCGATCATGATACCCAGGATGGTGGAGCCCCCGGCGATGATGATTGAATTCCACAAGAACCGGCCGTAGTCGGAGCGCTCCTGCACCACCGAGTAGTTCTCCAGCGTCCAGTCAAAGAACAGGAAGACCGGCGGGTCGCTGATAGCCTGGGCTTCGGTCTTGAAGCTGGTCAGGATGGTCCAGAGGATCGGGAAGAAGATCAAGAGGCCCACACCCCATGCCAGGGCAGTATTCAGGGCTTTGCGTTGCGATGTGATTGCACGTGCCATGAGGGCCTCCTTACGCGTCCAGGTTCTTGCCGACGATGCGCATCAGGAAGATGGCAACGATGTTGGCGAGGATGATGGCGTAGACACCGCCGGCCGAGCCGAGCCCGATGTTCTGGCTCTCCAGCACGCGCTGGAAGATCAGGTAGGTCAGGGTCTTGGTGCCAAAGGCGCCCTGGGTGGTGACAAAGATTTCTGCGAAGATCGAAAGCAGGAAGATCGTCTGGATCAGCACCACCACGGTGATGGCGCGCGACAGGTGCGGCAGGGTGATGTAGGCAAAGCGCTTCACCGGCGGCGCACCATCCATTTCCGCGGCCTCCAGCTGTTCGCTGTCCAGCGACTGGATGGCGGTCAGCAGGATCAGCGTTGCGAACGGCAGCCATTGCCAGCTGACGATCAGGATGATCGACTGCGTCGACGCCTCGGTCAGCCAGACCAGCGGCTCGGCGCCAAGGGCCCGCCATACATGCGCCAGCAGACCGTTGACCGGGTCCATGAACATGTTCTTCCAGACCAGCGCCGATACGGTGGGCATCACGAAGAAGGGCGCGATCACCAGGATGCGGACGACGCCGCGGCCCCACATCGGCTGGTTCAGCAGGATCGCCAGCAGAACGCCCAGGACCACGGTAATCGCCAGAACACCGCCGACGATCACCAGTGTCGCCTGTACGCTGGGCCAGAAGGCGCTGGAGGAAACGAAGCGGACGTAGTTGTCAAAGCCGACCCAGCCCAGATCGCCGCCCCGCAGCGGCAGGAACTTCTTGAACGAGAAATAGAGCGTCATCGTCAGTGGCACGAGCATCCAGCCCAGAAGCAGGATCACGGCCGGCGCCATCATCAGCCGGGCGGCTGTGCGGGCGTGTTTCGTGCCGCTCTGGTGGTCCGCCGCAGCGGGCTGGCTTGCCGGCTTGGGCGCGGGCGGGGCCATCGTCAGCCGGTCCGCGGGTTGGGAGTGTTGCGTTGCCATTTGGTGTACCTCCTCCGTTGACGGCACGCGTGCCGCCTTGGACGATTATGCGCTCTGGGGGATCGCTGGGGCCAGAGGGCGGCGGCTTGGCCGCCCCCGGGTGTCCGTGCGGGAGATCAGTAGCCTGCGGCTTCCATCTCGTCGGTTGTCAGTGCCTGAGCCTTGGCCAGAGCTTCATCGACGCTTTGCTGACCAGCCAGCGCAGCTGCAAATTCCTGGCCGACCTGGCCAGCGATGCCGGCGAATTCGGGGATCGCTGCGAACTGGATGCCGACATAAGGAACCGGGTCTACCGTCGGATTTGTGGGGTCGGCCGACAGGATGCTTTCCAGCGTCATCCGGGCAAATGGCACGTCCTTGTAGTTGGGGTCTTCATACAGAGAGGTGCGCGCACCTGGCGGCACGTTGGCCCAGCCTTCTTTCGCGGCCACCAGCTCAATGTACTCCTTGGAAGTGGCCCACTGGATGAACTCCTTGGCAGCATCCGTTTTCTGGGTGCCTGCAGGGATACCCAACGCCCAGGCCCAGAGCCAGTTGCCGCGTTTGCCCTTGCCGGTGTCCGGCGCCAGCGCGAAGCCGACCTTGTCGGCGACTGTCGAGTCGTTGGGGTTGGTCACGAAGGACGCCGCCACGGTGGCGTCGATCCACATGCCGCATTTGCCCTGCTGGAACAGTGACAGGTTCTCGTTGAAACCGTTGTTCGACGCGCCCGGAGGGCCGGCGTCGTTCATCAGGTTCACATAGAACTCCAGGGTTTCCTTCCACTCCGGCTGATCAAACTGGGCTTGCCAGTTCTCGTCGAACCAGCGCGCACCAAAGGCGTTGGCGGTGGCGGTCAAAAAGGCCATGTTCTCGCCCCAGCCGGCCTTGCCGCGCAGGCAGATGCCATAGATCCCGTTGTCCTTGTCGGTCATGGCGCGGGCGGCCTCGGCGACGAACTCCCAGGTCGGGGCTTCTGGCATCTCAAGGCCCGCCTTCTCCATCAGGTCGGTCCGGTACATGATCATGGAGCTTTCGCCATAAAACGGCGCGGCATAAAGCGTGCCATCGACGCTCAGGCCGCCGCGCATGGCCGGCAGGATATCATCGGCGTCATATTCAGCAGGCAAGTCATCCAGCGGCACCAGCCAGCCGTTCTTGCCCCAGATCGGGGTTTCGTACATGCCGATGGTCATGATGTCGAACTGGCCGCCCTTGGTGGTGATGTCGGTGGTCACACGCTGGCGCAGCACGTTTTCCTCCAGCGTCACCCATTCGACGTCGTGGCCGGTCTTGGCGGTGAAATCGTCTGTCAGACCCTGCATCCGGATCATGTCGCCGTTGTTTACGGTGGCGATGGTGATGGTCTCGGCAGAGGCACTGCCTGCTGCGATCAGTGAAATGGCCGTTGCCGCACCCAATGCGTACTTAGCAAACATCCTCTACCTCCCTGTTGAGATGTCGCCTCCAAGATTACCGGCGTTGGTGTGCTGGCGTCAATTTAATTTTTACGCGCGTAAAGTTTGGCGCGCTTGCCCGAAAAATCAGCAGCTTAAGCGGACCCCCGCATGACCAGCCGGCCATCAAACAGGGTTTCCTCCCGCGAATCAGGCGGGTTCTCCGCCTCAACAAGGTTCATCAGTGTCTCGGCACTTTTCCGGGCGATGGCTTCGTAATCCTGCGAGACCGTCGTCAATGTCGGGCAAGTGTAGCGGGAGAACGGGTGGTCATCATGCCCGGCTACCCGCATGGTGCAGTCTGTGCCCAGACCAACCCTTATCCCAGCCTCATAGGCCGCCGACAGGAAGCCGATAGCAAGGCGGTCATTGCTGCACAGGATCGTATCGGTTGGCAGGTTCCTGTCACGGACCACCCGAGTTCCTTCCCGAAAGCCGATCTCTTCAAATTCCCAGCCGTCACCGGCGGCCTGGATCAAATGCGGTGTGTGGTTCAGCCGTTCCATGGCGGCGAGATAGGCGTGGCGCCGTTTGTAGGCGTTAGGGTTCGAGGGCTCCTTCATCTCAAAGAATGCCGGTGGTTCGCCTGTCCTGCACAGGTAATCTACAATAAGGTCAATGCTTTGATTGTTGTTTGAACCTACAAATGCCAGACCCGCGGAGCCGACATTGGCGTCAAACAACACCGTCGGAACCTCTTCGCAAAAGGCGGCGATGCGCGCCTGATCCGATGCCCGCCCCAAGGGCGCCAGCAGAACACCGGCCGGTTTGAGCAGCCGCAGATTCTCGAGGTTTTCGATCTCCTGATCTGCGCTGCCGTGGGAGCCCAGCAGGACCGGCCGGTACCCGGTGCTCAGAATGTGCTCTTCAATATTTCGGGCGATTTCCGCAAAGAAGGGGTCAGCCAGATAGGGAACGATGATTCCGATGTTCTTGGTCAGACGGCGGTTCTGATTGATTGCATAGAGGTTGGGCCGGTAATCGTAGCGGTCGAGCGCAGCTTCGATGCGCTGCCTGGTCGAGGCCCTTACGCTGGACGGGTCGTTGAAGAATTTCGACAGCGTCGGACGGGAAATGCCGCTGACCGCCGCGAATTCCTCCATGTTCCGTATCTTTTTGTCATCCATGAAGGGGCCCGCTTTGTCTGCACTGGGTATGGCAAAGTCAATGCGACCCTGCCAGAAAGGCTTCCGTCATAGTAATTGACGCGCGAAAAATTTCCCACCCTGTTTCGCAAATGGCATCACCACTTCTGGAAAACATGTGCCGCAACACCTTATGTGCGCGTCCCCCTGCGGCGATGCCATGAGCATTTATCAATGCAAGAAGGACGTTCTTGAAGATGGTATCTTAATCTTGGTGGGCCAAAGGAATTCGGAGTTAGTCACTATGCCAGCGTCCAGCACAGCCATCGCCAGCAGGAATGCCTAAGAGGGATACCCGAACGGCAGCGCTGATCTCTCACCCCCACAGCGACGGACAATCTGGTTGAATTGGGTAGGCACCGGCCAGCCAAGAATGCTGTGCAGCAAACCGAAAGTCCGGTTAGAGGAATCTGCGCTGCAGAAGACGCTAAGCTTTGGACGGCAGCTAAGGGCCGGCAGCGCCAAGGACGCCAAACAGGCTCTCCGGTATTCGACTGAATAGCAGGCTGCTCAATTGCCGGCAACTGACGTTACCGGCAACTTGCTCGACGCCTTCATCTCCTTCAGCGACAGGTTGGAGCGGATGCTGGTCACCCCGGGCAGCCGTCGTAGCGTGCTGTCGACGAAGGCGCTGTAGTCGTCGAGATCCTTCGCCACCACGATCAGCAGGAAATCGTCCGCTCCAGTGGTGTTGTGGCAGGCAAGGATGTTCGGCGTCGTTTGCACGATACGCTGAAACTCGGCGGTGGCCGCTTGGTCGTGCTCGGAGCAGCGCAGCTGGACGAAGGCCATGACGCCGAGGCCCAGCTTCCGGCGATTCAGATTGGCTTGGTAGCCTTCGATGATGCCGCTTTCCTCGAGACGTTTCAGCCTCCGCCAGCAGGGGGTTTCGCTCATCCCGATGCGTTCGGCGAGCTTTGCATTGGTCATTCGGCCGTCGTCTTGCAGCAGTGTCAGAAGCTCGGCGTTGACGCCGTCTATCTCGGGCATGGGACGGATTCTTTCTCGTTCCCGGTCACGCATAGGGGATACTACCCCAAATATCGCCCCAGTGAAGAAGAATAGCAAAGGTATTTCACGTGCCGGGCGGTAATCTGCCCTCTAAATCACCCCAATCTGAAAGTCCCTGCCATGAAAGCCGTCCTTTTCGAAAAGTTCCAGGAAACCCCCAAGCTCACGACCGTAGACGATCCAACGCCAGAGCCGCATGGCGTGGTGCTCAAGGTGGCCGCGACCGGAGTCTGCCGCAGCGACTGGCACGGCTGGATGGGGCATGACAGCGACATCGACCTGCCGCATGTGCCAGGGCACGAGCTGGCCGGAGTGGTCGAGGCCGTCGGCAAGGACGTGAAGAACTGGAGGCCCGACGACAAGGTCACCGTGCCCTTCATCTGCGGCTGCGGCAGCTGCTCGGAATGTCACTCCGGCAACCAGCAGGTCTGCCTGCACCAAGAACAGCCGGGCTTTACCCACTGGGGGTCGTTTGCGGAATACGTACCGATCCATCAGGCAGACCTGAACCTCGTGGCGCTGCCCGAGACGATGGATTTTGCCACCGCCGCCAGCCTCGGCTGTCGCTTTGCCACCTCGTTCCGGGCGGTGATTGACCAAGGCAAGATCAGCGCGGGCCAGTGGGTGGCGGTGCATGGCTGTGGCGGCGTGGGTCTCTCGGCGGTGATGATTGCGGCGGCGGCAGGGGCGAATGTGATCGGCGTGGATCTCGACCCGGCCAAGCTGGCCTTGGCGAAGGAGCTTGGCGCCGTGGCGGTCATCGACGGCAAGGAAGCCGACGTGCCCGCCGCCATACGGGAGACCACAAAAGGCGGCGCGCATGTCTCCCTCGACGCTTTAGGGCACCCCGTGACCATGACGAACTCGATCCTCTGCCTGCGGCCGCGCGGAAAGCACGTGCAGGTGGGGCTGATGCTGGGCGAGCACGCAGCCCCCGCGATCCCGATGCCGAATATCGTCGGGCAGGAGATCGAACTTCTCGGTTCGCACGGGATGCAGGCGCATCGCTACGGCGCAATGCTGGACATGATGTCGAGCGGGCGGCTCGATCCGGCGCGGCTGGTGGGGCAGCAGATCAGCCTTGCAGAGGCGCCACAGGCCCTGATGGAGATGGACAGGTTCCAGTCAGTCGGCGCCACCGTCATCACCCGGTTCTGAGCCATGGAGACCATCGCATTCATCGGCGGCGGCAACATGGCCTCCGCCATCCTCGGCGGGCTGATTGCCCAAGGCATGGCCCCGGCGCAGATCACCGTCATCGATCCCGGCGCGGACCAGCGGGCGCACTTGCAGGCGACCTACGGCGTGCGCACCACGGACGATGTGACAGCGGGATGCGCCGATGCGGACACCGTGGTCCTTGCGGTCAAGCCGCAGGTCATCGCGCAGGTGGCCGAGCGGGTCGCGGGCGCGTTTAAGGGCAAGCTGTTGATCAGCATCGCGGCGGGGGTGTCGATTGCCCGGCTTGAGGCGCTCTTCGGGCCCATGGCCATCGTCCGGACCATGCCGAACACCCCGGCCCTGCTGGGGCTCGGCGCGACAGGAAGCTTCGCCAATGACCGCGTCGATGCGGCGCAGCGCGCCCGGGCTAAGATTATCGTCCAAGCCTTTGGTCTGTCCGTGGTCCTCCCGCGCGAAGACCTGCTGGATGCGGTCACGGCCGTCTCCGGCAGCGGCCCGGCCTATTTTTACCTGTTGATCGAAGAGATGATCCGCGCAGGCGTCAGCCTCGGGCTGACGCGCGAAGATGCTACCGCGCTGACCCTGCAAACCGCGCTTGGCGCGGCCTCCATGGCCGCTCAGGGCGACGTGCCGCCCGAGGATCTGCGCCGCCGGGTGACCTCGCCGAATGGCACGACCCACGCCGCCATCACCTCGATGCAGCAGGATGGCGTTGCGGACATGGTCTCACGCGCGATGACCGCCTGCCGGGACCGGGCTGTCGCGTTGGGAAAGGCCGAGTGATGTTCGAGAAAGTCGAAGACTACCCCATCGATCCGATCATGATCGGCACCGACTTGTTTGCGCAGGACCCGCGTCGGGACAAGCTGAACCTGACCGTCGGAATCTATCAGGATGAACACGGGCGCACCCCGGTTCTGGAGGCCGTGAAGCTGGCCGAACAGCAGCTGATCGAAACCCAGACCAGCAAGGCTTACCTCGCCCTGACCGGAGATGCGGAGTATTGCAGCCTGTTGGGGCGTGAAATCCTTGGGGACGCCTACAGCGCGGGCTGGGTGGCCGCGCAGACATCGGGCGGCGCGGTCGCGCTGCGCGTCATGGCCGATCTTCTGGCGCAGCTGCCGGAGCCGCCAACCGTATGGCTGCAAGCCCCGACCTACGGCAATTACGTTCCGATCCTGACGGCCGCCGGCGCGCGCCATCAGGCGCTGCCCTATTATGATCCGCTGCGCAGCGTGTAAATCGGCGTGCAAAATTGACCCACTTGGGTGGGTTATGAGCGAGTAAAATTGACCCACCTGTTTTCGTTAACATCCGCACAAAAAGTGCGGAGGAAAGAGCAGGTGTTACTGATGGAAAGCGTGTCGAAGATCCGACGATGGGTATTGGTTGAGGGACGCAGCATCCGGTCTGTTGCGCGGGCGACGGGATTATCGCGGAACACGATCAAGAAGTATCTGAAGGATGAGAGCCCGCCGAGCTACCAGCGCCAGGCCCCGCCGGTTCGGCACAAACTGTGCAACGGGTTTGATCTTCGGCTTCAGGAGCTGTTCGATCAGGACCAGAAGCGACCACGCCGGGAGCGGCGGACGGCCCAGAAGCTCTATGAGCAGCTCGTGGTGGAAGGCTACACCGGTTCCTATTCGCCAGTTCAGCGATTTGTCCGCGATCTGAGGCGGGCCGGTGCCGGTTCGGGCGAGGCCTTTATCCCGCTGCATTTTGCGGCAGGCGATGCGCTGCAATTTGACTGGAGCGAAGAACGGGTTGTCCTGGGCGGTATCGAGCAGAAGGTGAAGGTTGCCCATTTCCGCCTGTGCCACAGCCGCAAGCCCTTTGTCGTCGCCTATCCCGGCGAAGCCCAGGAGATGGTGCTGGATGCCTTTGCGCAGGCGCTGTCTTTCTATGGCGGGGTTCCACGCCGGGTGATCATCGACAACCCCAAGACCATGGTGACCTATGTCTCCCGCTCCAAGGACCGGATATTCCATCCCCGGTTCCTTGCCTTGATGAACCATTACGTTATGGAGCCGGTGGCCTGCACCCCGGCTGCGGGCTGGGAGAAGGGACAGGTCGAGAACCAGGTCCAGTTTTTGCGCGGCCGGTTGTTTGTGCCCAAACCTGCCTTTGATGATCTCGATGCGCTGAACGATTGGCTGCGCCTGCGCTGTGAAGAGCTGGCAAACCGGCCCCATCCCGAGCAATCGGATCGCACGATTGCAGAGCTGTTCGAAGACGAACGCGCCGAACTGCGCCCTCTGGGGCGAGCATTTGACGGATACGTGGAAAAGACCGTTCGTGTTCGCTCCACCTGCCTGGTTCAATATGCCAGCAATCGCTACAGCGTGCCGTCCCGGTTCGCGGGGCAACATGTGTCGCTGCGCGCCTATGCAGGCCGGATCGTGCTGGTGTCGGGCCAGGATGTCATCGCCGAGCACAAGCGTCGCTTCACCCGCAATGTCAGCTATTTTGAACCTTGGCACTACGTGCCGCTGCTGGATCGCAAGCCCGGCGCCCTGCGCGACGGCGCCCCCTTTGTGGACTGGCAACTGCCTGAGGCCATGCATCAGATCAGGGAGCACTACATGGCCGGCAAAGGCGGGGATCGGGAGTTCGTCGATCTGCTTCTGCTGGCCCAGGATCACGGGGTCGAGGTGGTCGAGACGGCTTGCGAACTGGCGGTGGAACAAAACACCCTGCGCCTGCCCGCCATCATCAACCTGATTAACCAGTTGGTGGAGCCGGTCATCACGCCGCTCAGCGACGCCTATACCTATCCGCAGCTGACCTTGCGGCCCGAGGCCGATTGCAAGCGCTATGAGACGCTGTGCTCGGCTGAGGAGGCTGCCGCATGAACGCCCTCATCGACCAACTGACCGCCCTGAGGCTGCACGGGATGGCAGCTTGCGCCCATGATTTGCTGTCCGCGCGCAAGCCACCAAGTCTGACCACAGCGATAAAGCAACTGATCGACGCTGAGACTGTAGAGCGGCGGGTGCGCTCCATCCAGTATCAAATGAGGATTGCGAAGTTCCCCCACCACAAGGACTTCGCCACCTTCGATTACAGCGCGGCCGCCGTCACCCAGCCCCAAATCGAGCCGTTCTGCTCAGGCCAATTCACAGAAGAGGCACATAATCTCATCCTGGTGGGCGGAACCGGCACCGGCAAAACCCACATCGCCATCGCGCTTGGAACCACCCTGATCAGCAACGGCAAGAAGGCGCGCTTCTTCAACGCCGTCGACCTGATCAACGCCCTGATCAAGGAACAGGCCGAGGGCAATGCCGGGAAGATCATCCGGCAGCTCTCGGCCCTGGACTGCGTCATCATCGACGAGCTGGGCTACATCCCGTTCCCCAAGTCCGGCGGCGCGTTGCTGTTCCATCTGATCAGCAAGCTCTATGAGAAGACCAGTGTCATCATCACGACGAACCTGGAGTTCGGCGAATGGGTCTCGGTCTTCGGTGACGCCAAGATGACAACCGCGCTTCTGGATCGCGTAACCCATCACTGCGCAATCATCGAGACAGGCAACACGTCATACCGGTTCGCACAGAGCAAGCGACGCAGAAAAACATAAACGTCGCGCAAGCAAAGCCCCCAGTCGGACTCGCTATATGAGGGCGGCCCGCCTGGGGCCTTTGCGCCACAAGGGGTGGGTCAAATTCAAACGCTGAAACCGGGTCAGTTTTGAACGCTCATTGACATGTTGGTCGAGGCAAACAGCGTGACGTCAATGCCCGCTTCAAGGCCATGGCCAGCCACTACGTCTTTGAGCCTGAGTTCTGTAACCCGGCAGCCGGATGGGAGAAAGGGCAGGTTGAGAAGAACGTACAGGATGCGCGCAACCGCCTGTGGCAGGTCATGCCTGTCTTCAAGGATCTGGATGAACTGAACCAGTGGTTGGAGGATCGCTGTGTGGCCCTTTGGGCCGAGACAAAACACCGGGACCTGCCCGGCACGATTGCTGATGCCTGGGAAACAGAGAAGCCGATGCTGATGGTGCTGCCCCCGGCTTTCGATGGGTTTGTCGAGCACAGTAAACGGGTATCGCCGACGTGCTTGATCACCTTCGAGCGCAATCGCTACAGCGTGCCCGCCAGCTTTGCGAACCGCCGTGTCAGCCTGCATGTCTATCCGGACCGGCTGGTGGTGGTGGCCGAAGGCCAAACCGTTTGCATCCATGACCGCATCATCGAGCGGTCACACCATAAACCTGGAAAGGTCATCTATGATTGGCGCCATTATCTGGCGGTGATCCAGCGAAAACCCGGGGCCCTGCGCAACGGCGCGCCGTTCACGGAGTTGCCTGATGCCTTCCGCCGTCTGCAGGATCACATCCTGCGAAAGGAGGGTGGTGACCGGGAGATGGTCGATATCCTATCCTTGGTTCTGCATCACGACGAAGACACCGTTCTGTGCGCCGTAGAACTGGCGCTGGAAGCCGGCGTGCCCACCAAGACGCACATCCTGAACCTGCTCCACAGGCTGATCGACAAGAAGCAGCCCGACCTTCCCGAGGTCGATCCGCCAGACGCCCTGACCTTGGAAACGGCACCAAAGGCCAACGTCGACCGCTATGACAACCTGAGACAGGCGGGGGAGAAGCGCCATGCGTCATGACCCTGCAGGCGCCTCGATTGTGATCATGCTGCGCAGCCTCAAGCTGCATGGTATGGCGCAGGCCGTTGATGATCTGATCGCCCAGGGCGCGCCAGCGTTCGAGGCCGCAACGCCGATGTTGTCCCGGTTGCTCAAGGCCGAGGTGGCAGAGCGAGAAGTGCGCTCCATTGCCTATCACACAAAGGTGGCGCGCTTCCCGTCCTACAAGGACCTCGCGGGCTTTGACTTCAAATCCAGTGAGATTAATGAAGCCACCGTCAGGCAGTTGCACCGTGGCGCGTTCATGGAAAACGCCGAGAATGTTGTCCTGATCGGCGGACCGGGCACCGGCAAAAGCCACATCGCAACGGCCATCGGCGTCCAGGCCATCGAGCATCACAGGTGCAAAGTGCGCTTCTACTCGACCGTGGAACTCGTCAACGCGCTGGAGCAGGAAAAGGCGCTTGGAAAGGCCGGCAGAATGGCCGAGATGCTCACCAAGATTGACTTGGTCATCCTCGACGAACTCGGCTACCTGCCGTTCAGCTCGTCCGGCGGCGCGTTGCTGTTCCACCTCCTGAGCAAACTCTACGAGCGCACCAGCGTGATCATCACCACAAACCTCAGCTTCTCGGAATGGGCCCAGGTCTTCGGCGACGCAAAGATGACAACCGCGCTCCTCGACCGGCTCACTCACCGCTGCCACATTCTGGAAACCGGCAACGACAGCTACCGCTTCAAGGCGAGCGCCGAGGCTGCCAAGAAGACAAGAAAGGAGTCCGCTACATTGACCAGGTCATGAGCAAAGTCGCATACTGAGGGTGGGTCAAATCTCGGTGAAAATACCGGGTCATTTCTCAGCGGAAATCAACACATCAGATGCTCCTCTCTCCACCTATGCCCGCCACAGTAGCAGCGGGTTGGCAGGAAGGCAGTTCATCCCATTAGCTCAGCGTTCAGGTACGATTAAGCTTGTAAAGGTAGACGTAAGGCTGTCGGAAGGGCGAGACTCTTTGAAATACTTCCAGAACAGGTAGAATGGCTGCGTGGTTCCACTGTCTTCAAAGGGTTCCGAAAAGACCTGCAAAAGCGCGCGCTGAATCTTGATGTAGTCCTCACGCGAAACCCGCTCTGACAGTCCTAGCGCATAGGGTTCGACCGACAAGAACTTGTTTGAAGCAACCACATCAGGGCAATCACTGAAACGCTTCAGATAGGTCAGCAGAATGTCGCGGTCACCAAAGTAGTAGCTAAGAGGATAGCCGTCTGTTTCCGTACCTTCGCAAAGTTCTGCAATCCCCAACGAATGAGTGTCAAAAGCCTTGTAACAGACTGTCTCCCACGGTGAGGGTTTCAGCAATTGCGGTTCCTTGGCGCGTAACGCATTTGCGATGATCTCTGGTGCAGTGCTATCTTTGATGATGCCGACACGAATGGAGCCGATCTGACCTGGACGCAGGCTGTCGCAACTCGGCACAATCTGCTGTTTTGCTATTGCGTCCGGACTGGAGGAGAAATCAATGGTTTCTCCGTTATGAGTCAGTGCCTGCCCTGCTTTCTCCCAAGCCTCACGCCCCTTTTGATAGGCTATCTGGGCGGGTGTTCCTTCGTCAAATTTGACCTCAAGATATGACCCGCCTGACACGAACAAAATAGGCGAGAATAGGATCGTCTCGGAGCGAACTAAGGTGACAGTCAGTGGATCGCAAAGAAGATCGACCTTTCCCTCTCCAGGCCCGGGAGAAAGCGAATTTATTCGATTACTGGCTTGAACTTCAGTCCAAACAAAATCCAGCCCTGACTTTAGAAGGATTGCATTGCAGAGGTCATAGAGGAACCCAGTGCGTTCGCCGTTTTCAATGTAGACGAATGGCGCCGCATCCGCGCGATAACCGACTTTGAGCGGAACATCAGCACTCACCATCGGGGCCAATAGATGCAAAGTCAGGATAACAATAGCCGCTTCCCAACTACGGCGCGGGTATGCCCATCTCATCGTTCTTAAGTTCCTATCGTTTAAGAGTTTCTCCGCTTCTGAATTGAAGCGACCACGAAAACAAACACCATGAAGCCGACACCAATGGTCATCAGCCATCGAACTATCTGCTCGTTTATTGCAAAATCTTGTGGCGGTAGAATGCGTAAATCTAGGTAGAGTGGATCGAAGAGCAGAGCCATTCCCAGCAACAAGATTAGCAGGGTTCCCAAGAAGATCATCAAGAGAGCGAATTTGAGGTTGTTCTCACGCTCCTCCTGATCATAAGTCAGGCATAATACAATAGCCAGAACCGTACCTGACAATGCCGCCAAGGCCGCTTCAGTCAGGTTCCGGCTGGAAAAGAAGTTAGATAATCCAGAAGTTTGGCTAACAATGCCGCTGATGTAGGGATCGACGAAAATGTAGAGTAAATGTGCCAGGAACCCTGACACATATGCAAGCGCTGCAACGCCAAGGTATTGAAACGTGCGCGGAGCCAACAGCTCGGTCCAAGGGTGCCACTTAGCCTCTCGGTCGAGTGTTTCGCGTATCATATAGACGGCGAGAACGGATGGCAGCAGCATCACCATAAGCCGCAGCGCCATACTCAAGATGACCTGAGTGCGGGTGTTGCCCGCCGGCATAACCAGTTGCAGCGCTGTATTCTCGCTGGCGATAGACAGAAAATACATCACTAAGCTGGCCAGCATGATTGCTAGCCATCCGGCAAATAGATAAAGATTGACCGAGCTCGCAGTTCCTCTTTTGGCCGCACGTGCGCGGCGGATCCATTCTAGCGCCACGAAAGGGGTGCTTTTTTTGTTCAAATTGGGTGAGCGTTCTGCATAGAGCGCCATCATCAGGCAACACAAATCGGCCTGTCCTGGCGCTTCAAACTCGGTGCCGCGCAGTTGCTTCGCAATTTCTTTCCACCGCTCCCCTACGATCTCGCGCGCCTTTTCAATTTCAGTTTCCGTCGCACGTTCGATCGCATCTGGTGTTCGATTTTGAGTGGGAACGTCGACCGCCTCGGCTTTGGTCGCTGAAGAAGCATGCTCGGATGCCGCATCTGCATCGGTGAGATCCGGTGCCGCGACTGCCGCAGGCGCGCTTGCATCCGTGCCTCGGGCCGCGCAAGAAATGCGCGCCGTCCCGGCCGGAGTGTCGCCCGGTACCGCCGCGTCTACAGCTAGGCTCAGGCTGCGCAGATGGTCCACTTCAGTTAAAATGCGGATAACATTGTCGCTCAGACCTGTAGGTGCCTTGTCGGTGAACAATGTTTTAATCTTCAGTTCCGGCCACTCACTGTCGATTTCTCCAAAAGCTACGATCTTCGCTAGTTTCTCTTGAAAATCCGCGGTCGCGGCCTCATCGACCTTTGTAAAGCGACGGAAAATTTCACTTAGCTCCGCCACATCGGTTCTGTCGACATCGACCTCGTCCAAAATTGGTTTAACGTTCACCAATTTCAATTCGTTCCACAACCCGATCACGGAGCTGGGAATGCCAACAACCCAAAGCGACCAGTGTCTGATCCAGTTTTCGAACCGCGCTACGTAAGGTAAGCTGGGCAATAAGCCGATCATGCCCAGAGCCATCACTAGCGGATTCCATGGGTAGTCAGAAATCAACGACTTTCGGGACGTCAACCCGATCAGCGCGTCCACTATTCCACCGTCCACATTCGGCGGCTCGGCGGCCACTAGGCCCAGGCCACCGACGGCGTGGTCCTGAGAAAATCCGGCTTCAGTTGGCGTCAGGCCCTCGGCCCCTAGGGCGAACAGCATACAGATAAAGGTGAAAAAAATGGCCAACCCAAGGAAGTAAACTAGGCAGGCAAAGAAGAAATAGCGCGTCACCCGGACTGAGGACGGCGGTAGTCTTTGCAAAAATTGTGACACCATTCCTTCGGTCGAAATGCCAGCCAAATTGCTCGGCACGTCAAGGCGTTCTCGAACGAAGAATAAGAGAATGGCCAATCCCAAAACATAGGACAACAGAAAAGGATCGATTGCGAGGATCGCTGAAGTTACTTGACCATTCATTGGATTGCTTCCAGGAGTTCAGCCGCGCCCCGAACTTACAGGACAAATGAGCTATTGGCTTAGCAACGCTCGACTCTGGGGTCACAGTAGTACACGGGCGGGTTGGTCCAAGGACGCCTTTCTTCAGTGTCTCGAATGACTGAGGTTATGGTAGAACCTGACAAGCAAATCGCGACAACAGCAAACATCGATTTAGGCATCGGCCAACTCCCGATTTTAACATGAGGAACGATAACGATGCTATCATAAAATGAAAAAAATTTCCATAACTCAATCGCAAGATTCTTAATGAGCAATTCACGGCCAAAGGGGAACGCTCAGTTCGCATGGCGAACAGAGTAGCTAGTCTGTCGGCACCCAAATATCCCGTCGCCGAAGTGACATGTTTTCAGTTGCCCGATAGTGTCTGCCATTCGGTCCACAGGTTCAAAGCTCCAAAACCCGCAAGCAGCAAGACAATCGTCACCAAGACTGTGGAGGCGATCCGGCAAGTCAACAGGGGCAGCGGGGGGTGCTCCCTGAGAATTCGGCCAAAAGTGTAAAGCAAGACCCACAACGCCGTAGCTACGACCATAATGATCCCACCAATTGCTGCTGATTGTGCTGAACCAGAGATAGCTGCTATGACAAATACAAACAGTCCCGCAAGCATGGAGAGCATCAGAATATGGTTGGCAACCATGCGCTGGAAACTACCTGGGAGCGCGAAGTTCGCGAGATGGGCTGAAAGAACACCACCTGTACGCAGTGGGTGGGCAATTCTCGGGCCCGCGAACCCCAGAAATCCGGAGGACGGTAGGCCGTCGATCATCCGGGCAAGAATGCGGGCAGACCTACTGGACCAGTTGGATATCGCGATCGCATTCGGTCCGGCCGGCTGAATAGCCGCATATTTTTTGAATCGCGGAACATCGAATGGGCTAGTTTTTCTTTCGCCGAGCGCTCCGGCCATGAGTTGTTCGACGGTTTCGTCATCGTCAAACTGTGATTTACGTAACCGCGCCTTTGCGAGCGCCAGCCGACGGGCATCGCCGGAATTGAGTGTCTCAAATTCGTCTTTGAGAATCGCTTCTTGCAGCTTTTTCGTGTAATTTGCCCGTTCCTCCGACTGGCTCGGCTCGGGCATCAAGGCAGCAACTATTCGTTCCGCTCCGTCGAGCCGACCCCAGAGGATGTCGTGCTCGCGCCAGTCACGATTCAGGAAGCCTCCAAAGGCGCGGACCTTGATGCCCGCGAGCTTGGCGGGGTCATCGTTGATCTCGCTGTCTGCCGGGCTAATGCGGAACACCTGAACGTCGGCATTCTCTTGTGCGGAAGTGCCTTCCAAGAAGGGGAAGGTAACGTTGTCGTGCCAATGGAACCGGTCATAAGCCTCCAAGATTGTAGTCAATTTATTCACCTCAAGGAAATCACGTATTCGCTTGCTGCTTATATCGGAAACTTTGCGTAGTTTTATGCCGATCTTTTCCATCGCCTTATCGACTTGGTTCTTCACTCGATTAAGATAGATGTCTGTTGCTGCGGAATAGCGATCTTTCAGCGTAATACGGGACATGACCTCTTCGTACCCGTTTCTGAGCGTGTCTCTAAGTTCCGCGATTTCTCCGGGGGTAAGCAAGTCGCCTAGCTCTTCGGACGCCGGCGATCTCAGACGGCGCAAGTTCCAGTGTTCGCGCTTGATGATAGCCAGCATTTCCCAAAGCAAATCTTCTTCTGCGCTGGGCTCTTTCAGCGCAGTATCGATTACGACGCGCAGATGGCTGAGGCGGCGCAAACGGAATTCGAGATCATATTGAGTCAGGTAGAACGTCTCGCTCTGGCAAGACCCGGGTTGGGATGAACTACCGCCTTTAGGGTGATATGCATAGAATTTGTTGTCGCGCCATGCACGGATGACCTGTCTCAGATATGACCACTGGTCGGACTTCAGCTCGTAGCCTGCTATCTGAGTCACGAAGTCTGTCAGCAGGTCTGTCGTGCCATAGACCCGGAGGTGATGGTAGAGCGGGTAGTGCCGACCGTAGCCCAAACCGACCAATTCGGCGAGATCGAGTTCCTCGAAATTGTCAGGCTTCTTGTCATGCGGTGTAATTTTACCAAGGACTTGGAGTTTTTCCTGATCCTTTGCCCAGCGGTCCTGAAGAGCACCCAGGCGACTGAGCCGACAATTCATTTCCGTTATGTCGTGAATGTCTTCGCGGATGACCTCGCGGCGGGGCAATGTCGTGGTGGCAAGCATTGCGTTGCGCAGGAAGTCCACTTCTGTTTCCTGATTTCGCTCTGCCTTGGTCACAGGGAAAGGATCGACGAAGAGAAGTTTGCGTTCTCCCGAAACCGTGGGTGTCCGGAAGGGAAGGAGATCGATGGCATGGCTAAACGGCCGATTGTCGAGATAGCCGCCATCCGCGAAGAGCCGCAACTCAAAATCACCCTTCGCGCCAGCGGGCATGTCGCCGAAGTCGCGCGGACGATTGCGCAGCTTCTCAGGTATGTCGTCAAGACGTGAAGGTGGAAATGCGACGGGAAAGGACGATGTGCAGCGCGCGGCAAAGGCGAGCAAAGAATCCTCATCCGCTCCAAAATCGTTGCGTTGCGGTGATGCAGCGTTATCGTCACCAGCGATGTACTGGAAACGAAACACGGATTTGTGGATCCTCTCGTCCATACTTTTGTCGGTCAGATAAATTGGTGCCCAACGCCCGTCGAGATCGGTGGCCGTCACAAAGAGGTCGAGCGTGTCGTCTACTAATGGCTGTACTTTCGTGCCTTGGTTCATTTCCCCGAGAGTTTTGAGCAACATGTTATACATGTAGTGACCGTCGAGCAGCGACTCTGTTCTTCCAATGGCTGAAGCCATGATGCGATCATTCAGCAAATTCTCGAAATCGGCCTCCTCGACCCATGCCCTGCGCAACACTTTAAGATCGCGCGTGCCAAGAGCGAGTGCCTTTGCCAGGGCAACGCCGTTGATACCACCGGCCGAAGTGCCGGAAATGATGTCGATAATAAAACGGGTCCGCCGACCGTTACCGGAGAGTACTTCCGAAAGATCGCGATAGATGAGTTCGACATCGTTGAGTTGCTCCCGGGCTTTTTCTTCATCTGCCGCACCGAGGACACCAGGACTGGCACTTCCGCGAACCATGTGCAGCAATTCCTGTGAAATGCCGTTCATGTAGATTGCGAGGGATACCCCGCCATAGAGCACCACTGCAAAACGCACTTCGCGGGTTGCATCGTCCATTTCATTACCCTCAAAATTATCTGAGTCGTTGATAAGCTCTGAAACGTCGTCTTGTTGATCTTCCCTTGCCAGCAGTTTGCGTTATTCGACGGTCATCAAATTATGCGTTTTACCTATGTCGGAAAATGCTTGCTCCAACCCGGCCAGTTTCACCAAATGGATTGAGTCCAGCGTGTCGGTACCAACCGCACTATGTCCAACAATCCGGGCGTTTGCGCTTAGCGTAAGGGTCCTGACCCAAACTCCGCTACTTTACCATCCCGACCAAACGTATTGCTTTGTCCAGCTTGCCGAACATTCCCCACCCCGTGAGTAGCGAAAACACTGTTAGCAACAATTCTGTATTCGCGGAAATAAACTGAATTATATCACCTGAAACTCCCAGGCGTGGCAGAACTGCTGTCAGCAACAGGCCGAGTATCCCTGACACCGATTTCTTGCCGTTCATTGCTTTGCCAATCGTTTCACCGAGTGCAGCGTTTATAGGTGTCAGAGGCGGTTTTCCGTCCGGTCCAGTGGTCAGGGTTGCGACATCCACTGCTTCATCTTTGTCCGATAGCGTGTTTTTCAAAAGCAACTTTAGCAGGGCCTTGTTTCGGGCTCTTGTAGAGCCGTCAACAGTATCAGATTGCAGAATTAGCTCCGCAACTTCTAAAATATTTGCTTTCTTGTTGCCCTCGTAATCGGAAAGCGCATCAGTAAGAAGATCTTTAAGATCTGAGGTTTTCTCCGAAATGCTCATCTTCGTCGTCGGGCGTATACCCGCTCCTGTTGGCAGTGTGTTCACGAATTCGCGAAGTGCGGCCATCCTGTTCATCCAGCCGGCCCCGAAGACGGAAAATGTGCCTAGGCTGCGCAGATACTTTTCTTGCCGATCCATGAATGCGTCAGCCAGAACACCCGCATCGGTTTGCTGTACAGCCCCCATTGTCAGCCGTCCGAGGACCCCATCAACTTCAAGACCTTTGCCATCGACGGTAAGGCCCAGGTCGTTAAAGGCCTCCTGCACGAACTTGATGGCTCTTTTGGGTCCGGAAAGTACCGCGCAATTATAAACCACCACGGCCATTCTCTCGGGCATCTCGCCACAGCGGCACATTGCATAGTACCTGGTTCGAAAAATCTCGTCGGCTTCAGCGCGGGTGAGATTGCGCACATCCTCCACAGTCACATCGGTGCCGCGCCAGTCGGCCAGCGTCCCAATGGCAATCCCCATATTTGTGGGGCCGCCCTTGTCAGCTGGATGGTCTGCGAAACCGCCTTCCCATCGCTTGATAAATTCGTGGAACTTCTGAAAACGAGGGTCAAAGGCCGCGTCAAATATTGGGTCAGGCCCCTTGCTGTCCTGCTCAATCCCGAGGCTTGCCAGAATTGCCGGGTCGAGTGGCGGGCGTTCAGGGGCTAGTTCGGGTTTAGGAGGCGCGGCACCCGGGCCGTCCCAATTGTCGATCAGGTCGCTCAGATATTCGGCCCATATTTCATCGCCGTCTTCGGGGTATATGCCGTTGTGCATCTCAGTGGCGGAGGCACCGATTAACTGAATATGTGGCTTCTCGATCAATTGCCCCTTCTTGTTGAAAAGAGGGGTCATGCCATTCTCTTTGGCCAGCTCGTGCATTCTTTCCCAAAATTTGGCTCTGGCGCCTTTGTCGTCCCAGGACCACTTTTCATCTATCTTCAGTACAAAATCGACCGCCAAGCCGTATTGGTGGATCGACTCCCACGGCCCAACCCATGTCACCTTTTTGCCCAGCTTAGTTCGCCCCTTTGCAAAAAGTTGAGCCTGGCGTTCCGGCGTGCGAAACGCTTCGAACACTTCGAATGGAATTTTTTCACTTTGAAGATTTTTTTGTATCGCAGCGACTTTTTCGCGAATAGCAGGGTGAAGTTTAGATATGTCGCTGTCACGTTTGATGGAACTCCCCATATCTACGGCCCCTCCTCGCTTGTCTAAAGCCGCTCCTCGATTGATCTGATTGCAAATTTTATAGTCGACACATGTAATCATGTGGAGAAATCTAATATTCATCAGAGCAGCAATAAATTGGATGCTGCTACAAAGCGCGTGACGCACCTTTTGTTCGAAATTTGATTCCTACGGTAACAGAAAATTTAAGAAAAGTCACCCTTTGGGTTGTCTATGGTTGAATCGCTCGCCTTGTCACAATTTTCGACACGTAAAGTTGGGACTTGTCTACGCCGTGGTCTACGCCTGATGGTTGCTCCGCTTCGATGGGCTCCTATTCGCGGGCCGCATCTGCAAAAAATGCCTGGAAACCGCCGCGACTTGCATATGCTGACCGGCCTAGCTGGACGCTAGGTATTGGTCCGCTCCGGGCTGCCTGCGGTCATCTGCGACAGCGATGGCAATCGTCCAGACCGATGATTAGCACGATGCCGAGTCGCAAGTTCGGTTCGAGCCCTTTTGACTGCTGCCGCAAAGCAAATGAACGGCAGCTTCCGCGCTGTACGAACTGTACAAATCGGTATCCAGTTGGACACCTTCTGTCATTCAGCCATCTATTGGTACCGCTTTTGTTGGGCCTGATTGCTGCCGGGTCTCATGCTTATGTCCGGGCTCGGTGTGCCGACATTTCCTGGGTCCCTGCTTACGCTGCTGCGTCGAACGCCTCCTTTGACGAGCCACGGTGCGGCATCCCATATTATCTGCAAGGGTGGTTTAAGGTCCGCCGGGATGTTTAGCCTGGAGACTCTGACCGCATTTCATAGCCTCGCAGTATGCACAAAGTTGCCGTTAGCTGTGAGCTATCTTACGTTTAAATGATTGCGGAGAGGGCAGGTAGGATACGGCGGTTGCCTGCTCCCGCAACCAAAAATTCCTGAATAAAATCGGACCATTGAAGCCACCTTCGGGTGGTTCCTTGCGTTTGTGGTATCCAGTCGGTGCTACATCGGTGCTAAGCTCCGCAGCAAACAAGCTCTAGAAAGCAAAAGCGAAGCAGCACGACTCGGAAAACCGGAAACAGCCCCTTGGCGACAACCGTACCAGATACAGCGGGCACCCGAAGCCGACTTAATGAAACTCATTCGGGTTGTCGGCCTGACCTCATGCTCGCGCTGTCAAACTCATTCAAGATTTATCTGGCGACCACGCCTGTCGATTTCCGAAAGGGCATTGATGGCCTCGCCAACTACGTCATGAGCAACTTTGAACTCGATCCGTTTTCAGGTGCCTTCTTCGTGTTCCGCTCCAAGGGGCGTGACAAGATCAAGGTGCTTATGTGGGACGGTACTGGCCTGGTTCTGATCTACAAGCGCATCGAAGGCGCTGGTTTCAACTGGCCCAAATTGTCGGATGGGACAATGACCCTGACGAAGGCCCAGTTCGAAGCCCTGTTTGAAGGGATAGATTGGCGCCGGGTTGCCTTTGCGCCCTTTCACCGCCCCGCTCTCTTTCAAAGCCAGCATGCCGATCCCCGAGCAGCCATTTGACGTTTGGCAGGCCGCAAAGCTATGCCCGCGCGCCGATGTAGTCGCTCACCTGACCGGCGGTAACGAAAAGGTCGAGCGGGCGCCCCTGGCTGTCGCAGATGGGTGCAGTTTGGTGTACATACCACCCCTGGTTCGACCGATCAGGCGGCCGCGCCCCCCTTTTTCGCGGCCATGCTGGTCGCTGTGCGGTGGGCTTTGAGATAGGTAGCGTCAATCGTCACGGCCTGTTCTTCGCCGTGCCCGGCGGCCAGACCCGCCATCATCCGAGCGAAGATGCCTTTCTCGCTCTAGCGCTTCCAGCGGCTGTAGAAAGTCTTGTGCGGGCCATAGGCTGCAGGGGCATCGCGCCATCTTAACCCATTGCGGTTGACGAAGATAATCCCTCTCAAAACCCGCTTGTCATCGACCCGAGGCTTGCCATGCGACTTCGGAAAGAAGGGTTCCAAACGCGCCATCTGCTCGTCGCTCAGCCAGAAAAGGTCAGAGATGTTCACCGCTCGTTTTGAGCACCGTGAATCACGCGGCCAAACGGAAATCAATGGGTCCTGAGCCTAAGCCGCTCCAGCTTCGCGAAGATGCACGCCCAGCAGGATCAGGCCTGGCCAAAGCATATAGGCTTCGATTTCAATATTCTCACCGAATGAGAGCAGCAGCATTGTCATGAGTATTCCCAGCGGCAGGCGGCCTCGCGTGTGTTTTGCTGCATCCGCCATGACAACGCCGATGTGCCAAACAAGCGGAACAACAAGGGCAGCAAACCCGGCAGCCCCCTTGACAAACAGCAGTCCGTACCAGGTGTGATGGCTGCCGATGGGCATGTATTCCACGGCATGGGACCCGGGCTGTACCGTGCCGTGTCCAAACCAGAAGGCTTCGGTCTGCCAGCGTTCACTGGCGATCCGCTGCAATGTTTCGCGGACCCGGGTGCTGTCTGCCCGGGCACCCTTGAACGCGGCCACCGCATCCGCGGCCAGCGCCGCCAAGGTTCCGCCGGTGATTGCCAATGAGGCGGTCAGCCCTGCCGTTACATGCCAGGCCCAGCCGCGCAGGATCAGGGGCATCATGCGCGGCGCAACGGTGCAGGCCACCAGCCCCACCAGACCCATTCGAGACTTTGACGCCAAAATCATCAGGACCCCAGCGGCCACACCGGCCAGCATCCACTTTCGGTTTTTTTCTTCCAGTGCAAACAGCACCATGATGACGCCCAGCAGGGCCGCAAAGGGGGACCAGGGGGCGTAGAATTGCCAACGGGGTGTCCAACTGGCCGGATCATAAGTGAACAGGTAAACGCTGAAATACTCCGGACCCGGCCCGCCAACTGCCTTCAACGGTGACGTGAAGATCTGTTCCGGTAGGCCAAGATAGGGCGCTGCCAACAGGACCGGTGCCAGCGCCAGCGTCCAGGCCCCGATCACGCACTGACCGCGGATCAGAACCTCGCGGCGGATCGGCAGCACCGCGCCAACCAGCGGGAACAACGCCAGCAGCGCCCAGCCCTTGGCCCAGCCGATCGATGACTTGATTGTTTTCTTGAGGCCGAGCCCCCAGTCGAGGTGCCCGATCCACAGGGCCACCAGCATAATGGCCATGCCGATGATCCAAACCCAGATCAGCACCGGAACGGGACCGGTTGCACGCAGGTCGGGCCGGAACGCCGGGCCTAGGTAGAGTGCCAGCACCGCCAGCGCGCCGAGAACCCAGGCAAGAACAGGACCGACGACGTATAGCGCGCCAACAGCGTAGAAGGGCCAGGTCAGCGCCATGGAGCGGTAAATTATCCGCTCTGCCGGGTTCTGCGGGGTCATGCTTGGGCCGCCTTGGGCGCGGCCAGAAGACGGCTGATGACCGCGGATCTGATCCAGCCCAGCACCAGCGCGATCAGCAGCATAAAGGTGGCCGCGGCCCCCGCGGCAAAGGCGATCTTCCGGTCCGGCGAAGAAGGGCGTTCCGGAAGGGACGGGTTTTCAAGCACCTGAACCAGCGGGTAGGAAGCATAAACATCCGATTTCGTCGATTGGGCACGGGCGATGGCAGAAGCAAACACCGCTTCGGCGACGGAAAAGTCGCGCTGCAGATCCTTCAACCGCGCCGCGCTGGCAGACAGCTGCTGCAGCCGGGTCCGCTCCGACACCAGCCGCTGTGACAGAGTCTGATACTGCCGGCCCGTGCCCATGCGCTCTGCGTCCATGCGCACAAGCTGCGCCAGCAGTTCCGCGCGCGCCCCGTCCGGGGCCAGGTCAAGCAGCGCGAGCTGCTGCAGGCCGATGCCGGTGACAGCCGTGGCCCGTTCCATTGCGCTGCTTTCTGCCGCGGCCTGGGCGGCGCGGGCGGTCTGGACCTTCGGATGCCCCTCGCCATAGGAGGCGCGGGACTCGGCCAGTTTTGCTGCATGCGCACCGCTTTCCTCGATAAGGGCCAGGAAATCAGCATCGGCATAGAGTTTCAGGGTTGCTGCCGCGGCGGCGGCGGGAATACCAAGCGTGCGTTCGAGCGCGGCGACGCTTTGCGCCTTTTCCTCGAGCTCGCCTGCCAGGTCTTCGACCCGGCCTTCCAGTTCGCGGGTATCTTCGACCATCGCATCGAATTCATCCCCTGACAGCAGCCCGGAAGCCTGTTGCAGTTTCTCGATATCAAAGCGGGTGAGAGCAACCGACCGCTGGTAGTCATCAATAGCGGCCAGACCGCTGTCTTCGCGGGTGGATTGCTCATCCTTGCGCAGCGCGTCCAGTTCATCGAAGAAAGCCTGCAGCAGAGCGTTGCCGCGCTGCTGGGCGTTTTCTGCGCTGGGGCCCGTCATCTCCACGTGGATGAGACTGGTCTGATCCACCAGCCGGATCCGCGGTTTGCCGAAGTCTCGGCGGGTCAGTCCCATTGCGGCGGCAGCCGCGGCAAGGATACGGTCGGCACCGATCAGGCGCTTGTATGTTTCGGTCGGGCTGACGGAGTTGCTGGCAAAGGCGGAATTGGCATAGGAGGACGCCTGACCGATGCCATTGAGGTTCAACGAGGCCGAGGCACCTGAGCCGGGCAGGATGAGCGAGGCATGCGATTTGAAGGCAAGGGGTGCGGTTTGCAGGTATCCGTTGATCGGTGCCCAGATCAGTGCCAGCCCAAGCAGCAAGAACGCCAGATAGCGGCGGATGCGGCTGGTGTCGCCCAAGCGCCCGCCGACGATGATGCGGCGGAGGGAGATGCCGCGCCAAAGCCGCCGCGGAGCATTAAATTTTCCGGCAAGTTTCTGCAGCATGTCAGTCTCCTTCAACCAGAGACTATGCTGACGCCTTTCCCGCCGCGTGTGCGCGCAAGGCTATCCCGATGCGCAACCGTATTTGCAGCTATCCGATTGAGTAGGTTTCTGTACTGCGCCCCTTGCAGGCAGTCAGAACAGCCCGGCCTCGCGCGCGGCCAGTGCTGCCTGGGTGCGGTTTGCCACTTCCAGCTTCCGGTACAGCGTTTTCATATGCAGCTTCACGGTGGGTTCTGTAATGTCCAGATCGCGGGCGATTTCCTTGTTGGACTTGCCCTCTGTCAGGCCTTTCAGAACCTGAAGCTCGCGCGGCGAGAGCTTTTCCGCCAGCGGGTGGTCCGTTTCCGGATCTGCGGCTGTCATGAAATCAATGGGTGCATATTGCTCCCCCATCGCCATGAACTTGACTGCATTGATCATTGATTTCGCCGGCAGGGTCTTTGGCACAAACCCGGCGGCGCCGGCCTCCAGCGCCTGTTCCGCGATCTGGCGTGTGGCTGCCCCCGACATCAGGGCAACCCGCTGTCCGTTTCTCATGGCCATCGCCCGCTTGAGGCCCGCCAGCCCGTTCATGCCGGGCATATTCAGATCCAGCAGGATCAGATCAAAGGGATCTTCGGTCTCGATCAGCTTGCATGCCTGATCCAGATCCGCCGCGGTGCTGGTCTTGATGGACCCTTGCCCCTCCAGGAACAGAACAAGCGTGTCGCGCAGCAGGTCGTGGTCGTCGGCAATCAATACTCTCATAACATGCTCCTTGATCCCTTCCACTACACGTACCGCGTGAATGCGGCGCTTGCACGGCAAAAGTCGTGCGTATCCGCCGCAGCTTGGTAAGCATTTGGATAGGTTCTGATCCGGGCGGGTAGGTTTGCACGCCGCAAGGCAAGCCGGGGATGCCATCGGACCTGCAACCTGTCCGCCCGCTCCGTTGAGAGGCAGGGCCGCCTGCAACAGCCTGAGAGCAACCAACGACAGCTCAAGGACTTAGCAGATGACACTTGCGTATTCCTCTTCCAACTTCGGGGCTGGCCTTGCGGTCAACCCCCGCCGCCTGAACACAGTTTACTTGCCTGCTCTGGGCTTCAATCTGGTTGACAGCAGCGCTGAACAGGCTGTTGCCAAGCTGCTGTCGCCTGGCCGCCGGCGCGTGTTCTTTATGAACGCGCATTGCTGTAATATCCGCCGCCGCGACCCGCATTATGCCCAAGCTGTCGCCAGTGCGGATATCCTTTTGCCTGATGGCATCGGAGTTGAACTGGCGGCAAAGTTCACCGGTCATTCGCTGACGGCCAATTTGAACGGCACCGACTTTGTGCCGCAGCTGTTGCAGCGTGCGGCCAGCTTGGGCAAATCGGTCTACCTGTTCGGCGGGCGGCCGGGAGTTGCGGATGCAGCCGCGGGGCGGCTGGTCTATGACATTCCCGGCCTGCGCATTGCTGGCACCCGCGATGGGTATACGGGAGCACAGGACACCAGGGCCGTTGTCGCGGACATCAACGAAAGCGATGCCGACATCGTGCTGGTCGCGCTTGGCGTGCCAATGCAGGAACTTTGGCTGCACCGCAATGCAGGTGACCTGAAGGCCGACCTCACCCTTGGGGTAGGCGCGCTGTTCGATTTTCTGTCCGGCTCGGTTGCACGGGCGCCGGAACTGGTCAGGGCGGCAAGGATGGAGTGGGTTTGGCGGCTGGCGATGGAGCCGCGCCGGATGGCACGCCGCTACCTGACCGGTAACGTTAGCTTCCTGGCCCAGGCGGGGCTGGCAGCGCTGCGGCAGAAGCGCCTCGCCGACGTCCAGCAGCGCGCACTAGATATCACAGTTGCACTTTCGGCGCTTTTGCTGCTGTCACCATTGCTGCTGCTGGCAGCGCTTGCAGTAAGGGCAGATAGCAAGGGAGCGGCGATCTTCAAACAGACGCGGGTCGGGCTGAACGGCAAGAGCTTTACCATGTTTAAATTCCGCTCGATGACGGCAGATGCGGAAACCCGGCGGGCGGAGATCTTGAACGTCTCAGACCGGGACGGTCTCTGCTTTAAGTCGCGCCAAGATCCGCGGATTACCCGTGTCGGCCGCTGGTTGCGCCGGACCTCCATTGATGAGCTGCCGCAATTGTTCAATGTGCTGCGGGGCGAAATGTCCATTGTCGGCCCCCGCCCGGCACTGCCGAGCGAAGTTGCAGATTACCCGCCCCGGGCGCTTGGGCGCCTGCAAGTCAAACCGGGCATCACCGGTGTCTGGCAGGTGTCGGGCAGGGCCTCTGTCGGCTTCAAGGAAATGATCGAGATGGACCTCAGCTACATTCAGGCGCGCTCGCTCAAGCTGAACCTCCAGCTCATCCTCAGAACCTTCGGCGCGGTGATTTCCGGCCGCGGCGCTTACTGATCCCACACTTCAGGAGGTATCCAATGACACATATTCGCAAAGCTGTTTTCCCCGTTGCCGGCATGGGAACCCGTTTTCTGCCCGCCACCAAATCCATCCCCAAGGAAATGCTGCCGCTGGTGGACCGTCCGCTGATCCAATACGCAGTGGACGAAGCCCGCGAAGCGGGAATCGAAGAGTTCATCTTTGTCACTGCCGCAGGCAAGGGAGCATTGGAGGACTACTTCGACACTGCCGCCGCTCTGGAAAGCACGCTGGAAGCGCGCGGCAAGACAGCGGCTTTGGCGGCCATCGCACGGACCCGGATGCCGGAAGGCGCCCTGTCCTTCGTGCGCCAAAGCAAGCCGCTGGGCCTGGGCCACGCCGTGGGATTGGCCGCACGCCTGGTTGGTGATGAACCCTTTGCCGTGCTTTTGCCCGATGATGTGATCAGGGCGCCGCGCGGGGCGCTGCGCCAGATGGTGGAGGCGCATGCCGTGAGTCGCGGCCACATGGTGGCAACCATGAAAGTTGCGCGCGAGCAGACCTCTTCGTACGGCATCCTAGATGTCGCGAAGGAAGCCGGAAAACTCGCTCACGCCCGCGGGATGGTTGAAAAGCCGGATCCAGCGCAGGCACCATCAACACATGCCGTCGTTGGCCGGTATATTCTGGAGCCTTCGATTTTTGAGGCTCTCGGGGCCATTTGCCCGGGCGCTGGCGGAGAGCTGCAACTGACGGACGCCATCAACGCGGACCTTCCCTCAGCAGGTGTAACCGGGTTCCGGTTTGATGGCGAACGGTTCGACTGCGGCAGCGTGCAAGGATTCGTGCAGGCGACGGCGGCCTTTGCTCTGGACCGGCCGGAACTGGCCCATGAACTGTCTGACTTTCTTGCCGGGCGTATTGCCCCGGTTCCGCAAGCGGCATGAATGCGGGACCTATTCGAAAGGATAGACGGGTATCCGTCTAACCTTTTGGCGCCCGCGCCGCGCCGTGTCATATCTGGGTCAACCAGCAAAGGAGGTCGCGCAATGCTTTTTAAAGCGCTCAAGATAGTTGCAATTTCCGTGTTCGCCGCGCAGCCGCTGGCAGCGGGAAATCTGGACCAGCCAGCCGGAGAGGTAGTGCTGACAGTATCTGGCGCGCCGAAAGCGGAAAACGCCGGGGAAGCAACGCAGTTCGATCTGGCCATGCTGGAAGGACTGGGTGCCGTGGAGTTTGAAACGTCGACAATCTGGACGCAAGGCGTGCAGCATTTTGAAGGTGTGCCGCTGGAGCAGCTGGTTGACCATCTTGGCATCACCGGAACCAAGCTTCGGGCTACGGCCATTAACGATTACGCAGTGGACATCCCGCTGTCGGATGCTGTCGAAGGGGGACCGATCATTGCCTACAAGCTTAACGGCGAGGAAATGTCGGTGCGTGACAAGGGGCCGCTATGGATTGTTTACCCTTACGACAGCAAATCCGAATATCAATCAGAGGTGGTTTATTCCCGCAGTATCTGGCAGCTCGACCGCATCGAAGTGATAGAGTAGCGAGCGCTGAACCCGGCGCTTTTAGCTTGGCTGCCTGCATTTGAGGATTATGGCAATGGGCGGCACACAACGCAGAAAGATGTGGCTACGGTTGTCTGCCCTTGTGCTGCCCGCCCTTTTGGGCCTGGCAGCCATTGCCTTTCTGGCGTTGAATGTGTCCCGCGACATCACGCGGCTGAACTCTGCCAGTTCCGACAACATTCAATGGAACCTTTCTCAGACCGAGGTGGAGTTTCTCCAGTTCGAACTTGAACTGGCGCAGGCGCTGCAGGGAAATAGCCCGGATATTCGCAGCCTCCGGCAGAAGTTCGACGTCTTTTTCAGCCGAATACGCACGCTGCAGCAGGCATCCATCTACAGCGAATTGCGCGCAGTGCCGAAGTTCGCGGCCAATCTGGCGACAGTTGCAGCCTTCCTTGACCGCGCCGTCCCTGTGATTGACAGCGAAGAAGGTGCCCTCCCGGCCCTATTGCCTGCGCTGAAACAGAAAACCGGGGCTGTGCGCCCGGATGTGCGGCGGCTGTCCGTATCCGGCCTCAACTATTTCGCTGTGGAGTCCGACTTCCGGCGCGAGGCCTTTTCGGGCACCCTGATGCATTTAGCGATTGCCATTGCCGCGCTGGTGGCAGCGCTCGCTGTGCTTGCCTGTTACTTGGCGGTGCTGAACGCTCAGAACGTGCGGCGCAGGACACAAGTCATCGAAGCCAGTGAGCGCATGAACATTGTGACAAGCACGTCTCTTGACGCGGTGGTCGTGGCGGATACGTCAGGGCGCATCACGGATTTCAACGCCGCTGCCGAACAGATTTTCGGCTATTCCGCGAAAGATGCAGTGGGTTGCGATCTGGGCGAACTGATTGTTCCGGAACATCACCGGGCTGCGCATCAGGCCGGTATGGCCCGCCTGCGCGAAACAGGCGAAAAGCGTGTTGTAGGTAGCGGGCGCTTCAAGCTTGAAGCGAAGCGGGCAAACGGCGAAGTTTTCCCCGTGGAGCTTGCCATCCAGGCGGCGGACACCAAGGACGGGGAAATCTTCATCGCGTTCCTGCGTGATATTTCCAGTCAGGTGCAGGCAGAGGCTGAGCTTGTTCTGGCCCGCGACCGTGCGATGGCCGGCGAGAAAGCCAAAACCGATTTCCTGGCCACCATGAGCCATGAGATCCGTACGCCGCTGAATGGGCTCTTGGGCAACCTGACACTGCTGGAGGAAACACGGCTCAGCGCGCGGCAATCCCGCTACATCCGAAATATGCAGACGTCCGGCAAACTGCTGATGAGCCATATTTCGGATGTTCTGGACATTACTAAATTCGACGCGGGCAAGCTGCGGCTGCACACGGTGGACATGAATATCAGCACTCTGCTGAAGGACATCGTGGACAGCCTAAGCGGTGCAGCGGCGGGCAACGGCAGCACTTTGGAGTGGGGCTGGACAGGGGCGCCGCTCAACTGGGTCCACGCGGATCGGGACCGCATTCAGCACATTCTGATGAACATCGTCGGCAATGCAGTCAAGTTCACAAAAGATGGGCGGATCTCCATCACCGCGCAGGCCAGTGCCGCTGCCGAGGGAAAGACCATCCTGTGTATTTCGGTGCGGGATACAGGTATAGGTATCGATCCGGGCCTACTGCCGCATATCTTCGATGATTTCGCGACCGGAGACAGCTCCTATGACCGGGAAGTCGGGGGAACCGGGCTGGGTCTGGGGATTGCCCAGCGGTTTGTGAAAGCGCTGGGTGGCCGGATCACTGTCGAAAGCACTCCGGGAGAAGGCAGTGTCTTCAATGTCAGCTTCCCTGTTCAGGCCATTGCGGAACCTGAGCCGAAGGGAGAGGCCCGGTTTGATGCGCCCGCCAGGAAGCGGGCAAATGTCCTGCTGGTGGAAGACAACGAGATCAATCGCCATGTCGCCCGGGAGATGCTGACAGCACAGGGGCATTTTGTGACCGAAGCGCACAACGGCCGGGAAGCGGTCGAGATGGCAGAAGAAACTGGCTTTGACCTGATCCTAATGGATATCAGCATGCCGGTCATGGACGGGCGCAGCGCCGCGCGGGCGATCCGGAGCGGTGGCGGCGCGTCAGCGCGCGCGCCGATTATTGCCGTGACAGCAAACGCGATGGCTGAGGAGCAGGAAGCCTTTCTGAAGGACGGCATGAATGATGTGCTGACCAAACCATTGACGCGTGAAGGCCTGTTGCAATTGATTGCAGACCATCCTTCTCCGCCTCCGCCAGCACCGGAAGGTGCTGCGCTGCGGTCGCAGCAGCTAATTGAACTGGAAGAAACGGTTGGTGCCGAGGCGCTAAAACCTCTCCTGAACCGCTTTGCAGCTGAAATGGAAGCCTTCCTCAAAGCCCTAGAGAACGGGCAGGATTTGGCTGCGAACGAAACCGCAGTCGAAGCCCACCGGATTGCCGGCAGCGCCGCGACCTTTGGGCTTCCGGAGCTGCGCAGTGCGCTGATCTGTCTCGAGAAAGCGTCACTCAGCCAGGACTACCAAGCGGCAGAAGACGCGTTGCCCCCCTTGAGGAAGGCCTGGGCCTCCACCAAGCCGGTGCTCAATCTGGCTTAGTAGCTGAAGGCGCCGATGAGGCGGCCGACCTCTCCCAGATTGGTGATTGTGCTGTCATAGCAGGCAATGGCGTCTCCGGGCAGGAGGAAGGGGTCATAATCGTCCCGGTCAGCGCGGCGCAGCAGGTCTTCGATCCTCCGCTCGATGACGACAGACACTTGGGTGACCGGATTGCGGGAGAACAGAACCGAGGAGCGGTGCGCGCTGGTGGCGCGTGCTCCGCCTACACAGTTGGTGTCCACCACCGCCTGCAGGTACCGCGTGCCGTAGGGAAACTCGCGCACCTCGCGGCCAATAGCAGAGAGCGCGTTGCCTGCTGCCGGCTGGGTGAGGTTCGACAAGAACAGTGTCACCCCCGGAGGACTGATGGGGCTGGGCCGCATCAGGTCTTCCTGGAAGCATCCGCGGCTGGGCACATGCACCTGATCGCCTGTCAGCAGCATGATGTCGACGGCGTTCTGGCCTTCGAACACTCCGCGCATGTCCAGCAGGTAGAGGCTGCTGCCGCGCCGCACCTCGACTGCCGAAATGTCCGCATCCGGGCGTACACCGCCTGCCGCACGCAATGCGGCAGACAGGTTGCGGGCTTCGGTCGAGGCCCCCAGTGCGCCCTGCCTGCGGGAATCCACTTCGTCACCTGGCACACCGCCGATTTCCACGGCTTTAGGCTCGAAAACGGCACCCGAAACGCCCACTGTGACCGAGGCAAAATCAGCTGCCCGGACCGACAACCGCGGGCGGTCAGAATAGAAGTCTTCGGCGATCAGTTTCGCGGCAATATCATCCTCGATCTGGATGGCCGTTCGGCCCTGGGCGCGGATCGGTGACAGGAAAGGCAGTTTCAGCGAGCCATCCCTGGAGATGACGTAGTCACCATTGAAGGTCTCATCATCGCCGATGCGCACATTGACCAGATCATTGCGGGTGAACCTCTCACCTGCGAGCGCAGCCTGCGCCGTTCCGGCCCACTTGCCGCCGGTTCCGCCGGCGGCGGGCCGGCACCTGGACTCGTTCATTGTCTGAGACTGCAGGAAACCGGCTTCGCTGCGGGACACCTCCGGTTCACGGTATTGCGCCTGATACCCGTCGCCAGAGGCAATCGGCTCCAGGTTGTCTGGCGGATCTATCTGCGCGCAGCCGCTCAAAGACAAAACCGCCAGAATTGCCGTTCCATTTTTGAGGGGCTTCATCATTCTACTGCTCAAGCGATCACTGCGGGTTGTACCGGTGATACGGAATTCGGCCTCAGCGGTCGAGAGCCCGTTGATATCGCGGCGCTATCCGTTCGGATATGCGACAGTTCTGTTGCACCGTTGCCCTGTCCTGGGGGGCAAGGGACAGCGGGTTCTCACGCCCGGTATGACTTGATCCAACAGCCTTATGGACAGGTCCCTATGCCCCGCACCCTGCAATTTCCCTCCTTCGCAAAGAACCTCTTTGCCTACGGCGCGTCTGAGGCGGCAGCCAAGGTTTCGCGGCTTCTGGTGGTTGTCGCGGTGGCGCGCACGCTCGACCTGGATCAGATCGGCATTGCCGCGGCTGCCCTGGCGGCGGCCGATATTGTCAAGTCGCTGACGGAAAACGGCGTCATTCAAAAGATCATCGCGGCCCCGCAGGCTCAGCTGCAGCAGACCTGTGCCACCGCGCACCGCATTTTCTGGGCATGGTGCGTCGGATTGTTTTTGCTTCAGTCGCTGGCAGGGCTTGTGCTTTATGCCAGCGGCGGCAGCGTCATGCTGCTGGCTCTGGTGCTTCTTCTGGCAGGCGAATACCTGTTCATGCCCGCCGGACTGGTGCAGGCCGGCCTCGCCATGCGGGCAGGAAAGCTGCGCCAGACTGCCGCCATTTCGGGCACGCAGATCGTGGCATCAAACCTGATGTCGGTGGTGCTGGCGCTGCTTTGGCCGTCTGCCCTTGCGCTGGTGCTGCCGCGCCTGCTGACAGCGCCGTTCTGGCTGGTCGCCATGCGCCGCCTGCATCCGTGGAGCCCCGATCCGTCCCAAGGCTATGCGCCGCTGCGCCCGTTCCTAGCCTATGGATGGGCGGTTCTGGGCGTCGAACTGGTCAAGGCGCTGCGCCTGCAGGCCGACAAGGTTATCGTGGGCGCCCTGATGGGGGCAGAGACGCTTGGCCTTTATTTCATGGCCTTCAATGCCGGTCTCAGCCTGTCCAACTCCTTCACCGTGGCTTTCTCCACTGTTCTGTTCCCGCATCTCTGTGCCAGCGCGGACAAGCTGCAAGCGCTGCGCCAGAGCGTGCTGCTGGCAATCGGGATCATCGCACCTGCTGTCATCGCGCAGTCGCTTTTGGCCCCGCTCTACGTCCCGGTCCTGTTCGGAGAGGGTTGGGCAGGCATCGAGGGTGTTGTGTCGATCCTGTGCCTGGTTGCGATCCCGACCACGCTGTGGTCCGCAACCGCGGGCTGGCTGCGGGCAAACGGCAATCCAGGCCAGGAATTCCGGGTCACGCTTGCTACCACCGGGGCGCTGATACTGAACACCTGCCTGCTTGCGCCCCATGGTCTGACAGCGGTCGCCACAGGCTATGCCGTCGTCGCCGCGCTGATGATGACGGGCGCATCGCTGCCAACCCTTTCCAGGGCCTTCCGCCACCGCACCGCAGAGGTTTGAACCATGCCGTATTTCTCCGCAGTCATTCCCAGCTTCAACGCTGCCGCCACGATCCGGGAAACTCTGGCCGGGCTCCAGGCACAAACCTGCACCGACTGGGAAGCGATCGTGATTGATGACGGGTCCACGGATGAGACCCGAGCCCTGGTGCGGGCCGCTGCCGACGCCGATGCCCGGATCCAGCTGGTGCAAAACACCGGGAAAGGCCCCAGTGCAGCCCGCAACCACGGCGCTATGGAGCACGCCGGCGGTGATGTGATCGCGTTCTGCGATGCGGACGACATCTGGCACCCGGATAAGCTGTCGCAGCTCCGTGCGGGCTTCCGGCAGGGGTCCGTCGATGGTGCCTATGGACGGATCGGTTTCTTCCGCGCCAACCCGGCAGATGCCCGCGTGTTTTCAACAGTTCCCGTGCAGGATCTGACCATCGCCATGCTGCTGGGGGAAAACCCGGTCTGCACTATGTCGAACTTTGCCGTGCGGCGCAGGGTCTTTGCGGCGACCGGCGGCTTTGACGAGGCAATGGTCCACAACGAAGACCTGGAGTGGCTGATCCGCCTGGTTGGCGGCGGCGCGCGGGTGACCGGAATTGACAGCCTGCATACCTACTACCGCACTTCCGTTGGCGGATTGTCGACGGATCTTGAGGCAATGCGGGCAGGCCGTGAACAGGCAATAGCAACCGCCGCCGGATTTGGCGTGGTTCCGAGCGCCGCCTCTCATGCTATTCACCACCGCTACCTTGCCCGCCGGGCGCTTCGTCTGAATGGGGCTCCGGCTTATGCGCTGAAACAAGCTGTGTCCGGCATTCTCAAAAGCCCGCGCGGATTTTTCTCCCCGTTCCGCAGGGGCGGCCTGACATTGGCCGGCTCTCTTCTGGCGCCGTTCCTGCCCCGGCCGCTGCGCCGGAACCTGTTTTCCCGTTAACTTTTTCGAGGTTCACAACCATGGCCTTCACATCGATTGTCGTTCCTGCTTTCAATGCCGAGAAAACGCTCGCTGACACTCTTCTTTCCTTGCAGAGGCAAACCTGTACGGAGTTTGAGGTCATTGTGGTCAATGACGGCTCCACAGACACAACCGCCGCGATTGCTGCGGGCTTCTGCAGCGACCCGCGGTTTCGCGTGGTTCACCAGAAAAACCGCGGCCTTGCTGGAGCGCGGAACGCGGGTATTGCTGGCGCACAGGGCGATGTGGTGGCGTTTTGCGACGCAGACGACATGTGGGAGCCGGGAAAGCTGGCCCGCCATATCAGCCATCTGGAGGCCAAGCCCCATGTAGGCGTAAGCTATGCGGGATCTGCTTTCATCTCGGAAGATGGCGCCCTTACGGGCCAGGCGCAGCGGCCGCGGCTGCAAAACATTGATGCCAAACACATTTTCAAGCGCAACCCGGTCGGAAACGGTTCTGCGGCCGTGATCCGGCGGGCAGTGTTTGACGAAATTGCCTTCCGGCCCCGGTCTGAATCCGAGCGCGACTGGTATTTCGACGAGACTTTCCGCCAATCCGAGGACATCGAATGCTGGCTGCGGATCGCATTGACGACCAACTGGGCGTTTGAGGGGATCCCGGGCCTGCTCACACGCTACCGGATCAATTCAGGCGGGCTTTCGGCGGCGACAGACCGCCAGCTTGCCGCATGGGAGCGGATGGTTCGCAAGCTTTCTCAGTTCAACCCCAAGTTTTTTGCGGAAGAAACAGAAGCGGCGCGGGCATATCAGCTCCGCTACCTCAACCGTCGCGCCATCAGCGATCTGGACAGCCGCCGCGCAGTACGTCTTGCCAGGGCGTGGCTCGCCTGTTCCCTGCGGCCGCTTTGGGAGGAGCCGTTGAAATCCGGCGCAACCCTAGCGGCGACTGGGCTGCTTGCCGTGACCGGGCCGAAGGCTTTGCAGAAAACAATAGACTTGGCCGCACGGGCACACCGGACGGAGGCAATGTCATGACCGTTATCCGCGTAACCCACCTGGTTGATGACACCACTGCAGGCGGTGTGATGCGCGTCGTCGGCCACATGATGACAACGCCTGATCTTACGCGCGAGACTGATCACAGTTTGCTGGAGGTGAAACGGAACAGGCTTTGCATAGGGCGGGTGGAAGCGGATGTGATCGTTTCGCATCTTGCGATCAGCTGGCGCCTTCTACCCTTGCTGGCCGCCTTGCGTGTCTTGAACCCCGCTGCACGGCTTGTTCATGTCGAGCACAGTTACACCAAAAGCTTCACAGCTCTGAATGTCAGGCGGAAACGGCGGTTCGGTGCTCTCCTCAAGCTTTCATATGCCCTGTTCCACGATGTCGTTGCCGTCAGTGCCGCGCAGGGGAACTGGCTGATGGATGAGGGTTTCGTGCGGCCGGACGCTCTGCATGTCATTCCCTCCTGCGTTGATCTGTCTGCTTTCCGGGAACTGGCACCGCCAGAGGTCGCGGTGAAAACAATCGGCGCCATTGGACGGCTGGAACCGCAAAAGGGGTTCGATATCCTGATCAAGGCTTTCCGCGAACTCAGCGACCCCAACCTTGCCCTTCATATCTACGGGCAGGGGGCGGAGGAGAGGATGCTCCGTGACCTTGCCGCCGGTGATCCCCGCATTCGTTTCAAAGGCTTTTCGTCCAATCCGGTGGCAGCCATGGCCGGTCTTGACGCGGTTATGATGCCGTCGCGATGGGAGGCCTACGGACTGGTTGCGATTGAAACCCTGGCAGCGGGACGCAGGCTGCTTGTCAGCAACGTCGATGGACTTACGGATCATTTGCCCCATGGAGCCGCACTGGTTGACGGCGCAGGAATTAAACCCTGGCAGAGCGCACTAGAGGAGCTTTTTGCTGCACCACCGAGCCCCCGCGGGCCAGGGCACGCTCACAACTACGAAAGACATTTTTCCGACTGTTGGAGAACGCTGTTTTTGTCGCCTGACATTGCTTCACAGTGAAAGAGTTCACCGGCGGGCTGTGTTTTTGAGCGCCGAGAGTTACTGCACGGATCTGAGAACGCTTCGTCAGCTTCGATCTGGCCGGCGCGTGTTCTAGGTTCCCGAAGAGTGGAGCCTGCCGACCTACCGGCGGCGCCCCGGCCTGAACGGTGCTGCCCGCACCCAACGATTTACCTGGCGGAACACCTCTGGCCGATGCATATTCTGTGTACATTTCCGACTTCTTAGAAGGCCCGCGCTGACGCTTCTGTTAAAGGCTGTCTATTCCTAGTCGCCTGATCTCAGTTTCAATCGTGCTCCGAAGTGGAGCAAGGTCGGGTTTTGCAGGCCGCCGTGCAACAGTTTCTGCGTTCCCTCCTAACCGGCTTTGGGTTGGCATAACTTGCGCAAATTCGCTGCAAATGCAAATTGCTGCAAATGCTAGATCGGTAAAATGAGCTCTGACCGGGCATTCGCCGCACCAGGCGTGAATGACAGCAGGCAGCCCAAAGCGGCCGTAGACCGAAGACCCTGGGCCAACGATGCTGCGCGTGCGAAACATCTGGGTCTCTTCCCGGAAGCGGAACCGCGGCAGGGCTAAGCTGCCTCATGTGATGCTGCGGTATGCGCAGGGGGCAGCGGAGCGCAGAATGCACGCTTTGCAAATCCATGCCAGTAGCCAGATCAGGGCGCAATTTTCGCCGCGCTGCCGCGACCGAAAACTGCCTCACGTCAAGGGCGCAGCATGAAGCTGGCATCGAGTGACCAGGCGGCCGGACGAAGCTGCCGATGAGGGTTCGCCGGATCCTGGGCTTGTTCTGAATTTACCAGTCTTATGTTACATCTAGTTGATTAAGCCATTTGGAGGCTGACAATGAAGCTAGAAGAGACCGACTTCATCGAATTGGGAAGTGGCGAAAAGGTAATCCTTATTCACTCAAGTGTTGCAGGTGCAAAACAATGGCGGCGCCTGATGGAGACGCTTGCTAACGATTTCCATACCATTGCAATCAACCTGTTTGGCTATGGCGACACCCGGTCATGGGAAGTTGATGGCACACAACGACTGGCGGACCACGCTAGGTTAATCGAACCCCTTTTGCCTAAAGGAGCTGGCAAGGTTTCGATCGTTGGACACTCATTCGGCGGCAGTGTTGCGATGATGGCGGCTGCTATGTTCAAGAACAAAGTTCACCGTTTGGTCCTCATCGAGCCTAATCCATTCTATCTTCTGGAAAAATCAGGACGGTTCGAAGCTTACCAAGAAGCGGTCATTTTGCGGGATACGATCAAGTCCAATGGGAAATCCGGGGCATGGGAAACCGCCGCTGCAGTGTTTGCGGATTATTGGACCGGCGCTGGAAGTTGGGATGCTATGCCTGATGATCGAAAAGCCAAATTCGCACGCGCTTTAGTTCCAAACTTCCATGAATGGGATGCCGTGATGAATGAGGTAAAGTCATTTGCTGAATGGCAGAGGGATTTGCCCAACGATACGACTGTTATATCAGCAAGTGATACGGTCCGGTCCATTCGTGAGATAGTCGAGCTGATGGAAGAGCATATTCCTGAATGGCACTTCAAGCAGATTGAGCACGGTGGTCACATGGCAGCGATGACCAAACCGGATGTAATTAATCCGATTGTCCTAACTGCCTTAACTTAGGGACTAATTGGGCTCACTGCCGCCATGCGGCGGCAGTGAGCCCATACCGGATCTCTCGAGTTTCTTCTGCATGCGCGCACATTGCCGGTTTTTCTGCATGCGCACAAATCCTCGTTTCGCGGCACAGCGGGAGATCCGGCCATTCATGAATCACGCAGCAACAATGAAAGCTCAAATTCACAGAATGCGGGACGAAGTATGAATTCGCTATGACTGCCCGGATGGCCGCTTTGCTCAATCACACCTCACCTTTTCGATTTCTGAGGGAGACGTTCAGGCCCACATAGGTCATCGGACGACTGTTTGCCGTCATGTTTTCAACCCTTTGGTCAGGCGTTCAAAAACCAGCATAGGACGTGAAGCGGCGGAGTATTGTTACGCCATCTCACCCTCTTGGGCGGAACGCGCGGCCTGGATCCTTGAGCTGCGGTTGCTTGCAATCCAACCCAAGTTGCCGTTTTCGGGACCGCCCCACCTGAACCTCATTACAGCCAAATGGCGCAATTAACGCGGCGTAACCCGATGAGCGAACCGCGAACCAGGGCCAGGAGTTCGCGCCATGGTATTGATTTTTTACGACATTTTTACCGCGGAAAGATGCTCTGCATGCTTACCTTGTTAACAATTGAGTAGTCTTCTCCGGGCTAAGGAGTGGAGTTGCGGAAAACCGTGGTTTTGGAGCGTTAAATTGAAACTTGATTATTTTGCACGCATTGGCAGCTTGACATTGCTAAGCCTCGTGCCGTCCTTCGGATTCGCGTTCACGAACGCAGATGCTGGCTACAACAATTACTACACAGGCAGTAATGGCTGCGCTATTGATTCATATATTGATGCCAATCTCGAAAACGGGTATGTCTCCGTAAATTTAAGTTACGTTGCGGGCGGGGCGTATTTCAGCGCAAGCTCAATTGATAACGGTGCCCCCGCAATAACCGAAAGTGCCATCGCCGGCTGTATTGGGGCAAACGTATCGCATATTTCCAATCTGGTTCAGAATGGCGCCGACGGGACCTTTGCAGACGACACCTACATGGGTTTCTCCTTCACCCTCGCGGAGGACGCAGACGGCCTTTCTGTGGGCAATCACGAATTCAGCACCAACGGCCACACCACGACACCACTGACCGACACCACCGCCCCGGTCCTGACCGCGCCGGCCGATCAATCCGCGAATACCGACACCGGCACGGCTACGGCCTCGCTTGACGTGACGTCGCTCGGCTCCGGCAGTGACGACACCGACACTTCCGTATCAATCACCTACGCCGCGGGCGGGACCACCCTCACCGGCGCTTTTGACTTCCCGATCGGCGTCACCACGGTCACGATGAACGCTTCCGACGCCGCGGGCAATGCTGCCACCGAGGTGAGTTTCACCGTGACCGTCACGGATGCCGAGGCCCCGGTGCTCACCGCCCCCGCCAACCAGACCGCCAACACGGATGCGGGCGCGGCGGTCGCCTCGCTCGATGTGACCGCGCTAGGGTCGGTTGCGGACAACGCTGGCGGGACCCCCACGATCACCTATGCGGTGGATGGCACCACGCTCACCGGCGCCTACGACTTTCCAATCGGGGAAGCCACGGTGACAATGAACACCTCCGACGCCGCAGGCAACGCCGCCACCGAGGTGAGCTTTACCGTCACCGTCAGCGACGCTGAGGCCCCGGTGCTGACCGCGCCCGGCAGTCAGACCGCCAGCACGGACGCAGGCGCCGCAACCGCGTCGATTGACGTGACCGCGCTCGGCTCCGTGGCGGACAACTCGGGTGTGACGCCCTCGATCACCTATGCGGTGGATAGCACCACCCTGACCGGTGCCTATGACTTCCCCATTGGAGACACCACAGTGACCATGAACGCCTCCGACGCGGCAGGCAATGACGGCACCGAGGTAAGCTTCACCGTCACCGTCAGCGACGCCGAAGCCCCGGTGCTCACTGCCCCCGGCAGCCAGACCGCCAGCACGGACGCAGGCGCCGCAACCGCGTCGATTGACGTGACCGCGCTCGGCTCCGTGGCGGACAACTCGGGCGTGACGCCCTCGATCACCTATGCGGTGGACGGCACCACCCTGACCGGTGCCTATGACTTCCCCATTGGAGACACCACAGTGACCATTAACGCCTCCGACGCGGCAGGCAATGACGGCACCGAAGTAAGCTTCACCGTCACCGTCAGCGACGCCGAAGCCCCGGTGCTCACTGCCCCCGGCAGCCAGACCGCCAGCACGGACGCAGGCGCCGCAACCGCGTCGATTGACGTGACCGCGCTCGGCTCCGTGGCGGACAACTCGGGCGTGACGCCCTCGATCACCTATGCGGTGGACGGCACCACCCTGACCGGTGCCTATGACTTCCCCATTGGAGACACCACAGTGACCATGAACGCCTCCGACGCGGCAGGCAATGCCGCCACCGAGGTGAGCTTTACCGTCGCCGTCAGCGACGCTGAGGCCCCGGTGCTGACCGCGCCGGAAAACCAGACGATCCAGGCCGCTGCGGGTGAAGCCAGCGCCTCTCTCGACGTGACCAGTCTGGGATCCAGCGCGGACAATGCGGATAACACAGTTGCCATCACCTACGCGGTCGACGGCACCGTGCTGACCGGCGCCTACGACTTCCCGGTGGGCGAAACCACGGTGACCATGGATGCCACCGACAGCGACGGCAATGCGGCGCTGCAGGTCAGCTTTACCGTGACTGTGTCCAGCAACGAAGCCCCGGTGCTGACGGCACCGGAGGATCAGACCGCAACCGCGGCTGCTGGTGATAGCAGCGTCTCGCTGGATGTGACCGGTCTTGGCTCCGTCAGCGATGACAGCGGCACGGATCCGGCGATCACCTACGCCGTGGACGGCACCGTGCTGACCGGCACCTACGACTTCCCGGTGGGCGAGACCACGGTGACCATGGACGCCACCGACAGCGATGGAAATGCGGCGGTGCAGGTCAGCTTTACCGTGACTGTGTCCAGCAACGAAGCCCCGGTGCTGACGGCGCCCGAGGATCAGACCGCAACCGCGGCTGCTGGCGATAGCAGCGTCTCGCTGGATGTGACCGGTCTTGGCTCTGTCAGCGATGACAGCGGCACGGATCCGGCGATCACCTACGCGGTCGAAGGCACCGTGCTGACCGGCACCTACGACTTCCCGGTGGGCGAGACCACGGTGACCATGGACGCCACCGACAGCGACGGCAATGCGGCTGTGCAGGTCAGCTTTACCGTCACGGTCGAAGATGGCTCCCCGCTGCCCGATCCGACGATCAGCGATGTCACCGTAAATGGCAATGGGACCGTCACCGTCACCGGCACAGCGGCGCTTGGTGCGCTGGTCACGGTCACCTTCCCGGACGGCTCCCAGGTCGAGACCACCGCAACTGCTACCACGGCGGCGCGCCCGATGCGGCCGCTGGCGGCCAGCAGCAGCGCAACCGGCACCTACAGCGCCACCTCGGCCAGCGCGCAGCCCAGCGGCGACGTGATCGTCTCCACCCCCAGCGGCTCCGGCTCGGCGACTGCAAGCGCTACCGCCACGGTTGACACCACTGCACCGGACGTGGTGATCAGCGGCGGCCCGGTCAACGGCATCAGCTATCAGGAGAGCTTCACGCTCACCGTGACCTTCAGCGAGGACGTGACCGGCTTCACCGCCGCGGACATCTCCGCAAGCAACGCGGCGGTGACCGGGCTGAGCGGCTCCGGCGCTATCTACGAGGCGCAGCTTCGCGCAACCGGCAGCGGTGAAATCCGCGTGCAAGTGCCCGCAGGCGCAGCTGAAGATGCGGCAGGGAATGATACCACCGCTTCCAACACGCTGGTGATTGCGGACACGACGGTGACCGAAACCCAGAAGAAGATCGCAGGATTCCTCTACAACCGCGCTAACCAGTTGATCTCCAGTCAGCCTGAGCTGACCGGCTTCCTGTCGCAGGCAGGCGCCGGCAGCGGCACGGCCCAGGCGCAGGTGAGCAGAGGCGTTGGCAGTTTCGCCTTTGCTTCGCGGACGGGCCAGCCGGTCTGGTTCCAGCTGCGCGGCTCCTGGAGCGAAAACGGCAGCGCGGACAGCCGCCAAGCCTTCGGCGCGGCAGGCGGCCATCTGATGGTGAAAGACGGACTCCTGCTGGGTGCGATGCTGCAGTTCGACCACCAGAGCGAGGACGACGGCGCCAGCTCCGCCAGCGGCACCGGCTGGCTGGCCGGGCCCTACGCGGTGGCACGCCTGGACGGGCAGCACCTCTATGCCAGCGTGCGGCTGCTCTACGGCCGCTCCAGCAACAGCATCGCCCCCTTCGGCACCTACGAGGATGACTTCGACACCACCCGCGTGCTGGCGCAGCTGCGCCTGGCGGGGGATCTGGAGCGCGCAGGCGTCCGGCTTACCCCCTATCTCGACGCGGCTTATGCGAACGAGGAGCAGAAGGCCTATACCGACAGCCTCGGCAATCTGGTGGGGGCGCAGAAGATCCACCTGCGCCAGGCATCTTTCGGTCTCGACATGGCGCGGCCGGTGGCGCTGGGAACGGGGCAGTTGCTGCTGACCGGCGGGTTCGCGGGCGTCTGGTCCTCCGCCAGCGGCACCGCGGTGGCCGAGACCGTGCTCCCCGCTTATTCGGGCTGGCGCGGCAAGCTGAACGCCGGCCTCACCCGGGTCTGGGACAACGGTGGCGAACTGTCGGTGGCGCTGCGCTACGACGGTCTGGGCAGCGCGGGCTATGAGAGCTACGGCCTCAGCTTCGGCTACACCCGCGCGTTCTGATCCGCCGCCCCGCCTGGGACGCGATGCAGCGAGCGCGTAGGTCTGCGGCATCGCGGCAGCCGCAATCTCTGGATTGCCGGCCGCGGGGCAAGCCGGCGCAGCCCGCCGCGTCCCAGTCCCATCGGCGCAGAACCCAGTTCCTGATCGCCCCGGCTGATTCCGCCCTGCCGGGGCGTCCTTTCCGGTGAGTTGCCCTTGATATGCGATCGACGCCATTTTCCCGCGTCTTGATTGTTGACGCAGGCCGCAGCGAATGGCGATTGAAAATCATGGCGCAGGCAGGTTTTGGATGACCGCTTCGGTGAAACCTGCTGCACTGAAAAATTTCCGGCGACATGTGCGCGAACTTCATCCCACTTTTGATGCAGGGGCATTGGCCGCGACTGAAATAGGCGGCGATGTCTGCGCGTCCCGCGTCTTCTGCAGACCTGCAGCGAACAGACGGTTTCAAAAGCTCCCTAGGGTCAGGACACGTTATCGTTTCATAACCAGAACATGACGGTTGCAGCGAGAGCGATGGCAGACAAGAACACCTTGGGACACCTGTCGTATCAGGCTGCAACCCGACGCCAATCCTTGATCCTACCGAACATGATTTCGATGCGGTTTCGCCGTTTGTATCGTCGCTTTTCGTATCTGATAGCCTTCTTTCGTTGCTTCCGGCCAGGGATGCAGGGGCGTATTCCTTTGTCTTTCAACGCTTCTCTAAACCCAACAGCGTCGTATCCGCGATCCCCCAGCAGCCAATCGACATCTGGCAGGCTGCTCACCAATGCCCGTGCGCCGATGTAGTCGCTGACCTGCCCGGCAGTGGCAGAGAAGCTGATCGGTCGACCCCAGGCTGTCGCAGACGGCGTGCAGCTTCGTGTTCATGCCTCTTGGCGGAAATCAATGGGTCCTGAGCCTAAGCGCAACACCCTTGGCATTGTGCAATTAGACTCCTCGCAACGCAGCAGGCGCCTTCAACTCTGCCTATGCAGGCAACCTATCCTGAGCGGGATCATCCGAAAAACAGGCAGGAAGTCCTTGAGAGGGAGCGGTCTGTTAGAATTGCAGCTATTCCTTCGCAATCGCGTTTTCCGGGCCGGTGGTCTTGTGGCTTTGAAACTCGAAAAAGACCGAAACTGGCCCGCGAACAAATCCTGACAGGGAAGCCCCGGCGCATTCCGCCGGGGCATTGATGGTCGAGTTGCAGGATATGATCAGGCCTCTGCCATTTCGCGCCTTTCAACACCCCTGAAGAAGATCAGGTAGAAAACCGGCGCAGCCACCAGCGTCAGCACAGTGGCAAAGGCCAGACCGCCCATGATAGTGATCGCCATAGACACAAAGAAAGCGTCAGTCAGCAAAGGCGCCATACCGAGGATAGTGGTCACCGCCGCCAGCATTACAGGGCGCAAACGTGAGACCGAGGCCTCGACAATGGCTTCGCGCAGCGGCTTGCCGGTTTCGCGTACCAGGTCAATCTCTTCGACCAGCACGATACCATTCTTGATCAGCATGCCGGACAGGCTGAGCAGCCCCAGGAGCGCGGTAAAGGTGAAGGGGAAACCGGTGCCCAGAAGCCCGATCACCACACCGTTCACCGACATCGGCACCAGCAGCCAGATGATCACCGGCTGACGGATCGCGTTGAACAAAAGCACCGAAATCAGCACCATGATCAGGAGCGTCACCGGCAGCTGCTTGCCAAGGCTTTCATTGGCGTCGCCCGAGCTTTCATGCTCGCCGCCCCATTCCATCAGGTAGCCGGGCGGTATCTGCATTGCCTCAATTGTTTCCTGCACCTCGGCAAAAACGGTCGCGGCGGTCATGTCCGGCGGAATGTCCGCACCGACAGTCAGCGTCGGCAGCCGGTCCCGGCGATGCACCAGAGTGTTCTCCACCTCAACATCAATGCCGTCGATCATCTGCTCCAGCGGCAGGAACTTTCCGGCAGAGGAAGAGAACACGACCTGATCATAGATATTGTATGTATCCTCTGGTGCGCGGCGCACCACAATGGGGATCAGCCGGTCACGCTCCCTGAACACGCCCATTTGCAGGCCGTCAGTGGAGAATTTCAGCGCGTCGGCGATGTTCTCGCGGGTGACACCAGCGGTCTGCGCACGATCAGTGGCGTAGACAGGTTTCAGGACCGGCTCCTGTTCGCGCCAGTTATGTCGCGGCAGCAGAATATTTGGCGAGGCCGCTTCCAGCCGCCGGATTGCTTCCTCGCCCAAACTGCGCAGAATGCGGGGGTCGGGCCCGGAAAAGCGCACTTGGATCGGGTCGCCGCCGCCGGGGCCGAAGACAAGCCTTTTGGTGCGGAACTCACCCTCAGGGAATTTGGACTGGCCAAATTCTTCCAGCTCCGCCTGCAGAAGCGGGATTGCGTCCAGGTTTTCCGTACGGATGATGAGGTGCCCGTAGCTGGGGTTCGGCTTTTCGGCGGAATAGGTCAGCATGAAACGTGTTGCGCCCTGACCGGTGAAGGACGCCACAGAAACCACGTCTTCGCGTTCAGTAAGCCAGTCCTCGAACACTTTCAGATGCTCAGAGGTGGTCTGGATCGAGGTACCCTGCGGCAGCTTGTAGTGGACGAAGAACAGCGGTGTGTTGGAATCCGGAAAGAACTGCTGCCGCACCTGTCCGAACCCGATAAAGCAGACCACGGTGACGGCGATCAGCCCAGCGACGACTATCCATCGCAGCTTCAGCGACGCCCGCAGAATTGCGCCGTAGGTTCGGAACAGGATACCACCATAGGCATCACTGTCCCCCTCCTTGCCCTGCTTGAAGAAATAGTGGCCCAGCAGCGGGGTAGCCGTCAGTGCCAGGAACCAGCTGAGCAGCAGCGAAATGGCAATCACCGCAAACAGAGAGAACAGAAACTCGCCGGTGGCGTCCGGGCTGAGACCGATGCCGGAAAAGGCCATGATGCCGATCACCGTGGCGCCAAGCAGCGGAATCTGGGTTTTCGAAGCCGCATCATGCGCCGCCTCGCGCGAGGACTTGCCGCGCAGCATGGCGATCTGCATCCCCTCTGCGACAACAATTGCGTTGTCGACCAGCATCCCCATGGCAATGATCAAAGCGCCGAGCGAAATCCGCTCCATCTCGATCGAAAACATGTTCATGAAGAACAGCGTGCCCACCACGGTCAGCAGCAGGGTGGTGCCCACAACAACAGCCGCACGCCAACCCATAAACAAGGCCAGCACGATCACCACGATGGACACCGACATGGCGAGGTTCACAAGGAAGTCGTTCGAGGCCTGCTCGACCACCACATGCTGCTGGTAGATCGGTTTCAGATCGACACCATAGGGGATCTGGCTGTCCAGTGCCGCCAGCTTGGCGTCAACGTTCTTGCCCACTTCGACAATGTTCTCGGTGGCAAGGCCAGCAATACCGAGGGTGAACGCCTCAACCCCGTCAAAGCGGATGATCAGATCCGGGTCGTCAATGCGGCCGCGATGCACATCGGCCATGTCGATCACGTTGACCACCTCGCCCTGCCAGCCAATCGCAAGGCCCTGAATTTCGGAGACAGAGTCCGAACCTTCGGGCGCACGTATCAGGGTTTCTGCGGGCCCTGCGTCGAGGCTGCCGGCTGAGCGGACCGAGTTGGATGAGGCCAGAGCGCTGCTCACCGCGTCAATCGGAACATTCTGATTGACCGAAACAGCCAGCGTAGGTTCGACAAAGATCGCCTCCTGCGGCAATCCGGCGATTTCAACATCGGCCACCCCGTCCACCGTCAGCAGTTCACGCCGCAAGTAGGTTGCCAGATCATGCCTTTCAGCGTCCGTGTAACCTTGCGCCGTCACCGCATAGAACAGGCCGAACACATCGCCGAAACCGTCGTTCACAACGGGCTGGCTGACGCCCTCGGGCAAAGCGCGGGCGGCATCACGGACTTCCGCACGCAGTTTGGTCCAGATGGCAGGCAATTCGGTGCCGTCGAAAGTATCCTGCATTTCCACTTCAATCAGGGAAAAGCCGGGCTGATTCACGGATGTGATCAGCTTGACCTCGCCCATTTTCTGGATCGCGGATTCCAGGGGCTCGGAGACTTCGCGCGCAACCTGTTCGCTGTTGGCACCGGGATACTGTGTCGCGATGACCGCAGATTTGATGGTGAAGGCCGGATCTTCGAGGCGGCCCAAATTCAGGAAACCCCAGATGCCGCCAAGCAGAGCAGCCAGCATGATAATCCAGGTGTAGAGAGGCCGGTTGATCGACCCGCGTGCAATGTCCATCAGCCTGCCCTCAGTTCCCAAAGCCAGTAAAGCGTCTGACTTGCTGACCGTCTTTCAGTGCGCCGCCTCCCGTCAGCACGATCTCTTCATCTCCGGCAAGGCCGTCCGCCACGCGGAATTCTCCGTTCTGAGTGGCTTCAACCTCCACTTTGGTCCATGCGACGGTGCCCTCCGCAGCGCCCGCAGGAGAAAAGACCATAACACCGGTGCTGCCATCGGTTGCAGTAACCAAGGCAGTGGCGGGCACTCTGATGCCTGTATCGCCGGTGTTCACGCGCACGTTTACAGTTGCAGATGCTCCCGGAAGGATTTGGCGGTCTTCAGGCGGGGAAAGGCGGAATGTCACCTGATAGGTCTGGCCGACGCTGCTGGCTTCGGCGTCATATTCCAGTATTTCCAGCGGATACTCAGTTTCCTGGCCAGGGAAGTTTGCGGAAATCGTCAGAATATCGCTTTCCTCCGCTCTTTGGAAAAGGACTTCGGGCACACCAACTTTGATGTACAGTTCAGACATGTCGTGCAGCCGCACGATGGGAGCCCCCGAACTGACGGTGGTGAATTGCTCCACCTCGCGGCTGGACACCAGCGCATCAAAGGGCGCGTCCAGGGTGGCGTGCTCGAATTCATACTCCGCATCGCGCAGCGCCACACGTGCCAGCCCTGCCTCGGTCTCGGCGTCGTCGATTGAGACCTGGCTGACGGTGCCAGTCAGGTTTTTCAGGCGCGCTACGGTGCGGTCAGCCTGTTCCTTTCTAAGTTGCGCCTGCTCCAGCTGCAGTTCGAACGGTTCCAGGTCAAGTTCGGCAATCAAACCGCCTTTCGCCACTGCACTGCCTTCAGTTACTGGAAATCTTAAGATTTGCCCGGAAACCTGAAACGCAAGGTCCACTGTCTGCTTGGCCGCCACTTGGCCAAAAAACTGCCGTTCCATAAGCAATGCTTCCGAGGAAGTTTGCAGCAGTTTGACCGGTTTCAGACCCTCTTGGGCCATGGCAGCAGCAGGCAAGGCGCCAAACCCCGCAGCCAAGGCCACGGCAAATGCAAATGAGTTGGGCAAGCGCATGCGTATCACTCCTGTTGGGGCAGTTCTCTTGCTGTTCCGCGTCACGTGACAGTTACAGGCCGTGCAAGCTCTGGTGCAAGTCAAGATGCCGGGACTGGTGCGGCATAGCCAGTTTGCCGGGATTTCTCTGTGAGCAGTGTCACAAAGAGAAAGAAATCTTCGGACAATGCGCCGTTCAGAAAGACCCGGTTTGACGCGCCGCATTACAGCGTCATACTTGAACAGCATGCCTGCGCTCAGCGCTGGTTGCATCCGCCCACGAGGCCAACCGCTTGCACAGCGTTGCGCAATTTGATGACCCCGTCCGAGGCGCGGCGAGCGGGCTGAGCAACAAAATCTGTGATATTTCCCGAAAATCCGCTAAGATTTGAGACCAGCCTTAGGCAAAATCCTGAATTTGCACCGGACTGCCGGCAACCGGATTTTGCTTATTGATGGGATACGGAAGAACGCAATCAGAGCCGCAGATCCCTCCTGCAGATGCTGTAAGAGCGCTTGAGCAGCAGTTGGCGCAGGAAAAGGCGCGGTTTGCGGCTACCTCCGAAATCCTAAGGGTAATCGGGCAGTCGCGGGAAGACATCCAGCCGGTTTTTGACACCATAGTTAAGAACGCCAGTGAGTTGTGCGGGGCACGATTCTGCATGCTGTGGCGCTATAGCGGCGGCATGATCCATTACTGCGCAAGCCATGGCTTCGGGCAGGCGTTCATGGACGGCTACCTGGCGAATTACCCGGCGCCGCCTGTTGAGGGATCCATTACCGGGCCGGTAATTCGCACGGGCCGTACAGTTCATCTGGCCGATGCCCAGGCCCCGGACTATTCGGACTGCAAAACGGCGCGGCAGTTCGGTTACAAGGAGATGGTTGCCGTCCCAGTAAAGGCCGGGCCGGGCATTTGGGGTGTTCTTGTTCTGGGGTGGCCAACGGGGAGGGCTGCCCTGGCGGCCGACATCAACCTTCTGGAAACCTTTGCAGAGCAGGCCTGCATCGCCATCGGCAATGCGCGGCTTTTCGCAGATACGCAGGAAGCGCTAACGCATCAGACCGCGACGTCTGAGGTGCTGGGGGTGATCTCGCGCTCACCCAACGAAATCAGGCCGGTGCTCGACATCATTCTGGAAGTGGCCTCAGATATCTGCAGGCCGCAGACCGCCTATGCGACACTGGTGGATCACACCGACGGCAAATACCGGGTTGCCGCGACGCACGGCATGACACCGGATTTCCGCCATTTCTTAGCGGAGCAGGCGTTTGAACCTGAAACCGGCAGCTGCACGGGGAGGACGGCGCTGCTGAAGGAGACCGTGTATATCAGGGATACGGAGACTGATGCAGGGTTTAAGTGGAAGACTGCGGCCAAGCAGGGTAATTTCCGTTCGGCGCTGGGGGTTCCGCTGATCAAGGATGGTGTCGTGGCTGGGGTCATTACCCTTGGCCACGCGCAGCCCGGCGCCTTCACAGAGAAACAGATCAGCCTTTTGGAGACATTTGCGGCGCAGGCGGTGATTGCGATCAGCAATACGCAGCTGTTCGAGGAGGTGCAGGAACGCACGGCGGAACTGAGCGAGGCGCTTGAGTATCAGACTGCGACATCAGAAGTGCTGAGCGTGATCTCGCGTTCGCCCAATGAGCTGGAGCCAGTGCTGGCCGCCATACTCCAGGTGGCCTCCCGCCTTTGCGACCCTGAGTATGCGTTTTTTGCCATGCTGGACGCGTCAGACGGGTTGTACCGGATCAGCCAGTCGCACAACGTGCGGCCGCGGTTTCTCCGCTATCTTGAGGACAATCCGATTGCACCGGGGGAAGGCAGCTGTATCGGCCGGACTGCTCTGACCGCAAAGACGGTCTATGTAGCCGACACGCTGCACGACGACAGCTACACTTGGAAGGAAGCGGCAGGGATCGGCAATTTCAGAAGCACGCTGGGTGTGCCACTGATCAAGGATGGTGTGGTCCTGGGGGTGATTGTAATGGCGCACAGCCAGCCGCAAGCCTTCTCGCAACGGCAAATCGGCCTGCTGGAGACCTTTGCCTCGCAGGCGGTGATCGCAATCAGCAACACCCGGCTGTTCGAAGAGGTGCAGGCGCGCACAGCTGAACTGAGCGAAGCGCTGGAGTATCAGACCGCGACATCGGAGGTGCTGAGTGTGATCTCGCGCTCACCCAACGAGCTGGAGCCGGTGCTGCAGTCGGTGTTAAAGGTAGCTGTGCGGATTTGCAGCCCGGAAGTTGCCTATGTAGCGCTCCTGAACGAGGAAACCGGCGCCTATGAAGTGGCCGTCACTCACAATGCCAATGAAATTTTCGAGGAGATTCTGGCGCAACAGGAATTTGTGCCGGGAATGGCTACGACGACCGGACGGGCCGCGCTGACCGGCCGAACAACCTATATTCCCGACATTGAGGCCGATCCCGATTACGGCTGGCGGGAGCAAGCGCGCAAGGGCGGGTTCCTGTCCAGCCTCGGAGTACCGCTGATCAAGGGCGGCAAAACCCTTGGCGTGATCACGCTGGCCCATGTCCGCAAGAACGCCTTCAGCCCGAAGCAGATCGCGCTGTTCGAAACGTTCGCAGCACAGGCGGTGATTGCACTCAGCAATGCGCGGCTGTTCACGGATTTGCAGAATGCGCTGGTCCGCCAGACCGCCAGCGCCGATATCCTGCGGGTAATCAGCAGCGCCCAGGAGGATGCCAAACCGGTGTTTCTGGCAATTGCAGAGGCGGGGGTGCGGCTGCTGGACTGCGACGGGGCCGCAGTGCTGATCCGGGACGGGGATCATTTCTCCCCTGTCGCGGGGATGCGCAGGACCGGGCCGATGGACACTTTAAACCCCGAACCGGTTCCGATTGATCCAAAGCTCAATTTCCCGAGCCAGGTCTTTGAAACCGGAAAGATGGTGCATGTGCCGGACTTCGCCGAAGCGGATCTGCCTCCGCATGAAGTTGAAACCGTGGCAAAATTCGGTTTGCAGTCCTGCCTGTACCTGCCGTTGCTGCGCGACGGCAGCTGCGTTGGCGTGCTTGCGTTTTCGCGTGCGGACAGCAAACGCGCCTTCACCAGCGAGCAAATCCGGCTGGCAGAAAGTTTCTGCGACCAGGCGGTTATCGCCATTCAAAATGCGCGCATGTTCAACGCGACCCAGGCAGCCCTGGCGCGTCAGACCGCTAGTGCCGATGTCTTGCGGGTGATCAGCAAGTCGCCGACCAACACCAAGCCGGTCTTCGACGAGATCGTGCGCCTCGCTGTATCACTGATCTCCTGCGACCTGGCCATTGTTACTGAAAGCGATGGCAAAGAGTTCTGGCAAGCGGCGGTGGCGTCGCCTGCCGGTGTGGAAGATGAAATCAACCAGACCCGGCATCCAATCGACCCGGCACAGAACTTTCCGTCGCAGTCCTATACCCGAAAGAAGATCCTGCACATTCCCGACTGGTCAAAAGTGAAGCTTCCTCCGATGGACCGCCGGATCTATCACGCCAGCGGCTTCCGCTCCTCCTTGATGCTTCCTCTGCTGCGGGATGGCGAGTGTATCGGCGGCCTGGGGTTCATCCGCAAAGCGGCGCGTGCGTTTTCACGGGATGAGATTGCAATGGCGGAGTCTTTTGCCGACCAGGCGGTTATCGCCATCGGCAATGTTCGCCTGTTCCAGGAAGTGCAGGAGGCCCGCGCCACAGCAGAAATGGCGAATGAGGCAAAAAGCGCATTCCTCGCCACGATGAGCCACGAAATCCGCACTCCGATGAACGCAGTGATCGGCATGAGCGGGCTGCTGATGGACACCGAACTGGACGGTGAGCAGGCCGACTATGCCCGGACCATCCGCGACAGCGGCGACGCGCTGCTGGGGATCATCAACGAGATCCTCGATTTTTCCAAGATTGAGGCGGGGCAAATGGCCATAGAGGCGCACCCATTTGATCTGCGCGACTGCATCGAAACCGCACTGGACCTGATCAGCGGGCGGGCTGCGAAAAAGCAGCTGGATGTCGCCTATATCATGGACGACAGCGTGCCGCCTGCCATCAGCACCGACCTGACCCGGCTGCGGCAGATCCTGCTCAACCTGCTGTCCAACGCGGTCAAGTTCACCGACACCGGCGAGGTGGTGCTGTCAGTCACCTCAGAGCCGCCTGCAGATGACCGGGTGAAACTGCATTTCGAGGTCCGCGATACCGGCATCGGCCTGTCTGAGGAAGGGATGAGCCGCCTGTTCCAGTCCTTCAGCCAAGCAAACTCCTCAACCACGCGGAAATATGGCGGCACCGGGCTAGGTCTGGCAATTTCGAAACGGCTGGCAGAGCTGATGGGCGGCACAATGCAGGCAGCCAGCGAGGGGCCGGGCCGGGGATCAGTGTTCAGTTTCACCATCCTTGCAGAACCGACCGGACTGCCGAAACCGGAGGCCCGCAGCCTTCTGGGCAAGCAGCCGGAACTGGCCGGCAAGCGCATTCTCATGGTGGATGACAACGAAACCAACCGCAAGATTCTGGCCGCGCAGACCCGTAAGTGGGGGACCCAGACAACCGCCGTCGCCTCCGCCGGCGCGGCGCTGGAAGTGCTGGCGGCAGATGCTGAATTCGATCTCGCGATCCTGGACATGCATATGCCCGGAATGGACGGGGTGACGCTGGCGCGCCGGATCAGGCAGACGCAAAACGACCTGCCGCTGGTGCTGTTCAGCAGCCTTGGCGAACGCGCCCCGGGGACAGAGGACGGGCTGTTTGCGGCCTGTCTGGCGAAGCCGCTGCGCCAGTCGCACCTGTTCGATACGTTGGCCGGGCTGTTTGCCTCGGCTCCTGTGCCTCCGGCTGCGGCGGGCACGGCGGGCAAATCAATGACCGATCCGGAACTCGCCGCGCGCCACCCGCTGCGGATCCTGCTGGCAGAAGACAATCTGGTGAATCAGAAGCTGGCGGTCCGGCTGCTGGAGCAGATGGGTTACCGCGCCGACCTTGCCAGCAACGGGATCGAGGCGCTGGAAAGCGTGGCACGTCAAGTCTACGATGTCGTGCTGATGGATGTGCAGATGCCTGAAATGGACGGGCTGGAGGCCGCGCGGCGGATCACCAGAAAATACACCGATGACGACAGGCCCGCGATCATTGCGATGACCGCAAATGCGATGCAAGGCGACCGGGAGATGTGCCTGGAGGCGGGCATGGATGGCTACATCGCCAAACCCATCCGTGTCGAGCGGCTGATTGAGGCGCTGGAAGGTATTCAACCGCGCGGAAAGGAAACCCCATGAGCGGCAGCCCCCTGGATCCCGCCGTCTTTGCCGAGTTGCAGGCCGCCACCGGCGCGGATTTCGCGGCGGAACTGGCCGCCACCTTCCTGGAAGAGGCGCCGGGCATGATTGCGGAACTGAAGCAGGCGGCGGCAGCGGGTGATAGCAACAGTTTCCGCCGCGCAGCGCATTCGCTCAAGTCCAACGCAAACACCTTTGGCGCCAGTGCGCTGGCGGAATTGGCGCGGCAGATGGAATTGTCTGGGCTCAGCGGTCCGGTACCGGATCTTGCCGCGCTGGATGCAGAGCACATTCGCGCCGGTGCTGCGCTGCGGGAGCTGCTGGATGGCTGATACCCAGGGGCAGGTGCTGATTGTGGACGACAACAAGGTCAACCGGCTGCTGCTTGCGCGCAATGTCGAGCTGCTGGGGCACCGGGCCGAGGCCGCGGAAAACGGCAAGATCGCGATGGAACAGCTCAGGACCGGGGCGTTTGACCTGATCCTGCTGGACATCGAAATGCCCGAAATGGACGGCTTCGAAGTGCTGGCGGCGATCAAGGCGGCCCCGGACCTGCGCGATATACCGGTGATTGTCACCTCCTCGCTGGAGGGGCTGGACAATATCGTACGCTGTATTGAACTGGGCGCGGAGGACTACCTGCCCAAGCCCGTGAACCAGGTGCTGCTGGGCGCCCGGCTGAACTCAAGCCTGGAAAAGAAGCGCCTGCGTGATGAACAGAAACGGCTGCTGGACCGGTTTGCAACCCAAGAGGTGGCGCTGGACCTGCAGAACTCCGGCTTTGCCATTGGCGGCAGGCGGATAACCGCATCAGTCCTTTTCTGCGACATCCGCGACTTCACGGCGCTGTCCGAGGACCTGCCGCCAGAGACCACCATCGAGTTGCTGAACACATACTACACATTGATGTTCGACGCCGTCGGCAGCAACGGCGGTATAGTGAACTTGATGATCGGCGATGGGCTGATGGCCCTGTTCGGCGCGCCGCGGCCTCTGGAAAACCCGGCGCTGAACGCGGTGGCCGCGGCCAAGGAAATGTTCAGCATGATAGCGGTTCTGAATCAGCAGCAGAGCGCGGCTGGCTCACCGGAAATACGGCTGGGAGCCGGCATTGCCACCGGGGAAGTGGTGGCGGGTTATGCCGGAACAGACGAGCGGGCCGCGTACACCTGTGTCGGCAAGACCGTGAACCTGGCAGCCCGGCTGGAAGCGCACACCAAGGCTTCCGGGCGCAGGATCCTGGTTGACATGCAAACCCGGAACAGCCTGCCGGATCCCTCCGTGGCAGAAAAAATTCAGCAAGTGGAGTTTAAGGGATTTTCCGAGCGGCAGGACATTTTTGCGCTGTGATCCGCCGGCATTTGCGCCGCCCTTCCCCGGCGGATGCCTGCAAAGCGGCTTTTACTGATAAAGGGCGGCTTCCACACGGCCCCAGCTGAATGCAGCAACCCGCCCGAACAATGGCGAATTTTCCGGTGCTGCCTTAATGAGCTTGCTCCACATATGATTTTGCGCCTGCCGCATCGGCCGGATCCGCTGGACGTCTTCTTTTGGCCTATTAATGCTGTTGTTTGCACCTGTGGCCCGGGGTGCCTTTCCTTCGGCCATGCGGTTCACTCTGCCGTTCCAAGATACCATATTCA
>NZ_JBSWTU010000003.1:0-102558 GCF_056158685.1 Leisingera sp. ABM4_103 | reverse complement strand
TCCGGGCGGTGGCGGGCAAAAACAGTGTCTAATGCGGCCCGGTCGCGGATATCGGCCTGCTCAAAGGCATAGGCCGGGCTTTCCGCCACGCTGGCCACATTGTCCAGGCAGGCGGCATAGGTCAGCGCATCCAGGTTCACCACCTGATGGCCGCGGGCGACCGCCAGCCGCACCACCGCAGAGCCGATGAACCCCGCCCCGCCTGTGACCAGCAGCTTCATGGCTTATCCCTCCCAGCTGAACGGGCTGCCGAAATCCGCCAGGGCAGGCGCCGCGGCGTCCTTCTCCGACAGGATGGGGCTGCCCTCAAATCCCCAGTCGATGCCGCAGCTGTCCCAGGCCACCGCGCCGTCGCACTCCGGCGCATAATAATCGGTGCATTTGTAGATCACCTCGGTCTCCGGCACCCGGGTGAGGAAGCCGTGCAGGAACCCCTTGGGCACCAGCAGCTGCTTGCCGTTCTCCGCCGTCAGCTCAATCCCGAACCATTTCCCATAGGCGGGCGAGCCCTTGCGGATATCCACCGCCACATCAAACAGCGCGCCGCGGCCGCAGCGCACCAGCTTGTCCTGGGCAGCGGGAGGCGCCTGGAAATGCAGGCCGCGCAGGGTGCCCGCCTGCACCGACAGCGAATGGTTGTCCTGCACGAAATCCAGATCAAGGCCCGCGTCCTGCATCCGCCGCCGGTTCCAGCTTTCGCTGAAAAAGCCGCGGGCATCGCCAAAGCGGGCAGGCGTCAGCACTTTCAGCCCCGGCAGTCCGGTTTCTTCTATCTGCATTGCCTCTGCCCCGCTCCCTGGCGTGGTTCCGGCCCGGTCTCTGTCCGATCCCTGTCCGGCCCCTGGCCCGGGCCCCTGATTGCCTCCGTTTGATTATATCTAGCCCCTAGGAGGGCATAGCGCCAGCTTCAGGCGCCGGCAGGGCTGCAACAGGCGCGGGCCAAGCGGACAGCCTGTGCTTGCATCACGGCCCTCTGCCCGGCAAGCATAAGCCCATGAAGATTTTGTTTGTGCATCAGAACATGCCCGGCCAGTACCGGGAGCTGGCGCCCTGGCTGGCGGCGCAAGGGCATCATGAGATCGTCTTCCTGACACAGCGGCGGGATGTGCAGCTGCCGGGGATCAGGACCGTCACCTACAAACCCTTCCGCACCCCGGACAAGGACGCCTTCGGCCTCTCCCGGGACTGGGAGGCGGCGTCCGGCGCGGGCCTCGGCGCGGCGCTGGCGGCGCGCCAGCTGCGGGACGCGGGCTTCACCCCCGACATCATCATCGGCCACACCGGCTGGGGCGAACTTCTGTTCATGAAGGACCCCTACCCGGATGTGCCCATCATCGGCTTCTTCGAGTATTTCTACCGCACCTCGGGCGGGCTGGTCGGGTTCGATCCGGAAAACCCGCCCAACGACCAGGCCTATTTCTTTGCCGAGGCGCGCAACACCGTGCCTTATGCCAGCATCGAGCTGGTGGATCAGGGCCATGTGCCCACCGCCTGGCAGCGCGACCGGTTTCCGGCCAGTTTCCACGACCGCATGTATCTGTGCCATGACGGCATCCGCACCGACAAGCTGGGCCCCGATCCGGACGCCTCGGTCAGCCTCGGGCGGCTGGAGAAGCCGCTCAGCCGCGAGGATGAGGTGGTCACCTATATCGCCCGCAACATGGAGCGCGCCCGCGGCTTTCACATCATGATGCGCGCCCTGCCCCGGATCCAGGCGCAGCGCCCCAATGCCCGCATCCTGATGATCGGCGGCAGCGAGACCTCTTACGGCGCCGAAAGCCAGCATCCCGGCGGCCTGCGCGGCGAGATGGAGGATGAGCTGGGCGATAGCGTCGACTGGAGCCGGGTGCATTTTCTCGGCAAGGTTCCCTATGACGACCTCACCCGGATCATCCAGATCAGCCGCTGCCATATCTATCTGACCATGCCTTTCGTGCTCAGCTGGTCCTTGCTGGAGGCGATGGCGATGCAGGCCACGGTGGTGGCCGGAGATGTGGCGCCGGTGCGCGAGGCCATCACCCATGGCGAGACCGGCCTGCTGGTGGATTTCTTCTCCCCGGAGAAGCTGGCCGATCAGGTGGCGGACGTGCTGGCCAACCCCGCCGGGTACGCCCATATCGGCCCCGCCGCCCGCGCCCATGCGGTGGAGAAATATGATTTCCTGACCCGCTGCCTGCCGGAGCATATCGCGCAGATCAATGCCCTCGTGCCGGAGGCACGGAGAATTAAAATCTGAGCCGGAGGCACGGCATATAAAAATCCAGCCGCAGGCACGGAAAATCAGGCTCTATTCAGGCCGTTTCTGCCGGAGCAGCCTCTCAAGCGCGTCTCAGCAAAACAAGCGCCGCGCAGCGGCGCCCTTGGCCGCCGCCCGCTCACAGGCGGCCCCTTCCCCCTCAGCACAGCCTTGGCAAACGTTTTCAAAAGGCTTTTGCACCCCGTTGCACGCACCCGCCGGATGCGGCGGACCCCGGTTCCGCCTGCATCCGGCAAGCGGCGTCCCGGCCCTCAAGGCCAGGCGCGCCTGTTGCGGGCCGGCTGCGGGCCTGCGGCCGCGCCGCCTGCCGGCCCCTGTCAGTGCGGGCGCTGCTCCGCGGTCTGCGGCGGCAGCTGCTCGGAGGCCCAGAGGGCCGCCTGGGTGCGGTTCTTGGCGCCGATCTTGCGGAAGCAGGTGCGCAGATGCACTTTCACCGTGGCCTCGCAGATGCCCAGCTCATTGGCGATGCTCTTGTTGGTGGCGCCTTCGGTCAGCTTGGCCAGGATCAGCTGCTCGCGGTCCGACAGCCCGTGCCTGGCCCGGCCGTGCGGCGGGCAGGGCACAACCGCAGGCCGCGGCGCCTCTGCGGCCGCGGCGGCGGCGGCCTCCGGCAGCACGATCCGGTAGCCGTTCTGCACCAGCTGCAGCGCCGCAATCAGCGCATCCGCCGATTTGCGCTCCGGGATCACCGCCTCGGCATAGGTGCTGAGACGGGCCTGGGCGTCGGGCGGGCAATCGTCGCCGGTGACCAGGATCAGATGCGCGCCGCCCTTGCGGGCCCGGAAGCTGCGCAGCTCCTCCTCCAGCGCCGCGCCGGTGCAGTGGCTGTAAAACAGCACCAGGTCCCTGGCCGGCAGCGGCGGCAGTTCCGCCAGGCTGCTGCAGCAGCCGCCGGTCTCGTAATCATGTGCTTCACAGATGTTCAGAAACATGTCCCTGAGAAGCCTGCTTTCCCCCACAATGTGCACAGGCATCGAAAACTCCTTTACTCGTAACCAGAACCGGATCCTGCCTCCGGCCCGTCCCTCCAGGAGCGCCCTTTTTTAGACCGCCTGCCCCCGCAGGCTGCCGGTGCTGCAATGCGCGGCCGCTCCCTGAAACACAATTCACCCGCCTGCTGCCATCTTGGCCCCGGCGGCGCTTCTGCGCTGCCGTTTCCGGATCGTGATAAATACAGAACATGCCCGGAAAAAACTTCCTGGGCCTGGCAGCGCAACCGGGCGTTCAAACACTTCTGATGCGCATTGCTGTGGATAAACCGTAGCGAATCCAGCCGTTTTTGTTAAGGAGCTTCCCCTCCCGGAGCAGTGCTTTTTGGCCAGGCGGCCCTGCCCTGCGCCCGGGTTTCCGCCTTACCGGGCTGTTTTTCCACAGGATCTGCTCAGGGCGCTTTACGCCCTTGGTATTGTCTCCAAAAGGGAAACGATTTGTTTCCCGGCAGCATTCTACAATTTTAAGACATTTTACTTTGCACATTAATCAACCCAGGGTTTTCTTGATTTGCCCGCCCTGCCCCCTGCGGCTACCCCCATGGTGGTATTTTGCGCCGCCCGGCCGCGCTGTCCCGGCCTTTGGCGTACGCCCTCTGCCCGGTTTGCCGTGCCGGGCACTGTGCTACCTTCAAGACATTCATTATGTCATGCCGGGGGGCAACATGGTTGTGTTGAGTGCGTCCGCTGCACAAGCGGGCAGGTTGGTATTTTCGCGGTCTCTTCAAAGGCAAATCTCTTCTCTGACAAAACTGGCCCTGGTGCAGCCAGGGCACCGCCGCGCCCCGGTGCTGACCAGTGCCGGAGCGCAGGGCGAGGCCTGCCCGGACACCGCCGCAGCGGCGCTGCGGCGCCAGCTGCAGCCCGGCACCGCCAACAGCTTCCGCCCGCGCCGCCCGGGGGGGGCGGCGGCGCGGGATCTGGCGGCGCGGCTGCCCGCAGAGCTGGCGGCGGACCTGGCCGCAGGCCGCGGCTGGGCGCTGTTTTCCTGCGGTTTCGAGGACGGCAGCGAGGATCTGATCGCGCTGAAGCTGGACGGCGGCCCGCATGATGCCCATTGCGGCGACATCCTGCAGGCGATCTGGCCGGTGCTGCGCGAGGACAGCTTGCGCGAGCTGGCGGGCGAGACCCAGGCGGCGGTGACCAGCGCGCTGTTGTGGACCATTTCCAAGAAGACCGACTCTGCGGTGCTGGTGCTCGACGGCGAGGGCCGCCTGCTGCATTGCAATGAATCGGGGCGCGACATGCTGGATGGCGGCGATCTGCTCAGCGACCAGGGCGGCCGCCTCAGCTGCGCCCGCCCGGGCGAGACCGCGGGGTTTTACGCGGCGGTGGCCGAATGCGCCCGCTCGCGCCGTGGCAGCGCCCGCGGCCCGCGCGAGCTGATCCTGTTCCTGGAGGACCGCCAAAGCGGCATGCGGCTGCCGGTGTCGCTGACCCGCTACCGCTGCGCCGGCGCCGATCAGCCGCTGGTGGTGGCGATCCTGCCGCGCCAGCCCGACCGCACCCGCATCGAGATGCTGGCCCAGAAGATGGGGCTGTCGCCTGCTGAGGCGCGGGTGGCGGCGCTCATCCAGCTGGGGCTCAGCAACCGCGAGGCGGCGCATATCGCGGGCCTCAAGGAGCAGACTTTCAACACCTATGCCAAGCGGGTGCTGGCCAAGCTGCAGTCGGCGGGCCGCGCCGAGATGGCGCAGCGGCTGACCTGGCAGGCCTCGCTGGGGAGAGCGTCATGAACAAGCTGACGCTCGATGCGCCGGTGCAGGGCCCGCCCGCCCCGGCCGGCAGCCCCGCCCGCCCGGCACAGGATGCGGCGGCGCAGCCGGGCCAGCCCGCCCAGGCGCAAGCCGTACAGGCGCAATCCCCACAGTCTCAGACCGCACAGTCTCAAGCCGCACAGTCTCAAGCCGCACAGTCTCAGCCTTCGCAGTCTCAGCCTGCACAGGCGCAAGCCGCTGCGGATCAGCCGGCCCCGGCGGCCCGGCAGGACAAACCGGCGCAGCCGCCGCGGCTGAGCGCCGCGGTGCTGGCGCAGATCGCCACGGCCCTGCGCCAGGGCGGGCCGGACGCGCCGCCGCTGGCGGCGCAGGCCGACCTGGTGGCGCTGCACAAGCGCATCGCGGAGATGTTCACCACCCTGAACGAGGGGCTGGGCGCGCAGGCGGCGCAGAAGGCGGCGGCCGACCGCGCCGCGCTGAGCGCCCGCATCGACCAGCTGGAGACCGCGGTGAACCGGATGGAAGGCGCGCTCAGGATCGAGCTTGAGCCGGTGCTGAAGGCCGCGGTGGCCGAGGCGCTGGCGCAGGCCGCGCCAAAGCCGCGCCGCCGCTGGCCGCGGACCCTGGCCGCCGCGCTGGCGGCAGCCGCCGCGCTGGCGGCGGGCGCCTGGTGGCACGCGCCGCTGCTGGCACTGGCGGACACCGCCGCGCAGGCCCTGGCCGGCTGGCTGGGCAGCACCGGCTAAAGCCCTGATTTTGTCCCCATTTGGGGGCATCGCAGCGCCCGCATCTGCGCTGCAATACCACCGGAAGGCATCACGCGCCTTTTTCACACCGCCGCCGCAGCAGCCGCACCCGCGGCAGACAGCGGCGGCAGGGGCAAGGACCCGGGCGGCACAGGCTGCCCTGCCCCGCACAGTTACAGTTAACGAGGAGGACGTTTACCATGGGTATCAAAGACAGAACCCCGGATTGGGAAGTCTGTAATCCGGATTGCGAAATCATCTTCAGCGACAACAAGTTCGATCCGAATTACAACGACGGCACCACCGAGCGCGGCGGCACCGACGGCAATGTGATCGACCTGAACGACCACGACGCCGGCGACAACGCCAAGGCCGGGGCCGGCGATGACGCGGTCTACGGCAACGAGCGCAACAACCGCATCGACGGCGAAGCCGGCCAGGATTACGTCGAAGGCCAGGATGGCGACGACCTGATCGAAGGCGGCACCGGCAACGACTACCTGTTCGGCGGCAATGCCGACGGCAAGGGCCACTATGAAACCGTGATCACCGGCTATGAGACCAAGGTCAACCAGGAGACCTGGGAAGAATACCAGGTGCCGATCTACGGCCGGAAATACATCGATGACGGCGACGACTGGATCGACGGCGAGGAAGGCTGGGATTACATCGACGGCGAAACCGGCAACGACACCCTGCTGGGCGGCGAGGAAAGCGACAGCGTCTTCGGCGGCAAGGGCGATGACCACATCTTCGGCGATGATGCCGACGGCAACTACAGCTATGCCGACGGCGACCGCGCCGATTTCCTCTATGGCGAGCTTGGCGACGACTGCATCGACGGGGAAGGCGGCAACGACTGGATGTGGGGCGACATGGGCCAGTCCGGCGAAACCGCCAAGGACGGCGACGACACCATGTACGGCCGCGACGGCGACGACCGCATGAACGGCCAGGGCGGCAATGACCGCATGGCAGGCGGCATCGGCGACGACCTGGTGATCGGCGGCTCCGGCGATGACGAGATGTTCGGCGACGAGCGCCAGTCGCAGAATGACGACCTTGATTTCGGCGCCGACAACGGCACCGGCAACAAGGACGAGCAGGTCGACGGCGACGACTGCATGCTGGGCGGTGACGGCAACGACACCATGGACGGCCAGGGCGGCAACGACACCATGTTCGGTGAAGATGACGACGACCTGATGCAGGGCGGCCGCGGCGACGACCTGATGGATGGCGGCGCAGGCCGCGATGACGTCAACGGCGGCGCCGGCCACGACACCATGCGCGGCGGCTCCAACAACGACGTGCTGGAAGGCGGCGCCCAGGGCGACCTGATCTTCGGCGACAGCGGCAACAACCTTGGCGCCGACGTCAACGGCTACGAGATCGACTGGAGCTGCGACGACAAGTCCCAGGACACGGTGGAGACCCATGCCCAGACGGGAGACGGGCTGAAAGAGGTCGCCGCCCCGGAGCACTACACGCCGATCGACGAAGGCCCGGACGGCAATGACCGCATCCGCGGCGGCTCCGGCAACGACACCATGTTCGGTGAAGGCGGCAATGACGTCATCATCGGCGGCCGCGGCAATGACGAGGGCTATGGCGGCGACGGCAATGACCGGCTCTATGGCCGCAAGGGCGGCGATCTGCTGCACGGCAACGATGGCGACGACTGGGTGCTCGGCAATGAAGGCCATGACCGTCTCTATGGCGACGCCGGCAATGACACCATCAAAGGCGGCGAAGATTCCGACAAAGCCTGGGGCGGCACCGGCAACGACAAGATCTACGGCGATGAAGGCGATGACTTCCTCTACGGCGAGGAAGGCAACGACAAGATCAAAGGCGGAGACGGCAATGACGTGGCCCATGGCGGCGACGGCAAGGACACTGTCAAAGGCAACGATGGCAATGACTTCCTCGACGGCAACGACGGCGACGACAAGCTCAAGGGCGGCAACGGCAAGGACGTGCTGCAGGGCGGCAACGACGACGACACCCTGTACGGCGGCGCCGACCGCGACTGCCTCTATGGCGAAGCCGGCAACGACCGCCTGGACGGCGGCACCGGCGGCGACTTCCTGGACGGCGGCAACGGCAACGACACCCTGTTCGGCGGCGCCGGCGACTACAACGACTTCCTGAAAGGGGGCCTCGGCCGCGACCGTCTGTATGGCGGCGACGGCAAGGATGTCTTCATCATCGATCTCGAATGGGATGGCGCCATGTTCTCGTCCAACGACGGCAACGACACCATCCATGACTTCGACATCGACCAGGACCACGACGTGCTGCTGTTCCGTGTCACCACGGTTGGCGCAGGCGCGGGCACCTCGGCGCAGGATGCCTTTGCGGCGCTGGACGGCGGCGGCGCCACCGTTGCCGACAATGGCACCGACACCCTGATCAGCGCCGGCGGCGCCACGGTGAACATCCTCGGCCTGACCGGCCGCGAAGCACCGTTCACCTCGCTGGGCCAGGACGCCATCCCGATCGGCGGCGTCGGCATCAACGCCGTGACCACCGGCGATGCCGGCTCGTATGAAGCGATCCGGGTGCTGACCTCTGACACTGGCTTTGACGACAGCTACGACAACATTTGGGGTCCCACTGCCGTCTGAGCCATAGGAACGGCGGGCCCGGGGTTGTCCCCGGGCCCGTCCAGCCCTGGTTCAGGACAGCGATTTGGTCCCCGGCCAAGGATTGCATCCTTGGACCAGGGCGCTGTTCTCCAGATTTCATAACTTCACTTCGTGCAGCCGGGGGGCTACGACAATGAAGGTAAGACGGGTATTTGATGGTCAGCGGGGCGTGCTTGCCGCCATCTTCATGGCAAGCATCTTTGTGAACCTCCTTGTCCTGACAGCGCCGCTCTACATGCTGCAACTGTTTGCCCGGGTCATGGCCTCGGGCAGCATTCCCACTTTGATTGCTTTGACCACCGGTGCAGCTATTGCACTGGTGTTCTTTTTTCTGTTCGACATGATCCGCCAGCGCCTGGTGGCGCGGCTCGGATCGCGGCTCGAGGCGCGGCTCAGCCCGGTGGTGCTGGACGGCATGATCAGCGGCCGCCTGCCGCCCGCCCTGGCCCGCGCCGAACCCATCCGCGACATCCAGGAGCTGCGCGGCTTTGTCACCAGCCCGGTGTTCCTGGCGCTGCTGGACGCGCCCTGGTCGCTGATTTTCCTGGCGCTGATCTTCATGTTCAGCCCGGTGCTGGGCCTGGTGGCGCTGATTGGCATCACGCTGCTGTTCACCCTCGGGCTGCTCAGCGAGATGATGGCCCGCAAACCCCTGGAGGCGGCCGGCAAGCAGGCCGCCGAGACCAATGCCGCGGTGGCGGAGATGATGCAGAATGCAGGCCTCATCCATGCCATGGGCAAGACCGCACCGCTGATCAAGCGCTGGCAGCTCAAGGCGTTTTCGGCGCTGGTGTTCAACACCCTGGCCACCGACCGGGTGGCGCTGATGACCTCGCTGGCCAAGGCCGTGCGCATGGGGCTGCAGATCGCGGTGCTGGGCGTGGGCGTGGTGCTGGTGATCAACAGCCAGCTGACGCCGGGGCTGATGATTGCCTCCTCGATCCTCCTGGGCCGCGCCGCGGCGCCGGTGGAGCAGTCGATCGCCGGCTGGCGCGGCTTTTTGAAGGCGCGCAGCGCGCACGGGCGGCTGAATGAATTCCTGGCCCATCTCGGCGCCGCGCCGGAGCGGCTGGAGCTGCCCGCGCCCGAAGGCCGGCTGTCGGTGGAAAATGCCACCGTGGTGCTGCCGGGGCGGCCGGATCCGCTGCTGCTGGACATCACGCTGGAGCTGAAGCCGGGCCAGTCGCTGGGGCTGATCGGCCCCTCCGGCGCCGGCAAGACCACCCTGGCCCATGCGCTGGCAGGCCTGCAGCCGCTGGTGCGCGGCCATATCCGCATCGACGATGCCGCGCTCACCGACTGGGACCCGGCGCAGATCGGCCAGCATATCGGCTTCCTGCCGCAGCGGGTCGAGCTGTTCCAGGGCACGGTGGCGGAAAACATCGCGCTCATGGACCCGGAGGCCAAGCCCTCGGATGTGGTGGCGGCCGCCAAGCTGGCGCAGGTGCATGAGATGATCCTGGCGCTGCCCGGCGGCTACAACGCCGAGGTCGGCCCGCGCGGCGAGTTCCTGTCGGCGGGCCAGCGCCAGCGCATCGGTCTCGCGCGCGCCTTCTTCGGCGACCGCAAGCTGATCGTGCTGGACGAGCCCAACGCCAATCTCGACCCCGAGGGCGAAGAGGCGCTGGCCAGGGCCATCGAAGAAGCCTGCGCCCGCGGCGCCGCGGTGGTGGCGGTGACCCACCGGCTCAGCCTCTTGCGCCGGGTCAGCCATGCGGCGCTCCTGCAGCAGGGCCGCATCGCCCGCTTCGGCGAGGCGCGCCAGGTGATCGAGGCGGCCGCCCAGCCGATGGCCGCCGCCCGGGCGCATCAGGACGATCCCAAAATCGCCCCCTTCCGCCACCGCAACGCGGAAGGGGGCGGCGCCGGACAGACCGCGGACGCGCCCCGGAATGAAGGAGAAAGCGCATGAGCCTGGTGGAACATGACAGCCGCAGCCCCGCAGAGACAGGCCGTGCTCCGGCCACAGGCGGCTTCCGCGACCTGATGCCTGCCGGGGAAAGCCCGGATGTGCCGCTGCCCAAGCGGCCGCCGACCCGGGTGCGCCAGCTGGTGCTGTGGATGGCGGTCTGCGGCTTCGGCCTGTTCGGCGGGCTGGTGTTCTGGTCGACCCAGGCAGAGCTGACCAGCGCAGTGGTGGCGCCGGGCGCCTTCAACGTGGCCGGCGACCGGCTGGCGGTGCAGCATTTCGAAGGCGGCATCCTGCGCGAGCTGAACATCTCCGAGGGCAGCCGGGTCTCCAAGGGCCAGGTGATCGCCCGGCTCGACGGCCGCCGCATCCAAGCGCAGCTGGCAATCCTGAACGGCCAGCGGGCCAGCCTGCTGGCGCAGCAGGCCCGGCTGAACGCGGAACTGAAGGGGACAGACAGCCTGCAGCCGGGGCCGGAGCTGCAGCAGCTCATCGCCCGGATGCCGGAACTGGCGCAGCTGGTGGCGGTGCAGCGCGACCTGCTGCACTCCAACCGGGCGCTCTATCAGGGGCAGATGGAAATCATCCAGGTCCGCATCAGCCAGCTCGGCGATCAGCTTGAGGGCCGCGATGCCCGCATCCGGGCCACCGAGGAACAGCTGGCGCTGGTGCAGGAGGATCTGGCCGGGCTGACCCAGCTGTTCGAAAAGGGGCTGGTGCCGAAAACCCGCATCAGCCAGCGGCAGATGCAGCAAAGCAGCCTGCTGGGCACCATCGGCGCGCTGGAAAGCGACCGCGGCAGCGTGCTGGAGCAGATCGGCGAGATGGAAGAGCGGCGGCTGCAGGCCGGCCGCGACCGGGCGGCGCGGATTGCCGCCGAAAGCCAGGACGTGCAGGAGCAGCTGCTGGATCTGCACCAGCGCCTGGACGCCACTTGGGACGTGGCCGAACGCCAGACCATCCGCGCCCCGCGCGACGGCCGGGTGGTCGGGCTCAGCATCAACACCCTGGGCCAGGTGGTGGATCCCGGCCAGACCATCCTGGAGCTGATGCCCGAGGATGCAGGCCTGCTGGTGGAGACCCAGGTGGCAGTGGAGGATATCGACGAGGTGGCCGAGGGCAGCCAGGCGCGGGTGCAATTGACCGCCTACAGCTTCCGCTCCACCCCGCCGGTCAAGGGCGAAGTGGTGATGGTGGCGGCCGGCAGCAGCATCGACCAGATGACCGGCCAGCCCTATTACCCGGTGCATATCCGCATCCAGGAGGCCGATCTGGCTGCCCTGCCCAATGTGAAGACCCTGCCCGGCATGCCGGCCCAGGCGATGATCGAAACCGGCCGCCAAAGCCTGGCCGACTACCTGATCAGCCCGGTGCTCTCCAGCATGTCGCAGGCCTTGAAGGAAGGCAGCGGATAACGCCGCTCCAGTCAGGAAGGCCGCGGGTCCGGGGGGAGGGCCGCAGCCTGTCCGGGCCCGCTTCAGCCGCACAAGGCTGAGGCGGGCCTGTTAGTTTTGCCGCCCCGCCGCTGCTGGCCCCGGCCCTGTTCAGCCCGGGTGCCGGCCCGCCGGAAAGTAGGTCCGGTCCGGACCAAATGTTTCGCGCGCGAAACATTTGGTCAATCATGCTGACCTTTTTTTGGAGAGGTTTGAGATCCGCCTTTGCCCGCAAAGGCGGAGGCCTGCGGCCTGTGAGTATTTGGGGAAAGATGAAAGGGGGCGCCTACTCCGCGGCGCGTTTCCTGACCCAGCCGAGGAAGGCCGCATCCGGCATCCGCAATCTGGGGCTGCCGGAACGCACCCACATGGCGCGCCACTCCGCCTCCAGCGCATAGGCGTCGGCGCCGGGGATCAGGGCGCGGGCCTCCTCCAGCGTTGCGGGCTTCAGGCTGGGCGCGTTCAGCACCGCCTCGGTGACGGCGGCCTTCTGGCTGAAGCGGATCACATCGCCCTCCAGCTCCTCCAGCGCGTAATCGGGCAAGGGCTGCGCCTCAATCATGTCGCGGATCATCTTGCGGAACACCCGGCGCGGCGAGGCGGAACCGGATTTCTTCAAGAGGGTTTCCACCGAGACCTGCCAGCTGTTCTGCCGCCCGCAGTGCTTGCGCGCCAGCTCATAGATCCGCCGCTCCAGCGGTTTCCGGAGCCGGAAGTAATCGCGGCTGAGCGTCAGCACCGATTTCGACAAGACCGCCCGGTAGAGCCAGTCCGACAGCGTCACCGCCACGCTGACCATCTTGCCGCCGCGGGCCTTGCGGACGATCTCCCATTTCTCGATGAGGCCGAAGCCGGTGGTCACCTCCTGGCCCCCGGTCACGATATTGGTGGTGATGCGGGTGCCCGCCAGCCGCTCGAACGCCTCGCGCAGGCGCCGGTAGGCATCGCCCGAGGTCTCGCGGTTGCAGGCGACCAGCAGGTCATGCGCCTTCAGGTGCAGCACCCGGCTCACCTGCCGCCCGGCATTCAGCGCCGCCATCAGCTGGCTGATGCAGAAGATCAGGATGTCCTTGTCGTGGATCGTCGCCAGCCCCTTGACCGAGGGCGTCACGGTGATCTCGGCGCCGTTGTGCTGGTAGTTCAGGATCCGCCGGTCCGGCCTTGTGCCCAAGCTGAACAGCGGATGCTCCATCGACGCCAGGTCGTTCTTGGGGATCGCCCCGAAGATATCGCAGAGGAAGAAATCCCCCTGCCCTTCCGGAGGGAGTCCCCCCGCCGTCAGCTCTGCTGCCATATGCCTGTCCGCCGTCTGCTCTGCCGCCCGCCGGGATCTGCTGCCCCTGTTTGGCGACTCGTTTTATCGTGGTTTTGATTACGCCCACCCTAGGGTTATCCACATGCCCCGGCAACGGGGGTTCGGAATCGTTTCGTCGGGGGTTTGGAGTCATTTGATCGGGGTTTCAGAGTCACTGCCTGCGGAAAATCCGCCCCGATCGCCAATAAAAAAAGGGCTTTGCGCAGGCGCCCTTCCCCCTGTAACTAATAAATAACTCATTTATAACAGAGCAGATTTTTTTGGACGCTCTGCATCCCTCCCGCTTTCCCCTGCCGCAACTGCCGGATTTGCTTAGAAAAACCAGGAGGGATGCGCATTTTGCTTCCATGTGCTGCGTTTTTGCGTATTCTGTCGAAAAGGCAGCACATCAGGCTGCGGAGCAGCAGAACAGCAGCCTCACACACGGGCAGGGCCGCAACGGCCCAAGGACAGCAGGCAGACCTCATGGCGCGAGATATCCACAGGAAAGAATCTCCTAGGGCAGGCAGCAGCCTTCCCCCCTATTTCAGCATCGACCCCGACGCCGCTTTGGCGGAGCTTGATGCCCCCACCAGCACCGCAGGCTTTGCCGAGATTGCCGCGGCCTGCGCGCAGGGCCGGGCCGACCTGGCCAGCCGCGGCATGAACGAGGAGGGCAGGAAGGAGCTGCGCCTGTTCTCCACCTGGGAGATCACCCGCTACCTGATCCCGGTCGCCCAGGCCCATTTCCGCCGGGTGCTGAAAGCCAACCCCGATCTGCCCCAGGGCCGCAGTGAGACCGAGGGCGGCGCCAAGTGGTTCACCCTCGATGAGGTCTTGCGTCTGCGCGCCTTCTTCGCGGCGCAAGGCTCCAAGGCCAAGGACTACCAGCCCTACCGCCCCGAAGGCCTGCCCGCCAAGATGGTCGCGGTTGCCAACTTCAAGGGCGGCGTCGGCAAGACCTCGACCGCGGCGCATCTGGCGATGTCGGCGGCGCTCGACGGCTACAAGGTGCTGGTGATTGATCTGGACAGCCAGGGCTCGATGACCTCGATCTTCGGCGGCCGCGCCGAGGATGAATGGCAGACCGCCTTCCCGCTGCTGGCGCGCCACTACGGCGAGCATCTGCGGCTGGAGAACCAGCGCCGGCTCGACCGCGGCGACGCCCCGCAGCCGCTGGACGAGGCGCTGGATGCGGCGATGGAGATGACCGCCCAGGATGTCATTCAGAACACCCACTGGCCCAGCATCGACCTGATCGGCGCCCAGCTGAACCTCTACTGGGCGGAATTCCAGATCCCGGTCTGGCGGATGGCGGCGCGGTCCTGGAAGCTGTGGGATGCGCTCACCGAGCGGCTGGAGGCCGACGGGGTGCTGGACGCCTACGACGTGATCTTCATCGACACCCCGCCGGCGCTTGGCTACCTGACCATCAACGGGCTGTCAGCTGCCGACATCCTGCTGGTGCCGATGGGGGCGTCGTTCCTGGAGTTCAACTCGACGGGCCGCTTCTTTGACATGCTGCATTCCACCTTCGCCTCGATCGAGGAGGGCGAGAACCTCGCCGCCCGCGCCCTGGGCCGCCCCGGGCTGGCGTTTGAATGGGACGCGGTGCGCACCGTCATCACCCGCTATGACGGCGCCCAGCAGGGCGAGCTGGCGGCGCTGATGCAGGCCTACATGGGCCGGGTGCTCTCCCCCCACAAACAGGATTACACCGCGCTGATCGGCCAGGCCGGGGAGCAGGTGAGCGGCATCTACGAGGCCGACTACCGCGACTTCAACCGCGAGACCTATGCCCGCGGGCGCGAGACCTTCGACGAGACCTACGCGGCCTTCAAGAAGCTCCTGATCGGGGTCTGGCGGCGCGAGGCGTTGCAGGAGCAGCGTGCGGCCGAATAAGGCCCCGGCAAGAAATTTGGGGCAGGATGCGGCCCCGTCCAGGACAGACGCATCCTGCAACTGAGGCACGAAGGACAGGACATGGCAAAACGCAAACGGCTTTCCCCGGCACAGGCCGGTTACCTGACGGCGGCGCCCGCGGCCAAACCGGCGCTTGGCGGCCCCTCCAGCGTCGGTGCTGCGCCGATTGCCCAGGTGGCCTCCGACGCCTCTGCCCAGGCGGCGCTGCAGGAATTGTCCGGCGTTCTGGAAAACGCCCGCGCCAAGGGGCTGATGATCGAGGAGCTGCCGCTGGCGGCCATCGACGAGAACCACCTGGTGCGCGACCGCATCGAACAGGATGAAGAAGAGCTGCAATCGCTGATCGCCTCGATCCGCGCCCGCGGCCAGCAGACCCCGGCGGAAGTGGTGCCGCTGGAGGATACTTTTGGCGGCCGCACCCACGGGCTGATCTCCGGCTGGCGCCGCCTGACCGCGCTCAAGCGGCTCTATGAAGAGACATCAGACCCGCAGTTCGCCACATTGAAGGCGCTGGTGATCAAGCCCGGCAGCGCCGAGGCGTCTTATGTGGCGATGGTCGAGGAAAACGAGATCCGGGTGAATCTCTCCCATTACGAGCGCGCCCGCATTGCCGTGCGCGCGTATAAGGAAGGCGTCTTCACCCGCCGCAAATACGCGCTGCAGGCGCTGTTCGGCAACGCCACCCGCGCCAAGCGCTCCAAGATCGGCAGCTTCGTCACCCTGGTCGAGGCGCTGGATGCGGTGCTGTTCTACCCCACTGCCATCAGCGAGAAACTGGGCCTGGCGCTGGTGCGCGGGATCGAGGCGGATGAGGGCTTTGCGGAGCGTGCGAAACAGGCACTGCAGGCCGCCGACCGCAGCACACCGGAGGCGGAATTGGCGGTGCTGACCCGGCTGGTCGAGGGGGATGCGCCCCAAATGCCCAAGTCAGAGCCTGATGTGCCCCCTGCCCCGCCCTCCCTGGAACAACTGGCGGCACAGGCTAAGGAGCGGAATGCAGGCCGGGATGCGGAACAGTCCCCGCCCCCGGTGCCGCCGCTGGTCAAGGGCCCGCGGGTGCGCGGCGCCGATGACTGGGACGCGGCGCACCAGCCCGGCGAGCGGATCGTTCTGAACGCGCCCCGCGGCGTGCGGCTGACCTACACGCCCAGCGAAAAGAAGATCGAAATCAGCGGCGAGGCTGTTGGCGCATCCCTGGCCAAGACGCTGGAGGCCTGGCTGAAAAAGCTCTGACCAGAGCCTGCCGCCTTTCATCTTTCCCCGAGGGCTCCGCCCGTTCGAAAGCGAAACCGTCCCCCGGACGGTTGCCAGGAAGCTTTCTCGCTCCGCGCCGGAGGCAAAGGGCTTTTCTTCGGAGAAGCCCTTTTTAGTGTCTGATATCTGACCGCGCGGGAGAGTTCTGATTAGGTCAGTACGTTTGACCAAATGTTTCGCGCGCGAAACATTTGGTCCGGTCCGGACCTATTCTGCAGCGCCGTTTCCGGGGCCGCTCAAGCGCCCCGCCCCACTGCCGTATAGGTCTCAAACCCGGCCTGTTTGGCGGTTTTGGGAGAGTAGATGTTGCGCAGGTCCGCCATCCGCGGCACTGCCATCAGGCGGGCCAGTTTCTTGAGATCCAGGGCGCGGAACTCGTTCCACTCGGTCAGAAGCACCACCAGGTCGGCGTTCTGCGCCGCCTCATAGGGGTCGTCCATCCAGGCGGCCCCGGGCAGCAGCGCCTCGCCCTCGGCCTTGCCTTGCGGGTCCACCACCCGCACCCTGGCGCCGCCGCCGATCAGGGCGGGCACGATGGTCAGGCTCGGCGCCTCGCGCATGTCATCGGTGTTGGGCTTGAAGGTGACGCCCAGCACCGCCACGGTCTTGCCGTTGAACGAGCCTTCGCAGGCATCGCGCAGCTTTTCGACCATGCGGTTTTTCACCTCGTCATTGACCCGCATCACCGTCTCGGTGATCCGCAAGGGAAAGGCATGGTCCTGGCCGATCCGCGCCAGCGCCGCGGTGTCCTTGGGGAAACAGGACCCGCCGTAGCCCGGGCCTGCGTGCAGAAACTTGTTGCCGATGCGCCCGTCGAACCCGATGCCGCGGGAGACTTCCTTGACGTCCGCCCCCACCCGCTCGCAGAGGCCGGCGATTTCATTGATGAAGGTGATCTTGGCGGCCAGAAACGCATTGGCCGCGTATTTGATCAGCTCCGCCGATTCCAGGTCGGTGGTCAGGATCGGGAAGTCGCGCAGGTAGAGGGGGCGGTAGATCTCCGCCATCACCTCCGCCGCGCGCTCATTCTGGACGCCGACCACCACCCGGTCGGGTTTCATGAAATCCTCGATCGCCGCGCCTTCGCGCAGGAACTCGGGGTTGGAGGCGACGTCGAAGTCTGCCTGCGGATTTGCCTTGGCGATCACCTGCTGCACCTGGCGGTTGGTGCCCACCGGCACGGTGGATTTGGTCACCACCACCGCGTAATCCGTCAGCGCCGCGGCAATCTCCTCGGCGGCGGCCATCACATAGGTCAGATCCGCATGGCCGTCGCCGCGCCGGGTCGGGGTGCCCACCGCAATGAACACCGCTTCGGCCCCGTCCACCGCCGCCGCCAGATCATCGGTAAAGCTGAGGCGGCCCGCCTTCACGTTCTTTTCCATCAGCTGATCAAGGCCCGGCTCGTAGATCGGCACCTCGCCCTGGTTCAGCCGGGCGATCTTCCCCGCGTCCTTGTCGACGCAGATCACGTCATGGCCGAAATCCGAAAAACAGACGCCGGACACCAGTCCGACATAGCCGGTGCCAATCATCGCAATGCGCATGGAATACCCTTTTCTCAATCCCTTTACGGCTGCTGTGCCGCAGCCCTTGTGATGAGATTAGCGGAATAAACCGCGCCGGACAGGGCGGAGCCCGGCTTTTTTGCGGTCTCCGGGGCAGAGGCCGCAGGGCTGGCCGGGGGCTCGCTGGGGGAGGGGAAAATAGGTCCGGTCCGGACCAAATGTTTCGCGCGCGAAACATTTGGTCATAAATGCTGACCTTTTTCGCGGCCGGCGGATCTGCAGGCCGCAGCCCGGAGGCGGGCGCGCCGGGGCCGGGCCGGAAATCCGCCCGGTCCCGCCGCGGCGGCGGTAAAGGGTTTGACAGTGCCGGGGATTTATGAGCTTTCGGGGCCGCAGATGCGGCACAGGATTCACAGGACAGGCGAAGGAGCACCCGGCGGTGAACACGGCACAGGCAATCGGCACCGGAACACCGGCAGCGGCCCCGGCAGGGGCAGGGCGGCTGGTGGCGGTGGTGGTGACCCACAACCGGCTGGACAAGCTGAAGGCAACGCTGGCGCGGCTCCTGGAGAGCCCGGAGGCGGAGCTGGCGGCGGTGGTGGTGGCCGACAACGCCTCCTCGGACGGCACCGGCGCCTGGCTGGCGGCGCAGGATGATCCGCGGCTCGACATCTGCACCAGCGAAACCAACCGCGGCGGCGCCGGCGGGTTCGAGATGGGCATGCGCCGGGCGATGGAGCATCACGCCCCCGGCTGGCTGGCGGTGATGGATGACGACGGGCGGCCCGCCCCGGGCGGGCTGGCGGCCTTCCATGCGCTGCCCATGCATCAGCAGGCGGGCACGGCGGCGGGCGGCAAATGGGACGCGGTGGCGGCGGCGGTCTATTTCCCCGACGGCCGCATCTGCGAGATGAACCGCCCCTCGCGCAACCCGTTCTGGCATGGGCGCGAGTTCCTGCGCACCCTCTTTGGCGGCGGCCGCTCCGGCTTTCACGTGCAGCCTTCGGATTACGAGGGGCCGGGGATGCAGATCGATGTCACGTCTTTTGTCGGCTTCTTCATCTCGGCAGCGGCGGTGCGGCGCATCGGCTATCCGGATCCGGAGCTGTTCATCTATGGCGATGACGGGCTTTATACGCTGGGGCTGACCAAATCGGGCGGCCGGATCGGCTTTGAGCCCTCCGTGCGGTTCGAGCATGACCTCTCCACCTTCCAGGGCACGTCAGAGGCGCAGGGCAAATCCGGGGGCAAGCCGGATGCGGCGCAGCGCGGCCGCTTCGTGCCGCTGTGGAAGGCCTATTACTACCACCGCAACCTGCTGCTTCTGTACCGGATGGCGGCGGGCTGGCTGTTCTGGCCGGTGCTCCTGGTGATCGTGCCGAAGTGGCTGATGAAGCTGCGCCACCACCGCGGCGACCGGCGCGCCTTTGCCCGGCTGATGGCGCATGCCATCCGCGACGGGCTGCTGCGGCGCACTGCGGTGAGCCATGCCAGGGTGCTGGAGCTGGCGGGCGAAGACTGAGCCGGCGCAAGGCCCGCGCCGGGCTCAGCGGTTCAGCAGATCGCGGTGGTAGCGGCCCATCAGCACCAGCCCCAGCGCCAGCAGGATCAGGCTGGTGAGCAGCACATAGGTCACGCTGGCATAAGAGGCGGCATAAGTGGGGTAGAAGCCGGTGCGCATCAGCCCGGTGATATGCATCAGCGGGTTGTACCACAGGATCTCCTGCGCCAGGGGCGGCAGGTCCTCATAGAGGAAGAAGATCCCCGAGGCGAGGAATAAGGGCCGGGTGATCACCGACCAGGCCACCTCCCACAAGGGATAGAGCCCCATCAGCACGCAGTTGAGTGTCCCCATCCCGAGGCCCAGCAGCATCGTCAGCGCCATCGCCAGCACCGCCGGCGGCAGGTCCAGCACCGTGCGGCTGTCGATGGCCGAGAGAATGCCGGTGAGCAGCAGGATCGCCACCAGGCTGCCGGTCAGGCTGTTGAGGATAAACCGCGCCAGAATCGCGTCCACCCAGGTCACCGCCGGGAATTGCAGCAGCGGCTTGGAGAAATTCAGCGCCCGGGCGGTGGTGTTGGCAACCGCGTTGTAGAGATCGAAGGCCAGATAGCCGGTGGCGTAGAACAGCAGGAAGCTGGTGCCCAGCGACGGGCTGCGGATCACCAGCGAGAAGCCGATGGAGAGGAACAGGATCGCTGCCAGCGGCTCCAGCACCGCCCACAGATAACCGCCGGGGGTGCGGCCGTAGCGGGTCGACATCTCGCGCAGCACCAGCGCCGCCACCGTGCGCAGGCTGGCAAAGCGGCGCGCGCGGCCAGAGGCAGGCCGCAGGGCAGGTATCTGGGCAGGCGGCTGGGCGGAGGGCAGGGCAGGGGCCGCTGCGGGCGGGGTGCTGGTCATGAATACCCATTGTGAATATGCGCTGTGCAGGCGATAATATGAAAGAAAGACGAGGCAATTACAAACGGCTGCAAGCCGGGATAAGCAGATTATGACACAGGATCGCCCGGCGGCGCGCCGGAAGGCTGCCGCCCAATTCCGCACCGGCCGGAAAAGCTCTGGCTCCCCCATCCCGGAAGAGGCGGACGGCAGCGGCCGGACCCAACCCGCCGCGCCCGGCCAGGAGGCGGCCAATGTGGAACAGCTGCCCGGCACGCCGGACCGTCAGGGCGGCAAAGGCGGCAAGGGCGGCGGCAAGAAGCTCAGGAAACTGCGCCGCAAGATGCAGGAGGCCCAGGCGGCCCATGCGGCGCTGGAGGCGCAGATGGCCGAAACCCCGGCCTATCCGGTGGCCCGGCCGGCCAGTATCAAGGGGCGCCACCGCGGGCTGATCGCCAGTTTCGCAGCCCTGGTGCTGCTGCCGCTGGCGGCGGCGGTGTTCTATCTGTTCGCGGTGGCCGAGGATCAGTATGCCTCCACCACCGGCTTCACCGTGCGCAGCCAGGAGAGCTCCGGCGCCAATGACCTGCTGGGCGGGCTGGCCAGTTTCGCCGGCAACACCACCGCCTCGGACAGCGACATCCTCTATGAGTTCATCCAGAGCAAGGAGATGGCCGCGGCGGTCAGCAAGCGGGTGGATCTGCGCGCCCATTACAGCCGGCACTGGCCCGGCGACTGGGTGTTTGCGCTGTGGCCGGATGCCACCCTGGAGGAGCTGGTCTGGTTCTGGCAGCGCATCGCCCGCATCTCCTATGACAGCGGCTCGGGGCTGACCGAGGTGCAGGTCACCGCCTTTGATGCGCAGACCGCCCAGGCCATTGCCCAGGCCATCATCGAGGAAAGCCAGATCCGCATCAACGCGCTCAACGATCAGGCCCGTACTGACGCGATGCGCTATGCCGAGGCGGACCTGGCGGAGGCGGTGGAGCGGCTGAAGGCGGCGCGCGAGGAGCTGACCCGGTTCCGCACCCGCACCCGCATCGTCGACCCCGAGGCCGATATCCAGGGCCGCATGGGGGTGATGAACAACCTGCAGCAGCAGCTGGCCGAGGCGCTCATTGAATACGATCTGCTGGCCGGCACGGTGGCGCCGGGCGACGTGCGGCTGAAGCAGGCGCAGCAGCAGATCGATGTGATCCGCGAGCGCATCAACATCGAACGCCAGACCTTTGCCTCCAGCAACACCGACACCGGCGGCGTCGGCGAGGATTACCCGACGCTGATCTCGGAATTCGAGCGGCTGACGGTGGACCGGGAGTTTGCCGAGGAAACCTACCGCGCGGCGCTGGCGGCGCTGGAGGTGGCGCGCGACGATGCCGCCCGCCAGAGCCGTTATCTGGCCACCTATATCAAGCCGGCCCTGGCCGAGGAGGCGGAATACCCGCGCCGCTTCGTGCTCAGCGCGCTGGCCGGGCTGTTCCTGCTGCTCGCCTGGTCGATCGGGGCGCTGATCTATTATTCGATCCGCGACCGCAGCTGAGGGGCGGGCCATGATCCGGTTCGAGAACCTGACCAAGAGCTTCCGGCTCAAGGGCGAGCGCAAGGTGGTGATCGACAACCTGAACCTGACGCTGCCCGCGGGCAAGTCGCTGGCGCTTCTGGGCCGCAACGGCGCCGGCAAGTCGACGCTGCTGCAGATCATCGCCGGCACCCTGCGCCCCGACCACGGCCGGGTGGTCAGCGATGGCACCATTTCCTGGCCGGTGGGGCTGGGCGGCTCCTTCCACCGCGAGCTGACCGGGGCGGAGAATGTCCGCTTCATCGCCCGGATCTACGGGGTGGACACCGATGACCTGGTGAATTTCGTCGAAGACTTTGCCGAGCTGGGCAAATTCTACCACATGCCGGTGCGCAGCTATTCCTCCGGCATGAAGTCGCGGCTCACCTTCGGCGCCTCGATGGGGATCCGTTTCGACACCTATCTGGTCGATGAGGTGACCGCGGTGGGCGACCGTGCCTTCAAGCGCAAGAGCCGCGCGGTCTTTGCCGACCGGATGAAGCATTCCAGCGCCATCATGGTCAATCACTCGATGAACCAGGTGCGCCAGTTCTGCAATGCAGGCCTGGTGCTGGAGCGCGGCAGGATCCGCTATTTCGAAGACCTGGAAGCCGCGATCGCCGTGCATGAGGCGATGCTGGAGTAGCGGAACTTCAGCCTGCTCAGCCCGCTCAACGAGCGAAAAGACCCTCGCGGATGCGCCATTCTCCTGCAGCGGGCTGTTCAAGATGCCCGGCACGGTGCATCCGCTCCAGCAGGTCCGCGCGGGCGGCGGCGGCGGCAGGGCCGGCGAACAGCCGCAGCTGCCACAGCGACAGGGCCAGGGAGTGGGGGTTGGGCAGCAACTGCAGGTTCGGCGTATCCGTGCCGCAGTGGAAATCGTGTTTCGGCACACGCCAGTTGCCATAGTTTTCGGTCAGATAGCGGTCCGGGTCATCCGGGCCCAGGACTTGCAGCCCGGCCAGCCGGCAGGGGGCAAGCGCGAATTCGGCGTTGTCCCAGCGGTATTGCGAAGAGCCATGCCACAACACGCCGTTTTCACGGTAGTGCAGAAAGATGTCCGCCACGATGCCGTTTTCGTGGCGCAGCTTGTAGAGCACCGGGATGCTGCGCTGCTCCAGCCGGCCGCCGGGGGTCCGTTCCAGCCGGATCTGGCGGACCGCTGCAATGCAGTGGAAGGGCGGTGAGCTGCGCAGCAGCGCCTCCAGGGTCCGGGCGCAGACGCCATCGGCCATCACGCCAAGGTCAATGTCGTAATCATGCTCCAGGATGGCCTGCTCCCGGACCGCGCCAAGGAAGGTGCCGGACAGGATGAACGCTTGGATGCCGTTGCGTTCCAGCAGGGCCAGGGTGTCCCGCAGTGCCAGCTCTGCGGCCGGGCGGCTGAACTCCTGGCGGATCGGCGGCGGTGCGGCTGCCGCCGGGGGCGCTGCCGGCGGCGGTGTTTGCAGCGCGTGCTGCAACGCGGCTGCGGCGTCGCTGCGGAAGCGGTCCAGGCAGCTGTCATAGTCCGGGGTGTCAAAGGCCGACAGGGTTTCGCAAGCGGAGATGAAACACAGTTCGCCGGCCAGCGTGCCAGGGGCCAGCCTGCTGGCGCGGCGGTGCAGGAAGCGCCGCTGGGCCGACAGTTCCGGCAGCGTCAGATCCTGAAAGAAGACCGGAACCGGATCCCGGGAAATATCAATGCCGGGCCAGCCGCGGCGCATGTACCAGGACAGTCTCCGCATCCCGGTGAGGAACTGGCCGCTGAGCAGCCGCCGGAACATCTCGCGCGCCAGCACTGGCGAGAAGGTGAGCGCCAGGGCCAGGGCCGCGCCGGCAAAGGCCGCGGCATGGCGGGTCACGGCATTGTGCTTGCGGGTTAGGACGCGGCCGGGCAGCAGCTTTCTTGCCGTCCGGGCCGCAAGGCGGGCAGGGAGGCCGGTCAGGGCGCTGTGGGATGGCATCAGGCGGTTCCCCTGCCGTTTTGCGGCGGGCAAGCCGGGCGGAAAGGGCGGTAGGGGATCTTAGGCCGCATGGAGCTCCGTTCGTTCGCGGGGGCAGTGGCGAATACTGCGTTGCGGGGGGTAGATAGCCGACTCCCGCCGGGTTGGGTAGCCATTTTCCCGGAGCGCAGCGAAAACCTCTGTGGCATCTCCCGGAAAGTGCCCCTAGTATCTCCGGGCCGTCGTTAGAGCATCGTAAATTTGGGGCGGCCTGTACATCTGAACCAGTGATGAAAGCGCGTAATGAAACGGACGATCTTGCACATCGGGACAACCAAAACCGGTTCGACGAGTATCCAGAAATTTCTCTCGGGCAACCGGAAACTGCTGGCGGAGAAGGGGATCTGCTACCCGGAAGCGCTGGGGGAGGTTTCGCATAACAAGATACCAGCCTATCTGCAGGGACGGCTGACGCAGTCCCAGATGCAGCGCAAGCACGGCATCCGCACAGAGCAGGATTACGCGGCCTTCGAACAGCAGCTGCCAGCCGCGCTGGCGGCGGAAATCGGGACTGCTCCGGCGGAGCAGATTGTGATTTCCAGCGAGCATATGCACTCGCGCTGCGCGGAGCCTGAGCAGTTCGCGCGGCTCAAGGAGCTGCTGGCGCCTGCCCTGCAGGGGCGGGAGGTCCGTGTCGTGGTCTACTTGCGGCCGCAGATACATCATGCCATTGCCCTGTATTCGACGATGCTGCGGCATGGGCTGGATGAGGATATCAACAGTTTCCTGAAACGGCGCATGGCGCGGGGCGCCAAGCGCCGCTATTTCGATTTCCGCAAGATCCTGCGCATGTGGGCCCGGGAGTTCGGCGAGGAGGCGCTGGACGTGCGGCCGTTTTCGGCCGTGAAAGGGCTGCCGCACGGGGTGCTGTCAGATTTCGGGCCAGTGCTTGGGCTGCAGATGACAGAGCCGGAGCTGCAGTTCCCGGAACGGGAAAACAGCAGCATGGGCAGCTGGGCCGCTGAAGTGCTGCGGCTTCTGAACAGCGAAACCGAAGGCTGCAGCCTTGCTCCGGAGTCCCGGAAGCTGCTGCGCCGCTGGCTGCGCGAGGAAGTGCCGCCCGGCAAGGTGCGCCCGGATCCGGAAACCGCGCGCGCCTTCCAGAAGAGCTTTGCCAGCTCTAACGATTGGGTGACGGCCCGCTATTTTGCCAGCTGTCCAGAGGCGCTGGAGGTCGACTGGAGCGCCTTCGATGTCTCCGCGCCGCAGCCCGAGGTGGCGCCGCGGACCCTGATCCGCTTGGCGGAACAGCTGACGGCCTGACCGAGAGCGCCGGACCCCGGCTCCCGCCTGGCGGATCAGCCCCGGCCCGCCAGGGCCGGGCTGCGGTTACCAGACCGTATGAAACCCGCCGGGGAGCGTCAGGCCTGCAAGATGCAGGTTCAATTGTGCCGTCATATGGGAAATGGTTCGCGGACCGACATCCGGGTGGCTTTTGATCGCCGGGTTCTCTGAGTTCAGGATCGTGAAACGGTCCTGGAAGGGGCGGATCAGCGCGGGTTCGATATACTTGTACTGCGGCGAGCGGGATGAGCAAATCAGTGACAGCCGGGCATCCGGATGCACGTCCTGAAGCAGGCTGGCAAAGCGCTCCTGCTTGGTTGCGGGAAACGTGCCCTGCGTGAAATGCAAGTCGCCGTGTTCCGTGATGTAATGCTCGTCAGACAGGATCGGGTCGACGGCAACAGCCCTGAGGCCATGGCGCAGCGCGTAAAAGGCGGCGGCGGTTCCGCCTTTGGAGACACCGTAAAGCACGGTGCTGTTCCGGTCTGCGCCAATGCTGGCCGCGGTCTCCCGGATCCGGTTCCAGATATTGGCTTCATTGTGCGGCAGGGCATGGGAGTTCAGGTAAAAAGAGCCGAGGACACTGCCAAAATCTGCAATGCGCAGGATATGGGTGTTGTGAGGGACGTATTTTCCGATAGAGGAAAAGTTCCGTTCGAAATGCCGCATCAGGCTCGCCTGATACATCTTCCCTGCAACGGATGAGAAGACAACCAGCAGCTTCGGGGCACCGGCCCCCGCGGCGGGCTGATGCTCGTAGAAGATGCCGTTGCTGTCGGCCTGCACCTCGCCCCGCTCAACTTTCCGCCACAGGGTTGCAATCCGCCGGTGCCGGACCATCGAGGAAACACCGTCGCGCAGGACATATAAATGAAAGCCTGCATTGGCGAGGAGAACCAGCATGTCCTTGGCAGCAGCATCTTTGCGGGCCAGGTCGATGATGTTCGGGGTGCCCGGCTGGCCGCTGCTGCCGTGGTGAATGTGGATGAAATTGATCCGGGGCTCATCATCGAGAAGCCGCTTCAAATCAGAAACCGGCATCGGGAATCCGACATGCTTCACGGTTGCAGTGTTTTGATGTTCCAAATTGGCCTCATGCAGTGTGGAGGAGCAAGTGCAGCAGTATATGCTGGAATGCTTTTCTGTAACCCCGCCAGGGGATTACAGCGGCGCGGTGAAAAACGCAGGCGGGGTCTCGCCTTTTTCCAGGCAGGCGGCAAAGCCGCGCGCCGCGTCCAGGCCTTCCCGGATGGTCACGTCCATGTCGAGATAGCGGTAGGTCGCCAGGCGGCCCACGAAAGTGACGCCCGCGGTCTGTTCGGCCAGCTTGACGTAACCGGCCAGCAGCGCCTTCTCCTTCACCTGGCGGATCGGGTAATAGGGAATGTCGCCGGGCCCGGCCAGGCGGGAGAACTCGCGGTACAAGACCGAGCCTTCATGCTCTTCCCAGGGCGCGAAATGCTTGTGCTCGGTGATGCGGGTGTACGGCACCTCTTCCTCGCCGTAGTTCATCACCGCGCAGCCCTGGTAGTCGCCCTGGTGGGTGAACCGCTCGAAATCCAGCGTCCGGTAGCCGAGGCGGCCGAGCCGGTAGCCGAAATAGCCGTCCAGCGGCCCGGAGTAGAACACGTGGTCATAAGATGCGCCCGTCTCCGGGGTGAATCCGGTCTCCAGCTTCACGGTGATGTTTTCATGTTCGAGGATCTTTTCGATCATCGCCGTGTAGCCGTCTGCCGGCATCCCCTGGAACCGGTGGAAGAAATAGTTGTCGTCGTAGTTGAAGCGGACCGGCAGCCGCTTGAGGATCGAGGCGGGCAGTTCGGACGGGTGCATGCCCCACTGCTTGATGGTGTAGCCCTTGAAGAAGGCTTCATAGAGATCCTTGCCGACAAAGCGCATCGCCTGCTCTTCGAAGGTTTGCGGGTTTTCGATCGAGGTGTCGGCCTGTTCCTCTGTGATGAAGCGGTGCGCCTCTTCCGGGCGCATCGTCTTGCGGAAGAACTGGTTGATGGTGTGCAGGTTCACCGGCAGCGAGAACACTTCCCTAGCGCCCGAAAGCCCGCGGGTGGTCGATTTCACCCGGTTCCTGTAGGGCTTGAAGGCCGCAAACCGGTTCACATAGTCCCAGACCTCTTCGTCGTCGGTGTGGAAGATATGCGGCCCGTAGACATGCACCATCACGCCGGTCCCGGCGTCGCGCTCGGTATGGCAGTTGCCGCCGATGTGGGGGCGGCTGTCCACCACGGTGATCTGATGGCCCGCTTCCGCCAGATGCCGTCCGATCACGGCGCCGGAAAGCCCGGCGCCCACGCATAGAATATTCATCGCAGTTCTCCCCGGGACCGGCCGCCTGAACAGGGGCCGCCTGTCACGCGGCCCCGTGCTGGCGGCGTTTCGCGTCGGTTTCCCGGAAACAGTCGTAAAGCTGGTATTCCATGTCCCAGAACCGGCGCAGATTCTCCAGGGCCAGCGGCGACAGAGGCTGAGGGGCGCTGGGGGCGCTGTGGCTCTGCTTCATGCGGCTGAGCACGGCTTCCTCCGGCACGCCGAAAGGCGCAAAGAACTCTGCGGCACGGGTGTTGAGGTCGCTCAGTTCGCAGAGGCAGTAGATCTGCTCCTGGAGGCTTTGGAAATAGGCCGGGGACTGAAAGTAGAAAGCATACCCGCGGGCAAGATGGCGGATGCTGTCCATCGCGAAATGCGCGGCAGACTGCAAGCGCGGATCTTCCGCATAGAGGGCTTCGGCAAGGCTGTTGGCGTCGGCAAACCAGGAAAAGGCGGCAGCTTCGGCGGGTGTCCACAGGCTGTTATGGGTCGGGCGCCCATTGCGCAGGCGGCTGTTGAAGCCCGACACGAACCGGGCGGCGGGATCCCGGTAGACAAAGCCCAGCTGCAGGCCGGGCTGCTCTTCCAGAGCCTCGCCGGCGGTCACCCTGTGCCGCAGCTTGTTCAAGGGCAGCTTGAAGCCGGCCGAGCGAAGCTCCTTGATCAGCAGCCGCAGGCTGGTGCCGCCGGTCTTGCCGACATGCACCAGGGCAAAACCGTCTGAGCGTGATTTGTTTTCAGGCATGCTGTTCCCTTGCTGACTGACTGGTAGGGCTGACTGGCTGCGGTCCGGCCTGTCACCGGTTCCCTGTTTGCCAGCTGCCGGCTGCCGGGGCCAGATGAGTTTCATGCTGCCGGCCCGGATTGCAGGCCGCAGACCTTGCGGTAGAACGCTTCCAGCGCCTGGGCCTGATAGCTGGCGGCATCAAATTCCGCGGGCGGCAGCTTCCCGTTCAGGAAAGCCCGCATCCCTTCTTCCAGCCCCTCGGCCGAATTGGGGATCAGCAGGCCTGCGCGGCCGTCCAGCACGCCGCGGTTGCCGGTGATATCGGTGGCGACGATCGGTTTCTGCAGGATCATCGCCTCAAACAGCACCATCGGCTGGCCTTCGTGGTTGGAAGACAGCACAAAGCAATCCGCTTGTTTCAGCAGCGGGAAGGGGTTGGCGGTATGGCCGGGCAGATGCACATGGCCGGTCAGGCCGAGGCGGCGCACCTGCTGCTCCAGGCTGCTGCGCAGCGGCCCTTCGCCGAGGATCACCAGCTGGGCGCCGGGGGCGTCCTTCAGAATCCCGCGGAAGGCGCGGATCAGCTTGGCGTGATCCTTCTCCACCGACAGCCGCCCCAGGGTGATGAAGACCGGCCCCGGGCCGTCAAAGAGCGGCGCCATCTCTTCCGGCAGCGGCTTGCCGGCCTGGGCGCGGACCGCATCCGGGTCCTGCAGGTTGTCGAAATGGCCAAGCTTCTCTTGCGGTACCGCAAACTGCTGCTGCAGGAACTCTGCGTTCAGATCCGCGGTCGCGCGGGAGACCGACAGGACGGTGTCGAAATTGTGCAAATACTGCAGGTTGCGGATCAGATAGGGGAAGCGCTGCGCGGTTTCCTCTTTCATATTGTTATGCAGGATAATGCTGTTCCGGCGGATCGGGCGCCCCGGGGACTTCGCGAACAAGGCGGTGAAACGGCCATCATAGGCTTCAAAGTTCAAAGCCAGATCAATTGGCGCCCGGCCCAGGTAAGTGGCGAAATCCCGATCGGCCTGGCGCTCCAGGATCTGCTGCATCTCTTTGGAGGGCAGCATGCCCCAGTTGCGGAACTTCTCACGGATCCAGGCTTCTTCCAGCGTCTGCATGTATTCATTGCCGATGCTGACATGCTTCAGCGTGTCCGGCAGGCGCTGCAGGATGCCAGGGTCGGCTTCCTGCGCTGCCCGGTCCGGCAGCAGCAGGGAGATATCGTAAAGGCCCGGGTCGAACTCCCGCATCAGATTGACGAAGGATGTGCCGATCCCGTTGGCCAGCAGCGGCCCGCTGAAGACCAGCGCCTTGGGGCGTTTGGCGGTTTCCGCAGGCAGCGGCGCATCCGCGGGCTGAACGCCGTTGAAGAACCAGTCGGAAACCCGGGCGGCACTGCGCCCGTTGTCGGCCGGCAGAAACTGGCGGACATCCTCTGCCGAGGGGCAGGCTGCGGCCAGCTGGCCGGTGTCTGACAGCACCTTCCCCAGTTCCGCCGCTGTGCGGCAGACCGTGCCGGGCAGGCCGGACAGCTCCATGTAGAGCCCGCGTTCCTTTTGGTAGCGGGCCTCGTCATAGGCGTAATAGATGACCGGGCGCTGCAGCGGGAAAAAGTCGAAGCAGATGCTGGAATAGTCGGTGACCAGGATATCGGTGACGGCCAGCAGCTCATTTGTATCCAGGCTGGAGGGCGCGATGCAGAGGTCCGGGCCAGCCATGCTTGCGGCCATCTGCTCCACCATGTGGTGGGCCCGGAAGACCACGAAATGGCCTGCCTCGCGCATTTTTTTCAGATCGGACAGCAGCTGGTGCAGGTCAATCCCCGGGTCGCCATGGGTGCCGCGCCAGGTCGGTGCATAAAGGACCAGTTTCCGCGGGTCGTCTTCGGACAGGCCAAGCGTGCTGCGCAGCGCGGCCTGCCTGTCCGCCGGCAGGTTCAGGGTGAGATCGGTGCGCGGGTAGCCGAACACCCGGGCCTCCCCGTCAAAGAGATGCGACACCCCGTAGCGGTCCAGAAGAATATCGTTCGTATGGCTGTTCTGGCTGGTGATATGGGTCGCTTGCAGGAAGTTGCGGGCGACGTTGCGGTGCGCGAACATGCCTTCCTTGATGTCCTCCCCCAGATATTTGATCGGGGTGCCATGCCAGGTGTTGAGGTATTTCTGGCCTTCGCGGCGGCAGAAGAACTGCGCGAAGGAGACGTTGCTCAGCAGATGGCCGGCCGTCGCCAGGGCCCGCATGTAGCCGTCGCTGTAGCGTTTGACAAAAACCACATTGTCCAGGCCGCGCAGGCTGTCGGGAATGCGGGTATGATCGGTGACCGTCCAGATGTGGGTGTAATCGGCAAATTCCGGCAGGCTCAGCAGATGCAGGCAGATGGCATAGGGGCTGCAGGACACCGAGGCGCCGTGAAAGGTTTCATACAGAATGGTCCGCGGCGCCAGCGGCAGCACTTCACAGTATTCGATATAGCTGTTCAGCCGGCGGCGGCCTACACCGTCGAGCATTGCGGCCTCGTTCAGCCCGTGCGGGCGCTGCAGGATACGGAAGCTGCGGAAGGCGTCACAGGCTTCCGCATGGCGCCCCAGACGGGTCAGCGCCCGGCCCAGCCCGTGATAGAGGGCCGGGTCGTGGCGGCTGCTGCGGGCGATGGCGGCGGCATAGGCCTGGGCCGCCTCTTCCCATTTCCCGGCCGGCTCCAGGAACTGCGCGGCCAGGGCCTGCCAGGGGCCGGACTGGGCAACATTCTGTTGCAGGAAGCTGCGGCAGTCCTCTTCGGCGCTTCGCAGGATGGCGCGCGCATAGGCACTGTCCTGCGCCTCCGGCTGCTCCGGCTGCTCCTGCTCCGCTTCGGGCGCGGGCATCAGGCCAAGGAAGGCCTGGCAGGCCGCTTCCGGATCGCCGGCTTTTTCCAGCACATAGCCCAGCCGGTAGTTCCAATAGGGGATGTGTTTGGCAGTTCGCTGCACCGCGGCCTCATAGGCGGCGGCGGCCTCCTGAAACTTCTGCTGCCGTTCCCGCACGAAGCCAAGGCGGAAATGCCAGCTTGCCACCTGTGGATTGGCGGCGATGGCCATGCAATAGAACCGTTCGGCGGCGGCCCAGTCATAGCAGCGGTCATGGGCCATGCCGGTGCGGTAGCACAGCTCGGCATCGCCGGGGGCGGCGGCGAGCCTGTCGAGATAGGCCGCGGCTGCGGCCGGCCAATTGCCGCGGGCGGCATGGAAGACGCCAATCCCGAACCGTTTGGCGGACAGTCTCCCGTCAGCGGCAATAGCCTGCGCATAGGCGCTTTGGGCGGCGTCCGCCGGCCTGCTGCTGCCGGCCTCGCGGGCCGCGGTCTCAAGGGCGTGCCCCAGCCGGTAATGCCACTCCGCGGGCGCGGTCCTGCCTGCGCGGGCGATGGCGTTCCGGTAGGAGACAGCCGCCTCTGCCGGGCGGCGCATGGTCTCCTGTGCCTTGCCGAGGCGCAGCCAGTAATCTGCCTTGGGCCGGGGGGTGAGGCTGATCAGCGTTTCCAGTGCGGCAGCTTCCTGCCACCATTTGCCCCGGCCGTGCAGGCTGGCAGCCAGCGCATCATGGGCTTCCGGGACATCGCCCAGCAGCTGGATCATGTGCCGGGCGCATTCTTCAGTCTGTTCCCAATCGCGTGCCCCGGTCAGCTGTGCCAGTTGCTGCTTCTGATCTTCCGCATAGGCGGCGGCTGCGGGATCGCCCAAGAGCCCGAGCAATGACAGCACGCGCTGGACAGCGGATCCGCCGCGGTAGTTGTCCAGATAGTCTTCCATGAAACTGTCGACGTCGCTGCCAGGCATCACAGGCGGCGCCTGCAGCAGGGCGAGCAGATCCTCAGGCGTGTCCGGGTGCAGCCCGATCCGGTGCTGCATAATATGGCCTTCGGCAGACTGCGGCGCATGGGTGATGAGCTCCTCACCGAACAGCCAGCGCGGGAAGACCACCGGCTTGCCGATCGCCCAGGCTTCGTAGAGGACAGAGCTGTAATCGGAAATCACCAGATCCGCATCCAGCAGGTCGCCGGTCACCGGGGTCTTGTTGCGGCGGTTGTTCGGATGGAGGCTGATCCGCAGATCGCAATGCGGCGCCAGCAGCTCCTTCAGCGCTTGCAGGCCGGGCTTGCTGAGGCCAAGCGGCTGCCCGGCGGTACTTTTCCAGCGCCCGTTGCCCGGCGCAATCAGCACCGTCAGCTGATGCCCGCCGCGCCGTTCCCTGACATGGCTGCGGCGCAGCTCCCGCAGGATATCGACCCGGACGGAACCGACCGTCTGAATGCTGTCGACGCTTTTGCAGACCTGCTGCATTTCGAACACCCGGCGGCGGTGCCAGTTGCCGGGCAGGAAGAGATGGCGGAAGCGGCTGTAATAGCGGGTGCTGCCGTCGCGGCCGAAATGGTAGCCCCTGTCGGACAGCGCGTGCGGCAGCAAGACATCGGCCTGGGCCTCGCGGAAGAAAGAGAGGCTCAGTTCCGGGGCATGTTCAGCCGGGGCGGCCGCCGCTGCCGACAGGGCGGCCCAGAGCTGGGCCCCCAGGGCTGCCTTGAACGGGGTGCCTGTTTCTGCCGGGCGGATGGTCACAGAGCCGGCGCCGCCTTCGATTGGCAGCTGGGGGGCGGGGGCGGCCAGGGGATCCGTCAGGAGGGGGCGGGAAGGGGCAACACGGTCCTGTCCGGAAACGGCGGGGGCGTTCTCATGCTGCGGCTGGCGGGCTTCGAGAGACGGCATGTTTGTCATGTTTCTGTTGTGGTTTTCCGGTTAACTGCACGCGCAGTTGCAGGGTTGCGGTTGCGGTTTTTGTCGTACGGAGAGCAAGGATGAGCGGCACACCGGAATGCGGGCGGTGCAAAATGCCAAGAACCGCCAGCGGCGGGATCAGGCCCCTCTGGCGGCTCATAAGCAAGGCAGGCACGCTAGGCTGCCGCCTGGAGAACCCCAGCGCGGGGTTATTCGGCAGCGGTGCTCAAATCCTGCATCTTGCTGCGGATCATCGTGCTCGAAATCTCCGGGGTGCGCGGCATGTAAATGACTTGGCACAGGTCCGACAGGAAGTCGAATTTCCCGGTCCAGTCATCGCCCATGGTGAAGACGTCGATCTTGTTCTCGATCACGTCCTGGCGTTTCTGTTCCCAGTTGTTCTCCGGGACCACCAGATCCACATAGCGGATGGCCTCGAGGTCGCGCTTGCGTTCTTCCCAGGAGAATTTCGAGGTCTTGCCCTTGAGCGCGTTGAAGTCATCAGTGGAGAGCGCGACGACCAGATAGTCACCCAATGCCCGGGCCCTGCGAAGCAGGCGGATGTGCCCGAAGTGAAGAGTGTCAAAAGTGCCGTAGGTAATCACACGCCGCATCAAAAACTCCATGTTCTACGCCGATCAGGCCAAAAACCTGCACCCGGCTTCGTGCAACCGCATTTCCGTATCTTTCCTGAAGTGGCTGCTCGGCCGGGAAGGTTCAGTTATTGTAGTTGAGTCCATAACGGCTTGAGTGCCTTTTGGGTAGACTGTTCGGGCAGCAATTATCGAAAAGTCACCTGTTTGCGGCTTCCCCTGTCCCGGTCATTGCGGCGGCTGCGGCAGGCGGTCCGGTGTAAACCCAAGCACCTGTTTGAAAAAATCCTGCAAAGCGTCTTCACAATAGCGCTCGGTGTCGAATTCCGCCTTCGGAATTTTTTTGCCGATAAAGTGTCGCATGCCTGCGGCGACCCCGGCATCGCTGGGGGGAACCAGGTGGCCATGGGTGTCTCCCAGGACGCTGCGGGCGCCGGGAATGTCTGTGGCGATGACTGGTTTGCCAAGGGTGAGCGCTTCCAGAAGCACCATCGGCTGGCCTTCATAATCGGAGCTGAGCAGGAAGCAGCTGCCTTGGGCAATGACCGGGAAGGGATTGCTGACATGGCCTGCAAAAATGACGAGATCCTCAACGCCGCAAGCGCGGGCCTCGGCTTTCAGCTGCTCCTCAAGCGGCCCGGTGCCCATCAGAACCAGCGCCGCTTCATGGCCGCCGGCCCGCAGTTCGGCCAAGGCCCGGATTGCCCGGTCCTGGGCCTTCTCCGGCGACAGCCGCCCCGCCATCACGAAGACCGGCTTGTCCTTGGGCAGGACCAGATCTGCGGGCATCGGGGCTGCGGCCTGTTCCCGGATACGGTCCGGCAGGATCACATTGCGTACGGTGACAGCGGCCCCGGGAGATGCGTAGCAGGCGCTCAGGCTGGCGGCATTCACCTGCCGGGTTTCATCGGAAACGCTGGCCACCGCATCATACCATTTGTAGGTGGCAAAGACGCCGTTCAGAACGTCAAAGCGCTTGTCCGCTTCCGAGCGCATATCATTGTGCTGGTAGATCGCGTGCCTTTTGGCAGGCAGCATGGCCAGCAGCATGCTCCAATAGCGGGCGTAGCCGCTGAAGTCGATGGCGGCGTCGAATTCCAGATCCCCGGTCAGGCGCCGTGCCTCCCGCCGGAACAGGGCGGTGACCGCAGCTTCATGGTCCGGGCCGTCAAATCCGTTTTGGGCGTAAAACCGCTCCAGGGCCCTGTTCTCCTCCGGGGTGCGGGGCATGGCGCCGGCCCGGTGCAGCAGCCGCACCCGCGGTCCGGCCCGCAGCAGGTTCGACCGCAGCTCTTCGGTGGCTTCCAGCGGCTTGCCTTCGGTCAGCACATAGATGTCGAGATCATATTGCTGCAGGGCAGCCAGAAGGTTCAGCAGGGAGGAGGTGATGCCGTTGTTCTTCCAGCCGCCGCCAAAGAACGCGATCCGGGGGCGCAAGCGCTGCCGTTGCGGCACTTCAGCAATCGCCGCCACGGCGCGGGCGGTGGCCTGGCCGTCCTCCAGCGGGAAAAACCGCTCCCGGGCTGCGGCATACTGCGGCAGAGCATCGCCGCGCTGGCCGCCGCGGATGGCTTCGATCACGTCCTGCGGCCGGATGCACAGCTGCGCGGGCAGCGTCTCCAGAGGGGCGTTCAGGCCGCGCAGCTCCTCGTATTCCGTGCGGTCATACACATAGAGGATCAGTTGCCGCCCGGTGGCCATGTAGTCGAACATGATGCTGGAATAATCGCTGACCAGCACGTCCACGGCAGCCATGAAGCGGTTGGTGGACATCCCTTCAGGCAGGGGACGGGCGTTCGGCAGCCGGGTGCCGGTGAAGTCATGCATCTGGACAAACACGGCATATTCTTCGCAAGGCAGCTCGTTCAAGGCGTCCAGAAGAGCCTCCAGCATGGGGGCTGTCTTTTCCACCTTGCCCAGTTTGCCGCGCCATGTGGGCGCGATGAAAATCAGCTTCTGGCTGTCAGCCACCCCCAGTTCGGCACGCAGCGCGGCGCGGTCTGTATTCAGTGTTTCGTCCACCCGGGGGGCGCCGGTGCAGATGAGCCGCCCTGCCACCGCTTCAGCCACATCGGCGGCGCCGAGCAAGGCCTCGGCGGTAAAGCTGTTTTGCAAGAGCACATGCGTGGCCTGCAGGAAATTGCGCTGGCTGTTGCGGTGCACGGTCGGGTGCAGGGCGTCCTCATGCTTGAACATCCGCTTCAACGGCACGCCGTGCCACGTGTTCACATAGGATTGCCCGTCCCGGCGCAGGTACCAGGTCGGCAGGGTGCTGTTCGAAATGATCGTGCCGGCAGTGGCCAGCAGCTGCGCATACCCGGCGGAGCCGGGTTTCACAAAGCGCACATTCGGCAGATTCTGCAGAAACTCCGGCGCCGCGCCGGGCGTCTTCAGCGACCAGACATGCTCCAGATCCTGCCGTTCCGGGTCCGCCAGCAGCGCATCGAAGATGGCCCGCGGGCTGCAATTCATCGAACTGCCGTGAAAGCTTTCGTAAAGAATGACACCGGAGCGGAGAGGCTCCTGTTCCAGAGCCCGGATGAAAAGGGTTTCCGGAGCCTTGCGCGATTTGGGCGTTTCGGTCGTGGAACGGTAGAAGGCCCCGATCCTGCGCCGGAGTCCTGCCGGCATATAGCCGCTGGTCCAGTAAAGCCTGTTATAGGCCAGGCGCAGGAGGGATTTCATGGGCATTGGATATCTCCAGGTAAAATGACCACCCGGGAGCGGATAGTGTCAGGCAGGCTACAGGACTTGCAGCCCCTTCGGGAGGGTGTTCGGGTCATAGCCGAAGCGTTCGAAGTCGGCAGCGTAGAAACTGCGTATGTTCTGCAATGTAGGCTCTGTCAGGGTGAGCGTGCTGCGTTCGGATTTGCGGGCATGGTGAATGCTGAGATTGTCCGCCGGCAGGCCGAGCTGCTGCAGTGCTGCGCGGATTGGATCTTCAATGCCGTCTTCCAGGCGGAAGATCCTGGTTTTCGGGCCGGTGAATTCACTCTGCGGGCGGATGTGGTTGTCCAGAATAAAGGGGTTGTTCTGGTACCGGGCCATTTGCCGGCTGATCCAGGTGTCGAATTCCGGCAGCTCCTGCTCGCTGATCTCCTTGCGCCAGCGGTATTCGCTGGCGATCCGGGCCACCGGATGGCGGATGACCGCAAAGATATAGTCGCAAAAGCTGACCGGCACCCAATGCTTGAGCACCTCCCAATGCATATGCTGCGGTGTGGCGTTCGAATAGCCCAGCCGCTTGTGGTACTTCAGGGCTTGCGGGGCTCCAGAGGCTTTCAGCACTTCTTCGACTGTAGAACCGCCGGTCTTGGGAATATGAATGAAAAGTATGACTTTGCTGCCATTCCGGTACAGGGGCATACAACTGCGGCCTTCCGTTTTGTGATCCCGATTTTATTGCGTCATAGCCTTTAGGGAAAATCTATGAAACCTGAAAGGGCGAAGCGGCCCTGCAGATATCCGCACCGGTCCGGTGCAGCGGCGGAAGTACGCCTGTTCCGGGAGCAGATCCGCACAGGGGAGCACGGCGCAGATGCCGGTGCCTGAGTCCGGAAAACTCCGCACGGTTTTCAAGTTGCGGCAAGCGGGGCCGGATGCACAGGGGGCGGTGCCGAGGGCCAAGGCACCGCGGGCCAAGGCACCGGCCGGGGCCTCAGCGGATCAGCCATTCCTCCACCTGTTCCGACACCGCGCGCATCCGGATCCAGCCCGGCGCCGCGGGCTGGCCCCGGCGCAGCCGGAGCTTGCCCAGAAGGCCCGCCAGCGCCCATTCCGGGCGCTGGCTGCGCGGCACGTAAGGCTGTGACGGGTCATAGGCGGGGTTTTCCTGCGGCTGTCCTGCGGCGCCGCGCAGCAGGCCGCCATAGGCGTCGCGCTGCCAGCGGTGTTTCCATTCCCCCAGGTCGCCGTCGCCAATCACTGCCGGGCTGGCGCTGATCACGCCGATGGGCGTCTCGCCGGTTTCAGCGGGGCGGATTTTGGCGCCTTCCAGCACCACGCTGAGGCCGCGGCGGTCCTCGGCGTCCGGGTTGCCGTCGGCCCATTCGAACCATTCCGCGTAATCGGCCCCGCCGCCGGACCAGGCGCCGGAGCAGCTGCCGTTGCCGTCTGCCCCAAGCCGGAAACCGGCGCTGCCGCCGCCTGCCAGCAGGTAGTCGCCGCTGCTGCCCTGGATCTCCAGCTGCGCCGCCGGGCTGGCGGTGCCAAGGCCCGCGCGCCCGTTTGGCGTCAAGGCCAGCGCGGTGCTCCAGCTGCTGCCATCGGCGGAGAGTTTCACCGAGAAGTCATCATTGCCCGCCAGCCCCATCTCGGCGCGGCCGCTCCAGCCCGATTGGAACAGCAGGGAGGCGGTGTCGCTGCCGGCGGCCTTGTTCACCTTGAGCTGATGGCCGGCCCCGGCATGGGTCAGCAGTGTCGCCGGGCCGGACACCGACAGCGGGTTGGCGGCATCGGCCGCGGTGCCCACCCCGACCCGGGCCAGATTCTGGGTTTCGGCAGGCGGCAGCACCCAGGCGCTGCCGTCCCACACCCGCAGCTCCGCATCCGCCAGGCTCCAGGCGCGCCAGCCGGGCAGGGGGGCAAGGAACAGCCAGCCCTCGCCCTGCCAGACCGCGATCCTGCCGGCATGGCCGGCCCAGGCCGCCTGCGGCGCCGCCCCCAGCGCATGGGTCTCGCCCGGGGCCGGGGTGGCGGGCGGGGTGGCGGCATCGAATCCTTCGACGCTGAGCTGCACCAGCGCATCCAAAAGCTGCAGCGCTTCGTTGTGGGTCACATGTTTCTGCGCCTGGGACGGCATCAGATAGGGCAGGGCAAGGATCGGCGAGGACTGGGTCATGGGAAGCGGGCTCCGGCAGTGGCGGGAAACGGGATCCGCGCCAGAGTGCCAGAGCCGGGTCAAGCGCAGGCTAACGGGGCGTGCGCCGGGGACGCAACGGCTGCAGGCGGGGGCGCCTGTTCCTGCCCCGTTCCCGGCCTGTTCGCGCAATTGTCGTCAATCTGTAAACAATGTCCCTGATTTCGCCCGTTTTGCTTCCCGCTTTGCGCCCGGCGGCCCGGTCACGTTCAGCCCCGGATCGCAAGCGCAAAGGAGCGGGTCATGGCACTGGCATTCACCGGACGGTTCGGCACGGAGGATCTGATTTTCGGCACCGGTCTGCGTGATCTGGAAATCGCGGTGCAGGACGGCCAGGCCACGCTTTATGCCATCACCGGCCTGAACGGCGGCATCAGCCGCTGGCGGCTGGCAGCCGATGGCAGCCTGCCGCAGCTGGCGGGCCAGCTGCTGCATAGCGAGGCATCCTTGCGCACCGGCCCGTTCCAGCTGGCCGGGGCGGGCGGTGCGGTGCGGCTGGTGCAGGGCCAGACCAGCCAGGGCGAACTGACCTATTATGAGCTGTCGGGCGGCGGCAGCCTGGGCGGCCAGCAGCGCGACGCGCTGGCAGGCGCCGATGCGGGCGGCTTTGGCGCGGTGGCGCTGCTGGAGCTGGCGGGCGGCAAATCGGCGTTTTACGCGGTGGGGGCCGCCAGCGGCGGGCTGCAGGGCTGGCAGCTGGATGCGGCAGGCGGTGTGCAGGGCCAGACCGCCGCAGCGGGCGGCAGCAGTGCATACCGGCTGGATCCGGCGGCGCTCTTGGCCACGGTGCAGGCGCCGGGCGGCCCGGTGCTGCTGGCGGCGGATGCGCAAGGGCTGCACAGCTACCGCGCCGATGCCGCCACCGGCGCCTTGAGCCCGGCAGATGATCTGGGCGCGGCGCAGGGGCTGTCCGTCTCCGGCATCACCGCGCTGGAAAGCTTTGAGGCCGGCGGCAAATCCTGGGCGCTGATCGGTGCCGCGGGCAGCAGCTCGCTCACCCTGGTGCAGGTGGCGGCGGACGGGGACCTGCGCCTCGAGGCCCAGCTGATGGACACGGCAATGACCCGCTTTGGCGGCGTCGCGGCGCTGGAGGTGGTGGAGGCGGAGGGCCATCTCCTGGTGCTGGCGGCGGGCAATGACGGCGGCCTGAGCCTGTTCACCCTGGCGCCGGGCGCGGGGCTCATTCACCTGCAGAGCCTGGAGCATTTGCCCGGGCTGGGGCTGCAGAACGTGACCGCGCTGAAAGCGGCGGTTGCGGGCGGCGCGCTGCAGGTCTTTGCCGCCTCCGGCGCGACAGGCGGCATCAGCCAGTTCACCCTGCCGCTGGCGGATCTGGGGGAGGTGCGGCTGGCGGCGGCGGGCACCGCCCGGCTGGGCGGCAGCGCCGGCAATGACGTGCTGGACGGCGGTGAGAGCGGCGCGGACATTTCTGGCGGGGCCGGCGACGACGTGCTGGTGGCAGGCGCCCGCGGCGGCGAACTGGACGGCGGCAGCGGCGCCGATGTCTTTGTCATCAACCCGGCGGCCGGAGCGGTGACGGTGCGCGGCTTCACCCCCGGCGAGGACCGGCTCGACCTGTCACTGTTCGAGGACCTCCGCAGCGCCGCCCAGCTGGACGCCCGCGGGCGCAGCTTCGGCATCGAGATCGAAGCGGGGGAGACCCGGATCCTGCTGGTGCAGGAGGGCGGCGGCCGGATGGAGCTGGAGGAGGTGTTCGGCCCGGCCCTGCAGTTTGCCTTCCCGGAGCGGCAGGAGCCCGGCGTGACCCTGCCCGGCGGCGGGTTTTACGGCGGCCGCGGCAGCGACCGGATCGCGGGCACCGGCGGCAACGACCTGCTGGACGGGCTGGCGGGCGGCGACCAGCTGAAGGGCGGCCGCGGCACCGACACCCTCAAGGGCGGCAGCGGCAATGACCTGCTGAAGGGCGGCAGCGGCAACGACCGGCTGGACGGCGGCAGCGGCACCGACACCCTCAGGGGCGGCAGCAGCAATGACCTGCTGAAAGGCCGCAGCGGCGATGACCGGCTGATGGGCGGCGGCGGCGCCGACACCCTCAAGGGCAACGGCGGCAGCGACCTGCTGAAGGGCGGCAGCAGCGATGACCGGCTGATGGGCGGCGGCGGCCGCGACACCCTCAAGGGCGGCGGCGGCAGCGACCTGCTGAAAGGCGGCAGCGGCGGCGGCCGGCTGATCGGCGGCAGCGGCAGCGACAGCCTCAAGGGCGGCGGCGGCCGTGACACCCTCAAGGGCGGCAGCGGCGATGACCGGCTGGAGGGCGGCGGCGGCAAGGACAAGCTGACCGGGCAGGGCGGCGCCGATGTCTTTGTCTTTGCCGGCGGCCACGGCCGCGACACGGTCACGGATTTCGTGCCGGGCACGGATCTGATCGGCCTGGGCGGGGCGGCGGCGGATGGATTTGATAGCCTGGAGATCAGCCGGGCGGACGGCGGCACGCTGATCGGCACCGGGTCGGGCTGGATCTTTCTGGAGGACCTGCGCCCCGGCCAGCTGGACGCGGATGATTTTCTGTTCTGAGACTGCCGCAAGCGCTTTCCTCAGCGGCGCCTGCTGCTGGCGGGCCGCCTGCATGACGGGTTTCGGCCCCCCGCAGGCTGCGGCCGGAAAGCCCGGGAACCTGTGCGGGCCTTTACTTGTGAAGGTTTCGGATTACCGTTCCGTCAAGGGGGTAAATATTCTGCCCCCGCCGGGGGTCTAAGTGGTTCTGCCAAGGTCGAGATTGATCCGTATGCTGTGTTGCGAAATGCCGGAAGAATTTGTTCCGGCTCAGCCCGCTGCCAGCGTTCCTGTCTCGCCGCCTTCCACGAAAAGGGGAGGGGGGCGCCATGCCGTCGTGCCTTCGCCTTGCGGGGAGCCCCTGCAGAAACTGCCCGGCCCGTGCCCGGCCAGGATACCAGTGTTTCCAGTAACTCCATCAAAGGAGAAGTTTTATGAAAGTGGCTATTCTTGCCGGAGGCAAGGGGACCCGTCTGGCGGAAGAGACTTCAGTCAGGCCGAAGCCGATGGTCGAAATCGGCGGGATGCCCATCCTCTGGCATATTATGATGATATACTCCCACTACGGGTATAACGATTTCTCTGTCGCTCTGGGCTACAAGGGCGATTACATCAAACGCTACTTTGCCGAATACGGGACGCTGGCGGGCAGTATCACCGTCAATATGGGGCGCCCCGATCCGGTTGTGCGCCATGACCAGGAGCATGCCCCCTGGACCGTCGACCTGATCGAAACCGGCGATGAGACGCTGACCGGCGGCCGGGTCAAGCGGCTGCAGCCGCACCTGGGCAACGAAACCTTCATGCTGACCTGGGGCGACGGGGTGTCCGATGTGGATCTGGACAAGCTGCTGGCCTTCCACCGCTATCACGGCAAGCTGGCGACCATCACCGCGGTGCGCCCGCCCGCCCGCTATGGCCACATGCGGTTTGAAGGCGACCAGGTCACCGCCTTCGAGGAAAAGCCGCAGACCGCCGAGGGCTGGATCAACGGCGCCTTCTTCGTGCTGGAGCCGCAGGTGTTCGACTACATCGAAGGCGACATGGTGATGTTCGAGCATGCGCCTTTGGAAAACCTGGCCAGGGACGGCCAGCTGATGGCCTACCGCCACGACGGCTTCTGGGCGGCGATGGACACGCTGCGCGACAAGCACATCCTGCAGAAACTCTGGAATTCCGGTCAGCGCCCCTGGGCGGTTTGGGAGAAGTGAACATGCGCGTATTGGTGACAGGCCACCGGGGCTATATCGGAACCGTGCTGACCCCGATGCTGATGGCGGCGGGGCATGAGGTGACCGGCCTTGACAGCGATCTTTATGAGCGCTGCACCTTTGAGCCGGGCGGGGAGATGCCGCATGTGCCGGCGATCCTCAAGGACATCCGCGATGTCGAGGCCGCGGATCTGCTGGGGTTCGATGCGGTTCTGCATCTGGCGGCGCTCTCGAACGATCCGCTGGGCGATTTCCGCCCGGAAACCACCTATGACATCAATTTCGAAGGCACCATGAAAGTGGCCCGCGCTGCCAAGGCAGCGGGCGTGCAGCGGTTTGTGTTTTCCTCCTCCTGCTCCAACTACGGCGCATCGGGGGAGGACTTCATCGACGAAAACGGCGCCTTCAACCCGGTGACGCCCTACGGCGAAAGCAAGGTGAAATCGGAGCTGGCGCTGGCGGAGCTGGCCGATGACGGCTTCTGCCCGACCTTCATGCGCTCTGCCACGGCCTATGGCGTCAGCCCGCGCATCCGGTTCGATCTGGTGCTGAACAACCTTGTCGCCTGGGCGGTGACAACCGGCAATATCCACATGAAGTCGGACGGCACGCCGTGGCGGCCGATCACCCATATCGAGGACATCAGCCGCGCCTTCCTGGCCACCCTCGAAACGGCGCCTGAGAAAATCCGCAACGAGGCGTTCAATGTCGGCGTGACCGGGCACAATTACCAGATCCGCGAGCTGGCGGAGATCGTCGCGGATGTGGTGCCGGGCTGCAAGGTCACCTTTGCCGAGGGCGCCGGGCCGGACAAGCGGTCCTACCGGGTGAACTGCGACAAGATCCAGCGCGTCATGCCGCAGTTCAAGCCGCAGTGGGATGCGCGCCGCGGGGCGCAGTCGCTTTTTGACGCCTACCAGGCCCGGAAGCTGACGCTGGAGGAGTTCGAGGGGCCGCGCTATCAGCGCATCGGCCATATCAAGAAGCTGATTTCCGAAAACATCATTGATGTCACCCTGAAGCATACTCCGTCGGGCGAAGCCGCCCGCAGCCAGGAGGCCCCGGACGCAGAGCAATCGGAGTTTTCCTCCGACAGCACCCGGGCGCAGTGCATCTCCTGCGGCCATCAGGGGCTGGAGCCGATCCTCGATCTGGGGCGGATGCCGCGCTCGGACGGGCTGCTGGAGGCCGCCGGGCCGCCGCAGCAGGAAACCCTGGTGCCGCTGCGGCTGGGCTATTGCCCGGGCTGCACGCTGGTGCAGCTGCTGGAAACCCGCCCGGCCGAAGAGATGTTCGGCGACGACTATGTCTATTTCTCCTCCTATTCCGAGGATTTGCTGAAGCATTCCCGCAAGAACGCGGAGGAGCTGATCAGGATGCGCGGCCTGGGGCCGGACAGCCTGGTGGCCGAGATCGCTTCCAATGACGGCTACATGCTGCAGAATTTCCAGGCGCAGGGCATCCAGGTCCTGGGGATCGACCCGGCCAGCCAGCCTGCCAGGGCGGCGCGCGAAAAGGGGATCGAGACGGTCGTCGACTTCTTCGGCACCCGTGTTGCCGCCGGCCTGCGCGCGCAGGGCAAGCGGGCGGATGTGATCATCGCCAACAACGTGGTGGCCCATGTCGCCGACCAGAACGACCTGGTGGCCGGGATGGCGGACCTGCTGGCCGACAACGGCACCGTTGTCGTCGAGTTTCCCTATGTCCGCGACATGATCGACTTCATCGAATTCGACACCATCTACCACGAGCATCTGTGCTACTTCTCGGTGGGCTCCGCCAAGGCGCTGTTCGAGCGGCACGGGCTCTACCTGAACGACGTCCGCCGCCTGCCGATCCACGGCGGCTCGCTGCGGCTCTATTTCAGCAAATGCGCCGCGGTCACGGACGCGGTGCAGGGCATTCTGGCGGAAGAGCACGCGCTTGGGCTCGACCGGTTCGAGTACTACAAGACCTTCGGCGCCCGGGTGCGCGCCTTCCGCGACCAGGCCCGCAAGCTGGTGGGCACCCTGAAGGCCGACGGCAAGCGCATCGCGGCCTATGGCGCCGCCGCCAAGGGCACCATCATGCTCAACTTCCTGAACCTGAACGACCGCGCCATCGAATATGCGGTGGACAAGAACGTCCACAAGCAGGGCAAATACATGCCCGGTGTCCGGATCCGGATCGACGAGCCGGAGAAGCTGATGGAGGACAAGCCGGATTACGTGATGATCCTGCCGTGGAATTTCCGCGATGAAATCATCCGCCAGCAGCGCGCCTTTCTGGAGGCGGGCGGGAAATTCGTCGTCCCGATCCCCGACCTCGAAATTGTCAGCGCCCCGGAACAGGACAGCGGCAGATGAGCGGCAAGAGCGCCTGCCCGGCCTGCAGCAGCCGGGACCTGACAGAGATCTACCGGCTGGACGCCATCCCGGTGCAAAGCTGCATCCTGCTGGAGAGCGCGGAGGAGGCGCGGCAGTTTCCGCGCCATCCGCTGGTGCTGATGTTCTGCGAAAGCTGCGGCTTCATCTTCAATTCCGTGTTCGACCTGCCGCTTGTCGACTATGCTTCCGCCACCGAGGAGAGCCAGCATTTCTCCGGCACCTTCAACCGGTTTGCCCGGGATCTGGCGGCGGAAGTGGCGTCCCTTTACGACCTGAAGGGCAAGCGGACCCTGGAAATCGGCTGCGGCAAGGGGGAGTTCCTGCAGGAGCTTGCCCGCCAGACCGGCACCATCGGGCTGGGGATCGACCCCGGGTTCATCCCCGAGCGCCTGCCCGGGGCGCAGGGCCAGGAGATCAGGTTCCAGCGGGAATTCTTCGATCCCGGCACCATCTCCGAGCCGCCCGATTTCGTCGTCTGCCGCCACACGCTGGAGCATATCCCCGAGGTCGGCCGCTTCATGCAGGACATCGCGCAGGTCGTGGACGGGGACGCCGCTGCGGGCATCTTTTTCGAAACCCCGGATGTGCAGCGGGTGCTGCAGGAAGGCGCCTTCTGGGACATCTACTTCGAGCATTGCTCCTATTTCACGCAAGGCAGTCACGCGCGGCTGTTCCGGCGCGCGGGCTTTGATGTGACGGGGCTGTATCTGGCCTATGACGGCCAGTACATCATCCAGTACGCAGCCCCTGCAGCAGGCCGCCCGGCGCTGCCGCAGGAGGACGATCTGGAAACGGTGCGCGCCCTGGCGGCCCGGTTCCCGCAAAAAGTGGCAGAGGTCCGGCGCCACTGGACGGAGTTCGTGCGCAGCCGCCATGCCGCCGGCAAGCGGGTGGCGGTCTGGGGCGGCGGCTCGAAATGCGTGTCCTTCCTGACCACCAACGGCCTTGGGGAGGAAGTGGCGCAGGTCATTGACATCAACCCGTTCAAACAGGGCAAATACCTGCCCGGCACCGGCCATCCTGTCAGCGCTCCGGACAGTCTGCAGGAGGCGCCGCCCGATACGGTGATCGTCATGAACCCGGTCTACCTGTCCGAAATCGGGGCGCAATTGTCGGCCATGGGCCTCGCCCCTGAGCTGGTGGCGGTATGAGTGCCGCGGCCCCCATAGCCTGCCCGCTTTGCGCCGCGCAGACGGCGCAGGGCATTTTCAGGCTGGAGAGCGTTCCGGTGATCTGCAACCAGCTGTGGCCGGACCGGGCGGCGGCGCAGGCGGCGCCTGCCGGCACCGTGGATCTGCAGCTCTGCACCAGCTGCGGGTTCATCTGGAACAGCGCCTTTGAGCCTGCGCGCATGGCCTATGCGCCCGGCTACGAGAACGCGCTGCATTTCTCGCCCCGGTTCCAGGCGTTTGCCGCAGAGCTGGCGGCCGGGCTGGTGGCGCGGCACGGGCTGGCCGGCAAGCATGTGATCGAGATCGGCTGCGGCGATGGCCATATGCTGGATCTTCTGGCGCAAAACGGCGTGGCCTCGGCCACCGGCTTTGATCCCTCGATGGCGGGCGTTTCGTCTCCCTTCACCGGCCGCGATAATGTTGAAATTGTTGGTGAATACTTCCGCTCCGATCAGCTGGACCGGCCGTTTGACGCGATCCTGTGCCGCCATGTGCTGGAGCATCTGGACGACCCGCTTGCCCTGCTCAGCGACATCCGCCGGGCGATCGGCAGCCGGGATGTGCCGGTTTACTTCGAAGTGCCGAATGCCGGCTGGATGCTGGAGACGGTTTCGATGTGGGACGTGATCTATGAGCATGTGGGCTATTGGAGCGCGCCGTCCCTCACCGCCCTGTTCCGGCGGGCCGGGTTCGATCCGGTCTCCGTCCGCACCGGCTATGGCGGCCAGTTCCTGATGGCCGAAGCGGTCCCGGCCCGGCCGCAGCCGGACTATCTGGATCCGGGGGCGGCGCAGATCTGCGCATCTGCCCGGGCCTTCGCAGAGGCGGCGGATGCGGAATTGCAGCGGTGGCGCAGCAAGCTGCAGGGCTGCAGCGGCAGTATCGTCATCTGGGGCGCCGGGTCGAAAGGGATCACCTTTGCCAATGCCCTGGGGGAGGCGGGGCGCGGGCTGGCGGCCTTTGTCGATCTGAACACCCGCAAACATCAGCGGATCGCACCCGGCGTCGCCCTGCCGGTCATCGCGCCGGAGCAGCTCGCCAGCCTCCGCCCCGCCATGGTGCTGATCGCGAACGCCTTATACGAGGACGAAATCATTGCAGAGGTCCAGGCCGCGGGGCTGCGGCCGGAATTTGCGGTCATCGCCGGCTGAGGCGGTGCCGCGCCCGGGGTTTTGCTATCTCAAAGTGTGCATATGCCACTATGGAGGGTATGAATGAGGATTGATAGGATCAAAGCGCCGCCCTGATTGCCCGGGCCCTGTGCCGGACCGGTTCAGGTGTAACAGGCCGGGCGGTTTCGCAGGGGTTTGTTCTCAATTTCTTTGTCCTCAGGGAGGTCTGCTATGTTCAAGTTGATATTCAGTTTTTTCACGGCGCTGCTTTTGGCCGCAGCCGCTCAGGCGCAAAGCGGCTACAGGATAAAGACCGGCGATACGCTGCGCATCGAAGTGCTTGAAGATGAAAGCCTGAGCCGCAGCACGCTTGTGCTGCCGGACGGGGCCATCAATTTCCCGCTGGCTGGCGGTGTGGCCGCGGCCGGGCGGACGGTCGACCAGGTCAGGAATGATCTGACAAATGCCCTGACGCCCAATTTTGCCGCCAAGCCGCGGGTGTTTGTGTCGGTCGACGCGCTGGCGGAGCCTGCGGTACAGTCCGCCGTTGTTGTTCCCCGCGCCGTGCGCGCCGTTTACGTGATGGGGGAGATCACCACCCCCGGAATGCTGGAGGCGAGCCGCAGCACAACCCTGCTTCAGGCGCTTGCCCAGGCGGGCGGTCTGACCCGGTTTGCGGCTGACAAGCGGATTCAGCTGCGCCGGGGCGACAAGATCTATCTCTACAATTACCGCACCAACGGCGGCAGCGGCATTTCCGGCAGCACGGTCCTGGTGCCGGGCGATGTGATTGTGGTGCCCCAGCGCCGCCTGTTCGAGTAGCCCTGCCGGGGCGCCGCAGAGCGGGACCGGGGGCGTAATGCGGGACCGGATGCGGGGCCGCCGCTGCGGTTCTGCCGCTGCCTTGGCCGTTGCCTTGCCCGTTACCTTGGCTGACGCAGCCACAGCCAGAACCGTGTCTGCCGCAGGCGCAGGATCATCTGCCATTCCAGCCCCGCCAGCCGCGGCAGCCGCGACCTGAGCAGCCTGCGCTGATGCAGCACCCAGCCCAGGCGGCTGCGCGGGCCTTCGGGAAACCCCGCTTCGGGAAACAGGTGCCGGATCAGGCGGCACTGCAATTCCAGCCCGAGCCTGAAGCGGTAGGTCGGGAATTTCTCCTCGACCTGCCGCCAGTCTACAGGATCCCCGGGCACCGCGCACAGCTCGATCAGATCGTTCAGATACCGCAGGTGCACAAAGCCCGAAAACACGCCGCGGTCGTGCAGCATGTCATGCGCCAGGTTGGTCACCAGGCGCAAATGGGCATTCGGGATCCGCACGGCGCCCGCCCCGAACGGAACCAGGCGGCTGTGCTCTTCCATGTCGCGGGCGCTGATCACCCCGAAATACCGTTCCGGGATCCGGTGATGGATGTCCAATGCGCCGGCAACATCCGCCCGGAAATAGCTGCCCAGGGAATACTGGTTCCGGCTGTCCGGGAATTTTTCATAGCCGATGCGGCTCAGAACTCTTTCGACATCCGCATCCTGCTCCGGGCTGGTCACGATATCCAGGTCAAAGGACATCCGCGGCACATCGGCGGCATCCGCGGCCTGGAAGAGATTGACTGCCCCCTTCATCAGGCCCGCCTCCAGCCCTTCCGCCGTCAGCGCCGTCAGGACTTCGTCAAGCTGGGCTTTCAGCATTGTGTTGCGGGTGATGTTGGCGGCATCCACCGAGGCCAGGTAGCTCAGGGCCTCGGGGTCGGCCTGGCTGGCCTGGCCGGACTGGACCAGCCGCCTGTAGAGCAGCGGGCCGACAAGGTTTTCATTGGCGCAGCCGATGATCTGCTCCCAGTCGGGATCCCGGGGCACCCGCCCCTGCAGGCATTCCGACACGGCTTCCAGAGCAGTCGGGGGCAAAACCGGCATCTGATCAGCCGCTCCCCGCAAGGCGCCAGGCGTCCCGGGCCAGGCCGCGGGCCTGGTCAAGACCGTCATACCGGGCCCGGTAGAACCGCGCAGAGCGTATCAGCGCCGCCAGGGATTTAAAGCCGTCCCCCGACAGGCGGTCATCCGGAGACCAGCAGGACGCCAGCATCATCCGGATGATGTCCTCTTCCGCGGTCACCGGCTCGAGCCCGGCCGGATTGTCCGGGTTCCTGTCCAGAAACAGCACGCAGCGGACAGGGCGCGCCGGGAACGCCCCGGCGTCCAATGCATGGTAGCGGACCCGCTTGCCGTCCGGCCGCATGTAGGCGGGCCGGTCCTCAAGGCCCGGCAGGCGCGGCGCAAGCAGGGGCAGCGAGCCGCATTTCAGCGTCGCCGGAAAGGGCAGGGACATCACCTCGCCGCCGCGGCGCAGCACCGCCAGATCATCGCCTTCCAGGCTGAAGCCCTCTCCGTGCAGCGCCACCGACAGGGTCGACTTGCCGCTCCCCGGATCGCCGCACAGAAGCATGGTCCGGCCCGCCGCGGACACGGTTGCGGTGTGCAGCACCGGATCCTCCGACAGATCCAGAACCAGCGTTGTCAGCAGGAACTTCAGCGCGGCGCCGATTTCGTCCCAGCGGTGCCAGTCCGGGTCTTCCCCGGCCCAGGCCAGCCCGGCCCTGGATGCTTCTTCGAGCAGGATAAGCTGGTCCTGCGCGGGGGTGTCCTCGGTCAGGAGATGCGCGAAAGCACTGCGTACCAATTGGGCGGTTTTATCACCGGTGCAGCAGATCCCGATGGTATGGCCGTCAATCGACAGGCACATGCGCGCGGTGACGGCAACCGGACCGGAGCGCGGCGCCAGATAGCGCACGGCCCCCGACTCCAGCAGCTCCGTCAGGGTCTGCAGGCCATTGGCGCCGCCGGCCGAGGCGGCAGAGACGAATTCGGAAACACTGAGCCCGGCCGTCAGCCGGGGCCATAATGCCACGGTGGCGGCAGACGCATAGAACAGCTTCTGAGTATGAGGCAGAAACAAAAAATGGCGCATCCCGGCGCTTGCGAGGCGCACATCAGGAGAAGCCATAATTTGAGCGAGGTCCAAGAATTACCCTCTCTGAAAAAACGAAGGCAGCTATATCCAAGGACCCGGCGGCAATCCCCCGCCGGGCTCGTGCGCAGAATTTAGTGAACTTAGTGGTAGTGGTGGCGCCGGCCGCGTCCTCTGCGGCCCTTCCCTTTCTTCTTCTTCTTCTTCTTCGGCTTGCCGCCGTGAGACTTCGCAACAGCCTCGGATGACAGGCTTGTTGACAGAAGGAAGGTGACCGCGGGCGTTGTCACAGCTGCAAAACGCCCTGCTTTTTGAAGGATTTCCCTGCGTTCAGGGGATTCAGGCTTATCTGTGTGATCTGTCATCTTACTCTACTTCACTGGTACTTGGTTAATCGAACACACTTAGGTCGATCAGGCCGTAAATCAGCATCGGCGGCTTATGAAAGTCTGGCCGTATCTATTAACTTTCCCCCGCCCCCCAGGGTGCTTGAACGAACACCAGCTGACGAAACCTTAACGATTATTGTGGCTCTAGATCGGGTTTGAGTCAACTATACGGAATGTTCCGTTTAAGCCCGGAGGTGCAAAAAAAACGGCAGCGGGCGGCCGGGCCGAAGAGGGCTCCTGGTTGTGAAACCGTCCGGGCCGCGGCCATAGCCTTGATGCGGCAGGTTTCTTTGGCGCCTGGTCAAGCCGTTGCGGCGGGCCTGCAGATGGCGGCACCGGCCCGGCCGCGGCGGGCCGCATCGGCTGCGCAATTGGCGTTTCATGGGGGCTATGGTACCATGCCGGGTTATACGCAAAGAGTTTTGTCCCCTTTGCGCCTGCCTGGACACCGGGGAAACGGGCCTAGTTAGTTAAATGAGCAGGCGGCCAGCCGAGCCGCCGGGTTACGAGTTTTTTGGGGGAAGTTACGTGTTTTCATCAGATGATTTCAGCGGCGGGTCGCTGAACCCGGCGGTGTGGAATGTCGAGGGTCCGGCCGGGGTGGCGGCGGGCGTTGGCGTTAACGCCACGGATGCCTACCTGGAGCTGATAACGCCGGACGGCAATTACGACGCCTGGCGGACCAATAATTCGGCGCGCGCGATGCAGGACATCGCGGATGAGGATTTCCAGGTCGAGGCGCGCTTTTTGACCACCCCGACCGAGCGCTTCCAGCTGCAGGGGATCCTGGTGGAGCAGGACGCAGGCAACTGGGTGCGGTTCGACACCTATTCCGACGGCACCAGCCTGCGGATCTTTGCCGGGGTGACGGTGGACGGCTCCTCGTCCTCGCGGGTCAGAGCGGTGATCCCGGCAGGGGAGGCCCAATACCTGCGGGTCGACCGGGCCGGCGATGTCTGGACCTATGAGTATTCCGCCGACGGCGTGAGCTGGACCACGGCGGTGAGCTTTACCCATGCGCTGAACGCCACCTCAGCCGGGGTGTTTGCCGGCAATACCGCGCAGGCCGCGGGTTATACCGCGCAGGTCGACTACTTCGAGGTGGCCGGCGACCCGATCGCCGATGAGGACGGCAGCATCGCCCCGGTCAATACGGCGCCTGTTGCCCAGAATGACAATTACCTGCTTGCGCCGGACGGCAGTTTGACTGTGGATGCCGCCAGCGGCGTGCTGAGCAATGACAGCGACCCCGACGGCGACCCCTTGACGGTTTCCCTGGACACGCAGGCGGCCAGCGGAACCGTGGCCCTCAACGCGGACGGGTCGTTTTCCTATACGCCGGATGCCGGGGCCTCCGGCTCCGACAGCTTCCGCTACACGCTCAGCGATGGCACGGACAGCGTGACAGCCACCGTGACGCTGGCTGCCTCCGGCCCCGGCGGCGGCGCCATTGTCCAGGATGCCCCGGTGCTGACAACCGGCACGCCGGTGTTCAGCAAGGTTATTGTGTCAACAGCCATGCCGCTGACCCATGTCGGGCTGGGGGCGGATTTCGACGGGGACGGCGACATCGACGTGGTTGCCACCTCCGAGCAGAACGATTCAGTTGTCTGGTTTGAGAACGACGGCGCGGAGAATTTCACCGAGCATGTCATCGACAATGCGCTGGAGTCCTCTTATCCGGCCTCGGTTGCCGATCTTGACCAGGACGGCGATCCGGACATTCTGGCCGGCGGGTACCGCGACGATCTGTATGTCTGGTATGAAAATGCCGGTGACGGCACCTTCCAGCGCCACACCATCGCCGCCAAGGACGGGGCGCATTTCATCGAAGCGGCGGATATGGACGGTGACGGCGACCTCGATCTGGTTACCGCCAGCCAGGATTCAAATACCATTGCTTGGTACGAGAACGATGGAAGCCAGAATTTCACCGAACATGTGCTGGACAGCAACGCGCTGGAGGCCAAGACGGCCATCGCCTTTGACATTGATGCTGACGGCGACCTCGACATTCTGACCGCCAGCCACGGCGACGACACGGTGGCGATCTATGAAAATGACGGCAGCCAGAATTTCACCAAACAGGTGGTCGATAATACCGCCGATGGCGCCTATTACGTCACCGCCGCCGATCTGAACGGCGACGGGCTGATTGATCTGGCTGCAGCGGCCAAGCTGAACAATCTGATCATCGGCTATTTTAACACTGGCAGCGGCTTCACCAGGACCGTGCTGGCAAACAACGTCGCTGGCGCCCGGACGGTGATTGCCGAGGATGTCGACAATGACGGCGACATCGATCTGCTGGCCGCCAGCGTCAATGACAACAGCGTGCGGTTCCTGGAGAACAACGGCAGCGGCGTCTTTGGCGCCATCACCATCGACGGCAATGCCGTGGGTGCTTATACGCCGACGCCGGCCGATGTGAACCAGGACGGGCTGGTCGATGTGATCGCCGCCAGCAAGACCGATGCCACGGTGGCGGTGCTGCTGCAGCACCGGGAGCAGTCCGCAGTCATGAACGCGGGCGAAACGCTGGCCATCGATGCCTCGTTGCTCTCGGCCACCGATACTGAACAAAGCGCCAGCGAACTGGTCTATACTGTGGTTTCGGCTCCAGCTCTTGGCGCGCTGCGGCTGAACGGCAGCGACCTGGCGGCTGGCGGCAGCTTTACCCAGGCAGATGTGAACCAGGGGCTGGTCTCCTTTGCCACCACTGCCGGGACCGACGGGCTGGACGGGTTCGAGCTCGGCCTCAGTGACGGAATTTCGGCGCCTGCCAAGGTTGTTTTCGACTTCACCATCGGCACGCCTGCCTCGGGCAGCGGGCTGGTGTCGGATGATTTTGCGGGCGGCAGCCTGGATCCGGCAGTGTGGAGCGTCGAAGGCCCTGCGGGCGTTTCGGCCAATCTGGCCAGCAATGCCACCGACGCCTATCTCGAGCTGGTGACGCCGGACGGCAATTATGATGCCTGGCAGACCAACAATTCGGCGCGCGCGATGCAGGATATCGCCGATGAGGATTTCCAGGCCGAAGCCCGCTTCCTGACCACGCCGGCGGACCGCTTCCAGCTGCAGGGGATCCTGGTGGAGCAGGATGCCGGCAACTGGGTGCGGTTTGACACCTATTCCGATGGCAATGTGCTGCGGATCTTTGCGGCGGTGACGGTGAATGGAAGCTCGTCGTCGCGGATCAGTACGGTGATCCAGCCGGGCGACGCTGAATACCTGCGGGTGGACCGCTCCGGCGACACTTGGACCTACGAGTACTCCGCCGACGGAAGCAACTGGACCACGGCGGTGAGCTTCAACCATGCGATCACCGCCACTTCGGCCGGGGTGTTTGCGGGCAATACTGCGCAGGCCGCGGGCTATACGGCGCAGGTCGATTACTTCGAGGTGGCCCACGATCCGATTGCAGACGAGGACGGCAGCATCACTCCGGGCAACCAGGCGCCGGATGCGGCGGATGATGGCCTGGCGGTGGTGATGGACACTGCGCTGGTGATCGGCGAGGCCACGCTGCTGTCCAATGACAGCGACCCCAATGGCGACCCCATCACCTTCGACAGCTTCACCAATCCGGCCAACGGCACCCTGGCAGACAATGGCGATGGCACCCTGACCTATACGCCCAATGCGGGCTATGAGGGGGCGGACAGCTTTACCTACACCATCTCCGACGACAGCGGCCTGAGCGATACCGCGACGGTGAACCTGACGGTCTCGGCGCCGGGCAACCAGGCGCCGGATGCGGCGGATGATGGCCTGGCGGTGGTGATGGACACTGCGCTGGTGATCGGCGAGGCCACGCTGCTGTCCAATGACAGCGACCCCAATGGCGACCCCATCACCTTCGACAGCTTCACCAATCCGGCCAACGGCACCCTGGCGGACAATGGCGATGGCACCCTGACCTATACGCCCAATGCGGGCTATGAGGGGCCGGACAGCTTCACCTACACGATCAGCGACGACAGCGGCCTGAGCGATACCGCGACGGTGAACCTGACGGTCTCGGCGCCTGCTGCGGGCAGCGGGCTGGTGTCGGATGACTTCTCCGGTGCGGCGCTGGATCCGGCGGTGTGGAGCATCGAGGGGCCTGCGGGCGTCTCCGCCAGCCTGGGCGTTGCCGGCACTGAGGCCTATCTCGAGCTGGTCACGCCGGACGGCAATTACGATGCCTGGCAGACCAACAATGCGGCGCGCGCGATGCAGGATATCGCGGATGAGGATTTCCAGGCCGAGGCGCGCTTCCTGACCACGCCGGCGGACCGGTTCCAGCTGCAGGGGATCCTGGTGGAGCAGGATGCCGGCAACTGGGTGCGGTTTGACACCTATTCCAACGGCACCAGCCTGCGGGTCTTTGCCGGGGTGACGGTGAACGGCAGCTCGTCTTCGCGGGTCAATGCGGTGATCCCGGAAGGGGCGGCGGAATACCTGCGGATTGACCGGTCCGGCGATCTCTGGACTTATGAGTATTCCGCCGACGGCGTGAGCTGGACCACAGCGGTGAGCTTTACCCATGCGCTGAATGCCACCGCAGCGGGGGTGTTTGCCGGCAATACCGCGCAGGCTACGGGCTATACGGCGCAGGTCGATTATTTCGAGGTGGCCGGCGACCCGATCGCCTATGAGGACAACCAGGCGCCGCAGGCGGCGGATGACGCGCTGGCGGCGGCGATGGACACGCCGCTGGTCATCGATACCGGCGATCTGCTGTCCAATGACAGCGATCCCGACGGCGATCCCATCAGCATCACCGCGCTTGGCAGCCCGGCCAACGGCACGCTGGCGGACAATGGCGACGGCACGCTGACCTACACGCCGGACGCGGGCTATGAAGGCCCCGACAGCTTCACCTACACCATCAGCGACGGCGGCGGCCTGAGCGATACCGCGACGGTGAACCTGACGGTCTCGGCGCCATTGCCGGGCAGCGGGCTGGTGTCGGATGATTTTGCGGGCGGCAGCCTGGATCCGGCGGTGTGGAGCATCGAGGGGCCTGCGGGCGTCTCCGCCAGCCTGGGCGTTGCCGGCACTGAGGCCTATCTCGAGCTGGTGACGCCGGACGGCAATTATGATGCCTGGCAGACCAACAATGCGGCGCGCGCGATGCAGGATATCGCGGATGAGGATTTCCAAGCCGAAGCCCGCTTCCTGACCACGCCGGCGGACCGGTTCCAGCTGCAGGGGATCCTGGTGGAGCAGGATGCGGACAACTGGGTGCGGTTTGACACCTTTTCCAACGGCACCAGCCTGCGGGTCTTTGCCGGGGTGACGGTGAACGGCAGCTCGTCGTCGCGGGTCAATGCGGTGATTCCGGAAGGGGCGGCGGAATACCTGCGGGTGGACCGGTCCGGCGACACTTGGACCTACGAGTACTCCGCTGACGGAAGCAACTGGACCACGGCGGTGAGCTTCAACCATGCGATCACCGCCACTTCGGCCGGGGTGTTTGCGGGCAATACTGCGCAGGCCGCGGGCTATACGGCGCAGGTCGACTACTTCGAGGTGGCCCACGATCCGATCGCAGACGAGGACGGCAGCATCACCCCGGGCAACCAGGCGCCGGATGCGGCGGATGATGGCCTGGCGGTGGTGATGGACACCGCGCTGGTGATCGGCGAGGCCACGCTTCTGTCCAATGACAGCGACCCCAATGGCGACCCCATCACCTTCGACAGCTTCACCAATCCGGCCAACGGCACCCTGGCGGACAATGGCGATGGCACCCTGACCTATACGCCCAATGCGGGCTATGAGGGGGCGGACAGCTTTACCTACACCATCTCCGACGACAGCGGCCTGAGCGATACCGCGACAGTGAACCTGACGGTCTCGGCGCCGGGCAACCAGGCGCCGGATGCGGCGGATGATGGCCTGGCGGTGGTGATGGACACCGCGCTGGTGATCGGCGAGGCCACGCTGCTGTCCAATGACAGCGACCCCAATGGCGACCCCATCACCTTCGACAGCTTCACCAATCCGGCCAACGGCACCCTGGCGGACAATGGTGATGGCACCCTGACCTATACGCCAAATGCGGGCTATGAGGGGGCGGACAGCTTCACCTACACGATCAGCGACGACAGCGGCCTGAGCGATACCGCGACGGTGAACCTGACGGTCTCGGCGCCTGCTGCGGGCAGCGGGCTGGTGTCGGATGACTTCTCCGGTGCGGCGCTGGATCCGGCGGTGTGGAGCATCGAGGGGCCTGCGGGCGTCTCCGCCAGCCTGGGCGTTGCCGGCACTGAGGCCTATCTCGAGCTGGTCACGCCGGACGGCAATTACGATGCCTGGCAGACCAACAATGCGGCGCGCGCGATGCAGGATATCGCCGATGAGGATTTCCAGGCCGAAGCCCGCTTCCTGACCACGCCGGCGGACCGGTTCCAGCTGCAGGGGATCCTGGTGGAGCAGGATGCCGGCAACTGGGTGCGCTTTGACACCTATTCCAACGGCACCAGCCTGCGGGTCTTTGCCGGGGTGACGGTGAACGGCAGCTCGTCTTCGCGGGTCAATGCGGTGATCCCGGGCAGTGCCGAGTATCTGCGGGTCAGCCGCAGCGGTGATGTCTGGACCTATGAGTATTCCGCCGACGGCAGCAGCTGGACCACGGCGGTGAGCTTTACCCATGCGCTGAATGCCACCGCAGCGGGGGTGTTTGCCGGCAATACCGGGCAGGCCGCGGGCTATACGGCGCAGGTCGATTACTTCGAGGTGGCCGGCGACCCGATCGCCGATGAGGACGGCAGCATCACCCCGGTGAACCAGGCGCCGCAGGCGGCGGATGACGCGCTGGCGGCGGCGATGGACACGCCGCTGGTCATCGATACCGGCGATCTGCTGTCCAATGACAGCGATCCCGACGGCGATCCCATCAGCATCACCGCGCTTGGCAGCCCGGCCAACGGCACGCTGGCGGACAATGGCGACGGCACGCTGACCTACACGCCGGACGCGGGCTATGAAGGCCCCGACAGCTTCACCTACACCATCAGCGACGGCAGCCTCAGCGATACCGCAACCGTGACAGTTGCAGTCGGTCCCGTCATCGACGTCTGGTATGGGCCAACACAGACCTTCGGCCAGCCCGGGGTTCCTCAGACCTGGGTCAACATCCTGGGGGATGTTTTTGCTGATGGGCTGGTTTCGCTGAGTTACACGCTGAACGGCGGCGCAGAGCGGTCTTTGTCGGTCGGGCCGGACCAGCGCCGTCTGGAGAAAGCCGGGGATTTCAACATCGACATTGCTTATGCCGAACTGGATCCGACCGCGGCGGACGACGTGGTTTCGATCATTGCCAGGTATGATGACGGCTCCACGCATACGCAGGATGTGACCATCCAGTATGAGGGCGGATCCGACTGGGATCCGAACTACTCGATCGACTGGTCCACTGTCACGAATATCCAGGATGCGGCGCAGGTCGTCGACGGCAATTGGATGCTGACCGGCGACGGGGTGCGCCCCAAGGAACTGGGGTTCGACCGGTTCATTGCCCTTGGCGATGACAAATGGGACTTTTTTGAAGCCCGGGTTGCGGTCACCCCGCATGACATGTCTATCGTGGGCGGTCTTTTCGGGTTCGGGCTGTGGTGGAATGGCCATACGGATGATTTACCCATCCAGTGGCAGCCGCTGAGAGGGTTCACCCCCTCGGAGTTCCTGTTCTACAACCAGCACACCGGCACCCCGCACTTCGAGATCTTCCCCAATACCGGCGATACCAACTATGCGCTGGCCGAAGGCACGCGGTTCAATTTCCTGATGCGGGTCGAGCAATCGGGCACCTTTGACCGGTCCTACAAGATGAAGGTCTGGGAAGAGGGCACTGCGGAGCCGGTGGACTGGCTGATGGATCTGGTCATCGACTATGCCGATCCGATCACGGGCTCCTTTGCGCTGGTCACCCATCATTATGATATCGAATTCCACGATATCGACATCACCGAAATCGAAGGCGGCGATGTGACCATTGGCGATGATACCGCCGAGGTGCTGGCGGCGGTGGATGAAACCGCTCCGCTGCCGGGGCTGGGAGAGCTGGATGTCTTCACCGGCAATGGCGGCGATGATGTCTTTGTCTTCGGTGAAAACGGCACCGTCTATTATGACGACGGCGATGGCGCCACCAGCGGCGGGGACGATTACGGCTATGTCTGGGACTTCACCGCAGGCGACAAGGTGCGGCTGGCGGGAACCAGCTCGGATTATGTGCTGACCGAGGACGCCGCCGGGCTGCCGGCAGGCACCGCGATCTGGCTGGCCGGCAGCGGCGGCGATCAGGATGAGCTGATCGGTGTCATCAACAATGTCTACGGGCTGAGCCTGACGGGAGACGCGTTTGAGTTCTCCGTCCTTGTCTGAATGCACGGCCGTCCGCGGCGGCCGCTCTGCAGGCCGCAAGGCCTCCGGGGTGGCCGGGTCTGAAGAGCAGGCTATGTCGAACATGGGTACAGGTAAACGAGTGAGCAGATGACAGATATTTCCGCGGCGCCGGCCTGCAGCATCGGGCTGCCGGTCTACAACGGCGAAAACTACCTGGAGCAGGCCATTCAATCAGTGCTGGCGCAGAAGTTTCAGGATTTCGAGCTGATCATCTCCGACAATGCCTCAACCGATGGCACCGAGGCGATCTGCCGCCGCTTTGCAGAGCAGGATCCGCGCATTCTCTATGTGCGGCAGCCGCGCAATATCGGCGCCGCCAAGAACTACAACTACACATTCCACCTGGCCCGCGGCGAGTATTTCAACTGGCTGGCCCATGATGACATTCTGGGCCCCGGCTTTCTGTCGGCCTGCCTGCAGGGGTTCGAAGAGCATGGGGACGGGGCAGTCCTGGTCTATCCGGCGTTCAGGTATATTGATGAAACCGGGCGGGAAGCCGCGGCAAAGGCGGCGTCCTGCGTGGAGACCTCTGCCCGCACACCGGCCCGGCGGCTTTATGAAACGCTGGAGCAGCTGGGGATCGTGACCTCGGTTTTCGGGATGTTCCGCCGGGACATGCTGGCCCGCACGCGCCTGATCGGCAGCTATATCGCATCGGATTATGTGCTGCTGGCCGAATGCGCCCTGCTGGGGCATATCGTCCGGCTGGACTGTGCGCCGCAGTTTCAGCGCAGGCTGCATAAGGATGGCTCGCAACGGGCCAACAAAACGCCGGATGCGGTGGCGAAATGGTTTGACCCGGATGCGGTTGCGGATCCGCGCCCCGCACGCCGGCTGTCGCGGGAATATCTGAACTCGCTCTGCCTGACCCCGGGCCTCTCGGCGCCGGACCGGCTGGCGGCCCTGGTCACGCTGGCCGTGCAGCGGGTGAAACTGAAGCTGCGGGCCCGCAAGCGGCAGAGGGTGCGGCAGCGGCTGAAGAAGCCCGCGTTCTGAAGGCGTTCAGCCTGCTGCGGCCCGCCTTCGCCGGCAGGTCTGCGGTCCGCAGCTGCGCAGGCAACGCGCCTGCACCGGCGGCCCAGGTGCCGCCCGGCCTGTAAAGCTGCGATTCGCGATTGCGGGCCTTTTGTCTGCCGGGCCGGACACCGCTCTTTCCCGGACAGCGGTCAAGCGGTTCTGCAGGCTGGCTTTTTGCTTGCGGAGTTGCCGCAGGCCCCGCTTCCCGGGTGTGACACGGGGCAGGATAAACCGGCTCCACTGTTACAGAACAACCCCGCTTTTTCCCAGACTTTCAACGCCCGCGCTTGAGCGGGTTCCTGCCGTTGCGCGGTTATTTGCGGACGGTTTACGGGGCGAACGGCTGAAATAAGCCGGCTTCCCGGCCGGATTTGATCGGCCCTTTCCGCACAGGCCGGCGGCAACTAGGTCGCTGCCAGGTTTTTACCAGTCTGCTTTCCGGCGGCGAGGGAACAGAGATATCTGCAGCGCCCGGGATCTGTCCCGGTGCTTCAGGCCCGTCTTCAAGCTCCGCCTCCGGTCAGTGCTGTTTCGGAATGTAAGAGTGTTGGCCGCGCCACTCCGCGGCTGATCGCCAGTGAAAGGAAATCACATGACCGTTTGGCATTCGTCTGACCTCGGCTGGTCCGCGGGTCAGGATGTCTCCAGCGCGTTTGCGTCGCTGCTGTCGAGCAAAAAGTTCAAAGCCGGCGACACGCTGGTTCTTGAGGACACCTTCAAGATCTCGGGGTCGAACCTGCGGCTGCCGGACAATTTCACCCTGACCGCCGAGCAGGGCGCGGGCCTGGATGTGCGCACCACCTCGGCCACCGACGCCTCGCCGCTGTTCATCCTGTCCAAAGGGGTGACGGTGGACAACGTGACCTTCGACGTGGTGAACGCGCCGAAGACAAGCTACAACGGGATCCTTCCTGCGGCCGGCCAGGACTACCACAAAAAGCGGGTTCTGGCTGTCGACGGCGACGGGGTCACCGTCAAGGACAGCGCCTTCTCGGGCAACGTGTCGATGCATATCGATGTGCGGGGCGGCAACGGCCTCACCGTTGACAGCAGCCTGTTCGAGGGCGGCTTCTACCAGCTCCGCGTCGTGTCCGGCGATGGCGCCACGATTTCGGGCAGCCATTTCCGCAAATCGCTGGGCGACGGCATCAAGACCGAGAGCTCCGTATCCGGTGACGGCCCGTCGGGCATGACGGTGACCGGCAGCTTCTTTGAAAGCAACGCCCGCGACGGCCTGGACACCGCCGGCGGCTTCCGCAACGGCACGGTTCTGGATTCGGTGTTCTACAACAACGGCGTGAGCGGCATCGACATCAAGAGCTCGTATCACGACAGCACGGATTTCAACCCCGACAAGTGGAACACGAATATCAACATTGATGGCAGCCAGTTCATCAACAGCCCCAACGGCATCGTTGTCAGCGCGGTCGACAGGACCGGCCTCTTGAATGCAGGCAACGCCAAGGCGATCCCCCATGACATCCATGTCAGCAACTCGATCTTCGAGAACACCGCCTCGCAGGGCGGGCGGGCGTTCCTGATCAAGGACGGCTACGACATCACCTGGGAGGGGATTTCCCTGCTCGGCAATATCAGCGAACTGCGCTTCATGAACGTCTCAGGGCTCAACCTTTCCGGCACCAATGTCGGCGGCGACATCGAAACCACCGGCGCGCCGCGGAAACTGTCCGTCAGCGAGCTGTGGTCCGGCTCTGCCGGCCCGGTTGCAGGCGGGGAGACAGGCGGATCCGGCGGCGGCACAGCGCCGGCACCCGAACCTGCGCCCGAACCGCAGCCTGAACCGCAGCCCGAGCCCGAGCCCGCTCCCGAACCTGAGCCGCAGCCCAGGCCCACCCCGGATGAAGACACTTCCGGCCCGGCCGGCAGCGGCGAGATGCTGTTCCAGCGGTCGGGCGCGATGGAGTTCGACGGAACCGCCGCCAAGGTGATCGAGGTGGCGCCGTCCGCCGGCACAAATGCCCAATCCGCAACGGTGTCCTTTGCGTTCAACGCGGATAAGGTCAGCGGCAGCCAGGGGCTTGTGTCCAAGGACGCCCGCGGCAGCACCGTGAACGACGGGCATTTCACCTCCTACATCAAGGACGGCACATTGCACGTCCGCTACCAGGAAGGGTCTGCCTCCAAGACGCTGAAGATGGACGGCATCAAGGCGCACACGGACTATGACGTGCGCACCAGCTTCGGCGACGGCCAGGTGTCCCTGTGGGTCAACGATGTGCTGGCCGACAGTGCTGCCTTCAAGGTGGACTGGATGGACAACAAGGAATACCTGCAGATCGGCGCAAACGGCTGGGCCAGCAAGTCCGGCGAGGCCGGCTTCGTGGCGGCCTTTGACGGCACCATCTCGGACGTCGGGATCACCGAAGGCTTCAACACCGCAGCGGCAGTCTCCGGTGCGGACGGCGGTGAAACCGGCACCGGCAGCACGGATGCGGACAGCAGCACCTCTGCGGCACCCGAAACCGGCACCGGCACGGACTTTTCCGTGGAAGACACCGGCAGCCAGGAAGCAGGCACCACCCTGCCGGCGCTTGCAGACATCTTCGAGCTGGATGGCCCGATGGAGTTCAACGGCACGAAGGGCTCGGTGCTGGAGTTTGCACCGGACCAAGCGCTGCAGGCGGAGGCCGGCAACATCGCCTTCACCTTCAATGCCGACACGGTCAGCGGCCGCCAGGGGCTGGTCTCGAAGGATGCCTATGGCGCCGATGTCAACGACGGGCACTTCACCAGCTACATCAGCAATGGCAAGCTGTTCGTGCGGTTCCAGGAAGGCGATGCGTCGGAAACCTTCGAAGTCGCCGGCATTGAGGCGGACACCGATTATTCGGTCAGCGCCAGCTTCGGCGGCGGCAAGGTTGCGCTGCGGGTGAACGGGGAACTGGCCGGAGAGGCGGACTTCGAGTTCGACTGGCTGGACAACGCCGAGCACCTGCAGGTCGGCGCCAACGGCTGGGCCAGCAAATCGGGCGAAGCGGGCTTCACCGATGCCTTTGACGGCACCATCAGCGATTTTGCGATTGCCACCGGCAGCGCGGCGCTGAGCGACGACTTCCTGCTCGTCTGATACCAAAGCGGTGCAGGATGCGTTCCTGCACCGCAGCTTCCTGCGGCGTTAATTCCCCGCAAACCCCTGCGAGCCCCTAGCGCCGCAGGCCAGGCCGGAATAACAGTATGTCATATGCTTCAGGTTCAAGGTCCAGCATGGCGATTCCTTCGTTCTTTATATCAGTTTGCGCAATGTGGATTTCCGCATTTTCTTTATGGTTGTTTTTCGGGTTCACATTGATTCCTTCGGTTGCAATCGGTTTTCTCATTTCCATTGCCCTGTTTTTCTTCGCCCTTTTTCTGGGCAAAATTACTTCAATTAAATCAATATCTTCCGAGGTCCGCGGACGTATTCCAGGGGAATCCAATTAAACCGGTGGCGTTTGAATTTTCCGCCGCGGCTTTCAGCAGATATTCCTAAAATTTTACCTTGGCAGAACGGCGGCCGGACGGCATACTTGTACCGCGGCCTGCTTGCAGTGTGTTCCAAAGGCCGCATGTGAGGGGTCTGGGGGGACTGATTTTCACAGATTCAAATGCCCATCCCGCCTGTTTTTCAGGGCTGGATTATTTGTTTCGGGCAGCCGGTTTCTGTGCCCTCCCTGTATGGGTTTAGTAGACGGTTACAAGTTAAATGAAAAATGGTGTTATGTTAAAGGTTGCCGCCAAGAGGTATTATTACCCTGGCGGAGAGGGGGAAAATCTTTCGGGGGCGTTCACCCGCACAGCGAAGCGGCGCGCCTACCTGATTTCCAAACGTGCGGCGGATATCCTGATCAGCCTGGCTTCCCTGCCGCTGCTGCTGGGGATTTGCTGTGTTCTGCTGTGCCTGAACCCCTTCCGGAACCCGGGACGGCTGTTCTTCCTGCAGCAGCGCTGCGGCCGCAACAGGCAGGGGTTCACAATGATCAAGTTCCGCACCATGACCCGCAGCGGCGCAGGCTGCCGGGGGGCGGATGATCCTTTGGAGACATCCCGCATCACCCCCCTGGGGCACTGGATGCGCGATACCAAGCTCGATGAGCTGCCGCAGATCCTGAATGTCCTGATGGGGCAGATGAGCCTGATCGGCCCGAGGCCTGAAATCTTCTCCTTTGCCGAAACCTACCGGCAGGCCATTCCCGGATATGACATCCGCGAAACGGTCAAGCCGGGCATGAGCGGCTATGCGCAAGTGACCCAGGGCTACACCGATTGCATCGAGATGGCCCGGGAGAAACTTGAGCTGGATGCCTACTATGTCCGCAACATGGGGTGGCGGCTGGATCTTTTCGTATTAGTTGCAACAATCAAGATCGTGTTTGGCTGGCCGTCGCGCCTGTAACGAAAGCAGTCTTGTGCATTGTGATTTGGTATTGGTTTCAGTGAAGCTGAGCGGGGCGGCCATGGCGCGCCCGGCCGGCGTCTTTCAGAAAACAGGGCGGCCGCGGCCGCCGCATGTTCCCGGCAATTCCGCCCCGCGCCGGAGGCGCATTTCCGGACATTGCCGGAGGCCGTCATGAAAAGCCTGAAGCTGGCCCTGCGCCTGCTCACGCCGGCGGAGCGCAAGACGGCGATGCTCATCATGCCGCTCATTATCCTGAGCGGATTTGCGGACATGGTGGGCGTTGCAATGATCTTCCCCTTTCTCAAGGTGCTCGGCGAACCCGGGCTCATTCAATCAAACAGCTACTTGTCATACGTCTACACCAAGGGCGGTTTCAGCAGCGCCGATGAGTTCATTTTCGTGCTGGGCAGCGTGTTCTTCGTCATGCTCATCGCCACCGCGGGGCTGAAGATACTGACCGTCTATGTCGCCAACCGCTGGCTTGAAGGGCGCATTCACAGCCTGTCGAAACGCCTGCTGGCGGCTTATCTCAAGCAGCCCTATCCGTTCATGCTGCAGCGCAACAGCAGCGAGCTTGTGGCGAATATGCTGTCGGAGACGGCCCGCATCGTCTCGCAGATCTTCCGGGCGTTTTCAGAGTTTGTGGTCTCGGCCGTGACATTGTTCTTCCTGGTGGCGCTGCTGCTGGTGATCAACCCGTCGGTCACCCTGCTGGCGATGGGGACATTCTCCGGGCTTTATGCGGTTCTGCTGCTGTCCGTGCGCCGGATCTCAACCCGGCTCGGCCAGACAATCCTGAGCACCAACCGCAAACGGCACCGGCTGGCAATGGAGGCGCTGATCGGCGGCAAACAGGTCCGGCTGCTGAACCGGGAGCGGAACCTGGTGGAACGGTATTCGGAGCCGTCGTCCGGCTATGCCAATGCGACTGCGCTGTCCAACACCGTCCGGATGGCGCCGCGGCACATCATCGAATCCGTGGCGATCGGCGGCACTGTGCTGCTGACCCTGTTTCTGTCCGCCCGCAGCGGCGGCACCGGCAGCGCCGCGATGGCCAGTATGCTGCCAACGCTCGGGGTCTTTGTCCTGGCGCTTTACCGCATGATGCCGGCGTTCCAGAAGGGCTATAACGCGTCCGTTTCCCTGCGGCTGAGCAGCGCCTCCGCGAACTCCATCCTGGAGGATTTCAAGAGCGCGGAAGACCTGCCGCCCTTGCCCGGCGCGGTTGTTCCCATGCGCTTCCGGGAGAGCATCGAGTTCAAGGATGTGTCCTTCCGCTATCCCGGCGCGGAGGAAGACAGCCTGAAAAACGTGACCTTCACGATTGCAGCGGGCATGTCCGTGGGCATTGTCGGCCGGACAGGGGCCGGCAAGACAACCCTGATGGATCTGATCCTGGGGCTGCTGGAACCGGACAGCGGTGAAATCCGGATTGACGGCCGCAGGCTGTCGCACAGCGAAATCCGGTCCTGGCGCGCAAATGTCGGCTATGTCCAGCAGGACATCTACCTGAGCGATGCCACGGTGGCGCAGAATATCGCCTTTGGCGTCCCCGAAGCGGATATTGATGCCGGGAAACTGCAGGCTGCGGCGCGCATGGCGCAGATCGACGATTTCATCCTCAACGAGCTGCCCGATGGCTACGAAACCTTTGTCGGAGAGCGCGGGGTGCGGCTGTCCGGCGGCCAGCGGCAGCGCCTGAGCATTGCCCGCGCCCTTTACCCTGAGCCGGGAGTCATCGTGTTCGACGAGGCGACCAGTGCCCTCGACAACGCCACCGAGGCGCAGGTGATGGCGGAGATCTCCAAGCTGGCGGGCTCGCAGACGCTGATCATGGTGGCCCACCGGCACACGACGGTGCGCGACTGCGACATCATCCTGACGCTGGAGGACGGGGCGCTGGCATCCATCGCCGATTACGACAGCCTGTTCGGGGCCGGCGCGCATATCACCGTTGCAGCCGGGGGGTGATCCGATGAGCCTTGCCAAAATCCGGGCAGGCCAGGACCGGGCAGGGCTGTGGCGGCCGGGAGGCGGCCGATGATACGCGTGGCGTTCGGATCGGTGCCGAAAGACAGCGGAACCTTCACCTTCTACCGCAACATGCGGCCTGCGCTGCTGGAGCATGGCATTGACCTGCGCTGTGTCGCGGCGGGCCGCGATCAGGCCAGCTTGACCGATCCGGCGTTTGCCGATGACGGATGCGTCCTGCTGGCTGCAGGAAGCACAAGCCTGAAGACGCAGGCCCGCGCCTTTGCTGACTGGTGTGCGGCCGAACAGATAGACGCGGTGTTCGGCGTCAACTCGCCCGCCATCCTGAGCGCTTTGCCGCATCTCCCCGCACATGTGCGGGCCCTGGCCCGCTGCGCCAACGGGTTCGAGGAAGGCTACCGGCTCACTCTGGTTGGCCAGGAGCGGCTGGCGCGGATCGTGGCGCTGACGCCGCGGCTGCAAGAGGACCTGATAACCGGCTACGGCGTCAGCCCGGACAAGATTGCCCTGATCCCCAACGGGGTGCCGCCGGAACGGTTCGCCGGGGCGGCCCGGGCGGTGCGGGGCAGGGGCGGCGTCCTGAAGCTGGGCTTCCTTGGCCGGCTGGAGCACCGGCAGAAAGGGGTCATGCACCTGCCTGCCATTCTGCGCCATCTCGAAGACGCCAAGGTGCCGTTCCAGCTGCGGATCGCAGGGCAGGGCAAGGATGAGGCGGACCTGCGCCGGGCGCTTGCCGGGCTGGCTGACCCGGGCGCCGTGCGCTTCCTCGGCAGCCTGACCCCCGGGGACATCCCGGGGTTTCTGGAAGAGACGGATGTCTTTCTGTTCCCGTCGCATTTCGAAGGCTGCCCGAACGCCTTGCTGGAGGCGATGGCGGCCGGCGCTGTCCCGGTTGCCTGGCGGCTGCCGGGCATCACCGATTTCCTGATCGAGGCAGGCCAAACCGGGTTCCTGGCGGAGACTGGCGGCACTGCGGAGTTTGCCAAGCATATCGAACGCCTGGCACGGGACCGGGCGCAGCTGCAGGCGATGAGCCAGGCCGTATCGGCAGCCGCCCGCAGCCGGTTTTCGCGCGAAACATGCGTGCATGCCTATGCCGGGCTCTTTGAGGCGGTGATGTCGGAACCGCCGCCGGACTGGCAGCCTGTGCCCTGGAGCAGTTTTCAGACGCCTGCGCTGTTCCGGCAGCACCCTCTGGCCCGGTTCCTGCCGGCAAAGCAGCGCAAGGCCCTGCGCGGCGTCCTCAAGGGGCTGCGCAGGCGCACGCCCCCCGCCGCTCCGGACCAGGCGGCGCGGCCGCGGGTCTTTCAGATCATCAACAGCATCGACATGAAACGCGGCGGCGCCGAGCGGATGGCCCGCAGCCTGCACGGCCAGCTGCAGTCGGAAGGGATCGAGGCGCATCTGGTCTCGCTGGAGGGCTTCGGGGAGGGCGGCGTGCCGGAGGGGGCGGTGTCGCTTGGGGTGAACAGCCCCTATGACCCGCGCGCCTTCAGCCGGCTGGCGGCCTATGCCAGGCGGCACATCCGCCCCAGCGACGTTGTGCATGCGCATCTGTTTCCCGCCAGCCTGTACCTGTCGCTCCTGGTGCGGGCCGGCGTGGTGGGCGCGCCGGTGCTCTTCACCGAGCACAGCACCTCGAACAACCGCAGGTCCGGCCTGTTCGGCCGGGCCATCGACAGGCAGGTCTACGGCGCCTTCAAGCAGATCATTGCAATCAGCCAGGGGGTCAGCACCGAGCTGAGGAAGGCCCGCCCCTGGGTCAAGGGGGTCACGGTGATCCCCAATGGCTGCCGGCTGTTCTTCGACAGGCCCATCCGGCGGGCGCCTGAAACTGAGCCTTTGACCCTGCTGTCGGTCGGCCGCCTGACCCCGGCCAAGAACTACGGCGCGGCCCTGGAGGCGCTGGCGCAGCTGATGCCCTGCAACCTGCGCTATGTGATCGCCGGCGATGGGCCTGAGCTTGAGGCGCTGCGCAGCACCGCCGCGCGGCTTGGCGTCTCCGAAGCCGTGGAGTTTGCGGGATATGTGCCGGACATCCGGGCGCTGCTGCAGGAGGCGGACATCTTCCTGATCCCCTCCTTGTGGGAAGGCTTCGGCCTGGCGGCAGTGGAAGGCATGAACGCGGCTTTGCCCGTCATTGCCTCTGATGTTGCGGGCCTGCGCGAGGTTGTCGGCCCCGACGGCCAGGCCGCCCTGCTGGTCGATCCGGGGCAGCCTGCCAGCATCGCGGAGGCAATCCGCCGCCTGGCTGCATCCCCGGACTTGCGCAGGCAGCTGGGGCAAAACGGCTTTGAGCGGTCGCAGAGCTTCAAAATCGAAGACTTCGTGAGCGCCCATCTGAATTTATACGCAAAAGTGAGGCACGGCTATGGCCTATAGACCTCACCGGACAACCCCGGGCATCGGCCTGTTTGCGGTCTTCGTGTTTGTCCTCGTTGCGGTGCCCAAGCTGAATATCAAGCTGGGCCCGGTGCCTGTCTACATGATCGACCTGCTGATCCTGATGCTGATCCTGAAGGCGCAGAGCCTGCCTGCGGTCCGGGGGCGCCGGATGTTTTCCACGACCGTCAAGGTGATCCTGTCTCTGGCACTCGCCAGCGAGCTGATCGGGGTTCTGACCTTCGGCACCTTGCAGGATTCCCTGTATATCTCCATCCGCACCTGCCTGGCCTTCAGCGTGTTCTTCCTCACCGGCCTGATGGTGCGGACGCCGCAGGATGTGTCCGTGATTTTGCGCGCAGCAGTGCTGGGGATGCTGGTCACCGCGTCCTTGATGATCCTCACGTCGCTGCCGATGACGCGGGTGCTGGTTGTGGACCTGGTGTTTTCGAGCAAGTTCCTTGAACCCGCCGCGGACGGGGTGGGCGCGAATTACAGTGCCGGAGACAGCGGTGTCCGCGGCCGGACCCTGGTCGGGGTTTCGATCCTGGGCGCCTCATTCATCAATGCGTGCTGGCCGCTTGCGGCGCTGCTGCTGCGCTGGCCGTGGCGGCTTGGGCCGGTCTGGCGGGGCATCACGCTGACCGCCTGCCTGCTGGCGCCGATGGGGGTTGTGATGAGCTATTCCCGCGGGCCGATCCTGGGCAGCCTGCTCATCCTGCTGATGGTGCTGCTTTACGGGTTCAAATATGTGCGCCGGGGGATTTTGCTGCCGGTCGCGGTCAGCACCACCGTCGTTCTGGCCGTGGGCATTTCCTCCCAGCTCTTTTTCTTCGACCGCCTGTCCAACCGCAGCCAGGCGATCCTGGAAAACCCGTTCCAGGACGAGCGCGAAAGCGAGCGCATCCTGGCCTATATCGAGCCGTTCCAGCACATTGCAGAGAAGCCGCAGTTCCTGCTGCTGGGGCAGGGGATCACCGTCAGGTATTCGAACACCCGGGCGGTCCCGGAGCAGGCCGGCAAGGCAACCCATGCCGCATTTGCGATGGCATATTACAGCTATGGGATGCTGGCGGCGCTCCTGTACGGCGGCCTGATGCTGAGGGCGCTTCACGTCACCGGGCGGCTCGCCGGGCGCAAAAGCTCGTTTACGGGATTGCTGTCGCAGTCGCTGCTGCTGTCCGTCGTCGCCCTGCTGCCGTGGTTTGCGTTCGGGCATGCGCCGGTCTCGACGCCGCGCGGTGCAATGCTTTTCTTCCTCGTCATTGGACTTATTTCGTCTCTTGCGAACTTTATTGAAGTGCCGCGGCAGGCCAAACCAGCGAAACGGAGGTCTCATGCCCAGCATCGTGCTCCTGCTTTCAGATAAGCGTTCTGGCTCAACGATGTTCCAGGACGAGATCTGCCGGCATCCTGCCGTTCAGACCGTGCCCTATTCGCCGCATTCCAATCTGGAGACCCACTGGTGGCTGACGGCCGCGGTGCTGCTGCGGCGCCCGGACCGGCTGTTCAGCTCGGGGCAGGCATATGGCGGCTATGGCAGCCGGGCGAATGCGCGCGCCTATATGGTCGATCTGCTGGCGCGGTGCGTCCCGGATTTCCAGCCCCCGGAAGACGACCGGGCGCTTGTCTTCGAAGGCTGGGAAGCCCTGTGCCAGGCCTATGCGCGCCCGGTGTTCTTTGAAAAATCGCCGCAGTTCCTTGCCCACTGGGCGGCGCTGAGCCTGATCCTGGAATGGATGCAGGCCACCAAGCTTGATGTGAAGATCGTGGCCATGGTCCGCAACCCGCACGGCACGATGTATTCCGCCGCCGCGCTGTTCGGCACGGACCCGGACAAGCGGCAGTACGGCTGGCTCGAAATCTGCCGCAACCTGCTGGCTTTTGAACAGATGCTGCCCGAAGGCAGGCTCCTGACGGTCCGCTATGAGGATCTGGTGCAGGCGCCTGTTGACGGCTTTGCCGGAATCTGCCGGTTCATCGGCATAGAGCCCGACCCCCGGGTCGGCTCCGGCACACATGCGAAATCCTCTGAAAAATGGAAGCAGGACGGCCGCTACACTTTGCAGCTTGATCCCGCGGTTCAGCAGATCGCCCGGCACTTCGGCTACAGCAGCGCAGACCTGGCCAACCCGCTGGAGGCCGGTGCAGGCGGGCCGCTGAATACGCCCAAGCGCCGGTCGCCCCGGCTGCGCGTCAACCGGCTCAGGGACAGGTTTGTGCAGCCGGTCCTGCTCCGCTTGCGCAGGGCCTTTGGCCGGAAACGGGCAAAAGACGATTCACTTAGGAACCCAGGTGTGGAGTCATAATGAGTATCAACAAACAGGTATTGGTGACAGGCGGCGCAGGTTTTATCGGGTCTCATCTGATCGACCGGCTGATAGCGGATGGCGCCGACGTCTTGTGCGTCGACAATTTTTACACCGGAACAAAACCGAACATCTATCACCTGAAGAACAACGTGCATTTCGAGCTGATACGCCACGATGTCACGTTCCCGCTCTATGTCGAGGTGGACGCGATCTACAATCTCGCCTGCCCGGCCTCTCCGGTCCACTACCAGCACGACCCGATCCAGACCACGAAAACCAGCGTGCATGGCGCCATCAACCTGCTGGGGCTGGCCAAGCGCCTCAAGTGCCCGATCCTGCAAGCCTCCACCAGCGAAGTCTACGGCGATCCCAAGGTGAACCCGCAGCGGGAGGACTACTGGGGCAATGTCAATCCGATCGGCCCGCGGTCCTGCTACGACGAGGGCAAGCGCTGTGCGGAAACGCTGTTCTTCGACTATCACCGGCAGACCGGGCTGGATGTCAAAGTGGCGCGCATCTTCAACACCTATGGCCCCAGAATGCATCCCAATGACGGGCGCGTGGTGTCGAATTTCATCGTGCAGGCGCTGAAAGGCGAGCCGATCACGCTGTTCGGAGACGGGATGCAGACCCGGTCGTTCTGCTATGTCAGCGACCTTGTCGAGGCGATCGTGCGCTTCATGGGGGCGGGCCCCGGCTGCCATGGCCCGATGAACCTGGGCAACCCGGTCGAGATCACCATCCGCGAGCTGGCGGAGCGGGTGGTGGAAATGACCGGCTCGCAGTCCGAGATCGTTTACCGGCCGCTGCCGCAAGATGACCCGATGCAGCGCCGCCCGGATATTTCGCTGGCCAAGCGCGAGCTGGACTGGGCGCCCTCGGTTCCGCTGGAGGAAGGGCTGAGCAAGACAATCAGCTATTTTGACGGCCTGCTGTCCGGACCGGACGCGGGTCTCGCCAAGGCGGCCCGATGAGCCCGTTTGAGCGCGCCCCCGCCACCCTGGGCGTTGTGGCCATCAGCTACAACGAGGAAGAGGATCTGCCCGGGTTTCTGGCCAACCTGATCGGCTGGGTCGATGAGATCATTATTGTGGATGACGGCTCGACCGACCGCACCGAAGAGATCTGCGCGGCGGCGGGCGGCAACGTCCGGTTCCTCCGGTCGCCGCGCGAGCCCGGCGAATATTACAGCGATCAGCGCAACAAGGGCATCGACGCCGCCGCCAGCGACTGGCTGCTGCATATGGATATCGACGAGCGGGTCTCCCGCGAGCTGGCCGGCGAAATCCGGGACGCCATCAAGAATGAGCAGATGGACGGCTACCGGTTCCGGCGCCTCAATCATTTCATGCACCGGCCGATGCAGGGCGGCGGCTGGCAGGACTGGAACCTGATCCACCTGGCCCGGCGCGATTTGTTCCGCTTCGGCGGCATGTTCCATGAGACCTGCCACCTGGATGCGCCCGCGCAAAGGGTCGGCCAGCTCAGCGGCAAGATGATCCACTTCAACGAGCATAACTTCGAAAAGCGCCTGAAGAAGAGCTCCACCTATCTGGAGGAGGTCGTCAAGCACGTCGAGGAGAGCAAACGGCAGATCCGCGGCTGGCAGATCCTGTGGGCGCCGGCCAAGGAATTCCTGAAGAAGTACTTTTACAAGAAGGGGTTTCTTGATGGCACGCCGGGGCTGATTTCGGCGCTGCACTCGGCCACGGCCGTCTTCCGCGCTTATGCGCTGGTGTGGGACCGGCAGAACCGCATTTCGCGGGCGGAACTGGAGCGGCAGGTGTCCTGGGCGGCTGCGGACCGCAATGGCTGACGCGCCGCCAAAGGTCTCGGTGGTGGTGCCCACGTATAACCGGGGGCACCTGATTTGCGAGGCGCTGGACAGCGTGCAGGCGCAGACCTTCCGCGACCTGGAAATCATTGTCATCGACGACGGGTCGGAGGATGACACCGCGGCACGGGTCAGCGCCTGGGCAGAAACGGTGCCGCTGCCGGTGGTGTATGAAAAACAGCCGAACGCAGGCGGCAATGCGGCCCGCAACCGCGGCATAGACAGGGCGCGCGGCCGGTTTGTCGCCTTTCTGGACAGCGACGACCTGTGGCATCCGCAGAAGATCGAAAAGCAGATGGCGCGGCTGGCAGCGCGTCCGGAGTTCGGGGCGGTCTACTGCGGCCTGCGGGAAACCGATGCCGAAAGCGGCCGGGTGATCGCGCAGCCGCGCCATGCCTTCCCGGAAGGCGGCCTGCTGAACGCCTTGCTGGTCAGCGATGTCACCGCGCCGACCTCGGCTTATCTTGCCGAACGGCGGCTGCTGATCGAGGCCGGCAAATTCGATCTTGAGCTTGCCGCCCGGCAGGACTGGGACATGTGGATACGCCTTGCCGGGCTGGCCCCGATCGGCTGTGTTCCGGAGGTTCTGGTGGATTTGCGCCAGCATCCGGGGCCGCGGACCGTTTCGGATCCGGCGCGGGAGCTGCGCGCGCACAAGCGGATCCTGGACAAATACGCGGCGCTGCGGCGGCGCCGCGCCTGGTGGCTGCCGCTGGCGGCCCGGGCAAGCTTTCACCGCCGCACCGGGCGTGTCCAGTTCCACTACCTGGGCAGGCGCGGGGCCGCCATCCGCCACTATCTGACTGCGATTGCGCTGTGGCCGTTTGCGGCGGATTCCTGGGCCGCCCTGCTTGGCGCGTTTCTGCCCGCGGGGATCCGCGGCCGGCTCCGGCGCCGCTGGAACAGCGTATTCGGGAGGACATTTCTTGCAATCCGCAACCATTGAACGCGCAGGCATGATCCCCGGGCAGGGGCTGCGGGTTGCCTGTTTCGCCAATCAGTTCGGCGACCGGCAGGGGCATGGGCTGGCCCGCTACGCGCGGGAGCTGCTGGAGGCGCTGCGGAGCGCGGGCGGGCCCGAGATCATCCCTGTTGCCGGATGGTCGGGGCTGGAGCCGGAGGCGCTTGCCGCGCGCCAGCAGGAGACCGGGCTGAAGCTCACCGGGCTTGGCCGCCGCGGCACCTCGCTGCTCTGGACGTTTCTCGGGCGCCCGTCCCTGGAGGCCTGCCTGGACGCGCCGGTCGATGTGGTCCACGCCGTCTCCCTCGGCTACCCGGTGGCCACCCGGAAGCCCCTGGTGGTGACAATTCACGACCTGGGCCCGTTGATCCGCCCGGACTACTTCCGCAACACCCGCCCCTGGGTCATGCAGCGCAGCCTCGACCAGGCGGTGCGGCAGGCGGATGTCATTGCCTGCGTGTCGCAATACACCGCCGAAACCGTCCGGGAGTATGCAGGCCCAAGCGTCGAATCCCGGCTGCGGGTTGTGCTGGAAGGCGTTTCGGAGGCGTTTTTCACCCCGGCGGACCCGGCGCTGCTGCACCGGTTCCGCTTGCCGCCCGGTGTCCCGTTCATCCTGTCCGCGGGCGCCGCCAGCCCGCGCAAGAACCTGGCCGGCCTGCTGCGGGCGATGACGGTTCTGGGCAGCAGCATCCCGCATCATCTGGTGCTGGCCGGCGGCGCAGGCTGGGACAGCGGGGAAATTGCCCAAGCGCTTGCCGCACCGGCGCTGCGCAACCGCGTGCACAGCCTTGGCTACGTGTCCGACCCGGAACTGCGGGCGCTGTACCAGGCGGCGGATCTGTACGTGCACCCGTCGCTGTTCGAAGGCTTCGGTCTGCCGGTTCTTGAAGCCATGGCCAGCGGCACCCCCGTGGTTGCCTCGGACCGGACCTCGCTGCCCGAGGTGGCGGGCGAGGCAGGATGCCTGTGCGATGCTTCGGACCCCGAGGCGCTGGCCGCCGCCGTCCTGCAGGTCTGCGGCTCCGAAGACCTGCGCGCCCGCATGGCGGCGCAGGGCAGGCGCCGGGCCCGGCAATTCAGCTGGTCAAGCTGCGCCCGCACCATGGCCGGAATTTACAGTGATGCAGTGTCGTGAGGTGCGAAATCCCATGAAGCTGGTTGTAACCGTCAATTCCTCCTTCAACATTGTCAATTTCCGCTCCGGCCTTCTGCGCGCGCTGATGGCGGCGGGCCACGAAATCACCGTGCTGGCCCCGCGGGACGATTACACCGAGGCAATTCTCAGCGATATCGGCTGCAGGTATGTGGAGCTGAAGATGGACCGCCGCGGCACCTCGCCTGTGCGGGAGGCCGGCTGCCTCAGGGCGATGATCGGGCATATCCGGGCTTTGCGGCCTGACGCCATCCTCAGCTACACGATCAAGAACAACCTCTATGCGGGGCTGGCGGCGCGCCTGACCGGGACGCCGATCATCCCGAATGTGACCGGTTTAGGCTCTGTGTTCTCCGGCAAGGGCCCCTTGGCCGCTTTTGCAGCCCGGGTGTACCGCCATGCCTTCCGGGCCGCTCCCATCGTCTTTTTCCAGAATCTTGAGGATCAGGAGCAGTTTCTGCGGGCCGGTCTGGTTGCGTCCGGAACCGCGCGGATCCTGCCCGGGTCGGGGGTCGACCTGGCGCGGTTCACCGCCTCCCCGGTGCCCGGGCGCCCGGAGGCGCCTGTCTTCCTGCTTGTGGCCCGGCTGCTGTGGGAGAAAGGTATCGGGGAATACGCCGAGGCGGCGCGGCAGGTGCGCAAGGTCTTCCCCAAGGCTGTTTTCAGGCTTGCCGGCGGCCTTGAAGCGCCGGGCCAGGCAGCGGTGCCCAAGGCGGTGCTGTCGCAATGGCAGGAGGAGGGGATCATCGAATACCTCGGCCGGCAGCGTGACATCCGCCCGGTTATCGAGCAGGCAACCTGCGTGGTCATGCCCAGCTATTACCGTGAGGGGACGCCGCGCGCGCTCCTGGAAGCCGGGGCCTGCGGACGGCCGGTCATCACCACAGATACAGCCGGATGCCGCACGGTGGTTATCGACGGGGAAAGCGGCTTTCTGGTGGCGCCGCGGGACAGCCTTGACCTTGAGCGGGCGATGCTGCGCATTGCCTCGGCGCCGCAGGACATACTGCAGAAGATGGGCACCGCCGGCCGCGCGCTTGTGGAGCGGCAGTTTGACGAGAAAATCGTGATCCGCGCCTATACCGAGGCGATTTCAGAGATCGCGGGCACGCTGGAAAATCCGGAGACGCTCTAAAAAACTGCGCTGCGGAGGAACGGCCTCCGCAGCGCAGGAAAATCATGGCCCGTCCGGATCTGCAGGCGCAAATTCAACGCCGCCGGACGGGCAAACCGCCGGACGGGCGGGTCAGAACAGGAAGTCGCCTGCCCCGATGTCCGATGCCTGCAGCCCTTGCAGCAGGATGGTGCCTTCACCGGTGTCAATCAGTGTATTGCCGCCCTGGCTGCTGATCTCCAGATCGCTGTAGCTGTCTGCGCTCTGGCCCAGCCCGCTCAGGTCGATCACGTCGGTTCCGGAGTTGAAATCCAGAACCGTGTCCTGGCCGTGGCCCGCGGTGAACACAAAGGTATCGCTGCCGGTGCCGCCTGTGATCTGATCGGCGCCCTTGCCGCCATTGAGCGCGTCGTCGCCCCGGCCGCCATACAGGAGATCCCTGCCGCTGCCGCCTTTCAGGACGTCGGTGTTGCTGCCGCCATAGACGCTGTCATTGCCGCTGCCGCCAAAGACCTTGTCCTTGCCGGCGCCGCCTTTGACAATGTCCTCATCGGCGCCGCCTTTGAGCCGGTCTTTGCTGGCGTAGCCAACCAGCATGTCCTTGCCCTCGAGCCCCTTGATAATGTCTGCGTCTGCCGTGCCGTGCAGAGTATTGTCCTGCGCGTTGCCGGTCACCAGATTGGGGTCCTCGTCCGGCGCAGGTTCGGGCGAAGGTTCCGGATCGGGCTCCGGTTCAGGCGCAGGCGTTGTGCCGCCGCCAGTGCCGCCGCCGGTCTCCCCGCCTGCAACCGGGCCGGCAGAACCGGACCACAGCTCGCTGACGGACAGTTTCTGCGCCGCGCCGGTGGTTTCGATGTCGCCGCCGACATTGGTGCCGGAAAGGCTGAGCCCCGAAGCGTTCATGAAGCGGTACTCGCTGATATTGCCGAGCAGGGAAATCCCCTCCCAGGTGATGTCGTAGCCGTCCTTGATCAGGAACGCCCGCCCGCCCTGCGAGGCGGTGTTTTCGAAGATCGAGTCGCTGACATGGATGTCATGGGGGATCGCCTTCGCGTTGCCTGCATTCAGAAGACCGGTCCTGTCGACGGCGCTGACAACGATGCCGTTGGGGCTGTTGATGAACTGGCTGCCATCAATGTTGATATTCGTGTTCCACTTGTCGGGGTTGAAATCCGTGCTGTCGTGATACGAGCTCTTGATGTCGATGCCGCTCACGCCGTTGTTGTAGAACACCGAATCCAGAACCGTGCCGTTGCGGAAGCCGCCGGCGGTGTCCAGGCCGTCGCGGGCGTTGCTTTCAAAGAAGCTGCCGGTCACCGTCATGCCCGACGGGCCGTCACCGGATACGGAGCTCTCGGTCTTGATGCCGTCGCCCAGCGATTTGCGGAAATGGCTGCCCGAAATCGTGGCGCCATCGCCGGACACGACGCGGAGCTGGTAGAAGCCGCCCTCGAACAGGCTGCTGTCAACGGTGAGGCCGTTGCCGCCCCGCACATCGATATGCATCGACACGTTGCCCGAGAAGGCGCTGTCCTTGACGGTGACCCCGTCGCCGTCGACAGCCAGAACCCGCTTTTTGTGGTAGTCCTGGCCCGCCGCAGGAAGGATCCCGTTGTAGCTTGTCTTCGGCGCGTTCACCACGTCGAAGGTCACGTTGTCCACCGTCACCCCTTTGGACAGGATGAACAGCGGCGAGGCGTCGGTGGCCGAGGTGGTGCGCACATCCAGGCCCGCGCCCTGCTCGGCGGTCAGGGTGAAATTGTCCGGCAGCCGCAGGTTCGACCCCGAGATCTTGAAGGTGTCTTCAAGAACCAGCGTGTCGCCGGCTTTGAACTTTTTGCTCGACAGCAGCGACGCAAACGCGCTGGAGACATCCTGACCCGCGGACCAGCCGAGGTCAGACGAATGCCAAACGGTCATGTGATTTCCTTTCACTGCAATCAGCCGCGGAGTGGCGCGGCCGACCCTCTTACCTTCTGAGACAGCACACACCGGAGACGGGCCTGGAAACGGGCCTGAAGCATCGGGACAGGTCCCGGGCGCTGCAGATATCTCTGTTCCCTCGCCGCCGGAAAGCGGGCGTACTGCTGAATTTGCCGCGGCCTATCGCGCAAAAGGGTTAACAGGAAGCCGGGAGCAGCTTGATGTCAGAAAAACGGCTTTTTTCGGCCAATTCCGCGTTTGGCGTCCGCAATGAACCGCGCAACGGCAGAAAGCCGCCGAAAGGGGCGGGCCAATGGATCGACAAATTGACCGCAATCGGCACAATTGCCGGCCTTTTTTGGGACGGCGGCATTCAGAGGCACCGGGCAGCAGCGCTGCTTCAGCCCGCGCGGGCCTCTCGCTGCCGGACACTGTGCAGCAGGCGCGGCGCCATTCCGGAACCGGCGCCCCCCTGCAAGGCGTCCTGCAGCCCGCCGCCTTGTGCCCCGGAGCTGCCGGATACGGCCCGCGGGAACCCTGCCCGGCCGCCGCCCTGTCCCGGTGCGGCGCTTCCGCCGAGGCCCTGCGGCAGCCGCCCGGATTGCCCGGACTTGGAATCCGTCGACTTTGCCACATAATTATGGATTGATGGCATTTATGGCGCTCCCAGGCTTGCCATGGAGCGCGCGCGCTAAGCGGCCAAGTGTGATTTGGGTTAAGGGGTTTTGGTGTATGTACGCAAGACGGTCAGAGTTTGGGGATCATGCCCGGCCCAAGGAATCCTTGCCAGACTACGAAGTCTACAGCCTGCCGCGGGACGGCGAGGCCGACCAGACCTTGGACACCCGCAAGATGGCGCTTGCTCTCTGGCGCGGAAAGCTGCTGCTGGCGGCCTGTGCCGCCGCCGGGCTTATGGCCGGGTTCGCGCATGTCAGCCAGCAGGAACCGGTCTACCGCGCGGTGACCAGCATCCTCTATGAGCCCGAGCGGCTGCAGATCGTCGATATCTCTGAGGTGCTCGTGGAGCCGGATACCGGGGCCGGCATCGGCAACCAGGTTGAAATCCTCAATTCCACCACCCTCTTGGGCAATATTGTCAGCACGCTTGGGGAAGACACGATCCTGCGGGACGGAAAGGACAACGGCGAGGCGCCGGAAACCGGCGGGGTCTGGGACGCGGCCGCCGCCTGGCTGCTGGATGCAGCGCCTGATCCCGTTTCCAGCCAGCTGGCGCGGCTGGGGCTGCGTGCGCAGCCGGAAGCCGGAGACACAGCACCGGTCCAGACAGAAGAGGAAGCGCGGCAATCGGCGGCGCGGGATGCCATCAGCTATCTGCGGGACAACCTTGAGATCGAGGTCATCAGCGGTTCCGGGGTGATTGAGCTGTTTTACAGCTCTGCAGACCCGCAAAAGGCCGCTTTGATCGCCAACACGATCAGCGAGGAATACATCGCCTTTCAGAAAGTGTCGAAAAACCAGGACGTGCTTGCGGCCATCGACCTTGTCAGCAACCGCATCGAAGAACTCAGGCAAAGCGTCGTGGAATCCGAGCGGAACCTGGAGAACACCCGCCTGGACCTGGCCCGGCGGCGCGCGCAGAGCGCGGAGATGACCGGCATTCAGCTGGCGGCGCACAATCAGGAACTTGCCGCCATCCGGCTGCGCCTGTCCGAGTCCCGCGCCCGTTTTAAACGGGCCGCAGCGGCGCTGGCGGAAGGAACGGATCTTTGGAGCGTTACGGAATTCCGGGAATCCGAACTGATCACCGATTTCCGCAGGCGGGAGATCGAAATCCGGGAAACCATTGCGCAGGAGCGCGCCATCAGCGGCAGCGTCGTGACACCGTCCAGCGTGCGCAGCGCAGCCTTGCTCGGGCAGGCGCAGCAGAGCATCCGTGAGGAAGCGGCCTATATCGTCGCCGCACTTGAGTTCGAGGTCGCGTCTCTGGAACAGCGGGAGCAGCAGCTGGAGCAGATGGTCCGGGAGCTGGAAATCACCTCGATCGAGCGGACCGCGGACGAGCTTTTCATCTCCCGCCTCGAGCGCGAGGTTCTCGCCAACCAGACATTGCTGCAGACCTTTGTGGTGCGCCAGAAGGAAATATCCGAACAGGCCAACCTGCAGTCGGCCGATGCCCGCGTCCTGTCCAAGGCCGAACCGCCTTCCTACCCGGACCGGCAAGCCAGCAACCGCGTTCTGCTTGCGTCCAGCGCCGGCGCTCTGTTCATCTGCGCTCTGTTCCTGCTGCTGCGGGAGCGGATGAACAACTCGGTTCGCGATCCGCGCGACCTGGCGGAAATCACCCCTTACCCTCTTCTGACATCGCTGCCGCTGACCGGCAGGCGCAAAAGCCTGCAGAAACGGGCGCGGGAATTCATGAACCGCCCGAAATGCCTGCTGGCTGAAAGCATACGCAACCTGCGCACAAGCCTGCTTTACAGCGATCCGGACAACCAGCCGCAGGTTGTCATGCTGACCTCCTCGGTGCCCGGCGAAGGCAAAAGCGTCACCTCGTTTCTGACCGCTTTGGCCAGCCAGCACACCGAACACGATACCATTCTTGTCAGCTGCGACCTGCGCGATGCGTCCAATGCCCGGATCTATTCGAAATTCCCGAGGCTGGTCCCGTCCAAGTCAGGCACCGGGCTGGTCGGTTACCTGCGCAATGACTGCAGCCTGGAAGAAGCGCTGGCGGTGCACCCGGAATCCGGGCTGCATATCCTTGCCGCCGGAAAAAAGGAACGCTTCCAGGAAAGCCCGGCGGACATCTTGTCCTCCCCCCGGTTTGCCCAGATGATTGAAGCCCTGCGCGAAAGATACAAACTGGTTATTCTTGATGCTCCGCCTGTGCTGGTGGCGGCGGATGCCCGGCTTCTGGCCAGGATGTCGGATTCCGTTGTCTACCTGGTGCATTGGAACCGCACGTCCAAGAACGCCGTCCGGGAAGGGCTGCGCGAGCTGCGCTCCGTGAACAGCCCGGTTGCCGGCTGCGTGCTGAGCCTGGTGTCCCAATCCAAAGCCCGGAGATACGCGGATAATGAGTTCATCTATAAACAGCACTATGCGGGCTATTACAGCTAGCGGACCGGGCTGCCTGCGGTGATGAAGGTCTGCCACATAGTGGACAATGCCCGTCCTGGCGTCGGCGTGACTCAGGTTGTTTATGATCTGATGACCGCGGACGGGGCGGAGTGCCGCGGCATTTTCACCGGCCGGAGCGAGCTGGACGCGCGGTTTTCCGGGCTGGTCAGCCAGGGGGCGGTCACGCTGGCGGCGTCTCCGGCTGACCTGGCGCGCGCCCTGCGCAGGCTCAGGCGGGACGGCTTCCGGCTGCTGCATGTCCACAGCCGCAAATCAGCCTGGATGCTTATGCTGGCCCGGATGTCCGGCTTCCGGATTGTGCGCACCCAGCATTTCGGAACGCTTGCGGGGGGGCAGTCGAAATGGCCGCGGCCCTTGACCGGATTGCGCAATTTTCTGACGGGAAAGACCTGGTGGATTGACCGGTGGGCCGCTGTGAGCCGGACCTCTAAATGCTATATTCAGACCCGGTGGGGGGTTCCGGACGAGCGCATTTCGATTGTCTGGAACGGCATCGACGTTGACAAATTCACGCCGTTCCGGGACGGCCGCAGGTCAGCGCTGCGCAAGCAGCTTGGCTGGCAGGATGACTGGATCGTGCTGATCGCTGTCGGCTCCCTGGTCGCGCGCAAACGCCACAGCAGTATCATCAGGGCATTTGCGGACATCCCGGACCGGCCCGGCAATGCCCGGCTGGTCATTCTCGGCGAAGGCGGCGAGCGCTCCCGCCTCGAACAGCTGGCGGCCTCCTGCGGCCTGCAGGACAAGGTCATCCTGCCGGGCAGGCGGGACGATGTCGCCGCCTGGGTGGCCGCCTCCGACATCTTTGTGCATGCGGCGCTGGACGAAGCCTTTGGCCTGGCCGTTGCCGAGGCGATGGCCTGCGGCAAACCGGCAATTGCCGCAGGCACCATGGGGCCGGCCGAAATCGTGGAGGATGGCGAGAACGGCCTGCTGGTTGCGGATGGCAGCGCCGCAGGGCTGTCCCAAGCCATGGCCCGCCTGATTGCGGACGGCGCTTTGCGGGCCCGGCTGGGGCAGACGGCCCGCAGCCATGCGGTGCAGCGGTATTCCCTGTCTGCAATGTGCCGCAACTATGCCGCGCTCTATCAAAGCGTGCTCGCTGCCCCTGGTGCGGCGCATGGCTGACAGGCTGCGGGACACAGGTTTGATGCATGGGGGAGGGGCGGCAGTGCCAAAGCTGCGCAACCGGTCTGGTGCGGCCATGAACATTCTCTGGGTCCTTCTTGGCCGGGAGGACAAGGCCAGTTCACGGGTCAGGGGCTACTGGATCGCCGAAGCGCTGAAAGCCCGGGGCCATTCGGTCCGGATCCGGCACATGGAGCACCGTTTGCAGTATCTGTCCCTGCTGGCGGCAGCCCGGACGGCCGATGCGGTTATCTTCCAGAAGAAATACGGCCGCTACGACCTGATGGCCGCCCGCCTGCTGCGGCGGCTGGGCAAGAAGGTGTTCTTTGACATTGATGATGCGCCAAGCCGCACCCAGGCCTGCGCAACGATGCAGCGGGCAGGCAGAATGATGGCCCTGTCCAGCGGCGTGCTGGCGGGCAGCCAGGCGCTGGAAGGGCTCGCACGGCAGCACCAGAACACCGTTCACCTGGTGCCATCCGGTGTCCTGCTGGAAAACTACCGTGTCAAAACCCACAGGCCCGCAGACAGGATCTGTCTCGGCTGGATCGGCAACGGCGCGCATTACGCCGATGATTTGATCCGGATCCTGCGAAACCCCTTGCAGCGTATCGGCGCCCGGCGCCCTGTCACCTTCCGGATCGTGGGCGCCTGCGGGGTGCAGGAGCTGTATGAGGCCTTCGCGGGCATCGAGGGCGTGGCAATCGACTTCATCGACCAGATCCAATGGTCCGATCCCGGCGCCGTGGCGGATGCAATTGCCCCCTTCGACATCGGCCTCTACCCGCTCTCGCAGCATCCCTTCAACGAATACAAATGCGCGTTCAAGGCTCTGGAGTATATGGCCAGCGGCCTGCCGGTTGTGGCCAGCGGGGTGGGCGCCAATGCGGAGACTGTCCTTGATGCAGAGACCGGGTTCCTGTGCCAGTCCGAGGAAGACTGGGTGCGCGCCATTGAGACCCTGGCCAGTGACGCGGATCTGCGGGCCCGTTTCGGAAGGGCCGGGCGGACACGTGTCGAACAGCTTTATGATGTTGCCCGGCTGGCTGCCCGGCTCGAAGACATTTTGCAGGCTTGAGCCGCGGTGCTGGCTTATCCGCTCAGCGCCGGTCCGGCCGCGCCCCCGGCGCCGGGATGCCGGATGTGCGATCGCGGCAGCGCAGCGGACGGCCGGGCCCTTTGGGGGGCCTGCCGGCCCGCATTGCCTCACTATCCGCCGTTTAGTATCTTAAAGGCCGTTGTTTAACCGCGAGGGGCAGGAAGGAAGCGTGCTTGACCTCTGTCAATAAACTCCTGCGCGTGAGCAGCATTGCAGGCCTGCTGTCGGTGTCAGGCGTGCTTGCTGTCATTCTTTGGGCCAAGGAGTACCGCTCACCGCCGTGGTACTCCTCCAGCTTCGGCTGGTCCGCGGGTGAGGATATCTCCAGCGCGTTTGCGGAGCTGCTGTCGAGCAACACCTTCAAACCCGGCGACACGCTGGTTCTTGAAGACACCTACAACATCTCGGGGTCGAACCTGCGGCTGCCGGAGAACTTCACCCTGACCGCCGAGCAGGGCGCGGGCCTGGATGTGCGCACCACCTCGGCCACCGACACCTCGGCGCTGTTCATCCTGTCCAGCGGCGTGACGGTGGACAACGTCGCCTTCGACGTGGTGAACGCGCCGGAGACGAGCTACGACGGGATCCTTCCTGCGGCGGGCAAGGACTACCACAAAAAGCGGGTTCTGACTGTCCTTGGCGATGGGGTCACCGTCAAGGACAGCGCCTTCTCGGGCAACGTGTCGATGCATATCGATGTGCGGGGCGGCAACGGCCTCACCGTTGACAGCAGCCTGTTCGAGGGCGGCTTCTACCAGCTCCGCGTCGTGGCCGGCGATGGCGCCACGATTTCGGGCAGCCATTTCCGGAACTCGCTGGGCGACGGCATCAAGACCGAGAGCACCGCGTCCGGCGACGGCCCGTCGGACATGACGGTGACCGGCAGCTTCTTTGAAAGCAACGCCCGCGACGGCCTGGACACCGCCGGCGGCTTCCGCAACGGCAAAGTCCTGAACTCGGTGTTCTACAACAACGGCGTCAGCGGCTTCGACCTGAAGAGCTCGTTTCATGACAGCACGGATTTCAACACCGAAAAGTGGAACACGAATATCATTGTTGATGGCAGCCAGTTCATCGACAACCCCAACGGCATCGTTGTCAGCGCCGTCGACAGGACCGGCCTCCTCAACGAAGACAACGCCCTAGCGATCCCCCATGACATCCATGTCAGCGACTCGATCTTCGAAAGCACCGCCTCGCAGGGCGGGCGGGCGTTCCTGATCAAGGACGGCTACGACATCACCTGGGAGGGGATCTCCCTGCTCGGCAATGTCAGCGAGCTGCGCTTCATGAACGTCTCAGGGCTCAGCCTCTCGGGCTCCAATGTCGGCGGGGATGTCTCGTCATACGGAAAACCAAGACATCACACTGACACTAAATTGCTTATGCCACAGGGGAGCCTCCCGCGTCTTAACAGGATGCGGAAGTAGAGTTTTCTCGGCTTCATCGACATCACGCCGGTCCGCCTCTGGGGGCGCCATTTGTCAACATGAGCTAGGTTGCAGCCGTTTCGGGGGCAATCTAGCTCCAGCTTACATCGTTCCGCCCGATCAGACGGAATAGCTCCTGATTAGATGATGCATATATCTGGCTAATCTGTTCCAAACTCTTCTTGCATGGCACATATTTTTCGAGCGGCGCACCCTTAACGAGTTTGGAGGTGAAGCGAGCGCCGCGCTTGAGCAGCTTCACATTTGGAAAAGGGTTGAGGTAGTTCATATAGGCCTGCGAGACTTGGATAGGGTTGAAAGAATTAATCTCTCTCTTGGGATTCATGTTCGCACGTTCAGGTTCTATTTCCAAAAACTGGCAGAGCTCCAACAGAGTCCTGTCCGGCGTATTTTTTATGTCCGTTTCGGTTATAATAACTTTCACACGGCTGCGGTCGAAGAGGTTATAAAAGGCTTCGAGGTGTTTGGCGTAGAACCCCATGTCGATTAAGCCATATTTTTCACCCAGATGCGCTTTGCGGCCAAATACTACATCCTCTAGTTCCCAAAAGGGTGAAAATTGCCCGCTTCTGCGGTAGTGGTTGAATGCCGAAACTAGACGGTCCACCGGGTCGCGCAGTACAAAGATCAGCTTGACATCTGGAAGGTGGCTATGAATGGATTCATGGATATTTGGAAGATGGGTGCCAAAGCGGCTCTTGTGCGGGGCTGGAGTTACCCACATGTAGTTTGGGGTTTTTTCGCCAATAGCGCGGCGCCCTTTACCTGGGGTGAATTGACGGCTGTACCAGTCAAATCCACGTGCGTAATTTTCTTTAATATTAAAAAAGTGAAGTTCGCTTCGAGGGAGATAAACATCGGGATGGCGCTTCAGCGCGTTCACCAGCCAGGACGTTGCAGATTTCGGGGCGCCGGCAATAATAAAATTGGGTTTCATATCCGAGCCTCCTTGGCGCGTTGCGGGGGCAACCGTCTTTGATGCAGCTTGAAACAAAATCGTAGCATTGCTGGACGATCTGATCCAAATGTAAACGACTGCTATGCCACGTATTCCGGACGAACGGTTGCAATTAAAGATTCGTGCGCATAGCTAGATTTCTATCCGCCTGGACAACGCCAGCACCATCCGCTCAAACGCGCTAAAACTTGGCGTCGATGACGCATTTTTTCTTAGCCGAATGCCTTTGTCAGGTGCATCGTATTTCGTGATCCGGACATTGCCGGTGTAAATATGGGCGTTTGACGTATCCATCACGTTTTCGCCATTGATCCCGAAATCAATGGACGTTCCGAGCCAGCGCTCAATTCTGCGCTCCAATGCCTGCGGCGTTTCACACAATTCTTCGTAGGTGGCCTCCAGGTACTCTTCATCTCCCATCCTGCGCGTCACTCTCCTGATGGCGAAGCGGTGATATAAGACCCACAGCAAGTAAACGGGTGACATTAAGGGAGAGTACCTCGGATTGCGCCTCTTGGCCCGTTTCAGACGGGAAACCAGCAAGTCCTGCGCCTGCCGCTTCAGCACAATCACCTTGATATCGAGGTCCGAGTGCAGCCGGAGGACCTCAAGCCGCCGCAGGTTTTTGGATGCATCAACAATTGCATAAGCGCCATAGGCGCGTGAAAGGGACGTCATGAACAACGCCGTGCGGCTGGCGTAATCCCTCAGATCCTCATCCCGGAAAACGACATTCAGAGGGACCCCCAGGCTGACCAATAGACGTTTATGGACAGGCAGATCCCTGCTGTCCAGGAACCGCAACGCCGATTTGTTTTCCAGTTGCAGCGACTGGCCCGCGGCGCCCGGCCCGGCGGCGGTCAGCTTCTTCACCTCACTCCAGAACGGGCACTCCGCAAGCGTCTCGCGGCAATAACACGGTTTTTTGTCTTTCCAGTCGTTTTCGAGATAGTTGGCTTCTCCAATATTCAGAAAATCCGGACTGTTTCCCAGTGCAATGGAAAAAATCGTTGAGCCTGAATAGGGAAAAGACGCGATATAAATCAGTACCGGTCCCGCCTGTTTTGTCATCTTCCGATTGTCCGCAAGTGTGATTAAAGAAAGACCGTGAGCGCAGAAACACTGCGTCAGCAGGATCAACTCGTATGCTAGAGGAATTTTCGTTCAGCGGCGTCCTTCGTCAATTCTTTTGCCGGCTGCCCCCATGGGCTCCGATTAAAGCGGTCCCGGAAAGCCGGGCTGCGGCCAGGTGTCCGCCCCGCGGTTTTGAAGCTCCCCCGTGTCCGGTCCGGTCTTCACGCGGCCCTTCGGGGGGCGGCCTTGCCCCCAGCCCTGGATCTCAGGCCTGAGCATGCAGCCGCCTTCCAAGCCATCGGGCGGCAGCCGGCCCCAATGGGTTTCATGAATTCTGCCGGGGCCATATTGACGGCTGAACCGTCAGAGCCCCCTGCCGCCGAAACTTGAATATGTTGCGGTTTTGCGGCCTGGCAAGCGAATGGCCGCAACTGGCGCCGCCGTTCAGCCCTCCCGCGGCTGCAAGCGCGGCGCTCAGCGCCGCACCCTGAACTCCCGTCCGATCGAGACAAAGACGGCATGGGACTGGGCCCGCGCGCCCGCAAGCTCTTCCCGCATGCGGTAGCGGTATCCCGTGTCCAGCGACCAGTCTTCCGTCAGCGCGTATTTGTACTCGGCCGTAAAGCTGGCCCGGTCGGTGCTGCCGCCGGTTTCATCGGAGACCGTGTAGCCCGCCTTGAGGCCAATGCTGGAGAGGCCGTTGATTTCATGAATATAGTCGAGCAGCAGTGCGGTTCTCAGCACATTTCCGTCGTCTTCGTCGAAATCGACCCAGCGCCGCAGCTGCGCATTGATGCCGCCGCGGGGCAGGTCCTGCCTCCAGACAAGCGAGCCGATGATTTCCGATTGGCCGGTGTCGGAATCCGCCGCCCCCAGCGTGGCCGATAGCGCTCCGTTCGGCAGCTCAAGGCTGCGGCCGGCAGTGAAGGTGCGGATGGTGCCATCGTCGGTGACATACTGTTCCGCTTCTGCGGTCACGGTGCCGTTGGGCATGTCCCGCTCGAGGCGCAGCAGCGCTTCCAGGCCGCTGCTTTTCTCCGTGACGCCAAACTCCCGGGTATCGATCGAGGCATAGCCGAGATTTGCATCCAGCCGCAGAACCGGGTTCACCTCCACGCTCAGCCCGGCATAGCCGCGCGACGTGTCGCGGCGGGTCTGTTCGGCATCCTCCGCTTCATACAGCCGGTAGCCCAGCCCCAGCCGGGCAACGGCCACCGGCGAAAGACGGAAGCGCACCTCGGAGTCCGCCTCGCTGAGATCATTGTCAAACAGCTCCGGGTCCGTTGTGTCCGAATACCGGAAAGCCAGGTAATCCGCGCTGAACGTCGCACCGACAGGCGCATCGCGGCCCAGGTCCAGCGCAACCCCCGCGGAATAGCGCTCGCGGTTGCCGGTGCCGCTGAGCTCGTCCAGGTCCGGCGGCAGGTCAATCTGGCCATCGTCGTCGGTGATGTCGTCAAGCGGCTCCAGGAACTCGATGTTGGTCTGCAGGTAGCCCGCATTGGCCTCAAACGCCGCGTTTGCGCCCTGGCGGCCATAGCTCAGATCAAGCCTCTGATTGTCCAGCCCGGACTCCGCGCCCGGCCCGCTCACGCCCCGCAGCGCGCCCCCGGCGAGCAGCCCGAAGCGGTCCAGCCGGGTTTCGCGGGTCAGCCCGAAAGACAGCCCGGTCGAGGTAAAGGTCGTGCTGCCAAGGCTGACAGTGTCCAGATCAAGGTTATCGCTTGTTTCCAGGCCCTGGCTGAAGCCGAACACCATTTCCGTGCCGCCGTCCTGGGCCGCAACAGGCAGCATCCAGCAAACGTAAACAGCACCTGCCAGAATGCTGCGAGTGACCAAATGCCGTTTCACCAGTGCCTCAACCTTGCTCTTGTCTTTGCCGTCCCGGGCCAGCCGCAGCTGCGCCCTGGCCCGCCCTTCGGCCGGCCTTTTGGACTGTGTACCGCTTTGCGGGCGGCCGCCCGCAGAAAAGCGGCCGCGGAACGGGATTAGTTTCCCCCTGTATTGGGATTGCAACATGCAGCGCCCCGCCTTTCGGCCGCCGCCTGTCCGGCCGCGGCTAGTTCCGGTTATAGACGTCTTCATAGCGGACGATATCGTCTTCGCCCAGATAGGCGCCCGTCTGCACTTCGATCAGATACATCGGGACCTTGCCGGTGTTTTCCATCCGGTGAACGGCCCCCAGGGGCACATAGACCGACTGGTTCTCCGACAGCAGCTTGACCGTCTCGCCCACCGTCACCTGCGCCGTGCCGGCAACCACAATCCAATGCTCAGAGCGGTGCATATGGCTTTGCAGGCTCAGGACGCCGCCCGGCTTGACCATGATCCGCTTCACCTGGAACCGCTCCCCCAGGCACAAGGTTTCATACCACCCCCAAGGCCGGTGAAACCGGGGATAGTCCTCGGCCTGCGGCACGGCGGTTTCCTTCAGCACCTCCACGGCTTTCTTGACGTCCTGGGCATGGTCCAGGCTGGCGACCAGAACCGCATCCCGCATGGCAACCGCGACGACGTTCTTCAGGCCCAGCCCAACCAGCCGGATATTGTCCTCTTCGCTCCGCAACAGCGTGTTCTCGCAGCTGATCGCCGTCACCGGGCCCATTTCCGACAGGCGGTCCGGCCCGTCTGCGGAGACCGCGTGCAGGGAATCCCAGCTGCCCAGGTCGGACCAGTCAGAGGCCAGCGGCACCGCCACGACGTTTTCGGCCTTGCCGATGATTGCATCATCAATCGAGACCGCCCCGATCTCCTCATAAGGCCCGGCGCCAAGCCGGAAGAACCCCAGGTCTTCTTCCCCCTGCGCCACCGCCGCATCGCACAGCGCCAGCATATGCGGGGCGTGCAGCTTGTAGGCCTCAAGGATATCGCAGACCCGGAACATGAACATCCCGGCGTTCCACAGGACGTTGCCTTGCTCCAGCAGCCCGGCGGCTGTCTCCCGGTCCGGCTTTTCCAGGAAGCCGGACAGCGCAACAGCCTGCCCGGCGGCAGCCGGCTCCGCCAGCTTGAGGTAGCCAAAACCCGTCTCGGGGCGTTCCGGCGTCACCCCGAAGGTGACCAGCGCCCCCTCCTGCGCCGCCTTTGCCGCCACCGCCACCGAGGCGAGAAACCCTTCCGTGTCGCGGATCACGTGATCCGACGGCGCCACCAGCATCAGCGCCCCGGGCTGGTCCTTGAGGGTCAGCGCCGCCGTCAGAACCGCCGGGGCGGTGTTGCGCATGGCAGGCTCCAGCAGGATGCGCCCGTCCAAAAGCCCCAATGCCGCCGCCTGGTCTTCCACCAGAAAGCGGAAATCCTCGTTGGTGACAAACACCGGAGCATCAAATTCCGGTCCGCTCAGACGCGAGAGCACATTCTGAAAAAGGCTTTGCTTGCCTGCAAGTGCGGCAAACTGCTTTGGGAAAGCCCGCCGCGAACTGGGCCAAAGCCGTGTTCCCGAACCGCCGCACAGAATAACAGGATAAATCATCAAGCGCTCTCCAAACACATTGTTCAGCTATCTTGAAACTATCCATGATCAATCTTTCGCCCGCAAGAACAGCCGGTAAATCAACCGCGGTTTCAAGAATGCCGCCTGTGTTTTGGCCCTGCTGAGGCCGGGAGGGCCTCACGCAGCTTATGGCCGCCAGGACCGCCGGCCGGTCAATTAAACAACATAATCCACATTACAGAATTGTTTGATGTAGCTGCAAAGCTAACCTGCCACTCTCCTGCGATTCCGGAATGCCACTCTCCCGGCCTGTAAAAACAGGCAGCGGGAGCAGCCATGGAATGGGTAATGATGAGCGGGCGCGAACTGAACCGCGTGAAGGTTTTAGCGCGGACCGGTAACGGCCGGCAGCATTTGGCCAGCCGGGAGCTGGGGCACGATCGGCTATCACCCCCCTTGACCGGTGCGGCAGCCTCTGCCGTAGTCAATCCAGTTCTGGAGGACGTTATGAGCATAGTTGATCTCGATAGCTGGCGTGGGCGGCTCCACGGTACCTACAGGGACTGGCGCTTGCGTTGGGATTTGGTCAAAGCCAAGAGAACGGGCCCGCCGGACGCCATTTGGCAGGCGCCGCTGATTTTCATCCACATCCCAAAGTCGGCCGGCTCCAGCATTTTGAAGCTTGGCGTCGCGCGCACACGGGGCCACCAGACGTATGCGTTCTATGAGAAATGGGCTCAGGGCCGGGAGATCCCGCCTACCTTCGCCGTTACACGAGACCCATACACGCGCTATCTGTCCGCCTACCGCTACCTCAAGAACGGCGGTGGCAACGGGGTTGACCGCCTGTGGGCAAACCGGAACCTGCATGGCGATCATAACACCTTTGCAACGGAGCACCTGCATCGGCCAGAGGTCCAGAATTGGATGCACTTTCGACCGCAAGCAGAGTTCCTGAGCGGTGATCATGGTGCGGTTAGCCACATCCTTCGGCTGGAGGCCCTTAAGGATGAATGGGGCCCCTTCGCCCGGCAATACCGCCTGCCCGAGACCCTGCCCCACATAAACACCACAAGGGGCAAAGAAGAGCTCAGCCCGGCCGCCCGGCAGGCGATACGCCGCGTCTATGCCGATGACTTTGATCAGATCGGGTACTGAAAACACCCGGCCCGCATTCGGTGGAAAGCCCCGCCAGCGCTGCAAGGCCCTGTTCGGCAAGCGCCCGGCCGAAGCTTAGATGCCACTGCAGGCGCCGCCGATGACAAGCAGGATGCCACGCAACCCGCGCCGCACCAGAACGCGCAGGAATTCCGCCCCGAGGGTCCCGGCCTCGGACGGGCCGGCGGGCATGCTCAGAACTTCGCGGCAGCCGCGCCGGTGATAGCCGGCCTGCCGAAGATGGCGGCGGCAACAGGGACGGTCCCCCCAGCCGGACCTTGAGACAGTTCGCATCGATCCAGAGTTATGGCCACCCGCCCCCGATTGCGCGGGCGAGGAAAGCATCGCCGCGCTCGTCGATCTCTTCGCACAGGCGGCCGGCGGGCTTCAGCGCGGGCCGGCAATAGAAAACGGGCCCCGAAAGGCCCGTTTCCCTGAAACCATGCCCGCGCCCGCGGCGCGGCAAAGCTCTTAGTTGGTGGTGGTGGTGGTGGTGGTGCCGACTTCGTCGTCGTCGTTAGCGACCACGCCCAGCACAACCAGGCCTGCAACCACGCCTGCAACGGCGCCGGCGCTCAGGCCGCCGGCAACGCCCATGCCCATGCCGCCGGAGCCGCCGGCGCCAGCGCCGGTTTCCGCGCCGGGAGCCGGGGCCTGCTGAGCGGACACGGCGGTTGCCGAAGCCAGTGCGGCCAGGGTCAGGGCAGTCAGAAGATTTTTCATTTTCAAACTCCTTTGGAGAACTGTGGAAAGGTGCGTTGAGGCGACCTTATGGGAGGCTGTTGTCCATTTCAACGCATGGAATAGCTGCAAAACTCTTGAAATCCGGTTTGCGCCGCGAATTTTTTCCGCCCGTTGCCGCAAAGCCGCGGGAAGCGGGCGGAAAATGGCGCCGCATCAGAGCCGCAGCTGGCGGATTTTTACATAACCCGTCTCCGGCCCGGCCCATTGCCGCGATTGCCAGATCTGATTGCGCCCGGGGCGGGAATCAACCCAGTAGTCGTTCACCACCACCCCGCCGCTGCCTTCGCAACGCTCCTGCAGATGGCGGGCGGGATGGGTGATTTCGACGATCTCCACCGGCGCCGGGCCCAGGTCGTGCAGGCTGCAGGCCATGTTCAGCACCGCCTGGCCGTTGCCGTTTGCCCGCACCGTATAACGCCGGGCGCCGCCATGCGCCGGGCCTGCCACCCCGTCTGCGGCCGGCACCTGCGCCGACAACAGCCCGCCGCCCAGGCCGCGGGTGGCGATCACCATGCCGTTGCGCAGGGCGACCGACACATTGTCCAGGGTGCGCCAGACCTCGATCTGCCCGGGGCGGCTGTCGCGGCGCTGCAGGGCCCGGGTCAGATAGGCCCTGGCCCCGCGGTTCTCGATGACGACCTCGATATAGGCCTGGGTCTGCTGGTCCAAGAGCGCCCGGGTCAGCTCGGCCGCCGGCGGCGGCGGATTGCGGCGGCGGCTGATCAGATCCCCCACCGCCTGCGCCACTTCCAGCTCTGCCGGGGTCTTTTCCGGCCCCCTGCTGCAGCCCGCCAGCAGCAGCGCCGCCGCGGCCAGGGCGGCGGCGGTGAAACGGATCATGCTCATTCCCAGAACCTCGCGCGCTGTTCTTCCAGGCTCTTGCGGTGGGCCTCGCGCACCGATCCATAAAGCCGGTCCGGCACCGTCACCCGCTGGCCGCCGTCGCGCTGGGTCGGGCGGATGGTCAGCCCGAAGCCCGAGCGGGACGGTTTGCCCAAGAGCCAGTCCACCGGGATGCGGAAGCGGAACCCCTTGTCAAAGGAGCCCTCGCCGAAGTCCTCGGACGAAACGTTGGTGAGGGTAAAGAAGCCGCCGACCATGAAGCCGTTGTCGAACTCGCGGGTGAGGCTGAAGGTGCCGCCGTAATCGCCCGCCAGGTAGCGGCCCGCATCGACCTGCATCAGATAGCCTTTGGGCAGTTCGTAATAGGCCGAGGCATGGCCGGTGAAGGTGCGGTAGTCGCGGAAGCCGAAGCGCTGGTCGAAGTCGCGCTGCACCACGTAATTGGCCTCCAGCCCCAGGCCGAGGCGGCTGTTCACCGGCTTCCACAGCACCTCGCCCGAGACGCCGCCGTACATGCTTTCGAACAGGCCCGTGGTGGCGCGGGCGTAGAGGTTGCGCCCGGGCTTCCACAGGCGGCTGAGATAGAGGTTTTCCAGGGTGGTGCCGAACTGCGCGTATTCCACCTGGTCGGTGCGCACATGCGGCAGCACCGAGTTGGAGGCGCGGCCGTTCTTCACATTGCCCCAGATGCGCTGGCGGATGGTGCCGGCGATGCGCCAGCCCGGCGCGGGCGAATAGGAGGCGGCGAAATCAAGCCCTGCATCCAGCCGGAACGGCTGCTCCGGGTCGAAATAGGCCGGTTTGGTATAGGGGCTGACCGAGGTGGCAAAGGCCGGGTACAGCTCGCCCGAGAAGATCGCGTCTTCCGGCAGCGGCCCGGCATCCTGCACCCCGGCGGCGGCAAACAGCGCGTCCGGCGCCTCCGGATCGAACTCCAGCGCCTCCAGATCGGAGCGGCGGATCTCGATCGCCGCAAGGCCGAGGCCGCGGCGCACCGGCACCAGGCGGAAGGTCTCCACCGACGGCGGCAGCGTCTGGGCCAGGGCGCGGGCGGCGCGGCCCGCCGCCTGCGAGGCCGAGCGGTAGCGGGAATTGCGGTAGCGCAGCTCGGCCGTGGTGCCGGTAAAGGTGATCGCCTCCAGCACCAGCCCGTCCGCCTTCAGCGCCTCAGCCACCAAGTCGCGGATCTGGCGGGTCTTGTTTTCGCTGGCGGCCCAGTCCTGGCGCCAGTGGCTGTCCTGCGTCGCCCATTGGGTGCGCGGGATGACGGGATGCGGCGCGGGCACCGCCATCGGGGTCGGCGGCTGGTTCGGGTTGAGCTGGATCTGCGCGGTAAAGCCGATCTCCGAGCCGTAGAGGTAATAGGCGCCCAGGCGCAGCCGGTCGGAATACTGGTATTCCACCCCGTAGTTGAGCGAGGATTTGCGCTCGAACACGTCGGAGACCTCGGTTTCGGTCTCATAGGCGTCGGTGGAATATTCCGCCTTCAGGCTCCAGCGCGCATCGGGCTGCCATTCAAAGCCGGCAAAGGGCGCCACATCGCCGCGGAACCACTGGTCGGTGGCCAGCTTGCCGCCGGTGCTGCCGCCGACAAAGGAGGGGCGGGTGCCGCCGGTCGCGCCGATGGCGCCGTGGCTGCCCAGCCGCCCCCAGCCCAACCCGGCGGTGAGCTTCAGCCGCCCGGGCGCGCGGCCCCAGCCCAGGGCGGCGGCCTCGAACCGCTTGGTGGCGGCAAAATATTCCGCCGCATAGACACCGGTGCCGGCAAAGTCCTGCAGCCCCAGGGTGACCTCCGGCAGCCAGCGCCGCTCGCGCCACAGCCGCGCGCGCACGTCAAAGCCGCGGTCGTAATAGGTGTCAAAGCCGAACAGGCCGAGGTCCTGGATGCCGTTGTAGCGGAACGAGGCGCTGAGCCAGGGCAGCGCCTGGAAGGTGATGTTGTAGCGCGAGGTGCCGCCGAACCAGGAATAGGTGACCGCATACTGGCCGTCGGGCAGCATTTCGGCGCTTGGCATGTCGATGATGCCGGGGCTGCCATAGAAGTTGAGGCTGGGCGGCGGCAGCGGTTTCAGGCGCGGCGCGGCCGCCTCGGTGCCCGGCGCGGCGCCATGGCCTGCGCGGGTGATCTCCGGTCCCAGCGCCAGGCCCGGCTGGGCCGCCAGGCACAGCACCGCGGCCGGGGCGGCCAGCTTTTTGGCCCGGAATTCGGACAGCGGTTTGGCCCGAAATTTGGCCCGAGAGTCAGCCAGCGGCCCGGCCAGCGGCGCGGTCCTGTGCAGAAGGGTCTTGATCGCGGTCACGGGAAACCTGCCTTTTGGAACTGCCTGTGCCGGGTCTCGCGGTCCCGGCCTTCTCACCTGCTGCCCTGCTTAGAGCATGGATGGCGGGGGCGGATCAATTGCCGCGTCGCCCGGCGGCAGCGGTTTCGCCGCCAGTGCAGCCCCAGGGCCGCACCGCCACTGCATATGCGGCTCTGGCATTGGAGTTTTGCAGATTCAGGAGCTTTTGCGGCCCGCCTCCGGCGGCTGGCAATAGCCCTCGACCCAGCGCTGGATCACCCGCCGCGCCGCCGCCTCGTCGCCGGCCGCCACCGCCTGGCGCAGGCTGCGCAGGAAACCGGCCACCTCGATCTCCGACAGCACGGTTTCGCGGGCGCAGAAGATCTTCTGGTGGCGGGTATGGACCAGCTCCTCGGTCAGGGTCAGCTCCTCCTCCATCTTCTCGCCGGGGCGCAGCCCGATGATATCGATGGCGATATCGCCGTCCGGATTGTCCGCGTCGCGCACGGAATGGCCGGCGCTTTCGATCACCTGGCGGGCCAGCTGCAGGATCGGCACCGGCTCGCCCATGTCCAGCACAAAGACCTCGCCACCCTGGGCCATGTCGCCCGCCTGCAGCACCAGCTGCACCGCCTCGCGGATGGTCATGAAGAAACGGCGCACATTCGGGTCGGTCACGGTGACCGGGCCGCCGCGGCTGATCTGCTCCTGGAACAGCGGCACCACCGAGCCGGAGGAGCCCAGCACATTGCCGAAGCGCACCATGGTGAACACCGTGCGGCCCCCGAACCGGGTCGCCAGGTCCTGCACGATCAGCTCTGCCAGCCGTTTGGAGGCGCCCATCACATTGGCCGGGTTCACCGCCTTGTCGGAGGAAATCAGGATGAAACGCTCGACGCCTGCGCGCGCCGCGGCGCGCGCCAGAGTCTGGGTGCCAAAGACGTTGTTGGCAAGCCCCGGCAAGGGGTTTGCCTCGACCAGCGGCACATGTTTGTAGGCGGCGGCATGCAGCACCACCTGCACCTGATGGGCATTCAGCACCATCCGCACCTGGCGCGGGTCGGTGACCGAGCCCAGCACCGGCACCAGCTCGATGCCTGCCGCCTCGGCCAGCGGCCCAAGCTCCTGATGCACGGTGTAAAGCGCCAGTTCACTCAGTTCGAACAGCACCAGTTTTCCGGGGCGGCAGGTCAGCACCTGGCGGCACAGTTCCGAGCCGATCGAGCCGCCGGCGCCGGAGACCAGCACCGTCTTGCCCTGATACGAGCCCGCCGCCTCCTTCAGCGGCACATCGCGGGCGGCGCGGCCCAGGAACGCCTGCGGCGCCACCGGCGTCAGCTTGTCGACCAGCGCCTCCTCGCCAATGAGCTGCGCAAAGGAGGGCAGCGCCTGCACCTCCAGCCCCAGCTGCTGCAGCCGCTGGGTGATCTGCGCCTGGCGCGGCTGGCTTTGCGAGGGCATCGCCAAAAGCACCCGGCGGATCTGGCGCGCCTGCACGATCTCGGCGATCCGGGCCGGGGCAAACACCGGCAGCCCGACCAGGGTCAGCCCCTGCAGGGAGGAGTTGTCATCGGCAAAGGCGACCGGATCGATGCCGTCATGCGCCTTCAGCGCCTGCGCCAGCTGGGTGCCGGTATTGCCGGCGCCGTAAATCAGCACCCGGCAGCGCGGCTTGGCGCGGCGGTAAATCATCAGCACCAGCTGCAGCATCGCCGCGCGCGCCACCACCATGAACAGGAAATAGCAGATCCCAAACACCACATAGGTGCCCGGGCCCAGCGGCGGCCCGAAGACGGCGGCCAGCAGCGCCAGCGCCAGCGCCGTGCCGCCTGCCAAAAATGCGCTTTGCACCGCGGCGTGGCGCTCATAGGCATTGAGCTGCACATACGGCAGCCCCAGCCACAGCGCCATCACAGCAGCGGCCGCCAGCACATAGGGCAGCACCGGCATCAGCGAAACCAGGGTGGTCAGCGCCGGTTCCGGCAGCGGCTGCACCTGCAGGGTGAACAGCAGCGCCAGCGGCAGCAGTGCCAGGTCCACAGCCAGGAAGACATAGGACTTCTGCCGGCGCGACAACGCACTGATCAGATTATACATGCTTTCCTGCCCTCGAATGCCCGCATTCTTGTCCTGTTATATCCATTTGCCCCCCCGGGGCAGCGCCTCCACTGCCGGATAGCATAAAAACCCTAAAGCAAATATGGCCCAAGGCGCTGAAATCCGGTGCGCGGCCCATTAAACACAGTTCCTATCATAACCGGTTTCCCCTGTCCCGCAAAACGGGCAGCGGCGGAAAACCGCCGGGCAGCCCCGGTTTCCCCGCCAATCCTGCATTGGTCCGGCGGCGCAGGCTATGCGGGAATCGCTCGATATCCATCTACCCCCGGCGGAAGATATTGCCAATGGTCTGAAACACGATGTCAAAGTCGAAACACATGCTTTGGTGGCGCTGGTAGATCAGGTCCAGCCGCGCTTTCGCCGGCACGCAAAGCCGGGAATAGACCGCATCCGTCTCCTCGGAGGTTCCGCAGCGCGCCAGGAGCGCCGCCTCATGCTTGTGATAGGTGATCGAGGCAAGCCCGGTGACGCCGGGGCGCGATTTCAGCACCTCTGCATAAAGTTCGGGGTTGGCCTCCACATACTGGCGCAGCGGCGGCCGCGGCCCGACAAAGGAGATGTCGCCCTTCAGGATGTTCCACAGCTGCGGGAACTCATCCAGCCGCTTGGAGCGCAGCCAGGCGCCGGTGCGGGTGATGCGGGCGGATTTGTCGCCGCCCGACACGCCCGTATCGGTGTCCACCACGGTCATGGTCCTGAGCTTCCACAGCATAAAGGGCTGGTCCACCCCCTTCATCCGCTCCGCCACATAGAACAGCGGCCGCCCCTCCTTCCACAAGAGCCACAGCAGGAGCAGCAGCAGGATGGGGCCCAGAACCGCGATCAGCAGGGTGGCAAAGAACAGGTCAAACAGCCGTTTGCGCCAGGTCATGTTATTATGTGCTCCAAGGTTATCCGTCCGCCATATCAGGCTCTAACAAGGCCCATTCTTCCGCCATCCGCAGCGGGTCCGCTGCTGCCAGCGGCGCCGGCAGCAGCGCATGCAGGCGGGCAGCGTCCAGCGCCACCTCCGGGATCGCAGCGGCCGGCGCGGCGCGGGCGGCAAAGGGTTTGCCCGCCGCCTGCAAGAGCGCCCCCATCTCCACCCCCCCCGGCTGCGCCACGTTCAGCACCGGCGGCAGCGCCGGCGCGGCCAGCAGCGCCGCCAGCACCTCAGCCAGGGTGCGGGCGCCGATATAGCTGCGCCGCGGGGTGCGGCCATCGGCAAAGCGGTCCAGGGTGAACCCGGGCCGCCAGCCGCCGAGGATCGCATCCAGCCCGGCGATATTGCCGATCCGCAAGGAACACACCGGCACCCCCAGTTCCGCGCCAAGCGCCGCCGCGCGCGCCTCCATCTCCGCCTTGGCCGCGCCATAGGCACTGGCGGGGCGCAGCGGGGCGTCCTCTGCCAGCAGGCCGCTCTGGGCGCCGTAGACCGCCGCCGAGGAGGCCAGCAGCACCCGGGCGCCGGCGGACGCGCCAGCCCGCACCGCCGCCTCGGCAAGGCGGATGTGGTCTGCCATGTCCGCGTCTGCACCGCCCCGTCCGGGCACCGGCCCGGCCAGGCAGAGGATGGCTGCCGCGCCCTCTGCGGCGCGGGCCAGCGCCGCAGGCTCTGCCAGCGGATCGAAAATGTGCCAGTCTCCGGTGCTGTTCCCGGCCTGCGCCCGGCGCGCCTGCAGCCGCATCGCCAGGCCTTCGGGCGGGCACAGCTGCAGCAGCCGGCCGATGCGCCCTGTTGCGCCCAGAACCATTACGGCGGGATTTGCCATCGCTGCTGCCCGTTTCTGTTGAACCCTCTGCCTCAGCCCAGTATCCTTTGCCCGGACAAAAATCAAAGCGGTTCCCCCGGGCAAACCGGGGCGGTTCCCAGAGCAGCTCAATGACAGGCTCCCGATGCTGAAACTTCTTCCCTGGCTGGCCGCTGCCGGCCTGATCCTCCTGCCCGCAGCCTGCTCGCGCCTGCCCGGCGGCGCCCCGGCCAGCGAGGAGATCCTGAAAGAATCGGGCGAGGCCGATGCCAATTTCGCGCTCTACCAGGTGAACCGGGCGCTGCTGCCGACGGTGGCGGCCTGGCCTGGCACCGGCAAACAGGAACGGCTGAACTGGCTGCCGCGGCACCAGGGCGCCAAGACCCAGATCATCCAGCCCGGCGATCTCTTGTCGCTCAGCATCTGGGACAGCAACGACAATTCGCTGCTGACCGCGGCGGAGCAGAAGATGGTGCAGCTGCAGGACATGAAAGTGGCCGCCAACGGCTCCATCTTCATGCCCTATGTGGGCGATGTGAACGTCAACGGGCTGACCCCGGACCTGGCCCGGGCCAAGCTGCAGGAGGCGCTGGAGCCGGTTGTTCCTTCCGCCCAGGTGCAGCTGGCGATGGCCGAGGGCCGCGGCAATTCGGTCGATCTGGTCTCCGGCGTCGCCCAGCCCGGCACCTATCCGATGCCCGACCGCAACTACACGGTGATGGGGCTGATCTCAGCAGGCGGCGGCATCAGCTCCAGCCTCAACAACCCGCAGATCCGGCTGGTGCGCGGCCAGTCGATCTATGGCACCTCGGTCGACACCCTGCTGAACAACCCCCGCCTCGACACCCTCTTGCGCGGCGGCGACCGGGTGTTTGTCGAGGAGGATGAGCGCTATTTCCTCTCCTTCGGCGCCACCGGCGAGGAAGACCTGCACATCTTCACCAAGGATGAGATGTCGGCGATGGACGCGATGTCGGTGGCGGGCGGCTTCCAGGACGGCAAGGCCGATCCCAAGGGGCTTTTGATCCTGCGCGAATACCCGGCCTCCGCGGTGGCGCCCGGCGTGCGCGGGCCGCGCCAGCAGCGGGTGGTGTTCTCGCTCGATCTGACGTCTGCCGACGGGCTGTTCTCGGCGCGGCAGTTCCAGATCAACCCGGGCGATCTGGTGATGGCCACCGAGTTGCCGATCAACGACGCGCTCACCATCTCCAACATCTTCGGCAACTTCTTCGGCATCTTCAGCCGCACCGGCGTCATCGAATGATCCGGGCCTGAAACGGGTCTGATCCAGGATCGGAACGGGGGCCTCCCGCGCCTGTGCCGCGGCATCTGGGATGCCGCAGCAAGCCTTGGGCCCGGCGCCGCTGGCGCGGCGCCCGCCGTTTGCCGGCAGCCTGCCTACTTCAGCAGCCGCTCCAAATAGGCGCCATAGGCGTTCTTGGCATATTTCCCGGCCTGCGCCTGCAGCTCGGCGGCGGTGATCCAGCCGCGCCCGTAGGCGACCTCCTCCGGGCAGCCGGCCTGCAGCCCCTGGCGCTCCTGCAGGGTGCGCACGAAATTGCCCGCATCCAGGAGCGAGCCATGGGTGCCGGTATCAAGCCAGGCATAGCCCCGCCCCATGGTCTCCACCCGCAAGGCGCCCTCGTTCAGGTAGCTTTGCAAGAGGTCGGTGATCTCCAGCTCGCCGCGGGCGGAGGGCTGCACCCGGCGGGCCCGCTCAGGCGCCGATCCATCCAGGAAATACAGCCCCGTCACCGCATAGTTCGAGGGCGGAACGGGGGGCTTTTCGATGATTTCGCGCGCGGTGCCATCCGCGCCGAAGGCCACCACGCCATAGCGCTCCGGATCGGCCACATGATAGCCGAAGACGGTGCCGCCCGCCGCCTGGCGGTCCGCCGCCGCCATGAGCTCCGGCAGGCCGTGGCCGAAAAAGATGTTGTCGCCCAGCACCAGCGCCGACGGCGCCCCCGCCAGAAAGTCCTCAGCCAGGATAAACGCCTGCGCCAGCCCGTCGGGCGAGGGCTGCACCACATAGGTGAGTTCAATCCCCCACTGGCTGCCATCGCCCAGCAGCCGCTGGAACTGCGCCTGGTCCTGCGGCGTGGTGATCACGCAGATCTCGCGGATGCCTGCCAGCATCAGCACCGACAGCGGGTAGTAGATCATCGGCTTGTCATAAAGCGGCAAGAGCTGTTTGGAGACGGCCATGGTGATCGGGTAGAGCCTGGTGCCGGAGCCGCCCGCCAGGATGATGCCCTTGCGGCCGGAGACTGTCCTCATGCCGGGTTTGCCCTCTGTCATGCCAATTCTCCCAAATCCTTTAAAATCTCATCCAGACCCGACCGCCAATCCGGCTGCGGGATACCAAAAACAGTCTCTAACGCGGAGCAATCGAGGCGTGAATTCAAGGGCCGCGCCGCCGGCGCGGGGTAATCCGCGGTGGGGATGTCCTCCACGTCGCAGGCAATCCCGGCCCGGGCAAAGATCTCGCGCGCAAAGCCTGCCCAGCTGGTCTGGGGCCGGCCTGCAAAATGATAGGTGCCGGACTTGCCCGGGTCCTCAACCAGCTGCCGGGCGATTTCCAGGCAGGCCGCCGCAATGTCCCGCGCAGGCGCCGGGGCGCCGATCTGGTCTGCCACAATGGTCAGGCGCCCGCGCTCGCGGCCCAAGCGCAGCATGGTTTTCACAAAGTTGCTGCCATGCGCCGAGACCACCCAGGAGGTGCGCAGGATCGCGTGAGTTCCGCCCGCCGCGCGCACCGCTTCCTCGCCCGCCAGTTTGGAGCGTCCATAGGCATTGAGCGGCGCGGGGGTATCGCCGGGCTGCCAGGGGGCCTCGCCGCTGCCGTCAAAAACGTAGTCGGTGGAGACGGTGACAAAGGGAATGCCCATCTCCGCACAGGCTGCCGCCATCGCGCCGGGGGCCGCGCCGTTGATCACATTGGCCAGCGCCTCCTCGCTCTCCGCCTTGTCGACGGCGGTATAGGCAGCGGCATTGATCACGGCCTGAGGCTGCGCCTGCCGGATGGCCGCGGCGCAGGCCGCCGGATGGCTCAGATCCGCCTGATCCCGGCCCAGGCAGGCGGCGCCGTCATAGGCTGCCAGCTCCTGCGCCAGCTGGCCGGTCTTGCCGAAAACCAGGATGCTCATGCCCGCTCCCTTTGCCTTCTCGCGCCCCGCCGCCAGGCGGGATCCCACTTCATCTGGCCAAAAATATCCCCGCCGGAGGCAGGCTTTCCAGCCGGAAAGCCTTCACTTGCCCGTCCCCAGCCGCCGGCCGACGCCGTCGCGCTCCTGCAGCGCCCGCCACCAGGGCTCGTTATCCAGATACCATTGCACCGTCTTCTCCAGACCTTCCTCCACCGTCACCGAGGGCCGCCAGCCCAGCTCCTGCCGGATGCGGGAGGGGTCGATCGCATAACGCGCGTCATGGCCCGGGCGGTCGGTCACAAAGGTGATCTGGTCCTTGTAAGGCTTCCCGTCCGCGCGCGGCCGCTTTTCATCCAGAATGGCGCAGAGCGTCTGCACCAGCTCCAGATTGGTACGCTCGTTTTCGCCCCCGATATTGTAGGACCGCCCCATTTCGCCCTTTTGCACCACTAAGAGCAGCGCATCCGCGTGGTCTTCCACATAGAGCCAGTCGCGCACGTTGGAGCCGTCGCCGTAGAGGGGCAGCGGCTTGCCCGCCAGCGCGTTCAGGATCACCACCGGGATCAGCTTTTCCGGGAAATGATAGGGCCCGTAGTTGTTGGAGCAGTTGGTCAGCACCACCGGCAGCCCGTAGGTCTCGTGCCAGGCCCGGACCAGATGGTCGCTGGCCGCCTTGGAGGCCGAATAGGGCGAGCGCGGATCGTATGCCGTCTCCTCAGTAAACATCACCGCAGGGTCATCGGGCAGGCTGCCATAGACCTCGTCCGTTGAGATATGATGGAAACGGAACCCCTCCGGCCTGCCCGCCTGCTCCCAGTATTTCCGTGCCGCTTCCAGCATCTGATAGGTGCCGGTGATATTGGTTTCGATGAAATCGCCCGGCCCGTCGATCGAGCGGTCCACGTGGCTTTCGGCGGCCAGATGCATCACCGCA
>NZ_JBSWTU010000002.1:0-98437 GCF_056158685.1 Leisingera sp. ABM4_103 | reverse complement strand
ACGGCCATTCAAACTGCCTGTAAAATTCAGGTGTCAGCGCGGTGCTGATGTCTGGGCTTGGCGGGAGGATTGGAGGGAGCACTATGCCAAGAGTCCAACTTCCCGCTGTCACCCCGAAACGAAGAGCCTGGAACAAGGGCCGGATCATCGGCCAGAAACGACCACTGTTGCCGAAACAGGTCTGGGCAATCCGAGCGCGGCTCGAACTGGCGGGCAACCTGCGCGATCTTGCGGTGTTCAACGTGGCAATTGATAGCAAGCTTCGCGGATGCGATCTGGTGAAACTGGCTGTAACCGACCTGGTGAGGGATGATCGCGTTCGCGAAAGAGTGTCCGTGATCCAGAGCAAAACCAAACGGCCCGTTCAGTTCGAACTCTCTGAAAACACGCGGAATACCATTACCGCATGGATCAAGTCGCCGGAAATGATCGGCTGCCGCTTCATGTTTCCCAGCCGGCTTCACGACCGCCCGCATATCTCAACGCGCCAATATGGCCGGCTTGTGCGGGATTGGGTGGCGGCGATCGGGCTGGAGCCCAGTGGATACGGCACCCATTCGCTGCGCCGGACCAAAGCAGCGGAGATATACCGCAAAACCGGAAATCTCAGAGCGGTTCAGCTTCTGCTCGGACATACCAAGGTTGACAGTACAGTCAGATATCTTGGCGTCGAACTTGAAGATGCGCTGAGTATCGCCGAGCAAATCGACATTTGAACCACCTTGGCGGGCGGCTCTTGGACTTGCACCGGTTCCGTTCCGGTGTGTTGCTCATGTTAGGCGGCGATCTTTTCGAAGGCCACGGGTGATTTTCCATCCAGCGCTGAATGGCGCCTGCGCGAGTTGTAGAAGCCGTTGATGTATTCGAACACTGCGACCTCGACGTCCCGGCGCGTTTGCCAGGTGCTTCGCCAAATCAGCTCGGCCTTGAGGGATTTGAAGAAGCTCTCGACAGCGGAATTGTCATAACAATTTCCCTTGCCGCTCATTGAAGGCAGCAGTTTGTGACGTCGAAGGCGTTTCTGGTACTCGTGAGCACAATATTGGGCGCCGCGATCGGTGTGGTGAATGCAGCCGGGTGGTGGCCGGCGCAGCGCGATGGCCATGTCCAAGGACCGCAATGCCAGGTCCTGCTTCATACGATTGCTAATCGCCCAACCGATCACGCGCCTTGAGTATAAATCAATGATTACAGAGAGGTATGACCAACCTTCACGCGTCCAGATGTAGGTTATGTCCCCGGCCCATTTCTGGTCTGGCGCCGTCGCCGTGAAATCCTGGTTCAGACGGTTCGGGGCTATGTTGAAGCTGTGTGCGCTGTCGGTGGTGCGTTTGAATTTACGGCTGCGCAGAACCTGAATGCCGTTGTCGCGCATGATCCGGGCGACGCGGCGCTGACCGACCTGGATACCAAGCTCTTTCAATTCCTGCGTCATACGCGGTCGGCCGTAGCTGCCCAGGCTGAGCCGATGCTGTTCGCGGATATGAGCTAGAAGGATCATATCGCGGCGCTGACGCAGTGATGGCGGCCTGCGACGCCAAGCACGGAGCCCACGGTCCGAAACCTGCATCAGGCGGCACAGATGGGCGCGTGGAAGATCTCCGCGATACTCCGCAATGAACTGAAATCTCATTGCTTTTGGCTCGCGAAGAAGATTGCGGCCTTTTTTAACACCTCCCTCTCCTCCCGCAAGATACGGTTCTCTTTGCGCAAGCGCTCATTCTCGCGGCGCAGTTCCGCGTCCTCGGCTGCAGCCGGATCGGTCGAATAGTCCCGCATCCACTTGCCCAAGGTCGAAAATCCGACACCGAGGTCTGAGGCCACTTGCCGCCGTGTCAGGCCACTGTGCGTCGCGATCCGGACCGCTTCGCGTTTGAAATCTTCACTATGTTTGGGTGCCATATCCGGTCTCCTCTATGGCGAGCATTGCTCGCAGAAAACCGGAACGGAAGTGAAGCAAGTCCATCTTGCCGTTCGCCAATCCTGAGCGGACCTGCGTTCGCGACGCAGCCGTGGTTCTGACGACCCCACACCAGAAGTGCCGATTTCTCGCTGCGCGCGCTCGCAGCAAGAATTTCACCGCGAGCGCTTCGTTCGCAACGCCGCTGCGCATCGTGTAGTGCAGCCATTCATGCCAAGTGCAGTGAAGTACTGATAGGCATTAACGGGGTTGCGGGCCAAAGGCGATCTCCATCATTTGATAGCCGGTCCAAGAACTGGGGCCGAACGCGGCTTTAACTCGGAAACATAGTCCTCATTATTTCGTACCACGCGCATCAATTTGCCTGACCAGATGCGAGTGACCAACAACAGTTTCGCGCCAATGGCTGCAACGCGCGCAATAGATCAAGGGCTGCGGATGGTTGTACTGGTGAACGATTTCGGCTCGATCAACATCGACTCCGCGCTGATGAAATTACGGGGCCAGGACACGATCGAACTTACCAACGGCTGCATCTGTTGCACCATCTCAGGCGATCTATTCTATGCGATCGGCGACACCCTTGGTCGCCGCCCGCGCCCCGATCACGTAATTGTCGAGGCAACCGGCATCTCTATCCTCCGTTTTCCTAAACATAGCTGAGAACCACGTAACTGGAGGAGGAGCAGGGCCACGAGCAACTTTGGATCGAGTATGTTACACAATGCTACAGCCACCAGTTTGTCTTGAGGCCAAGAGCCCCTAGGAAAGTGGATGGTCTCTTGCTCCCTCACTCTTCTCGCAGGAATGTTCGCCCAGGTGGAGCAGTGCCAATCACGTTTTCGCGCGGTTCCGGCTCGGCCAGATGCGGGTTCAGACGGTAGATCGCGTAGCTCGCGCAGGCCACCACAGCCATGGACGGGATTAGCATCGCGAACGCGACCAGCGTATCCGCGAAAAATGCGCCGATCGTACCGACCAACAACCCTGCGCTCATCTGCAGGAATCCCATCAGTGCTGCCGCCGCCCCGGCGATCCGGGGGAAGGGCGCCAGTGCGGCGGTGGACATTGCTGGCACCACGAAGGCGATGCCGAAGGCATAGATGCCCACCGGGACCATCACCCGGAAGGTTTTCGGGTCATCCGCCCAGAGAAGCGAGAAAATTAACAAAGCTCCTAGGGCGATGGCACCCAGCCCAGGCCAGACTAGCCGGTAAGCGCTGGTTCGTTTCATGACGGATCGCGCCACCAGTGCGCCCGAGAAGAACAGCCCCGATTGCAAAAGCATCGCCAGGCCGAATCCGCTGGGACTCAGACCGATCTGCCCCATCAGGATAAAGGGCAGCAGTGTCGCCTGCGCATAGATTGCCCCAACCGAGCCCGCAACCGTCAGGCTCGCCGTCATGAAATGCCGGTTGCCGAGCAGCCGAAGATAAGACCCGCCCAGGGCCGCCAGCCGCAGCGGTTGCGGCGCAGGCAGGGTTTCGCGCATCGCGACCAACGCGACCAGCGCAATAGCAAGGCCGAAGAGGATCATCACCGCGAACACCGATTTCCACCCAACATGCAGCACGAGCAACCCTCCAATCGTCGGCGAAACCGCCGGGCCGACCGCAAGAATGATGCCGATCATGTTCATGATGCTGGACGATTCGTCGCCCTGGAAACAATCGCGTACGATAGCGCGCGAGATCGCCACCCCGGCGGACGCGCCAATCCCTTGGGCGAAGCGGGCAATGGTCAGCGTCTCGATTGTCGGCGCCAGCAGCGCGCCCAGCGACGCAACGCAGAAAATCGCCGCGAAGATTACCGTCACCGGACGGCGCCCGATCGCATCCGATAGCGGCCCCGCGACCAGCTGGGAAATAGCGAAACCGGCGAAATAGAGCGTCAAGGTCAGTTTCACGACCGCCTTGGTGGACTCGTACGCTGCAACCACACCGGGCATCGCCGGCGTATAGAGCGCCATGGCAATCGGACCAATCGCGACCATCAACCCGCCGATCAGGCTGACCCGCTGCGCGGTCATTGGCGGCGCCGATGCGAATTCGGTGGATCTGTTCATGTGGCCTCCAGTTCTGCGATGCCGCCCGTGCCGGCAGCGGCATGCACCGGATCGGGCCAGCGGGCCTCCTGGCCCGCCTGTATCTCCCCATTAGCAATGCCCAACCGCGTGGCCGGACCTGGAAAACGTCCGGGATCCGGACCAGAGAGAACGGGGTTTCCCGTCACCGCCACGCGATTGTCATAGTTTCCCGGTCAGTTCCGGCACGGCCTGGAAGAGGTCGGCGACAAGCCCGTAGTCGGCCACCTGGAAGATCGGCGCCTCTTCGTCCTTGTTGATCGAAACGATGATCTTGGAGTCTTTCATACCGGCAAGGTGCTGGATCGCGCCCGAGATACCCACGGCGATGTAAAGATCTGGTGCAACCACCTTGCCGGTCTGACCGACCTGCAGGTCGTTCGGGGCGAAGCCCGAGTCCACGGCGGCCCGCGAGGCACCAACTGCGGCACCGAGCTTGTCAGCCAATTTCTCGATCAGGGCGAAATCTTCCTGACTGCCAACGCCACGCCCACCCGAGACGACGATACCGGCCGAGGTCAACTCGGGGCGGTCACTTGCCGCAACCTTGTCTTCGACCCATTCGGAGAGGCCCGGGGTGTCCGCCACCGAAATGCTCTCGATCGGGGCCGAACCACCTTCACCAGCCGCGTCAAAGGTCGAGGTCCGGATGGTGAGCACCTTCTTTGCATCCGAGGACCTGACGGTCTGAATCGCATTGCCTGCATAAATCGGGCGCTCGAATGTGTTGCCATCGACAACGCCCGAGACATCCGAGATCACCATCGCATCAAGCAGGGCTGCGACACGCGGCATGATGTTCTTGGCGTCGGTGGTGGCGGGGGCGACTATGTGCTCGTACGCATCAGCCAGCGAGGCGATCAGCGCAGCGGTGGATTCCGCAAGACGATGACCCAGCGAGGCGTCCTCGGCGACCAGCACCTTGGAAATGCCGTCGATCTTGGCGGCGGCCTCTCCGCCGGAAGCGGCAGACCCACCGCAGCACAGCGCGGTCACTTCACCCAGTTTGGTAGCGGCGGTGACGGCCTTTGCGGTCGCGTCGAAAACGAGTTCGCCATCTGTGACTTCGGCGAGAAGAAGAACAGCCATTACACAGCCCCCGCGTCTTTGAGTTTTGCAACAAGCTCGTCGACCGAGCCCACGATTTCACCAGCTTTGCGGGCCTCGGGTTCGTCGGTCTTGACGATCTCAAGGCGCGGCGTGACATCGACGCCGTAATCGGCCGCGGTTTTCTCATCCAGCGGCTTTTTCTTGGCTTTCATGATGTTCGGCAGCGACGCATAGCGCGGCTCGTTCAGGCGCAGATCCACGGTAATGATCGACGGCATCTTGACTTTGATCGTCTGCAACCCGCCGTCGACCTCGCGGGAGACCAGCGCGTGATCGCCTTCGATGTCCAGCTTCGAGGCAAATGTGCCCTGCGACCAACCCAGCAGCGCCGACAGCATCTGGCCGGTCGCGTTCATGTCGTTGTCGATCGCCTGCTTGCCTGCCAGAACGATACCCGGCTGCTCTTCCTCGACGATCGCCCTGAGGATCTTGGCCACCGCCAGCGGTTCGATGTCGGTATGGATATCATCGGCGGCCACAACCAGGATGGCGCGGTCGGCACCCATTGCAAGCGCGGTGCGCAGCGTTTCCTGGGCTTGCTTGACCCCGATCGAAACCGCGATGACTTCGTCTGCCTTACCGGCTTCCTTGAGACGGATCGCTTCTTCGACGGCAATTTCGTCAAAGGGGTTCATCGACATTTTCACATTGGCAAGATCGACACCGCTTCCATCCGCTTTGACGCGGACCTTCACGTTATAGTCGATCACGCGTTTGACAGGCACGAGCACCTTCATGGGCATGGTCTCCAAGTTGTTGTTTGGAATTGATGAAACGACTGAAGGCCGGTGGTTGCGCGCCTGAGGAACAGCGCGTGTGCCTTCATCGGGTTTCACGGTTGCAAGGTTCAGTAGATGCCGAATGACATGAAACTCTTCAGATATCGCGTTGCCGGCACGCGCCTCGGGCTCGGTGCAGGCAACGAAAGGGTCCGTGAGGCAGGAGGATCTTCGGTCGTGTTCTGGCGGCGGCTTTCATCCCCGCCGGGGCTGGAACCATTCATGTCATTCACCACCTGCGCTATTCCTCTGCCGCGGGTCGGGCCAGCTGGTCCGCGAAAACGGACAGCAGTTTGTGTTTCAGAATCTTGCCTGTCGGCGCAGCCGGAAGCTGGGTTGTCAGAATGATGCGGGATGGCCGCTTGTAGCCAGTCAAACGATTGGCGGCAAAGGCGGCGAGCGCCTCCTGGTCCAGCGCCGCCGGATCAGCGCACTGAACAAAGGCGAGGATTTCCTCGTCGCCGTTGACGGAATTGCCGATCACGGCTGACTGGATCACGTCAGGGTGGTCGTTCAACGCGGCTTCGACCTCGGGCGGGTAGACGTTAAAGCCGCCGCGAATGATCAGTTCCTTGCAGCGTCCCACAACGTGCAGATTGCCCGCCTCGTCCATCTTTCCAAGATCACCGGTGCGCAGCCATCCGTCTGCGTCAATGGCGCGTGCGGTTTCTGCCGGGTTCCTGAAATATCCCTTCATGACCTGCGGGCCGCGGACCAGAATTTCACCGGCATCCGGATCGCCCTCCGCGCCGACCGAGGTGTCGAGCCGGATTTCTGTCTCCGGCAACGCAAAGCCCGCACTGATATCGGGAGACCCGATAGGATTGCGGGTGCTGCAGACGCCGGCGGTGCTTTCCGTCAGCCCGTACCCGTTTTGCAAGGGCAGCCCGTAGAAAGCCTCGGCCTTGCGTTTCCATGCCGGATCAAGGGGGGCTGCGCCGGAGGAAACATAGCGCAATTTACTGCTTTCGAGCCGTGTAAGCCCCCGATCCTTGGCATATTGCATCAGCAGGGCGTGCATCTGCGGCACCGCGGGCAGAACGGTGGCTTTGTCCATCAGCGCCGCGTACAGTGCGTCGGGACGAAAGCGGGGTTCAAGCTGGATCGTCGCCCCGATACCGCAGGCGGCCATCAGCATAGAAGCAAGCCCGAAAACATGGGTCAACGGCAGCACGCCATAGATCCTGTCGTCCTGTCTCATGCCGCGCAGCTCGGCCGAGGCCCTGCCGGCAAAGCGCAGGTTGGCGTGAGTCAGCATCACCCCTTTGGGGTCGCCAGTGGTGCCGGTCGTGTAGAGCAGAACAGCGGTTTCGTCCGGGCCGCCCTCGACCACTTCCGGGGCGCTGGCACCGGTGACGGCTATGGCGAAACTTCCAAAAGATGTTTCCTGCGTTTCCGCGCCTGCGGTCTCCGCATGTGCCGCCGCTTCTTTGGAGGCTTCGGTTGTGAAGACAGTCACGCGCGGCGTTGCATGCGCCATCACGCGGGCGATTTCGGTTGCGGTCATCCGCGCGTTGATTGGCAGCGCGTAGGCCCCGACGATGCTGGCCGCAAAAATGAAGACCGCCGTCGTGATGCAGTTTTCAGCCACGATCGCGACGCGGTCGCCAGGCTGCACGCCCCGGTTTTGCAACAAGGTGGCGGCTTCGGCGATCGCCGCCTGGTATTCAGTGTATGTGACCTGGTGGCCGCTGCCATCTATGAGGGCAATCGCATCGGGATAGGCACGCGCGCTCTCCTCGACAAGATGATGAATCCGGAAGCTGTTTTCGGTCATGATGCCAGCACCTCTGCGCGTTGCGTTGCAAGGGTTTGGGGGCGCAGGCGCGCCAGCGCGACACCTGCCTCTTGTTCCAGTTGGGCGACAATGTCTGCCAGCGGGGCGATGGAGTCGGTCAGGCCTAGGGCCTGTCCTGCGGACAACATCCCGCGCGATACGTCGCCGGTTTCATATGCCTTGCGGCCAATCGCGCCGGACACATAAGGCATCAGTTCGGCAATGCTGATATCGGGATTATCTGCCTCAAGCTGGAGCACGATCTCGGTCGTTTCGTTGCTGAGCGTGCGCACCGTGTTGCGCACGCTGCTCATCGTCAATGTCGTGTCTCGTTCGTTGGCTGCCACCAAGGCCCGCTTGTATTGCGGGTGCGCCGAGATTTCCTCGGACACCAGAAAGCGCGTGCCGATCACGACGCCCGCAGCGCCGGAGGCCAGGGCCGAGACGATCTGGCTACCGGCACCGATGCCACCGCCGATCAGGAAAGGGATGTCGAGCTGACGTTCGGCCAGCGCCTGGTTGACCATGCTTCCGATCAGATCGAGCCCGGGGTGGCCGCCGCATTCCGCGCCGACGATGGAGACCATGTCGACCCCAACTTGCTGTGCCTTCACCGCGTAGCGCACGCTTGGCACCTTATGCAGAACTCGGATGCCAGCGTCCTTTAGGAACGGTAAGAAGGCTTCGGGATTGCGCCCCGAGGTTTCGACAAAGCGTACGCCCTCATCCGCGATCAGGCGGAAAGTGTCCGCAATCTTTTCGCCTTCGACCAGTTTTGGCAGCATGGAAACGTTGACGCCAAAGGGGCGATCACCGCAGAGCTTTCGGCACTTTGCGATTTCGGCGCGTAGGTCGGCGGGTTCGGGAAAGCTGGCCGCCGTGAGGAAGGACATGATGCCGGCATTGGCACCGGCAGCCACATAGGACGCATCCGAGAGCCACATCAGACCACCGGCGACAATGGGCAGACGGCACCCATAGGTCCGAGTAACGGCGGTGTCGAAGGTCGGATCTGTCATGTGGTGCCTCGCGCTTTGGTAAAGTCAGGACGGCGTTTTTCGAGGAATGCGGCGATGCCTTCGGCGGCTTCCGCGGCAGCAATGGCATCCGCCATTGCATCGCGTTCAGCGTTCATCTGCTCCACGCGGGATGACGTATGTGCGCTGTTGACCAGCGCTTTGATGCGGCCCTGGGCACCGGATGGCCCGGCGCCAAGCCTCTCGGCCAGCGCAAGCGCGGCCGGGACAACGTTGCCCGCAGGTTCAATCTGCGAGATGGCCCCAAGGCTGAACAGGCGTTCTGCCGTCACCGGCTCCCCCAGCAAGGTCATGCGCATCACCAACTCGCGTGGCAGGTGCGCGGCCAATGTGCTTGTCAGGCCACCATCAGGGACCAGGCCGGCCTTGACGTAGGCGGCGGTGAATGTCGCATCCCGGTCAGCCACGATCATGTCGCAGGCAAAGGCAAGCGAAACACCGGCACCAGCCGCGCCGCCCTCGACGGCAGCGATTACCGGTTTCGGGCAGTTCAGGACCGCGCGGATCACGTCATGCAGTTCTTCAATCCGCGCGAGACGCTGATCTCGGGGCATCTCCCGGCGGGTTGCAAGCAGGCCCAGGTCGCCACCAGCGCAGAAATATCCGCCGTCTCCTCGCAGGACGACCGAGGTGATGCGGGACTCTCTGGCCGCAAGGTCCAGTCCATCGACCAAAACGCGATAGAGGTCCGGCGACAGCGCATTACGCTTCGAGGTGTTCGAATTGACGACAATCAGGTGATCACCGTGGTCTTCGCAACGGGCAAGCTCGTGCATCAGCCGTCACTCCCTTTTGGTGCGTCCAATTTGTCCGCTGGAACGCGCTTGAATACGCCTGTTGCCGTGGCGATCAGCCGACCCGACCCGTCCCGCAATTCGCCATCCACGAACAATAATGAACGGCCACCACCCACGGCTTCACCGGTTGCGATCAGTTTTGATTTCTCGGTCGCAGCAGCGACGAACTGCGTGGTGAGCGAGACGGTCAGGAACGGTGCGCGGCCGCTTGGGTCAACCGACAGGCTGGCGGTTGCGCCCATGGCGCTGTCCAGCATCGTCGTGGCGATGCCACCGTGCAGGACATTGTGGCGATTGAGGTGATGATCCGTCACCGACAGCGTGCAACGAGCACGCTTGTCGGGTTGTCCGACGTCAATGACATAGCCGATCAGCCGCTGCGTGCCGGTTTCGTCTTTTATCAGATCGCCCGCCGCCATGGATCAAGCCACGGCCAGCGAGATAAAACGGTCGAGGTGATAGATTGCATCGCCAAACCGGTGATCGACCATGATCAGCCGCTTGGCGAGATGCCCCAACTCGTATTCGTCGGTCATGCCGATGCCGCCGTGCATCTGAATGCTTTCTTCGGTAACAAGTTTGGCGACATTGCCGATCAGGTTCTTTGTTGCGCTCACATGCTTTTCGCGGATCTCCTCAGGGTGATCGATGTGCCCGGCGAGGTTGATAACGGCCGAGCGCGCCTGTTCGATCTCGATCAGAACATCGGCCATCCGGTGTTGCAGCGCCTGGAACTTGCCAATCGGTTTTCCGAATTGCTTGCGGGTCTTGAGATAGTCGGTGGTCAATTCCCGGATGCTTTCCATCAGGCCAAGCGCCTCGGCGGAGATCGCCAGCGTGGCGCGCGCCTGAGCGTGGGTGATGGCCTCGAATGCACCGCCTTCGTCGCCCAGCAGGGCGTCACTGCCCAGTCGGACATCTTCCAACAGGAGTTCCGCGGCCTGCCCACCGGACACAAGCGGGTAGCTGCGCAGCGTCATGCCCGGGGTGGACGCAGATACCAGGAACAGGCTGATCCCGTCCCGATCTGCCGCGTCACCGGAGGTGCGGGCGCTGACAAGGATTTGATCGGCAGCGGGGGCATTGATCACCACGGCCTTGCGCCCGTTCAGGACAAACCCGTCGCCATCGCGGGTCGCCGAGGTTTCGACGCGCGACAGGTCATAGCGGCTCGCCGGTTCGCCATGGGCAAAGGCAAGCTGGACTGAACCGTCAATCACCGCGTCCATGACCGGTTTCTGCGCGTCGTTGCCCAGGGCTGCAATCAGGCCACCACTTAGAACGGCTGTGTCAATCAGCGGATCAACCGCGCCAACCCGGCCAAGCTCTTCAAACACAACGGCAATGTCGAACCCGGACCCGGCAAAACCGCCGTCATCTTCGGCAAACAACGCACCGATGACGCCCATTTCTGTAAGACCGGACCAGACATCAAGGGAATATCCGCGGTCACTCTTTTTTAGTTCAGCCCGTAGAGATGGCGTGTAGCTGTCCCGCAGATACCGGCGCAGACCGTCCTGAAGCATCTGGCGTTCTTCTGTCAGTTCAAAATTCATGGTCTGTCCTTACAGTTCCAGAATGGCTTTGCTGAGGATCGTGCGCTGGATCTCATTCGATCCGCCAAAGATCGACAGTTTTCGGTTGTTGAGGTACTGCGCCGTGGCGGCTTCGGCATAGTCGGGGCCGACGGGGCCAAGATTGCTACCGTCTTCCAGCGCCTCCGAGGCGAAGGGCATTGCGTAGGGCCCCACGGCTGACCGGGTGAGCGCGTTGATTTCCTGACGGATGACGGTGCCCTTGATCTTCAGTATTGAGCTTTCGGCACCGGGGGCCTGACCTGCCGCAGCTTTGGACACGACACGCAAGTTGGTCGTTGACATGGCCATGAGGTCGATTTCGATCCGAGCGATCCGCGCCGCAAAATGCGGGTTCTCAATCAGTGGACGCCCATTTGCCTGTTCGAGCCGGGCGATGCGCTTCAGATTTTCCAGACCGGCATTTGCAAAACCTACGCCTGCAATATTGGTGCGTTCATGGGTCAGCAGGTACTTCGCATAGGTCCAGCCCTTGTTTTCCTCGCCCACACGGTTCTCGACCGGAACCCGGACGTCATCGAAGAACACCTCGTTCACCTCGGGTTCACCGTCGATCAGCACGATCGGGCGCACTTTGACGCCGGGGCTGTTCATGTCGATCAGCAGGAAAGAGATTCCCTCTTGCGGCTTGCCCTCTTTCGAGGTGCGCACGAGGCAGAAGATCTTGTTGGCGTGCTGGCCAAGAGTTGTCCAGGTCTTTTGCCCATTGACCAGGTAGTGATCGCCATCGCGTTCAGCAGTCGTGCGGACCGAGGCGAGGTCGGATCCTGCGCCGGGTTCGGAATACCCTTGGCACCACCAGTCCTCCCCACTCAGGATCCGTGGCAGATAGTAGTCCTGCTGTGCCTTGGAGCCGAATTTCTGCAACACCGGGCCAAGCATCCCAAGGCCGAAGGGAACGATACGGGGCGCAGAGGCCCGGGTCATTTCATCCTCAAAAATATGGCGTTGGACCGCATCCCACCCGGCCCCGCCAAACGCCTTGGGCCAGTTTCCAGCAAGCCAGCCCCGTTTGTTGAGGATCGCGTGCCATTCCTCGTGATCCTGCTTGGTCAGGGTTTTTCCGAGCCTGACCTTGTTCACGAGCCGGGCAGGGAGCTCTTCGGCCAGATAGCTGCGCACTTCATCCCGGAACGCCTTCTGTTCGTGGGTATAATTCAGGTCCATCGGGCGATCCTTCTCAGTAGATTTCAAACAAGCCGGCGGCACCCTGGCCACCGCCGATGCACATCGTCACGACGCCAAATTTCGCCCCGCGACGATGCCCTTCGACCATCAGATGTCCGGTCATCCGCGCACCGGTCATGCCGAACGGGTGACCCACAGCGATCGAGCCGCCATTGACGTTGCAGATGTCATTGTCGATGCCGAGCCTATCGCGGCAATAGAGCGCCTGGCTGGCAAAGGCTTCGTTCAGCTCCCAAAGGTCGATGTCGTCGATCTTGACGCCCTGACGTTCCAGCAGACGGGGCACCGCAAAGACCGGGCCGATGCCCATTTCGTCGGGCTCGCAGCCCGCAACTGCAAAGCCGCGGAACGCACCCAGAGGGGTCAGCCCAAGACGTTCGGCCTCTTTGGCGTCCATCATCACCAGCGCGGCGGCACCGTCGCTGAGCTGCGAAGCATTGCCGGCGGTGATGAACTCATCGGGTCCGCGCACGGGCTCCAGCTTCTGCAGTGCTTCCAGCGTTGTCGTGGGGCGGTTGCATTCATCGCGGGCAATGGTTGTTTCAACCTCTGAAACTTCGCCGGTTTCCTTGTCCTTCCGCGCCATGGTGACGGTGATCGGGGCGATCTCCTGATCGAAGCGGCCCGCCTCTTGCGCTGCTGCGGTGCGTTGCTGGCTCTGCAGGCCAAGCTCATCCTGCGCATCGCGGCTGATCCCGTATCGTCGAGCAACGATGTCGGCGGTCTCGATCATCGTCATGTAAAGATCTGGCTTGTTCGCTTCGATCCAAGCCTCGCGTGAATGTCGGACCGGTGGTTGCACCATCGAAATGCTTTCAACACCGCCCACCAGAACGGCCTTGGCCCCCTCGTTGTTGATCAGATGGGCGCCCATTGCCACGGCTTGCAGGCCGCTGGCGCAGAAGCGGTTTACGGTGGTCCCCGCGATGCTGACGGGCAGGCCTGCGCGGATCACGATCTGGCGTGCGATGTTGCCGCCGGTGACATATTCCGGATAGCCACACCCCCAGACGCTGTCCTCAATCAGCGCCGGGTCTATCCCTGCGCGTTTCACGGCCTCCGCCGCGACGTGCCCGCCCAGGGTTGCGCCATGCGTGATGTTGAACGTGCCGCGTCCGGCTTTGCCGATGGGCGTACGGGCGATGGAAACGATAACGGCATTGGACATGTTGGGTTCCTTTCAGCACTGGTTCAGGCTGTCGAAATTGCGGCCCTCGGCCACGAGCTGTTCCAGCAGCGGCGCGGGTGACCAGAAGTGATCGTCGGTTTCGGCGAATGTGCGGATGTCGGAGAGAATGCTGTCGAGGCCACGCATGTCGGCGTATTTCATCGGCCCGCCGCGCCAGCGTGGAAAGCCGTAACCATACAGAAACACGACATCCACATCGAGCGGGCGCTTCGCAATGCCCTCCTCCACCACGCGCGCACCTTCGTTGACCATTGCGGCCATATAACGACGGACAATCTCATCATCGGTGAAGGTGCGGGGTCTGGTGCTAGCCTCTTTGCGGGCCTGCGCGATGATTTGCTCGACCTGTGGGTCGGGCCGCCCTGTGCGAATGCCTTTTTCGTAGATGTAGTAGCCGTGGCCGGTTTTCTGCCCCAGCCACCCTTTGTGATAGAGCGTATCGGCGAAGACCGGGTAGCGGTCGCGCGGGTGGGCGTCCGCCGCCTTGCGTTGGCGGGTCGCATAGCCGATATCGAGCCCGGCGAGGTCCGAAACCTGATAAGGGCCCATGGCGAAGCCAAAATCGGTCAGCGCCTTGTCAATCTGATAGGGGCTAGCCCCGTCCAGCACCATGTGATCGGCCGCCGTGCGGTAATGCGACAGAATGCGGTTGCCGATGAAGCCGTCGCAGACACCTGCACGCACGGCGGTTTTGCCGAGCCTTTTCGCAAGCGCAAAGGCAGTGGCCACCACGTCCGGTGCGGTCCTGTCGGCAACAACGACCTCAAGCAGCTTCATGACATGTGCGGGCGAGAAAAAATGCAGGCCGATGACGTCTTCGGGCCGCGAGGTCGAGGCGGCGATTTCGTTGACATCGAGGTAGGAGGTATTCGTCGCAAGGATCGCGCCGCGCGGCAGAATTTCGTCCAGCGTGGCGAACACGCTTTTCTTAACATCCATGCTTTCGAAGACGGCTTCGATAACCAGGCCGACGTCGGACAGGGCACCGTAGTCGGTGACGGTCTTGAGGGAATCCGCGAGAATCTCGTCACGTCGATCGCGGCCAATCTTGCCGCGCCTCACGGCGGCGTCGAGGTTTCTGGCGATGGTCGCGCGGGCCTTTTCCGCGGCCTCGGTGTCGCGTTCGACCAGTGTCACTGCGAGGCCGTTCAGCACCGCCGAGGTGGCGATGCCCGCTCCCATGGTGCCGCCGCCGATAATGCCGACACCTGCAATGTCACGAGGCGCAACGTCAGCGATTTCCCGTAATTTCGACACGGCACGCTCGGCGAAGAACGCATGGATCAGCCCACTGCGTTGGGGCGTGTCCATCAAGTGCTGGAACAGGCGGCGCTCTTCCTTCAGCCCTTCGGCAAAGGATTTCCCGACCGCGGCTTCGACCGCTTCAACCGCGGCCAGCGGAGCCACCTCGCCGCGCAGGGAGTGTTCAAGCTTCGTGCGCCTGTTTTGAAGGGCTCCTTCCTCATCCGTGGCACGGGGCATGCCGTTGATCGGACGTGGCGGGGCTCGGTGCTCCAGCAGTGATTGCGCGTAGGCAAGGGCCGCCTCGCGAATGTCGAAGCCATCGCCGATTTGGTCGATCAACCCGGTCTCAAGCGCATCGCTTTCGGTTACCGGGGTCCCGCTGGTGATCATTCTGAGGGCAGCGTCGATCCCGACGATACGCGGCAGACGCTGCGTGCCGCCTGCGCCCGGAATTAGGCCAATCTTTACTTCAGGCAAGCCCAACCGCGTGCCGGGCAATGCGATGCGGTAATGCGCGCCGAGGGCCACTTCAAGCCCGCCGCCCAGTGCCATGCCGTGAATTGCGGCGACAACGGGTTTGTCGCAGGCTTCGATCTGGCTAATCACGTCGGGCAGGCTGGGGCTTTGCGGCGGCTTGCCGAATTCGGAAATATCGGCCCCTCCGATGAACATCCGCCCAGCCCCAACAATCACCGCAATATCGGCCGTGTCGTCAGACTTAAAGCGCGCGAAAGCTTCAGAAAGGCCGCGGCGGATGGCCTGTGACAGCGCGTTGACCGGAGCATTGTCGACGGTGACCACCGCCACCGGGCCAACATTTTCGTAGGATACCGATCCCATAAATTTGCCTTTCCTTGGTTCATTCACTTGATAACCAATTCATCGTTGAATTTCAACATGCGATATTGAATTCTACTATGCGGTATTTTAAACCCTCACAGATCTCAATTCGTCTTTGAAAACCCCTGGCCCATGATCCGTTCGAGCTCTTGCACCGTTTCACGCAGTTTTGGGCCGACCTCGGTCCGCATCCGGGGCACGGACAGCATTTCGGGTAGGGCGCCGCAGGTGAAGATCACCGGTTCGCTCAGATCGCGGGAATAGAACGGGGAGGCCACTGCGTGGATGTTGGAGGCAAAGTATTCATCGGGATCGGTGACGACGAAACCTGTGGTCACAAGCTGATTATGCGCCGTGCGGCGAATTTCCGTTGCGCGCTCGCGAGTCAGGCCGCGGTCGCCATCCGCCGCGGTCACGATCTGATCAAAGCCCTCTTCGGAGGTCGAGGCCAGCAGTGCGTGGCCGGACGATGTTCCGTTGAATGGCAGCCGATGCCCGACTTCAAGCCAGAGCGAGGCAACCCCGCGTGGCCGCCATGTCTTGACGATCAGCAGCTTGCCGTCGTCTCGCACCAGCAACAGGGCAAGGGTGCCTGTCTCATCCGCCAGCCGTTGCATCAGCGGCGATGACAGATCCACAAAGGAGATCGATGCGCTTGCCATGTTGCCGAGCGCCAGCAACGCGGGGCCAGGGCGATAGCGGTCATGGCGCCGCGCATGGGTGAGATAGCCGAGCTTTTGCAAGGTGAAGGTCAGCCGCGACACCGTGGATTTGGGAATACCGGTACGCTCCGAGATATCGGCATTGCCCAGGCCATCGTCGGATGACCGGAACGCCCGCAAGACGCTCAAGCCGCGCGCCAGAGTGGTCGCGAACCTTCTGTCGGTTTCAATCTCGTCGGGCATAGTGTTCCTCATCACCTTGTTATCCCGGTCTACATCGAGTTCGGGATCAGCAGCGAAATGACCGGGAAGGCCATGATCAGGATCAGAACGATCACGTCAACTGTCAAAAATCTCAGGATTCCCGAGAATATTCTGTCGATCGCCACGTCCTTGCCCACAACGTTTGCGATGACGAACACATTCAACCCAACCGGCGGCGTGATCAGGCCAATCTCCAGCAGCTTGATGATAACAACTCCGAACCAGATCAGGTCGAAGCCGTAATTTTCCACCAGCGGGATCATCAGCGGCAGGGTCAGCACCATGATGCCGATGGGATCCAGGAACATGCCAAGCACCAGGTAGATCACCGCGATGGCCGCCAGCAGCATGACTGGCGAAAGCTGCGCGTCTGTCACGGCGCTGACGATGCTCGGGGCGACCCCGGTCAAGGCGATGAAGGCGACAAAGATCTTGGCCGCGGCGGCAATCAGGAAAATGCTGGCGGTTTGAATGCAGGTTTCGCGCAAGGATTCGATCACCCCTCGGAGATCCAGCTTGCCTTGCGCGAAACCGATGGCGACTGCTGCGGATACGCAGACCGCAGCCGCCTCGGTCGCTGTGAAGATGCCGCCATAGATACCGCCAACAATGATAACGAAGAGGCCAATCGCGGGCCAGGAGTCCAACGCGGCCCGGCCCCGGTCCCGCATCGTGATCTGCCCTTCGAACCTCGGCGCCGCTTCTGGTGTCCGGCGCACCCAGACGAAGATGACCAGAACGAAACCCAGCAATGAGATGAGGCCAGGCAGAATGCCTGCGAGGAACAAGGCGCTGATCGAGGTTTCGGTGAAAATCCCGTAGATGATGAACAGGACAGAAGGCGGGATGAGCGACCCGAGGGTCCCGCCCGCAGCGACGCTGGCAGTGGCAAGTCGCTTGTCATAGCCCATGCGCAGCATCTCTGGCGAACAGATCCGCCCCATGGTGGAGGCGCAGGCGATGGACGATCCGGTAATTGCGGAGAAACCGCCGCAGCCTACAACCGAGGCCATCGCGACACCACCGGGCACACTCGCCAGCCACACGCGGGCAGCTTGATAGATCTTCGTCGTGATCTCGGCGCGATAGGCAATGTGGCCAAGCGCGATGAACAGCGGGATCATGGACAGATCGTAGGAATGGATCAGGTCGAAGGAATTGGAAAAAACCAATGACGTCGTGGGTTTCAGCGCCCGTTCAGGTGCGAAGGCGCCGGTGCGAAACGCAAAGATGACAAAGGTGCCAACTGTGGCAACTCCGGCAAGTGCAAAGGCGATGGGCACCCTGACCGCAAGCAAACCGATGACACAGGCGAAGGCGACGATGCCGATGACGGTGCCGTCCATCAGACGCTCTCCTCATGTTCATGATCCGGGGAAACCACGCTGCCACCGGCGCGGATCGTGCGAATGTCGCCGATCACCATTAGCAGCAGCCGAAGCCAGCAGAAGGAAATCCCGACAAGGAAAACCACCCGGCCCGGCCATTTCGGGAGGTTAAGCTGACCAAAGAAGAAGGCGCCGCTTTCGACGGTATGGGCAACCTCGCGCCAACCCGCGTAGATCAGGGGGGAGAGGGCGAAGAGACCAAAGGCGCTTCCACCGACGAGCAGCCAGTCCTGCACACGGAGGGGCATCATTTTACTGAGAAACTCCACCACAATATGCGCCCGGTCCAGTGTTGCCACTGCCAGGGGCAAAACGATCGCGGCGACCATCAGTTCGCGCACGATCACAATGGTGTCCGGGATGCCGGAATTGAATGCGGCCCGCAGAAATACGCTGCTTGTGATCAACACGCCAAGGCCGACAACGGCGACAACGGCCAGGTCAAGCAATAGCTTTTCAACGCGACGTAACATCGGTCAACTCCGTCGAAATAGTATGAAGGGAAGTGCCGCGGCGCCGGTCTTGCACCGCGGAGATATGTGCAGCTGGTCTCAGCCGCGCGCCCAGGGATAGCCTTGGCCGTCACGCTCTTCGGCATATTTTTCCAGAAGCGTGCGGTATTGTTCCAGCAGCGACGTGCCGTCAAGCCCCGCCGCATTCGCACGCTCGACCCATTCATCAACGTATTGCTTGCCTTGCTGAACCAGCTTGTCGCGCTCTCCCGCTGGCAAGTCGACGACCTCGACACCGGCGTCCTTCATTGTCTCCAAGGCCGCGTCATTGGCCACGGTAATCAATTCACCCAGCTTGTCAGCCATCGCGATACCGGCATCAGCCATCGCGGACTGGGTCTCGGCGTCGAGAGAATCGTACACATCCTTGTTCATGAAGATTCCCAAAGCACCGACCTGACCCCAGTTAAGCAGGGTATAGCTGGTCATGACTTCCTGTTGTTTCAGGGCGGCAACTGCGTAGGAGTAGCCCTGCGAGCAATTCAGCAACCCGGTGTCGAGGCCCTGATAGGCATCGTAGATCGGCATCGCGACCATGTTTGCACCAAAGTCGCGGAAGGTGTCGCCATATGCGCCGACGCCACGGACTTTCAGACCGGCAATATCCTCGACCGTGCGAATTGCCACGTCCTTGCACGCGATGTTCACTGCCGAGGTTGTGAAAGTGCCGATGTATACGAGGTTCTGGTCCGCCAGGCTTTTCGTGATCGCGTCGGAGGTCCTCATCAACTCGTCCGTCGCGCGCATTCCGACCCAGGCATCCTCATTGCGCATCGGCAGGTCGGCGAAGCTGTAGCTCAGCATTTCCTGCGGGAAATACACTGCGATGACCGTGCCGAGGTCAGCCACTCCGTCCGCAATGGCTTGTGCGGCCGCATTGGCCTTGAACAGCGCCCCCCCCCATTGAATGTCGATATTTACTTCGCCGTTGGTACGGGCTGTTACGTCGTCGGCAAAGGACTGCAATGCTGCGGCCCGGGCTCCCCGATTCGGGCAGGCTTCTCCCAGTATCAGCGTTGTGTCGGCGCTCGCGATTGTCGAGGCCGCCAAGCAGAGTGCCGCCGCGGTGGATGCTAGCAGGGGTTTCATTAGGTCTCCTCCCTAAATTCTACTATGCGGTTTTGAATTCCAATTATTCGAACACTAGTATAAATTGCTCGAATGAGTCAAGCTGAGTGATTTTCTGCCCTGAACCGTGGTCAGGACACCCGTCTCAAGGGCGCCGATGAACAGCAGCTGAATGTTCAAAATAGCCCCAAATTATGCGAACGTTAGTTTGCCACACTCAGCTATGGGCCCGCAGACATCCCCGCGGCGCTCAGCAGTCGTACATTCGGTTAAGAACACCCGCTGCAAAAAACCGCCGCGATGTCAGCGGTAACGTTGCCTTGTAAGTTCCAAGATTTCGCGCAGGTCGGACGGATATGCCGGTGCCCAGCATACTGGGGTTCGCGGCGCTTCCCGGTGTGGTCGTGAAGAACTCTATTCTGCTGGTGGGTGTAGTTAAACGTAAACACCGCAATGCATCAATGTGGCAGCGGCGGAAGGGCGGTTCGAATTTCGCGGCTCAGGCTGACAATGAAGGACCGGTCTGGCGACATCAGCTGCATCGCGGCGATGAGCGTGCCGCATCTGCAATAGAATGCTGCGTCAGCAAACATCTGGAAGGGCAATGGCAGCAAAGTCCGGCTCCTCGTTGGTCGATCCACGTTGCGGCGAAAGGGTGGATTGAATTTGGCCCCTCGGGCTGACTTTCAACGGCCGGTTTGGCGGCACATGCTGCTTCACAGCGAAAATCACGCCGCACCCGCGAGCGAATGCTGCGTCAGCAAACACCAGGAAGGGCAACGGCGGCAAAGTCCCGCACTGTGTGATTTTATGCGCAGCGCAGCGAATGGCGGCTTTCACAAACGCAGGTTTGTAAAACGGATGTAAAATAGGCTCTCAGATAGCGAACTCGTGCATCTCAGCTCGTGTCTCAATGTAAATTCCGCAAAGGGTGCCAGCGTCAGGGAAGAATATTTCTTAACGTAGGATTTTGCACTGAGCCGGAGCAGACCCCAGGCAGCAGGAAAGCCGGTGTCCACCTCGCGGCGTGCGTATCTGACCGACCTGCAGGACACGATCTTCATGGCGATCCCGGAAGAGAACCTCGCGCTGATGCCGCTAAGCCAACAGGTCCTGAACGACCCTTCATTTTACGCGGACGCCATGCACTATGCCGCCGCGATCAGCGAGGATGAGCTCTTCATGGCGCTGTCCTCTTCGCTGAAGGACATGACGGTGCAAGACGCCCGGGCGTTCGTCTCGAAGCTCTGGCACAGCACGATCGATGACAATGCCCGCAAATATGCCGAAGCGTTGAAGCGCCCCGAGCGTGAAATCATGCCGCTGCGGCCTGGGAACACCGTGTAAGATCGGAGCCATTCTCTTGGCTTGAGCCCTACCGAGGTTGGCCGCCGCGAATCCCCTTTCCCGGAGGTGGCACCCTGTGCAGCGCGCGAAAGCCGTTGAAGGCGCTGTGGGGACGACTACTGTCGCCAACATGATGAACTGGGATCACATGCGCGTCTTCTTCCGGCGCACCGCGGCGCTTGCCGCTTTTGTCGCGCTGCTCTGGGCGATCCAAGTCGTCAATTGGATCACCGGCTACGGCCTGAACCCGGCCTTCGGCCTGATCCCCAGGCACGGCAGCGGGTTGGATGGTGTCATCGCTATGCCCCTCCTGCATGGGAGTTTCTCGCACCTGATGGCCAATACGCCGCCGCTCCTGGTGATGGGTGGGCTGCTGGTGGCAACGACCACGCGAGGCTTGCTGTCGGTGAACGCCGTGGTGATCGGCCTAGGGGGCGGTCTCGTGTGGTTGTTCGGCGGCTCGGCGATCCATATCGGTGCGTCGGGGCTGATCTTCGGCTGGTTTGGCTTCCTCATCGCGCGCGGTCTTGTGGATCGCTCTCCGATCACGCTGGGCGCGGCGCTGGTGGTCGGTGTCCTCTATGGCTCTATTCTCTGGGGCGTTCTTCCGGGCCAACCCGGCGTGTCGTGGGAGGCGCATCTCTTCGGCGCTATCGCGGGCGCGGGCGCTGCGTTCCTAATCCGAACGCATGTCCATGCGCCGCGCCTCGGCGGCGTCGATCTGAACTGAAACAGTGCAATCGGGCCTAAGCTGCCGATCGACCTCGTTTGGTGCAGCGTATGCTTCATGATCTTGCCAAGAAAGTGCTCTGAACGGTTGCCGTGACTTCTCGAAAGATGGAAATGGCCCACGTTGTTGTTCTCTCCTCTCGTAAACAGAGAAGAGGTGGAGAGGACCAGAACTTGCTCGGCAAGTGGGCTCGCAGGTCAGGGCCAAGGAAAAGTGTCGGATTGCGCCCTAGCAGCTACGCAGTCATAGTGCCACTGAGGGCAGGCGGGAGCAAATAGCATGGACGTTCGAATTCAAACCGGCTGGGACAACGACCCCGCAGGGCGCATTCGAAACTTATCGCTTGCTCCGAATGCCAAGAACTCACTTTTCCCACTTTTTGAAGCTGTGATGAACTCCATTCACGCCGTCGAAGACAGATTTGGCAAGGATAATCTCAGCAAGGGCGAAGTCACAATCGAACTGCACCGCACTAAATCTGGGGAGATGGAAGGCTTTACTATTTCTGACAATGGAATTGGCTTTAACGAAAGCAATCTCGAGTCTTTTCGCCGAATGGACTCACGTGCCAAAGAAAAGATTGGCGGAAAAGGCGTAGGGCGCCTTGTTTGGCTCAAGGTGCTGGACGAGGTGCGTATTCAAAGTGTTTACGATGACGGGTCCATCGGTCGTTCTATTTCTTTTGATTTCAAGGTTTCCAACCCAACGGACAATCTGACCCTTGCGCCAGCGGATCAAAGCACTCCAGGCTCAATTATTCAGTTGACTCCCTACAAACGTGACTACGCTCTGCACATACCGAAGAAGGCAAGCACGATCACAAATCGGCTTTTGGCTCATTTCATAAGTTACTTCATCAATATCAGTCATCCAAAAATTACGGTCTGTGATGTTGATGCCGAGATAGACCTGTTCGAGGCATTCTCAGAATCAGTTGAGCGCGATGCAGATTATCGGTTCACTTTATCCGCTTCTGGCGGGTCCGAAGATTTTGTCTGCCACTGTTTTCTGCTTCCCAAAGCAATCTCTGACGACGAAAGAAGCACGAACGCACTTTACCTTGGAGCAAACGGACGTGCTGTAAAACGGTTCGACATGGACGGGGTGATTGGCCTTAAGGCTATTGATAGTAAATTCGCATTCCTTGGGTATATTGAAAGTGCGGCCCTCGATGAATCTGTGAATGACACAAGAACGGACTTCTCTTTGTCAGAAGATGAGATTGAGAGCATCGTCGATCAGGCGAAAGAGCGCGTCAAGGAGTTCCTCGCCCCCGAACTCGCTGAGATTCGAGAGAAGCAGACAGGCATTGTCAGCGCCCTCCGCATCGAGCATCCTCGTTTCCTTAGTATTCAAGGTACGGATGCTGAAGTCGCGGAAACGCTCCATTACGGCACGAACCGGAAAGAGGACATATTTGTGGAAATGTCCCGTCAGTCGCTGCGTCAATATGAACGCCGTAAGAATGCTTTCAAACGGTCAATTGAGAAGAAGTTGCCTGACGTGGAGGCGAAGGCCAAAGAGTATGTCGCAGAACTCAAGCAAGAGTCGGTGTCGTCGCTTGCTGAATATGTCATGAAGCGCAAGTTGGTTCTCGATGTGTTCGAAGAGAGCTTGAAATTCAAGCCTAATACAGATCAAGATTCCGAGTATGAGGACGTTCTCCACGACATAATCTGCCCTCTGAAATCCACTTCCTCGGATTTGGATTACGACGATCACAATTTATGGATCGTTGACGACCGACTGGCATTCTACTCATATTTCAACTCTGACACCCGCATGGAAAAGCAAGTGTCAGATCCCACTCACCCAAAAGATAGGCCAGACGTCTCCATTTTCGACCTTGGCCTTGGCTTTGAAAATGAAGACAAGTCTTCCCCAATCACTATTGTAGAATTCAAGCGTCCGAAAATCGACAACTACACTTTGGAGAAAAACCCCATCACGCAAGTCCGAAAATATGTTGAAGACATGCGGAAGTCTGGTGAGGCGATCAAGTATGACGGGACTCCCATACGCTCAATCGAAGAAACTACGCCGTTCATGTGTCACATCATCGCGGATATAACACCCAAGCTACGTGATGTCATGAAGGCTCTCGGGAACTTCCACCGAAAGGCGGGTTCAAACACATACTATTCGTGGGACGCGTCCTATTCGATTTTTATCGAGGTCTCGTCTTTCAAAGACGTTCTCGAGTCCGCTAAGTCACGCAACCGAGCATTCTTCGAACGTATCGGGATCTCAGTATAATCAAGTTTGCTTCCGCGTTTCTCTGCCACTTTAACTAATACGCAGGGAACCACCACTTTCCACCCTTCCTTGCGGAACGTAGCGCCAACCCATTCCTCATAAAGAAGGGCGCACGGGTCGCTGTGACTGACCTGCAACGCAGCTTTTCTGAACCGGCCTTTTGGGACATCGTGCGGCAATGTCGGATAGCAGGAAGTCGGCGGGTCAGTTCCAGATGGCCTCGTACTCCCAGCCCTCCGGGAACCCGGCTGTCTGCGGACGAATTTCGTAAGGGAGGTCTTGGGTCAAGATCTTGTCGCGAAGACGGATGTGCCACCTGGTGCGCGGATAATACTGCCGCAGCATGAAGATCATGATGACGATCGCGCTGTAAATCTTTTTCGTGGGCGCATCGTCCCCCATCCTGGGCTGGCGGAGGTGGTCGAGCTGTCCAAATGTCGTTTTTGGGGGAACCCCAGGGCTGTTAACCAAGGGCTTGTTCCACGTTCGGGCGTGATGTGCGCAGCTGTTGCGGACGTCATTGAGCGCTGTGATCCATGAAGCGAATGTCTTCATGGGGAGGTCCGGGTGAATACGCGCCGCGATTGCCATTTTGTTTTTGTCGGACAGGTGGGCGATAATGTGGGTCAGGTTGCCCCAGGTCCATGTCCCAGCCTCGATCCAAATCGGTGGAGGACCAAAGTACTTTAGTGAGAAGTGCTTCGCGAAGTCCTCTTTAGAGCTTCTGAAGTGCTGATCCAGTCCGGCTATGAAGAGCTCGAGAGGCGTGCTGCCATCTTCGCCCTTTTCGCTGAAGCGATCCTTGTATGAGCGTCTGTCGCGATGCGCATGTGGTCCCAGCTCCCCAAGGACTTCAATCATCGCGGTTCTAACCGCGATCTCGATGCGCTCAATCGCGTCCAGAAGCTCGATGCGCAAGGTTTTGTCGAAGAGATAGAAGTTGATAGCCTGATCGAAGGACGTACCCTCTTTGAACTTGTCGCATCGAACCTTCTGCTCCGTCTCGCCGTCTGGAGTTGGGATCGGGCAGAAGTCACGATAAGGATACCCAAACGCGCTGAGTCGGTAGTATCCGATGCGGTGCAGGGAGCGCTCGGCATGGCCTCGGTCAGGGATTTCCATACCCCTCATCAACATGATGTCGATGCATTCATCGATCGACTTGTGCTGCTTGAGGTACTTCAATGTTGATACGGCGATGTCCAGAAATTAGAAGACCGGGCTGTAACGAGGCGACTGAGGCCAGGTCAGGGAGCACCGGTCATAAGGCAATAATGTATAATAGTGTCCGCGCTGACGATGTCAACATTGTAGACGGGGCACCGAACGGTGAGGCAACGCGGGATGTCAGTTCGGTGCGCCGAGACTTGATCATGGCTGCGCTTTGCGGCCATTGGAGCCAATTACAGCGAACTTCCGCTACCCGCCCATTACATCGAATGCTTGGACAAGTAATCCGTATAGTCGGTAGCGGCGTCGCCAGCACATCAACCCTGGCCAGAGCCTTGCGGCCTCCCCAGCTCGGCTTCGCGTGTCGCAGGGGAGAACGGCCCTTCGGTCCGTCGCGCATTCGGCCATGCGGCCTCACCGCGGCGTTGCGCCCGGCATCCCGGTTTGCCCGCCTCGCGAGCACGTCCCTCCCCGGTCGCTCCGCCGGATTGCGCTCTGGTCTGTTTTGGCCTTAGGCCAAAACGATCCCGCCACTCCATCCGTCTCCCGCGTCCGGTCGGGCCGTTTGCCTGCTCGGGTCGGGCAAACCTACCGTCAAAACACACACACATGAGCGCGGAAGCATATCCTCCGGATGGCCCCCAAATCAGCCCGCGTCAAGGATCGCAAAACTTTTCGGCGAGGGCGGAGCCGGTGGCGCGGGGCGGTCCCGTGCGCAAGCGCGCGCAAGTGTCGGGTGCCGCGCGCGGAAAACTTTTGCGCCCGGCAAGCCGGCGGCTACGCCGTCCCTGACCCGGGTTGATTCGGAAACCAGGCATTCGGCCATGCCCCCACACTCACGTGGTGGCCTTGGAACCGAACACTGGAGACCAGACATGGCTTACGACACTGCAAACACCTACGAGACCATCGAACTTTTCGGACTGACTGAAAAGGACGCGCAGCTGCCGATCCCGGAGGATCACGTTCTGACCGACCACATCGTCCGCGAGAGCTTCGAGGCTTTGCTCGGCCAGCTGCGCGGGACCGGGCTTGAAGCAGAAATCGAACCGCTGGCCCATGGGCTCGCCACGATCTTGCAGCGCCGCAAGGTGGCACTCGGTAAGGAGATCGACCGCACCGCCGACAAGATCGGCGCACTGGCAAAATCCCATGACGGATCGGAGATCGCCGAGACCGCGCTTGAAGAAGCGCAGGCGCGCTTTCTGCAGCTGCGCGAGATTGTCGGCGCCATAGAGGTGATGAGCGAGGCTGCGGCGGAATGCTACGAGATCGAAACGGGCCACGCCTTCATCCCGGCAGCGGGCTCGCGCGCAAGCGTCCGGGCGCAGGAGACAGGCGCGGTTTTCGAGGCGCGGCAACTCCTGGAGCAGCACGACCGCGAGACCGCCGAGAAGTCGAAAGTCGAGGGGGTGCCCCTGGTTGTCTCGGGCGCCACCGACTGGACCGATGTCGATGTGATCTTCAACACGCTCGACAAGGTTCGCGAACGGATCAAGCAGAACCGCAATCAGGAGATCTTCCTCTGCCACAAGGGTGGCAAGCATGGGGCGGAGATGATCGCGGCCCGGTGGGCCCGGGCACGCGGGGTCGCGCAGGCGCGCTTCGATCCGCGCTGGTCCGCGCATGGGCGTGCGGCACCTTTCAAGTGTAACGACGAGATGCTGAACGACAAATTTGCGGCGACGGGGGTTGTTCTCTTCGGTGGCAACGGGGTCGCGCTGAACCTCGGGCAAAAAGCGGAAGCGAAAGGCCTGACGGTCATGCGGGTTGCGGACCCGGCGAAGAAGACTGCCGAGACGTGAATTGAGAGGGTCGCCTTCGGGCGGCCCTTTCGTCATGTCTCATGGCGCGTGCGATCGGTCACACTTGATCAGCAACTCGCGGCGTCCAGCACAGTCATCCCACTACCCAGTCCGTCAGAGTGCGGCCCATCCGCGTCGGTACGGGCTGGGGATGGTGCGCACCTCACGCACATCGTCAGCAGCACAAGACTCGAGGGGTCGAGACGTCGCACATGAGGCTGAAGACCTGCACGTCCCTCGGGCGGTGTTTCGGAACATCGTATCCACGCGGGCGGGCACCGTCAGCACCCCGGCCGGGCTCGGCGGGACGCGGACGCGGATGGTGGCGGCTGCGTGATGGCAAGGGTCATCCGGATCACTCCTTTTTGCTCATAGATGTGGATCGCACGGGGTCGGCCCGTTCGTGCCCTCAGCTCACGCTTCGGCAAGCACAAATACGGCTTCCACGGCTGGCCGCGGACCCTCCGCATTTGCGCTTGCGACCGGGCCTCTTGCCCCCGTGCCGGGTGATCCCCATCGCAACAAGGAGTAATCCATATGACCAACCACTACGTCGCCACCGTTCCCGTCAAGTTCACCGATACCGATGGCCAGGAGCGCACCCGTTTTCAGCGCGTGGGTGCGATGTTCCGCAACACCCGCAACGGGGATGGCTCGGAGTTCTTCAACCTCAAGCTCGACTTTCCGGTCGCGGTCTCGGAGCTGGTGATGTTCCCACCGAGCGCAAAGGATCCCCAGGACTAAATCCTCTGACGAGGATGGGCCGCCCCAGGACGATCTTGGGGCGGCCCGATCCCTGTTCCAGGGATGCCGGGTCCGGCGGGGGTGATCGCCGCCAGCGACCCTTCTTGGTGCCGTTCGCTGCGCGTTCAACGGACGCACTCCCCCCGGAATGATCAGGCCGCGACAGACCGGCCAGTCAGCCTCAAGGGGGCCATCCATAAAAACCTATCGGCCAGGGCCTCCCGGTTTTTGCGGCAGAGATTTGGGTCCCCAAATCTGGCCCTCCTTGACCCTGCCTGTCCGCCCTGTCGGTGGGGTTTTCGCCCGCCCGCGGTTTCGTCCGAACACATGCGTGTTCGGCCAGACCCTCGGGCGGTGCTGGGGAAAGGGACCCATTGGACAGGTGGGTCGCCCGGTGGTGAGGGCGGCAGAGCCGCGTCCCTGCGGGCCGCGGGGGAAGCGGACACCAAGGCTGCCTGAGACTGCATGCAACGTAAGTATATAATTGACAGCTAGGTATATTATCGTAAGGTGGGGCAGCCTTGGTGGAAGGTGGCAGGAAATAGGGGGTCTTTCTTCGCATGTCGCGCTCAAAACGTCTCACCGATGCGGACCGCATGGAGATCGTTCGCGAGGCTGCGGAAGGTGTGACAACATCGGTGCTTGCGGAGCGGTTCGGCGTGTCGCCGCGAGCGATCCAGTACACTCTGAAAGCTGATGCCGAGCGCCAGAAGGATGCCGCGATCCCGGTCTCCGCGGTCAGTGTGAAGGTCACGGCTGCGGAGCTTGTGGCGCTCGACGAGGTGTTGGCGAAGGCGGGGATCGAGAGCCGGGCAGAGGGTCTGCGGCGGCTCATCCAGGCGGCAGGCGGGGTGTTCGTTCCGGACGCGCAAATGGCGGTCGAGATGGCGCGCTACCGCGCCTCGCTGCACGAGGTCGGCAATGGGGTCGCGCAGATCGCCAAACAGATGACGCGGGCCAACCGGCAGGGGCAGGGGGTTGGCCTGGAGTTCACTGAGTTGCGCCTTGCGCAGATGCGCGGGCTGGCGCGGTTCATTCTGGATTCCGCTGACGAGATCGATCTGCTTCTGCGCCGTCGTCGCGACGCGATGCAACTGGAGGCTACGGCCGCGCTGAGGGAGTTTGCCCATGCGGCTGAATGATGCGGTTGACGCTGTCACGGGCGAGGTCTTCCGAGACGGCTGGAGCCGCATCCGGGGCTCGATGCAGGGGCTGCATGTCGCCAAGCAGAGCCAGCTTGTGCGCGCGGCAGCCGGGCACCGTCCGGCGGTCTTCAAGGCGATCCGGGGTGGGGGGACGCATACCAAATCACAGCTCGCAAACCAGCTCGAGTACCTCACAACCAAGTCCACCCATATCGTGGACAGTAGCGGGTTCCTCGATGGCAAGACGAAGCTCGAAGCGAAGGACATCAAGGACCTCACCGAGCGCTTTGCCAAGCGGTGGGATGCAAGCTTCAAACCCAAGCTTGGCCAGACCACGCATATGCTGATGTCCTTCCCCATCGGCACCCGCGGCGAGGACGTGCGCGACATCGCGACGGATGTGGCCGAGCGGTTCTTCCAGACCGACGCAGGGCATTTCGACTACATCATCGCGGTGCATGAGGACCGCGATCACCCGCATGCGCATCTGGTGCTGAACCGCCGCTCGCAAGAAGGCGAGTTCTTTTTCCTCGGGCGGAACCACCGCTTCAACTATGACGACTTCCGCCTCGCCATGGTCGAGGAGGCGGAGAAGTATGGTGTGCGCCTGGAGGCAACGCGCCGCGTCGATCGCGGGGTTGTGCATTACCCCGCCCGGACCCGCGAGGTCTATGCCGCCAAGGAAGAGGGTCGCGCGCCCCGCGAGCGCGAACGAGTGGGGCAGGACCTGGCGCGGACGCTGGCGGAGATCGCCAATACCAGAACTGTCTACCACTCGCTTGCTGCGGAGGCTTCGCGCGAGGCCCGCGAGGATATCGCGGCGGCACTCTTCCGCGCGGGCGAGGTGCTCGCGCATGGCGGACAGGTGGACCGAACAGGAGATGTGTATATGGCCGACGATCAAAGCTTCGAGGATCTGAGAAGCCTCTATGCGGAAAAGCTCGCGCGGGTGCAGGGCATGATCGCCGAGAAGTCTGACGCGGAACGTCCCGTGCTGGAAAAACGCCTCATCGAGATCCAGACGCAGGTCCAGCACATGCAGCCTCTCGGTTTGCGATCGAGCACGCTGTCTGAGGTGCCGTCGGAGGGCGGGGTCTACTCAGAGGCGAATATCGACACCAACCAGCTAGAACGTCTTGCCGAGCCAGGCCTGCGCTCACGGATCGACGCGGCCCTGCGCGGCACGGGGATCAGCACGTCGGAAGTTGTGGCCCGGATCGAGACCGGCGCTTCGAATGCAGCGCTCGAGCATCAATGGATCGCCAATGATCTCTCCAAAGTGGCTGAGGCGCGCGATCTGAACCTTGAACGCCGCGCCGATCTGGACCAGGCGCGCGACATTCTCAACGATGTGCATGTCGAGCTTGGCACACTTCTGGAACGGGAGAACGTGCTGCGCCGGGATGGGGTCGTGGAGGAGAAAGCGGTCAGCGAACGGTTCCACTATCACGAGGACGCGGTGCAGGCGATGGAAAGGACAATCCGTCAGGAGATGCACGCCGAGGGTCTGACAGCGCAGCAGATCGAGAACCGGGAGTGGGAGGTGGTCTCAAAGGCAGAGCGCCGGATCGAAGCGGAGCAGCGCACGTATCTCGCAGAACACCCAGACCTGCTCGCACGCCCTGGCGATGTGATCGACCGGTCCGAGCCCTACCGGGAGACCATCACCGATGTGGCCCGCGCCAGCGAGATCACCCGCGAGGTCGACCGGATCATGGAGGCGCGCGACGTCCGCACGTCCGTTGCGGATGCTGTCGCAGATGACTTGCGCGTGCGCTATCCGGACATGCCGTCCCACCTCGCGCGCGGGCTCGGCGCGACCTATGCGGCCGTCGTAGAGATACGGGACACGGAGGCCATCAATCAGATCCGCCGCGAAACCGAGATGCGCGAGGGGCTTGGGGTTGGCACGCGCGACGCACTCCTCGCAGCCCGCGGTGAAACTGCGCCGCAGTCTGACCGTACCGACCGCCTCGCAGACGAGATTGCGCGTGTTCTGGACCATGAGCGGGCGGGGGAGTTGTCCGCGCCTTTCGAGACCGAGGCGGAGCGGGACGCTTTCCGAACCGAGATCGCGCGGGTGCTGGATGACCGTCAACTTGAGCGGCTCACATCCGGCGATGCCGATGCGCTGGACAAGGTTCTCGAGGACCGCCTCGACCGGCTCTATGTCGCCAAGGTCTACCTGCAATCCGATGCCGCGACGGCCAACACGGAGGCCCTGCGCCAGGTGGTCGATGATCTTGCCGACACCGAATATGAAAAACACCGCGCCACAGACGTGGATGGCGAGACCGAGCGGGGACAGGTCCATTGAGCGCGCCCATGGGAAAGGCGCGGATCGCGACCGGTGTCTTGTTGGTAACGCTGGTGACCGGGGCCATGGGCTATACCATCGCCTCGGCGGTGCTGACCTACCAGGATCTCGGCTTCGGGGCAGAGATCGACTTCGCCTATATCGCGCAGAACTATCTGGCGATCCTCGATCGCCGCCCCGAGGATGCCCAGCTCATCCATCTGATCATCGGCAGCTTTGCCGCCGCCGGCCTGATGCTGAGCCTCGCCCTCTCAGGGTCCGCCCTGACACGCTTTGGCCAGACACATTGGCAGACCGCGCGCGAGATGAAGGCCAACGGGTTTTTTGGCGCGCCTGGCACGGGATTCATCCTCGGCAAGCTCGGTACTCCAAAATCCCGTGCGAAATACATCTGTTCGAAGGTCTTCCCCCATGCGCTGATCGTGGCCCCCACGGGCCGCGGCAAGACCACGGGCTTCGTCATTCCGAACCTGCTGACCTGGCAAGGCTCGGCGGTGACGCTCGATGTGAAGGGCGAGTGTTTCGAGGCCACGGCCCGGCACCGCGCGGCCCAGGGCGACAAGGTCTATCGCTTTGCCCCTACCGATTGGGAGGGCAAGCGCACGCATCGCTACAACCCGCTCCTGCGGATCTTTGAGCTGAAAGATCCCGCGCGCCAGCAGATGGAACTGCAGCTTCTCGCGACGCTCTTCCTGCAGAGCGACAACGACCGGGTGCAGGGCCTCCTCAAAGGCGGAATCGATCTCTTTGTGGCAGCAGGCCTGCTGGCGTTCCAGCGCAAGCGCCCCACTTTGGGCGAGATCTACCGCATCGCGGCCTCGGGCGGGAACAAACAGAAGGAGTATTTCGCGCGCGGCCATGAGGTGGATAACCGGGCCGCAAAACTGATCTTCACGCGGTTGGCTTCGACCAACAATGACACCCTGACCTCTTACGTCTCGCTCCTGATGACCTCGGGGCTCGATCAATGGCAGAACCCGGCGATCGATGAGGCGACGGCGGTGTCGGATTTTGATTTTCGGACGATCCGCAAGAAGCCCTTTTCGGTCTATCTCGTCGTCCAGCCGCTGATGGTGAAGCCGCTTGCGCCGCTGATCCGGCTCTTCTTTTCCGATCTTCTCTCGGCCATGCAGGAAAAGGATCCCGGACCGGATGAGCCTTGGCCGGTGATGATCATGCTCGATGAGTTCAACCGCCTGGGCAAGATGCCCATCGTGGTCGAGAGCATCGAGACTCTGCGCACGTATCGCGGCCATCTGGCCGTAGTTACGCAAACGATCCCCGCCCTCGATGAAATCTACGGCGAGAACACCCGCCGCGCCCTGCAGGGCAACGCGGGCGTGAAGCTCTACCTCACGCCGTCGGATGAAAAAACCGTCGAAGAGCTCAGCAAGGCTGTCGGCAAGACCACGAAAACCGTCATCACGCGCTCCCAGTCCATCGGCAAGAACCCCTTCGAAGGGCGCAGCCAATCTACACGGACTGAAGAGAGCTCTCTGCTGCCCGAAGATGAGGCGCGCCGCTTGCCGCTCGACGAGATCGTCATGGTGATCGATGCCCAGATGCCTGTCCGGGCGAAGCGGATCCAGTATTTTGACGACCGGCTGTTTAAGGCCATCCATGCGGCGCAGACAGGCGAGTTGCCATTTCCAGAGCCGGGGGGAGGGGGGCCGCAAGGCACGCTGCCGCTGAGCATGCGCGTCATGCCGATGACACAGCCACCGGGCGGCCCCCGTGGTTCTGAAGCTGATGTGGAGCGGGCACGCGAGGTCGTTGACGGTCAACCGTCAGGGCAATCTGATGTAGTTCCAAAGAAGACCGCGCCTGTCGTTCAAGCCGTTGTCGCCGAGGAACAGCGCCAGATGGAGATGGATTTTGGGGGACAGCTTGCGGATGCCGAGACAGTGGGGGTGGATGATGAGGCGCAGATGCGCTCTGCCGTTGATGGCTTGGACGATATGGAAGCGTTGCTGCGACAGGACCGCAGCCAGAAGCTAATTGCTCGTTAGGATGGCGGGCGCGTTCAGGAAGTTTGCAGCCGCTTACTTAGGTCTGGAGTGTCACATTCGCTCAGTGTTCTAAGCACAGCGACAGAATTTTTTCGGCATAGACCTGAGACGCGTGTTCTACCGAGCTCTTCGTCACCAAAAAAACCCACATCAAAAGTCCAATAAATGCGGCTCCGCAAAGCAGTGCCCCGAGAACGAACGCAGTCGACCCGATCTCTAGATCATATAAGAAATATGCACTTCCAAGAGCCACCGTGGTGGTGATTGCAATGCCCAATGGTTTCAACCCAAGCAAATTGCGCGCGAACCCATACGCAATGTTCTCATTCAACAAGAGGCTTGCTTCTGTTTGCGGACGGGTGTGCTCAAGCAACCAACGTACTGCTAGCAAGCGGTCATCCTGAGCGTTCTTTGGGTCCTTGGTCTCATCAACCAAACTCGGCAAAATAATTTTGCTATGTTTCTCAATGTATGAGCGACACCTCGTCTTCATGTTCTTGGGTAAACGATCATCGGAAAGGGAAAGCAAAGACGCAGTATGCAGACGTCCAACTCGGCTGCCCAGTTTGCGCTCAACACTTTGACCAGACTTACGCGCCAACCGCGTCAACGCGAACAGGACCCCGCAAGTGACGACTAATGCAGCTATGGCACCCAATTGGGTCCAAACAGCTGGAAACCAAACAAAGACAAAAAGGAGCGCGGGCAACAGCGTCAAAAGTGCCGGATTGAGACGGGCAATCCTATCGTAACGGTCCATACCGAACATCTTATCCATCTGCATGAACTCTTCGATGAAAATTAGGCATTATCGTCTCCTCCGAGTTCGGAGGACAAGCCCACCGCCTCTGCGATAAGCTGACGGTACCCAGTTGGGGTTCTGATAATCATCAGAACGGGAAACAGCTGTCCAATCGCAAGCTTGGCCGCTGTACTGAAATCAGTTGCAGAGGGACCAGTGGACGCAAGGTGATTGTGCCACGTTCCTAGCGCGTAGAGAGTGTTTCCAGAAGATTTGGACAATTGTGCGAGCTGCTCACTCAAACCTTCGGTACCCAGAACAAACTCCGTTTTGGAAAATCTGCTATCGGGCGGAGCTGGAATTGTATCTACGACTTGAAAGACGTTACCGATGGCCGAGAAGCGCCCGACCAAAACACCGCCGGTTTCAGATCCCGGCTTGCGCGCAATTTCAGCGTCAATCTCTGTCGTAACCCGGCGGGCAAGCCGCGTTTCAAGCGCGTCCATCTTGGGTCCTTTTACGATGGTATAGGGTTCGACGTTATGGCTTTCCCAATTCTGGGAAAGACCATCGGCCTGTAGGTGCCCAATGTTGAATTGCCCACTTTCATCTACATACCTCCCGGAAAGCACGTCGCTTGTTAGCGTCGCGAGAGGAGCTGCCAACATGGAAAGCCGAGCGTCTGAGGCGATCATCGAGAAGCTCGAGCATCCTTGACCAATTATGATCTCGTCTGCGCTTTGGCCCATCACTTTAGATCGGAGAGCGTCGTCGCTCCGTAAATGGTGATAAAACTCAGTCATCAGGTCGCTGCTACTGGGGTTGGCGCTCTGGCCTGACACCGAGAAGAAACCAATGTCACTATCACCCATGAGGCTTGCTTCCATCACCCGTGGTGTCTTGCCCTTCGTCCAATCTGTAGAGCTTAGGGTTTCCCGCAAAACCGCAGAGGCGGTAGTGTTCAAGATTGCTTTGGATTTTTCGAGCTTCAGCTTTCTGCGAAACTCTTTGGTACGCAGCACAGTGTTGGCATCAATCCGATACCCATCCGTCTCCTGCGCAAGTTTGCTGACGTCATGTGCAAATTCCCCAGCCTTGGAAGAGTAGAACATCGAATCCAAATCAGCAGAATACGGCAAGCAGGAATGTCGCGCGTAGTTGTGCGGTTCCATGGTGTCGTTGTCTATGACCGATATCGGGGCACGGCCTGACCGCGCGAGATGCATCGCAATTTTCGAACCTAAGCTTCCACAACCTAGCATGGACCATGAAAGCCATTGCGAGCTGGGATCACCATGCGAGGTTCTTCTTAAGACATCGATCGAGATCGAATCTCTGTGGCCCGCCAAACGGACAGTCGCATTTGATGTCGGCTTGAGATCATCCACAGTTTGGAATTCGATCACATATGGGCAGATTTCAAGAGGTGAGGCTTGGCCAATGAGATTGAACGGTCGGCGGGCGATCAATATCACTGTGACTGGCAACGCCTTTTTGATGGTATAGCCGTCGAGCTTCGAACGCAGCCACTTCATCCTCTCTGCCAGCATCTTGCCGCAGCCGTAGAGTTCAGCGCGTTCGTATAACTCTGCAACGTTGCCTACTGTCTCTGGAAGATAGCGGTCACAGATGATTGGCTTGCCGTTTGGATGCTTTCCGGCCCAAACAATCAGTCCGAGGCTAAACCCCGTCCATTCGTTGTCACCTTTCGGGACCTGTCCAAGGGATTTAAGTGTCTTTTCATCAATTTTGACCTGCTCATCGCCCTTTAGACAGATTCGATAGTAGGGGTCGGACTGGCCCATCTGCGCAAAAACCCAAGTACGGTGCCAAGTCGCGCCGGACCTACGTTTAACCACACTGCGGATCTGCGAGGCATCTCCAACAATAAGATCGTTCAGGTGGTCGCGCCGAACAAATTCCCAACCATGTTTTGGATCATTCAGTTTCAGCATCGCTGCTCGATCGAGCCAGTCTAGAAGTTGCTGGAGAAGCGCAAGAATACCGCCCCCGGATTGAATTAGCTCACGTGGAGATCCGAAAACGAGGCACGGTTCGGGTGCTGAACCGGCTGCATTTGGCTGTAAGTGAGGATGGGACCGGTCAAAGTCGTCCCGTAAACTCGGGCGCGGTGCAAACAGAGGGAAGGAGACAGGAAACGATAGTTTGACGGGCTCGACACGTCGTACTCCCGACGGGCTTTCGCCTCGAAACCGAGATGGAAGTTCCGTTTTGATTTGTAAAGTCACATCCACCGGACAATCGTCATCAGCCCGCGACGCAATAGCTATGCCGATTACTTGAGGGTGCTTGTCCAGTGTGCGAATCGCACGGGCAATGGCTACGGGAACGGCTAGAAGACTATCGACGGTTACCATGCAGCTGACTCATGCCAAGTCTGACCCACAACCATGAGCATGTGCCTCGACTCCAAGAGCGGACGATGAAGAGATCGCGGCTGCCATTTTCAGGGAGGCGACTTTTGGACCATGTTCGGTGATTTCCATCTTTAGCGGCTTGTCACCTTTTTCGTCCTCTAAACACCGGAACTCCCCATTGATTTCCGCTTCGCTCAGAATGGCTTCATATTCTTCCTTTGCGTGGATACAGGGCGGATCGTTGTCGTCGTCTATAACACTCTTACTGCTCGCCAGGATTATTGCACCGCCGTTTGCTTGCGAAAGAGCTGATCGGGCATCTTCAGAAACTACCGCATCTTTTCCCTTTTTGGACCAGCTGTCGTGCGACAGTGACCGCCAGGAACAATGATGGGGCGCGATCAAGACATCATATGCAAGAACCTCGGGAGTTTCAGAATACTCTGCCCAAATTTTCTCCCAAATCGCCACTTCGGCGTCACCACCAAACAGGTACTGGGCGGCGTTTTCGGTATCATCTTTCGCAAGCGTAAACTGAGTGATGACACTAGAGTTGTTCTTGCTGAGCAACTCTTCTTCGTCTTCATCGTCCGTGACCGGCAGCGGAGCCAACAAGACCGCCTTGAAACTGTCATCTGCTACGCCGCAAATCTCGGAAAATGTCTCGCCCGTTTTGATCAGAATGTCGGCCAAATCATCCGTCTTGCCGTCCGCATCCTCGCTCAGGATCAAAATTCTGCTTCCGTCTTCGATATCTTTGTCCTGGCGGAACATTTCAACGCGCCGGCGCGCTTCTGTCGCCCAAGCCTTTGCGTCAGCGCAAAGCTTGTTGGTACTGCTGGCACGTCTAAAAACAATTGGGGAAGACCACATCTCGCGAATTACGATCTTGTCGTCTTCGGGCGACCAATCCTCAATTTTGCCGAGATGAAAATGGTTCTGCAGTCCAGAGCAGTGATCCATGTCCGGATGCGTCAGCAAGAATGCATCGATAAACAGACGTCCGTCGCTGTCACGGTCAAGCGCTTTGCGAAGCTGTGCTCCAACATCAGGCACATCCTCATCTTTGTCATCAGCAGAGGCACTAATATTTATGTCTACGAGAATATAACGGCCACTCTGTGTTTTGATTAGGCTCATGTCACCATTGGCGACTTTGAAATGCGAAGTTTCGACGCTCATCAGTACTGCTCCTTAGCTTGGAAAACCTGAGTGACGCGCCTCCCACCGAATTGAACAAGTTTACGCTTTGTTCTTAACATAGTTGATCGAGGATAGCCTTTCAACAACATGTTGTGTCCCGCAATAGGCATCGCCAAAATTCCATTAATGACTATGGTCTGCTTTAAAAACCTGCGCCGCTGCGTTGATGGGATGCGCAGATGTCCACTTCGTTTCGCGCCATCACCGCTTGCCAAGGCGTCCCAACCTTGAAAGCTGTGCCAGCATCCGGGCTCCTGTGCCGGTCCCGTCGCCGGGAGCAGCAGCGGTTGGCCCTCCCGCAGTATTGGGTCGGCTTGGCAACGCTTGCACACCAAAGAATTGTCGCGCCCGCAGAGCTGCGTATTCCGCGCCAGTCGCACCTCCGATGGCGTACCGGTTGTAGACTTGTTGGCTGCCTGCGAGTCCTCGGGCAAAGGCATAGCTTCCCCCAAATCCGGCCGAGAGTGCTGGCATCATGATGTTTCCAGAAATCGCCCGAACCAGGAATGGCGTTGCTATGATAAATCCCTTTGCCATCAGCACCATCATGAAGAACGGAATGAGCGCACCGATGTTGGAGGCGCCTTCCGGGTCGCCCAGCTTAGCAAGAAGCGCACGCGAGACACCCGTGATGGTCGCGAACACGCCGGCAACGACGATCGGGTATATCGCGAAGGAAATCAGTGCCGAAAGCCAGCGTGCGAAATAATCCTTGGTCACCTCGAACAGGGTCAAGAAGATCATCACTGGCGCAATGCCAATTAGCAGAGCGATCATGAGCCGGGACGCCACAACAATAAATGCCGCCAACCCGCCAAGAATCGAGAGCAGCAGAACCCCAAGTGTGTCAAGCAAGGCACCCGCCATCCAGTTCAGCTCAGATCCCGCAGCATTCAGATAATCCCCTAGCGCTGCAATCAGTTCGTCAAATTCCTCTGCAAAGGTACCGGACGGACCAGGTGATCCGCCGCCGACAGAAGCCACAAGGGCGCCGGCAATGCTGTCAATTCCGTTCAGTATTGCTGAGGCAAGCGCATTGAACTGGACCCAGTTGGCCGCGAAGACCCCTATAAGTCCGACCTTCACGGCCAGCCAAAAGGCAGTTCGGCCGTCCATGGCGCGATACTGGTAGATCATGTTGATGAAGACCAGAATGACAACTAGTGTTGTTCCCAGAACCAGCAACGTGCCGACCGTTGCGGCGACCGCGCCGAATTGCGTCTCGGCAGCGGTATTGAGATAGCCTTCAGCGGTTTCCACGAAATAGGTGACGACACTCATGGAGACCTACCAGTTTCCGGTGGCTTCGCAGATAGGCATGGCTTCGCGTCGAAGCTCATTTGCTTGGCGTCGGTATGCGGAAGTCGCTTCCACGATGTCCCAGTATTCAGATGCGGCGAAATGCTCGATGTATACGCGTTCGGCTGCTGCCCAAGATGGATACCGCGTGGGACAGTCGCAGTTTTGCGATTCTACGACGCGCTCCATGCTTTGAGCCCGATATATCTGTTGGATTAAAAGGCGCTTATAGGATTCGCGCACATTGATGTTCTGCATCCACTTCGGCTCAGGTGGCTGGTCTGGGCAAACATTTGGGTGGTTGTCGAGCGTCGGGATCAGGTTCCGCTCGGCTACGCCAGCAGTTGTGCCAAAGATCAAGAGCAGGCCAGCGACTGCGATAGCCCGTGTCATTCCGATGCCGCCTTCATTGTACCAGTCTCACGCTTCAAGAAAGTGGTGTAGCCGTAGTCGCCGGCTTCGGCGGTGATAACCTCCCACCCTTCCGCGCCGCGCTCATTCAAAGCACGTCGCACCTCGTCGTAGTCCTTTTGCTTCTTCACCGGAAAGGACAGGATATCGTATTCAAAGGTTTTCATTGGGAAGCTCCGATCTCATTGGTGCCGGGGAGGTAGAATTCGGTGATGCCGCGTTTGCCATCATGGCGACCGGCCTGGATGATTACGTCGATGGAGTTCTCGATGTACTGGATCATGTCGGCATAGGTCATCGGGATCTCGGTCTTGAGTGCGGCGATGGCCAGACGCTGCACGGCAAGTTGCGGGGTTTCTGCGTGCAGCGTGGTCATTGAGCCGCCATGGCCAGTGTTGATCGCCTCGAGGAAGGTCATGGCTTCCTTGCCGCGCACCTCGCCCAGGATGATCCGGTCGGGGCGCATGCGCAACGTTGCGGTGAGCAGCACATCGGCGGTCTGGAACTCCGCATCGCGATTGGCGATGAGGGTCACGGCATTGGGCTGGGTCGGCAGAAGCTCGGCGGCTTCCTCGATGGTGACGATGCGTTCCTCGGATGGCACGTGCGAGAGGATCTTGCGTGCAGCCACGGTCTTGCCGGTGGAGGTGCCGCCAGAGACGATCATGTTAAGCTTGTTGTCGACGCAAAAGGCCAGCGCATCGTCGATCACGCCCGCGGCCACCACTTCGCGCAGTTCGTGGGTTTTCTCGAGGCGGAGTTCTTCAAGCTTGCGTTCCTTGCCAAAAAGGAAATCAAGCGCAATCCCGTCAAGCGGCAGGCTTGAGAAGAACCGAAGGCTGATCGACATGGCCGAGAGCACGGCAGGCGGGGTGATGACCTGTGCGCGGATCGGGCGCCCCTTGTAGGTGATCGAGACCGAGACGATCGGGCGGTCCTTGCTCATCGTTGTGTTGGCGGAAGAGGCGATCTGGTTGCCGAGGTCCTTCACTTCTGTTGCGGTCAACGCCTGGTCCAGCCTCCGCATGAAGTGATCGCCCTGGAATTCGCCCCAGCAGGTGCCATCAGGGTTGATGCAGATCTCGATGACACCGTCGCGAGCGGCGGCGTCGATCCGGTCGAGCGAGGTTTCGAGATAGCTCAGCGACATGGGCTCAGAATATCTCCAGATCGCGGTCGACCATGACCGTGACGCGGGCGCCCTGGTCGACATAGATGACGGGGCCGATGGAGAGGTAATCGCCTATGACGCTGTCCGTGGCATCTGCCAGATCATCGCCAACGTCTTCGAGAGCGTCGGCGGCAGTCTCATCCTGGACTTCGGAGGCGGCAGCACTGGGTGCTGCTGAGATCAGCGAGATCAGGGCGGCCGACCCGAAACGCTCGGCGAAGCGTGTGTCCACGAAACCGGTGACGCCAGAACGGCCCAGTTCATCACCTCCGAAGGAGCTGATCTGGACGGTCTGGCCCGCGGGCAGGATGATCCGGTCCCAGGCGATGGTGACCCGGCGCTGCGCGATATCGACGCCAGCGCGGTAGCGCCCGATGAGACGGGATCCGCGGGGGATCAAGAGGCGCGCGCCATCGACGCTGTAGACATCCTCGGACACCACGGCACGGGTCTGGCCGGGCAGGGAGCTGTCAAGGGCAGTTTCCATGACGGCCTGGATCATGGTGCCCTGTAGAATCGTGTTGGAGGGATTGGCGATCACCTCGGCCTGCGTCACGGTAGAGGGCAGCGCCCCGTTCAGCACGAAATCCGTCACCTCGCCAAAAGTGCGTTCGGTCAGAGCTGTTTCATTCGCTCCGGAGGCACCGCCAAAAGCGATGGTCGGCGAGGCGATGCGCCGCTCCTGGAAGGCGCGTTCCTCCGCGGCGCGGCGTTCAAGTTCCGCGAGCCGTCTTGCTTCTTCCTCGCGCCGGAGCCGCTCTTCTTCCCGCGCGCGTAACTCGTCCTCGGTGGGCCCGATGGGTGCCGGAAGGGGCCGGTTGGCCTCAAGCTGCGCGAGCTCAAGGTCCATGCGGAGTTGCTCCAGTTCGCGGTCGCGCGCCGTGAGCTCATCGCGAAACTGCTGTTGCGCGGTTTCCGACGCGGCTTGCAGGGCCGCGATCTGCGCGGTCAGCGCGTTAATCGCATCTGCGGCAGCGGTGTCTTCCTCGACAACTGGTTCAGGGGCGTTGCGCAACTCCTCGATCTGGGCCTGCAGCGCGGTGATCTGCGCCAGAAGCTCCGCGTTGGGCTCGACTGGATCCGGTCCGACAAACACAACCTCGGGCTCGGGCGGGGGCAAGGTCTCGATGGCGCCAAAGCCGTCCCCCTCGTTTTGGAAGACATCCGGGGTGGCCGTCGGCAAGGCTTCCTCTTCGTCGGGCTGTGAGAGAAGATAAAGCAGGGCACCACCCGCGCCGATGACGAGGACCACGATCAGCGCGAGAAGGGGCGACCGGCGCTGCGCCGCCGTGGGGGCGCGGGCACTGCCTTTCTCAAGGGCGGCGAGGCGTTTTTCCAGCTCGGTGTTCTCGGTATCGCTCATGAGGCGGCCTCCGCGGGCGGGATCGCCTCGATGCAGACCACCTCTTCGCCAAGTCGCAGGACCCATTGGCGGTTTACGCCGCTGACGCGGATCACACCGTCCTCAGGGGTTTGCGTGTTGACCGTGCGTTCACGGCCGCCCGCGTAGCGGAAGATCGCTGGCACAGGTGCGTTTCTTGGAAAGGCGAAATACGTGAACGTCCCGTCATCCCAGATGCGGGTTGGCGTGAACTCGGTCCGCGCGCTGGCGCCGTAATTGTAGTTCGGCGCTTGGGCGGCGATGGCCCGGATCGGGCGCGCAGCGTCGTCAGGGTAGCGGAACTGCACAACGTAGAAGGTCGGGCTGCGGACCTCCTCGACGTTGAAATAGTAGCTTCGCCTGTTCGTGTAGACCGTCACATTGGTATGGACACCGCGCGCGACGGGCTTGATTGCAAAGGCCTGACCACCGGGGACGCCATCGATCTCGAAGCCTTCCGTGTCGCCCGCGATGATCGAGCGGATGCTTTCACCCTCACCGAATTCGACCGTGGTCACATGAGTGAGCGACACGCTGAGACGGTAGACCTGACCCTCCTGGTAGGTGGCCAAGCGCACTCGGCTGTCGTTGGGACCGCCACGCGGGATGGTTTCGGCAGAGGCGAGGCCGGGCAACAGGGCAATGACAAAAATAAGCGATCTCATATACAACAACGTCAGTTCTCCAATCTGTCGGAGCGGATGGAATATTCGCGCACGGTGAAGCCGAAGGGGTTGGTCCAGACCTCGTCGATGGAGCGGCGGGTCTCCGGGCGGAACTCGAAGAGAAGCGTCGCAGTGAAGAGGCCGGTCTGGGTGCCGTTAATGGACGTCAGGCGCTTGCGCAGGCGGACCGTCGCGCGGTTGGTTCCGATCCGGTTGATGCTGAGGATTTCCACGTCGAGCCTGGCGTTGGGGCCATAGACGGTCGGCGGGTAATTCTCGTTGGCGCTGTTCCAGATCTGGCGCAACCCGCTCTCGGCAGCTCCGTCCGAGCGGCGCAGGACGCTGCGGATGCGCAGGTCGTTGTCGAGCTGGTTATAGACCTCGCGGTCGGTCACGTAGCGGAAGACCTCCGCCTCGATGATCGCCTGGTTGGCTGTGACAGACGTCGCGCCCACCGAAGCCTCGGGCAGGGCAAAGCCGGTGGCGGGATCATAGGGCACGACCACAGGCGGCGGATCGACATCGAGGATCGCGACAGCCGCCGCGCTCAGGCATCCGAGAATGCCGAAGATGAGCCCGATGAGCCCAAGGCGCTGCCAGAGGCGTTCACGGCGCAGAGCACCATAGACCAGCTCTTCTTCGATGATTTCCTGTTCACTCGCCACGCGTCATGCCTCAAATCAGTCTGCGCGCAGGTCCGGCAGCGTAAAGTCCATGAAGCGCTGCTCTTCGGCGATGGTGGCGGCATCGATCACGCCGCCTGTGCCATCGCCCACGGTCTGCACCGCTTCGAGCTGCCACATGGCGACCAGCGCGATGGCCAGTTCCGCCGTGACGCGGGTGTTGAGATCGACGCTTTCCTTCAGCTCATCCATGTCGTCGATGAGCCCGACAAGGCGGTCCACCCGCTCGAGCAATTGGCCGGCATCCTCGTAGCTGTTCTGGGCGGCGGCCGAGACAAGGGCACCGGTGGTGGCCTGCGTCGCCACGCGGTTGGCCCCGGGATTGCCGCTGGTGGCCATTTCCGAGAGGGTGTCATCGTCAAATCCGAGATCGGCCAGCACCCGGTCCATCTGTGTTTCGATCTCGCCTGCGCCAGAACCGGACAGGCCGGAGAAATCCCCAGTCTTGATCGCCTCAATCGTGGCGAGGATGTCGCCGAACTCCTGGTCGAGCAGACCATTCAACTCGTCTTCCATTTCCGTCCGGATGATCTCCGGCAGTTCGGCGAGGCGGGTGAGGGCCTCGTAGGTTCTTTGCAGCTCCGCGAGTTGGTCCGTGAGAAGGCCGAGCTGTTCGCGGAGCTGCGTCAGCTGCTCGTTTTGCAAGATCTCGTCCTCGATCATCTGCCGCAGCTGCTGGATGTTTTGCGCGATGTTCTGGGTATCGACGACGGGCACGCCTTGCGCGAGGACGGGGGATAGGGCGCCAAGATGCAGACCAACCCCAAGTGTCGTGGCCAAAGCTGTCCTCAAGAGCAGATGTCCCATCATTCAATCTCCCTGATCGTAAAATCCATGAACGCGCCTTCGGCCATGCGGGCGCTGGCCTGGGCCAGCTCTTCGGCGGAGAGCACGCGGGTGCGGGCGGCCTGAAGCCGGATGCGGGCGGCCACGAGACGCACGAGTTCGGCGCGGGCATAAGTGTTGAGCGCAACGCTCTCCTGCACATCCTCGGTCTCGGAAATCCGTTCGACGATATCCGCAATACGTAGGGCGGCTTGCCTGATCGCGGCGGGTGAGTTGTTGCCATAGAAGGCCGCGCCGTGCCCAGTGAGCGAGAGGTTGGCATTGGCCAGAAGCGCGGGGTCGATCGTGCCAAGCGCTTCGATCCCGCCGATACGGGTCAAATAGAGGTTATAGCGTTCGGGGATCACCTGGACGTAGTGCTGGGTCTCGCGAAAGGGTGGCACGCCGCCATACTCGAAAACCCGGCCGGGTCCCGCGTTATAGGCCGCGAGCGCATTGATGATATTGCCGTCGAAGGTGTTGAGCTGTGTCGCGAGATAGCGTGCACCGCCATGCACCTGCAGGTAGGGGCTGTCATAGTATTCCGGATTGATGCCCAGATCGCTGGCGGTACCGGGCATGATCTGGGTGAGGCCAAAGGCGCCGACGGGAGAGCGTGCACCGATGGTGAAACGGCTTTCCTGCCAGATCAGCGCCTGTAGGAGTGCGCGCCATTGGACCGGGGAGAGGCCCGCGCGGCCAACGCCGGCAAAGCCGCTGGTCTCCTGAGCCACGCGGATAATGAGCTGCTCGATGTTTTCCGCCGCATCCCCGAACATCTGCGCACCGCCGGGATTGGGGTCGATGTCGGCATTGCCATAGACCGCCTCGACTGACCGGGCCGGATCCCCGCTGCCGCTTTCCAGCCCCGAGACCATAGCCGGCAAGCCCTGACCGCCGAAGCTGGTCTGGGCATCGAGGATGCGTTGCAGGGTTTCCAGCTGCTCCCGTTCGATCTCGGCAATGAGTTCGCGCACGGCAAGCTTGTCGGCCTGAACGGCCAAGTCAGCCTCGCGATCGCCAGTCTCGACGATGTCACGCGCGGTCAGCCCACTGTCATTGGTCGGCACGCCTTGAGACAAAGCGAGACCGGGCAGCAGGCAAAGGGCCAGGATATGAGGCAGGCTAGACTTCAATGTCGCCCTCCGGTGCGCCAAGGGGCGTGAAGGTGCAATCAGGCGAGATGGCTGTCGTGGAGGCGAGGAAGGTGAAGCAATTGGCCTGCGGTTCCTGGTACTGGGCACAGGAGGCCAACGCACCGAGCGCGGCAACGAACATCAAAATACGGGTCATGAAAGCCTCCAGAAATCAGGGCGGTCGCGGTAATCGGCGCCGACAAGCGCTTCGCCCTTTTCCATGCCGCCAAGGATGGTGAGATTGGGTCCAAGCGCGCTCAGATCGGCATCGACGACGATCGAGCCCTGATCGTCGCGGATCAGCGCCAAGCGGCTGTTGCTGCCCGTGTTGAGAAGGACATCGAGCTCCTTCTCCGTGAGGTTCAGCATGGCGTAGTCCGCTGGCTGCGCGCGGATATTGGGGAGCAGGATCTGCGTCGGCACCGCCTCGATGATGGTCTTGCCGGTCCGGGTGCGCTCGAGCTGGCTTGCGTATTGCGTCATCATCACCGCGACCGTGTTCTGTTTGCGCGCTGTCACCAGCCAGTTCGACAGCCGCTCGGCGAAATACGCGTTATCGAGGGCCTTCCAGGCCTCGTCGATCACGATGATGGTGGGGCGGCGGTCCTCGATTTCGCGCTCGACCCGGCGGAAGAGATAGGACAGGACCGCCATCCGTTCCTTGTCGGCCTCGCTGTCGAGAATGCCGGTCAGATCGAAGCCCACCACATCGCCCTTGAGCGAGAACGTGTCCTCGAGGCTCTGCCCGAAGATCCAGCCATAGCGGCCGTCCTCGGTCCATTCGAGCAGGCGCTGGTGCAGATCGCCGCCATCGTCGGTGGACACAAAAAGCGATGCGAAATCCCGCCAGTTCCGCAGGGCCGGGTTTGTGGCCTGCGCGTTCTGGCGCACGACTTCCTGGATGCGATTGGTCTGGGCAGGAGTGAGCGGCTTGTCGGCGCGGTAGAGCAGGGTGGCAAGCCAGTCCGAGAGCCAGGCGGTGGCGCGCGCATCGGTCTCGGTCCAGAGCGGGTTGAGGCCCGTGGGCTGACCGGCGTTCAGGGACGCGTAGCGCCCGCCATTGGCGCGGACCGCCATCTCCATACCAAGACGGTAATCGAAGACGAAGATCCGCGCGCCTGCGCGACGGGCTTGCGTCATCAGAAAGGCGGACAGCACCGATTTGCCCGACCCGGGCCGACCCATGATCAGGGTATGCCCGCTGGTCGGTTCTTTGTCCGGGCTGCCCTGCTCGTGGTAGGAAAACCGGTAGGCGCTCTGCTCCGGCGTGGGCAAATAAGTGACGACCCGGCCCCAAGGGGTAAGTGCTGCGGGTTTGCCGAGCTGCGTCCGGTGCAAGGCCGCAAAATCCGCGAAGTTGCGATTGGTGACGGCGCTCGCGCGGACACGCTTGGGCTGGTTGCCGGGATGCTGGCTGAGGTAATGCGCCTTGGCCGCGACCCGCTCGCCGATCATCTTCACGCCCTCGGTCGCGGCGGCATTCACGATCTCGGCGCTGAGCGTCTGCAGCTCTTCGAGCGTTTCGCAGAAGATCGTCACGACCATGTGGTGCTCACCGAAGCTCTGGCGTTTGGCCTCCAGATCATCGGCGGCGATGTCGAGCGCTTCCATAAGCGATAGGGCGGCGTCCTGGCTCGCCTGCATCTGGCGCTTTTGCCGCTTGATGCGGCCCGCCATGAGGTTCGAATTGATCGGCGTGAAGGAGTGCGTCACGATCATGTCGACTGGCAGGTTCAGCATGTCGAACATGGTGCAGGAGGTGCCTTCCGAGTATTCTCCGATGGTGAAGCTCTTGCCGTAGCGGTGGCCCACGACGCCCTCGGAGAGCTCGAAATGGTCGCCGTGAAACGTCACGCGGGTATTGGCGACGTTGAAGGACAGAAAGCCGTAGGTGTTGGCCGGGTAGAGCGGCAGCTCGGTGCCCGTGTTCAGCGCGCCCAAAAATCCCACCAACTCTCCCGATCCTGCTGACAGCAGGCGCGGCTTGAGCTCGGTAAGCCCCGAAAGGAAGACGTTCACGGCCTCGCCCAAGCGCTGCAGGCGTTTGCGGGTCTCCTCCTTCAGTCGGTCCGGCGCGCTGCGGCCGAGGTGCGGCAGGAGGCTTTTCGGGGGCGGGCGGTGAATGACGGTGAGCGTCAGCGTCTTGTCGCGGAGCCCGCTGGTCTCGAGTTTCGCGCGCCAGCGCCGGTCCACCTCGCCTGCGAAGCTGTCCTCACGGATCGGGTCGAGATCAGGTTTGATGGCCTTGGAGACCTTGTGGACGTAATAGCTGAATTCCGGCCCGAGCTGCGCGACGATGCGGGCAAAAAGCGCCGTCACCTTGTCGAGATAGGCATCGTCGGTCGTGTAGCTGTTGATCCCCTCGAGCCGAATGCAGCGGAAGAGTTCGTTCACCCGGGTCCGCACGGTCTGGTCGTCGACGAGGCTTACATAGGGCAGCATATGCGCGAGGCGGGTCTCGCGCGCATACCAGTCTGGCGTCATTGTGCGGGCATCGAGCGCAGCACCACGGGCGTCATCACGGGGCATAGCTGTCCCCGCCATGGATGGACCTGTTGCGCGTGGGCGGTGTCTCCTGCAGGGCCGTCATCATCACGTCGATGAAACGCGGGTCCCAATCTGCGGCCTTCCACAGCACCGGATAGAGCAGGGCGGCGAAACCCAGCACCGCGATGTGCTGGACCCAGACGAACAAGAGCACAGAGCCGAAGAGCCAGACCATCGCGTACATGATGGGCAGGCCCAGAAGCTTCGGCGGGCGCACGAGGCCCAGAAAGAGGGGCGAGCGTTCAGCCACCGGCGAAGACCGCGGCAACAATGGTGGGAGCGGCGGCAACACCAGCGATGCCCACGAGGACCCAAAGCGCTTGGCGCAGGTCGATGATGTTGAAGAACCAGCTCAAGAAAACGCCGAGGACCGCGAGTGTGGCGATGACCACACCAAGAGGGCCGGTCAGCGCATCGACAATGCCCTGCAACAAGCTCTGGATCGGGGAGAGATCGATGCTCTGTGCAAGGGCGGGCTCGGCAATGAACAGGAATAGCGCCAGCGAGGCGACAAAGAGGTTTGAAATCTGTTTCACGAATTTGATCCTTCCAATCGGGCCACGACGGCCATGACACGGGCCACGTGGTTCTGGGTTTCTCGGTAAGGGGGAATGCCACCGTGTTGGCGCACGGCGTCGGGACCGGCGTTGTAGGCCGCCAGCGCCAGATGCGGATCGCCGAAGCGCTCCAGCATCATCGCGAGGTAGCGGGCAGAGCCGTCGAGGTTCTGTTGAGGGTCACGCGGGTCGACGCCCAGATCACGCGCCGTCGCTGGCATCAATTGACCAAGGCCAATGGCACCTGCACTTGAAATCGCATCCTGCCGGTAGGCGCTCTCAACCTCGATATTGGCTCGATAGAGAGCTAGCCAATCCGTCACGGAAAGCCCCGCGCGACGCAGGCCGGGATGGCCGGCATAGCGCAAGGCCGTGGTCTGAATCCCGGAGAGGACATCGGCGCGGGGCAGGGGAGTCGGGCGGGCAAGGGCCGCGACTTGGACGCCCTCTTGCTCGGCCTCTACCTCGCCGAAGATCGCGATCCCATCGGAGGCCGAACTCTGACCAATCCCTTCATTGTAGTTTCGAGCAAAGCTGCTCTGAGAGCGGGACGGGGTCAGGGAGCCGTCGCTCTCCATGACCAGGACCATTTGCGCTGAGGCAGGTGCTGCGACCAGCCAGAGACAGACGAGGTTAGCTGCCAGCGCCCTTGTCTGATGGGGCTTTGTCTGGCGGCGCAAATTTGTGCGTACGGCTTGTCCCCGCCTCAAGCGGCAGGTCGACATGCGCAAAACCAAGGCCAATGAAGAAAGACACCACGCCGGAGATCGTCTTGAACTCGCGGATCTTGATATCGTTGTAGGTCGTCCGCGTGCGGGCGGTGACGAGGAGCTTTTCCACCCCGTCATCAGAGACAACACGCATGATCCAGACCCCGTAATAGCTGGGGCCTTTCTTGTGTGCCGACTCTTGGCACAGGATTTCTGCGCTATAGCCGCTTTCCACGAGTTCGCGGAACCTGGCTTCCGTAACCACATTTGGTGCTTCGATGTCCCAGTTCATGGCCCGGCTCACGCTTTCTCCAATGGCGCGACCCCAGGCATTCCTACTTGAAGCCCAGAGTTACGATAGTATATTATCAACCGCAAGATGTAATATCGTGCTTTGGCTGTAGTTTGGTTACGCAAACACTAGTCACGGCCAGTGTCCGCGATCAAGGAGATAACAGGTTTGAGAAACCCAAGGTTGACATGCCTGCTCCCATTGCAAGCTATGGCCCTTCTGATCTGCGTTCCCGGGCCGGTTTTGGCGGAATCCTGCTTCGCCCCGCCCCGCCCCTTCCTGCCAAGTGATTCGCAGGCCGCGCGGGACTATGCGGCTATCATCCGCGGCGATTTCGAAAATTACATCCAGGATATCCAGAGCTACTTCCGTTGCCTTGACAGCGAACGCGCCCGCGCTTTCGAAGAAGCGCGGGAAGTCAGCGAGGACTATGGCCGATTTCTGCAATTGGTAGGGGATTGATGGGCAGCCTCGGGAGCATCAGACTAGCAGCCCGTGAAAACCAGACACCGATAACACCCTCAAATATCTACTTTTTAGATAACAGATTTCATCCGCTAGCGACGTCACAAAAGGTATGTGACGCGTGGCAAAAACAATCAGAAGCAAAGGGCAGGTGGCACTCTGCCAGGCGTTGGTCGACGCGCGCAAAAGAGCAGGCTTGGGCCAGGACGACTTGGCGAACAGGCTCAAGTGCCATCAATCTCTCGTGGCGCGCATTGAGAGCGGCGAACGCCGGATCGACGTCGTCGAACTGGTCGTTCTGGCGCGCGCCATCGGCTTTGACCCGTTCGATGTCTTGGCGATCGTCGAAGCCGCCACGGAGCCCGACCACAGGATTTAAGCGATTTCATCAATCGAGAACACGGGAGGTGACTTCTCCCGGTGTGAATTCGTTACCGCGAGGACGAACAGTAACCGATTTTAACGAGGCCCGGCACACGGTTGCAGCAAACGCTTTGGATCTGAGCTGCTATCCGCAACGCCAAATTGCAGGAAGTCAGTAAACAGTGAACGAAAATGAGGTCGAAGGCGTCGCGATCGCCAATTTGATTGCAACCGATGAAGAAACCATTGTCGGCTGGGTATATCGCTGGAACACAGGTGCTCTGGCAATCCGGTGGGACATCCATGGCCCGCAGCGTGTCTCAAAGATTTACCCGGAGCTCTGCGATGCGGATAAAGCCGAAATTGACTTCGCGTCTCTCATGCAGCTGCCCTGTCGCAACGACTGACATGGTAGAATATGGCCTTTATGGCCCTCGATTGTGTGAGTGTGCCTGCGTTGCAGGTTTGATTTCGTACAAGGCCCTGCGCGACTTCGCTGCGGCTCAATAGTCAGTAATTGACCTGCTCAAAACCGTAATTCCCGCTATAGTCACGCCACTCAACGAAGACGGATCTGTGATAAATGCTCGGGCAGTGCTCGCCCCATCGCTCGAGACCGGCATGCGCATCAGGAAGCGCTGCGGGTGACGACACCCTCCAAGAAAAATCGCCCTGGATCCCGTAGGTGCCGAGGACAACGGCGGCGCTGCGGTTGCAGTCGCCATCTCGCCCGGATTCGTGCTGGCGGGCATAACGAACGTCAAAGACGCGGATGGAACGCACGAAGTTGAATTCCGGCCCGCTGATATCGATGTCGGCGCGGTCTTTTACGAGCTGGAGGGCGTAATCAGCCCTTACGAGGTTGTCCCAAGCCGCGTTGGAGCCTTTGCGCCCAAGCATCCCGCCTGCCCTGGCTGCCTGATCGAAGAGCGGGGTTGAAGAGTTTGGAGGGGTTCCTGAATCACCATATAGGGCATCGAAGATCCGGTCCGCGGGCCGCGATCTAGCAGGTCCATCGTAAGACGCACCCATCGGGCAGCGCCAAATCTGAAGCGGCGGCTCCACCGGCCATGGAGTTATGCGCCGGATGAACTCGGCCCGTGCGCGGGCGCAGGGCACGGAAGCTGGCCATCCACCGGACAAACACAGCAGGATGGCACAATCGATCTGATAGGTTTGGGCGCGTGCTTGTGTCGGAACTGTTGGGCCGGTCAAGGCGAGAGCTAAAAAGGCCGCCAGAGGGAGGTTTTTGAATTCGAAACGCATGGCAAGGACCCTTGACAATCTTCACCCAGCATACCTACGAAAATATACTATTGCAACAATGATGATGCGTGTTGCGGTTGCGGCGGTCAGCAAGATCGCGAGGTGACCGAGCCGCCCGTCGTCATCCGCCACGTTCCGCGCTGCGCCAATCCCACGGCATGTCAAAGCGTCCGAGCCATCTCGATCGTCAAATGAGTCTCGAATTGCCCTTAAATCGGTTCTACCTAAATCTGTTTGGCGAATAGGACGCATTCGGGCTCTCAGCAGTTCTGCAACGGCTCAGAAGCAGACGGAACCTTGAAGGCTTCGAACCTCGTGAGTTCGAGGACCAGGCCAGGCTGGCTTGAAGCAGGCCGTGCACCCGTTTCAGGTCGCTGTCGCTTAGCTTGCACTCGCAATCGACGTCGATCACACCTTCATGACCTCTCACAAGCTCAGTGAAAACGGTTCTCCTCCTCTTCAGGCTTGCCGTGACCGTAGAGGTCGGCGTTTTCGTGTGCGCGGTCTTCGTGTTCGAACTCCAGGCTGGAATGGGCGATGTTGAAGTCCTCCTTCAGCCGGTCCTTGATCGCTGCCTTGATCTTTTCGATTTTACCCCAGCCGCCCGCTGTCAGCACCACGTGGCAGTCCAGCGCCGCCTTGTGCTCCTCCATCTGCCACAGATGCACGTGGTGAACGTCCGCTACACCATCGACGCTCCGCAGCGCCTCAACGACGGCTGCATTGTCGATGTCGGGTGGGCTGCCGAGCATCAGGGTTCTGATCGGACCGCCAATCTCAGTGAAAGCCAGATAGAGGATGTAAAGGGCAATGCCGATGGTGATTGCGGGATCGACCCATCGCATGTCGTAGAGGATGATCAGGGACCCTCCAATGATGACTGCCACAGAGGCCAAAGCGTCCGACAGGTTGTGCAGGAAAAGCGCACGGATGTTCACACTGCCTTTCTGCATCGAATAGGTGAGCAGCGCCGTCAACGTGTCGACGACGAGTGCCACACCGCCCAGGATCACCACCGTCCAACCAGCGACCTCGGGCGGGTCGATCATCCGCATGCCACCCTCATAGATCAGGTAGAAACCGATCAGGATCAGGGTCGTGTAGTTGATGAGTGCCGCGACGATTTCAATCCGACCATAGCCGAATGTCATGCGTTCATCGGCGGGTCGTCTGGCGATTTTGCGCGCAACGAACGCGATCACCAGTGACGCCATGTCCGAAAAATTGTGTAGGGCATCTGCGATCAGCGCCAGGCTGCCGGAAAGGATGCCGCCAACGATCTGCGCGACGGTCAGAAGCCCGTTGGCCCAGATTGCGATGGAGACCCTACGATCACCTGATTCAGGATCAATGTGGGTATGGCCATGATCATGCGGCACGGTTGTTCTCCTCATGGCTGTGGTTCGGTCGACTGAGACCAGGGACCTTTGGCAACATTCCACGACGGATGCGGCGAACCCGGGCATTCATCCAGTGACGGATGACGTGGCGATAGAGAAAGTCACGCGCAAATCCGAAGTTCTGACTATATTTCAAATAAAAGTCATCGGGCGCATCAAAGGTTCCAAAATCACGAACGATACCGGTTTTCTGAATATAAGTGCTGCCGCCGTTCCAACTGACTGGTGGCGCACTCAGGCAATCCGTTCCAGCGCCGTAGCCGCAAAGGCTTTCTGTTTCGCTGAATTCCTTCTGAAGCGACTGCAGGAAGGGGGCGTCCAGAATGAAGCCTTCGAGATTGATCCAGCCCTCTTCTGTTTCGACTTCGACCCACGAGTGCAGAATTTCGGACGGTGCGAGGGGGTAGACCAATTCGGGCACCACGCCACGCTGCAGGGCCTTGTGGATGGTGAAGCCGTGCAGTCGGCAGCGGATGCCTACGCTGCGCAGCAGTGCCATGAGAAGCGTCCCTTTCGTGTTGCACTGCCCGTAGCCGTCGGTCAGCACCGCAGAGGCGGGAATGTCGTCGACGCGGTTGTAGCCGAACGCAATCACGTTCCGGACAAAGTCATAAACCGCGCCAATCCGGTCGACACGGGCAAGGTCATGCCAGCCACGATCTCGTACCAGGTTCGAGATTGAGGGCAAGTCAAAATCCAGCAGTCTTGTTGCGGTTAAATAGGAATCGGTGGGTGCCACAGGGTCTCTCCTCGAATCGTTCACGAGGAGTCTTAATCTCTACAGTGACTAGAGAGACAAGCCTTTTCTCAAATGTTACTTTCGATCACAGCTCTATCCGATAGTGCCAAGGGCCGGGAAGGTTTCGAGCAGCCAGAAGGCAAGGCGGCTGATCTGACCTGTCATCACGCCGATACCCATCAGCACCATCAGTCCGCCCGATATACGATAGAGCCATCGACCAGCCGCACCGATCCGCTTTAGCCTGCCTGCAATCTCGTTGGTGAAGAGCGCTATGATTAGAAACGGCAGTCCAAGCCCTGCGGAGTAGATTGCCAGCAAGGCCATCCCGTCCGCTCCAGATGTCGCGCTTACTGCCAGGATCGACCCAAGCACAGGGCCTATGCAGGGCGTCCAGCCAAAGGCAAAGGCAAGACCCAAAAGGTAGGCTCCAACGGCGCTGCCGCCGTCAACTTTTACGTCGGGCCTCGTGTCACGCATCATTGCGGGGATCTTGATCGCGCCCATCATGACAAGTCCGAACAAGACGATCAAGAAGCCACCCGCAAGCCCGAGTTCGTATTTCCAGCGCAAGAGCATCCCGCCCAAAAGACTTGCCCCGGCCCCGAGCGCCACGAAGACTGTCGAAAACCCGAGCACGAACCACAAACTCAGGACCACGCTGCGCGCCCGTTCGGCAATGCTGCGCGCCGCCCCGGATTTCGCGGCGGGCTGTCCCGCGATGTAAGAGACGTAGCCAGGTGCAAGAGGCAAGACGCAAGGCGACAGAAAGGATATAGCGCCACCCAGAAAAGCCGCGACGATTCCAACACCTGAGATTTCGAACATTCAATTCCTGCCTTGCTTTAGCCTGTGAAACGCGCACCGTTGTAAAAGCTAAAGCTACTGTAGGAGCAATGCCGTTTTTTACGCTCCGCGGGGTGCCGCGAGGATGATAGCGGCACCCAACAAGCATACAGCGGTGCCGAGCAGATCCCACCTGTCCGGCCGGTGCCCTTCGGCGAGCCACATCCAGAGAATGGACGCGGCAATATAGATCCCACCATAGGCCGCAAAGGCGCGTCCCGCAGCCACAGTGTCGACCTGAGCCAGAAGCCAGCCGAACGCCACCAGCGCCGCTACACCGGGGACAAGCCAAAGAGGGGACGCGCCAAGACGCCACCATGCCCAGATGGCAAAGCATCCGGCGATCTCAGCCAAGGCCGCGAGCGGATAGACGAGCACTGCGGTCATCTCAGGCGCCGATCTCGTCGTGGTCCGTCAGGCACTCGGAATGGTCGCGCAACACCTCCAGCACACGGCAATCGGCCGTGTGCCCGCCGCTGCATTCATGCACCATCCTCTGCAATTCTGTCCGAAGGGCTTCAAGTCGGGCCATACGTTGCTCAACCTGCTTAAGTTGCCTGCGAGCGATGGCATCGGCCTCCGCGCAAGACTTGTCCGGATGATCGCTCAGATCGAGAAGCTCACGGATCGCGTCCAGCGAGAACCCGAGTTGCCGCGCATGCCGGACGAAAGACAAACGGTCAAGCTCACTATCTCCATAGCGCCGCTGACCGCCAGCCGATCGCCCGGGCTCGGGCAAGAGTCCGATCTGCTCGTAATAGCGGATCGTCTGCACCTTCGTCCCGGTCTTTTTTGCCAAAGTGCCGATTGTCAGCATATCATCTCTCCAGACTATCTACAGCCCGTGTAGCTTTAAGCGTTTTTTTGCACAAGTTCCGCTTGGCATCTCACAGGTCAGTGAACATCGCTCTTCCATCCATAATAAGTCTTGAACCTACAGTAGCTAGAGGGTGTAAACGCGCTGAAAATATAGAATCAAATTCGGGCGGAGCGCGTGAAGCTTTCAAATCTTCAGAAAGTACTATGGGTTTTGGCGGGCGCGGCGGCGTTCGTTTTCATCTGGCTGCTAATGTGGGCGGACTACCGCGCCGACCTTGCCCAAGCCGAGACCGAACCACCTTTCTTTGCGCAGTTCGAACTCACGGATCATCGCGGCATGGTCCAAACAGACGAAGATTTCGCAGGGCGCTGGATGCTGGTCTTCTTTGGTTTCACCAATTGCCCCGACGTCTGTCCAACAACACTGTCCGAAGTCGCGGCCGTGATGGAGGGCTTGGGCGACGAGGCGGCAAAGGTCCAGCCGATCTTTATAACGATTGATCCGGAGCGGGATACGCCGACAGCACTTGCCGGGTATGTGCCCCTGTTCGACGCTGGGATCATCGGGCTGACCGGCACGCCGGAGCAGATCGCCGCAACATCCGAGACCTTCCCAATTTTCTTTGAGAGGATCGAGGAGGCCACCGCGCCGGGTGGATACACAATGGGGCACACATCGCACCTGTTTCTTTTTGATCCGCGGGCGGGCTTCGCCAATTCCTGGCCCTACGGCACACCCGCCGAAGAGATCCTTGCGGATCTGAGAAAGAGGATCTGATTGCCATGACCCGCCTTTCCGGAGAAGCGGCCCTTGTTCTTGCTTGGATCATTGCGCTTATCGCATCGCTTGCCGTGCTCTTTATTGGCGAGGTGCTTGGTCAAACGCCTTGCGTCCTTTGCTGGTTCCAGCGCGCCTTCATGTTCCCCCTGGCTATCGTTCTTGGGCTCGGGCTGTGGTGGCAGGATCCCCGCGTGGGGCGCTATGGCGTTGCGCTAGCGCTTGGGGGGGCGGCAGTGGCGTTGTATCACATCGGCCTCTATGTCGGGCTGATCCCCGAGGCGATCCAGCCCTGCACGGCGACCGGCCCCTCTTGTACCGACGACAACCAGGTGGTCTTCGGCATTCCGATTCCGCTGTTGGCGCTTGTCGCCTTCACGATGATCGGGATGCTGTCGGCCCTTTCACTGAAGGAAAAACAAACATGAATCGACGCGGCCTCGTTCTATCCGTTCTGGCTGTTGGCGCCGCAGGTTTTGGCGGCGCGGCCTGGTATGCCACCCGCCCCCAACCCATGGCAGAGGCAGTCCCTGTCGCGCCCGAAGTGAACGATGTGCTGATCCGGCCCTATTCCCCGATCCTCGGCCCCGAAACGGCACCTGTCACGATTGTCGAGTTTTTCGATCCAGCTTGCGAGGCATGCCGCGCATTCTATCCCGTGGTCAAAGAGATCATGGCTGAGCACGGTGATGCGATCCGTGTCGTAATTCGATACACCGCGTTTCACGGGGACGCTTCGGTGGAAGCGATCCGTGTTCTCGAAGCTGCGCGGATGCAGGATGTGTTCGAACCCGTGCTGGAAGCGGTCCTGCGCGAGCAGCCGCGATGGGCGTCCCATGGCACTCCGGCACCGGGTTTGATCCTTGAGATTGCCGCAAGCGGTGGTCTGGATGTCGAAGCTGCTCGGACACAGATGCTGGCCCCCGGTGTCGTGGCGGTGCTCAATCAGGACCGCGCTGATGTCGAAGCGGTAGGCGTGCGACAAACGCCCACGTTCTTCGTCAACGCCAAGCCATTAGACCCGTTCGGTGAGGCCGAACTGCGGCGACTGGTGGCTGCGGAAGTTGCGGCCAGCCAAAGTTGATGCTCGGCCAGATACAGGAGAATTCTTCATGACAAAACGATCTTACATCAATGGTTTGCCCCTTGTCTTGCTACTCTCGGGCATGTCGACTCCGGCATTTGCCGGTTCGGAGGATGTGGTCGTCGAAAACGCGTGGTCCCGTGCTTCAATCGGGGTCAACCGCCCTGGTGCGGCCTATATGACTGTGCGCAACACCGGTGAAGACACGGTCACGCTGACCGGGCTTACAACACCACTGGCCGTGATGCCCCAGATCCATGAGACGAAAACCAACGCCGACGGCGTCAGTTCTATGGCGCCTGCTGACGAAATCACGATTGAACCGGGCCAAAGCGTAGCATTGGAACCGGGAGGGCTGCACGCCATGCTCATGAAGCTGCAAAACCCGATGATCGAAGGCGAGACCTTCCCACTGACACTGACGTTCTCGGACGGTGGTGAAGTGACTGTTGAGGTCCCAATTCTGGGGATCGCCGCGCGCGGGCCGGAGAGCTGATGCAGCGTCGACATGTGGTCCAATACGGTGCAGCCGGTGTAGGCGCTGTCGCTCTGATGCTCGGCGTCGGTTGGTGGCGGGTGGATGGTCCCGGTGCACCAAAACCGGCCGGCCAAAGGCCTCTCCCCCTGTCGGCGATGGATTTCCGACTGACCGATCACGAAGGCAATGAAGTGGGCCCGGAAACCCTGATCGGACGCCCGACCATGGTGTTTTTCGGGTTCACCTACTGCCCGGATGTCTGCCCCACGACGTTATCGGATATCTCAGGTTGGCTTGAAGATCTCGGGGACGACGCCGCGCGGATGAACGTGGTCTTCATCACAGTCGATCCGGAGCGGGACACGGTCGAGGCCATGGCCGAATATGTCGGCTATTTTCATCCGGCTATTCGCGGCTGGACTGGGCCGGCAAACCAGGTTGCCCGCGCTGCAGAAGGATTTCGTGCCTCGTATGAGCGCGTCCCGACCGAAGGCGGCGACTATACAATGAACCATACGGCAAGCGTATTCCTGTTCGATGCCAAGGGTGAACTCGTCACCATGATTGACTATCACGAGCCAAGAGAATTCGCAGTGCCGAAGATCCGGCGTGCACTGACAGAAGACGTAGAGGGGGCAACATGAAGATTAGAATTGTTTTGGCGAGCGCTGTGGTCGCAGGCGCTTTTTCGCTGACCGCCATCGCCATTTCTGGCGTTCTTTCTAAAGAGCCAGTGCCTCCTGCGATTGCTGAAGCGACCCTCTGGACTCCCGATCCGCTCTCGATGCCTCAGATCGCCGACTACGATGTGACACCGCCCGCTGCATTTCACGCCGACAATGCTAGCCCAATGCGACCTCTGCCGCTCTTGCAATCTGTCTTCGCAGAAACCGCCTTGCCCGAGATTGAACCGCCTTTGATCACTTGGTCGCGTGAGATCGCGTCGGGCGAGACGCTGGATGCGGTCCTGGCGAACGCGGGTATCGCTGCGCCTGCGCGTGCCGAAATCGCGCTCGCGCTTGGTGCAGAATATGACCTGCGCCGATTGCGCCCGGGCCATGAGATCACTGTGATCTCAAAGGTGGACGGAAATCCGAGCCGCGTGGAACTGGCAGTTGACGATGGGGTGCGGATCGAAACGGTCTTTGGTCAAGAACTTGTCACACGCGTGTTGGAGCCAGACCCTGAAATGGTGACGTTCGCGGGCGAGGCAGTGATCGAAAGCTCTGTCTTCGCGGCGTTGGACAAAGCAGGCATCCCTGCTCGTTTTGCGGTCGACATGGCGCAGATGCTGGGCGGCACAGTAGATTTTCGACGCGAACTTTCCGGTGGCGAGACGATGCGTATTCTTTGGCGCGAAGCCCGCGACGGAAACGAGAGGATCGGTCAGCCCGAACTTGCCTTTGCCACACTGGACCTTGGTGAAACGGTCTACGAGATCGTCTGGCCGGATGACGGCAGCGGTGAAGCAACGATCTATGTCGATGGAGAGGTCCTGCGTGTTTTTGCCCAACCGGTGGAAGGAGCGCGGCTGAGTTCCGTCTTTGGCCGTCGCACACACCCGGTCTATGGGAATGTGCGCATGCACACCGGGGTCGACTTTGCTGCGGCCCGCGGTACGCCGGTGAAAGCGACAGCACCCGGACGCGTGAGCTTCATCGGACGTCGTGGTGGATATGGCCGGGTGGTGGAGATAGCGCATGGATCCGACACCCTGACACGATACGCACATCTCAGCGAGGTGCCGGACACACTCGAACAAGGGCAGCGCGTTTTGGCCGGAGACATGATCGGTCGCGTCGGTGCGACCGGCACCGCGACCGGCCCAAATCTCCATTATGAGGTTCTAGTCGATGGTCGCCCGACCGATCCTCTCTCAGACGACAGACTGGCAGAGGCGGCCGAGCGGGATGCGGATGACACGGCTGCACTTGAGCGATTGGCTGAGGCACGCTCGCTACTGGCCGAGAGGCTCACCAGCGAATTTGTGCAAACAACAACCGAAAGGCTTTAATCCATGAAACGACTGGCTCCCGCCCTTGCAGTCACGCTGGCCTTGTTTCCCGCAGCGCAAGCGGTCGCCGATGCGATCCAGATTGATGTCCGGAAGACAAACGGCTGCGGCTGTTGTCTGTCCTGGATGAAGCACCTCGAGGAAAGCGGATTCGCGCCGACAGGCGAGGACATGTTCGGGGGATCTCTTGTGCGCTTCAAACTCGACAATGGCGTGCCTCAGCGCATGGTCTCCTGCCATACGGCTTTGGTCGACGGCTACGTGATCGAAGGACATGTACCGGCATCAGACATTCAGCGTTTGTTGGATGAGCGTCCAGATGCAGTGGGGTTGGCGGTGCCCGGAATGCCCTATGGATCGCCGGGCATGGGACCGGAAGACGATCGAGAGGCTTATGAGGTCTTCCTGATCCGCGGCGATGGATCGACCGAGATCTTTAGCAGTTATTCGGCCGCTGACTGACGTATCGACGAGACCTCAACGCTTGGAACCCCTCTCCCCAATTACCCTTGGCTTTCTAGGAAGTCTGGCCGCCGGATCGCTGACAGCGGTCGGGGCGATCCCCGTTCTTTTCGGGCGCATCCCATCCCGGGCTACACGCGATCTGCTACTTGGCTTTGCAGCGGGTGTCATGCTCGCTGCATCGTTTTTCTCGCTGATCATCCCGGCTCTCGATGCAGCCGAAGGACAGTTCGACAACGGTGCTCTCCCGGCGGCCATCGTTTGTGTTGCTATCTTGCTTGGCATGGGCGCGGTCGCTCTGATGAACGAACGGCTGCCGCATGAGCATTTCAAGTCGGGGCGGGAAGGCCCTGACTCTGCTTCGCTGCGCCGCGTCTGGCTCTTCATCATCGCGATCACGATCCACAATTTCCCCGAAGGACTCGCCGTTGGTGTCGGGTTCGGGGCTGACGGTCTTTCTGGTGGCTTGCCGCTTGCGATTGGCATTGGGCTGCAAAACGCTCCCGAGGGTCTCGCCGTAGCGGTCTCATTGCTTGGTGAGGGATATTCCAGGCGCCGTGCGTGGGGCATTGCCGCCCTGACAGGTCTTGTCGAGCCGGTAGGCGGGCTTCTTGGGGCTGGGATCATCAGCATCTCGCAGCCGCTGTTGCCATGGGGCCTCGCCTTCGCCGCCGGGGCGATGCTCTACGTCATCAGCCACGAAATCATTCCCGAAACCCACCGTTCTGGCCATCAAAACAGGGCGACACTCGGTCTCGCGGTTGGCCTGGTGATCATGTTGTTCCTCGATGTATGGCTGGGAGGATGAGATGAAACAGTCCCATTTCCAAGGTTTCTTTGCGGCTGGAACTGCTTTTCTTGTCGATCAGGTGACAAAAGCAATTGTCGTCGCCAATGCGGCAGATTTGAGCGCCGGAGTTCCGGTCTTTCCCGGTTTCAATCTCATCTACCTGCGCAACGATGGCGTGACATTTGGATTACTTGGTGGAGCGCCATGGTGGAGCCTTACAGTGTTGGCCCTCGCGGTCTGCGGCTGGTTGACTGTCATGTTATTGCGCACTGACAACCGGGCCGAGGCTATCGCCTATGGTGCGATTATCGGTGGCGCGCTCGGCAACGTCCTCGACCGCATCCGGTTTCGGGGTGTGACGGACTTCCTCGATTTCTATGTCGGATCCACGCATTGGCCCGCCTTCAACATGGCGGATGTTTTCGTGGTCAGTGGCGTGGGCCTACTGCTCATAGCCCCTTGGTTGAGCGCCAAGTTGAAAACTGGCACATGATGGCGGGCTTGCGACCACTGACGGGTCGTGGCCGTTACATTCCCCTGCGATCAGGGATTAGCTTTGCAGCGGGCGGTTTAACGGTTTTAACCCTTCCACCATTCTCATGGCTGATCGTTGTTCCGGTCGCCTTCTCAGCACTCTTTCTCGTCCTCCGGCAGGTTTCGACAGCGCCCGCCTTCTTCATCGGCTGGGTCTTCGGAATGGGCCAGTTCGGGTTTGGAGTTTCCTGGATCGCCGAGAGCTTCTACGTCGATGCCGAACGTTTCGGTGCCCTTGCGATCCCGGCAGTCGCGGGACTGTCCGCCGGACTGGCCATATTCCCAGCGATTGCGGCGATGTTATTTGCCACCATCATGCAGCGCCGTGCTGTCGGCGGCATTACGGCAGGTCTTCTGCTTGCAACCTGCTGGGTTGCCGCAGAATGGCTGCGCGGTCATGTCCTGACGGGGTTTCCCTGGAACCTTGCCGCTTATGCTCTTGTCGAACATGCCGCCCTGCGCCAACCGGCCGCCTGGGTCGGAAGCTATGGGCTAAGCTTTCTCACGGTCTTTATCGGGCTGTTGCCCGGTGTGTTGATTGTGGCGGCACCAAACAGACGCGTGCCTGTTCTCGTGCTCTTCGCCGCTGCGGTGATGGGCCTCTGGGGTGGCGGCGCGCTGCGTTCAGGGACGGATGTGCCGCCGACGGACATCGCTTTGCGCATCGTCCAGGGCAATGTGCCGCAAGTCGAGAAGTGGGCACCGGGCAGCCGCGAGCGAACACTGGAAAAATACTTGAGCTTGTCTGCGCAACCTGGACGCTTCGACCTGCTGCTGTGGCCGGAAACGGCCTTTCCCGGTTTTCTGGACGAGGACGCCTTGGCGCGCAGGCGGTTATCCACGGTTCTGCCAGACGGCAGGATCCTTTTGACAGGAGTGCCTGACCGCGTAGAGGGCGATGGGGAAACCCGATATTTCAACACGGTTCAAGCCTATGACGGCAACGGCGAAATTCTGACGGGATATGCAAAACATCATCTTGTTCCGTTCGGGGAATATGTGCCCCTGAGAGGCTGGCTGCCGATCGAGCGGCTCACCGAAGGTTTGGGCGATTTCACGCCAGGACCAGGGCCACGCACGCTGGCGATCCCGGGTGCGCCTCTGGTCGCGGTGGCGATCTGTTACGAGATCATTTTTCCGGGCCAGGTGGTCGATGACCTTTTTCGCCCCGACTGGATTTTCAACGCAACAAATGATGCCTGGTTCGGTACCAGCATCGGCCCCGAGCAGCACCTCGCCTCCGCGCGCATGCGCGCGGTCGAAGAAGGGCTTCCTGTGGTCCGGGCGGCCAACACGGGGATTTCCGCGATCATCGACGCCAAGGGAGAGATCATCGCGCGCCTCGAGACCGGACAAACTGGAGTCATAGATGCCACCCTGCCGACAGCGCTTGCGCCTACACCTTACGCACGTTTCGGTGATTGGACATCGCTGGCGCTCATCTGTGCGGTCTGGGCCTTAGCCTTTACCGTCGGATCGGCCAGACGACGTTTCAATTCAGAAAAATCAAAATCGGAGGAATCGTGATGCTGGTGCTCGCAGGCTTTGTCGGAGGGGCGCTCTGGGGTGGCTATCTGGCGCAACGGCAGAAAGGGAACCGCCTGGATATACTTCAATACGCGACAGGCTTCGGTATTGCTTTCGGCCTACTCGCTTTTTTCGCCTCGGTGATCCTCTTGCGCATCACGTCTTGAGATTGCTTTGGCACCGGCAACGAATTGAAACGACTGTTCAACATATTACTGTACTTGCTCCTGGCGATTTTTGCATCAGGACTGGCCGTATCCGGTGTCGTCTACTTTCTTTTGCGCGCCTCCGTCCCCGACTATGACGAGGATTTCAGTGTTGCGGGAATCGAAGGTCCAGTCGATATTCTGCGAGATGCTGCGGCCATACCGCACATTTCTGCAAACTCCGCTGCGGACGCCTATTTCGCGCTTGGTTTCGTTCACGCTCAGGACAGGCTTGGCCAGTTATTGAGGGCAAGGCGGGCAGCGCAAGCCTTGTTGCCACTTGACCAGACGATCGAAGTCGAGCCTTCGACAGCCCAAGCGCTCGACGCATATGCCGCTGGTGTCAACGCGTGGCTTGGTCTGGTATCCGAAGGCGGGCGCGGCAGAGGCTCACCCGATCTGTTGATCGCGGATGAGAGAATGATCGCTGCCTGGAGACCCGTCGATAGTCTCAGACTTGCCCAAGCGTTTCTGAACGATCTTCAACCCGAGAGACGCCAGAGTGACCTGTCCGGCTTGTCAGATCGACCTCTTTTGCCCGAGCTGTTTGTGACCTCGCCCAAGGTCAGCCTCGATGCTTGGGCGTTGCCTGGAGACAGAACAGCTTCGGGAGCACCAATTCTCGCCGCCGATATACGTGGCCCCTTATCGCTGCCTTCTGAATGGTACCTGGCGGATATTCAACTCCCGACCGGAGCCGCGATTGGGGCTACAATGCCGGGTGTGCCCTTCATTGTCGTCGGTCGCAGCGAACGCGTCGCTTGGGCGTTCCGATCTCTGTCACTGACTGCCCTTAAAGAGCCAGTGAGTCCCACCGCTGCCAAGGCCGGCAATTTTCTGATGATGCTTGACCGTCTGGCGCGGTCCGCCGATGTGAACGATGCTATGGACGCAAGCATGAACCTGGCACCAGCCGGATTGGAGATTCTTGCCATCGGCCGAGAAATCCTTGCTCGCTGGCCTGACAGGGAGGTCGAAACGCCTTTCTCGTTTCGAGACGCCCGTCTGGCAGCTCTTGATGTGCGGCAACCGATATTCTCGGTCGAGGGCGCGATTGCGGCGCAGCGCGACACGGTCAGCACTGCCGCGCGGGCGCTTCTTCCTATAATGGCAAAAGAGCTCTGGTTCGTGGGTTCCGCAGGCGCTCTCGAAGAGAACCGCGCAGATGAGTTTCGCGGCGATATTCTGGGTCAACTTGCCCAATGGAATGGCGACATGGATCGCTTTTCACCGGAACCGCTCGTGTTCTGGGCCTGGGCGCGCGCGTTGCAAAAACGGATACTTCAGGATGAATTTCCATCCGCGACAACGGTCTGGGCCAGGCCAAATGCCGATATCCTATTTGCGGTGCTTTCAGATCGCGGAGGGAGCGCAATCTGGTGCGACATCCGCCCGTCCACCCGCATCGAGACCTGCCAGGATCAGGTTCGTGCGGCCCTGGATGATGCCATCGGCTGGCTTGTCGACCGCTACGGACCCGATCCGTCAGATTGGGTCTGGGGCGAAGCACACGCTTTGAATATGGGGTGGGCGCCAATCCGATCGAGTGGGATCATCAGCGATCTGCTGTCTCTCGAAGCCCCATCTTCGGGCGATCCATACACACTGATTGCAACGCTGTTATCTTCTGACAATGACCGCCCCTTCGCGGCCAGCGCGGGCACCAATTTTCAGGCGGTCATGTCGTTTTCGGAAGAAGCCGGATCCTATTTCATCGCGCCAGCCGGTCAGTCCGGCCACCCGCTCTCACGTTTCTATGAAAACCTTTTTCTCATGTGGATGCAGGGCAAATATCTCACGATGTCCACTGATCTGTCCTTGGCCCGGGGTGGCGCTGTGGGAACATCCCGACTTTCACCGGTATCCGTCGATACGCCGACAATACAAAATGACAGGAGCCGATGATCACTTACTTCCTCCTTTTCGACCCGTTTGGGTATGCGATTTCGCCAGTGTCCCTTGTTTCCGTCAGCTTGGCCGCATGGGTCTACATGCGCGGCCTCGTGCGATCCGCTCGCATTCGCGGGACGGTGTCTATGTGGCGGCAAGCCCTGTTCCTCGCTGGCTTGACCTGCATTCTCGCGGCCACAAATGCGCCTCTGGCTTCGTTGGGGCATAGCCTCTTTTCGGTGCACCAAGTGGAGCACCTTCTCCTCCGCCTTGCAGGACCACTACTCTTCGCGGTCTCTCAGCCGTGGCGATTATTGCAAGCCGGTTTGAACAGACGGTGGCGTCGATACCTCGACGCTCTTGGAAAATCTTTTGCATTTCGGTTCTTGGCACATCCGGTAACCGCCACTGCCGCGCTCATCACGTCGCTCTTTATCTGGCAGATTCCAGTGCTTTACGGACTTGCTCAGCGCATCGCGGCGATCGAGGTGTTCGCCCATTTTGCGATGGTGCTGGCAGGGATCTGGTATTTCGGCATGCTCTTCGACCCGAGAGATCCCCCTGAGGGCGCGAGGCGCGGCGCAAGGCTGATCTCCGGTTTCGCGGTGATCGTTTCAAACATTTTTCTGGGTTCCTTGACGACACTCAAAGAGGTGAGCCTCTATGCTTCCTACCAAACGGCGGGAACCGGGTTTCTCGATCCCCTGTCCGACGAAACCATGGGTGGCTACACGATCTGGGTCCCGTCCTCGATGCTGATGATCGCCGCGATCATTCTGGTCATGAACGGGTGGAACGCGGCCGAGGTGCGTCGCTGGAATTCACGATACGAGTTGGTGCGAGGGTCAAACTCCGCGGCGCTCGAGTTTCCGGAAACGGCCGAAGAATTGCGTCTGAAAGTAGCAGAGCCAAACCGCGACATGGGCCGGACGCTCGCCATAGGTGCCTTGGTCATGTTCTTCATCGTCATGACGACGGTGGTGACAATTGTCTATGCGCTTTGAACAGAGGAGCAAATCAAAGGTTGTATCCACGTCTTTTCCCGCGATCGACATTCTCGCTGCACCGTCGTCGCAGTCAGAGATTTTGGGCACACTATCTCGGGCTGGCCAAGCTCAGAGGACACGAACGATTTTCTGCACTAAGGTTGACCATCAGAACAAATGCCAACCCACCAGCCTTTGACTGCTGACGCCGCCGCCTCCTGAGTCTTGCTTTTCTGAATTTCGCGAGAACTTGATGCTGCGCTACTTGCCGCTTTGAGATTGCAGGAGGGCGTGTTCGAAGGCCTCCAGCGTGGTCGTGCTGACGTGATGCTCGATCCCTTCCGCATCGCGTTCCGCAGTCTCTTCGTCGATTCCCAGGCTGAGGAGAAACGCGACGACGATCCTGTGTCGTCGGCGGCAGGCCTCGGCCAACTCCCGACCGGCATCCGTGAGGAATATGGCGCGGTAAGGTTCCCGCCGCACCAGGCCAGCAGCTTTGAGCCGCGAGATGTTCTTGGTCACGGTCGGCGGCTTCACTCCAAAACGTTCGGCGATTTCCACCGGCCTTGCCTCTCCGCGCGACTCGATCAGTTCGGCGATCAGTTCAACGTAATCTTCCGCCATTTCGCTCTCATGTGCCTGACGCACGGTCGCGAACCCCTCAGCCTGTGCTTCGGGAGCCCTGTCGACAGTTTCGAACGGTTCATGTTCCTGTGATTGCAGCTTTGTCATAGTTGGGACTTTGCAGGGAAACTGCAGGATTGACAACTTGTTTGCTTAGGGTAGATAAATTAGCCGTGTCTAACTTTTGAATTCGGAGACTGCGGTGATTCAGAAATTCCTTGGAGCGTTCATTGTCGCACTCGCAAGTGCGCTCGTCCTGTCCGGACCTGTCGCTGCGACGCCTGCCAAGGAGGCTCCATGGCTTCCCGAGGCGGCGGCCTACCGGCTGACTCTCTTCCTCGGAAATCTCGAACCGCTGCCTTGGGATGACGTCGGGACCGCCTGGGCCGAACCCTACCGGGGTTCGGAATTCTCTGTTGGTGCATTGGCATGGCTGGACGGCAACAGCGACATCGGACCCGCCCCCCTTCTGGACGCCATCACTCGCGAAGACCGCCAGGCGGTCTTTGCCGAGGCGACGCGGCTGATCGCGCGCCGGATCGACGAGGAACTGGACCGAGCAGTCATGGCCGACGACCCTGCACGTGCGCAGCAGGCCGTGCGGACAGCCCGAGAACTCTATCGCTCGTTCGCGGACGGTATCGCGGCTGCTGATCCCGACGCTTCGAGACGCATCGGCCTCGCCTGGCTGGAACTCAACAGCAGCACAGGTTCCGCCGGTGTTCTTGGTGCTGGTGCCACACCCGCGAGTTGCAAAACCATGGAAGCCGCGCGCGAAGTCATCTCCCTCTATCTCGCCGAGAATTACCTCGTTGACGATTTCGCGCCGCGCCGGACGCTGAGCGCGCTGCCGGAAACTGTTGTCCTGAGTGGCCGCACCATCGAGGTGCCGCCTAGCCTGCCGCCGGGGTTTGACATCTTCGATCAGGATCCGCTGCCGCGCCTCGTCCTCAATTTCGAGGAGCAGGGCATCGACGAGACCGACCTGCCATTGGTGGCCTATGGCGACATGCTATTCGACAGCGCGCAAATCTTTGGCAATCCGGCGCAGGGTCTCGGGGTCGCTTGTTCGACCTGTCACAACCGATCGGACGTTAACCAGAGGCTTTTCATTCCGGGTGCGAGCCATCAACCAGGCGCGATCGATGTCGATGGCGCCTTCTTCAACCCGATCTTCAATGACCGGCGTGATGATCCGATTGACATCCCCAGCCTCCGTGGCCTGCGCTTCACCGGGCCCTACGGCCGCGATGGCCGCTTCGCCTCCTTGCGCGATTTCACCCGCAACGTCATCGTCAACGAGTTCGGCGGCGATGAACCGACGCCCTTCATGCTGGATGCTCTGCTCGCCTACATGCTCGAATTCGACTTCCTGCCCAACTCCATGCTGACACCGGATGGTCAGCTGACCGAAGCCGCTCCCGAGGCAGCGCAGCGCGGCGAAGCGATCTTCAATACACCCTTCGCGGCGCTCGGCGACCGTTCCTGCTCCAGCTGCCACGTCCCGGACACGAACTTCCTGGACCGGCAGGCCCATGATATCGGCTCGGTTGCGTTGGCCTACGATGGCGCCCGCACCGGTGCGATGGATACACCCACGCTGCTCGGCACCGTCTACACCGCGCCCTATTTCCACGACGGGTCGCTGCCGACCCTGGCCGCTGTCGTGGACTGGTTCGACGAATCGAAGTCGCTCGGCCTGACCGGAGCGGAACGGGCCGACCTGACGGCCTATCTGGAGACCGTGGGCGCAGCGGACGAGCCCTATGAGGCATTCGACGCCGAGAACACCGCCTTCCGGCTGGCATTCTCCGAACTGACGACCTTCGCCTCGACGCTTGATACGCTGCTGCCGCAGCGGGATGCAAAACATATCCTGCTGCTGACCGACACCGTGGCCGCGGACCTTTCGGCGGACGCCAGCACAATGTCGAACCTGGCTGCGCGGCCTGAAGTCTACGCGTTGGCCCAACGTCTGGCCGAGGTTGGTGACGCCGTTCGTACTGATGACTGGGTGGCTGCCGAAACAAGCTGGACCGCGTTCAAGTCCGAAGCCGACGCAATCGAAGAGAGGGCATTCTGATGGCGATCCATATGAACCGCAGAACGATGTTGGCGCTGGCCGCTGCGGGCGCAGTATCGCTCGCAACCCCGCTGGCCGCGCAGGACACTGCGTTGCGGCTGGCTTTCATCCCGCAGGAGAACCCCGAGAAGCTCCTGGGCGACATAGAGGCCATCAGCGGCTGGCTGGCCAGTGAGATCGGCGTCCCCGTCGAAGGGTTCGTCACCATCGACCATGCGGCGGCGGTCGAGGCGCTGAGAAACGGCGACGCCGACATCTCCTTCATGGGCGCCCTGCCCTTCGTTCTGGCCGAGGCCGAGATCGGCGCGGTGCCGCTTCTCTCCGAGGTCTACCGCGACGCGCCGAGTTATACGGGACGCATTTTCGTGCGTCGCGACAGTGGCATCGGCGCGCTTGCAGACCTGCGCGGACGCGACATCGCATTCGCCGATCCGATCTCGGAATCGGGCTATCTCTACCCGCTCGCCGAATTCGTCGAGGCTCGGCTGATCGACGGCCCAGGCGCGGCGGAGGCATTCTTCGGCCGCGTCTTCTTCGCAGGCGGCTATCAGCAGGCCATGCAGGCGATGGCCGAAGGTCTGGTCGACGCTGCGGGTGCCAGCCAGTATGCCGACCTGCTCCTGACGCCGCAGCAGCAAGCACAGGTGACATGGATCGCGGAAAGCCCGCCAATCCCCAGCCATGTCGTGATCGCGCGACCCGGGTTGGATGCCGAGGTGCAAGACCGCTTCACCAACGCGATGCTGCGGCTCAACGAGCCCGAGAACCGCGACAAGCTGCGCTATCTCTACGGGCCGGACGGCTATGTCAGGGCCGACCCTGCCGCCTATGACGGCGTGCGCGACATGGCACGGCGATATGGGCTCCTGGAATGACCACCGCCATCCGGATCGACGACCTGAACTTTGCCCATCCGGGCGGGAGTGTTCCGGCGCTGGAGCAAGTCTCGCTTACGATTTCGACCGGCGAAAGCGTCGCTTTGCTCGGCCCGTCCGGGGCAGGAAAAACAACGCTGCTGGCATTGCTCGATGGCAGGCTCCACGGCTGGCGCGGGCGCGTTTCAGTCTTGGGTGCGCCGCTCGATCCAGACCAACCGCCGCCGCGCGCAAGCCGACCTGATACCGGTTTCGTATTTCAGGAATTCGCCTTGGTCGAACGCTCCACGGTTCTGCGCAACGTGCTCAACGGCCGCCTAGGCCGGATGGCGCCCCTGCGCGCCCTGCTGGGGTCGCCAAGGCCACATGATCTCGACATTGCGCGCACAGCCCTCACTGATTGCGGCATTGCCGATCTCGCCGAACGCCGGGTCGACAGTCTCAGCGGCGGCCAGCGGCAGCGCGTGGCCATTGCGCGGTGTCTCGCGCAGGAGCCACGGCTGATCCTCGCCGACGAGCCGGTGAGCAACCTCGACCCCACCCGCGCTGGGGAGGTCTTGGCGCTGCTGACCGGGGCGGCGCAAGCGCGCGGCGCAACGGCGCTGTTTTCCTCGCACCAGCCCGACCTGGCGCGGCGTTTCGCGCAGCGCATCATCGGCATGCGGAACGGGCGGATCGTGTTCGATGTGCCGACATCCGAGTTGCAGGACGAGGCGACGGCGGCTCTCTACCGGGAGGCAGAGCCGATGCCCGGTTCCGGCCTCCGGGCGGTGTCCTGATGGGCCACCGCAGGTTCGGCGGCTTCGCGACCAGCACCCTGATCGCAGGCGCAATCCTCTGGTCCTTCGCCACGACCGATGTCGAGTTGTCGCGTCTCGTTTCGGCCGGTCCGCGGATCGCTGACTTTCTCGGGCGGATGTTCCCGCCCGATCCGACAGTGATGGCCGAGATCAGGAAGGGCAGCGCGGAAACGCTGAGAATAGCGATCCTCGGTTCCCTCGGCGCTGTGATCCTGTCGATCCCTCTGGCCATCCTCGCCTCCGAGACCATGGTCTCGCGCATGGTGTTCGGCCCTGTGCGCGCGCTGCTGGCCTTTATCCGGGCCGTGCCGCTGATCCTCGTGGCCATGCTTATGGTGGGCGCTGTCGGGCTCGGGCCGCTGCCCGGCATCATCGCGGTCGCCTTTCATGCAACGGGGATGCTCGCCAAGTTCTATGCCGAGGCGATCGACGGCGTGTCCCGCGCGCCGATCGCAGCACTGGAAAGCGCCGGCGCCGGACCGCTCGTGCGGCTCAGGCATGCGATCTGGCCGCAGATGGCCCCAGTCATTGCCCGCGACACGATTTTCCGGTTCGAACTGAACCTGCGCGAGTCGCTGATCCTCGGCATCGTCGGCGCGGGTGGGATCGGCTTCTACATCCAGACCTACGTGAGATCCTTCCAGTATGATAAGGCCGCCAGCGTCACGATTGCGGTCGTCGTCATGGTCATGGCCATTGAGGCGATCAACGTCGCACTGCGGCGCCGCTTCACCTGATCCTTAGGCGTAAATGTCGATCGGTGTCCCGTCCCTGACCATGGCATAGATTTCCTCGATCTGGCGGTCAGTGACGGCGATGCAGCCTGCCGTCCAGTCGCGGACATTCATTGGGTCGATCCCCTTGCGCGGTCCTCCGTGGATGAAAATGTCGCCACCGGGCGACTTTCCTTGAGCCTGCGCAAAAGCGATGTCTGCCGCGTTGGGATATGAGATGCCAATCGACAGGTGAAAGAGGCTCTCCGGGTTGCGCCGATCAATCACGTAGGAGCCCTCCGGCGTACGGCCGTCCCCCTCGAACTGCTTGTGACCTTCGGGCGCGAAGCCTAATCCGATGGGATAGGTCCGCAAGACGTCATCCACCCCGTCCAGAACCAGAAACCGCTGTGCCTTATACATGCGTAGCCGGGTCACTTCGGGTCCGTTGTAAGACCGGAACTTGCTGGCACAACCTGACAGGAAGGAGGCCAATCCGCCCATCAAAAAGGCGCGCCGTGGAAATCTGGTGTTTGTCACTGCTCGACGCCCCTTTTTGCGAGGTCTGTTGGTGCCAGAGGTTACTCTACCGAAGACGTCGGATCAATGACCGTGCGCCAGTGCTCCCTTCGCCATCTGCTCGCCCACCGGTTCACCGCCCGAAGGCCCGTCCTTGATCCGATGGCCGTTCAAAAGCCGCAGCGCATTGGCGACCACCAACAGGGAAACGCCTACATCCGCAGCGATGGCGCCCCACATCGAGGCCATCCCGAACGCGGTCAGCCCGACGAACAGCGCCTTTGTTGCCAGCGATATACCGATATTCTGGTGGATAATCGTCATTGTCCGCCGAGAGTGAGTAATCAGCCACGGCACTCGAGCCAGATCGTCGGTCATCAGTGCAATATCTGCCGTTTCGATCGCCGCATCCGATCCGACAGCCCCCATGGCAATGGCATAATGCGCGCGCGCCATTGCGGGCGCGTCGTTCACGCCGTCGCCGATCATCGCCACCATATCGTGGCATTCCACCAGTTCCTCGATGGCCTTCACCTTGTCTTCTGGCAAGAGTTCGGCGCGCACCTCGTCAATGCCGACCTCGGCCGCCACCGCACGTGCGGTGCGTTCGTTGTCGCCCGTCAACATCACGATTGTCTTCACACCCTGCGCGTGCAGACGCGCAACGATACCCTTTGCATCGGGGCGAATGCGGTCACGAAGCTCCAGCACGCCGGTCACGCCGGTCTCGTCACCCACGGCAACCAGGGTGCTGCCTGCCCCTTCGATCCGGTCCCGAAGATCCGCCGGAATGGCATTGCTGAAACCTTTCTCTTGGGCAAACCGATCTGATCCGAGCCAGATCGCGCGCCGGTCGGCGCGTCCTTCGAGCCCGCGCCCAGGCACGGTCCGCGTGTCCTCTGCGGCAGACACGGAAACACCATCGCTTTCTGCGCGCGCGAGGATGGCGCGTGCCAGCGGGTGCGAGGACCGCGCCTCCAGACTGGCTGCCAGCGTGATGATTTCGCGAGCGGAGGCTTCACCCAGCGGGTGAACCGCCGCCACCTCAGGCTCGCCCATGGTGATCGTTCCCGTCTTGTCCATCGCCAGCGCTGTGGTGCGCCCTGGCGCTTCGACATAAGCGCCGCCCTTGATGAGCACCCCTGCTCGCGCCGAAGCGGCCAGCGCTGCTACAATGGACACCGGCGTAGAAATGACCAGTGCGCAAGGACATGCGATGACAAGAAGGACCAGCGCATTGTAGAACCAATAGTCCCAGGCGCCGCCGAGCAAGAGTGGCGGCACCACCGCGATGGTGATCGCCACCGCCATCACGATGGGTGTATAAATGCGCGCGAATTTCGCCACCCATTGCTCGACCGGCGCGCGGCGGGCATGGGCATCACCGACCAGACGGATGATCTTGGCCAACACTGTGTCGGAAGCTGCCTTGGTCGCTCGTACCGTCAGTGTGCCTTCGCCGTTGATCGTGCCGGCATAGACCTCATCGCCCGGCTCCTTTGGCACGAGCGCGCTTTCTCCGGTAATGGGAGCCTGATCGACGGCTCCCGCCCCCTCCACCACTTCACCGTCGAGGGGGATGCGGTCGCCGCCGCGCACAATGAAGCGATCGTTCACGGCGACCTCTGCCGCAGGCACATCGGTTTCGCTGCCATCTGATCGGATCACCCGAGCTGTCGGCGGCGCCAGATCCAGCAAGGCCGATACCGCGTTGCGGGCCCGCCCCACACTCCAGCTCTCAAGGTAAAGCGAAAGTGAGAAGAAAAACGCAACCGTCGCGGCCTCGAAGAATTCGCCCAGCCCGATGGCACCCGCCACTGCGACCACCATCAACAAGTTCATGTCAGGGGAAAACCGTCGCGCGGAAGACCAAGCCTTGGGCGCGACCAGCCAGACCCCGAAGAGAATTGCCACCGCGAATAACCCTGCTTCCGCGAGTGGCATCGGCATTTCTCCGTGCCCTGCGAATAGCCCGAGCGCACCACCCATGCCGGTTTCGACGATGTGGTAGAGAAAACCTGCCACCCAGAAGCCGCCGCTGAGCGCGGTAAACCGCTTTTGACGTGCCAGATGCGCGGCCTGATTCTCTGCTGCGTTGTCGGCGTCCCACGGTTTTGCGCTCATGCCGGTACTCGCGACCAGTTGCGAAATCTCGTTGTCCGAAATCCCGACTGCGGTATCCAGAATTGTCATCCGCCCATTGATGACATCGAACGCCAGATGCTCAGTCCCGCCGACTTTTGGACCGACCACCCTATTCAGGATTGCCACCTCTTCGGCACAATCCAGACCGGAAACTTGAAAACTTCGCCCATTCGACGGGATGGATTCTGCCGGTCCCGTGTTGGCTCCAGCACCGCAGCACGCAGCACCATCTCCATGAGAGTAGCGAGCTACGCTCGCATGTTTGTGATCATCAACATGATCGTGACTGCAGTCAGAGCTGTGCTTGTGGTCGTGGCGGTGGCCATTGGAAGACATGGGATTGACCTCGGGATTCGTTCATTCCACATTGAGATAGCCCCTACAGTAACTAGAGCTTCAAGAGCTAAAACAGAAACTTGGTCAAGTAAGGACACCGATCTGCGGAACCTTGAAACGCGTTGCCAAGTCTGTGGACGCGGCTGACCTGCCAAAAAGTGAGATAGATATGCTTCAAAAATATGCGGTGATCATGGTTGCAACATTGGCCCTGGCTGGCTGTGCGGTACCTCCGAAGGAAGACAACGATCCATTCAGGGTCGGGAATATTCCAGAATCTGTCGCAGCCCTCGCTGCACCCGACCAGGATCTCAACACGGCACGGCTACGTCCCGAAGATAATTGCTATTGGTATGCGCATAGTGGGCCTGTGGAAACGACCTTGGTCCCGTTGCGATCGGCAGGCGGCAATCCCATCTGCGTCGCGCGCCAATCCTGATTGACGCGTCCAAGCGTCGGATTGACGGCGCGGCTTGGGTCAACTCTGCGGAGTCACGCTGTCCTCGGCCGAATATAGGAACGCCATCGAGCCAATCTCCACATTCGGATACAGATCGTTTATGTGCGCCATGACCATCCGGACGCAACCGGAACTTGCTCGGCCGCCGATGCTTCGCGGCTGTGGTGTACCATGGATGCGCAGATAGGTGTCTCGGTCCCCGACAAAGAGATAAAGCGCCCGTGACCCGAGCGCGTTCTCAGGTCCGGGTTCCATACCGTCAGCGATATCGGCGTAGAGCTCCGGGTCGCGGTCAATCATGTTCTGTGTTGGCTGCCAATGCGGCCACCTGACCTTGCGCTTAATCGTGTAGACACCCGGCTCATAAAGTTTGCCACGAGCAATCGCTACGCCATAGCGCATCGCCGTTCCGCCTTCCTCGATATGGTAAAGATAGCGCGCAACAGCATCGACATGGATGTCACCGGCCACAAGACCATCTTTAGCTACAACCCGCTGCGGCAGAAAGCGCGGATGCAGGCCCCACGGGTTTGATGTGGCTGGATTATAGCCCGGCGGTGTAACCTGTGCATCCCAAGCAGCCTTTTCCGCTTCAGTGGGCCAGGTGTCAGCGAGGAGCGGACTTGAGATAGACGCCGAGAACAATGCGGTAGTCGTCTGGATGAAGTGTCGTCTTGTCAGCATGTATCGTGCTCCGCGCAGTTTCTATTTCGGTGTCGGATCTGTCAGATCGATTTGCTCCACGCTAAAACGTCTAGCAACTAGAGGTTCAAGGGTTAAATTTTCACTTAACCGCGAGAAGCAGAGGGTTGAATAGCGATTTCAATGCTAGACGTTCACGCGCCAACTGGGTCAGCAAAGGGCTAAATCCAAAAAGGCTTCTCTACTATATCGTTGCACGCCACATCCGATAGCGCCCCTGCCCGGTCACCTCACGGATCAGACCCCGCGCTTCCAACCAGCCAAGGTTGCGCTGGACGGCGGCGCGGCTGGCGCCAGTCAAGATTTCGGTCATCGGTGCAGAGACGAGTGGCCACTCGGTCAGTAAGGCGCGGAGAGCAGGTGGCGTCTTGCCCGAGAGCGGTGCCATTTCGGCGTCTGCGCGCATAGCCCATGCCTCTATGTCGTCTAGGTGCCGCATCGCGCTCAAGGATGCTGTCATCATCCCATCGAGCCAACGCGCCAGACGGTCAGCGGGTGGGCCGCCAGCGCGCAGCCCCCCTGATCCGCCCATGGCCAGAGGTGCAAAGACTGCCCCCCTTCCCTCACCGGCCGCAATCCTTGCGGCTGTGACTGCCGCCTCCATCCCGTCTCCGTGCTGTCCAAGACCAGCGAGGTTCCAGAGGTGGAAACCCATGCAGGCGCGGCTGATCGGATGCAGATCGACAGCTCGCGCCATCAGATCCAGCCAGCCGCTCGCACGATTCATGAAAGGTTCGGCATCATCACCAAGGTTCTCGGGGTCGCGGCGGTCGAGAAAGGCGGAAAGGTCCACCTCGGGCCCCGGCCCGCCGCTCAAACGGCGAACTGCCCATCCGACACGCGCGAGTGCTGCGGTGTCCTCCTGAACGCCTGACAGGCGCATGGATATCCAAAGAGCAAGGCGATCCGGGACGATACGATCACCCACAAACCAGCTGAGGTCAGCTGCCTCGATCAGGGCAAGCCTGTGTCGCCATCCTTCGGGGCCGCGCTTCAGGCGGTCGTCCAGCGCGCCGACGCGACCAGCTACACTGGCAAGACGCGCGGCGAGACCCGCCTCTGCTTTCCGCCATTCATCAAGGACTTCGGTTTCGCGCGGTTCGGCCCGTGGTCCGGGCGGCAGATAATCCGGCTCCTCTTCCATGGGACCGGGCAAGAACCAAAGATCGTCCTCGGACGACTGTTCCACCCCCTCAGCATCGAGAAAGAGAGCGTCCGATTCATCATGAAAGGCAGGCGCTTGAGGCTTCATATGTGCAAAATACTGGATTTTTGCATTTTACCCAAGGGTTTTGTCAGAGTGGACCCACGCTTCTTAGATAGCACGCGCGGGCGATGGTCGGCGAGGGCTCTCTGATCGCGCTCAGCGCAAGGAAACCAAGGGTTTTTGGACGAGCACGACGAGCGAGCACTTACTTGCTTTCGTTTACAAACGGTCGTTTATTGATGATACATAAAATTGCAAACGGCCCGTTTTCATGCCCCTGATAGGCTACGCCCGTGTTTCCACAGAGGATCAGACCCCCCTGCCCCAGTCTGAGGCCCTGCAGTCTGCGGGATGCGCCGAGATCTTTGAAGAGCACGCCTCGGGCGGCAATCGCGCGCGACCGGTGCTGGCACGCGTGCTCGAACGCGTCCAGAGCGGCGATACGCTGGTCGTTGTGCGGATCGACCGGCTTGCGCGATCTCTGTCGCACTTGCTGGAGGTGATCGAAAGACTGGAGGGAAAGGGGGCGTTCTTCCGCTCGCTCCAGGACCCGATCGACACTGCCTCGCCCCAGGGCAAGTTCACGTTGCAGGTTCTGGGCGCTGCGGCTGAGTTCGAACGCGCTCTGATCCGCGAGCGCACAAAGGCCGGGCTTGCCTCTGCGCGCGCCAAAGGGCGCGTAGGCGGCAACCCAGGGCTACGCGCCAAGGATCCCGCCGCGCTGCGCAAGGTGCGGCTGGCACGGCAGGACGGCTATATGGAACGCCTGAACGAGACCGCGCAGGATTGGGTGCCTCATGTGCGCCGCCTGCGCCCCGATATGGCTTGGGAAGACGTGCTGCGAATTATCAATGCCCCCCTGCCCCCAGATCACCATTGGACACAAGGCCGACTGCTCCGCGCTGTGAAGGCATATGTGCGCGACGGGTTCCTTCCTGCCGAGGTGCTTGGCCGCGCCGGACGCCGCGAAACCGATGACCGCCTGCCGGCCATCGTCGCAGCGATCAAAGGCGCGGACCCCGAAATCACGCTGCAGGCGATCTGCGATCGGCTAGAGTCGATGCGCGAACGGACCCCTCGAGGTCGTGCCAGCTGGCAGCCGTCTTCGGTCAAAATGTTGCTCGAACGAGCGGAGCGGCTTGGCCTAATTTCATCAGAATCGGCTCACTCCCAACTGTAACTAGCAGAGGCTCAAACAGCTGAATCTATCGCTCTAAACACCGTCAGAAGGTCAATTGTGCCATTGGTTGCATGGGTTTAGCCAATACCATCCAAACAATCCCCATGAATGGCTTGAAGCACGGTCTTTTGGATTTATCACCATAAAATCAACAACTTGCAGTTATCTTGATGTGACTGTACGTATTGGTGCTGTGGATAACTTTCACACTACATCTAGATTCTTCTTGCCGGACTCACTTGATCGTGGCATTCCCATTCTGACGGTAAAACGCGTCAGTCGCGCTGTACACCGTCAGAATGACCAAGAGCCTCAACAGAGGCCGAGAGTGGGCGGCAGGACATGGATGATCGTAACGTTGGATACGCGCAAGGCATAGGCTCTTCCGACATCGGAGCATTTGCCGACAATCTGGCTGAATCTTTGGATCGCCAGATGAAGATCGCTTTCGAGCCCGAAGAACGAAAGTCCCTGCGCCGATTCAGTTCTACCGAAGTTGCCAGCCTCCTGCGCGTTAGCACATCTAACCTGCGCAACCGGCACAAGGACGGCAGCTTCCCGGAAGTTCATACAGACAACCGCGGACACCGGTTCTACACAGCCCAAGAGATCGATAAGCTGCGCGACATTCTGGGGCGCACCGGAAAGAACGCAGAAAGCTACCGCCCCGGTCGACGTGAAGGCGATCGTCTCCAGGTGATATCTGTCGTCAATTTCAAAGGCGGATCGTCAAAAACAACAGCAACGATCCATCTTGCACAACGGTATGCTTTGCGAGGTTACCGAGTGTTGGTCTTGGATCTCGATCCGCAGGCAAGTTTGACCACCTTTTTCGGCTTTCGGCCAGAGCTCGAGTTCGCCGAAGGCGGCACAATCTATGATGCCCTGAGATATGAGGAACAAGTTCCGCTCTCAGCCGTCATCCAAAAAACCTACTTCCATAAGCTCGATATGGTCCCAGCGGGCCTGATGCTCTCGGAATACGAAACTGAGACGGCAAACGCCCTCGCCCGCCGGGTGCAACCCATATTTGCGGAGCGTCTTGCCTTAGCGCTTGAGGAAGTAGAGGCGAATTACGACATCGTTCTGATCGACTGCCCACCTCAACTTGGCTTTCTGACCCTAACGGCGTTGGCAGCCTCGACGGGACTCCTAGTAACGGTCGTGCCTGGCATGCTCGACATTGCTTCAATGAGCCAGTTCCTGAAACTTGCTTCGGAAACGGTAAAGGCTGTCGAAGAAGCCATTGGCAGGCGCGTTACATGGGACTTCGTAAAGTTCTTGATCACGAGATACGAGCCGTCGGACGGGCCTCAGACCCAGATGGCGGGCTACCTGAGATCGATCTTGGCCGGACAGGTCATGACTGAGCCAATGCTGAAATCTACAGCAATCTCGGACGCCGGTATGACCCAGCAAACCGTCTACGAAGTTGATCCGAGCCAATTCATTAGAAAAACGATTGATCGCGCTCTGACCAGCGTGAATGGCGTTGGAGATGAGTTGGAACAGACAATCCAAATGGCATGGGGGCGTCGCTGATGGCCCGAAATATCTTCAATCAGCCTCCAAAGGACGAGAAGGAGAGCGCGGCCCCCTCCCCTACCCCGCCAAAAGCAGCAAAACTGCCAGGATCTGTTGGCGGATTGCGCGACTCTTTGCGCGAGATTACCGCGAATTCGATCCGTGACATCGAGCCCGATCAGATTGACATGGATGGTCTGCGCGATCGGTTGGTGCTGGAGGATTCCAGTATTGATGAGTTGGCCGAAAGCATTCGCAAGCATGGGCAACAAGTACCAATTATGGTCCGTCCATCAGCGCAACCGGACAGATACCGTATCATCTACGGACGACGCAGGCTCGCAGCGATCCGCATGGTCGGCGGAACGGTCAAGGCGATCGTTCGAAGCCTGGATGACGACGCATCTCTGATCGCACAGGGCCAAGAGAACAACCTCCGACTAGACCCGTCTTTCATTGAGAAATCTCTTTTTATCAAAGAGATGCAGGAATCAGGTTACAAGCCAAACGTCATTCAGGATGCTCTCGGCTTGACACGGCAGGGCGTGTCCAATCATCGCGTCGTCATAGAGCAACTGCCAGAAGGGCTTGTACAGCTGATCGGGCCGGCACATGGCATCGGACGACGGCAATGGGGTGACCTGGCCGCTTTGTCGAAAAAGATAGATCTGGTGAACACAGCCAAAGAGGTGATCGCCGCCCTGCCCGACGACACTCCAAGCGCGGATAAGTTTCAGGCAGTCTACTCGGCTTGCTCGAACAAGGCGCGTAGCGACAAGAAGCAAGCCAACCGCAGCCTAACGTCCGTTGTCAAAGATGGGGACGGTAGCTCTGTGGGAACGCTGACAGTCGACCAGAAAACGATCGCTATCAAGATCACCAAGAAGGACAACCCAGAATTCGGCCAATGGATCGAAGAGCGCGCGGAGGCAGCGCTTTTGAAGCTCTTCGAACAGTGGCGGAATGAGAGCGGCTCTGGGTCCTAAGCCCCGAGCCACACAGAGTAACTCGAGCAGAGGAGAAAAGCGAAGACCAGAAAGAAAAGAGCCCCCCAAAGTTTCCCCTGGAGAGCCCTCATCATTCGATTAGCACTCATGATGTAGCAACCTCCAGCAAACCGGTCAAGAGTCACCGATTCGGTGGACGGGTTTTTATTGCCTTTTTCTGAGCGAAATCTCGGGAAGAGACTGGGAAGTTGTGGGCCGAACGGTCGTCGTGAAGAAACCATGGCATTTACAAAACTATCGATCAGAACCGCTGATGCTGATGCATCACGCGGCTCAATTTCTGCGGCTGAAACCGACATCTGGACCATCTTCAGGGCACTAAGAGATGCACGTAGCGTATTCGGTCTGCGTCCTGGCCATATCCAAACACTTCAAGCCATGCTCAGTTTCTTGAAGCCCGGCCATGGCGAAACGGTTTTCGCGTCCAACGACTCGATTTGCCAGCGCGTCGGCGGAATCGACGAACGGACACTCCGCAGGCACATCAACCGCTTCGTCGAACTCGGGTTCATCAAACGCAATGACAGCTCGAACAGAAAGCGCTACCGCGTTCGCTCATCCAGCGGGGAATGCATCAGCTATGGACTGTCTCTAACCCCCCTCCTCCAACGTGCGAGCGAGCTTATCGCCATCGCACATGAGATGGAAAATAACCGGCGGGATCGGATATTTGTCCGCAAACAGATCCTGACAAAGCTCGCCCATTTGGAAGAGCATGATCCCAGCAACACATTCATCAACCACGCACGGAGAGCTCTACGCAGGAAGCTGAGCCTTACCGAATACCACGCGCTGCTCGCCGACACGGACAAAGAATGCCAGACTTTGTATACCCCAGATAACCCACCAGAAACTGTGGAGTTGCCCGCCAATGACGGACAAACTGTCCGGCACCAATCTATGTCTGAAGAAGAAAAAAAAGATTTAGATAGCAACACAGGCAATGAAGCTCTGAAACCAGACTTGCTAACCTCAGTCTGCGATCAAGCGACATCGTTCTCCACAGAGAGACTTAGAGACTGGTTGGACATTGAAAACCATGCTCGAACTCTTGCACCCATGATGGGGATTCACCCAGAAACATTTGAGAAAGCCAAGAATGCAGTAGGAGCTCAGAAAGCGTCATGCGCGATCTTCATCATGCTACAACTTGGACAACGCATCAGGGATTTTGGAGCGTACTTTCACAGTATCACCTTGGGCCAACGTCAAGACCAGTTTGATCCAGTGGCTTTGATCAAGCGTCTATCCAAAACTGCTATGCAAACCGCCTAGTGTCCACCGCGGTGGACGTCTGGCCATCAACTAGTCCAATGACGCGCGGTCTCGCCACATGCATCAAAGCGACAGAGCCAAATTCCACTAGGGCGATACTACACAGTCAATCCATGTACCTCCGACCCGCCGATGTCCACCGCGGTGGACAGATCCGGCACCAAGTCTCACAACTCACATGCGCGACAGCCGCTTTTCGTCATCCACCACTTCCAAAGAACCCTTGTTGGCAGTCCAGGCCCACAGGACGATGTTGAAGTCCGTTGATGACGCACCCTTCGCAAAGCTTTGGATCAGAAGCCCCGCAAACCGATCTGCTATAAGGGCGCGTGCTAGCTCCTGTGTCGGTACCAATTGGCCATCGAGCATCTTCATGCGCCATGCAGAGTCGGCAAGCATCGCCTCGGTCACACCATACCGTTCGAGCTTGTCCTGATCGCGGGTATCGAAAATAGGCCCAAGGTCGGCTTTGTAGGACACCAGGATCGTGGGTTGCAGGCTGCCTACCTGGTTGGCTTCTCTAAGAGCGGTCGCGGGATCCAGCGAGGTGTAGAGGGCAGGGGTGCCCTTGGCGTTAAAGCGCCCTCCATAGAGTTCAGCGCCTCGTCCGGACAGAGGTTCACGCGCATAGACCGGGTTCAGGGCGCGATAGAGTGGCCCTGTGTAGCGTCCATCTTTCAGCGGCATCAGGCAAAGACGCCCGCATCGACCGCATCGATGTATTCCAGAACTTGCTGAGCTTTGCCTTCCTGCACCAGCTGCATGGCTGTCCGGCCATCAAAGCCGGGCAGGGGCTCTGACCGGTACCATGCATAGGCCATCAGTTCCGAGCCGAAGCGGGGCTCAACTTTGTTCAGCACCTCTACCAATTCGCGCAGGCGGCGCTGCGTCTTGTCCGAACCGATGCGGGCTCGCCTCTGCAACGCGTCTTTGCCCAAGCCGACGGTCAATGCGATCTCTTCTGCTGATGTGCGTAGCACCGCGGCGATCTTGCGCGGTTCGAATTGCCCAGCTTCAGCAAAGTTCGTGATGTGCATGATCTATGCTCCTACGGTGATACTGACGGTATATAGCGGCAACATCGCTGAAATTCAAGCTGACAGGAGGCGCTGCGCCTTCGTTTCCCGTGCTTATCCGTAACGCTGCAGTGCTCTGAACGAAGCAAATCCTGATCTTTGGGCCTGAGAGGTCACCGTTGGAGCGCTTTTGCCGATCGAGAACGTCAGATAAGCTATTGATAATATGAGAAAGACTGCAGCAGTCGGGCCGGAGTTGCCGATATGGCTTGCCGATCTTGGATCGAAACCGCCACTTACTGCATGCCGTCACTGGGGTCCGCGGTGGTGTCGGACCCTCGGCCGTTACCCCGGACCAGTTGGCTGCTGAAAAGTAAAAGTGTCCTTCGGGTTTTGTGACTGACGGATGAGGGCCTTTGGGGTCCCTCGGATGGGTCCGGACCGGATTCCGGTCTGTCTTTCCTAATGAAGGGCATTCTAATGGAAACAGGTGTCTTGCGCGTGCTCCGCACAACCGCCGCCTCCTGGTGGCGGCATAGAGAGCTGCGCAGAACTGGCCAGACGGCGCTATCGCGGCAACTCGAGCGCGAGACCGTCCTGCGCGATCTTGGCTACCTCAGGCAGGCGGCATTATTGCCAAACGCGCATGTGATCTGCGGGGAGGGTGGGACGTTCCTTCATCTCGGCTGGACCACAGTGTCGACTTTCGCGCCGATCGAACGCTTTCCCTTGGCCGCTCTTGCGGTCGCACGAGGGACCCCGTTCATCGATATCCGACCCGTCACCGATGTTATCGCATTCGCGAACTTGCCGCGGGTGGCGCGGGACAGATCTGTCGATCCTGACCTTTCAGGTGCCGGCAGGTGCGTCTCGCTGACCACCTACATCGACACGGTCGAGCGGCTCGGCGCGAGGATCGTCAACGATCCGCGGCCCCGTCAGTCAATCTGATCACCACTCCCTCTCACAAACATTCGAAAGGAGGCCAGCCATGGCCCGATCCCCCACGCCCAAATTCGATGCCTCCGAGGTCATCACAAACGAAATCGTCCGCATCATCGAGCGCGGCGTCCTGCCGTGGCGCAAGCCCTGGACCGCAGGCGGCAGCTCACGCCCCCTGCGCGTGGGCGGCGAACCCTACCAGGGGGTGAACAACTTCCTGCTGACGATGCGGACCGTGATGGCGGGCCACAGCTCTCCCTTCTGGATGACTCTGCCTCAGGCCAATGCGTTGGACGCAAAGGTCCGCAAGGGCGAGAAATCCTCTGTCGTCGTCTATTACGGCCAAAGCCGGAAAGACGCGGGCGGCGAGGACGACCGCAGCGATGGCGATGATCGCTCCGAGGAAGCCCGCATCTTCCGCTTCCAGAAATCCTACCGCGTGTTCAATGCCTGCCAGATCGATGGCCTGCCCGACAGCTTCTTCCCAGACCCGGAGCCCGCGCCCGAGCATCCGCCGTCCGAGCCCATCCCGCACATGCAGGCGTTTTTCGATGCCATCGACATCACGACCGTCTTCACGGGCACGGAGGCGTACTATTTGCCCCCCGTGGACAAGGTCTACATGCCATCCATCACGCGGTTCCAGGACCCGCGCAATTTCTACGGGGTCTGGGCGCATGAGCTGGCCCATGCCACGAAGGCCCGGCATCGACTGAACCGTGATTTCGGGTTCTCGAAGTTTGGCAACACCTCTTACGCGCGCGAGGAGATCGTCGCGGAATTGACCTCGGTGTTCCTGGGTCAGACGCTCGGCTTTACGGCGCATACGCTCGAGATGAATGCTGCCTACCTCCATAACTGGTTGCGCGTTCTTCGGTCGGACAAGGGTGCGATCTTCAAGCACGCCGCGGATGCGCAGCGCGCCTGTGATTACCTGATCGCCAGATCGGAGGCGGGCAGGGCAGGGGGCCGAGCCAAGGCCGCCTGACCACAGGGAGAACGGAGACGCCCATGTCACGTAAGGAACCCAAGACGCTGCGGGTGGCCTGCTTCAACGACGGCCGCCGCAAGATCATCACCTTCAAGCACGGCGCCTATTGGTGGAGCCCGTCCGAGGGCGCTTATCCGCTCTCGGCGGCACTTGAGACCATCAAGCACCAAGGCGGCTGGATCGAAACCATCCCCAACCCGAATTACAGACCCAAGCGATTGTTCGGGTAGGGCCCCTTCTGCTTCTGTCCTGCCGCCAGGGGGAAAAAGAAAAAGCTGGCTTTTGGAAGGGTGTTTCAACTTCTCAAAGGAGCACCCCATGTCCATGACAGGACAACCCCAGACAGACCGCCCTGATCCGAGTGTGATCGCAGCGCAGAACGACGCGTTTCGCAAGCTCGCGTGCCTCGGTGTGCCAACCGCCCAGTCTATTCAGGGCCGCATGCATGTCACCCGCTCAATTATGAATGCCGGTGACGGCTTCATGGCCGAGGCGGTGAAGGCCACGGGCATGTTCGAGACCTTCGAGCCCGAGAACGATCCCGAAGGATGGCATGATTTCGGGGCGGTCGAGGTCCGCGGCGAGACCGTGTTCTGGAAACTGGATTTGTACGAAGCGGATTCCGACTTCCGCTATGGCGCCGAGGCCCCGGACAATCCCGCCACCACCATGCGCGTGCTGACCATCATGCTGGCGCGCGACTGGTAGGGGAGGGGACACCCCTCCTGACAGCCCAGGCGATGAAGGCCCGCTGACCCCTCAAAGGGAGAGTGGGCCTTTTGTTGTGGTGATCCCTGAAGACGGGGATTGGCCGCGCATCTGAATGCGCGGGCCGCTCCAAACCCACCGAAAAGGAAACGCCATGACCACAAGCTTCAAACCCGTCTCCGTCGCCATCGGCGATCTGGTCTCACATCCCGCCAATGTGCGCAGCAACTCGCCGGAAACCTATGATCCTGAGAACATCGCCCATCTGAAGGCAAGCATCGCCGTTCTGGGTCTCCTGCAGCCGCTCATGGTCCAGAAGCTCGACGGCAAATATGCTGTCCTCGCCGGTGGCCGTCGGCATGCCGCGCTGAAGGAGCTGGTCGCGGACAGGGCCGCGAAAGGCTTCACGGCGAAGGCCAAGATCGACTGCCGTCTTGTGCCAGAGGATTGCGATGTCACCACGGCCCTGTCGCTCGCTGAGAACATCACCCAGGCGCCGATGAATGCCATCGACGAGTTCGAGGCTTTCGCGCGGATGATGGAGGTCGACGACCAGACGCCCGAGACGATCGCAAAGACCTTCGGCACCACGGTGGCGGCCGTGAAAGGCCGGTTGCGCTATGGCCTAATCCACCCCGACATCCGCGCCGCGGCCCGGGCCAAGACGATCACGCTCGACACGATGAAGGCCTTTGCGGAGCATCCGAGCCAGGAGGTGCAGCGCGAAGTCTTCGAGGCGCTCACCAAGGAAGATAGCTACCTGCAGGCCTATACGGTCCGCCAGGCGCTCAAATCCCGCGGCGTGCAGGTCAGTGACGATATCGGGGCCTTCGTGCGCGCGGACTACGAGGCGCGGGGCGGCGCTGTCGCCGCTGACCTTCTGGAAGAGCATTCCGTGCTCGAAGACGCCGCGCTGGTCGAGACCATCCTGCTCGAGAAGCTCGGTGCCGCCGCCGAAGAGGCCCGCATAAAGCTGGGCTTTGCCTGGGCCGATGCCATGGTCCGCTATGATTACGCGACCATGGCCGACTACGGCCGCGTTTATCCCGGCCCGATCGAGCCTGATGAGGCTGCGCAAAAGCGCATCGATGAGATCACCGCCGAGCTTGAGAAACTGCAGCTCGAGATGGAGGATGAGGGGCTCGAGGACGGTGCCTACAACGCGCTTTACGAGCGCGTGGACGCCTTGGAAGAGGAAGCCCGCGACCTGCAGGAGGCCTACAGCGCCGAGGACCTCGCGCGGTCTGGGGTAATCGCGTCCTGGTCGGGCGGGCAGGTGACCCTCCATGTTGGCCTCGTCCGCCCGGAAGACACCGTCAAAAAGGAGGGCGCGCGCGGCTCCTCGGCTAGCCCGACCGGGGAGGAGGCCCCAGACGCCGGCGAAATCACCTATCCGGCCTCACTGGCTGAGGACCTCAAGACCGAGCGAGCCATGGCGCTTGGGGCCGCGATGGCGCTGCATCCGGAAGCTACGCTCGATCTGACGCTCTTCAAGCTGGTGAGCGACGTTCTGGCCAGCGGCATGAGTGTCACGCAGGCGATCAAGATCGATGCCCGCAAGGAATACCGCAGCCATGCCAAGATGGACGAGATCGACGCAACCTCGCTCGAGCAGGTGGCGGCGGCGCATGAGGCGCTGGACCTCTCCTGGCTCGATGACACCCGCGCGCCCGCCGATCAGTTCGCGGCGTTTCGCGCGCTGGAGGCAGGCGAAAAGGCCAAGCTCGTGGCCTATGCCACGGCCAGCACCACGCAGTCCTGCTTCGCGCGGGACCGCCAGCGCGACAGCCTGATGCATGCGTTCGAGATCGAGATCATGCCCGACATCCGCTCCCACTGGACGCCGAATGCGGCGCTCTTCAACCGCTTCAAGAAGGCTTGGCTCCTGAAGATCCTCGGCGAGGATCTGGGTCTCGCCCAGGAGGCGGTGACGCTGGCCTCGTCGAGCAAGAAGGAGATCGTCGCCTTTTGTGACAAGCTCTTCGCCGAGCCCTTCGCCACGCTCACGGACGCGCAGCGCGCTGCCGTGGCCGCCTGGTGCCCGCCCATGATGCAGACAGCCGGTGTCGCCTGTGATGAGGCGGAGCCCGCGGCGGAAACCCCGGAGCCTGACGGCGACATCGCGCAAGCGGCCTGAGTCCTCACGCGACCCGCGCGTGGACCATGCCGCCCGCGCGGGTCGACCCTTCCAAACCGAACAGAAAGACATCCCCATGGCTATTCTCAAGTTCTCTGCCTCCGCTGTTGCGGCGCAAATCGCACATGCGCGTGCCTGCAAGACCTTCCTGCCCAACTGGAACGGGCCCGTGGACAGGCCGGCCCTGATCCTCATCGTCGGCAATGGTGTGCATCTGCGCTCAAACGGCATCGATGGCACGACCACCCGTATCGTTACCACCGAGCAGGCCGATCCCTCCTTCGCCTTCGCCGACGGCATGAACCCGTTTCGGGACACCGACTGGATGGCGCAGCGCCGCATGGCGTTTCGCGATCTGACCGGCCAGTTTTACACCGACATCCTGGATGACGTGCAGGTGCTCATCGACCGGGGGCGAGGGGCCATCCGGCTCGCCACCGATGGCCACAGCATCCGCGTCTTCGTGCGCCGGGCCTCGGACTATCTCATCGGCGGGACCTACGAAGTGCCCTCGGGCCTCGGTGGCACCTTCAGGGTCATCCTCAAGGATGCCTGCGACACCTTTGCGATCGTGCAGAACTGTGGCAATTGCGAGGATTTTGACGCCATGCAGCCCTACCGCGTGCCGCTCGATGCGCTGATGGAAATCGATGACCGGAGGGCGGCGTGATGGGTTGGCTCTTCTACACCGACGGCCGCGTCCAGACCTACGCGGATGAGAAAGCGGAGATTGCTCGGCTGTGCACCTTCGAGGGCGAAAGGCGCAAGACGGAACTGGTCAAAGCCTGCAAGGTGGGTTCGACTTGGTACGCGGCGGCAAAGGTCACAAATATCGACGGCACCCCTGTCGAAGACACGACCTATGTCACCGATGCGGATGGCTCCATCACTTTCGCCGCCGTATTCCTTACCCGATATGATGACGGCTGCTGGGGCTACAAGGACATGGAGGAAAGCGCGGGACCGGTCGAATCCCGCGCGCCACTGAGCCTATTGGCCCTGCTGTCCGAGCTGAAAGACCCAGACAGCTATGCTCATGCCTGGCGCCAGCGCTGCCAGGACTGGGCTGCGATCCCGGACTACGAGGAAGGCGACAAGATCAAGCTCGCCACCCCTGTGACGCTCACCGATGGCAGTACCTGCCAGATTGTCACCGCGACCCACTACAGGCGTGGGCGGCAAAAGCGCCGCTGCTACCGCATCGAGGAAACTGGTGGGCTCGTACGCCTGTCGAAGGCCTCGCTTGCGGGCTCGGAGCTGCTCAGCTCCACGAAAGGTGCGGCTAGCCCGGTGCTGGCGGAGTTCCTGGCGGGGCGAAATTAGGTCCTGCGCCGGACGGTTCATCGACCTGCCCGGCGACAGCAGATGCTGCGGCTTGTCTTGACAAGGCAATGCAAATGCATTACCTATCGCGGGCAGCAAAGCCCCTTTTCTTCAGGAGACTGCCATGACAGCCCTCGCACAAGATGTCTCGAAACTCACGGATCGGTATCAGACGACCGTGCCGGCGGGTGTGCGCAAACAGCTCAAGCTGGGCAAGGGCGACCAGATTCGTTACTGCACCGAGCCGAGTGGCAGGGTCTATATCGAGCCCGTGCGCAGCGACGAGGAAGATCCCGTGCTCGGAGCCTTTCTCGATTTTGTCGAGGCCGATATCAAGGCGCATCCGGACCGCATTCGGGCTTTCGATGGGGCTTTGCATGACCGTCTTGCAGCACTGGTCGGAGACGTTGATGTCGATCTCGATGCGCCGCTATCGCTCGAGGATGAATGAGCGGCGATAGCGTGCCCGCCCAAGCGCCCCTTGTCGTGAATGGATGGTCGATTTATGCGCACCCACTCTTTCTGGACCAGCTCGAAGGGCTGGTCGAGGAGGTAGAGGCGCGTAAGGCTCGCGATCCCAAGACCTGGCACAAGAAAAACCCGACGAAACGGCTGGCCGCCATCTTCAAGCTGGTCACCGAGGCCATACCTGCAGATCCGGGTGCCGCCGCCTTCCGGCAAGGCGGCACACTCGGCGATCACCGCAAGCACTGGTTCCGGGCGAAATTCTTCCAGCAGTATCGGCTGTTCTACCGGTTCAACAGCGATGCGAAGGTCATCGTGGTGGCATGGGTGAACGACGACAAGACCCTGCGCGCCTATGGCAGCAAGACGGATGCCTATGCGACGTTCAAAGGGATGCTGGAAGATGGCAACCCACCTGACAATTTCGACGCGCTCTTGAAAGAAGCTGCAGCGGCAGGCAAGCGGTTCGAGAAATCCCTTGAAGCGGTGCCCGATCGGTAAGTGGGCCAGCTTGCTATGACCCTTTGGCATTATCATTTACGACGCCACGCTCGAAGATGTAGCATCGGCTGATAATGCGGTCGGAGAAAGCACAATGAATGAGACGGAAAAGGATAGGCAGCACCTCGGTCTAGAGGAGCAATGCGCGCCTGACCTGACGGGGCACCGTTTCCCAATTGCTGTGCGCGTTGCAGACATGCCCGATGACCTCGGCAAGCTGCTGGATATCGGGCTCGAGGAGCATTTCCGTGGCCGCTGAAGCGAATTCTTATGACACGTGGTTTTGCGCGCAGGTGCAGGCCGCGCTGGAGGATGCACGCTCGGGAACATCTCAGGTTCAGGTGATGCAGGCCGCACAGGCATTGATTGATGCGAAGCGGCAGGTCGAACCCAAGTCCTGACCAAGCCTTTGAGGTCGGCGCGGTCTGACTACGTCACCCTGAAAAGCGAAAGCGGGCTTTTTGTCCTTTGGAACTCAGACCCTGATCCAAAGGAAAATCCCCATGTCCAAACCCAGAACGGCCAACCCGGCTCTCGCAATCTCCGAAGCCGATCTCGCCTCTGCCCTCGCGCAAATCGGCACGGAGGTCGATGACCAGCCCCTGCGCAGTTCAGCGCTCGCGCGTATCATGCGCGAGACGTTTCATGGCAGCGATGCCGGTGGCGCCTGGGACTGGCGCATGGCCTATGACATGATGCAGGCAGCGGCTGTCCAGGTGCTGCTGCGTGGGAACGGCGCGGCAGGTGACACCGCCGCTGCAAGGCTACTTGCCTCACGGCTCCTGACGGAAACCCGCCGGTCAGAGCAGCAGATCCGGCTACAGCAGTTTTCCACGCCGCTGCCATTCGCGGCGCTGGTTTTGCGGGCCGCGGCGATCCGCAAGGGCGAGACCGTTCTGGAGCCCTCGGCTGGCACCGGTGCCCTGGCTGCTTTCGCCGCCCGGGCCGGTGCCACGCTTCTGCTCAACGAGATCGACCCCTTTCGCCAGCGCCTCCTGCGCGCGGTTTTCGGCGGCGAGGTCACAGGCCATGACGGCGAGCATATCGATGATCTGCTGCAGACGCCGGTTCTACCCGAGGTCGTGGTGATGAACCCGCCCTTCGCCTCCTCGGTCGATCGCTCCCGAGACAAGCACATCGCCGCCAAGCATCTCATCGCGGCTGCAAAGCGCCTGGCACCCGGCGGGCGGCTGGTGGCGATCATGCCGCCGGGATTCACGCCCGAACGCGATGCCGCGCATTGGTCCCGCGCCTGCGGTCTCCTGACGCCGCGATTGGCGCTGACGATGCCGGGACAGGTCTATCGCAAGCTCGGCACCTCTGTCGAAACCCAGCTGATGGTCTTCGACAAGGTGCAGGAGGACGGCGAAATGATCCGCGCCAGTGTCCGGGACTTGGATGAAGCCCTTCCTTTTGTCGACGCAGTTGCCGCGACCCGGCCCGAGATGCGCCCCGTCCAACGGGCTGAAGCGATCCCTCATGCGCGACCGATCGTTCCATCATCTGCCCCGCGCAAGACCGCTGCTGCGCCTGTCGCCGCCTCCAAATCTCGGGCCAATGCCGTTGTCCCGCTCACTTTCAAGAGCCTCGATATCCCGCGCGACAACACGCCCATCTCGGACATCTATGCGCGCTACCGTCCGCAGCGGATCGAGATCGCGGGTGCGCAAGAACATCCCACGCCGCTCGTCGAGAGCATCGCCATGGCCTCGGTTGCCCCGCCCATGCCCTCAAACACGGGCAGTGATGACTTGCGCCTGCCCGCACGGTTGATCGAGGAGGGACATCTCTCCGAGGCGCAGCTGGAAACCATCATCATGGCGCATGACGCCCATGGGCGCGACCTGCCGGGTCGGTTCGCGATCGATGACGACCAGACCAAGCTGACGCGCGCCGATGATGATCCAGACGCACGTGCCTATCGCCTTGGCTATTTCCTCGGCGATGGCACCGGTTGCGGCAAGGGGCGCGAATGCGCGGGGCTCATTCTCGTGAACTGGCTGGCCGGGCGCAGAAAGGCGATCTGGGTTTCCAAATCCGCCACGCTCATCGAGGACGCCATCCGCGACTGGACCGATCTCGGCGGCTCGCCAGCCGACATCCAGCCGCTCTCAAAATGGAAACCGGATCAGCCCGTCCCGATGGGCGACGGTATCCTCTTCGTCACCTACGCCACGCTGCGGTCCGCGGGCAAATGTGGCACCACGCGACTGAGCCAGACCCTCGACTGGATGGGCGAAGACTTCGACGGCGTACTGGCCTTTGATGAGGCCCATGCCATGCAGAACGCGGCCGGGTCCGAGCAGGGCAGGGGGGTCAAACCCTCCCAGCAGGGCCTTGCAGGCCTGCGGCTGCAACTGGCAGCACCCCGCGCTCGCGTCTTCTACATTTCGGCCACGGGTGCCACGAGCGTGCACAACCTGGCCTATGCCGCGCGTCTTGGTCTCTGGGGGCAGGGGCCGGAATACCCCTTCCCAAGCCGCGAGAGCTTCGTTTCTGCGATGGAAGCTGGCGGTGTCGCCGCCATGGAGGTGGTCGCGCGCGATCTCAAGACGCTCGGCCTCTACACGGCCCGCGCCCTCAGCTTCGATGGCGTGGAGTATGACGTGCTCGAACACGCGCTCACCCCGGCCCAGATCGAGATCTACGACGCCTATGCGGGAGCCTTTCGCACAATCCACCACAATCTCGAAGCCGCTTTGACAGCCACCGGCGTCAACGATGCCTCGGGAGAGACCAATGCCTCGGCAGCACGCGCCTCGGCCAAGTCCCGCTTCGAGAGCACAAAGCAGCGTTTCTTCAATCATCTGCTGATGGGCATGAAGGCCCCGACCATCATCCACGCCATCGCGGACGATCTGGCGGCAGGCAAGGCTTGCGTCATCCAGGTGGTCTCGACGGGTGAGAGCCTGTTGAAGCGTCGGCTTGAGACGATGGACCCGGAGGATGAACTCGTCGAGGGTGCCTTGACGCCACGCGACTATGTTCTCGCCTACCTCGAACAGGCCTTCCCGATCCATGCCCAAAAGCTCGTGGAGATCGACGGCAACATGGTGGCTGAGCCGCTTCGGGATGAAACTGGCGCGCTGGTCGTCTCGCGCGAGGCGCTCGCTCTGCGTGACGCGGCCATGATGGAGTTGATGACGCTGGCGCCGATCCCCTCGGCGCTGGATCAGATCCTCTGGGCCTTTGGCGACGAGGCCGTCGCAGAAGTCACGGGCCGATCGATCCGGCCCCTCAAGGCCGAGGACGGCCATCTCTTCATCGAAAAGCGCAGCCCCAGCAGCAATTCCTCCGAGACCCAGGCCTTTATGAACGGCGAGAAGGATGTCCTGATCTTCTCCGATGCGGGCGGCACGGGCCGATCCTATCACGCGGCCCAAACGGCGAAGAACCAGAAGCGGCGGCGCCACTACTTGCTGGAGCCTGGCTGGCGTGCCGATGCGGCGATCCAGGGGCTGGGGCGCACGCATCGATCGGCCCAGGTCAGCGCGCCTTTCTTCCGGGTCTGCACCTCCGATGTGCATGGCGAGAAGCGCTTCACCTCGACGATCGCCAAGCGCCTCGACCAGCTGGGGGCCTTGACGAAGGGCCAGCGCGAGACCGGCTCGCAGGGCATGTTCCGGGAGGAGGACAATCTCGAAAGCCCGATCGCGCGAGCGGCGCTGCGTGGGTATTTCGCCGATCTTGCCGCCGGGCGCGCCGAGGCGATGAGCTACGAGAGCTTCACCGACTGGACGGCCCTGCGGCTGATCGACAAGGACGGGGTGCTCCTTGAGGAGCTGCCGCCGATCCAGCGCTTCCTTAATCGGGTGCTGGCCCTTCCCATCCACATGCAGAACGCGCTCTTTGCCGAGTTCATGCGCCGGATCGCTGATCAGACCGAACGGGCGCGCGCGGCGGGCACGCTCGATCTCGGCGTGGAAACCCTGCGCGGCGAAAAGATCGAACAGGTCTCGACCGAGGATCTCTGGACCTGCCCGAAATCCGGCGCCGTGACGCGGATCATCGGGCTCGAGGTGACGGACCCTGTCCACGTTCTTGGGGCCGAAGAGGCTATATCGCGCAATCTGGACAAGACCACGATGGTGAATCGCGCCTCCGGCCGCGCCGCGCTCATTTCGGCCCGCCCCATGCAGATGTATGACGAGGATATCGTGACGCTGATGCGCAAGGCGGTGCGGCCAAACGGGTCTAGCTATCTCGAAGAGGCTCGGTTCACGTCTTCGGCCTGGGAAGACATCGACAGGCCCGAGTTTGCAAAGCTTTGGGATGCCGAGGCAGCGTCCCTGCCAAAAACCACCACAACCAAGCTCTACCTGCTGACCGGGCTGCTGTTGCCGATCTGGAAGGACATCCCGACCACGAATGAACGCATCTACCGCGTCACGCCGGACGGGGCGACCGCCATGATCGGGCGCACGCTGAGCGAGGAAGGGGCGGCCGCGCTGCGCGCCAGCTTCCTCGTTTCTAACCCGCAAACGCCACAGGAGATGCTGACTGCGGCTCTTGGCACCACCACGCCGGTCGATCTGGGCCGGGGTCTGACGCTGACCCGTCGCCGGGTCGCAGGCGAGATGCGCCTTGAGCTGGGCGGTGCGGACAAGGGCATGATCGAAGGCCTCAAGGCCATGGGGTGTTTCACCGAGATCATTGCCTTCCAGCTGCGGGTGTTCCTGCCGCATGGGGACGGGATCGACACGGTCAGCATTCTGGCCCGGATTGTGGGGCAGGGAACCAGCAACGCGGCAGACCAAGCCGCCTGAAAAGCCAAAGCGGGCTTTGGGTCGGGCGTCGCGGATCGGGATTTGGCCGGTCTGCGCTTTCCGGGCGCGCGCTGACCAATGCGACGCCTGGCCCCCCAACTTCTGATAAGAGGACAGACCCATGACCAATCCCCAGATCGACTATGCCGCAATGGCGGCTCAGTGGCGCGCCGAGCACGAAACCACCCTGAAAGCAACCCGAGCGGAACTGATCGTGCAATTGCGCGCGCTTGGCATCAACGAGGTCACCGCCGAATACGAAGGCTATGGCGACTCCGGCAATGTCGAGGACGTGAATGTGCAGCCTGCGGAGGTCCAACTGCCGGAAGCGCTTGTCACCGCCGTGGGCGATTTCGCCTGGTCACTCGCCTATCACCATCATCCGGGGTTCGAGAACAACGAGGGCGGCTACGGCACGCTGACCTGGGACATTGCAGCAGACAGCATCACCCTCGATCACGCCGACCGCTACGTTGAATGCTCGCACAGCTATGACGACGGGCTTTGAGATGGCCCATCCGCTTCATCATGCTGAAAGCTCTGCCCGGAAATTCGGTGGGGTGCCATCTGACTATCAGGACATCCACGACTGGTTCGACGCCTCGAAAGAACACCTCGCCCTCTTCACGCACCGCGCCTTGCGTCATCATGCTCAAGGCCTGTTCGAGGCCGAACGTGTCTTCGGTCTGACCCTGACCAATAGCGCGGGTCGGGACATCCCCGTGCGCTGGATCGGCGAGCAGCATGTCCGCGAAGACTGCCAGGGCCGCATTCCGAGCATGGCGGACTGGCTGCGACGGATACAGCCTGAGCCATGGATGGCCAATGGCCATATCGAGCAGCACCTCAGCGGGGAGCCCTGCGGCGATCCAAGGGTTGCTTGGGCATTCGAGGTGGCCGCCGGAAGAACGGTTCTCGGCCTGAAAGATTGGATGGCGGCGCGCGCGACGCAAGCCACGCAAAGCGCCTGACAGCTCTCGGTCGTTTGCCAAACGAATGCTGCATAGAAGCCCGGTCGGAAGATCAGGCTTCTTGCGTCGTTTCCCCAGCAATCTTTTTGAGGAGGATCACATGACATTCGAAGACATCAAGGCGGCCGTCGATGCCGGTCAGACCGTGCACTGGGCCAATACCGGCTACGTTGTCCACAAGGACCGGCTCGGTCAGTACCTCATCACCTTTGTGCCGAACGGTAGCTGCATCGGCCTGACCGACCGGAGCGGGCACCGGTTGAACGGAAAAGAGGCGGAGTTCTTCATCGCGCAATCGAAGGACAGCGCGGAAAATCCGGGTAGCCAATCAAGACCAGACGGGCAGGGGAGGGGCGCAGCACCCGAACGCGCGGGGGCATGCCCACTCGGACGGCAGCTCTGACCCGTGGGCGGGGCTGAAAGGAAAGCAAGCTTTCTGGTTTGTGATCCCAGGAGGGGTCGAGAAAGCAATCCCGGATGCGCTGGCAAGAACGTCAGGCACCGGCCAATCCAAAAGGAACCATCCCATGTTCGCAGGAACCCTCACCCGCAATGTCGAGACCGCCGCCGCCGAATACACCGGCATGATCCACTCGACGCGATTTGACATCGCCATCCAGCTTGAGGCACGGGCCAAGATGTCCGCGCGCAGCCCGGATTATGACGTGACGGCGATCAACAAGTCGGGCCGCAAGGTGCGCATCGGCACGGCCTGGAACGAAACCGGCAATACCAGCGGCAACCCCTACATCTCGATGCAGATCGATGTCGGCCTCGGCCCTTTCCGGGTCAACGCGGTACAGACGAAAGAAGCGCGCGCGACCCAAAGCGGCGCATTCGAGATCATCGCGCTGGTCTCTAACGGCCTGATGAAATCCGGCTCGATCTCGGGCGAGCTCACCGCTATGGACGCCGACAACGCCTTCACCGGCTACATCGCCAACATGATGTTCGATCTGGAATTCATGCTGATCGAGAACAGCTATAAATCCGAGGAGACTCACCCCGATTACCGGATCGAGGTCAGCTCGCCCCGGGGCACACCGATCCGCGTCGGCTCGGCCTGGATGGCGAGAAGCAGCCGCACGGGCAATGACTACCTGTCGCTGCTGATCAACACGCCCGATGGCGACCTGCGCGTGAACGCCGTGCAGAACGAAGAACAGCGCGGTGGGCAGACCTTCTCGATCATCCCGTTCATCGACAGCGGTGAGCAGCCGCAGGATGCAGGCACGGGGCTGTCGTTGGTCGCCTAATCGGCGCGCGAGATAAAACGATACGAACCGAAAGGGGAGCCGTGGGACCACGGTTCCCCTTTTTCCATGTCTGGCGGTACGACGCACACATCTGCTTGCGATCTGCTGAATATGATATACGATAATATATTATTGAGAGGACGAGGGTAGGCACATGGTGGCGAGACTGGGAAAAGCTCCGTGGTTCGAGAGCTTTGATGTAGACGCCGAGGTTGAAGAGCTTCTTGCTCATATCGTGCGTTGCACCGGATTTGCGCTGCCTGAACGACAGCGTGATGTCATCATGACCCATGCAAGGTCGAAGCTCGACAGGACAAGGCAGGCATATCTGGACGCCAAGGCAGGGGTCTGCTCCGGCTCAGTGCTAAATCCTACGTTAAGCAAAACCGGTCGTTCCTTCTCGATACAGCGAACGGCAGTTCAGAGCCCATACTGTGAATCCGGTTTTCATGCTGCGCGCGCTCGCAGCGCGCCGATCTGCTGCACTGCCGAATTTCTTTCTTTGCATGGCAGAGGAGAATGCAGCCATTACGGCAAGCCGCGGCAAATTTGAAACCTCGAATTCACGGGTCGCGGACAGAGCGGCCAATCAATCCATCCGACTCAATGACCATTTTTGACCAATTGCGAAAGCCCCCATTTAGACGCTCCTTTCCCCACCTCATGCCGTCTTTAGGGAATCCGTAAGCTGGTCAATGGTCGCCTCGTCCGTGCGTCCGTTGGTGACACAGGCCCGCAAAACCGGTTTTCCCTCGAACATCGCCTTGGAAATCCAGAACCGGCCATCTGCGTGAACCGCATCAACATAGCGTTGTACAGCATCGTGTCCTTCCGGTGGCACCATGCAACTTACTCCCATGAGAGACCTGTTTGCCTGCGACCATCCCGCCTTTTTCAGATTTTCCGTGAAACGGTTGGTCAGCCGAATAGTGCGTTCTACGTGGTCGCCGTACCCATCCCATCCGGCGGCCCCAAGAGCGAGGAACAGGCGCAATCCAACGAAGCGGCGCGACCATTGGTTGGAATTCACATAGAAATCCTTGGCTGCCTCGCTATCAGGCATGTAACTGGCCGAGATACGGAAAACCTGTGCAGGTATGTCAGGGCGTGAGGTCAGAAACATTCCAGCCCCCATCGTGGTGGCGAACCATTTATGTGCGTCAACCGTGATCGAGTCCGCCCGTTCAATGCCATCCAACACAGATTGCCCTGCCGTGCTGGCCATCATCGCGCCACCCCAGGCCGCGTCAACGTGAAACCACATGCCATGTTTCTGCGCCAATGCACTGCAAGGTTTGAGCGGGTCAATCATCCCGGCATTCGTGGTGCCAGCCGTGGCCACGATCAGGACCGGAACGCAGCCGCTTTTCAGATCCTCATCAATGGCGGTCGCAAGACAACCCACATCCAACTGGCCCTGACCATCGGTTGCGATTAATCGAACGGCGTTGCGCCCGATGCCTGCCGAATGCGCCATCTTCAACCATGCAAGGTGGCTTTCCTTCGAGACGTAGATCGTCGGCTGACCACTGAATTCATAGATGCCCTTGTCGCTGTAATCCGGACATTTCGCCTGCAAGGCACATAAAACAGCCGTCGAATTGGCCTCGGCACCGCCACTGGTAAAATGCCCTCCGGACCCTATGGGAAGTCCTGCGCGTCGGGCCACTTCATTGATGACATGCTGTTCGATTTCGACGGCAGCAGGCGCATGAGAATACACACAGATTTGCGGATTGAACATCGACGCGATCCGATCTGCACATTCTGCGGCAAAGGTAGGTGCCGGATTGAACAGGCCAAGATATCCCGGATGAGTCATCTGCACACTGCCAGTTTCGAGCGCATCAATCACCCAGTCCATCAGCGGTTCAAGATCTTCCACCTGCTCAAACCGCTTGGATTTCAACTCCTCCAACCAATCAGGCGTTAATTCCGCCGAGGTTGCGTTGCGACTGGCGTAGTCACGGCGAGCTTGGTTGAGGCGCTCGGTCAACGCGTTTTCAGCGTCCATCAGTTGGTCAAAGTTTGGGAAGAGTGCGTCGCGTCCGTGCATCGGGAAATCCTGTGATTACTTTTGAGGGGAAATACCGATATTGAAGTCTTCCATCGACCCGAAACATGCGGTTTTGCTCGGATTCTATTGCAAAGCTCACGATTCTGATGCGGATCAATGGCGGCTATTCGCGCATCGCTTCAATATGTGCGAAGCGCAGAATTGGTCACTAAGGGCTCGGAGCGGCCCAATGCATCCGCGGCGTGCCCCAAAGAATAGGCGACCTGACA
>NZ_JBSWTU010000001.1:0-14816 GCF_056158685.1 Leisingera sp. ABM4_103 | reverse complement strand
GACCGTGCGCTGTTCACGCAATCGGGCCCGGTGCACCGGTTGGAGCGTGGCGCGATGATCGCTGCCTTCGCTTCGCTTCCACTTCAGGCATTAACTGACGAAGCTGTGCGCGGCGTTGTGCAAGCTGCGCCTGAAAGAGCCGATCTGCGGGTCGACTTGGTCGAGCGCATCGTCCGCGCTAGCTGGGCAGCCCTTCTCGGGCTTTCTCCGGAGGATGCCCAACGGTGCGAGGCTGCGGTCAAGAAAATGGCTTACCTGCTGTCTCCCAACCCGCGTTCAGACAAGGCCGATTTGGCAGAAGTGGGCGCAATAGATCTCAATGAACTCTGCAAGATCGCCTTGCGTGGTCCGTCTCCATTTGTCGCGTCCCTTCAATCGAGCCTGGGCGCTGACAGAACGGTCGAGCTACTTGCCGGAATTGCCTTCGACGGGATCGAGACAGTCGCCGTTGGAATCGACGCCGCGATGCGTGTAGCGTTTGCCAACAGCGAAGCCGTTCGTCCGACCTCACGCTGTGCGGACGAGTGCCTGCGCTTGGCAAGTCCGACGCCGTTGACGATGAGGTACACTACCGATGTCATAGAGGTTTGTGACATCGTCATCGAGCCGGGGACACCTCTTGCTATGGTCTGGGCTGCCGGGAACCATGACCCGGATGCGTTTCCCGACCCAGAGCAATTCAACTCCGATCGATCCTCCCGCCCGCTAACCTTCGGTATGGGAAACCATGCTTGTCTCGGCCATACCCTTTCCCGGTCGCTCTTGGTACGTCTACTGATGGAGATAGAGCGCCTTCAGCCGGAGAAGGCACCGTTACCGGAGCGCTGGCGCCCTCTCGCAGGCGACTGGTTGTTTCCACTACGGGTTGCAGTGATATAGAAAACACTTCGAGGAAACGGCGCTAAAGCGGCTGCCTCATCCAGAGGAGCCTGATCGTCTTTTCGACTGGCTTCGAAAGTGTCCTACCGCTGCGACCGGAGCGGTAGGGCGCAGAACAGGCATGAGCTGAGGCGAGACGTAAGTCGAATGTGCCGAAGTTTCGTTTTGTCCGCTCACTGGACAGAAATCCCCTGCCAGAATCCATGGGCAAAAAAACGATGGGCAAAAAAACGATCGTTTTTGTCCGCATCCCCTGCCCCATGCCACGTCAATCGCTTAGGCAGGACAAAAACCCACGGCAAAACTAAAGCTGTTTTGGCAGGTTTTAGTCCTGCCTTTTTGAGCAATGAATGCATTGAAGCTGGCCGGATGCTGATCCGGCCAGCTTGCCGTCACCATTAGCGAAGGCGACGGTTGAAGCGGGCAAGCTGTTCCTCGGAACCTTCAACCGTATAGCCTTGGCCGGTCTTTCGGACACGAGCACCTGCGCCGGAAGCGGCGCTCCGGATAGACCGCTCCACGGCTTGGTTCATATCCCGTTTCAGTGCCGAATTGAGCGACTGCGCCGAGTTAAAGGTGCGACCCTTATAGCGAAACTTGACTGTCATTTGGTCATCCTTTCGGGGGGTGGGGATCGTTGCCGTGAAAGTCACGCTCACGAATTTGACCGTTGCGTCCGTGGACAAGCAGCTCGGAACCTTGGTTGCGAGCGATGCCCCGACCCGCGTCGATTGCTTCGCGTTGGGTAGTGTGAACGGAAGTAGCTTTACCTGCGCCCGCTCCTTTTACTGCCCATCCACGATCATGCGGGACAACGTGCTGGTTTCTCTTAGTCATCTGAATACTCCTAGTAGATACTAGCCAAATAATAAGCAAAAAATAGCTACTGTCTAGCTATTTTTTGCACCTTTTTTGTTGACGCCGACCATAGTGGAGACTATATCACCCATCGAAGGAGGCCCCTATGAAACGAACAATGACACTCAACCTGACAGAAGCGGAAATGTCCGTTCTGGAGCGCCTGTGTGAAGGAAAGGGGCTTTCGAAAACGGCCCTCGTTCGACAGGCTTTACGGCTCTACAAATCAGTCGATGAACGTCTTGAGCGTGGGGAGAAAGTCTTTGTCGAAAGCGCTGACAAAGCGGAAAAGATCGAGCTGATGGTGCTGTGAAACAGGCAATCGGTACGATACCGCTATTCGGGCTGGAGAGTGGCAAGTTTCACGATGCTGTCCTCTTCCGGGGCATTGATCTGGCGACGCTTCAGAGTATTGAAGCAAGCTGGACCCCAATGTTCGATGCTGCGGCGGCTGAAAACCGGCCCGAGGACGCGCACTGGGAATGGGCTGCCAAGGCGCTTCAAGCGCTACAGAACCCACTCAACTATGAGCTTTTCGGCATCGAGGCCGACGGCGAGACGCAGGGTATGATGCTTGTGGTCAAGGGCGGCGCAAAATGCTTCAGCCGCCACCCGGAGCATCCCAGAATGCCGCTGGTGTATGTGGATTTTCTGGCAACCGCTCCATGGAACAGGCGTGGTTTGATCGAGACCCCGACCTATAAAGGCGTCGGAAGGGTTCTGTTCATGTCAGCGGTCTCGCTGAGTATCGAGGAAGAATTTGCAGGTAGAGTTGCGCTGCATTCACTTCCGGGTGCCGAGGCTTTCTACAGGGACAGGCTGAGCATGACTGATATGGGAGCAGATAAAGACTACCAGAATCTGAGGTACTTCGAGCTGTCCACAACCCAAGCCAAGCAGTTGATATCTGCCGGGCCATAACAAAGAAAGGAGAATGACCATGAAGCTTTGCGTTGATAACGACTGGCTGCGCCGACAGATCGAGAGCGATCCAATCGGCGAAGTTGAAGCCGGGCGCGGCATTCGCCGATCTGCGGATGTAGTGAATGCTCTGGAAAGTGCAGCAGAATATCAGAAACCAAAGGACAGGCAAGCTGTTCAACCGGCGAGCCGTAGTGACGCGGCTCTAGGTCTTCTGGTGCACATGACTCGCCGTCGGGATCGTTTGTCGGTTGCGCAGTTTGCCGAGCGTGTCCGGGTTTCGGCTGAAGAGGTTGCTGCCATAGAAAAAGACCCAAGCTACTCGCCACGTCCGAGGACAATCCATAATCTGGCAGAATATGTGAAGGTTCCTGCCAAGTCGTTGCTGAACCTGTTGCCAGATGCCCCGGCCGTGGATCACTCGCTGGAGGATGCTGTTCACAAGTTCGCGGCGAGCTCCGACGATCTGTCGGGGCTTTCCAGAGCCGAGCGACGTAGCTTGAACGACTTCGTCAAGTTCCTGTCCATTTACAATGGCGGGACTAAAACAGATGGCAAATGACGAACCCAAGATAGATCAGTTTGCAGCCGCCGACATTGATGAATTGGTTCGGCGGCTGCTCAGAGACCTTGGCAACCCGGAGCCGCCTCTCAAGCTTGAGGACGTGCGGGCTTTGCAGAAGCTTGATCTTACCTACTACAGTAAATCCGATCTGAACCTGCTCGACGAAATGGCTCACCGCGTCACGTTGGCGGGAAATTTCATCACAACCAGCGCCCACCGCATGTTCGATGTGGTAACGAAAGCAGGACTGAAAGCGCTCATTGTTCCCGAACAGCGCCAAATCTATATCGATAAGGACGTCGTGGATAAGAAACGGCGCTTTATACTGGCGCACGAAATCACGCACGATCTGTTGCCTTGGCACCGTAGTCTCTTGCTTGGAGATAACGAGGAATCTCTGAGCCCGCGTTGTCATCAAGAGATGGAAGCCGAAGCCAACTATGGGGCCCGGCAGTTGATTTTTCTTGGAGACCGTTTTTCAACGGAAGTCCGGGATCATGACCTAGAATGGAAGACGCTACAGAAGCTGTCCAAAGACTACGGCAACACAATCACGACAACCCTTTGGCAAGCCATTCAGTGCCGGGATCCAGCAGTACCTATGTTCGGTATGATCGGCCGCCATCCATATCATGCGGACATCGGTAAACGTGCCGGGAGCGAGAATGTAGCCTATTTTATCCGTTCAAACAGTTTTGTTGATCGGTTCGGACACGTGACTGATGCCGAGACCTACTCAGCGATGTGCAGCTACGTTCGCCCAACCAAGAGGGGTCCCATGGGTGAGGGGACCTGTCTTTTCACGGATGTGAACGGGGAAGTTTACGAATTCTATCTGACGAGCTTCAGCAACAGCTACGATTTGCTGACGATGGGACATTTGGTTGGACCGCATCGCAGAGTAGTCGGTTTCTAGCCGCTGGACAAAAACCTACCTTTCTGACCAGATCACGGCATGATTATCGGATATGCCCGCGTCAGCACTGACGACCAGAATCTTGATGCCCAGACCGACGCCCTGAAAGCGGCCGGAGCTGGCAAGCTGTTTGCTGACAGGATCAGCGGATCGAAGCGCGAGCGGCCCGAGCTGGACAGGATGCTGGACCAGCTCCGCGATGGCGATGTTGTAACTGTCACCAAATACGATCGCCTTGCCCGTTCGCTGAAAGACCTTCTGGAGATCGTGGAGACGGTCGGGGAACGCGGTGCCGGATTCCGGTCCCTCGCCGAGGACATCGACACAACGACGCCGGCCGGCCGTCTTGTGTTCCACGTCTTCGCATCCATCGCACAGTTCGAACGGGAGCGAATTTCCGAACGGACCAGAGAAGGGCTGGCATCCGCACGCAAGCGTGGTCGTATCGGGGGTAGGCCCCCTGCCCTGTCGTCGGCGCAGAAAGCCGAGGTACGGCGGATGCGGGACTACGAACACCGCGCGGTCCCGGAGATCGCACGTTTGTTCAAGGTTAGCGAGCGGACTGTTCGGCGAGCGTAAAACAGCTCATGGACACCCGCACACTGGAGCTGCGCAGGCGGATCATGCAATCCCTTAAGCAGAAGAACACCAAGCCGGAGCTTGTTGTCCGACAGGTTCTGCCCCGGCTCGGCTATCGCTTCCGGCTTCACCGAAAAACCTTCCCGGCCGCCCCGACATCGTTCTGCCCCGCCATCGCAAGGCGATCTTCGTGCACGGATGTTTCTGGCACTGGCACGGTTGTCCGAAGGGTCAGCTCCCGAAGTCCCGGCTCGATTACTGGCTGCCCAAGCTCGAAGGAAATGTTAACCGAGACAGAACGAAGGTAGAACATCTCGAATCGCTCGGTTGGGACGTTCTCGTGGTTTGGCAGTGCGAGACCAGAGATCTCGAAGAGCTGGCGGTTCGGTTGGAGGCCTTTGTGGGCAAGCCCTAAATTACGATCGACATCGTGCGCGTGGTGCTCTACACTGGCTTTAAAATACGAAGAAACGTGCAGGGGGACGTGCAGCATGAGACCGATCGGGATCGACCTATTCGCAGGAGCCGGAGGGCTCAGTCTCGGCTTCGAGCAGGCCGGTTTCGATGTGAAGGCAGCTGTCGAGATCGACCCGGTCCATTGCGCAGTCCACAAGTTCAACTTCCCGCGCACGGCGGTTCTGCCGGGTTCGGTCGCGGAACTGAGCGGCGACGACATCCGGCGCGCGGCCGGGATCGGCCGTCAGCGGGTCGATTGCGTTTTCGGCGGCGCGCCTTGTCAGGGCTTTTCGTTGATTGGGCACCGCGTACTCGACGACCCCCGTAACCGCCTCGTGCTGGATTTCGTACGGATCGTTCGCGAGCTCGATGCGGAGACCTTCGTGTTCGAGAATGTGAAAGGTTTGACTGTCGGTAGGCACAAGCGCTTCCTGGAAGAGCTCGTACAGGCGTTCGACGTTGCTGGCTACGACTGCAGCCTGCCCTGGAAGGTGCTCAATGCAGGTCATTACGGCACCCCGCAATCGCGGGAGAGGCTGATACTGATGGGGGGCAAGAAGGGACGCTCCCTGCCCTCTTATCCTGAGCCTACGTCCAACATTCCGGGAAAAAAGAAGCGGTTCTCGGACTTGCCATTAGGCCCGACCGCGCAGGACGCACTCGGCGATCTTCCCGATGCAGAAAGCTTTGCGACCCTTGCCTCTTCGGATGCCGTCGCGACGACCAGGTTCGGCAATCCATCCGCTTATGCCTCTGAGCTGCGTTGCTTCGGCAACGACGCATGGCATTTCGGACACCCGCGCGACTGGAACCCGGCCGTGCTGACATCGAGCGCGCGGACGGAGCACACCGATATTTCTCGCCGTCGCTTCGCTGAGACGGAGCCCGGCACGGTCGAGCCCATCAGCCGTCTCTTCCGCCTTCCGGCTAATGGGGTATCGAACACCCTACGTGCAGGCACAGACGGGGCTCGCGGCGCGTTCACCAGCCCACGCCCGATCCACTACCGTCTTGCCCGCTGTGTCACCGTCCGCGAAATGGCACGGCTTCACGGCTTCCCTGACTGGTTCCGGTTCAACGTCACGAAATGGCATGGCGCGCGACAGATCGGAAACGCCGTTCCGCCCCCTCTCGCCCGCGCCGTGGCTGCCCAGATTGTCGCGGCCCTCGGCATCGAGCCTTTGCGTCCCCAAACGAGCATATCTTTGGGCGATCCCGCCCTCTTGAGCTTCGACCTTTCAGCCGCATCCGCGCACTTCGAGGTGGCGACCCCCAAGTCCAGGCGCGACAGAAAGAGCGGCGCGACCAAGCGCAAGCAGATCGACATCGAGCGGGCTAGGCTACTGGAAGGGGTCGAAGCCCATGGCTAAAGCCCTCAATCGCTATGGGTCTCTCATCGAGAAGATATTCTTCGACCGCTACAAGGACGGAGCCGTATCGCTCGACTTCTCTCGGGAAGACATTGAGGACGCGGCAACCGATCTCGACATCAAACTCCCCAAGAACCTCGGGGATGTGCTCTACTCGTTCCGGTTCCGCAATGCCCTGCCTGATCGCATCGTCGCTACTCAGCCCGAAGGCATGGAATGGGTAATCGAGCTTGCAGGCCGGGCGCTCTACAAGTTCAGCCTGGTCAAGGCTAATCGCGTTTTGCCCCGCGACGACTTGGTTCGAACCGATATCCCGGACGCTACACCCGAGCTGATCCGCGCCTATGCCCTCGACGACGAGCAAGCGCTTCTCGCGATCGTGCGTTACAACCGCCTGATCGACACGTTTCTGGGCCTGACGACCTACAGCTTGCAAAACCACCTGCGAACCACCGTGAAGGGTATCGGTCAGATCGAAATCGACGAGCTCTACGTCGGCCTCGACAAGCGCGGTTGTCATTACGTCATTCCGGTGCAGGCGAAGGGCGGCAAAGACCAGATCGGAATCGTGCAGATTTCTCAGGACATCCGCTTCGTAGAGGACAAGTTTCCCGGAATGCGCTGCCGTGCCATCGCAGCTCAGTTCATGGAAAACGAGGTCATAGCCCTTTTTGAGCTTACCTTGCAGGACGACGAGATCAAAGTCGTCGAGGAACGACACTACAGGCTCGTTCCGGCCAAGAAGCTGAATCGCGATATGATCCGCGATTATCGCGACTAGTCCGCCGCGAGCGGGCTTGGCCGAAGAACCTTGGTGTATTCACCTGAAAAATGCAAAGTAGGAGACTTCAGAGCGCGACAGGACTAGCTTTAGAACGTCCATAGCATTCACGTCCGCCCCCCGCGCCACTTACTTACTCAAATGGGTTTTTGAGTAAGTGAGTAGTACATCTGTCGCTCACTTTCTCGCTGGTGAATGCTGGGGGATCAGTTCACACCAAACTTGTCGCGCCTCAAATACTCAGTTACACTTTTGAGTAAATACACAAATGAGGCAGAGCTATGAGTATAATTTCCGTCCTGAATCCGAAAGGTGGTAGCGGCAAGACCACTATCAGCACCAATCTCGCCAGATCGCTGCACGAGCTGGGATACTCGGTTCTGATGGTGGACAGCGATCCACAAGGCAGTGCGCGTGACTGGCATGCAGCGAGTGAAGATAATCCCATCGAGCTAGTCGCGCTGGACCGTCCCAACAACGTCAAGACGCTGACCAGTATGGCAGCAAACTACGACTACGTGGTAATCGACGGTGCGGCAAAACTAGAAGACATGATCGCCGCCTGCATCAAAGTCAGCGACTTCGTTCTGATCCCCGTTCAACCATCGCCATACGACATTTGGGCAGCGTCGGACCTGGTGGATTTCATCAAGGCTCGCCAAGAGGTCACGGATGGATCGCCGCGTGCCGGGTTTGTGGTCTCCCGCGTCGTGGAAGGAACCCGGCTGGGCAGTGACGTGCGAACCGCACTGGACGACTACGCCTTGCCTGTCTGTGAGACGACCATAACACAACGCCAAGTCTATCCTCAGACGGCATCGGAAGGGCTGACCGTATTCGACGCCGACAATGCGAAGGCGAGAGCGGAGACCACGGCGCTGAGCAACGAGATACTGGCAGTGCTTACTACCGCGACACGGGAGGTCGCGTGATGGCCCTTTCCGCTAAACGTCCAAGCCGTGGCGACGAGGCCCGCAAACGCATCCTGCACGAAGTCACCGAGACGACTGAGAAGAAGAAGCGCCTGAATGCCGAGATCGAAGAGGCACTTTATCGCAAAATCAAGATTAAGGCGGTCGAGGAGGGCCGGTCAATCTCCGACATCACCCGTGATCTTTGGTCTGAGTATTTGAGCAAATGAGTGTTTGAGTAATTACTCTACCAACCGTTGCGACCGCGTTTCTTGAACCAGCTCTTGCAGAAACCGAGGAACGCGGCGTCCGGGTTCTTCGGGGGATTTTGCTGTCTGGCGGCGTAGTTCCGCCACTCTCCGACCAGAACCTTTATGTCCCATGTCGGAGCCAGCTCCCGCGCCCGTTCCAGTGTGTCGGGCGAGAGGGGCAGGATGTAGCCGCCGGTCAGCCTGTCCTGTTCGGGTTTGGGAGCATAGTTTTCCAGAAATTCCGGTTTTGGCGTTACCGTGAGAATGTCGGCATCCATTCTGAAGGCATAGTCCGGCATGTGGTTGTGTTCCTGATCAGCCTTGCAGATGGCTTTGACAAGCCGTCGAAATTCTTTGTCGGAGGATGTGGAGCCGGTTCGGTCCTTCAGCTTGTCCAGACCGCATTTCCACTCCGGTTGCATGCCGCATTGCTTGCGAGCCAGCTCATACAGACGGCGTTCCAAGGGCTTGCGGAGCTGGAAGTAGCGGCGGTTCAGCGTCAGAACGTCATCCCCGGCGATGGCGTTGAAGACCCAATCGGAAAGGGTGACTTCGAGATCGAGCATCCGGCCGTCACGGGTTTCGCGCACAATGCGATAACGATCTATCAGGCTGAAACCGTCAATCTGTTCCACGCCGCCCGTTGTGATGTTAGTCTCGATCTGCGTTCCCTGGAGACGCTCCAGCGCGGCTTTCAAGCCGCTGTAGCCGGTTCCCGCAACTGGACGGTTTGTGGCGACAAGTAGGTCGTACGCCTTGAACCGAAGGGTTCTGTGAACCTGTTTTCCGTCATTCAGAGCCGCCATCACCTGAGAGATGCAGTAGATCAACACGTCACGGTCGTGGACGGTTGCAAGGCCGATCATGTTGGGCCTGATTTCCACGTAGCTCTTTCCATCGGTAGCCACATAGCGTCGTTTTTTGGTGTCAGGCTTAGTCGAAAGGGTAAAGATCGGATGCGCCATCGACGCCATGTCGCCCTTGGGCGCAGCGTCGAAGATGTCACAAACGAAGAAATCCCCCTGCGCGTGCCGCAAGGGGAGAAGAGGCGTCCGATCCGGTTTCGTAATTTCACCCACCATGCCTCTACTATTCGTAATTTCACCCACCAAGGCAAGGGATTCGTAGTATCACCCACCAAGCAGGCTTTCGTAAGATCACACACCCCCTTTCGTAAGATCACACACCCTTTATCGTAATTTCACCCACCAGAGGCTCAAAATAAGTCGGATTAAAGTATGCTTTTCAATACCATAAGCGACCGCACAATTCGTGTAACACAGAGTCTAACACATATATAACACCCAACTCACCGAGCTAAGCGAGCCGCAAGCGTAGGATTTCTCATTACCGCTGATAGAACACGCACGCATCGACATTCGTGGTTGTCGTAGTCCAAGACGCCCCGAGGACAACGCATGTGGAAGCGTTACTGGCCAAGAAACGAGGAAGCGTCACCGTCAGCACCAGGGCCACAACCAATGCACCCAGACCAAACCAGGGCAGATAGCTTTTGAGACGATCCGCTTTCTGTTCCCGTTCGAACACCTCTCGATAGACTTTGGACCTGTCATCTTCCGATCTGGCCAAGGCCCCGATGGTCTTGTCCGTCTGGACGCCAAGGCGTCTGACAATATCGGTCATGGCGTCTGCGGTTGCGCCCAGGTGGCTATCGAGGGTCTGGCCCAGAAGATCCCCGTATTTTTTCGGATTGGTCTGATCCCGTGCGGCGAAAGCCGCGATCCGTGCTTCCGTCGCAACCTGGATCTGCTTGTCCGCCACGGCGGTCAGATCGTCTATCCTGTCGGACATGCTGGCGACAGCCGTTGCCATGAGATCGAGCGTTTCGCGCAGATCATCGTCGGAAAAGGTAGGGAACTCAGGCTGGTCTGGCATCGGAAGGCGTCCTTTGGATTACTGGTCCTGCGGGACGAACAGCCCCTTGAACTCAGGGTCGGCGTAGTAGCGCAGCTTCTGCGCGACGGCGGTGGCTTGCCCCTGCACGCGCAGGAGCTGGTTTTCCGGGCGGAGCTGCATGATTTCATCGGGGGTCAGCAGATCGCGGCCCGTGAGGTTGTTCGAGAAGCTCGGGCCATCACCGGGCTTGAAGCTGTCGGTCTGGAACCCGGCAGTTTCCTGGCCGATCATCTGGCTCAGCCACTTGGCCGTCTCGAAATCATTCACCCCAAAGACCTGTTGCACCCCGGCATTGGCGATGAAGGTGCCAGCGCGTTCGCCATAGAGGTCCTTGAGCTGGCTCATGTCCTGCAGGATCGGCCAGAGCTGAAGTCCGTATCCCGCCATCAGCCCCATGGCGCGCTCTACGGCCTCCAGACGGCCCAGGGCGGCAAACTCGTCCAGCAGGAACAGCGTGGGCGTCTTGAGGCGCTGTGTGCCCCCCTGAGCGTCTGCGGGGCCGCTCAGGGGCCTCGCAGACGCCTCGGCGTCCCGTGCAACATCCTGAAGCGCCTGAGACACCAGAAGGCGCAGCCAGCGGCTGTAGGCATCCATCCGGTTCGGGGGCAGCACCAGAAACACGGATGTGATCCGGTGGCGCAGATCGGAGAAGTGGAAATCAGACCGCGACAGGACCTTGGCAATGCGCGGGCTGTCCAAGAAATGCGTGTGTCGTTGCGCGTTCGACAGAACCGACGCGGCTTCCCGATCCGCCTTGCCGAGGAAGCGGTTGGCGGCGCGGGAGATCAGCCCGCCCGCCGCATCACTGTCCTGCATCAACTCCAGCAGCGCGCGCAGCTTTTCCGGGGGCAGAGTGAGATATTCCCGGACGGTGGCAAGCGTCCGGCGGTCGCGGTCTTCGTGGCAGACGCAGAACATGATCAGACCGCCAAGGATGGCCTTGGCCTCCTCGTTCCAATGCGCTTCCGTCACCTGTCCCGGCGGGTCCATCACCAGCGCCTCTGTCAGGGAGGCGGCATCCTCGCCCAGGTCGAGGCTGTCCGGTGCCAGCCGGTCGAGCGGATTGTAGGCGGCAGAGGGCATCCCCGAGACCGCAAACGGATCGAGGACATGGACCGTTCCGAACCGCCGCCGGGCTTCCCCAGCGATCCGGGCATTCTCGCCCTTTGGGTCGATAACCAGGACCGAGCGTTCCGCCGCCAGCAGGTTCGGGATCACGGTGCCCACGCCTTTCCCGGCCCGTGTCGGGGCAAGGGTGATCAGATGAGCGGGACCGTCATAGCGCAGCAACCGCCCGGTGTGCGGGTTGCGCCCGATCAGAAGACCGGCATCGTCGTGCCCTTTGCCTCGCTCCAGCTTCTTTAGCTCCTTGCGGTTCGCAAACCGCGCCGAGCCGTGGCTGTCACCGGTCAGCCCGAAGTAAGCATCGGCACCTGAAGCCATGCGCCAATACTGGAACCCGAAGATGCCCCCGACAAAAATGAACGGGCCGAAGACCAGCCACTGCCACGCGCTTTCGCCGGGCGGTTGGTCGAAGAAGGCGAAGACGAACGGCGTGGCGACAAGTGCCCCGATCATCGCGCCGAACAGGACAGCGCCGATCATCCAGCCCAGCAGGATGGGCGCGAAGATCAATCGACCGAAGAACCGAAACAGCCCTCCGAAGACAAGCATCACGCCCCGCATCAGGACGGCGTTTCCGGATCAGAGCTGGACGGGGCAGGGGAGGGAGTTTCCCAGTCCGCGAAAGCCTTGCGATCCTGTTCGCGGGGCAGGTTGCGGATCAGCCGGTCGAGCATCGCAGCGGCCCCGCTGTCACGTTCGGCGAGATCCATGAGAGCACCGCCCAGGATCACCTTGCGCCGCGTGTCGAGTTTGCGCTGTCTGGTGGCTTCCCGGTTCCTCAAAGCCTGAAGCCGGGCCTTGGCCTGGGCATATCGCTTTTCTGCTTTCTCCAGCTCGGTCTCTGCCAACTGCCCGCTCCACTCAAACAACTACCTGTAGTTGAATATTGTGTTGCCAGATGAACTGCAAGCGATTACCCGTAGGCCTGTAAAGGACAAGGGCGCACTTATGCAAACTCTCCGCCTGCGGTTCCGAGATTTGCGTGCGATCTCCTTGAGGCAGGGCCTCAGCCGATGGCGAACACCGTCCGACGCGAAGCGCGCCGGAATGAAAGGCCCTCCCGGCCTCTCAAACTCTCCAAGGCCAACTTTGGCAGTTGGATCGCGTCCCGCAATGTCGCGCCAGCGTCTCGCCCGATGCCCCACGGTAGGGGCCGGTCAGCCGCTGGCGTCTTCCTTGCGGGAGGTTCGTGTCGTCGGACCTGACGGTGCCGCCACGAACCGGGTTTGCCCCCGGCAAACCGCCAGTGAACTGTCCCCATATCCCGCCCCCCATAAGGCTGGGGATTTGGGGACAGTTCACTGGCAAGCTCGCGCCTCAGAGAGCCAGAGGCTCACTTCGGGCGGGCTGTCTTTTCCTCTCGTATCGCGCCGTAGCAGGGCGCGGTCCATCGGGGAAAAGACGTCTGACCCGGTGGACCATGTTGGGGCCTGGGCCGGGGTCAGCAGCGGCGCGCGTTTTTGCCGTACGCGTCACAGGCGAGGGTAGGGCGCATGGCCAGCTACCACCTCTCCGTGAAGACGATCAAACGCAGCGCCGGGCGCTCTGCCACGGCAGCCGCGGCCTACCGTGTTGGCGAGCGCATCGAGTGCCAGCGCGAAGGCCGTGTCCACGATTATACCCGCAAGCAGGGCATCGAAGAGACCTTCATCCTGGCACCGAAGGACGCCCCAGATTGGGCGCAGGATCGCTCTCGCCTCTGGAACGAGGTCGAGGCCAGCGAGACCCGTCGCAACTCCGTCACCGCCCGCGAATGGGAGCTGGCCCTGCCGTCCGAGATCAGCGCCGAGGACCGCTCGCAGATCACCCGCGACTTCGCCCAGGAGCTGGTCAGCCGCTATGGCGTGGCCGTCGATGTGGCGATCCACAGCCCCCACCGGGAAGGCGATCAGCGGAACCACCATGCCCATGTGCTGACCTCTACCCGGAAGCTGGAAGCGGAGGGCTTCACCGCCAAGACGCGCGTGCTCGACTCTGCCAAGACCGGCGGCGTCGAGATCGAGAAGATGCGCGGCCTCTGGGCCGAGTTGCAGAACCGCGCGCTGGAGCGGGCAGGGGAGGTGGAGCGTGTCGACCACCGGTCACTTGAGAAGCAGCGTGAGACGGCGCTGGAGCGTGGCGACAAGCTGTCCGCCGAGGAGCTGGACCGCGACCCCGAGCTGAAGCTCGGGCCAGCGGCCAATTCCATGGAACGTCGTGCCAAGGCGATGGCCGAGCGACAGGGCCGGGAATACGTCCCCGTCACCGAGCGCGGGGCCGTGGTCCATGCCGCCCGCCAGGCGCGCGCCGCTTTCCGCGAAATGCGTGAGCGGCTGGATATCGCGCGGGAGACCTATGGCATCGAGCGCGAGGCCGGGCAGGGCCGTGTCTCTGCCGGTCTGGCGGCCCTCAGGGCCGCGACCGCGAAAGACCGCGACGGGCGCGCGTCAGACGATATCCGGGAGCGGTTGTCGCAGGTCGTGGGCCGGTCACGGGACCAGGACGACAGGCCGAAACCGGAAGGCTGCAATTACGCGCGCGAGCGGCTCAAGGAGATCATGGGAAAGGACCCGGGCCGCGATGGCCAGGCGGCAGTTCACACGCTTGATGTTCACGGCGAGCACGACATGAGCGAGGACACAGGACGCGAGGTGCGCAAGCCCTCCGTCAATGAGCGCCTGAAGGATGTGCTGAACAAGCCGCGCGAGCGGCTGGAGATCGAGGACGAGCGCGAACAGGAGCGCGGTGACGACGAGAACGAAAACACGCGGGACAGGGGTCGTGGTGAAGGTCACAGCCTGTGACGCAACCCGGTGACACAACAGAGGAGACAGACCGGATGTATGAAGTATTCAACGTGGAAAAAACGTTGCTGCTGGATGGGCAGCCCTTGTCCATGGTGACGCCCGCAGGCGTCGAGGGCTGGATCGACCACCCTGTTGAAATCATCGGTGGTAACCTTTATTGAACCTGTCGAAAGGTGGTCTGATGCATCAATCGATTCTTAAGCGCTGAACCTCAGTGACTCACTGAGCAACCTCGCTGATAGCGAGGTCTTCGGCATGCTTTTAAGGATCAAAGTGATGAAAACCTTGGACACTTTCTCTAGCCTCGACGGGTGGCCATCTGCTGCTGCTGCATTCGCGGGCGACTTTCGAACAGGAGATCGCATTCAGACCGCTCCTTGGGGTGGCTACGCGATACTCGGTCACGCGGAGCTTCTATCCCTATCCCGCAACCCTGCTGCTGACGGAATGGCGGCCGATACCAACGCGATGTCTGCCACGCCTGTCCTCGGGCGTATTTTG